>NZ_FNBL01000036.1 GCF_900102315.1 Celeribacter baekdonensis
CCGCTTGCCGGCCGGAGCCTAGGGCGCGGTCCTGGGCGGGCGTGTCCTCGAGCAACCGCACGAGGTCACGAACGACCGGGATTCGCCACGAAACTGAACAATCGAAGACACTGGCCCTTGCGGGATATACTTTTCGGCTATATTATATATCCCGAAAGGATATGCACATGCCCCTCTACATCAAAGATCCGGACGTAGATAAGCTCGTTGACCGCTACCTTGCTGCTTCTGGCGCAAGGAACAAAACCGAAGCGGTTCGCACGGCCTTGCTCAATAGTATAGCGGCGTTGGAGAAGCAGGAAACCCTCGCGGAACGTGTAGCGAAGGTTCAGAGAAAGGCAGCCGAGGCAGGTCTGAAACCGCGCGAATCCGACGACAAGCCGTTCATGGATGAGCTGTGGGGTGATGACTGATGTTCATCGACGCCAGCGCGCTTTGCGCCGTCCTCTTGAATGAGCCGGAAGCCCCGGCGATGCTCAAAGCAATGGAACAGGCCCGAGGCAAGCTGATGATTTCGCCGGTAGTGCGGGTAGAAACGACGCTCGGGATCGCACGGGATCTGAAGGAAAAAGATGACGTAACGCATATCAGCGAGGCGCACTTCGACAAGGCGAGCGAGCTTGTCGCAGACCTGATCCAATCACTCGGCGTTCGTGAAATGCACCTCACCGAAAGCATGGGCTCGGCGGCGATCGCGGCGTTGAGGAAATACGGCAAGGTGGCCGGTCATCCGGCGAAACTCAACATGGGTGACGCCCTCGCCTATGCCGCCGCTAAGGCGTTTCATGCCCCCTTGCTCTACAAGGGCGATGATTTTGCGAAGACCGATCTCGCATGAGGTCGGAAGAAAGGAGCTTTCGATGAAACTGATAGCGGCAAACGTGATGCGCAGCCTGCCAGCGGCGGCATACCTGGTTGGCGCAGCAGCAGCACATGCGCAGGAAGGCTCGGCTGACGATTGCGAGCTGGTGAGCGCGGCCATGTCGCAGATGGTGCAGGCGAACATCGCCAACATCGAAGTGACGGGCAACATGTTGCAAAATCAGGCTGCCATGCTGGCGCATCTGGCGACGAGCGGCGACGACGACGCCCTGGCGGCGGCGGACCCATGGCCGGGCCAGCCGAACAGGCAGCCTGAAAACGAAACCAGACGACAACTGCTTTGACAAACACCGTGCCGCGGGTC
>NZ_FNBL01000035.1 GCF_900102315.1 Celeribacter baekdonensis
CGGATGAGGTGGGTGGCTCCTGCTCCACCGGCATCGAATGTGCCAAAGTGCAGTTATCAATGACTGCTAGGAAAGGAGCCACCCAATGACAGTTAAGACAGTAGGCCTTGATCTGGCCAAGGATGTTTTTCAGGTTCACGGCATTTCGGAGAATGGTCGGGTCATCTTCAATAGGGCCATAAAGCGGGCGAAGCTGCTTGCCTTCTTTGAGACGCTGCCGCCCTGTTTGGTCGGCATGGAGGCGTGTGGATCGTCCCACCATTGGGGTCGCCAGCTGCGCAAATTGGGACACGAGGTGAAACTCATGCCCGCCGGATACGTCAAACCCTACGTGAAGCGCGGCAAGTCGGATGCTGTTGATGCCGAGGCAATCTGTGAAGCGGTTCGGCGCCCGACGATGCGCTTTGTCGAGATCAAGACGGAGGACCAGCAGGCCATCCTCGCGATCCACCGCACACGCGATCTGGCGGTCCGGCAGCGCACCCAGTTGGCCAACATGATCCGCAGTCTCTTGCGCGAGTTCGGGCATATCTTGCCCATCGGGATCGAAGCGGTGGCCGCCTTCGCAAAGCGCCACCTGGACGGCGATCATCCTGACATGCCGGAGATCGCAAACGGACTTCTCGGCGTCCAATGCTACCAGTTTCTAGGGCTGAACGAACGCATTGCCGGCTACTCAAAGATGATTGAGCAACATGCCATGATGAGTGCGGATGCCCGCCGATTGATGCGCATGCCGGGGATCGGGCCGATCACGGCATCGGCGATTGTCGCAACGATCGGCGATGCAAAACAGTTTCGGACCGGACGCGATCTGGCGGCCTGGCTCGGACTGACCCCGCTCAACAAATCAAGCGGCGGCAAGGAACGTCTTGGAAAGATCACAAAGCAGGGTGATCGCTACATTCGAAAGTTACTGGTCGTGGGCATGACGTCTCGCGCTGTGATGGCGAAACGTTCACCACAGAAAGTCGATCTCTGGACAGCCAAGATCGTTGCCGACAAACCCTTCCGGCTGGCAACAGTCGCAATGGCAAACAAGGCAGCCCGGGCCGTCTGGGCGATGCTCACCAAGAAACAGGAATACCGGCAACCCGCGTTCTAAGCGCACCAGTTGCCTACGAGATGCAAGACGTTGAAGTGATGATGCGGAATTAAGTCAACCAAGAGCAAGGACACTCCGGGAATGGCAGCGGCCCTTTGAGGTCGATAAGCCGATTGGAACCTCGCTTGCGGAACTCATCAGGGCCAGTGGAGGCAATGCCAAAACATAAACAGGCCGGACAGACGACGGTACTGACGAAAATAACCGCAGAAATTGCCAGAAAACGCTTGCAATGCGGGAGCCACCCACAGA
>NZ_FNBL01000033.1 GCF_900102315.1 Celeribacter baekdonensis
CGAAAAGCATAGGCGCGATGGCAGTGGAATCTCATAATTAAGGGCAAAAAATATCCCCGAACGCGTCGTGTCTCAGATTTAAGGGCAACGCGACAGTTGCCTGACCATGCTGCGGCTGCCATCCATGCGTTGATCTGCCAAGCGGAGGCGATTGCCGATCAGGCTGAGGCCCTGGAGAAACGGATCCTCGAGTGGCACCGGACGCACGAGACGAGCCGGCGACTGGCGACCATTCCCGGTATCGGACCGATCACCGCCAGCGCAATTGCTGCAAATGTTCCGGATCCGAGCCTGTTCCGCTCGGCACGACAGTTCGCGGCCTGGCTAGGCCTGACGCCACGGGCGAACTCAAGCAGTGGCAAGGATCGACAGACCGGGATCAGCAAGCAGGGTGATGGATATATCCGGCGACTGCTCGTTTCCGGCGCGACTGCGGTGCTTCGCTTTGCAAGGCAGGGCGATGCCGGCAAGGCTTGGATGCTTGGGCTTAAAGCACGCAAGCGACCGAAAGTCGTTGCGGTCGCGCTCGCCAACAAGACTGCCCGGATCGCTTGGGCGCTCCTGCGCCGCAACGAGATCTACGCGGCCCCTGTCTCCTGAGCGCGGAACCGCTGACGGAATGCGTGAAGCTGAGAAGAGATGACAAACCGGTCGAACCGGGGATCGGGACACCCCAGGGGGTCAAGGCGCAGAAAGCGCGCAATTTTGATTGGGACCCGATCCGCGGACTTCATCTGGGCCAGCGGCTAGACCGCACCACAAAGGCCGTAGACATGACTGCTTTCGGCATAGGCGCGTCAATTCCCAGCTTGCGCAGCAGGGGTCGTCCAGACATGGGAACACTTGCCCTCGCCAGAGATGCCCACTGCGCGTTGGCGACGGTCCACCAATGACTTGCGCCACCGGACCTGTGGGGGAACCGGCGCAGCGCCAGTTCCCCATCGGCTCATTCTGCCGGAACCCAGGGCCGGTTATAGGCTGCCACGCGCCAATCACCGTGTTCGATGAACCGGGGGGCGCTCCCGGTTTCCAGCGCCTCGGCTGCGGCGTTCAGCGCCTCGGGCGATGTCTCGGGCCAGGCGCCCGTTTCGATCCGTTCGACCAGGGTCTCGACGATGGCCGTGCTTTCGGCAGCCGTGAACTCGCAATGGCCCGTGCCCTGGACCAGCGACTGCCGATACAGATCGCCGGTACCCTGCTCCTGCACCAGCGCGCCGTAGCCTTCCATCAGCGTGTAGGGAATGGCCCAGTCGCCCAGCATGTGGATGCGGATCGCCGGAACCTGCAGATCGCCGGTCGTCGTGCGCCCGTCTGCGGCCCAGAAATCGCGCGCATAATCCGAGGCCGCGATGCGGGGGGCGGCGTCGATCCTGGCAATGTCGGCCTGAAGGTCCAAACCGGCCTGTTCGTAGAGCGCCTCAACCGTCCGCGCCATCGCGGGTGCGGCATTCTGGTAGAAGGCGGCATAGTCGACCCCCTCGTTCCCGGAAAGTTGCTGCCCCGATGCGGCGTTTTCGAACAGAAGCCGCGAGGACCCGCCAACATTACCGCCGATGCGCAGCGCCGAGGCCACGATCATGTCGGCCATGGCGCCGGCATCCGCGGTGTCGGGTAGTTCGGTCCCCTCGACCATCCACGGCGACCACTGTCCGATGGCGAAGGCAAGCGCCAGCCGCGCGCGGCCCTCCGGGCTTTCGCCCGCCGTTTCGATGGCGGCCATCCAGGACGCACGGATCGCGTCAAGGCTGCGCTCGCCACCCGCTCCGGCATTGGGCAGGCCGACGATGGCGAGATCGCTGGCCGGACCGTGCCCAGCGGCCTCATAGCTTTCGCCCAGCAGGGTCTGCATGGCGAACCAGCCATCCAGGAAACTGCTCATGATCCAGACCGGCGTATGGGCGGCAAGCACGGCGGCACCGTCGATCCTGTCCGGGTAATCCTCGGCCGAAGCGAGGCTGTCGAGCCCTCCGCCAGAACAGCCGTATTGCAGCACCATGTCAGGAGCGCGCTCCAGGTCCGTGAAAATGTCCTGAACAGCTTGTAGATTCAGGATTTCACGCTGCGGATCGTATTGCCACAGGCGCAGCGGGTGCCGGGCGAGCCCGGCGAAGGCATAGCCACGACCGAGCAGGTCGTCATACCGCTGGACCGCTGACGCGACCGAAACGTTGCTGGCGAAATCCAGATCCCTGAGTAGTCGACCATTCCAGTTCTCGGGCACGCGGATCAGCCATGCCGTCCCGTCCGGCAGGGTTCCCGCATGTTCGTTGAAGGCGGGCTGCTCCTGCGCCGACGCGAGCGGGGCGAAGCCCGCGGTCAGAGCGAGGCAAAGCACCACCATTCCGGTCCGCGAACGCGGGCCGGCCAAATTGGCTGTCCGTGACATGAATTTCCTCCAGTTTGATGCAGCGATGAAATCCGGCTCCTCTTCCGGGGAACCATCGCCGGGAAAAACATAGATAGCTAATTATTAGTGTCAAGGGCTCTGATGCACAAATCGGCTTAAGGCCGAGGTTCCCCTTTCCCCGGACGGACTTATCCCACAGCTTCCGTGACGGGTATTCCGAGCGCGGTGTAGCCGTTCAGGACGGCGATGCGGACCTGGAGTTCGGCGACCTGTCGATCGAAGTCCCGTGCCATGAGCCGCTGGCCCAGCAACTTGATACAATGCATCTTTGTCTCGACGCGGCTTCGGCGGTGGTATCCACTCCATCGTCGCCAGAGCGCGCGGCCCAGGTATTTCGCCGCGCGCAGGGCCTCATTTCGCGCCACGGCTCCGGCGGTGATCGTCTTCCAGGGCTTCGCGTTCTTGCGGGGCGGGATGACGGCATGGGCACCGCGATCTGCAATCGCATCGTGGCATTTGCGCGTGTCGTAGGCGCCATCAGCCGTAACGCTACCGATTTCCTGGTCCTGCGGGATTTGGTCGAGAAGGTGGGTAGGATGGGCGCATCACCGATGTGGCTCCCGGTGACTTCGACGGCCCGGATCTCCAACGTTTCTTCATCGATCCCAAGGTGGAGCTTGCGCCAGACGCGCCGTTTCGGGCCGCCATGCTTGCGTGCGTGCCACTCGCCTTCACCTTCGACCTTGATCCCGGTTGTCGCGTAGCCCTTAATTGTGAGATGAGAAATCCAACGAAATCAACGGCCTTGCTTTGCCCTTAAATATGATATTTTGCCTTTAAATCCGATA
>NZ_FNBL01000032.1 GCF_900102315.1 Celeribacter baekdonensis
CAGGCTTTCAGGAGAGGGCCGCTTGCAGCGGACCTCGCCAGAAACCCCGCCCCAATTTTCGGCACCAGACCGGATAGGGCATCACCACAAGGAGGACGATTTATGTCCGCACGTCTCTTTTCCTTTTGGTCCGAATATGACGGTCTGCCCGGCGCGGAAGTGGTCTATTCCGCCAATCCCGACCTGCTGCGCAAGATGGGCCGCGATCATCATGCAGCCGCCACGCACAAGCCCGATCTACGCTTGCTCGATCCCGAAGGCAAAACCGTCGCAACGATGGATACTTGGGCGACTGACTGGACGGAGATGGGGGTATGAGTGCCCCCAACAACACCCCCGACATTCAGGCAGCGCGCATCCTTGATGCACTGACCGCGCTCTATCCTGACGCCTCCGGCCAGGTAGCCGATCTGATGGAGTATGCGCTTTGCGACCTGCGCCATCTGGCCGATCAGCATGTGATCTGTTTCGGCAGCACGGATCAGAAGGGGTATCGCACCTACCTTCAGGAGAAGGCCCAATGAAACCGCAGATTTCACTCATCGAGGGGCGGCACCTGACCGCCTCCGACAAGCGCAATATTCTGGCTTGCATCGAGTATCAGCGCGACAAGCATCCCGCCACATGGGGCGCGGATTGGCTGGGCCGAAAATCCTCACCCAAGCGTTACACCGTCGCGCCGATCCCGGAGACGCCGAACCGCTACGAAGTCCAAATCCGCGAGAACTACCGCAACGATTATGGCTGTCCTTGCGAGCGCACGGCGCGCCTTGTGATCGAGACCAAGGGTGTCGATCCCCTGCCCGCCGCCAAATCGCACCCGGCTTGGGACAACGACGATCTTTTCGCAGCCATGCCTCGGGGAACCGAGGCATGAGCTGGCGCACCTTTGAGACCCGCGAACACCCCGACGACCTGCCCCGCGTCCACAAGGACGAGGCGACGGCATGGCGCTACGCCAGCCGCACCGGGCACGAGGTTTGGGAAGTGATCGAATACGGCCCGAACGCTGGCGAGCGGTTCCTGGGCCAAGGATGAAAGACGAGAACATGACATTTCACAGCGAATTTCCGAAGATTGGCGAAACCGACCAGAAGGACCACGGCGCACCGGCGATCCGGCGCAGCCTGTCCGAGATCGTCGCGGAGTATGATTCAAAGGCTGAAAGCATCCCCGGCGCCATCGAGGCTTTCAAGAAGGCCGAAACCGCGATCAATGCCGCCGCTTGCATCGGCGGCACCTACGGCGGGCGCGTCTTTGCGACCGATCCGAGCCTATATGAGCGCGACGTGCGCCTGACTCTCCTGCGATCCGCATGGAAACACGTCTACGAAGGCTTGAATATCGAGAACATCGCCAGCGCCAAGGACCGGCAACAGCTCGACTTGAAGCTGACCAACCCCCTGCCCTTCACCTTGGAAAATATCGCTGAGGTGTTCGGGAGCTATTTGCTCGATCAACGCTTTCACGTCCTCAAGGGGCTGGCCGAATGCTTCACCGATCTGGACCCGGCCTATAAGAGCCATTCCAAAGTGAAAATCGGTGTTGAGGGCCTGCCGAAGCGGATCATCGTTTCCTATGTGACCGGCTGGAACAGTTGGGGCCGGGAGCGGGTGAAAGATACCCTCAACGCCCTGCGCGTCTATCGCAGCCAGCCGCGCTATACCTACCGCGAGTTTGAAGACACGATGGACGAGGCGCAGCGCCACGGCGAGGCTGATTTCTGTGGTGGCATCATCCGCGTTTTCAAGAATGGCAACGCCCACCTGATTTTCGACCCCGAGGGCCGAAAAGACATCAACCGCGCCCTGGCCGAGTTCTATGGCGAAGTGCTGCCCGACGCGCCGAACGAGGCCGAGGCGAAGCGGCCAAGCACCGAAGTTGCCCGCGATCTGCAATTCTATGCCAGCCCCCGGCCCGTGGCAGAAACCGTGATCGACGCCCTGCACCTTAGCGGCGGCGAGGAAATCCTAGAACCGTCCTGCGGCGACGGCGCACTGATGGACGAGCTGGCCCGGCGCAACGCCGATCTGCGCGAAAACCGGATGAGCGGGGCTGTGTCCGTCACGGGAGTTGAATACGACGCCGCCCGTGCCGATCTGGCCCGCGCGAAGGGCCATCACGTCATGACCGCGAATTTCCTTCAGGTCGCGCCCGATCCGCGGTTTGACAAAGTGGTCATGAACCCGCCTTTTTATGGGCGGCATTACAAGAAGCACCTCGATCACGCGGTGAAATTCCTGAAGCCCGGCGGCTGTCTGGTCTGCATCCTGCCCGCGTCCGCCTACTACGACCACGGCACCACCATTGGCGACTGGCGCGATCTGCCCGTGGGCAGCTTCGCCAGCTCCGGCACGAACATCCCCACTGGATACTGTGTCTATTACAAGCCCCGCGCCTGATCGTCGGGCGGGCCTTCCGGCCCGCCCCACACGCTGATATTGTGTCATCAGGAGTTGCACCCATGACTTTTAGCCATTCGATCTTTGATCTTCCGGCCCGGCTTTCAGAGCCGAAGGTGGCGTTTCCATTCTACGCGCTGATCCTCGTTATGGGCGGCATCCTTCGCCTCTGGTCGCCAGTTGGTATCGTCGTGATGTGCGTTGCCGGCTCCGTCCTGGTCGCCCTTACTATCGTCTGCGCTGTGCTGCGGTTTGCTGGCGACGAACAGGAGGACGAAGGCTGATGCTCGACCGCCTCTATCTTCTCGCCTATCTGCGCGGCTATGCGGGCCGCACCTTTCCCCGCCCGATCCGGCGATTGGTCGCCGGTTCGGCGCTGCATCGAGCATGGTTGCTCGGCCATCTAGGCTTCTTTGAACAGGAGGGAACGCGCTACGGCCCGGCGCACCCCTACGAGATTCCCGCCGTTTCATCTTCCTGAAAATATCCTCGGGGGAGCGCCGCGAGGCGCGGGGGCAGACAGCCCCCATGACCTTCATCGCCAGTGCATCCCCGTGGCAGTAATCCGCCATTCGGTGATGCACTTTCTGTCTGCAATGCTATAATATTGCTGTGCAGCAGACGAGGAATTTCAGTGGCCGACAAGATCCAGCTTACCCCGAATGTCATCAGCGAGCAGGGCTTGCGGCAAAGCCTGGAACATGGCGGCCAGCTCGAAATCGAATGCCGTGAACAGCCATTCCGAAAGGGGCCGAGCTGGCACGGCCTTTGGGTCATGAAGAGTGTCGATCCATCAGGCGATGTTCAGATGCTGGTGACTGCCCGGATGGATGCCGCGCGGGGCGGGTTCAAGGTGAGAGAGTTCAAGACCGCGACCGGGATCATCTCTTTTCTTGCCGACTGCGGTTTCGCCGTCGCCCATTTCCCGCTTCGCGCCGGTGAAAAGACGACGCTGCGCCTTCAGCTTGCGGCCTGATCTATCGGCGGCTCATGGGGGTTCGGACAAGCCGAACGCCGCCATGAGCGGCAGGGGAACCGCCGGTTCCCCCACGCAAGGCTGTCCGCTTGACGGGGCGAAGGGGTTTCCCCGGCCTTCCTGCGCCTCCGGCTTCGTGCAGGCCGGGTGATCCCCCTCAGGGGGCCAGTCTCGGCCCATCCGGGTAACGGTCGCTTTCGCAGCGCCAGACCTTGACCGTAGGCGGCGGTCTCTGGCGGAAGAGGGTTCGGAGATCCCCGCGCGAGCGCGGCGATCACACTGGCAGGGGGGATTCGGGCAAGCCGAACGCCCCCTGCATCCTTGG
>NZ_FNBL01000031.1 GCF_900102315.1 Celeribacter baekdonensis
ACACTGGACACTGGACACTGGACACTGGACAGATAACACTTGACCCGCAACACGCGACAAGAGACAACCAACAGGCAACAGTTACCACGCGACAGGCGACAAGAGACAAGCGACAAGCGACAGTCAACCCAGAACACCGGACAAGCAACACTGAACAATCAACACTGAACATGAGGCCGAGCAATGCCGAACGAAAACATGAAAGTCATCACCGTCATGACGCGCAAAGGCGGCGCCGGAAAGACGATGCTGGCCCGCGCCCTGACGAGTGCAGCTATGAACGCAGGCAAGAAATGCCTTGTCCTAGATGCTGACCCGCAACAAGCCTTGTTTCGATGGGCTGAGAAGCTGAAGATCGAAGACCCGAATTTCACCATCGAAGAGCTGAAGTCACCCGAAGCATTCGAGGCGCGGGTGGATGCTGCCTGGGAAGAAGGATCAACGGATTTCGTCTTCGTTGACACGCTTGGGGCCGCTGGTGCTTGGGCCGACGATCTTGCGGCCTTCAGCGACATTCTTGTGGTTCCCATGATGCTGTCCAACGACGACATGGAAATCACGCAAGACACCCACAAATGGTATGTTGACCTCCGGGGAAGGACCGAAGATCCGGAAAACCTGCCGACCTTCCATGTCGTTCTTTCCAGCGTTCCCGCACGGATGAGTAAAACCGAACAGCAACTTGAGCTGGAAGCGGTTCAATCCTTCCCGGTCGTCCAGAACTACTTCATGGAGCGCAAACAGCATAAAGACGCCGCTAGCCTCGGATTTCTCCACTATCTCGCTGAGGCACGACGCAACGATCCGAACCCTCTGCTGCGCACCCACGCAAAGCACTATGAAGAGGCTCTGGACGAAGCACTGGCGATCCTTCAGGACATTGGAGGGATCGCATAATGGCCCGAAAGCAACGTCCGAACATCAAGGGCTTCAACCCTGAATACACCACCAATTTCGGAACCACTCGCGAAAGCACCGGAACCTTCGCAGCCGAGATCCCGAAACCCTCCGCTCCCGTGGAACCGGCGGCTAAACAAACGCCAGTTCCTGCGAAACCTGATCCTGAAACCGACACTCCCTCTGCCAGCAAGCCCAAAGCTGATAAGCCCGCTCGCGCGCGCGTGGAGAAAGATCGAGAACCTCAGGCCCCCAATGCACCAAAGCCCGCCGCCGAAAAACGGGAAACGCGCCTCGACGCTGCTGTGAAGGTCGATCAGGGCAAGAAGCTCGATGCTCTGGAAGGGCAGGGGATCGCGGCCCGCGATGTGATCGTGCTTGCCGGACGCCGGGCAACGGCCAGGTTCGAGCTGAAGGCCAAATACATCGAAAAGCCCGAGGCAGATCGCCTCCCAATGCGTGAAGGCTACCACACAACGAAACGGCTCCCCGCGAACATCCTGGACGATCTGCGCGAAAAGCATGATCCGCTTCGTCTCCAATCCGATAGCGCGATGGTGCGGGGCCAGTTCGAACCCGTGTTCTGGACCTGCCTTGATGAAGTCATCGAAGAGCTTCGCCAGAATAAGGATTAGAAGACGCGGCAAGCCGCGTCACGTTGTTGCATAGAAGGGGGAAGGAGTTTCGGCTTCCTTCCCCCTGAAGCAAAATAGACAGGGCCGTGTCCTCGGCTGCGCCTGCGGGCCGCACCACCCCTGTCGATTTTGCTTCACCCCCATCCTCTCACGCTCGCCGCTCGGCAGGGGTAAGCGGGCGCTTACCCTCCCTTCAATGATGAAGAAGGCGCGGGAACGGGGCGCTCCGTGGATCAAAAAAACGGAGTGAAAACCATGCCGAGGCAAAAAAGACTGGAAGCGAAAGCAATCAAGCGCATCCTCGATGCCAGGACGCGCGAAATCGTCGGATGGCTCTACGAGTGGAACACCGGCGAGATACTTCCACGCTGGAAGGACGGGCGTAGGGAAAATGTCATCTATGAGTAAGACACCAATGTTTTCGCTGTCGGCCGAGGAAGACGGGCGAAGCCTTGGCACGGTCTACTCGACCAGCTCGAAGACCCTGCGCGAGTTTGGCGCGGCTTACATGCGCGATCCGAAGACGCGCGGGGAAATCACCTTGAAGAACCCCGAGGGGCGCGCGGTTGCCTCTTTCGACGTGTGGCAAGACAAATGGTCGGAAACCGCCGAAACCTTTGAATAATCTTCCCTTTTTGTTCCAAAAATGCTAGGCTGTCTTCTAAAAGGAGGCAGCCTATGCAGTTTCATAAAGCATTGATTTGCAGCGCAATTATTCTGACCGCATCGCCCGCTGTGGCAAGTGCCTGGGAACATGAACATGAGCGCGGGGTCGATCTCTACCGGACGGAGAATGCGGGCGTGGTCGTCTCGCTGGTTTGTGATCCGAACACGGTCTATGGGACCACGGAAAGCGCCGTCCTGATCGAAGCCGGCGACAACCCCGACCTGTCGGCCGAGGTGGGCTTCAGCTTTCCCGATGGCAACAGGATCGGCGCGGCAATGGTGCATGGGCGCTACGGAAAAGCGACGGCCAACCCCGTGGAATGGGAAACTCTACTCGCCGGATTCCGCGCGCATCAGACAGTCACGGTTACGATTGGCGACAGCTCGACCGAGGTTGAGCTTGGCGATCCCATGCCCTTCACCTGCCTCTGACCTTGCGCCTGCGAAAGCAGGCTCGGCGCGAAGCGCCGGGCGGGGCCGGGGCCGCGCGCAAGCGTGGCCCCGGCCCCGTCAAACATAGCACCAGGGCAAAGGAAACCCCCGCCGGGGGCGGGGGCTGACAGGTTCAAAGCTCGATGCCGGGGCGCAAGTTGCCGTCTTGGTCCAGCCATTGCCGCGCCTCGGCGCAAGCGTAGCAGATGCAAGAGCCCTCGCCCTCGATCGTCACCGGCGCGAAATAGACAGGCGGGTTTATCCTGCCGCATTTGCGGCAGGACAGGCGGGGCAGGGTGTGGGGGCCGCTCATGCGGCCACCTGCTTTTCACCCTCGGAGACGCGGGCCTTTTCGTTGATGTAGTCCACGGCCTTCTGTGCCTCGGCGGCAGCCTTGAAAATCATTTCCTTGTCGGATTTCAGGGCCTCAAGCCATCCCTCGACATAGGCCGCGCTCTGGTCAAACTGCGGCTCGACGCCAAGCTGAACGGCAAGGAAACATGCGCCGATCTCGGCCACCAGCTCGTCAAATGCGTATTCCTTACGGTTCGCATGGGCCTTCTGGGTGGCAAGGCGCTTTTCGCCGCAAGCCCAATGGGTCAGCTCGTGGGCAAGTGTCCCGTAGTATCCGGCGGCGCTGTAAAACGTCGCAATCGGAGGCATATGCACATGGTCTTTCGTCGGGTGGAAATAGGCGCGCGGTTCCTCCGTGGTGATGATTTCCGCCCCGCTGCGGGCAAAGAAAGCGTCAAGCTCGGCGTCGGCCTCCGTGCCAAGATCGCGGGGCGGTTCCGGGCGGATGTAGTAGGCTTCCGGCAAGCCCTCGATCTGGTCGGCATTGAAAACATTGTTGGTCTTGGCAAACCGGATGCGGCGTTTGCCGTCCTCGCCCTCTGCCGCGTTCTCGTCCTCGCGCTCAATCGAGCCATAGAAAACAGATTTCGTCGCCTTCTCGCCCTTTTTCACGCAACCGCCAAGCTCAAGGGCCTGTTTGAAGGTCATCCAGCGCGCGGAATTGTAGCCGCGAACATGCGCGGTCGCCCAAAGCATCAGAATGTTGATGCCTTGATAGGAATCGCCATTGTGCCGCAAGGGAAAGCTCGCACCGCTCATGTCGCCAGTCCACGGCTTGCGCCACGGCGGGGTGCCCGCCTCGATCTGCGCAATGATCGTGTCGGTGACGTGCTGCTTGATGTCAAAACGCTCTTTAGCCATGTCTGGCCTCCTTGTGGTGATGCCCTATCCGGTCTGGTGCCGAAAATTGGGGCGGGGTTTCTGGCGAGGTCCGCTGCAAGCGGCCCTCT
>NZ_FNBL01000030.1 GCF_900102315.1 Celeribacter baekdonensis
CCGCTTGCCGGCCGGAGCCTAGGGCGCGGTCCTGGGCGGGCGTGTCCTCGAGCAACCGCACGAGGTCACGAACGACCGGGATTCGCCACGAAACTACCCTTTCTCGAAGAACCCCGGATGATCTTGATGCACACCATAGCTGACGACCCTCTGCCCAAACCTGCGATTGATCCGGTCAATGGTTGCCGCCAGTTTTTCCCGCTTGTTCGCCTCACCCGGCGCCAGCGGCAGAAACAGCTCGCCCGGCCGTTCGGAAAGCGGGATGACTTCGCCCAGGTGAACGCCGATCGACAGCACATAGCCGTGACGCTCGTGGTGGAATTGCGCCCATTCGGCTTCGAACAGCTTCAGGAAAATCGCGGAATCCTGACTCGGCGTCAGGGTTTTCGCGCGGGTCCAGCCGCGGCCTTCAGGAAGGCGGATCATGAGGGAAAACCGCCGGGCGCAAAACCCGTCACGGCGCATCCGCTCGACCGCTTTTTCAGTCAGCCATCGGCCAACCAGGCGCGCGGCATCGGGCCGACGATACTGCGGCGCGAGAACCTTCGAGTTGCCGTAGCCGTTTCGCTGCGTCGGCAAGAGCGGAATATCCATGCCCTGCAAGGCTCGAACGAACCGCTCACCTTCGACGGAACGCCAAATCTGCCGGGCGTGGCGAGGATCGAGCGCATAGAGTTCCGCGACGCCCCAAACGGCTGCACGCTGCAACCGGGCTTTGATGCCGTGGGAAATCCCCGGCAGATCGTCCAGCGCCAGGTGCGCGATACGGTCGGGCATGTTTTCCGGGGCAAGCCATTGCAGGCCGTCCGGTTTTTCGAGCTTGCCGGCGATCTTCGCAAGCAGGTGGTTCGGCCCGATGCCCACGGAACAGCGCAGTTCCGATCCGACCTGTTCGCGGATCGCGGCCTTCAGGCGGCGGCCGAGATCGAGCGCGGCTGGCAGCTCCGCTGTCTGGCCGCCGAGGGCGACCTGAAATTCATCGACGGAGCGGACGGCCTGAAGCTCTGCGATCTGGTCGATGACGCCGGCGATCTTCTGGTTCACGCGAACGTAGAGGCGGTGGCGGCTCGGGCGGAAAATGATGCCTGGGCAGAGCCGACGCGCGTCACAGACGCGCGTTCCGGTTTTGACGCCGAAGGCCTTGGCTTCATAGGACGCTGCGACACAGGCCCCCGATTCGACGCTGATAGCGGTTATGCCGACAGGCTTTCCGCGCAGCGAAGGATCGGCCTGCTGCTCCACGCTGGCAAAGAAGCTGTTCATATCAATGTATAAAGACCGCATCGGGGTCATGCGTCACGATCCTGCTTGTCGAGAAATGCCATTTGTTCTTATTTTGTTCTCATGGTGGAACGCAAGGATCAGCTTCGGAACGTGGCCTTCGGCGGCAACTGGTCAGAAGAAATTCTGATCGTGGAGGAGCTGCGCCAGGTGCTTGCCCTTGTTGAGGCGGCCGCGGCCGACTGCGCGGATCGCGATGTGGAGACAGAAGAATTTCTCGCAGCCATGCTCTATGTTCGGAAAAACATCGAGAAAGGGCCGATGCTGACGGGTGCCTTCTTCAAGGCGCTACGGATCGAAAATCAAAGCCTGCGCCGGGCGGAGGCCCTGCGCGTGGCAATGATGATCCGGGGATGGGCCGGACTGTAGGGGAGCGGAATGTGCAATCTCTATGCGAACATCGCCACGGCAGAGGCCATGCGCCGGCTGTTTCAGGTCTCGGCCGACCTCGATCGGCTCGGCAACGCCGAACCGAGGCCGGCGATATTCCCGAAGGGGCTGGCGCCGGTGGTGCGCCTCGATGCTGAAGGAAACCGCGAGCTGATCGAAATGCGATGGGGTTTTCTCACGCCTCAGGTGTCGAAGAAAACCGGCAAGCCGATCAAGCCCGCCGCCTGGAACAATGCGCGCGACGACAAACTGCGAAAAAGCGGTCTCTGGCGCGGCAGCTTTGAGGATCGGCGTTGCCTGGTCCCGGTCACGAGCTTCAATGAGACCAAGGGCAGGCAGCCGGCCACCGATTACTGGTTTGCGCTCACGGGTGAAGATCCCGATGGACGGCCGCCCTTCGCCTTCGCAGGCCTTTGGCGCGCGGAAAACCCGGAGCTGATCGAAGATGAAGAAACGGAGCTTCGGCATACCGTGGTCACGACCGAGGCGAACGAGCTGATCCGGCCTATCCATGCGAAGGGGCGAATGCCGGTCATCCTCGAACCGGCAGACTATGACACCTGGTTGACGGGCGATCCGGATCAAGCGGCCACACTGATCCGGGCTTTCCCGGCCGAGCGGATGACGATCGTTTTGCAAGGCTTGGGAGAAAAAAGGGATCAAGGCGCCAGCTCGTTGGCAAGTTGGAGGGCTACCCGGATTGACCGAGACTGATGTCCTGACCAGACCATGCGCATCACGGCCCAATGGATCGGGACGAGACAGCAGCCGGAGCATCTGTAAAGAGGGGCGGGCAGGGGGGAGGCTAAGGCGCGTTCAGGAAATCTTGTGAAAAGGCAAACAAAACAATAGTGTTCTGCCCGAAACGGGGGCCGAAGGACACCACCCACAGTCAGTTACCGGGTCAGCCTATGCCGCTGATTTCGCTATCTTTTGTGTTTGGTTTCTGTGTGTTACCTACATCAACGCAACATAATAAAATATCGCGCCGACCGCAGAATTGGAAGCAACAATGGAATTTGACTTCGACGCAGAGCTTTCGAAACTGTCTCGCGAAGAGTTGGAGCGACTGCTTAGGAGCATGTCGACAACGGGTATTGCCCTAAGTTTTCACGGAAAACGAACGGCAATGCAAATTGCCAAGCGGGTTAAAGCTCGCCAAACGCGTCGCGAGCCCCGGCTTCATATCGGGACAGCAGAAGACCAATCGAAAAATATGCTGATCGAAGGTGAAAATCTTCAAGCGATGGTGACGCTTTACAAGTTCAAAGGTCAGGTCGATCTCATTGTAACAGATCCCCCCTACAATACGGGTCAATACTTCAGATACAACGACCGTTGGGACGACGATCCAAACGATCCAGATCTGGGTCTTCTGGTTCCAGATGAAGACGGTTCCAAGAAAACTAAATGGATGAAGTTCATGTGGCCACGCCTTCAGATAATGAAGGCCATGTTGAAAGCGACAGGTGTTTTAGCGATCTGCATCGACCATCGTGAATTGTTTCGCCTTGGTCAGGCTTTGGACGAAATCTTCGGAGAGAAGAATCGTCTCGCGATAATCAACTGGCAAAAGTCAGCGGCTCCGCGGCCGGATAACAATCACGTTTCAACTTCGACTGAGTATGTTCTTGTCTATGCGAAAGACGCTGCTCTAGCAGAAAGTCGTTCTTTGGCCAGGACAGCGTCAGACAATACTCGCTATGGAAACCCGGACAATGATCCTAACGACCTCTGGCGAGAAGGAAACCTTACAGCACGAAGCTACAGCGCAAAGGACGACTACGCCATTCAATCGCCGTTCACCGGAGAGTTGCACTACCCCGCAGGAGAAGGCGCATGGCGCCATCCAAAGCGAAACATCAAATCATGGATCGGGCAGTGGGGCTGTGATGTTATCGAGAAGGACATTGGCGACGGCAAAGGCAAGGCCCTTCTCGTAAAGGGCGGGAAAGCCAACGCTATTCCAGCGGCTGCTCGAAAGTCCGCTTTCAAACGCCTTGAGCAAGATAACTGGCCTTTCATCTGGTTCGGCCGAGATGGAAAAGGTCGCCCAAGAACAAAGACATATCTGAACCAGATCAAAAAAGGTAAAGTACCAGTCTCATATTGGGCCGACGAGCTTTTCACACCTGACGTCAGGCTCGATGCGGCATCCTGGGACTACAGCGAATCTGGTCGATCCAGTGACGGGGTTTCAGAGCTTTCTGCTTTGGTGGGCGAAGGCCATGGATTCGTTACGGTAAAGCCGCTCAAGCTCGTCTCTAAAATCATTCAAATCTGGTGCCCTCCCAACGGCTTGGTCCTTGATCCCTTCGCGGGCTCGGGAACGACTGGTCACGCAGTCCTGTGGCTAAACCAGGAGGAAGGCAGCAATCGACGGTTCATCCTTATGGAGCAAGGTGCACCAGAGAATGGTGACAAGTATGCCCGCACCTTGACCTGGCAGCGCCTGCATAACGCGATTACAGGTGATCGGCCCGATGGTGAAAAAGCAGAGCCTTTGGGCGGCGGTTTCGAATATCGCCTCCTGACCAAAGCGATCGACGCCCGGGCGGTCTTATCTATGCAAAGAGACGAGTTGATAGATGTCGTGCTCACCTCGCACTGGGAGACACACAGACGCTCGGCTCCTAGCTTGAGACGCATTGAGGACGATTCCTACCAGTATTTGATAGGGCAGGATGAGAATATGGAGGGTTATTTCCTTATTTGGGACAACGGTGGCCCCGTCGGATCACTTAGCCTCGACACATACAAGCGCGTTGCGCAAGAGGCAAAGAAGGCCAGTATTGAGCCTCCTTTTCATGTTTACGCACGCTACGAGCTATTTCAGTCACCCAATGTTCGCTTCTGGAAGATACCCGACAAAATCCTTGCCGACCTTGGCTTGACTGAACACGACGAATTTAACAACGAAGATGAGATTGTTTAATGGAGCTGCTTGGTTTTCAGGAGAGAGCAGCTAGCCAGATTGCCGATAGATTCGCCACCTATTCAAGCGATCCGTTGTTGGTCAGTCGCACGACAAATGTCCCGTTTTTACAAACACTTGTCTCCATCACAGGTAGCGGGAAGACGCTGATGTTGGCAGATGCCATCTCTCAGATTCGCGACGGAATGCCAATAGCCCCGATCGTTTTGTGGATATCCAAAGGCCGGGTGGTCGTCTCTCAAACGTTTGAAAACCTTTCCAGTGGGAAGTATGCAGATAACCTATCTGGCTTTACTGTGATGCCGCTCTTGG
>NZ_FNBL01000029.1 GCF_900102315.1 Celeribacter baekdonensis
GACCCGCGGCACGGTGTTTGTCAAAGCAGTTGTCGTCTGGTTTCGTTTTCAGGCTGCCTGTTCGGCTGGCCCGGCCATGGGTCCGCCGCCGCCAGCTTGATGGGGGAGCGCGTCGGCGGCCCCATGACCTTTGCGCCCGGCATCGGGGCGTTCCGGGTTCAGCCAGACCGAGGCGATGGGTTGCCAGTTGCGCGTCTGGCCTGACCAGCGTTCGGGGTGCGCGGCGCGGGCCAGCTGGTAGACACGGTGGCGCTCGGCGAGCAGCGCGTGGTCCTCGCCGCGGTGGCGCTGGTCGGGGGTGACGAAGCGGATCGCGCTGTGACGATGCCCGGTGTTGTACCAGCGCACGAAGTCCATCACCCATGCCCGCGCCTCGTCGATCGTCGCGAAGCCGCGGGTCGGCCAGCGGGGCGTATACTTGCAGGTCCGGAACAGGGCCTCGGAGTAGGGGTTGTCGTTCGACACCCGCGGCCGGCTGAAGGACGCGATCACGCCCAGCCGTTCCATGGTGACCTTCATCGTCGCGCCCTTCATCGGGCTGCCATTGTCGGCGTGCAGCACCGGCGGGCTGGTCAGGCACCGCTCCGCCCGGACCGCGCGTTCCAGCACCCGGGCGGCGAACTCGGCGGTCTCGCGCTCGTGGACCTCCCAGCCGACGATCTTCCGGCTGAAGATGTCCACGATCAGGTAGAGGTAGAAGAACATCCCCGCGATGGGTCCGGGCAGCCAGGTGATGTCCCAGGACCAGACCTGGCAGGGACCCTTCGCCTCGAAGCTTGCCGGTGGCCGTGACCGGCCAGGCCGGCGCGCGCGACCGCGGCGGTGGTTCTGCCCGCGCTCCCGCAAGACCCTGTACATGCTGGATTCCGAGGCGATGTACACGCCCTCGTCCGCCAGCTTTGGCACGATCTGGCTCGGAGGCAGGCTCGCGAAGGGCGGGCTGTTGCAGGTGTCCACGATCCGGTCGCGCTCCGCCTCGGTCAGCCTGTTTGGCGGCGCCGGGCGATCCGCGCAAGGGCGACGGTCCTCGCGCACCCCGCCGGCCGGATCCCGCCAGCGCTGCAGTGTGCGCAGGCTCAGGCCAAGTGCCGCACAGGCGGCTGTCGGGCGGGCGCCTGCCGCTGTCGCCTCGTCGATGAGGGCTGAGATATGTCGGCGATCCTGAGCAGGCGTCATTCCTCCGCGCCTCCCTCCGGGCCCCAGATCGCTTCGGCCTTTTTTCGCAGGATCATCAGCGCCGCCGCCTCGGCCAGCGCCTTCTCCTTGCGCGCGAGTTCGCGCTCCAGCTGCTGGATGCGCTTCTTGTCGTCCCTCGTCTCCCGCGCGATCCGGCTCGCGGCAGCCCGCTCCCAGTCGTTCGCCCGCTCGCAGGCCTCGCGCCAGACGGCGAGTTGCTCGGGATAGATGCCGCGGCGGCGGCAGTATTCGCCGAGTTCGGCCTCGTTCATCGACGCCGTCTCGATCACCGCCCCATGCTTGTCGCGCGACGTCCAGCCCTCGGGCCCTGCGTGGGCGTCGGGCAGGAACTGCCCCTTCGCCCGCGCCTCGGCACGCCATTTGGCGAGCGTCGCCACGCTGATCCCTTCCTCCCTGGCCAACCGGCCCAGAGGCATGTTGTTCGGCGGCAGCATCCTCGTCAGTACCGCCGCCTTCCGTTCCGGTGGATATGCCAAACCCCTCATCCTCTCCCGCCCGCCTCAGCATACACTTCCAGTTTCAGAACCGGTGACAACTACCCTGACAGAGGGGGGGCACGAGCTGGTGAAACTGGCAGCCCTGATCGACTGGGAGGTGTTCGAGCGGGAGTGGGCCGGCTTCTTCCCGTCCGGCAAGGGTCGGCCTGCGACAGAGCCGCGCCTGGTGGCGGGGCTGCTGTATCTGCAGCACGCCTACCGGCTGTCAGACGAGGCGGTGGTCGCGCGTTGGGTCGAGAACCCCTATTATCAGCACCTCACTGGCGAGACCTTCTTCCAGCATCGTCCGCCGATCGACCCGTCTTCCCTGAGCCGTTGGCGGGGACGGATCGGCGAGGAAGGCGTGGAGTGGCTGCTGACCCAGACCATCCGGGCCGGGCAGAAGTCCGGGGCCATCGACGAGGACAGCGCCAGGCGCGTTGCGGTCGATACGACCGTCATGGAAAAGGCCATCGCCCATCCCACGGATGCCCGGCTTTATGAGCGGGCGCGCGATCAACTGGTCGCCCTGGCGCGAGGCGCCGGGGTGGAGTTGCGGCAATCCTATGCCCGTCTCGCCCCACGGCTGGCGCTGCAGGTTGGCCGCTACGCCCATGCAAAACAGTTCAAGCGCATGCGCAAGGCATTGAAAAGGCTCAAGGGCTACACGGGCCGTGTCATGCGCGATCTGCGCCGCCACCTGCAGGATATCCCCGAGGGCGGCCTGCGGGATCGCATCATCGCCAAGCTCGCCCTTGTGTCGCAGCTGCTGCACCAGCCGCCCAAGGGTGCCGGCAAGATCTATGCCCTGCATGAACCCGAGGTCGACTGCATCTCGAAAGGCAAGGCCCGGGTGCGTTATGAATTCGGCTGCAAGGTGAGCATCGCGACCACGCTGGACGAGGGCTTCGTCGTCGGCATGCGCAGCTTTGCGGGCAATCCCTACGACGGCCACACCCTGAAGGAAGCCCTCGAACAGGTGGAGATCCTGACCGACCGGCGCCCCGACCTCGCCGTTGTCGACCGCGGCTATCGCGGCCATGGCGAGGAGAGAACCCGCGTCCTGATCAGCGGCACGAGGCGCGGCCTGTCGCCGAAACTCGCCGCAGATCTCCGCCGCCGAAGCGCCATCGAAGCGGAAATCGGCCACATGAAAACCGACGGGCGCCTGTCGCGCTGCCCCCTGAAAGGCACCCTCGGCGACGCCCTCTTTGCCGTGCTCAACGCCTGCGGACACAACATCCGCAAGATCCTGGCCCATCTCAGGGCTTGGCTTGCCTGGATTCTCGCCGCCATTCGGAATGCCGCATACCCCCAAGGCCGCCAGTATCAGGCTGTCACAGCAGCCTGAACGGATTGTTCAGACCGAACGAATTATAGTTGACAGACCGGATAAACGCAAGTAGGCTTCGCACATCAGTTCGATAAAACTAGAAATATAGGAGCAATATTGAATGTCACCTCAACTCCAAGACGCTCTAGGCATGTTCGCCTTTCTCGCTATCGAGCTATCGGTTTTATTCATTGGCATTAGCTTGCTGGTCGGAGTTCTTCAACGTCACATCCCACCATCCAAGGTGGAAGCGTTACTGACTTCCAGTGGGAAGCGAGGCTATTTTCTTGCTGCTGGTTTAGGAGCTATAACGCCCTTCTGTAGTTGCTCGACTATCCCCATGTTGAAAGGGTTGATTCGGGCACGGGCCGGTTTTGGGCCGATGATGGTGTTTCTTTTCTCATCTCCGTTGCTGAATCCTATCGTCGTCGGCCTGCTGGTTGCCACGTTTGGATGGACACTTACTGCTATCTATGTGCTCGCCGCTTTGGTGGTCGCGGTAGGTGCCGGATGGCTGCTTCACACGCTTGGCTTCGAGCGTTATGTGCGCCGGACGGCGACACAAGAGAGCAGTGGATGTAGTTCATCAGCAAGCCCGTGCAGTGCTACATCGACCGCATCGAGTTGCGGCACCAACAGCTGCGACACCACTCCGAAGACGGCTTCTTGCGGGGCTGATAGGAAGACAACAGTCTCTACGTCTAGCGAATGCTGTGACAGTCAACCCACTGTCACGGTTAAGAAAGAAGGGAAGTACAGTGGTGTGTGGCGGGAAGCTTGGTCGGACTTTATCGATGTGTTGCCTTACCTGCTCATCGGTATTGCGATTGGCAGCGTGATCTATGGTTTCATGCCCACTGACTTATTGGAGCAGTATGCAGGCCCAGATAATCCCTTTGCCATTCCAGTTGCCGCTGTCATCGGCGTGCCGTTGTATATTCGCGCTGAAGCCGTCATACCTCTGGCAGCGGCTCTGATGGCCAAAGGCGTGGGTGCCGGGACGGTGCTAGCGTTTATCATCGGCAGTGCCGGAGCCAGCCTGACTGAGCTCATTCTGTTGCGCTCTTTGTTCACGCTGAAGCTTTTAGCGGCGTTTTTAGCAGTCATTTTTGCTATGGCGATGATTGCCGGTTACGCCACCTACCTGTTTTTCTGATCAAGGCGGGAGATGATTAATTCGTTAAGCCTTCCTGGGTACCAGTTGGTGGATTCTGATGAGCAGAATGAAGACATACATTTTCGGCTTGAAGCACCTACACCAGTAGCCTGCGAGGGGTGCGGCGTGCAGGGTGAGTTCGTGCGGTTCGGCAAGCGTGACGTTCCCTATCGTGATCTGCCCATCCACGGCAAGCGGGTCACTCTCTGGGTGGTCCGCCGCCGATACACCTGCCGGGCCTGCAAGACAACATTCAGGCCCCAGCTACCGGAGATGGTGGACGGATTCCGTATGACACTGCGGCTGCATGAGTACGTGGAGAAGGAATCCTTCAACCACCCCTACACCTTTGTGGCGGCACAGACCGGCCTGGACGAGAAGACGGTGCGCGACATCTTCAACGCCCGCGCCGAGTTCCTGGGGCGCTGGCACCGCTTCGAGACGCCCCGCATCCTGGGCATTGACGAGCTATACCTGAACAAGCGCTACCGCTGCATTCTGACCAACATTGAGGAGCGAACCCTGCTCGACCTGCTGGCCACCCGCCGCCAGGACGTGGTGACCAACTACCTGATGAAGCTGAAAGACCGGCAGAAGGTCGAGATCGTCAGCATGGACATGTGGAATCCCTACCGAGCAGCGGTCAAGGCTGTGCTGCCCCAGGCCCGTATCGTGGTCGATAAGTTCCATGTGGTGCGCATGGCCAACGATGCCCTAGAGAGAGTGCGCAAGGGCCTCAGAAAGGAGCTGAAACCGTCCCAGAGCCGGACTCTCAAGGGAGACCGGAAAATCCTGCTGAAACGCGCTCACGAAGTCTCAGACCGGGAGCGCCTCATCATGGAGACCTGGACAGGCGCGTTCCCGCAACTGCTGGCCGCCTACGAGCACAAGGAGCGCTTCTACGGCATCTGGGACGCCACCACACGGCTCCAGGCAGAAGCCGCCCTGGACGAGTGGATAGCCACCATCCCGAAGGGCCAAAAGGAAGTCTGGAGCGATCTGGTCAGGGCAGTGGGAAACTGGCGCGAAGAGACCATGACCTACTTCGAGACGGACATGCCCGTCACCAACGCCTATACGGAGTCGATCAACCGACTGGCGAAGGACAAGAACCGTGAAGGGCGTGGTTACACCTTCGAGGTGATGCGGGCACGAATGCTCTACACTACGAAGCACAAGAAGAAGGCGCCGACTGCGAAGGTCTCTCCGTTCCACAAAAAAAACCTCAGTTACGGACTGCCGGACTTCGCAGAGGAACTCAACTACGGAGTCGATCTATCAACCATCTGATAATGGTATCAGGTTGGGGTATCCGGAATTTCTGGTTGATAAAATGCCAAAGATGTAAAGAAGAAAATCTTTCTCAGCGGATTATCTGATTGATCCTCTTCAGCTTACTC
>NZ_FNBL01000028.1 GCF_900102315.1 Celeribacter baekdonensis
CGCAATAGATGGTGTCATCATCTTGGAAATCTCCTCTCTTTTGATTGTGCGCCAAACCTATCCGCTAAGCGCGACCTCCTGCATGGAAACTTCTACGACGCGGGCTATGAGTTCGGTTCCGACGATTGCGCGGACACCGCCAAGACCCGCCGCGTGCTGACCATCCTTCTGCCCGAGGAATATTGAGTTCGGCCCGCCCCGCGAGGGGCGGTGCCCGATAGGCGCAGCCAGCGCCGGGAAGGAGGTGAGCAAATGAGCAATGATTGGAAACTGGCCCGTATCGCAGAAGCGTGGGCGCTGGTTGGGAAAGGCGGCCTGTCGGCCAAGATCGGGACCGCCTTCCTGAAACAACACGGGGCTATCTAAGCCCCCTCGCCTCAGCCCGTCAGGGCTGGGGCACCCATAACACGAAAACTCACCACACGACAAGGATAAGACCCATGACAAAGCAAGAGACGATCATCGCCCCCATCGAACAGGTTCCCTTCGATGATCTGTATGTTTCCGACCTGAACCCGCGCACCGTGTTCAGCCCCGAGGGGATCGAGGCACTGGCAGAGAATATCCGCCAGCTTGGCCTGATCCAGAACCTCGCAGGGCTGCGCGATGAAACCGGCAAGGTTGGCATCGTGGCCGGAGGCCGGAGGCTTCGCGCCCTGGCTCTGCTGCAAGACGATCCGCGCTTCGCTACGGTTTCCGTGAAGATCGCGCCCGATCAGGCGACCGCCGAGATTTGGGCATCGAGCGAGAACCACCACCGCGAGCAACCCCATGCCGCCGATGAAATCCGCGAATATGGCAGCATGGCCGAGCGGGGCGTTCCGGTTCCCTCCATCGCCATCGCGTTCGGCGTCAATGAAAAGCACGTCTATCGCCGCTTGAAGCTGGCAAGCCTGCCGGTGTCGGTGCTGGACGCCTTGAAGGCCGGGGAAATCACCCTTTCGAACGCCGCCGCCTTCACCGTCAGCGAGGACGAGGCGAACACGCTGGCCGTTCTGGAACAGGTGCGCGGTGCGGGCTACAGCGATCACCACATCAAACAGATGCTCAAACCGGACTCGGTGCGCAGCACGGATCGGCGCGTGATGTTTGTCGGCCTTGAGGCTTACGAGGCCGAGGGCGGGCGCGTCACTGGCGACCTTTTCGCAGACCAGACCTATTTCGATGATGTTGCCCTGCTGGACGAACTGTTCAAGGCGAAGCTGAAAGCCACCGCCGAGGCCATGACCGGCGACGGTTGGAAATGGGCCGAGGCGATGGACACCACCTATCTCGGTTATTACGAGATCGAGGAACGAAAGCTGGACCGCATCTATCGGGATGAAGGGACGCTCACCGAAGAGCAGTCAGAGCGTTACGACGAACTGGCGGAATTGGCCGAAGGTGAGGTTCTGGACGCCGAGGGCGAGGCCGAACTGGCGGCGCTGCAAGCCGTGTTGGATGGTGCATTCAGCGCCGAACAGAAGGCCGTTTCGGGCGTCCTTGTCTACGTCAACCAGAGCGGCGAGGTTCAGACCGCCGAGGGGCTGGTGACGCGCGAGGACCGGGCCGCCGCCATCGAGGCCGGTTTCCTGCGCAAGTCCAGCCATTCGAGCGCCGAGGCCGAGCCGAAATCCCCTATCAGCCAGAAGTTGCGCGACGACTTGTCCCGTGTCGCACAGGGCGCACGGCAACATGCGGTGTTGCGCGATCCCGATCTGCTGATCGACCTTCTGGCCTACCAGTTGAGCCACGCCCTGCGCTGGAACGATCCGCTTGGCATTGCCACGACCGAGGTTCCGAACTGGCCTTCGACCGAGGCCGAGGGCTATGCCCTTGACGAGCGCCTGACCAGCAACCCGCCGCGCGATATGTGGGATGCGAAAGACCTTGGCGCATCCTTCCGCGCGTTTCGCAAGAAAGGCCCGGAGCATGTGCGCGGTGAACTGGTTCGGTTCCTTGCCGCTCAATATCGGGGCGGCGACGAGAAACTGGCCGCGATGATCGACAAGGAGACGCAGCCGAATATCCGCGAAGTCTGGACCCCCAATGCGGCGAACTTCTTTTCCCGCGTCGGAGGCCCCTACCTCAACGATCTGTGGCGCGATCTGCTGGACCTGTCCGACGATCACCCGACCGCCACCAGCTTCGCCAAGCTGAAAAAGGGCGAGAAGGCCGACAAGCTGGAAGCCCTGTTCCGTGGCGACCACGATCTGCGCAGCGCCCTCGGCGTCACCGACGAGCAGGCCGAGAAGATCGGCGCATGGCTGCCCGAAGGCATGAAGTGAGATCGAGGGCGGGGCGTCAGCGCCCCGCCCACCGATGGAGGTTCCCATGAGATTCAAGCGTTCACCCCGACACCCGTTCACCGATACGCCCCGCAAGCGGGCCGCGCTGCGCCGGAAACAGCGCCTTGAGCGCGAGGCCCTTCCGTTGCTGGCCGATCAGATTGCCGAGGCACAGCCGAGCGAAGACCGTGTTATGGCAGACCGCGCACTGGCATGGTCCGAACAGGAAGTCAGGGACCGTCGCGCACGGGCAGAGAAGTGGCATGAAGCCCGCCGCCAGATCGACGCCCTGCCCGCAGATGAGCGCCGCGCCGTGCGGCGGGCATGGGACTGCGCCCCATACCCCGCCGACCCGTCTTATCTGTTGAGCGTCCTGCACAGCTACAGCCAAGGCAGGATCGACTTGAAATGCCCGCCTTTCCCGCTGTCGCGCACCGACGCCTCGGGCGCGAGGATCGCGAACCTGTTCGCTTCATCTGACCTGTTCGTGACGATCCTCAAGGCGCGGGAGATCTCCGCCGATCCTGACCGTCACCCGCTGGCGGAACGTCACGCAGCCTATCACCATCTTCAACTGGCGGCATCGAAGAACAAGGATCGCGACCGCGCCGCCCAGGATCGCGTGTTGGCCTCGCAGCTATTCCTTCGCCTCGGAGAATTGGAGAACGCCCATGCCTGATTTCACCGCCCACCGTCATCCGGTCCTTGCCGTGCGCTGCCCCGATTGCGGGAGAGCGCCCGGCGTCTGGTGCCGCCGCCCGAGCGGCCACATGGCGAGCGACTTTCATCACAGCCGCAAGGTGGAGGCGGATCGCGTCGTCATCGACCAGCACGGACCTGACGCCAGCATCCTGCGCGACGGCGACGGATGGATCATTGATCCACGCGGGCGCGTCGGCATTCGGCCACAGCCCGAGCAACTGGCTTTGTTCTGAGGGATATTCATGGCGCTGGCGAGAACTGATCGACTGTGTTACGACTGGAACTAAAGGAGAACTTAGATGTTTGATCGCCGCGCTCACGCTGAAGAAATCATTGCCCACCTGATCGGCAAGATGTGGAACTGGTTCTTTATCGGAGCTGCTGGCGCGGCCATCGTGATCGCCGCTTGCATCGCGTTCTTCGTCGGGGTCAACGTCCCCAATCTGATTTACTGGATCGGCACAGCCATCGCCTTCGGGTGCTTCGCGCAAGCCGCCAATCTGTCGAACGAAATTCGGAGCCGCCGCGCGCATCTTTGACGCCGGGCAGGCCAGCTTTTTGAGAATATCCTTGTGGTGAGGATAACACTGGCCCCGCTCGCGCGGGGCCTCTTTTTTCCAGGGACCGACATTCAGGACTATCATGCACGACGACGACGAAACCACCTTCAAGGATAGCCTCGATCTGCTTCAGTATCGCATGGCCGAGATCGTCTTTCGTCCGGGCCGTGTCGTCCGGGCCTGCTGGCGCGGCGGGCGACCGACGATCAACCGCTATATGCTGGCCTTCCTGACTGTGTTCCTGCCTGCCCTCGGATTCGGCATCGTCATGGGATGGGCCATGAGCGGGTCCGAGCATTTCCTGTTCGGCGCGGAACGGACATTCACCCGCCAGCTTGGCGAGGCGTTCATGCTGATCTGGATGATTGCCGTTCTCTACCTGCTCGCCATCGGCATCACGATTATCGTCATGGGATGGTTCCGAAAGGGGCCGCGTCGAGGGTGATGCCCGGTGCGGCGGGACTGCGCCCCGCCGCACCGGCCTTGCGCTACCCGCGCAGGGGCCGCTTCGCGGCTTGGCCGTCAGCACCAACCCTGCCGCCTGCCCCCATTGTATTCCCGCGCCAGCCCTTCCCCGATCAGGATATCGGCCACGTCCGCACGACCGATATAAAGCCGCGCAAGCCCTCGGTCATATCGGTCACGGCCCGGCAACACGATCAGTTCCACCAGCTCGCCGGAGCCGATCAGCTCGCGCAAGCGCCTCGTCGCCTCGTCACCAAGCGCCTTTTCATATGCACATTGCGGATTGTAGGTTTCCGGCGTGTCGAGACCGACCAGCCGGAACCGCTCACCGCCCAGGTCAATCGTGTCGCCGTCGATCACATATACTGAAGCCGGATTGATCGGCTCCGCTGCCGTCCCGGTGTCGATCGACAGCAAGGCCGCGACGATCATCGCACCTGTTGCCGCAACTCCAAACAAGCGCCTGCGTCGCGCATGTTGTCCGCGTCTCGATCCAGTTTCTCGCCGCCAGTTTCGCAAGCCGCTCTGCCCTCTTCTGATCCTGTGCCGGTTGTCGCTAGGTCGCGATTGGCTTTCCCTTGACCCATTTGCCGCTGCGCAGATTCGCATACGTCGCCCCAGGTTTCGACCGTCGCCGTGATTGTCCTTGCAGTATGAATCGAGCCTCTGTCGAGATCCACACGCCGCTGCCTTCCTTGATTTGGAACCGACACTGAAATTCGTGCAACCCAGGTATTCACACGTCTCCTTGGCCCGTGTTTCTCAAACGGAACATTGCTTGTTCCTCTCTTAGCGACCGTCCGGGGCTAACGCCCCGCCCTTCAATCAAAAAATCGGTTTCCGCTTTGCGGACCCTCCGATTTTTGGTTTGATCGCATCGAGGACCAGCATGACCGTTTTTCATCGAAACACTAAGATACCAAGGAGACTAAAAATGAATACCTTCGCAGAGTTTGAAATCATCGGTCGGGTCGGTCAGATCAAGGAAGGCAACGGCGTCCTCTGGGTTTCCATCGCCGCCGAGTATGGCCGCAAGGACAATCACGGCGACTTTCAGTCGAAACCCTTCTGGAACGACGTGAGCATCTTCAACGAGAACGTCATCAAATGGGTCAAGGAAAACACCGTCAAAGGCGACCTGGTTCGTGCGACCGGCACCATCCGCTCCGAGAGCTACGAGACCAATAGCGGCGAAACCCGCCACGGCGTGAAACTGGCCTGCGACAACTTCGCCAACCTGGCCCACATGATCCGCAAGCAGATGGAGCGGCAACAGGCGGGCTGACCGCCCGGGCGGGCCTCGCGGCCCGCCTGCCCTTCGGGCGCGGCGCTGCGCCCCGACCAATCGGCCGCCCCCATCGAGAGGGCGGCCGATCGCGCTTCACGGCCTTCAGCTCCGAACCGCCGACAAGCGGCAATGCGACACTGGACCCCCTGCGAAGGTGCAGGGTCTGCCTCCTTGAAAAACAGCGGCTACTCTACACGGCGCGGCGAGCCGTCAACACCAAGCCCTTCGGGGCGCTGCGCGCGTGTTGACGGCCCGCCTTTCCCGCCGTGTCACCGAGCCTCGTTTTTTCAATCAGGAGACAGACCATGAAGTTCCATTCGGGGTATCCGGAATTTCTGGTTGATAAAATGCCAAAGATGTAAAGAAGAAAATCTTTCTCAGCGGATTATCTGATTGATCCTCTTCAGCTTACTC
>NZ_FNBL01000027.1 GCF_900102315.1 Celeribacter baekdonensis
ATCGCTGCCGTCAGCGTCGTTTTACCGTGGTCAACGTGGCCAATCGTGCCGATGTTGCAGTGCGGTTTGGAACGCTCAAACTTTTCCTTAGCCATATCGAGGCGCCTCTTGGTTTGACTGGGTCGATCAAGACCCGAATTAACATCGCGGGCTAGTTATTGGCTCTGGAGAGGAAAATCAAGCGTCAGTTGCTCTTTGTGGCATTTGGTGTCTCAGGAACCGCATCTGGTGCGAGTACCGCAAGCGCCGCCTTGGCTTCATCGGCGTCCGTGGTTTCGGGGGCGACCGGGTCAATGCCAAACCACTCCCCATTTTCCAACAACCACCGCTCTACCTTTAAGGCCGCATTCCGCGTCAGGATGTCGAGCTGTTCCTGTTTGGTCCGTGTCAGGCCCGAGCCAATCAGCGTCTCGCCTGACAGGCTTTCGAACACCGTCAAAAGTTTGGGCTTATCCGTCAGCTTTTTGCCCTGCGCATCGTCCCAAATGTTGACCGTGAGCACGAGCACCGATTTGGGCGTGAACACCACCGGAATCCCCGGCGCGGCAAGGCCATACGCGTCCACTTTGATACCGATGTGATAAAGCTTGTCGCCGTCATAGCGGCCAAACCGCGCCTGCATCGCGGCTTTCAAAGCGGTCTCAACCTCCTCCTCCGTCGCATTGCGTGAGAACGGGGCCTTTTGCATATCTGTCGCCACCACGACGTTATGGCCAAGGGTAAAATCCCCGAGATTCACCATCGGCGTGTCTTCGGTCACCATTTTGGCGTCACTACAGGCGACCAGCGCCAAAAACGACAGTCCGACAACGACGCGGCGAGCAAGTGAGATCACAGGGTATCCTCCAAATTTGGTCCAGATCACGACTAAAGGCAAATGCCGCCTCACGCAATGTCTGGTCCTTAATCGCAAATTTGGCGCAGCCGCTGCCACGCCATGTTCGACATAAACGGCACACCCTCATCGACATAGGATTCGGCTGCCGACTGCGCCCGCGTCACACGATCACCAAGCTGTGGGTGGCTGGCCAGATGCGAGGCAAGGCCTTCGCTGTCGCCATATTCGGCTTTGAGCCGCTCGAACAAGGGCGCCAGTGCGCCGGGCGAAATACCCGCACGTGGCAACATCTCATGGGCGTAGCTGTCGGCGGCACTTTCCGCCGCTTGGCTATACTGTGCATTGACCAATTGATTGGCCCCCATCAACACCATCGTTCCCCCGGCAAAATCACCAAACACCAGTGAGAGCACACCAAAGGTGCCGACCGAGCGCAAAGCATGGCGGGTGGGATCGCGGTGATCGACATGGCCCATTTCATGCGCAATGACGGCGGCGACCTCATCAGGTGTTTCCGCCGCATCAATCAACCCGCGCATGACCACGATGCGCCCTCCGGGCAGGGCAAAGGCATTGACCATGTCGAAATCCAGCACGGTCAATTGCACCGCATCGGAGGCAAGCGTGGAGGCCGCGAGCAATTTGGTTTCCATCTGTTTTAACGCTGCAAGACCCTGTTCATCCGCGCATTCGCCAAGCGGCACAAAACCGCCCGAAAACGCCTCGCGCACCTGTTGATAGGTCTTCTCGCCCAATGCGCGTTCGCCCTCAATGGGCAACAACGTGGCCAATTGATCGGCAATCAACGGGATCAGGAAAAACACAATCAGCGCCACAGACCCCGTGGCTCCCGCGATCAATCCCATCAAACGCCCCCGCCCGGTGACCGGCGCGCGTCGGCGTAAAGACGGCGCGCGGGTTTCGATGTCGTGCAACATATCCGTGTCGCGCACATATAGCCGGGCCGTGGGCGTCATGACATTGGTGAACACTCCCAAACGCGCCGGGCCCCATTTGAGTTTGGTCTGCCCCTCGACATGGCGAAGCTGCGCCAGTGGCCAGATCCATGTCTGCGCTTGCCCCCTGTCATCGGTGTAAGACAAAGACAGCCCCGCCTCATTGGGACGCAGTTGTACATAGACCTCATGGCGATGCGCGCTTTCGCCATCGACAAAATCGCAAAGCACCCCTTCAGGCCTTGGCCCCCAGGGGCTGCGAACACTCGTGGTCATATCGCGGCTCCCAAATCAAACGCTTCGGCCATACCTTCGGCTTCTCCGGCCTCATCACGAGCACGCTGTGCGATGTCGCGAAGATGTTCACCGCCGGTCAAGGTCAGCGTTTCGGCGTAATGACGCCACACCGGAAACAGCACAAAGGTCTGACGAAACACTGAAAAAAACAACAGTGTCGACGTGTAAACAAAGATCGCAAAGAACACACCCACTTCGGCCGAGGGCATGCCCTCGCCCCCCAAACCCGAACCATCCGAGACCGCGCCGGTGGCAAACAGGCCAAAGTCGCGCAGGCCGGGAAACACCAAAACCAAAACGCCCGAGGCAACGCCCGCCACGACCAAAGAGGCCAAGGTGGTGAAAAGGTTGGTCAGGATATAGCCCGCGACATTCAGCCAGAGAATGCGCGGGAAAGAGGCGGAGGAAATCAATCCCACTCCGCCTGCGGTTTTGTGATTGGCCATGTAGCGCAGGGCAACGACACGATAGCGGGTGTAGAAAAACAGACCGCCAAAGATCGCGACAATTGATAGAAGTGGCACCAACCCGACCCAAACAGATAGTGCGGACTCCTCGCCTGCGGCAAACCAGACCGCACCCCCAATGGCCCCAAGAATGACCCAAAAAGAGATCAGCACCGGCAAAAACGGTTTGATCAGCCCTGTCCAACGCCCGCCTTGGTTCAGCCTCTGAGTGCCAAAAAACGTCCGATCCGTGCGGAATTTTTCAAGCTTGAAGGTCATGCGCGGCCAAAAAAACCCCGCCGAGATCAGCGTCAAAAACAACTGCCCCATCGCATAGGCGGTGTATTTCCCTGCCGCAGGTTCAAGCGCAAAGCGAATGCCGCGCCAGCGCGTTCGGGCGTAGACATAACGTTTGGCGCGGTAGGAGGCGAAATAGATCAGCGGAATGGCGAGAACGGCGGCGATGAGATAGGCCTCATATTCCTCTTGGAACAGCGCGAAGGACGCATAGACCAAAATCAGCGCCACAACCCCGATCAATAGGGCCAAGATCACCAAAGCGATGAGAAATCCGGTGAATTTCTCAATGCCTTTGCCGACATATTCCAACGGCGTGCGGTCGGGACGAATGGCGGACCAAAAATGCCGCCGCAACCGGGTTTTCATCCAAAACCGATAAAACCCAAGCGTCACCACCGACAGTGCCGCCGTCCAAATGGAGAGCGACAAAAGCGGGACAAGGCGACCCTCGACGTCGGTTTTCAAAAGCTGCGCCATACCCCGGCCCTCTCGTCACGCCCCGTTTCGGAGCTTAAAGCGTTTCGTCTTAAACCTGAGCAGGTTCTCGTCAAAACGCCATGCGGCATATCAATGGTGTGGGCATTTAGGGAAAACCCTTGAGAACGCTTTTCCCTAAATGCTTTAGCCAAACTTATTGTCACGCGGGAACCCATGCGGCGGCTGTTTGCCAATGCCCGCGCGTTTGCTCAGCCATTGCGACAGGTCTTTTTCGGTGCGTGTGTTGCCCCCGCCCATGGTCCAACTCAGACCCTCCTCCCACTTAAACGTGGTCAGATCGGACAGCCCGCCATCCAATTCCAAAAGCCCCTGCGCGCCGCGCGCTTGGTTGTATTTCTGCAACCGCACGCCCTTGCCGCGGTTCAGTTCCGGCACCTCGGCAATCGGGAAAACAATGAACCGGCGGTTTTGCGACATGACCGCAACGTGATCGCCCTGCACCCGGCGAACCACGGCGGCCACTTCGCCGCCTTTGACATTAAGCACCTGTTTGCCAGAGCGGGTCTGGGCCACCACCTCTTTTTCAGGGATGACAAAGCCATTGCCAGCATTGGAGGCGACGATCAATTTGCCCTCGGGATCATGGACGAAAATATCGACGATCTCTGCCTCATTCGGCAGATCCACCATCAAGCGCACAGGTTCGCCCATGCCGCGCCCGCCCGGAAGACCCGCGCCGGACAGCGTATAAAACCGCCCGTTAGAGCCCATCATCAACAGCCGATCCGTGGTCTCCGCATGAAAACAGAATCGCGGCCCATCGCCGTCTTTGAATTTCAACTCACGGGTCAGATCAATGTGACCCGACATGGCACGAATCCAGCCCATTTGCGAACAGACCACGGTGATCGGTTCGCGCTCAATCATCGCCTCAAGCGGCACATCTTCGACCTCGGCGGCCTCGGCAAATTGCGACAGGCGCATACCACGGGCATAGTCTTTGCCAAATTTCTTTTTGGTTTCTTTCAGTTCTTCGGAAATGCGGTCCCATTGCATGACTTCGCTGTCCAACAGCGCATGAAGCCCGGCCTTTTCCGCCCGCAACGCATCGCGTTCCTTGATCAGTTCGATCTCTTCGAGACGCCGCAAGGAGCGCAGGCGCATGTTGAGGATCGCCTCGGCCTGCACTTCGGTCAACTCCCCCGCACCCTCTTTGGCGGGCAGCGGCGAGACATAGTCTTTTTCCGACATGGCGCGGGCATGATCCACGCCCCAGTTTTCCGCCATCAACGCCGTTTTTGGGTCGTCGTCATAGCGGATGATGTCGATCACCCGGTCGAGATTGAGGAAGGCGATGATAAAGCCTTCGAGCACCTCAAGGCGGTGGTCGATCTTTTCCAAACGGTGCTGAGAGCGGCGTTGCAACACCACACGACGGTGATCAAGCCAGGCACGCAGCACCTCTTTGAGCGAGCACACTTTCGGCGTGCGCCCGTCGATCAGCACGTTCATGTTGAGCGCGAACCGCGTCTCCAGATCGGAGTTGCGGAACAGCGTGTTCATCAACACCTCAGGCAGCACGTTCTTGGATTTCGGTTCCAAAATCACCCGGATGTCTTCGGCGCTCTCGTCGCGCACATCGCCCAGAATCGGCACTTTTTTGGTCTGGATCAACTCGGCGAGTTTTTCGATCAGCTTGGATTTTTGGACCTGATAGGGGATTTCGGTGACGACAATCTGCCATTGCCCGCGCCCCAGATCCTCAACCTCCCATTTCGCCCGCACCCGGAACGACCCGCGCCCGGTGGCGTAGGTTTTCATCATACTTTCGCGTGGCTCAACAATCACGCCGCCGGTGGGGAAATCCGGGCCTTTGACATAGTTCAAAAGCGTCTCATCGCGCACATCCGGCGTTTTGATCATGTGCAGCGAAGCATCAATCAGCTCGGAAATATTATGCGGCGGGATGTTTGTCGCCATGCCGACCGCAATGCCGCTTGAGCCATTGGCCAAGAGGTTTGGAAAGGCGGCCGGCAGCACTTCGGGTTCGCGCAGCGTACCGTCGTAGTTGTCGCGAAAATCGACCGCATCCTCGGCCAGCCCCTCAAGCAAAGCCTCCGCCGCAATCGTCATCCGCGCTTCGGTGTAACGCGAGGCCGCCGGGTTATCGCCATCAATGTTGCCAAAGTTCCCCTGACCATCGACCAGTGGATAGCGGACGTTAAAATCCTGCGCCAAACGCGCCATGGCATCATAAATCGCCATATCGCCATGCGGGTGATAGTTCCCCATCACATCGCCGGAAATTTTCGCCGATTTGCGAAAGCCCCCGCCTGATGAGAGGCGCAATTCGCGCATGGCGTAGAGAATGCGCCGATGCACCGGCTTCAACCCATCACGCGCGTCGGGCAGCGCCCGGTGCATGATGGTCGAAAGCGCATAGGTCAGGTAACGATCGCCAATGGCTTGGCGAAGCGATTCTGAAAAATCAATCGGGGGCGTGCCACCTGCGGGCGGGTCTTGGGTCAAATCACTGCTCATGGTTCGATGAATAGCGCCCACCTCGCCCCCCGGCAAGCGCGTCTCGCGTACCCCTCCTGCAACGTTGATCATCTTAGGTGGACCGATGACGTTGTTTTCCCCGTATCACGCCTCGCGAATCGGGTAGTATGGAACCGTAACAAGTGTTTGGGGGGAAACGATATGCTGCGTCTTTTGGCGATAACTTTCGTTGGGCTTTGGGCGGCCCTTATGGTGTTCGGGCGGGATTTGTCCGCCGAAGAACAGGCCCAGCTTGACCTGAGACGCTCCGAAAAGGTCTCTGTCTTTGCCAGCCTATCCGAGACTTGGAACGCTGCTTTTGGCGCTGATCGCAAACGTCAGGGGGCTTATGTCCCGACCTTGGCTGAACTGAACGCTCAAAAAGCCTTGCCACCCTCCCGCCTTGCGCCCGAGGCACAAGCGGATGCGACCCAAGGCACGATGGCGCAGCTTGCAAGCTTCAGCGACACCCCGACGCAAACCGTCGCCACCGTCGCCACTGTCACAACCCACGTCAGTGACCCCGAAAAATTGGCAGGTCTTCTCAAACCCGCCCCCCTTGACGCGCCTGATATGACCCTGCGCGAAGTGACCGCCACACGCGTCAACGTCCGCTCCGGCCCTTCCACCAATCATGAGGTTTTGGGGCAGGTGCATTTTGCCGAAATCGTTCAGGTGATCTCTCCGATTGAGAACGGCTGGGTCAAAATCTCCGTCGAAGGCGATGGCGTTTCGGGTTATATGTCGGCCAATTTCCTGCGCGACTTGGCACAATAACCTCCCACCTGTTCGCAAAACCGGCTTTCCCCTTTCCCCTTTGCGCTCTAAGCCTTTTGCATCCTCGCAAAAGGCTTTTTCATGCGCACGATCCTGATCACGGGCTGCTCCACCGGCATCGGCCATCACACCGCTCATTTTCTGAAATCCAGAGGCTGGCGGGTGTTTGCGACCTGCCGCTCGCGGGACGATGTGGCACGCCTGACGTCTGAGGGTTTGGAAAGTTTCCGCCTGGATTACGAAGACCCCACCTCGATTGAAGCCGGGTTCAACGAGGCCCTCGCCCGCACCGGCGGCACATTGGACGCATTGTTCAACAATGGCGCTTATGCCATCCCCGCCGCCGTCGAAGACCTGCCCGTCGCAGCACTGCGCCAAAATTTCGAGGCGAATTTTTTCGGCTGGCACGATCTGACGCGCAGGGCCATTGCGGTCATGCGGGCACAGGGCACGGATGGCAAAGGCCAGGGCCGCATCATCCAATGTTCCTCTGTGCTTGGCCTCATGGCGATGCCTTGGCGCGGCAGCTACAATTCGACGAAATTCGCGCTCGAAGGCCTGACCGACACGCTGCGGCTGGAAATGCGCGGCACCGGGATCAAAGTGATCACGATCGAACCCGGCCCGATTGGCACCGCCTTTCGCCTCAATGCACGCAAACAGTTCGACAAATGGATTGATTGGCAGGTCTCCGCACGCGCCGATCAGTATCGCAGCTCCCTCGTCCCGCGCCTGTACAAAGCCGCCGAGGCCAGCGCGCCGGACCCGTTTGAATTGGGACCAGAGGCGGTCAGCGCCAAAGTTTTGCGCGCCCTGACCGCGTCCAACCCGCGCGCGCATTACTATGTCACAACGCCCACATATATCGCCGCCCTGTCTCGGCGCTTCCTGCCACAGCGCCTCATTGACCGGATGATGGCCAAGATCTAAGCGCGACCAATCGCGTGTTGGGCCTTGCACCAAAATGCGCTATCTGCGGTACAAACACGAAGGATATGCACATGAATTCCGATCCGCTCCTCTACATCATTGGCGCCGCTTGCCTCGTCGTCCTCGTCATCCTCGCACTTGGCATCGGCCAATTTGGGCGCGGCGGTGCGGAAGGGGCGAAAAAGTCCAACAAGCTGATGCAATACCGCATTCTCGCGCAATTGGGCGCGGTCATCCTTGTGGTGATTTATGTGGCTCTGCGCAAAACGGGGAACTGATATGGTTGTTTTGAACAAAATCTACACGCGCACTGGTGACACAGGTGAAACCGCTCTGGGCGATGGCACGCGGGTGGCCAAATATAGCCCTCGGGTCGAAGCTTATGGCACTGTGGATGAATTGAACTCCACCGTGGGGCTGGCGCGTCTGCATGCGACGGGCGAGATGGATGTGGCGCTGTCGCGCATTCAAAATGACCTGTTCGATCTGGGCGCGGACCTCTGTCGCCCCGGCATGGAGCATGACGCTGAGGCCGACTATCCGCCGCTGCGTCTGATCGCCTCACAGGTCGACCGACTCGAATCGGAAATCGACACGATGAACGCAAACCTCGCGCCTTTGCGCTCCTTTGTCCTGCCGGGCGGATCAGCTTTGGCGGCGTATTTGCATCTGTGCCGTACCGTGGCGCGCCGCGCCGAACGCCTCTCGGTCGAGCTGAACCAAGTCGAAACCATCAACGACATTGGCGTCAAATACCTCAACCGCCTGTCCGATTGGTTCTTTGTCGCCTCGCGCGTGGCCAATAACAACGGCGCGGATGACGTCTTGTGGGTGCCGGGCGCGAACCGCTGATCCTGTCGATGCCCTATGACGCTGCGACATTTGTTCCGGCAAACGTCACGTCTTTGAACGAAAGTTGCGTGATTAGGGGCTGTTTTCTGCGCCCGCAAAGGGCTAATAAAATTTCCGGAGAGCTGATTGCCCCCGTTTCGGGCGGCTGAAATCATAAGGGAGACCCCGCCAATGAAGGTTTTGGTACCAGTCAAACGCGTGATTGACTACAACGTGAAGGTCAAAGTGAAGGCCGATGGCACTGGAGTTGATCTTGCGAATGTGAAGATGTCGATGAACCCGTTCGATGAGATCGCGGTTGAAGAGGCCATTCGCCTGAAAGAGGCCGGCGTGGCCAGTGAGATCGTCGTTGTGTCGATCGGCGAGAAGAAATCCACCGACACGATCCGCAATGCATTGGCCATGGGGGCGGATCGCGGGCTTCTTGTGGTTGAGGAACAGGGCGTCGAGATCGAGCCGCTGGCCGTGGCCAAACTTCTGGCCAGGATCGTGGCTGAAGAGGCGCCTGAACTGGTCATTCTCGGCAAACAAGCGATCGACAATGACATGAATGCGACGGGTCAGATGCTCGCGGCCCTTTTGGGTTGGGGTCAGGCGACCTTTGCCTCTGAGGTGAACATCAAAGACGGCCACGCGGTTGTGACCCGCGAAGTGGACGGTGGGTTGCAGACCATTTCCGTGCCGCTCCCGGCGATTGTGACCACCGATCTGCGCCTCAACGAACCGCGCTATGCCTCGCTTCCGAACATCATGAAGGCGAAGAAAAAGCCTTTGGATGAAAAGACATCCGCGGATTACGGCGTCGATACCGCGCCGCGTTTGACCGTTGTGTCAACCGAAGAGCCAAAGGGCCGCGACGCCGGCATCAAGGTCGGATCGGTCGATGAACTGGTCGCGAAACTGAAAGAAGGAGGGCTGGTCTGATGGCTGTTTTGTGTCTTGCTGAAGTCACCTCTGGCGCAGTTGCGATGGATGCCACCGCCAAGGCGGTGAGCGCCTCCGCCAAACTGGGCGATGTGACGGTTCTGGTCTGTGGTCCTGCGGCCGCTGCCGATGAGGCCGCCAAAATTGACGGCGTGACCAAGGTTTTGGTCGCTGATGACGCGGCCTATGCCAATGGCCTGGCCGAAAACCTGGCCGCTTTGATCGTGTCTTTGGCGGGCGATTACGCGCATATCACCGCGCCCGCCACGACCACGGGCAAAAATGTGTTGCCGCGGGTTGCAGCCCTTTTGGATGTGATGATTTTGACCGATGTCACCTCCGTTGTGGATGCCGATACGTTCACGCGCCCGATCTATGCCGGGAACGCGATTCAGACGGTACGCTCGAAAGATGAAAAAAAGGTTATCACCTTCCGCACCTCGACCTTTGACGCGGCGGGCCTGTCGGGTGCGGCCGCGGTGTCGGACGTCTCCGGCGCGCATGATGCGGGCCTGTCACAGTTTGTCGAGGACAAGGTCGCGGTCAATGATCGCCCGGAATTGACCTCCGCCAAGGTCGTCGTCTCCGGCGGGCGCGGCGTCGGCTCCGAAGAGGATTTTGCGATCATCTCGGCGCTGGCGGACAAGCTCGGCGCCGCCGTCGGTGCCTCGCGCGCGGCGGTCGATTCGGGCTTTGCCCCGAACGATTGGCAAGTCGGCCAAACCGGCAAAGTCGTCGCCCCCGAACTCTACATCGCCGTCGGCATCTCCGGCGCGATCCAGCACCTCGCGGGCATGAAAGACTCCAAAGTCATCGTCGCCATCAACAAGGACGAAGAAGCCCCGATCTTCCAAGTCGCCGACTTCGGCCTCGTCGCGGATCTCTT
>NZ_FNBL01000026.1 GCF_900102315.1 Celeribacter baekdonensis
TGCCTTCGACGTCCAAAATAACACCGTGATCCGTGTCGATCAGGTAATTGTCGGAATAGCTAAAGAAAGCAGGCCCTTTGCGGGCCGCAGTCCACTGGCTGGCCGGATCGGAATGCGAGGTGAACTTGGGCTGGACATCGCTGGCAGCGCCAAATGCGGCATCGTCGAGCGTGTCGAGATACTCGCGGACCGCGCGCGCGCCCCGCGTCTGCCGGATCGATGGTCGACGCATCCCATTCTTCCTTCGGGGTTGAGTTCTGCTTGTTCGCATCCGCTTCGATCAGGCTGGCGTCCACTGCCATGCGCTGCCCGCTGGCAAGTCCTTCTTCGATGCAACGTGCAACTGTCGTCTCGAACAGATGGCGCAGCAGCTCGCTCTCGCGGAAACGGCCATGGCGGTTCTTTGAGAAGGTCGAATGGTCTGGAATGCGATCGTTCAGATCGAGACGGCAGAACCAGCGATAAGCCAGGTTCAAATGCACTTCCTCACAGAGCCGTCGTTCCGACCGGATGCCGAAACAGTATCCGACCAGCAGCATCCGGATCAGCAGCTCGGGATCGACGGAGGGACGGCCGGTGTGGCTGTAGAAATCCGCCAAATGGGCACGGATGCTGCTCAGGTCGACAAACCGGTCGATCGATCGCAGCAGGTGGTCTTGCGGGACATGATCCTCAAGCGAGAACTCGTAGAAAAGTGCTGCCTGTGCTTCCTGTCTCGGCCCCATCATCGTCAAACCCTCCCGCCCGTCAGAAGAATTGAATCAGCAACTTACGCTTCGATCAAGCACGAGTTTTTCAACAAAATACGCCCAATCTGACCGATGCTGCACGCTGCGTAAGTGACCGCTTCTGAGAGAGCACGATACACTTTACAATCGGGACATTTTTCTTCTGTGGAATTCTATTTGATGACTAAGCAGAAATAGTTACTATTTTTTGCGACAGCAGTGAAAGGTTCACTTTTGGTCCGCTGGTTCTCCGCAGAACTGGATTAGAAAAGTATCGCTATCTGAGTTACCCAGAAGACCATTTGCAGAAGCCACATCTCCAGATAGGCTTCTAATGCCAAGTGGCGCGTTTCTCACTGCGCTGAAGGTAACAAAGTCTTTCGTGCTGTAAGTATTCTCCCATCCAGAGGAGAATAGAAAGTAACTGCCCAACGCGTCGCTGAAAACGATGTCCCAGAGCCGTTCAACTGGCTCCGGAAGCACTATTTCCAAAACACTCAAATCCGGCTGTATTTTCACCAGAGTCTCATGGCTCTTCGCGAAATATGAGTTTCCAATTTTGCGGAGTCTTCTTGTGTCATCTACTCCGCGTTGGCGCGTTTGCAACTCGGGCAAATCAAACAGATTTATGCCGTCGTAAGCTGCAAAACCATGACTATGGCTGGTCAAAGTCAGTCCAGATGGTTCATGAAACACGAAGCTCATAAACGGGATGCCTCCACTTACTCGACGCGCCTTCGCTTGAAAACCGCTGACTTTCGTTGGAACTTCAGGGCTCATCTCCCAGAGCCCTTCTTCTTCAGTGAACCGAGTCGGTGCATCTCTCCAGCCTTGTGTCAACGGCTCGCGTGCCCAAACAAGGACTCTCCCCGATGCTGGGTGGAGCACGATGTCTCCGGAAAACTGATAGTCAAATACCGGTTTCTTAAGATCAGCATCGAAGCGACCAACAAGGGCACGATCCTCCAACAGAAGAAGCAGGCGACCAGAATCGTCGTCAAACGAGACATCAAACATCGCAAATGGCGATTGAGAATAGAGGCTTTGCAGATCCTTTATTCTCGCCACCTGTTCCCAGGAGGGATTTGAGCCCGTTCGAAACCAAATTCTACCGCCAACATTTGCGAACTCCCCCAGCCCGTCAAAATCTATCGGGGCTGACATTCGGGGGTCCCAGCCCGGCGGCATTTTGACTTTTGTTGGTAGGGTTCCAACAATCCTGTAAAGATCACCTGATTTTACGGCGAACAACGGGCCATCGCGGGCAAGTCGCCGTCGGTCGGTGCGATCAGAATGTGTTCGCCGCCAATCCGGGTCTGTCAATGCATCCAGATCAGATAAATTGGAAAAGCCGTGACGCTCAAACTCTCCACTCGCTGTGAGCCGAAATAGCGCGGGGTTGCGTATCGTTGTATAAGCCCAAGTCTCTCCTTGCCGATCAATTATGATTTTCGGCATCAAGCGGTTCCAGTTTGATAGCGGTGGCCCATCAAATACGGTCAAAGCACCATCTTTGATGGTCAGAATGTCATTTCGCCCAAGTTTGATAAAGGAATTCGCAAATCCCGGCACTGTAAGAACTTCTGTTTGGGAACCCCAGTGCTCGGTGGAAACTCCACCACCGACCGCCAAAGGCACAGCGCAGAATTCCTCAGCATGCAATTCGCTGTTTCCTGCGAAAGCAATTGCAAGAAAGATCACAAACCTGTTGAGCATTACGGCCTCTTTGTGCAACGGGTGAATGCCGTCGTTGGTGTTGCTAAGCTTCTAACCCTATCCTATGGCACACGCTGCGAATGCGCCATGTTCAGCAGTGTTCTAATAAACCGGACCTTGGCGCAGCTGCAGCGAAAGCTCACTTCGTCCCGCATAGCTGACGCCAAGGCGGCGCACATGCATCGACGTGAAGAGCCCAAATCTGCCGCCGACCCTAAAAGGGCCAGCGGCTTCCGGATGACGGCTCAATCCTCCGGCGGAAGCAGATTCGGGTTCCAGACGATTTCCCAGAGGTGCCCGTCAGGGTCGCGGAAATAGCCCGCGTAGCCACCGTAGAATGTGCCTTGGGCGGATTTGATCACCTCGGCGCCTGCCTGCGCCGCAGCTTCCATGCACTGATCGACTTCTTCCTGCCGTGACACGTTGTGGCCGATGGTAAGGGCGGTCGAGCTGACCGGCTGCACCGGCAGTCCGGTGTCGTGGGCAATGTTGGCCTGTGCAAAGAGGGCAAGTTTCAAACCCCCAGACAAATCAAAGAACGCCACCGCACCATGTTCGAATTCTTGGCCGATGATGCCTTTCGTCGGCAGCCCAAGGCCGTCGCGATAGAAAGAAAGCGACTGTTCGAGATTGCTTACGCCGAGTGTCAGTACGGAAATTCTGGGTTTCATGTCATGCCCTTTCTATCGGCATCTGCACCGCGCAGACGCCTTGATAGTCTTGGGCCGTTGCCTTGCAACGGAAGGACACGCAGGGCGGGGGCCGGGCCAACCTTCCCGAGCCTAACCTGTTTCAGACCGGCAGAGGTTAGGCCGGATATTCGGGGCCGTCAACGGCAGAAAAGTCCGCACCTTACCAGTTCGCGACGTGCGTGGCCAAGGTCAGCTATCGCAGATTCGTGCCATTGGCTGTTGGTCCGCTCCGGGCTGGGACCGGTCATGCGCTGCGTCTGGCACGAACGGCAGGTCTGGGCCGAGATTGCCGTTTATACATTCCTGCTTTCTGAGCAGTTTGCAGATGCAGCAAAGATTTTTTCAACAAAATTCGCACTTTGCATAACGATTGGTGGCGCTCACATCAAGATCATCGGCATCCGTTTGCAGCCCTCGCCCTAACGCCCGTGCTTGCTTGCAAACGCGCCAGGTGACAAGCCCTCGTGCCGCATAAAAGCCAGTCCGAACGCACTGGCGGACCCGTAACCGACCCTGAGAGCAATCTCGGTATTGTTCAACCTGCCCTGCCGCAGCAAAGTCTTGGCAACGGCCATGCGCCAGTCGGTCACATATTCCAGCGGCGCGCGACCAACCTCTTTTCGAAACCGTTCGAAGAAGCTTGACCGCGACATACCCGCCTCTTTGGCCAAGTCCGACACGGAGAGGGCACCGCCTGCCTCGGCGTGGATACACCGCAAAGCACTCGCCAATTGCGGGTCTGACAGGCCGCGCAAGAGACCTGGTGGCAGGGCCGTTGCAGGGCCCGAACGCAAGGCCTCGATCAGCAGGACCTCCAGCAATCGCTCCAGGATCATCTCGCGCCCCGGTCGGTCGGCGCGGGTTTCCTCATGGATCACGGGCACCAGGGCGGTCAGGCGGGAATGACCTGAGACATGAATCATCTCTGGCAGCAGCGACACGAGCAGGTCACTTGCCGGCGTGTCGAAACGGCAATGCCCGACAAGGGCGCGAACATCCACCGAGGCCGCGCGCGAGCCAAGCCGGAACTGCCCTGGCCCGGTTTCAAGCGGCAGGTGCGGCGCATGTGGGGACGGAGCCACTTCGCTGGACATGGTGAAGCCCTGCAGGTGGGGAATCAGCACGAAATCGCCAGCCGTCAGCGTGACCGGATCGCGCCCGGTGACCTTCAACTGACACCGTCCTTCGACCATCGCGCAGTAGAAGGGGCTGGCCATGTCGCGCCGCGCCACCAGCCACTGGCCACCGGCCTCAACCATCTTGGAGATGGAGACCGTCGGTTTAAGCAAGGTAACGACACTGGAAAGAGGGTCTGAGACACTTTCGAGCATGGATTTGGACGATTGATGAATGATTGTGGACTTGCATATATAGAACGACCGCCTCGCGAAGTCTATCTCCCTTTCACAACAGTAAAGGAGATCTGAAATGCCCTGTATCCTCATCACCGGTTGTTCCTCCGGTTTTGGTCAGGCTATCGCCGCGCAGCCCCTCTGCCGTTGGGCCGCCTGCAATTGTTGTCCCTGGACGTGACCGATCCCGAAAGCATCGCCCTCGCGCTTTCCCGCGCGGGCCAGATCGACGTGCTGGTGAACGATGCTGGCGTTGGCATGCTCAACGTATTGGAAACGGCTGAATTCGGCATCCGCGCCCGGCTGGTGTGGCCCGGTAGCGCACCGGGAACGTCCGTCCGACGCAATGCCGTGGCGCGGATGCCCAAACCTGGTTCCGCGAAGAAGGCCTTGCACCATCCTGATCCACACGCCGCAGCAAAGATGCGGCGTCCATCCTCTAGAAAAGGAAACTTTCCCATGAACAGACTGATCAACCTGTCCCGCGCTCTCCCAGCGCCAGAGTCGGGCATCACCGTAGCCTATACACCAATCCGGCTGCCTATGCCGGGACGCCAGCCGCTTGAGCTGCGCCTCACCGCACCGGCGACCGGGGGCAACCTGCCCATTGTGATCCTGTCGCATGGCTTCGGCCCCTCGAATTATATTCCATCCAAGGACGGCTACGCCCCGCTTGCCCAGTTTTGGGCCGAACGCGGGCTGGCCGTCATTCAGCCAACCCAAGCTAGCTCCCGGGTCGGCGGGCTGGACCCCGATCTGCCCAATGGGCCGTTCTTCTGGCGCGAGAGGGTGGATGAAATACGCGTCATCCTCGACCAACTGGCCGAGATCGAGCGGCAAGCCCCGGCCGTGACCGGGCGGCTGGACCATGACCGGATTGCCGTGGCCGGGCATTCCTTCGGCGGCTTCACCTGCGGCCTTCTGCTTGGTGCGCGTCTGCAAGGCGAGGATTTTACCGATCCGCGCATCCGTGCCGGTATCCTGTTGGCGGCTCCGGGCCGGGGCGGCGCCGATCTGACACCTGAAAGTGCTGAGCGCTTTCCCTTCTTCGACGTGGATTTCAGTGGTATCAACATTCCGACCCTGGTGGTCTGCGGAGCGGAAGACGACCCGCATTTCACGCCCCGTGGCCCGGAATGGCATGCCGATCCCTTCCACGATGCACCCGGGGCCGATGCTCTGCTGACGATCAATGGCGTTGGCCATGGCCTTGGCGGCATCGCAGGGTGGGACGCCCGCGAAACCGAAGCCGAAGTCCCCGACGCGCTTGAGGCGACGTGCCGGTTGACGCTGGCCTGGTTGAGGAGCACGTTTGCCATCGAGCCCACGGCTTGGACGCAGAGCAAGACCGCACTCGAAGGAAACGCGGCGGCCCTCGCAAAGATCACCATGAGAAAGAAATGAGATGAAACGTGATTGGCATCACGCCATAAAAGCTCAGTAATGGCTTTGCCCCGTTTACCCGTGAGTTCCCTTCTTGGCTTCCTCGCGCAGAGCCTCGAGAAAGAGGGTGAATGCGCGGGGCGGGCGGCGGCGGCTCGAATAGAAGGCGTGATAGCCTGAGAACGGTGGACACCAGTCGGCAAGGACTTCGACGAGCGTTCCGCTCTCTAGGAATGGCGTGGCAAGGTCTTCGAGCATGTAAGCCAGCCCCAGCCCCGCGCAGGCCGCCCCTACGAGCGCGTCGCCGTCGTTGACGATGACGGAAGGCGAGACCTTTACCGTTTCCGCATTTCCGTCTTTCTCGAACGACCACGGCGACAAGGTGCCGCCCGCGTTTCTGAAGCCGATGCAGCGATGCGCCGACAGGTCGCGCGGTGCGCGCGGCGGATCGCGGATATCGAGATATCGCGGCGCGCCCACGACCGCCGTGCGCAGGGGCGGCCCCACAGGCATGGCGACCATGTCCATCTCCAGATCATCGCGCATCCGTATCCCAATGTCGAACCGCTCGGTGACGATATCGACATACCTGTCCTCCACGCTCAGCTCGCCCTCGATCTCGGGGTGGGCCGCGATCAGCCGCGAGAAGGCGGGCCAGACCAGCGTATCCGCAGCATGTTTTCCGCAGGTCACGCGCAGGCGCCCGCCCGGTTCTTCGCGCAGCCGTTCAAGAGCCTCGATCTCTGCGCCGATCTCCGCGATGACCGGAGAGAGCGTGGCGAGCAGCCGTTCGCCCGCTGCAGTCGGGGCAAGGCTGCGTGTCGAGCGTGACAGCAACCTGAGCCCCATCTCCCGCTCAAGACGCTTGACGGTCTGGCTGACGGCTGACTGGGTAACCCCCAGGCTGCGCGCCGCCGCGGTAAAGCTGCGCTGTTCGGCAACCCGGTTGAAGATGAAGAGGTCGGAAAATCTGCGCGGATCCATTCAGTATTCCTGCTACTTAGTCCTACAATAATTAAGGCTATAATCGCGATGTGTATAGGTATGCTAATCAAACGTCAGCAAACAAGAGGAGCTGACATTGACAGACAAGGTATGGTTCATCACCGGAGCAGGCAGAGGGCTGGGCTATCTGCTCGCTCGCGATGCATTGAAGGCCGGTGACAAGGTCGTTGCGACCAGCCAGTCAGTCGACGGGATTGCAGAAAGCCTCTCCGCCTCCGACCACCGCCTGCTCGTGTTGCCGCTCGACGTGACCGATCCCGGGGCGGCCTCGGCTGCACATGAGGCAGCGATCGAGACGTTCGGCCGGATCGACGTTCTGGTCAACAACGCCGGCCGCGCCCAGCTTGGTTGGTTCGAGACGATCCCGGAGGAGGACGTGCGTCGCCAGTTCGAGATCAACCTCTTCGGCGCGATGAACGTGGCGCGCGCGGTGCTGCCCACGATGCGCCGGCAGCGCTCGGGCCTCGTGGTTACCATTTCGTCGGTGAACGGTCTGGTCTCGAACCCCGGTGGATCGGTCTACTCGGCGTCCAAGTTCGCGCTCGAAGGCTGGATGGAGGGTCTCGCCGAAGAGATCGCCCCGCTTGGTATCCGCTCTCTTATCGTGGAACCGGGGATGATGCGCACGAACTTCCTTGATCCATCCACTGCGCGGCAGGGGGATATAGAAGTTGCGGATTACGCTGACGCGGTAGCTGGCTTCCGAACCTTTATCACCCAAGCAAACGGCGCACAGCAAAACGATCCCGAAAGGTTGTCTGCCCTGATCATCGCCGAAGCGTCGTCTCCCGAACCTGCGCGCCGGCTTCTGTTCGGTGTCGATGCGCATGAGTGGGCCAACGCCAAATGCCAACAGCTCGCAGTTGAGATCAGTGCCTCAAAGGCGCGAACCTAGACGCAGGCGGCGGCGGTTCTGTCCCGCAGAGCGGCATCTGATCTAGGAAATGCTGCACGATGTACGACGAGCTGCAACGCAACATCTGGTCAGCAACTGTGTGGCGGGCATCGGGCGTTCATCTTGCGCGTAATAAATATAAATATTTCAATGAAATAAGAGAGGGGCGAGACCCTCGCACGACCGCCGCGTCTAGGCAGGAGCAGGTTATGGTATCAGCCCGGAACACCCCGTCGCGGGCCAATGATCACAATGCTTTTCAGTAGGCCGAGGTCAATTTAAGACGTTTAACTCCGTCCGGCGAACGATATCGTCATGGACCGACCCAAACCATGCACCGAGTTCCGCGGGGTCACCGTCTATACGCAGAGCACCACTTTTCAGGTATTCTTTAACGGCGTGAGCATAGGCGGGATCCGTGCTAATGAGCTGATTGAGCCTGCGTGCCGCCTCGGACGTGACCTCGACCGTGATGTCGCCCTTTTCCTCTGGATAAGCGCCGATTCGGTAGGAGGGAGCGCCGCATCGAATATCAAACCGGAGGCCCTGAACCAATCCTGGGGCGATCTCGTCCCCATCGCTGTAGCGTTCGACCAGTGAAACGGTCAGATCAGATGGGAGACCGGCGCGCTGCGCGGCCTTTTGCAGTTGCTCTCCAACCATTGTCAGCCATTGGCGGCTGCCTGCAAGCAGTCTGGTGTCGTTTGTCATTTCGATGATCCTTGAATGGCCTCCGAACGCCGATCTGGTCATCGGCATTCGGAGGTATTTGTACGTCAGGCGATCTTCAGAACAATCTTGCCCTGAATGTGCCCTTTAGCGGCGCGGGCGTGGGCCTGTGCGGCCTCTGACAGCGAGAATTCGGAGTCGATGACCACACGGATCGTCCCGTCGCCCAGCAGGGACGCCGCCGCATCAAGCTGTGCGCCATTGGAGCGCACCTGCGTGACGGATACGGTAATGCCGCGGCGGCTGGCCTCGGCATGGCCGTCAAAGCCCAGAGGGTTGACAATGAACAGAGCCCCACCGCGAGCCAGCGTTTCAAGGAACCGCGCAGCGGGCGCGCCACCGACACAATCAATCACAAGATCCAGATCGCGATAGAGGTCTTCGACTTTGGCCTGCGTGTAGTCAACGACCTCATCCGCACCAAGATCGCGCAACAGCTCCCCATGCCGCCCTGAGGCGACGGCGATCACATGCGCGCCCTGCCATTTGGCCACCTGCAGCGCGAGATGCCCGACACCCCCGGCAGCACCATTCACCAGCACCCGCTTGCCCTTCAAAGGAACGGGGACATGGGGCTCTGCCTGAAAGGGGTTGAGCACCTCATGCCCCAATTCGATCAGAAACTGCCAGGCGGTCAGGAGCGACATTGGAGCACCTGCGGCGGCGGCATGGGGGATCGTTGCAGGCTTCCGGCCCACTTGGTCCGCCGGGGCCGTGACATAGTCCGCGTGCCCCATGGACTGCCCCATCATGCCCTCGGGGAAGCGCACCATCGCGTAGACCTCCTCCCCGAGGGCGAAACCTGTCACCCCCTCGGCCACCGCATCGACCACGCCTGATACGTCGGTCCCAAGGATAAGCGGAAAGCTCCCCTCGGGTTGCCATTCGGGCGGCAAAGCCCGGTAGCCGTCCCGCAGATACCAATCGGGCGGGTTGAGGCTGGCGGCCTTCACGCGGATACGGATTTCGCCGGGCGCCAGTTCCGGAACCGGCGCATCTTCGTATACGATCACCTCTGGTCCACCAAAGGTGTGCTGGCGGGCGGCTTTCATCATCTGGGTCATTGGCTGTTCCTTTTGATCCATGTTCGCTGATGAGGGGTAGATACAGATGGCGCTATAAGTTAATAATACCTCATGAAATAACTATAGTTGTGCCATAATGGAACAAATTGGATTAGAACGCCTGACCGGCCTCATCGCCTTCGCTCGGGCCGGATCTTTGGGCAGTTACTCTGCTGCGGCGCGGTCGCTATCGGTGTCCCCCTCGGCTGTGAGCAAGAGCGTGCGCCGCTTGGAGGACCAGCTTGGCGTGTCTCTGTTCACTCGGACGACGCGATCCCTGACACTGACGACCGAGGGCCAAGACCTACACCAGCGCGCCCTGCGCTTGATCGAGGCGGCTGAGGACATCGAACAGGCCGCCACCAGCCTGCGGGCCGAACCCTCCGGTCGGTTACGGGTCGCGGCACCGCTGCCCCTGGGCATCCACGTCGTCGCGCCCGCACTTGCGGCGTTCCGCAGACAGCATCCGAAGGTCACGATTGACCTGCGGTTGAGCGATCAAATCGTCAATCTCGTGGACCAAGGGATAGACGTCGCCATTCGGATCGGTGATTTGGCGGATTCGCAACTTATGTCACGCAAGTTGGCATCGCAGAAATTGTGCTGCTTCGCCTCACCCGAGTATCTGGCCGAGCGCGGCCATCCCCAGACCCCCTCCGACCTCGTCGCCCATGATACGGTCGCGCTGCGGTTCCAGAGCTCGGGCCAGCTGCTCCGATGGCCTTTCCAATGCGGCAGCCGGATCGTCGAGATCATCCCCGATGCGGTGATGACCATGGACGCGAGTGATGCTCTCGTTTCGGTCCTGCTAAGTGGCGCGGGGATCGGAATGACATCAACTTTGCTTGCACACCCTCATGTCGAACGGGGCGAGCTCCTGCCTGTGCTTGAAGCTTTGGCCGTGGACCGAAGCAATATCACCGCGATCTGGCCGAAAAGCCGGAGCGGCAACCCGACAGTGCGCTCTTTCCTCGACTTTCTAGAGGGGACGTTTCGATCGTCGACACGCGCGTAAGCAACAGCGGCTAAGTCCGCACTACTGACTCGGGGCCATCCACAATGTTGCACGCTGTGTCGAACGCCTGCACCGGGAAAGCTGCACCGCAGCGCCTTGTTGGTTGGCCAAAGTCGGCTCAGGGCCGTCCTTGAAGACGGCCTTTGCAATCAGATTTCAATGGCTTCCGAGATTGCGAGTGCGTCTTCAAGTTCAACACCCAGATATCGAACGGTGCTGTCCATCTTGGTATGCCCGAGCAAAAGTTGAACCGCGCGAAGATTGCCTGTCTTGCGGTAAATGTGAGCGACTTTGGTGCGCCTCATCGAATGCGTCCCAAATGATGTTGGATTGAGCCCAATGGATTTGACCCATTCGCGCACGAGACGTGCATACTGCCGGGTCGAAATGTGCAACCGCTCGTGAAAGCGCCCAGGCCAAAGGTATTCGGAGCCGACCATCAAGGGCTCCTCCATCCATCGAAGAATTGACTTACGGGTGCCTTCGGTGATCTCGAAACGCACCGGCCTTTGGGTTTTGCTTTGGATGATCGAGGCCCGTTCTTTGACCTGTCCTGAGGCATAGATGTCGGCGACCCTCAGCTTCACCAGATCGCATCCGCGTAGTTTGCTGTCGATGGCCAGATTGAAGAGTGCCAAGTCCCGATGGTTCTCGGCAATCTCGAGGCGAACCCGAATGGCCCAAACATGTTTCGGCATCAGTGGGCGCTTTTGCCCGACGACACGGCCCTTGTTCCATGCTGAACGGCATGCGCGAATGGCAGGTAAGTTTGCAATGGTCATGGTGGTTCCTCCAATCCGCCACAATCCACCACAACGCCAACTGCACGTTGGCGGTTCAGAGTAACATGCTTTGGTGCAATCGCGAAGAAGGTCGGCTGTGAGCCCAGAGTGCATGATACTGCGGCGGGAATGAACGGCGGCTTGCACGCCCCGCTGAAGGAGCCGACTACCGTCAGGCGTGATCCGACGCGAGACGGCGTGTGAACCATAGCGCGACCAAGATCGACAGTCCGCCGAGCAGAAACGTGATCTGCAAGCCGTCGACAATCGCACCGGAGGCGGCATCCTCAATAGCGACGCTTCCGACGCCGGCTGAGAAGACGGCTCCCATGACGGACGCCCCGGATATGAGGCCGATGTTGCGCGACAGTCCAAGCAGGCCAGACACCGCGCCGCGCTGGTTGGCGGACACGTCTGCCATCACCATCACATTGTTGGCGGATTGGAACATCTGGTATCCCGGCGTCAGGATCGCGATTGCCGCAATATAGCCGACGACGCCGAACGTCGCGGGCAACACCGACAGCGAAAGAGCTCCGGCGGCAACGGTTCCCAGTCCGAGCGTCAGAACCCGCCGGGTCCCCCAGCGATCGACCAACCGACCTAACGGCACGCCGGTGCAGATCGAGAGGACCGGCCCGACCGACATTACGAGACCGACAACCGCCTCTTGCAGGCCGAGCGCGACGGCGAGATAGAACGGCCCGACCACCAACGTGGCCATCATGACATTCGCCACCAGAAGGTTGGCTGCCAGGCCGGGAAGTACGCCACTCTTGCCAAGAGCGGACACATTCAATCGCGGCGTTTTCTCGAGCGGCGCGACCGCTGGCAGGAACCGCAAAGCCAATCCGGCGGCCAGCAGACCGACCGGAACCAGAACCAAGAAGATCGCAGGCCATCCAACCGCGCCGATCAGCACACCGCCGAGTGACGGGCCGAGCGCCGTGCCCACTGCCGACATCGTGCCGAGCAAGCCCATGGCCTGTCCGACACGCTCGGTCCCGACTGTCTCTCGCACAAGTGCGATGGTGAGCGTCATCAAAAACGCCGCGCCGATCCCCTGGAGCGCCCGCGCCGCGACGAGCATCCATAGGCTGGAGGCCAGACCGCACAGCCCGGAAGCCAGCGAGAACACAACCAGACCGAGCACAAGCATCCGCCGCCGACCGAAAACGTCCCCGAGACGTCCTGCGATCACAACGAAAAGCGTGATCGACACCAAATAGGCGATCACAACCCATTGCACCCAATGAAACGGCACGTCGAAGGCCAACGCGAGCGTCGGGAGTGCGATATTGGCGATGCTGGTTCTCAGCGAGGCCAGTACCATGGACAGCGAAAGACACAGCATCACCCCACGCTGCGCAGCCTTTTGCTCCGATGATTCAAGAATCTTCATCTGTGTACTCCACTTGCGAGAATCGCTTCAGGGAGGCATCCTACGAATTAAAGCCAACTTGAGGTCAAGCATGAGACTGATCGATATCGGCGAGGTGTCACGACAGGCCGGTATCCCGGCATCGGCCTTGCGTTATTACGAGGAGATTGGTCTGATATCTTCGGTCGCTCGACACGGGCTGAGACGGCAGTTCGAACCCGATGTACTGTTGCAGCTTGCGCTGATCTCGATGGGGAAGGCGGCGGGCTTCTCGCTTGAGGACATCTCGGCAATGTTCGGTCGAGACGGCAAGCCCGACCTGCCAAGGAAGGACCTGCACGACCGTGCAGATGAACTTGATCGGCACATTGGAGAGCTAACCGTGCTGCGCGATACCCTTCGCCATGTGGCCGACTGCCCGGCTCCGTCCCACATGGAGTGTCCAACGTTCAGACGACTCGTCGACCTTGCTGGAAAACGGCGACGAAAAGGGATCAAGGTGCGTTTGCAGACGTTGGGTTAAAGATTTGTGGCTGCTGTCAGCGTGAACTGCAGTGGCGACAAATCTGACAAGGAGGAAAGCGCGGGTGGATTTTGGTGTTATGGGTACTGTGCGTTACGGCTGCTGCATTCGATGCATCGAACGACATGCCAGCATGTCAGGAGAGGCGTAGGTCAACTGGTTTTTGTTTCCTGACGTCACCGATTTGCTGTGCTTGCCGCCATCATAGGCCCGTGTCGGTTCTGGTTTTGGCTGACTGGGCGCGGTGGCTTGTCCGGCGCCCGGGTATCGCAGGGCCGAGTGTGATTGGTTGATCATGCGGCGTCCTCCCATGGCGGTGCGCGGATTGCGGGGTTTGGCCGCACAGGAAGGTCTCCATGACGATCATGGTGCCGCCGCATTTCGGGCAAGGCTGGCGCGCGTTCGGATCGTCGGGTTCACTGATCTCGGTTTCATCTGTCGCAGTCTTTTTCGTCTCGGGTTCTGTATTGAGCAAACGCCTGATCTCCACGATCCGGTCACGACGGAGTCCATTGGCCATGACCCCTGTGTGGCGGATGCGATGGAAGCCAGATGGCAGGACATGGATCAGGAACCGCCGGATGAACTCGCCCATGGGCAGGCGCATGACCTTCATGCGATCGCCGCGTGTGATGCGGTAGTCCTTCCAGCGGAAGGTCACCGTATCAGCGTCCCCACTGACCAGGCGATGGTTGGAGATCGCCACCCGATGCGTGTATCGGCTGAGATAGGCCAGCACGGCCTCCGGCCCGCCGAAGGGTGGCTTGGCATACACAACCCAGTCAGCTTTGCGCAGTGGCGCGAGATGGGTTGCGAAGGCCTCGGGGGCGGCCAGTCCGGCCAAGTCCCCGAAGAAGGTCAGTTTACCAGCCTTGTGCAATCTGGCTAAGCCTTCGAGGAACAAACGCCGGAACAGCCGGGACAAGACCTTCACCGGGAGAAAGAACCCCGGGCGGCAATTGATCCAGCGAATGAACTGAACTCGGCAATGTTCAAGGCCTGATTGGGAAGGCCTCTTTGTCCGCTCTGCCGACTTTCACACTCGAAAAATGCTGCGCGATGCACGAATGGCCGGTCTGACGGGCCGCACCGCAGCGACGGCGTGTTCAAGGGAACGGCATCTGTGGGTGGCTCCCGCATTGCAAGCGTTTTCTGGCAATTTCTGCGGTTATTTTCGTCAGTACCGTCGTCTGTCCGGCCTGTTTATGTTTTGGCATTGCCTCCACTGGCCCTGATGAGTTCCGCAAGCGAGGTTCCAATCGGCTTATCGACCTCAAAGGGCCGCTGCCATTCCCGGAGTGTCCTTGCTCTTGGTTGACTTAATTCCGCATCATCACTTCAACGTCTTGCATCTCGTAGGCAACTGGTGCGCTTAGAACGCGGGTTGCCGGTATTCCTGTTTCTTGGTGAGCATCGCCCAGACGGCCCGGGCTGCCTTGTTTGCCATTG
>NZ_FNBL01000024.1 GCF_900102315.1 Celeribacter baekdonensis
TCCCGTTTTTACAAACACTTGTCTCCATCACAGGTAGCGGGAAGACGCTGATGTTGGCAGATGCCATCTCTCAGATTCGCGACGGAATGCCAATAGCCCCGATCGTTTTGTGGATATCCAAAGGCCGGGTGGTCGTCTCTCAAACGTTTGAAAACCTTTCCAGTGGGAAGTATGCAGATAACCTATCTGGCTTTACTGTGATGCCGCTCTTGGAGGTCGCTCCGGATCATTTGACAAGAGAAGAGACCCCGCTTCTTCTTGTTGCAACGGTTGGTAAATTTGCGGTTGAAGACACCGCAAGTGAAGACAGAAAAATTTATAGAGCCCAGCTCGATCTTGCTGAAGAATCTCTTTGGGACCAATTGAAAAAGAGACAGACCTCGAAGGGGCTGCGACGCCCGCTGGTTATCATCTACGATGAGGGTCATAATCTTTCAGACCTACAATCTGAAAGGCTTCTTGAACTTGCCCCAGATGCACTCATTGTTGCAAGTGCGACCTTGACGTTACCACCCAAGCTCACGAACGTCATGAACCGTTTGAGGAACGATAAAGCTTGGACGGACGAAGACTTCTCGACGGCTGTTTCAAGCCGAGAAGTTGTGCAGTCTGGGCTCGTTAAGGAACGTATTTCCATCGACGGCTACGTAACGCCCATGGAACCGGCGATAGACAATCTTCTAAATGACATGAGCACTGCTCAAAGGATCGCGTCAGATCTCAAACTTCCCTTCACACCCAAGGCTATTTATGTCTGCACAACCAATACAGTAGACGGCATGTCCATCGCGGAAGATATGAAGCGTCCCTTCCGAGAACGCCAAGCGAGACCAATTCTTGTCTGGCGACACCTTGTCGAAGTAGCAAAGATCAAACCTGAAAAAATAGCTGTATACAGCCAGCTCAAGTTTTCGAAAGACTATCCGAAGCCGACGGATATGCGACTATTTGACGGCGGAGAGAAGGATTATTCTCGATTTATCTCTGAGAAATTCGAACACATTATTTTCAATCTTAGCCTTCAAGAAGGGTGGGATGATCCTGCTGTGGGTTTCGCTTACATCGACAAAGAAATGGCGTCCGCTCGGCAAATCACGCAAGTCGTTGGCCGTGTCCTACGACAACCTGGCGCAACCCACTACTCAGACCCAATACTGAACACTGCACACTTTCATATCCGGACAGATGAGAAGGGGGTCTTCGACGATATTCTGCACGATCTGCGTAAGGATCTGGCAGCGGAACATCCGTCTATAGCCCTTGTTGTTAAGGACGAAAATTCTCGCGGCAGGCGTGACCGTATCGAGGCAGACCCGCCGCGAACCATTCCCACTGTAGGGATTGAAAGCAGTCGGGCACAGCCGCCTATAGCCCGCATTGTCGATGGTATCATGGATTTTCGGGGGGGTGACAGCAACACTGTAGGTCAAGGCAGCCGAATGCAGGTCCTGCAAAAAGTTGGTGAGGACTCCGACTCTCAATTCGAGTGGATCGAGGTGGAGCATAGTAACCGCGTATCAGCTCGGTCTGTGTTTAGGCGCGAAATCCAGAGGAGCTACCCTGGTGGGCTCCGCCGAGCAGGTGGCCCAGTAAACCTAGTTGATATTGAGAATCCAAAGTTCGATGCGATGATCGAGCTAAGTAGCCCTGCCGCAGAACATATCAGGCAGAAAGCTCGGGAAGTGGTTTCAGCCTACATTCAGCATTCCGTCATATTTCAAAATGACGTCGATCGTCCATATTCGGTAGGCCCAATCGCAATAGATCCCACCGCGTCGGAAGAGTTTAAACGTGCGCTTCATAGCAAGTATTCCGGTTTGAACTCCCTTGAAATTAAGTTCGCGCGGGCGCTTGATCGAACACAGCGGGTTTGGGCCAGAAACCCCGTTGGGAGTGGATATTCGCTACCTCTGTTACATGAAGGGCAGGCGTACTGGCCCGACTTTCTCGTTTGGGTGGACAAAGCTGTTATAGTCATCGACACAAAGGGCGATCATCTTTTGGTCGAAGCCGCGGCGTCAAAGTTGTTCGAGATTGATGGCGCCGAAACCGGTAAGCGTGTGATCCTTCGTCTTGTCTCCGAAGGTCATGTCGATATTTCTGGTGGAACTGTCCACAAACGCTCAAAGAATGGGTATACGGTTTGGTCCTGGAAGAATGGTCGATTGCATCCGACCCACTGTGAAACAGAGCGCGAAGCGGTAGACGTGGCGCTTTCACTCTAGGCGGTTGCTGCATCACGAAGTCTAGATATGGTTGCGCGGCTAACCTTAAACCGCCGCGCGATTGCCGCGATGGGTTCACCCACGGCTATGGCTTCTTTTGCCTGAGTTTCGGATTCAGGTGATAACACAGGTGGACGCCCTAGTCGTTTACCCTTTGCCTTCGCGGCTTCCAGCCCGGCGTGGGTGCGTTCGCGAAGAAGGTCTCGCTCAAACTGCGCGACAGCATTCAGGACGTTCATAGTGAGTTGCCCCGACGAACTGGTTAGGTCAGTGCCACCAAGGGCTAGGCAGTAGACCCGAACCGGAATATCAGCAAGATCGGCTACCGTTGTAGAAACGTCGATGGCGTCCCTGCCAAGACGATCGAGTTTTGTCACAACGAGAATGTCACCCGGTTCGAGTCGATCAACGAGGCGTTTAAACTGTGGCCGCTGCATTGCTGCGACGCTTCCCGAAACAGTTTCGGACACGAGACGATAATCTGGCAATCGAAAGCCGGCGGATTTGATCTCCTGAAGCTGTGCATCGACGCTCTGGCCTACGGTCGACACACGAGCATAGGCAAATGTTCGCACTGCGGTGTCGCCTATGACAGCATCGCCCAGATCCGGCATTTTCACTCCCAAAAGTGTTCAAAATCGGTGCCGCAAAATACAAGGCGTGACCTAAAGTGTAAAGGCTGTATTTTGGACACTGGTTTGCGGCCTGTCGTAAATCGTTCCTTTGTGGACATGGGGGCTGTCTGCCCCCGCGCCTGACGGCGCTCCCCCGAGGATATTTCAGGGAAGATGAAAGGGCGGGATTCCGCGCAATGTTATTGTCCTGAGTCCATGATTATGATATTGAAGGGATGCGATACAGGCAGGGATGCCGATGGTCGCGGAAGGTGAAAGCGTCATGCGCTGTTCTCCAAGAGGGTCGGGACCGCGAGGGACCGGCCCTCTCTCGTAGAAAGGGTCTCACATGAAAATCATCCTGATATTGGTTCTGTTCAACATGCAGTCTGGCTCGGAGGTCATCACGGCCGAGTTTGACGATGTTGAGGCGTGCGAGCTGGCGGCGCTGCGCACGTTCCAGGGCGTCAGCGCCGAGGTCGAAATGCAAGCTCTCGAACCGGCGGGGGCGACGATCGCCGGCACGGTCCTCGCGCATGGCAATGATGGTGCAGAGCTTGGTATGTATAGTTGCAATCCGGCGCGGTCGGAACAACGGAACGGTTAACCGCTGCATCCTAGTATCCTCGCCGGCGCTGCAAGCCGATCACGCTGCCGATGAGGTTGAGATTGCCGCGTTTGTGCGCCCGGATCATACCGCGCAGCGCCCCGCCGGCGTTGCGCACCGGGGTTTGCGGGTGGTCGCGGTTCGCATCGAGGACCAGGACGCAAAGGGTGGCGCCGAGGCGGCCGAGTTCGCCGCACGCGGATCGCCAAGCGGAATAGTTGATCCCGAGGGGTGAAAGCATGTCGTGGGCGGCGTCGATCATCGCTTCCTTCGTGATCTGACTGGATCTTGCCTGAAGGGTCATTTGGAAGTCGGGCGATGCGAGCTTGAAAAGCTGCTCCGGTTCAAAAAGCGCCTCAAGTTTGGGGTTGATAACGCCGCTATCCGCTTCACACTCGTTTTCTCTGCAAATATCGGGGCCGGAAGGCCCCGATCTAAGGAATCCAGAGTGCGCGGGCTTGCCCGCGCTCCGTTCATCCACGCTGGCGTTACAGGATACAGAAGGATTCTGCTGATTGTCCTCTTGTATAAAGGACCGGAAGGTTTCTGCCGGTTCACAGGAAGAATCAGGTAGGTTTTCAATGATCTCTTCGAGTTCCATGCACAGCTTGGCGGCGTCTTCGACATGGGCTTCCAGACGGTCGAGGCCGAGGGAATGAAGCCGGTCGGAGCGCGGCCAGGCATCGAACCGGACGAGGACCGAGGCGACGGCCTCTTCTTCCAGTGCTTCGGGGGCCAGCCGCGCGATTGCTTCCTTCATCCGGCGCAAGCGAACGCTGCGAAGGCTCTTCAGCTCCTTGACGCGCTTGGTCACGGCGCGCTTCTGGTCGCGTAGGGCCAACAGGTCGGCAAAGCAGGCTTTGAGCGGGGTGAAAAGCAGGCCCCGCCCGGTTCCGGCTTCGCGGGCACCGTTCGCCTTGGTGTCCCGCTTCAGGATGTTTTTGCGTTCAAAATTCCGCTCATGGCTGCGGAGCTGCCGGGCGGTCATGTGAAGGCGCTCGGCCATCGTTTCCTGGGTGCCGTAGAAGGTCGGATCGGCACCGGGCTCGGTCCAGTCCTTTTCACTCGTGCTGCCGATAAGCTTGGTCAGCACGAAGATGGCCGCACCGCTCAGGTTAAGGTCGGGTCCGATCTCGCTGATGACGGCGATCACGTCGCGTCGGGTCATGCCCTGCGGCAACGTGACTTGTGGTGAGTGGTTCATTTCCTTGTCCTTTTCTGCTCGTTGGACAAGGCGGCAAGGCAAAGTTCTCCTGCTCGCACAGGTGCGTTTTATGCTTGTTTGGTTGTCGGGAGGGTGGTAGAACCAGTCCTGAAAACAGCTTGTGTTGGACCGTTCGGAACGCCAATTCCTAGGTTCTTAGACCCCCCCTCGCTTGGTTGCCGCCTTGCGGGGGGTTTGCTTTTTGGGGTGTCTGCTCTCCTTGCCTGTTCGATTCTTATGATCGTTCACGACAGGCATACTCTCTTTAGATGCCTGTCGCAATTATAGTATTGACCTGACCTACCCGGCACTACGCTTAGTAGTTGACCTGCTCGAAGCCATAGTTGCCCTGATAATCGCGCCACTCCACGAAGACGGAGCGGTGCCAGATGCTCGGGCAGTCTTCGCCAAAGCGTTCCATTCCCGTATGGGCCTCGGGCAGCGCACCAACGGATGATCCCCGCCAATGGAAGTCGCCTTGGGTGCCGTAAGACCCCATGCGCACGCTTGCCATGCGGTTACAATCGTCACGGCCGGAATGCTGGCGGGCGTAGGTCACGTTGAAGACGCGGATCGAGCGAACGAAGTCGAACTCGGAACCGCTGATGTCGATGTCGGCCGTGCCGTTGTCGTCGCTGTATTCCCCTTCCTGCACGAAATGCAGGGCAAAGCCATCAGGCAACGGCCGGGCAGTCCCGCCGCTCTGGCGAAGAACGGCGGGCTGCGGCTCAAGCGCGTCGTCCGTGAGTGGTGCGCTTGGAAGGGATTGCAGCGGCGCGGCGGCGCTGTCCTGCATGAGAATGTCGAAGATGCGGGTCCGGTTCAGCTCGGACGGATCGACGTTGAAGGACGCGCCCATCGGACAGCGCCAGATTTGCAGGGGAGGCTCGACCGGCCAGGGTGTGATCCTGCGAATGAACTCTGCGCGGGCGCGAGCACAAGGCACGGAGGCTGGCCAGCCGCCCGAAAGGCAGAGCAGAATGGCGCAGTCGATCTGGTAGCTTTGTGCTTGCGCCCGCTCCGGGGCCGCGACAAAGCTGGACGCCGCGACGGCGCAGGCCAGTGCGGTTGTGCGGAGCAGCTTCAACATGGTATCTCCTTCGATGAATGGCGGCGCTATAAGAACGGGCTCACCCTTATAATCTTGTGATAAGGCGAATGCAGGCCGATTGGCAACATATTCCGGTTGAAAATCATCTTGCAGGCGGGGGCAAGGGCGGTTCGCCGCAGCTCGTCGCAGGCGGTCATCAGGCCGGTTCGACCACAAGGGTATCCCCGGCTATTAGCGGAAACCCGCTCAACTATGGAGGTATCAGTCGTCGGAGACCACTTGATCGAAGAAGCGGCGGTATTCCTCGCTGACCTCCTGCCCTTCCTGGAAGGCCCGCGCCCGCTCTTGATCGAGACATTGCAGGTAGGCGCTGAAGTCCTCGAAGTAGATCTGGAAGTCGTCATAGATCAGCTCGCGATACTCCCTTGCGGACTCGATTTCTGCGGGAACGAAGGGCCGCTCAGGGGGAAAGCAGGTATTTGCTTGCACCCCGGAAGCCGAAAAAATAGACGACATTATAAGCATGTAGGCCGGTAGCTGCGTTGTCGGCATCCTGCGCTGTCCCTTTAGATCACTTGGGAATTTGGTTGGTGATGTGTATTGGTGCCTTAGAGCAGAACTTTCTGCGAGGCGCAACATTACAATGTTGCGCCCCATCTTATAATGTCGTAGGACTGAGGTGCCCGAGAAGGGTTCACGGTCCGTTAACCAGAAGGGAAAGCGCCGATCGTGAGGACAGACCTAAACAAAGAAGCGCCTAATGTGGTTACAGAGACGCAATTCAGGGTCCTCTTGCAGCAGGGGTATCAAGCTGAGGTTGTATGTAAAACCCCAGCGTTCCGAAAAAATGCAGTCTGGTATGGGGAGTGGTTCATCCGGGCTGTCACCGAAGACAGAACGGTTGAGAAGCTGCTTGTGCCGGGACGCCGATGGAACAAGCAGGAAGAGGAAATCCAATTGCGGCTCTTCAAGACCGCGAACGGCCTCATCTCCTTCCTCGAAGGGTTTGGCTTCGATCCGATTCACATCCCGCTGCGAAAAGGGGGGCGCGCCCTCCACGTTCTGCCGAACGGCAACACGCTATCTGACGACGACTAGCGCCGCTCTGGCGCTGTCCTGCACCGTTGCTCTGGCTCAGGGCATGGTGCTGGTGATGGAGGGCGATGGATCGCTTCGACCCTCCACCCCGCAAACCAACTTCGCCCGGAATTACAATGATGGTGTCGGCCAAGGATCGGCCTCCGACGAGCTGACGCTGTTCGGCCGTGACCGGGATGCAGCCGAGGAAGGGGACGGTTCGTTCCGGGTGGCTGCTGTGGCGCCTCGCGCCGTAGCACCCCGGCCCGCGATCCTGAATGCCATCGACCAGACCGCCCTTCGCTACGCTAGCCACCCGGCTCTGCGCCGCGCGAACATCAGCGTGACCGAATGGCGGCTGCTCTATCAAGCGAACATTGAAATTGAGAGTGCCTACAACCCGAGCGCCCGAAGCCATGTTGGCGCGATCGGCTTGGGGCAGCTCATGCCAGCGACGGCGGCCAATCTCGGCGTCGATCCCCACGACTGGCAACAGAACCTCGACGGGTCTGCTCGGTATCTCCTGATGATGCTGGCCCGCTTTGGGGACGCTCGACTTGCTTTGGCCGCCTACAACGCGGGCCCCGAGGCGGTGGAGCGGCATGGCGGCATCCCACCCTATCGGGAGACGCAAAACCACGTCAGCCGCGTGCTGGCAGTTTTCAACAGGCTCGAAGGAGAACATTCATGAAGCCTAATCTTAACGTCTTCGTCGCGCTCTGCGGGGTTCTGCTGATGCTGGCAGAACCCGCTCTGGCGCAAAGCATCGACCTATCGCCAGTCCAGGATGTGCTTCAGGGCATCGTGGACGCGATCACCGGCCCCCTTGGGATTGTGATCGGCACGCTGGCGCTGATCGGTGTCTTCCTGTCGTGGCTCTTCGGCATTCTCGATTTCCGTCAGGCCATGTGGGTTGTGGTGGCAATTGCGGGTATCGCTGCCGCGCCGACCATCGTTTCCGCAATCTGGTCTTCGTAAGGAGCTGGCACGATGGCGGAACAGTCTCGTCTTTTCCTTGGCCTTGTGCGGCCTCCCAAACTTCTCGGGCTGCCGATCATGTATGCGATGGTCTGGCTTTTCGGGTCTGTTCTGATCTTCGTCTGGCTTCAGCATTGGGCAGTCGCGGCTATCGCGGCGGCTGCCTATCCCCTGCTGTGGAAGGCGGCGGATTGGGACGAAAATTTCCTCGACGTGGTGGTGACGGCCTTGCAGGTCACGCGCCCGACCCTCAATCGCAAAATCCACGGCGGAGACAGCTATGCCCCGTGATACGAATTATGACCCCCGTTCGCTGCTGCCTGGCTGGTTCGGGCGTGAAGTGAAGCTCGCTTCGATGCTGCCCTATATCAGCCTCGTTGACGACAAGACCGTGCGGACGCGGGGCAATGAACTATTTCAGTGCATCCGTCTGGACGGGGTGAATAGCAACACCACCGACGACGAATATCTGGACCGCACACGGGCGCTCTTTGCGTCCGTGGTCGCGCGGATCGGGCCGGAATGCTCGTTCTATGTCCACAAAGTTTCAAAAGCGATCACGCCCGATCTTGTTCCGGTCGAAGGCGATAGCTTCGCCGCGGCTGTGGATCGTCGCTGGCGGCAGGCTCTCGGACAGCGCCATTTGCGGGACAAGACGCTGACGCTTACCGTCATGAACCGCCCGGCTGTCGGCTCTAAGCTGCCGCTGCGCGCGGCCAAGTCGGCCGAGCTGCTGCGGGCGCAAACGGAAAAGCGGATGGGCAGGCTTCAGGAGGTTGTTCGCTTCCTTATGTCGTCCTTCGCAGACATGAACCCCCGGCTGCTCAATGAGCCTTCGGGTGAGCTTCTTGGCTTCTTGGGCGCATTGAACACCGGCCAAGAGCTGCCGCTGTATCGCGGTGCCCGCACGACAATCGTTGCCGAAAATGTGGCGAACACGCGCGTCACCTTCAAAGGCGACAAGTTCTTTCTGTCCGATGGGGCAACCGGCCCGCGCATCGGCTCGATCTTCGCGGTGAAGGACTATCCCGAGAAGACGCATTGCACGATGTTCGATGAGCTGAGCCTGCCGGTCGATATGATCGTGACGCACAGCTTCACCCCCATCAACAGCAACTGGATGGCAGGGCGGATCAAGCGGCAGATGCGCTTGCGGGCATCGGCCAACGATGGCGCCGTGTCGCTGCTCGAAGAGCTGCCGACCGCGCTCGATGATCTTGAATCGAAGCGTCTGAGCTTTGGCGATCACCATATGTCGGTGGCCGTGTTTGCGGACAGCGAGGAAAAGCTGGCAAATATCGGCGGCGAGATCAAGAACACGGCTTCGACCGAAGGTGTGAACCTGATTGCCGAAGGCTTCGCCAGCGCCACCCATTTCTTTGCGCAACACCCCGGCAACGGCCACGCGCGGAGCCGAAAAGGGGCGGTGACGAACCGGAATTTCGCGGACTTCGCCGCGTTCCATCGGACGCCGCTCGGTAAGACAGCGGACCAGGTGCCGTGGGGCAAGGTCATCACCATGTTCCCCACGCCGGAACGCTCGGCCTTCTCGTTCAATTACCATGAACAAGGCTCCCCGGATAAAGAGCCGACCGGCGGTCACACGCTGATCCTTGGGCGTCCTGGCTCGGGGAAGTCGGTTCTCTCGGCATTCCTGATGACGCAGGCCCGGCGAGCCGGGGCACGTCTTTTCGTGTTCGACTATCGCTTGGGCATGGAAATGGCGGTGCGCGCAAACGGTGGCCGCTATTCCTCGATCAAAGCCGGTGACGCGACGGGGCTCAACCCGCTCTGGACCGAGATTGACGAACGCGGTCAGGCATGGCTCTCCGACTGGCTGGCCTCGCTGATCCATCGTTCGGACAAGCCGCTGACCCCCGCGCAGACGAACCTTATTCAGCAGGTGGTTCGGCAGAACGCGACGGCCAGCGATGCGAACCTGCGCAACTGGCACGATCTGGCCTCGCTCTTTATCTCGGCCGATGATGGCGGAGATCTTCATGAGCGCCTGCAAGAATGGACTGCCGAGGGCCGGTATGGCTGGATTTTCGGCCAGAACCGTGAAGATACGTTCTCGCTCGACGGCGAAGTTGTCGGCTTCGATCTGACAGGCATTCTGGACAGCGAAAGCGAGAAAGAGCGGATGGCTGTGCTGTCCTACCTCTTCCGCCGCGTGGAGCGGGTTATTGAGGACCGCAAGCCGACCATCATTGTCATTGATGAGGCGTGGAAAGCTCTCGACAACGGCTATTTCGCTGAACGCCTCTCGAACTGGCTCGTGACGGCCCGGAAGCAAAATGCGGTCGTCGTGATGATGACGCAGTATGCCAGTCAGCTCGAACAGACCCGCACCGGCAAAACAATCGTTGAAGCGGTGCCGACGCAAATCCTTCTGCCGAACATCCGGGCCAAGGCATCGGACTACGCGATGCTGAACCTTCACGACAAGGAACTGGACGTGCTGCTCACGTCCAGCCCGGCGTCCCGCATGGGGCTGGTTCGGGATGACCAGGGATCGGTCGTCATCAATGCAGATTTGAGCGCCCTCGGGCCGCTCCTAACCGTCCTCGGCGGGATGGAAAAAGGTGAACAGTTGGTGGGTGCCGATTACCGCCAGCGTGAAGATTTTTGGAGGGTCGAATGAAACCTACTGCAATCCTGATTATGCTGACCGCTCTCGGTGTCGCTGGCTGTGCCGAGTATCGGCCGTCTGAAGCGAATTGTTTCGACACGGTGACGCGCAGCAGTCACAGCATGGCCTTCCTTCCGACCAGTGAACCGCAGTCGCAGGCCCGGATTTCGACCAAATCCGCACCCTGCACCTTTACCGCGATCGGCGGCCCGGAGGGCCTTAGCGATGGGTAAGACGGCTGCACTGACGGCCATTGCCTTCCTGTGGGGAACCAGCGCGATCGCGCAGGGTGTCCCCACGGTGGACGGTAGCCTGATTATCAGAAACGAGGCGTCTAACGCCCATCGGGAAAGCGATCTCGCCACACAACGCGAAACGCTCGCGGTGCAGGAAGAGATTGCGGCTATCGAGCAAGAACAGCTCTCCATTCTGCAACAGATTCTCGACGCCCAAACCAGCCTCGGCGGCCAAGGCATTCCGGGCATGGTTTCCGCATTGGAAGATGGGGCAGACCCCGAAGCGTCGGCCGATGTGGTCTATGACCCTGAAGACAGCAACCCCGGCGCAGCGCAGATGTTCGGGGATGCGGCAAAGAACGTCGAAGAGCTGATTATCCAGGTCGCGCAAGAAACGCATGGCCTTTCAGGTGTCGGCCAAGCGGGGTTTTCGGTCAGGGAATGGCGCTACATGCTGCAAGCCCTGATTTGGCAGGAAAGCCGGTTTTCCATCGGCGCGCGGTCGCCAGTCGGGGCTTTTGGCCTGACCCAGATCATGCCCGGCACCGCCGGCGATCTCGGTATCTATCCCGACTACTACGACAGCCCGTATTTACAGGTTGAAGGGGGCGCCCGCTATCTGGCGCAGATGCTTGCCATGTTTGATGGCAACATCATTCACGCGCTCGCTGCCTACAACGCTGGCCCCGGCAACGTGCAGAACTATGGCGGAGTGCCGCCGTTCCAGGAAACGCAGCACTACGTTCAGGTGATCCCGGCGAAATACAACGAGTATCTGGCCCGTGGTGGCGGCGGCGATGCCGTTGGCACCATCGACCCGGCGCTGCTCGCGAACTCGAACCTCTCCTTCACGGGTGCCGGGGCCAGCTTCTACGCAAACAACAGCATGGCGACGGTCGAAGCTGCCGCGCGCCGCCTTCAAAGCATCATCCAGCGGATCAGCGAAACCGAGGATGTGCAGGAGGCTATGGCGCTGAACACCTATGCCCGTGCCGAGTTTGGGCGGCTCAGCGCCATCATGGCCCGGCTCCTTGCCGCTCGGGCACGCCCGGCAAGCGCCGAGTCAATCGCGCTCGCAGCCGACCGCCAGCGTGAACAGCAATTCATGAACTTCAATATGGAGGATTTCGACTGATGAAACCGTCGATGAACATCAACGCGGTGATCCGCAAAATCGCAACCGCCGGTTTCCTCGGCCTCGGCCTCGCTGTCGCGCCCGTTTCGCTGCTCGGGACCACGGCACCGGCTGCCTATGCGCAAGGCGTTCCTACCGTGGACACGCAGAACATCGCGCAGGAAATCCGCCAGCTTCAGCAGATGATCGAAGATGAAATCCTTCAGAACGATCAGCTCCTGCAACTGCAAAACCAGTTTCAGACGCTGCAAGAGCAATACGCGCAGCTTCAGGAAACCTATGCCGCCCTGACCGGCCTGGCCGAACTTCCCGAGATCATTTCGACGGAAATGGAAGAATGGCTGAACGGGCTGCTCGATCAGGAATTTGGCGACATTACTGGCACCATCGCCGCGATCCAGCAAGGCGATTGGAGCGGCCTGACGGGCTCCGGTTCCAGCCAAATCCGCACCCAGATGGAGCGCGTTCTGGCCGAACACGGTTTCGATGAAGACACGCTTTCGGAAATGGCGAACAGCGGGAACGGCGGTGCGGAACGTGTTGCCACCCAAGCAACGACTGGCGCGATGGTCTCGGCCGCCGCGCAAAACAGCTACACCGAAGCCGGGCAATCTCTTGAGCGGATCGACCGCCTCGTGGACCTGACGGGTGACATGGAAACCCTGAAGGAAAGCATCGACCTCAACACGCGCGTCGTGGCTGAGAACGGCATCATTCTTGTCTCGATCATGCAGCTTCTCGCGGTTGGCACCGTGGGCGAGGGGCAGGCCGGCGTCATCGAGGCAGCGGATCGGGCGGAAGAAGATCGCTACATGGACTTCACCATGCCCGATCTTTCGGCAGACTAAGAGAGGCAGGCAAGTGGCTAAGGATCAAGAAATCATTGAGGAAGAGCTGATTTACGGTGCCCGTCGCCGTGAAAAGCTCTGGCAGAAGCTGGCCTTCGTCGGTTTGGGTTTCGGCGTGTTGGGATGCCTTGGAGGAATGGCGGTCGCGGTCCTCGATGTTGATCCTGCGCCGGTTGTCGTTCCCTACGATCCCAATACCGGCATGGCCCTGCCGAATGCTTCTGTCGGGGCCGTGCGCGTCACCGAGAACCAGGCGGTCATTGAAGCTGCGGTCTTCCGCTATGTCACCCAGCGGGAGACTTACAACCAGCTCGACAACGACCTGCGCGTTCGCGGGGTGCTGGCAATGTCGGACGGCAACGCCGCTGCCTCGCTGCGCCAGCTCTGGAACAGCGCAAGCGAGAACTATCCGCCCAACGTATATGGCCCGGATGCCCGGCTCGACGTTGAAATTCTGAGCATCAACCGGATCGGGGACAACCGGGCCACAGTGCGCCTTCGCAAGCGGCTCACGTCGCAGCAGGGCGTCCAAGCTGGTCTGTTCACGGTCACGCTGATGTTCGACTTCCGGCCCGAAGAGCGGCGGCAGATTGATGAGGTCTGGACGAACCCGTTCGGCTTCACCGTCACCGAATACGCAATTCGCTCGGACAGAATGGAGAACTGATATGAAGATGCTCAAAACCGGCCTTCTGTCCGTCGCTCTTGCCCTGGCGGTTGCTCCGGCCTTCGCGGAGAGCAACCCGAGGGCGGGCAGCCATGACAGCCGTGTTCGGATCGCAACCTACGCTGACGGGCAGGTCTACCGCCTGCGCGTCAGCCTGACCCATGTGACCAGTGTGGAGTTTGGTGAAGGCGAAACCATCCGCTCGATCCTTGCTGGCGACACGGAAGGCTTCCAGCTCGATGGCGTTCCGGGGGGCCGTGCCTTCGCCGTCAAGCCTTTGGCTCGTGGCGTTAGCACCAACATCACGGTCTATACCAATCGGCGCAGCTACTATTTCACCGTCACGGAATCGTCCTCGCCGACCTATTACGTTGTCCAATTCCGGTATCCACAGGATCGAGCGCGCCCGACGAATGCTGTCGCGCAAAGGGCACCGAATTACAACTATGCCGCCTCGGGGCGCTCGGAAATCACGCCGACAGCGGTGTGGGACGATGGGACATTCACCTATTTCCGCTTTGCTCCGAACGCCCCGGTCCCTGCGATCTTCCAGTATTCGGCGGGACGCGAGCGGACAGTGAACAGCCAGCAGATCGAGGACGGCGTTCTTCGCGTGTCAGGGGTGAACCGCCAGTGGGTTCTGCGCCTTGGCGATACCGTCATCTGCATTCAGGAAAATAGCGCCGGAGGGACCGGATCATGAGCGACGAAAAGGATCTTGAAGAGCGCCTGGCCGCGCTCGAAGCCGGAGGCGATAGCGGGCGCAAGAAAGAACGGCCGTCGCCCAAGGTGGCGTTGGCCGGTGTCGGCGCCATCGCGGCCATTGGCTTGATCGCATACCTGGCCCTGCCGTCTGATGAACCGGAAAACCCGCTGCCTACCGCGCGCCCGGCCGAGTTTCAGGAAGAGGGCGACGGCTTCGGCGCGATCGAGCCGTTCGTGCCCCCTGCCCCGCCTGAGCCTGAAGTCGTGGAAGTTGAAAACGATGGAGACGCGGCACTTCGAGCGCAGCTCGAAGCTCTTCAGGCCGAGATTGCGGAACTCCGTAACGCACCGGCCGACGATGGATCGGCCGCGGCCGCGCTCGAAGCTCTGACGGCACAGGTCGCGGCGCTTCAGGCGGCTTCAGAAGATGCCCGGTCGGAATTTCAGGAGGAACTGGCGGCGCGGGATCGCGAGCTTCAGCGCCTGCGTTCCGAACTTGAGATTGCCCGATTGGATCAAGAAAACCCGATGCGGCCGGGGGGCAATGAAGAGGACGCGCGCCTTGCCGAGCTGGAACGCCGGCGCGCGGAGGCGGCCGCATTTCAGGAAGCCCGGATCAACTCGCCCATGATCGCCTTTGGCAACTCCGGTGCTGGTAGCGATGAAAGCGCCCTGTCGGAAAGAACGCTCGGAGAAGTGACCGATTTCGTTCTCAATGGCGCATCGCCTTCGCAGGTGACGCAGGCCGAGGTCATCGCCAACCCATCGAACACGGTGGTTCAGGGCACGATGATCCAAGCCGTCACCGAAACGGCGCTGGACAGCTCTCTACCGGGCCAAATTCGGGCGATTATCTCGGAGGACGTGCATTCCTATGACGGGTCGCGTGTCCTGATCCCTCGCGGCTCGCGGCTGATCGGGCGCTATCGCTCGGGCCTCAATGTGGGCCAGCAACGTGTGACGGTCGCATGGGACAGGATCATTCTGCCGACGAACCAGACTGTCACCATCAGCTCGTTCGGTGGCGATGAGTTGGGCCGGTCGGGCGTCACGGGCTTTGTGGATACGCGCTTCGGTGAACGCTTCGGTTCTGCCGCCCTGATCTCGATCCTCGGCGCGGTTCCCGCAGTAGCCGCCAGCCAGATCGACGATGATGTGTCCTCGGATGTGGCTGAGGACGTGGGCGATGACCTCCAAGATGCGACCGACGATGTGATGAGCGACTACCTGTCCCTCGGCCCGGTGATCTACGTCGATCAAGGTGCCCGGATTACGGTCATGGTGGATCGGGACTTGGAGATATTCTGAATGACTTCCAGCTACCTCCAAGCATCGCTCGACAAGCTGCCTGACGCCATGCGGAATGATGTGATCGAGATTTGCATCAACCCCGATGGCCGGGTCTGGGGCGAATTTCAGGGCGATCACTTCATGCGCCTTCTCGATGCGTCCATGAGCCAGACGGAAATCCGCGATCTGGGCAACCAGATCGCGTCCGGGGCAAATACTAGGATCGGGAAGGAGAAGCCCATCGTTTCCGTAAGCATCGAGTATCGGGGGCGACCGATCCGGGCGCAGGTGATCCAACCGCCTGCCGTCCAGACAGGGCATTCGATCTCGTTGCGCTTCTTCTCTACCCTGCCGCTGGAAAAGATCGAGCTGAAGTATCTCTATGGTGCAGAACGCAGCCTTGAAGGCGTCCGGCAGGAACGGAACCGCGAGCTGCGCCAGGTCGTGAAGAGCGGGGACATTTACGCCGCGATCAAATTCTGCGTCGAGAACAAGATGAACATGGTGGTCTCCGGCGGAACGTCCACGGGGAAAACCGTCGCGGCCAGGAAGATCCTCTCCTATGTCGGAGAAGATGAGCGCATCGTGACAATCGAAGAAGCGGCCGAGCTGCTGCCGAACCAACCGAATGTCGTGACCCTGATCGCGAACCGCGATGTGGAGACGCAATCTGCTGACACCCTTCTTACCTCCACGCTGCGGATGCGGCCGGACCGCATCGTCTTGGGTGAGGTTCGCGGGCGCGAGGCCATGACCTTCCTTGAAGCCATCAACACCGGGCATGGCGGCTCGATGACGACGCTCCACGCGGAAACGCCGCAACTGGCGGTTCAGCGCCTCGCCATCGCCGCCCTGAAGACGGATGTGCCGATGACCTATGCGGACATGATACAGTATATCGAAAGCTCGATAGACGTGATTATCCAAGCCGGGCGGCACAACGGCGACCGGGGCATAACGGAGTTTTACCTGCCAGGCAACGAAAGCGAGGACCATAGCAATGAAAACCTATGAGAACGAAGTGATGACTTTCGACCCTCTGTCGGCAAAGAGCATGAACTCCATGCCCGACAAACTCAGGGAATGGGGTCAGGCAGGCTTCAAGGTAGTCTCCGTGGTCCACGCAAATGCTGAAGGGCGTGCCGGGTCGAACATCCATGTCTTCTTGACCCGTGAAAGTGCTTCAGGTGAAGAGGAGGATGCGGCGTGATTAAGGCCATCAGCATAGCGATTCTGGCTACCTCTCCTGTGGCTGCCGCCGCGCAATTCGTGCCGACGCTAGACAGTGCGCCGCGAGTTTGCCCGGATCGGCCACCCCGGCCTGACTGGATCGTAAACGCAGACGTGCGGGAAGCGCACAAGATGAACCTCGTGCAAGAGATGTATCGCGCTCAAAGCCTCCAAGCTGTTGTAGAGGCCGGCGAATGCTCCTGCGAAACCAGATTTCCGTCTTGGGATGATGCCTCCGCATACTACTTCGAGCATTATTCTGGTCTGAGCAGGCATGAAATCTTGGACCGAACCTCCGAATACCGCAGAACAGCGAATGAGCTTCGACAGGAGGCAATGCCCATCTGTGAATCACAAGGCAACTGGTGAGGCTTAAATGAGTATCGTTACCTACTTTGTTGAAACGGCCTCGGACTACCTTGACGACGCGGCTGAAACGCAATTCGGATCGGTCGCAGCAACGGTGGGAACGGTAATCACGCTTTCTTCGATCCTGCTGGTGATCCTTGTCTTCGTCAATATGGCGCTCCAAGTGCGAAGCGTGGATGCCAGAACCTCATTTTGGCTCGCCGTAAAGATCGCTCTAGTTGGCATCTTTGCGACGAACTGGGCCCAATTCAACTATCTTGCTGATGGCATTCTCAACGGGATCGACAGCATCGCAGGTTCCTTGGTGGCATCGGTAGGCGGAGGCGAACCAGGCCCATCCGGCACGTTCGCTGAAGAATTTGACGATCTAATCGAAGAGCTAGGGGAATATCTCAACGCGGCCGGATCGAATCTTAACTGGATGGCTGGTGCCCTGCTCGACACCCTAGGCGTGGTTCTTCTTTCGGTCCTCGGGGGCCTTGCCGCCTTTATCATGGTCGCATCCCGTCTGATGATCGCGCTGCTGATCGGGATGGCGCCGGTCATGATCTTCCTTACCCTGTTCGATGTGACGAAGGACTATTTTGCCCGGTGGCTGTCCGCACTGATTTCGTTCTCGATCTACCCAATTGTGGTTGCCGGGGTCTTCGCAACCATCGTCGGTGTTGCCCAAGCCTTGATCTCGCGGCTTGGTGATCCTTCAAATGCCTCAAGTATTGGCGCGCTGATTCCGTTCTTCATGATGATCCTCATGGCGAAAGGGTTCCTGATCGCAACGCCTTTCATCGTTCGTTCGATCTCGGGCAACATCGTCATGCCTGCAATGACCGCTGGTATGGGTGGAACCTATGCGTTCGGCAGAGCTGCGATGGGAAGTCAGCAAGCCATGAACCGTTATGGCGTAGGCACGGCCTCCGGTGCTGATCGGGCAGGCATGACCGTGTATCAAGGGGCTCGTAGGGCGATGGCCTCCATGCGCTCATCGCCTCCGGCGAATGACGGCGGTTCGACCGGGGCCGCCCCACCACCGACCGGAACGGGTGCCAAGATGCAGCGCATGAAAGATCGAGCTGATCGCCTCGGAGATTGAAAAAGGCCCGCGCAAGCGGGCCTTTTACTTTGTGTTGGTCGGCAAGGGCATCGCTACTCGGCCGCGGTCGCGCGTTCGCCTCCCTGCCCTTCCGTGAAACTCGCCTCGAACTCTGCCAGCTTTGCATCGGCATCACGCAACGCCTGCACGTCAGCATCGGAAACGTCGCCCGGCTCGGGCAGATCGAGCCTCTGCTGAACAGACAGGTCGAACTCGCGCTGGCGCTCGTCCATGTCCCGAGTCGCCTGCGTAGCCTGGGCGACAGCTTTGGACCGTTTGCGCTTCGACGTTTTTAGCTTTGCTCGATGGGGCTGATCGCTGGCCTCTTTCACGGAAAGGTTCTCGGCCGCCTCCTGCGGCGCAGACGCCAGCGCCGGCTGCTCCTCGTCCTCCGGTTCTTCCGCAATCACTGGCTCGACGGCTTTCAAGGTCCGCGCAGGGAAAGGCAACTCGCCCTTCTGTGCGCCGTGGATCGCCTTGAAAAACGGATCGTCGTAATACTGGATGCGTTTTGCCCGGATCGGCATTTGCGCGTCCACGACCATCACAATGTCATCGAGCGGCATCCGCCGCGCCTCATCTTCGGGCAAAAGAGACGTTTCTTCGGTGCGTTCGGACATGCTGCGCCCCTCGAAGGGGTTCCGACCAATCGACCGGGATCGCGTGACCACGCGCTTGGTCGTCTTGCCCACGGCCTTGCTCAGCTCTTCGACGGTCTTTTCATCGGAGGGCGTGAGGTAGAGCTTCACACCGGCGTTACCCTGCAACGCCCTGCGGGTGTTCTCGCCATATATCTCGTCCAGCGCCGGGATCGTTTGCGTGACGATAGCCAAGTGCCCCTTGTAGGAGCGCAGCGTCTCGATGCTCTCGACCACGATGGGCATCTTCCCGAGGCGGTTGAACTCGTCCAGCATAATCATCACAGGCCAGGGTTCATCCTTGCCCGGCTCCTTGTCCTGAAGCGATGAAATCAGGTCGGAGAAGAACAGGCGGATCAGCGGGGCCATCGGCTTGACCATGTTCGGAGCAACGACCAGGTAGACGGTGAACGGCTTCTTGCGGATCGTCCGGAAATCGAAGTCCGATTCAACGGTGGCCGCGTCGATCGCCGGGTTGCTCCATTGATCGAGGCCCGAGGTCATCAAGAGCGACACATAGGAGGTCAGCGTATCGTTGTTGGTCGATGCAAGCCGCTCGAAGATCAGCTTCGCAGCGTGGTTCCGAACCTCGTCCCGACGCTTCATGAACTCTTTCTGCTTGTTGCCACCGGACGCGCTGATCCGGTAGATTTCGCCCAAGGTGGGCCGCTTCCGCTCGAAGGCCAGAAGACCGGCCGCAACGAAGAGGTCGATACCGCCTTTCAGAAGCCCTTGGACACGATCACTGTCAGCTTGCAGGAAAAGCGAGGCGAGAAGCTGAAGCTCCATCTGCTTTCGGTCAGGATCGTCCAGCTCGAAGATCCTCAGCAGCGGATTGTAGCGATGGCTGCGCCGGTCGTGCCAATCGGTCGGAGCAAAGCGGAAAACCTTGTCGCCCTCCGACGCTCGATGCCGGGCCGTATGCTCAAAATTCTCCCCCTTCACGTCCAGGACCACGGCGGACCCTTTGAAGGTTAGAAGGTTCGGGATAACGAAGCCCGTGGTTTTCCCCCGCCCGGTCGGTGCGACGATCAATGCGTGAGGAAAAACCTTCGACGTGATGAGCTTTCCGCGCGACTTCGGCTTGCCCATCTTGCCCAGGATAAACCCTGTGCCGGGTTTACCGAAAAACCCGTTGCGGGCCATTTCAGCGGCCTTCTGCCAATGGGTGCGCCCGAAGCGGGTGAGTGCAGACCCGGACAGAACCGCGCTCAGAAGCATCCCGGCCAAGGCAAAGCCGCCGATGATGAGATTGACCTTCTCGAAGTCGTTGGGGCGGACGATCCGCATATCAAGGTAGTTCTGCGCGAGCCAGAAGAAGTCGATCTCAGCCGACAGGCCATAGTCGCGAAACGTGAGATAGGCGGTCGCAACCACATAGCCGACAGCGGCCGAAACCAGCGTCAGGAGGATTACGCCAACTGCGATCTTGCCCTTATCCATGCGTCTGCCCCTTTTCGCTGTGGCTCTGAACATGCTTCAGGCGCTGCGCATCGTATTCTTCATCGGCAATCTCGGAAATGACCTCGCGGGTGGCCTCGCTGTTAGCCGTCGCTTCATCCGATTGCAGATAGGCTTTCGCGGCGTAGAGCCGTTCCAGACGGTCATCAATGACGTTCTCCAAGGCGTCTGCATCGCCGTCGCGCAAAGCCTCGATCCGCTCGTCATCCAGCTCGCGTTCGATTTCCTCGCGATAGGCGCGGCCACTGGCCTCGTCTGCGAAGGTCGGGTTGATCTTGTCGTCGCGTTCGTGAGCAATGACACGCTCGATCTCAGGGCTACGCCCGATGCTGGTCAGTTCACGTTGCGCCGCCACCTCGGAAACCCGCTCACTGTCCCGAATGGTCATTGCCGTGGCGTAGGTTTGACCCAGACCACGTGCAAGGTGATCGGGCATGTCCGGATACCGGGCCTTGAAGTCATCTGCGACAGTCGCCTTCACATCGGCGGATTCGTCAGCTCCGGCGGCGCGGGCCTCCGCCTCGATCCGGTCGTATAGGTCGCGATCGACAATCGTTTCCTGATAGGGCTGGTCACGATAGATCAGGTCCGGGGACGCTAGGATTTCCGGCTTGTCTTGGAGATAATCAGCTTGCTCGCTTGCAATCCGCTCCCGCGCCATTGCCTCGATCCGCCCGTCCTCGGACATAGCCTGCACACGATCATAGCGCGTATCGAAGTCCTCCGATTGATCGGCTGACATAAGCTCGTCGCGGATGCGGCTGCTCATGCGATCAAGGCTGGCTTGCTCGATATGGGCCTGATGGGAAACGCCGCCCTCGTTGTCGGTCTCGACTTCGTAGGAACGCATCACATCATCGAACTCGCGCAAGCGATCCTGCTCGAACCGCTCTACTTCAGCACTGTAGCCCTCGAAATCCTCATGCTCATGCGGACGGAACTCGCGGGTATCCTCGCGCACCAACCCGTCGCGCATCTGCTCACCATATCTGTCAGCGGTGTCGCGCAGCAAAGCATCGGCCCGGCGCTGATCTTCAACCGACATACCTCCTGCCACGCGCTCTTTTGCCAGAGCCGTGAACGCCATGCCCAGCTCCGCGTTGGTGCTGACATTCGTGCGCCCCTGCGCCGCACGATCCCGCTCGATCACCAAAGGCTCGAACGTGTCATAGTCATTGTTTGGCCCGTCGAAATTGTCACGAACCCCCTTCTCGACCTCGGCCACGGCTTCAGCCTCTCGCGCGGAAATGCCTTCATTCTCAGCTCGAATTACGCCGGCCTCGGTCCGCAGTTCATCGCTGACACGTTCCCGATAGACTTCATCGTTCGCCTGATCGCGCAGGAAGTCTTGATAATCCGGATCGTCCTCGAACACCCCATCGTCGCGCAGAACCTCAGCCCGTTCGAGCGCGGTCCCTAGCCGGACATGCACCTGGTCCAGCTTGTCTACCGCTTGTTGAAGATCTTCGCGCCGTTCGAGATTGAGCCCGTCAGTCTCCGCGATGCGGCTCAAATCATCGGAAAGCCATTGGCGTTCCAGCGCGGCGTTATTCGCTGTGGTTTCGATCCGTGCGATGATCGTCTCGGACGAAATGCCTGTGCCACGCAAGGCCGTTTCGATCTGCGCCCTCGTCTCGGGCTCGCGCAGCCGCTCGACGGCATCGCGGTTCACATTGGTCTCGGAATAGACCCCATCGGCCGAAGGCGCATCAAGTAGCGTTTGCGAACGGGTGCCAAGAGGCTGCATGTGGGCAACCCCCCGATAGATTTCGTTGAGACGCGCTTGCGCTCGGGGTCGCTGCGCCTCGGGCGTGCTGGCAACCATCGCCTCAACGCGTTCCATCCGTGCGGCAAAGCTGCTTCTCAGATCATCAAAGGACTGTTCCTCGGCCATGTAAACTTCTCCATTCTGTTCAAGATGCCCGCCCCGTGCCATCATCTCACCGGCACGGAACAAGGCGTTTGCAATATCCTCACGGTTCTCGGCCGACGCCTCGGCGGCCAGTGAACGGTAGACCTTCGTATTGCTGGCGATCTCCGCCAGCGCGCGGTCCAGATCGCGCCCCACGCGGACACGTCCAACCGGCTCCCTGCCCTCTTCCTTGGCCGCGTAAACCTCCTTTGTGCGCGGCTGATATGTTACTACCCCCCGATCCAAACGGCGCGTTGCTTCGAGACAAACACCATATTTTTCAGCCTCTTCGACCATCGCCGTGCGGAAGTCGTCGTAGTTGAAATGGTGATCCCGCCCCAGATAGAAGAACTCACCCTCCTGGGACCGCCGGTTCAGGACGACATGGGCATGAGGGTGAGCCCGATCCTCATGCACCGCGATCAGGTAGTCGAAATTGCGGTCTTCCGTGGCGAAGAACCGCTCGCAAACGTCGCTGGCAATGTCTCGAACATCAGCGCCGCGCGTGCCAACGGGGAACGACATAAGCAGATGGGTCGTGTGCCCCATCTTGGGGTTGAAACCCTTGTCCCAACGCTCGGTGAAACGATCTGCCACGCTCTTGATTTCGTCGGCGCTCAACTGGCGCTTCCCATCGAGAACGCCACGGCTGTCCACGATATGCGAACTCTTGGTGGTCAGATACTCAAGCTGATTGACGAGCTGGCCCCGCGTGTGTGTTCCGCCTGACCGGATTGCCTTGAAAACGGCCGCTCGATGCCCCGCCCCGGCACGGGCCATCTGCTGCCGCTTCTGACCCAGGCCCTGCATAGAGCCTCGAACCTTGCTCCATCCCTCTTGGAAAAGCTCACCAGTGACGGCGGCAACCGCGTTACTCTTCGCCATCTGCCAGCTCCTTCAAGGCGGCATTGACCGTCAATGTCAGGTGACTGCGGCGGCGCTCTGCTAGCGAATGAACCTGATCGGCAAAGTCCAGAACGAACCCGGCCAGGCTCCGCATCTGCGATAGACTGCCCGGCCCGAAGGGCGGTCGAAGGCCCTTCTTGTTCGCCTCGTTCATGCGCTTGGCGATCTGGGTGACGTTATTGCCCACACGATTCAGGGCGGCACGGAAGCTGCTCAGCTCAGAAGACAGGTGTTCATCGGGGATGAAAACGCCATTCGCACACTGGATCAGGCGGCGCAAACCATCCGATCTGCTGTTGATCCCGTTCTTGCTCAAGACGGCATCAAACGCGCGAAGCTCTTCTTCGGTAACGGTTACGCTGACCTGGCGCGTCCTGATGCTGCTTTCGCGGCGGCGCTCTTTTTCAGTGCGAACCGTGTAGTAGATCGCCCGTTCCGTCACTTTGAAACGCGCCGCAAGCGCCTTTGCGGAAACGCCTTTTCCGCTCTCGCGGACGATGGCGAGCCGTTCTTCACGGGTCAGACGGCGGCGCGACGACATACTGAACATACATTCCCTATTTCCTGCCACCTTCATACAGACGAATAGGCTTCGATGCAATCCGGGGATTGTGTCGAGTGTCGAAGCCGTTAAGTTCGGCTGTATTCCGCATCAGGCACGGCTCGCCCGTGCCGTGATCGAACCCCGGTTCGATCTGGGCCGCTCCGGCCCACCCCTCCAAAAATGCCCTGTGAGGCGCCAGAAGCGCCTCTCCGCACCCTTCCCCCTCAGAAACCTCGGAAGCGCCCTCAGAGAACCGCTGCGGCGCTCCTGTGCGCCATGCCGCCCCAGACCGAGGCAGGTAGTCCCCGCGAAAGGTCTGATTGCGATGAGGAAGAGAGGCCCTTCGCTGCCCCGTTCGGCTCCATCGCATCCATCCCGCACGCGACACGCAACACGCAACACGCAACAGTTGCCACGCGACAAACGACAAGCAACACGGATCACACCACAGGCAACAAGCAACACTGGACACTGGACACTGGACACTGGACA
>NZ_FNBL01000002.1:0-95675 GCF_900102315.1 Celeribacter baekdonensis
CAACAGCGGCGGTCAGAACAACCCAGTCAACGGTCACAGCACCGTCTTCGTCGCGGGAGAATTTGTTTGCAAGTTTGAAGAATTTCATTGGTGTTCCCTCCAAGGATACATTTCGATTTTTTTCCACGTCTCAGCGTTTGGAGCGTTGGCGTTTCCCGTGCCGTGTGCCGCTCTGTCTTGCTTTTGATGAGGCTATATGGCCTTTGAACTGGGGCAGGAGTTGGGCAGCATTGGTACGTTTTTGGACCCTCGAAAATTTTATGGAATAATCTGATTAACACATTGAAATCATGTAATAAAAAATTTTAACTATTTTGCATAAAAATGCTTTTTTGGTGTTTTTAGAGTTAAAATTCAAATTTGATTGAGTCTGATTGTCGCTAAATCACTGGCAGAAAGGCATGATTTTTGCCAAACTGGGGTCAATAAAAGCACGCGAAGCCAAAGACGTGCCCACCCCGAGCCGTAAAAGTCAGAGATATGTTCATGATCACCGCAGTTGCGCGCAGAGTTTGCGCCATCGGGTTTAAGGCGGGTGCCGCCTTGGCGCTGACGTCTTTTATATGTGTTGGCGCTTGGGGAACGCCCAGCCTGGCGCAAGAGGCCGACCCAGAGACCGCGCCCAAGACCTATGTTCCGCCCCCGCCTTGGCCCGACGTCAAACCCAAGCGCATCGGTGTGCCCACGGGCGGAGCTGGCACGCTGATCACCGTGCAAATCCGTCCCGGCATGAAAACCGTCACGGCCCCGCCCAAACCGGCGGCTGTGCCAGAGGGCCTGCCAGAGGCGCCCAGTGTCGATCTGATGGCGTGGTATTGGAACGCGGTGCCGCATGATCTGTTTGGTGCCGGCCCCGAGCGGTTCGGCGCGGCTTTGGCGGCGCTGGATCTGTCTGAGGCGCGGGCCGTGCCAAAACCCAGCTTTCAACAGATCACCGATCTTGCCAATCGCTATGGCACGTCCTTGTTGCTGCATTCCATCGGCACCAAGGTCAGCCCGGCCTTGGCTTTGGCGGTGATTTCGGTTGAATCTTCGGGGAAAGAAGACGCAGTGAGCGGGGCAGGGGCGCAGGGGCTGATGCAGCTCATTCCCGACACCGCCGCGCGGTTTGGCGTTGATCCCACCAACCCCGATCAAAACATCAAAGGCGGCATTGCCTATCTCGATTGGCTGATCAATGAGTTCAATGGGGATGTGGCGCTGGCGCTGGCGGGGTATAATGCCGGCGAAAACGCGGTCAAATCCAACAACGGCCCGCCGCCTTACGCCGAAACCCGCGCCTATGTCCCGAAAGTCTTGGCGGCGTGGCAGGTGGCCAAGGGCCTCTGCGTGACCCCGCCCGAACTTTATTCCGACGGTTGTGTGTTTGCCACCAATGCGGTGCGGGCACAAAACTAACAGATATGACAAAGGGGCCGCAAAGGCCCCTTTTTATTGTTTCTCTGTCGTCCTCAGATCGACATTTTCTTAAAGATAAATTCCGGGATGTGCCGGATGATCAACATGATGTAGCGCCAGAAAAACGGCGTGTAGATCACGTTCTTTTTCTTGGCGACCGCGGTCAAAATATCACCCGCCACGGCATCGGGTGACGCGACCAAAAACATCCCCTCGATCCCCCAGGTCATCGCCGTATCGACAAACCCCGGTTTCACCGTGACCACATGGCCGCCCGCGCGCGTCAACCGATTGCGCAGACCGGACAGGTAGGTGGCAAAACCCGCTTTCGCCGAGCCATAGACGTAATTGCCACTCCGGCCCCGGTCGCCCGCCACCGATCCGACGCCGACAACCGTACCTTGGCCGCGTTCCTCAATGTGAGGCGCAAGCATGTGCAGAAAGGTGGCCGGGCCGGTGTGGCTGTCGGTGACAACACCTGCGATCAGCGTCGGGTCGGCGTCAATCGCGTCTTGTTCCGGCATCGAGCCAACGAAGACCGCGCAGTTGATCACGCCCTCTTCCGTTGTTGCGCGCTCAATAATTGGCGCAAACGTGTCTGTGTCGCGGGCGTCAAAGGGCAATGCCTCGGCGCACACAGCACCGCGTGCCAGACAATCGGCCGCCGTGGCCGCCAGATCGTCCATGTCTCGGCCACATAAAAACAAGGTCGCGCCCTCTTTCGCCAATCTGCGCGCCATCGCACGCGCCATGGATGAGGTTGCGCCCAAAATGATCCAGCTCTGTTGCATCATGCCGCTCCTGTGCCATCGCGCAGGCCCAACCGGCGCACGAGGTCTGTTTCAAAGGCGCGGTCCGGGTCGGCTTTCGTCACCGCTTTGGCCCATGTGTCCTGGTCCGGGTACATGCCCGCGATCTGTGCGGCGCTGGCCACGCTGTCCTTGGCAAAATAAATCCGCCCGCCCGCGTCATGCGCCATATCGGTGAGTTCGGAAATCAACTCTTCCGCACCATCGCGATTGGGGAAATCGACCGCCAAAGTATAGCCCTCCATCGGGAAGGACATATAGCCGCCGCGCCCCGCGCCCATCTTTTTGAGCACCGCCAAAGGCGAGGCCAGACCGGATGTGCCGATCCGTGTCAACATCGCGCGCAGCACCTCGACCTGATCCATCGGCACAACGCATTGGAATTGGTGAAAGCCGCGTTTGCCGTAGAGCCGGTTCCAATTGTGGATCGCATCAAGCGGGAAGAACGGGTCAGTGATGGGTTTGACCGAGGTGCGGCCCTTGGCCGGAACCCGGCGGAAATACAGCTCGTTGAACACCCGCACCACGGGGGCCGACAGCGCCCAGCTCGGGGCATTGAACGGTACAGATTTTGCCGCATCGCGGCTTTTGTTGATGCCGGAGGTGATTTCGCCCTCCTCTAAAATTCCACGCCCCAACCGCGCGCCGGTGGCGGTCGCGTCGATCCAACCGACCGTGTAATCGGTGCGGCTCTCATCAAAGGCCACAAGAAATGCGTCCAACCCATCAATGCGGCGTTCGGTCAGCACCATCATGTCGCCTTTGCAGGGCATGAGTTGGATTTTCGCACGCGCAATCACCCCGGTTTGACCCAGACCACCCACCGTGGCCTGCCACAGATCAGGGGCGGATTTCGGGGTTATTTTGCGGGTTTTCGCACCTTGGATCAGGGTGATCGCGGTCACATGCTGACCAAAAGACCCCATCACATGATGGTTTTTGCCATGCACATCATTGGCGATACAGCCGCCGACCGTGGCAAACCCGGTGCCCGGCATCACCGGCGGAATCCAGCCTTTGTTGGCAAAAGCGCGGCCCAGATCGCCGATCGGCATCCCGGCTTCGACCTCGACGATCCCGGTGGCGGGATCAAAGGCAATCACCCGGTCCAGCCGGGTCATGTCATAGGCGCGGCCTTCGTCATTGAGCGCGACATCGCCATATGAGCGACGCATGCCAAAGGCGGGCGCGCGGGTCTCAGTCAGATCGCGGATCAGGGTCGAAAGACGTTCGGGGCGGGCCACCAAACCAGAGGCCACGCGGGCGCGACCCCAGCCGGTGTAGGTGAGTTTATTCCAGGTCATGTTGGACCTTCTTTGACAGGCGTTCAGCGAAAGGGAAAACCACAAGGCCGATGAGAATGGCGAACCAAAGCGTGGTCAGGCGAATGAGGGCGGTGGCGGGCACGGACATGGCCAAGGGCACGCCTTCGAGCGACAAAAGGGCGATCATGGCGGCCTCCGCGCCGCCAAGCCCGCCGGGTGCGCCGGTCAGCCCGCCCGCCAATGTGGCAAACAAAAAGATCGCGATGGCACTGGCGGCGTGAACCTCGGCACCCATCCAATGCAGCAAGAGATAAAAGGCCACCCCTTCGGCCAACCAGCCGCAGAGGGCCAGGGTCGAACCCGCAAACAAGGTGCCGCCTTTGGAAAAGGGTTCAAGCGAGCGCGCGGCGCGGCGGATGCGGGCGAACAGCCGCGGGGCCTTGCCCGTGCTGCGGTGGCCGAATTGGGCGAGGCTGGCCAAAAGCCGGGGGCGTGTGGCGATAAACGCCGCCAAAAGCGCGGCCATCACCACCGGCACACCACCAGAAATTCGCGTGCCAGAGGCCAAAAGCGCCGCCCCCATCAACACGGCCATCGCCGCCAGATCAGAGGCCCGGTCGACCAAAACAAGCGGTGCTGTGCGTTCAAACGCCCAGCCGGTTTCGCGTTTGATCCAGCGCATCCGCACCAATTCTCCGACGCGCCCCGGCGTGACCGTCATGGCAAACCCGCCCAGAAAATGGCGCAGGTTGGTGGCCAAGGAGAGCGGCAATCCGAGGTGGCGGGCAAAGAGGTGCCAGCGCAGCCCACGAAACAGGTAATTGACCAGAGAGAGCGCCAAAAGTGCGGCACCTTGCGGGATCGACAGCTTGGTGATCTGGGCGCGGACCTCGTCCCATCCTGTCGCCGTCACAGCGCCGGTCAGACCCACCGCAAGCAAGGCCAAAAGGCCCAGCATGAGCGCGCTGTCGCGCAAACGTGGGGACATGTTCGATGCCTTAGGTTTGGCAGATATGGGACGCTGCTCGGCGGTCATGGACATTTTGGGCTCTGTGTGTGGCCTGATTTCCCGATGTTTTAGCGACAAATTGGGGCAAGAATATGATGCTGTTTCTAATTTTAGAACAATAAGGTCATGAAAAACGACATGAAAAAGCGCGGCCACCCGTTTCGGCCGCCGCGCCTTGTTTTGAATTTAGATATTCACAGAGGACTTAGTCGACAATCGTCGCCTCGGTCGCAGCGCGCAACTCGGCCTCGGTCACGCCATCGGCGCATTCGACGATTTTCAAACCGCCCTCAACCACGTCCAAAACGCCCAGGTTGGTGATCACCCGGTCGACCACGCCCAGCCCGGTCAGCGGCAGGGTGCATTCCTTCAACAATTTGCTCTCACCGTGTTTGTTGGTGTGGTCCATCACCACCACAACCCGGCCCACGCCCGCGACCAAATCCATCGCGCCGCCCATGCCTTTGACCAGCTTGCCGGGGATCATCCAATTCGCCAAATCGCCTTTCTCATCGACCTCCATCGCGCCCAAAATCGCCATCGCGATCTTGCCGCCCCGGATCATGCCAAAGCTGAACGAGCTGTCGAAATAGGCGGTGTTGGGCAGTTCGGTGATGGTCTGTTTGCCGGCGTTGATCAGGTCCGCGTCCTCTTCGCCCTCATAGGGGAAGGGGCCCATGCCCAACATGCCGTTTTCAGACTGAAGTGTCACGTTGACGCCTTCGGGGATGAAATTGGGGACCAGGGTCGGGATGCCGATGCCAAGGTTCACATAGGTGCCGTCTTCGAGTTCCAATGCGGCGCGCGCCGCCATTTGATTGCGATCCCACATGGCTTAGGCCTCCTCACGCTTGCGCAACGTGCGCTGTTCAATCCGCTTTTCGTGGTTGCCCTGAATGAGGCGGTGGACATAGACGCCGGGCATGTGGATGCAATCGGGGTCGAGACTGCCCGTTGGCACGATCTCTTCGACTTCCATGATGCAGACCTTGCCACACATTGCGGCGGGTGGGTTGAAATTACGGGCGGTTTTGCGGAAAATCGCGTTGCCGGTCTCGTCGGCTTTCCACGCTTTCACGATGGAAATATCGGCAAAAATGCCCTCTTCCAAAATATAAGTCTCGCCGTTGAAATCTTTGTGTTCTTTGCCCTCGGCGATCACCGTGCCCACGCCGGTTTTGGTGTAAAATCCTGGGATTCCAGCACCACCGGCGCGCATGCGTTCGGCCAAAGTGCCCTGCGGGTTGAACTCAAGCTCCAACTCACCAGAGAGGTATTGCCGCATGAATTCAGCGTTTTCACCCACATAAGACGACATCATTTTCTTGATCTGATGTGTCTCCAACAGCTTGCCAAGGCCAAAGCCATCGACACCTGCGTTGTTGGAGGCAATGGTGAGGTCCTTGACGCCGCTTTCCACCAGCGCGTCGATCAACAACTCAGGTATCCCGCACAGTCCAAACCCCCCGGCTGCGATCAACATCCCGTCGTGCAAAAGCCCCTCTAAGGCCTCTGTGGCGGAGCCGTATACTTTCTTCATTACTCTCTCCCGTTTCGTTTGGCGCAATTGGAATGAATAGGATGCGGGCTGTCAATGGAGGATGCCGCGCTGCAACAAAATGGTGCAGCAAAAAGGGCCCGGTGAGGGGCCCTTTGGCGGATGGGATCTTGGGCTGGGTGGTGTTTTGCCCGGTTTACGCGTCTGGGGCCTTGGCCGCGGGTTTCTTGGCTGCGGGCTTTTTCGCGGCGGTTTTTTTGGCCGCCGGTTTCTTTGCGGCTGCCTTTTTCGCCGGGGCTTTCTTTTTGCCGCCCTTGGTCGCTTTTTCCGCAATCAAGGCCACCGCCTGCTCCATCGTCAGGTCTTCGGGCGTGATGTCCTTTGGCAAGGTCGCGTTGACTTTTTCCCATTTGACATAGGGGCCATAGCGGCCTTCCATGACGCTGATCGCGCCACCGCTCTCTGGGTGATCCCCTAATTCTTTCAACGGCTTGGCTGCCGCAGACCGACCCCGCCCCGGATTGTTGCGCTTGTCGGTGATCAATTCAACCGCGCGGTTCATGCCGCATTCAAACACATCGTTCGGGTCTTTGAGATTGGCGTAAACGGGCTTTTCGTCGCCCGGCAGTTTGTGCATCAAATAGGGGCCAAAGCGCCCGAAATTGGCGGAAATCACGCCGCCTTCCGGGTGTTCGCCGATTTGGCGCGGCAGGCTTAGAAGCGTGAGCGCCTTTTCAAGGTCCATCGCATCCGCGTCCCAGCCTTTCGGCAAAGAGGCGCGTTTGGGCTTTTTGTTCTCTTCCGAAACTTCGCCGCGTTGGACATAGGGGCCAAAGCGACCCGAGCGCAGTGAGATTTCGTTGCCGTCTTCGTCCTCGCCCAAAATCCGGTCGCCCGCTTCGGCGGCGTCGCCACTGATCGGGCGGGTGTAGCGGCATTCGGGGTAGTTCGAACAGCCAACAAAGCCGCCCGAGCGCGAGGTTTTCAGGTGCAAGCTGCCTTGGCCACAGAGCGGACAGACGCGCGGGTCGCTGCCGTCTTCGCGCGGTGGATACAGCTGCGGGGCGAGGGCAGCGTCCAATTTGTCGAGCACTTCGGAAATCCGCAGCTCGGAGGTCTCGCCAATGGCCGCCGAAAAATCGCGCCAGAATTTCGCCAAAACCTCTTTGTAATCGAGCGCGCCGGCTGAGATTTCGTCGAGTTCTTCTTCGAGATTGGCGGTGAATTCATAGCCGACATATTTGCGGAAGAAATTCATCAAAAAGATCGTGACGATCCGGCCTTTGTCCTCGGGGATCAGGCGGTTTTGTTCTTTGCGGACATATTCGCGATCCACGATGGTGGTCAACACGGAGGCGTAGGTCGAGGGGCGGCCGATGCCCAACTCTTCCATCCGTTTGACCAAAGTCGCCTCGGTGTAGCGCGGCGGCGGGTTGGTATGGTGTTGCAGGCCCAAAACGGCATCTTCACCGGCCAAAATGGCCTCTTTGTCGGCGGCTTGCGCTTTGAGACCGCCCGCGACACGTTTTAACGCTTCGCCGTCCATGATTTGCGGCAGGCGACCTTCGTCATCCTCGTCCACATCGTCGCGGCCCTCGGTGTAAACCGCCATAAACCCATCAAACACAATGACTTGACCTGTGGCGCGCAGCACGACCTCGTGGTCATCGGAGGTGATGTCTACGGTGGTCCGTTCAAGGCGCGCCGCCTCCATTTGCGACGCAATGGTGCGTTTCCAGATCAGGTCGTAGAGTTTGCGTTGATCCGCGTCCGTCAGCTTGGCCTCATCGGGGGAGACAAACATATCGGTCGGGCGGATACATTCGTGCGCCTCCTGGGCGTTTTTGGCTTTGTTCTTATAAATCCGTGGGTTGGCGGGCACATAGCGGTCGCCATAGCGGGCTTTGATCGCGTCGCGCGCCTGTGTCACCGCTTCGGGTGCCATGTCGATCCCGTCTGTCCGCATATAGGTGATGAGGCCGGCCTCGTAGAGGCGTTGCGCGGCGTTCATCGCTTGGCGCGCGTCCATGCCGAATTTGCGCGACGCTTCCTGTTGCAGGGTCGAGGTCATGAACGGCGCAGAGGGGTTGCGCGAACCGGGTTTGGCCTCGACGGAGGCGACTTTGAGCGCGCGCGAACTGACCGCTTGCACGGCCATCTCGGCGGTGAGGCGGTCTTTGAGGTCGAATTTATCGAGTTTCTTGCCCGAAAGCTGGGTCAGCCGCGCTTCAAACGTTTGTCCGCGCGGGGTCTCCAAAAGGGCCTTAACGGTCCAGTATTCTTGCGGATTGAAGGCTTCGATTTCGATCTCACGCTCGACGATGAGGCGCAGACACACCGATTGCACCCGTCCGGCCGAGCGCGCGCCGGGCAGTTTGCGCCAAAGCACCGGGGAGAGGTTGAAGCCGACAAGGTAATCCAAAGCGCGGCGCGCCAGATAGGCGTCGACCAGCGGCACATCGACTTGGCGCGGGTGTTTCATCGCTTCCAGGATGGCGGTTTTGGTGATGGCATTGAAGGTCACGCGCGACACGGCGGTGGATTTTTTGATCGCCTTGCGTTTGGTCAGCGCCTCTTGCAGGTGCCACGAAATCGCTTCGCCTTCGCGATCAGGGTCCGTTGCGAGGATCAGTTCGTCGTCGTTTTTGAGCGCATCGGCGATGGCTTTGACGTGTTTGCGACTGTCCGCGCCGATCTCCCAGGTCATGTCGAACTCATTGTCGGTGTCGACAGATCCGTCTTTGGCCGGAAGGTCGCGGACGTGGCCATAAGAGGCGAGGACGGTGTAATTGCTGCCGAGATATTTGTTGATCGTTTTCGCCTTGGCCGGGGATTCAACAACAACAACTGGCATGGACTGTCCTTCGGGTTATGGTCTCTTGGCCTTATGGCGGCGGAAAATGGGGTCTGCAATGACTGATTGTCAATGTGGCATCTACGGTTTTTTTGCGCCAAGGCAAGGCCGTTTTACCCATCATGCGGCATGATGTCCGCGCGATACCTAAAGGTATCGGGACGAAAAACCGGGTCTCAGCGGTTTGGGAATTTTTTGTGACACGGGTGAGGGCAGGGGCGTGTGAGCCGGGGTGCGCTGTCATCCAAGCGCCAAAAGCCCGCCGGGTTTGCGGAAGATACGACCATCGAGTTCGAGGGTGAGAATTTCAGAACTGAGTTGATCCGCCGGGATGCCGATGTCGCGGATCAGGTCGTCTTCGGGCAGGGGCGCGCCGGAGAGGCGGGCGAGGATTTCGGCGTGGAGCATGGTGTGGTCGGTGAATGCGCGCGGTTCGGGGCGCGGTGTGACGGGGATCGCGGTTTTCGGCGTGTGGTGTACGGTTTGGGCCAAGGGCGAGGCGGCGGCCAGCGTGTCGATCACATCGCGCGCGCCACGCACCAAAGTGGCCCCATCGCGGATCAACATGTTGCAGCCTGCGGTGCGCGCATCAAACGGATGCCCCGGTACGGCCATGACCTCGCGCCCCTGATCCAGGGCATTGCCTGCCGTGAGCAGTGACCCCGAGCGCGCCGCCGCCTCGATCACCACGGTGGCATGAGACAGGCCGGAGACGATGCGATTGCGCATCGGGAAATGCCGGGCAAAGGGTTTCATGCCAAAGGGCTGTTCCGAGATCAAAAGCCCGGTCTCGGCGATTTTATGGTAAAGATCGGTGTTCTCGGTGGGGTAGATCACATCAAGGCCCCCCGCCAAAACGGCGATGGTGCCGCTTGCAAGCGCCGATTCGTGCGCCGCCGCGTCAATGCCACGGGCCAGACCGGAGGTGACGGCAAAACCTTCGTCGCCCAATTCGCGCGCCAGAGTGCGGGCAAAGCGCACGCCCAATGATGAGGCATTGCGCGCACCGACCAGCGCCAGAGAGGGGCGTTCAAACAGCGATATGTCGCCTTTGACCCAAAGTGCGGGTGGAGCGTCATCAATCAATGCGAGAAGGGCGGGATATTCGGGATCGGCGCGGGTGATCAAACGCGCGTCATGTTTGCGACCGGCTTTCAATTCGGCCTCAACGACACCACGCGGACAGGTTTGATAATCGGATACACCGGCTTGTTTGGCGATTTCAGGGAGGGCCTCAAGGGCGGCGCGCGCATTTCCATGTTCCTCCAGCATCCGATAAAAGGTGCTGATACCAACGCGGCGGGAGCGCAAGAGGCGGAGCCAATCGACCCGATCTTCCACGGTGTGGGGTGGGGTGAGGGGGTGGTGGGAAGGGATGAACTCCAAGGCCAACTCTCTCCGTCTCTTGCCCTTTCACATTGCCGCAAATTGGTTAACGAGGCGTTACCAAAACCAAGAAAGATTGCATTTGAGCGGAATGATCTTGATTTTTTTTACCATACCGACCGCACCTCGGTCTCGCCCCATACAAAAGGGCGACCTCTTCGGTCGCCCTGTTCATAAAGGTTAACGTGACAAGGTTAACGTGATCCCGCCCAAGATTTGGCCCAGGCTTGGACGAGACTTGGGCCAAGCGCGGGGACGATCAGGCCGATCCGCCCACGGTCAGCCCCCCGATCAAAAGCGTCGGTTGCCCCACGCCCACCGGCACCCATTGTCCCGATTTGCCGCAATTTCCGACACCGGGGTCGAGCGCCATGTCATTACCAATGGCGCGGATGTTGCGCATGGCGGTGGCCCCATCGCCAATCAGCGTCGCCCCCTTGACCGGGGCGCCGACGCGGCCGTTTTCGACCCGATACGCTTCGGTGCAGTTAAAGACGAATTTGCCGTTGGTGATGTCAACCTGCCCGCCGGAAAAGCCCACGGCATAAATCCCGTCTTTGATCTCGGAGACGATCTCTTCGGGGGCGGCGTCTCCGCCGAGCATATAGGTGTTGGTCATCCGTGGCATCGGCGCATGGGCGTAGCTTTCGCGGCGACCATTGCCGGTGGGGGCCACATTCATGAGGCGGGCGTTTTGGCGGTCTTGCATGTAGCCGACAAGGATGCCGTCTTCGATCAGGGTGGTTTTGGACGAGGGCGTGCCTTCGTCATCGACCGAAATCGACCCGCGCCGATCCGGGATTGTGCCATCGTCCAAAACGGTGACGCCCTTGGCGGCGACCTGTTGCCCCATCAGACCGGCAAAGGCGGAGGTGCCTTTGCGGTTGAAATCGCCCTCAAGCCCGTGCCCGACCGCTTCGTGCAACAACACGCCCGGCCAACCATTGCCAAGGGCCACGTCCATGACGCCCGCAGGGGCGGGGACGGCCTCAAGGTTGACGGTGGCGATGCGCAGGGCCTCGCGGGCCACGGATTTCCAATGGTCGGGCTGCAACAGGCCGTCAAAGCCATAGCGCCCGCCACCGCCAGATGAGCCACTTTCGCGGCGTCCGGCCTGATCGACAATGACCGAAATATTGAGCCGCGCCATCGGGCGGATGTCGGAGACAAGCGTGCCTTCGGGGCGCAGGATGAACACCTCTTGATGCGAAGCGGCCAGCGTGGCGGAGACTTGCACCACGCGCGGGTCGAGGTCGCGCAGATAGGCGTCAATCTCGCCCAATGTGTCGATTTTGACCTCGAAGGCCGCGCCGTCGAGCGGGTTCTCGTCGGTGTAGAGTTTGACATTCGTGGCGCGCGGGCCCGCCGCCATGGAGCCGCCGCCATCGCCCACCGCAAGACGGGCGGTTTCAGCGGCGCGTTTGATCGCGGCTTCACTGATTGTGGTGGAATGGGCGTAGCCTGCGGTTTCGCCGCGCACGGCGCGCAGGCCGAATCCCTCGGAGGCATCATAGGATGCGGTGCGAATCCGTCCGTCGTCCAAAACGATGCCTTCGGAGGTGCGCCGTTCAAAGAACAGTTCGCCATCATCGGCCCCATCCACGGCTGCGCGCAGAATCGCCAGCGACGTGTCGAAGTCGAGTGTGTTTGTAAATGGGTCAAAACGTCTCGATGGCATTGATTTTTCTCCCTTGGGACTTGATCTAGATCAAAAAAACCGCTCAAAGCGGCGGGGAATTCTTGTCCCGTCGCGTCTAATATGGTTTTTGATGGGAAAGACTCAAACGAAAACGCACCCGCATGAACGGGGCGGCATCGACAGGCACCCGCCTTCGACTGCAATAATGGGAAGAGAGAATGCGCACAAAACCCCTTTTGTCCGGCTTGGCGGCCGTTTTTTTCGCAACCCTTGGCGCGACACAAGCCTTTGCCCAAGACGCTGGTGAGCTTTTGGGCGCGCCAGTCTCCGGGAAAATGGGCTTTCAGCCCGCCGCGACCGAGTTGGCGCGCGATATTCACGGTCTGGATCATATGCTGAACTGGATCATCGGTGCGATTGTGCTTTTCGTTGCGCTTTTGATCCTTTGGGTGATTGTGCGCTACAACACGCGCAGCAACAAAACCCCCGCGACCTTCACCCACCACACTCAAATCGAGGTGGCCTGGACGATTGTGCCGATTTTGATCCTTGTGGTGATCGGGGCCTTCTCGCTTCCGGTTCTGTTCAAGCAACAGGAAATCCCCGAAGGCGACATTTACATCAAAGTGACCGGGTATCAGTGGTACTGGGGCTACGAATATGTGGACGAAGGGTTTGCCTTTGACAGCTACATGATCGGTCAACCGGCCACGGGCGGCGAGTATATGCGCACGCCTGAGGTTGAGCAGATGTTGGTCGATGCGGGTTACACCCCTGATCAGTTCCTCTTGGCAACGGATACACAGGTTGTTGTCCCGGTTGGCAAAACCATCGTCATGGGCGTGACCGGCGCGGATGTGATCCACAGCTGGACCATCCCGGCCTTTGGCGTGAAACAGGATGGCGTGCCGGGTCGTGTGGCTGAACTTTGGTTCAAAGCCGAGAAAACCGGCACTTTCTTTGGTCAGTGTTCCGAGCTTTGCGGCAAAGATCACGCCTTTATGCCGATCACGGTGAAGGTTGTGTCCGAGGAAGACTACGCCACATGGTTGGCGGGCGCGAAAGAAGAATACGCCTCGATCGAGACCGCTCCGAGTGCTGTCAAATTGGCCTTGGCCGAGTAAGCGTCTTTCATGATTTCAGGTGAGGGCGGGTCAACCGCCCCATCTGGCATATAAGTCCCACGCACGAAAACGCCCTGTCCGCACAGACATAGACCCCACAGGCACAGACCCAAAGGGGCAGGTTTGAAACGACAGGGCCAAGGAATAGGTAGACGCGATGACTGACGCGACGATCAATATGGACGACAGCCGCGAGGCCGGGTTTGGCGATTATTTCGCCTTGCTCAAGCCGCGTGTGATGTCTCTCGTCGTGTTCACCGCCTTCGCGGGCATGATCGTCGCGCCCGGGGGCATTCACCCGTTTATCGGCTTTTTCGCTATTCTGTGCATTGCCATTGGCGGCGGCGCGTCCGGCGCGCTGAACATGTGGTATGACGCCGATATTGATCGGGTGATGAAACGCACGCAATCGCGGCCGATCCCGTCGGGAAAAGTCGCCCCCGAAGAGGCGCTGGCGATTGGCCTGACGCTTTCGGCCTTCTCGGTGGTCATGCTGGGGCTTGCGACCAATTGGGTCGCTGCCGGGCTTTTGGCCTTTACGATTTTCTTTTACGCTGTCGTCTACACGATGTGGCTCAAACGTTCGACGCCGCAGAACATCGTGATCGGCGGGGCCGCTGGTGCCTTTCCTCCGATGATCGGCTGGGCGGCTGTGACGGGTGACATCACCCTGCCGTCGGTGTTGATGTTCATGCTGGTGTTCATGTGGACGCCGCCGCATTTCTGGGCTTTGGCGTTGTTCATGAACGCGGATTACGACAAGGCGAAAGTGCCGATGTTGACAGTGACCCATGGCAAACGCGTCACCCGCAATCACATCCTGGCCTATACCGTGCTTTTGGCGCTGACCGCAGGTGCGATGTTCCTCACACCCTTGGCGGGCTGGGCCTATCTGGCGGCTTTCGTCGCGCTCAATGGCTTGTTCCTGAAGGGCGCGATTGTGATTTGGCGTCGCAACGAAGAACAGGCCGAGGCCGATGGTTACAAGGCGGAGCGGGCGTTTTTCAAACTGTCTCTGGCCTATACGTTCCTGCATTTCACCGCATTGATGCTGGACAAAGGGCTTATGGCCGCGGGCCTTGGAGGGCCGTTTTAAGATGGCAATCACCAAACTTCACGAAATTCACACCCGCCGGCGCTCGCGCAATGTTGGGCTTGGGCTGGCCTTGGGCGTATTTGTGATTTTGATGTTGGGGCTGACCGTGGCCAAAGTCACCGTGATCGACCCGGCGATCATGCAACGGGAGATTGCGAAGTAATGGCACTTCAGGGACCGCAAAAAACAGTTGTGCAACTCGTGGGGGTCGTTGCCCTCATGGGGGGGCTGGCTTGGGCGTCCGTGCCGTTTTATAGCTGGTTTTGCGCGGTGACCGGCTTTGGCGGCACCACGGCTGAGGCCTCGACAGGTTCCGATGTGATTCTGGACAAGACGATCAAAATCCGGTTTGACGCCAACACCGACCCGGATATGCCATGGGAATTCAAACCGGTTGAGCGCACGATGGAACTGCGGATTGGCGAAACCGGGCTGGCCTTTTACGAGGCTTATAATCCAACGGATCGTACCATTGGCGGCACCGCGTCCTACAATGTCGCCCCCTTTGAAGCGGGCGGGTTTTTTACCAAAATCGACTGTTTCTGTTTCACAGAACAGGTGCTCAAACCGGGGGAGCGTGTGCTGATGCCCGTGACCTTTTATGTCGATCCCGAAATCACCACAGACCGGGATGCGAAGTTCGTACAACGCATCACCCTGTCTTATACCTTTCACGAAACCGACCTGCCCGACGACTATGCCGCTCTTGAGAGCGACGCAGCCCCGGTCTCAGGTTTGAACTAAGCTCGCATACGGGCAACCACCTCAAGGGAGAGGGACGCACATTATGGCGCATGAAAAGAACCACGATTACCACATCCTGCCGCCGTCGCCGTGGCCGCTCATGGGCGCTGTCGCAGCTTTCACCATGCTGTTTGGCGCCGTTCAGTGGATGGCCAATGACAACCCGTTCATTTTCCTGATCGGCTTTGTCGGCGTTTTGTATGTGATGTGGAGCTGGTGGTCGGACACGATCAAAGAAAACCAAGCGGGCGATCACACTCCGGTGGTCCGCATCGGCCTGCGCTATGGCTTTATCATGTTCATCATGTCCGAAATCATGTTCTTTGCTGCATGGTTCTGGGCGTTTTTCAAACACACGCTCTACCCGATGTCTGAGTATCCGGGCGCGACCTATGTGCCGCCAGAGATCATTCCGATCGACGCGTTTCACCTACCGCTGATCAACACGCTGATCCTGCTGTGCTCTGGTGCCGCTGTGACCTGGGCGCACCACGCTTTGGTGCATGGCAACGTGCGCAAAGACATCATCGCCGGTCTGGCCATCGGTGTCGGTCTTGGCGGCCTGTTCACCGTATTCCAAGCCTATGAATATTATGAGCTTTTCGTACATGAAGGCTATACGTTCGGTGGCGATTTCTTCTTTGGCTCCTTCTTCATGGCGACCGGGTTCCACGGCTTCCATGTCATCATCGGCACGATCTTTCTGACCATCTGTCTGGTGCGGTCGATGAAGGGGCATTTCACCCCCGACGACCACATCGGTTTCGAAGCGGCGGCTTGGTACTGGCACTTTGTGGACGTCGTTTGGCTGTTCCTCTTCGTGGCGGTTTACATCTGGGGCCAATAAATTAGGCACAGATCGGATGAGTATTTTGCTCACGGTAAAGACTTGATAGAAGGGCGCGATATTCGCGCCCTTTTGCGCTGGACCAGTTTTGGAGACGGCATGCTCAAACGAATGATCTTTCCCACCCTGATCGGCGTGATCGGCTGTGGCATCCTGATCTGGCTCGGGACATGGCAATTGGCGCGGATGGAGTGGAAGGCGGGTATTTTGGCGGAAATCACCGCCGAGATCACCGCCGATCCGGTGCCCATGCCCGCCGTGGTGGACCCGTCGATGAAATACCTTCCGGTCACGGCCGAGGGGGTGATTGGCGATGAGGAGTTGCATGTCCTTGTGTCGCGCAAACAGATTGGTGCGGGCTATTTGATCGTAGCACCTTTGACGCTCAAAGAGGGGCGGCGGGTGTTGTTGGATCGTGGCTTTGTGGAAGAGATGGCCAAGGATGCGCCGCGCCCCAAAGGGGCTGTGTCTGTGGTCGGCAACCTGCATTGGCCCGATGATATGAACAGTTCGACGCCGGAGCCGGATCTGGGCCGCAACATCTGGTTTGGCCGCGACATCCCGGCGATGGCGGCGGCTTTGGGCACCGAGCCGATCCTGATTGTCGCGCGCGACAGCACGGGAGAGGGGATCGAGCCGATCCCGGTGGGCATCGAAGGCATCCCCAATGACCATCTGCAATACGCGATCACATGGTTTTCGCTGTGTCTTGTCTGGTTTGGGATGACTCTCTTCCTCTTGTGGCGTATCAGAACCCGAAAAGTTTAAAGTGGCGGACACAATGCGTTATATCTCGACCCGCGGCCAAGCGCCGGTGCTCTCATTTGAACAAGCGATGCTGACGGGGCTGGCCTCCGATGGCGGCCTTTATGTGCCGGAAACCATCCCGACACTCAGCGCGGATGAGATCGCAGGTCTGGCTGGAAAATCCTATGAAGAGGCGGCGTTTATCGTGATGCGGCCCTTCATCGGCGACACGTTCACGGACGCCGAATTCAAAGAGATCATCGCCAAGGCTTACGATGGGTTCAAACATGACGCCCGCGCGCCCTTGGTGCAACTTGGCCCGAACCATTTCCTGTTGGAGTTGTTCCACGGGCCGACCTTGGCGTTCAAAGATTTCGCCATGCAACTGATCGGACAATTGTTCCAAGCCGCCCTGTCGCGCTCTGGCAAACGCGTCACCATCGTTGGCGCGACCTCTGGCGATACCGGGTCGGCGGCGATTGAGGCCTTTAAAGGCTTGTCCAACGTCGATGTGTTCATCTTGTTCCCGCATGGCCGGGTCTCTGACGTGCAGCGCCGGCAAATGACCACGCCGCCCGAGGCCAATGTGCATGCGCTCGCCGTTGAGGGCGATTTCGACGATTGCCAAGCGGCGCTGAAAGAGATGTTTGCGGACATAGAGTTCCGCGATCACGTCAAATTGGCGGCGGTCAATTCGATCAACTGGGCGCGGGTTTTGGCGCAGGTGGTGTATTATTTCACCTCCGCCGTCTCATTGGGCGCGCCGCATCGCGCGGTGTCGTTCACGGTGCCGACCGGCAATTTCGGTGACATTTTTGCGGGCTATATTGCCAAGCGCATGGGCCTTCCGATCAAGGATCTGGTGATCGCCACCAACCAAAACGACATCCTGCACCGCACTATGGTGACGGGTGCCTACACGAAAGAGGGCGTGACCCCTTCGATCAGCCCGTCGATGGACATCCAAGTCAGCTCCAACTTTGAGCGTGCTTTGTTTGACGTCTATGACCGTGAAGGCGCGGCGATTGCGCAATTGATGACGGAACTCAAATCGGGCGAATTCAAAATCTCTCAAGGCGCGATGGATCGCCTGCGCGACACGTTCACCTCTGGACGCGCGTCCGAGGACGAAACCTCCGCCACGATCAGTGCGATGCATGCCCGCACGGGTGAGGTTTTGTGCCCGCACACGGCCGTCGCGGTCAAAGTCGCGGGAGATCACCTCTCGGATGTGCCGATGGTGTCGCTGGCGACCGCCCATCCGGCCAAATTCCCCGCCGCCGTCGAAGCCGCCTGTGGCATCCACCCGGCCTTGCCTGCACATATGGCCGACCTGTTTGAGCGCGACGAGCGCTTTACTGTGGTTGCCAATGACCTAGATGGCCTGAAATCTCTCATTAAGGAGCGTCTCGCTTGAGCCCACGCACCCATACACTGCCCAACGGATTCCGCATTGTGACGGAACTTCAACCCTCGATGCAAAGCGCCTCGATCGGCGTCTGGGTCATGGCCGGTGGGCGGCACGAACGCGTTGAACAAAACGGCATCGCGCATTTCCTTGAACATATGGCCTTCAAGGGCACCGAGCGGCGCACGCCGTTGCAGATCGCCGAAGTGTTGGAAAACGTCGGCGGGTATCTGAACGCCTATACCTCGCGCGAGGTCACGGCCTATTACGCACGGGTGCTCAAAGACGATGTGTCTTTGGCGCTTGATGTGATCGGCGACATCGTTCTCAACCCGATCTTCGATCCGCGTGAGTTGGAAGTCGAACGTGGCGTGATCCTCTCGGAAATCGGTCAGGCGCTTGATACACCTGACGATGTGGTTTTCGATTGGCTGCAAGAGGCGACTTTTCCGAAACAGGCACTTGGCCGCACCATTTTAGGCCCTGCCGAACGGGTGCGTGCCTTTTCGCGCGATGATCTGGCGGGATTTGTCGAAGAACATTACAGCCCCGAGCGGATGGTTCTTTCTGCGGCGGGCAATATTGATCACGACCGGATCGTTGAGGAGGCCACCGAGATTTTCGGCGGGTTGACATCGCATGGCCGCGATCACGCCGATCCGGCGCGGTTTGAGGGCGGTGAATTCCGCAAGGTCAAGAAACTCGAACAGGCGCATTTCACCTTGGCCTTTGAGGGGCCGGGGTATCGCGACGAGGACATCTATATCGCCCAAACCGCGACCACCGCTTTGGGTGGCGGCATGTCTTCGCGTCTGTTCCAGGAACTGCGTGAAAAACGCGGGCTGTGCTATACGATCTATGCGCAATCAGGGGCCTATGCCGACACGGGCATGACCACGATTTATGCGGGCACGTCGGGCGATCAGGTCGGCGAATTGGCCGCACTGACGATTGACGAAATGAAACGCGCCGCCGATGAGATGACCCTGGTTGAGGTCGACCGCGCCCGTGCACAGATCAAAGCGGGACTGTTGATGGGGATGGAAAGCCCATCCTCGCGCGCCGAACGCAATGCGCGGATGATTGGCATCTGGGGCCGGGTGCCTGCGGTGGAAGAAACCGTCAAGCGCATTGATGCGGTGACCTTGGACGGGGTGCGCGATTTCTTGGCAAAGATCGGCACAAGCCGTGCGTCCATGGCGCTCTATGGCCCGGTCAAAGGCGCGCCCGATTTGGCAGACCTGCGTGAAAGGTTCGCCGCCTGATGTTCCAACGCCGACCGAAGGTGAGGATTGACACGGAGCGCCTTGTGCTCCGTTTGCCTTTGCATTCGGATTACCGCGCGTGGGCGGCGCTCAGGGGCGAAAGTGCCGGGTTTTTGCAGCCTTGGGAACCGACCTGGGCCGAGGATCATTTGGCGCGCAAAGCCTTTACCAACAGGGTGTTTTGGGCCGAGCGGTCGTATAAATCGGATGCGGCATTGGCGTTGTTTTTGATCCGGCGTGCAGATCAGGCCTTGGTCGGAGCGCTGACGCTCGACAACATCCGCCGTGGCCCGTCACAAGCGGGCACCATTGGCTATTGGATCGGCGCGCGCTATGCCCGCCAAGGTTATATGAAAGAGGCCATCGCAGGCATGGTGCATCACGCCTTTTCACGGATGGATCTGAGCCGGATCGAGGCGGCATGTTTGCCTGAAAACACCGCCTCGCGCGGGGCTTTGGAAAAGGCCGGGTTCAAATACGAAGGCGTGGCGCAATCCTATCTTCAGATCAACGGGCGCTGGCGCAATCACGTTCTTTATTCGGCACTGCGCCATGATCGGCGTGGGCCAACCACTGTGGGTTTGGCGTAAGCGCGGCCCAAACGGCGTTTGATTTTGGCAGAGGAGCTTGATCCATGACCCAGCCCGCCACTCCCGCGTTTCTGGACCGTCTTGCGGCGGCATTGCCCGCAGGTGCGCTGCGCGCACGCCATCCCGGCGAGTTGGAGGACCCGCGCGGGCGCTATCATGGCCAAGCGGCGGTGATCGCCTGTCCTGGCCGCGTCGAAGAGGTCTCGACCGTGGTGCGGATGTGCCATGAGGCGGGCGTGGGCGTTGTGCCTTCGGGCGGCGGCACCGGGTTGGTCTTGGGGCAGGTGGCCTATGACGGCCCTGCGCCGGTGATCCTGTCCTTGGAGCGGATGACGGCGATCCGCGCGGTCTACGCATCAGAAAACGTGATCATTGCCGAGGCGGGCGCGATCTTGGCCGATGTCCAAGCCGCTGCCGATCAGGTCGGTCGTCTGTTTCCGCTGTCGCTGGCCTCCGAGGGCTCCTGCCGCATCGGTGGCAATCTTGCGACCAATGCGGGCGGGCTGAATGTTCTGCGTTACGGCAATGCGCGTGATTTGTGTTTGGGGCTTGAGGCGGTGATGCCGGACGGGTCGATTTGGCACGGTCTCAAACGCCTGCGCAAAGACAACACGGGCTATGATCTCAGGAACCTGTTGATCGGCGCTGAGGGCACATTGGGCGTGATCACAGCGGCCAGTTTGCGCCTTTTCCCGCGCCCGGATCACGCGGCCGCGGCGGTGTTTGTTGTGTCGTCACCGCAAGCGGCATTGGAGCTTTTGGCCATGGCGCAAGCGATGATTGGCGAAGGCATTTCCGCCTTTGAACTGATGTCCGGCATGGGGTTCGCGTTTCTGTCGGAGACGATGCCCGATCTGCGACAGCCGTTTACATCCCCGCCGGAGTGGTGCGTGTTGATTGATCTGGGTCTGTCCGGGGTCAGTGACCCCAAAGAGCGGCTCTCCGCCCTGTTTGAGGCGGGCAGCGCGGCCGGGCTGGTGAGCGATGGTGTTTTGTCGCAAAACGAGGCCCAGCGTCAGGCCTTTTGGGCGTTGCGCGAAAACATCCCCGAGGCCAATCGGCGCATTGGCTCGATCTCGTCGCATGACATTTCCATCCCGCTGTCGCGCATCCCGGATTTTATCCCGGAAGGCATTGAACGGCTTGGAAAAATCGCTGACATCCGGGTCAATTGTTTTGGCCATTTGGGCGATGGCAACCTGCATTATAATGCCTTCCCGGCCAAGGGGCGCAGCCGCGCCGAGTATGAAAATGTCCGGGGCGCGGTAAAGGCCTGTGTGCATGATCTGGTGGCCGAATATGACGGTTCGATCAGTGCCGAACACGGGATCGGGCGGTTGAAAATGGATGATTTGGAACGCTATGGCGATCCGGTCAAATTGACCATGATGCGGGCAATCAAAGCGGCGCTCGACCCGAAAGGCATCATGAATCCGGGTGCGGTTTTGCGCCAGATCGACGATCAGTTTGAGTAAAAAGCTACGCCCTGACCGGGGGGGGGGTCAGGGCGCGTGTGATCACTCACATGTGGTGCAAACAGCGTCCCGGCTCCTCGGGACAGGGCAATGATTAGGCTTGATTCCTTACCAAACCGTTCACATCCCCTCAAATTGGCACAGGGCATGAATGTCATAGCCTAAGTTTTCCAAAACGGCCCGCCCGCCCAGATCCGGCAGATCGACGATAAAGGCACAGCCGACAATTTCGCCGCCCAGACGTTCGACCAATTTGATCCCCGCCGCCGCCGTGCCGCCCGTCGCCAAGAGATCATCGACCACAAGGATTTTCTCGCCCGGTTGGATCGCGTCGTCATGGATTTCGACAATCGCCTCGCCGTATTCGAGTTTGTATTCCTCGGAAATCACCGTGCCCGGCAGTTTGCCTTTCTTGCGGATCGGCACAAAGCCGATGGAAAGTTGGTGAGCAATCGCGCCGCCCAAAATAAACCCGCGCGCCTCAAGGCCGACGACCTTATCAATCTGCATCCCGACATAGGGCGCAAGCATCTGATCAATCGCCAAACGCATCCCGCGCGGATCGGCAAAGAGCGTGGTGACATCGCGAAACATGATCCCTTCATGCGGAAAATCAACGATGGTGCGGATGTAATCTTTGACGGTTTTCATTGAGATTCCTTTTGCTTACGCGCGTTTGAGCGTGGCGGACAGCGCACCCATCCCGATCAGGGCCGCGCCGCCGGTCCGGGTCAAATTGCGCAACACGCGCGGGCGTTGAATGCGCCCGCGCATCTTATTGGCCAAAAGCGCATAGGCCAGCGCATTGAGCACAGCGAGCCCCACGAAGGTGACGATCAGGGCGGCGAATTGCGGCGCAAGGGCTGTCTCGGGCCGGATGAATTGCGGCACGAAGGCGATGAAAAAGCCGATGGATTTGGGGTTGAGCGCGGTGATCAGGGCGGCATGACCAAACACATGTGTGGCGCTGACCTGATCCATCTGGGTCACATTGCCGAGGCTGGCTTTGGGGGCCGAGCGCAGCATTTTGACGCCAAGATAGAGCAGATACACCGCGCCAACCCATTTTAGCGCAACAAAGGCGGTAGCCGAGGCGGCGACCAGCGCGCCAAGCCCCAAAAGCGAGGCAGTCATGGCGATCAAATCGCCCAAGGCGACGCCCAAAGCGGTGGCGACGGCGACTCGTTTGCCTTGGGTCAGCGCATAGGACAACACCAAAAGGATGGTCGGGCCGGGGATGATCAGCAACACGAAAGAGGCGGCGGCGAAGGCCAGCCAAAGATCAAAACTCATGTCTTATCCTTTCAAAACGCGCCCTGCGACGGTTGAGAGTTTTTCGATCACAGCCGGATCGCGTTTGTCCGGCGCGGTCATGATGGAAAAATCGAGCGCGCGGTCACAGCCGTGTTCGCAGGGCGCGTAGGCCTCGGACAGCAGCGCGGGCAGGGCCGCGACAAGTGCTTTGGCGTGGTGGGTGTTGGCCTTGAGCGTGGCAAAAATCGCGGTGATGTCGACCGCGCCGTGATCCGGGTGCCAACTGTCATAATCGGTGACCATGGCGACGGAGGCGTAGCAGATTTCGGCCTCTCGGGCGAGTTTCGCCTCGGGCATATTGGTCATGCCAATCACGTCACAGCCCCACTCGCGGTACAGTTTGCTTTCGGCCATCGAAGAAAACTGCGGTCCTTCCATGGCGAGATATGTGCCGCCCATGTGGACCGCCACACCTGTGGTGCGCGCCGCCTCATAGGCCAGCCCAGACAGGCGTTCACAGACCGGATGGGCGGCCGACACATGGGCGACGCAGCCGGTGCCAAAGAATGATTTTTCGCGCGCGAATGTCCGGTCAATGAATTGATCGACAATGACAAAATCTCCCGGTGCCATCTCTTCGCGAAAACTCCCCACGGCGGAGACGGACACAAGATCGGTGACGCCGAGTTGTTTCATCGCATCAATATTGGCGCGATAATTCACGGTGCTGGGCGATTGCACATGGCCGCGTCCATGACGGGGCAGAAAGGCCATTTTGACGCCTTCCAAGGTGCCGGTCAAAACCGCATCGGAGGGCGCGCCCCAAGGGGTGTCGATCTGTTGCCATGTGGCTTGTTCCAACCCGTCGATCTCATAGACCCCCGAGCCGCCCATCACACCAATCATTCGCTGCATTGCTGTCTCCTTGCATGGCCAGTTGATGCAAGTTTGCGGCGCAGAAAAAGGGCGCGCAAGGGGCAAAGTCTCCCGCCCGCCATGTGGCAAAGGATAAGACCGCTCAAAGGTCGATCATCCCCCAAAGCCACGCGACAGATCGGGCGGGTTTGAAACCATAGCCACTCACGGAGCGAAAGAGCCAGTCGAGTGCAATCAACGCCCGGATCACGCCGCCGTCAAACAGGTACATCCACTCATTATGGGAATAGGTACGGTTTCAAGTGGGCGTCTCGACCCGCTGCACCCAGACCGATTGATACCACAATTCTGCGGGCGCTTGTGATTCCATAAAGGCGATGTCGTAGGCGTCACGACCGACCGAGATGATCGCCATGTCATCGGCGTGGCACATGCCCGTGGCGTCGACCAAATGCCACGCGCCACTGAGCCAGACTTCGGCAACGGCGTGGAAATCTTGTGGCGTGACATAGGGGCTATAGGTGGCGACCATGCGGGCGGGGATTTGGGCGGCGCGGACCATCGAACACATCAGATGGGCGTAATCACGGCACACGCCTTGGCGTCCGGCGAAGGTTTCCAACACATTGGTGTCGGTATCGGAGCTTCCGGGGACATAGGACAGGTTGGTTTCGATCCAATCGCGGATCGCGGCCACCTTTTGCCCACCGGAAAGCCCGCCAAAGCGTTTGCTCACAAAACTGACGAATTTATCCGACTGGCAATAGCGCGAGGGCCGCAGGTAGGGCACGACCTCGCTCGGCAACATATGCCAGGGTGCGGCCACAAGCCCATCAAGGGCGACGCGCGGGCGGGTGATGTCCAACAGCGCACTGTAATTGAGCAACATCTCATAGCCTGGAATGCGCGCAAACACCCGCTCCCCCACATTCGAATCCCCGACGATCCGGTTGACCTCAGCATCGCCAATCAACAGGCTTTCATAGGCGATCTCCTGGCCCGGCGCATGAGCCGCCTCAAGCGCCAAAAACACCGTGTTCGGGTTTGGAAAGCGGTAGGTCATCGCGACGTCGATTTGAATGCGCATTCCGTATCCTATGGGTGTGGCTGAATAAGTACAAAGCTGACAGGGGTGGGGAGAAGCTGCCCCCTCTCTTTCTGCCGTATCTGGTCTTGGATCGGCTTTCAACGAGAGTCAGAGGTCCGTGGTCTCGGCCCGTTGGAAGACGCGTCATTTTCACAAAACGGTTGCGTTGAGGATGCCGCTTGACCGTTTGATAGGCTAACCCGGAAGCGTCACGATGATCGCGCTCTTGCTGGTCGCCACGACCGTGTGTTCGTATTGTACGACGGGGGCGCTTGGGGTGCTGTAAAGGGTCCAACCATCCTCGCCTTGGTCGGCCCAAAGCCCACCTGTGGACAGAAACGGTTCGACGGTAAGCACAAGCCCTTTGCGGATGCGGCGCTTGTCGTTTCGGGTCGGCCAAGTGGCAATTTCCTCAGGGTCTTCGTGCAGCGCCCGGCCCACGCCATGGCTGGCGAGATTGCGGATCAGCGTATAGCCCCGCGCCTGTGCAAAGCGGCCAATGGCAGTGCCGATGCCCGCCAAGGGTTTGTCTGCGCCCACCTGTGCGATCCCGATCTGCATCGCGCGTTTGCCATCGCGGCACAGGCGGTCCAGTTTGGGCGATCCAGTTTTGGACGACAGGGGGGCAAGCCGATGGGTCGCGCCGGTGTCGGCAAAATAGCCATTTTTGGAGGCCGACACATCAATATTGACCAGATCGCCGGGGGCGATCACCCGGTCTCCTGGGATGCCATGGGCGATTTCTTCGTTCACGCTGATGCAGGTGGTGCCCGGAAACCCATATGTGGTGCGCGGCGCAGACATCGCACCTTCGCGTTCAAGACATGCGCTGCCGATGTCATCGAGTTCGCGCGTTGTCATACCGGGTTCCATCGCTTTCGACATGGCTTGCAATGTGTTGGCGACAATCCGGCCGATGTCTTTTACCCCGTCCAACTCGTCTTGCTGGGTGATCGTCATGCTGGGCGTGTCCTTCTATTGACGCGCTATTGACGCGGTGTGTGTCCGGGCAGGCGCATCTGTTTTGCATGGGCGCGCCTCTCAGTCATGCATTCAATCATTCGGTCGAGTCAATTCAAACACCGTGGTCACCTCGGCATAATCGCGGTAGCCAAGGCGCGACAACATCCGGGCTTTGATCACGTCAAACCGCCCGTCCACCACGCAGTCCGGGCGGATGTGGATGGCGACGACCATGCCAAAGACGACATGGTTGTCCTTGCCGTCGAGTTGCACAATCTGGGTCATTTTACATTCGAGTGCGGCGGGTGCGTCTTCGACCCGCGAACAGGCGATGTCGCGACAGGGCGCGCGTAGGGCCCCGGAATGGGTGAATTCGTCCTCATCAAACGCCAAGGATTCGGAGGAGGCATTCATCACGGAGATTTGCGCCGCACTCACCAGATTGACGCAAAACTCTCCGGTCTCGCGAATGTTGCGGATGCTGTCTTTGCTGCCGACCGAGGCAAACATCACCTGCGGCGGGACATAGGCGACGGCATTGAAAAACGAGTAGGGTGCAAGGTTTTCAACGCCCGTGGCCGAACGCGACGAGATCCAGCCGATTGGGCGCGGCGACACGATGGCGTTGAACGGATTATGCGGCAGGTCGTGGCCCTCGGTCGGTCGATAAAACATCTTGGCGCTGTCCTCTTCTTCGCGTTGCCCCTCATCTAGCGCCGTGTTAAAGCCTTTTCAATTCACTTGAGGCAGGGGTTCCTTGAAAAGGCCCGCGACATCAGGCTGTTGCACGGCGTTTTACGAAAATCACTGGGGTCGATTTTCGTAAAACGCTTTCGCAGGATTTCGAGCCAAAATCCGGGCGCATTGCGGGTTCGGCCAAAGAAGGACAGGGGCAGGGGCAGGCGTGTATCAGCTCGAAGTTGAAACGGCGGATGATTACTGGGAGGTTGAGAACCTCTATGACACCTGTTTCGCGCCTGGGCGCGAACTGTTGTCCTCCTACCGATTGCGGGATGGCGTTGAAAAAGTATCCGATCTTTGCCTCGTGGCGCGCGATCCCGATGGGGTTTTGGCCGCGGTGATCCGGTTTTGGCCGATCCGGGTGGGCGCGGGCGAAGATCGCGCTTTGCTGTTGGGGCCCGTGGCGGTTCACCCGACGCGGCAAGGCGAGGGTTTGGGCGGATTGTTGATCACCGAAGCCATGGCCGAGGCGGTCAAACTGGGCTGGGAGCGGGTGCTTTTGGTGGGGGATGAACCCTATTATGGCCGCTTTGGTTTTGAAAAACTGGACCATGTCGAAATGCCGCCGCCGACCAACCCGGATCGGGTTTTGGGCGTGGCATTGCGGCCCGGCGCATGGGATCATGTGTCCGGTCTGGTGCATAAAGACGATTGAGCGCCCATCTGGGACTTGGCAAAGCTGGCGAGTCCCCCCAATTATCATACATGAAACAAAAAACACCCGCCCTGACCGACGGTGATAACGTCGTGTTGCAAGCTCCGACCCCGGAGACCATTCGCGCCCTTGCGCGTCGGCTCAAACGTGCCAACACGCCGGGGATGCAGCTTTTGAACCTCGTAGGCGGTACGGCGGACGGGTTGTTTGGCAAATTGCCAAAACCTGTGCGCGCACATCTTGAAACGGCAACCCTTTCGGCGCTTGAACTGGCCTTTGATGGCGCGGCGCGCGGGCGGCGCACGGTGAAGGGCAGCGCGTGGATGTCGCGGGCTGTGACCTCCGGTTTGGGCGCAGCGGGTGGGGCGGGCGGATTGCCAACGGCCCTGGCCGAATTGCCGGTGACCACGACCGTGCTTCTTCACGCCATTCAAAATGTGGCGGAAGAATACGGGTTTGACCCCGAGCGAGAGGACATCCGTAAGGCCTGCATCCAAGTGTTTGCCGCTGCCGGACCTTTGGAAAGCGATGATGGTGCCGATCTTGGGTTTTTGGCAACGCGCACGACCTTGACTGGCGCGACATTGAACGGGATCATCGCGCGTGTTGCGCCGCGCCTGTCTTTGGTGCTGGGACAAAAACTCGCGGCGCAAACCGTGCCGATTTTGGGCGCTGTTGCCGGGGCGGCAACCAATTACGCCTATACCGCCTATTATCAGGACATGGCCCATGTCAGCTTTGGCATGTTGCGTTTGGCCGAGGACAGCGATCAGAGTTTTGATCAGCTCAAAGAGCTGTTGCGGGCCGAAATGAAGCGTTAACTCATAAATTTAAGCAATCATGCCTTGGTTGGCGAGATGGGCGATCAAATCTGCGCGCACCGATTGCGCGCCGCGTGCGGCAGCTTGGTCGATCACGGCGGTCACCTCACCGAGATCAAGCCGACGCAACACGGATTTCACCGGACCAATTGAGGCTGGGCGCATCGAAAGTGTGCGCACGCCCATGGCGGTCAGCGCGATGGCCTCAAGCGGACGCCCGGCATCTTCACCACAAAAGGACACTGGCGTCCCAAATCGGTCACAGCGGGCGACGATTTGGCGGATGAAGCTGAGGAAGGAATAATTCAGCGTGTCATAGCGCTTGCGGACCCGTTCGTTTTCACGATCTGCGGCAAAAAAGAACTGTTTCAGGTCATTGCCGCCGATGGAAATAAAGTCGGTTTCCTCGAAAAACCGATCCGGGGCAAAGGCCAGCGAAGGCGTTTCCAACATCGCGCCGACTTTGATCGCACAGGGCGGGACGTGGCCGAGTTTCGCCTCGCTTTCCAGAACTTCCATCAGGATTGCACGGGCTTGGCGGAATTCTTCGAACTGGGCCACGAAAGGGAACATAACGGTCAGCGGGCGGCCTGCGGCGGCGCGTGTCAGGGCCTGAAGCTGCATCCGCATGACGCCACGTTTGTCCAACCCAACCCGGATCGCACGCCAGCCCATCGCCGGGTTCGGCTCGTCTTGCGGCTTCATATAGGGCAGCACTTTATCGGAGCCGATGTCGAGAGTGCGAAACACCACGGGCTTGCCGCGCGCGGCGTCCATGACTTGCGCGTAGATCGTTGCCAACTCGCCCCGACGCGGGACTTTGTTGCGGATCAGGAATTGTAATTCGGTGCGAAACAGCCCCACGCCCTCGGCGCCAGAGGTGGCCAGAGACGGCAGATCGGCCATCAGCCCCGCGTTCATATGCATGGCGATGGTTTTGCCACAGGCGGTTTCGGCCGGCAGGCCCACGAGACCAGCATAGCGTTTTTGTGCCTCGGCCTGCATCGCGATTTTGTCGCGAAAGGCAAGGGTGACAGTGTCGTCGGGCCGCAGGTGTGCGATGCCTTGATCGCCATCAATCAGGATCGCATTGCCGTTCAACGCCTCGGTGGTGATGCCCTCGGCATGGATCACCAAAGGGATCGCCCAGGCGCGCGCCACCACGGCGGCATGGGAGCCAACGGAGCCCTGTTCCAACACGATGCCCTTGAGGTTCTTGCCATAATCCAACAACTCGCCGGGGCCGATGTTGCGGGCCACGAGGATCGGGTTCTCGGGCATTTCCGCCCCGGTCTCTGACCCCTGTCCGGTCAGAATGCGCAGCAATCGATTGGACAGATCATCCAGATCATGCAGCCGCTCTCGCATATAGGGGTCGGGGGCGGTGGTCAAACGACCCCGCGCGGTGGATTGTTCTTTTTCAACGGCGGCCTCGGCAGAGAGGCCACGGTCGATATCCTCTTCCATCCGGCGCATCCAGCCGCGCGAATTGGCGAACATCCGGTAGGCCTCAAGCACCTCGCGCTGGTCTTTTTCCGCCGGTTCCACGGTGGCGAGCATCCCGTCCACCGAGAGGCGCAGCGTGTCGATCGCGGCTTTGAGCCGGACTTTTTCGGCCTCGGGATCGTCGGCCACCGGGTTGGTCACAACGACGCGCGGTTCGTGCAGATAGACATTGCCCTCGGCCACGCCCTCTTGACCTGTTGCGCCCTTGAACATCACCGGGTGTTGATGCAGCGCGGCCATGCCGCCTTCTTCGGAAATGAATGCGCCGAGTTCGGTCATCTCGGCCAGAACCATGGCGACCACTTCAAGCGCATAGATTTCATCGCCGGAAAATTCACGCGCTTCCTTTGATTGAACCACCAGGACGCCTAAGATTTCACCCAGACGTTGGATTGGCAGACCAAGGAAAGAGGAATAAATCTCCTCGCCGGTCTCGGGCATATAGCGAAAGCCGCGCTCAGAGGGGGCGTCGGCGGTGTTGACGATGCGGCGGGTCCGCGCGACACGGCCGACAAGCCCTTCACCGACGCGCATCCGGGTTTTGTGGACGGCTTCGGCCTTGAGACCTTCGGTGGCGCAGAGTTCAAGCGTGTCAGAATCGCGAAACAGGTAGATCGAACAGACTTCGGTATACATGCTGTCGGCGATCAGATGGGTGATGCGGTCCAGGCGGGTTTGGCCAGCACTGCTTTCAGCAAGCGTGTCGCGCAGCCGACCAAGCAATTTCCGGCTCTCAGATTCCAGATGTTGGGGCATGTCCCGCCGTTCCCTTCGCGCCTGTTTTCAGCGTCTCATGTTTAGAGCACAGACGTGGCGCTTGCCCAGAGGAAATCAACCTTAAGAGTGGTCGTGAGCAAAGAATTGCGCGGAAAAAGTGCAGAAAAATCTGAGCCTTGATGCTGCATGCGCAGAAAGATGACGGGTCATTTGCCGCGGCGGGCCTGTCATTTTTCTCTGGTAAATCCGTGCCCCGAGGTGATTTCGATCCCTGTCGCCACCGCATTGACCGTCTCTACGGATCTCAGCCCCAAGATCGGGGGCGGGGTGATTTTCTCCGAAGTGGACCATGTCGGAAAAGTGACACAGCAGGGACCGAAGCCGCGATCCGAGGTGGACCTCCTGCCCATGCTGGCCGATGTGCTGGCTGACTGTGCTGGCCGACTGTCAGGACGTGACCACGACATGCGACCATGACGGTGCGCCCGGTCACGTCGGGTGGCGGTCAACAAAGGGGGGGCGAATGCGGGCCAAAGTGGTGACCCAAGGCCAAGGCGTCTGGCAGCAGGGCAAGGACAGGCCGCTGTCAGACATATCAATGTTGCGGGCGTTCCGCCATAAACCCGTGAGTCAGGTTTATGGCGGAATGCTTTAGGCCTTTAGGCTTTGTCGAGTTCGAACGCGTCGTGCAGGGCCTGAACCGCCAATTCAGTGTATTTGCGGTCGATCAGCACGGAGATTTTGATCTCGGAGGTGGCAATGACCTTGATGTTGATGCCCTCGTCCGAGAGCACTTTGAACATCTTGGCGGCCACACCGGATTGCGAGCGCATCCCAATGCCAACGAGCGAGATTTTCGCAACGGTTGTGTCGGAAATCAGCTCTTCAAAATTGAAATCCCCGCGCTCTTTGGCGGCATCCAGCGCGGCTTTCGCGCGGGCCACCTGATCCACCGGGCAGGAGAAGGTCATATCGGTACGACCGTCTTCGGAGATGTTTTGGATGATCATGTCGACGTTGACACCGCTTTCGGCCAAAGGCCCGAAAATGGCGGCGGCGATGCCGGGACGGTCAGCAACCGACACGAGGGTCATTTTGGCTTCTTCGCGGGAGGCGGCGACGCCGGCCACAGGTTTGTTTTCCACGATATCCTCCTCGGCACAGATCAAAGTGCCAGCATTGGGGTCATATTCCTCGAACGAGGACAGCACACGCAGTTTGACGTTAAAGCGCATCGCCAATTCGACAGAGCGGGTTTGCAACACTTTCGCACCAAGCGACGCCAGTTCAAGCATCTCCTCAAAGGCGATTTTCTCGAGCTTGCGGGCTTTGCTTTCGATCCGCGGATCGGTTGTGTAAACACCGTCCACGTCGGTGTAGATGTCACACCGCTCCGCGTCAAAAGCGGCGGCAAAGGCGACGGCGGTGGTGTCAGATCCCCCCCGGCCCAGCGTGGTGATCCGGCCCTCATGCGAGAGACCTTGAAAACCCGCGACAACCGCGACTTTCATGCCTTCGCCGAATTTGGCCAGGATATTGTCGGTCGGGATCTCTTCGATCCGCGCCGCGCCATGGGCGGAATTGGTCTTGAGCGGCACTTGCCAGCCCTGCCAGGAGCGCGCGGGCACATCCATCTCTTGCAAGGTCAAAGCCATCAGCCCCGCCGTCACGTTCTCACCCGAGGACACCACGGCGTCATATTCGCGCGCGTCGTACATCGGCGAGGTTTCATTGACGAAGCCCACGAGTTTGTTGGTTTCGCCCGACATGGCAGAGACAATGACGATCACGTCATAGCCATTGGCAACCTCACGCCCCACGCGCTTTGCGGCGCGGCGGATGCGGTCAAGCGTGGCGACGGATGTTCCGCCGAATTTCATCACGAGAATTGGCATGATGTGCCCCGTTCCCCCGTTAAATTTAACCACGTCGTCCTAAGAGACCTTGGGCGAAAGCGCAAGAGCGGCGCGTGCTGGTATGTGAGTATTTTTACAGCAATGAAGCAGCGGGTGCGGCACTTAATAGGCGTGCGCGCGGCCATCCCATGTTTCGAAACAGCCGGTTGTGGTCAAAGACAGGGCCGCAAACCGATCTGAAAGGCCTTTTGCGGATTGCTCCGCGCTGATTTCAGCCTCCGTGCCGCCCATATCGGTTTGCACCCAGCCGGGGTGATAAATGCCGACCGCGATGCCGTCAGATTTGAGATCGGTGGCAAGATTGCGCCCAAGGTTCAGTGCGGCGGCTTTGCTGGCGCGGTAGATATAAGAACCGCCCGGCGCGCGGGTGTGCGAAGCCATTTGCGAGGAAATAATGGCGATCTTACCGCCTGTCTTATCGTGGGTGGGTTTGAGGGCAGGCAGGAAGGCCTGAACCGTCAGAAACACGCCGGTGACGTTGACGGCAAATTCTGTCGCCCACATCTCGCTTGGGTATCCGTCGGCAAGCGACTGATCTTTGTCCAAGTACAGCCCGGCGTTGCAGACCAAGAGATCGATGGCCCGACCGGATAGGGATTTTGCCAAGGCAGCGGGGCCATTCGGGTCCAACAGGTCGAGCGGGCGCAATCCGTTGCCGCCCTTGGTCGACGTGCCGATGACCTCATAGCCCCGTGCCGTCAGCTCCTGCGCCATCGTGGCACCGATGCCGCGCGACGCGCCGGTGATCAGAGCGGTTGGGGATTTGGCTGTCATGTCAGTCAGTTCATCTTGCGTTTGGACAGGAAGGGCAGGGGCAAAATCGGCACACCGTCTTCGAGCAATGCTTTGGTGTCCTCAAAGTTTGCCTCGCCGTAAATCGCGCGCGCCGGGGCGTTGCCAGCATGCATTTTGCGGGCCTCATCGGCGAATTCGACGCCGACATAATCGGAATTCTGTTCCACTTCAGCACGCAGCCGCGCCATGGCGCGTTCAATTTGCTCAGGCGCGGGCTGATCCGGCGCGAGGGGGCTGGTGTGTGAGGTGATTTGAGCGGGGGCCGGGTCTGGCTGGGCCGAGGGCGTGTCCCCGGTGACACGCGTGGTGCTTACGGTTGGGGCCATCATCGCCTTGGCGACCTTTTCCGAGCCACAGATCGGACAGCTCACCTGCGCCTGTGCGCAGAGCGCGTCAAAGGCGTCAGCCGAACGAAACCAGCTTTCGAACTGATGGTCTTGGTCGCATTTGAGCATGTATCGGATCATAGGGGGGCGATCATAGGGAAAGGGTCGGGTTCAAACATATCGCCCGTCTCCGGGCTTGGCAATCATGTGGGGCATTGCGCCAAAAACTCAAGGCACTGACAGCGCGACGATCAGAGGCGATAGTGACGCGGATCGAAATGGCGGATGATCTGAGCCAGTTCCGGGTCATCAACCATCGCCACGGCCTTTTTGAGGGTCACCCATTTGCGCTTACGTTGATCGGCTTCGGGATATTTGTCAAACACCCAGCGCGCTTTGAGTGGAAAGACGGCAACGACACAGGGCATCGGGGGCTGTCCATCGCGCGGATATTTCAGGTAGGAATACAGCCCAATGCAAATCGGCGCAGGGCGGCCTTTTATGCCCGCCTCTTCCCAGGCTTCGGTGGCGGCGGCCTGAACCGGGGTTTGACCATCCATCGGCCAGCCTTTTGGGATGATCCAGCGCTTGCGACGGCGCGATTTGATCAGCAAAACCTGCACCTTGTCTTTGCGATAGCGCCACACCAATGCCCCAAATTGGGTGCGCACACTGTCTTTGGTGCTGCGCCCGAGTTTGACCGGATGCTGTCTGGCTCTGATCATCGACATAGGTCCGTGGTTCTCCTGCCCCTTGCTGAGTGCAACAGACCCTCCCAAGCCCAATCACACCCCAACGTAGACGAGCAGTACCAAAGCCACATGACACTCGGAAAGAAAAATCGCATCTCAAAGATATGAGCCGCAAAAAACGCTTATCGCAATGCTTGTAATTTGGGCACATCGGCCAAAGCGGCCCAAAACGCCTCTTGCTGAGCGGCGGCCCCGCGCAAAGGCGCAAGTGCTGCATGGGCGGCCTCTGCCATGGTTGCCGTTTGGGGCGGGTCATTCATCAGCGCACGCACAGCCTCGGCCAAAGAGGCCGCATCGGTGATTTCAATTGCCGCCCCCGCCGTGTCCAAAGCCCGGTAAGCCGACATATGGTTTGAGACAAAGGGGCCATGCAGGATGGCAGTGCCGCATTGGGCCGGTTCAAACGGGGTGTGACCGCCGAGATTGATCAAAGAGCCACCAATGAAGCTGATGCTACACAGCCCGTACCACAATGGCATTTCTCCCAAACTATCCGCCAGATAGACGGGCGCATCGCCAAGGGTATCGCCTTTCGAGCGGCGGGCAAAGGCAAACCCGGCGCGGGTCAATTCGGTTGCGATACTGTCGGCACGCGCCGGGTGACGCGGCGCTAAAATCAGCCGCGCATGCGGGTGGGTTTGGCGCAGGTCATGAAAGGCCTCAAGCACGGGGCGCTCTTCGCCCGGATGGGTCGAAGCGGCCAAAACCGTGGTGGCGCGGTCAAACTGCGCCGCAATGGGGTCGGCGTTTTTGAGCGGCGAGATGTCAATGTCGACCGTACTTTTGAGGTTCATTTTGGGCAAAAGGGCTGCGGGCGGCAGGCCCAGCTGTAACAGGCGCTGTTCCGAGGCGGTGTCTTGGGCGGCAAGGCGGGTGATGGCGGCGATGGTGGGGCGGATGACGCCGCCAAAAATCGGCGTCATTTTTTCCCAACGCTGGGCGGAGCGATCCGACATGCGCGCCCCTGCCACAATCACCGGGATGGCGTTTCGCGCCAATAGGGCAAAGCGATTGGGCCAAATTTCGTTTTCGATCGACACGAGGGCTGCGGGTTGTGTCGCGCGGATGAAGCGGCGCAACACCGGGCGCAGATCGAAAGGGGCGAGCCGGACGGTGACGCGCGGCAAGGCCCAGTCGCGGACCATTTTACGTGCTGTGACGGTGTTGGTCGTGACCAGAATCTCAAGGCCAGGGGCGCGGCGCAGGGCCTCTTCGATGAGGGCGCGCGCACCGGTGAGTTCGCCATTTGAGGCCCCGTGGACCCATAGCTTTGGCGCGCAGGACGTCGGGCGGGTGGACAGATCCGCCCCAAAGCGTTCGGTCAAATCCGACAGGCGTTCGCGACCACGCAGCAGTTGGCGCAGCATGAGCAGCGCGAAAAGCGGGCTGAGCGCGGTCAGAAGAAGGCGATAGATCAGCAAAAAGCCCCCGATGGCAATGGGTTTGGTCGATGCGATTGGTTCGCTCCGGCTTACGCGGGAGGCGCAGAGTTGGCAAGCGCGTTGGCAATCGCGTTGCAATCGGGACCTGTCTCGCACAGGCCCGAGGATTGGCTGGCTTGAGGATTGGCAGGCTTGAGGAATGGCAGGCGTGAGAACTGTCCGGGGTAAAGCGCGCCCCTAAGCAAAATCAGGGGCGCGGGATAGTGAGTGCGCTTACTGCGCCACGCAATCGGCAAAGTAATGCGACACGCCGTCTGGGCCGATCTCATGCACCAGACCATGAATGTCGGTTTCAAACCCTGGACATTCGCGCGCGAATTCGCGGTTGAATTTCAGGTAATCAACGATCTTTTTGTTGAACACCTCGCCCGGAACCAAAAGCGGAATGCCGGGCGGGTAGGGGGTGACCAGGCTGGTGGTGATGCGGCCTTCGAGATCGTCAATCGGCACGCGTTGCGTGGTGCGTTGGGCGATATGGGCGAAGGCATCAGAGGGCGTCATCGCCGGGGTGTGATCGCTCAGATAGATGTCGGTGGACAGGATCGCCACGTCATATTTGGCGTAAAGCGTGTGCACATGTTGGCACAGATCGCGCAGGCCCATTTGTTCATAGCGCGGATGCTTGGCGCAAAATTCCGGCATCGTGCGCCACAGGGGTTGGTTGCGGTCATAGTCGTCTTTGAACTGTTGAAGCGCCGCCAACAGCGTGTTCCAACGGCCTTTGGTGATGCCGATGGTGAACAGGATGAAGAAGCTGTAAAGCCCGGTTTTTTCAACAACCACCCCATGTTCGGCCAAGTATTTTGACACGATTGAGGCCGGGATTCCGGTGTCTTCAAACCGCCCATCCAAATTCAGGCCGGGGGTGATCAGCGTGGCTTTGATCGGGTCGAGCATGTTGAAACCCGGTGCCATATCGCCAAAGCCATGCCATGCGTCTTTGCCGTCCACCGGTTGAACGCCATCGGCGTCGGTTCGTTTGAGCACCCAATCCTTGGTCGCGCCCATGCCCTCGTCGCCGATCTCATCGGGGCCCCAGACCTCAAACCACCAGTCGCCCTCACCGAACTCGGCGTCGACCTTGCGCATGGCGCGGCGGAAATCAAGCGCCTCAAGGATGCTTTCCTCCACCAAAGCGGTGCCTCCCGGAGGTTCCATCATCGCCGCCGCCACATCGCAGGACGCGATGATCGAATATTGCGGACTGGTCGAGGTGTGCATCAAATAGGCTTCGTTAAACAGGTGCCGATCCAGTTTGGTATCAAGCGAGTCCTGCACCAAAACCTGACTGGCTTGCGAAATGCCCGCCAGCAATTTGTGAATGGATTGCGTGGCATAGGTCACGGAATGCTGGTTGCGTTCGCGTTTGCGGCCCATTGCGTGATAGGTGCTGTAAAACGGGTGAAAGGCGGCGTGGGGCAACCAGGCCTCATCGAAATGCAGGTTCTCGACATAGCCATCGAGCAGGCCTTTGATGGTCTCGGTGTTGTACAACACGCCATCATAGGTGGACTGGGTCAGTGTCATGATCCGGGGTTTGACCGCATCGGCATCAACGCCCGCAAGCAACGGGTTGGCGCGGATTTTGGCCTTGATCGCTTCGGGTTCAAATTCGGATTGCGGGATCGGACCGATGATGCCGTAATGGTTGCGCGTGGGTTTCAAAAACACCGGAATGGCCCCGGTCATGATGATCGAATGCAGGATGGATTTGTGGCAATTGCGGTCGACCACAACCACGTCGCCGGGGGCCACGGTGTGATGCCAGACCATTTTATTCGAGGTCGAGGTGCCATTGGTGACGAAAAAGCAATGATCGGCGTTGAAAATGCGCGCGGCGTTGCGTTCAGACGCGCCAATCGCCCCGTTGTGGTCCAAGAGCTGACCAAGTTCCTCAACCGCGTTGCACACATCCGCGCGCAGCATGTTTTCGCCGTAGAACTGGTGATACATCTGGCCGATGGGCGATTTCAAAAACGCCACGCCGCCGGAATGTCCCGGGCAGTGCCATGAGTATGACCCGTCTTCGGCATAGTCCAACAGCGCCTTGAAAAACGGCGGCTGGATGCCTTCGAGGTACTGTTTCGCCTCGCGGATGATGTGGCGGGCAACGAATTCCGGCGTGTCTTCAAAGGCGTGAATGAAACCGTGCAATTCGCGCAGGATGTCATTGGGCAGATGGCGCGAGGTTTTGGTTTCGCCATAAACGTAAATCGGCACATCGGCGTTTTTCCACCGCACTTCCTCGATGAAATTGCGCAGGTTCAACACCGCCGGATCAAGATCGGGACCGGGGCTGAACTCTTCGTCATCAATCGACAACAAAAACGCGCTGGCGCGCGATTGTTGTTGGGCGAATTGTGACAGATCACCGTAGCTGGTGACGCCCAAGACCTCAAATCCCTCGCTTTCAATCGCCGTCGCCAAGGCGCGGATGCCAAGGCCGGAGGTGTTTTCGGATCGAAAGTCCTCATCAATAATGACGATGGGAAACCTGAATTTCATGACATTCTCCTATCGGGGCATTCGATGATATTTTGATCAAACGAATAAGGGGTTTGCCCCGGATTTTTGTGCGCGGTTGCGCCGGACTATGGTGCGATTTGCACGGCTATGTCCAGACGCCGTCATCAACGCAGAAGTGTTGTTGTGCGGGTGCTGGAGGGCGGGGGGTGTGTGCAAAGCCGGGCGCGCACAGACAGGTTGCAACGCGCCCAGAAGGTCCATGGAGCCCCCTGTCAGTCGCCAATCCGTTGCCAGGTATCGCTGCCAATGACGCGACAGCCCTCGGGGCTCACGCCCAACGTCGCAACAGCCACATCGGGCAAGATGATTTCAATCGTATGGTCAAAACGGATCAGATCAGGACGGACCACGTCCAGCACCAATGACAAACGCGATCCGCCTCCCGCGCCCTGTGGGATTTGGTCAAAAACTTCGGGCGACACGTCGGTCTGCCAGCGGTTTTTCCCGGTTTGGGTCCAGCGAGCCTTCATCGTGTGCGACATCTCTAATGTGTTGGGATCAAAAGGGGAGGAAAACGTCATTCGGCGGGTGTCCCCCGTCATCCCCGGCAGCGCGCCGGGCGAGTTTGGGAACGCTTGCGCCACCATCGGCGGACAGCCTTCCATGCGGGTCGGACCGATGTTGGCCTGCCAAAGACCATCGCGCGGGCCGCCCCCCTCTGGGTCATCCGGGAACAGAACCACGGGCGTGTTGGGCGTGGCGGGTTCACCTTCGGGGAACAGGTCTTCGGGCAGGCCGGGCATATTTGGGCGACAGCGGGCCGGGCCGACAAAGGCGACCCGCTCGGCCCCAACCAAGACCTGTACTTCGGCGAGCGTCACCTCGGCCAGATTGATGTTTCGCGTGGTGCGGGCGTTTGCGTCGATCAAAACTGCATGGCCTTCGACATACTCATCGACGATGGCCGCCATGCCGCCGCTGGCATAGACGTCCGTGGCAGGCGTTTCATAGGTCAGCGTGTCGCCGCGAAATGTCAGGATCGGCGGATTGCAGCTTTGCGCGAAGGCAGGTGCGGCGGCCATCACCGCAAGACATGTCAGAATGGCACGCATGGGTCAGTTTCCTTCCAGTTGCGACAGCAAAGCGTCAAGGGCGGCGGGGTTGGTGATCGGTTTTGGCGCATCGACTTTGTCGGCAATGGCGTTGCGGACATCCGCCGCGCCGCCCTGCACCAAGGTGGAGGCGATCAACCCGATCTCATCGGTTGCGATGTAGGGCGTGAATGCGCACAGCGTTCCGACACGGGTCGCAACACAGCCGTCTCCCCCGCTCTGGTTCAGCCCGATCCGCTTGGCATTGCCGGCGGGGTCTTTGTCGGTGAACCAGGTGGCGACGGTGCCATCCGCCTGACGGGTCATCACCTCGACGGACCAGCTCGGCGGCAGGACGCCTGCGATCTGCACATTGGGCTGTTCAAAGGGGCAGGCGGCCTTCAGAGGACAGCGCCGCAAGACCTCACCGGGCACATAGGGTGATGCCGTGGGTGATGCCGTGGGTGACGCCGTGCCTCCGGTGGCCAGCGTGCCCAAAACGTCCCCCATATCCGGCATCGCGCCGTTGCCACTTGTCGCTGCCCCCGCCGCTGCGCCCATCAGGGCCTCCATTGCGCGCGCGGCATTGGGGTCCTCTTTGGCCAGATCTGAGATGATATTCGCCATCGCTTCGGCCGGGCTGGGCAGGTTGCGTGGCGCGGTATCGCGCAACAGCAGTTTGAGCATGTCAAACGCCGCCAAGGTCTCTGCGCTGGCGGGCTCAAACCGACAGAGTAGGCCGGGCTGGACCTCAAGGCAGGGACCGTTCGTCTCCAACCACTGACGCGGGTTCAGGATGACGGCGTTCTCGGGCGCATCAGGGTTGAAAAAACTCATACGGACAAGCCCCCGATCCCCGCCTGCCACATAGGCTTCGCGGGTCGGAACATCGGTGACCCAGCCTGCGGGAAGGACGCCGATGATCTGTGCCTCGGGGTCCTCGAAACTGCACTGAACCGCATCGTCACAGGTAAATCCGATGTCATCTGAGAGGGGCGGTTCGACCTCGATGGGCATGTCACGCGGGATCGCGAAAGAGACCGGCCCGCTGGCGCTGACGGTGATTTGGCCAAAATATGTCGCCCCATCGGCCAAGCCGTTGACCCCCCAAATGCCTTCATCCAGCGCCGTGGTCCACGGTCCGGCAATGGCGGCCCCCGAGGCGACGGGGGGTTCGCCCGCGCGACCGATAGGAATGAGCGTCCAGTCAATGGGCTGACCCTGCGCCCCGTCGGCGGCAATCTCCACCTGCACCACACCCGATCCGGGGTGTGGCGCATCCTCGCCCATGCCGCAGCCGGTGTCGTCATCACAGCGCGCGGCTTCGGTCATTTGGGGCGTCGGTGCGGTGGTGCTTGTGTCTGAGGCAGCACCTATATCTGTCGCGCGGGCTTCCTCGTCAAAATCCACCACAGTGCCAACCGTCAAGGGCAGGCGGGCCGCAACCTGATGTGCGTCATCTAGGCCGCCAAAAATATAGACCAGCTCATATTCACCCGGCTGTGTTGGTGCCAAAAGCGGCTTGGCAGGGCCATAGCGATTGTCGAAAAACTCGGCCAGGGTGACCGTGTTGTCCCAAGACAGGCGTTGGTCGTTCAGCCGAATTTCAAGCCAATCGTCACTGCCCATGCCGCCCGCGATGGTCACCGGAATGTCGGCCCCCGGTTCCACGGCGGGCGGGGCGGTCAATGTGACGTCCGGGCGCTCCACAAAGGTCACGACAAAGGTTTTCATCACCGCGTCTATCGGCAGGTCGGCGTTGCGACTGAAGGTCAAAAGATAATCGCCCGGTTCCGGCGGCGCACGAAACGCCCCGACATGGCCGCCAAGGGTGCTGTCTTGGCTCGCATAATCATAGCGCCGATCCGTTGTGGTGGCGGCATCCAGAGGCAACAGCGAGAGGATGAAATCACCACCGCCGGTGGCCAAGCCTTCCTGACGCACACGGTAGGGCAACAGCGCATTGACCCCCGCCCGAAACGCGCCTGTCGGAGCGGGCATGTCGAGTGTGGGCAACAGGCCCTGAAACGGCACATAAACGGTGCGGTTGTCCCCGGCGGCCACGGGCACGACGACCTCGCCATGGCCCATCTCGCCCGCATCGGCGATGATCCGGTAGTCACTGGCGATCAGGTCCACGGGCAGAGCCGCCGCTTGGGTGAAATCCAAGGTGCCAACGGCGCTGATGGCCCCGGTTGCCAGGTTTTCGGCACTGAATTGCACGCGGTCCGGGCGTCCGGCACTGTCGGCGCGGATGGTGAGATTGAGCGTCGCATGATCCGCGGGCAGGTCATCGACGACAACGGGAGCCGTGGTGCGGATCAACGCGTCGGCCAGTTCGGCGCCGGATTGGGTCGACAGCATAAGCCCGCCCGTGGTGTCGGCGACGCAGGCGATCTGGGCCATTTCGGTCTCGGTCAGGCCAAACCCCACCACATGCGCGCGCACAGGGATGCCCATCGCGGCCAAACCGGACGCGACCGCGCAGACATTGCCACCACAGGTTTCCAACCCGTCCGTGACCAGAACGATATCCGCCTCTTCGCTGGTCGCCGGGATTTGCGTCGCCGCAAGTTGCAGGGCGTCGGCCAAGGGGGTCTTGCCGCGCGGGTTCAGCGTCCGCAGCCGGGCGCCCAAGCCCGCAGGGTCTTGTCGCCCGACCGGGGCCAGCACTTCGATGTCCGTACAATCGCCTTTGCGGGTGTGACCATAGGCGATGACACCCAAAGGCTGTGCCGGATCACGCGCCGCCAAAAAATCGCTCAACACATCGCGTGCCACTTCGATCCGGGAGGTGCCATCGTCCAATTGCGACCACATCGAACCGGAGGCGTCCAGGATCAGCACCGAGGCCCTGTCCTGAGCCGTTTCCTGAGCCGATGCCATCACCGGGAGCGACAAGAGGAGAGAGGCCATCAGCCCCTTAAACGCTGTGCGCATTTTAAAGTCCTTTGAACGATTCGTGACTTGTGACACCAAAATGTCCTTGAAACAGACCCGCTCTCCCGCTTTATTTCAATGTATGGTTTTCCATAGGTCTCGCGATGCATGTCGAAGATATCTACCATCTGCTTGCCACAGGTGCGTGTCCCGAGACCTGTTGGGGCGCCATTCGGCGCTATCTCGATCATCTGGGATTTGATCGCGTCATCTACATTGCCCAGAACGGCGTGGCAGACGGGCCCAGTGTGCGCACAACGATGCCGGACAGGTTTCAGAGCTTTTATGTGGGCAATGGCTACGCGCAGGACGATCCCTTCTTACAGTATTGCCTGTCCTCGCCCGTTCCTGTTGACACCGGCAAAGCCCATATGGATCAATACGCGTATCTGACCGGGCGGCAAAAAGACCTGATCGCGGCGGCGGGCGATGTGGGGTTCAACGCCGGGTTTTCTGTGGCGACACGCTATCCCACGACGCGCAGACCCGAAGGCTGGAACCTTGGCTCCAGCCAGTCGATGCATGAGGTCGAGGCGATCAAGAGGGCGCATCTCGCACAGATCAAGTCTGTGCTGTTTGGGCTGAGTGGTCGGCTTGCCACAGATGGCCCGACCGTTGTTCTGAGTCCGCGCGAGACCCAATGCCTTGATCTTCTCAGCGCGGGATTGCGGATCAAGGCGATTGCAATGGAGCTTGGGATCAAACCCGTCACCGTCGACATGCACCTGTCTAATGCCCGCAAAAAAATGAACGCGCCGACGACGAAATATCTGCTCAAGACCTATTGGGACGCAAAGGCGCGACGTCACGGGTGCGGCTGAGTGAGAGGCGCAATTGAACGAGGCCCCTGTCGGTGTTGGGCCAGCGGCCCCCGCATGAGCGCGCTTAGATTTATTATGATGAATTAGGCTCTACCCAAGCCCTGCCGCCTCGGTTAGAAAATTATCATGATGAAAAATACAGCCCCTCCGATCAGCCCGAAAGTCACCGATCCGAAAGTCACCGATGCACCGCGCGCGCTTAAACGGTCGCGTCCTGTTCAGGTCGCTGATCAGATCAAGCGTTGGGTGGTCGAACGCGATTTGCGCAAAGGCGACAAGTTACCCAACGAGGCCGAAATGATCGCGCAATTCAAAGTGTCAAAAGGCACGGTGCGCGAAGCGATGCGCATCCTTGAAGCGCAGGGGTTGATCGTCACCAAGACCGGTCCCGGCGGCGGCAGTTCGGTGGGCGAGGTGAGCAAGGATCGCGCCATGTCTTTGCTCGGCAATTACTTTTACTTCAAGGATCTGTCCCTGTCTGACATCTACCAAATCCGCAAATTGTTGGAGCCGGAAATGGTGGCCAATCTTGCGGGCCATTTGGATGACAGCACTTTGGCGGAATTGCGCGAGATGGCGCATCAGTACCCTGAACCCGCGCGTTCGCCCGAAGAGGAAAAGCAACAGCACATCTCTTCGCTGGCCTTTCATGCGCGGCTTGCGGAGGCTTCGGACAATGACTTGTTGGGCTTTGTCATCGCTTTCATGGCGCGGATTTTGGCGGATTTGACGGTTTATCGACGGTTATATGCCGCGCCCAACAAAGAGCTATGGGAACGGGGGCGGCGTCACCAAATTGAACTTGTCGATGCCTTGGAGCGCGGCGACGGTCCGGGCGCGCGCGCGATCATGCTGTCGCATATGAAGGGTGCTGAAACGATGATGAACGCTCAGGAAATGCGGATCACCCGCGAGTTTATGGCCGAAACTCCAACACCCTGAAATCTTTCGAAAAAATCACCTTTCGTAAAATCTGTGTCTCAGGGTTTCGCGAAATGCTTCAGGCCTGTTTTCTACGTGATCGGCGCGGGCGCGACAGGGCCGACCGGCGCACGCGTTCGGTCGGTTTTGACCGGGACTTCCCCCAACCAATGCGCATAGGGCGGCTGGCTGACCTTGTTGGCAAGGGCTGCGAGATCGTCCAGCGGCGTGTCGCTTTGATCAATCCTAAGGTCGATTGGCGGGGCCAACGGGTTGAGGATCAAGAGGGCGGCGGATTGCAATCCGCGTACGTCGCTGCCTGCGGCTTCGGCTGTGCGCAGGGCGGACAAAAGCCGGGTGGCGGGGGTGCCGGTGCTGTTTCGGAAACTTTCGGCCATCGCCTCTAAGACAGCGCGTGATTGGATCATGTTCCCGGCCACAATCAGGTTTGGGGTGGCGATGACATCGGCAAAGGCAACGCTTTCAGCCCCGGTGAATCCCGCCGTGTCGCCGGAGCGGTCCAGCACAGAGAGTTGACGATGATCGCGGCCTGTGTCCGCCGCGGTCAGCGATGCGACCACATCGGTGGCGGCCGCTCCGGCGTATAATTGGCGCATGGCATCGTCGCGCCAGAACGTACTGGGCGCGGTGCCTTGAGAGGCGCAAAGCCCCGATTCGATGTCGCCCCGCAACACCCAGCCCCCAACGCACAGGCTGCCCGTCGCGGCGGCCCCTGCGTAAACGCCTGTTTTTTCGTCATATGTGAGAATGGAAAATGTCATGGTGCGACCTCTAACACATTTGCCTTGAATTTATCATGAGAATTTGTCCAAATGCAATTAATCATTATAAATAGAATGCAACAGAGAGGATATCCCATGACTTTCCGAGCCCCTTCACGTCGCGCCTTGTTCGCGGCGACTGCGGCCGCGGCGCTGATGCTGTCGCTGGGCGGCGCACAGGCGCAAACGCCCGAGAATGTGCTGATCGTCGGTCAAATCGCGGAGCCGCAGGCGCTTGATCCGGCGGCGGTGACGGCGGTCAATGATTTCCGCATCCTGATGAACATGTATGACGGCTTGGTGCGCTACAAAGACGGCACGCTTGAGGTTGAACCCGCCTTGGCCACCGACTGGACGATTTCCGAGGATGGCACGGTCTACACCTTCACCCTGCGTGAGGGCGTGATGTTCCATGATGGTAGCGCCTTCGACGCAGAGGCCGTGAAGTTCAATTTTGAGCGGATGTTGAAGGAGGATCACCCCTATCACAACACCGGCCCGTTCCCGCTTGCGTTCTTCTTTTCGGCGGTCGAGAGCGTTGATGTGATTGATCCCCTGACGGTGGCCTTCACGCTCAACGCCCCCTACGCGCCATTTTTGTCCAACCTCGCCTATCCAACCGGCCTGATTGTCTCGCCCGCTGCGGTCATGGAATATGGTGTCGATTTTGGTCGTCATCCGTCGGGCACGGGGGCGTTTTCCTTTGGCGAATGGCGCAGCAACGAGGCCGTCGTCGTGCAGGCCAACCCCGAATACTGGGACGGCGCACCCAAGCTTGAAACCGTGGTGTTCCGCCCGATCACCGATGCCAACACCCGTTCGGCCGAGATGCTCGCAGGCGGGATTGATCTTATGGTCGAAGTGCCGCCCGTGGCACTGAGCGAGTTTCAAAGCGACGCCTATACCGTCTATGAACAGGCGGGGCCGCATGTCTGGTTCCTGATCCTCAATGCCAAAGAAGGCCCCTTTGCCGACAAGCGCGTGCGTCAGGCGGCGAACTATGCGATCAACAAAGAGGCGATCGTCAATGACGTGCTTGAAGGCACGGCAGAGGTCGCAGCGGGCCCAACGCCGCCCGCGTTTGCCTGGGCGTATAATGCCGATCTCGATCCCTATCCCTATGATCCCGCGCGGGCGCAGGCCTTGCTCAAAGAGGCGGGGGCCGAAGGCGCGGAGCTGACATTCTATGTCACCGAAGGCGGCTCTGGCATGTTGGACCCTGTCGCCATGGGCACCGCGATTCAGGCCGATCTGGAGGCCGTGGGGCTCGACGTGAAAATCGAAACCTACGAGTGGAACACCTTCCTGGGCAATGTGAACCCCGGCCTTGAAGGCAAGGCGGATATGGCGGAAATGGCATGGATGACCAATGATCCGGACACGCTGCCCTTCCTCGCGTTGCGCACCGAAGCCTGGCCCGACAAGGGCGGGTTCAACTCCGGCTATTATTCCAACCCCGAAGTGGACGCCTTGCTTGATGCGGCCCGTGTCGAGACCGATCAGGACGAACGCGCGCGGCTCTATCAAGAGATGCAGGTGATCGTGCAAGACGACGCGCCTTGGGTGTTCGTGGCCAACTGGAAACAAAACGCAGTCACCTCTGATCGCGTTGAGGGCTTTGCTTTGCAGCCTTCGTTCTTCCTGCTTTTGGATGATGTGACCAAAAATTGAGGGCAGGCGGCGCGATCTCTTGCGGGGTCGCGCCACAGTGAGGGGACGATCACATGACCGGATATATTCTCAAACGGCTCGTCTCGGCGATCCCGGTGCTTTTGGGCATCAGCGTGATCGTGTTTTTGATCATGGCGATGATCCCCGGTGATCCGGCGACGGCGATCCTTGGCTCTTATGCCACGCCTGAAAACGTCGAAAAACTGAACCGTGATCTTGGTTTGGATCAGGGCTTGGTGCCGCGTTATTTCATTTGGCTCGGCCATATGGTGCAAGGCGATTTCGGCCGCAGCTTTGCGCTCAACCGTCCGGTTTTGGACGAGGTGCTTGACCGTTTCGGGGCCACGCTGATCCTTGCGGGCACGTCTTTTGTGTTGTGTTCGCTCTTGGGCGTGGCGGCGGGCGTGGTGTCCGCCGCGCGTCAATATGGATGGGCCGACAAGGCGATCACCTTTGTCGTGCTCGTGGGGATTTCGATCCCGTCGTTTTTCCTCGGCATGATGATGATCCTGATCTTTGCGGTGCAATTGCGGTGGTTTCCGGTCTCTGGCATGTGGCCCATTTATGGCGATCGCACGTTGTGGGTGTTGCTCGATCACCTGTTCATGCCTGCCCTTGCGTTGGCGGTGGTGGCGACCGGGGTGATTGCGCGGCTGGCGCGCTCTGCCATGCTGGAAGTTTTGCGACAGGATTTCATCCGCACGGCGCGGGCCAAAGGCGTGCGCGAAGGGCGCGTGATCTGGCGCCATGCGTTGCGCGCGGCGATGGTGTCGATCATTCCGGTCTTGGGGATTCAGGCCGGGTTTGTGTTGTCTGGCGCGGTCTATATCGAGATGGTGTTCCAATGGCCCGGCGTGGGCCGGATGTTGGTCGATGCCATCCTGAAGCGGGATATTTTGCTGGTGCAGGGCGGGGTGGTGTTCATCGCGGCCTGTTATGTGATGTTCAACATCATGGTGGATGTGGCGCAGGCCATGCTCGACCCGAGGATCAAAACATGAGGGGCTTTTTGACATTGCTGGCGCGTAACCGATTGGCGCTTGTCGGGCTGATCGTGATCGGCTGTGTCGCGCTTTTGGCCCTGATCACGCCGCTTTTGCCACTGGCCAACCCGAATGTGATCGACACGCCCAATCGGTTTCAGCCGCCGTTCAGCGCCGGGGCGGTTTTGGGCACCGACCATTTGGGCCGCGATCTTCTCAGCCGGTTGCTCTGGGGCACCCGCCTGAGTCTTGCCATGGGATTGGCCGCCGCGATGATTGCCGCGACCATCGGTTCGGCCATTGGCATCATCGCGGGCTATTACGGCGGGCGCACCGATAATGTGATCATGCGCGGTGTCGATATGTTGATGGGGTTTCCTTATATTCTTCTGGCGCTGGCGATTGTGGCCGCTCTTGGGCCGGGCCTGATGAATGCGCTGATCGCGGTGGCTGCGGTCAATGTGCCGTTTTTTGCCCGTAACATTCGCGGTATCACCGTTGGCATCGCGCATAAGGAATTTGTCGATGCGGCGCGGCTGTCGGGGATGCGCAACCGCGACATCATCCTCAGCGAAGTGTTGCCCAATGTCTTGCCGGTCATCGTCATCGCCATGTCGACGACCGTGGGCTGGATGATTTTGGAGACGGCGGGGCTGTCGTTCCTTGGTCTTGGCTCGCAGCCGCCGCAAGCGGATTTGGGGTCGATGCTGGGCGAGGCCCGTTCGGCGCTGATCACCCATCCACACACCTCGATTGTGCCCGGCGCGATGATTTTGGTCATTGTGATGGGGATCAATCTTTTAGGCGACGGCGTGCGCGATGCGCTTGATCCGCGGTTGAAATCCGGCGCGCTGAGCCGCCCGATGCCTGCCACCACTGTGGATCGTCACGGCCCTGTGCCCACGGCCCGGACCGACAGTCTTTTGGATATCGTCGGGTTGCGCACGGAGTTTCGGGTGCGTGATCGCGTGTATAAAGCTGTGGGTGGCGTCGATCTACATGTTGAGCAGGGCGAATGCCTTGGCATCATCGGCGAAAGCGGGTCCGGCAAATCGGTGACCGCCCTGAGCGTGATGGGGCTTGTCGCCTCGCCTCCGGGTGTGATCACTGGCGGTGCGGTGCATTTCGACGGCACGGACCTTATCGGTGCGCCTTATGAGGTGTTGCGCGCTCTGCGTGGGCGTCGTGTGGCCTATATTTTTCAGGACCCTTTGGCGACATTGCATCCGCTTTACAAGGTTGGCGATCAGTTGATCGAAGCGATCCAGACCCATGACCCCCTGTCGAAAGAGGCGGCTCGCATCCGCGCGATTGATCTGCTCAAATCGGTGCGTATCCCCAATGCGGAGAGCCGGATCGACAGCTATCCCTATGAAATGTCTGGCGGAATGCGCCAAAGGGTTGGGATTGCCATGGCGCTGGCCAATGACCCCGACGTGATCATCGCGGACGAACCAACCACTGCGCTTGATGTCACCGTGCAGGCGCAAATCCTGTCGGTGCTCAGCGACCTGCGGCGCGAGCGTGGCTTGGCGATCATTTTCATCACCCATGATTTCGGTGTTGTCGGCCAATTGTGCGACCGTGTGGCGGTGATGTACGCAGGCCAGATCGTTGAGGAAGGTCCGACCGAGGCGGTTCTGCGCAACCCGCACCACCCCTACACCAGCCGCCTGATCGATTGTGTGCCGACCTTGGGCGGCGGGCAGCGCAAACTGGCCGCGATTCCGGGGCTGCCGCCTGTTGTGGACAGATTGCCCGTGGGCTGTGCTTTTGCCGAGCGCTGTGACAAGGCCGATCCCACCTGCCGCGCGGATGCGATTGCGCTCATGCCAACGGGGGCGGGCCGCAAGACCCGCTGTCTTTTCCCCGAAACCAAACAGGAACGCATCGTATGAGTGAGGCCCTGAAACTGACCGATCTGTCAAAGTCCTTTGCGGTTGGCAAACGTCTGTTTGGTCCGCCCAAAGCGATGGTTCATGCGGTGCAGCCGCTGGATTTGACCGTGACAACCGGGGAGACCTTGGGGATCGTGGGCGAGTCTGGCTGTGGCAAATCCACACTGGCAAAAATGCTTGTGGGCCTTTTGCCGCCCACCACCGGCCAGATTGAAATCGAAGGGGCGGTTTTGGACAATGCCGATCCCGCACGCTTTGGCAAGCGCATCCAATATGTGTTCCAAGACCCGATCAGCAGCCTCAATCCGCGCAAGACCATCCGGCAGATCATGGAGGTGCCCCTGCGGCGGTTGCATCACATGGACAAAGCCACCCGTGCCGCCCGCATCCGCGAGATTTTCGCCGCCGTGAACCTGCGCGAGGAGTTTCTTGATCGCTATCCGCATGAGTTTTCCGGCGGTCAGGCGCAACGGATCGGCATTGCCCGCGCCTTGGCGGCCCAAGCGCGGATCTTGATCCTGGACGAACCGGTCTCGGCGCTTGACGTATCGGTGCAGGCGCAGGTTTTGAACCTGTTGGCGGACCTCAAGGAGGCGTTCGGCCTGACCTATCTGTTCATCAGCCATGATTTGGCGGTGGTCGAAGCGGTCAGCGATCGCATCGCGGTGTTGTATTTCGGAGCGATTGTCGAAGTGGGGTCCGCGCGCGAGATTTTTGCCAATGCACGCCACCCCTACACCGCGCTTCTGGCCGCAAGTGCCCCCGAGGTCGGTCGCCCGATTGTGGCGCCCGAGACTGCGGCCACCGAATTGCCCGATCCGTTGTCGCCGCCTTTGGGCTGTGCGTTCAACGAGCGCTGTGGCTTTGCAACGGATCGGTGTCGCGCCGAGAAACCGGCGCTGACCACCGATGAGACCGGGCGCGCCTTTGCCTGTTTCAACCCACTGGCCACAACGCGCTGAACCAAGGGCGATTTTCCGATTGGCGAAGGATGCGCACGCGTCCACAGGCAGGGCAGAGATCTCTGGCCGGGACGGGGGGTCGTTGTTTTTAGACTTCACAGCGCCGATGATTCCCATTAGGACGAACCCGCTTTGGTCCGGGCGGTTCGCCGTCCGGTTAAAAGGGAATGTGGTTCGGTTCACCCAATGGGTGCCAAGTCCACAACTGCCCCCGCAACTGTAGGCGGAGAGCGAAGCCGGAAAATGCCACTGTCGCACATTGGGCGACGGGAAGGTTCGGCCAAGCGATGACCCGTGAGTCAGGAGACCTGCCAAGGTGCTCACCCTGTTCGGACGCGTGGGGCGTGCCGGGCTGCGGACGTTCCGCATGTGGTGATTTCACCGTCTGCGGGGGGTCACTTTCCCTCGACTGGCATTTGTTCAAATCCGCGACCTCAAAGGGTCGTTTTCGAGGGTTATACATGAATCGCTTTACTTTTCTGGTCGCATCCGCCGGCCTTTGTGTGATTTCCGCGCCGGGTGTCGCGCAGGAGACATTCGTTTTGGATGAGATCATCGTCACCGGCGGGTTGTCCCCGATCGCTGCCGAAAAATTTGGCCGCGCCGTCAGTGTCGTGACCGCAGAAGACATCAAAGAGCGCGGCATCACCACGGTGCAGGATGCCCTGCGTGCTTTGCCCGGCGTATCGGTCAACGGCACTGGCACAAGTGACACCCAAGTCCGCATCCGCGGCGGCGAGGCCAACCACACGCTGGTCCTGATCGACGGCATCGCCGCCGCCGGGGGGAATGGGGAATATACGTTCAGCGGTCTGGAAACCGCCAATATCGAGCGCATAGAGGTGCTGCGCGGGCCGCAATCGGTCTATTACGGCTCAAACGCCTCCGCCGGGGTGATCAACATCATCACCCGCAAAGGCACGGAGGGCACGACACTGAATGGCAGTCTTGAGGTTGGCTCCGGCACCACCGCGAGCACCTTTGTGGCACGGCGGGATGCGCAGGGCGGTGTGTCTTTGGCACTGTCGCACATGGATGATCCGGGCTTTGACCAATCGGGCGATGGTGGGGAAAAGGACGGGCTGACGCGCTCCACCGCGATCCTGTCGGGCGATTATCAGGCGACGGATGAATTGAAACTGGGGTTCACTCTACGCCGTTCTGAAGAACGTTACGAGTATGACAGTGCAAACTGGCTGGCGAGCGATGCGGACAGCTATATGATGGATGATCCAACGCAGTATGCCAATCGTGATGAGCTGACGGCTGGCGTCTTTGGTGAATATAGCATGAGGGAGGGGCGATTGACCCACCGTCTGGCTGTTGAAACGACGCAAAACAGGTTGAAAAACAATGGCGGAGCCACCACCAAAACCACCACAGATGCGGTAAAATACCGGCTCAGCTATGGCCTCGACGGCGCGGTGGATCAGGCGGATCAGCTTCTGAACCTATTGTTGGAACATCGTGAGGATGACAGCAGTTCCAACCCGACCTATGGCCGCGCGGCGACATCCGTGGCACTCGAATATCGCGGTAGCTTTGCCTCGGGGCTTGATGTTCAGGCCGGGGCGCGGTTTGACGACAACGACGTGTTCAAGGATGCGACAACATGGAATCTCGGCCTGTCCTATCTCATGGACAACGGTGTGCGGCTGCATGGCTCTGCGGGCGAGGGCGTGGTGAACCCCACCTATTTCGAACTCTATGCCGATGCCTTTGGCTACACCGGGAACCCGGACCTGCAACCGGAGCGCAATCTCAGCTATGATCTCGGTGTCGAGCTGCCGATTTTTGGCGACCGGGGGACAGTGGATGTGACCCTGTTTAAAGAGCGCCTGACGGATGAAATTACCTCTGTCAGCACCGATTCGGGGCGCACCTTTATCAACCAGACCGGGAACAGCGATCGACGCGGCGTTGAGATCGCAGGCGTGCTTGACGCCACCGATGCGCTGTCTCTGCGTCTTGGCTACACCTATCTTGAGGCCAAAAACCCCGACAAAACCGTCGAGATTCGCCGTCCGCGCCATGAGTTGACACTTGGCGGCACGCTGGACGCCTTTGGTGGGCGTGGTTCGGTTTCGGCCGATCTGCGCCATGTTGCGGGCAATTACGACACGCAGTTCTGGGGGAGCTATCAAACGGTCAAACTGCCCAGCTCCACCACCGTCAATCTGGCGGCGCACTATGATCTGACAGATCGTGTGCAACTCACCGGGCGGGTCGAAAATCTCTTTGATGCGGATGCCACCGAGGTCTGGGGCTATGCCACGCGGGGTCGCGCCGTTTATGTCGGGCTCAATGCACAGTTCTAGGTCCGCCCTTGGTCTCGTTCTGTCGGGGGTGCTGGTGTGCAGTGCCCCCGTCCTTGCCCCCGTCATGGCGCGTGCAGAGATGCCCGCGCGCGTTGTCTCAATGAACCTGTGCACCGATCAGCTTGCGATGATGCTGGCGGCTCCGGGGCAATTGAGGTCGGTGTCGTTCTTGGCCTCCGATCCGCGCTCTTCCGCGATGGCGGAGGAGGCCGCATCCTATCCCGCCAATCGTGGGCAGGCCGAAGAGATTTACCTGATGCAGCCCGATCTGGTGGTCGCGGGGGCGTATACCTCCCGCGCCACCGTCGCCTTGTTGCAACGTCTGGGGGTCCAGGTCGAGATTTTCGCGCCTGTCACCGCACTCGACGACGTGCCCGCACAGATCACGCGGATGGGCGATGTTTTGGGCCAACAGGACAAGGCCGCACAGATCATCGCGACCTATGAGGCGGATTTGAAAGCCTTTCAGCAGGAAAGCGGGCGCAGCCCCACTGCCGTGCTCTATGAGGCCAATGGCTACACCTCAGGGGCGCAAAGCCTGTCGGGGCAAATTTTGGCCACGGCAGGGTTCACCAATCTGGCCAATGAGGCCGCTTATGCCTGGGGCGCCAACATGCCGCTTGAGGTGTTGGTGATGAAAGCCCCCGAAGCGGTGATCACCAGCCGATCCTATCCGGGCGGCTCGCGCGCCGAGGATATCCTGAGCCATCCGGCCCTGCGCGCCACCCAAGACCGTCGCGCAGAAGGCAGCGTGTCCGATAGCGATTGGGTCTGTGGCACACCTTATGTTTTGCGTGCGGTCGCGCAGATGGTAAGCCTGCGCCATACGCTGACAAACGGAGAGGATTGATGCGCCTCTATGTGATCCTTTTGATCCTGATGGGGACGCTGTTTGGCGTGGCCTTGATGATCGGCCCGGCAGGCATTGCGCCGCTGGACAGTCTGCGCGCGCTGATCTTTGGCGGTGACGGCCCCATGACGCTGGTGATGCGCGAAATCCGCCTGCCGCGCGCGCTTTTGGCGCTGATGATCGGGGCGGCGCTTGGAATGTCGGGGGCGGCGATGCAGGGCTATCTGCGCAACCCTCTGGCCGATCCGGGGCTGATCGGCGTGTCAGGATCGGCGGCTTTGGGGGCGGTGATCGCGATCCAAACCGGCATCGCGGCCACCACCACCTTGGCGCTGCCGGTTTCGGCATTGGTGGGCGCGTTGGTCGGCGTGGTCCTGGTGCTGATGCTGGCGGGGCCACGCGGCGGATCGCTGACGCTGATCCTTGCGGGCATTGCGATTTCGGCCCTCGCCGGGGCTTTGACCTCCTTGGTTTTGAACCTGTCGCCCAATCCTTTCGCGGCCAATGACATCGTGTTCTGGATGATGGGGTCGCTGGCCGATCGTTCGATGACCCATGTCTGGCTGGTACTGCCGCTGATCGTCGTGGGGCTGGGGATGTTGGCGCTGATGCGCCGGGGGCTTGATGCGCTCACATTGGGCGAAGATGCGGCGCAGGCGATGGGGATCAACCTTGCCCAATTGCGCCTGTTGTTGGTGCTTGGCACGGCCTGTGTGGTCGGGGCCTCCACCGCCGTGGCGGGCGCGATTGGGTTTATCGGCCTTGTGGTGCCGCACATGCTACGTGGCTGGGTCGGCGCTCGTCCGGGGCGGCTTCTTTGGGCCTCAGCCCTTGGTGGCGCGGTGATGCTCCTGGCGGCGGATATCGCTGTGCGGGTGATTTTGCCCATGCGCGATCTGAAACTTGGCGTGGTGACGGCACTGGTCGGCGCGCCGCTGTTTCTGCATTTGATCTATCGCACGCGGAGGGGGCTATGACGTTGCTTTCCGTCAAAGGACTTGCCGTTTCGCTTGGCGGCAGGTCGGTGTTGCAAGACGTCTCCCTGACTGTGGACAAGGGCGAGGTCGTTGGGTTGATCGGGCCGAATGGCGCGGGCAAGACCACGCTTATGCGCGCCATTTTGGGCCTTGTGCCGCATCAGGGCCGCTCGTCTTTGGCGCAACTGTCGCCGCGGGCGCGGGGGCGCGCCGCCGCGTGGATGCCGCAAACGCGCGAGATTGCTTGGCCGGTGTCGGTTGAAACGCTGGTGGCGCTGGGCCGCACGCCGCATCTGGCACCGGGGCAACGCGCCAGTGCCGAGGACCGCGCGGCGGTGGATCGGGCGCTTAAGCGGATGGGGTTGCAAGAGTTCCGCCACCGTATCGCCACCGCATTGTCGGGCGGCGAACAGGCCCGTGTGCTGATGGCGCGCGCTCTGGCGCAAGACGCGCCGCTTTTGATGGCGGACGAGCCGATTGCCGGGCTGGACCCGGCGCATCAAATCTCGACCATGCGCACGTTTGCATCGCTTGCCGCCGAAGGTCAGGCGGTGATCGTGTCCCTGCATGATCTGGGTCTTGGGGTGCGTCATTGCACGCGGCTGATTGTGTTGGATCAGGGCCGCATCGTCGCCGATGGCGCGCCGACCTCGGTGCTGACGCCTGCGCTTTTGCGCGACACATTCGGCATCTCGGCTTGGTTTGAAACCACGCCTCAAGGTGCCGTTTTTCAGCCGCTGGAGGTGCTGGAATGACTGTCGCCCTGAACCGGCCTTGGCTGTCTTTCGATCTTGGGCAGGACATGCAGGTGCTCAGTTGGGCGCTGAACCGTCCGGGGTTTGTCACCGCGCGGCGCATCCTGTGGCGCGAGGTGCGCAACGCCGATCTGAGCGAAACGCTGGATGCGCGCGCATGGCTTTGCGGTGAGTTGGCCGGGCTTGGCGCGCAAGACGCCGTGGCTTTTTTGACCTCGCGCGATGTGCGCCGTTTTCAAAAATCCGAGGTCGAGGTGGACGGCATGTGCGCCACCTGTGTGGTCACGGTTGGCCTGTCCAATGCCGAACGTGTGGGGATGCGCGTGGTGCGGCCTCACGATGCCTGGGGCACGATCAACATCGCGGTGCGGCTGAGCCATGGTTTGTCGCAGGCCGGGTTGATCGAGGCGCTCACGATCATTGCCGAGGCCCGCACCGCCGCCATTCTTGACGCCGCCTTGCCGCTTGAGAGCGCTGGCGGCACGGCCACCGGTTTGGCCACTGGCTTGGCCACCGGTTTGGCCACTGGCACGGGCACCGATTGTATCGCGGTCGCCGCACCTGTCGGGACCGACGATTATGCTGGCCTGCACACGGCGGTGGGCGAAGCGATCGGGGCCGCCGTCTATCGCGCCACGCTTCAAGGCGCTCAGGACTGGCTGGTGGATCGCCAGCATGTCTCATAGGGCTTGTCGCGGGCACACATCTGAGAAACATCACAAAGTTCTGCCTTTTGCGTCAGTGGCTTTGTCTCTGCCCTCGGAACCGGCATCGAAAGCAGTCTTTCGCTGCGCCATGTAGGTGTGTCGGCAATGCGGGACTGAGCGGGCTTTCGCTTCGCATAGGCCAATGACGGCAGCCAGCCCAATCCCGACCTTCATGCACGGTGCAGCGATGACCGTGCTGCAGGCGCGAAGGCACCCGATAGTTTCCCGAAAGCTGCCATTGGTATTGGTTGTGGTGAATGTATTCGACTACTTCCACCACGTATCGTAAGCTACCGCCCCGGCTTGCACAATCCCGACAACCATCAGAACTGCCGTCAGCCAGAAGATACGGTTTTGCGTATTTCTATTGTCAGCATGACGCTGTTCTTCGAGCTCGAAGCTGGTGACCGTGTTCAGCGCCTGCGGTCTGAGCTTGTAACCATGGTGCTGCGTCGTTTCGAGATCTTGCGCCTCCTTCATCGAATCCAGAAGGAGCGTGTAGTAGGTCATCAGTTCTTCTTTATCAGACCGATGAACCCAGCGAACCGTATAGAAGTGGGTCAGCAAGCTGGTCGGATGTGTCTGGAAGGCTCGATTCTTGACCGTCTCTGAAAGAATGTAGCGCAGCACCTTCATTCGATCATGACGAGTCAGCTTGCGCTTGTTGAAGCGCGATTGCAGATATCGGTCGAATGTCACCCGTATCCAGGGCCGGCAGCTCCATCGGTAAAGAAAGAACTTCGGAAGGCCGATTGTGTAAAAGGTCCAGCCTCGATAGTAGTGCTGGACCCATGGCTGGAACTCTGCCAGTTCGCTAATGTCGAGGGATCGTTCCTCAGTGAAATTCTGACCGTCGAGCGACCACTTCCCTCTCACCTGATCATCCACGAGGTCGACGACGAGGAGCCTTGCCTCGCCCGCGCTGTCGAGCATGTAGACCAGATAGGTGTCGTTCTTCAGAGCCTCGTCACCCGCGAGCGGTATCATCCCTTTAAATGGTTTCGCTAATGCCGCCTGAATGACATGCCGTAAGGCTAACTGCCGAATCCTCGCTGGTATACCCATCCCGCCTCCGATCAATGTCCTTGAAGAAGAAATAAGTCATATTTCGTCTCACGTCTCCCTATTCCGTTCGGATATCTTGAGGGCCACGGTGCATGGAGCTTCGACCATGGTCCACATCCCTTCCATTCGATGATGCTTGGTGCCTGCATGTGCGGCGAAGGTCTGCTCCTTCCATTGCTCGTGCAGCATTGGACCGCTGCAAGTCTGGCAGATCCCTAAGACTTTGCAAATGTCACTATCTGCGCATAGCAGACATCCGTGTCTGGCGCAGCATACGGTACAATGGGCTCGATGGGGTAAAAAGCCATGTTCGTTTGAGCGTCTATTGTAATGTTATTACATTTTGTATAATCAGAGTGTGCGTTATAAAGTAACATGGAATCAACGATGCCCGGACCCACAGTCTCGCCCACCGTCTTGCCCACAGTCTCGCCCACATGCCGCGCTGATCTGTCTTTTCAGGGCAATCTAATGTGATGTGATTACATATTTGCACCTCCCACCACCCCAAAAGCACCGCGCCCTGTCAAAGCAGCGGCGCGCATGACGAAAGGTATCAAATGCAAGATGCAGTTATCATTGGCGGCAGCTTCGCGGGATTGACCGCAGCGCTTCAACTTGGGCGCGCCAGCCGATCCGTCACAGTGATCGACGCCGGGGCACCGCGCAACCAAAGCTCATCCGCCGCGCATGGTGTGGCGGGGTGGGACGGTCTCTCGCCCAGTGCAATCCTTGAACGGTTCCGAGCCGACCTGAGGGCCTATCCGAGCGTCACGCAGCGCAGCGGCACGGTGACGGCAATCCATGGCGGAGATGGCGCGTTTTCGGTGACGCTTGCGGATGGCGAAAAAAGTGCCGCAAAACGCATCATTCTGGCCCATGGCGTGCGCGATATTTTACCGGACATCCCCGGTCTCGCACAGGCATGGGGGCAGACCGTGCTGCACTGTCCCTATTGCCACGGCTACGAGGTCAAGGGCGCAGCGCTGGCCGTTCTCGCCACACATCCGATGAGCGCACATCAGGCCTTGATGTTGCGGGCCGATTGGAGTGCGCAGGTCACCCTGATCACCGGTGGCATGGCGGGGCTTGACCTCGACGCACTGGCCACGGCAGGGGTTCAGATCGAGACCAGAACGCTGGAGGCCGCAACCGCCGATGACACGGGCATCGACCTCAGCCTGAGCGGTGGCAGGGCCGCGCGCTTTGCGGCGCTGTTTGTCGGCCCCCGGACAAGCTTGGCGGCCAGCCCGGCAGAACAGCTCGGCTGCGCCTTGGCCGACGGGCCGATGGGGCCGTTCGTCAAGGTTGGCGCAATGGCCCAGACCAGCGTGCCGGGCGTGTTTGCCGCAGGCGATCTTGCCCGTCCGATGCCCAATATCAACTTCGCCCTTGCGGATGGCGCGCAGGCGGGCACGGGCTGCCATGCCTCGCTGCTGTTTCCCGGTCTTGTCACACCCCTGGAGGTCACCCCATGACCGATACCCGCCTTCCTGTCACTGTTTTGTCCGGCTTTCTGGGCGCAGGGAAGACCACGCTTTTGAACCGCGTGCTGAACAACCGCGAGGGGCGGCGTGTGGCGGTGATCGTCAACGACATGTCAGAGATCAACATCGACGCCGATCTGGTGCGCGAGGGTGGGGCGAACCTCAGCCATACGGATGAAACATTGGTCGAGATGTCGAACGGCTGTATCTGCTGCACCCTGCGTGACGATCTTTTGCAAGAGGTGCGGCGGTTGGCCGAGGATGGTCGGTTTGATTATCTATTGATCGAGTCGACCGGGATTTCCGAACCTCTGCCCGTGGCCGCGACGTTTGATTTTCGCGATGAGGCGGGCCAGAGCCTGTCGGATGTGTCGCGCCTCGACACGATGGTGACCGTGGTCGATGCGGTGAACCTGTTGCGGGATTATTCCAGCCATGATTTCCTGCGCGACCGGGGCGAGACGTTGGGCGACGAAGACGAGCGCACACTGGTCAATCTTTTGGTCGAACAGATCGAATTTGCCGATGTGGTGATCCTCAACAAGGTCGGTGACGCCGAACCGCATCAGGTGATCGCGGCGCGCAAGATCATCCGTAGCCTGAACGCCGATGCGCGGATCATCGAGACCAGTCACAGCGTGGTGCCCACGGAGGCGATCCTCGACACCGGGCTGTTCGATTTTGACAAAGCGCATGAGCATCCGATGTGGGCCAAGGAGCTTTACGGCTTTGCCGATCATGTGCCCGAGACCGAAGAATACGGCGTCACCAGCCATGTCTACCGCGCCCGCCGTCCGTTTGAACCGGAGAAAATCATGGCCGTGTTGAATGGTGAAATGAGTGGTGTCATCCGCGCCAAGGGGCATTTCTGGATCGCGACACAGCCCGATTGGGTGGCGGAATTTTCGCTTGCGGGGGCTCTGTCTTCGGTCAAGCCGCTGGGCACATGGTGGGCCGCAGTGCCAAAGGACCGCTGGCCGAATCATGAGGGTGCGCGCGACTATATGGCCGCGCATTGGGCCGAGCCCTGGGGCGACCGCAGGCAGGAGATCGTCTTTATCGGCTCGGGGATCGACTGGCCCGCGCTCAAGGCGCGTCTGGACGCCTGCCTTGTGCCTGAACATCTGGCCTCCGGTCCCGATGCACTGCCCGATTTGCCCGATCCCTTTCCCGTTTGGCGACGCGAGGCGGTGGCATGAGCTGTCTTCGCCATTGGCCAGAGGCCCCGGAGGCGGCGCGATGAGGGCGACGAACCGGGGCCGCACGGGCCTCAAACCCAAACGGCGCAGCGAAGACCCGATGCGCGCCTATGACACTTTACCCGCCCCCGTGCGTGCGTGGTTGTCAGAGGCCGCATTGCCTTGGTCGCCCGCATCCTGTCGCAAAATCCTGCGGCGGGCGCAGGCGCGCGGCGAAGGGTTTGCACAGATATTGGCGCGCCTTGATCACGCCGAACAAAAGACCCTCGCCCGCGACAGCGCCTTTCCCTTTGCGCCCCCCAAGGCCACCGCCCGCGTCACAGATCAGGACAGCACCACATGACACGCTTCAGCGTCAGACAGCGCCCGTCAGTGTTGCGCGTTTTGGTGCGCAAACCCAACTCTGCCCAAACGCCGCATCGCGTCTGTGTTGCAGTGACCCTCAAACTTTGACTTATATGACACCGAAAGGATTTCTTATGAAACCGATCCGCTTTGCCCTTCTGGCCTCCCTCACCGCCGCGCCGCTTTTGGCGCAAGAGACCCGCGAGATGGACGCCCATGTCCATGGCCTCAGCACGCTTGAGCTTGCCATCGAGGGCGAGATCATCGAGATAAACCTTATGTCGCCCGGCATGGATATTGTCGGTTTCGAATACGCCGCCAGCACAGATGCGGATAAGGACAAAGTGGAGGCGGCGATCCGCACGATGTTGCTGCCTGAAAACGTTATTGCGCTGCCAAAGGCTGCGGGGTGCCGGTTGACCGAAGTGCTGGCCCATCTTCACGCGGGTGGGCGCGATCACGACGACGATGACGATCACGACGAAGGTCACGACAAAGATCACGACGAGGCGACCGATGAACATATGGATGAACATATGCATGACGAGGGCGAGGATCACGATCATGCAGAGGCGGCCGCACATAGCGAATTTCACGCGCGCTACATCTTTGCCTGTGTTCAGCCCGAAGACCTCGGCACCATTGGCTTCCCCTTCTTTGAGCGCTTTGAAAACGCGCAGAAGATCGAGGCGCATTATGTCACCGCAACCGGCGCAGGCGCGGTTGAGATCAACCGCTCGGTTGCTGAACTGACGTTAGAGTGACCATGATCCCACCCGCCCTTGCTCTTGATGATGTTGCCTTTGCCTGGCCGGGCCGGGGCGGGTTTTCCCTGTCCTGTCCGTCCTTTCAGATCGCGCCCGGTGAACGGGTGCTGCTGCTTGGGACCAGCGGATCGGGGAAATCCACGCTTTTGTCTCTGGTCTGCGGCGTCGTCCCCGCCACGCGGGGCCGGGTCTTGGTCGGCGGCACCGATCTTGGGGCGATGAGCGCGGGCGGGCGCGACCGGTTCCGGGCCGAACAGATCGGCGTGATCTTTCAACAGTTCAATTTGCTGCCCTATGCGAAGGTCATCGACAATATCCTTTTGCCGCTGCGCTTTGCACCGCATCGGCGGGCCCGCGCCGGGGGGGCAATCCATGAGGCCGCGCGGCTTTGCGCCGGACTTGGCCTGCCGGAGGAGGTTTTGAGCATGCCGTCGGGGCGGCTGAGTGTGGGTCAGCAACAACGCGTCGCGGTGGCGCGCGCCCTGATCGGTGCGCCGCCTTTGATCGTCGCGGACGAACCCACCTCGGCGCTCGATGCCGCAACTCAGGATCATTTTCTGCGCCTGTTGTTTGATCGCACAGATGAGGCGCAGTCGGCGCTGTTGATGGTCAGCCATGACGAAAGGCTCGCCCCAAGGTTCGACCGCGTGATCCGTCTTGCGGACATCGTGAGTACCGAAAGGAGCGCAGCATGATCTTGCGTCTGGCCATCGGGTCATTATGTGCGCGCGCCCTCACCGTTGGCATGACGATTTTGGCCATCGCGCTTTCGGTCGCGCTTTTCCTGGGTGTGGAAAAAATCCGCACCGGCGCGCGCGCCAGTTTTGCTGACACGATTTCGGGCACGGACCTGATTGTCGGGGCGCGTTCCGGGTCGGTGCAGCTTTTGCTCTATTCTGTTTTTCGAATAGGCAACGCCACCAACAACGTGACATGGGAAAGCTATCAAGACATCAAATCCCGCCCCGAGGTGGATTGGATCGTGCCGATCTCACTGGGTGACAGCCATCGCCAGTTTCGCGTCATGGGGACGACATCGGGGTTTTTTGAACATTACAAATATCGCGGCGGGCGGGCGTTGGAGATCCCCGTGGGGCACGGGCTTGAGGACCTCTATGATGCGGTCATCGGTGCCGATGTGGCCGCCAGTTTGGGCTACGCCGTGGGTGATCCGATCGTGGTGTCGCATGGGCTTGCCTCCTTCACCGCCCATGACGATCAGCCGTTTCGGGTTGCGGGCATCATCGCCAAGACCGGGACGCCCGTGGACCGGACGGTGATCGTCAGCCTTGAGGCGATTGAGGCCATTCATGTCGATTGGCAAACTGGTGCAAAGTCCGGCCAGATCACGCCGCGCGAGGTCATTCGCGACATGGACCTGACGCCCACCGCGATCACGGCGGCACTGGTCGGGGTGAATTCGCGGTTGCAGGTTTTTGGCCTGCAACGCTGGATCAACGACTATCCCGAGGAGCCCGTGTTGGCCATTCTGCCGGGAGTGGCGCTTCAGGAGCTTTGGCAGATCGTCGGAGTGGCCGAAACCGCGTTGATCGGCGTGTCCGCGATGGTGGTGGTGACGGCGCTGATCGGCATGATGGCGATGATTTTTTCAAGCCTCAATGAGCGCAGGCGGGAGATGGCGATCTGGCGCGCAATGGGCGCGCGGCCCAGCACCATTTTGGGCCTGCTGGTGCTTGAGGCGATGCTGATGGCGGCGGCGGGGGCTTTGCTTGGCCTCGGTTTTTTGTACCTCGGTCTCGTGATTGGACAGCCTTGGGTGGACGCCGCCTTTGGGATTTGGTTGCCGATTGATCCGCCTTCGCTGCGCGACGTCTTGGCGCTTGGTTTCGTGATCGGCGCGGCGGCGCTCACCAGCCTTTTTCCGGCGCTGAGGGCCTATCGCTTGTCGCTCGCCGATGGCATGATGGTGCGGATATGAAACAACAGATTCACCTCTCACGCAGACAGTTCGGCTGTCTTGCCCTCGCAACCACTGCCCTGCCGCGCGTGGCTCTCGCCATGCCGTTTCAGGAACTCACCTGGGAGGAGCTGATCCCGCCCGGCGTGCCCTATTCCGAGATCATCGGCGAAGGCGCTCTTGATGAGGAAAACGACACGTGGAACCCGATCTTTGATGAGAACGCGACCAAGTTGAACACGGCACTGGATGGCGCGTCGGTCAAATTGCCCGGCTACATCATTCCGATGCAGATCGAAGCCGAGGGCGTGAGCGCATTTATCCTGGTGCCCTATACCGGGGCCTGCATTCATGTGCCGCCGCCACCGCCAAATCAGTTGGTCTATGTGACCACACAAACGCCTTGGCCATCAAACAAGCTGTGGGATGCGATATGGGTCTATGGCCGCCTGAAAGCGCGGTTGCAATCGACGGAGATCGCCGAGATTGGCTATGAGATCGTGGCGAGCAAGATCGAGATCTACGACTGGTAGCGGCCTGCCTCGCGTGACAGATCAAAAGGGTGCGCGTCAGCCTTTGCTCTCAAACCGAACGACAAGTTTGATCGGCTTTCCCGTCGGTGTCGGGGCAAACGGGCCGGCGCGTTGCACCTGTACAAGGGCAACTTTGTCGATCTCGGCATGACCCGAACTTTGCACAATCGCCACGTTTGAAATCGCGCCCGAGGCGGTGATGGTCAGTCCGACCATCGCCTTGCCCCGCGCGCCCGCAGAGCGTTTTGGCACCCGCGCGATCTTGCGCAAAATCTGGCTTTGATAGGACCGAACGGCCCCGTCTCCGGCGTCCGCTGCCGCGGGTTTGGCGGTTTTTTGCGATCCCTGTGCGTTTGTGCCACCCGGCGTCGCCGCCAACGCGCCTTTTTTTGCGTTTGTTTCGGCATTGCCGGATTTCGACGGCGGTTGTGTTGTCGGTTTTGGGGGTTTCTTGACCTCTGGCGGCGCGAGTTTTGGCGGCGGTGTGTGTGCCACAATGCGCTCCTGTGGTGCCTTGGCCGTCACGCGCGGGCTGTCGGGCACAAGCGCCTTGGGTGGGACGGGGGCTTCGGTCGGGGTGCGCATATCTAGGGGCGGGACCTCAGGCGTTTGAGCCGTGGAAACAGGCGGTGTTTCCATCGGGACCACCGGGTGCACGGAGCCTGCAACCAAGTCTTCGAACCCCAATCCGAGCGCCACCTCACCCGCCACCACACCCCCGTCCAAGACGGGTGCTGGGGCGGCGGGCATCCATCCGGCGGCAAAGACATGCGCCCCGGCTGAGACACAGAGCGCACCCAGGAACCAAGCGTTTCTCATGGCAAGGCCCTTTCTGTCATCACCCGGACATGCGTACCGCTCCCCGCGATGGCGATCTCGCGCGCCAATGCCACCAACGTCTGCGCGGGCACGCGGGCGTCGGGTAAAATGCGCAAGGCGTCAGCGGGCGCGGATGTGTCGGCGGTGGTTGTCGTCACAAAAGCCTCGACCGTCGTCACATCCCCGCGCCACATCAATGTGCCGTCTTGCATCAGCACCAAGGCATCGGGCGGGGGCACCACATCGGGATCATCGGTGCGCACCAATGTGACCTCTGAGGGCAGGGGGCGGGCGACCTGCGCGGCCACAAGGAAAAAGATCAGCATCAAAAACACGACATTGATCAGCGGCAATGTCGGCTCTGTGCGGGAGGTGCGGCGGGTGGAAAGGCGACGCATGGTTCACTCCAGAACGGCAAATCTTGTGTTGGGCAAGGCGCTCAACACTTGGACCACTTCGACAAACCCCTGGGCATTGGCGTCTTTTGACACCGACAACAACAGGCGGGCGTGGCCGTCGCGGCGAAACGGGTCCACGGCGGCAGCGACATCGGCCAGTGCCGATCTGTGGCCATTGATCAAGACACCGTCAGCATCAAGTCGGGCAAAGACCACCGGGGTGTCGTCAAAATCGGGGGACGCCGCGCCACCGGAGACCGTCAATTCCACCTCGCCAAATTTTGAAAATGTCGAAGACAGCATGAAGAACAACAGCAAGAGAAAGATCACGTCGATCAGCGAGGTGAGCGACAGCCGCCCCCGTGACGCGCGCAGACTACCCGGCATGGACCGGCTCCAATGGGCGGTCTGGTGTGGCGGGCGCGTCGAACAGGTTTGGCACCAGAACCTCCTCAAGCGCATCGCGCAGCGCGCGCTCATGGCGTTCCAGACAGCCATCAAACCACGACAGCGCCATCGAGGTCGGCATCGCCACGATCAGCCCCGCCGCCGTGGTCACCAAGGCCACCCAAATCCCGCCGGCGAGCACCGCAGGATCGGCTGTGCCGCCCGCCGATTGCAGCGTTTGAAAGGCGGTGATCATGCCCAAAACGGTGCCAAAAAGCCCAAGCAGGGGCGCCACTTGCGCGATGATATCCAACAGGCGCAGACCACGCCCGGCCTGTTCAAAGTCCCGCTCAAGCCGTGCGTTTGCGCGGGCGCGAATGTCGGCACCTGCCCGCCCTGATCGTTTCGCCATTTGGCTTTGCACCACGATATCGCGGCCAAATCCGCGCGACACCTGCGCGCCGATGCCGTTGGCGTAAAACACCAGCGCTTTCCACAGGACACAGGCCAGTGCCAACACGGAAAACCCGATCAAAATAGCCACAACCGGCCCGCCCAAATCAATGAGCTCGGACAGGCGGAGCAGAGCTTGGGACATCATTGCTGCACCTCCATCGTCTCAAGGCGCGAGGTGAAGGAAATGACATCGGCACAGGCGTTGCCCGCAGCGGTGCTGCAGGTTTCGACGCTGTTGAACAGGATCATGCCCACATCGTCACAGCGGGTTTGCGGCACATCGAATTGCCGCACCCGCAACCCACCCTCGGGCACCGTGCCAAAATCGAACAGGGTGAAAGCGCGCACGCCGCCCTTTTGGTCGAACAAAACCGTCTGGGTTTCAAGGGCGCTCAGACCGGCGGGGGCGGTCACGGTAAAGGTCAACCGACAGGCGTCCTGCGCGGCTGTGGCGGTGTTCAATTCGACGACAGGCGCGTCAAAAGCGACGGCGGTGCCCGCAATCAGGCAAAAGGCGCAGGTCATTTGGATCAAACGGTTTGGCGGGAAGATCATATCATCTCCATCGGATCAAGAGTGGGGCGCACGGGCGGAGGTGCGGATGTGATTGGGGTGATGCGAGGCGGCTTGCGGCAAAATCCACGGCCCGCCAAAGGGCGGCGGCGTGTTGGTGCGCAGGGTGCAACCGTAACAGGCCGACAGATGCGCATCGGTGAACACCTCTTTGGGGGTGCCAACACCTTGGACCCGGCCCTGATCCAACAGCGTAACCCGATCCGCGAACATGGCGGTGAGGTTCAAATCATGCATGACGGCGACAACCCCACCGCCCATTTGCGCGAAATCATGGGCGATTTGCATGACGACCAACTGATGCCCAATATCAAGCGCCGAGACGGGTTCATCGAGAAACAGCCACCGCGGCGTGTCGTCCAAAACCGGTTCCCAGATTTGCAACAACACCCGCGCCAATTGCACCCGTTGCCGCTCGCCGCCGGACAGTTCCTGGACCGAGCGGCCTTCAAATCCGCTCAACCCAACCCGCGCGAGGGCTTGGTGCGGCAGGGTGTCTTGTCCCGTGGTCGCAGAGGTCGCAAAGCCCCGTGTCAGGCCCAGCCGCACCAGTTCCAGAACCGTAAAGGGAAAGGCGACATGGCCCGATTGCGGCAATACGGCGCGGCGCGTGGCCAATTCAGTCGGCGACATCTTTGCAATGTTTTGCCCATCCAGACGGGTCACGCCGCTTGCGACGATTTCTCCGGTAATGGCTTTGAGCAGGGTGGTTTTCCCCGATCCGTTCGGTCCGACGATGGCGGTCATCTCCCCGGCTTTGGCCGTGAAATCCACCCTGTCCAAAACCCGGCGGCTGCCGTATGTGACGGTGATACTGTGAGCCTCAAGCATGGTTACATCTCCAAAATCGCGCGGTTTTTGAGCAAGATCCACAAAAAGAACGGTCCCCCCAACACAGCGGTGACGATGCCGATGGGAAGCTCGGCGGGGGCGACAACAGTACGGCTGATCATGTCGGCCAAAAGGACCACGATCGCGCCCAGAATGGCAGCATTGGGCAGGAGCAGACGGTGCACCGGACCTTGCACCAAACGCAGCAGATGTGGCACGACGATACCGACAAAACCAATGCCGCCGGTGATCGCGACACAGGCCCCGACCGAGGCCGCGACGCTGAGAATGGCGAGGCGTTTCATCCGTTGGACATCGACGCCAAGATGGTTGGCCACGGGTTCGCCCAAGGCCAAAGCATCCAGCGCGCGGGCCAGAAACGGCGCGCTGATCAAGGTCAGCACAATGATCGGACCGGCGGCCAGAAGTTTGGCCCAAGTGGCCCCTGCGACCGAGCCCATGCCCCAAAATGTGAGATCGCGCAATTGATCATCGCTGGCGCGGTAAACGATGAATCCGGTGACCGCGCCGGTGAGCGCGCCTAAGGCAATGCCCGCCAAAAGCATCGTCGCCACGGAGGTGTGCCCGCCCCGTGTGGCGATTTTATAAAGGATAAGTGTCGAGGCCCAACCGCCCAAAAACGCCGCCAAGGGGATGAGAGCGGCCCCCGTGGCGGCTTGGATCGCGACGGGAAGGAACCCGCCCAAAACGATGGCGGCCACCGCGCCAAATCCCGCACCTGCGCTGACACCGACAAGACCGGGATCGGCCAAAGGGTTGCGAAACAACCCCTGCATGACGGTGCCAGACACCGCCAAGGCCGCGCCGACAAGCGCGCCCGTGACCATGCGGGGCATTCGGATGTCCCAAACGATGGCCATGTCGCGCAGGCTGGCCGTGCCGATCCCGGCTTTCGCGGCCAAGGCCCCCGGCACGTCAATGCCCGAGGCCGCGCCCCATCCGAGGCTGAGCAACATCACCACGATCAAAGCAAGGATCAACGCCATGCGCAGAGCCAAAGCCCGCATCTGGCGGTCTCCGGCAAGCGCTGCGGGACGGCGTGGGGCGAGGCGCGAGGTCACGAATGCCATGGATCACTCTAGCCTTTCGGCGGAGGCTGTGCCCACCAGCGCCTCATGCAGGTCTTGCGCGAAAACTGCGGTGCGCGGGCCGAACCCCAAAGCGGCCGGGTCAACCCTGACAAACCGACCGTGAGCGGCGGCGGGGCTTTGGGCCAAGGCGGGCAGGGCAAAGATTTCGTCGGCGCGGCCTTCGTGATCCGCCTCGCCCGTCATCATCACAATGACATCGGGGGCGGCTTCGATCAGGGCTTCGTCACCCATGATCTTGTAGCCGTTGAACGCAGCGGCCATGACGTTATCTCCGCCCGCCATCTCGATGATCCCGTTTGCGCCGGTCTGCGCGCCCGCGACGTTGAGTCGTCCGGCTTGGTTCGAGAGGACAAACAGGACGCGTGGGCGATCTGTTTGCTCCGCGAGAGAGGCCTCAAGGTGGGCGAATTGCGCGGCAATTTTGGCGTGCAGCGCCGCCGCCGCATCCTCAGCGCCAATCGCGGCACCGATGGCGGTCACATTGTCCAGGACCGCCTCTTTGGTGAAACTGTCATGGATGCTCACCACCGGGACCGAGGCCGCGCGCAATTGGTCAAGCGTTTCGGGCGGCCCCGCCGTGTCGCGGGTGACGATCAGGTCGGGGCCAACGGAGAGAACCCCCTCCGCCGACAATTGGCGCATGTAGCCGACATCCGGCAATGCAGTCACGGCCTCGGGATAGAGCGAAGTGGTGTCGCGGGCGATGACCCGCGCGCCTTCGCCAAGGGCGAAAATGGTTTCCGTTACCGGTCCGCCGATGGCGACGATGGCGCGCGCGTCGGGGTGGCTTTGCGCGTAGGCCCCTGTGGGGAGCGCGAGCGCGAGGGCAAAAAGCGCAGACCTCATACCAAGGCCTCCTCACGGGTCGGAAGATCGGCCAGAATGCCGTGCCATGTGGCAAGATCATCGGTGTCTCCATCGCGCTGACCGAAACATTGGAAGATCAAATCGCCTTGAACATCAAAGGCTTCAAGCGAAATCGCCGGGCCGCGCTTGGTCGGTTTTTCAACCACATAGGCTTCGGCCACATGATCGGCGCGCAGATGCAGGTTGAACATCGGGTCCAGCACATTGAGCCAGGGCCCCATCACTTTGATGGTCTCAAGCTTGCCCCAATGAATCTGAATATTGCCGGGATTGCCCACGAACAGGATCACCTTTTGAGCCGCTTTGGACACCGCGGTCATGAAGGGTTCGACACTGTCCGGCGCAACCGGGCGTACCCACGGCTCACCGAGAGCCGCGCGATAGGCGCCAAGGCGGTTCATGCCGAGTTTGGCGGTGATCCGGTTGAACTGATGCGTGTCGCTCATCTTGGCCCATTCGCTGAGCAAAACGTCCCGCTTGTCCATGTTCATCTTTGCGCCTTGCGCGGGCGCGCGGGGGCTGACGGTGAGCGTGTCGCTTTGATCTTCAAGTGCAAGATCGGAGACGAGCGGGGCCCACGCCGCATGGTTCGAGCTCTCGCGCAGATAGATTTTTTGCAACGCATCGCCCGCGTGATCGAAAAACTGAAGCGATTTGCGCGTGCCGCTTTCGGTGGGCACTTCGATGGCATACCCAAACGCCCAATGTTTGGGAAAGATGCGCGTGTCGATGTCCGGGCCCAGCACCATCGAGGCATGTGGTCCGGCGCGGTAATCGAGAAATGTGCCGACCCGTTCGTGAACACAGGACGCATTCCGGGTCAGCGCCATCACTTCGCCAAGCTCTTTGACGCGGGGCAGGACCTCGTCGGGGTGATGTGCGATGCGGGTGACGCGATGCGCGCCATGGGTGCCCGCGAAGGCGGCCACCAATTGGGCCTCGGAAATGCCAAGTTTTTCGGCCAGATCGCGGTCCCGGATTTTGGTGGCGTCGGTTTTGGCGCTGCGAATGGCTGAGGCGGTCAGAGGGGCGGTCAGGGGGTTGGGCAGGTGTTCGGGCAGGAGTTCGGTCATGGGGATATCCTAAATGTGCATGTGCCGCGCGCGCAGGTCGTCAGACTGTGCACGCGCGAGGGATCAGAAGGTTTTGGTCAGGGACAGCGTGACATTGCGCCCCGGTGCTGTGCGGCTGCTCAGATAGGGGCGGTAGTCCTCATCAAAGAGGTTATCGACGGAGACGCGGAATTCGACACCCTCGGCCCAGCCATTGTTGGGGATATAGGCGGCACTCAGACCCACGGTCGTGTAGGCATCGCTTGGGGCCGTGGCCCCATCTGTGCCTGTGGTGCGGGAGTTGCTCCATCCGTGGAGAATTTCAGTGGAGAGATTGAGTTGGTTGTCAAACACACGTTTGCCCAGCGTCAATTGTGCGGTGTCCGCCGGGGCGTTGTTGAAATCCTCGCCGTTGCCCCATTCGCCGCGCGTCATCGAGGCGTTGAAATCGACGTAATAGGCGGCGGTGGCATAGGAGGCCTCGAATTCCAGCCCCTTGAGATCAATCACATCGCCATAGGCAAAGCTGGCCGTTGTGTAGGTGGTGTTGTCCCAGACATGGGTTTTGAACCCGGTCAGTTTCGCCCGCAGCCGATCACCCGCACCGAAGACATCGGAGGCATCATATGAGGCACCGACTTCGACAGTTGTGGCCTTTTCCGAGGTGGTGATCAGGTCTGAGCGCAGATCGTCCAGGATCGGCAGGTTTTCGTTATAGGCGAGCGTGCCAAAGACCGCGAAACGGTCGGTGACGGCATAGCGGGCAGAAAACGCGCCGACCAAAGCGTCTTTTTTGAAGCTGGTGCCATCTGCCGGGCCGGGGACGCCGCGATAGGGGTCTTCGTTGTCGCGAGAGGTCAGGGTCTGATGTTCGTAACGCAATTGCGGGGTTAAGGTCAGCGCGCCAAAGGTCATCTCATCCGTGGCATAAAGCGCCACATATTCGTCTGTGCCGCCGGGGGTGGAGCCGGCGTTGGTGCCAGTGTCGCTGATCGAGCTGCGGGTTCGTTTGCCGATCTCGATCCCGGTCAGAACCGAATGATCGACTGCGCCGGTTGCAAAAAGCGCTGTGTTTTCAACGGTAAAGGCCAAGCCTTTGGTGCGGTTGTCAGCGTTGTAAATGTCGGAAGACGTTGTGTCCGATACGTTTGAAATCAACTCATCCGAATAGGTCAATTTCGCCGTCAGGTTCACGAGGTCGGTCGAGAACGGATTGTAGCCAAGCGCCAAAAGGGCTGTTGTGTCTTCGATGTCGGCATCGACACGCACGGGAAACAGAGAGCCGATGTAATCATAGCTGACGTCTTTGAGGCGGTTTTGCGATTTGGAAATCGAGGCGGTGACACTCAACTCTTCCGTCGCATGATACTTGAGCTTTAGCATCGCGGAGGGCAGTTCAAACCCCGTATCGGCCTGCTCTGTGCCGGTGCCGTCGGTGTAATCGCCGTTCTTGCGGTAGCCGTAAAAGGCCAACACATCGAGTTTATCATCCGGCGCCCAGGCCAGAATGGTGCTGCTCAGCGCCCCGTCGCCATTGCTTTCATAGGCGAGTTTCTGGCGCAGCGCGAATGTATCGCCATCGTCGAGAAAATCCGCGGCATCCTTGGTTGTGGCTTCGACTGTGCCGCCGATGGCCCCTGAGGAAAACCGAAAACTTTCGCCCGGTCCACGCACGACGCGCACCGATTTGAACAGTTCCGGTTCCATCGTCAAAAGGCTGCCTTGACGGTAGAGTTCCTCTTGGCCCTTGGCCACGCCGTCGATCACGACGGACACTTTGGTGTTGGAGCCGTAGGTGCCCGCATCGGCGCCAAGGCCACGGATGTTGATGGATGAGCCTTGCGGGCTGGCGGCGTTGGACAGGGTCACGCCGGGAATGGTGCCGAGCAATTCGGCCAAGGTGGAGGCCTGTCGCGCGTCCAATTCCTCTTGCGAGATTTCGGTCTCCGAGGTGGCGGTGTCGGTTTGAATGCCGCGCAGGCTTTCGCCCAGCGTGACCGTTCCAATGAACGCGCCATAGGTTGAATCGGTGGTTGAATCGGTGGGTGTGCCTGTGCCGTCTTGTGCAAAGCTCGGCAGGGCGAATGCGGGCGTGACAGCCAAAGCCGTCACAAGAGCCCGCAGGCTCGTGTGCGTGATCATAAGTATCCCCTCAAGGTGCCTGGAAATGCTGGCTGCCAAAGGGGAGCTTGCGTCTGTTGCGTTTAAGTATTTAAGGCGACTGTTTTTGTCAAGAATAAGATTGACGTCGCTTAAAACCCGTGCTGAAACCCCGTGTTGAAAGTCAGGCTTCAACGCGGCGCAAAGTTGATTTGCAGGCTGAAAGAATAGGAATTCTGCGTGAGTGAGTTCGGCGCGGGTTTGAATTGGCCAATGTTTTGAACGGCGGAAAGCGCGGCTTGGTCCAATACCGCATTGCCCGAGGAGCGCGAAACGGACACGCTCCTCAACGCCCCAGTGCGCGCCACGGAAATCTGCAAGACGACCTTGCCCTTGGCCCCATGCGCGGCAGAAGGGTAGCGCTTTTTGCGCTCAATCGCGGCGCGGATGCCGCCGCCCCAGGCGCTGAGATCGTGTTTGATCTGACCGGCGTCCAAGGTGGCCTCCTGCGATGTGCCTTTGGTGCCCCGCGCGGTTTGCCCACCTGTTCCTGCCGCTTTTTGAGCCTCGGATTGGGTCGCACTTGGGCGCGTCACCGGCTGAGATGGCGCGGGTTTCGCGGGTGTGGTTTTTGGCGCAGTCGGGGCAGGGGCAGGGGGCGCAGGTGGTTTTGGTGCCTCGGGGGGCACGACGTCGAGGCTTTGCGGCGCAGGTCGGCTGAGGTGTGTCATCGCCATCGGCGGCGCATCAAGAGGCATGGACGAGGCATTGGCACTTTGAGGTAAATCCAAAGCCTCTGGTGGAACCGCGGGTGGCGCGATCTCGGTCAGGCTCTCCGGTGGCGCAAAGGCATCCCATTGCTCCACAAGGGTCTCAAGTGCTGCGGTTGATGCGACCATGCTCACAAGCTGCGCGCCCGTATCGCCCTGTGCCTCGGCCCCGCCCATGCGCGGCGCTATCCCCATCAGGGCAAAATGCGCCCCAAGCGACAGGCCAACACAAAGCAAAGCCTCAACCGCGCGTGTCATGGCCGTTCACCTTTGGATGTCCCAAGGCCCGACGTGACCAGATTGACCTGTTCAAACCCAAGCGCGCCCAATTGCGGCAGCAGTTGCGCCACGAAATGCGCCGGGGTGCTTTTGTCGGCATGGATCAGCAACACGGTGTCGCACAGGTCACCGTCACATCCGGCGCGCCGTTCGGTGTCAATCGCGCTCAGAATGGCTTGGCGGGTCTCGAAAGAGGTGATTTGATCGCGATAGGCCAACTGGCCCGAGGGATCGAGGAACAGCGCAAACACCCCCTCGGCCTCCTGCGCTTCGGTGATGTCAGGCGGGGTGATCTCGGGCGGGGTGATGTCAAACGGCTCCGGCGGTTGCATTTCGCCCGCAATCAGGAAGAAAATCAGCAACAGAAAGACGACATTGATCATGGGCAAAAGCCCGGTCGTGACGCGTTTTCTTGGTGGGCCGGACAGGTTCACGGCTTACTCCATCACGATCAGACGGGTGATGCCAGCGTTTGACAGGTGATCAACGGTGTCCACAAGACGTTGCAGATCGGCGTCATGGGTGCGGATGATCACCGCCGAGTCCGGGGCGGGCATCAAGGGGTGCAGCCAATCTGACAGATGTTCGGCAAAGACCTCCTCGCCGTTGAGCCGGATGTCGCCATTGGCATAAAGATCGACCACACGCGGCGGGCCCTCCCAAGACGCGGTTGCAGCCCCCCCGGCAGGGGTCAAGGGCAAGACGCCTTGGATACCAAAACGCGACACCAACATGAAAAACACCAAGAGCAAGAACACGACATCAATCATCGGGGTCAGATCGGGACGACGCGCGCGGCGCGGATGGGCAAAGGCAAAGCTGCTCATGACGCGGGCTCATTTGGTGCCGTCTCATTGGGGGCGGTTGCCTCCCCGCAGAGCGGCACAAAGATGCGGGTTGCGATGTCTTCCAAATCATGGCGCACGCCGTCAATCGCGGTGTCGAACCATGTCAGCGCGATTTGCGCCGGGATCGCCACGGCCATACCCGCGGCGGTGGTCAGAAGAGCCTCCCAAATCCCGCCCGCAAGCTGCGCCGGATCGGCACGCGTGCCTGCCGTTTGCAACGCCTGAAAGGCGGCGATCATGCCCATGACTGTGCCCAAAAGACCCAAGAGCGGGCCGATGGTGGCCGCAAGTTCCAGTCCGCGCAGCCCCGTGGCCGCCCGTTTCAACAACCCGCGCGCGGTGCGTTCGACCTCTTCGCGCGCCAATGCGTCGGGCAAATGCTCGGCGGCTTGGACTTGCATCGCGCGATAGGCCAGACGGGCGCGCACGCTGTGACGATGGGCCAGAACGGCGCGGGCCTGGTCGGTCTCGCCCGCTTGCCAAAGCTGCACGGCCTGTTCGGTGACCTGTCCCCCGGCCCACAGACCAGATCGGACAAAATCCCAACATTTCCACAGGATCAAAGCGACGGTCAGCACGGACAGCGCAGAGATCGCCCAAATGGCAGGGCCGCCCGCGATCAGAAACCCCAGTTTTTCAGCATCCATGGTGATGTCCTTTCAACAAAGAGGGCGCGCCATACAGGCGGCACGCCCGAAACGTGAAGGTCAGAATTGCATCTGCACGGCAACATAGACGTTGCGACCCGGTTCATTGACCTTTTCGACCGATGTGTCAAAGGTGTTTGAGCGGCTTAGGTGTGTCGCATAGGGTTTATCGAACAAATTGTCGATCCCGGCCAAAAGCGCCACATCGTCGTTGAGCGCATAGGTTCCGAAGACATCAAGCGTCGCATATCCCGCCGTTTCACCGGCATCGAGGACGGAATAAATCCGGTCCTGTTTGCTCGCCCAATTGACGCGTGCGCCGATCTGCCAGATGTCGGCGTCATAGGTCGCACTGATCGTGCCTTGCAGTGGCGGAATTTGCCCAAGAGCCCCACCATCGGAGCGGTTGCCGCCATAGGTGTAGCTCATGTCACCGGCCAAAAGCACCTGACCCAAGGCCCATTGCCCCGAAAGCTCAACGCCTGCCAGTTCGGCATTGATGTTGCGATAGGTGGTCACGCCCATCATCGCGCCGGGCCAACTGATGTGATCCTGAAGGATGTAATCAGACACCCGGTCATAAAAGGCGGTGGCGGTGAAACCATAGGTTTCGGTCTGCATCGCGATGCCAATGTCGAATTGGGTGTGTTTTTCCGGGTTGATGTCGGGATTGCCGACATAAGAGGGCACGCCCATCATGCCACGGGCAAAGGCACGTTCGTTGGTATCGGCGGTGCGCACCGAACGCGACAGCCCGGCAAAGAGTTTGGTCTCGGAGGACAGATCATGTTCGAACCGGATCAGCCCGCCGATATTGTCTTCGGTCCGGGCCTCTGCGAAATCGGTGCCATAGACCATCATATAATAGTCATTGGCCGTGGTGCCGCCCACAACAACATCCGCCTCTCCCGCACTGGCGCGGACATGGTCATAGCGCAGACCGAGTTTGAGCGTCGAAGCCTCTGAGAGCGCGGTTTCGGTTTCGCCGTAAATCCCAAGCTGGGCGATGGTGACATCAGGCCAGCTAAGCGAAGACGGTTTGTCGAGGTTGATTGGCATGCTGACCATGCTCGAATAGCCAAGTGCACGGCGATTGTTTGACTGGAAATCGACGCCGAGTTTGGCCTTGGTCTGACCGAATTCAAACTGGCCTTCGATCTTGCCGCCAAAGGTGTCGGAAGTGGTCGGCGCGAGCATCTTCATCGCCGCCGGGGTGCGCAGCGTGTAGTTGTCCATCGTGTGGTCGACATTGGAGCTGAACAGCACGCCTTCCACCCGTGTCAGAGCGCCCATGTCCACGTCGAGACCGCCACGCAAACGATAGGTCATCGTCTCCGACAGCGGGCTGTCCATTTGCGCGCCCGCGAATTTAACATCCTCGGCGCGGTCCTTTTCGATATCGAGCGCAAGATCGACCCCGTCTTTGTCATAGCCAAAGGTCAGGCCCGCGCTTTTCTGGGTGAAGCCGCTGCGCACGTCGCGCCCATCCCCGTCCTGGTAATCGTCGGACTGTTTCCGCTCGCCGGAAAGCTCGGCGTAAAAGCCGCCGCCCAGATCGACGGCCACCGTTCCGGCAATCGACGCGCCAGTGCCGTTTGAATTGGCCCCGGCGATCAATGAACCGCTAAAGAGGCGACCCGTTTCAAACTCAGGCGCAGCACGTTCGAGACGCACCGTGCCGCCAGAGCCGCCCGGACCGTTTGTCACGCTGGCATAGCCGCGTTCGACGATCACCTTATCCGCGCGATAAAAGGCCGCGATCGAGGTCGGCGGGTCCATCCGGTTCGGACAGCCGCCATAGGTAAAGCTGCCCGCGTCGATGATGTTGAGCTGGTTCTTTTGCATGCCGCGAATGATGATGTCGAGGCCATGCCCGCCCATCCGGCTGGCCGAGACGCCGGGGATGGCGGACAAAAGCGCGCCACCATCAAGGCCTGCGGGCACAGGCAAAAGAGCGGGGTCAAAGGCCGTGCTTTGCCCGTCTTGGACGATGGCTTGCGCGTCCTTGACGGTGATCGGATCAAGGGTGAGATCGGTATTTTGGGCAAAGGCCACTGTGGAGATCGTGCTCATCAAAAGAGCGGTCGCGCCGAGGCGCACCGTGGTTTTGGCGGTCATATCTATGTATCCCTCTGGGAAATGAAGTTGTTTTGTCTTGGTCCGTGAGATCCGAAAAGATCGGCCACGTGGTTCGGAAAGGCCCTTTCGGGCCGTTTCGGAGATCAGACAAACAGAGGGGGCGCGCGGGTGCTGCGGCTAAAGTCGCGGCGTGTTGCGGTGACTGAGGGGGCGGCTAAAAAGGGCAGGGTTGTGCTGCGCGCTTGGCTTGTGTGGCAAGGCGCTGTGATGTCTGCCACGAAAAAGGCCGCACCAACAACGCAATACGGACAGTGCGCGCTTTGCGTGCCATCACCCGTCGGAACGTCGCGAACCGCTCCGGTGTTGGTGTCAAAGATCAGCGTTTTTGTATTGCCGGGAGTGCCGCACAATTGCAGCAAAACCTCGGAGTCCGACAGGATCACATCCGCACGGGCGTCCGGTTGAAATGCGATGCTGATCTGGACAGTCAGAAGAATAGAGAGACAGACGGCCCAAAAACCGTGCAAAGCTCGCATATTCAAAAAACGGTTCCTCATGAAAAGGCGTATGTGACGGGGGTTAAACGTTTGCAACTATAATGTGGGATGCCTCAGCATGTACATATGCGGATGTGTTGCTTGGATCACGGCCTAATCAAAGGATTACGTTGGCATTATGGGCGCAATCTACGTTTTTATAATAGACAATCTTCATTGTGAGATTAATCGGCATCCTCAGGCGCAGCTATCAAAGTCGCCCCCGCCTGCGAGACAACACGCAAACTGATCCGTGGCGGATCGAGCGGCAGCGACCGCATTACATGCGGCGCGAACTTGAAACATTCCGCGCCGCAAGCCCTTGGCGCGAAGACCTGTTTGGGCGGGAGTTCCTGTTGCTGGATCATCTCGACCTTTACGATGATCGGGCCGGTAGGCGGATGGATCGGTTTGATGGATTGGAGTTCATGAACCTATAGGGACATCTAAACCCGATGCGGCAAAACACCTCTCCCATTTTCTTCCCCGTTATTTTTGTGGAATCTCAAGGGCCGTTGCGACAGTTTCCGCTATCTCAGTTTCATCAGTTCTTCTCTAAATGCTTCAGTTGGTGTTCGCCATCCTAGGCACTTCTGGCTGTGCCGTTCAAGCGGTCACAAATCGACTTCATATCTCGATTTGAGAGTGCAGCAACGGGCGCGTCGCGGGGTAGGTAGCGCCGCGCAACAACATGGCCGCTCGGGAATTCAAAACAATCAACGGCTTATCCAGCTTCCTTGCGAGCCTTGGTGTTTCGATCGTTTTGATCCCCATGCTCGAAGGCAAGGTTGCCTCTCACAAGTTGGACGACGCGGGCTAAGCTACTTGCGTCCTCGCAGCATGCATTGCTGCCCCCGCCTATTCTGAAGGCTTCGTGCTTTCCATGCGGGCCCATCTCGAAGGCATCACGCGAACAGACGGCACTGTTGTGACCGACGCGAAGGGGCGACCGGTGAGCTACCGGATCGTTGCGGAGGAAATGCGCACCATCAAAAAGAAGATGAAGCACGAGAAGGCGAGCTACTACAAAACGCAGGGGCTCAGGAAAAACGCGACGATCGAACTTTATTTGGCCGGATGTGATGACGAGATGGTCAAGGCCGTCGCCGGTCACTCAGGCGTTGAAATTTTGAAAAAATACGACGGGCCGATCCGGCAAAGGGAGCTGGCGAAGCGCGCTCAAGAGGCAAGAAATCAAATGGAACGAAGCAAGACCGAAACGTGAATGTTTCAACAGTTGTTTCAAAAATGGCAGTGAAGGAGAAGCGGAATGACGCAAGTCATTGAAAAATATGGAGGCGAGTACCGGAATCGAACCGGTGTACACGGATTTGCAATCCGGTTGCGGCAACTGATTTTATTGAATTTTCCTGTAAACACCCCCGTTTTGTTCACGACGGGAAATCAAGGACTTATGAGGAAGCTGTAAACGCCTCCGAAGGAGGTGTGCGATGAGTGATTTGCGCCCGTTCAAAGAGGTTCAGCTTCAATGGCTCCGCCTTCTGCTCGCTGACACGTCGCTTAGCCCCCGTGCCGTGCAGTTCGCCACTTACCTTGTCGTGGTTCGATACAACGACACTTTTGGCAAGGCTTGGTCGTCACACGCAACGGTCTGCAAAGATCTCGGGTTGAAGAGTGAAAAGACCATCCAGCGCCTGATCAAGGAACTCGATGGTAAGTGGTTCGAGATCAGGCGCGGGAATGGTCAAAAGCAGTCTACCGAATACGTGCCGTCCAAAACATCGCATCAGGCAGCCCAAGAGTTACGCGAAAAAGAGGAAGCGGGAAAGACGGACAAAATTGTCCCCCTTCGTGGGCGTGAAGGCGGACATTCTTGTCCCGGAACCTGGACAAAATTGTCGCGCGAACCCGGACAAAAATGTCCGCCAATAAAAGAGAAAGAAAAAACAAAGGAAAAAAGAGCGCTGACGCGGGATTTGCCTGATGAGGGGCAATCCCGCATTGCGCTACGTTTGGTGCTCGGTGGCGGCGGCGTCTTTGAACGAACATGGAATGACAGGTTGCAAGCGGTCGGGGTTGAACGCTTGGACCGACTATTTCGACAGGTTAGCGACAAGCAGGGGAGGAGTTGTTACCTGCTCCCCGGAAACTGGCCGGAGCCGCGAGATAGCCTAGGTTGGCTTGCCCAGCTTTCTCAGATTTATCGGATGTCTGACCGGGAGGTTCCCGGAAAACTGGCAGCGGCAATGCGCGTTCATTTTGCCGATGAATCGAGGGCCGCAGCATGAGTGATGGCGGCTTCAAGTCCTTCGTTCGCGCCGCGAAGCGCTGGAGCTTGAGAAGCACGATGCCGCCGCGCGCGCAAAAGCCGAGGCTAAGGCTGCGAGTGAGGCACTATTCCTGTGGGCGAAAGCGGCGAGTGGGCCGTATCATGGGCTGCTGCTTGAAGATCTGAGTGAATCCGAGCAGCAGGCCTATGATCTGCATCGCAGGGTGGTTGATCGCTATCGTGCTGCCTTGCGTGCGGAACGTGACGGGCGGATTTACCCAGAACAAAGCCGCTTCCTCTCGGAGCTGCGCATCGCCGAACCAGACCCTGATCGTTATGTGGCTGCGGCGTTGACTGAGGAGGTCAGTGCCGGTGGCATTGGCCTCGAAATGATTGAACGGATCTCGGAACTGATGCGGCGGTTGTTGCAGCGCATCGTTCAGGCCGTCGAGGCCCACTTTCTGCACTATTGGACGCGCGAAAATGGCGCGCATAAATGGGACGTTACCACTGCACGATTGTGCTTGGGATCGGCCGAGTTGGTTGATTTGGAGGCGCGGGCGGAGCGCGAGGCGGATGAGTTGCGCGCGGCGGAACCTGCCTATCGGCGGTTACTGGAGCGGCGGCGCGGTTTTGATCAGTGATTTACGGTATAACGTAAATATCAATAATTTACGTTGAAGCGTAATTCACTTTGATTTACGCTCTACCGCAAAAGGAGTCGCATTATGGACCTCTCAGCCAGAACAGCCGAACAGCTCGGCGAAGCGATCCGGCGCGCGCGTAAGGCGCGCGGCTGGACGCAGGGGGATATCAGCGCGCGCACCAATCTGCGCGTGGCGACGATCTCGAGCCTGGAAAATGGCGATGCAGGCACCAAGCTGGCGACGCTTCTGGCGGTCATGGCCGCGCTCGGGCTGGAGTTTCGGCTCGCCCCTCGTGGCGGCTCGGTCGAAATCGAGGATATCTTCTGATGGCGAAACGCGGGCGCAGCGGCACGATGCAGGTGCTTCTGAACGGGCGACTGGTGGGGCATCTGCGCCTTGCTGGTTCCGGCGCGATCAGCTTTGCTTATGATCCGGGCTGGCTGGTATGGGAACATGCGATGCCGATCTCACTTTCGCTGCCCCTGCGCGAAGCGGCGCATCACGGCGGTCCGGTCATCGCCTATCTGGAAAACCTGTTGCCCGACAATCAGGCGATTCGCGAGCGCGTGGCGGCGCGAGTGCGCGCAGGCGGAACCGATGCGTGGCACATGCTGGAAAAGATTGGGCGCGACTGCGTGGGGGCGCTGCAGTTCGTCTCGGGCGAGGTGCCCGAAGCGCGCGGGCTGGAGGGCGAACCGGTGACGGATGCGCAGATCGCCGCCATGCTGCGCAATCTGGCCAGCGCCCCGCTTGGACTTGAGGAAGACGATGATTTTCGCATTTCTATTGCGGGCGCACAGGAGAAAACCGCCCTGCTGCGCCACAATGGCGAATGGATACGGCCTTCGGGCCTGACGCCCACGACCCATATCCTGAAAACCCAGCTTGGGGTGCTGCCGAACGGGATCAACCTGTCGGACAGCGTCGAGAACGAGTTCCTCTGCATGAGCTTCTGCCGCGCCATGGGGGCGGATGTGGCCGAGGTCGAGATCGTCGATTTCGAAGACGTGCGCAGCCTTGTGGTGACGCGGTTTGACCGCCGCTGGACCGCAGACGGGCGGCTGATCCGCCTGCCGCAGGAAGATTTTTGTCAGGCGCTTTCTGTGCCGCCCAGCCAGAAATACCAGATGGACGGCGGGCCGGGGATCACCGAGGGTATCGGCCTCTTGGCGGGCAGCGATGACCCCGCAGCCGACCAACGTGCCTTCTTCCGCGCGCAGGTGCTGTTCTGGCTTTTGGGTGCGACGGACGGCCACGCCAAGAATTTCAGCATCGCGCTGCGCCCCGGCGGCTTTCGCATGACGCCGCTCTATGATGTGCTGAGCGCGCAGAAAGCCGTGGGTGACGCCCAGATCCGCCAGAACCGGATGCGCCTCGCCATGGCGGTAGACGGGCATTACCGGATCAACGAGGTGGTGCCGCGTCATTTTTTGCAAGCCGCCAAAGCGGCGGGGTTCGGTGTGGCGCTGGCGGAAGAGGTGTTAGCGGAGGTGGATGGTCGTATCGAGGCCGCTTTGAGCGATGCGGAAACTTCATGCCCAGCAGCCGTTCCCGCTGATTTGGTTGGAAGCATTGCAGACGGCATTCATGCGCGGGCAGTATGCCTTGATCTGTTGTGATCCATAATGACCTACATTCCCACTTTTAAAGTGGTAACGCACTACCACTTATCCGGCGAGCCGGACCGCTCCGCTTAAGTTATGCGCCCTGCGGGGCGGAAGATCGCTGAAGTTATTTTGGCGAGAATGGCGGTGAATTTAGCGGCGTTTGCTGCTATCGGTTTGTTTACCAACCACCCAACCCGACGAAGGAGGGCCACGCCATGTAGGTACGCAACTGCATGAAAGGAGCCATACGATGGCTCATTACAAACGTAAACACCCGCGCACAAAACCGGGCCGGGGCTACTCGGCAAATGGCTTGGCGCGCCGTTTGGATATCTCCCCCGATGATAGTCGTTGGCTGGATCACGGCCCAAGCTGGCACAATATCATCATGAACATCCGCCCTATGAGGCGTCGGACCAAAGCCATCGAGCGGGCGGCAGCGAAAGCTGTCGATCACGACGAACTGATCTGGCCGCTGGCCCAAAAGCCTCACGCCTATTACTGGTGAAACCGACCGCCGAAACACGCCTTCCCCTGCCTTGTGGGAGGGCGATGTCAGGCGTGTTTCGGATACAGCGGTAGCCTGAAAATCCATATGAGCGAGACTTCAAGTATCGAGCGATTGTGGGGTTTCTGGCGGGGGCATCGTTATTCACCGGCCACCAAGTGCTCTACGTCGAAACCCAACAAACGGATGCCCCGAATTGACCGGTTGTTGAACGGAGGGCGCCTGGGATCACCCCAGCCAAGCAGTTCCATGACACCTGCCTCGCCGAAGCCATTGAGCTTATAGCCGCCGTATACGCAATCATAGGCACGCTCTATCGCATCGCCGGGGCCTGATAGGAGATATCGTACGGTTCGTACGACGGCCTCAAGCGTGTTCTTCTTCTGGAAGTCGATGCGTAACCGTTCGAGGCCGGACAGGCCCTCTCCGATATCCTTCGAAACAAATCGCAGGCGTTCGAGAAATGCGTGGCACCCCGTAAGGTATCGGAACAAGTCATCAAAGCTCAGATGGGCCAACTCGTTTGGATCACAGAGATAGGTTCGAATGTTCGCGATGTTTTCGATCTCAGCCGATGCATGATACACATCCCCTTTTGCGGTATCGTCTGTGGACTGCCAAATCTGCACATACTCGGCTATCCGCTTGGCTCTATCCTTCGGGTCGCTGAGCAACGACGTCTCCCTCCAACCATTGCCGCTGCCTTGTGTCCGGCGCAGCCACCCAAGAAACCTTCCCATCTCGATCTGAGTATCCTGTCCAGCATATTCAGGCCGCCCGAAGCCATTCTGTTGGGCGACTTCGAGAATTTCATGGTGCGCAGGCACCAGTATTTCATCATATTTTTGGCGAAACCCTTGGATGAAGGCCCGCTCCTTCGACTTCTTATTGCTGCCAACGACGATACTCTTGGGGGTGGCAGGATCGACGAACTTGTGGATAAATCTCTCGAAAGCGTCCTCATCCTGCGGTTTCTCCCGAGATTTGAACGCCTTTTCGTACTGGCGGAGGACTTCTTCGTTCAATACATCCGCGTCGTTCCACAGATCGTCAAAGAGACCACGCAACGCGTTGAAGGCATCATCCCGATCCTGTCCCAACAGGACTGACAGCTCCCGATTTGCCTGTAAGCCGTCATGAGTGAGGTTGGCGGACCCGACGAGCGCTATATCGTCTATGATGTAGAGCTTCGTGGGAAACTTGGAGTCGGTGAAATAGCGGACTTTGACACGAGAATTCTCGAAAGCCTGTCGCAGTGCCTGCGGCGTTGTGATCGGCGAAAACCGAATGATCAGCCGAACGTCACATCCTTTGTCGGTCAGAGCCTTGATGGGAGCATTCGTCGTGAAAAACGGCGCGGCCAAATAGCCTGATCTGGGGCGCGGCCCCGCGTTCATGAAGAAATTGATGGTGAAACCCGTTGAGCCACAAATGAGTGAATGTTGGACGTCATAGCACTATCGCCCTATCCCATCACGCTCAGACCTCCAGCACGAAGACCGGATCGAAGCCGGTTTCCTCGCCGGGATAGCCGCGCTGGTTCGTGACAAAGCGGATCGGGCCGTGGTTCCCTTCGCCCGTCCAGTTCTCGCCCTCGTGGCTGTGACCCCATATCCATGTGTGGATATCGAAGCCCCGGATATTTTCCCACAGATCGCAAGCAAAGCCGTTGTTCATCGCGCGCTTCTCGTAGCCGCCGATGGTGCGCCACGGGGCAATCAGTTCATGCACTGGAAAATGGTGGGTCATGACCACGGTCGGACCGTCATGCGGCGCATTCAGCGCTTTGAGGATCGCCGTTTTGTCCTGCGCATGCCGCTCCAGCATGTCGTCGATGGTGAAACGGGTCTCAGGCGCTGTGCGGATCGCGCGATAGTCCATCATCTGGGCCGAAACCATGATCCGGGCCAGATGGTCATATCCGGGATAGAGTTGCAGGTCTGTCCAGAGCATCGCGCCGATGATACGCACGCCCGCGATTTCGGTTGCCGCGCCATGCAGCACGCGAATGTCGAGACCTTGGGTGCGCAGGTCGGCGAGTTGACGTTCTTCCCCGGCCAGCAGGTCTGACCAGATCGAGCCATAGGGTTCGTGATTGCCCCAGATCAGCACCACCGGGCAGCCGTATTTGCGCGCCGCCTGCGCCGGGATGTCCAGATGACGACCCATCGTGTGGGTGTCGCCCGCGATCAGAACCCCGTCCACCGGCGCGGACAGGTCGGGCAGATCAAAGCCGCCCCAAAATTCATCGTGCAGGTCGCTCCAGACCAGAAACCGTGCCATCTCATGCCTCATCGAATTTAGTGTGTTAGCGCGTTGGACTATCGCCCTATGGTGCAAAAGTCAGCGCAGATAAGGCCGGATCGCATCGAGCGCCTTGGTCGAACCGGCAAGGCTGAACTGGTGCGTGCGCCCACCAAAGCCAATCTCAACCCGCTCTGCCGCGCGGATATTCTGAACGAAACGGTTGGTCGCGCCCATCCCCGCCGTGGTGTAATTGTCGACCATCACCTCACCGCCGCGCGCCGCGAACTCCAGCGTCTCACCGTTTGAAAACGTCGCCCGCACCTGCTCGCCCGCCACCGGTGCCTGCCCGCCGATTGCTACCGACACGCTGCAATTATTGAAGTCGCAGGAGCCGTCCGGCCCGAAACTGTTCACCTCATCGGAACGGGTGATCCAGATTTCATCGCCCCGCTCCCGGCGCGGGCTGACCTCACCCTTTTCGTTGGTGAAGGTCCAGAATTCCGCTCCACCTTCAAGCGAGGCCTCGAAATACCAATCGTCCGCGATCACAGGGGAGGCCAGCGCAATCAGCGCAGCAGCAAGAACAGCTTTCATTTCTTCAAATCCTCCTGAGGGATATCCACGCCTGCATCGGAAAGCGCCCGCACGATCAACTGGCTCATCGTTAGGCCGCGCTTCAGGGCCTCAATACGCAGCGCCTTGTGGCCCTCTGTGCTGATGTAGAAGAACGTGTGCTTCTGATCGGCTGTGCGCTCATCGGTAGGGGCTCGCCAGCCGCAGGTTCGCAAAACTGTTGACCAGCGTCGCAATCGCTTCGGGCGTCAGGCCGTGCTCGACGAACGTCTTGTCTTCGAACCCGATCCGTATGTTGATCCCGCCTTCGGGGTTCACGGACAGCCGGAAACCGGCTTCATTCGCCGGTACGACCAGCTTGCGTTCGCTGGACCATTCGACGACTTCATCCGCCGGAACCAGCCTGCGTTGCACGCCGATGCCGCTGTCCTCCAGAATATCGATCAGTATGTCCAGCTTCTCGGCCGCGCGTTCATTGTCCTCGATGGTTTGCGGGACCGTGACTGTCTCGATCCAGTCCAGCGCGATGATCGGGTGGACCAATGCCCGCAACCGCCGCTCTACCCCTTCGAGATCGTCCAAAATTACTGCCACCATTTTTCCTCCTGCCTTGATGCTGAAAATATCCAGCCCGCGACGCCCAGCGGGATCAGTGCGAGGATTGTCAGCAAGATGAAACCAATCCCGTCACCTTTCAAAAGCTGGCCAAGCCCGAAAAGCAGGGGCAATGCACCAACGACAGCCGGAACTGCCGCGCGGGTCTGAATATCGCGTCGGGATAACCCCGGTCCCGCAACGCCCTTCTTCGCGCCGCATGACGGGCACACGCGTGCCTCTTCGTGGATCTCGGTCATGCAGTGGGGGCATTGGGGGATGGGAGCTCTCCAACTCGTCGAATGTATGTTAAAACAGGCAGATTTAAAAGCGTCAAAGCACAATAGCATTGTGCATGAAGACGACGCCCAAGAGCCCCCTGCGAGACATCGTTGCGCGCAACATGCGCAAGCTGCGCGCCGAGCGCAGCTGGTCGCAGGAATTTCTGGCGAATGAGGCCGGGCTGAACCTGTTTGAAAATACGATGCGATTGGCTTTTGCATCGGTTTCAGCACGCTGACACTAAAATGTTTAAAATCACAGTAGCTGTCGATGGCTTTGATTCTAAGGCACCAGCATTTCGTGTCGGAGAGTATCGCCCTCTAGAAACCATCAGACTTTGATTGCAATGCTGATTTTGTCACGTTTGACAGGGGCAGAGACACATGCCCCACAAAGGCAATATTCAGCACAGATCAATATATTTGTCGGCCAGTTCATACCGCGCTTGATACCTCACCCCGTCGCCGGTCCTAGCCGGGAGCGGTGACTGGGGATGATCTATAGCAGGGACGAGATATATAAAGTGTCTGATGCCATGGTTTGATGGAGCGATCCTTTCGCAGGAATGGAAGGAAGCATTATGGATGAGTAGCAATCCTATTTGCGAAAGCTTGTTCGGTTGACAGGGCTATTTTCATATGAATCGATAGGATGAGTTGTATGAGGTCGTGAGTGGAGAGGGGCGGCGAAATGGCAGTTCTGGACTGGCCCGGAAAATCCGCCCCCGATGGTGGGATCGAACATCCGGCCTTTTATCACATGATTGATGTCGGTGCCGTGGCTGAATGCCTGCTGGCGCCGCTGGAAATATCTGCGTCGCGCAAGGCGCTTTATACCCTTGCGGCAGCCTTGCATGACCTTGGCAAAATCAGCGCCAGTTTTCGGGATATGCTGCGGGACGGAAAACCACAAAGCCACGGACGCCACTGGGAGGTGAGTGAGGTTTGGCTGCGCGATTTTGATGATGTGTTGTCCGGTATTACGCAGGACGATTTAGATCATCGGAATCGCTTCGACATCTATGCCGCCATTGCCGGACATCATGGCCGCCCGCCGGTTCAAGAGGCTTTCGACAAGATGCGCGCTGCGGCAGGGCCTGAGGCAATGCGGGATGCGCGCGAAGCGGTGGTGGCGCTGATGTCGCTTTGGCCAGAAGCACGGCTTGATCTGCCAGGGGGGGAGGTTGCCGCGCAAACATGGTGGTTGCCGGGGTTGATTGCTGTTGCGGATTGGCTGGGTTCGAACCCTGATTACTTCGCGCCCGTCGCTGCAGGGCCGGAGGCGGCGACTTATCTGGAACAAGCGCGTGCGAAGGCCACGAGAGCGGTTCGGCAGGCCGGTCTGGATCTGCCCAGAGTGTCGCAAACCCCGGTCATTCCAGAAGATTGGACATTGCGTCCAATGCAACAAGCGGCGCAGGCCATCGCGCTACCGCACGGTCCCACGCTTGCGCTCATAGAGGACGAGACCGGGTCCGGCAAAACCGAAGCCGCGTTGATCCTTGCACAGCGCATGATGCAGGCTGGCAAGGGGGCGGGGTTGTTCTTTGCTCTGCCCACTATGGCCACAGCCAATGCGATGTTTGATCGGGCCGCTGATCTGGTTGGCAGGCTCTATGAAACCGCGCCCAGTTTGGCGCTTGCGCATGGGCGGGCGGGGCTGTCGAACCGATTTCGGGATTTGATCCGCGCAGACCGAAGCCCTGCGATGCCCGCCTGCACCGACTGGCTGGCCGATGACCGACGGCGCGCGCTTTTGGCCAATGTGGGTGTGGGCACGGTGGATCAGGCGCTTTTGTCGGCGCTCCCCGTGCGCCATGCGATGCTGCGCCACTATGCGCTGTCCCAAAAGATCCTGATCGTGGACGAGGTCCACGAGATGGGCGATCCCTATATGGCCGAAGAGTTGTGCCATCTGTTGCAGTTACATCGTCGCATGGGCGGATCTGCCATTCTGATGACGGCGACGATGCCAGTCGACCTGCGGGCGGAGCTTTGCAAGGCGTATGAATGCGCGCCACCGGAAAACCGCGCTTATCCGGCCCTGACCATTCCGGCTTTTACCACTCAAAGGCAGGCGCAGATCAGTGACCTGAAATCGGTCAACACGCGTGGCCCGATCAAGGTGGTGCGCCTAACGGAACCGGACGCCGCACTTGATCTGTTGCAACGGGCCGTGGTGGAGGGGGCTGCGGCCTTATGGGTGCGCAATGCGGTAGATGACGCGATCGACGCCGTTCAGGCGCTGCGCGCGCGTGGGGTCGCTGCCGATCTGCTTCACGCCCGCTTTGCCTTGTGCGATCGGATGCGTCATGAACAGGCGGCGCTTGCAACCTTTGGAAAGGAAAGAGTCAACTGCCCGGGGCGGGTGTTGGTGGCCACGCAGGTGGTCGAAAGCTCTCTTGATCTGGATTTCGATGTTATGGTGTCCGACCTCGCTCCGATCCCGGCAGTGGTGCAGCGGGCCGGGCGACTCTGGCGGCATATGGACCGGCGACCTGTCGAGGAACGTCCCTGTTCCAGCCCCGTTCTACATGTTGTCTCGCCCGATCCTGCACAGGCCGCGGATCCCATGTGGTTGCGCCGTGTTTTGGATCGGGGGGCCTTTACCTATCCGCTGGATCTGCAATGGCGGGCGGCGCGGGCGCTTTTCGCGGCCGGGGCGATCGACGCACCGGAGGGGTTGCGTGAGTTGATCGAAGACGGGCTGACGGGCGGCACCCTGCCGGAGCCTTTGGAGCAGGCGCAACAGGATCGCATCGGGCAGGGCTTTGCCCAGACCGATCTTGCCCGGCAGAACCTGATTTGCCTCTCAGATCCTTATCGCATGATCAAGGGCTTCTCTGATGATGCCGATTTCCCGACCCGTCTGGGGGTGGAGCAGCGTATTCTGGTGTTGGCGCGCAGGCATGAGGAGGGGCTTTTGCCGCTTGATGACGACGTCTGGACCGTGGACAGCCGGCAACGTTCCGAGATCAGCGCGGCGGCCCATCGGCTGAACGCCCTGACCTTGCCTGACCAATCCGCGCCAGAGATCGTGGCGGTCAAACAGGTCTGGCCGGAGTGGCTGCAAAGCCGTCTGACGCTTTGCCCAGTGGAGGAGAGTGGCGCGATCTGCGAGGGCTTGTCATATGACCCGGAACTGGGTTTAATCCTGAACAGGTCCCGATAATTCGGGATGACCCGTCTGATTTTTAGAATGGCGAGGGCTATTCTCGTCTCAACTTTTTTCGAGAGACATTATGTCACTTAACCTGATTTCCGATCCTTGGATTCCTGTCCGTATGATGGATGGATCACGCCGTATCATTGCGCCGCATCAGATGGCGGATCCGCTGATTGTCGCGCCGGATTGGCCGCGCGCAGATCTTAACCTTGCCTGTTACGAGTTGCTGATCGGGCTGGTCCTTATGGCCGCGCCACCGGCGCATCGGCACGATTGGGTGCGTGCGCGACCTGATGCGGCCACGCTTGAAACCCGTTTGGCAAAGTATGCCGGTGCGTTTGAGCTTTTGGGCGACGGGCCGCGTTTCATGCAGGATTTGGAAGACCTTCCGGGCACGCCATCTGGCCCTGATTTCTTGTTTATCGATTCCTCCGGCGGAAACACCGCCAAGAACAATGCCGACCTGATGGTGCATCGCGACAGGTATGAAACCTTGTCCCTGCCGCTCGCCGCGATGGCTCTTTATACCTTTCAACAATTCGCGCCAGCGGGTGGGGCGGGCAACCGGACCTCCATGCGCGGGGGCGGGCCGCTTGTGACACTGGCCGATCCGGGCACGGGGCTATGGGATCTGATCTGGGCAAATATGCCCTTTGGTCAACCCGCCAGCCCACAGGATTTGCCGTGGATGCGGGCCACACGCACCTCGGAAAAGGCACAGACGGTCGGCCCCTCGCAATCGCATCCGGTCGAGGCGCTTTTTGGCATGCCGCGCCGGTTGCGGTTGATCGGTGATGCCTGTGTGACGGGCGTGATTCAGCGGCCATATGGTACGAATTACGCGCTCTGGGAGCATCCGCTATCGCCTTATTATCGACAAAAGGAGGGGACCGAACTTCTGCCGCGCCACCCGGCCACGGGCCGGTTGCCCTATCGCAACTGGATCGGGATTGTGCTGTCGGACCCCAACAAGGCAGACGGCCTTCGTCTGCGGGCCACTTGTCTTGACGGGATTTTTGACAGGTTTGGAACGCAGCCCACACGGATGATCGCCGCCGGATGGGCGATGGACAACATGAAGCCCAAGGATTTCCTTTGGGCCGAGCTTCCGCTTTTGAGCTTTGATGCGCAGGCGCAGGCCAAGGCCAAGGACTTGATCACGGCGGCGGATAGCCTGGCATCGGGATTGCGCAAGGCGCTTTCGGAGCTTGTGGCCGAAGGTAGCGCGCGGCAGGCACAGCTTGATCAATTCTGGATCGAAACCGAAGGCGATTTCACACAGGCGCTTACAGATCTGGCGCAGGCCGGGTTCGACGGGCCCAAGATCGCAAAGCGCTTTTTAACCGCGATCGGGCAACAGGCGCTGTCACAATTCGACGCGCTGGCCCTGCCGGGGCTGTCTGATGGCAAGATCGAACACGCCGCTGAAATTGTATCGCAGCGGCGGATGCTGGCCGCCTTGATCCAGGGGCGCAGCAATCAGGGTCGGAAGATGTGGACTGATTTGGGCCTGACGCCGCCTGATCCCAAGCCCAAAACGAACCAGGAGGTTGAGGCATGACAGAGACCAAAGAGACTAACGGCGCTGGAAAGCGGCCCGGTCAGATCATCCTTGGCTGGTGGTCCGCCGCGTTGGGAAAACGCGAGACCGGTGCGCAAAAGGGGCTGTCGGCGCGCTTGCGGCGCGGCGATGACATCAGTGTTCTGTGCCATAAAGAGGTGCATGATCTGGCGGCACAGCTTGGGCTTGGACAGTACGACGGGGCAAAGATCGCGCGACTGGCGCGTGTATTGGCGCATGTGCGTGAACACAGCAACGCGACCCTGCCGCGCAAGCTTGGCGGCAAAGAGCCCGTTTTGTCGCCTCTGCGTTTCGATCGGTTGATCCATTCCGAGGCTGAGGATTTGGAAGCCGCCATCCGTCGTGCCCTTCCCATGGTCGACAACAAGGCCAATGTCGCACATCTGGGTGAGGCGCTTTTGTTCTGGACCGACAAAACACGCACCAACTGGTGCTTTGAATATTACGGGGCCGACGCGCCCATGACCCCCACTGCTGAGGATATTTCCAAATGACGACTTTCATTCAGTTCCACTTGCTCACAACCTATCCGCTCTCCAACCCCAACCGCGACGATCAGGGGCGCCCGAAACAGGCGTTGATCGGCGGCAGCCCGCGGCTTCGCATCTCGTCGCAATCGCTGAAGCGCGCGATCCGCGAGAGCAGCTATTTCGCGCAGGATCTGGCGGGCCATACCGGAACGCGTACCCGCCGTCTGGCGACCGAGCTGAAGAAAGAGTTGATCGAACAGGGCGTGTCCGAGACCGAAGCCCAGACGATTTCCACGGGCATCGGCGCGACTTTTTCCAAGCTGGAGAAGGACTCGACCAATGCCACTACGCTGGCGTTTATTTCGCCTGACGAATGGGCCCTGGCCCGCGAACTGGCTGCCAAGGCTGTGGCGGGTGATGAACTGCCCAAGGACAAGGATCTGAAAAAGGCGCTTTTGCGCCGTGCAGATGGCGCGGTGGATATTGCGATGTTCGGGCGCATGCTGGCAGACAGTCCTGAATATAACCGGGATGCGGCGGTGCAGGTTGCACATGCCTTCACAACCCATCGCGCGCAGGTACAAGATGACTGGTTCACGGCGGTGGATGATCTGAAAACCCGCGAAGAGGATTCTGGTGCAGGGCATCTCGGGGAACACGGGTTCGGGTCGGGGGTCTATTACCTCTATGCCTGCGTCAATGAGGACCTTTTGGTGGAGAACCTGATGGGGGATCGTGAACTGGCGGCAAAGGGGATTGAATCTCTCGCCCGTGCTTTGGCTACCGCCACACCCAAGGGCAAACAGAACAGCCACGCCCATCATCCGCGTGCGGGATTCATCCGGGTTGAGCGTGGCCCCCAACAGCCGCGCGACCTGTCGGGCGCGTTCCATAAGGCGGTCCCCGCTGACGAACGCGCCAGCATCACCGCCTTGACCGAGATGGCCAAAAAGATCGACCGGGCCTATGATACGTCTTATGACGTGATGGTTATGGATGTCGCACAAGAACAGGGGAGCCTGTCGGAGATCGCGACCTTCGCGGCAAGGGGCACTCGGGCAGATGACTGAGTATCTGATCTTTCAACTTATCGCGTCCATTGGGGCAATGGGCGAATTTGGCGGGCATGACCGGCGCGGGTCTCTCGGACTTCCAGGGCGCTCGGCGGTGATTGGCACGTTGGGCGCGGCTCTGGGGCGCAGGCGGGATCAGGATTTTTCCGATCTGGAGGCCTTTGGGGTGGCCGTGGCCAGCTTTGGCCGAACCGGTCATTTGCGCGATTACCATACTGTGCAGACAGTGCCCTCTGCGGCGGTGAAAGCCCCGCAATCGCGCCCACAGGCATTGCGCGACGCACAGAGGACAGGCAAATTGAACACCGTCCTTACCAGCCGCGATTACCGCACGGACTGTGTTTTCGGCGTGGCGATCTGGGGCGAGAAATTGCCCGCCCTGGCCGCAGCACTCAAACACCCGGTCTTTCAGAGTTTTCTTGGCCGTAAGTCTTGCCCGCTCTCGGCCCCTTTCGATCCGCAAATGTTGAGTGCCGAAAACCCCGCGCAGGCCTTGGCGCATCTGCGTCTGCCTCCATGGGTGGGCGCGCGAAAGATGGTCGAGATCGTGGCGGATGCAGGCACTGATCTGGGCGCGCCCGCACGGGTGGAAACCCGTCATGACCGCGCCATCGACCGTACAATGTGGCATTTCGAACAAGGGCGCTACGGTGTCGCCCACCCGGACATTCACGCCCAAGAGGTGCCGTCATGATGTATCTCTCACGCTTGCGCCTGTCGCGTGACCCCAAGGTTGCAGCCCTCAACGCGCTCCTTGATCCATCCCAGATGGGCGACAAAAGTGATGCCCATCACCGGCTCATCTGGTCGGTGTTCGCCGGGGATCCCACGGCCACGCGCGATTTCTTGTGGCGGGAGGAGGGGCAGGGGGTATTCTTGGTGCAATCGCTGCACCCGCCGGAGGACAGCCCCTTTTTCGAGACCCCCGATGTGCGTGAACATGCGCCCGACCTGAAACCCGGCGATCAACTCTCTTTTCTCTTGCGTGCCAATGCCACGCGCGATCTGCGTGGCGAAACGCGCAAACGCGTTGATGTCGTCATGAACCTTTTGCATGACGTGCCAAAGGATCAACGCAACCAAAAGCGGATGGATTTGGCCTCAGAGGCGGCAGAGCAATGGATGGTAGGGCAGGGCGCACGTGCAGGTTTCACACCGGACCGGATTGAGGTGCAAGACTACCAGACCGTCACCTTGCCGAAATACCGCGGCAAACGCCGTGGTGAACCGCGCTTTGGTATCCTCGATCTGACCGGACAGATCACGGTGACTGACCCGAACGCCTTTACACAAAAGCTGGCGCAGGGGTTTGGCCGGGCCAAAAGCTTTGGGTGTGGGTTGATGTTGATCCGGCGGGCCTGACATGGCTCAGATGCCCGGCCTGCCGCCACCGCGCCCAATTCCTTTGAAAGACCGCGCCCAGTTGGTCTTTGTCGAACGCGCCCAGCTTGATGTGCGAGATGGGGCCTTTTGTGCGGTCAATGCCGATGGCACGGTGACGCAGATCCCGGTCGGCGGTCTGGCCGGGCTGATGCTCGAACCCGGCGCGCGGATCAGCCATGCGGCCGTGGTGCTGGCCGCGCGGACCGGGACGCTGATAACCTGGGTGGGTGAGGGCGGGGTGCGGCTCTATTCCGCGGGTCAACCGGGCGGCGCGCGCTCCGACAAACTTCTCTGGCAGGCAAAGCTGGCACTTGATGATGCGGCGCGGCTGCGCATCGTTCGGCGCATGTTCGAAATCCGTTTTGGTGAGGCCGCGCCAGAGCGCCGCTCCATCGACCAGTTGCGTGGCATTGAAGGTGTGCGTGTACGCGAAAGCTATGCGCTTTTGGCGCGCAAATACGGAGTGGATTGGCGTCGCCGGAAATATGATCCAAAGGACTGGGAGGCGGGTGACATTCCCAACCGTTGCCTTTCAGCCGCGACCGCCTGCCTGCACGGTCTGACCGAAGCCGCCGTGCTGGCCGCAGGCTACGCCCCCGCAATCGGCTTTCTACACACCGGCAAACCGCTTAGCTTTGTCTATGACATTGCCGATCTGTGGAAGGTGCAGACCGTTGTGCCGGAGGCCTTTCGCATCGCAGGACAGGCGGCAAAGGGGGCGCTCGATATGGCACCTGACCGTGCTGTGCGGTTGGCTTGCCGCGATGCATTTCGCCGCTCTGGACTTTTGTCGAAAATCATCCCCCAGATCGAAGAGGTTTTGTCCGCAGGCAATTTGCCAAGGCCGAAACCGCCACCTGATGCGGTAGGCCCTGCCTTTGAGGATGAGGAAGGGGGCGGCGATGATGGTCATCGTGGTTAGCCGCGCCCCGCCCCGGTTGCGTGGTCGTCTCGCGGCCTGGCTTTTGGAAATCCGCGCAGGCGTCTATGTTGGCGATTACTCCGCCCGCACCAGAGAGCGGATCTGGGAACAGGTTCTCGGCGGGGTGGAAGAAGGCGATGCGGTGATGGTCTGGCGCGCGCCAAACGATCAGGGCTTTGATTTCGCAACCGCGGGCCGCAACCGTCGAATGCCCGAGGATTTTGACGGCCTGAAACTGGTGAAATTCCTACCGCAAAAGCCGTAAATCGCCGCTCACACACCAAGCCGAAGAATCGGTGCGCTCTTTGACAATCGAATACGAACGTGTTTTCAATGCTTTCTGGGAAGAGCGTTCCCCGCCCACGCGGGGATCAACCGCGCCGGCCAACCTGCCCGTCCTTCGACTTCATGCGTTCCCCGCCCACGCGGGGATCAACCGGTCACTTTTGCATGCAGTTCGGCTGGCAGCGTGCGTTCCCCGCCCACGCGGGGATCAACCGCGACCGGCGGCACGTTTTCCTGTGCGAAATGAGCGTTCCCCGCCCACGCGGGGATCAACCGATCAACAAAGCGTGTGTAGACGGGGTGCTGTCGCGTTCCCCGCCCACGCGGGGATCAACCGCTCTACATCACGCAGGTGACCGGCGACGATCTGCGTTCCCCGCCCACGCGGGGATCAACCGACCCCCAAAAACCCAGACGGCAAGCGGCTGCTGCGTTCCCCGCCCACGCGGGGATCAACCGCTCATGGCTCACGTAGCCGTAGTCAATCCCGAGCGTTCCCCGCCCACGCGGGGATCAACCGGCATTGCGCCTACAATGGGCAGACGATGATGTGCGTTCCCCGCCCACGCGGGGATCAACCGGTTCAGCGCTGCCAGCGCCTCGACCAGCGCTCGCGTTCCCCGCCCACGCGGGGATCAACCGGGTATGCACGTATCAAATCGGTTTCGACAAACGCGTTCCCCGCCCACGCGGGGATCAACCGCGTCTGTTGTGTTTGGAGCGTAAACCGTTTTCGCGTTCCCCGCCCACGCGGGGATCAACCGGCGCATCCTCTGGCTTTTTGTCGCTTCCGTCCGCGTTCCCCGCCCACGCGGGGATCAACCGCGTCTGTTGTGTTTGGAGCGTAAACCGTTTTCGCGTTCCCCGCCCACGCGGGGATCAACCGGCGCATCCTCTGGCTTTTTGTCGCTTCCGTCCGCGTTCCCCGCCCACGCGGGGATCAACCGCCACTGGCTTTTCCGTGGGGTGCGCGGTCTCTGCGTTCCCCGCCCACGCGGGGATCAACCGCCCTCTGAACACGCTCACAGGCGACATCAAACGCGTTCCCCGCCCACGCGGGGATCAACCGCGCACCGCCCTTGGCCTTCAACGCGGCCTCAAGCGTTCCCCGCCCACGCGGGGATCAACCGGGCTGGGCCGCTCTCAACAAGACAGTGTTCGCGCGTTCCCCGCCCACGCGGGGATCAACCGAGGCGGCATTCTGGGCGGCGTTGGCCCGTGTAGCGTTCCCCGCCCACGCGGGGATCAACCGTGGTGGCCGTTGCAGCAGTCAGTCAGATCGACGCGTTCCCCGCCCACGCGGGGATCAACCGTTTTTCCTATACCGGCGAGCAGGAAGACATCAGCGTTCCCCGCCCACGCGGGGATCAACCGCCAAAGGGCGCTGTTACGACACCAAGATCATCGCGTTCCCCGCCCACGCGGGGATCAACCGGGTAACGCCATTGGAATGCCCGCCGATGTCATGCGTTCCCCGCCCACGCGGGGATCAACCGTTCAATCAAATGCGGTGGGGCATTATGCGCGCGCGTTCCCCGCCCACGCGGGGATCAACCGAGACCCGCGCGGTTGAACAACAGGCTGCAATGGCGTTCCCCGCCCACGCGGGGATCAACCGTTTTGAGCTTGGCGGGGAAATGTCAGGCGGTGGCGTTCCCCGCCCACGCGGGGATCAACCGACAACGAATGCACTGTCGGTTGGTGGCGTCACGCGTTCCCCGCCCACGCGGGGATCAACCGCGACAAAGTGACGACAATCCTGGTCAAGAGACGCGTTCCCCGCCCACGCGGGGATCAACCGGCCTCGCCTGAGACCCCAACGGGGCGCATCTGGCGTTCCCCGCCCACGCGGGGATCAACCGATGGACAACCACGCGGGCCGAGATCCGCGC
>NZ_FNBL01000002.1:95986-96198 GCF_900102315.1 Celeribacter baekdonensis
GCGTTCCCCGCCCACGCGGGGATCAACCGTTATGCGCTGCGATTCCGATAGAATTAACAGGGCGTTCCCCGCCCACGCGGGGATCAACCGGTCTGGTGCACACAGTGCGGTCGCGAGGAACGGCGTTCCCCGCCCACGCGGGGATCAACCGAACTGCACTTTGTCGGCCCCACGGATGCGCAAGCGTTCCCCGCCCACGCGGGGATCAACCG
>NZ_FNBL01000002.1:97193-486607 GCF_900102315.1 Celeribacter baekdonensis
AGTCAGCGTTCCCCGCCCACGCGGGGATCAACCGATGTCTGACATCACGCCACAATCCCTGACCCAGCGTTCCCCGCCCACGCGGGGATCAACCGCATTGCTCATGGGCAATATTTCTCGATCGGGAACGCGATGATCATTACACCTGATCAGATGGATGAAATCCTGTTGCGGGAAGCATCGGGTCATCCAGCCCCCGTGGACTTTGACGGGCTGTCTGGCCGGAGAGGAACGGCGAAATGATCCGGCTCGTGAGTTCCAATGAACTGGCGCAATCGCTTGGATATTCGGCGGCGAATGATGCGTTTCGCTCATGGTGTGCCAAGTTGCGTATCACGCCAGTTCCGGGGCGTCGAGGTTACTACGATGAGGTGTTGGTCCGCCGCCGTCTGGATGAAGCGCAGGGGTTGTTAACGAAAGGGGCTGGTGAGGATAATGCTACGTCCTTTGTCGAAATGAGAAGGGCGCGCCGTGGAAAGAATTGAGTTGACAGGGGTTCATCGGGTTAAACGTAAGCTGGCGAACGGGCGCTATCGGGAGCGGCATTATGCACGGCGTGGCGGGCCTTGTTTTTGGTCCGATGACACGGCTTTCCCGAAATATAGCCCCGAATATTTTGCAGCTTTCGCGGCTTGTTCAACCCGACCGGTTGAGCAGAGTATCCTGACGAAGACGGTCGCAGACCAGTTTCTGGATTCAGCCGAATTCTTGAAGACGAAGCCCCGCACACAAAGCGACTACAAGAAATGGATCCTGCGGTTTCAGAAAGAATTCGCGGGAGACCCGTTTGCCATGTTCGCCGAGCCAGAATCACGCGGCGAAGTGTCTGAGTGGCGGCAACAGTGGGCATACTCGCCCAAGCAGTTCGACTATTGCGGTACGGTTGTCACGCGTTTCCTGAACTGGGCCGAGGACAACGGCAAGATCAGCCGCCATTTCTGCCACAAGTTGCCAAAGGTCTACGAGGCGGATCGGGCCGAGATCGTCTGGACACCAGCCGACGTTGATCTCTTTTGCCAAGCCGCCCCGGAATACGCTCGACGCATATTGATTTGCGCCTGTGAAACGGGGTTGCGCCCCGGCGATCTGGCGGGCCTCAACCGTGGACACATTCAGGCAACGAGGCATGGCCGTAGGCTGCGGGTGTGCACAAACAAGCGTAGCACGATCGCGACAATTCCGGTGTCCCGGAAGTTTGGGGCGTTGCTAGATGCGACGCCACGTGACCGGATGCTGATCCTCGTGGGCGACAAGGGGCAAAAGCTCGATGCAGAGAGCGCCTCGAAGGCGGTGAGCCGATGGCGCAATCGCATTCCAGAGCTGACCCCGGAGACCAAAGGCTTTGATCTTCGGCTCTACGACGCGCGCGGCACGGCGGCAACGCGGCTGCTGGGGGCTGGGTTGGGGCTGAACAACATTGCTTCGTACATGGGGTGGAGCATTCGCTACGCCAGCCAAGTGATCGAGCATTATGCGGTGATTTCCGAAGACGAAACCGACCGTGTGAAACGGGCGCAGGAAGCCGCCCAGAAGACCAAAAGTGGAACGAAACTGTAAACCGGCCTGTAAACGGTCGCACTCTCAAGGAGGCTATGATGACGCAAGTGCTTGAAAGGATATGGAGGCGAGTACCAGAATCGAACTGGTGTACACGGATTTGCAATCCGCTGCGTAACCACTCCGCCAACTCGCCGAAATGGTGAGGCGCTGTCTACAGCAAGGATAATTTCTGTGCAAGACGCCATTTGACAGGATTTTGCACAGGGGTGTGTGCGGTTGCATCCGTTTGGATGTGCATTGACGTGTTGCTCAGGCGGGCGGCTTGTGGCAAAACACGGTCAAAGACAATGAACGAAAGAGTTCAGCCATGCCAGACTTTGCCCAACTCCGTACAACGATGGTCGACACACAGGTGCGTCCGTCTGATGTGACCAAATTCCCGATCATCGAAGCGATGCTCACCACGCCGCGCGAAAATTTCGTGCCTGCGTCCAAACGTGATGGCGCCTATGTTGGCGAGCATGTGGATCTCGGGGGCGGGCGCGTTGTGTTGGATCCGCGGGTTTTGGCCAAGATGCTTGATGCGCTTAACATTCAAAACGATGAGCTGGTGCTCGATCTGGGCTGTGGCTTGGGCTATTCCTCGGCCGTGATGGCGCGGATGGCACAGGCGGTCGTGGCCGTTGAAGAAGACGAAGACATGGCCAAAGAGGCGGCCAGCGCGCTGTCCGACAATGGATCGGACAATGTGATCGTCGAAACCGGCCCGATCAGCGCGGGTGCGCCGCAGCACGGACCCTATGATGTGATAATCTTGCAAGGCGGTGTTGAAGAATTGCCGAGTGGCATTTTGGCCCAGTTGAAGGAAAAAGGGCGTATCTGCGCGATTTTTCTCGACGGAGCTCTTGGTATCGTTCGTATCGGATACAAATTAGAGGGTGAGATAACATGGCGCATGGTGTTCAACGCCACGGCACCTGTACTGTCCGGATTTGAAAAACACGCAGAGTTCGCGCTTTGACGCAGAACGTTCGATAGGCCGGGTCGGCCCCGGCGTTCGTAAGATAACAAAGGGGCTGAGGCCAATGAGCAAAACCACGGGATTCAAAAAGGTACTTTTTTCTGGCGCGGCGGTGCTGAGTCTGATGTCGGTGCCTTTTGCGGCGGCTGCTGAGACGCTTGGCGATGCTTTGGCGTCTGCCTATAAAAACTCCGGTCTTCTGGAGCAAAATCGCGCCACTTTGCGCGCCGCGGACGAGGGGGTGGCCGGTGCGTTGTCCAATCTGCGTCCGACCATCGCTTACAACTATTCGGGTTCAAAATCGTTTGGGTCCGATGGCAATGTCCTAAAAGATTGGTCTGAGACGCTCAGCTTTATCGCGTCGATGGAAATCTACACGTTTGGCCGCAACAAACTTTCTGTCGATCTGCAAAAAGAGGTGGTTTTGGCGACGCGCGCGGGCCTCGTGAATGTGGAACAACAGGTTTTGGCCAATGCGGTTTCCGCCTACCAAGATGTGCGCGAAGCTCAGGCGTTGGTGAACCTGCGCCAAAGTGCGGTGCGGTTGAACCAGCAAAACCTCAAAGCCTCGCAAGATCGGTTTGAGGTGGGTGAAATTACCCGTACACAAGTGTCGCAATATGAGGCGCAACTGGCCTCCGCCCGTGCAAGCCTTGCCGCCTCTCAGGGCAGCCTGTCTGCCGCGCGCGAGACCTATAAGGTCGCGATCGGCCATTATCCGAGCAACCTGTCAAATCCGCCCAGCATCCCGCTTCCGGCGAAAACGCTTGAGACGGCTGTGACGGTTGCCAAGCAAACCCACCCAGGGATCATTGCGTTGCAACACCAAGCGGCGGCGCAGGATATTGCGGTGGACATCGCGGAACGCAATCTGTTTCCCACAGTCGAGGGGCAGATCGCCCACTCCTACACCGACAGCTTGGATGCCAATGATGGCGTCACGAGTTTGAGCCTTGGTGTCTCTGGGCCGATCTATTCCGGCGGGGCCGTGTCTTCGGCGATCCGTGAAAGCATCGCCAACCGTGACGCCTCTCGGGCCGAGCTGTTACAAACCGCACGCGAAGTGGAACAGGGTGTGCGCACCAATTGGGCAATGTTGTCGGTTTATGCCGCCTCTGAGGAAGCCTCCAACGCTTATGTTCGTGCTCAACGCGTGGCCTATGATGGCGTCAAAGAAGAGGCCGATCTTGGCGCTTCGACCACTTTGGATGTGTTGAGCGCGGAACAAGACTTGCTCGATGCGCAGGTCTCCGCCATTCAGGCGCGCATTGCCCGCGAATCGCAATCCTATGCGGTGCTGCAATCGCTTGGCATGCTCACTGTGGATCAGTTGAAACTCAACGTCCCGGTCTATGATCCCGCCGCCTATTACAATGCGGTGAAAAACGCACCGACCCGTTATGTCAGCCCGCAAGGCGATAAATTGGATCGTGTGCTCGAAGGTTTGATGCGCAAATAAACGCAGCTTTTGCGGTGGCCCCCGTCTGACGGTTTTGCGGCGTCTTGCCCAGATCACCGTTTGGCGGGGGTTTTCTGCTTTCTGCGATCTCTTGTGTGTAACGCCGAAGCTGGCTACCATAAGCTGTAGTGAGTGAGGGAGTCGGGATGTCTGATCCGATGACGAATATGGATGCGGAGGACGTGCTTGCGTCGATCCGGCGTTTGGTGGCTGAGACCCATAGTCATCATGGTGGTCCCTCTGGTGGCTCCCAATCTGCAGCGCAGGTTGAGGCGCCTGTTCGCTCTCAGGGACCGGCCGCTTTGATCCTGACGCCAGATTTTCGCGTTGCCCAAGACCCCGTTCAGCCGCAGGATATAGGGCCCTCCGAGGGCGAGGTCGCCGCAGAGGCCGTGGCGCAGCCCAAGACAGACACGCAGCCGTTGATCCTTTCGATGGATCAGGCGGTTTCGCTGCCCGGAGATGCGCAAAAGACCCCCGAGGAAAATTTGACAGAGGCGCAAGCGCCGCATCTTTTGACAGAGGCGCAAGCGCCGAACTTGGAGCTTGAAACTCTGGTCGCACAAGAGATCGCTGACGAGATCGAAGATGCAGCGCAGGAGGCGGATTGGGCCGCCCGGTTCGACGACACCCCAGATGTCGAGGCCGCGGCCCATGTGTCGCGGCTGACTTTGGAACAGCGGATTGCCGAACTTGAAACGGCTGTGGGGGCGCAGTCCTATGAGTGGGAGCCGGATGGGTCTGAGGATCTTGAGGCGGAAATTCCGCGGTCCATGCCGCGTGCCTTTGCCGAACCCGGAGCCCGCGTGCTTCATTTCCGTGTCCCGCAGGAGGATGACCCCGCGATGAGCCCGTCTGACCAAGGCCACGATCACCACGATCACCACGATCACATTGACGATGCCGAAGTGATCGAGGAAACCCCCGCCGCGCCCACGGCCGCCGCGATTGATGATTTTCCACCGACGCAAGAGGCGGAGATCGAAGACATGGCTGCGGCTGAAGAGGTGGCAGCCGATCCCGATCCGAGCCTTGAGGAAGAGCTGGCTTTGGCCGGTTATGCCGACGAAGACATGATGGATGAGGAGGCCCTGCGCGAATTGGTGGCGCAGGTGATCCGCGAGGAATTGCAAGGTGCGATGGGCGAACGCATCACGCGCAACGTCCGCCGTCTGGTGCGCCGCGAGGTGCAGCGTGCGCTGACCCTGCGTGAATTCGAATAATTATATCTCTGAACTGAGGGCGTAGAGCGTATCGAGGTCCAAATGGGCCTCGATGTGATCTGCGAGCGCCTCAAGGGTCGCGTCGACGCCGCCGTCGAAATCTGACATTCCATCGCTCAGGCCAAACCGCGCCAGATAGCCGTTGCGGAACCTGTCGCTGGCAAACAGCCCGTGCAAATAACAGCCCATGATCCGCCCATCCGCCGACATCGCGCCCTCGGACCGCGCGCCGTCTTGGTCGTGCAACAACAGCCACGCCCGCGCGCAATCGGCCCCCTCCGTGCGACCGATGTGGATTTCATAGGCGGTCACGCGCGCGCCGGTGGCACGCTCGGTTGCGGTGACCTCAGCCAGGCGTTTGTTGCCTGACATCACCGTCTCCACCTGCAATAGCCCAAGTCCGGGATGTCGCCCGGCGTGGCCTTCGATCCCGTCCGGGTCGTCAATCCATTGGCCAAGCATCTGATACCCGCCGCAAATTCCCATCACATGGCCGCCACGACGGACATGAGCCAATAGGTCGATGTCCCAGCCTTGGGCGCGGAAAAATGCCAAATCGCCGATGGTTGATTTTGATCCGGGGATCAGAACAAGATCGGCATCCCCCGGCAGGGCGTGGCCGGGTTCGATGATCTGAACAGTCACATTCGGCTCAGCGGCCAGCGGGTCGAGGTCGTCGAAATTGGCGATGCGCGACAGTTTTGGCACGGCGATTTTGATCACGCCAGAACCGCGTGAGGTGATGTCCATCACGTCCTCTGCGGGCAGGCGATGGGCCTGATCGAACCATGGCAAGGTGCCCAGATCGGCCCATCCTGTGGCCTCGATAATGGCGCGCGTCCCGCCCGCAAACAGGCTGACATCGCCGCGAAACTTGTTGATGGCAAAGGCTTTGATCCGGTCACGGTCGGCCTTTGGCAGGACCGTGTAGGTGCCGACGAGCTGCGCAATGACACCACCGCGATCAATATCGCCGATCAGTACCACGGGCACATTCGCCGCCTCGGCAAACCCCATATTGGCAATGTCGCCGGCGCGCAGGTTGATCTCCGCCGGGCTGCCCGCGCCTTCGATCACGACGAGATCGACGCCTTTGGCAAGGCGGTGAAAACTCTCCATGACTGCGGGCATCAATGTGGCTTTCATTGAGCCGTAATCGCGGGCTTTGAGGGTGTCGATCCGTTGCCCCTGAACCACGATCTGCGCGCCGACATCGGTTTCGGGTTTGAGTAAAACGGGGTTCATGTCGGAGTGCGGTCGCAGACCACAGGCGCGGGCCTGAAGCGCCTGCGCCCGGCCAATTTCGCCGCCATCTTCGGTGACAGCGGCGTTGTTGGACATGTTTTGCGGCTTGAACGGCGCGACTTTAAGCCCTCTGCGGGTCATGGCGCGCGCGATGCCCGCGACCAACATGGATTTGCCCACATTCGAGCCCGCGCCTTGGATCATGATCGCTTTGGTCACGCCGCTGTCCCTCTTCTTTTGGTTTTAAGAGGAGTATTTGAACTGCGTTGAAGACGAAAGCCAAATGCGCAAAGCCTCAGTCGTCATCGGGGCCGCGGCGTTTGAGATCGGGGTAGGGGGTGCCGTCGAGGTGGTGGTAGAACGTGTCTGAGGCGGTGTCCGCCATCAGGTCCAGCCCCGGATAAAAGGCGCGTTCGCCGGCGATGCGTGACCCGACCTCTAACACGATCACGTCGCTATCGCTGCGGTTTTGCAGGCAATGGCCGATCTCTTCACCCGCCTTGAAACCGGCGCAATCGCCGGGGGAGAGTTGTTCTTCGGTGTCGCCATAGACCAGGGTCGGATGGCCAGAGATGATATAGATGAACTCGTCTTCTTTTTCATGCCAATGGGGCAGGGCGGACCATGTGCCGGGGGGCAGGGTCGTCATGTTGACGCCAAATTGCGTCAGCCCGGCCGTGTCACCCAGCGCGCGTTTGACACGGGCACGGGTGTTGGTGTGGTGGGGTGGGGGATAAAGCGTACCGGTTTTGGCGGCGATTGAGGGGATGTCGATTTTCTTGTGAGACATGCGCGAACTCCATCAGGTTTAACCATGGGTGCGGGCAGTATGACGGCATGACGGCAAAAGAAAAGACGCGCCAGCGAGCAGCATGGCGCGTCTTCTTCAGAAATAGCAGCGGGATCGGAGCGCTTAGGCAGCTTCCGCCTGTGCGTTGCGGCGTTCGCTTTCTTCGCGTGACAGCGCGACAGAGGTACGAATGCCTTTCGACACAAATTCCATCAGGCCGGAGACCACGCGTTCACACGGGTCGATCCCGGCACAGGACAAAACTTCGCGCCCATCACGGGAGCGTGCCCAACGGGCGATTTGTTCCGGGCCGTTGCCGTATTTCTTATCATCGGCGATCGCATCATCGAGTGCAGCCAACACAACAGCCGCAAAAAGTTTGCGGGCGCGTTGTCCTTGCTCATAGTTGAATGCGGTGCCATCAACGAACTCAGCCATGGTTTTTCCTTGTTTTATTGCTCTTGTCTTTCTGGCGTGCGGGCCCTTATGACAGGTTTGTGTCGATTCGGATACGACGCATTTGCATGGCGCCTATGCGTTTTATGCATAAGTTCAGGCGCTAACATTTTCGCAAACGGATCGAATCTTGCGCAGGTGCCGCCAGAGGACTGCCTTGTCAGCCTGCCCTTGGACGGATATAGGGTGCGAAACTCATTCTTCAACCAACGGCCACGGTTAGACATATGCCCAAAATCAACGGTAACGAAATCCGCCCCGGCAACGTGCTGGAACATGACGGGGGCCTGTGGGCCGCTGTAAAAGTCGATCACGTCAAACCCGGCAAGGGCGGCGCCTTTGCTCAGGTCGAGATGAAGAACCTGCGGGACGGGCGCAAGCTCAACGAACGGTTCCGCTCCGCCGATAAGGTCGAGCGCGTGCGTTTGGAGCAAAAGGACATGCAATTCCTCTATGAGAGCGACGGCATGTTGACGATCATGGACATGGAAACCTACGATCAGGTTGAAATGCCCGCCGATATTCTGGGCGATCGCCGTCCGTTTTTGCAAGATGGCATGACCATCGTGGTGGAATTCCATGACTCTGAGGCGCTGAACGCGACGCTGCCGCAAAAGGTGATCTGCAAGATTGTGGAAACCGAGCCGGTGGTCAAAGGACAGACCGCTGCGAATTCGTTTAAGCCTGCGATCTTGGACAATGGTGTGCGTGTGATGGTGCCGCCGTTCGTTGGCCAAGACGAGGACATTGTGGTCAACACCGAGACGATGGAATATTCTGAACGCGCCTAAGCGATCCAGCAAAGGCAGACAGACAAAAGGCGGCTCCCGGCGGGCCGCTTTTTTATGTGCGATTCTTTGCACAGGCTCAGATCAATGCAGCCATGTTGCAACGGGGGGAAACTTTGCTCAGTTGCCACAGGAGGATGTTATGACAGAAGCCAGTCTCGCGAAAAGCCGTCTTATCTACACTCTGACCGCCATCAACCCGGACACGGGGCAGGGGTTGCGCGCGCGCATCGACAACCCAACGGAGATCACCATCCTGTTTGCCGATGATGACGAAGAGGTCGCGCGGGTTACGATGGGGCCGGAGGGTGTGCCTGATTTGACGATTTTGGACCCGAAATTGCGCACGCCCGAACATGCGGCCAACTGCCTTAAGGAATGTGCGCGCGGCTGCAATGGCGATATGTTGTGCGTGGCAGGGTGCGCCTTGGAATGTGCGACGATCATCATCTGAGCGTCGCGGTGTTTTAACGCGCTGACGGAGTAAACGATTAGCCCTTTCGCAATCCAAGGATGGCGCGCGCTTGCGCAGGCGTCGCGATGGGGCGTTTGTGACGCTGGGCGGCAAGGACAGCCAGTTCGACCAAGGCGGCATTGGACGGGGCCAATGTGTCGCGATCAAGACGGATGTTGTCCTCAAGCCCGGTGCGCAGGTGGCCCCCGGCGGCGGCGGCCCATTCGTTGAGCTCAAGTTGATGACGCCCGACACCGGCGGCACACCACGGGGTGTTTTCGCCAAACAGGTGTTTCACCGTCTCGACGTAGAAATCAAACACGCGCTTGTCGGCGGGCATGGCGTTTTTGACGCCCATGACGAATTGCACATAGGGCGTGCCTTTGATCTGGCCGCGATCTGCCATCAGTTTGGCCTGATAGATGTGTGAAAGATCAAAGGCTTCAATTTCAGGTTTGACACCGTAGGTGATCATTTCAGAGGCCAGCCAATCGACAAGGTCGGGCGGATTTTCATAGACGCGAGTCGGGAAATTGTTCGAGCCAACGGAGAGGGAGGCCATCGGTGGGCGCAGGGACAACATGCCGCCACGGGTTTTGCCCGCCCCGGATCGACCGCCGGTCGACAGTTGCACAATCATGCCGGGACAATGGGTTTGAATGCCCTCTTTGAGCCGCGCGAACCGGTCCGGGTCCGAGGTCGGTTTGCCGTCGTCATCGCGGACATGGCAATGGGCGATGCTGGCCCCGGCCTCATAGGCCTCATGGGTGGATTCGATTTGCTCCGCCACGGTGATTGGCACCGCCGGATTGTCGGCCTTGGTCGGCAAAGAGCCGGTGATCGCAACGCAAATGATACAGGGCGTGGTCATCGGCTGCCCCACCGTTTGAAAAAAATGGCCCGCACGTTTGTCCTCCCTGACATCATATATGATGATCATGCCTGAGCAGGGTAGATTTGAAAAGTTAAGACTTTGCTGTCGCTTAAGCGGAAATTTCCGCATCCCCGGCGCGCAGCGGGCCCGTTGCACGATCAAAGCGCAGATAGGCGATGGCGTGGCCACCGGATTGGGTGAACAAAACGCCCGCAGATTTTCCATCCACAGTGGTGATCTCGGTGCCGACGGGGGCGGAGCCGGTGATCGTCACACGCGCAAGGCCTTTGCGCAGGTCGGTTTTGTGTTTCATCCGGGCGGTGATCTCTTGGCCGACATAACAGCCCTTTTTGAAATCGACACCGTTCAGGCGCTCAAATCCGGCCTCTAAAATAAAGGTGTTGGGGGTCAGTTCGATCCCGGTCTCGGGCACGCAATGTGCCACCCGCACCGCGTCCCAATCGACCTCTTGCGAGGGTCGGCCATCATAGGCGCGCCATCCCATGTCAGGGGTGCGCGGGTCGGTGACAGCGCCTTCGGGCGTGTCCCCGAGGCCCCGAGACACCTTGCGCCCGGTCAATGTCAAAGTCACTTTGGAGCGCAGTTTGTACATGGTCAGGCGTTTCAAAAGCGCCTCGGCCTCGGATTGCACCACATCCAAAAGCACGGTCTCGCCTTCGGGGATCAAAAAGAAATCGACGATGAATTTGCCCTGTGGTGACAAAAGCGCGGCATAGACTGGCCCATGGTCCAGATGGCGCAGATCGTTGGACACAAGCCCTTGCAGAAAATGGATGCGGTCCTCGCCGGTGATCTCAATGACGCTGCGTGCGGATGTGTCTGTCATGCTCATTCCCCTTTTTCTTCTCTTCATATAGGAAGGAAAAGAGCCACGAAAAGCGGGAAACACATGCGCGCGCCGATCTCTGTCATTATCCCGACCCTGAATGCCACACCAAAGCTGCGCGACACCATGCTCTCTTTGATGGAGGGTTTGGATGCGGGCTTGGTCCGGGAATTGATCCTGACTGATGGTGGCTCGACCGATGGGGTTGAGAAAATGGCCGATTTTGTTGGCGCCGAGTTGATCATCGGCGCTCCGTCGCGCGGTGGGCAACTCAAACGCGGGGCACAGGCGGCTCAGGGCGATTGGTTGTTGTTCCTGCATGCCGACACATGGTTGTCCGAAGGTTGGGCCGAGGCGACGGTGGTCCATCTGGCGCATGGCTATGACAAGGCTATGGTGTATTCTCTGGGGTTTCGCGAGGCCAAGGGGATAGGGGCGAAATGGACCGCAGGCTGGGCCAATCTGCGGACCAGATGGTTTGATCTGCCTTATGGCGATCAGGCGCTTTTGATCTCGCGCGACATGTATGATGAGATCGGTGGCTTTGACGACATTCCACTGATGGAAGACGTGGCCATGGCGCGCAAACTCAAGGGCCGGATCGCGCTTAGTCCTTTGCGCGTCCAAACAGACCCAGTACGTTACCAAACACACGGCTGGTTGCGGCAAGGAGGCCGGAACCTTGTCCGTCTTCTGCGCTACCGGCTGGGCGCGACCCCTTCAAAGCTCGCCCAGTCCTACCGTCGCTGACGGTGCGGCCATCGGCATATTGCAGGCGATAGAGATCGGCATAAAGCCCGCCACGCGCCAAGAGTTCGTCATGGGTGCCCTCGTCCACGACCTGGCCCTTGTCCATCACCACAATCTTATGCGCATTGCGAATGGTCGAGAGCCGGTGGGCGATGACCAAAGTGGTGCGGTCCTTGGACAGGGTCTCAAGCGCGGTTTGAACCACCTTTTCCGATTGCGCATCAAGGGCAGAGGTCGCTTCATCGAGCAACAACACCGGACGGTTGCGCAGCACGGCACGGGCAATCGCCACCCGTTGCCGTTGTCCACCCGAAAGCCCCGATCCGCGCGGGCCGACCTGGGTGTCGAGGCCATCGTCGAGTTTGGGGATGAAATCATCAACATGGGCGGCTTTGAGGGCGGCGTTGAGTTTGGTCTCATCCGCTTTCGCCCCCATCAAGACATTGTCGCGCAGGCTTTCGTCAAACAACAGCGCGTCTTGCGAGACCACCGAATAGAGGCCGCGCAGATCGGGCAGGGACAGATCCGTTGTGGCGACCCCGCCGATGGAAATGGTGCCGGCCTGTGGGTCCGCGAGCCGTGTCATCAGGTTGAACACGGTGGATTTCCCGGCCCCGGAGGCCCCGACCAAAGCGGTGGTTTTCCCGGCCTCTGCGGTGAAGGTCGTGCCGTTCAACACGGGGGCGTCAGCATAGGCAAAACGCACGTTTTCAAACCGGATGTCGGCGTCTTTGGCGGCGATGGGCAGGGCTTTGGGCGTTGGTGGTGACGTGATTTCGGGCCGCTCGGCAAAGATCGCATGAATGCGCTCCAACGACGCCCGCGCCGCCTGCCAGACGCCCGAGACATTGCCCAAACGCCGCAACGGTTCAAACACCAAGGCCATGGCGGTGAAAAACGACATGAATTCGCCGACGGTTTTGGTGCCGTCGATGATCTGATGGCCGCCGTAAAGCAACACGCCGAAAAAGCCAAAGCCCGCGACGATGTCCATCAGCGCCGGAATGCCCGCTTGTCCCGCTTCGGATTTGATTTGCGAGGCGACGAAGTGATTGATTTCGTCGTGAAAGCGATCTGCCTCGCGGGTTTCCGTGCCCGAGAGTTTGATCGTGGTCGCGCCGTGGAAAATCTCGTCCAACCGGGTCGACACGCGGGCCGAGGCCTGACGCGCGCTGCGCGTGGTGCGGCGCACGAGGTTTTGCAAAACCGTCACCGGAACGGCCAACAGGGGTGCCCCCGCCACAGCGATCAACGTCCAGCGCCAATCGACCAAAACCGCCACGGTCAGCAGCGACAAGAGCGAAATGAGATCCCGGCCCAAGGCCGCAAGCACTGTGCCCCAGACGCCTGAGACGGCGGCGCTGTCGCCGCGGGTGCGTTCGATCAGGGTGCCGGGAGGGTGGTCCTGGAAAAAGCGACCATCGAGGGTCAGCATATGCGCGACAAGCCGGGCCTGTAGGGTCGCGGACACTTTTTGGCCGACCACGGCCATGATGACCCGGTGACTGAAGGACGCGATCGCACGGGCGGTGAAGACGCCAAAAACGGCAAGCGCCACCCAAATAATGGCATCGCCGTTTTGCGCCACCAAGACCCGGTCGAACATCGGTTTGATCAGATAGGACAGCGCCCCCAACATCGCGCCTTCGAGGGCCATAAACACCAAAGCCACCGCCACCAACACCACATAACGGCGCAAATAATCGCGCCAAAGCCACACGATCAAGATGCGTGAACTGGTGTCCGGGATGATGGGGGCGGGCGTGCTCATCGGGGCGCTTTCTTAGGGGAAGGACCGCATGGTTTTGAAGGTGCGAGCCTTTTCAATGTCATAACGGGTCTCAAACCAGTCCCGGATCGGGATCGGGCCATGGGCTTTGAGATCGGCCTCATAGAGATCAAGGATATGATCCAAAATGCCGGTTTTCGTGCTTTTGAGATGCATGAACCGCAGGCTCAACATCTTTTTGGCCTCTTTGATCGAGGCGCCCTCACAGTGCAACAGATAGAGCGCCGAGGCCAGCCCCGCCCGGTCTGCGCCGGATTTGCAATGGATCAAGAACGGTTTCGGGATCGAGGCCAAAAGGTCGATCAATGCGACGTAGTCTTTGCCCGACAGGGCTCCGCGCGCGGCGGCTTTGTTGGTGGTGATCAATGTGATCCCATGTTCGGCACAGGCTTGTTTTTCCAGCAACATGAACGACAGGTCCTTGTCGCCGCGCAGGCTCAGGATGGTTTTGATCCCCATCTGGGCATAGCGTTTGATCCGCGCAGGCGAGGGCTGATTGGATCGCCACACGCCGGGCGCGATCTCGTACAGGTTGGTCCAGATCCCGCGCAGAAACGCATGGTCAAACAGGTGAAAATGCCACATCGCAAGCCTGCGGGTGCGTGGTGTGGACACGTCATTGCCAAACTGGCCGACCTCACCGCGCTCGAGCCTTTTGAACCCTCTTTTTAGCGTCTTGAACATCAGGGCTCCGATTGAAAAATCATCGCGCCTCTTTATCGTCCTTTGCCCGCCGGGGCAAGCAAGGCGGGCGCATGGGTCATCAAGGGTGGGGTTCCTCAAATCCTGCGCACCCCTCTGTGACATGAGCGACAATTGACGGGACCGCTTTGGGGCGATACCGCTTGGGCCTGATATGAGTTTGAGGACAGCCCATGACACTTGCCAACGGTCGCCATTACCTTGCCATTCCCGGCCCTTCTGTGATCCCCGATCCGGTGCTTCAGGCCATGCATCGCCCGGCGCCGAATATTTATACTGGCGAGTTGGTCGATCTGACCCATAGTCTCGTGCCCGATCTCAACAAGATCGCGGGCACAGCACACAACATGGCGTTTTATATCTCCAACGGCCATGGGCTTTGGGAAGCCTCGCTCACCAATATGATCTCGCGCGGGGACAAGGTTTTGGTCTGTGCGACGGGCAATTTTGGTCATGGCTGGGCCGATGTTGCGGCCCGTTTGGGGGCCAAGGTTGAAGTGATCGAATTTGGCAAACAGGCCCCGATTGATCCCGCCCGTTTGGAAGCCGCCCTGCGGGCCGACACGGCGCATGAGATCAAAGCGGTTTTGGTCACCCATGTCGACACCGCCACCTCGGTGCGCAATGATATCGGTCTGGCACGCCAAGCGATTGATGCCGCCGGCCACCCGGCGATTTATGCCGTTGATGCGATTGCCTCGCTGGGCTGTGAGCGGTTTGAGATGGACGCCTGGGGCGTCGATGTGATGATCGCCGCCTCGCAAAAGGGGCTGATGACCCCTCCGGGTCTGGGCTTTGTCTGGTTCTCAGATAAGGCGCTTGAGGCGGGGCGCAATGTCGATCTGCGCACGCCATATTGGGCTTGGGAAACCCGCGCCAATCCGGTGCATCTCTATGAATATTTCGACGGCACACCGCCGACCCATCATCTCTATGGTCTGCGCCAAGCCGTTGATATGATTTTGGAAGAGGGCTTGGACAACGTATATGCCCGCCATGAAATCCTGGCGCGCGCCTATTGGGCGGCGGTGGATCATTGGGGCGCACCGTTGCATTTCAACATCGCGGACCCTGCGGCGCGCTCCCATGCGGTCACGACCTTGGGCCTCGCAGCCCCCGCGGCCACGCAATTGCGCACTTGGCTGACCGAACATCTCGGCATCACGCTGGGGATTTCCTTGGGCTTTGGCGACATTGGCTCGGCCGAATCTGATGGCTATTTCCGCATTGGCCACATGGGCCACATCAACGCCCATATGGTGCTTGGCATCATCGGCGCGATCGAAACCGCCTTTGTCGCGCTCAACATCCCGCATCACGACGGCGGGTCGGTGGCTGCGGCTAAACTTTTGGCTTCGCGGGTATAACCCGCTTAGGCCACAGCCGCGCGCGCGTCCGCCAAAGCCAACGGCAGGCGTGCGGCCAGCACCTCAAGCTCCTCTGGACGGCCCGTTGAGATGCGGATGCAGCGGTCCAGCGGGGCGATCCCCGGCATCCGCACAAACACGCCGCGCGCCGCCAAAGCGGTCAAAACCGCGCGGGCAAAGGCCCCGTCTTGGCCGCAATCGACGGCGACAAAATTGGTGGCGGAGGGCAGGGGCGTCAAATCGTTGTCTTGCGCGATTTGTGTAATTTTAACGCGGCCCTGCGCGACCTTTTCAAGGGTTTCAGACAGGTAATCCCGATCCTCAAACGCCGCCAAAGCCCCGGCCTGTGCCATGCGATTGACGCCAAAATGATTGCGGATTTTGTCAAAGGCGGTGGCCACAACCGGATGCGCAATGCCATAGCCAATTCGCGCACCTGCCATGCCATAGGCCTTTGAAAAGGTACGGAATCGAATGACGCGCTTATCAGTGACATCAATCGCGGGTCGGGTGCTTTCGGGGGCAAATTCGCTATAGGCTTCGTCCAGGATCATCAAACATCCCTCGGGCACGGCCTTGATCATATCCTGCACGGTTTGCGCCGCATGCACCGATCCCATCGGATTGTTTGGATTGGACAAGTATATGAGCTTCGCCCCCACCTCGCGTGCCTTGGAAATCAACGCCTCCGGGTCTTCATGATCATTCTTATAGGGCACAGTATGTAGCGCGCCACCAAACCCCGCGACATGGTAATTGAACGTCGGATATGAGCCCGCCGAGGTCACAACCGTCTCGCCGGGGCCGACATAAAGCCGCACGAGATTGCCCAGAAGCCCGTCGATGCCTTCGCCAACGGTGACGCTTTCTGGCACAATGCCGTGACGCGCGGCAATCGCCAGACGCAGATCGCGGTTCTCCGGCTCGCCGTATTTCCACACGCCGCTCAGGCTTTGCGCCATGGCGTCCAGTGCTTTCGGCGAAGGACCAAAGGACAATTCATTTGCGCCCAACCGGGCATCAAACGGCGCTCCGCGCAGTTCCTCCATCCGTTCCGGGGCCACAAAGGGCACGGTGGCGGGCAGGGTTTGGGCGCGCGCTGTTTGGCGTGGATCTGTCATATCTGTCATGGCGCTTTTCCTGCCTCAACTTGATGCCTTGCGCAAGCGTCGCAACGTCAGACCTGACCTGATGCCATCTCCTTGATAGCGTTGTGGCAACAGGAGGAGCCAACATGTCCGCAACCCCCAAGACTGTGACGCTTGAGATCAAAGATCACATTGCCCATCTGACGCTCAATCGCCCGGATAAAATGAACGCAGTGTCCGAGGCTTTGGTCACTGACCTTTTGTGTGCCGTGGCCGAGATCAAAGCCTCTGAGGCGCGTGTGGTACTGCTTTCGGGGGCGGGCAAGGCGTTTTGTGCCGGGCTTGATACCTCGAATTTCCAACGCTTCATGTCAGAGGATTTGGACGATCTGGTGATGCGGCGCACCCATGGCGATGGCAACGCGTTTCAGGCCTTTTCTCTGGCGCTTTATGATCTGCCGATTCCGGTGATTGCCGCCATCCACGGCCCGTGTTTTGGCGCGGGTCTGCAATTGGCCATTGCCGCAGATATTCGCATTGCCGCCTTTGACGCGCAGCTGTCGATCATGGAGATGAAATGGGGGCTTGTGCCCGATATGGGCGGGATGGTGCTGTTTCCGCGCCTGTTGCGATCGGATGTGGTGCGGCTTTTGACCTACACTCATGAGGTGGTCCCGGCAGATCGCGCCTTGGCTTACGGGCTTGTGACCGAAATCGCCGAGGAGGCCCACGCCCGCGCGCTTGACATTGCTACGGTGATTGCGGGCAAAAGCCCCTCTGCTATTCAGGCGGCCAAGCGGTTGATTGATATTGCCGAAAGCCCAAATGAGCGGGCGCATGTCCTGATGGAAGAGAGCCGCGCACAGCGCGCCTTGATCGGCACCAAGGATCAAATGGAAAGTGTCATGGCGCAGATGCAAAAACGCGCCGCTCAGTACGATTAAAGTCGGTACGACTAACCCTTCATTGCAGCCCAAATACTCAAAACAAAAGGCCCGCCAAAGAGCGGGCCTTTTTTAAACTGTATCAGAGGTTTATCCGATCTCGGACAGGCGGGCGAGGGCGGCTTTGATCTTGCCCTCTTCCTCTTCGCGTGCGGCCAGGTTTTCTTGTGCCTCGGCCACGACCTCTTCGGGGGCGGAGGCCACGAAATTCGGGTTTTTCAACCGTCCGCGCAGACCGCCAAGCTCCTTGGACAATTTCCCCAGAACCTTTTCAAGCCGGGCTTTTTCTTCGGCAATGTCGATCACCCCTTCGAGTGGCAGGGCAAATGTACCGCCGCCAACCGTGATGGTGATCGCGCCTTTCGGCATCGGGCCGGGGGTCAGGCTGTCGAGGCGCGCGAGTTTCATGATCAGCGCTTCGTTGTTGGCCCAAGCGGTTTTGCCCGCCTCGTCCAACTCGACCTGAACCATCGGGATTTTCAGCCCCGCAGGCACATGCACTTCGGCGCGCGAGGAGCGGATCGATTCAATCAGATCAATCACCCAGTTCATTTCGCGGTCGGCGTCCGCGTCGACCAGATCAAGCGACAATTCCGGCCAATCTGAGATCGCCAACAATCTGCGGCCCGGTTTGACCGTGCCCCAAAGTTCTTCGGTGATGAACGGCATGATCGGGTGCAACAGGGTCAATGCCTGATCCAAGACCCAGCCCATGGTTTGACGGGTTTCGGCCAAGGTGGCGGCATCGCCATCGTAAAACAGCGGTTTTGAGAGCTCGACATACCAGTCGCAGAATTTGCCCCAGACAAAGCCATAAAGCGCATTGGCCCCGTCGTTGAACCGATACTCGGCAAAGGCGGTGTCGACCTCGGCCAGCACTTTCGCGGTCTCGCCGATGATCCATTTGTTGACCGTAGCATTCGGCGTCGGGATCACGGCAGGATCGTAATTTTCAAACACCTCATTCATCTCGGCAAAGCGTGCGGCGTTCCAGATTTTGGTGCCAAAGTTGCGGTAGCCTTTGATCCGGTCCACAGAGAGTTTCAACACGCCGCCGATAGAGGCCATCGAGGCATTGGTGAACCGCAACGCATCCGCGCCGTATTCATCAATGATTTCAAGTGGGTCGATGACGTTGCCGGTGGTTTTCGACATCTTTTTGCCCTTCTCGTCGCGGACGAGTTGGTGCAGATAGATGGTGTGGAACGGAACCTCGTCGACCACGGCGAGTTGCATCATCATCATCCGAGCGACCCAGAAGAACAGGATGTCTTGGCCGGTGACCAAAACATCGGTCGGGAAATATTTCGACGTGCTCTCATCCCACTCGGGCCAGCCCAGCGTCCCAATCGGCCAAAGGCCCGACGAGAACCATGTGTCGAGCACATCCGGGTCGCGCCAAACCGGGTAGACCAATTTGGTCGGGTCTTGGCTAACATTATAGGCGGCAAGGCTTTCGGCGAAGCGTTCAATCGCGGCTTGGCGGTTGTCGACTTCGACGATACGCGCATGGTTGATCGGCGTGGGCACATCCGCCAACTCGCCCTCAAACGCCGCGATCACACCGTCAAATTCGGCGGCGCAATGGTGGACATCGCCAAGGTGCAACATGCCGCCCTGGGTCAACAGGCGGAACAGTTCCACCTCATCCAGGGCTCCGTCGCCCTCGTCGTCCTTGAAATTCGGTGCGGAGAGGTCCAGCCCGTACCAGACCGGGATCTGATGTCCCCACCAAAGCTGACGCGAGATGCACCAAGGTTCGATGTTTTCAAGCCAGTGGAAATACACTTTCTCACCGGATTCGGGCATGATTTTGGTCCGCCCCTCGCGCACCGCATTCAGCGCCGGGCCAACGATTTTTTCGGCGTCCACATACCATTGATCGGTCAGCATCGGCTCGATGACGACCTTGGAGCGGTCGCCAAAGGGCTGCATGATCGGTTTGTCTTCGACGTAAGGCACGGTCTCGGTGATTTCGGACTCGACGCCTTCGTCGTCTTTGACTTTGCGCGTGACACGGGTCATCACGGCGAGGCCTTCGGCGTTGATCTCGTCGACCACGGCTTTGCGCGCCTCGAACCGGTCCAATCCGCGCAGGTGATCGGGCACAAGGTTGACCGCATCCACTTCGGTCTCGGTGAACGGTTTGCCGGCCAAAATCTCAGCCGCCAAAAGCGCGCTGTCCGCATAGGACAGGCCATCGTCGCGCATCGCGCCACGGGTGTCCATCAGGCGGTACATCGGCAAGCCGCCGCGTTTGGCGACTTGGTAGTCGTTGAAATCATGCGCGCCGGTGATTTTCACCGCCCCCGATCCGAAATTCATGTCCGGGTAGTCGTCGGTGATGATCGGGATCAGGCGGCGGTGTTCTTTGGGGCCCACCGGAATTTCGCAAAGCTTGCCCACGATGGGGGCGTACCGCGCGTCATCCGGGTGCACCGCAACCGCGCCATCGCCCAACATGGTCTCAGGTCGGGTGGTGGCGATCGAAATGTAATCGCGTTCCTCGGTAAAGGTGACGGTGCCGTCCTCGTCTTTCTCGACATAGGTGTAGGTTTCGCCGCCTGCCAGTGGGTATTTGAAATGCCACATATGGCCCGCGACTTCGACATTCTCGACTTCGAGATCGGAAATCGCGGTTTCAAAATGCGGGTCCCAGTTGACCAAGCGTTTGCCGCGATAGATCAGGCCCTTATCATACATATCGACAAAGACTTTGATCACGGCGTCGTGGAAATTGCCCTCTTCACCTGCGGGGGCGCCGGGCGCGCCGGACATGGTGAAGGCGTTGCGCGACCAGTCACAGGTCGAGCCCAGGCGTTTGAGTTGGTTGATGATGGTTGCGCCATATTGGCCCTTCCATTCCCAAACCTTTTCCAAAAACTCGGGGCGGGTGAAATCCGTGCGCTTTTTGCCGGATTTCGCCAGTTCCTTTTCCACCATCAACTGGGTCGCAATGCCCGCATGGTCTTGTCCGGGCTGCCACAGCGTGTCAAAGCCCCGCATCCGGTGCCAGCGGATCAAAATGTCCTGAATGGTGTTGTTAAAGGCATGGCCCACATGCAACGCGCCCGTCACGTTGGGCGGCGGGATCATGATGGTGAAGGTCTCGTCACGGGACTTATTGGCCCCGGCTTTGAATGCCCCGGCCTTGTCCCAGGCCTCGTAAATCCGCGCCTCTGCGTCACGCGCGTCAAATGTCTTTTCCATTGCCATGTTTTCTTCGCCCAGTCCCTTTTCGCGCAGTCCCTGACTACGCTTTGGCGTTGTTTACCGCGCGGGGGCCGCGAGGAAAAGGGAGAAACCCCGATCATCTTTATCCGAAACCGTGCTTATTGACCTGCTGTTAAGGCTTCTTGTGCATTCAGTAGGGCGGAACCCGAAAGGAGAAGGACCATGGGGCGAGCCCCGAAGCGTCTTCAAAACATTGTAGATCGGCTGACGCGGACGTCGTGGCACAATGGTGTTGCGATGTCTCTTTATGATCGGACCACCGGGCGGGAATACCATGTGGGCTCAGGTGCGTTGGACAGTCGTACGCCCTATTTCGCGACCGGGACAAGCAAACTTTATACCACGGCCATTCTCCTCCAGTTGATCGAAGAGGGTAAAATCGGGCTTGATGATCCGTTTTTGACCTATCTGGGCCGCGATAAGCAATATGAGGAATTGTTGGTCAGAGAAGGGGTGGATTATACGGATCGGGTGACCATCCGTCATTTGATGTCGCACACCTCGGGGTTTGGCGATTTCTTCCTCTATAAATATCAGGCGCGTACGCTCAAACATGCCATTGGCACCGGGGTGGATACGGCATGGACTTTCGATGATGTGGTGCAGCGGAGCCGGTCGCACGGCGCTGTTGCTGTGCCCGGACAAAGCCGCAAGGCGCTGTACACTGACACGAATTTTCACATGCTCGGGCGGGTTATTGAGACCATTGAGGGCGAAAATTTTGGTGAGGTACTGCGGCGTCGGGTGATTGACCGTTTGGGCCTGACCTCCACCTATCTCTATTGCGATCCGTCTGATACGCGTCCGATCAATTTTATGTCAAAGGACCGCGAAGTGCGGGTGCCGCGCACCATGGCCTCGTTTCAGGCGGATGGTGGCATTGTCACCACCTCGCGTGAGGCGTTGATTTTCATCCGTGGTTTTTTCGAAGGCTATTTATTCGACAAACGTATTTTGCCGCGGCTCTATCATTGGCGACCGATGTATTTTCCCACGGAATACGGGGTCGGCCTGATGCAAATCAAAGTGCCGTGGTGGATGTCACTGCCGCATCGGTTGAATGCACCGCCATCGCGGTTTTTCAAATCGGCACCGCGCAGTTTGGGTCATATGGGGCTTGGCGGCACCATCTGTCTTTATGCACCTGAGGCGGGGGTCTATATTTCAGGCACGGTCAATCAACTTTTGGACCCCGCGCGATCTGTGGTTGCCTCAATCAAGATGATTGAAGAGGTCGCGTACGGCGGGTGCGAAGATGGTGCGCATCGGCGTGGTGCGGCCCTTGTGGGGCCCCCTCCAGCCCAATAATGCGATGCGCCCGAACTCAGATGGATCGGTCGAATTTGGTCGACAGATGGATCAGGCTCTCAATGTCTTGCACGCCGGTGATCGCGTTGATTTGATCCAGAGTTGCGTCAATGTCTTCGGTGCTGTCACAGGCGATTTGGGCAATCAAATCAATACGCCCGGTAGAGGTTGCGACCATTTCCACCTCTGGAATGGCCTTGAGTTTGATCACGATGCCGGCAGATGTGCGCGGCTCGACCTGAATCAGCACGGTGGCTTTGATCCGCCGTGAGAGCGCCACATCCCCCAGCTTGATCGTGTAGCCCGCGATCGTGCCGTTGGTTTCCATGCGCTCCAACCGCGCTTGCACGGTGGAGCGGGCGACTTTGAACCGCCGGGCCAATCGCGACACCGAGGTCGAGGAATCGGCGGCCAGCGCCATCAGTATCTTTTGATCCAGATCGTCCAAACCGACCTCCTTTGCGATGACGTGCGCCCTTTGCGCCATGCGGGGCGTTTCATGTGACTGCGCCGTATCAATTTGACCGATCATATCGTTAATTTGACCGGGGTTATGCACGTTTTTATCCTTTCTATCGAACAAATCAACATGCATACAGCGCCACTGAGGTTCAGGACCAAAAACAGAGATGGGCAGGCCAAACGCACCCGGATTCTGCACCTGAACTCATTTGGAAACCGCGTAAGTGCGATCCCAACCGGACATCCCGGGCAAGAGAGTGGCTGCGCTCTATTGGTAAAGGACAGACCAATGGGGCTCTCAAAAACCATCTGGGCCACGCCCACCGAATATCTGCGTCATCACAGCCCGGACCATCCGGTGTTGTTTTTCTCCCCTGCCATCCTGCAAGCGACCGCGCGCCGGTTTATCAAAGGATTTCCGGGGCTTGTAACCTATGCGGTCAAATCCAACCCGGATGAAACCGTGTTGGCCAATTTGGTCGCCGCAGGCGTCAAAGGCTTTGATGTGGCCTCGCCCGTCGAAATGGATACCATCGCGCGCATCGCGCCGGGGGCGCATTTGCATTACAACAACCCGGTGCGCTCGCGCTCTGAGATCCGTCATGCGGTGGCGATGGGCGTGGCGTCCTATTCCGTCGACAGCCATTCCGAACTGGTCAAACTGGGCGAGCTTGTGCCCGCCAATGGCGTTGAAATTTCGGTGCGCTTCACCTTGCCGGTCGAAGGGGCGGCCTATAATTTTGGGGCAAAATTCGGCGCCAGCGTTGAGACCGCGGTCGACTTGCTCACCTTGGCGGAGCAGCTTGGCTTTACCCCCTCGCTGACGTTCCATCCGGGCACACAATGCACCGACCCGCGCGCCTGGGACAGCTACATCCGCGCGGCGGCTGATATTGCCAATGCCGCAGGGGTGAAAATCGCCCGTTTGAACGTTGGCGGCGGCTTCCCGTCGCATCGCTTGAATGAGGTGACGCCACAGTTGGATGCCACCTTTGATCTCATCGCGCGCGTGACCAAAGAGGCCTTTGGCCCCGACGCCCCCAAACTTGTGTGCGAACCGGGCCGGGGGCTTGTGGCCGAAAGCTACAGCTTGGCGACCCGCGTGAAAGCGATCCGCGATGACGCGCATGTGTTTCTCAACGATGGCGTCTACGGTGCGCTGTCCGAGTTGCATTTGGTTGGCGTGATTGACCGCATCGGCGTGTTTGGCCCTTTTGCCACCCCGCGCATTGGCACGCCTGTGTTGCGCACGGTGTTTGGCCCGACCTGTGACAGCCTCGACAAATTGCCGTCTGACTTGGCCTTTCCTTCGGATATGGAAGAAGAGGACCATGTGATGTTTTACGGCATGGGGGCCTATTCGGTGGCGACTGCGACCAAATTCAATGGCTTTGGTCAGATCACTTTGGAAACCGTCCAAACCCACCGCTGAACCGGGGGCATCCCTCTCAAACGGTCCTTTACACACCGCGCCCCGTCGCTATCTATTAGGGGCGGGGTGATTTTGTGAGGACCAAGTGTCAGAGCGCAAAGGGATTTTTGGCAACATAGGCCTATTGTTCAAGTTTCGCCAAAAGGTGCGAACTTCGGGCGGGGTGCATGGCCGTGGCCCGATCACCCATGTGATTATTATGGATGGGACGCTCTCCTCTTTGGAGCCGGGATTTGAGACCAATGCCGGGCTGACTTACCGCTTGTGTTCGGAGGCGGCGCAGGGCGCGAATATGTTGGTGCGCTATGAGGCGGGCATCCAGTGGCGCAATTGGCGCGACACGATGAGCGTGATCGAAGGGCGCGGCATCAACCAACAGATCCGGCGGGTTTACGGTGCTTTGGCGTCGCGCTATCGCCCCGGAGATCGGATTTTCCTGTTTGGCTATTCGCGTGGGGCCTATGCGGTGCGCTCGCTGTCCGGGTTGATTGATATGCTTGGATTGCTGCGTGCGGATCAGGCCACAGAGCGCAACATTCGCACCGCTTATCGCCATTATCAAACCGCGCCGCACACGCGCGCGGCGCAGGAGTTTACCAAGGCGCATTGCCACGAGCCGATCGAGATCGCCTTTCTTGGGGTCTGGGATACGGTGGCGGCGGTGGGGCTGCATATGCCGCTTGTTTGGCGCTATTCCTCGGTGTTTCACGAATTTCACACTCTGAAGCCTGCGGGCTGCGTCAAACATGTCTATCACGCCTTAGCCTATCACGAACGCCGCCGCGCCTATGCGCCTGTGTTGTTTGAAACCAATCCGGAGGCCAAGGGGCAGGAGTTGCGACAGATGTGGTTTCGCGGCACGCATGGTGACATCGGCGGGCAGCTTTCCGGTAACAACCCGGAGCGCAGATTGTCGAACTCCACGCTGGTTTGGATGTTGGACAAGGCCGAGGCGGCGGGGTTGGAGTTGCCGAAAGGGTGGCGGATGCGCTATCTGGCGGACCCGCATGGGCCGTCGGTTGGCATGAACCGGGGCTGGGGCAAATTCTTTTGGCTCAGGCGAACACGCAAGGTGAAACAGGACCCGTCAGAGGTCCTGCATCCTTCCATTCGCGCTTAAGCGTTCACGCCCAAATTGGCGCAAACGGCCTTGGTCAGGGTCGGGCGATTGAGCGTGTAGAAATGCAAATCCTCGACGCCGCCTTGGATCAGCGTTTCGCACAGCTTGGTGCACAGCTCGATTGAGACCGCCTGTTGATCTTCCGCCGTTTCAAACGCATTGGCGTATTGCGCGGGCAGGGGGGTGCCACAGGCGGCGGCGAATTTTTGCACCCCGGTCCAGCTTGTGATTGGCAGGATGCCGGGGATGATTTTGCCGGTGATACCCTCCTTGGCACAACGATCACGAAAGCGGAAAAACGTATCGGCGTCGAAAAAGAACTGGGTGATGGCCGAATCTGCCCCGGCTTTGAATTTTTCCTTGAGCCAAACGATGTCGGCGCTGTCATCGGCGGCATCGGGGTGCGGGTCGGGGTAGGCGCCGACGCGGATTTTAAAATTGCCGGTCGCAGCCAAGGCTTCGATCAGCTCAACAGAGTTGGCAAAGCCACCCGGAGCGGGGGTGAATTGCCCGGCCCCTTTCGGCGGATCGCCTCGCAGAGCGACAATTTCATTGACCCCCACGGATTTGTAACTGTTTGCAATTTCAAGCGTTTCTTCGCGTGTTGCATTCACACAGGTCAAATGCGCGGCGACGTTCCAGCCGTATTTGCGGTTCAATAAAGCCACGGCGTCATGGGTCAATTCGCGCGTGGTGCCGCCCGCGCCATAGGTCACGGAGACAAAGCCCGGCTTCATGTTTTCAAGCGCCTGCACGGTTTCAAACAGGCTGAAACAGGCTTCGATGTTCTTCGGCGGGAAGAATTCAAAAGAGATGTTGGGCGCTTGGGTCATCGTTGTGTCCTTATCAATCGGAGGCCCTTGTCTCACAGCCGTTGATGTGAGACAAATTCATAATTCTCAAGATCAACATGAGTGTCATTCACAATGCATCTCGAATTTCGCCATCTGCGTACGATCAAAGCGATTTATGAAGAAGGCGGTTTGGCGCGCGCCGCAGACCGGCTTCACATCACCCAATCGGCCCTGTCGCATCAGGTCAAAGGGCTTGAGGATCAGGCCGGGGTTGAGCTGTTTGTGCGCCGTTCAAAGCCGCTGAAACTGTCTGCGGCCGGGATGCGGCTTTTGGCGCTGGCCGAAGAGGTCTTGCCCCGCGTTGAGGCGCTTGAGGCCGAATTTCGCGGTATTGAGGACGGCACATCCGGGCGGCTGCATATCGCGATGGAATGCCACGCCTGTTTCGATTGGCTGTTTCCGGTGCTCAATCAGTTCCGCAAGGCCTGGCCGGAGATTGACGTCGATATTCGCCAACGTCTGGCCTTTGGTGCATTGCCCGCTTTGGAGCGCGAAGAGGTCGATCTGGTGATTTCCTCCGACCCGGACACGATCGCGGGCGTGACCTTTGTGCCGCTGTTTGATTATGCGCCGATGTGCGTGATGGCGGCAAAACATCCGCTTGCGGCCAAGCCCTATGTCGAGGCCGAGGATTTTCGGGATCAAACCCTGATCACCTATCCGATGGACCGGGCGCGGTTGGATGTGTTCAAAGAGTTGCTGACGCCCGCAGGCATTGAACCCGCCACGGTGCGTCAGGTCGAATTGACCGATGTGATCCTGATGCTGGTCGCGGCGGGGCGGGGGATTTCGGTGCTGCCCGATTGGGTGATGCGTGACATACGCAGTCACCCGGACTATGCCGTGCGCCCGCTGACCGCCACGGGCGTGACGCGGCGGATGTACGCCGCCGTGCGCGCCGATGACGCGACCAAACCCTATATGGCCCATGTCCTGCGCATTGCCAAAACCGAAGCGGTGAAATTGCAACGGGGATGATCAGGCTTTGAGCAGGGTCTCAAACGTGCCGAAAATCATGCGTTTGCCGTCAAAGGGCATGTCACCCAAGGCGGCGATCCGTTCATCTGTTTCCATCGCCGTCATACAGGCCTCAGCCGATGCCATGTCGGGCCATTCGATAAAGGATGTCACGACTGTCTCATCCGGGCCAAGTTGAACCGCCATGGGCAGGGATGTGACCTCGCCCGGCGGGACAAATGCGCCCCATCCCTCAAACACCTGCAATGCGCCGAATTCTTTGAAAAAAGGTGCCATGCCGGTGGAAACGCGCAGATAGGCCTCTTTCTGTGCTGTTGGTACGGGAATGATCGCGATCTGGAAGTAGGACATTCAAAACCTCATTTATGCGGAATGGGAGAAAATGCGGGTATGTTACCATGTAAAAGCTGAAAGGAGACCAATTCTTTGCCCACAAACCCTTGGCAGCGCGGGTTTCGCGGCGTATACGCCCGGTTTGAACATCTCTCGACATCTCTGACCCGGAGCCCGGACCATGCAAGGCAGTGCCAATCTCAACGTTATGATCAAAGCCGCACGTAGCGCGGGGCGCTCTCTTGTGAAAGACTTCCGCGAAGTCGAAAACCTTCAGGTCTCGTCCAAAGGTGCGGGCGATTTTGTGTCCAAGGCGGATATCAGCGCCGAGGCGATCATCCGCGAAATGTTGATGGAGGCACGTCCGACCTATGGTTGGGTGGGCGAAGAAAGCAAACCCGTTGAGGGCAAGGACCCGACCCGGCGTTGGATTGTCGATCCGCTTGACGGCACCACGAATTTTCTGCACGGACTGCCGCATTGGGCGGTGTCGATTGCGCTTGAGCATAAGGGTGAGATTGTATCCGCTGTGGTGTTTGACCCGGCCAAGGGCGAATTGTTCTGGGCCGAAAAGGGCAATGGCGCGTGGATGAATGACATGCGGTTGCGCGTGTCTGGCCGCTCCAAAATGATTGAGGCGATTTTTGCCACCGGTCTGCCCTTTGGTGGCCGTGCCGATTTGCCCGAAACCCTGCGTGATCTGGCACGGGTGTTGCCGGCCTGTGCCGGTGTGCGCCGGTGGGGCGCGGCCGCGCTTGATCTCGCCTATGTGGCGGCGGGGCGCTATGACGGGTTCTGGGAGCGTCGTTTGAATTCCTGGGACATGGCGGCGGGGCTTTTGTTGGTGAAAGAGGCCGGTGGCATCGTCGAGCCGCTGCACCCCGAAGGCAATGCGCTTGAGGATGGTGAAGTGATTTGCGCCAATGAGGCGCTGTTCAACCGCTTTGCCGACGTGATCCGGGCCGCCTGAGCCAGAGGCGGGTCGCGCGTGTTTACGACCTTTCTGTACAATTTACATTTAATTAGGCTTTTACCAGTCTTGGCGTGAACAATGCCTTGGGTAAGGTCTGTTTTTCGTCGGATAGGCTGTGAATTGCCCGGTATCCGCCCAATTTTCGTCGTTTTTTCATGGGAAATCGAACGGATCATTGGAGGGATATAACCGTGACACGTCGAATTCTTAAGTCTATCCGGCACTATGTGGCCGACGAAAACGGTGCGGTGACCGTTGATTGGGTTGTTTTGGTATCGGCGATCATCGGGTTGGCGATCCCGATTATTGCACTTATTTACAAGGGTATGGATGTGTCAGCGGCGAATATCGACACGACGTTGTCGGCCATTTCAATTGTGACGAACTGATCCATTGTGACGGGCTGATCCACAGGCATCCCTTGCGTTGTGAATTACCGATCCGCAGGGTGATGCACGCCATCCATCCACGGCACGTCTGAGAGATCGGACGGGTTCACCCCCACAATTGCCCCGGCGTTGACCCCGTATTGCTGCGGGTTCGAGCGGCGTTGATGATGGGTGTAGATCCCACATGTGCTGCAAAAATAATGTTTCGCCGTCATTGTTCCGAATTGGTAGAGGCTGAGACTCTCGCCTCTTACGACCTCGATTCCCCCCAAGGCCGCCGTCACCATAATTGCCCCGCGTCGCCGACAGAGCGAACAATCGCACCGTCGTGCGGTGTTTAACCCGTCCAAAAGCTGAACGTTGAGTTCGACCCCGCCGCAATGGCAGGTCACGGTCACGGGGGTACTGAAATCTTGGGTCATTTGCGCCTCCTGACCTTGGGAACGGATGTGGTTTGGAGCCGATAGCGGGCTTTGGCATGGGGCGGTGCGCCGTCTGTGCGATCCCAAAATGCCCGCCCGCCGCGCCGCAGCCAAAGCGGGTAGGTGGCAAGGACGCCGGCGATAAACCCGCCGATATGGGCCAAATAGGCCACGCCCCCGTCACCACTTGCGCCGATTTCGCCGATAATTTGAAAGGCAAACCACAGCCCAAGCATCAACCATGCAGGCAGGGGCACGACTTTGAAAAAGATGATGAAAAAGAGAAAGACATCGACACGCGCCTTTGGGAACAAAAGCATATAGCCGCCCAAAACCCCGGCAATCGCGCCAGAGGCCCCAACCATCGGCACACGCGCATCCGGGGCGGCCATATATTGTGCTAGTCCGGCGGCCAGACCGCAGAATAGGTAAAATCCAAGATAGCGCAGATGCCCCATCTCATCCTCAAGATTGTCGCCAAAGATCCACAAAAACAGCATGTTACCGGCGATGTGCAGGATGCCGCCGTGCATGAACATGGAGGTGAGCATCGTATAATACCCATCCCCCATGGAAATCCGCGCGGGCACCATCGCCCAATTGGAATAGAGGACCAGCAAAGCCCGATCATCGCCATAAGAGGGCAGTATGGCCATGAACACCGCCGCGTTGAGCGCGATCAACGCATAGGTGACAAGCGCGGGGCGGCGGGAGGGGTTGTGGTCGCGAATTGGAAACATGTCGCCACTTTGATCGAGAATGAAAGCCTTTTGCAATTCATTTGCGGTAGGGATGACGTGTTAAAAGCCAACATCGTAATGTTGCACAGCGTTTTGCCAAAACCTGTGTGAAAGACTTTTCGCACATGCTTTCGTTGCTCTCAAGCGCCGCTTCCCTCTTTACACCGCCCGTGCCAACAGTATGGTCTGCCATCACAGCCTCGCGTGCCCGCGTGGTGGAATGGTAGACACATGAGACTTAAAATCTCCCGGCCGAATGGCCGTGCCGGTTCGAGTCCGGCCGCGGGCACCACGTTTTATTTCGCTCTTGGGGGAGAGCATCACCACAAGGTTAAGAAGACAGAATGTTGATCCTCACCTCGAGTTCTATCCCGCCCCGTTTTAAGTATCTGCCAAAATTTTACGCCCATCTCGCCAAACAGAGAACGCGACCAGATAAGGTCGAGCTTTGGGTGGCGCGCAATTATCGCCGTTTTCCCGGCGATATGCCGCAGTTGCCGGAGTTGCCTGATTGGGTCGAGGTGAATTGGGTTGAGGATGATCTTGGGCCCGCGACAAAAGTGCTTCCAGCCGCGCGTAAATGGCGTGGACAGGATGTCGATATTGTATATTGCGATGATGATCGACTGTATGATCTCAACTGGCTTGCACGTTTTGCCGACAGTAAATCGAAATTTCCGGGGATGGCGTTGACGGAATCCGGGCTGACGCTTGAACAAATTGGCTTGGATCGTGAGGTGCCGCTACCCGGACCCGAAGCCATATCGACATCGCGGGCCGAAAACCGCATGTATCGCTGGAAACGCCGCGCCACTTTGGGCCTGCACCGTCCCGCCCGCTCTCGGTATTCAACGGCGGGCTATATTGATATTGCCGAAGGTTTTGCGGGGGTGATGGTACGCCCTGACTGGTTCAAGGACGAAGACTTCAATATCCCGCCAATTCTTTGGACTGTGGATGATGTTTGGCTTTCGGGTTGTCTTTTGCGGCGCGGGATTCACATTCACAGCACGGATGGGGCCATGCGCCCCGTGTCGTACAAGCCATCACATCATTCCAGCCCTCTGGCGAAACACGTCGAAAATGGGGCCGGTCGTATGGAGGCCAACCGCGCCTGTGTTCAGTATTTCCGCGACACCTATGGGGTGTGGCTTTAACGTCCGCGCAGTTTGAATTCGAGCTTGCTGAGCAACGCCAACCACCAGTGCCGCTTCACGTCTTTATAGACAAAGGGGCGGCGCACTTTTGGGTTCTCACAGGTTAAGAAATCCTCCGCCATGGGCCAATGCGAGAGATCGCGGGTTTTCAGCGCCGTCACCTCAGTCGTTGTCATCGGGATGAACCGTTTCGGATCGGTGCCAACAATACGGCGCGCCAGACGGGCCGCGAGGGTTTGGGTGCGGTGGCGATAGATTGGGACTTCTGGGAGATGAAACACAAAAGGCGCGGCCAGTTGCGGCATGGTGGAAAACATCTTGCGGGCTTGCAGGACATTGTCATGCTCTGAGTTCTGGATCTTCCATTGGGTTGTGCGTAGACGTTCGACATGCCAAAGTGAAATGTCGAAATACGCGATCCGATTGGCATAATCTGGCTGATCTGGACGGCTGGGCGTGTCGTAGACACCACGCGCGGGATCAGGCGCGAGCAGCCGGTGATAGCGTTTCGCCCGCGCGCCACGTAAAAAGGTCACAGCCAAAAAGGCGCAGTTGGGATCGCCCGCAAACACCGCATCGATCGCGCCAAAATCGCTGTGATCCATAGCGCGCACCACTTGGGTGTCATCTTGCAGCATCAAAAGATAGCGCGACGTGGCCGTATCAAAGGCGCGCTGCATATTCGGATACAACCCGCCATGACGGGTGGTGCCGCTGTGTTGGTCGGGCTGTATGACCATGCCGTCGGGCAGGGTTGCGAGGTAGGCGATCAGGTTGGGGTCATCGGAATTGTCATCGAAAATGCGCAGCCGCGCTTTTGGAATGTGGCGTTGCACCGACACGACACAGTTTTTCAGATAAGCGGGGCGATTGTAGGAAAAAATCGCGACCTCTAATTCATTGCCCAAATCAGCGCCCAAATCTGTGATGTCCATCGCCGCGTGCCCTTTTTTCGAATATGGCCACTATGCCCGCAAAGCCTATGTGCCCGCAAGGCGGGCGAGAGGCGGTGACAGGGATATAAAACGTAGAAAGCGCAGCATGGCGGGCTGCGCTTTCTTATACAAATCGAACATTTGGGTCGTTTGGCTCAGCTCCGCGTTCCGGCGAATTTTTCTTGCCAGTCTTCGCGGTCTTCGTCGGAGATTTTGGCAAACAAATTGTCGGGGACAACGAATGTGTGGCCGGGTGTCAGGGACGACAGGCAGGCCGCGACATCTTCTGGCCAATCGAGCGTGTCAAGCGCCAGAGCCGTGTGCAATTTGCCTGATGTGTCCGGGATGAAAGGCGAGGAGAGGCGCGCGTAAAGCCCGATCAGGTTAAGCCCCATGCGCACCTGCATCGCGGCCAATTCCGGGTCTTCTTTGAAGGTGGACCAAGGGGCGGCGGATTGCAGATATTCGTTGCCCGCCACCCAGATGGCGCGCAGCGCATTCGCGCCTTTACGCACATCAATGGCGTCCATATGGGATTGATAGTCCGCGACTTTTTCGGTCAAATCGGCAATCAGCGCGCGCTCTTGGTCACCGTAGTCTCCGCCCGCAGGCACCTCTTCGCCAAATTTGGAGCGACAGAATTTGGTGATGCGCGACACGAAATTGCCCAGCACATCGGCCAAGTCTTTGTTCACACTGGATTGGAAATTTTCCCAAGTGAATTCGGAATCAGAGCTTTCGGGGGCATGGGACAACAGCCACCAGCGCCAGTAATCCGGCGGCAGGATGGACAGCGCCTGATCCATGAACACACCGCGCCCGCGCGAGGTGGAGAATTGCCCGCCGTCATAGTTCAGATAGTTGAACGATTTGATGTAATCGACCATCTTCCACGGCTCATTCGAACCGAGCATGGTGACGGGGAAAGACAGGGTGTGAAACGGCACGTTGTCCTTGCCCATGAATTGCACATATCGCACATCGTCCGCGCCCTTGTCGGTGCGCCACCAGCGCTCCCACGCCGCATCGTCAAACCCCTGTTTCGCCGCCCATTCCGCACCGCAGGCGATGTATTCGATCGGCGCGTCAAACCAGACGTAGAACACTTTGCCGTCCATCCCGGTCCAAGGTGCGCCGTCATATTGCACCGGCACCCCCCAGCTCAGATCGCGGGTGATGCCTCGGTCTTGCAGCCCGTCGCCATCATTGAGCCATTTCTTGGCAATCGAGGTGGTGAGCACGGGCCAATCGGTTTTGCTCTCAATCCACTCGCTCAATGCGCCGCGCATGTTCGATTGTTTGAGATAGAGGTGCTTGGTCGCACGAGTCTCAAGATCGGTCGCGCCCGAAATGGTTGAATGCGGGTTGATCAGATCGGTCGGGTCCAACTGTTTGGTGCAATTGTCGCATTGATCGCCCCGCGCAGAGTCGTAGCCGCAGTTGGGGCAGGTGCCTTCAATGTAGCGATCCGGCAAAAACCGCCCGTCGGTGACGGAATAGACCTGGGTTTCTTCGATCACCTCGATCAACCCGCTTTCGGCCAGTTTGGTGGCCAGATGTTGGGTCAGGATTTTGTTTTGCTCGCTCGACGAACGGCCAAAATGGTCAAAGGACAGACGGAACCCCGCGGCGATCTCGGCCTGAACCTCATGCAATTCGGCGCAATACTCGGCCACGGGTTTGCCCGCTTTTTGGGCGGCAATCTCGGCCGGGGTGCCGTGTTCGTCGGTGGCGCAGAGGAACAACACCTCGTCGCCCCGCGCGCGCCGATAGCGGGCGTAAAGGTCGGCGGGCAATTGCGAGCCAACAAGGTTGCCGAGGTGCTTGATCCCATTGATATAGGGCAAGGCTGAGGTGATGAGCGTGCGTGCCATGTGCGTCGTCCGGTCTGTCCGTTGCAAAGTCTTTAGCCTCTCTAGCGTGGCTGCGGCGAAAGGGCCAGAGGGCAGCGCCTGTTCGCGGGTTTTCGCGCCATTACATACGGATATGTCGCAAAACCGACGTGATAAAAGAGATGCAAAGCGCCTTGGCGAAATCTCTCATGCAAAGAGTGCGATGATTGATTGCCCTCAGGCGCGAGCACGTTAGGTTGAGCGCAAACAGGATTGGCGGCCTGCGTGAGCACAGGCCAGACAGAGATAAGGGACGTGATGCGATGAAACTGCGCAAAATTGGTAAAAGCGATCTGATGGTGTCTGAGATTTGTCTCGGGACAATGACTTGGGGCACACAGAATACGATGGACGAGGGCCACGCCCAGATTGACCGCGCCAAAGAGGTCGGTGTCAATTTCATCGACACGGCAGAAATGTACCCGGTCAACCCGGTGCGGGTTGAGACGGCAGGCGACACCGAAGTGATCATCGGCGAATATCTTGCGGCGCGCGGTGGGCGCGAGGATTGGATCATCGCGACTAAAATTGCCGGCACTGGCAGTGTCAATAAAGAGGGCATCACCGCCGAAAACCTTGAAGCGCGCCTTGATGCCTCGCTCAAGCGGCTCAAAACCGATTACGTCGATCTCTACCAATTCCATTGGCCCAATCGCGGCTCCTATCATTTCCGCCAGAACTGGACATTTGATCCGTCCTCGCAGCCGCCGAAAGATCAGGTTCTGGACAATATGCGGGCGGTTCTTGCAAAGATGGCGGAGCTGCAGAAGGCTGGCAAAGTGCGCGAATTTGGCACCTCGAACGAGAGTGCATGGGGCATGGCGCAGTGGTTGCGTTTGGCCGAGGAGATGGGCGCGCCGCGGATGCAGTCGATCCAGAACGAATATTCGCTGATGTGCCGCCATTATGACCTCGATCTGGGCGAATTGGCGGTGCATGAAGAGGTCACGCTTTTGGCCTATTCGCCGCTGGCCGCCGGGCTTTTGACCGATAAGTACAAGGGCGGCTCTGTGGTGCCGAAAGGCTCGCGTCTTGATCTGAATGGCGATCTGGGCGGTCGGGTCAGCCCGCGCGCCTGGCCTGCGGTTGACGCCTATGTCGAGATCGCGAAAAAACACGGGATCGACCCGGCGACGATGGCTGTGGCCTGGACACTGACCCGTCCATTTGACACGATGCCGATCATCGGCGCGACCTCTGTGGAACAGTTGGAAAAATCTTTGGACGCACGGGATGTGACGCTGTCAAAAGAGCTGCTCAAAGACATTGCAGCGGCGTATAAAGCCCATCCAATGCCTTACTAAGTGAGGCATATCAGGAGATCATATCATGCGGGCTGCCCTTTGGATTGCGCTTGCCACATTTGCCCTTACGGCTTGCCAAGCGGACGCGCCGGAGACGGGCGGGGGCTATGGTCTTGCGGGCTATGATCCGGGTGCGACATCGCAAAGGGTGGCCTGTGAGGCGCGGGGTGGGTCGTTTAAGCCGGGCGGGGCGTCCGGGGCTTTGGCTTGTTTCATGACGCCGAAAGATGCGGGGAAGTCCTGTTCCAAATCCTCGGAATGCAGCAGTGGGAATTGTCTGGCACGTTCGCAAAGCTGTAGCCCGATAGAGCCGCTGTTTGGCTGTAACGAGTTGTTGGATGCTTCAGGGCGGCGGGTGACATTATGCGTGGAGTGATCCAAAAACGCGAATTGCGCGATTTGTGCAATTTTAATGTGCAAAACCTCTTGTTTGGTGCGGTTGCTCTGACCCTGCTTGCAGGATGTGTGACTCCCGGATCGGCCTCCAAACCCACCGGCACACGCAATCCAGAGGTGGCGATGGCCTCTTTGGCCGCGTTGGACACGCTGAAATTTTCCGGTCGCTGGTATGAGGTTGAGGCGTTTGTGCCCGAAGGCAAATCCTGCGTTATCGGTGCGGTGACGTTTACCCGACAAACATCCGGCGATCTGATGGTGACCGAAGGCCCCTGTGCCGATGGTGCGCCGCGTCAGGGGCTGGCCAAGCGGATCGGGCCGGGGCGGTTTGCCTTTAAGGGCGACGAGATTTGGGTGTTTTGGGTTGATGCCGAATATCATGTCGCGGTCATGGGGACACCTTCGGGGGCGGCACATGTGTTGTCGCGCGAAATGAACCTGCCGCCGGATCGGCAGCGTGCGGTGCATGAGATTTTGGCGTGGAACGGCTATGACGTGACCCGGCTGCGCCCGGCGCGGCGCAAATAGACGTCATATAGACGTCAAAAGGGAGGAGCAGTGATGCGAATTTTGTTTACAGGTGGCTCAGGCAAGGCCGGGCGGCATGTTGTGCCCTATCTGGTGGCGCGCGGTCATCGGGTTTTGAACGCCGATCTTGTGCCCTTGGATGCGCCGGGGGTGGACAATCTGACGGTCGATGTGACCGACAGCGGTCAGGTGTTTAACGCTCTGACATCCTACGCAAATTTCGATGAATTGGAACCCGGAACAGGGGTGCCAAAATTTGACGCGGTGGTGCATTTTGCCGCCGTGCCGCGCATCCTTTTGAAGCCTGACAATGAAACCTACCGCGTCAATGTGATGAGCACCTATAATGTGCTTGAGGCGGCGGTGAAGCTTGGCATCAAAAAGGTGATTTTTGCCTCATCCGAGACCACATACGGCGTCTGTTTTGCCGATGGGACGCGGGTCCCCGAATATCTTCCGGTGGATGAGGATCACCCGGTCGTTCCCGAGGACAGCTATGCCATGTCCAAGGTCGCCAATGAGGTGACGGCGCGTTCGTTTCAGCGCCGCTCCGGCATCGACATCTACGGCATCCGCATCAACAATGTGATCGAACCGGATGAATATGAGCGCAATTTCCCGACCTATTTCGAACACCCGGCCATGCGGGAGCGCAACATCTTTGCCTATATCGACGCGCGCGATTTGGGGCAGATGGTCGATCTGATGTTGGCGAAAGACGGGTTGGGGTTTGAAATATTCAACGCCGCCAATGACGATCATTCGGTGAACCTGCGCACGCGTGAGATTGCCGAACGGTTTTATCCGAATGTGCGGTTTCTGCGCGAGATGGGCGATGATGAGAGCTTTTATTCCAACGAGAAGGCCAAGCGGCTGTTGGGATTTGCGCCCAAGCACGGTTGGCGGCAGGTCTTGAAATCCTGACCCTTCGCATTTGCTGATGGGGGTCCGCAGGATTTTTGACTAGGCGGTTTGAAAAATCCCGCTTATAGCCCCGGCATGATTATTGAACGGACATATATGGAGCACGCGCGCCGGATTTTGGTGCTGGGTCTGCCATTGGCGGGCAGTCAGCTTGCGCAATTTGCCGTGCATATGACCGATGTGATCATGATGGGTTGGTACGGTTTGGACGAACTGGCCGCGCTGGTCTTGGCCTCGGGCTTTTGGTTCGTGCTGTTTATCCTCTTGGCAGGGTTCGCCTTTGCCGTGATGCCTTTGGTCGCGACCGCGGCGGGGCGCGGGGATGTGACCATGGTGCGCCGGGCCACGCGGATGGCGATTTGGCTGTCCATCATCGCCGCCGTGGTGATCTATCCGGTGTTTGGGTTTTCCGACGAGGTTCTGGTCGCACTCGGGCAACAGCCGCATATCGCCGCCATGGCCAAACCCTATCTGGCGGTCGCGGGGTTTGAAATGATCCCGGCCTTGGTGGTCGCGGTGTTCCGTTCCTATTTCTCGGCGCTGGAGCGCACCCGCGTGGTGTTGATCGCGGTGATCTGTGCGGTCGGTCTGAACGCGCTGCTCAATTATATGCTGATCTTTGGCGGGTTTGGGATGCCGGAACTCGGCGTGTTGGGATCGGCCATTGCCTCGCTCATCGTCTCGACGTTGATGATGGTGGCGCTGGCGGTGTATGCCAAAATGGCAACGCCCGAAAATGACCTGTTCCGCAACCCGTTCAAACCCGATTGGCCGATGTTTCGCACTGTGTTTCGCATGGGGGTGCCCATCGGACTGACCTCGCTGGCGGAGGTCGGGTTGTTCAATGCCGCCGCCTTGATGATGGGCTGGATTGGTACGGCGACTTTGGCAGCGCATGGGATCGTGCTGCAACTCACGGCCATCGCCTTTATGACCCAAATCGGCCTGTCGCAGGCCGGCACCATCCGCGCCGGCAACGCCATGGGGCGCGGCGATGAGGCGGATCTGCGCAAAGGGGCGCGGGTGGTTGTGGTGATGTCACTGATCATGGCCGCGATTTCGTCGTCTTTGTTCTTATTGTTCCCGGATTTTCTCATCGGCTTGTTCATCGCCCCCGATGAACCGGCGCGCGCGGATGTTTTGGCCATTGGTGGCGTTCTGATCGTCTTAGCTGCGATGGTGCAGTTCTCGGATGGGGGGCAGGTTGTGGCGCTTTCCTTGCTGCGCGGGGTGCATGACACAGCCGTGCCAATGTGGTTGGCCAGTCTCAGCTATTGGGGCATTGGATTGCCCGTGTCCTACCTGTTCGGCTTTGTCATCGGCTGGGGCGCAGAGGGCGTTTGGATGGGCTTTGTCTTTGGTCTGACCTCGGCCTGCCTGTTGATGAGCTACCGCTTTTGGGTGCAAAAGTCGCGGATTTCGCGTCATGCCTAATCATGCCTAAAGCGTTTAGCCCTCGCCGCGGTCTTGCAACAGCCGATCCGACTTTTTGCGCACCAAGACCGTGCGAAGATCATGCATCGCCAGCAAAAGCGCATCCGTGACATTTTCCAACTGATCGTCCGTTGCCCGCGTTTGCGCCCAATGGGCGGTCAGGTTCAGATAATCAATCGCCCGGTGAATGTCGTCGATGTCGCGCTTTGCCAAAAGCTCAAGCCGCTCGGCCATCCACTCTTCGATGACTTGCATGTCCTCGGGAGACAGCTCCCGCCCGCCTTGTGGTTTGATTTCGCCATTCTTGATGTTGACCGCCGCAATTTGATCCATCTCGATCCGGCGCTGACGGTTTTCCGTATCCACGCGAAAGACAAAGGCGCCGTTTTCGCGGATACGGAAATAATATTCGGGAAGAGCGACGCTCATGAAAGCCCCGCGCAGAAATTCTGAATCCGGGTGCAGGCCTCTTTGAGGGCGGCGTCCGAGGTGGCGTAAGAGACGCGGAAGTTGGGCGACAGGCCAAAGGCCGCGCCAAACACCACGGCCACGCCGGTTTCTTCCAACAACGCTGTGGCGAAGTCTTCGTCATTGGTGATTTTGACCCCGCCTGCGGAGGTTTTGTTCAGGCATCCGGCGATGTCCGGGTAGACGTAGAACGCGCCTTCCGGGGTCGGGCAGGTGATGCCGGAGGCTTCGTTGAGCATCTTGACCACCATATTGCGGCGGCGCACAAAGGCTTCGTTGTGGACTGCGATGAAATCATGCGGGCCGTTCAGGGCCTCGACGGCGGCATATTGCGAGATCGAACAGGGGTTCGAGGTCGATTGCGATTGCACCTTGCGCATCGCATTGATCAATTCCACCGGCCCCGCCGCATAGCCGATCCGCCAGCCGGTCATGCAATAGGCTTTGGACACGCCATTGACCGTCAAAGTGCGCGCGTAAAGGCCGGGTTCGATCTCTGCCGGGGTGCAAAATTCAAAGCCGTCAAAGGCCAGATGTTCGTACATATCATCCGACATCACCCAGACATGCGGGTGGCGCATCAACACATCGGTCAGCTCTTTGAGTTCGGCTTTGGAATAGCCCGCGCCGGTGGGATTGGACGGTGAGTTGAAGATCAGCCACTTGGTTTTGGGCGTGATCGCGGACTCAAGCTGCGCTGCGGTGATTTTGAAATCATGATCCAACTTGCCTTCGATCGCCACGGGTACGCCGCCGGCCAAAAGCACCATATCCGGGTAGGACACCCAGTAAGGCGCGGGGATGATCACCTCGTCACCGGGGTTCAAGGTCGCCACCAGCGCGTTATAGAGCACCTGTTTGCCGCCGCCCGACACAGAGACCTGCGCGGGGGTATAGTCCAGCCCGTTGTCGCGTTTGAACTTGGCGCAAATCGCCTCTTTGAGTTCCGGGATGCCATCCACGGCGGTGTATTTGGTTTTGCCCTCTTCGATGGCGCGGATGCCCGCCGCTTTGATGTGTTCGGGCGTGTCAAAATCCGGCTCGCCTGCGCCAAGGCCGATCACGTCCTTGCCCGCGGCTTTCAATTCACGCGCCTTGTTGGTCACGGCGATGGTGGGAGACGGTTTGACACGCGACAGAGTCTCGGAGAGGAAAGGCATAGGAAAGCGTCCATTGGCTAAGGGTTTGGCGTAGTGATAGCGCCAAAAAGGACCGCTCGCCAAGCGCCGCTTGACGATAATCTTGGTATGGGCGCGATAATCTTGATATGGGTGCAAAAAACGTCACAGAGTTGGAGATCGCCATGCCTCAGTTCAGCCCTAAAAACGCAGTCAAGCCGGTGGGTGAGAGCATTGAAATCCGTCGCAAGCGGCTCAAAATCCGGGCGTGGCGGCGCGGGATCAAGGAAATGGATCTTTTGATCGGCGGCTATGCGGATGCGCATTTGGCCCAGATGGATACGGCGGCTTTGGATGAGTTTGAAACGCTGATGGATGAGCATGATCAGGATTTGTTGTCCTATGCGACCGGGCTGAAACCCGTGCCGGACCATCTCAAATCCATGTTGGAGCGGGTGATTGCGGATGCGGATCATCCATCTTGGGGCCTTATGGGCTAAAAGGTTACCAAATCCTTTCCTAAACCCACGCCCTGTCTACGCTATTTTTCCGCCAATTTGTCGAGATTGGAAAAATATGTGATGTTTAACTGAATTTTGGGAAATTCCGGTCAATCTGTCCTTCAAATAGCCTTTGGCGGAGTCACAGATGAGCATGCATTCAGCATTCGTAAAACCAATCGAAACCCCCTTTATGTCACAGTACCTTGAGGCATTGTCACTGGTGGAGCGGCTGCATCGCCTGCTTCTCGATGTGATCAAGGATGAATTCGAACGGGTTGGTATTTTGGAAATCAACGCGGTTCAGGCGCTTTTGCTGTTCAACGTCGGTGAAAACGAAGTGACCGCCGGGGAATTGAAAACGCGCGGGTATTATCAGGGCTCAAACGTGTCCTATAACCTCAAAAAACTGGTGGATATGGGCTATATGCACCATCAGCGCTGCGAAATTGACCGCCGCTCGGTGCGGGTGAAACTGACCGCCAAGGGCGACCATGTGCGCGTGACTGTGGCGGAGTTGTTTTCGCGTCATGCCGAGGGGTTGCAGGGCAAAGGGGTGATTTCCTCTGTGGGAATCGAGGACATCAATACGTCTTTGCGCCGTGTCGAACGCTATTGGGCCGATCAGATTCGCTATATCTATTGATCGGGCGTCGCGCGATCTGCGCGTGTTGTGCTGCCCGTTCATTTTGCACGGTTCATTTTGCACAGTTAATTTTGCACGGTCTGACTGGGCAGAATGTCCAGCCTCCCAATCGCAAGTGTTTGTAATTCTTTCAAAAGTTTGCGCGTCATAGTGCGTTCATAATCCTGATAGGACCCGGCACGTTCGACAAAAGCGCCATAGCCTTTGATCACCGCCCCTCTGAAATAACGTTCCAAGCCATCAAGTTCGCGGGTGATCGCGTCGGCACCGGCGGTGTCCGAGCCGGTGGAGACAATCAACCCGTTGATGGTCACATTGCTGAGGTTCGGTTCAAACCGTACCCGCTCAGGCCGCGGCCCCATGTTGGAGCGGCCATCGGCGGAAATATCCAACGTATAGCGCCAACAGCCGGGACGTTCGCTCAGCAGCGCCCCGCCAAACCGAATGGCTTCGCCCATGGCCGTACCCGGCCCATGCGGCACCCGTGTGAGGCTGCGCAATTTGGTTTGCACCTGATGCAAATCCTCTTGGCTGCGCACCGCAATCCAAGGCACCAAATCGCGCGGCGAGGCGTCGCCCGCCCATTCATAGACGGTGATCCAAACCGGCGCGCCCTCGACGGCCAAAAACGCCCGCGTCACCTCCGGGGCGGCCAAGGCGCGCGCCAGACCTTCGATCTGCAATTGCCACTCACGGGCATCGACCGAGCCGGAGACATCCAGCCCCAGCGCCAAAGCCTGTCGACAGGCCTCGGCTTGTGTGGGTTCAGTCGTCATAAACGCGGCGAAAATCGCGCTGAGAAGGGCGGTTTTTACCAATGCCCAACACTTTCCATCGACGCCCACGGCTCTGCCGGTGCCAGGGCTTCGCCTTTTTGCAACAGCTCGATCGAAATATTGTCCGGTGAGCGCACAAAGGCCATGTGCCCGTCGCGCGGCGGTCGGTTGATCACCACGCCATTGTCCATAAGTGTCTGACAAAGCGTATAAATATCTTCGACCTCATAGGCCAGATGGCCAAAATGGCGACTGTCTGAGGGCAGGCCCTCGTCGCCATCCCAATTGTAGGTCAGTTCCACCGGACACTCTTCTTGTCCCTCGGGGGCCATGAAAATCAACGAAAACCGTCCCGCTTCGCTGTCCATGCGACGAATCTGTCGCAGTCCCAATAGCGTGAAAAACGCCATGGTTTTTTCCAAATCCTTCACTCGAACCATCGTGTGCAAATAGCGCATTTTGCATCCTCCTTGTTTGTTTGGAGCAACTCTAGCCCTTTGTGGGCGCTTTTCCATCCCCTTGGCACAGGTTCCGCCTTGGCTTGCCCCTCTGCGTCAGTAATACTGAGGCCAAACTCGCGCCTACTACATCTTGGGGATAATGCCGTGCAACAATACCATGACCAGTTGAAAACCATCCTTGCCCATGGCGTTGACACCACCGATCGCACTGGCACGGGCACCCGATCCTATTTCGGGCTTCAGGCCCGCTACCCGCTCAGCGATGGGTTTCCCTTGGTGACCACCAAAAAACTCTACCTGCGCGCCATCATCCATGAGCTTTTGTGGTTCCTTTCCGGCGACACCAATATCAAATATCTGCGCGACAATAAGGTGACGATTTGGGACGAATGGGCCGATGAAAATGGCGATCTGGGTCCGGTCTACGGCGCGCAATGGCGCAACTGGCCGGGCGGGGAGCGCGGCACATTTGACCAGATCACCAATCTCGTTGAGGCAATCAAGAACACCCCCGATTCGCGCCGCCTCATCGTTTCCGCCTGGAATCCCGCCGAGGTCGACAATATGGCGCTGCCGCCCTGTCATACCCTGTGGCAGGTCAAAATCCTGGGCGGGAAACTGCACCTTCAACTCTACCAACGCTCCGCCGACATGTTCCTTGGCGTGCCGTTCAACATCGCCTCCTACGCGCTTTTGCTGCAAATGCTGGCGCAGGTGACGGGCTATGAGCCGGGTGATTTTGTCCATTCGATCGGCGACGCGCATATCTATTCCAACCATATGGAACAGGTCGCATTGCAACTCACGCGCAGCCCCAAACCGCTGCCGCGCATCCGGATCAACCCGGAGATCAAAAGCCTGTTCGATTTCACGTTTGATGATTTCGAGGTGCTGGATTACGACCCCGATCCCGCCATCAAAGCCCCGGTTGCAGTCTAAGGAGCCTCGTCATGATCACGCTTATCGCTGCCCGCGACCGCAACGGCGCCATTGGCAGGGGCAACACCATCCCATGGGAGGCCCCGGAGGATTTGCGGTTTTTCATGCGTGAAACCATGGGGGGCGCGGTCATCATGGGGCGCAACACCTGGGACAGCCTTCCATTTAAGCCATTGAAAAATCGTTTGAATATCGTGGTGTCCTCTCGGGCTGTCGATCACGACCATGTTTTTTCCAGCGTTGAGGCGGCGATCCGGTTTGCCCGCTCCGAACATCGCGCCCGCATCTACGGCATGGGTGGATTTGGCATCTACAATGCGATGTTGCCGCTGGCCGACCGTTTGGTGATCACCGAGGTCGACACAGAGGTCGAGGGCGCGGACACATGGTTCCCGACATTCGACCCAAGTGATTGGCGCGAAGTCTCGCGAATGGTGCTGCGCGCGGAGGGGCCGAAGTGTGAGGTGGTGGAATGGGTGCGGTGAGCTTGGTCAATGGTTGAAAAATGACGCCACTGTTGTACATTTGGAAACAATCGCTCCCCAAACCATCAAATCCTTGCCGCAGTCGCGCAAGCTGCGTTATCCTTTAACCATAGAGATTTGCGCCCAAATTGGGCCCGTGTTCCGGAGTGTGTAGAATGATGAAAACCGCGTTGACTGCCGCTGTGTTGACCTTTGGGGCGAGCCCGATGTTTGCCGCTGACACCCAGCCCTATGACCCCGTTGTCAAACATTTCGCCTATGAGAAAAACGTCGAAAACTTTTGTCCGGCGGGCACGCAGCCGATCCGGTATAACGGCGTGGTGTGTTGCGGCGTGCCGAATGCGACGGGCTATGGCGACGCTCCCGTGAGCCAGCGGCGCTATGTCCCCGCGATGGCGACGAACACCACCGATCCGAAATCTCCGAGTTACGTGCCGGAGCGGATTTCGATGGGGGCGGGCAGCTAAGTCACAGAACCCGTTGTGGAATTCAAAAGCCCGCCCTGTGTATGGGACGGGCTTTTGTCATTCGGCACCATCCTCAACACGTTCCGAGAGGATGAAATCGGCCACAGCCGCGCCCAGCGTCTCATGCGATTGCGCCTCAAGATGGACGCCATCGACCTGAGAGACCGACACCACGGAATTGGCATCAAACACCGCCACATCGCGAGCTTCGGCCACGGCACGTAATGCCTCACGGCTGGCCATGGCTTTGGCCTCCGCCCCCTGATAATGCGCGGTCAAAACGCCCAAAGCGCGCGGGGCGGGGGGCAGGATGAGAAAGGGTTCAAACCCGCCATGACGCGCCTGCATCTCGTCGGAGAGCGCAACATCAAGGTGAAAGGCGGCGGCCTCGGCGATGTCTTCCGGCGTGGCGTCAAACTGCGCCTTGAGGTCATTGGTGCCCAGCATGATGGTCAGCGCATCAATCGGCCCGTGGCTTTCGAGCGCAATGAAAAGGCCCAAACGCCCATCCATATGCGGCCCCATTTCGGGGTCGGGAAAGGCAAAGGTGCGCCCCGGCAAGCCCTCTTCAATCAGATCCCATCCCAGCCGTTCCGCCATGACCACAGGCCAGCGGCGCAAGAGACGCGGCAGCTCGGATGGGCGCGTGTGCATCGGTTGAGTGCCATGGGTGTTGCTGTCGCCAAAGGTCAGGATCGTGGGCACGGGGGCCTCCAAAATGAGCATAGAAAACGGCCCCGGAGTGGCCCCGGGACCGTCAAAGATCAACCGAAAAATCGTTCAGATCGCTTCGAGTTCGGATGCAGAGGCGCGGCCATCACGACCATCGCGCAGCTCATAGCGGATTTTCATATTGTCGGCGAGGCCGGTCATGCCCGCGCGCTCGACGGCAGAAATATGAACAAAAACGTCCTTGCCGCCATCATCGGGGGCAATAAAGCCGAAACCTTTGGTGGTGTTGAACCATTTTACAGTGCCGGTGGGCATTGTCATCACTCCTATCATGTCATCCGCCACAACGTGCGACGGGCCGGTGCAGCCTGGTCTTCCAAGTCTTCCAGCTGCCCCGTAAGAAGGAGCGGTCGTTCTAGAAAGTCAGCAGTCACGAGATAAGTTTGCCTCAAGTTGAAAATAAGGCAAGCAACAAGTTTATAACACCGCGCACAGGCGGTTTTTTGAGCGGCTGGGGCTGTGGATTGGGCGCTTGGTGAATCGAAAAGAGGTTAAAATGACGGTTATTTACGGGATTAAGACATGTGACACCTGTCGCAAAGCGGTCAAAGCGCTCTCGGCGGAGTTGCGCGACATTCGTGCCGAACCATTGTCCGCGCAGGACTTGGAGCGGTTTCATGCGGAGTTTGGCGATGCGATTTTAAACACGCGCTCGACCACATGGCGGGGCTTGTCAGAGGCGGAGCGGACCCGCGCGCCCCTCGCACTATTGGCCGATCACCCGACGCTGATGAAGCGCCCGGTGATCGAAAAGGACGGTGTTTTGTACCTTGGCTGGGGCAAGGATGTTCAGGCCGCTGTTTTGGCCTGAACCCGGTTCCAGATCAGCCGATCGAGTGAGGCCCAGCCACCGCCCAAGCCGATGAGCACGGCAAATCCGAGCATCCAAAAGCTGCGTTGGTCCAGGATCAGCGCGTCAGATGCCCGGTCAAACCACGCCCCCACGGTGGCGGGATCGACACCATGGCCGATGACATCGGTGAGCGATTGCACGAGGACAAAGCCGACCATGCCGAGGGCTGCGAGGCGGGTGAACAAGCCGACAATCAGCAGCACGGGCAGAAGGATTTCGGCATAGCTTCCCGCCATCACCACCGCCCATTCAAACAGGCCAAAGCCCGAAATGTCATAGCCTGCCGCCTCCATCTTGCGTGGGAAGACTTGGGCGTAGGCATTGAAGGTTGGGGTGAACGGACCGGATAATTTGGTCGCCGCCGAGGCCCAGAAATAGCGGGTCAACACCCCGGCAAAGGTGAGGCGCGCGAGCAGGGGGAGGGCAGAGAGGGCGAGGCTGTTGATGCGATCGAACGTGTTTTTAAGGTCAAACATGGGCTGTGTCCTGCGGTAAGGTGAGTGCTCCGCCGGTCAGCAGTGCGCAAAGAAAGGCCGAGAGGTCGAGTGCTCCGGGAGCGAAATTGAGCGCCTCGCTTAGAGGCGTCCCCGCGTTCAAAGCCGTCAAAACGGCACTGGTGCCGGGAGGAAAGCCCGTCGCCACCGGATCAAAACCGGCGCGGGTGATCAGGGCATCTTCGGCCCCGCCTGTGGGGTTTGACCCGCCAAGAGCGGCGGCATGAATTTGGGTCACCGGAGAGGCGCTTTCGATCCAAAACACCGAAGGGGCCAAACGCAGCGGGCGTGTGAACGCCTCTGGGTGTTGCAAGGCCTCGGCGGTGAGTACCGTGGCATCGGCGGCGTGATAGCTTTGGCGCAGGGCGTATTCGAGCCGCGCGACATCGGGCAAATAGGGCAGGTGGCGCACGGGCTCAAACCCGGCCAGAAACTCGGGGAACGTCTCGCCGTAGAGCGCCAGTCGCGGCGATTTTGGTGGATGTGCGCGCAGGTAAACCCCTGTCATTGCGTCAAAAAATGCCGCGCCGAGCAAAGATTTGATCGCGGGAAAGCCCGACGAAAGCGCCTCTTTCAAACTCACCGCGACATTGTTGCGATAGACATTAAAGCGCGCAGCTACGGGGCGGTCAGACGCATCGGTGAGGCCCATCGGAATGGGGGCGTCTGGGTCAAGCACGGCGGCGATGAAGGCGGATTGGGTCATGCAGGCACCCGGTGCAACAGGGCAGCGGCACGGTCGGCCTCAGCGGCCAAAACCTTCCATTCGGGCACATCGGTGTCCCATTCGATCAGGGTCGGTTTGGCACCGCCGACGGACAAACTATGGGCATAAAGTGCCCAAACCGGGTCGGCCACTTCGCGCCCGTGGCTGTCGATCAACAAGGGCGCGCCCGTCTCATCTGCGTCCTCATCATGGCCGCCAAGGTGGATTTCCCCCACGGCCTCATGGGCGAAAGCGTCAATATAGGAGATGGGGTCAAAGGCCAGATTGGTGGCGGAGACGAAGACATTGTTCACGTCCAGCAACAGCCCGCAACCGGTGCGTTTGGCGATCTCACGCAGGAAATCGACCTCCGCATAGGTGCTCTCAGAAAAGGCCAAATAAGCGGAGGGGTTTTCAAGCAACATCTGCCGCCCGATCCGATCTTGCAGCTCGTTAATATGGGCGCAGACACGGGTCAATGTGGCCTCGGTGTAGGGCAGGGGCAGCAGGTCATTGAAAAACGCACCGCCATGGGTGGACCAAGCCAGATGTTCGGAAAATCGCGCCGGTTGGAGCCAGTCGAGCAGGTGTTTGAGCCGGGCCAGATGGTCGGGGTCAAGCCGGCCTTCGCCGCCGATTGAAAGGCCAACACCATGCACGGAGATCGGGAACAGATCGGAGAGCGCACGCAGTTGTGCCAAGGGCCGTCCCCCCGCGCCCATGTAGTTTTCCGCATGGATTTCAAGCCATTCAACCGGGGATTTGTCGGCCACAAGGTTTGAAAAATGTTGTGGTTTGTAGCCGACGCCCGCGCCATTGGGCAGGGTGTCACGCCAAGTGTCATGCCGGGTGTCGCGCCAGTTGTTACGGTGGTCCAACATCTCATCTCCCCCCGAAGGTCTGTGTTTGACAAGAGGGTCCGGCACAGATGCGCCGAACCCAACGCGGTTTAGCTGTCCATCGGCAGGTCGCGGTCCAGCGCCTCAAGCGACCCCATACGCGCCGCGCCGTCCATCATCGCGGGCAGTTCCAGTGTCAGGCAGGTGCCTTCGGGAACGAGGGTCCAGGCGTTGCCTTGGTAATCGACTTTCGAAGTGCCGGCGCAGGTCGTGCCCGGACCAGCCTGACAACCGTTTTCACCGGCAAGGGCGACGCCGAAACATTTTTCCTGTGCCCCTTCGGCAGAGGCCATGGTGGCAGTTGCGGACAATGCGGTGGCAAGAGCACCGATGAGGGCGAGGGTGTTTGTTTGAGTGGTCATTGGGTGTGTCTCCCTAAAGATCATGCGTTTCCGCCGTCAGTGGCGGTGAGCAAGATATGGCCGATGGGGCGGCTCACAGGCCAGTCACGGGGCTGTGTCATGACGCGCCTGTCAGGCAATGAAACAAACGGAAACGTGTGTTGAAAAGAAATAGAACAGGGCCAGTTCGCGCGGATTTGCGGTGTCGGGATGGCCTGAGCTGAGTAAAATCAGGGGGATAAAGGCACGCAAGGGGTGAAACATTGCTCACGCTGACGTTGGGGAAGGTGAGCACCCAAAAAAGGCCCCACTTGCGCGGGGCCTTATTGTTTCAGGTTTTTGCGACTTATTTCAAGTCGGGCGGGCAGGCGGCCAGCTTTAGCTCAGCCACGATGTCGTCCAGACTCATCACAGCGGTCTGTTTTTCACCCAAACGACGCACAGAGACGGTCTTTTCGTCAATCTCGCGCGCGCCAACGGCCAGAATCACCGGCACTTTGCCAAGGCTGTGTTCGCGGACCTTGTAGTTGATCTTCTCGTTGCGGGTGTCGGCCTCGGCGCGCACACCGGCGGCTTTGAGGGCGGCGACGACCTCTTTGGCATAGTCATCGGCCTCAGAGACGATCGTGGTGACCACAACCTGACGCGGTGCGAGCCAGAACGGCAATTTGCCCGCATGAGATTCAATCAAGATGCCGATAAAGCGCTCAAACGAGCCCAAGACAGCGCGGTGCAACATCACCGGACGGTGTTTGGCCCCATCCTGACCGATGTAATTGGCATCCAGACGTTCGGGCAGGTTCGGGTCGATCTGCAAGGTGCCACATTGCCAATCGCGGCCAATGGCATCGGTCAACACGAACTCCAGTTTCGGCCCGTAAAAAGCGCCTTCGCCCTCTTGGATTTCATAATCGTACCCCGCAGCTTTGATCCCGTTAGCCAAATCCGCCTCGGCCTTGTCCCAGCTTTCCTCGGTGCCGACGCGCTTTTCGGGACGGGTCGACAGTTTGACCTTCCACTGATCAAAGCCCAGATCAGCATAGATTTTGGCCAGGAAGGTGACGAATTTCTTGGTCTCTTCCTCGACCTGCTCATCGGTGCAGAAAATATGCGCGTCATCTTGGGTAAAGCCGCGCACCCGCATGATGCCGTGCAGCGCGCCCGAGGGTTCATAGCGGTTGCACGAGCCAAATTCGGCCATGCGCAGAGGCAGGTCGCGGTAGGATTTCAAACCTTGGTTGAACACCTGAACGTGGCAGGGGCAATTCATCGGTTTGAGCGCATTCAGCGTCTTTTCGCGGGCGTGATCCTCGTCCACTTCGACGATGAACATATTGTCTTGGTAGTTGTCCCAGTGACCGGACGCTTCCCAAAGCTTGCGGTTCACCACCTGCGGCGTGTTGACCTCGACATAGCCATCTTCTTCTTGCTGACGGCGCATGTAATCTTGCAACGTGGTGTAGATTTTCCAACCGTTCGGATGCCAGAAAATCTGACCGGGGGCCTCTTCTTGCATGTGGAATAGGTCCATTTCGCGGCCCAGCTTGCGGTGGTCGCGTTTGGCGGCCTCTTCCAACATGGTCAGATGGGCCTTGAGCGCTTTCGGATCTTTGAACCCAACGCCGTAAATCCGCTGCAACATCGGACGGTCGCTGTCGCCGCGCCAATAGGCCCCGGCGACGGACATCAATTTAAAGCCATTGTTCGGCACTTGGCCGGTGTTTTGCAAATGCGGCCCACGACAGAGATCTTGCCAATCGCCATGCCAATACATGCGGATCGGTTGACCGTCATCGGGGATCATGCCGACCAATTCGACTTTGTACTCTTCGCCGCGCTCTTTGTAATAGGCGATGGCATCCGCGCGCGACCAGACTTCGGTGCGCACAGGGTCACGGGCGTTGATGATGTCTTTCATCTTCGCCTCAATCGCGCCCAAATCTTCGGGGGTAAATGGCTCTTTGCGGTCAAAGTCGTAATACCAGCCGTTTTCGATCACCGGGCCGATGGTGACTTTGACATCGGGCCAAAGCTCCTGCACCGCGCGCGCCATGATATGGGCCAGATCGTGACGGATCAGTTCCAGCGCCGGGGCCTCATCGGACATGGTGTTGATGGCAATCGTGGCATCGGCCTCGATCGGCCATTGCAGGTCCCAATGCGTGCCATTCACGGTCGCGGAGATCGCTTTTTTGGCGAGAGAGATCGCAATGCTTTCCGCGACCTCAGCAGGGGTGACGCCCTTTGCGAAGTCGCGTGCAGTGCCATCGGGGAAGGTGAGAGAAATCTGGGCCATGTCTGGCACTCCTCGTCAGTTTGGCGCCCACGGAGCGCCCGGTTGCGGGTTATGGTGTTCGCCCTATGTGAATTTATAGTGTGACCGAGTCAATGCGAAAGGGCGCTCATGACTGCCATAAATGCAATGTGTGTGCCTCTGTCGGGGCGCAGGCCGGGGAGGGCCCGCGTGAGCAAGGCGCAACAGCCCGGCAATGTCCTGTGGGTTTGGCGCCGTCAGGGGCGGAGCCTGTGACTGAGCGAACCCCTGCCACTCCCCTTTGTGAGCGGGGGCGCTTTGGGCCAGCGGATTGCAAAGTTTTCCCAGCCGCGATAGGCCTGAGGCAATGACGGAGGACAGTGCCATGCCAGAGTTTTTAGACACCCCAAGCGGTCGCCGCATCGCCTATCATCAGATTGCAGGCAAGGGCACTGGCGTGGTGTTCCTGGGCGGTTTCAAATCCGATATGGAAGGCAGCAAAGCCACGGCTTTGCACGCTTGGGCGCGCGCAGAGGGGCGACCGTTTTTGCGGTTTGATTATTCCGGCCATGGCGCAAGTGCGGGCCGCTTTGAAGACGGTGCCATCGGCGATTGGGCCGAAGATGCGCAGGCGGTGATTTCGGCGCTGACAACCGGTCCGCAGTTGCTTGTCGGCTCCTCCATGGGCGGTTGGATTTCGCTTTTGATGTGCAAACGGATGCCCGAACGGGTGGCGGGTCTCGTGACCATCGCCGCCGCACCCGATTTTACCGAGGACGGGTTTTGGGCCGGGTTTGACGCCGATCAGCGTACCGAACTGATGGACAAGGGTGTGGTGCATGTGCCCTCTGAATATGGCGATCCCTATCCGATCACCAAACGCCTGATCCGCGAGGGGCGGGATCATCTGGTGCTGCGCGCGCCGCTTGACCTGCCCTTCCCGGTGCGGTTTTTGCAAGGCACAGAAGACACGGCAGTCTCCACCGAAACGGCCCTGCGCCTGTTTGATCATGCGCAGGGCGATGATCTGCGGCTGACGATTGTCAAAGGGGCGGATCACCCGTTTTCAACCCCGGATTGCCTGAAAACCATTGAGGCGGCGATCACTGATGTGCTGGCGCGCATTTGATCCCCGGCCGAAACAAATTTGGGGCATGACCCCGGCAGGATGACCAAACCGATGACGGAAAGCTTAGTGTTTCTCCCTGGATTTCTTGCGGATGGCCGGGTGTTTGCCGATCAAATCAATGATTTGAGCCGCGATCACGCCGTGATGGTCGCGCCGCTCAAAGGGGTGAGCTTGGCGGAGATGGCGGATTATGTTCTGGCCGTCGCGCCGCCGAAATTCGCGCTGGCGGGGCATGATCTGGGCGCGTCGGTGGCAACAGAGATGTTGCGCCGTGCGCCCGGACGGGTGACGCGACTGGCGTTGATCTCCGCCTCCGCGCAGGCCGAACCGCCCAATGCCGCCGCGGCGCGCGAGCCTCGGATGATCAAGGCCAAAACCGGCCGCTTTGGCGAGGCGCTTTTGGAGGAATTGCCCAGCACGGCGCTGTTCGATTCGCCGCATCGTCATGCCATTCGCGACTATTGGCTTGATATGGCGATGGAGGCCGGGGCTGAGACCTATTTGACCCAATCGCGCATCCTGCAACGCCGCCCGGATTTGCAAAACGTGCTCCGGCGGGCACGGATTCCGGCGCTGGTGATTGGCGGTGTGGCAGATACGATTTGTCCGGCCCGGCGGCAGGATTTCATCGCCCAGTTGATGCCGCGCGCGCAATTGGTGTTGATTGAAAAGGCCGGACATCTGCCGATGTTGGAAGCGCCCAAAACCGTGTCGCGCGCGCTCAGAACATGGCTTGAGACCGAGGCACCTTTGGTGTTGCGCTAAGCGTCTTCGTCTTCATTGCTGCGCCAATACTCAAAAGCGGCACCATGCGGACAAAGGCCGCCGGTTTTGAGTATTGTCAGGTCAGATTACCCCGCCGCTTTGGTCTTAGCTTTGGCGGCAGTGTTTTGGCGCGTGGTGTCTTTGCCAGCAACCACACGCGGACCCGAGTTGGCGTCAATGAAATCAAGCACCAAGGGGCGGATGTTGTTGCGCCAGCTTTTGCCCGCGAAAATCCCGTAGTGACCCGCGCCCGGTTCCAAATGCCAGGCTTTTTTGCTGTCCGGCAGGCCAGTGCAAAGCCGCAGCGCCGCAACACATTGGCCCGGAGCGGAAATGTCGTCGTTCTCGCCTTCAACGGTTTTGACCGCCACATCGGTGATTTTTCCGATATCGACGCGTTTGCCCGCGACGACGAATTCGTTGTTGGCGATTTCCAGACCTTTGAAAATCCGCTCGACGGTCGAGAGGTAGAATTCGGCGGTCATGTCCATCACGGCGAGGTATTCGTCGTAGAATTTATTGTGCTTGTCGTGATCCGAGGCTTCGCCTTTGGCGACGCGGTTGATTTGGTCTTTGAAGGCTTTGGTGTGGCTCTCGGAATTCATCGCGATGAAAGAACTGAGCTGTAACAGGCCGGGATAAACCTTGCGGCCCACGCCTTTGTATTTGTAGCCGACGCGTTGGATCATGCTTTGTTCAAGCTGGCCCATGGTGATGCGATTGCCAAAGTCGGTGACTTCGGTGGGGGTTGCATCCGGGTCAATCGGTCCGCCGATCAAGGTCAGGCTGCGCGGTTGCGCCTTGGGGTCTTCTTCGGCCAGATAGGCGGTTGCGGCCAAGGTCAGCGGTGCCGGTTGGCAGACCGCGATGACGTGGATTTGCGGGCCCAGATGTTTCATGAAATCAACGAGGTAGAGGGTGTAGTCCTCAACGTCGAATTTGCCTTCGGAGACCGGGATGTCGCGGGCGTTGTGCCAATCGGTGATGTAGAGTTCGCAATCGGGCAAAAGGGACGCAACGGTCGAGCGCAGCAAAGTGGCGTAATGGCCGGACATGGGGGCCACGAGCAAGACTTTGCGGGCCATTTCTTTGCGGCCCTGAACCTTGAAATGAACCAGGTCGCCAAAGGCTTTGGACACTTCGACTTTGATGTCGACGATATGATCGCGGCCATCTTCGCCGACCACGGATTGAATGCCCCAGTCGGGTTTGACCGCCATGCGTGAGAAGGAGCGTTCGGTCACCTGACCCCAGGCCGCGAGCCATTGGATCGCCGGGTTGGGCACCATCGACATGGCCGGGTAGGAGCCAAGCGCCAAGGCCGAGGCCCCAAGCCATTGGTTGGTGTTGCGCATCGTCTCCATGAAATCATAGGTCGCCATAAATCGCATGCGTCACTCCTTGGTGTCTCGGTTGAGGCTTGTGAGATAAGGGCACATCAGCGCCTTCCCACCAGTCCTCTCTATCGCTATCGTAGTTTATATAGTCTTACAGCATTTTGTCATGCTGCAAGTGCAAAATGGAGGGAAGAGGCGAGATGACAGGGGATGGAGATGTCAAAACGCAAGACAAACCGCAAGAATTTGAGGTATTGAACGCGAATATCGCAAAGATAGAAGCTCTGTCACAACGGTTGATCACAGCGCTGGCCCAAAAGAAACCCGTGCCGCAGTCGTTGCAGGGGCCGAACCAAGAGTTGTTTATGAAAGCCGCGGCGGCCTATATGGCCGAAATGATGAACAACCCGGCGCGGATTATCGAACATCAGGTCGGGCATTGGGGCAAAACGCTAAAGCATTATGTCGATGCCCAACATCGGCTGGCGAAGGGGGATCTGAGTCCGCCGCCGGACGAGACCCCAAAGGATCGCCGGTTCGTCAACCCGGTTTGGGACAACAACCCGTATTTCAATTTTATCAAACAACAATACATGAGGAACGCCGAGGCGATTGAGACCGCCGTGAGCGACCTTGAGGTGATGGAAGACCGCGAACGCCGCCGCGTCGATTATTTCACCCGCCAGATCATTGATATGATGTCGCCGACCAATTTCCTGGCGACCAACCCGGATGCATTGCAGCAGGCGATCGACACCGATGGCGAAAGCCTGGTGCGCGGTTTGGAAAACCTTGTGCGCGACCTTGAGGAGCACCAAGGTGAGGCGATTGTGAACCTGGCCGACAAGGCCGCCTTTAAAGTTGGTAAAAACATCGGCACCTCTCAGGGCGAGGTGGTGTTTCGCAACCGGATGTTTGAGCTGATCCAATATGCGCCTTTGACCAATGAGGTTCATAAGACCCCGCTTTTGATTTTTCCGCCTTGGATCAACAAATTCTACATTCTCGATCTGCGCGAACAGAATTCTCTGATCAAATGGGTGGTGGAGCAGGGCTATACCGTCTTTGTCGTCTCTTGGGTCAACCCGGATGAAAGCTATGCCGATGTTGGCATGGACACCTATGTCGAAGAGGGATTTTTGACCGCCATTGCTCAAGTCAAAGAGATCACCAAAGAGGCCAAGATCAACGTGATTGGCTACTGTATCGCGGGCACGACGTTGGCGATCACTTTGGGGTTGATGAAACAACGCGGTGACAGGTCGATCAAATCCGCCACCTTCTTTACCACCCTTACCGATTTTGCCGATCAGGGTGAGGTTGGGGTGTTTTTGGACGATGATTTCGTCGATGGGATCGAGGCGGAGGCGGAGCGCACCGGTTTGATGAAGTCGCTTTACATGAACCGCACCTTCTCCTACCTGCGCGCCAACGACCTGATTTATCAGCCCGCGATCCGCTCCTATATGATGGGGGAGGCACCGCCTGCCTTTGATCTTTTGTACTGGAATGGCGATGCCACCAACCTACCGGGGCGGATGGCGGTCGAATATCTGCGTGGTCTGTGTCAGCGCGATGAGTTGTCGACCACGGGTTTCCCGATTGCCGGAACCAAGGTGCATCTCAGCGACGTGGACGTGCCGCTCTGCGCCATTGGCTGTGAGACCGATCACATCGCGGCCTGGACCAGTTCCTATAATGGTGTGCGTCAGATGGGGTCAAAGAACAAAACCTTCATCCTGTCTGAATCCGGGCATATTGCCGGCATCGTCAATCCGCCATCGAAAAAGAAATACGGTCATTACACCAACAGCGATCTGACATTGTCGCCGCAGGAGTGGAAAGCGGGGGCTGATTTTCACCAAGGCTCGTGGTGGCCACGCTGGGAAAACTGGTTGTCATCTAAGGCGGGTAAGATGGTCCCAGCACGTCATCCGGGTGATTCGGGGCGTGCGACATTGGGTCCGGCTCCGGGCGATTACGTTGCGTCACAGGCAACACCCTGAATCTACGTTGTTTTGGGTGACTTTCTGCGGTGCAGCATAAAACACTTGATTTTCTGCGCCGCAGCATGCATATTCTGTTTGCAAGTGCAGAGCGACATCGAACGCCGGTCTGTAACGAATTCAGAGCGGCACACCGGAACGGACCGCTTACTTAGTAACCGCAAAGGACTGTGACATGGCTAAAACTGATGACTTCACCAAAATGATGAAAGACATGATGGGCAATTTCCCGATGGACATGTCCGCAATGCAGGACGCGTTCAAAACCCAAGCATCGCTTGGTGAGAAAATGGCCAAAGTGGCTCTCGAAGCGGCTGAGAAATCCACCGAGATTTCCTCCAAATGGACCAAAGAAGTTCTCGCAAAAGCTTCCGTCGTGGCCTCTGTGAAAGAAGAACCGACCGATTACACCAAAGCGGTCACCGATTTCGCTTCCGCTCAGGCTGAATTGGCTGCTGAAAACATGGCCGCTTTCGCGGAAGTTGCGAAAAAAGTTCAGATGGAAACCGTTGAACTGATGCTCGCAGCCGGCAAAGACGCAGGCGAAGACATGACCGCTGCCGCGAAAAAAGCGACAGATGAAATGACCAAAGCTGCGAAAAAAGTGGCCACTCCGGCCGCCTAAGCTCTTGGGTTTAACGACAGCATGCGCGCGTGGGGTTCGCCTCCCTGACCCCGCCGCATCAGAAACGGGCCTCCTTATCGGGGCCCGTTTTTCTTGGTGCGCGTCGCGTTAGGCGCTGCGCCGCAGAAGTCCCTCAATGTCGCGCCCCCCGCCCATTTTCACCCCATCGACATGATAGCGGTATCGGTTTGGTGGGGATTTCTTTTGCTTTTGGAAAATCCGTCGCTTAGGCTCGCTGCAATGCCAATAAGGGAGGGGAGCCCAGAATGGCCGCCGAAAAAAAAACATACGATAAAACCGCGACGTTGTTGATCAAACGTTATGCGTCGCGTCGCCTCTATAACACTGAGACGTCTGATTATGTCACGCTGGAGGACATCGCGGGATTTATCCGCGAGGGGCGGGATGTGCAGATCGTTGATCTGAAATCCGGGGATGATTTGACCCGTCAGTATCTTTTGCAAATCATCGCGGAACATGAAAGCCGTGGTGAAAGCGTGTTGCCGCTCAATGTCTTGACGGATCTTGTGCGCAGCTACACCACGGATATTCAATCCGTTGTACCGCAATTTTTGGCGCAGAGTTTTGAAATGCTCCGCCATGGCCAAGAGCAGGTGATGCAAAATTTTGGCACCAGTTTGCCGGGGTTTGAGGCGTTGCAAGCCCAACAAGAGGCCTTTCTGAAAGCAATGACAGGGGGGTTGGGCAGTGGGCTTGGGTCCAATTGGACCGCGCCCAAAACCGAAGCTGCGGCCGAGGGCAAAGAAGATTTGGGTGAGATCAAAAAACAACTCGCTGAGCTTCAGGACAAACTGTCCAAACTGCAATAAATGCGACCCATTTGATCCGCTGATCGAGACAAGCCCCGCCCAATCGGCGGGGTTTTGTTTTGCGGGTGCGGCATGAATGTACGGTCTCGTTCGATTAGGCGGGTGACAGTCCGCACCGCACCCCCTAGGCTTGTGATCAACACGAGATCAAACACCAAAAGGGTGACGCAGCGCGATGAGTGACAAGGTTGGGCGGTTGACGCTTTGGGGGGTTGAGGTGTTTTTGGCCGTGTCCGAGGAGGGGTCTGTCTCGGCGGCGGCCAAGCGTTTGGGGGCCTCGCCCTCGGCCATATCGCAACAAATCTCAAACCTCGAAACTGCGCTGGGCACCGAATTGATGAACCGGCGCGAGCGACCGATGAGCCTGACGCCTGCGGGCCGGGTGTTGCGTAAAAGGGCGCAAACGATCCTGTTGGAAGCGGCCCGGGCGCGCTCTGAAATTGCCGGTCTGGACCTCAGCCAATTGGGCCAATTGCGCCTCGGCATGGTCGAAGATTTTGAATCGAGTGTCACACCTTTGTTGATCGCGCAGATGGCCGACACGTTGACCAACACCCGGTTTGAATTGGAAACCGGCCCGTCGCATCGGCTGCTCGATCGGTTGGAACACCGGGCGTTGGATGTCATTGTCGCCGCCGAATTGGATGTGGCTGAGGACTGGCGCGAAAGCCATCCGATGTTACAAGATCCGTTCGTTGCGGTGGTGCCAAAGGGCGATCGCGAGGCGATCTACACCCTGCCGCTGATCCAATACACCCGCCGTCATGCGATGGGGCGGATGGTGGCCAATCACCTGTCAGAACAGGGGATGCGGCTGACCCAGCGGTTTGAATTGGACAGTTACCGCGCCATGTTGGCGATGGTGGCGGGGGGCACCGGGTGGACGATCCTGTCCTCGCTGGGTGTGCTCAATGCCGGGCGATATGCCAGAGCGATTGAGGTGATCCCGTTGCCGACCACGCCGCTGTCGCGCCGGATTTCCCTGACCGTGCGCCGGGATGGCGTGTCCGAGATGGCCAGCGAAATCGCCACGCGCTTGCGCCCTCTGTTGCAGGATCAGGTGGTCACACCCTTGGTCGCGGCCAACCCATGGCTTGAGGGCTACGTCAAACTGCTCTAACGCAAACGCCGCCCAGATGCGGGCGGCGTTTTTGATTTTTAAACTGAACGTGATTATTCGGCGGCGGCGCGCACGCCTTTGACCGCCTCGGCGGCACCAAGCAAAGCGTCGGCGATAAAGTCGAGATCGGGCTGTTGCAACCGCGCCGGAAGGCGGGTGTCGCAGGCCTTGGACAGCATCTCGCGGGTTTTCGGCAGCTCGGGCGTGTCGCCCAGGAATTGCCAGTTCCAAAAGGCGCGGGCGTTGTCGGTGGAGAGGCCAAAGACCTGAACCGAGACACCGCGCGCTTTGGCGGCCTCTTGGAAGGACAGTGCCTCCTCAGAGGAGAAATCCACCAAGTTGAACTGAAGACTGTCGGGCGCGCGGACCTCTTTGTCGAGCTTGGCGGGCACGGTCAGATAGGGCGAAGCCTCAAGCAATGCTGCGACATAATCATGGTTGCGACGGCCATCGGCCACACGGCGCGGCACCTCATTGATTTGCGGACGCACCAGAGTGGCGGACATGTTGGACAGGCGGGTGTTGTACAGCGGCAGCTTGTTTTGCCAACGGTCAAAGGCCTCCACGAGGGCATTGTCGCGTTGCGGATTGTGCTTGGCCCAGTTGTGCTCATAGGCGCCGGACATGATCACGGCGCGGGCATAGACCTCGGCATCATCGGTGATCATGATGCCGCCTTCGCCGCCGTTCAAAAGTTTGTAAGACTGGAACGAGAAACAGCCGATCTTGCCGATTGTGCCAATGTTTTGCCCGTCCCAAACGGTGCCAAGGCTGTGGGCAGCGTCTTCGATCAACGGGATGCCTTTGGCGTCACAGGCGGTTTTGATCGCGTCCATATCGGAGGTGTGGCCACGCATATGCGAGATCATCACCGCGTCGGCACCTTCGATTTTGGCGTGAAAATCGTCCAGATCAATGCGGTAATTGTCGCCGCATTCGACCAAAACCGGTGTGCAATTGGCATGAACGATGGCGGAGGGCACGGCGGCAAAGGTGAAGGCCGGGATCAAAACGCGCGCATCGCGCGGCAGGTCGAGCGCCTTGAGCGAGAGGAACAGAGCGGCGGAGCAGGAGGCAACGGCGAGCGCATATTTCGCGCCGAGCATGGCGGCGAATTCCTGTTCGAGCAACGTCACCGGCGCGTCTTTGGCGGCTGTGTAGCGGAACAAATCGCCTGACAAAAGCAGGCGTTCGACCTCCTCGCGGGCCAAGGAGGGGATCGGTTCGGCATCGTAGACGTTGGGGGCGTGAGAAGCTCCGTCGGACATGTCTTTCACCATTCTTGAATTCTTCTTTCAGAATAACTGTAAGTGGTGTGCGATGAGAAATCTACTCTTGTGCTGTCGCACCGGCGGGTTTTCGCAAAAAATTCACATTTTCCGGGGTGGACGCGCAGCAAAAAGGGGGCAAACCTGCCCCCTTTGCGTGTCGAATATGATCGGAATCCGCTTTAGACGTTGAGCAAAAGATGCTCGCGCTCCCATGGCGAAATCACCTGTAAAAACGCATCGTTTTCGGTGCGCTTCACCTGAATATAGGTGCGGCAGAAATCGCGGCCCAGCACCTCTTGCATCTGATCGGCGCGCTGCAACAGGTCAAGCGCGGAGGCCAAAGTCCCCGGAATGCCCTCGGCAGAGGCATAAGCGTCACCAACATATTCCGCGCGCGGTTCACGCCGCTCCATCAGGCCGAGATAGCCACAGGCCAGCGAAGCCGCAATCGACAGATAGGGGTTTACATCCATGCCCGGCAGACGGTTTTCAATCCGCCGCGCCTCAGGGCCAGAGATCGGCACGCGCAGCCCGGTGGTGCGGTTGTCGCGGCCCCATTCAAGGTTAATTGGAGCGGCGAAATCGCGGACATAGCGGCGGTAGCTGTTCACATAGGGCGCATGGATCGCAATCGTCGAAGCGAGGTGATTTTGCAGACCGGCAATGAAATGATGAAAGGCTTCGGTCTCGGCGCCATTGGCATCCGAGAAGATATTGTCGCCGGTTTTCAGGTCCACGACCGAATGGTGAATGTGCATCGCAGACCCCGGTTCGTCCTGAATCGGTTTGGCCATAAAGGTGGCAAAACAATCGTGACGCAGGGCGGCTTCGCGGATCAACCGTTTGAAATAAAACATTTCATCGGCCAATTTGACCGGATCGCCATGGCGCAGGTTCATCTCGATCTGACCGGCACCGCCCTCTTGCAAGATACCGTCGATCTCAAGGCCCTGAGCCTCGGCAAAGTCGTAAATATCGTCAATGATCGGGCCGTATTCGTCCACGGCGGACATGGAATAGGCCTGACGTTGCGCGGCACGGCGTCCGGTGCGGCCAATCGGCGGCTCAATCGGTTGGTTCGGGTCGGTGTTACGCGCGACGAGGAAGAATTCCATCTCCGGCGCGACAATCGGGTCCCAGCCCTGTTGGTGATACAAATCCACCACGCGTTTCAACACGTTGCGCGGGGCCACGGGCATCAAATCGCCCTTTTGGTCGAACACATCATGGATGACCTGAAGCGTGCAATCGGCAGTCCATGGTGCGGCGGAGGCGGTGGTGAAATCGGGCACCAAAACCATGTCAGGTTCGGTAAACGGCGCATCCGCGTCATCGACCCAATCGCCATTGATGGATTGCAAAAAGATCGAGTTGGGCAGGTAGAAATGCTTTTGCGTGGCGAATTTTGCGGCGGGCATCGCCTTGCCGCGGGCAATGCCGGAGAGATCGGCGACGATACATTCGACCTCATCCAGTTTGCGCCCGTCCATGAAATCAAGGGCGGCCTGTGGCAGTTGATCAAAGAAATCCATCAGATCAGGGCCTCCCGCCCATGTTCAAGAAATCCCGCCATGAGCTCGGCAAAGCGCGCGTCATCGGTGGGTTTTGTGTTCTCATCAAGGGCCGCTGCGATCCGATCCTGCGGATAGGCTGGATCATGCGCGCGTGCGGCCAAATAGTCAGCGATGATGGCTGGCGACAATTCCGGGTGGGGCTGAATCGTCAGGATGCTGTCGCCATAGACCAGCGCGGCATTGGCGCAGAAATCATTCTGGCCCACCACTTCGGCGCCTTTGGGCGGCGTGGTGACCTGATCTTGGTGCCAGGCGTTGAGGTGGATGTGGCCCAAGGCCGGGATGTCATATGCGGTGCGGCCAATCGACCAGCCGCCTTTGAATTTCTCCACCGTGCCGCCCAGGGCCTTGGCGATGATTTGATGGCCAAAACAGATGCCCAACATCCGTCGACCGGAGGCATGAATGTCCCGGATCAGCGCCTCAAGCGGCGGGATAAACGGGTGGTCTTCATAGGCACCATGTTTGGAGCCGGTCAAAAGCCACGCATCGGCGGCCTCCGGCCCGTCAGGGAAGTCCATGTCAACAACGTTCCAGACCTCATAGCTATAGCCATAAGGCGCAAGGAGTTGCGTAAACATGTGATCAAAATCCCCGTGTTTTTGCGCCACCGGGTCAGGCGCGTGTCCGCATTGCAGAATGCCGAGTTTCATAAGTCACCGACTGTTGTGAATGCCTGACGGTAGCGCGTTGGTCAAAACGCCGCAAGGGGGCCACGGGGTCTGTTGCAATAATTTGATCAAATATTTTGCGCGCCCGGTGCCTGAGCGCCTTCACACCGGCGTCACACCGTATCGAGGTACAATTCGACCTGTTCCTCGGGCGTCAATTCGGCCCAGTCGCGGAACTCCTGGCGCTTGGTCAGGGTCAGGTTGCGCACCAATTGCTCTGGAAAAATGCGCCGCATCAGGGGAGAGGCGGCAAATGTATCAATCGCCGTGCCCCAATCGCCGGGCATTTCCGGCAGGTTTTGCGCATAGGCGTTCCCCGTGATGGGCGGGGGCGCTTTCAGTGTGTCGTCCATGCCAATGAGGGCGGCGCCCAGAATGGCCGCGATCATCAGATGCGGGTTCACATCGCCGCCTGAGACCCGGTGTTCGATCCGCCGCGCTTTGGACGCGCCACCCGGCACGCGCACCGCCGCCGTGCGGTTGTCATAGCCCCAACACATCCGGGTGGGCGCGTGCGATCCGGCGACAAGGCGATCAAAACTGTTGCCATGCGGCGCAAAGATCAGGGCCGAGTCCGCCATTGCATGAAGGCATCCGGCAATCGCATGACGCATCAGATCGGTGCCAGCACTTGAGCCATCGTCAAACACATTTTCACCGGCCTCATTGAGCAGGGAGAAATGGGTGTGCATGCCGTTGCCGGCATAATCCTCGTAGGGTTTGGCCATGAATGAGGCGGCAAAGCCATGTTTGCGCGCCAGGCCTTTGACCAAGAGTTTGAACAGCCAGGCATCATCGGCGGCTTTCAACGCGTCGGCGCTATAGACAAGGTTGATTTCAAACTGGCCCAGACCCGCCTCGGAAATCGCGGTGTCGGCCGGGATGTCCATTTCTTCGCAGGCCTCATAGAGGTCGGTGAAAAACGCATCAAAGGCGTCGAGCGCGCGCAGGGCCAATGTCTCCGCGCCGGGCCGCCGTTTGCCAGAGCGGGGTGAGCGGGGCACGCGCAGTTGGCGCGAACTGTCATCGACGATGTAGAACTCCAATTCTGTGGCCACAACCGGGGTCAGCCCGCGCGCCTTGTAGCGATCGACCACACGGGCCAGGGCCTGACGCGGATCGCCATCAAAGGGGCGGCCATCCTCCATAAACATCCACATCGGCAAAAGCGCGGTAGGGCCTTCCAGCCACGGCATCGGGGTAAAGCCGCGCTCAGTCGGCAAAAGCACCCCGTCTTGGTCACCAGTCTCAAACACCAAAGGGCTGTCTTCGATATCCTCGCCCCAAATGTCGAGGTTCAAGACCGAAAGCGGAAACCGCGTGCCTTCCTGTTCGACCTTGCCTGCAAACCGCGCCGACATGCGTTTGCCGCGGGCTTGGCCGTTGAGATCGGCGGCAGCGACGCGGATGGTTTTGACCTCTGGATGTTCGCCCAGCCAACCCGCGTTTTGGATCATCGGATCACCTGTGGACGAAGGCGCAGACGGGGGCGTTTGGAGCTCGGCAAATGGCGGTTCAAATAGCGATTGATCGCGCCAAACGTCAGGATGATGCAGAGCGTCACACAGACGAAATAGCCCGCCAAAATCGGATAGGGGATGAAGGGGTTGAACGTCTTGTCGGCAAAATAAGAGGCGTAATACAGCGCATCGCCCTTTTGTTGCAGCGCCGGGAAGCCGGAGAAAAACACCAGGGTGGTGGAGTGAAAGATAAAAATCGCCTCATTGGTGTAGGCAGGCCAAGCGAGGCGCAACAGCGTCGGCCAGGTGATCCGGCGAAAGCGTTTCCAGCCGGACAGGCCATAGGCATCGGCGGCCTCAATGTCGCCTTTCGGGATGGATTGCAGCGCGCCATAGAAAATTTCGGCGGAATAGGCGGTGGTGTTGAGCCACAAGACGATGGCAGCACCAATCCATGCGCTGGTGAACGCGTCAAAGAGCGGAAAGCTCTGTTTCAAGGAAAGAAACAGGAAATAGCCAAAGAAAAATTGGATGAACAGCGGCGAGCCGCGAAACAAAAAGATGAACCATTCTGCGGCTTTGCGCAGCGGTTTGTACCTGCTGTTTTTGGCCAAAGCCATCGCCGTGGCCGAGAAAAAGCCAAACAGGATGGCGAGAAGGCCAAAGTAGATGTTCCACAACATACCCGACCCGATCAGGGTGATCTGTTCACATAATGTGATGTCGGCACGCGGCAAAAGCCGTTCGCCAATGCCGATGGAGCGCAGACCGTAATCGGCAACCGTTTGCAGGCAACTCATGGTGCAGCCCCCGCTTTGCGCAGGGCCTCGCCACCGGCTGTCGCCTGCCCTTGGCTGAGTTTGCGGGTGACGCGGGAGAGGACGATTTCAGAGACTTTGGTGAAGAGAAGGTAGAACACCAAAAGCGCCAAGAAATACCACATCCGCCAATCTCCATGGGGGTATTCAGTGAACCGTATGTTTTTGGTGCCGCCCAATTCGCGCGCCCAATAGACGACATCTTCGACCCCCAACAGAAACAACAGTGGCGTGGCTTTGATCAACACCATCCACAGGTTCGAGAGGCCGGGCAGGGCGTAAATCCACATTTGCGGCACGATGATGCGCCAAAACGCTTGGCGGTGGCTCATGCCATAGGCCTCGGCGGTTTCGATTTGCCCATGGGGGACGGTGTTCATCGCCCCGGCCAACACATTGCCGGCAAAGGCACCAAACACGATGGCAAAGGTCAACACGGCCAATGCAAAACCGTAGATTTGGTGGACGCTTTCGGGGGCATTGTTGAGTGGCATTTTGGCCGCAGCACAGACAATGAAGTCATTGCCTTGGCGGATCGGTTCGGACCAGTCGGGGCACTTCGCCTGATGGCGCAGCCATTCGATACCCTGGTCCAATGCGATCACGAAAAACAGGAAAAAGGCGATGTCGGGGATGCCCCGAACCAGTGCCATATAGGTCTGCGACACCCAGCGCAGCGGCGCAAATTGCGCGCGGCTGCCGGTGGCGGAGAAAAATCCGAACGCCAAGGCCAGCGGCGCGGTCACCGCCAACAGCATCAAAACCGTCCCAAAGGAGGCGTAAAAAGCGAGATGCTTTCCGGTCGTCATGTAACAGCTCAGCCAAGTCAGGCCTTCGAGCGTGTCAGGAGTGGCGCAATAGGAAAAGATGGATCACCTGTGGGTCAGGGAAAACGCGTTGGGCGAGAGCGGACAAAAGCGGCGGGGCCACATCAGGCAGCCCCGCCAAAACGGGCTTAAAAGCCTGGGCTGTCCTCGCCCAGATAGGCTTTGATCATGGTGTTGAGCGTGCCATCGGCTTTCATCGCTTCAATCCCGGCATCAAATTTTGCGCGCAAGTCCGGGTCGGATTTACGGAACGCCATGCCGATGCCGACAGAAAGCGCGATGTCTTCGCCAGCCCACACCACCGTGGGGTCTTCTTCGACGACGGGCACGAGGGTGTCCTTGTCGGCAAACACAGCGTCGGCTTCGCCGGACAACATGGCGGCCAGGGAATCCTCAAAGGAGGGGAATTCCAAAAGCGTTGCACCGGTGTCGACGACGTATTGGGACTGGATGGTGCTGGACTGTGCCGCCACGATGCCGCCGGTCAGGTCGGCATCTTCGGACATGGCCGCATAAGACGAGTAGGACGGCGGGGTGTAGTTGACGGAGAAATCGACTTTCTCGGCGCGCTCGGGCGTGATCGACATGCCCGCGATGATCGCATCATAGTTGCCGGACAAAAGGTTCGGGATGATGCTGTCCCAATCGTTGGTGACCCATTCGCACTCAAGCTCGGCACGTTTGCACAACTCGTCGCCCAACATCCGCTCAAAGCCTGCGACTTCGCCGCTGTCGTCGATGTAGTTATACGGAGGGTAGGCGCCCTCGGTGCCCAGACGGACGGTTTCAGCAGAGGCGGCGCCGGCCATCAAGGCACATGCGGCAGCGGTTAGGACGAGTGTTTTCATGAAAATTCTCCCATTGGTAGCGCTTGTTTAGGCCGGCACAGTCGCGCTGAGAAACTGTTGCAGGCGTTCGGATTTTGGCTGATTGAAAAGCTGGCTCGGGTGGCCCTCTTCTTCGATCAACCCTTTGTGCAAAAACACCACATGATCGGAAATATCCGCCGCCATGCGCATGTCATGGGTGACGATCATCATGGTCCGGCCTTCTTCGGCCAGTGCCCTGATCACCTTGACCACCTCTTGTTCCAGTTCGGGATCAAGGGCGGAGGTCGGCTCGTCAAACAAAAGGGCTTTCGGTTCCATGCACAAAGCGCGCGCGATTGCGGCGCGTTGTTGTTGGCCGCCGGACATTTGCGCCGGGTAGACGTCACATTTGTCGCCAATGCCGACCTTGTCGAGATAGGCGCGCGCGCTGGCTTCGACCTCTTTTTTGTCCCGGCCCATGACCGTGACGGGAGCCTCCATGACGTTTTCCAAAATCGTCATATGGGCCCACAGATTGAATTGTTGAAACACCATCGACAGGTTGGTGCGGATGCGCAGCACCTGTTTGCGATCCGCCGGACGCCGGTGCAGGCCTTCGCCTTTCCATGTGATCGGCTCGCCCTCAAACAGGATCTCGCCGCTTTGGCTGTCTTCCAGCAGGTTGGCACAGCGCAGTAACGTGGATTTGCCTGAGCCCGACGAGCCGATGAGCGAAAGCACATGACCGCGTGGTGCAGTCATGGAAACGCCCTTGAGAACTTCCAATTCGCCATAGGATTTGTGCAAATCCCGGATTTCGATCACGGGAGTTGCCTCAAGAGGCGGAGCGGCAGGTGCGGTTTTTGAGTCTTTGGTCAACATCAACAAGAGTTAGGGCGAAATCTTAAGCATATGCAATAATGATCATCAGGGTGCCGTAGCGTTTCGCCTGTTTTTTGATCATATGTGTGGCCCACGCCTAGGGCTTGGGCTTGCTTGGGGCCTTATTGCCGGGCTTAGCCCAGTCGTGCCTCGACCCTTTTGCGCGCCAAAGCGCTGTCGCGGTCGTTCACGCCCAAAAGATTCGCAACCAAACGCAAAAGCGTATCTTCGTCGCTGTCGCGCACGCCATCGGCCAAAACCACCGACCAAAGCCCTTCGATCACGCTTTCCCGGTCCTCATAGGGCACGGCCTCTTTGATGGCGCGGGTAAAGCGCACGGTGTCGGGGGCCTCGTCTTCAAGCACCTCGGCCTCGCCGCGCAGTTTCGCCGCCTCAAAGGGCGACAGGGCATAGCGTTCGATCAGGACTTTCTCGATCCGCTGGGCCTCCTCTGGCGCATAATGCCCGTCAGCGCGGGCCACACGGACCAAGAGCGCCGCCAAAGCACGCCGCGCGTCTGTCACTTGAAGACGCGGCGGGGCGGGTTGCAGCAGAGTTTTGAGAAAATCACCAAACATGGGACGGATATAGGATGCCTTTTACAAAAGGGAAAGGCCGGACCGTCGGGTCCGGCCTTGGCTCGCGAGAACGTTAACACCGCCCCGCCTGAAGCGGCCTTAGTATTTGCTCGGCACGTAAAGCTCAGGCGGCAAAACCGCGCGTTCATAGGTCTTGTTATAAACCCGCTCCGGCAAATGCACCTCTTCATGCGGCATTTCGTAATAGTCGAACTGCGACAGCAAATGGTCGATGCAATTCAACCGCGCGCGTTTTTTGTCATTGCCTTCAACAATATACCATGGCGCTTCGGGGATATTGGTGCGAGCGAATGTGTCTTCTTTCGCTTTGGTGTAATCTTCCCAACGGATGCGCGATTGCAAATCCATCGGTGACAATTTCCACTGTTTCATCGGGTCATGGATGCGCATCAGGAATCGCATTTGCTGTTCTTCATCGGTGATCGAGAACCAATATTTGATCACCTTGATGCCAGAGCGCACCAGCATCCGTTCAAAATCGGGAACGTCCTGGAAAAATTGTTCGACCTGATCCTCGTCGGCAAAGCCCATGACCCGCTCCACACCGGAACGGTTGTACCAAGAGCGGTCAAACAACACCATTTCGCCCGCCGCCGGCAGGTGCGGCACGTAGCGTTGGAAATACCATTGGCTTTTTTCACGGTTCGAGGGCGCGGGCAGGGCGACGACGCGCACGACGCGCGGGTTCAGCCGCTGGGTGATCCGTTTGATCACGCCGCCTTTGCCCGCCGAATCGCGGCCCTCAAACAAAACGACCACTTTTTGCCCGGTCTGCTCAACCCAATCATGCAGCTTGATCAACTCGGCCTGGAGCCGCAGCAACTCGCGGAAATAGACCGCGCGTTCGAGCATGTCAGGGTGCTCTTTTTGGTAAATCTTTTTGATTTCGCGCGACAGAATCGAATCTTCGAGCTCAATTTCCCACTCTTCGTCGAGGGTGTCGGCCAGTTCGGCCTCAAGCCAGTCTTGGGCGTCTTTGTCAAAACTCATGATCTACTCCGTCTGTCTGTGCACTGTGTCGCGATTGGAGCCGCAATTCTGGAGTGCCTTTAACCACGCATACATGACGGTTTCTTAATGGAAAAGGATTGGGATCAATGAAGCGAGCAAAAGCGCGGCCATTGTCCAATTGAACGCCGTCAAACGGCGCCTGTTGGTCAAAAAGCGGCGCATTTCCTGACCGAGCCATGCCCAAAGCGTGATCGCCGGAAAGTTGACGATCAAGAAACCGAGGCCGACCATGAGGGCGGCCACCCATGTGGTGTCCTGCGCATAGTTGGTCTGTGCCCCGATCGCCATGATCCAGCCCTTGGGATTCACCCATTGAAACGCCGCCGCTTGTAAAAAGGTCAAAGGTGTCCCGTCCACTTTGCCCCCTTCGGGCGCGCTGGCATGGGCGATTTTCCACGCCAGCCAGCTCATATAGGCGATGGAGGCGACCAACATGATCTGACGCAGTGGCGGGTAGGCCTGAAACATCTGCGCCAGTCCAAGCCCGACGATGAACACCATGAAACTATGCCCGAGCGAGACCCCGAACATATGCGGCAGGGTCCGGCGCAGGCCGAAATTGGCCCCTGAGGCCAGGAGCATCAGGTTATTCGGCCCCGGCGTCACCGAGGAGACAAAGGCAAAGGCCAGAAGGGCGATGAAAAGGGTCATATCCATGCAGGGCAGATTAGTCTTTTTGTGGTGCAATATCCGTGCAAAGATGACGTTGTTTGCGGATAATTTGCACGGAATCACGGGTATGGATGGGATAGACGAAAACATATTGCGCGAACTTGAACGCGACGCCCGCCTCACCAACCTGCAACTCTCAGAGCGTGTTGGCCTGTCGCCCTCGGCGACATCGCGGCGGGTGAGCGCGTTGGAGCAGCGCGGCGTCATTCGTGGTTATCGTGCGATCATTGACCGCTCACAGGTCGGTCAGGGCTTCACCGCCTATATCGCGGTCGGCCTGTCGGTGCACAACAAGGCGGCGCAAAAGGGCTTTGAGGCGGCGATGCGCTACGCCCCCGAGGTCAAGGAATGTCACAACATCGCCGGGGTATTTGAATATTTGCTCCGGGTCGAAACGGCGGATTTGACCGCCTACAAACGCTTTCACACCGAAGTCTTGGGCACCGTGCCGGAGGTGGCCTCGATCACCTCTTACATCGTGATGGAAAGCCCAAAAGATTTGCGCGGCTAAGGCCCAATCGTCGGATTTGTGCCCATGACCCAGATTTCTGTTCCGAGCCAGGGGTGCGCATGTTAGGCGGGGGCAAAGAGGACGCAGCCGCATGTACACACCGAACAATTCCGCCATCAACGACCCCGCAACGCTGGCGCATGTGATGACCGAGATTTCCTTTGGCGCGCTGATCACGCCGACGGCAGAAGGGATCGAGATCAGCCACCTGCCGTGGATCGTGCGCGAAGAGGGCGGTCGGGTCATATTGGAAAGCCATGTGGCGCGGCCCAATCCGCATTGGAAACTGGCGGGCGCGGGTTCTGTGGTGATGTTTCAGGGACCGCAGGCCTATGTGTCGCCCTCATTTTACCCGTCAAAACAAGTGGATGGTAAAGTTGTGCCGACCTGGGCCTATATCGTGGTCCATGCCCATGGGATGTTTGAAAGTTTCAATGGCGCGGAGGAACTTCACGCCCATCTGCGTGATTTGACCCATCGTCATGAGGCGGGACGGGCGGAGCCTTGGGCAATGTCGGACGCGCCCGTGCCTTATCTCGCGGCGCTCAAACGCGGTATCATCGGGTTGCGGTTCACGGTGGATCGGTTGGAGGGCAAATGGAAGGTCAACCAGCACAAATCGACCGCCGACCGTCAGGGCAGCTATGAGGGGCTGATGGCGTCGGGCGAACAGGGCGTGGATCTGGCGCAGGCCTTGGCCTCATTCCCCGCATCTCAAGACTAAGGTAAAGACGAAAAAGGCGCCCTAAAGAGCGCCTTTTGTTAATCTTTCGAGGTCTTACACCGGCTCTTACACCGGCTCTTACACCAAGCGCGAAATCTCTTTGGCCGCGCGCACAAAATCGCGGAACAAAGGCGCAGGGGCGAAGGGTTTGGATTTCAATTCCGGGTGGAACTGAACGCCGATGTACCACGGGTGATCTTTGAGCTCGACGATCTCTGGCAAGCGTCCGTCGGGGGACATGCCGGAAAAGATCAGGCCGCAGTCTTGCAATTTCTCGCGGTATTTCGTGTCGACCTCATAGCGGTGACGGTGGCGTTCTTCGATCTCGGTCCCGCCATAGATTTCGGCCACTTTTGAGCCTTCGGTCAAGGTCGCGCTATAGGCGCCAAGGCGCATGGTGCCGCCCTTGTCGTCACCGGCTTTACGGCGCACGGTGTGGTTGCCCTGTACCCATTCTTTGAGGTGGTAGACCACTGGCTCAAAACGTTTTTTACCTGCCTCGTGATCGAATTCTTCAGACCCGGCGGTGTCAATCCCGGCCAGATTGCGCGCGGCCTCGATGACGGCCAATTGCATGCCCAGACAGATGCCCAAGTAGGGGATTTTGCGGGTACGGGCGAATTCCGCCGCTTTGATTTTGCCCTCTGTGCCGCGCTCGCCAAAGCCGCCGGGGACCAAAATGGCGTGAAAGCCTTCGAGGTAGGGGGCGGGGTCTTCGCGTTCGAAAATCTCGGCATCGACCCATTCGACCTTGACGCGGACCCGGTTGGCCATGCCGCCATGGGTCAGCGCCTCGGCGATGGATTTATAGGCGTCTTCGAGTTGGACATATTTGCCGACGATGGCGACTTTGACCTCGCCTTCGGGATTGAACACCCGGTCGGCCACGTCATGCCACACAGTGAGGTCGGGTTTCGGTGCGGGCGCGATGCCGAAGGCGTCCAACACGGCTTGGTCAAGACCTTCGCGGTGATAGGCCAGCGGCGCTTCGTAGATGGATTTCAAATCCGGGGCCGCGATCACATCCTCTTTGCGCACGTTACAGAACAGGGCGATTTTTTCGCGCTCTTTTTCCGGGATTGGATGCTCGGAGCGGCAGACCAACACATTCGGCTGAAGGCCGATGGTGCGCAGCTCTTTGACCGAGTGCTGGGTCGGTTTGGTTTTCAACTCGCCAGAGGCAGTGATGTAGGGGAGCAGCGTCAGGTGCATGAAAATACACTGGCCGCGCGGGCGATCTTGGGCGAATTGGCGGATGGCTTCAAAAAAGGGCAGGCCTTCGATGTCGCCAACGGTGCCCCCGATCTCGCAGAGCATGAAATCGACCTCATCATCGCCAATTTCAAGGAAGTCTTTGATTTCATTGGTGACATGCGGGATCACCTGAATGGTTTTTCCAAGGTAATCGCCACGGCGCTCTTTTTCCAAAACATTGGTGTACACGCGGCCAGAGGAAATCGAATCTGTGCTGCGGGCAGCCACACCCGTGAAGCGTTCATAGTGGCCAAGGTCGAGATCGGTCTCCGCGCCATCGTCGGTCACAAACACTTCACCGTGTTCAAACGGGCTCATCGTGCCCGGATCGACGTTGAGGTAAGGGTCAAGTTTGCGCAGGCGGACCGAATAACCGCGGGCTTGCAAAAGCGCGCCGAGGGCGGCCGAGGCAAGGCCTTTGCCAAGCGAGGATACAACACCGCCGGTGATAAAAACGTAACGTGCCATGGGCTGGAGTGTCTCCCGTGATAGTCCAAAATTCATGCGGACGCGGTGTTTGATTTCGGTCCAGTAGAGGGGCCAAAAACACCACGGTTCACGGGATTTAAGCGATATCAGATTCGGTCGTCCCGCGCAACCAAACCGCAACATGTTGAGGGGGAAATCCGCTCAACGCCCAAGGGATTGTTAAAACCTGAGGTTTAGGTGGATCAGTCTGCGCGCGGTGCTTCGATCGGTGCATCCGCGGAGGGCGGCAACAAGCTGTCACCCGACGGCAAGGCCGGTGTGGTGGTCTCAGCCGGAGCCGTTTCCTCAATCGTGACACCGTCCATCACAGAGGAGGTGGCCGCATCCCGACGCGCCAAAACAGTGAGCGTCAGGGAGGTGCAGAGAAAGCCGATCGCAAAGATCCAGGTCAGTTTGCCAAGGGCCGTGGCCGCCGCGCGGCCGGTCATGACGTCACCGCCGCCCCCCATGCCAAGGCCGCCACCCTCAGAGCGCTGCAAAAGCACAATGCCAATCAGGCAAAGCGCAAGGATCAGGTGGATGACGAGGATGACATTTTCCATGGATCAGGCCTTTGGGTCGTTCGATGGGGCTACTTAAGAGGTCTGAGCGTTCCGCGCAACCCCGAATGCCGGGGTCTTGGCGCAGGACAGATCGAACAAGGCTTGCCTTTCGCGATTGGGCCTGCATTTTGGCGTATATGGAAAAAGATTTTACCCTGCGCCCCGCTACGCTTTCTGACGCTCATGCCATTGCCGAGGTGCAAGTGGCGGTGTGGCAAAGCGCTTATCGCGACATCCTGCCCGCCGCGTTGATTGAACGCATGTCGGTGGCGGATCGTGAAAACGGTTGGAGCAAAATCCTCACGGCTTATGCGGAATCCGGGCGTGGCGCGGTGTTTGTGGCCGAACAATCGGACGCGATCGTGGGCTTTTTGTCCTGTGGCGATCAGCGAGACGACGACCTTATGGCAGCATTCCCCGGCGAGTTTTCCGCGATTTATGTCGCAGACAGCGCACAACGACAGGGGATTGGCCGGGCTTTGATGGGCGAGGGGGCAAGGGCGCTCAAGGCGATGGGGCATGGTGCCGCAGCCCTTTGGGTCCTGTCCGAAAACGCGGGGGCGCGGGGGTTTTATCAGGCGCTTGGCGGATTTATATCCGCCGAACGGATCGACACGCGCGGGGACGACGGTCTGAATGAGATCGCCTATGGCTGGGCCGATCTTGGCGAAATTTGCGCAATATAAAGCCGCAGCCCTTAAATTGTGGTTTCATCACGCGGTCTGGCTGGCTATACAGCCCCGGGCTTCATCCAATCCAAAGGATTCATTATGGCTAACGTCGTCGTTGTCGGCGCCCAATGGGGTGACGAGGGAAAAGGCAAGATTGTAGACTGGCTTTCTGAACGCGCAGACATCATTGCGCGCTTCCAAGGTGGTCACAATGCCGGCCACACGCTCGTCATCGACGGCAAGGTCTATAAGCTGAACGCATTGCCTTCGGGTGTGGTGCGTGGCGGCAAATTGTCGGTGATCGGCAATGGGGTTGTGCTGGACCCGTGGCATCTTGTGGCGGAAATTGCCAAGATCCGCGAGCAAGGCGTGGTCATTTCGCCAGAGACCTTGATGATCGCGGAAAACACGCCGCTGATCCTGCCGATCCACGGTGAATTGGACCGGGCGCGCGAAGAAGCGGCCTCCAAAGGGACAAAGATTGGCACCACGGGCCGCGGCATTGGTCCGGCCTATGAGGACAAAGTCGGTCGTCGTTCGGTGCGCGTGGCGGATTTGGCCGATGAGGCCACATTGATTGCCCGCGTCGACCGCGCGCTTCAACACCACGATCCGCTGCGCAAAGGTCTTGGCATCGAGCCGGTCGATCGCGACCGTTTGATCAATGATCTCAAAGCCATCGCGGGTGAAATTCTGCCTTATGCGAAACCGGTTTGGAAAGTGCTCAACGAGCAGCGCAAAGCCGGCAAGCGCATTCTGTTTGAAGGCGCTCAGGGTGCGCTTTTGGACATTGATTTCGGCACCTATCCGTTTGTGACCTCGTCGAACGTGATCGCCGGTCAGGCCGCCACAGGCGTGGGCATGGGGCCGGGGGCGATCAACTATGTGTTGGGCATCGTCAAAGCCTATACCACCCGCGTGGGCGAAGGTCCGTTCCCGACCGAATTGCTTGACGACGATGGTCAGCGGTTGGGCGAACGCGGCCATGAATTTGGCACCGTCACAGGCCGCAAACGCCGCTGTGGCTGGTTTGACGCCGCGCTTGTGCGTCAGACCTGTGCAACCTCCGGCGTGACCGGGATTGCCCTGACCAAGCTCGACGTTTTGGACGGGTTTGAGACGCTGAAAATCTGTGTCGGCTATGATCTGGACGGCGAACGGCTGGATTACCTGCCGACCGCTGCGGATCAACAGGCGCGCTGTACGCCGATCTATGAGGAAATGCCCGGCTGGTCCGAATCGACCGAAGGCGCGCGGTCTTGGAACGATCTTCCGGCCAATGCGATCAAATATGTCCGCCACATCGAAGAGCTGATCGAATGCCCGGTGTCGATGTTGTCGACCTCTCCCGAGCGCGAAGACACGATCCTCGTCACCGATCCGTTTGCGGATTAAGGCGCGGCATGGCTCTGAGCTATAAATCCCGTCGCCGTCTGGCGCTTTTGATCCTCGTTCTGGGTCTGCCCGGCTATATCGTGGTGGCGGTGACGGTGATGAACTGGCTGGAGCGCCCGTCGATTTGGGTCGAACTGGCGGTCTATATTGGGCTGGGCGTGCTTTGGGCGCTGCCGCTTAAGGCGGTGTTCAAAGGCATCGGTCAGGCCGATCCTGATGCGCCGCCGCAAGATCACGAAGATTGATCCCAAGATAGTCATATGACTTAAAAAGGCCGCCCCGAAGGGCGGCCTTTTTCGTAGGTCTTTTAACGACATTCAGCGCGGCTTGAACCGCGTGCTGGCCGCAACGGCAAACTGGCCGCGCGTCATCTTTTTGATCTTGCCTTGCCGCAAAAGCTGACCAAACGATCGCAATCGTTCTTCGACCGGCACGTCGGTGGGCATCGCTTGGGTCGCCAGTCGCATGATCTGTGGCCGGGTGGCGGTGTCGCGGCCTTGGACAAAATGGGTATAGGCCGCAGCCGCTTCCAACAGTTCCGGCAGGGTTTCGGCCCCAAGACGTTCGGCGAATTCGGCGAATTCCGTCACCGTCTCAGCAGCGGTTTGATCGGGTTCCTCGGCGGTGTCAAAAACCTGTTCTTGTTGCACCGCAAGGGCCGAGGTCGAAATGCGGCGCGGCCGAACCGGAGTGATATTGGCACCACCGGCGACCTCGACAGGGGCGTCGATGCGTTGTTCCGACACCAACATCAAAGGGGGCAATTGGCGGCGGGTCTGGCCGCTGACCGCGGGGCGACGCGGGCGCACAACACGCGCCAGGTCTTGTTTGTAGACATCCGCATCGTCGTCGTCCTCAGCGGTGGCATCTTTGTCGGTTTTCTCGGCGCGAATCGCACCCACGGCGGCTTTCAGATGTTGGATTGCGTTGCGGCGGCGGGCGTTTTCCCCCTTGGCCATTTCGCGGTCGGTTTCGTCCATCAGGCGTGACATCGACGCATCGGAGGTGGCAAACACATTGCGTGTGTCGCTGTCGCCCTCGTCCGCGCCGTCGTCTTCATCCGTCAACAGTTGGCTGTCGTCGTCGCCTTCGGCGCTGTCGTCGTCATACTCGGCGGCAATCGCGCCGGTTTCGCTGTCATCGTCCAAAATGTCGGCCGCCACTTCCGGTGACAGCGCGCCACTTGCGGCGACTTCGGCCAGTTCGCGCATCAACTCGTCTTCGGCCTCATCATCGAGCGAAGAGGAGCCAAGTTCGCGGCGCAGCGCCGAAGTTAAATCGGCATCGCTGTTGGCGGCCTCGACGACCGTCTCAGCCACAGCTTCGGCCTCACCCTCACCCTCACCCTCTTGCGGCTGAGCTTCATAGTCAGAGCGGCGCATTTTGACGACGCGGGCACGAACGCGACGTAGCGGATCTTGTGGTGCGTCTTCTGGTGTGTCTTCTGCGGCGATCTCGGCCTCAGCGGATGTTTCGCTGGCCTCGGCAATGTCAGCGGCGAGGTTGACGTCGATGTCTGTGGTGGCGCGGTCTGTGGTATCTGCCACGGCCACCGCCTCTTGCGCTGCGGGAGCATCGTCTTGCTGCAGGCTGGAGAGGATCGTGTCGAGTTTGGCCTCGTCATCAGCCTCGGTGCTTGCTGCGTCGTTTTCGACAGGCTCTTGTCCCGTTTCGATCTCTTCGGTGAGACTTTCGTCAGCTTCAGAAACGGTGTCGTCGCTCATCTCATCGGCAAAATCGTCTTCGATCTCGGCCAAGGCGACAGGTTCATCCGCCAGCGCAATGGCCGGGGTCTCTTGTTCTGCCTCGATCTCGTCAAACACCTCAGTTTGATCCGGCGTGGTTTGGAACCCGCCGAAATTCACCGAGGCCTGTTGATCTTCAACAAATTCGGCCTCGCCACGTTGGGCGACAGCGGCACGGATGCGTTCGAGCTTATCTGCAATGGAATTGGCAACTGCGGGGGCAGCGGCTTTGGCTGCGGGAGCTGGTTTGCGCAGAGCCGGTTTGTTTTGTGCAAGAGGGGCAGGCGAGGAAACCGGAGCAGCGGTCTCTTGTGCCGGAGGGACAGTGGCGTTGGACGCAGATTTGGCTTGGGCCTTTTGGGGCTTCGCCTTTTTGCGTTGGGCTTTGGCCTCTTGTGACGCGGCACGGGCGCGGGAGGCGGCGGCATCTCGATCAGCCTCACCGGCATCGACATCGCTGTCATCCTCGATTTGGCGCAACACCAGACTGTTGTCTTGCATGCGGGCTTCGACCCGGCGCTGAATTTCCTTTTCCGCGATGGAATGTAACATTTGGGGGTCGGGCGTCGGAGGTTCGGCCCCGAAATACCGGTCATCCGCCGCGAGATCGCGGAAATACTCTGCAATGGACCGCATCGTGTTGAACGGATCGTCGAATCCCTCCAACGTACAGGAGAACGTCCCGTAGGATACGGTTAGAATTTTACTCTCACTCACCATGCCAATACTCGCTTTCTGCTCTTGCTCAGCACCTATCTGTTTACCATGAATTGGTTCGCAAATAGGAACAGAACAAGGAAATCGCCGTGATCATTTCTTGTTCGAAATGTGGCAAAATGGTTAACGCTGGAGCCTGAAGCATGAAGAATCCTGTCCTGAAAACCGAAAAAAGTGTGACTTTACTGGGCGGTGGACAGGTTGACCGCGAAACCCTTATCGACATTTTAAAATCAGCACCAATTTTGGTCGCAGCCGATGGTGCGGCAGATCGCGCCCTGGCCGAAGGTCTGATGCCGGAGGCGGTGATTGGCGATTTTGACAGTGTGTCGCAGGATGCGCGGGGGGTGATTCCCCCTGAGCGGCTGCATCACATTCCTGAACAAGACAGCACGGATTTCGAAAAATGCCTGAGCCGGATTGACGCGCCGCTGATTTTTGGCGTCGGCTTCACCGGCGCGCGGGTGGATCACGAATTGGCGGTCTACACGGCTTTGACACGTCACCCAAAACAGCGCTGCATCATCGTGGGCGAGTACGATGTGATCGCCCATGTGCCCAGCTCTATTTCCCTCACCCTTGCACCCGGCACGCGCGTGTCGCTGTTCCCGATGGGTCCGGTGACGGGGCGCTCAGAGGGGTTGCGCTGGCCGATTGAGGGGTTGCATTTTGCGCCTTCCGGTCGGGTTGGCACCTCGAATGAAGCCTCTGAGGCACAGGTCGATTTGGCCTTTGATGGGCCTGGGATGTTGCTGATCCTGCCGCGTTCGGACCTTGCCGCGCTGGTCAAAGGCCTCTGTGGTTAAGAGGCGGTGGGCCCCGCGACCACCGGGGGTTTTTGCGCGTGCATCCGTTCGCGGTGGATCAGATACAGCCCCGAGGCGACGATCACCGCGATGCCGATCCAGACGGTGAGGTTGGGGAAATCGCCAAAGACCACAAGCCCCGCGAGGGTCGAAAACGCCAGTTCCAGATAGGACAGCGGCGCGAGTGTGGCGGAGGGCGCAAGGCGCAGCGCCAAGGTCAGAAATTGATGCGACAGGGTGGCCGCCAAGCCCACAGAAATGAGCCAGACCCACATGATCCCCTCGGGCATCACCGGGTCAAACATCCCGCCTTTGCCGTCGAAATAGATCAAAATCGGCAGCGCCATGAGCACAGAGACCACGGCTGTGGCGGCTTGCAACAGGACGGGCGTGTGGTGGCGGAGCGCACGGGTGACCAGCATGTAACAGGCAAACAGGACGCCGGCGGCAAAGGGCAAAAGCGCCACCGCGCCAAAGGTCACAAGCCCCGGCTGCACCACGATCAAAGCGCCGGCAAATCCGACCACGGCGGCCATGATCCGGCGTGGGCCGATCTGTTCATGAAAGATCATCCAGCCCAAAAGCAAGATCACGAAAGGTTCGACATAGGTCACCGCCAAGGCGTCGGCCAAGGGCATGACCGACACTGCGCCGACAAAGGCAAAGGTCGCGCCCAAGGTGAAGAGCGCGCGCAAAGCGATCAGGCCCCAGTCACGGCGGCTGATCTGCCACGACAGGCCCATGATCCCCGACAAAGGCACCAGAACCAGCGCCTGAACCACAAAGCGCCCAACGGTGATTTGCGCCGCCGGATGGGCAACGGAGGCCAATTTGGCGCTGACGTCGATCAGGGGCGCAATGGCGCAAAAGCCGACCATCAAAAGGAGTCCGAACACGGGGTGATCTGGGGGGCGATTTTGGATCATGAGCCTTTGTCAGGCAGAGGGCGCGGGCGCGCAAGTCCGTTTCGAGATGAAAATGCACCTATGCGGTCCGGCTTACCTGTCTGGTCGTGTCAGGATATAGGCCGCCCCCGCACTCATCAAAACCGCTTGCGCGATGAGCACATAGGCGGGCAGGCCAAGGATCAGACAGATCACAAAACTCGCGGCCATCATCGAGATGGAGAGAATTTTGATCCGGCGCGGGATGGCCCCGGTTTCTTCCCAGTTGCGAATGAGGGGGCCAAAATGGGCGTGATCCAGCAACCACATCCGCAGGCGTGGCGAACCTTTGGTGAAAAAGAACGCAGCCAGTATCAGGAATCCGGTCGTCGGCAGGACCGGCAACACCGCACCGATCAGGCCCAAAGCCACGCAAAACCCGCCGAGGGTAAGATGGACATATTTTGACATCCGCTCAACCATGCCTTGTTCTACCACGTCCCCCTTACCCAAGCATTTACGCCCATGCGGCGCGCTGTCCAGTCGTCTTGACGCCGCAGACCGGCGCAGAGGGGGGGACCACGCATTTATCCTATTCAAACGGCGGTGTGCCGCCTATAACCGCCGGTGACACTTTCAGTCACAAACGCGCGCTCAGCCATTGGGGGAAACACAGCATGTCCGACACCCTGTCGCCGATTGACACCGCCAAATTTGTCGCCGCCAAAAAGGCGGTGGAATTTGTCGAGGATGGGATGAAACTGGGTCTGGGCACAGGCTCCACGGCGGCGTGGATGGTGCGGTGTTTGGGCGAATTGGTGCGGGATGAGGGGCTGAATATCGTCGGCGTTCCGACCTCAAGCCGCACCGCCGAACTGGCGCGACAACAGGGGATCAAAGTGATCTCTTTGGATGAGGCGAAATGGCTTGATCTGACGATTGACGGCACCGATGAATTTGATGGCGATCTGAACCTGATCAAGGGCGGCGGCGGGGCGTTGTTGCAAGAAAAGATCGTGGCGACCGCGTCGGATCAGATGATTGTGATCTCGGATGTCTCGAAACAGGTCGAAATGCTCGGCGCGTTTCCTTTGCCCGTCGAGGTCATCCCCTTTGGCTGGCAGACCACCAAGGCACTGATCGAAGAGACGTTGGTGTCGATGGATGTGCTGGGTCAGCATTCGACCCTGCGGATGAACGGCGATGCCGCCTATGTGACGGACGAGGGCAATCACATCGTCGATCTTCACCTGCAACGCATTGGCAACGCGCGGCAATTGACTTTGGTGTTAAACCAAATCCCCGGCGTGGTCGAAAACGGCCTGTTCATCGACATTTGCGATAAGGTCATCATCGGCCATGGCGATGGCCGGGTGACGACGCGGGACATCCTGTCGGGTGAGGAAAGCGAAGATCAGATCGAATTCGCCGAGAGCGAAAATATTTTTGCTGATCTGGAGTGATCACATCTGTCAAAACCGCACAGGGCCACGCGCATAAACCGCGGGGTTTTCCTTTGGCGTCAAACCCCCTACATCTACCCCCAACTTAGACTTCTTCTAAAAGGCGGTAGCATGGACTTCGATTATGATCTCTTCGTGATTGGCGGTGGCTCGGGCGGTGTGCGCGCGGCGCGGCTGACGGCGGCGGATGGGAAAAAGGTCGCGATGGCCGAAGAGTTCCGCATGGGCGGCACCTGTGTCATCCGCGGCTGTGTGCCGAAAAAGCTGATGGTCTTTGCCTCGCAGTACTCGGGGTATGCCGAAGAGGCCGGGACATACGGCTGGGACATCACCTTGGGTGATTTCAATTGGCCGTCGTTTCAAAAGCGGCTGCATGCCGAATTGTCCCGGCTTGAGGCCATTTATACCCGCAACGCCGACACGGCAGGGGTCGAGATCCTGCACCAACGCGCCACGGTGAAAGACCCGCATACGGTCGTGCTGGCCGATGGCACGGAGAAAACCACGAAACATATCCTTGTGGCTGTGGGGGGGACACCGTTTGTGCCCGGTACTGTGCCGGGGATCGAACATGCGATCACTTCGAACGAGATTTTCGACATTCCGGCACTGCCGAAAAAAATCCTCATCGTTGGTGGCGGATATATCGCCTGTGAATTCGCCTGTATCTTCAACGGTCTTGGCTCTGAGGTGACGCAATATTATCGCGGTGCGCAAATCCTGCGCGGCTTTGATGATGAGGCACGCGGCCATATTGCCGAGCTGATCACCGGGCAGGGCATCAATCTGCATGTCGGCACCGATGTTGAACGGCTTGAAAAGCGCGACGATGGCATTTGGGTCAAGGCCACGGATGGGCGCGAAACCCTGTTTGATGTGGTGCTTTATGCCACCGGACGCACGCCCAACACCAAAGGTCTGGGGCTTGAAGCGGCGGGCGTTGAACTGGGCCGTCATGGCGAGGTCAAAGTGGACGCCTATAGCCAAACCAACATCCCTTCGATCTATGCCGTGGGCGATGTCACCGACCGCATCCAACTGACCCCCGTGGCGATCCGCGAGGCGGTGGCGTTTCACGAGACGGTGTTCAAGGGCAATCCGATGAAACCGGATCACTCAAACGTGCCGTCGGCAATTTTCACCCAGCCGGAATATGGCGCGGTCGGTCTGACCGAAGAACAGGCGCGCGAAGAGGGGCCGATTGAGGTCTATTGCGCCGCGTTCCGCCCGATGCAAAACGCCTTTATCGAGAAAAACGAACGGGTGATGTTCAAACTCATCGTCTGTGCCAACTCGCGCAAGGTGCTGGGCTGTCACATCATCGCGCCCCATGCTGGGGAACTGATCCAGATCGCGGGGGTGGCCGTGAAAATGGGCGCCACCAAAGAGGATTTCGACGCGACAGTGGCGGTGCACCCGACCATGTCCGAAGAAATCGTTCTGATGAAAACGCCGACTCGCGTTCATAACTGAGTAAAACACCCCGAAAGGGGCCGAAACCACCCCTGCGACCATCTCGCACCCTTGAAACTCGGGGCGAGAGCGAACAGGTTAGACAAGAGCCTTGGCCCGACAGGACCGTCCTGCCGGGTCAGACCCATACGAGAGAGGAAGAGATCTTTATGGCCAGTAACAATGGCGGCCCTTGGGGCACCGGAGGTGGTGGAAACCGTCCGACCGGTCCCGGCGGCGACAATCGTGGCGGCGACAACCGGAATGGCGGACGCCGTCCCGGTGATCAGCCCCAGATCCCCGAAATCGAAGATATGCTCAACAAGGGCAACGAATATCTGAAGGTGTTGATGGGCGGCAAGGGGGGCGGCGGTGGCCGCTCCGGCGGTTCTGATGGCGACGGCCCCGGCATGTCCAAGGGCGTTATCGCTCTTGTGGTTTTGGGCGCTGTTGGCCTTTGGGCGTTTTCCTCTTTCTACACCGTGAAACCGGAAGAACAGTCGGTCGAATTGTTCCTTGGCAAGTTTTCCAAGATCGGCAATCCGGGCCTGAACTTTGCGCCATGGCCGGTGGTGAGCTACGAGAAAGTCGTGGTGACGGGCGAGCGGACCGAAACGGTCGGCCTCGCCGGCAGTGGTGGGTCGGGCATGATGCTCACGACCGACGCGAATATCGTCGACATCGACTTTCAGGTGGTCTGGAATATCAACGATCCGGCGAAATTCCTTTTCAACCTTTCCGATCCGGTTCAGACCGTACAGGCGGTGTCCGAGGCCTCCATGCGCGAGATCATCGCGGCTTCGACACTGGCTCCGATCCTCAACCGGGACCGTGGTGTGATCGCCGACAGAGCGTTTGAACTGATCCAATCGACACTCGACAGCTACGACAGCGGCATCACCGTGATCCGCGTCAACCTCGACAAGGCCGACCCGCCCACGGACGTGATCAACGCGTTCCGTGACGTGCAGGCTGCCGAACAGGAACGGGACCGGTTGCAGCGTCAGGCCGACGCCTATGCCAACACGGCCCTTGCCGGTGCCCGCGGGTCCGCGGCACAGATCCTTGAAGAAGCCGAAGGCTACCGTGCTCAGGTTGTCAACGCCGCAAAAGGTGAGGCGAGCCGGTTCTCCGCTGTTTTGGCCGAATATCAAAACGCCCCCGAGGTGACGCGCAAACGTCTGTATCTTGAGGCGATGGAAGAGGTTTACGGCGGTCTCGACAAGATCATTCTCGATGATAATGCCGCCAGTGGTCAGGGCGTCGTGCCCTATCTTCCGCTCAATGAGCTTCGGAAATCAACCACCACCGGAGGGTCGAACTGATGAAGAAACTTCCTATTTTCATCGCCGTTCTTTTCGTGGCGGCTGTGCTGGCGTTCTCTTCGTTTTTTGTCGTGGACGAACGTCAAAAAGCGCTGGTTCTGCAATTCGGCCAGATCAAGGCCGTCAAAGAGGAACCTGGGCTTTCCTTTAAAATCCCGTTCATTCAGGACGTCGTTTACTACGATGACCGCATCCTGTCGCTCGAAACGCCGGAAATCGAGGTCACGCCCTCGGATGACCGTCGTCTTTTGGTCGACTCCTTTGCGCGCTACCGCATCGCGGATGTGGTGAAGTTCCGTCAGGCGGTGTCCACCGGCGGGATCCGCTTGGCCGAAGATCGTCTCAAAGGCATCCTGAACGCACAGCTGCGTGAGGTTTTGGGCGCTGACACGATCACCTCGAACACGATCATTTCGGCAGAGCGGGCGTCGTTGGCGCTGCGCATTCGGGACAAGTCCCGGATCGAGGCCGCCTCGTTGGGCATCGACATCATGGACGTTCGGTTGAAACAGACCTTTTTGCCGGAACAGAACCTTGAGGCCACCTTTGCCCGGATGCGGGCAGAACGTGAACGCGAGGCCGCCGACGAGCGGGCGCGTGGTGCAGAGGCCGCACAGCGTGTGCGGGCACAGGCGGATCGGACTGTGGTCGAACTTAAATCTGACGCCAGCCGTCAGGCCGAGATCACCCGTGGTGAAGCCGATGCCGAGAAAAACCGCATCTATGCGGATGCCTATGGTGCCGACCCGGATTTCTTTGAGTTCTATCGCTCGTTGGATGCCTACCGGAAGGGTCTCAATGGCGAGAACACCACCATGGTGATTTCGCCGGACAGCGAATTCTTTGACTACCTGAAATCCAATTCAGGTCGCTGAGAGGCATCTGTTTCTGAGGGACGTCTGACCCCTCTGTGAAAATCAAAAGGGGCGGGTGGGAACACCGGCCCCTTATTTTTTGGCCCAGCTTTATAAGCTGTTCATTTTGGTGTGCTTTACCCTTGTCACAGCCTGCTCACATGCTGTTGACTGAACGCGACCGACCTTGAGTTGTGCCACACCGCACCTATCTATACCCCAAAGACACGTGTCGCGCCCGGCCATGCCATTTCCGGCACAAGCATTCGGGGGCATCAGACGGAGGATATTTTACCGATGATACAGGCTCGCGCCATTTCCACCGATCAAAGCAGAGGGATGGTTCCCTCCCGCGCTGATCTTCGCATGATGGTCTTTGCCCTGATTGGGGTCATTGCACTTCTGTTCCAAACTGTGTCTGCCGAGGCGCGTGGCGCGCCTGAAAGTTTCGCCGATCTCGCCGAAAAGGTCAGCCCCGCCGTGGTGAACATCACCACCACAACCATGGTTGAGGCGGTCGCCAACGATCAGCCGGTTGTGCCCGAAGGCTCGCCGTTTGAGGATTTCTTTCGCGATTTCATGGATCGCAACGGCCAGGGCGGACAGACCCCGCGCCGCTCTCAGGCTTTGGGGTCGGGCTTTGTGATCTCCGAGGACGGCTATATCGTCACCAACAACCATGTGATTGAAGGCGCTGACGAGATTTCGATCGAATTCTTTGAGGGCTTCACCCTTCCGGCCAAATTGATCGGCACTGATCCGAAAACGGACATTGCCGTTCTGAAGGTCGAAAGCGATAAGCCTTTGAAATATGTGCCCTTTGGCGATAGCGACCTGTCGCGCATTGGCGATTGGGTGATGGCCATGGGCAACCCGCTTGGCCAAGGGTTCTCGGTCTCTGCGGGTATCGTGTCGCAACGTGGCCGCGCGCTCCAGGGCGCCTATGACGATTACATTCAAACCGACGCCGCCATCAACCGCGGCAACTCCGGTGGCCCGCTGTTCAACATGGACGGTCAGGTCATTGGCGTGAACACCGCGATCCTGTCCCCGAACGGTGGGTCCATCGGCATCGGCTTTTCGATGGCCTCCAATGTGGTCTCCAAAGTTGTCGATCAGTTGAAAGAATTCGGCGAAACCCGTCGCGGTTGGTTGGGTGTGCGCATCCAGGACGTGACGCCCGATGTGGCCGAGGCCATGGGGCTTGAGGCCGTCAAAGGCGCGCTTGTCACCGATGTGCCTGAGGGGCCGTCGAAAGAGGCGGGCCTTGCATCTGGCGATGTGATCATGACCTTTGACAGCAAAGAGGTCACTGACACCCGCAGCCTTGTGCGCACGGTGGGCGAGACCGAAGTCGGCAAAGCGGTGCGTGTCACCGTGTTCCGTGACGGCAAAACCAAAACGCTGATGGTCACTCTGGGCCGCCGCGAAGAGGCCGAAAACGTCGCCTTCCCGACCGACGATGGGGCGGCACCGCAAGTGCCCGACACCACCCAGATGATGGGCCTGAGCTTGCAGCCGCTGGATGACACGCTGCGCGAAGAACTTGGCGTGACCTCCGGCACCGATGGTTTGGTTGTGGTCGAGGTGGATGAGGCTTCTGAGGCCTTTGCCAAAGGTTTGCGGGCGGGCGATGTGATCACCGAAGCGGGTCAGCAGAAACTGATGTCTGTGGCCGATCTCGAAGCCCGTGTGAGCGAGGCGCGCGAAGGTGGCCGCAAGACCGTGTTGCTCTTGGTGCGCCGCGCTGGTGATCCGCGCTTTGTGGCCCTTGGTGTCGATGACAACTGAGGTCGGTGACAACTGAGCTTGAGCGCCTTCCCTCATAAAGAACGCAAAGGCGGCCCCAAAATATGGCGGGCCGCCTTTTTCTACCTTGGAACGTCAGAAGATCAGCCCTCGCGCGGCACTTCCTTAAGCCCAAGTTGGCGCGCCGCCGCCAGAGACAGGATGTCGCTGTCGACCCCTTGGTCCGATTGATAGGCGCGGATGGCGCGTTTTGTCGCGAAATCCATCCGCCCATTCGCAGCCCCCGCGTGATAGCCCCGCACCGACAGCGCACGTTGCAGTGACGCGATGAACTCGGGCGTCAGCTCCTCTTGGCACAGGGTCTCAAACCACAATTCCTTGCGCTCGCGCACAATCTTTTGCCGGGTTTCCGTGCGGTAGACGGCGGGGTAGGAAACGGTGCCATTGGCCTCGATTTGTGGCGGTTGCACCAAAACCTGCTCTGTGACGGTTTCGATGATCGCGGGGGTGACGTGCCGCCCGTAACAGGTGTTTGGGTCGGCTCCCGGTGGCGCGCCGGGCGTTTCTGAGGCGCGCATGATGCCATCTTCCGGGGCGCTTATCTGGCAGGCGGCCAAAAGTCCCGCCAGAATGAAAAGCGGCAATCGGGCGGGAAAAGGGAGCTGTTTCATCGGCTTGCCTGTCTGCTTTGCCCCTTTGTGGGGTTGTTTGGAACAAGTCTACCGTGAAATTCAGATTTTCCAAAGGGTTTGAATGGTATCGCCTTTGGGAGGACCTGTCAGAGAGCGAGACGGCACACAGGCGCGGTCCCGTGCCTGAAATATAGGCGCGCGGGTTGTCTCGGCACCAACCGGACCACAGGGCGCGACGCAATGGCCCTTTTCACCGGGAAACTGACAGGCTAAGCCTGTGGCAACACGAAGAAATGCGAGAGAAGGACAAGCCTATGGTCAAGATCACCTATGTCGAATTTGGCGGCACCGAACATGTTGTGGACGTGCCGGTGGGGCGCACCGTGATGGAAGGCGCGCGCGACAATGGCGTGCCGGGCATCGACGCTGATTGCGGCGGGGCTTGTGCCTGTTCCACCTGTCACGTCTATGTCGCGCCTGAGTGGGTCGAAAAAATCCCCGCGAAAGACGACATGGAAGAGGATATGTTGGATTTTGCCTATCAACCCGATCCGGTGCGGTCGCGCCTGACCTGTCAGATCAAAGTGACCGATGCGATTGACGGTCTCGTTGTCAACCTGCCCGAAAAGCAAATCTGATGCTGCGTCTGGCCGCGGCTTTTGTGCTGGCGGCCAGCCCGCTTGCCGCCACCGAGATCACGAATGATATCACCGCCGCGCGCTACATTGAGCCGACGGATGTCTACGGCCATGGTGCCGTGGCGGGCGGTGAATATGCGCGGATGCGTGTGACGTTGAGTGACGGCACCGAGCGCAATGTGTCTTTCAAGAAAAGCATTTTCGAGGATACCGCACCGCGCCTGCATGATTTCGATGGCGATGGCTCCCCCGAAATTGTCACCGTCGTCAGCGGCTTTGCCACCGGCGCTTGGGTGCAGGTCTGGTCGCTCAATGCCTCCGGCGCGCTGATCCCGGCCAAATCCAATGCCCCCATCGGTGCGCGCCACCGTTGGCTCGCGGTCGTGGGCATTGCCGATTTTGACGGCGATGGCACCGATGACATCGCCTATATCGACCGCCCGCATTTGGCCAAAGAGCTGGTGATCCTTCCCGTCGATTTGGCGGGGTCGGGGATGTTGGATACTACCGCACGCCTTGCCGGCCTGACCAACCATCACTTTGGCTCCGCCGAAATCGAAGGCGGCATGCGCGACTGTTCCGGGCAAGTGCCGGCGATCGTCACCGCCAATGCGGACTGGTCGCAGGTCATGGAAACCAGATTTGAGGATGGTCAGTTGGCCACCAAACCCGTTGCACCCTATACCGGGGCCGACAGCTTTGCGCCCTTCCTGATCTGTCCGTGATGCGACCATGATGCGCCTGTGATGCGCGTCTGAGGCACAGCGCGACGCCTTTCGGAAACTTAACCGCCCGAAACAGCCGCAAATTTGCCCCTGCCGTGCGTTTTGGCTCTGGCATTCGCTGTCGGCTGTGCCAAAACGCCTCGACCCTTAAAAGAAAGATCGAGGACTTTGACATGACCTCCCATGTGCTGACCGTGACCTGCCCCTCCAAGCGTGGAATCGTGGCCGCGATTTCTGGCAAACTGGCGGAGCTTGGCTGTAACATCACCGATTCCGCGCAATTCGATGATCCGGGCACCGATCAGTTTTTCATGCGGGTGAGTTTTGTCTCAGAAACCGGCCTGACCCAACCTGAACTGGCGCAGGGATTCGTGCCCGTGGCCGAGGCCTTTGACATGCATTGGGCGGTGCAGGATGAGGCCAAAAAGATGAAAGTCGTGATCATGGTCTCGCGCTTTGGTCATTGTCTCAACGATCTTTTGTACCGCTGGCGGATCGGAGCCTTGCCGATCGACATCGTTGCCGTGGTGTCAAATCACATGGATTATCAGAAGCTTGTGGTGAATCACGATATTCCTTTCCACTGCATCAAAGTGACGAAAGAGAACAAACCCGAGGCCGAAGCCGCGATCATGCAGGTGATCGAGGACACAGGCGCCGAACTGATTGTTTTGGCGCGCTATATGCAGATTCTGTCGGATATGATGTGCCAACACATGTCCGGTCGGATCATCAATATCCACCACTCCTTCCTGCCGTCTTTCAAAGGCGCGAACCCCTATAAACAGGCGTTTGAGCGTGGGGTGAAACTGATCGGAGCGACGGCGCATTATGTCACCGCCGATCTGGACGAAGGTCCGATCATCGAACAGGACACGGTGCGGATCACCCATGCACAATCCTCGGAGGATTACGTCTCTTTGGGCCGTGACGTCGAAGCCCAGGTGCTCTCTCGCGCGATCCATGCCCATATCCACCACCGCGTGTTCATCAACGGCAATAAAACGGTGGTGTTTCCGGCCTCTCCCGGCAGCTATGCCTCCGAACGGATGGGTTAAGGGGCGAAAAGGGGCTCTGCCCCTCGTCCGGGCAGCACGCTGCCCCGCCTCACCCCGGGATATTTTAAGACAAAAGAAATGACCCTCCGCTGGAGGAGAGCGGAGGGCCTTCTTCCGTCACGGTCATCGGCGTCCCCGCCTGTACCGTGGGATCATCCTCGCGCATTAACCTTAATGAGCGGTGAACCGGTGGCTTCTTTTGTCTCAAAATATCTCGGGGGTTTTGGGGGCTGGCCCCCAATGTGAGGCAACATGGGGTTGGCGACCGCATAAGACACGGAAAAAGGCGTGCCGTTCGAGCACGCCTCTGTTCTGTCGCGACAGCCAGTGTTTGGGCTTTTACACCAAAGTTCCAAACCGGAGGGCCATTCGAGCCAGTGGTGCATTTCGCACCTTGGTTTATCGCAGGGTAAGGTTAAAATTCCCCTAACCATACTCTGCGCATGTCTTACAGTGCCCGCCAGCCAATATCAGTGCGGTTGAAGCCGCCCGGCCACTCGATCCCGTCGATCATCGCATAGGCACGATCACGGGCTTCTTTTAGGCTCTCGCCGCGCGCCGTCACGTTCAACACACGGCCCCCCACGGACACAATCGCCCCGTCTTTGACGGCAGTGCCCGCATGGAACACCATGTTTTTGCTGTCCTCAGGCAAAGTGTCCAAGCCTTTGATCACAGAGCCTTTTGCGTAAGCGCCAGGATAGCCATTCGCTGCCATCACCACGGTGATTGCGTGATCATCGGCCCAATTGACTTGGGCCTGATCCAATCGGCCCTCAGCGGCCGCCAGCAACAGATCAAGCGCCTGCGCACCGAGCCGCATCATCAACACCTGACATTCCGGGTCGCCAAAGCGGCAGTTGTATTCAACAAGGCGCGGTTGGCCGTCTTTGATCATGAAGCCCGCGTAAAGCACGCCCTGATAGGGCATCCCGCGCTTGGCCATTTCCAAAACGGTTGGTTTGACGATCTCGTCCATGGCTTTTTGGATGACGCTGTCGCTCATCACGGGGGCTGGGGAATAGGCGCCCATGCCGCCAGTGTTCGGCCCGGTGTCACCATCGCCGACGCGTTTGTGGTCTTGCGCCGTGCCGATGGGCAGGACGTTCTCGCCATCACAGAGGATGAACCAAGAGGCCTCTTCGCCCTCCATGAACTCCTCGATCACCACTTCGGCCCCTGCCGCGCCAAATTCGCCGCCGAACATGTCGTCAATGGCGTCCAAGGCGGCCTGTTCGTCCATTGCCACGATCACGCCTTTGCCTGCGGCCAAGCCGTCGGCTTTCACCACGATTGGTGCACCTTGGGCGCGGATGTACTCTTTGGCAGGTGTGGCCTCGGTAAAGCGGGCGTAGCCAGCGGTTGGTGCGCCGGAGGCGTCGCAAATCTCTTTGGTAAAGGCTTTGGACGCCTCCAATTGTGCCGCCGCTTTCGAGGGGCCAAAGGTCAACACGCCAGCGGCGCGCAAATCATCCGCGACCCCAGCGGCCAAGGGGGCTTCTGGACCGATGATGACAAAATCAATCGCATTCTCTTCGACAAACCCGACCACCGCCGCGCCATCGTTGATGTCAAAATTTGCGCATTCGGCGATCATTTCGATCCCCGCATTGCCGGGGGCGACGATCAATTTGCCGCATTTCGGGTTTTGCATCACAGCCCATGCCAAAGCATGTTCGCGCCCGCCACTGCCCAAGATCAGAATGTTCATTCTCGCGTCCCCGCTTTTCATCCGGTTTCCGGCGTTTTAGGGTGAGTGAACAGACGACACAAGCGTGAGCACCCCTATGTCCGAGCTTTTCGAAGAGGACGGCCCACAAGGCCCGTCAAATGCGCCCGAATTCACCGTCTCCGAACTGTCGGGTGCGGTGAAAAAGATCATCGAGGGCGAATTTGGCTTTGTCCGGGTGCGCGCCGAGGTTGGGCGGGTGTCACGGCCACGTTCGGGACATTTGTATTTCGACCTCAAGGACGACAAATCCGTGATCAATGCGGTGAGTTGGAAGGGGCAGGTTTCCAAGATGCAGGTCCAGCCCGAGGAGGGGATGGAGATCATCGCCACGGGGCGGATGACCACATTTCCGGGTGGATCGCGCTACCAGATCATCGTCGATCATGTCGAACCGGCGGGTGCGGGCGCCTTGATGGCAATGCTTGAAAAGCGCAAAGCGGCCTTGGCCGCAGAGGGTCTGTTTGATCCGGCGCGCAAGCAACCTATCCCCTATTTGCCAAAGGTGATCGGTGTGGTGACCTCGCCTTCCGGTGCGGTGATCCGCGATATTTTGCACCGTCTGCGCGACCGTTTTCCGCGCCATGTGTTGATCTGGCCCGTTGCTGTTCAGGGCCAAAACTGCGCCGCCGAAGTGAGCCGTGCGATCGAAGGCTTTAATGCGCTGTCCAAAGATGGGCCGATCCCGCGCCCGGATTTGATCATCGTCGCGCGGGGCGGTGGCTCGGTCGAGGACCTGTGGGGATTTAACGAAGAGATCGTGGTGCGCGCCGCGGCGGCCTCCCGCATTCCGTTGATCTCCGCCGTGGGGCACGAAACCGATACGACGCTGATTGATTTCGCGTCTGACATGCGCGCGCCAACGCCCACAGCCGCCGCCGAAATCGCCGTGCCGGTGCGGCGCGAACTTTGGGTCACGTTGCAAGAGACGCGGGCGCGGATGGAGCGGGCGCTGAGCCTTGGCGTGGCGCGTCGGCGGCAACGGTTGAGCGATCTCTCTCGGGCTTTGCCGCAGCGCGGGCGGCTTTTGGATGGGCCGCGTCAGCGCGTCGATCAGGCCGAGGCGCGGCTTAATCAGGCGTTGATCACCTCGGTGGGCAATCGGCGGCTGAAACTGTCCGAACGTTCCGCCGTCTTGCGGCCCACCTTGTTGCGTGGGATGTTGAAACGCGGGCAGGAGAAAACGGTGATCCTTGGCGGTCGTCTCAGCCCGGCTCTGGCCCGTGCCGTGGCGCAAAAACGCCGTGATTTTACGAGTGCCACCAAAGGTTTGGACCCGATGCGCCTCTCGCGTTATACGGTTCAGGCACGGTCGCAATTGGATCAACTCGCGGCCCGGTTTGAACGCGCCTCAAAGGCCCAGACCGAGCGCTGGCGCGGGGCGTTGGATCGCCGGGCCGGGATGCTTGAGGCGCTGTCTTATCAAAAGACGCTGGAGCGTGGCTATGCTGTGGTTTGGGATGCCTCAAACGGGGTTGTGACCTCGGCCAAGGACGCGAGCCGGATGCATGAGGTGCAATTTGCCGATGGCCGGGCGCGGATTGGCGGCGGCGTGGCTGTGGCCCCGGCACCTGCTAAGACGAAAAAGCCAAAAGGTGGCGGGCCGGATCAGGGGTCTTTGTTTTAACGGGGCCGAGGTTTTAACGGATCAGACGCCGACTTGCGGACCCATGCAGGACAGCGGCCCGTCGCTGGCCCAGGCCTCGTAGAGTTCGGTGCCACTTTCGCCTTGGAACACCGCCTTTAACTTGTCGCTCTCGACAAAGAACTGCCAGCATTGCGGGGCGGAGCCGTCTTCGTAGACGAAACAGATGTTTTGCCCGGATTCGTACCAGATGCCCTCTTTGCAGGTGTCTTGGTCAAAGGCCCAGCGGACGCGGTTGCCGGGCAGGTATTCTTCGGCGCCGTACGGTTGGCCGTCCTCGGCAAAGGTCAGGGTCTTGCCGGTGGCATAGGCTTCGAATTCCGCGCCGGTCAGCGGGTCAGAGCCCGCCGGTGCGGCGAAAGCCGAAGCGGCGACGGTCAAGATCACGGGGGCCAAACAGGCCGGGAGGGACAGCTTTTTCATCATTTGGAAACCATGCCACAGCATTGCGTTTAGCTCCATTCACATTCTTAACATCTGGTTAACTGGCGAAACATCAGGTGAGCCGGTCAACGCGGGGTGGGGGCGGTGTCTGCGTCGGAGATCAGCCGCGCCACCCGTTTGTCCATCACTTTAAACCAAAGCGGCGGGATCAGCGCGAGTGTCGCCATGGCCGGTAATGAGCGTGGCAGTCGCGGCATGTCATCTGACAATTCAAGCGCGATATAGGGTTTCATCGGATGGGCGTGATGATCGGAATGGCGCGGCGCATTGAGCATCAAAAACGAGGTGAACCATTGCGGGCTGTTCCACGAATGCGCGGGGCCGACGGGTTCATATTTTCCCTCTGAAACCTCTGTTCGGCGCAACCCGTAATGTTGAACATAATCCGAGAGCATCAATTGCGAAGAGGCGTAGCCCGCGAGCAATATATATTTGAAAACCCCCAACATTCCGCCGATTTGAAAGGCGATGAACAGACAGATCATTGCCCCGCCGACATAGAGCGCATAGGGGTGTAGATCGGTGCTGTCAGAGCGCGCGCGCAATGCGGTTTCTTCGCGCAATCCAGCCTTGAAAGACCCGATCCACGCGCGTGGTAAAAACCGGTAAAAGCTCATGCCAAGGGGCGCGGAATTGGGGTCGTTCGGCGAGGCGGCATAGCGATGATGGACGCGAACATGGGCGGTGGCGTGATGGCCGAACAACAGCGTGATATAGACCCAAGTGCCCAGCCGCCGCAGCGTTCGATCCGAGCGGTGGATCAGCTCATGAGCGTTGGAATTGGACACCTGACCAAAGAACAGGCCAAAGCCAAAAAACATGAACACCCGTTCCCAAAGAGTAAAAGGTCCGACAGAGAGCGCCCAGACCGCCAAGGCCATCATTGCAAAATGCGAAATGGCCAGAACAGTGGACAGGGCATTGGCGTCGGGAAACTCGGCCTCTGGATCGGCAGGATCGCGGGCAAGGCTGACCAGTTGATCAAAGCCATAGGCCAGTACGGTCATGTAAAGAAACCCGGCCACGGCCCATAGTCCGCCAAACAGCGCGCCCAGTGACAAAAGCGCGACGGGGGCGAGGGTGGACAGAGCAAAAAAGCGAATGATGTGAGCGGTTTTGGCGGGATTGGAACTCATGGACGCACCTTCAGGAATGTGCAGACTATAGGCGGTGTGAGGCATGGGTGCAAAAGCATTAGGGCGTGCCCGTCAAAGAGGGTGGGGAGGACCGGAACGGTGCAGTTTGACATAGACCTTGGTGGCGGGACGGCTGTGGTGGTTCTTGTGGCGATTCTTGCGGCGCTGGCCTATCTGCCCCTCACGTATCGCGACAAAACACTCTGGCACAGCGCGCTCAAAACCGTGCCTGTCGCGATGTTTGCAGGGAGTGCGGCGGCGCAGGGCGCGCCGGGGCTTTTGGTGGCGGGCTTGGCGCTTTCGGCCCTGGGCGATTGGGCGTTGTCGCGTTCCTTTGAGCGGGCGTTTATGGCCGGATTGGTGAGTTTTGCCCTCGCGCATCTGTGTTATCTTGGTCTTTTCATCGGCTTGGTCGAGACGTGGCGCATCCTTCCCGTGATCCTCTTGATTGGCTTTGCTCTTTCAAGCGAGCTTTGGCTGGCGCCCTTCACGGGGCACATGCGTTGGCCTGTGCGGGTCTATGTGGGTTTGATTTGCGCCATGGTGGTGGCGGCGTTGAGCCTGCCTGATCTGTTCCGCTTGGCCAGTGTCGGCGCGCTGCTGTTTATGGCCTCCGATTTGATCCTTGCGCTTCAGATGTTTCGCATGTCGCCGGACACCAAACGGGCGCGCTGGGCGGGCTATGCGCTTTGGACCCTGTATATCCTTGGGCAAATGACGATTCTTTTCGCCTTTGTTGGGGTCAAACCGCATGGCTAGGGCTTTTCTAAAAGGCCAAGACCGATTAAGTGAGCAAGGAACGGAGGCCCTATGTCGCTATTTTCGAAACTGAAATCTCGCCTGATGAAAACCTCGTCGAAACTCGACGAGGGGCTTGAGGCGATTGTCGAAGATGGTGGTGTGGAAAGCAGTGCGGATGAGGCGATTTTGACCGATCCGGTGGTGCCGGAGGGCGTGCCGATTGAGCCGCCACTGGAGCAGCCCGCGCCGATCCCTGAAACATTTGCGCCGCAAACGCCGATTGAGGCGCCCGACGAGACGCCGATTGAGATCCCGCGTGCGGTGACACCGTTGGAAATCCCGGTTGAGACCGTTGTGAACGAGGCTCCCGAGCCGAGTGCAACCGCGAATAAGCCGGGGTTGGTTGGGCGTCTTTTGGGCCGAAAAGAGACCCAGCCGGTGCTGCGTCGCACCCTTGATGATGCGATGTTGGAGCAGCTTGAAGAGCTGTTGATCACCGCCGATATGGGGGTTGAGACCTCGATGCGCGTCACTGCCGCGATGGCCGAGGGGCGGTATGGCAAAAAGCTTTCCGTCGATGAAATCAAGCGCCTGATGGCCAGTGAAATTGCGCGAATCATGGAATCCGTGGCCAAGCCGATGCCGCTTTATCCCAAGACCCCGCAGGTGGTTTTGGTGGTGGGCGTCAACGGATCGGGCAAAACCACGACCATCGGCAAATTGGCCAGCCAATTCAAAGCCGCCGGGAAAACCGTGGTGATCGCCGCGGGTGACACGTTCCGCGCCGCGGCTGTCGAACAGTTGCAAGTTTGGGGCACACGCGCGGGCGTGCCGGTTTTGACCGCGCCCGAGGGCTCTGATCCCGCCTCCTTGGCCTTTGACGCCATGACCAAAGCCGAAGAATTGGGGGCCGATCTGTTGATGATCGACACCGCCGGACGGTTGCAAAACCGCGCCGATTTGATGGAAGAACTGTCCAAAATCGTCCGGGTGATCCGCAAAAAGGACGCCACCGCGCCGCACAACACATTGCTTGTGTTGGACGCGACAACCGGGCAAAACGCGATTTCACAGGTTGAGATTTTCCAAAAGCTCGCGGATGTCTCCGGCCTTGTGATGACGAAACTCGACGGCACGGCGCGCGGTGGTGTGCTTGTGAGCCTCGCCGATAAGTTCGGCCTGCCGATCCATGCGATTGGGGTGGGTGAGCAAATCGACGACCTTGCGCCGTTTGACCCCGAAGATTTTGCCAAGGCCCTGATGGGTCTGGAGGTTTGATGTTAGAAATTCTGCACGCAATCGGCCCGGGCAACTGGGTTTCGGGCGGTGACGTTGTTGAGCGTCGCGAATCCATGCAGGAGCTGTTTTTCGATCACCCGGTGTGCCCGGAGGAGACCGAAGAGGACTGGCCCGATGATCGTCAACTCTACGCCGAAATGGTGGTGGTTGAGGGCGAGCGTTTGGTCGGCACTGCGATGTTGGTGGTCGATCCCGAACGCGAAGACCGCCCGGCGCGGATTTGGGGCATGGGGGTTTTGCCGGCGTTTCGCACGGATTTCATCATCCAAACCTTGGAGGAAACGCTCATTCGTGCCGCCCATCTTGATCCGGCTTACCCGTTTATCGAGGCCACGGATGGCGCGCTTGTGCCCAATCCCTATTCGGACATCGAAGGCCTGCGCGAGCGTCGCGGCCCGCTTGCCGCCTGATTGCAGCCAGAAGCGCGCATGGTGTTTGCCCTCTCATGGCCCCCCTGTCTCATGGCCCTGTCTCATGGCCCCTGTGCGCTTAATCCTCTGGCCCTTTTCAATGGGCTTCTGTAGCAGGGCGCTATGAGCAGTTGGATCCTATCCCTTGAAGGCACAGAGGCCGGTCACCAAGCAGCCCTCACTTTGGCTTTGGCAGCGGCGTTTTTGCACGCCTTGTTTGGCGCGCTGCAAAAGGGACGGCATGACCCGTGGATGTCTCGGGGCGCGATGGATTTTTTCTATTGCATCATTGCGGCGCCTTTTGCGCTTTTCGTGGTGCCATGGCCCGAACCGCATATGTGGATCATTTTTGCGGGCATGTTTGTCATCCATATGGGCTATAAAGTCGCCCAAGGTTACACCTACACCAAAGGCGCTTATACCGTGGTCTATCCGGTGGTGCGCGGCACCGGGCCGTTTTTCGCGGTCATCGGCGCGGGCTTGGTCTTTGGCGAACATTTCACCTTGATCCAATGGTCGGGGGTGATGGTGTTGATTGCCGGGATTTTCGGCCTTGCCGTTTACAACCTGCGCACCATCACATTGGGCCGCGAGACCATGGTGCCCGCCCTGATGTTGGCGGTTTTGACCGGGTCTTTCGTGGCGCTTTACACCACCTATGACGCCTACGGCATCCGCGCCACCGCCGATCCGTTCACGTTTTTGGCGTGGTTCTTTTTCCTTGACGGTCTTGTGATGCCGGTTGTTGCCGCGTTGCGCTATCGTCAGATGGTCGAAAAGCCCGCGCTCGGCCCCTTGGCGCTGCGTGGGTTCACCGGCGGCATCGTGGCGTATTTTTCGTTTGGCTGCATCATGTTGGCCACACGATTGGACAATGTCGGCGAAGCCGCCGTGTTGCGCGAAACCTCGACCGTATTTGCGGCCTTGATTGGCTGGATCGTTTTGGGCGAAAAGGTCGGACCGCGTCGTTTGGCGTTGATGACCTTGATTGCGGTCGGTGCGATCATAGTTGAGATGGGTGGATAAAGGACAGAACATGCCAGAAGACGCACCAGAGACGATCGCCGAAAAAAAGCTCAATCCTGTGGTCAAGACCGTGCTCGAAATGGGGCCGATCTTGGCGTTTTTCGCGGGCTATGTAATCTTGAAAGACAAGGTGTTTACCATCGCGGGGACGGAATATTCCGGGTTTATCGTGATGACCGCCGTGTTCATCCCGCTTTTGGCAGCATCGACTTTCGTGCTGTGGCGGCTGACCGGAAAGCTCTCCGTCATGCAGATCATGACGCTCGTGTTGGTCGTGGTCTTTGGCGGGTTGACGATCTGGCTCAATGACGAACGGTTTTTCAAAATGAAACCGACGATGATTTACCTGCTGTTTGGCGGGGCTTTGGGCGTGGGCTTGCTGCGCAGCCAATCTTATCTGTCGCTGGTGCTGGGCGAGGTCATGCCGTTGGATGCGGAGGGTTGGAAAAAACTCACCTTTCGGATGATGTTGTTTTTCTTCGCGCTCGCCGTGGCCAATGAAGCGATTTGGCGGACGATGGAGACCGACACTTGGGTCAAATTCAAAACCTTTGGCCTGCCCATCGCAATGATCGCGTTTTTCATGGCCCAAGGCGGCCTGATGAGACGCCATTCGACCGAAGACGACACCCCCAAGGACAAAACGCCAAAGGCCTAAGGCTCAATTCCCGGTCGCAGTGTAAGGCAGATAGGCAATCGCGAGGGCGGCGTTGCCGGTCAGCGTCAGCCCGTCAATCAAAACATCCTGACCGGGCGCCCCCGCCACGATGTCGTTGAGCAACTGGCCCGAGGCAATGATTGCCAAGAGTTCGGGTGATTCCAGCATGGCAAAATGCCCAAGCATCCCGGCCCCCGGCGCGTTGGTGACATCAAGCACCAAAACGCCCATGTCGCGCAGTGCGCCGATGTCATCTGTGGCCCCCACACGCGGATGACCGCCTGTCAGGATCGACGAAATCTTAAGCGCGGAATCGCGACGCGAGGCCACAACGGCCAGTTCCACGCCATAGGGTGCCACATCTTCGACCTGACGGCGAAACACATCGACGTCGATATCGGCATCAATCAACACCACGCCGTTGAGCGCGTCCAATGTGCGTCGATCTCCCTCCAAAGCCAGCCGTTTGAGCGCCTCCATCGTCAACAGGCCACCCATCGAATGGGCCAGAATGGTGAGGCTTTGCGCGTCCGATTTGGCCAGCTCTTTGATCGCATCGGCCAAGGCGCGGCGGGCATAAAGCACCGAATCCCGGTCATAGGCATATTGCGACACCCGGCCCGCAGAGGGCCATGAAAACGCCACCATAGGTTCGGTCATCTTGAAATCGGTGGCGATCTGTGCGGCGCGAAACACCGCACTGGCATAGGAGACGTTATAGCCATGCACGAACAAAATGACGCCGCGATCACCCTTGGGACGGCGCGCGATTTGGGCGTTTAAATCGGCGCGAAACGGGGCAACACCGTCATAGGCTTTGCTCTGCGCGACAAAAAATTCGCGTTTGGGATCAATGTTGCGCCTTGGAAACGAGAAATGGCCCGGTTTGCGCTCAGGCGGAACGGAAATCGTGTAGTTGCGATAAAAGACCGCGTCGGAGCGCCGACCTTCAAAGGCCTCATGCGCGTCGGGCGAGACCGTGCGGTTGGTGAGGACAAAAATGTCCTGAGTGCGCTCAGGCGTGAGACCCGGCGGGCTGTTGATCAGCGGTTGCGCGCAGCCGGTGAGAACAAAAGCGCCGCCGCTCAACAGAATGTGCCGCCGGGTGACTGTCACGTTATGTGCCTTTTGAGCTGCCAAAGAGGATCTTTTGCGCGGCCTTGTCATTGGCCGTGTCCGTGCGCCGCTCGGCCCCAAGGGCACGACCGCGTTGCACCGCAGGGCGCGCCGCGATCCGGGCGAGCCAGCGGGCGAGATGGGGTTTGTCGTCCAAGGTTTGCTCTTGGCCTTCCCACAGGGACGCCCAAGGCCAAATCGCCATATCCGCGATGGAATAAAAATCGCCAGCAACGAATTCTTCTTCGGCCAAACGCCGATCCAAAACGCCATAGAGCCGCGCGACCTCGTTGCGGTAGCGGTCTTTGGCATAGGGCAAATCGTGCGGCGGTTCCATTTTGGGCGCGTATTTGAGGAAATGATGCGCCTGTCCGGCCATTGGGCCAAGCCCGCCCATCTGCCACATCAGCCACTGATCTACGGCGACTTGGTCGCGTTCGCCACCGCCATAAAAGTGACCGCATTTGCGCGCCAGATATTGCAAAATCGCCCCGGATTCAAAAATCGAAATCGGCCGACCGCTTGGCCCTTCGGGGTCATAAATCGCGGGCATCCGATTGTTGGGAGCGTGTTTCAAAAACGCGGGATCAAATTGCTCGCCCGCACCAATGTTGACGAATTTGACCTCATAAGGCAGGCCCATTTCCTCAAGCGCGATAGAGATTTTCCAGCCGTTCGGCGTCGGCCAATAAAAGAGCGTAATGGGAGTGTCGATCATGAAAACGGTTCCGTGCGGTCATCAAAGGAAAGAGGGTGGGAAGGATGGCCTCAGGATGACGCTTTGCGCGAAAAGGACAAGAGCGAAGCTGTGCGATGGCCCCGGAAAAGACGCGAATAGCGTGGGGCAGGGGCGTCAGACATCAGATGTTTCAACAATCCGATGGGAAGCTGTTCGGGATGGCGCAGTGCGGTGCGGTACAGATCAAAAACCCCGTCGCGCAGATAGGGTGACCAATGGCACACGCGTTTGTCCGCTTCGGGGATGGTATAGCCCAATTGCGCCAAACAGGCCCGCGTCCCCGCATCGTCAATCTGAAGATCGCACCAGCCGCGCAGCTCTTGGCCAAGCCCGGACCCCAGTGTGCGCGACGCGCCATGATCGGGGGTCAGGGCCAGTTCGGCCATCAGATCGAACAGATCATTTTCGCGTGAGGTTACGTTGATCACCTCGGCGCTGCGCCCGGCGGCGCTGTCCATGGCAAAAAGTGCTGTGCTGCGAAACTCGGCGGCGGCCAAAAGAATCACTCGGCCCACGGCACCCTCAGACAGATGCGGCAGTGCCGACAGGGCCACCCGCGCGCCCAGCGAATGGCCGATCACATGCACCGGACGCTTGATGGTCCAAATCAGCCGTGCCAAGGCCTCGCCTGCAAGACGGGCCTGCGCGTATGCCTGCCAAATCGTGCCGCGCGCCTCCCAGCCCATGGCGATGCACAGGCCTTCGTCCGCCTCCCCGCTGCCAAATCCAAGACCGCGTGGCCAACTGAGCGCCTTTGGGCTGTCCGTGCCGGGATCGAGCGCAAGGATATGATCATGCGGGTCATGTCGGGGCACATGGGGCGAAAATTTATAGCCGTGGATGCAAATCACCACCGGTGCCTGCGCGGGGATTGCCGCCAAGGCGCGCTCTAAAGCGTCCTTGGTCCGGGACGCAGGGAAAGGGCCGTCGACATTGAGTTGCATGAGGGGCATGGACGCCGCTCCCCTGGGTTCGATATGCGCCGATAACTGCACATAGTCTGCGTGGGGTTTGTCACGATGCTGCGACATCGGAGTGAATCTTTGTTAACGGTGCCGCGCGCAGTTGACAGAGTGTCGCAGGGTTTGTACCCCACCAGATGTGGCGATTTGTTCTCCGGATTGCGGGCCACAGGGGTGCTCTTGCAAAGGGCATGCCGAAAATATTCCGCTAAAGAGGTCAGGACGAGACGCTGGGTTGGATGACCCGCCGCGCCCCCGCTCTTGATCGAGAGGGGGCTTTTTTGTTGGCGGAAGGGAACCGTGAAATGAGCAACGCGAAGAGCAAAACCAAGAACACTACGGGGTGGAAAACCCGCACGAAACTCGTGCATGAGGGCATTCGGCGCAGCCAATATGGTGAAGTGTCCGAAGCCCTTTTCCTGACCCAGGGCTTTGTTTATGACACGGCTGAGGCGGCGGAAGAGCGCTTTGTGTCGCTGGGCGAGGATGAGTTTATCTACGCCCGCTACGGCAACCCGACGACCCGCATGTTCGAGGATCGCATGGCCTCTTTGGAAGGCTATGAGGACGCGTTTGCCTGTGCCTCTGGCATGGCCGCCGTCAACGGCGCGCTCATGGCTTTGCTCAAAGCCGGGGACCATGTGGTGTCTTCGCGTGCGCTCTTTGGCTCCTGTCTCTATATTCTCGAAGAGGTTTTGGGGCGCTTTGGTGTTGAGATCACCTTGGTCGATGGCACCGATCTGGACGCGTGGCGCGCGGCCATTCGCCCCGACACGGCGCTGGTGTTCCTTGAAAGTATTTCCAATCCGACTTTGGAGGTCATCGACCTCAAAGCCGTGTGCAATCTGGCCCATGCGGTCGGTGCCAAAGTCGTGGTCGACAACGCCATGTGCACACCGATCTTTTCCTATGCGGCTGAGGCGGGCGCGGATTTGTCGGTCTATTCCACCACGAAACATGTGGACGGGCAGGGGCGCTGTTTGGGCGGGATGATTTGCGGCTCGCGCGATCTGATCCGGGGGCCGATTGAGGCCTATCTCAAACACACCGGCGGTGCGATGAGCCCGTTCCATGCCTGGGTGCAACTCAAGTCGATGGAAACGCTCGACCTGCGGGTGCGGCAACAGGCGACGACGGCTTTGGCCGTGGCCGACGCGCTTGATGGGCATCCGGCGCTCAATGCTGTGCGTTATCCGACCCACAAAGCCCACCCGCAATATGATCTGGCCAAATCGCAAGCGGAGGCGGGCGGCACCGTGTTGACGATTGACGTCAAAGGCGGCAAGGAGGCTTGCTTTAAGTTCCTGAATGCCTTGGATATTTTCACCATCTCCAACAATTTCGCGGATGCCAAATCCATCGTCACCCACCCGGCGACCACCACGCACCAACGTCTGCCGCAAGAACAGAAAGACACGTTGGGCATCACGCCGGGCATGGTGCGCGTGTCGCTTGGGCTTGAAGATCCTGACGATTTGATCGCCGATCTGCGTACCGCTTTGGATGCGTTGTGATCTGACGGCGTTTCTCCCACGTATCTGTTGGTAACGGGCGCAAGACGCCCTATATCAACCGAAACAGCCTTTTGGGGGAGTGCCCATGAACATGTACCCAAGCGATCTTGAGACCTCATCAGAGCGGGCCAAAGCCGAGGCGGCTTTGGCCGTTTTGCGTGATTGGGCCACCCGCGCCACGCCGACCGAAGTGGCCGAACTTGACCCGGCGATTTCGCGGCTTTTGCCGGAGGCGGATGATTTCGCCAATTACCCGGCGCTGCGGCGCGCCTATCCTGAGGATTTCGAGGCCTCGGAGGCCTATCGCGACACGCTGCCCGACCTGCAAAACGGACCCGAAAGCCTGATCAAGGGCGCGAAAAGGCAGATCCAACATGTCGGGATTTCGAATTTCCGTCTGCCGATCCGGTTTCACACCCGCGACAGCCATGATGCGGGGGGCGATCTGACGCTTGAGACTTCGGTCACCGGCACGGTCAGTTTGGAGGCAGAGAAAAAGGGCATCAACATGTCCCGGATCATGCGTTCTTTCTACAAACATTCCGAGCGCACCTTTTCCTTTGACGTGATCCAAGCCGCCCTGCGCGATTACAAAGCTGATCTCGACAGTTTCGATGCCCGCATTCAGATGCGGTTTTCCTTCCCGGTCAAACGCGCCTCGCTGCGCTCTGGCCTGAGCGGGTATCAGTATTACGACATCGCTTTGGAACTGGTGGAGACCAAAGGGAAAATGACAGAAATCATGCATTTGGACTATGTATACAGCTCCACCTGCCCCTGTTCTCTTGAACTTTCCGAACATGCGCGCCGCACGCGGCAGCAATTGGCCACACCGCATTCACAGCGCTCCGTGGCGCGGATTTCGGTCGAGGTGCGCGATCAGCCGGACACGCTTTGGTTTGAGGACCTGATTGATCTGTGCCGTGCGGCTGTGCCGACCGAGACGCAGGTCATGGTCAAACGCGAAGACGAACAGGCCTTTGCCGAACTCAACGCCGCCAATCCGATTTTCGTCGAAGATGCGGCGCGGTTGTTTGCGCAAAACCTCGAAAATGACCACCGGATCGGCGATTTTCGCATCATTGCCTCGCATCAAGAAAGCCTGCATTCCCATGACGCGGTGTCGGTTCTGACCGAGGGCGACACGTTCGCGGCGCAAAGCCTTGATCCGAAACTCTTTGCCACACTTTTCCACGTTGGTTGATCGCAACAGCGCCTGTTCTTATGCCTGTCCTTGACATGCGGAAGTTGCACAGCCAAGCCTTGCCGCTATGACGGATCTGCGGCCTGTAGGATATGTAGTCGGAACGCTCGTGGCCCTTTTGGGGCTGACGATGGTGATCCCATTGTTGGTCGATCTGGCCTATGGCAATGCCGAATGGGGCGTGTTTTTGGAGGCGGGCGTGGTCACCACCGTGGCGGGCGTGTCCATGGCTTTGGCCTGTGCCAATGGCAAATCCGAAGGCCTGTCCATCCAGCAAATGTTCCTTTTGACCACGCTGATCTGGCTCATCTTGCCGATCTTTGGTGGCATCCCCTTTATGCTCGGCGCGACCGAGGCCGGGTTTACGGACGCGTTTTTCGAGGCGATGTCGGGGATGACCACCACCGGCTCCACGGTGTTCTCCGGTCTGGATGATCTCCCCGAGGGGCTGTTGCTCTGGCGGTCGATGTTGCAATGGTTCGGCGGCATCGGGATCATTGTGGTCGCCATGGTGTTCCTGCCCGAATTGAAAGTCGGCGGGATGCAGGTGTTTCGCTCCGAAGCCTTTGATACGGATGGCAAAGTCTTGCCCCGCGCCGCCGAAATTGCCTCGCGGATTTCGGTGATTTACGTCTGGCTCACCGTCGCCTGTTTCATCGCCTATCTGGTGGTTGGGATGAGCGGGTTTGACGCGATCAACCACGCGCTGACCACGCTCTCCACCGGTGGGTTTTCGACCCGCGACGCCTCTTTCGGGGCTTTTCAGGGCCCGGCGGAATATGTTTCGTCGTTTTTCATGATCCTCGCCAGCCTGCCGTTCGTGCGCTATGTGCAATTGATCGCGGGCAGCGCCAAGCCGTTTTGGCGCGACACCCAAATCCATGCGTATTTGGCGGTGATTTTTGGCCTCACCCTGTGTTTCGCGGCCTACCGGCTGATCGTCAACGAAGACCATTTTGAACACTCCTTTCGCGAAGGCCTGTTCAATGTCACTTCGATCATTTCCGGCACCGGCTATGCCTCGGTCGACTACCAGCTTTGGGGCGCCTTCCCCGCCGTCGCGTTCTTTTTCATCGGCTTGATCGGTGGCTGCGCGGGCTCGACGGCCTGTTCGATCAAAGTGTTTCGCTATCAGCTTTTGTTCGCTTCGATGCGGGCGCAAATTCGCAAGATTCACAGCCCAAACGGCGTCTTCACCCCGCGCTACCAAGGCCGGCCTGTGTCAGAGGATGTGCTCTCCTCGGTCATGGCGTTTTTCTCGTTTTTCATCGTCACTTTGGGTATCACATCGGTGCTTTTGGCGGCGACCGGATTGGACCTTGTGACGGCCGTGTCGGGCGCGGCCACCGCACTTGCCTGTGTCGGGCCGGGGCTTGGGGACATCATCGGGCCTTCGGGTAATTTCGCCTCGCTGAATGATCCGGCAAAATGGGTTTTGGCCCTTGCCATGTTGGTCGGGCGGCTTGAGGTCATGTCGGTATTTGCACTGTTCACCATCCGGTTTTGGCGGTCATAATCCCCCCACATACAACGTTTGGGAGACCACGCATGTCTGAGACACCGAATACGCCCGACACTGACCCGCACGTGTTGAGTTATCACCGTGTGCGCCAAGCGCTTGGGGCTGTTGCGTTGCTGCTGCCATTGAGTTTGATCCTTGGTGGGTTGGGGGTGGAGGGCGGTTTGCGTGACAGCCTGTCCAATTACTTTTTCTCGCCCCTGCGCGAGGTTTTTGTCGGCGCGCTTTGGGCCATTGGCGTGTTCTTGATGTCCTACAAAGGCTACGCGCGGCGCTCAGATGAACGGTTCTCCGATCAGGTGCTTGCCCGGATTTCGGGCCTCTCGGCCTTGATGGTTTCGGTGTTCCCATCGCTCGAAGATTGCCCTGTGAAGACTGAGATCTGTGTCTTGCCGGAGCGCACCGTGACCCAAATTCTGGTGCACACCGGACCCTCGGCATGGGTGCACAATATGTCCGCCGTGGTGTTCTTTCTTTGTCTTGTGGTGTTCTGTTTGGTGCAGTTCCCCAAAACCACCGACCTGGCCCGCCGCCGCATCTATCGCGCCTGTGGCTATGGCATTTTGGCGACGCTGGTGTTGATCACCTCCGCCTTTTTGGCGGCGCGTTTGGGCGGTGACGCGGCGGCGGATTTTGTCTCTCGGCACAATCTGATTTTCTGGGGCGAGGCCTTGGGCGTTTGGATTTTCGCTTTGGCGTGGTTGACCAAAGGCAAGGCGGATCAATCTGCGATCCGTTTGATGCGCACCATCGTGCCCGGTGTCTAGGGGGCATCAGTCACGCATCCCATAAAAAAGCCCCGCAAAATGTGCGGGGCTTTGCATTTTTGAGGGGGCTGACCTAAAGCGTTCCGCCACAAACCTGACTCACGGGTTTATGGCGGAACGCCCACACCATTGATATGTCTGGCAGCGTCACGCCTTTCCCCTGTCTCAGGATAAAGGCGTGACGCTTTAGTTCCAGCAGCTCACCAAGACCGTCAAATCGCGGCCCACCGTGACCAATTCGCTATCCGACATATCGCGCGCCGCGTCCGAGGCCGACACGGCGATGCCATTGTTTGAGAGGAAGGTCGCGAGTTTTTCCATGTCATAGGCAAAGGCAACATCATTGGGCAGGGTGCGGGCCTGCGCCTCGGAGAGGGCGTCTTTGTCAACCAACATGCCGATGACCGCGCCTTGACCGTTCAAAAGCGGTCCGCCCGCTTCGCCCGGCAGCGTGGACATGGCCAAACGCAACAGGTCCTCTTCGCCATTCAGGCCTTTGTGCTCGGCCAAAAGGCCATAGTTCAGCGTCGGCGCGCCGAGGCGGCCCTCATAGGCAAAGCCCGACACCGACACTTCGGACTGAAGCCGGGGCAGGTGGCTGTCGAATTGGGCGACAGAGAGGGGGGCGAGAGATTCGGACGGGGTCAAAAGCGCCATGCCGCCTTGGGTCGCGGTGACCGTGGCCTCATAGCTGTCGTCCAAGGTGATTTTCGCGCACTGCGCCACCAGAGCGGCAGAGGTCAAAACCGCGCCGGAGGCATTGACGTAAAAGCCGCTTCCGGCGGCCTCAGGGCGGCGAATCTCAAGCCCTGCCATCAGGTCGATGTCCTGCGTGGCTCCGTCGCCATAGGCATCGGGCAGCACGCCGTCGATCGGGGTGAAAGAGGTTTGCATCGCCGCAAGCGCCATCTCGCGGCGTTGTTCGTCCCCTGCTGGCCAAATCAGGGTCCAGCCTTTGACGGTGCCATTCACCAACCGCGCCTCGGTGTGTGAGACGATGTTGGAATTCATTCCGGTCAGGGTGAAGGATTTGCTGTCGCGGTTGCGCGGGCCGTCCATGGGGACGATCTCAAGCGTCTGCATGATCTCATACAGCCCGCCCAACGTCGCCTCATCGCCGGTTTGCGAGATCAACATGACCTGCACATCGGAGCCATTTTTGGCAGAGTATTTGGCAAAGGGCGGCGTGTAAGCGTCAAAACCCACCATGCCGGTGGGCAGGGTGATGGCAATGCCCGCCACATCGTCGGTGACGGGGGCCAAGGACAGGCTGTCGATGACGTTGTTGTAGGCGGCCAAAACGGCACCGCGTTGGCGGGTGGTCAACACGCCGGTGACGTCATAGCCATTGGCGGCCTGCCAATCGGACATGGCGCGCCGCGTGCCGGGACCAAAAGCGCCGTCGATGCCGGAGTTATACACACCCGCAAATTTCAACGCGCGTTGCAACGCCTCGCGTGCCGGGCGGTCCAGATCGCGTTCGGATTGCCGGGCTTGGGCCGGGGTTTCGTCGATCTCCACCGGGGTCATCGCGGTGTCGATGATGTGTTCCTCTGCCAGCGCGCTCCCGACCGTGTCCGCAGGCGCCATCGGGGTGACGGGGGTCAATGTGGCGACATTGACGCCAACGGGCCAAAACGGTTGTTGAAAGCGGTCGCCCTCGGTCAGATAGCTGTCACCGGGAATGATGCCTTGAGCGCGCAGGTTGCGGCGGGCCGCTTCGGCTTCGGCCTCGGTCGCGTAGGGGCCCAAGGCGATGGCGTGCCAGCGGCCCGGAAGGTTAAATCCGACGACATTTGGCAGCTTCGCGGCATAGCCTTGCGCCGCGTCGGTGGCTTGGGTCAGGGTCGGCTGTGCTTCGACCTGAATCCATTGTTGGGCGTTGGCCGCAGTGAAAGACAACGTGGCGGCAAGTCCAAATGGGACTGCGGCGAAAAACCTATGCATAGAAACCCTTACTTGCTGATGACTGGGCTTGGCCCAATTCTTGTAACTTTTCGCAAAGAAACCATGTTTTACGGGAAGGTCAACAAACAACCCGGTGAGATGTGACGGAAAAAAGTCAGGTGTGGCAGGCAAATCCGCCTGAATGTGCCAGAATGCAGCCGAGATGCGCGTGTGGGTGCCCCTTTCGATTGACGCCCCGTCGGCTCTTGGCTAGTGAGAAGCCGCGTTTCCCAAGCTCCGAAAGCTGAGAGTACTCCATGTCTGAGATGACCGAAAAACCGCGCTCCTTTCAGGAGATCATCCTACGGCTTCAGGCCTATTGGGCCGCAAAGGGCTGTGCCATTTTGCAACCTTATGACATGGAAGTGGGGGCGGGGACCTTTCACCCGGCCACGACCCTGCGCTCGCTCGGCACAACGCCTTGGGCCGCCGCCTATGTTCAGCCGTCGCGTCGTCCGACCGATGGCCGCTATGGCGAAAACCCGAACCGTTTGCAGCATTATTATCAGTACCAAGTGCTGATCAAACCGTCGCCCCCTGATCTTCAGGACCTCTATCTTGGCTCTTTGAAAGCCATCGGCATCGACACCGATCTGCATGACATTCGCTTTGTCGAGGATGATTGGGAATCTCCGACCCTTGGCGCGTGGGGACTGGGCTGGGAAGTCTGGTGTGACGGCATGGAAGTGTCGCAGTTCACCTATTTCCAACAGGTTGGCGGCCATGATTGCCGCCCGGTCTCGGGCGAGTTGACCTACGGGCTTGAGCGTCTGGCGATGTATGTTTTGGGCATTGATCACGTCATGGACATGCCGTTCAACGACCCGCAATCGCCGATCCCGCTCACTTACGGTGACATCTTTAAACAGACCGAAGAAGAATATTCGCGCCACAACTTTGACGCCGCCAACACCGCGATGTTGCTCAAACATTTCGAAGAGGCGGAGGCCGAATGCCACGCGTTGCTCGCCCATGACGCGCTGGACCCGAAAACCGGCAAGCGTATCATCATGGTCCACCCGGCCTATGATCAATGCATCAAGGCCTCGCATCTGTTCAACCTCTTGGATGCGCGCGGTGTGATCTCTGTCACCGAACGTCAGGCCTATATCGGGCGCGTGCGCACATTGGCCAAAGCCTGTGCCGATGCCTTTGTGCAAACCACGGCGGGTGGTTACACCGCCGAGGCAGCAGCGCAATGAACGGCAAATTCGTCGCAGGTGGCATCGTGTTGACAGCAATCGTTTTTGGCGCGGGTCTCTATTACTCGCAAATCTACGCCTACTATAAACCGATCGACGCCAATGCCCCCGCCGCCACCGTGCGCCTGACCACGTTTGACGGCGGGGCTGAGGATATTTTGGCCGAGGATTTCAACGGCATCGACGCCGACACGTCGCCGATCAAATTCCGCGCCTGTTTCACCACGCCGCTCTCATTGCCAATGATGACCGAGACCTTCAAACCCTATACGGACGCGGCCCCTTTGGTGGCGCAGAAATGGTTTGACTGTTTTGACGCCGCACGCATTGGTGCCGACATCGAATCCGGGGCCGCCGTGGCGTTTTTGGGCGAAGAAAACGCCCCCTACGGCATCGACCGCGTGGTCGCCATCTACCCGGATGGGCGCGGCTATGCCTGGAACCAAATCAACCATTGTGGCGCGGCCGTGTTTGACGGCGATCCTGCGCCTGCGGATTGTCCCGCCGCGCCAGAAGGAAACTGATCCATGCCCGATTTGCTGATCGAACTCTTCTCTGAGGAAATCCCGGCGCGGATGCAAAAGCGCGCCTCTGAGGATTTGAAATCCCTTGTCACCAACGGTTTGGTCGAGGCGGGGTTGACCTATGCCTCTGCGGGCGCGTTCGCCACGCCACGCCGTTTGGCCTTGTCCGTTGAGGGGCTGTTGGCCGCCTCTCCGACCACGGTTGAAGAGCGCAAAGGCCCCCGCGTTGATGCGCCCGAAAAGGCGCTTGACGGCTTTCTGCGCGGTGCGGGTGTGACCAAGGACGATTTGGAAATCCGCGACGAGAAAAAGGGCCAGGTCTATGTCGCCAAGATCACCAAGCCGGGCCGTCCGGCAGCGGAGATTGTGGCCGAGGTTTTGGAAAACGCGATCCGCACTTTCCCATGGCCCAAAGCGATGCGTTGGGGCAATGGCAACCTGAAATGGGTGCGTCCGCTGCATTCCATCGTCTGTCTCTTGTCTTCTGAGGAAGGCGCCGAAGTGGTGCCGTTGGAGATCGACGGGATCACCGCGGGCAACACCGTTTGGGGCCATCGCTTCATGTCCAAAGGCGCGTTCAAGGTCTCCGGCTTTGACGATTATGTGACGAAACTCAAACAGAATTTCGTGGTTTTGGACCCGAATGAGCGCGCCGATCACATCTGGCATGACGCCACCACCCAAGCCTTTGCGCAGGGCCTTGACGTCGTGGATGACAAAGGCCTTTTGGCCGAGGTCGCGGGGCTGGTCGAATGGCCGGTCGTGTTGATGGGCAACATTGATGACGCTTTTTTGGGCCTGCCGCCTGAGGTGCTTCAGACTTCGATGAAGGAACACCAAAAATTCTTCTCCGTGCGCAATCCTAAAACCGGCCGGATCGAAAAATTCGTCACTGTGGCCAACCGCGAAACGGCGGACAATGGCGTGACGATTTTGGCGGGCAACCAAAAGGTGCTCTCCGCGCGTCTCTCAGACGCGAAATTCTTTTGGGAAAATGACGTGCGCACCGTTGAGCGAGAAGGGCTTGAGGCCATGGGCGCGCCCTTGGTCAATGTCACCTTCCACAACAAACTCGGCTCTCAGTCTGAGCGCATTGCCCGCATCGCCGCTTTGGCCCGCGAGATCGCGCCCATCGTCGGGGCCGATGCGGATGAGGCCGAGTTGGCGGCAAAGGTCGCCAAGGCCGATCTGTCCTCTGAAATGGTCTATGAGTTCCCCGAGCTGCAAGGCATCATGGGGCGCTACTACGCCAAGAAAGCCGGGCTGTCTGACGCCATCGCGGACGCCTGCCGCGACCACTACTCGCCGCTTGGCCCGTCCGACGACGTGCCGACCGCCCCGGTCTCCGTCGCCGTGGCTCTGGCCGACAAGCTCGACACGCTGACAGGCTTCTGGGCGATTGACGAGAAACCCACCGGATCGAAAGACCCGTTCGCGCTGCGTCGTGCAGCGCTTGGGGTTATTCGGTTGGTGTTGGTGAATGATGTGCGTTCGCCTCTGATGAGAATTGTGATGCCTTTGATCGCAGAATTTGAGCGACTAGAGCACGATAAGATTAGTCATGAAGAACGCGACTACGAGGAGCAAGTTGCGAATTACTGTGGCGTAACCATTGAGCAGCTTACTGAGTATCGGATTCAAAGTGGTAAAGTTATTACAGCGGAATCTGACTCTGAGAAGTGGGAAGCGGCCATGGATCGAATTTTTGGAGGAGTCGATTGGTCCCAAATTGGGCTGCCTGGGGAAACGACTTCGCGCGACCTCCTCGCCTTCTTCCATGACCGCCTGAAAGTGTTCCTGAAAGACGAAGGCATCCGCCATGACGTGATCGACGCCTGCCTTGCCATGCCCGGCAATGACGACATCACCCTTCTGGTCAAACGCGCCCGCGCGCTCTCGGAAACGCTTGCCACCGAAGACGGCAAAAACCTGATCCAAGGCTTCAAACGCGCCAACAACATCCTCACGCAAGCCGAGGAGAAAGATGGCGTTGAATATTCCTTTGGCCCGGACATCAAATTCGCCGAAAGCGATGCGGAAAAGGCGCTGTTCGCCGCACTTGATACAGCCGAGGCCGCGATCAAACCCGCCATGGAGATTGAGGATTTCGCCGCCGCCATGTCCGCCATGGCCGCGATGCGTCCGGCGGTCGATGGGTTCTTTGAGGCGGTTCAGGTCAATGCAGACAATGACATTCTGCGCCGCAATCGCTTGAACCTTTTGGGTCGTATCCGCGACATCTGTCTTAAGGTCGCCGATCTGACCAAGCTAGAGGGCTAAGTCCCGGTTTTGACGCCATGGCTTTTGATGTGAGCGCAAACCTTTCAGTTGCGCTCACGCCCCTCCCAAGCGTACCCTGCGCCACAAAGGGAGTGCCGCAGTGCAGCAAGACAATGAAAACCTCGGGTTTACCCGCATCCGCCGTGTCGCACCGATTGCCGTGACCACCCATGGCGGGCGGGCGAAATGTCTTCAGCGCCTGATCCGGCTTGACCTCCCCGTGCCTGAAACCATTGCACTGAGCTTTGATGCGGTGCATCGGCTGGCCGAGGGGCAGACGTTCGACAAACATGCGCTGTTGCGGGTGTTTGGCGATGCGCCGCTGCTTTCTGTACGGCCCTCGTCTGAGGACCCCGATTGGGGCGGTCCCGGTGCCATTCTCAACATCGGGATGAATGATGCCCGCCACGCCGAACTGACCAAAACCCATGGTCCAGAGGCGGCGGATGCGCTTTATCTTCGATTTGTGCAATCTTATGCCGTGCATGTCGAACGTTTAGACCCGGAAGTGTTCGAATTTGACACATCGATGTCGGTGTCCGACGCTTTGAAATCGGCTTTGAGCGCCCATGAGGACGAAACCGGCGATCCGTTCCCGCAAGACCCGGCGTTTCAATTGGGACAGGTGCTGCGCTCGATGGCGCGCGCTTGGGAGGGCACGACCGCGCGGCTGTTGCGTCAGGCCAAAGGCGCGCCTGCGGATGCCGGACTTGGCTTGATCGTTCAGGCGATGTCCTTGGGCATTGGGCCGGGCGAATCCGGGGCAGGGGTGATGCAACTTGTCGATGCCACCACCGGCGCGCCGTTGATCAAAGGCCGCTACAAACGTCAGGCGCAGGGGCGCGAGGCGCTCTCGGCGCAGAGCAACGCGATGTATCTGACGCAGGACGTGCGTGGCCCGTCACTTGAAGAAGAACAGCCAAGACTCTTTGCCGAATTGGTTGAGATGAGCAAACTCTGCCGTCAACGGCTGCGCGAAGAGATGCAGGTGGAATTCACCATTTCGGGTGGGAAATTGAGCGTGCTGGATGCGGTGCGGGTGCCACGCAGTTCGCGGGCCGCGCTGCGCATCGCCGTACAATTGGCCGAAGACGGCATTATTTCACGCGAAGATGCGATTTTGCGGGTGCCGCCGCGCTCGCTGACCGAATTGCTCCACCCTCAGGTCGATCCAAACGCCCCGCGTGACGTGATTGCCAAAGGCATCGCGGCCTCGCCAGGCGGCGCGGTTGGTCGGATCGTGTTCAACTCCACGGTGGCGCAAACCTATGAGGCGCGCGGCGAACCCTGTATCCTTGTGCGGCGCGAAACCACGCCGGAAGACATCCGGGGGATGCATTCCTCGGTCGGGATTTTGACCGAACGTGGCGGAGTGACCTCGCACGCGGCGGTGATCGCGCGTGGCATGGGGGTGCCCTGTGTGGTTGGCGCGTCGATCCGCATCAACTCGCGCGAACGCACGCTGACCCTGGAGGACGGGCGCAAGCTGGCCGAGGGGGATATTTTAACGCTCGATGGCTCGGCAGGCGAGGCCCTGGTCGGGGAGGCACAAATGTTGCCGCCGGTGAAGGACCATTGGTATTTGCAATTGATGGAATGGGCCGACGCGATCCGCGATTTGGGTGTGCGCGCCAATGCCGACACGCCGGCAGATGCCGCCATGGCCCGCGACTTCAAAGCCGAGGGCATCGGGCTGTGCCGCACCGAACATATGTTCTTTGAGGCCGACCGTTTGACGGTGATGCGCGAAATGATTTTCGCCTCCGCGCACGAAGATCGGTCCGAAGCCATCGCCCGACTGTTGCCGATGCAACGATCTGATTTCATTGAGTTGTTTCGGATCATGGAGGGCTTGCCAGTGTGCATTCGGCTGTTTGATCCGCCGCTGCATGAATTTCTGCCCTCCGATCGCGAAGGGGCCAAGGAACTGGCCGAAGCGCTCGATTTGCCGCTCTCCGATGTGACGCGCCGGATCGAATGGCTGTCCGAGTTCAACCCGATGTTGGGGATGCGTGGTGTGCGTTTGGGCATCACCTTCCCCGAGATTTACGAAATGCAGGCGCGGGCGATTTTTGAGGCCACGGTTGAGGCGTCCAAACATGGCGCGCCTGTGGTGCCCGAGATCATGATCCCGCTGGTGTCGGCGCGCCGCGAGGTGGAGATTGTCAAAACCCAGATCGACGGGGTGGCGGCGGCCGTGAAAAACGAAACTGGTGCCGCCTTTACCTATCGGCTTGGGGTGATGGTTGAAACGCCGCGCGCCGCGTTGCGTGCCCATGACATCGCCCAACACGCCGATTTCCTGTCCTTTGGCACCAATGATTTGACACAGATGGCCTATGGCCTGTCGCGCGATGATGCGGGTCGGTTTATGAACGCCTATGTGCAACAGGGCGTGTTCCCCGAAGATCCGTTCCATACGCTCGATATCGAAGGGGTGGGGGAGTTGTTGCGGATTGGTACGGAGCGCGGGCGGGGTAGCCGCCCGGACCTCACCGTGGCGGTCTGTGGCGAACATGGCGGTAACCCCGAATCTATCGCCTTTTGTCGGGCCATTGGGTTGGACTATGTGTCCTGTTCACCGTTCCGAGTGCCGGTCGCGCGCCTTGCCGCTGCGCAACTTGTCGCCGAAGAGGCAAAGTGATCACACTCCCCTTTCAACCTGCTGAAAATAAAGGCTCTTACTGGCCGTTTTTTGAGAATTTTATGGGTTTTTGCAACTGTGTCTTGACTGTCCAGAAACCCCTTGGAACGCACTAGACTGGACCTTTGAGGAAAATTACCCTATCCCGCCGTTCGAATGACACCCCGTGAGGCCCAAAGGTTGGGCGCAATGGAGGGATAAATGAGATCCTTAAACAAGCTGACGGCGCTTGCGCTTGTGGCTACACTTGGCTTTTGCGCCCTTCCCGGTGCAGGCCAGGCTGACGTCAAACTCAGCTCGTCAAACGACCCAAGCCTCGCGCTTGGCCTGCCGCTGACGGCGCTTTTGGACCAAGAGCGCAACGGTTTGAAAAATGTCGATGCGGATGCGATCGAACGGTTGTTGGCCAGCTTCAAGCCGAAGCCAAAGCCGACGCCCCCCGTGAGCGTCGAGTATTCCGACGCGTTCTTGTTGCAACAGCCCGAAGCCACGGGCGGCGAGCAATGGCAGTGCCTGTCTGAGGCGCTGTATTTCGAGGCCCGCGGCGAAAGCGTCAAAGGTCAGTTTGCCGTGGCCGAAGTGATCCTCAATCGCGTGTCCTCCCCGGCCTTTCCGAACACCGTTTGTGGCGTCATCCATCAGGGCACCGGCAAAAAATACCAGTGCCAATTCACCTATACCTGTGATGGCCGCGCCGAAGTGATTGCAGAGCCGGCGGCATGGGATCGGGTCAGCAAGGTCGCCCGCCTGATGTTGGATGGTGCGCCGCGCCCGCTCACCGAAGGGGCCACATTTTATCACACCCGTGCCGTAACGCCGAGCTGGGCGCGCAAATTCGCCCGCACAGCGCAGATCGGGGTTCACTATTTCTATCGCAAACCCAAAGTCTAACAGCGCAGATCACGGATTTGTTTCAAACCCCGCCCGTAAAACGGCGGGGTTTTGCCGTTCGGAAGCGGGGTGGGGGGCGAAAGGGACATTGGCCTTGGACGCGCCGGGAAAATAATTGTAGCAAGGCGAAAATAACCACGAAAGACCCAAACGTGTCCGAGATCCGACAGGCCTTTGAACATCCCGAAGTGCGCGCCAGCGCCACCGCCGCAGAGGCTCCACATGACCGTATTTCCCTGCGCGACCATGTGGTCGAGGTCGAAATCGGTGCCTTTCAGGTCGAGCGCGGGGTGCGGCAACGGGTGGTCTTCAATGTCGTGGTCGAATTGACACCCTTGAGCGGTCCGGTCGATGACGATGTGGATCGCATCTTGTCCTATGATCGCCTGACCGAAGCCATTCAGATCGAATTGGCCGCCGAGCGTCTCAACCTGTTGGAAACTCTGGCCGAACGCATCGCCCTGCGCATCCTGTCCGAGCCGCGGGCGTTTCGGGTCTTTGTCCGCATCGAAAAGCTGGACCGGGGGCCGGGCGCTTTGGGCGTTGAGATCGTGCGCAGCGCCTATCCCGCCACGGATCACCCGATAAGCGCGCAGAGTGTGACACCCGTGCCGCATCCGGTGATTGTACATCTTTCGCCCGAGGCGCTGGCCCATCCAAATCTCACAGCCTGGATCGACGCGATGGATGCCGACCCGCGTCCGGTGATTGTCACTGTTGGCCTGCCGTTGAGCGAACGGCCGCAGTCGGAGGCAAAGCCTGCGCAACGGCGGATTGACCTTTTGGCGATAGAACAAAACGCATGGACGCTTGCGGGCCGTGATCCGCGCTGTGTGGTGCGCGCCTCGCGCACCGAACTTGATTGGGCGGCGCGCCAAGGCCATATCTCGGTTTGGGCCCCGTCCAAAATGGTGCTTGATGCGGTGCACGGGCCAAAGGGCGATGTTGCCGATCTGGTCATGTGGTTGGCGCAAGAGATGTCTGCCGTAGCGCTTTTGACCTTGGGGGAACCCCCGATTGACGGCGCGCATGCGCTTGATCTGGCTGGCCCCTGTCAGCTTCCTGCGGGTCAGTGAGCCTAGCTATGTCCTCGCTCTATTATCGCCCCATCTGTTCTATTGATCCTTCGCGCCCCTCAGGCGCTTTGTCGCTGGCGGGCGGCTGGGTCTGGTTTTCGCAGGTCGAGGTGTTGTCGCGCACAGCCCCGCCGCAGATCATACCCGCCGCTGATCTACCCGAGGAGGTCAAAATCCGCCTGACCGTCCCCCGTGCGCCTTTGGCTGGGCTGGATCTCACTCGGCCAAACCTGATGGGCATTCTCAATGTCACGCCCGATAGTTTCTCCGATGGCGGGCTGTTTGACGCCCCCGAAGCCGCTCTGGCACGGGCGCAAATGATGGTCTCTGAGGGCGCGGATATTCTTGATATCGGAGGCGAAAGCACCCGCCCCGGTGCGGATTATATTGCCCCCGAGGTCGAAATCACCCGCACCGCGCCGGTGATTGCCGCCATTCGGGCGGGCTCCACTGTGCCAATTTCCATCGACACGCGCAAAGCCCCTGTGGCGGCGGCGGCCCTCGCGGCGGGGGCGGATTTGGTCAACGATGTCTATGCGTTTTGCCATGACCCGGAGTTGGCGGCGGTGACAGCGCAATCGGGCGCGCCTGTGTGTTTGATGCATGCCCAAGGCGATCCAGAGGTGATGCAAGAGCATCCCGAGTATGAAAACGTGTTGTTGGATGTCTATGATTTTCTTGCGGCGCGGATTGCCGTGGCGGAGGCGGCGGGCATTGCCCGCACGCGCATTCTGGTCGATCCTGGCATCGGATTTGGCAAGTCTCAGGATCATAATCTTGCACTTTTACACCGAATTTCGCTGTTTCATGCGCTTGGATGCGGCGTGCTTTTGGGCGTTTCGCGCAAAGGCTTTATTGGTCGGATCGGTCAGGCACCTGCGCCGCGAGATCGCGCGCCGGGCTCAATCGCTGTGGCTTTGGCCGCCGTGGCACAGGGGGTTCAGGTGCTGCGGGTCCATGATATCAAAGAGACAAAACAAGCGCTTGCTCTGTGGCAGGCAGTGAGTGGCGAGGGAGGTCAGCATGACGCGTAAACTTTTTGGCACGGATGGCGTGCGTGGGCGGGCCAACTCCGCACCGATGACGGCGGAGATGGCGCTGAAACTCGGGGCCGCTGCTGGGCGTTATTTTCGCCGCGATGGTTCGCGCGAACATCGCGTGGTGATTGGCAAGGACACGCGCCTGTCGGGTTACATGTTTGAAACCGCGATGACGGCGGGGTTTACCTCGACGGGCATGAACGTGTTTCTGCTTGGTCCGGTGCCGACCCCCGCTGTGGGCATGTTGACCACCTCGATGCGCGCTGACGTGGGCGTGATGATTTCCGCCTCGCACAACCCGGCCGAGGACAATGGCATCAAATTTTTTGGCCCCGATGGGTTCAAATTGTCGGACGAGGCCGAGAGTGAAATTGAACGTCTGATGGAGACCGAAATTGAGCCAGCGCAGGCCGACAATATCGGCCGCGCCAAGCGGATCGATGATGGTCGGTTTCGCTACAACGAACGGGTCAAATCGACCCTGCCGCGTGGGATGACCCTTGCGGGTCTCAAGGTGGTGATTGATTGCGCCAATGGCGCGGCGTATCGCACCGCCCCCGAAGTGTTGTGGGAATTGGGTGCCGAGGTGATCCCCGTGGGCACCCATCCCAATGGTCGCAACATCAACGATCACTGTGGTTCGACCTATGTCCAAACCGCAGCCGAAGCTGTGGTGGCGCATGGCGCCGATGTGGGCATTTGTTTGGATGGCGATGCCGACCGGGTGATGATTTTGGACGAGACCGGGCAGGTGGCTGATGGCGATCAACTTATGGGTCTGATGGCCAAATCCTGGGCCGATCAGGGCCGTTTGGCGGGCGGTGCTTTGGTCGCAACGGTGATGTCGAACCTTGGGTTGGAGCGGTTTCTGGAGGCGGAGGGCCTGCGCTTGGAACGCACTGCGGTGGGCGACCGCTATGTGGTCGAACGGATGCGTCAGGGCGGGTTCAACCTTGGCGGCGAACAATCCGGCCATATCGTGATGACCGATTATGCCACCACGGGCGATGGGTTGTTGGCGGGTCTGCAATTTCTGGCTGCCATGGTCGAGACCGGCAAAAAAGCCTCTGAAATGTCACAGGTGTTCGAGCCGGTGCCGCAGCTTTTGAAAAACGTGCGCTATGCCGCAGGCCAGCTTCCGTTGGAGAACGGCGGCGTGAAGGCGGCGATCGCGGATGCGGAGGCCAAGCTTTTGGGCAATGGCCGGTTGTTGATCCGTAAATCCGGCACAGAACCGTTGATCCGGGTGATGGCCGAAAGCGTCAGCGAGACGGTGCTGACCGGGGCTGTAGATCAGGTGGTGGCCGCGGTGGAGGCCGCAACCCGGTAAGCCGATATGTTGGATAAAGATAAGAAAAGGCGGCTCAATGGGCCGCCTTTTTGATAATATATCGTATTTGTACAAGCTGTTCGTTTACTGGCCCGCCACAAAAGGGGAATAGACGAGGCACATGCCAGCGTTCATCAAAGTCCAGATCACACCGAAGATACGCAGGCCGATCCCAGAATTCCCTTTGGGTTGAGCAACCGCGACGGCGCGCGCGACGCCCAAAAGGTAGACGCCAAAGACGACGAACGACGCGCTCAACAGTGGCGACAAGAGCGGAACGAATGAGGCAAGCGCTAAAAAAACAACCATGACGGGCAAAAACAACAGGCCTGCCAAATAATTGCCCGCCCAAAACGTGTCGCCAAGGCCCTCACGCCCGGCCAAAAGGCTTTTCCAAAACCCAAAAGTAAACATCCGCGCCCGTTCGGCTTGGATCTCGCCCTCATTCTTGGGGGTCAGATCGGCGGGGATATGATCGTCATGTGGCGTCTTGGTCATGGGAAACTCCTTTGGCCCATCTGCACATGAAAAAGAGCGCCCCGCAAGGCGCTCTTTCGACGCATTTGGACGTCACATTTGGCTCATCCGCGCAATTTATGGTGCAGGATGATGGGCACCACGAGGTCTTCTTCGTCGCTTAGATGCCGCGCCAAAAGGGCGCTGATGTCGCGGGCGCGGCTTTCAACATCGCCCACCTCAGTGCGCATATCGACAGGCGACAAATGCGCCAGTTGTACCACGCGGTTGGCGCTGCGTTGGAACCGATCCAATGTGGCGTCCAGTGCCGCGTGATCGGCCTCCAACATCTCAAGCCCTGCCATCAGACGCCCCTCAGCGGCCCCCAATTCGGGAAAGAATTTGCGGTCTTCCCAGCTGTGATGCCCATGCAGATTGCGCAACAAAAGATCGCCGTATTTGGCAAGCTTTTGAGCATAGATCTGATCGTCCATCTCTTTGTCAATAAAGGCCTCGGTGTCCTCCAAAACATAGGAAGACAGCGCGCGAAACATGGTGTGAGCGCCCATCCAATTTTGGATGGAGCTGGCGAAATTCGGGTGATCCGGCCAGACATCGCGCGGATAGTCCCGAAGCAGAAACTGCATCTCATCTGGCAGCCCCTGTCTTTTGTCCACTGTGTGTATCATGGGAGGAATGTGGGGGGGCGCAGAATTGTTACAACATAACATTTGCGCAGGGCTGCTCTGTCATCCACGCACAAAGATGCGTTTCACTGAGGCCCATTGCGAAATCGCCACCCCGCCAAGGATCAGCCCCAGCGCGATCAAAAGTGTGGGCGGCAAAGGTTCACCCAAAACCTGCGCGCCCAAGACGACGGACCACACGGGCACCTGATAATTGACCAAAGTCATAAAGGTTGGCCCGGCGGAGCGGATCACCAAAACGCGCAACTGGTTCATCGCCGCAGTCGAGACCACGCCAAGAAAAATCAACGCAACAAAGGCCTTGAGCGGTGGCAGACCCGGCGCGCCTTCGGCCAGGATCGAAAACGGCAGGGTGATCACCGCGCCGGTCGCCATCATGATCGTGGTTAAGGCGGTCGAGTTGATTGGCGGGATGCGACGGATGGTGATGGAGTTGAGCGCATAGCAAAACGCCACGGTGAGACAGGCCATGCGACCCCAAAACTCCAAATCCGCGCCGGTGCTGTCCAACGCAGATTTGCCGATCAGAAGCGCCACACCGCAAAACCCAAGTGTCACGCCAATGATCGCGCGCAGTGACAGGCGCTCGCCCGCCACCATGAAATGCGCCATCGGCAAGACCACCAAAGGCACGGCGGCCATCGAGGTTCCGGCAAAGCCCGAGGTCACATATTGCTGCCCCCAGTTGAGCAATAAAAACGGCACGCCCGAGGAAATCGCCCCGGCCCAGATCAACGCCATGGGACGCGGCCTGTTGTCCGGGTCGGTGCCCATTTTAAACCCGTCTTTGCCCCAAAACACCGCCATCACCATCGCTGCAATGGTCAGCCGGAAGGTTGCCAACCAAAATGGCGTGATCCCGGTCAGGGCGATCTCGATCACCATGAAAGTTGAGCCCCAGACAAAGCCTAAAACGCCAACCATGATCCATGAGGCGCGGGTGATATTGGGGAGAGGCGACATGGTTAATCCTCGTAGGGGGACTGGGCGGGCTGGCCATCCAATGTGGTGTAGTGGCGTGTTTTCACCTCGGTGGCACCGGGATCGCGGGTAAAGGTCAGGATGCGGTCACGGTCAGGATAGGTCACCGTGTCGCCCATGGAGCGGGTGCCGATCACCAGATAGCGCGCCTCTTGATCGCTGACATTGGTCAGGTAATGGCCTTTGGCGACCCCGGCCTTAAAGGTCGCGGCCTCTCCAGCGCGCAAAACGTATGTCTCGGCCCCTTCGATCACTTGCACCTCGCCTGTGACCACAAAGACCATTTCGTCCTCGGTTTGATGCCAGTGTTTGATCGACGACGCAGATCCCGGCGGCAGGATTTCAAGAAAGGCGCCAAACTGGGTCAAGCCTCCGCTGTCGCTGAACAAAAGGGCTTCATAGGACCCGCAGGCGGAGGAGGTGCCGCTGTCTTTGAGCGCGGTGTCTGGTGTGAACTTTGGCATGATGATCCTCTCATGAAAAAGGCCCCGACGCATCCGCCGGGGCCCTTCGTCTTGGAGAGAGTGGCGCTTAGTTGCGCGATTTGTCGACCATTTTTCCGGCGGTGATCCACGGCATCATGCCGCGCAGTTTCGCACCGGTTTCTTCGATCATGTGCTCGTCGTTGGCGCGACGCGATGCTTTGATCGTCGGCTGGCCCACAGCGTTTTCCAACATGAAATCGCGGACGAATTTGCCCTGTTGGATGTCGGTCAAAACGGCTTTCATCGCGGCTTTGGTCTGTTCGTAGGGCAGGATGCGCGGGCCGGTGACGTATTGGCCGTATTCTGCGGTGTTGGAGATCGAGTAATCCATGTTGGCGATGCCGCCTTCGTAGATCAGGTCAACGATCAGCTTCACTTCGTGCAGACACTCGAAATAGGCCATTTCCGGCGCGTAGCCAGCTTCGACCAGCGTTTCAAAACCGCAACGGATCAGCTCAACGAGACCGCCACAGAGCACAGCCTGTTCACCGAACAGGTCGGTTTCACATTCTTCGCGGAAGTTGGTTTCGATGATGCCCGAACGACCGCCACCGATGGCGGAGCAATAGGACAGGCCGATTTCAAGCGCTTTGCCAGTGGCGTCGGTGTCCACAGCCACGAGGCAGGGCACGCCGCCGCCTTTGGTGTATTCGCCGCGTACGGTGTGCCCCGGACCTTTGGGCGCCATCATGATCACGTCAACGCCCGCTTTCGGCTCGATGAGGCCAAAATGTACGTTCAAACCGTGAGCAAAGGCAATGGCGGCGCCTTCGCGGATGTTGTCGTGGACGTATTTTTTGTAGGTTTCGGCCTGCAATTCGTCGGGCATGGTGAACATGATCACGTCACACCACGCGGCGGCCTCAGAAATGCCCATGACTTTGAGGCCTTCCGCTTCGGCTTTCTTGGCCGAGGCAGAGCCTTCGCGCAAAGCGACGACAAGGTTTTTCGCGCCGGAATCGCGCAGGTTGAGCGCGTGGGCGTGACCTTGCGAGCCGTAGCCCAGGATGGCGACTTTTTTGTCTTTGATGATGTTCACATCGCAATCGCGATCGTAATAAACGCGCATATGGGCGCTCCTTCATTCTTTGTCTGTGTGCAAGCCTCTTTCGAGTCTGCGGGCACTATCGTTCAAATCTAACCTCTGTCGCGTACAAAATTTGACCTCATTTCTGGTTTGTGAAATACGATCATTCGTATAATCTTAAATTTGTGAAAAAATCATGCAAGTAGACGACACAGACCGGCGCATCCTGCGTCAAATACAGGCCGATCCCGAAGCACCCGCCTCTGAATTGGCCGAACGCGCCGGGGTGACCCCGGTCACATTCGCCCGCCGATTGGAGCGGATGCGCGAGGCTGGTGTGGTCAAAGCGATCCGCGAACAGGTCGATTGGCGCGCTTTGGGCTATGAGGTTGAGGTGTCGTTGCGCGTCACCTTGGACAAAACCGAACCGCGCGCCTTTGACGAATTCATCATCGCCGCGCGTGCTGTCCCTGAGGTGATTTCCATCGGTACATTCCTGGGCCGGGTCGATGCGCGGCTTTTGGTGATTGCGCGCGATATGTCTGATTATCAACGGATTTATCGCGAACACATTCTGTCCCTGCCGCATATGACCGACATTGAGGCCTTGATGCAGGTGGCGACCATCAAAGATGCGCAATCGGTGCCGCTATGAGCCAGGACGCGATGGAATTGGACGACATCGACCGCCGGCTGATCCGCGCTTTATGCGAGGATGCGACACAATCGGCGGGGGCCTTGGGGCGCGAGATGGGGCTGAGTCAACCGGCGACGTGGCGGCGGATCAAGCGGCTGAAAGAGCTGGGCATTTTCGGCCCGCGCCGGGTGGATTTGGATCTTGAGGGTTTGGGATTTGGCGTCACGGTGTTTTTGGGCATCAAATTGGCGACCAAGGGTCGGGTGTCCTTGGAGGATTTCGAACGCGCCGTGCAGGCGATCCCGGAGGTGCAGACCGTGCAGCACGTTTTGGGCCTGTTCGATTATCGGCTGCGCGTGGTGGCGCAAGACCTGCCGGATTTTGAACGCGTGCTCAGGCGGCGGATCATGACGCTGCCCGGTGTGGGCAACGTCGAGGCCAATGTGCTGTTGTCCGAGGAACGCCGCCCCGGCCCGATTTAGCGCCTGATCAATGCGGGATTTTGTCGGAGGGCAGATCGACATAGCCGGTGATCATCGGCTTGACCAAATTCTCGCCCTTGCGCTTTTTATACCAAAAAATCGCGGCGATATGCCCCAGAACCATCAGCAAAAGCAGGGTTGAGAGCGGTTCATGCAGCGACAGCGCCTTGCGCGCCACATCGCTTGAGACATACTGTGCCAGCGGGCCGACATTGATGAAATCTTCCGGGTCGGCCAAGAGCCCAGACATCACCTGCATTGCCAAAACGACCAAAACCCCGACGACAAAAATCGCGCCGACCGGGTTGTGACCATAGGAGCGTGACGGGGTGTTCAAAGGGAGCGTCCGGGCATAGGCCATGACCTTGCCCGGACCTTTGACAAATGTGGCGAACCGCGCCGTTTTGGTGCCAAACAGCCCCCACAGCAGCCGCAACACCACGATCCCGGCCACGGTGTAGCCCGAATAGAAATGCAACGTCATGATGTTTGGGCCAAATTTGCCCAAACCCCATGAGGTGGCGAAAGCGATCACCAAAGCCCAATGGAGGATGCGGACAACGGGGTCCCAAACATAGGTTTTGTTCAGCGGTTCTGACATCGGTTCGCCTCAGTCTTAGCGCTTAAAAATCTTTGGCGCGGTAGTCGTCGTGGCAGGCTTTGCAGGTGCCGCCGAGTTTGCCGACGGCGGGCTGAAGTGCCTCAAGGCCGTTGCCGGCGACAGCGTTCAAATCGGCCACAGCTTGGTAAAAGGCCATGCCTTTGTCCTGAACGCCGGGCATATCGGCCCAGATTTTAGCCTCAGCGCGGGTTTCACCGGGCAGGTCGTCGTTCGAGGTGCCGGGTGCGAAAAGGTCGGACATGGTGTAGCCGGTGAGAGCCGCAAGATCCTTTGCCGCTTGGCTTGCCACATCGGCGTCATAGTCGATTTTACCCTGTGCCATGGCGCCCAATGTAGACATTTCAAAGCCCACAAGGGTGAAATACGCGCGGCGTGCTTTGGCCACGTCAGAGGGGGATTGGGCAAACGCTCCGGTCGCGGCAGTGGCGGCGATGACGGTCGAGATAATGAGTTTACGCATAGATGATGTTCCCTGTCAGGTGACGTAATGAATGACGAATGTGTCCGCACGATTGGCCAATCATGTCATGGTATTGTGCAAAGTGAATATGACAATCTGTCCCGCCCGGCGATGTAAGCCCCGGAACCGGTTCAACTTTTTGTTATGATGGCGCTAACCGGGCACGATGTCGCACCCGGCTGCATGTTGTGCTTTACATAATCCGAGCGTCAGGCGGACAGAATGCGAGTCACCATTTCGGTCGTGTCGCGCGACAGGGTCGGGGTGGCCAGTATCCGCTCCAACTGGTCGCGTATCATGTCTTGGCGATCCGCGTCATAGCGTTTCCAGGTTTCAAATGCGCCGGACATCCGTGCCGTGGTTTGCGGGTTGAGCGCATCCAGCGCAATGAGGTGATCGGCCAAAAGCGCATAGGCTTTGCCATCAGAGGTGTGGAAGCCCGCGTGATTGCCCGCCAATGCGCCAAACACGGACCGGAATCGGTTCGGGTTTTTCATAGTGAAATCAGGGTGTTGGGTGAGGGATTTGGCAATGTCCGCGGCCTGATCAGGGGCGGCGGAGGCGACTTGCATCATGAACCATTTGTCCATGACCAAACGGTCGTCTTGCCACTGTTTGGCAAAATCCGCCAATTCATCCTCGCCAAGTCCCGCCGACAACAAGGCCTGCAACGCCCCCGCCTGTTCGGTCATATTGTCCGCGCGTTTGTAAAGCGCGCGCGCCGTGGCCCCGCCATCACTGAGTGTCAAAAGCGAGAGGGCAGACAGGCGCAGGCTGCGTTTGCCTGAGCCATTTGCGTCGGGCGTAAAGGCGCCTGCATCGTTTTCCACATAGAGTGCGGGCAGCACCTCGCGCAGGTGCGCCGCCAAAATCCGCCGTACCTCTTCGCGGGCGGCATAGATTTTATCCGGGTCCGGCGTGACGCCCGCATCATAGAGCGTTTGTGCCAAATCGTCCTGTGACGGCAGCCCAAGCGTCAGCGCCCGGAAGGCGGGATCGAGACTGTCATCGGTGAGCACGGTTTTGATCGCGTCGAGATAGGCGTTTGCGGGCGGTGTGCCCTCCATGATCATCGCGATCAACGTCTCTTTCGCCAACATCCGCCCCATTTCCCATTTCTGAAACGGGTCGGTGTCATGGGCCAACAGGAAGGCGCGGGTCTTGGCGCTCATCTCGCGTTCAAGCACCACGGGTGCTGAGAAATCGCGCAGGATCGAGGCGGTCGGGCGCGCGCCCAAACCCTCAAAGACAAAGCTTTGGGTCGCTTTGGTCATCTCTAAAATGGTGGTTGGGATAACCTCGTCGCCGTTCGGTCCAATCAGACCGACGGCAATGGGCAGGACCATCGGCGTTTTCGTCGTCTGGCCCGGTGTGGCAGGGGTCGATTGGGTGAAGGTCAGGGTGAATGTGCCGTCCTGCCAGTCCTCTTCAACACTCAAGCGCGGCGTGCCCGCCTGAGAATACCATTGTTTGAATTGTGCAAGATCGCGCCCAGTCGTATCGGCAAAGGCGGCGAGCCAATCTTCGATGGTCACGGCCTGTCCATCATGGCGCTCAAAGTAGAGATCGCAGGATTTTTTATAGGCCTCATCGCCCACAAGCCGTTTGAGCATCCCGATGATTTCCGCGCCTTTTTCATAGACGGTTGCGGTGTAGAAATTGTTGATCTCGACAAAACTTTCGGGCCGCACCGGATGGGCCAGAGGGCCGTTGTCTTCGCGGAACTGACGGGCGCGCAGGGTGAGAACTTCTTCAATCCTTTTAACGGCATGGCTGCGCATGTCGCCGGAGAACATCTGATCGCGGTAGACGGTCAGGCCCTCTTTGAGGCAGAGTTGAAACCAATCGCGACAGGTGATGCGGTTGCCGGTCCAGTTGTGAAAATACTCATGAGCAATGATGCCTTCGATCCGTTCAAAATTCGCGTCCGTCGAGGTCTCTTTCGAGGCCAAAACACAGGACGAGTTGAACACGTTCAGCCCCTTGTTTTCCATTGCTCCCATGTTGAAGTCATCGACAGCGACAATGTTGAATATGTCTAAGTCGTATTCACGACCATAGACCCGCTCGTCCCATGCCATACTGTCTTTGAGCGCCTGCATGCCAAAGGCGCATTTGCCCTCGTCGCCGGGCCGCACCCAGATGTTCAGTTCGACCTTCTTGCCGGATTTTGTGGTGAAGCCGCCGGGATGATTGATCAGATTTCCGGCCACCAAAGCGAACAAATAGGAGGGTTTCGGCCAGGGGTCATGCCACTCGGCAAAGCCCGGTCCAGAGGCCCCGGGATTGCCATTGGACAACATCACCGGCATGTCGGATTCAACGCGCACGGAGAAGGGGGCCATCACATCGGGACGGTCCGGGTAATAGGTGATCTTGCGAAAACCTTCGGCCTCGCATTGGGTGCAATACATGGCATTTTGTGCGAGCTGACTTTCGCGTCCGCCCTCTTCGGAGGCTTCCACGTTCAGCGGGGACATATAGAGGCCTTCCAGCGCCGTGTTGGTTTTGGGGCTGATCTCCACCTCGGCTTCAAAGGTAAAGGGGGCGGCCGGAAGATCGCCGGATTTGATCACCAGATGGGTGTCCGCGACCTCATAGGGCACGATGGCCTCATTCACGGCCACGGCGATGAGCCTCAGGCCCTCGCCATCCAAAATCAGATCGCCGGGATTTTGCACATTCGGCACAAAGGTGATTTTGGACAGAACCCGCGTGGCCCGAGGGGCCAGTCGAAAGGTCAGATGCACATCGCGCACCCAATGGTGCGGCTCTTGGTAATCTTTCAGGTGAATCGTTTGGGGGGCGGCGTCTTTCATTCTCTGTCCTTTCGCGGGTAGCGCGTCTTGGGCACGTTAGAGCGAGGGACAGGGGGCTTCAACACCCTCAGGTCTCAATGTGATCTTCTTGTGATCACGCGTGCGATGGTGCGCGTGCCTGGCAAGAGGGACAGCCTGTGATAAGGTTATGCCGCACCGACAAAGGCCGCGAGTTTGCCCAAGGTTTGCATCCCGAGTTCGACCGCGCCAAAGCCCTTGGCCTCTTGGTATTCGGCATCGCTCGAAAAGATCATCCGCAATGTGATCCGCGATCCGTGGCCGGTGGGTTCGAAAATCGCCGATGCCTCAGCATGTTTGGGGCCGTTTTCGCCCCAGAGAAGCTCGTACTCAATCCGCTCCATGGGGATCACACGGGTGTAGCGGTGATGATTTGGAAAGACGGTCCCATCCGGGCCGATCATGTCGAACACCCATTCGCCACCGTCGCGCAGGTCAATGCGTGTGGTGCGGCAACTGAACCCATCGGGCCCCCACCATTTGGGGAGCGCCTCGGGGTCGGTCCATGCGCTCCAGATCACCGCGACGGGTGCGGCGATGTCGCGTGAGAGGGTCATGGTGCGGTTTTCGGCTGAGCGGTCCATCAGAGCAAGCCCTTGGCATAGGTGGCGAGTTGATCCGCCACTGTGCCCCAACCGTCAAAAAAGCCCATGTCTTTATGGGTTTGCGCCGCCTCTTGCGAGCGGTGTCGGGCGGTGGCTGTATAGATCGTGCCGCCATCTGGCGCATCCGCAAAGGTCAGGATTGCGGTCATGAACGGGTCCGGCGCGGGTTTCCATCCTTCGGAGTAGCCATCTGTAAAGACAAGCTTTTCACCGGGGATCAGTTCAAGGTAGACGCCGGTGTTGTCCATCACTGCGCCGTCTACGTCAAAAACGGTGTTGAACCGCCCGCCCACACGCAGATCAATGTCACAGGCGGTGACTTTATGTGGGGCGGGGATAAAGAAATGCGGGATGTGTTCGGGCTGCGTCCAACAGTCCCAGACCAAGGCGCGGGGCACGGCCAGAGTGCGGGTAAAGCTGAGGTCAGTCTTTGGATCGAGGGTCATCTGTTTGCTCCTGATTGGGTTGGGCGAGTTGGGTGACATAGGCATCAAAGCGGTCAAGGCGGCTGGTCCAAAGGCTGCGCTGCTCCTCAAGCCAGCTTTGCACCGGGGTAAAGGCACCGGGGGTGAGGCGACAGGTTCGGATGCGGCCTTGTTTTTCGGTGGAAATCAGCCCGGCGGTTTCAAGTTTCTTCACATGAGCCATGAGGGAGGGCAGGGCCATGTCATGGGGAGTGTGCAGATCCGACAGGGTTGCCGGCCCGCGCGCCAACCGGGTCAGGATTGCGCGGCGGGTTGGGTCACTGAGGGCTGAGAACAGCGTGTCGAGATCGTTTGAATGCTTAGTCATACGACTAAGTATTCGGATTTTGTCGCGTGATGCAAGAAAAACTTAGGACTTTGACTAAGTTTTTGTCGAGTGACGTGTTTGGGAACGGGCTGGCCGGTATCGTCGCCACGCTGAATCGAAAAACCGCGTATGGTTACGCGTCATGACACGATTCAGGACCACGATGCACAGCTCTCAAAGGCCAGGTGAAGACAAGCGCGTCATCTTCGCTCCTCCCCTGACCTCACAAATGTTTTGGCCCGGGCGAGGCCAATCGTGGGCCTTTGCGTGGTTCGATATGGGTGCTCAAAACTCAGTCGTGATGCCGGATGTGATCAATAAAGGGGCAGCGGGCGCGATTTGGTGAGTATGTGAACAGCGCAAAGGTGTATGTGCGCAGGGATGCAGAGGCCTTGCGCACCCATGCCCCTTTTCTCTGCTCGCAAAGCAGGTATCCTTGGCCAAAAGGAGAGGCATATCATGAGCAGACCCATCGTTGGCGTGATCGGAAATTCGGACCTGCTGAACGGGCAATACCCGGCCTTTACCGGCGGCAAGATGAACGCCGAGGCCGTCTCCGATGTTGCGGGCTGTATGCCGCTTTTGATACCGGCGCATCCCAATTTCGTCTCCTCCGAGGAGCTGATGGGCGTTTGTGACGGTTTTTTGTTCACCGGCGGTCGGCCCAATGTGCACCCAGAGGAATATGGCGAACCTGAGACCGAAGCCCATGGGGCGTTTGATCGCTGTCGCGATGCGGTGACATTGCCGCTTATTCGCGCCTGTGTTGAGGTGGGTCTGCCGTTCCTTGGCATTTGTCGCGGCTTTCAGGAGGTCAATGTCGCCATGGGGGGCACGCTTTATCCTGAAATTCGCGATCTGCCGGGGCGAATGAACCACCGGATGCCGCCAGATGGCACGATTGAGGAAAAATTCGCCCTGCGCCACCCGGTGCGTCTGAGCGAGGGTGGAGTGTTTCATCGCTTGTTTGGCACAGATGAGGTGATGACCAATACGCTGCATGGGCAGGGGATCAAAACCCCCGGTGCGCGCATCGTGATTGACGGCTACGCCCCCGATGGCACGCCTGAGGCGATTTATGTCAAAGATGCGCCGGGGTTCACACTTTCGGTGCAATGGCACCCGGAATGGAACGCCTGTCAGGACCCGGTGTCGCGGCCGTTGTTTGCCGCCTTTGGTGAGGCGGTTCATGCTTATGCCGCGGCGCGCACAGGTGTCGCGAGGCCGCTGTCGAAGGCCGTTTAAGCGGTCAAATCCCTTTCAAAGCGCCTTTTCCATCCGAAAATTTTCAATCCCGACACCGTCGCGGATCACTGTTTGCCGGGCTGTCACCCGCCAGCCGCGTTTTTCAAAGAAACGCCGGGCCAGATGCGAGGCCTCTGTGTCCATACAGGGCAGGCCAAGACGACGCGCCTCCGCCTCGCAGGCGTCATAGAGCTTGGCGGCGGTGCCTTTGCCCATCTCCTCCAAGGCGACATAGGCAAAATCGATATGGCCATCATGTCCCATGGTGAAAAAGCCTTTGAGCCGTCCCCATCGCGTGGCGCAGATCGCATAGCCCGCGGTCAGCCGCGCGGGCCAGGTTTCGGGGGCATGGTCGCGGTCCGGTGCCCAAGCGGCGCGTTGTGCCGCCGTATAAAACGCGCCCGTGCCGTCGCGCACCGTGCGGTGAAACAGGGCGTAACAGGCGTCGGCGTCTTTGACGGTGATCGGACGTACTGTGATCGGACGCAATGTGAGGGCGCGTATTTTCATGTCCGAACTTGTAGCGCGCGGGCAGTGTCTCGGCTAGAGTGGCCGCTATGAAATATCTCGATTATCCCCCGGTTTGGCTTTTGGCCTTTATGTGCGCCGCTTACGCCTTGGCCGGTGTTGGGCTCGGTTTTACCGTGCCGCCGCTGGTGGCTCTGGTCGGGTGGATTTTGATCGCGCTGGGCGTGGGGCTTATGGGTGTGGCCGCCTTCACGATGTGGCGACACAAAACCACAGTCATCCCCCACAAACAGCCCTCGGCCATCGTCACCAATGGCGTCTATGCCCTGTCGCGCAATCCAATTTATCTGGGCGACGTCTTTACACTCGCAGGCTTTGCTTTACTTTGCGGCAGTTCGATGGGGATCGTGTTGGTTCCGGCCTTTATGGCCGTGATACAAAAGCGATTTATCATTGAGGAGGAACAAAAGCTCCGGGCGGGATTCCCACAGGATTTCTCCGCTTGGGCCAAAAAAACGCGACGTTGGGTGTAGTCTGCCATCACGGGTCAAAAATGTTAGCGCAATAATGTTGCGAAACATCGGCAGGATTGGGTAAGGATGCACCAAGAATGCGAATAGGACTGGGGAAAAGGAAAATCTCGTGAAATTTGGGGTTCCAAAGGAAGTCTTTGAGGGGGAGGCGCGCGTCGCGTTGACTCCTGAGAGCGCCAAGCAGTTGCAAAAGCTTGGATATGACTGTGCGGTTGAAACCGGGGCCGGTGTGCTCGCCGGATTCTCCGATAAAGACTATGCGGAGGCGGGCGTTGAGGTCATCAAGACCGCCGCCGCGCTTTGGAAGGACTGCGACATCGTCGCCAAGGTCCGCCAGCCGTCCGAGACGGAGATGAAGCGGCTCAAATCGGGTCAGACTTTGATCTCTTTCTTCAACCCAGGTGCCAATGAGGCCGGGATGGAGATGGCCAAGTCCAAAGGCGCCAACGTGATCGCCATGGAAATGGTGCCCCGGATTTCGCGCGCCCAAAAAATGGATGCGCTCTCTTCCATGGCCAATATCGCGGGCTACCGCGCGGTCATCGAGGCCTCCAACAATTTCGGCCGTTTCTTCACCGGACAAATCACGGCGGCCGGTAAAGTGCCGCCCGCAAAAGTGTTGGTTGTCGGTGCCGGTGTGGCCGGTCTTGCCGCCATCGGGACGTCCACCTCGCTCGGTGCGATCACCTATGCGTTTGACGTGCGTCCCGAAGTGGCCGAACAGGTCGAATCCATGGGCGCTCAGTTTGTCTACCTCGATTTCGAGGAAGAACAACAAGATGGCGCGGCCACGGGCGGCTATGCCTCTGTGTCCTCGCCCGAGTTCCGCGAAGCGCAGCTTGCGAAATTCCGCGAATTGGCCCCCGAAGTGGACATCGTGATCACCACCGCGTTGATCCCGAACCGCGAAGCGCCCGAACTTTGGACCGAAGACATGGTCGCGGCGATGAAGCCGGGGTCCGTGATCGTCGATCTCGCGGCGGAAAAGGGCGGCAACTGCAAGCTGACCAAAATGGACGAGAAAATCGTCACCGAGAATGGCGTGACCATCATCGGGTACACCGATTTCCCGTCGCGCATGGCGGCTCAGGCCTCGACGCTTTACTCCACCAACATCCGTCACATGATGACCGATCTGACGCCGGAAAAAGACGGCCAGATCGTGCATAACATGGAAGATGACGTGATCCGTGGTGCGACGGTGACCTATGCGGGCGAGATCACATTCCCGCCGCCGCCGCCGAAAATCAAAGCCATCGCCGCCAAGCCGAAAGAAGCGGCTAAAGTGTTGACGGCAGAGGAAAAACGCGCCGCAGAAACCGCAGCTTTCAAAGCCCAGACCAAACAACAGGTCACTTTGATGGCCATCGGTGCGGTGCTTTTGCTGGGGGTTGGTCTTGTTGCACCTGCCTCCTTCATGCAGCACTTTATCGTCTTTGTTCTCTCCGTCTTCATTGGCTTCCAGGTCATTTGGAACGTGTCGCACTCGCTGCACACGCCTCTCATGGCTGTCACCAACGCCATTTCGTCGATCATCATTCTGGGCGCTCTGATGCAAATCGGGTCGGGTTCTTGGCTTGTGATTGTGCTCGGTGCTCTGTCGGTCTTCATGGCCGGGATCAACATCTTTGGCGGCTTTATGGTCACACGGCGCATGCTTGCCATGTTCCAGAAATCTTAAGGGGTAGGGATCATGGAATACGGATTTACGACAGCGGCCTATGTGGTCGCAGCGGTGCTCTTCATCCTCTCTCTCGGGGGATTGTCGGGCCAGGAAAGCGCAAAACGCGCGGTGTGGTATGGGATTGTCGGCATGGCCTTGGCCGTGTTCGCCACCCTGATCGGGCCGGGCTCTGGCCTGTGGCTTTTGTCGCTCGTGCTGATTGCGGGCGGCGGGATCATCGGCTGGATGGTCGCCACCAAGGTCGAAATGACCGAAATGCCGCAACTTGTGGCCGCGATGCACTCGCTCGTTGGTCTGGCTGCGGTCTTCGTGGGCTTTAACGCCCATTTCGAGGCTTCCAATGTGGCCGGTCTGGACGCGGCCGCGCGTGATGGTCTTGACGGGTTTGCCGCCCTTTTGGCCCATAAAACTCTGGTCGAGCTGAACATCCTCAAGGTTGAATTGTTCCTCGGCATCTTCATCGGGGCGGTGACCTTTACCGGGTCTATCGTCGCCTTTGGCAAACTCGCCGGCAAACTGAACTCGAAAGCCACCAAACTTCCGGGCGGTCACATGTTGAACGCGGCTGCGGCGGCGATCTCTGTGCTGTCGCTGATCTGGTACTTCAACACCGGTGGCTTTTTGCCGCTGGCGATCATGACGCTGATGGCGCTGTTCATCGGTTACCACCTGATCATGGGCATCGGCGGCGCCGATATGCCGGTGGTGGTCTCCATGCTCAACTCCTACTCGGGCTGGGCGGCTGCTGCGATTGGCTTCTCGCTTGGCAACGATCTGTTGATCGTGGTCGGTGCGCTGGTGGGTTCTTCGGGTGCGATCCTGTCTTACATCATGTGTAAGGCGATGAACCGCTCCTTTGTCTCGGTCATTCTGGGCGGCTTTGGCGGCACCACGGGGCCGGCGATGGAGGTCGAAGGCGAACAGATCGCCATTGATGCCGACGGTGTGGCCACTGCCCTCAATGAGGCCGATAGCGTGATCATCGTTCCGGGCTACGGCATGGCCGTGGCTCAGGCACAGGCGGCTGTGTCTGAGTTGACCAACAAGCTGCGCTCCAAAGGCAAAAACGTGCGTTTCGCCATTCACCCGGTTGCGGGGCGTTTGCCGGGCCACATGAACGTGCTCTTGGCCGAAGCCAAAGTGCCCTATGACATCGTGATGGAAATGGACGAGATCAACGAAGACTTCCCGGACACGGATGTGGTCATCGTCATCGGCTCCAACGACATCGTGAACCCGGCCGCCCAAGAAGATCCGAACTCCCCGATCGCCGGGATGCCGGTTCTGGAAGTGTGGAAAGCGAAACAAGTGTTCGTGTCAAAACGCGGTCAGGGCACCGGCTATTCGGGCATCGAAAACCCGCTGTTCTACAAAGAGAACACCCGCATGTTCTATGGCGATGCCAAAGACAGCATGAACGCGCTGCTGCCGAAGCTCGACTAAGTTTCATCGCAGGACAAATACTCACGTAAGGGCGGCCCTCATAAGGCCGCCCTTTTTCTTTGAGTATTTTCGTCGCGATAAAGACGGCAGGCAGTGCGCAAAGCCTCTACGTCAGAGGCGATAACCCAAAGATTTCAAAGCCTTTTGCGGCCCCGCATGGATCGCGCTGACATTCGTTCAGGGGTGGTGATGGGGCGCGCCTGATTTGCGACCATGGTCTTGTATACGGAAGTATTCTGGCAAGTTATTGATATTGCGACAATTTATCTCTTTCCAGATTGGGTTTTGCCGCTATGCTGCGCAAAAATCGCACCTGTTCCGTATCTATAAAGGCGTCCTATGGCTCCCCTGACTGATCACCCTCGCCGTTATGAATTGGCCAATGAATTACACGCACGGCCCTTTCCCGAAATGCCCGGACAGGCGCGCGCGGCCTATTTTGCGATCCGTGCGGCGGGGGATGCGGCACGGCGCGACCGGGATTTGGACCGCGCGCATCTCTTGGCGCTGCTGGATCGCTATGGTGCGGCGCATCCGGCGCCGGGGGCGACGCATTACACCGGGCCTATGGGCAAATACCGGCTGAAATGGGAAAGCCACACCGAATTCGTCACCTACACGATCTTTGCCGACGGTGTTTCTGAGCGCGCCTATGACAAGGGCACGTTTGAGTTGTTCCCCGAGGACTGGTTGACCGAAGCTCCGGGCCAAAGGATCACCTCGGCGTTGATCCGGGTGGAAGCGGTGGCGGATGACGCCGCCGTGTCTGAGCGGATTGACCAGTGGTTCGAGCGCGAGAGCCTTGCGGTGGCGCGGGTGTTGGACGGGGCCATGGTGGTTGCGGGCGATTTCCGCATTGATGAGGCGGGGCACATGCGCTTTGCGCTGTTCCCGCAAGAGGACTGTGGCCAACGCCGGATCGGGCGGGTGGTTCAGCGGCTTTGCGAGATCGAAACCTACAAAGCCATGTCGATGCTGGGTCTCGTTCAGGCGCGCAAAGTTGTTGGCGAACTGGCCGATATCGAAAAGGAACTGTCGGAACTGATGACGGCGTTGACCGAGCGCAATGGCACCTCGGTTGAGGAGGTGTTGGACGATATTCTGGGGCTTTCGACCCGGATCGAAAATCTGGTGACACGCAGCAACTTTCGCTTTGGCGCGACCGGGGCCTATGAGGCCATCGTCACACAGCGGGTCGAGGTGTTGCGCGAGACGCGGTTCCTGGGGCGGCAGTTGTTTTCGGAGTTCATGATGCGGCGCTATGATCCGGCGATGCGCACGGTCAAGGCCGCCGAACGGCAATTGGAAAGCCTTGCCGAACGGGCGGCGCGCGCGGCCAATCTGTTGCGCACCAAGGTCGATGTCGGGCGTCAGGCCCAAAACCAAGCGCTGCTTGAATCCATGGACAAACGCGCCGATTTGCAATTGCGGCTGCAAGAGACGGTGGAGGGCCTGTCCGTGGTGGCAATCAGCTATTATGCGGTCAGTCTCGTCGGCTATCTGATCTACCCGTTTTTGGAGCCGCTGGGCCTCTCGAAAGGCTTAGCCTTGGCGATGGTCACGCCGCTGGTTGTTGTTGCTGTGTGGCTTGGCTTGCGGCGGATAAAGAAGCATCACCTTGGATGACGCGGGCGGTCAATGCGCCGCCCACCGCAATCGAGATCAGCGCTAAAATCGCAGCCAAAGACAGGGTCGGCACCCCCGAAAGCCCCGCGCCCACGGTGCAGCCGCCGGCCAAAACACCACCGACGCCCATCAAAGCCGCGCCTGCCATGTAGCGTCCGGTTTGGCGCGGGGTTTCAAAGCTTTGCCACTGGAACCGGCGGGCGGAGAGTGATGAAATCAGCGCCCCCAAGATCACGCCGCCGATCAGGCCCGTGCCGAACCCAGCGGGGATAGAGGAGGCCGCGACGGTCCAAAACAGGGTCTCAGCGGAGGGCGAGGTAAAGGACAGGCTTTCCATTGCGATCGGGTCGAATTCGTCGAACAAGACATAGCCGGTGCCGATCCAGGCCAAGGGCACCAAGAGGCCGATCAAGGCCCCCAGTGCAAGGTCGCGACCACGCGCCGAGAACCGCCAGGCGGCCAAGGCGGCACCTCCGGCCAACACGGCCGTCCAGATCAGCGCAGAACCGGGCAGCGCGGCGGATTGGAGGGGGAGGGTGAGCGCGCCAAGCGTGGTGCGTAGCGGTGCCAAGATGCCTTTGAGCGTGGCGTGGGCGACCACGGCGAAAACCACCAAGACAAGGGCCGCGCGCAGGTTGCCGGTGCCCGTCAAGACGGTGAGCCGGGACACACAGCCGCGAGTCAGAACCATGCCCGCGCCAAACATCAATCCGCCCAAAAGGATCGCCAGCCACGGCAGATCGGTGGCGAGGAAGCGATGATCGTCGAAGCTGATAAGACCTTGAGTGACGGCGAGTTGGGTGCCGATGATGGCGGTCGCAAGACCCGCAAGCCAAACCCCGGCGGCGGCGCGACGTTCGCCTTTGGGGCCGGCCACCGCGCGGCGGAAGCAGAATTTTGACACTTCGGCCAAGACACCAAAGGCAAGGCCAAGGGCCAAGCCCAAAAGGATCGCCGCTTGGCGTGGCAGAATGTCTAGCCCGAGGGTCTCATACATGGGTCCGTCTCCGAGGTCTGCTGTGCGTGGAATATTTGTCTTGATAAAGGCCGATTGTGCGGCTTTGCAATCTTACGCCCGTTCCAAATGGACGCATTGTCAGGAACGTTGTTCCAGATCGGGCCAAATTCCCCGGCCTGTCATTTCGCGGTCCTGCAGTGATGTGGCACAAAAAAACGCGCAGGCGAGACCTGCGCGTTTTTCGTTTTTATTATCGGGTCGGCTTAGCGACCGCGAATGCGTGGGTCCAAAGCGTCGCGCAGCCCGTCACCGATGTAATTCACCGCCAGAACGGTCAGCGAGATCGCCAGACCCGGCCAAATCACCCGCTCGGGATATTGCTGGATCATGTCCTTGGCATCAAACAACAGCCGCCCCCACGTTGGGAAATCGGGCGGAAAACCGAGGCCGAGGAAAGACAGCGCGGATTCGGTGATGATCGCATTGGCGATGCCCAACGTGGCGGAGACCATGATCGGCGACATGATATTGGGCAGGATATGGCGCAACACGACGCGGCGGCTTGGCGTGCCGATGGAGCGGGCGGCCAGCACATATTCGCGCTCTTTGAGGGCCAAAACATCGCCGCGCACGATCCGCGCGGTCTGCATCCACGAGGTGATGCCGATCACGAACACGATCAGGACGAAAATCCCGGTCTCAAGCCCGAACATCGCCCGCAACGGATCGCGAAACAGCATGATGATCACCAGCAAAAGCGGCAACAGCGGCAGGGCCAAAAACAGATCGGTGAAGCGCATCAATAGGCCGTCGAGCCGTTTCCAATAGCCGGCCAGAACGCCGACGAAGGTGCCCAAAACCAAGGACAGCCCCATCGCGGTCAGACCAACGGAGATCGAGGTCTGCCCGCCTTTGAGCATCCGGGCCAAGATGTCGCGGCCCAATTGATCGGCACCAAACGGATGCGCCAAAGAGGGGCCTTTGTTGCGGGCGCGGATGTCGATGTAGGTCGGATCAATTTTCCACAGATAGGGGCCAAGGTAAACGGCGGCGATGATAAAGATGAAAAAGATCAGCCCGGCCATCGCGCCTTTGTGGGTTTTGAACTGGTCCCACACGTCCCACCATTGATTGCGGGGCGGACGGGCGGCCTGGGTCTGTGCGGTTGCGTCAGTCATATGATGGGCCTCAGTCGTAGCGGATGCGGGGATCGAGGATGCCGTACAGAATATCCGCGATAAGATTGAAAAGAACGATGAGCACGGCGAAGATGAAGGTCAGCGTTTGCACCATCGGCGCGTCAGAGGCGTAGATGGCGGTGATCAACATCTGTCCCAGACCATTCACCTGAAACACTTGTTCGGTGATGATCGCACCGCCAAAAATTGTCGGCACACCCAGCGCAATGACGGTGACCACGGGGATCATCGAATTGCGCAGCACATGCGAGAGCACGACGACTTTTTCCGACATGCCTTTGGCACGGGCGGTGCGAACGTAATCCTGATTGAGGTTGTCCAACATAGACGCGCGCATGAAACGCGAGATTTGCGCGGCGTTATACAGCGCCAAGACCGAGACCGGCATGATCATCTGTTTGACCTGATACCAGAAACTACCCCAATCGGTGACGGTGTGGGTGGTGTCATAGATCGACGGGAACCATTGCAAGATCACCGAGAAGACCACGATCAACAACACGCCGGAAAAGAAGGTGGGGATCGAAAACCCGATCATCGAAATGAACGTGCCGATCTGGTCGAACCACGAATATTGTTTGTAGGCGGAAATAATGCCGATCGGCAGGGCGATCAGGATGCCGATGACATAGGACAGGCCGACAACCCAAAGCGTTTGCGGCATGCGTTCGGCCACCACGGTCATCACCGGCGAGCGCGATTGGAATGAGATGATCCGCTGTTTTCCCTCGGCAAAATCGGTGCCGAACAGGTGATCCCACGCGACTTGCGGCTCAACGACGAAGAATTGGTAGAGCCAGTTCAAAAACCGAATGTGAACGGGTTCGCCAAGGCCCAAGGCCTCGCGCATTTTTTCTTTGACCTCGGGCGGCACGGTGAGCGGGATCGAAGACATCGGATCCCCCGGTGCCAAGTCGAGCAAAAGGAAGATCACCAAAGAGATGAACAGAAGCGTCGGGATGGAGATCAGCAATCGACGGATCGTGTAATTGAGCATGGGCGGCGCCTCGGTTCAGGTCTTTGTCTTGGATGAAATAAAAAGGTGCCCCGCCATGATGTGACGGGACACCCAAAGATCAGCGCATTACTTTTCGCGATACCAATCGGCGGCATTCCAAAGCTCGGAATCCCACGAGTTCATGATCACGCCGCCCAAAGTGTTGGAGGCCGCAGAGACACGACCGCGATAGACCAGCGGGATAATCGCATAGTCTTGCATCAACATGTCGTTCATCGCTTTGGCAAGTTCCGCACGTTTCTCAAGCTCGCCGGTTTTGGCCATTTCAGCCACCAGCGCGTCGAACTCAGGGGTGCAGTAGCGCGGCATGTTGTTGCCCTGCCATTGGGTTTCCGGACGCGGTGCCTGTTTGCATTCCCAGTTCGCCATATAGGCTTCCGGGTCAGTGCCATCAAAGTTGTTGGCGTACATTTCGACGTCAGCAAAGAACTTTTGGAACGTATCGGGCGACCCCGCATCGCCGCCAAAGAACACGGAGCTGTCGATATTGCGCAGCTCGGTTTGGACACCGATTTCTTCCCACCACTGTTTGATGATCGCCTGGAAATCCTGACGCACGGCGTTGGTCGAGGACTGGAACAACAGTGCCAGTTTCTTGCCGTCTTTTTCGCGGATGCCGTCGCCATCGGAGTCAACCCAGCCGTCAGCTTCCAAGAGCGCTTTCGCGCCTTCGATGTCCTGCGTCATGCAGCCGTCATTGGCGGTGGAGGCGTAGATTGCCGGAGCGGGCAGCACGTTACAGGTCACTTTACCCGCCGCGCCATAGCCGATTTCGACCAACAATTCGCGGTCAATCGCCATGGACAGCGCCTGACGCACGGCTTTGTCGGAGAGGATCGGGTGCGGATGCGCTGCGGTGGCGCGCTCCTCCCCAAGGGCCGGATCGGGGTCGGTGTAGTTGACCATGATGCGTTCCACCAGCGTGCCGAAGGAGACCTCCAAATGGCCTTTGCCTTTGGATTCCATATCGGCCAACACGTCAGGCGCAAGCTGAAGGTTCCATGCGTAGTCAAATTCACCGGTTTCCAAAACCGCACGACCAGCGGCTGCGGCATCGCCACCGCCTTTGACGGTCGCGGTCGCAAAGGCCGGTTTCATCGGATCGCGGTAATTCGGGTTGGCGGACATCGACACAACATCGTTGGTCTTGAACTCATCCACCACAAACGGGCCGGTGCCGACGGGGGCAAAGTTTTGATCGGTACAAGAGGCCATCGCCGGACCGGTACAATCGGCAAACTGCGCTTTTTGAATGATCGGGGCCTGTGCGCCGACGAAAGGCCCATAGGGGAAGGGTTTGGCGACCGCAAAATGCACCACAACGGTCAGATCATCCGGGGTCTCGACGCTTTCAACGTCATTGTATTTCTCGGACTGCGCACAACCGCCACCTTCCGAGGTGCAATATTCCCAAGAGAATTTCACATCTGCGGAGGTCAGATCGGAGCCATCGGACCATTTCAGGCCTTCTTTGAGCTTCCATGTGATCGTTTTGAGGTCTGCGGAGACGCCACCGTTTTCAACGGTCGGCACGCTTTCGGCCAAGAACGGCACCATCGCGCCGGTTTCGTCATAACGCGCCAGTGGTTCGAGGACGAGTGACGCGACTTCAAGCTCCTTGGTGCCGCCCGACAGATAGGGGTTCATTGTGGAAGGGGCTTGCCAATAGATGATATTGACGTGGCCGTCCGCACCGCGTTCTGCGAAAGCGGCGGGAGCCATGGCGATACCCGCCACTGCGCCCATTAAGACTGTTTTGAAGTTCATAATTAACCTCTCCTTGTTGGATGCTCTTTTTGTCCTCGGTGGACCGGCGCCTTAACTGACGCTCTCTGTGTTTGTTGCGGAATAAAGATGGCAGGCGGTCACATGGCCGGGTGCGATCTCAAATGTCGGTGGCTCGTCCGTTTTGCAAATCTCCATGACCTGCGGACAGCGCGTACAAAAATTACAGCCCTTCGGCGGGTTGGCGGGGGAGGGCACATCGCCCTGCAAAATCACCCGCTCGATTTTATCCTCGATCCACGGATCGGGTTCGGGCACGGCGGATAAAAGCGCTTGGGTGTAGGGGTGTTTGGGCGCCGCATATAATTGCTCGCGGCTGGCCAATTCGACCACCCGGCCCAGATACATCACCGCCACCCGGTCCGCGATATGGCGCACCATGGAGAGGTCATGCGAAATAAACAGGTAGGTCAAGCCATGTTCGCCCTGCAAATCCTCCAAAAGGTTTACCACCTGCGCCTGGATCGACACATCAAGTGCTGCGATCGGTTCGTCACAGACGATGAATTTCGGATTCAACGCCAAGGCGCGGGCGATGCCGATCCGTTGTCTTTGACCGCCGGAGAATTCATGCGGATAGCGATTGGCAAAATCGCGGTTCAGGCCGACCTGATCCATCAGATCCATCACCTTGGCGCGCTTCTCAGTTTTGCTCATCTTGGTGTGCTCGTCCAATGGCTCGCCAATGATGGCGGACACCGACATGCGCGGATTGAGCGAGGCTTGCGGGTCTTGGAACACCATTTGCATCGTCGGACGCATGGTGCGCAGATCGGGCTGCGGCGTATGACCGATCTCGATGCCGTCGATTTTGACCGAGCCTTCGGTGATGTCATAGAGCCGCAAAATCGCCCGGCCGACCGTGGATTTGCCACAACCGGATTCGCCTACAAGGCCAAGCGTTTCGCCCTCGTAAATGTCAAAGCTGATGCCATCGACCGCCTTCACCTCGCCGACGCGTTTTTTCAAAACACCGGCGTGGATTGGGAAATGCATCTTGAGATCGCGCACTTCGACCAGGATTTTCGACACTTTCGGATCATCCAACATGTCGCGGGCCTCCGGCATCGAAATCATAAAAACAGGCGGCGTCGTGACCGGGGCCGACCTCAAAGCGGGCCGGGTTTTCACGCAGGCAACGCTCAAAGGAAAAGGGACAGCGCGCCGCGAAAGAACAGCTTGAGGGGGCGGCATGCAGGATCGGCGGCTGGCCTTCGATCACTTCCAAACGCTCGGCGCGTTCACCCCGCACCCGCGGCACGGTTTGCAACAAAGCGCGGGTGTAGGGGTGGCGCGGCTGTTTGAACAGGTCGCGCACATCGGCGTGTTCAACAATCTGCCCGCCATACATCACCAAAACCCGGTCCGCGATGCCGGCAATCACGCCCAGATCATGGGTGATCCAAATCACCGCCATGCCCAATTTGGCCCGCAGCTCATGCATCAATTCCAAAATCTGCGCCTGAATGGTCACATCGAGCGCGGTGGTCGGTTCATCGGCGATCAACACTTCGGGATCACAGGCCAGCGCGATGGCGATCATCACACGTTGGCGCATGCCGCCGGAAAACTGGTGCGGATAGTCTTTCAACCGCCGCTCGGCATCAGGAATGCCGACCAATTCCAAAAGCGCCTGCGCCCGTGCGCGCGCCTCCGGTTTGGTCATCCCCATGTGCTTTCTGAGTGGCTCCATGATCTGATGGCCGATGGTGAACACCGGGTTCAGCGAGGTCATCGGATCCTGGAAGACAAAGCCGATGCGTGCGCCGCGAATGCGCCGCAGCTCATCGTCGGTTGCGGTCAGCAAATCTAGGCCGCCAAATTCAACCGCCTCGCCCGACACGATCGCAGGCGGAGCGGGGATCAGCCCAATGAGCGACATCATCGTCACGGATTTGCCCGAACCAGACTCGCCAACAATGCCTAATAATTCACCGGGCTTAAGCGAGAACGAAACGGAATTCACGGCATGAACGGCCCCGGACCGTGTTTTAAAAACAGTCGTCAGGTCCCGGACATTCAGAACGGGTGCGGCCCCATCGGCCATGCGCAGACCCCCAAGTTGTTGGTGTTGTTGACTTTTGTTATGTTTGCTCCGGCTGTCCGGTGCTTGAATTGGTCAAACGGTATCACCTCGGACCGAGGCCGCAAGACCCAACGTGACGTTTTTTGTAACTTTTTTTACCACGCGATAAATTTTGTGGCACATTCCCTTGACCTTCGCACAAAGCACGATCACTTTCGCTTTATTCAATCGCGAACAGGGGGGCTGTGCGAAATCGGCACTTGCCTCTGGCGCGTCGCCGCCGTCCCTTAAACGCGACCTCAGGCCAGATGCCCCATCGGGCGGCCTTTTCACATGACCCTCGGAGTCCAAAATGCCGATCAAAAACCGCCTCGCAGAAATGCTTCCCGAAATCACCGCATGGCGACGGGACATCCACGAAAACCCTGAGTTGCAATTTGACTTGCCGCGCACGTCGAAAAAGGTGGCGGATTTGTTGCGTGAGTTCGGGTGTGACGAGGTGGTCGAAGGCATGGCCAAAACCGGCGTCGTGGGGGTGATCAAAGGCAAAACCGACACCAAAGGCCGCACCATAGGGTTGCGCGCCGATATGGACGCGTTGCCGATCTTGGAGGAAACCGGGGCGGATTATGCCTCCAAAAATCCGGGCGTCATGCATGCCTGTGGCCATGATGGCCACACCTCGATGCTTTTGGGCGCGGCCAAATATCTGTGTGAAACCCGGAATTTCGATGGCACGGCCGTGGTGATTTTCCAGCCTGCCGAAGAGGGTGGCGGCGGTGGTCGGGTGATGTGCGAAGAGGGGTTGATGGACCGTTTCGGCATTGACGAAGTGTATGGCATGCACAATTGGCCGAACTTGGAGACCGGCACATTCGCGATCCGTCCGGGCCCGTTTTTTGCCGCAGCCGACGAGTTCGACCTCGTGGTGCGTGGCAAGGGGGGGCATGCCGCCAAGCCGCATGAAACCGTCGACAGCACGGTGACTGCCGCGCATCTTGTGCTGGCGCTGCAAACCATCGCCTCGCGCAATGTCGATCCGACCGAACAAATCGTGGTTTCCGTCTGCACCATCGAATCCTCATCAAAGGCCCACAACGTGCTGCCCGCCAGTGTGCTGTTGAAAGGCACCGTGCGCACGCTCGACGCAGGCATTCGCGATCAGGCCGAAGAGCGGATCAAAGCGATTTGTGCGGGCGTTGGCGCCACTTACGGGGCTGAGATCGAGGTCGACTACCACCGTGGTTACCCGGTGATGATCAACCATGATCAAGAAACCGAATATGCCATTGAAGCCGCCACCAAAGTGTCGGGCGGCTGCGGGGAATACCCGCTGGTCATGGGGGGCGAGGATTTTGCCTATATGCTTGAGGAACGTCCCGGCGCTTATATCATCGTCGGCAACGGCCCCGGTGCCTCGGTGCATCACCCGAAATACATGTTCAACGACGAGGTTCTGCCTGCGGGCTGTTCATGGTATGCGGAAATGGTGGAAAGCCGCCTGCCTGCGGCGTGATGTGAGTAGCTGATCAGCAAAGGAAACAGGCGGTCCCGATCGGGGCCGTCAAAATCGGTTTTCGGGAGTGCGCATGTCTTTTATCGCCATTTTTCTGGCCGCCTTGGTCGCCTTGTTGCATGTTTATATTTTCTACTTGGAAATGTTCGCGTGGGAGCGCCCGCGCACCCGAAAATCCTTTGGCACCAGCGAAGAGTTTGCCAAATCGACCAAGGCTCTGGCCGCGAACCAAGGGCTCTATAACGGCTTTCTGGCCGCGGGGTTGATTTGGGGGCTGGTGGCGGCCAAGGCCGATGTGGTGGTGTTTTTCCTGCTTTGTGTGGCCGTGGCAGGGATTTATGGCGCGATCAGTTCGTCGCGCAAAATCCTGTTTATTCAAACCATTCCGGCGTTGGTCGCACTTGTGGCTGTGGTTTGGGTCTGAGCTTTCAAAGCTCACCCACCCGTGTGCGACATGTGGCGCGAGACCTGACCATCCGCCTTTTGGCGTGAATAATCAAAGTCATGGCCTTTGGGTTTGCGCAGGATTGCGGCCTCGATAGCTTTGATCAAAGGCGCGTCATCTTCAGGCGAGGCGCGCAGAATGTCACGCAGAGAGGCGTTGTCCTCCTGGCCCAGACACATGTACAATTCGCCGGTGCAGGTCATTCGCACCCGGTTGCAGCTTTCGCAGAAATTATGGGTCAAAGGCGTGATCAACCCGATCTTTTGGCCAGTTTCCTCAAGCCGAATATAGCGCGCCGGCCCGCCCGTGCGTTCCGCCAGATCGGTGAGGGTAAACTTTGTTGCAAGCTGTGCGCGCAGATCGTCCAAGGCCCAATATTGGCCCACCCGATCCTCATTGCCCAAATCGCCCATCGGCATGACCTCGATAAAGGTCAGGTCCATGTCCTCGCGGGCGCACCAGTCGGTGAGGGCGAACAACTCGTCTTCGTTAAAGCCCTTGAGCGCCACGGTGTTGATCTTGACCCGTAGCCCCGCCTTGCGCGCGGCGTCGATGCCCGACAGCACTTTGTCGAGCTTGCCCCAGCGCGTCACGCGTTCAAATTTCGCCGCATCGAGTGTGTCGAGCGAAACATTTATGCGCCGCACGCCCGCCGCATAAAGATCGCTGGCAAAACGGTCGAGCTGTGAGCCGTTGGTGGTCACGGTCAGCTCTTTCAACGCGCCGCTGTCCAAATGCCGTGACATTGCGTCGAAAAACGTCATGATCCCGCGCCGCACCAAAGGTTCGCCGCCGGTGATCCGAAGTTTTTCGACCCCCAAGCCGATGAAGGTCGAACACATCCGGTCCAACTCTTCGAGCGTGAGCAATTCTTTTTTCGGCAGAAACGTCATGTTTTCCGACATGCAATAGACACAGCGGAAATCGCACCGATCCGTCACCGACACCCGCAGATAGGTGATCGCGCGGGCAAATGGGTCGATGAGGCGTGGGGCGAGGGCGTTGGACATGTCAGACTATTTAGGGCGCGTGCCGGGTTCTGCCAAGGGCATTAGCTGTCGCTCGCGCGGCTTTGAACCACACGCCGCACCATCTTCGCCCGTTTGACATCGTGTTTGCCAAGGCTTTTCAGCCATGTTTCGGCGGTGCGCGACACGTCTTTGTCGGCATCTTGCAGCGCATAGGTCAGCCAAAACAGCACGTCATCAATGGCCAGTTTTTCCGCATCCGTCGGGTGGGCCAGTTTCGCCAAGGGCATGGACAACATCAAAGCGGCGCGGCGATCCAGACCACGTTCGGATTGGACCAAGGCGTGCACCTTGTCCATTTTGGACAGATCCACCACGATGCGACGACCGCCGGCGGCGGACAGCGCGTCTATGATCGGCCATGTCGTAGCCTGATCCAGCCAGTCACATATCTGCGCCCAAATCTCGGCATCGTCTTTGATCCGAGCCTGTGTCAAAAGCTTGGCCGCCATCAGTTGTGCATCAAACACGCCCGTGGCCCAAAGCCCGCGCGTCAGATCAAGCCGCGCAGGAAACGCCACCGCCTGACGCCAGTCGCGCGCCATCTCTTCGAGGGCTGCGGGGGCAACGCCAAGGTACGTGCCCTCACCAAACCGCGTGACCAAATCGGCGGCGCGGGTGGGGTCTGCGGTGGCGTTCAGCGCGCTCATTGCGTCCTGTGGCGTCATTGATCTTCTCCCAAATTGAGGCGCAGGATGTCGGTGTCAAACCCGTCAATCGTTTGCGTGTTTTTGCGACGCCAATAGTCATGAATATAGTCTTTGCCCCGCGTCTGTCCCCATTGGCTGAGCACCGGGCGGTCTTTGTCAAATGTCATAAACGGCACGGCAAAGCCACAGGAGCTTTGCACCAAATCGACCGTCATGTCACAGAATTGCCGCGTATGCGGTTCCACCGTAAACAGCGCGGCCATTTCCTGCCAATCGGGGTCGGTCATATGCACCGCGCGGGCGGTGCCATAGGCGCGCAGGATCAGCGGTTTTTTCTCAAATGAACACCACATAAGCGTCATCCGGTCCGCCCGCACCAAATGCCCCGCCGTCTCATTGCCAGACCCGGTGTAATTCATCCAAACGATCCGGTTTGGTCCCATAACGCGCAGGCTGTCCATGCCCTTGGGCGAGACATTGACCCGACCCTCAGGCGCCGCTGTGCCGACGAAATACAGGTGCTGCGCTTCGATAAAGGCGCGGTGCTCGTCACTGATGGTGGGGAACTGATCCGACATTTTGCGGTTACTCCACGGTCACAGATTTCGCCAAATTGCGCGGTTGATCCACATCCGTGCCCTTGGCCACCGCCGTGTGATAGGCGATCAATTGCGCCGGGATGGCATAGAGGATCGGGGCAAAAATATCTGGCACTTCGGGCATTTGCACCGTTTGCCACACGCCCTCGCGCGCCACCTCAAGTCCCTTTTTGTCCGACACCAACAACACTTTGCCGCCGCGCGCCATGACCTCTTGCATGTTCGACACGGTCTTGTCGAACAAGGCGTCATGCGGGGCGAAGACGATCACCGGGGTGTGGCTGTCGATGAGCGCGATGGGGCCGTGTTTCAATTCGCCTGATGCGTAACCTTCAGCGTGAATGTAACTGATTTCTTTGAGTTTTAATGCACCCTCCAGAGCCAGAGGAAACATCATCCCGCGTCCCAGAAACAACACATCCTTCGCCTCGGACAGTTCGTTTGACACCGCGTTCAATGTCTCATCCAGATCCAAGGCACGGGTCAAAAGCCCCGGCAATGTGCGCAACTCAGACAGCCGTGCGGCCAGCGTGTCAGCACTCATTTCGCCGCGTGCGCGGGCCGCCTCAAGCGCCAAAAGTGCGAGGACCGTCAACTGGCAGGAAAACGCTTTGGTCGAGGCCACGCCGATCTCGACACCGGCCAGGATCGGCAGCGCCATATCGCTTTCGCGCGCAATCGAACTTTCCGCCACGTTGACCACCGATAGGATGGTTTTGGCCTTGCCCTTCATATAGCGCAGGGCCGCCAAAGTGTCGGCGGTTTCGCCCGATTGGCTGACGAAAATTGCCAAAGTGTTGGGGGAGACAGGCGGTTCGCGGTAGCGGAATTCCGACGCCACGTCGATCTCAACCGGCAGGCGCGCCACCTGTTCAAACCAATATTTCGCGGTGTAACAGGCGTAAAACGCAGTGCCGCAGGCGACCATCACAATGCGGTCATATTGGGCAAAATCAAGCCCCGGATTGGGGAGGGTGATGCCCGCCCCGTCTTGCGACAGGTAGTAGGACAGCGCCTCCGCGATCACGGTCGGTTGTTCGGCGATTTCTTTCGCCATGAAATGTTTGTGCCCGGCTTTCTCAATCCGTGCGGCGTCCATGGCGATGGTGCGGCGCTCACGTTGGACCTGTGCGCCGGTGGCGTCAAAAATCGACACGCTCTCGCGGGTGATCACCGCGCGGTCACCTTCGTCCAGATAGGTGATTTGATCGGTCATCTGGGCCAAGGCAATCGCGTCAGAGCCGACAAAATTTTCGCCTTTGCCGTGACCGATGGCCAAAGGCGAGCCCTTGCGCGCGGCAACCAAAAGATCCTCTTCGCCGTCAAACAGGAAACACAGCGCAAATGCGCCCTCAAGCGCGTCAATCGTCGCCATGGCGGCCTCTACGGGCGACAGGCCCGCCTCAACATGGCTTTGCGCCAAAAGGGCAACGGTTTCCGTGTCGGTCTGGGTGACGAAATCATAGCCCTTGGTGGCGAGTTCTGCACGCAACTCACGGAAATTTTCGATGATCCCGTTGTGCACCACCGCCACAGGCCCGGCTTTGTGCGGATGGGCATTGGTCACCGAGGGTGCGCCATGGGTGGCCCACCGCGTATGGCCGATCCCGGCCTTGCCCGCCAATGGTTCATGCACCAGCAAATCCGACAGGTTCACCAGCTTGCCCACCGCCCGCCGCCGATCAAGATGACCGTTGTGAACGGTGGCAATCCCGGCGCTGTCATAGCCGCGATATTCCAGCCGTTTGAGCGCCTCGACAAGGATCGGGGCGGCTTCGTGATTTCCCAAAATACCGACAATACCGCACATTTTACTGCCCTTTTTGCTTTTTAGCTTTGAGAGACTTTAACTTTTCGAACATTCGCACCGCCAACATCGGTTTGTTCACTTGCTTGGCGCGCCCAATTGCCAAGGCGCCGTTCGGCACGTCAGAGGTGATCACAGATCCGCTTGCCGTCATTGCCTCATGGCCCACGGTGACCGGGGCGACCAGCATGGTGTTGGAGCCGATAAAGGCGTCGCGCCCCACCGTGGTGCGGTGTTTGAACACGCCGTCATAGTTACAGGTGATCGTGCCAGCGCCGATGTTGGTGCCATCGCCGATGTCGGCATCACCAATGTAGCTGAGGTGATTGACCTTGGTGCCTTCGCCAATCTGGGCGTTTTTAATTTCAACGAAATTGCCGATATGGGCGTTGTTCGCCAGTTCCGCGCCGGGGCGCAGCCGGGCATAGGGGCCGACGGTGGCCCCCATCGACACATGACAGCCTTCAAGGTGGCTGAACGCCCGGATGCGCGCAGTGCTTTCGACCGTCACGCCGGGGCCAAAGATCACATTCGGTTCAATCACGGCGTCCCGACCCAGATAGGTGTCGAGTGAGAAAAACACCGTCTCAGGGGCCATCAAAGTGACGCCATTCTCCAGGGCCTCTGCGCGTTTGGCGGCTTGGAAAATGCCATCGGCGCGGGCCAGCTCAGTGCGGGTGTTGACGCCCAAGGTTTCGGTTTCGGCGCAAGAGACGGCGGTGGCTGTCCGCCCGGATTTCCAAGCGATTTCAATAATGTCGGGCAGGTAATATTCCCCCGCCGCATTGTCATTGCCGACCTGGTCCAACAGGTCAAACAACACGTTAGCGTCTGCGGCGAGCAGCCCGGAGTTGCACAGGGTGATCGCGCGCTCGGATTCTGTGGCGTCTTTATATTCAACAATGCGGGTCAGCTTGTCACCGACCATCACCAAGCGCCCATACCGACCCGGATCAGCGGCCTCAAAGCCCAGCACCACAACGTCATGGGTTCGGCGGGCTTCGGCCATGCGCAAGATCGTGTCTTCAGACACAAAAGGCGTGTCGCCATAGAGGATGAAGACGTCGCCCTCGAACCCATCCAAAGCCTCCTTTGCCTGCAAGACCGCATGGGCGGTGCCCTGTTGTTCGTCTTGGCGGGCGATGAGGATGTCCTCGTCAATCTTATGCGCTTCGCGGGCGACCTGATCACCGCCGTGCCCCACCACGACCACCGTGCGCGCGGGGTCCAATGCGGCACCAGAGGCCAGCGCATGGGCAAACATCGGCGCGTTGCCGATGGGGTGCAAGACCTTGGGGAGGTCGGAGTTCATCCGCGTGCCTTGGCCTGCGGCCAAAAGAATGAGGGCTGTGGCCATGTGATTTGGGTCCCGATCTGCTCTTTTCTTTATCTGTCTGTCGTTTTACCCATGGGAGAGAGGGCCGCAAGGCCAGTTGCGGTGAAACCGCTTCACTTATTTTGACGCCACATTACAGCGATGCGCGACAGTTTGCCAAAGCGGGGTGAACAGGTCGGAGTTGCGACAGCAAAAAGAGACACAGGGAGAGACCATGCGCACGGTGATTTTCGATCTCGACGGCACCTTGGCGGACACCTCCGCCGATCTGATCGCCTCCGCCAATGCCTGTTTTCGCGGGCTCGGTCATGGCGATGTGTTGGACCCTGTGGCGGATGCGTCCACCGCCTTTCACGGTGGCCGCGCGATGCTCACGCTTGGGTTCTCGCGGGTTCAGCCGGGATTTTCCGAGGCCGATGTGATGGCGCAATATCCGCTTTTGCTGGCGGCTTATGGCGAGGCGATTGATGTGCACACCATGCTTTATCCCGGCGCGGTTGCCGCGATTGAGGGTTTGAAATCAAAGGGCTACGCGGTGGGCATCTGTACCAACAAGCCCGAAGATCTGGCGGATCGTTTGCTCACACGTTTGGGGGTGCGCGATTTGTTTGCCTCGATGATTGGCGCCAAAACGGTGGGGGTCTCGAAACCCGATCCCAAACCGTATCTTGCCGCTGTGACAGAGGCGGGCGGGGTCTTGGCGCAGAGCTTTTTGGTGGGGGACACCGACACGGATCGCAAAACGGCGCGGGCCGCAGGCGTGCCCTGCGCGTTGGTGACCTTTGGCCCGGATGGGGAGGGGGTGCGCGAGTTGGCGCCTGAGGCGCTGTTGCATCACTATGATGATCTGGCCCGCGTGACACAGGAGTTGATCGGATGACATCTGAGGTCTTTACCGGAAATTTCACTCAACAAGAGCCGATCCCGGAGGCGGCGATTGAGGCCGCGGTGGCGGTGATGCGTTCGGGACGGCTGCATCGTTACAACACTTTGCCGGGGGAGACGGGCGAGGTGGCGCTTTTGGAGGCGGAGTTTGCCGCCTTCACCGGGGCAAGATACGCACTCGCCGTGGCCTCCGGCGGTTATGCTTTGGGCTGTGCCCTGCGCGCGCTTGAGGTGCAGCCGGGGGAGCCGGTTTTGACCAATGCGTTTACCTTGGCCCCCGTGCCCGGCGCGATTGCCTCTGTCGGGGCGCGTCCGGTGTTTGTCGGCGTCACCGAGGGGTTGGTGATTGATCTCGATGATCTTCAGGTGAAAATCTCGGAGAGCGGGGCCAAGGTTTTGATGCTGTCGCATATGCGCGGGCATATCGCGGATATGGATGCGCTGATGTATATCTGTAACGGCGCGGGCGTGGCGGTGATTGAAGATTGCGCGCATACGATGGGCGCGGCTTGGGATGGGGTGCCCTCGGGGCGGCACGGGATCATCGGTTGCTATTCGACCCAGACCTATAAACACATCAATTCGGGGGAGGGCGGGTTGCTCGTCACCGATGAGGATGAAATCGCGGCGCGCGCCATCATGTTGTCCGGTTCGTACATGTTGTACCCCAAACATACCGCCGCTCCGCCGGCTGAAATGTTCGAAAAGGTCAAATATGACACGCCGAATGTCTCGGGTCGAATGGACCATTTGCGGGCGGCGATATTGCGGGTGCAGTTGCGAAACCTGACCTCTCAGGTGGACAAGTGGAACGCGCGCTACCGGGTGGTTGAGGACGGGCTGGCGGATGTGCCGGGACTGACGCGAATTGTGCGGCCGCAACAAGAAAGCTTTGTCGGCTCGTCGATCCAATTCCTTTTGCTTGATTGGCCCGATGCCAAAATCGAAGCGGTGGTGGCGGGATGCGGCAGGCGCGGTGTGGATTTGAAATGGTTTGGCGCGGCGGAGCCGGTGGCCTTTACCTCGCGCTATGATTCATGGCGCTACGCTGATCCTCAGCCTTTGCCCGACAGTGATCGGGTGTTGCGGGCGATTGTGGATATGCGCCTGCCTTTGACCTTTTCGCTTGCGGATTGCGCGACACTGGCGCGGATCATTCGCGATGAGGTGGCGGCGGTCGCAGAGCGCACTTAGGCGGTCACATCATATAGAGGTGGGGCACTCTCTATCTTTCTGGAGGGGATGCGGCCTTTATGTCTGAGTAAAACGATAAGGTAAAGCGCTTCGAATCGCGCGCAAGCTGAATTTCCCGCCACAAATCGCCCCAAGCCGCATTTCGATCAAAAAAACTTGTCAGCGGCCTCGAAACAAAGGGCTTTCTCCACCTCGGTTCGGTTGACCCCTCTGCCACAGAGGGCTAAACCACGACAAGCTAGCATTGCCGCGCGCCCGAGGTCGCTCCACTTTCAGAGACCTGCAAGCGCGCCTATCAAGGAGCCGCACGTGGACGTTTTGCTTCGGGACTACCTCCCCATCGTCATCTTCCTTGGCCTCGCCATTGCGCTGGGTCTTGTGTTTATTTTCGCCGCCCTCATCATTGCCGTACGCAACCCGGACCCGGAAAAGGTGTCGGCCTATGAATGTGGCTTTAACGCCTTTGACGACGCGCGGATGAAGTTCGACGTCAGGTTCTACCTTGTGTCGATCCTGTTCATCATTTTTGACCTCGAAATCGCCTTTCTCTTTCCCTGGGCCGTCGCCTTTAAGGATCTGAGCATGACCGGCTTTTGGTCGATGATGGTGTTCTTGGGCGTTCTGACCGTGGGCTTTGCCTACGAATGGAAGAAAGGGGCGCTGGAATGGGCGTGATGACCTCTGCAAATACCGCGGGCGTGGACAAAGAGAATTCCACCCAAGTGCTGAACAAAGAGCTTCAGGACAAAGGCTTTCTGTTGACCTCGACCGAGGATCTCATCAACTGGGCGCGCACCGGTTCGCTACACTGGATGACCTTTGGTTTGGCCTGTTGCGCCGTTGAGATGATGCACACCTCAATGCCGCGCTATGACCTTGAGCGTTACGGCACAGCACCGCGCGCCTCTCCGCGTCAGTCTGATTTGATGATCGTTGCGGGCACCCTGACCAATAAAATGGCCCCGGCGCTGCGCAAGGTGTATGACCAGATGCCAGAGCCGCGCTATGTGATTTCCATGGGCTCCTGCGCCAATGGCGGCGGCTATTATCATTATAGCTATTCGGTTGTACGTGGCTGTGACCGCATTGTGCCCGTCGACATTTATGTCCCGGGCTGCCCGCCGACCGCTGAGGCGTTGATGTATGGCATCCTTCAGTTGCAACGCAAAATGCGCCGCACTGGCACGATTGCGCGCTAAGGAGATTGATGATGAGCGAAGCCCTTCAAGAACTCGGCGCCCATATTGAATTGAAACGCCCGGAGGATGTGCTCTCGACCGAGATCACCTTTGGCGAATTGACGATCACGGTGACACCGGCGGGGATTGTGGATTTCGTGGAGTTTTTGCAACTCGACGGCACCTGCAAATTCTCCTCGCTGGTGGACATCACCGCGGTGGATCACCCGAGCCGCGAGGCGCGGTTTGACGTGGTTTATCACTTCCTGTCGATGTACCAAAACCACCGCATCCGGATCAAAACGGCCGTGCGCGAAGATGAGACGATCCCCTCGATCATCTCCGTTCACCCTTCGGCAGGTTGGTTCGAGCGCGAAGTGTTCGACATGTTTGGGATCATTTTCTCCGGTCACCCGGATCTGCGTCGCATCCTGACGGACTACGGTTTCCGTGGTTACCCGCTGCGCAAGGATTTCCCAACCACCGGCTACACCGAAGTGCGCTATGACGATGAACTCAAGCGCGTGGTCTATGAGCCGGTGTCTCTGGTTCAGGAATATCGCCAGTTTGACAACCTTTCTCCGTGGGAAGGGGCCAAATACATCCTTCCCGGTGATGAGAAGGGAGCATGACGTGAGCGGCGATCCGGCGATTATGATATGTGCGGGAGCGACGAAAGCGGGCACCAGCTCGCTTTACCGCTATTTGCTCGATCACCCGGACGTCTATGCGCGGTCCATTAAAGAGATTCACTATTTCGACACGGTGGACTTTGATACTTATCAGTATCAGTTGAAAACCTTAGCTCGACGGCGGGCCGATCTCGAACGGCAACTGGCCGCGGCCGAAGCTGATCTGGATGTGTGGAAAAGCCTGAATATTCAACGCCAGATTGCCGATGTGGCCGCCGTGATGAGCATGTTGGAGCGTGGTGAAGACGGGGTGGAAGAGTATCTCGCTTACCTTCTGGAGGGACTCGACGAGCGCAAAGTTGCTTGTGACATCACGCCTGGCTATGCGCTTTTGTCCGAGGAGCGGCTGCGACGGATGGCGCAAATGGCGCCCGATGTTCGCTTTGTCTTTTTGATGCGTGACCCGGTGGGGCGGTTGTGGTCGCATGTGCGTATGCAGGCGATACACCAGCTACAGCCCGGTGAACAAATCTCAGATAAGGCGCACCGGATCATGAACCGCGTCGTGAAACAAGGGCTTGAAACCCAAATTACGTCACGTGGCGATTACGTGGCGATCGCGGAAAAGCTCAAACGCGCGGTCCCCGAAGACAAGCTTTTGGTGGGCTTTACCGAAGACCTTTTGACGGGCGAGGGGCTTAAGACGCTCTGCGCCTTTTTGGGGATTGCGGAGAAACCCGTGAAAAAAGAACTGCGTGCCCATCAGGGCGTGAAACTGCAACTGAGTGACAAGCAGCGGCGTGAAGCGGCGGAATTTCTGGCCCCGCAATACGCCTATGTGGAAAAGACATTTGGCCAGCTGCCTTCCCGGTGGCAGGCGAATATGGCGAGGATCTGAATGATGGACGGCGACATCCGGCAAAATACCTATGATGATGGTTCGCGGGACGCCCAACCGGGCGAACAAAAGATCCGCAATTTCAACATCAACTTTGGCCCCCAACACCCGGCTGCGCACGGCGTGTTGCGGATGGTGCTTGAGCTTGATGGTGAGATTGTGGAACGCGCCGACCCGCATATTGGGTTGTTGCACCGCGGCACCGAAAAGCTGATGGAAAGCCGCACCTATTTGCAAAACCTGCCGTATCTCGACCGCCTCGACTATGTGGCGCCGATGAATCAGGAACATGCATGGTGCTTGGCGATCGAGCGTCTCGCAGGTGTCGAAATCCCGCGACGCGCTTCGCTCATCCGGGTGCTTTATTCCGAGATTGGCCGCGTGCTCAACCACCTGTTGAACACCACCACCGGCGCGATGGATGTGGGCGCTTTGACGCCGCCGCTTTGGGGCTTTGAAGAGCGCGAAAAGCTGATGATCTTTTACGAGCGCGCCTGTGGTGCGCGTCTGCACTCCGCCTATTTCCGCCCCGGCGGCGTGCATCAGGACCTGCCGCCGGAGCTTTTGGTGGATATTGACGCCTGGGCCGATCACTTCCCGAAAATTTTGGACGACATCCATTACCTGCTGACGGAAAACCGGATTTTCAAACAGCGGACCGTGGATATTGGTGTGATCTGCGAACAAGAGGCGCTGGATTGGGGCTTTTCCGGTGTGATGGTGCGCGGCTCTGGCATGGCGTGGGATTTGCGCCGGGCACAGCCATACGAATGCTATGACGAATTCGATTTCCAAATTCCGGTCGGCACCAATGGCGATTGCTATGATCGTTACCTGTGCCGGATGCAGGAAATGTACGAGTCGACCAAGATCATCAAACAGGCAGTGGCCCTGCTGCAATTGCCGGAAAACCAAGGCGATGTTTTGGCGCGCGGCAAATTGACTCCACCAAAGCGGGCTGAGATGAAAACCTCGATGGAGGCGCTCATCCACCACTTCAAACTCTACACCGAGGGTTTCAAATTGCCCGAGGGCGAAGTGTATGCCGCCGTCGAAGCGCCCAAAGGCGAATTCGGGGTCTATATGGTCTCGGACGGCACCAACAAACCCTACCGCGCCAAACTGCGCGCGCCCGGCTATCTACATTTGCAGGCGATGGATCATATGGCGAAAGGTCACCAATTGGCTGACGTCTCCGCTCTCATCGCCACCATGGACATCGTGTTTGGGGAGGTCGACCGCTAATGCTGCGCCGTCTTTATCATGAACAACCGGCCTCTTTCGCATTCACCCCGGCAAACCTTGCCTGGGCCGAGGGCCAAATCGCGAAATATCCCGAAGGGCGTCAGGCCTCTGCGGTCATCCCGCTGTTGTGGCGGGCGCAGGAACAGACCGGTTGGTTGACCAAACCGGCGCTGGAAACGGTCGCGGATATGTTGGGCATGCCCTATATTCGCGTGCTCGAAGTCGCGACCTTCTATTTCATGTTCCAACTCGCGCCCGTGGGTTCGGTGGCGCATATTCAGGTCTGTGGCACCACCACCTGTATGATTTGTGGCTCTGGCGACATCATCTCTGTGTGCAAAGAAAAAATCTCTCCCAAACCGCACACGGTCTCTGCCGATGGCAAGTTTTCGTGGGAAGAGGTCGAATGTCTGGGCGCTTGCGCCAACGCGCCAATGGCTCAGATCGGCAAAGACTATTATGAAGACCTGACGGCGGAGAATTTCTCCAAACTCTTGGACGACATGGCCGCTGGCAACGTGCCGCTTCCCGGCTCTCAAACTGGCCGTTTCTCCTCTGAGCCTGCGGGTGAATTGGTGACTTTGGCCGAGTACAAAGGCACGGGCACACAGTACAACGGCTCCGTGCAGCGCGCAGTGGACATTGGCGACACGATCAAACGCATCGACGGCACAGAAGTGCCGCTGTTGACGCCGTGGATTTCCAAAGGCGGATCAAAACCGACCCCGCCGAAACCCGCAGCACCGGCGAAATCCGCCGTGCAACAGGTGGCCGAGGCGAAGAGGGCGGCCCCGAAAGCTGCGCCGAAAGACGTTGCGCCTAAGGTTGACGCCGCTGCGGCAGACGCGCCCGCGCAAAAGAAACCCCGCACCATGAAAGCCCCGCGCAAAGCCGGGGCCGATGATCTCAAGATGCTCAAAGGTGTGGGCCCGAAATTGGAAGAAACGTTGAATGCCATGGGATTCTGGCATTTCGACCAAATTGCCAAATGGACCGCTGAGGAAATTGAATGGGTCGATGAAAACCTGAAATTCAAAGGCCGCATTGCGCGCGACGGTTGGGTCGATCAAGCCAAGATTTTGGCGGCAGGCGGCAGCACCGAGTTTTCCAAACGCGCCAAATACGACTGACCTAAGAGGCCAAAAGGCCCGTATGGTATTGAACCAACAGGGATTAAAGGAGCGATGCGATGACTGAGACGACTTCGGGGAAAACCCTTAAGATTGGGCTGATTTCAGCCATCATAGGCGTTTTGGCCTTTATGGCGCTGTTGTGGATTGCGGGCTATTCCACGGCGGCCTCTTTGATCGTTGGCGTTCTTGTGGCGCTTTTGGTGGCGATCCTGTTGTGGATCGGCTGGTATGAGGACACGGAGACTGAGGACACGCAGACAATGCGTTCCGTGGACAACGGTCATCCTGAGGCGGATGTGACCACGGCTGGCCTGATGGCGGCGACTTCCGTGGGCGATGAACCGATGTCTGCGGCACCGGAGATTGCGGTGGAGCATCACGCGGCGGACACGCGCGAGGTCCGTTCAGCCGCGGCGGCCGCCTCGGAACGGGCAAGGCCTGTTGCGGATGAGCCTGCGGTTGAAACTGTGGCCGAAACGGTCGTTGAGCCAGTCGCAGAGACCGTGGCCGAGGTGGCTGTTGCTGGCGATGGTGCGGATGACCTGAAAGCGATCAAAGGCGTGGGGCCGAAGATCGAGGTGCAACTGCATGAACGTGGCATCGTGACCTTCGCCCAGGTTGCGGCCTTGAGTGCCGCCGAGATCGAAGAACTGGGGGCGGCACTCAAAGGCACCTCGGCGGCACAGCTGAGCAAATGGGCCGAACAGGCCAAAATCCTTGCCGCAGGCGGCGAGACAGAGTTTTCGAAACGCGTCCAAAAGGGCGACGTCTACTAAGGAAGAAATATGGCCCCCGATAAAGACCAAGCATTGGCGAAGAAGGCACGGATGGTCTCCGTGGTGATCGCCGTGACGATGCTGGTGTGGCTCGGGGCGCAATGGTTGGGTGGGAAATTCGCGATGCAAACGCGTTTCGTTTTTCTCCTCGATCTGGCAGCGCTCGCGGCATTTGTCTGGGCGTTTGTGGTGATTTATCAGATCTGGCGCGACCGGCGTCAGCAGGACTGAAGGGACGAGAGCTATGCTCAAGGATCAGGATCGGATCTTTACCAACCTCTACGGCATGAATGACCGTAGCCTTGCGGGCGCGCAAAAGCGTGGCCACTGGGATGGCACGGCTGGCATCATGGCCAATGGCCGGGATTGGATCATCGACCAGATGAAGGCCTCCGGCCTGCGGGGTCGTGGCGGTGCGGGTTTCCCGACGGGTCTCAAATGGTCGTTTATGCCGAAAGAGTCCGACGGGCGTCCGGCCTATTTGGTCATCAACGCCGATGAATCCGAACCCGCGACCTGTAAGGACCGCGAAATCATGCGTCACGACCCGCATACGCTGGTCGAAGGTGCGCTGATCGCCGGGTTCGCCATGGGCGCTTGTGCCGCGTATATCTACATTCGCGGCGAATATATCCGCGAACGTGAGGCGCTTCAGGCGGCGATTGATGAAGCCTATGATGCCGGTCTGATCGGTCGCAATGCCTGCAAATCCGGCTATGATTTCGACGTCTACCTGCACCACGGGGCAGGGGCCTATATCTGTGGTGAAGAAACCGCGTTGCTCGAAAGCCTTGAGGGCAAAAAGGGCATGCCGCGGATGAAACCGCCCTTCCCGGCGGGCGCGGGTCTTTATGGGTGCCCGACCACAGTGAACAACGTGGAATCAATTGCCGTTGTCCCGACCATTCTGCGGCGCGGCGCGGAGTGGTTCTCGTCCTTTGGACGTCCGAACAACGTTGGCACCAAATTGTTTGCCCTCACCGGCCACGTCAACACCCCTTGCGTGTTCGAGGACTCGATGTCCATGCCGGTGCGCGAGTTGATCGAACGCCACGGTGGTGGCATTCGCGGCGGTTGGGACAATCTCAAAGCCATCATTCCGGGTGGGGCGTCCTGCCCGATCTTGCCGAAAGATGCGCTTGACGGCGCGATCATGGATTTCGACTGGATGCGGGAGAATAAATCCTCTTTCGGCACCGGCTGTATGATCATCATGGACAACTCTGTCGATGTGATCAAAGCCGTGTGGCGCTTGGCGTCGTTTTTCAAACACGAGAGCTGTGGTCAATGTACGCCCTGCCGCGAAGGCACGGGTTGGATGATGCGCGTCATGGATCGTTTGGTGACGGGTGATGCGGAGATCGAAGAGATCGACATGTTGCTTGATGTCACGAAACAGGTCGAAGGCCACACCATTTGTGCGCTTGGCGACGCCGCCGCCTGGCCGATCCAAGGTCTCATCCGCCACTACCGCGAAGAGATCGAAGACCGGATTAAAGCCAAGAAAACCGGGCGCATGGGCGCCATGGCGGCGGAGTAAGTGACGTGATGAAACGCCTCGCCCTTCTTTCCCTTCTGACGCTCGGTCTCGCGGCGCCTGCTTTTGCGGAGCCGGTAACCTTGACCGTCGACTTCGGGCACTTCCCGAAAGGCACCACCTGTCAAGTCTTTGGCACCACGGGTCGCGTGTCGCTCAAGACCGGGAAAGAGATCGAATACAAGATCAAGGGGGACACCGGAAACGTCTCTTTCCGCTGCATGCAACCGGATGGACGTCGCTTCGATGTGGCGACCGGATCGCTTTTGCCGCAGGGCAATTTCAAACTGGTGGCGATGCAGATCAACCAAGACAATCATGCACATGTTTTCTGGGATCAGGGCGGGCTTCAACGCCGGACCATCCCGGGTATTCTGAACTGGAACTGAACCGACCATGACCTCGACCCACCATATCGGAGAACTCAACGTTGGGCGTCTTATCGCGCCCACCGATGATCCGCGCGTGGCGGAGTTCATGGGCGCGCTGGACCGGATCAACGGGCTTGGCAAACGGATGCCGGGTTTCGTGTGGATGATGGAGGGCTCGGGCGAACCGGGCACTGGAAACACCGAAACCGCCATCGGCGGAGATGCGCAATTCGTCTCCAACCTGACCGTGTGGGAAGATGTCCAATCTTTGGAAAACTTCGTCTTTAATACGGTCCACAAACAATTTTATGACCGCCGCCAAGAGTGGTTTGAGATCATGGGCAAACAGCATTTTGTGATGTGGTTTGTCGAGAAAGGGCACAAGCCCACATTGGACGAGGCGCTCGAACGCCTTGCCTACAAAGACACACATGGGGACAGCGACCATGCCTTTGGCTGGTCGTATCTGACGCAGGCCACGCTTTTCAAAACGAAAAGCTGTCGGCCCATAGCCGCGGAGTGACCCGATGACATCTTTCAAACATATCGCTTTTGCCTTTGCCTTGATCGCGGGGCCCATGATCGCTGGACCTGTGGCCGCAGCCGATCTGCCGCCTCTGCGCGAGGTCAAAGAGATTGACCAAAACATGCTTTGGGCAGGGCTCGCGATTGAGGTCGCGGATGAATGCCCGACCATCGACGTGAAGAAAATGAAAGGCCTGTCCTTTCTGTGGGGGCTGAAAAACAGAGCCTCCGCCCTGGGCTATTCGGACGATGAAATCCGCGCCTATGTCGATAGCGACGCCGAAGAGGCGCGCATTCGCGACCTTGGAACCGCCTATATTCGCGCCTCTGGCTTTGACCCGACCACATCGGAGGGGCTTTGTGCCTTTGGCGCATCGGAGATTGCACGCGGCTCGATCATTGGGTCATTTTTGAAGGACAAATCATGAGTGCGCGTTTGACATATCATGCTGCTTTGGTCGCGATGGCGCTTTTGGCCGCGCCCGCAGTGGCGCAGGCGCAAAAGCTGATCACCGAGGATGCCAAGGTCAAAGAGATCATGGTTCAGTCACTGATTTCGACCCGGTTGATTTCAGAGTGTGACACGATTGCGCCGCGCAAGGCGCAGCTTAAAAAACAGACGGCTGAGATGGTCGCCTATATCGACGAGACCGGGTATGGCTCGGCTCAAATCATTTTGCTGCGTGACGAATCCTATCTTGCGCAACTGGCACAAGCGGCGGACGACATGCTGTCGGCGCGCGGTGTCAATCCTAACAATACAAAGGCGCTCTGTGCCTTTGGAACAGCTGAGATTGCGGGCAAGACAGCGCTTGGCAAACTCATGAAAAACAGGTGATTAGAACATGGCAGATACGCGCAAAATCATCATTGACGGGACCGAGATCGAGGTCGATCCGCGCCTGACACTGCTTCAGGCCTGCGAACAGGCTGGTGTCGAAGTGCCGCGGTTTTGCTACCACGAACGGCTCTCTATTGCGGGCAACTGCCGCATGTGTCTGGTCGAAGTCGTCGGCGGCCCGCCGAAACCCGCCGCAAGCTGCGCGATGCAGGTCAAAGATTTGCGTCCGGGGCCGGAGGGCGCGCCGCCGGTGGTGAAAACCAATTCGCCGATGGTCAAAAAGGCCCGCGAAGGGGTGATGGAATTCCTGCTGATCAACCACCCGCTCGATTGTCCGATTTGCGACCAGGGTGGCGAATGCGATTTGCAGGACCAAGCCATGGCCTATGGTGTGGATTTCTCGCGCTACCGCGAACCGAAACGCGCGACCGAGGATCTTGATCTTGGCCCGCTCGTCGCGACCACGATGACGCGCTGCATTTCCTGCACCCGCTGTGTGCGCTTTACGACCGAGGTCGCGGGCATCACCCAGATGGGCCAGACCGGGCGCGGCGAAGATGCCGAAATCACCTCTTATCTGAACGAAACACTGGTTTCGAACCTTCAGGGCAACATCATTGATCTTTGCCCGGTCGGTGCGCTGACCTCGAAACCCTACGCCTTCACCGCCCGTCCGTGGGAATTGACCAAGACCGAATCCATCGACGTGATGGACGCGCTTGGGTCCAACATCCGCATTGACACCAAGGGGCGCGAAGTGATGCGCATCTTGCCGCGCAACCATGATGGCGTGAACGAAGAATGGATTTCCGACAAGACCCGTTTCGTTTGGGACGGTCTGCGTCGTCAGCGTTTGGACACGCCGTACATCCGCGAAAACGGTAAACTGCGCAAAGCCACCTGGGCTGAGGCGCTCTCCGCCGCCGCCGTTGGTCTCAAGGGCAAAAAAGTCACCGCTCTGGTGGGTGATTTGGCCCCGGTTGAGGCGGTTTTCGCGCTCAAACAGATGGTTGAAACTCTGGGGGGCTCGATTGAATGCCGCATTGATGGCGCGAAACTCCCTGCGGGCAACCGCGCCGCCTATGCCGGCACCGCGACGATCGCCGACATTGATGATGCGAAATTCATCCAACTCATCGGCACCAACCCGCGCGACGAAGCGCCGGTGTTGAACGCCCGTATCCGCCGTGCTTGGGCCAATGGCGCCAATATCGGTCTGGTCGGAGAAGCCGTTGACCTGACCTATAAATATGCCCATGTCGGCACCGACCGTGCGGCTTTGGACAGCCTTTTGAACAAAGACTATGGCGCGGTGTTGGAACAGCCTTCACTCGTGATCGTCGGCCAAGGCGCAATCAACGAAGCCGATGGCGAGGCCGTTTTGGCCGCCGCGATGAAACTGGCGGAAGCCACCAAATCCAAGCTGATGATCCTGCACACCGCCGCTTCGCGCGTCGGTGCGATGGATGTGAATGCCACCACCGAGGGCGGCCTTGCGGCGGCGCTCGACGGGGCCGAAGCGATCTACAACCTCGGCGCGGATGAGGTCGAAGTGGGCGAGGGCGCGTTTGTCATCTACCAAGGCAGCCACGGCGACCGCGGCGCGCACCGCGCTGACGTGATCCTGCCGGCTGCGGCCTATACCGAAGAAAACGGGGTGTTCGTCAACACCGAAGGCCGTCCGCAGCTTGCGCTGCGCGCCGCCTTCCCTCCGGGCGAGGCGAAAGAAAACTGGGCGATCATCCGGGCGTTGTCTGCGGAAGTCGGGGCCAAATTGGGCTACGACTCACTGGCGCAACTGCGTAACGCTTTGATCGCTGAGGTGCCGCATCTGGCGCGGATCGACGAGGTGGCTGAGAACGCATGGTCGGCGCTGGCCGCCAAAAAACTTGGCACCGCGACCTTCCGCAATGCGGTCAAGGATTTCTACCTGACCAACCCGATCGCACGGGCATCCGTATTGATGGCCGAACTGTCGGCGCAGGCGAAAGCCCGCAAAGACACAGCAATGGCTGCGGAATAATGACCGCACCCACCGCATATCCCACCGCCGTTCAGGCGCTGGCGCTGGCTGCGCTCATCCCGCTTGCGGGCTGTGCGATGGCGGCTCCTGCGACCCCGAACGCGCAGGTGGGCCGTGCGGCGCAGGCGCGTGAGTATCTTGGTGTTGAGACCCGGCTTTTGGACGGTGATCTGGTCAATTTTCTTGTGTCCTTTCGGGGCCATGAGGGCGAAAAAAATGTGGTGGCTTATGCAGAATGCGCCGCCGCGCAATATACGCTGATCCGTGGTTTCGGATTTGCACGACATGTGCGCACGAATGTCGCACAAGAGGCTGGAATTTGGCGCGCGGATGCTGTTTACACCATCTCGCCAGCGCTCCCCGATGGTGTAAGCAAACTCGACGCTGAGGTCGTGGTGGCAAACTGCCGGGAAAATAGAATACCGATGGTGTGAGAGGCTAAGACATGGTCGAATTTTTCACGACAACAAATCTGGGCATTGCGCTCCTGGTCCTCGGACAATGTCTGTTGGTCTTGGTGCCTTTGTTCGTCGCACTCGCCTTCTTGATGTATGGCGACCGTAAAATCTGGGCTGCGGTCCAGATGCGTAAAGGCCCCAATATCGTGGGCATCTTTGGTTTGTTGCAGTCCTTTGCGGACTTTATCAAATACATCGTGAAAGAGGTGGTTGTGCCTGCGGGGGCGGACAAATTTGTCTTTTACCTCGCGCCGATGATCACCTTTGTCACCGCCTGTATCGCCTGGGTTGCGATCCCATGGAACGAGGGTTGGGTGATTGCCGATTTGAACGTAGCGATCCTTTATATCTTCGCCATCTCCTCGCTTGAGGTTTACGGCGTGATCATGGGCGGTTGGGCGTCGAACTCGAAATACCCGTTCTTGGGCGCGCTGCGCTCTGCGGCGCAGATGATTTCCTATGAGGTCTCCATCGGCTTGATCATCATCGGTGTGGTCATCTCCACCGGCTCGATGAACTTTGGCGACATCGTCGCCGCGCAGGACGGGGCCGGGATTTTCTCTTGGTACTGGTTGCCGCATTTCCCGATGGTGGTGTTGTTCTTCGTCTCCGCCCTGGCCGAAACCAACCGCCCGCCGTTCGATTTGCCCGAAGCGGAATCGGAACTCGTCGCGGGCTATCAGGTTGAATATTCCTCCACGCCGTTTTTGTTGTTCATGATGGGCGAATTGATGGCCGTGGTGCTGATGTGCGCGCTTGTGTCGATCCTGTTCTTCGGCGGCTGGAACTCCCCGGTTGAATTCCTGCCGGACGGTATCCTCTGGCTCGTCGGCAAGATGTTGTTCTTCTTCTTTATCTTCTCGATGGTCAAAGCCATCGTGCCGCGCTACCGCTACGATCAATTGATGCGCATTGGTTGGAAAGTCTTCCTGCCGCTGTCGCTGTTCTGGGTCGTTCTGGTGGCATTCCTTGCAAAATTCGAAGTCTTCGGTGGGTTCTATGCCCGCTGGGCGATTGGAGGCTGATCATGGCTCAAACCGACACTCCCTTCGACTACAGCCGCGCTGTGAAATACTTCCTGATGACCGACATCATTGCCGGTTTCAAAATCGGGTTGCGGTATTTCTTTGCGCCGAAAGCGACGATCAACTACCCGCATGAAAAGGGGCCGTTGTCGCCTCGCTTCCGGGGGGAACATGCGTTGCGTCGCTATCCGAACGGCGAAGAGCGTTGCATTGCCTGTAAACTGTGCGAAGCGATTTGCCCGGCGCAGGCGATCACCATTGATGCCGAACCGCGCGAGGACGGCTCGCGCCGCACCACGCGCTATGACATCGACATGACGAAATGCATCTATTGCGGCTTCTGCCAAGAGGCCTGTCCGGTGGATGCCATCGTCGAAGGTCCAAATTTCGAATTCGCCACGGAGACCCGCGAAGAGCTGTTTTACGACAAGGAAAAACTGCTTGAAAACGGCGAGGTGTGGGAAGCGGAAATTGCCCGTAACCTCGAATTGGATGCACCGTATCGGTAAGGGATCCCCATGAATGATTTCACCAAACTTTTCGCAGAGATGATTGAGCAAAGCCAAAAGATGGCCGCCTCTTTCAATCCGGCTTTGGAAAATTTCCAGATGCCGGCGTTCGACAAACTGTTCCCGACCATGTCGAAGGAACAGTTGGAAATGTTTTGGGGAAATGCGTTCAACAAGGACGGCTTGGATGCCAAAACCCGCCTGCTCGTCGTGCTTGCCGGGCAAACGGTTTTGGGAGCTCAGGCCGAGGTTCCGTTTAAAATGACCGTGCGCCACGCGATACAAGCGGGGGCTACACAAAAGGAGATCGCGGAAGTGATCTATCAAATGTCGATGTTGGGCGGTGTGCCCGCAATGTCAAAGGCACTGGAGTTGGCGCAGGCCGTCTTCTCCGAGACGCAGGAGGGCAGTGAATGACTGTCGTAGATTTCGCTTTTTACACCTTCGCCATCGTGATGTTGGTGGCCGGGCTGTTCACCGTGGTTTCCAAAAACCCGGTGCATTCGGTGCTTTGGCTGATCCTGACCTTCCTTTCGGCCTCCGGGCTTTTCGTGCTGTTGGGCGCGGAATTCGTCGCGATGTTGTTGATCATCGTCTATGTCGGGGCCGTCATGGTTCTGTTCCTCTTCGTGGTGATGATGTTGGACGTGGACTTTGCCGAGTTGAAAGCCGGGATGGCGAAATACCTGCCGTTTGCTTTGCTGATCGGTGTGGTGTTGCTGTTGCAGATGGGCCTTGCCTTTGGTGACTGGACCACGGCCGAGGGCGCACAGGCGCTGCGCCAGTCGGTGACGCCGGACGCGGCAGAGATCCACAACACCGCCGCTTTGGGCCTGTTGATGTATGACCAATATCTGATGTTGTTCCAACTTGCGGGTCTGGTGCTTTTGGTCTCGATGATCGGTGCCATCGTATTGACGCTGCGCCACCGTTCGGACGTCAAACGCCAAAACGTGTTGCAACAGATGTACCGCGATCCGGGCAAAGCCATGGAACTCAAGGACGTCAAACCGGGGCAGGGGCTTTAAGCCTGCCTGACGAAATTACGAAGGGCGCGCCTGAGCGCAGCGCGCCCTGAACCAAAAGCCGCGATACGCGGCGTGAGAGAAAGAACTGAGGGACGGCATGGTCGGACTTGAACATTACCTGACAGTCGCAGCGGCGCTGTTTGTCATCGGCATTTTCGGGCTCTTTTTGAACCGAAAGAACGTCATCATCATTTTGATGTCCATCGAGATGATCCTGCTGTCGGTCAATATCAACCTTGTCGCTTTCTCCTCGTATCTCGGGGATTTGACGGGGCAGATTTTCACGATGCTGGTGCTCACCGTGGCCGCCGCTGAAGCGGCGATCGGGTTGGCCATTCTTGTGAGCTTCTTCCGCAACCGCGGCACGATCGACGTCGAAGACGTCAACGTGATGAAAGGGTAAAGTCCATGGAAACGATCATCCTTTTTGCGCCTCTTGTGGGCGCGATCATCGCGGGCTTTGGCTGGCGTGTGATTGGCGAAAAGAGCGCGCAATATCTGACCACGGGTCTTTTGTTCTTGGCGGCTTTGCTGTCTTGGGTCGTGTTCCTCGGCCATGACGGGCAAACGCATCACATCACCGTGCTGCGCTGGATTGAATCCGGGGCGCTGTCGGTTGATTGGGGCATCCGGGTCGACCGTCTCACCGCGATCATGTTGATTGTGGTCAACACGGTCTCCGCCCTCGTGCACCTCTACTCCTTCGGCTACATGGCCCATGACGAGAATTTCAAAGACAGCGAACCGTACCGCGCGCGCTTCTTTGCCTATCTCTCGCTCTTCACCTTCGCCATGTTGATGCTGGTCACCGCCGACAATCTCGCCCAAATGTTCTTTGGCTGGGAAGGCGTGGGGCTGGCCTCTTACCTGCTGATCGGCTTTTATTTCAAAAAGCCCTCTGCCGGGGCCGCCTCGATGAAAGCCTTTATCGTCAACCGTGTGGGTGACTTTGGCTTTTCTCTCGGCATCTTTGCATTGTTCTTCCTCACCGACAGCATTCGTTTGGACGATGTCTTTGCCGCGGGTCCGATGTTGGCCCAAACGCAATTGCATTTCCTCTGGACCGACTGGAACGCGGCCAATCTGATCGCATTCCTGTTGTTCGTCGGCGCGATGGGCAAATCGGCGCAGTTGTTCTTGCACACATGGTTGCCGGACGCGATGGAAGGCCCGACGCCTGTGTCCGCTCTCATCCACGCCGCGACCATGGTCACCGCCGGTGTGTTCCTGGTCTGCCGCATGTCGCCGATCTTTGAATACGCGCCGCAAGCGCAGATGTTCGTGATCTACATCGGGGCCACCACGGCGTTTTTTGCCGCCACCGTCGGCCTTGTGCAAAACGACATCAAACGCGTCATCGCCTATTCGACCTGTTCGCAACTCGGCTACATGTTCGTGGCCGCAGGTGTCGGCGCTTATGGTCCGGCGATGTTCCACCTTTTGACGCATGCCTTCTTTAAAGCCATGTTGTTCTTGTCGGCGGGGTCCGTGATCCACGCGATGCACCACGAACAAGACATGCGCAATTATGGCGCGCTGCGTAAGAAAATCCCGTTCACCTTCTGGATGATGATCATTGGTACGCTGGCGATCACCGGGGTCGGCATTCCGTTGACGCATTTTGGCTTCGCGGGCTTCCTGTCGAAAGACGCCATCATCGAAAGCGCTTATGCCTCCGGTGTGGGCTATGCCTTCTGGATGCTGGTCATCGCGGCGCTGTTCACGTCCTTCTACTCGTGGCGTCTGATTTTCATGACCTTCTACGGCAAAGCCCGTGGCGATCATCAGGCCCATGATCATGCCCATGAAAGCCCGCTTGTCATGCTGGTGCCGCTTGGCGTCTTGGCGCTGGGTGCGGTGTTCGGTGGGATGATCTGGTACAACAGCTTCTTTGGCGATCATGAGACATTCACCGAATTCTTCGGTCTTCCCATGCAACATGAAGTGGCCATGGCCGAGGGCGAAGCGGCTCCGGCGCATGGTGAAGCTGCCGCTCCTGCGGCACATGGCGAAGCGGTGGCCGCGACAGGCTCCGCCCCGCAGGGTGCGATCTTTGTTGGGCCAGAGAACACCGTGCTTGATGACGCGCACCACGCGCCGACCTGGGTCAAGGTCTCGCCCTTCATCGCGATGCTCATCGGCTTCATCACCGCTTGGATTTTCTACATCAAAAGCCCGAGCCTGCCGAAACGTCTGGCCGACAGCCAACCCGTCGCCTACCGGTTCTTGCTGAACAAATGGTATTTCGACGAGATCTATGATGCGCTCATCGTGCGCCCGTTTTTGGCGCTGGGTCGGTTCTTTTGGAAACGCGGCGACGAGGACACCATTGACGGTGCGATCAACGGCGTCGCCATGGGCATCGTGCCCTTCTTCACCCGCCTTGCTGGCCGGGCGCAGTCGGGCTTTATCTTTACCTATGCATTTAGCATGGTCTTGGGGATTGTGATCTTGATTACCTGGATGTCGATCAACGGGGGGACACACTAATGGATAACGTCCTCTCCTTTGTCACCTTCCTGCCCACTGTGGCGGCTCTTGTTCTCGCGCTGTTTTTGCGGGGCGATGATGCGGTGGCGCAACTGAACGCCAAACGGCTTGCGCTGTTTGCCACCGTCATCACCTTTGTGATCTCGCTCTTTATTCTCTTTGGCTTCGATGCGTCTGACACCGGCTTTCAGATGGTCGAAGAAGCTGAGTGGATCATGGGGATGAAGTACAAAATGGGCGTCGACGGGATTTCGGTCCTGTTCGTCATGCTCACCACAGCTTTGATGCCTTTGGCGATCTGGTCCGCGTGGGATGTGAAGCTGCGGGTCAAGGAATACATGATCGCGTTTCTGTTGTTGGAAACGCTTATGCTTGGCGTGTTCTGTGCGCTCGACCTGATGCTGTTCTACCTGTTCTTCGAAGGCGGCCTGATGCCGATGTTCCTGATCATCGGCATTTGGGGCGGCAAAAACCGCATCTACGCGGCGTTCAAATTCTTCCTCTACACCTTCTTGGGCTCGGTGCTCATGTTGGTGGCGATGGTTGCGATGTATATCGACGCAGGCACCACCGACATCGTGCAATTGCTGGCCCATGATTTCTCTTCCGAGACGATCAAGGTGCTGGGCTTTAACATCGTTGGCGGTTTCCAAACCCTCGCGTTCCTGGCCTTCTTCGCCTCTTTCGCGGTGAAAATGCCGATGTGGCCGGTGCACACCTGGTTGCCCGACGCCCACGTTCAGGCCCCGACGGCGGGCTCCGTGGTTCTGGCGGCGATCCTGTTGAAAATGGGCGGCTACGGCTTCCTGCGCTTCTCGATCCCGATGTTCCCGGTGGCCTCCGCCAATCTGGCCGATTTCGTCATGGTCCTCTCGGTGATCGCGATTGTCTACGCCTCGCTGGTGGCCTTGGTGCAAGAGGACATGAAAAAGCTCATCGCCTATTCCTCGGTCGCGCATATGGGCTATGTCACTGCCGGTATCTTTTCGCTGAACCAACAAGGCCTCGATGGTGCGATCTTTCAAATGATCTCGCACGGCTTTGTCTCTGGTGCGCTCTTCCTTTGCGTTGGCGTGATCTATGAGCGGATGCACACCCGTGAGATCGACGCCTTTGGCGGTCTGGTGAACCGGATGCCCGCCTACGCGCTGGTGTTCATGTTCTTCACCATGGCCAACGTCGGCCTGCCGGGCACCTCGGGCTTCGTCGGTGAATTCCTCACCCTCATCGGCATGTATCAGGCCAATACGTGGATCGCGCTGGTCGCGACCTCGGGCGTGATCTTCTCCGCCGCTTACGCGCTTTGGCTCTACCGCCGCGTGGTCTTGGGCGATCTGATCAAAGAAAGCCTCAAGGCGATCACCGATCTGAGCGCGCGCGAAAAATGGATCTTTGCGCCGCTGATTGCCATGACCCTTCTCCTGGGCGTTTACCCCGCGCTGGTGCTGGATATCATCAGCCCGTCGGTCACCGCCCTCATCGACAATTATCACGCAGCTCTGCCGGCCGATCTGGTCGTCGAAGCGGCAAGCCACTAAGGGATCAGGACCATGACCTCCAACGATTTCTCCATCGTCCTCCCAGAAACCTTGCTTGCCATTTACGGCATGCTCGCGCTCCTCTTCGCGGTCTACACCGGCAAAGACAAACTGGCGGGGCTGATCACCTGGGTGACGGCTGCGGTCTTTGTCATTGTTGCTTTGCTCATCGGTTTGGGCGGGGGCGGGGCCACCCCGGCCTTCCACGGCATGTTCATTGACGACGCCTTCTCGCGCTTTGGCAAGGTTGGCATCCTCTTGGCCGGGGCCGCCGTTTTGGTGATGTCTTATGACTTCCTCGACAAACGCGGCTTCGCCAAATTCGAATATCCGATCCTTGTGCTGTTCTCGACAATCGGCATGATGGTGATGGTCTCTGCAGGCGATTTGATGGCGCTCTACCTGGGCTTGGAGCTGATGTCGCTGTCCTTGTATGTCATCGCGTCCTTCCGCCGTGACAGCGTGAAATCGACCGAAGCGGGTCTGAAATATTTCGTGCTGGGCTCGCTCTCGTCCGGGCTTTTGCTCTACGGGTCGTCCTTGGTCTACGGCTTTGCCGGCACCACGTCTTTCGCCGGTATCCTCTCGGTCGTCTCTGTTGACGCGCCGCTCGGGGTGCTCTTTGGTCTCGTCTTCATCATGACCGGTCTGGCATTCAAAGTTTCCGCTGTGCCGTTCCACATGTGGACCCCGGACGTCTACGAGGGTGCTCCGACACCGACCACCGCCTTTTTCGCCACCGCGCCGAAATTGGCCGCGATGGCTCTTTTCGCCCGCGTGTTGCATGACGCCTTTGGTGGCATCACCGCCGACTGGCAACAGGTGCTTGCGGTCATCGCCGTGGCCTCGATGTTCTTGGGCGCGATTGCCGGGATCGGTCAGACCAACATCAAACGCCTGATGGCCTATTCCTCGATCTCCCACATGGGCTTTGCGCTTATGGGTCTGGCGGCGGGCAATGCCGAAGGTGTGCAATCGGCGCTGATCTACATGGCGATCTATGTCACCATGAACATCGGCACCTTCGCCTTTATCATGACCATGGAACGCGATGGCCAGCCGGTCACAGACATCGCCTCGCTGAACTTGTATTGGCGCAATTCCCCGGCCAAGGCTCTGGCTTTGCTGGTGCTGATGTTCTCGCTCGCCGGTGTGCCGCCGATGCTCGGGTTCTTCGGGAAACTGGCCGTGCTTCAGGCCGCTTGGGGGGCAGGTCTCATCTACCTCGCCATCTTCGGTGTGATCGCATCGGTGATCGGTGCCTTCTACTACCTGCGCATCGTCTATTACATGTATTTTGGCGTTGAGACCGATCCTTTGGACAAAGTGTCTTCGCCGGTGACCTTTGCGCTGTTGACCCTCTCTGCGCTGATCATGTTGGTCGGGATCGTCAATATGTTTGGCGTCGATGGCATGGCTGCGCTCGCGGCCGAAGCCCTTGTCAAATAATCTGTACAGATGGCCCGAAGGGGTAGGGCGCACCGTCCTGCCCTCCGTGGACAGCACCATGTCGGAGGCCGCGCGTGTCGCGGCCTCTTCCACATTTTCGCAATGGATTTTGGCCCTGTCGCAAACCGCCGCCCACGGTCGGCGCGGTCGGGCCTGGGCCATGCCCGAGGGCAATTTTGCCGCCACCTTGCTGATGTTTCCAACGGAACGGCCAGAATTGGTGGCTTTGCGCTCCTTCGTGGCCTCGCTTGCGCTTTATGACGCTTTCGTCGCCGCCACCGGGCGGACCGATCCGTTTTCACTGAAATGGCCCAATGACGTTTTGCTCAATGGCGGCAAGGTCGCGGGCATCCTTTTGGAACGTGGGCCCGTGCATTTGGCCATCGGCATTGGCATCAATCTTGTTGCGGCCCCTGTTCCGGCACAGCTTGAAGAGGGCGCGGTGGCCCCGGTCTCCTTGGCGGATGAAACCGGCGCTCTGGTTGTGCCCGAAGACTTTCTGGACCTGCTTGCCCCCGCTTACGCCCATTGGGAGGCGCAATTTGTCACCTATGGCTTTGCGCCGATCCGCACCGCCTGGCTCGCGCGGGCCGCGCGTTTGGGCCAACCGATCCGGGCGCGTACCATGCGCGAAGAGCATCATGGCACGTTTGAAACCGTCGATGCCTTTGGCAATCTTGTGCTCGCCACATCCAATGGCAAACTCACCATCCCCGCCGCTGAGGTTTATTTTTAAATGCTTCTCTGTATCGACACCGGCAACACCAACACCGTCTTTTCCATCTGGGACGGAACCGATTTCATCGCCACATGGCGCACCTCGACCGAACATCAACGCACGGCGGATCAATATTATGTCTGGCTGGCGACCTTGATGAATTTTCAAAAAATCGAGGCCGACATCACCGAGGTGATCATTTCCTCCACCGTGCCGCGGGTGGTGTTTAACCTGCGGGTTCTGGCCAATCGTTACTTCGATTGTCGTCCCCTTGTGGTCGGCAAACCCGAATGTCTTTTGCCCCATGCGCCGCGTGTGGACGAGGGGACAACGGTCGGCCCCGACCGTCTGGTCAACTCCGCCGCCGCGTTTGATACATTCGGTGGCGATCTGATCGTGGTTGATTTCGGCACGGCCACCACATTTGATGTCGTGGCCGAAGATGGCGCTTATGTCGGCGGCGTGATTTCGCCCGGCGTCAACACCTCGCTTGAATCCCTGCACCTCAAAGCCGCAGCATTGCCGCATGTGGACGTGACCATGCCGGATAAAGTGATTGGCACCAACACGGTGGCCTGTATGCAATCGGGGGTATTTTGGGGCTATGTCGGCCTCGTGCGCGAAACCTGTAACCGGATTAAGGTCGAATATGACCGCCCGATGCAAGTCATCGCCACCGGAGGCCTTGCGCCTTTGTTCAATCAGGGCCACAAACTCTTTGACGCATTTGACGAATTCCTGACCATTCGCGGCCTCGTGGTCATTCACCAATATAATAAGGATCAGGGCAACATATGAGCGATAGACTTCTTTACCTCCCGTTAGGCGGCGCCGGCGAAATCGGCATGAACTGTTATGTGTACGGCTATGGCCCGGCGGGCAGCGAACGCTATATCGTCGTCGATCTCGGCGTGACGTTCCCCTCGATGGATGGCACCCCCGGTGTCGATCTCATCTTTGCCGACATTGCGTGGCTGGTGGAGCGCAAGGACCGGATCGACGCTATTTTCATCACCCATGCGCATGAGGATCACGTTGGCGCGGTCGGTCATCTTTGGCCCCGTCTCGGCGCGCCGATCTATGCCCGTGCTTTCACCGCCCACCTCGCGCGGCTGAAATTCGAAGAGCACGGTCATGATGAGTTGATGATCAAAACCGTCTCGAAATGGCCGGACACAACGACCGTTGGGGCCTTTACCGTCGGCTTCCTGCCGATCTCGCATTCGATCCCCGAAAGCTCGGCCTTGGTCATCGACACGCCTGCGGGGCGGATCATCCACACTGGCGATTTCAAACTCGACGAGACCCCGGTGGTGGGCGAGGCCTTTGATCGCGCGCTTTGGGAAGAGGTGTCGAAAGACGGCATCAAAGCCATGGTGTGCGATTCCACCAACGTGTTTTCGCCCAATCCTGGCCGCTCTGAATCCGAAGTCATCGGCCCGCTCACCGAGCTGATCGCCGGACTTGACGGCATGGTCGCCGCCACGACATTTGCCTCCAACATCGCTCGGGTCAAAACCTTGGCTGTTGCGGGCGCGAAAGCGGGACGTTCCGTGGTGCTTTTGGGCCGCGCGATGCGCCGGATGATCACCGCCGCGATTGAAACCGGGATCATTTCCGATTTCCCCGCCACGGTGTCGCCGGAAAATGCCACCGATATTCCGCGCGAAAACCTGATGTTGCTGACCACCGGGTCGCAGGGCGAACATCGTGCGGCGACCGCACAATTGTCGCGTGGCAAATACCTCGGCCTGAAATTCGCCGCCGGTGACACGATGATTTTCTCCTCGAAAACCATCCCTGGCAACGAAGTTTCTGTCGGTCGGATCGTCAACGCGTTTTCCGAGATGGACGTCAATGTGATCTCTGACCAGGATGGCTTGTTCCACGTCTCAGGTCACGCCAATCGTCCCGATCTTGCGACCCTGCACGAGGTTGTTAAACCGCAGGTCGTCATCCCGATGCACGGCGAACACCGCCATCTGCGCGAACATGCGAAACTTGCGGAATCCAACGGGTTTCAGGCTGTGGTTGCGCCGAATGGTGTCTGTCTTGATCTGTCGGGCAATGCGCCGCGCGTGGTTGAATATGTCGAAACCGGGCGGACGTATCTTGATGGGTCAATCCAGATCGGCGCGATGGATGGCATTGTGCGCGACCGGATTCGCATGGCCATGAACGGGTTGATTGTTGCCACGGTGATCATTGAGGACAACGAGCCTTTGGGCGATTGCTGGTGCGAAGTGCGTGGCCTGCCCGAGGTCGGCCTGTCGCGTGCGCCGTTGGTGGATGTGTTGGAAGAGGATGTGAACCAATTCCTGATGCGCGCCAAGCCCAAGACCCTTTCGGATGACGGCAAACTCGAAGAAGAGATGCGTCGCATCATTCGCAAATCGACCCATGAAGAGACCGGCAAAAAGCCGGAGGTCCAAATCGTGATCTCCCGCCTGTCCAATTGAATTTTCCCCCGTAGCAGTTTTGGCTGCGGGGAGGTTTTGGGCCGAATCTGCAAATGCACAAAACAAAACCCGCGCCATGGCGCGGGTTTTTGAATTTTTGCAAAGGATGCTTTGGCTTTAACTGGCGCTGCGTTCGTCAAAGCTTAATGCAATGAAAGAGGGCAGGTGATCGCCCAGACCCACAACCTTTTTATCATCGTCGCGCCGACCGCGGCTGCGCGAACTGCTGTTGCGGTCCCGGTTCTCGGAGGATTTGCTATCAGAGGCGGCCTGTGATGTGCGCTGCTCGCGCTGCTCGCGGGGTTCACGCGGAGCGCGTTCTCTGGCGCGCGATTCCGGCTTTGCCTCCACAGTCTTTGCCGCCACAGTGGCCTCTTCTCGGGCCTCGGGGGCCTCTTGCGTCTGGCTCTCAGAGGCCTTCGCTTCTGTCGCCTCAACCGCCGTCTCCGGCTTGTCGGATTTGCGGCTTCTGCTGCTGCGCGAGCGGGTCCGTTTCGGTTTGTCCTCAGATTTGACCTCAACAGGGGCGTGATGCGAGGTCGTGCTCTCCGCCTCGGCAACGGTGCCCAAAGGATTGTCCAAACGCGGGATTTCTTTGCCAATCAGACGTTCCACATCCGCGAAATTCTTTTCGTCGCGCGGCTCACAGAGCATGATCGTTTTGCCATCTCGGCCTGCACGCCCCGTGCGCCCGATCCGGTGGACATAGTCCTCGGCGTGGCTTGGGACATCAAAGTTGAACACATGGGTCACAGACGGCACATCCAAACCGCGCGCGGCCACATCAGAGGCCACGAGGATTTTCAATTTGCCGTTGCGGAACCCGTCCAATGTTGCGTTGCGTTGACTTTGCTCCAGATCGCCATGGATTGGTGCCGCGTCATAGCCGTATTTTTTCAGGGATTGCGAGACGATATCGACATCGGTCTTGCGGTTACAAAACACGATTGCATTGTCGAGCTTTTCGCCCTCTAGGTCGATTAACGTACGCAAAAGATGACGTTTTTCCGAGGCCGCGCGGTCGCGACGCGAGGCTTTGAACATCACCACATGCTGTTCGATGTTTTCGCCAGAGGTGGCTTGGCGCGCCACTTCGATGCGAGCCGGGGCCGACAGGAAGGTGTTGGTGATCCGCTCGATTTCCGGTGCCATCGTGGCCGAGAAAAACAGCGTTTGGCGGGTGAACGGCGTGAGGCCAAAGATGCGTTCGATGTCGGGGATGAACCCCATGTCGAGCATCCGGTCGGCCTCGTCCACCACCATGACTTTGACGTCAGAGAGGATCAATTTGCCGCGTTCGAAATGATCGAGCAACCGGCCCGGTGTGGCGATCAAAACGTCCACGCCCTTGTCGATCAGGATATCCTGTTCTTTGAACGACACCCCCCCGATCAACAGAGCTTTGGTCAGCTTCATGTATTTGGTGTAGGTGTCAAAGTTCTCCGCCACCTGCGCCGCCAATTCGCGGGTCGGACAGAGTACGAGCGAGCGCGGCATCCGGGCGCGGGCGCGGCCACGGCTGAGCAGGGTGATCATCGGCAAAACGAAGGAGGCGGTTTTGCCGGTCCCGGTCTGGGCGATGCCCAAGACATCCCGGCCCTCAAGGGCGGGGGGAATCGCACCGGCCTGAATCGGGGTCGGAGATTCGTAGCCAGCGTCCTCGATGGCTTTGAGAACTTTGGGAGCAAGGTTTAAGTCGGAAAATTTGGTCAAGTCGTGCCTTTCGCGATATTGCGGCTGTTTTTTCGGCCGCAAATCCCGCGCGGCCCGTTCGGCCATATTGCCGATACGTCTGTGGAACGCCTCATACGCTTCAATCACGAAAAGGTCAAGGAATGCTGCGATTTGCGCACTGATTGCAACTGTGAATCTCTTTGTGCGTCTGGCACAGTGGGGTCAGAGGAAACCAAAGAGGAGACGCACGATGATTAAAAAACATGGATCCGCGACATGGAGTGGTGATCTGAAAGAGGGCAAAGGGCTTGTTTCGACGCAAAGCGGCGTGCTCTCAGACGCGCGCTATGGTTTCAACACCCGTTTCGAAGACGGCATGGGCACCAACCCCGAAGAGTTGATCGGTGCGGCCCATGCGGGCTGTTTCTCGATGGCGCTGTCCGGCCAATTGGCCGAACGTGGCATCACCGCCGATCAGATCGAAACCAAATCCACCATTCACTTGTCGATGGAGGGCGGGCCGAAGATTGTGAAAGCGCATTTGACGGTTTCGATCCGCGCAGAGGGCGACAAGGCGCTGATCGAAGAGGCGGCAAAGGCGGCTGAAACCGGCTGTCCCGTGTCCAAGGTTTTGGACTGTGAGATCAGCATGGATCTGACGATCGCATAAATCGGGTTTTGGACGAGAATGTTCGATTTCAAATGGTAAAGGCTGACCGCATTGCTGTGGTCAGCCTTTTTGGTTCGGTTTGTGCAATTTCAGAAACGGCGTCAAACCATCATTTCCTTGGTCGCCGACAGGGTCAGCGCCGGGTAGTCGCGCACGATTCGGTCAATGTCCCATTGTAGGCGGGTCAAGAACACCGGGTCGCCGTCGTGGTCATAGGAGATATGTTGTTTGTTGGTGTTGATGAACTTGTCCATCTCGGCTTTGGGCCCCGTGACCCAGCGCGCCGAGGTGAATTGCGACGCGTCAAACCGCACCGGCAGCCCGTATTCCAATTCAATCCGGCTGGCCAAAACCTCGAACTGCAAGGCACCGACCACGCCGACGATGAAACCGGACCCAATGGCGGGTTTGAACACTTTCGCGGCCCCTTCTTCGGCGAATTGCATCAAAGCCTTTTCCAAATGCTTGGCCTTCATCGGGTCGCCCGCGCGCACGGTTTGCAACAGCTCGGGTGCAAAGCTTGGGATGCCGGTGACGCGGATGTCCTCGCCTTCGGTCAAGGTGTCGCCGATGCGCAATTGGCCGTGGTTCGGGATGCCCATGATGTCGCCAGCCCAGGCTTCTTCGGCCAATTCGCGGTCAGAGGCCAAAAACAGCACCGGGTTGGAGATCGCCATCGGCTTTTTCGTGCGTACATGGGTGAGTTTCATACCGCGTTTGAAATGCCCCGAGGCCAAGCGCACAAAGGCCACGCGGTCGCGGTGTTTCGGGTCCATATTGGCCTGCACCTTGAACACATAGCCCATGACCTTGGTCTCATCCGGGCTGATCGGTCGTGGTGTGGCCTTTTGCACCTGCGGCTCGGGGCCAAATTTGGCGATCCCGGCCATCAATTCCTGGACGCCAAAGGAGTTGATCGCGGAGCCGAACCAGATCGGCGTCATGGTGCCGTCCAAGAACGCCTGACGGTCAAACGCGGGCAACAATGCGCGCGCCATTTCCAATTCTTCTTTAAGCTGCTCCAACAGATGCGCAGGCACATGTTCGGCCAGTTTCGGGTCATCGAGGCCCTTGATCTTAATGCTGCCTGCGACCTTGTTGCGGTCCGCCCGGTCCATCAGTTCAAGGCGATCATTGATCACATCGTAACAGCCAACAAACTCGCGGCCCACGCCAATGGGCCAGCTTGCCGGGGTCACGTCAATCGCCAGGTTCTCTTGAATTTCATCAATGATATCAAAAGTATCCCGGCTCTCACGGTCCATCTTGTTACAAAAGGTCAGGATCGGCAGGTCGCGCATCCGGCAGACTTCAAACAGCTTGCGTGTTTGGCTTTCAACACCCTTCGCCCCGTCGATTACCATCACAGCCGCATCCACCGCCGTCAGCGTGCGGTAAGTGTCTTCGGAGAAATCCGAGTGACCGGGCGTGTCGACAAGATTGAAGCGATAGCCATCAAAATCAAAGGACATGGCCGAGGCCGACACGGAAATCCCGCGGTCCTTTTCCATTTGCATAAAGTCCGAGCGCGTCCGCCGCGCTTCGCCTTTGGCCCGCACCTGACCTGCCATCTGGATCGCGCCCCCGTACAACAGGAACTTCTCCGTCAACGTCGTTTTACCGGCGTCCGGGTGAGAAATAATGGCAAAGGTGCGCCGACGCGCAATTTCGTCAGGCAGAACAAGGGCGGTATGTGTGGCGTTTGACATGAGGGCGGATATAGCGGGGCAGGGGCGAGGCGGCAATGGGGATATGCAGCCTGTTGCCGCCCACCGTCGCCAAAACGATCAGGGGCGTCCTCCCATTGGAATAGGCGGTGGTCTGTGGCGTTGGGGGGGATGGGGCATCTTCACGGCATTGGTCCTGTTTCAGGTCCCCTTGCCAAATTCTCCTTGCCAAACGAAAAACGCCCCCAAAAGGGAGCGCCATTTAGGTTTCATTGCAGCTTAAATACTCAATTACGCCGAGGCCGAGCGCAGCAGTTCCGCCGCAACAGAGGGCTCCAACATGCCATCATGCAATTCAAACGCGCGTGGCGACTCAGCGACGGCGTGGGTGGTTCTGATCCGGGCCTGTATGTCTGCGGGGAGGGCGGATCGCACCTGCCCATCAACAAACATGCTCTCGGCGGCGATGCCTTCGGCGTAGATGATTTCATGGCTGTCAAACAGCAATTGGAAGTAATCGACAAACCCACCCTCGGTCTGAACGACATTGACGCCATTGACCAAAAGTTTTGCCTTTACAAGAACTTCGGCACGTCCTGCGCGGGCATGGTCACGGCGTTGATAGATGAAAATCCGGTGGTTTGGCGAGACAATCAGATCATGTTCGTTGTTCAAAGCGCCCTGTTTGATCACAATGGGGGCAAAGGCACCGGTGGCGCGGACGGTTTGTTGACCGATCCAACGGATTTCACGCGGTCCATGGTCGCGGGTCAAAACACGGTCGCCCACGGCCAACTCTTCGATTGGTTTTTGTAGCCCATTGGCCAATGTGATCCGTGTGCCTCGGGTAAAGGCGACATAGGCGACCTCTGCCAGACGCGCCCGCGCGCTGTCTCGGTCGATTTTGACCAACACATATTCGATGTCGGGATCAATCGGGGCAAAAGGCAACAGATAGGTGTCTTCGATCAGGCCCGTTGCATCGGTCTCAATCAGAATCAGCGCCTCAACTGTCGCGCCTGAACCGGCCATAAACGTGGCCACACAATCGAGGTGAAGCGCGGCCCCGGTTTGGTGGCCCAATTGGGAGTTAGCCGCAATGCTCAAACCCGTTTCATCCACCACAATGGACAGGCGCTCACGCTTGGCGGTTTTTTTCAGGCAATAGGCATCGGCCAGTTCAATTTCATCAGCATGTCCAATGGGTTCGCCAAGGTTGATGCCATGTCTGACACAAAAATCAATGGCGCGGTACACCGGAAGTGTCTGCACGGGGCCGGTCGGGGCCATGTGGTTTTGTGTTTTGCCTCTCATCTGCGTGTTCATCACTCCCCCCGACCACATTCTTTGACAGTTGCACGGATGAAAGCGGTCACACAGGGCCTACTGTGCCGACGCATCTCGAATCCGTTCTGTTCCACCACCATCAGGCAGGTATTATGTCTGGAAAAGCCTTGTTTGTACACTGTTCTACTCCGCACCCTCGTGACACCAACACTCATCACAACGCATTCAAGCTATTTGGAACAAGCTATTTGGAAACAGTGGCAGGATTTTGTCAGGACTGGTTCAATGTTGGGGGAATTGGGCGGAAATCGTGCCATTTTGGTGAACGCGTGAGTGCCAATGTATCGGTCGCATATGACGGATATTCGACTCGGCCTCGTCGAGGCCTGTGGTCCGAAGAGAGTGATGAAAGGTGACATCCGACGGGGGTAGCCCTAAAACAAGGCGATATGCGACGACATCAACGCGACGATCACGAAGGGAAGATAAGGATGGATCTTGGGATCAGTGGAAAGCGGGCTTTGGTCTGTGCCTCCTCCAAAGGGCTTGGTCTGGGCTGTGCCCGTGCCTTGGCCGAGGCGGGGGTGGATTTGGTGATGAATGCGCGCGGAAGCGAGGCGTTGGAGCGTGCCGCCGCCGGGATTCGCCAAGATTTCGGCGTTTCGGTCACCACCGTTGCCGCCGATGTGACCTCGGACGATGGCCGCGCCGCCTTGCTCAAAGCTGCGGGAGAGGTCGATATTCTGGTCACCAATGCGGGTGGCCCGCCGCCGGGCATGTGGACCGATTGGGACCGCGAGGATTTCATAAAGGCGTTGGATGCCAATATGTTGACGCCGATTGCGTTGATCAAAGCGCTGGTGCCGGGGATGATGGACCGGGGCTGGGGCCGGGTGGTGAATATCACCTCCGTCTCCGTCAAGGCGCCGATTGCCGTTTTAGGCCTCTCGAATGCTGCGCGCACCGGGCTGACGGGGTATGTTGCCGGGACCTCACGGCAAGTGGCGGCCAAGGGCGTGATCATGAACAACCTGTTGCCGGGGCTTCATGCCACCGACCGTACGGTGTCCTTGGACAAGGCGGCCTCGGAGGCCTCTGGCAAACCCGCAGCAGAGATTCGCGCCGCAAAAGTAGCGGCCATTCCCGCCGGGCGTTACGGCACGGCTGAGGAGTTTGGCGCCACATGTGCGTTCATGTGTTCGCAATTTGCGGGCTTTATGGTCGGGCAAAACATCCTCTTGGATGGCGGGGCAACGACGACCACGATGTGATCCGCTCCGCCGCCCGCACTTTGGGCGGCGGGCATCACGGCTTTGGCATGTTTTGGCATGTGCGGTGTTTTTACTTGCGCTTGTTCCATGAGTCGCGAAATCTAAGACCGCGACAATGGGGGAGGCCAGCATGAGCCACGCAGATGTTCAGGACTATTACGGCAAGGTGCTTCAGGGCAGTTCGGATTTGAAAACCAACGCCTGCTGTACCGCTGGGGACATGCCTGATGCGCTCAAAAAGGCGCTCTCCAACATTCATGACGATGTGCTCACGCGCTATTATGGTTGCGGTCTGATTGCTCCCGATGTGCTTGAAGGCACACGGATTTTGGATCTTGGCTGCGGTGCCGGGCGCGATGTCTATGCGCTGGCGCAGATGGTGGGCGAGGCCGGGTTTGTCGCCGGTGTCGATATGACCGAAGAACAATTGGCCGTGGCGCGGGCCCATCAGGGCTATCACGCCGAAGCCTTTGGCTACGCCGCCTCAAACGTGGCGTTTCACGAGGGCTACATCGAAAAACTCGATGATTTGCCGCTGGATGCGGGGTCTTTTGACATCATCGTCTCCAATTGCGTTTTGAACCTCGCGATGGACAAACCTGCCGTGTTGCGTGAGGCCTATCGGTTGTTGAAGCCGGGCGGCGAGATGTATTTTTCCGACGTTTATGCCGACCGACGCGTGCCTGAGGCGCTGCGGGCCGATCCGGTGCTGTATGGTGAATGCCTCTCCGGCGCGCTGTATTGGAAGGATTTCGAACATATGGCGCGGGCGGCCGGGTTTGCCGATCCGCGCCGGGTCACCCATCGCGCTTTGACGGTGGAAAATGCGGAACTGGAGGCGAAGGTCGCGCCGATTTCGTTCATGTCCGCCACCTATCGCCTGTTCAAACTTGATCTTGAACCGGAGTGCGAAGACTATGGTCAGGCTGTGATGTACAAAGGCACCGTGCCCGGCGCGCCCCATGCCTTTGCTCTGGATGCGGGGCATGTGATGGACACGGGGCGGGTGTTTCCGCTCTGCGGCAACACGTTCAAAATGCTCAAAGATACGCGCTTTGCACCGCATTTCGCCTTCATCGGCGATTTTTCAACCCATTTTGGCCTGTTCACGGGCTGTGGTGGCACCAGCCCATTTGACAGTTTGATCGCAAGCACCGCGGACGCCCCCGCGTCCTCCTGTTGCTAAGGCGGGTTTGGACTGATAGGGAGCCTTAGAGTTTTCGTCAGACAAACCATATATGCGCAACCGATCCTGTGACTGATCCCGTGACCACCCCCCGGTTAGAAATCCGCAACATCACCCGCACCTTTGAGGGGCGCGAGGTGGTGTCTGATGTGTCGCTCACCGTCATGCCGGGGCAGGTGACCTGTCTTTTGGGGCCGTCTGGCTGTGGCAAATCGACGACGCTGCGGATCATCGCGGGCGTCGATATGCAGGATACGGGCGAGATTTATGTCGATGGGAGCCTGGTCTGTGACACCCAGTTTCGGGTGCCGCCGGAGCGCCGTTCGATTGGTTTGATGTTCCAAGACTTTGCACTTTTCCCGCATTTGTCGGTCGAAGACAACGTGGCCTTTGGGTTAAAAGGCGACAAATCGAACAAAAGAGCGCGAGTGCGTGAGTTGCTTGAAAAGGTCGATCTTTTGCGCGCGATTGACAAATACCCGCATGAATTGTCCGGCGGTGAACAGCAACGGATCGCGCTTGCACGCGCCTTGGCCCCGCGCCCGTCGATCATGTTGATGGACGAGCCGTTTTCAGGCCTTGATGAGCGCCTCAAAGATGACATTCGCGACAGCACTCTGGATGTGCTCAAGGCCGAAAACACCGCTGTTCTGCTGGTCACCCACGAGCCGCATGAGGCGATGCGGATGGCCGATGAGATCGCCCTGATGCGAGACGGCAAGATCGTCCAACAGGGCGCGCCCTATAATATTTACAACGCTCCGGTGGACCGTCAGGCCGCCGCGTTTTTCAGCGATATCAATGTGATCCGCGGCACGGTTCGCAATATGGCCGTGACCACCGCCTTTGGCGAATTCCTCTGTCCGCCGCGCCCGGATGGCACGGAGGTCGAGATTGTCATTCGGCCACAACATCTGCGCATCGACTTTGATCGTGACGGGCGCGGGCCCAATCCGACGCCGCAAGACGGCGCACCCGCGCGTGCCATTGTCGAACGCGCACGGTTCATGGGACGTGAGAGCCTTGTGGAATTTCGGATGGATTTTGACGGCTCGATGTTGAAAGCCACGGTGCCCTCGGTGTTTTTGCCCAAACCGGGCACGCCGATGTGGCTGATGATGCGCCGGGATCGGTGTTTCGTCTTTCCGGTCGCCTCCTGATACTTGGCTAACATTTGGCCTTTTGCAGGGCGATAAATTCCGCAAGCGTTTTCCCCGGCTCATCGACAAACTGCGCCCCGGTGTCGATCACCCGCTCGATCCGATCCACCCGGAACACCCGAAAGTCCTGCCGCGTTTCGCACCAGGCCGAGAGGGTCCAAACACGCCCCCAATATTCAAGCTGAAGCGGGCGGACAACGCGGGTGCTGATCTGATCGTCGAGCGCTTTATAGGTGATCCGCAGCCGCTTTTTCTCCCGCACCGCCTCGCGCAATCCGGGCATATGGCGAAATCCAGCGGCGGCATCGGCAAAGGGAAACACCGCAAACCCCCACCCGGCACTGGGCGGGCCGGAGTTTTCGGGCAGCACGGCGTCGATCTTGGCGGCAAGGCTTTGGGCGTTTTGCGCCAGTTCCGGGTCGGTCGCCTCGCTCAAAATCGCCACCGCCAAATGCAGCGCCTCCAATTCCCCCATACTCAGGTTCATTGGCGGCAAGGTGATCGGGGAGGTGACCATATAGCCGACGCCGCGCTCGCCCTCGACCGGCACACCAGAGGCGCGCAGCGTGGCCATATCGCGCCAAATCGTGCGTTCCGACACCTCAAGTTTTGCGGCCAGTTCATGGCCTTTGTGGAGCTTTCCATCCCGCAGGATTTGAATAAGATCAAACAGGCGGTCACTGCGCCGGATACCGGTTTGTTTGCGACCGCCTGCCATGGTTATGCCGCCTCAGGAGATATGATGCGCGCAAGGGTGATGGGGGCGTGGCCCATGCTCACCGTGTCGCGGTCCACCAGCGCCATGAACGCCTGCGCCTCAGGGGCGGCCATGAATCCGGCATCCGCCGCCTTGGCTGCGGCGTCATTGGCCCAGACATAGTGCTCATGCCAAAGCCCGCTTGCGTCCTTGTAAAGCGTGCGGGCGCGAAAGCCCTCGCACCGATCCAGATAGGCGTTCAGACCCTTGGCCACCGCAGTGAGGTCGCTGTCGCTCACCCCGGCAATGGTGCGGAAGGTAACAGTTTCAATGATTTGAATATCAGACATGATGTCTCCGATTCGAGTTTCAACACCGTCACCATGGGCAGTTTCAACTGACATAAACCTGTCAGTAGCGTTTTTCCACCCCTGCCCATCGCGCCAATGTTGTGCATCGGGGGAGAATCCGTCGTTTTGGCCTTTTCCTTGGTCTCAGAGCCGCCTAATCCTAATCCTCGCGAGATTTGATCACCGGGCGCATCGCCCGCACCGATGGAGAACCACATGCTCAACAATATCGGCCTTCCCGGCCTCCTGCTCATCGCTGTCGTCGTTTTGGTCCTGTTTGGCCGCGGCAAGATTTCCGGCCTCATGGGCGAAGTCGGCAAAGGCATCACCTCCTTCAAAAAAGGCGTCTCTGAGGGCTCCAAAGAGATCGAAGACGAGGCCGCACAGGTTGCCAAAGACGTCACCCCCGAAGAAGAAAAAGACAAGGTCTAAGACCTGTCTTTGGGCGGGACCTGTCTCGCCTTCGCCGGATCTGGGCCTCGTTTGGGGTCGGGATGATCCGCTTCTTTTGGGTTTTTGTGAAAAAGGCGTGTGCGCATGAGTGCTATCGTGATGCCGTCCATTCCGCTCTTCTTTGACATGGGCATGTCAGAACTTTTGGTCATCGGGGTCGTGGCGTTGATCGTCGTCGGCCCAAAGGACCTGCCGGGGATGTTCCGAACGCTGGGACGGTTCACGGCGCGGGCGAAATCCATGGCGCGGGAGTTTTCGCGGGCCATGGAAAGTGCTGCCGATGAGAGTGGGATCAAAGAGGCCACAGACGCCTTCAAAGGCGCGACAAACCCGAAGAAATTCGGGCTTGATAAGCTCAACGATGCGGCATCGACCTTTGAAAAATGGGACCCTCTGAAGTCTTCTGATGGCAAGGCTGCGCCGAAAACGACGGCGTTGCAAAAGGATGAGCTGAGCCCCGAGCGAGCTGAGGCGGCCAAGAAAATTTCAGAGAGTGCGGCAAAGAAAGCGGCCGAGCGCAAAGCGGCTGAGGCGGCTGAGGCAGAGGCCGCTGCGGCACCTGCGAAGGCGACTGCAAAGGCGACTGCCGCGAAGAAACCGGTGGCAAAAAAGCCTGCCGCGAAGAAGCCTGCACCTAAGACGACGGCGGCCAAAACAGCGGCCAAGCCGACAGCCAAGCCGACGGCGGCCAAACCTGTCGCTGCAAAAAAGGCAACGGCCCCGAAAGCCACGCCTAAAAAGGCGGTGGCCAAATCGACCAAGATGAGCACATCGAATGAGGGCGAGGCATGAGCCAAACTGACAGCGATATCGAAGACAGCTCCGCACCGTTGGTCGAACATCTGGCCGAGCTGCGGAGCCGGTTGATCCGGGCCGCTTTGGCCTTTGTCGTTGCCATGGTGATCTGTTTTACCGTGGCCAGTCCGATCCTTGATTTTCTGTTGATCCCGATCGAAAAATCCATGCGCGCCTTGGGCAACCCGAACCCGGTGATGCAATACACGGCACCGCAGGAATATTTCTTTACCCTGATCCGCATTTCGATGGTCGGCGGCTTGATGCTGTCCTTCCCTGTCGTCGGCTATCAGCTTTGGCGCTTTGTCGCGCCGGGGCTGTACCGCAATGAAAAGAATGCGTTTTTGCCGTTTCTCATCGCCTCACCGATGTTGTTCCTCGCGGGCGCGGCCTTTGCGCAATATGTGGTTGTGCCGCTGGCGATGACGTTCTTCTTGGGCTTTGCCGATCTGCCCTCTTTTGTCGGCGCACTTGTCGCCAATGGCGGCGATGTGGCAACCGCGACCCAGGACACGGGCATCAACATCGTGTTCAACGGGAAGGTGAATGAGAGCCTCGATATCACGTTGAAAATGATTGTGGCCTTCGGGCTGTGCTTTCAGCTTCCGGTGCTGTTGACCCTGATGGGCAAGGCCGGATTGGCCACGGCGCACGGGCTGCGCTCAACCCGTAAATATGCGGTTGTGGGCATCCTGACCGTCGCCGCCTTGGTCACGCCACCGGATGTGACGACCCAGTTGATCCTGTTTGTCGTGGTCTATGGCCTCTACGAAATCTCCATCTTCCTCGTCGCCCGCGTTGAAAAGAAACGCACCGAAGAACTGCGCGCCGCTGGCGTTTTGGACGAAGACGAAGACCTGTTCGGCGATTTTGACGACGATAAATAAGCGAGGTTGCCATGAGCAAAAAGACCCTCAAACGTATTGCGGAGGCCTTGGAACGCATGGCCCCCGCGCCTCTGGCCGCACCTGATTTTGACGGGGCAGATGCCTATGTCTGGCACACCGAACCGGACGCGCTTGTGCCGGTTCAAAACGTGTCGCGGGTCGATCTGTCGCTGCTTGTCGGTGTGGATCGCTCGCGTGACACGTTGCTTGAGAACACCCGCCAATTCGCGCGCGGCTTGTCGGCCAACAATGCGCTGTTGTGGGGGGCACGGGGGATGGGCAAATCATCCTTGGTGAAATCCGTTCATGCGGCTGTGGTGGCCGAGGGCTTGGACCTAAAGATTGTTGAAATGCAGCGCGAAGACCTTGGCTCTGTGTCGCGGCTTTTGGCGCTTTTGCGCGGCTCCGAGCATCGGTTTTTGCTATTCTGTGATGATCTGTCCTTCAGCCATGATGACGACCATTACAAATCCCTCAAAGCCGTGCTGGATGGCGGGATCGAAGGTCGGCCAGACAATGTTTTGTTCTATGCCACCTCAAATCGCCGCCACCTGATGCCTCGCGATATGATTGAAAACGAACGCTCTTCTGCGATCAATCCCTCGGAGGCGGTAGAGGAAAAAGTCTCGCTTTCGGATCGCTTCGGTCTATGGCTGGGCTTCCATCCCTGTTCGCAGGATGAGTATCTGACGATGATCCGCGGCTATTGTGACGCCTATGGGGTTCAGATCGACGCCGATACACTGCGTGCCGAGGCGGTGGAATGGCAAGCCACCCGCGGCTCGCGCTCTGGCCGGGTGGCGTGGCAATATTTCACCGATTTGGCTGGGCGCAAAGGTATCGCGCTCGGATAAGTGAGTATTTAAATCACGATAAAGCCAAATCACGGTAAAGCGGAAGGCCCGCAGGGCTGCATCCCGGCCGCCGATCCATAGCGCAGTGGCGTCTTCGGAAGGGTTTTGGTCCCACGGGCCGGGATGTCTTTACCGCGAACGGTCATCGGCGCTCCCGCCTGTACCGTGATTGAGATAGATCAGATCAAGGTTAAGACAGGGTTTCCAAACGCAAAGAGGCCGCGCCTTTTCGCGCGACCCCTTGTTTTTACCGTTGTGTCTTTACCGTGCTGTTTTTACCGTGAAAAAATACTCAAACCCGTCAGTTCAAATAGGGCGTCGGGTCCACGGTTTGTGTGCCTTTGAAGACCATGAACTGCAACGCGTTGAATTCGTTGGCTGTCACTTTTGCGATGGTCTGACCGCGTTTGACGCTGGCGCCCTTTTTCACCGAAATGCTGTCGATAAAGCTATAGGCGGTTTGCAGGCCGTCGCCGTGATCGACCACCATGATTTTCACCCCATCGGCGTTGGTCGAGATCAATTTGACCGTCCCGTCCTTGGCCGCTTTCACCGGCGTGCCTGCGGGGGCGGAAAACAGGATGAATTTCGATTTGGTCTTGTCGTAATCGCGGATGATCGCGCCGGAGACCGGTTTGGCCATCTCTGAGTTTGACGTCTGTGTCGCGCCAAGGTCGGCGGCCGGTTTGGTGACCGCAGGGGCCGGTTTGGCCAAGTCTGGATCGGGCAGGGGGGCCGCGGCAGAGGGCGGTGTGGGTGTGGCCGACCCTTTGCCCGGCTCGGTCGTGATGGCGGTCTCAGAGACGCCCTCGGATGTTTTCACCGGGATCAAAAGATAGCGGCCTTCGGTGACAGCAAGGTCAGATCCAAGCCCGTTCCAATCGGCCAAGGCGCGTACGGAGACACCGTATTTACGGGCGATGGAATAGGCGGTTTCGCCGCGCTGCACTTGGTGGCGGATCGGTTCCATGCCAGCCACCGGTTCGGACGGATTGCTCTGTGCAATCGTTGTGGTGGTTGTTTTGGTCTCAGCGTCGGTGATGGCCTCATCTGCCAGAGCCGCGATGTCGATACGTTCGCCCGTGGCAATGGTGCCGGTTGGGGTCACGGTGGATTGGCCGTCACCGATCCGGCGGGGCAGGGCGATCACTTCGCCGGGGCGCAGGGCCACGTCCACCGGGATGCCGTTGTAGCGGGCCAATTCCGTCACGGGAAGGCCGACACGCGCCGCGACAGAACCGATGGTGTCGCCACGTTTGGCCACAACCACTTGGTAATTCGGATAAGAAATCACACCCTGCGCATTGGGGATCGGCTTGGCGGCGGTTTTGGCCTCATTGGCGGCAGGTGCCGTCGAGAATGCATCGGTCAGACCGCGCATGTCAAAGTCGATCGGTTTGTCGCACGCACTCAGCGCCAAAAGCGCCGACCCCAGCAAAAGGGCGCGCCCCCGGTTTTGCGCATTTCCACGCCTTTGTACCAAAGATGAAATCGTCATGGCTCTATCCTCAAGTCCTTGGGCATTGCCCTGTGTTGGAGATTGGCCCCATGGCCGCCCCTGTCACCCCCTCTTGAACGGAGGGTTCGTTTACTCCTGACCCATCCCCTCGACGAGGGGCACGAAGCGCACGGAACGGAGTTCTTCGTAGTCAAACCCGGTCTCGGTGCGTGTCACTTTGATAAGGCTTTGGACCGCGTCCGACTGCCCCACTGGTAAAACCATGATACCGCCTGTTTTGAGCTGCGCCAAGAGCGGGCCGGGAGGGTCCTCTGCGGCGGCGGTCACAAGGATGCGATCAAACGGTGCCTGATCGGGCAGGCCATAGCTGCCATCAATCGCCATGGCGGTGATATTGACGATGCCGAGGCTGTCAAACACGACCTGAGCCTCGCGCACAAGGCGCAGGTAGCGATCCACGGTATAGACGCGGCGGGCCAGTTGGCTGAGGATCGCGGCCTGATAGCCGGAGCCGGTGCCAACCTCCAACACCTTATCGCGCGGCTGCACATTGAGCGCCTGTGTCATCAGCCCCACCACGGAGGGTTGAGAAATCGTTTGGCCACAGGCGATGGGCAGCGGCATATCCTCATAAGCGCGGGTGGCAAACAGGCCTTTGACAAAGCCGCCGCGGTCGATTTTTTCCATGGCCTGAAGCGTGCGCCCATCGGTCACCCCCTTGGATCGGAGGGTGTAGAGGAACTGCATCTGCGCTTCGGGGTTCATGGTCATCAGAGGGCTTTTTCCAAGGCGGAGAGGCCTTTGATCATGTCATGCGCGGTCAGATCGGCGCGCATCGGTGTGACCGAGATATGGCCGGCCAAATTGGCCGCCACATCAGTGCCGGGGCCGGTGTCGACCGATTGCTCGGACCCGCGCACCCACAAAAACCGTCGTCCGGTGGGCGAGACTTGGCCTTCGATGCCAAAGCCCGGCGTTTTACGTCGACCTTGGCGGCAAATGGCGAGACCTTTGGTCTCAGAGGCCGGAAGAGGTGGAAAATTCACGTTGTAAAACAAGGTGTAATCCGCGCCTTCGCCCCAGGGTGCTTGGGTCAGAAGCGTGTTGACGACATCGGCGCCATGCATGGCAGCGCTTTCAAACATATCCTCAAGTGTGGCGTTTTGCGGTCCGAAAAATTGCGACAGGGCGATGGCTTTCACGCCCTGCAATGCCGCTTCCATCGCGCCGCCGATCGTGCCGGAATACATCACGTTTTCGCCCGCGTTATTGCCCCGGTTGACGCCAGAGAGCACCAAATCCGGCCGCTCCGGCAATATGTCATGCAACCCGGCCAAAACGCAATCGGCGGGCGAGCCTTCGGCAGCCCAACGGCGCGGGGCAAGCTCGGTGATCATGGTCGGGTGAGAATAGGAAATGCAATGCGCAACGCCGGATTGTTCGAACGCGGGGGCGACGACCCAGACCTCACCTTCGGGACCGGCAACCGTATGGGCGATGGCCTCAAGCGTTTTGAGGCCCGGCGCATTGATGCCGTCATCGTTGGTGATCAGGATGCGCATGGAGGGGCCCTTTTGTCTGACTGGCACTTGTCTTCCTTTCCTCCTTAAAGCAGGCTCGGAATCGCGGCAAGGTCAGTGGCCCACCGCAGCCCTGATATTTATGGCGTTTCGGGAAAAACCTGAGGTCTAAAGGTGCCACGACACGCTTATCGTGAATTGGAGAGAGAGTATGTCTGTAACCGCCCCACGCCCCGTGCTCGACGCAATCGCCGTGACCGCCACTGACATGGCGCGGTCTGTGGCGTTTTATCGCCTATTGGGGTTTGATTTCGACGGGGTCGAGACCAATGCCGATCACGTCGAACCCAACACCGCGCCGGGGTCGGTGCGGTTGATGATCGACGCGGCGACATTGTCGGAAACACTGATTGGGGAAAAGCCGCGCCCCGCGAACCATTCCGCCTTTGCCATGCTCTGTGCCACGCCGACAGAGGTGGACCGGGTGGCGGGTGAGATTGCAAACGCCGGGTTCACCGTGGTGGACGCGCCTTGGGATGCGTTTTGGGGGCAACGTTATGCCACGGTGGTGGACCCGGATGGCTACAAGGTCGACCTGTTCGCGCCCTTGTAATCCGTGGCCGTCATCAGCGGCGCTCAGATCACCCCGATCTCTTTGAGCAAACGCGGCGCTTCGTCGCGCGGATGGGTCAGCGTGGCTTTGTCTTCGCCGGGAAAGAACCGCGCGCGGGTGCCTGTCGGCATCGGGCGCGGGGACAGCACATGAATGCGCGGCGCTTTTTCGACATGCGCGACCTCGGCCTGCCAACTTTTGGCCATGGCGATCTGCGCGGCTTTCGAGGCCCCGTAAGCGCCAAAGAATTTCTCGCCCGCATGCGGATCATCGAAAAACAGGACATCGGCGGGGGCGGCGGCCATGGTCAACAGCGGTGAAATCATCGGCATCAGCTTGCCGGTGGCGGTCACATTGGTGCCGATGGTGCGGTCGAAATCCTTGGGGTCGATGTGATCGGCGGGCGACAGGAGTTGCGCGTAGATCGCCGTGTGCGCCCAAAGGTCGAGATGCCCCCAACGGTCATAGATGCCGCGGCACAGATGCGCCATCGCGTCTGGGTTGGTCACGTCCATCGGGGCCAATGTGGCGTCGCCGCCCTTGGCTTTGATCCGGTCGTCCAACTCTTCGAGCGCGCCTGTGGTCTTGGCCACGGCGACGATGTGATAGGTCGGGGCCAACGCTTCGGCGAGGAAAAAGCCAAGGCCGCGCGATGCGCCGGTGATGAGGGCGACTTTTGTGTGGTCTGTCATGTTCTCTTCCCAGTCATCAGGGGCCGTGTTGCGGCCCATTTGGAGCGATGTGTGCGGGGAAAACGTGGTGCGGTCAAGGGGCGGTCAACTCGGCGCGCGCAAGTGTCCCACTGGCCTCATAGAGCGCCAGAAGATCGTCAAAGGACATATCCGCGATGCCCGTCAGGGTGACGCTGGGCCGCTCAGAGCCATCGCCAAAGCTCAGCGTCAGGGCGCTGTCTTGGGCGGCCAGAGGCGACAGATCATTGGCCAGACTGGCCAACGTGTCCTCGGGCAGGGGGCCGCCGTCAAGATGTTGAAGATAGGCGTAAAACACCGGATGCGGCACCTCGGCCCAAAGCGCGATCACCAACGCATCCTCCGCGCCGCGAATGGGCAGGGTGAGTGTGGCGCGCAGATAGCGCGCCTCACCCAAGCGACACAGTTCAGAGACCAATTGATCCGCGCCCTCTTTGACAAAGGCCAGATCGCCACGCGGCGCATGGGGCCACTCGGACGGATGATCAAAACCGATGTCGATCACCCCGCCGAATGGTCCGTTCGTGTCCATGAGCGCGCGCCAGCGGGGATCGAGATCGAGGATGGAGGCCACTTATTCGGCGGCCTTCAGTTGAAAGCCTTTGTCGATCATGTCGGAAGGCACCACCGGGTATTCGCCAGAGAAACAGGCGTCGCAATAGCGCGGGGCCTTGGCGTCGCGGCCTTCGGGGACGCCCGCAGCGCGATACAAGCCATCGAGCGAGATGAACTGAAGGCTATCAACGCCCAAATGCACGCGCATTTCTTCGACCGACATGTAAGCCGCCAGCAATTTATCGCGATCCGGCGTGTCGACGCCGTAGAAACAGGGCCACATGGTCGGCGGCGACGCAATGCGGAAATGGACCTCGGCCGCGCCCGCGTCCAACAGCATGTCTTTGATTTTTTGCGAGGTTGTGCCGCGCACCACCGAGTCATCGACCAGAATGATCCGCTTGTCACGGATCAGCGCCCGGTTGACGTTGAGTTTCAGACGCACACCCATGTTGCGGATTTGCTCTGAGGGTTCAATAAACGTCCGCCCCATATATTGGTTGCGGATGATGCCCATGCCGTAGGGGATGCCGGATTGGAACGCATAGCCGATGGCGGCGGGGGTGCCGGAGTCAGGCACCGGACAGACCAGATCGGCCTCCACAGGCGCTTCAATCGCCAATTCCACACCGATCTGACGGCGCGTCTCATAAACGGAACGGCCCCCTAAGATACTGTCAGGGCGAGAAAAATACACATGCTCAAAGATGCAAAAGCGCGAAGGCTTTGGTTCAAACGGTTTTGAACTTTGGACTTTGCCATCCGAGATCACGACCATTTCTCCGGGCTCAATTTCGCGCACAAATTCCGCACCGATGATGTCGAGCGCGCAGGTTTCGGACGAGAGAATATAGCCTTTGTCGCCAATCTTGCCCAATACGAGCGGACGCACACCGCGCGGATCGCGCACGCCGATCAGTTTGGTGCGGGTCATGGCAACGACGGAAAACGCGCCTTCCACCCGGCGCAGCGCATCTTTCATCCGCTCAGGGATGTTGCGTTGCAGCGAGCGCGCCATCAGGTGAATGATGCATTCCGAATCCGAGCTGGATTGGAAAATCGAACCGCGTTCAATCAATTCACGACGCAGGGCAATGGCATTGGTGATATTGCCGTTATGGGCAATCGCAGCTCCGCCCATGGCGAATTCGCCAAAGAACGGCTGCACGTCGCGGATCGCCGTGTTGCCTTTGGAGCCTGCCGTGGAATAGCGCACATGGCCGATGCCGATCGGGCCGGGCAGGGTTTCCATCACTTTTTGGCTGGTGAAATTGTCGCGGACATAGCCAAAGCGGCGTGCCGATTGAAATCCGGCCTCGGTATCATAGGTGACGATCCCGCCAGCTTCTTGGCCGCGATGCTGAAGCGCATGCAGACCAAGGGCGATAAAAGAGGCGGCATCGGCAACGCCAACGGCGCCGAAAACGCCGCATTCCTCTTTTAATTTGTCATCGTCAAAAGGGTGAGCGGGGGGCATTTCGAGCATCTCGGTCAAGCTCCGAATCCTACGCTGTGCGGTTCGTCCCACCCTTTAAGACCTAAGAGGCCCAGTGTCACGAAAGGATCACAAAAGATTTCATCACTTCTTGTGCTCCAGTCGTGAGACGGGCGGGTTTCGTGGCTCTTAAGGTGGGGTTTGTGAAAAGGGCGGCTGCTTTTGATCGGCGCCGCCCAAAGGGATGGTGATTTACTCAGTACAGGTCGAAACCAAGGATTGATAGCTCGAGGTGATCCAATCTGGCGCATCCTCGGGCAGGCTCTCGTCCAGCTTGTCTTGCGAGCGGGCAAAAACTTTGGCGGTGCGCGAGTTTTCCAACACCTCAATCGGATCGCCGGTGGAGACGCGGTCAACGATCACCAACGCGATGGCGACCAAAATGATGCCTCGGATCACGCCGAACAGGAAACCAAGCCCCTGATCCACCCCGCCCAAGGCGGAGCGTTGCACGGCGGAGGAAAACAGGGGCGAAAAGATCGACACGACGATCAATGCCACGGCAAAAACCGCAAAAAAACCGGTGATCACCGAGAGTTCGCAAGATCCAGAGATGTAATCTCCAAGATAGGGCACTTCTTTGACCAAAGGCACGGCCTTGGGGGCAAACATATAGCCCAGGATCGCGGCCACGATCCATCCGGCAATCGCCATGCCTTCGCGCACAAATCCGCGTGAATAGGCCAGGATCGCCGATACGACGATGACCAATGCGACGATGCCGTCGATGATTGTAAAGCCTTCCATGGCGCCTCTCTTTTGAACTCTGTGCGCGTTAGCCCGCGCCAAAAACCTCTCCGACAAACCCCACCAGATCGCTCATCTGCCGGACGTCCATGCCGCTTTTTTCCCCAGCCTTGGAACGGGCGGGGGCGATGGCCGATGAAAAACCAAGTTTTTTGGCTTCTTTCAACCTGTTTTCGGTCTGGCCGACGGGTCGCAAGCTCCCTGAGAGCGAAAGTTCCCCGAAAACCACACAATCTTTTGGCAAAGCCTGATCTTCGCGGGCCGAAATCAGCGCCGCCGCCACCGCCAGATCGGCGGCAGGTTCCGACACTTTCATCCCGCCCGCCACGTTCAGATAAACGTCCAGCCCGGCAAAGGGAATACCACATCGGCTTTCCAATACCGCGAGGATCATCGCCAAACGCGATCCGTCCCAGCCCACAACCGTGCGCCGGGCCTGGGCGTGGGGCGAGGGGGCGACGAGGGCTTGGAATTCGACCAACACCGGCCGCGTGCCTTCGATGCCGGCAAAAACCACCGATCCGGGCACAGGTTGATCGCGTTCCGAGAGAAAGAGCGCGGAGGGGTTGGTCACTTCGCGCAACCCGTCACCGGTCATTTCAAACACGCCGATTTCATGCGCCGGGCCAAACCGGTTTTTGACCGCGCGCAACAGGCGGAAATGATGTCCGCGCTCGCCCTCAAAATACAAAACCGTGTCGACCATATGTTCGACCACGCGGGGCCCCGCGAGTTGCCCGTCCTTGGTGACATGGCCGACCAAAACCACCGAGACGCCGCGCGATTTGGCGAAAGTCACCAATTCATGCGCCGCCGCGCGCACCTGCGACACCGATCCCGGCGCGCTTTCGACATTGTCGGCCCACATGGTTTGGATCGAGTCAATGATCACCAAATCGGGCATTTCCGCCTCAAGCGTCGTCAAAATATCGCGCAGGTTGGTTTCCGCCCCGAGCCGCACCGGTGCATTGCCAAGGCCCAGCCGTTGTGCCCGCATCCGCACTTGGGCGGCGGATTCTTCGCCGGAAATATAGATGACCTTCAGCCCGGCCATGGCAAATTTCGCCGCCGCTTGCAGCAAAAGCGTCGATTTGCCGATGCCCGGATCACCGCCGACCAAAATGGCCGACGACGGCACCAAGCCACCGCCCAAAACCCGGTCAAATTCGGTCAGCCCGCAGGAGGTGCGTTTGGGCGGGGCCTCTTTGTCGGACAGCGCCGAAAGTGGAATTTCCTTGCCGCGCAGCCCGCCCAGCGTCTTTTTCGCCGGACCCGAGGCCGACAACGGTTTTTCCTCGGAAATGGAGTTCCATTCACCACAGCCGTCACAGCGCCCGGACCATTTGGTCGTCACGGCGGCGCAATTGGAACAGACGAAATTCTTTTGTGCCTTGGCCATTCTGGCGCTCCCTGCTCGTTCTTGCTTCGTTCTAGTCCTTCAAGGGGCCGCTGCGCAAGCATTCGGTTTTTACCGTGGTGAAAATACTCACAGCCAGACTGAGCAACACACAAAACGTGAACAGGTAGAGCCCCCAACCGATCTCAAGCCGTCCAACGCCGATGCCTTTGATGACCGTGATGTAAATCGCGATCAAAAACACATCCGCCATGGCCAGCCGTCCAAGGTGAAACAGCCAGGGTTTGACCCGCGCGGGGAGGCGGTTCGAGATCAGCGCTTCGAGGGACAGCACCTTGGCGATGGGGGCGAGAATGGCGAAAAGCACAACGATGAGGGCAAGAAAGACGTCTGTCTGCCAAAGACCCGCAATGCCAGAGAGAACCGAAATTTCGGAAAGGCCAAACAGCGGCAAAAACCCCGCCCGCATCAGCGGCGCGACCCAAGCGATGGGAAACAGGACCAACAAGGTGAGATTGAGACGGCGGAGGGTAAGCTGGGTGCTGCGAGACAAGGGCAACCTCACCGAACCGTTTCAATCGGCCCATGCGCCGAGCCGGTGATGAATTGGGTGAGGTATGGGTCTTCTGCCACGTCCAGTTGCGCCACGGGGCCGTGCCAACGGATTTTGCCGCCGTGCAACATCGCCACCTTGTCGGCGATCGCGCGCACCGAGGTCATGTCATGGGTGATGGTCAGCGCCGTCGCGCCCATTTCCACCACGATCTCGCGGATCAATTCATTGATCACACCGGCCATGATCGGGTCCAATCCGGTGGTCGGTTCGTCAAAGAAAATGATCTCGGGATCGGCGGCGATGGCGCGGGCGAGGCCCACACGTTTTTGCATCCCGCCCGACAGTTCGGCGGGAAATTGATCGGCCACATCGGGGGACAAACCGACCCGGCGCAGTTTTTCGATCGCGATCTCGCGGGCCTCATGGCGAGGCCGTTTCAACGAGCCGCGCAACAGGCGAAAGGCGACGTTTTGCCAGACCGGAAGGCTGTCAAACAGGGCGGAGCCTTGAAACAACATGCCAAACCGGGCCAGAAACGCATCGCGGTCGCCACTGGCGGTGACCTCTTCGCCATCGACCGTAATCGTGCCTCGGTCCGGGGTCACAAGGCCCAGAATGCATTTGAGCATCACCGATTTCCCGGTGCCCGATCCGCCGATGATGACACAGCTTTCGCCGCGCTCCACCGTCAGGTTGACACCGCGCAGGATCTGTTTTGCGCCAAAGGATTTATGAACGTCGGTGAGCGTGATCATGCGGCAAAAAACGCCTGTGTCAAAAGGAAGTTGGCAGCCAGAATCAATACGGCGGCGGCGACGACCGAGGATTTGGTCGCCTGACCCACGCCCTGTGCGCCTCGGCCCGAATTCATCCCGAAATAACAGCCCATCAACGTGGCGATGACGCCAAACGCTGCGCCCTTGACCAATGAGGACACGATGTCGGGCATCTCAAGGAAATCTATGGTGTTTTTGAGGTAGGTGGCGGAGTTGAAATCAAGCGATTTGATCGACACGAACCAGCCGCCAAACACCCCTACTGTGTCGCCCACCGCGACCAGAAACGGCACGGTCAACAGCCCGGCCAAAACGCGCGGAGCGGCGAGGTATTTCATCGGGTTGGTCGAGAGGGTGACCAGCGCGTCGATTTGTTCGGTGACTTTCATCGTGGCGATTTCGGCAGCAATCGACGAGGTGACCCGTGCCGCCATCATCAAACCGACCATCACCGGGCCAAGTTCGCGGACCACGCCCAGGGCGACGATTTGCGGCACCACCTGTTCGGCCGAAAACCGCGCGCCACCGGCATAGATTTGCAACGCCAAAGCCCCCCCCGTAAACAGCGCGGTCAGGCCGACAACGGGCAAGGACAGATAGCCGACATTCATCAAGGCGTGAAAGAATTCGCGGCTGTAGAACGGCGGCGTGAGGATGTGGCGAAAGGTCGAGAGCGTGAACAGCGTCAAGCGGCCCACGGCGGCAAACGTCCCCAACACCGCAGCCCCCAAACGGGCCAGCAGGTGCAAGATTGGATTGGCCGCGCGTGTGGTGCTCATCCGATATACCGCCGCATATAGCGCCCCCCCAAAGAGGTCAGGATTTCATAGCCAATCGTGTCTGCCACATCGGCCAGATCATCGACCGTTTGGTGGGCGCACAAGAGATCAAGCGATTTGGGCACATGGTCCAAATGAGTGATGTCCACGGTGATCAAATCCATCGACACCCGGCCGACCAGCGGGCAGGGGGTGTCGCCGTCAAACAGCACCGCCGTGTTGGAGATTTTGCGCGAAATACCATCGGCGTAGCCGGCGGAAATCGTGGCGATGCGGGTGGGGGCCTCGGCGGTCCATGTGTTGGAATAGCCGACGGTTTCATTGGGCGCGACATCGCGGGTCTGGATCACCGGACATTCGAGGCGCACCACGGGTTTGCTGTCTTCAAACGGCAAGCCACCATAAAGGCCGACGCCGGGACGCACCAGATCGAAATGATAGTCCGGCCCAAGCAAAATGCCGCCCGTGGCCGACAAGGCGCGGGGCACGGACAGGCCCTCGGTCATCTCGCGGAAGGTCGCCAGTTGGTGCGCATTCATCGGATGCTTTGGCTCATCGGCACAGGCCAGATGCGACATGATCAGATCGGGGCGGGCTTTGATCACCAGATCTTTCACCGCGTCCCATTCGGGTGCTTCAAGGCCCAGACGATTCATCCCGGTGTCGAGTTGAATGCCGAAGGGCGCGCCGGGGAGGGCTTCGAAATGGCGGGTGATTTGATCGAGGGAATTGAGCATCGGCACAAGATGCATATCCGCGATCATGTCGGTGTCACCGGCCATATGACCGCCAAACACCCCGATCCACGGCGAGGGACCGATGGCCGCGCGCAGGGCCACACCCTCTTCGGCGGCGGCCACGAAAAACTTTTTCACCCCGGCTTTGACCAGCGCCCGCCCGACCTTGGCCACGCCAAGCCCGTAAGCGTCCGCTTTGATCACGGCGGCGGTTTCCACAGAAGGTGCGGTCAAACGATCCAGCGCCCGCCAATTGTCGGTCAGAGCAGTGAGATCAATATGCAAAACAGATGTAGCCATGGCGTTTTTTGACCCTCCACGCGCCTCTGTGCAAGCGTAAAACTATACGCAAGCTCAAAACGCGCGGGCGGTCCAATGTCCTTATGTCGGGGTTAGTAGTCGGGTTCGCTTTGTTGCCAAGGCTGAACAAGGTTGCCAAAGCGGGTGAATTCCGCCTCAAAGCTCAGTTCCACCGTGCCAATCGGACCGTGACGTTGTTTGCCAAGGATGACTTCGGCCTTGCCGTGCAGCCGCTCCATATCCTCGACCCAGCGCGTCGTGGCCTCCATATCATGCTCTTCGGGCTTTTCGCGCTCTTTGTAATATTCGCCACGATAGACAAACATCACCACGTCAGCGTCCTGCTCGATCGAGCCGGATTCACGCAAATCCGAGAGCTGTGGCCGTTTGTCGTCGCGGCTTTCCACCGTCCGACTGAGCTGCGACAGTGCGATCACCGGGATGTTGAGTTCCTTGGCGATGGCTTTGAGACCCATGGAAATCTCGCCGATCTCCTGCACCCGGTTGCCTTGGCTGCGCGCCGTGCCGCGCACCAGTTGCAGATAGTCGATGATCAACAGGTCCAACCCATGTGTGCGCTGCAACCGCCGCGCGCGCGCCGCCAATTGCGAAATCGGAATGGCCGGGGTGTCGTCGATATAGAGCGGGCAGGTCTCAAGCGTTTTGGCAGCCTCGACAAAGCGGCGGAACTGATCCTCGGTCATGTCCCCTTGGCGAATTTTATGCGACGAAATCTCAGACGCCTCGGCCAAAATCCGCGCCGCCAACTGTTCGGCGCTCATCTCAAGCGAATAAAACCCGACAACCCCGCCCTCGACCGCGCCCGTGCGCCCGTCCGGCAGCGTGCCCTTTTTATAGGCCTTGGCGATGTTGAAGGCGATGTTGGTGGCGAGCGAGGTTTTGCCCATCGACGGACGCCCGGCCAAGATGATCAAGTCGGATTTGTGCAGACCGCCCATCTTTTTGTCGAGGTCGTTGAGGTGGGTCTGAATCCCGGCCATGCCGCCGCCGCGCTCATAGGCGGCATTGGCGTTGAGCACGGCTTGGGTGACGGCGGAGAGGAAGGAGGTGAAGCCCGTCTCGCCCTTGCCCTGTTCGGCCAGCGTGTAAAGCCGCTGTTCGGCGGCCACAATTTGTTCGCCCGGATCGCGAATATCCGCGCCCGAGGCGGCAGAGCCTGCAATCTCATTGCCAAGCTCAATCAACTGTCGGCGCAAGAACAGATCATAGATCAACTGGGCGTAATCACGCACCGCATAGGTCGAAATCGCACTCGCCGCCAGACGCGCCAAATAGGCCGGGCCGCCGAGTTCTTTGAGGCCCTCATGGTCCTCCATATAGGCTTTCAAGGTCACCGGGGAGGCGAGCATATTCTTTTGAATGCGCTCCTGAGCCTTCTCGTAAATATCCTTGTGCACCGGGTCGAAAAAATGGTCGGGCGAGATGATTGAGGCGATTTTGTCGAACACATCGTTGTTGGTCAAAAGCGCGCCCAGGAGTTGCTGTTCGGCCTCGATGTTATGCGGCACGGCACCGGCATAGGAGGTGATCACCGAAGATGTGGTCGCGCCCGATTTGTCGTTGCGTGCATCCTGAAGTGTGGCGATGTCATTCATCCGGCTGGCCCTCTTTATGATCCTGCGAGTCGCGTGATGCTCGCGGGTTTGGATTTCATAGCTGCCTGCGCGCCGGGTTTCAAAATGTATAACTTGTGGATAAGTGTCCGGTGGGGAAACGACGTCGGCTAACCCGGCTGTTTGCAAAGAAAAACGCCGCCCTTGAGGACGGCGCATAAATTTCGCGCGCGGATTATTGCCGATTTATGCCTTTTTATTGGCCTCTTGCCACTCGCGCGGGGCGTTTAGGAATTTTTCCACCTCCGAAAGAGTCTCCGCATCAAAGGCACCTTGGCGTTTGGCTTCGGCCAAAACATCCCACCATGTGCACAGGCTGATGAGTTTCACGCCATGATCGCCCAGCGTCTTTTCCGTCTCCGGGAAAATTCCGTAGTAAAAAATCACCGCCGTCCAGCCGCAGGTCGCGCCCGTTTCGCGGATTGCATCGACAAAGGACAGTTTCGAGCCACCATCGGTGGTCAAATCTTCGACCAACAACACCCGCTCGCCTTCGCTCATCTGCCCTTCGATCCGGGCATTGCGCCCGTAACCTTTGGGTTTTTTGCGCACATAGGTCATTGGCAGGGCCAGACGTTCGGCCACCATTGCGGCAAAGGGGATGCCCGCCGTTTCGCCACCCGCGATGTTGTCAAAGGCCTCAAATCCAGCCTCGCGCATGACGGAAACCGAGAGAAAATCCATCAGTGTGGAGCGAATGCGCGGGTAGGAAATCAGTTTGCGACAGTCGATATAGGTCGGGCTGGGCAGGCCGGAGGCCAGCGTAAATGGCTCGCGCGCGTTGAAATGCACGGCCTTGATTTCCAACAGCATTCGCGCCGTCAAACGGGCGATTTCGGTCTCGTCAGGAAAGGAGGAGGGGATCATCTGGCGGTCTCTTTCGTCTTAGGCCTCGACGCTCCAATGGAGCGGCATTTGCGGGTCAAATACGGTCACGGGACCGTTTTCGGTGTCGATTTTGGCGGGGTAGCGGACCGGGTTGCCCCGGCGCAGCGTGATCGTCGCCTCATTGAGCGGCAGGCCATAGAATGTCGGCCCGTTGATCGAGGTGAAGGCTTCAAGAGCATCCAGTTTTCCCTCTTTTTCAAACACTTCGGCGAGAATCGACATGGTGTTCGTGGCGGTGAAACAGCCCGCACACCCACATGCGGTCTCTTTCGCCCCGTCCACATGCGGTGCGGAATCGGTGCCCAAAAAGAACTGTTTGTCGCCAGAGGTCGCCGCCTCCACCAAAGCCAGACGGTGCGTTTCGCGTTTGGCCACGGGCAGGCAATAATAATGCGGTTTGATCCCGCCCACGAGGATATGGTTGCGGTTGATCACAAGGTGATGCGTGGTGATCGTCGCGCCCAGACCCTCATCCACAGAACGGGCGTACTCCACGCCGTCCTTCGTGGTGATATGTTCCATCACCACTTTGAGGCCGGGGGTGGTGCGGCGGATTGGGTCGAGCACGGTGTCGATGAACACTTTCTCACGATCAAAGATGTCCACGTCCGGCGTCACCACCTCGCCATGGATGCACAGCGGCAGGCCGATCTCGGACATTTTTTCCAAAACCGCGCGCACGTTTTCAAAATTCGTGACACCCGAGGCCGAATTGGTCGTCGCCCCCGCCGGATATAATTTCACCGCTTTCACCAAGCCGCTGGCATGGGCCATGGCCACATCATTCGGGTCGGTGTGTTCGGTCAAATAGAGCGTCATCAATGGCTCAAACTGACCTTTGCGTGGGTTCGCCTTGAGGATGCGCTCGCGGTAGGCGGCTGCATCGTCGCCGGTGACCACGGGGGGCACAAGGTTCGGCATCACGATTGCGCGGGCAAAATGGCGTGTGGTTTCGGGCAAAATGGCGTTGAGCATCGCACCATCGCGCAGATGCAAATGCCAATCGTCGGGGCGGCGGAGTGTGAGTGTATCGGTCATGTCCCTGAATTACCGCGTTCCGTTGCAAAGCACCAGATGGCAGATCGTGCTTATTTTTTAAGCGGATGGTCAGTTTTCGCGACGATTGTGTACAATCGGGCGGCTCCGGGATTGAAGCCTCTGCCGGGCCAAGGCTAGCGTGGTGACGACTTGGAGACTTGGATGCTCGATACCTCACTTCAAACCCTGCCCCAACCCGCGGTGCCAACCATGCAGCGTGTGCGGGGTCGTGCGCTTGTGGTCATGGGCGTGAACGGGTTGAAGGATTTGCACCAATCTGGCTCCGCCAAAGCGATGTTGCCACGGGTGCACACCAAGGTGCCGGAGGTGGTTTTTCTCAACACATCCGGGGGCTTAACCGCCGGAGATCGACTGGATTACACGCTTGAGGTTGAGGATGGCGCATCGCTTGTGGGCACCACTCAAACCGCCGAGCGCGCCTATGCTTCTGTCGCCCATGGCGCGGATGCGGATGTATCGGTTCGGCTCATCGCCGGGGCGGGCGCGTGGCTCGATTGGCTGCCGCAGGAAACCATCCTGTTTGAAAATGCGCGATTGAACCGTCTCACCTGTGCAGAGATCGCCGGGGAAGCACGGTTCACCTTTGTGGAGACGCTGATCTTTGGGCGTGCCGCGATGGGGGAGACGCTGCAAACGTTGCATTTGACGGACCGCCGTGAAATCCGCCGTGCCGGGCGGCTTGAATTCTTGGAACCGCTGGAAATCGACGCTGCCCTTTTGGCCGCGCGCGATCATGCGGTGACGCTCGGCGGGGCGCGCGCCGTGGCGACCATCGGGATGTTCGCGCCGGGTGCCGAAGCCTTGGCCGATCTGGTCAAACAGACGGTCCAAGAGGGCGTCACGGCGGGTGTCTCGGGCTGGAACGGCAAACTTGTGATCCGGGCGATGGCGCCGGATGGCTATCCGCTGAGGCGCTATGTGGCGCGGGTTTTGAATCAGATCAGAGGCGTGGACCTGCCGCGCGTCTGGCAAATGTGACTTGAATTGAACGAGGGACGACCATGAACCTGACCCCGAGGGAAAAGGACAAACTTTTGATCTCTTTGGCCGCGATGGTGGCGCGTGGGCGCCTTGCGCGTGGCGTAAAGCTGAACCACCCTGAGGCCATCGCATTGATCACCGATTTCGTCGTCGAAGGCGCGCGGGACGGTAAAATGGTGTCCGAACTGATGCAATCGGCGGCGCATGTTGTGACCAAAGCCATGTGTATGGAGGGCATCGCCGAGATGATCCCCGAGGTGCAAGTTGAGGCGACCTTTCCGGATGGCACCAAATTGGTCACCGTCCATCACCCCATTCGTTAAGGAGACCGCCATGATCCCCCCCATGATCCCAGGAGAGTATTTCATCACAGAGGGCGATATCGAGTTGAACGCGGGCGCTGAGGTGACTGTGCTTGAGGTTTCCAACACCGGCGATCGTCCGGTGCAAGTTGGCTCGCATTATCACTTCTATGAAACCAACGCCGCGCTGGCTTTTGATCGCGAGGCGGCGCGGGGCAAACGGCTCGACATTGCCGCGGGCACGGCTGTGCGGTTTGAGCCGGGACAAACCCGCGAAGTCAGCCTTGTGCCGCTGTCCGGCAAACGCGAAGTCTATGGGTTCAATCAGAAAGTGATGGGTGCGCTGTGATCCGTAAGATTCTGATTTTGATTGCATTCTGCGGTCCCGCTTTGGCGGAAGAGCCGCAGGTGGATTGCGACAATGCGATGACCCAAACCGATATGAACATCTGTTCCTATCAGGACTATCAGGCCGCCGATGCCGTGCTCAATGAGACCTACGCATGGGCCATGGATCGCGCCAAAACCTATGGTGACACCGCCGCCGACGCCCTGCGCAGCGCACAACGGGCGTGGATTCCCTATCGGGACGCCGCCTGCGACGCGGAGGCCGTGCTTTATGAGGGCGGGTCGATCCAGCCGCTGATCATGAACAGTTGTTTGGCAAATTTAACACGGCAACGCACGGATGAGATGCGCTCTGCCTATCAGACGTACTGAGAGGGACCGAGATGCCTGCAAAAATTTCCCGCGCCACCTATGCCGATATGTTTGGCCCGACCACGGGCGACAAGGTCCGGTTAGCCGATACCGATTTGATCATCGAAGTCGAACGCGACCTGACGGGCCCTTATGGCGAAGAAGTCAAGTTTGGCGGCGGCAAAGTGATCCGCGATGGCATGGGCCAATCGCAATTGTCGCGGGCCCAAGGTGCCGTTGACACGGTGATCACCAACGCGTTGATTTTGGATGTGACCGGGATTTTCAAGGCCGACATTGGCCTCAAAAGCGGGCGCATCGCCGGGATTGGCAAGGCCGGAAACCCCGACACGCAGCCGAATGTTGACATCATCGTCGGTCCCGGCACAGAGGTGATCGCGGGCGAGGGCCGGATCATCACGGCGGGGGGCTTTGACAGCCACATCCATTTTATTTGCCCGCAACAGATTGAAGATGCTCTACATTCTGGCCTGACCACCATGTTGGGCGGCGGCACCGGGCCGGCGCATGGCACGTTGGCCACCACCTGTACCCCTGGTCCATGGCATATCGGTCGGATGTTGCAGGCGCTCGATGGCGTGCCGATGAACATCGCGTTGGCGGGCAAGGGCAACGCGAGCCAACCGCAGGCTTTGGTTGAAATGGTCAAGGCGGGTGCGGCGGCGCTCAAGCTGCATGAGGATTGGGGCACGACGCCCGGCGCGATTGATTGCTGTCTCTCAGTGGCCGATGACATGGACGTTCAGGTGATGATCCACACCGATACGCTCAACGAATCCGGCTTTGTCGAGAACACGGTCAAGGCGATGAAAGGCCGCACGATCCACGCCTTTCACACCGAGGGCGCGGGCGGGGGGCACGCTCCCGACATCATCAAAGTTGTGGGCGAAGAGCATGTGATCCCGTCCTCTACCAACCCGACACGGCCCTATACGATCAACACGTTGGAAGAGCATCTCGACATGCTCATGGTCTGTCACCACCTCGACAAATCCATTCCCGAAGATGTGGCTTTTGCCGAATCCCGCATCCGCAAAGAAACCATTGCCGCCGAAGACATCCTGCATGATATGGGCGCGTTTTCCATCATCGCCTCCGACAGTCAGGCCATGGGCCGGGTGGGCGAGGTCTTGATCCGCACCTGGCAAACGGCGGATAAGATGAAAAAACAACGCGGTCGCTTGTCGGATGAGACTGGCGACAATGACAACGTTCGGGTGAAACGCTACATCGCGAAATATACGATCAATCCGGCGATTGCCCATGGGATGAGCCGCGAAATCGGGTCGATCGAGGTCGGCAAGCGTGCCGATCTTGTGATCTGGTCACCGGCGTTCTTTGGCGTGAAACCGGAGATGGTGCTTTTGGGCGGCTCGATTGCCGTGGCGCAAATGGGCGATCCGAATGCCTCGATCCCGACGCCGCAACCCGTCTATACCCGACCGATGTTTGGTGCCATGGGCCGCGCGGTGGAACACTCCGCCGTGTTGTTCGTCTCTGCCGCCGCTCAGGCCGAAGGCATCGGCGCCTCTTTGGGCCTCCACAAACAAACCGTAGCGGTGGAGAACACCCGCAAGATTGGCAAATCGTCGATGGTGATGAACACGGCAACGCCCAAGATCGACGTCAACCCGGAAACATACGAGGTGCGCGCCGATGGCGAGCTTTTGACCTGTGAACCCGCCTCTGAGTTGCCGATGGCGCAGCGCTATTTTCTGTTTTGAACGACCTGCTTGGCTGATCTGCGGGTGGAGATTTCAATGGTGTTCGATCACGTCAAACTCTTCTCCCGCGGTTTGCGCCAGCATGAACGCGTCGGTCTCATCGCGCGGTTCGGTGCGGATCGAGGTGACGTGTTTGGTCGCGTAAAAGCGGTCGTCGTTGAGGATGCTGTCCGGCAGTTTCGAAATGTCGAACACTTGATACGCGGTGCACGACACCACGACATCGTAGGAAAATCCGACAAAGCGTCCGGTGTCGTTCATCTCTATAAACCGCGCCTCCAGCGCGGTTTCGCGGGCGCGCAATTCGGCGATTTTGGCGCGTATACTGGCCAATTCGTCGGCCGGGGATCGGGTCATGAACATCGTGTGTCTCCTTCTGGATACATCATGGCGTGGTTGGGCGGGGTAGTGCGCACGGGTCAAGCGCCCGAGATCGCGCGGGATGTGGAAAAGGCCGCGGGCAGGTCTTCACTCAGATCAAATTTGCCAAGCTCCACCTGTAAATCCATTTGGTTTTCAAGCCTTTGGGCCTCGCTCAGCGCTTCGGACAAGGTCACCGGATCAAGCGGGGCATCCGCATCGTCAAGGGCCTGTGCGATCTCTTCTTCGTGCAGACCGGCCATAGGTTGCAGATGTGCATGGGCCGTGGGACGCAGATCGCGCGGGGTCTCACATTCGGGCGCTTCATCCGCAGTTACATCCAGGTATGTTGCGGCGCTCGGCGTTGGGGTCGCGCCTTTGAGGCCAAATGGATCCTCGCTGGCGACGGTGATCCTTTCCTCCCGCCGGGGGACATGCGCGTCACGCGCTAAAGGGGGGAGAACAGGTGCTGCAACATTGACGTCCACAGGGCTGTCGACCTCTTCAAATCTGTCGCTGAGGTCGAGCATGTCACCGATCGGGTCCCCTTCCTCCATGGGAGCCCCGATGGTGCGCATTTCGGTGGGGGACGGTGTCACAGAGCCTATGGCTGTCGTCGCGGGCTCTGATGCAATGTTGAATTCAATGTGGCGATCATCCGACGCCGTGGCGCACTCCTGGAGGAGCGTTGGCATCGTCACGGGCGCGCCCTCCATGTCTACGATCATGTCCACGATTTCCTCCAAACCTTCGAACCCGACGTCCATCTCTTTGGTCTCGGAAACATGGTCTCGCGGCAGATCATCTGTGATCTCGGGACGATCCATGGGGTCGGCCCTCTGCTCAGGGGGCACATCGACAGGCCCATCAAAGGGGCGCGCCTCCGGGGTGTCGGTGGGATCCGCGTGTGAGACCGATGCGGGGAGGGCGGCGGGCACAGCGGTGAGACCTGATTTGGGCCAGATCAGCACAACGGTTTCGGTCTGGCCGAGGAGAAGACCCGGATCGAGAAACACCTCTTTTGGCAATTTGCCAAGATCCACGCGACGCGGGCGGCGTCGTTCGATTACCGCATCGCGGGTCGCGCCACAGACACGCAGACCGCCGGATTGGGTTGCAAAGCTACGGATTTCGTCACAGAGCTCCGCCTCGCGGTTGCGCAGGCGTTCGATATGCGCGCGTACCGTGGCCAATTCATCCACGGCCTCTAAGGCGGAATGATCATGCGGGGGCAAAGTCATGGCGTTACAACGATCATGTCGGCAAAGGTCATGTCGGCAAAGGTCATGGGGTTAAGGTGCATGGGGTCAAAACTCATGGTCAGGGTCTCCTTGGCCTCCATTTGGGGGCGAGTCGGTTAAGAAAGTCCCAATTCTTGAAGGAGAGTATGAAATGAGCGCGATGAAAGCCTTTGACGTGCTGCCCGGTGGCGGCTCTGGGGCCATGAACGCAGTCAGCGACACCGTTGCGTTAACCTATGATCAACGGTTGGTGCGCCGTAAAAAGCTGATGACAGCGGCGGGGGAGGCGATTTTTCTCGATCTGCCTCAAACCACCTCGTTGCTGGCCGGCGATGGTCTCCGGCTTGAGGACGGGCGGATCATTGGTGTGGTGGCCGCAGAGGAGGCGCTTTTGGCGATCACGGGCGACACGGTGACACGCTATGCATGGCACATCGGCAACCGCCATACGCCCTGCGAAATCGCGCCGGATCGGTTGGTCATTCAGCGTGACCCGGTGCTGAAGGCGATGTTGGAACAGTTGGGGGCCGAGGTGAACGACATTGTTGCGCCGTTTAACCCGGAAGGCGGGGCCTATGGCCATGGCCGCACGATGGGTCATGACCATGGCGGACATGACCGGGCGCACGCGCATGGAGCGCATGGAGCGCACGCGCATGGCGGGCATGACCACCATCATGACCATTCCCACGCCCACGATCATCCCCATGACTCCCATGACTGACCAAAGCCTGCTCACCCTGACCCAATGGCTCTCGCCGGCGTTCCCTTTGGGTTCTTTCGCCTATTCCCATGCGCTGGAATTGGCGGTCACGGAGGGAGTGGTGAGCGATGGTGCAAGCCTTGAGATGTGGTTAACGCTGACGCTGCAAAAGGGCGGGGGCCGGGTTGATGCCTGGCTGTTGTCAATGGTGGTGCAAGGCGCGGATGCCGATGAGATGGCGGCGCTGGCGGAGGCTTTGGCGGGCACGCGCGAGCGTTGGAGCGAGACCTATGAGCAAGGCGCGGCCTTTGCCAAAACCGTGGCCCAGATGGGCGGTGTCGCGGCCCCGGCACGGGCTTTGCCGGTGGCGGTGGGGGTGGCGGCACGCGCGCTTGATCTGCCGGTCAAAACGGTGATCTCTCTTTACCTTCATAGCTTTACCTCCAATCTTGTGTCCGCTGCCGTGCGCTTTGTCCCTTTGGGGCAGGCGGCAGGGCAGACGGTGTTGTCCAATATGCACAGGGTGATTGCCTCAGTGACCGACGAGGCGTTGTCAGCGACGGAGGCGGGGTTGACGACCGGGGCTTTTGCCGCCGACCTGATGGCGGCGCGGCACGAAGACATGGACGTGCGCATTTTTAAAACCTGAGAGCGCATCAGGATCACCACTTAAGATCAACAGGAGACAGATGATGGCATCCCCAAACGGACCTTTGCGCGTTGGAATCGGCGGCCCAGTGGGGGCGGGCAAAACCACATTGACCGGGGCTTTGGCCAAGGCTTTGTCAGAGACTTACTCGGTCGCGGTGATCACCAATGACATCTACACCCGCGAGGATGCGGAGGCCTTGATGCGGCAACAAATCCTACCGATGGAGCGCATTCGCGGCGTGGAGACGGGCGGTTGCCCGCATACGGCGATCCGCGAAGATGCCTCGATCAACTTGGCCGCCGTGGCGGATTTGAACGCGGCCTTCCCGGATCTCGATGTGATTTTGATTGAAAGCGGCGGCGACAATCTGGCCGCGACCTTTTCGCCGGAACTGGCGGATTTGACGATCTATGTGATCGACACCGCCGCAGGCCAGGACATTCCGCGCAAACGCGGGCCGGGGGTGACACGGTCTGATTTATTGGTCGTGAACAAGGTCGATCTTGCGCCCTATGTCGGCGTCGATCCGGATCTTTTGGAGGCGGACACCAAACGCGCGCGTGGGGAGCGGCCTTATATCATGGCCTCGCTGCGCAACGGTTTGGGCGTGGCCGAGGCGGTGCGGTTTGTCGAAGACGAGGGCGGGTTGGGATAGGCGAGGGGGCTAAAGCGTTTTGCCTTTGATCTGAGCCAGATCATAGGTGAAACGCCCACACCATCGACGGCTCGTGAGCCTTTGCTGCATGTCCTGATTCAGGAAAAATGCAAAAGGCTTTAGGCGTCCAGCCCCTCTGCCTCTTTTTCCCACGGCAATGTCACGCCTTTCTCTTCCAAAGCGGTTGTCGCAGTTTGCAACGCACGGCGGAACCGGCGTGCGCCGGGGCGGGTTTTGACCACATGGCGGCACAAAAGCGCGGTTTGCATCGGGCGATTGTCCGGGGCCAATTCGCCCAAAAGCCGCCGCAAATAGCCCAAATGCTCGCGCCGCATCCGCAACGCCTGTGTCATGCGGCGTTGATCGAGATTGCCCTGCATCGCGGCCACAAGGATCGGCGCCAAAGCCCCCATTTCCATCATCTCAAATTCCGGGTCGGTGCCAAACAGGCGGCAGGGGACGCGGGTGACATGGGGTTGATGGAACAAGGCGGCGTGCATCGCGTCCATTTCGATCTTTGGATCATAGAGGACAAAAGCCCGATCCGCGCCATCGACCATATCGGGGGCAAAGCCATAGCGGGAGGTGAAATCCATGCGCCGAGTGGCCGGGAAACGCGGGTCCCATGAGGCCAAACGGCCATCCAGAGTGGCTTGGGGCGCAATGGCGATCACGGTCGCGCCGGGGGCGACCACGCAATAGGCCGCTGCGGCATAACCACAGGCACCGGCACCGTAAAACACCACCTGATCGAAATCTTCAAAAAAGCCTTCGTCGACAAGACGGTCGAAATAGCGGGTGATTTCAGGGGCGCGGAACCAGGCGTTTTTGGGGTCAGGACCATGGGCGATCAAGGTGAGCGTGGACCAGCCGTGATGGGCGGCCAGCATCATCCCGTGCGGATAGCCCAGATCGGTGCGCTCGGTGGCGCGTTCATAGGTGTCAAAACAGACCAAAAGCCGGGGTTTCTCATCAAGGAACGCGGCCGAGAAATCGGAGCCGAGCGGCTGATAATAGCCGAGCTCTTCGGACAGATCCTCAATCGCCTCGCACCATTCAACGCGCGAAAAATCGGAGATGTCTTCTAAATCGGCCACGGCCTTTTGCAGGTCAGTCTCCAGATCATCCATCGTGCGGGTCTCTCCTTACGTCGCGTTTCACCGGCGTCACGCGGTTCATGGTCTTTGCGTTACGATCTTTTCAGTCACCGTAACACGCCTCTGCTGCCTCGCATATCCGCCCCTCTTGCGGGGCCGGGTGTGTGGCATCAGAAAGCGTGAAATTGGTTAATGACCTGTTATCCAAATAGGGTGTTTTGGCGGCGATCAAAAGAAATTCTCTGGGAGATACGCGGACTGTTGCCCATGGCGAAACGATGTGCGTTTTGGCAACGTTTTGATGACGGAGCGCTGTGAGTTGTGGCAAAGAGAGGGAGCGTTTGGAGAAAGAGGCGACTCGTTTTGGATCAACGCGGGTGGCCCACGCGGGGCCACGTCGTTGTGCGCATGCTCACCCTAAAATGTTGTGCGCATGCTCACCCTAAAATGATGCCAATCGTCACCGCACCAAGGCCAATGGCGGAAATCATCAAGGCGACAAGATTAAGCGCCACGACCTTTTGCAAACGGGCACGGATGTCATCGTCGGTGCCGCCGATTTTTTTGGCCTTCAAAGCCGCAATGATGCAATAGATCAACAGCGCCACACCCAAAAGCGCAAGGGCTGCACCGGTCCAAATCAGCCACTCCATCGGGCTCTCCTTTATCCGTCCAAAACTCTTTGGCTTTCGCCTAGCGGCTTCGGCGACATGAGGCAAGTCTGTGGTGGCAAAAGAGCGCCGCCATGTGCGATCCGAAGGCTTGCTTTGGGGCACCCGGGCGGGTAGGGATCAGGCTCATTTCGACATTTGCGCATCAGGAAGGTCCCGACATGATGGACGACGAATATACCCCCGGCCCCGACAGCTCTTACCGTGTCACGGCAGAGGAGCTGCGCCAGTTCATCGAACGCTTTGAGCGTCTTGAAATGGAGAAAAAGGACATTGCCGATCAACAAAAAGAGGTGATGGCCGAGGCCAAAGGGCGCGGTTACGACACCAAGGTGATGCGTAAAATCATCGCGCTGCGTAAGAAATCCTCGGATGAGATTGCCGAAGAAGAAGCCATTCTCGATATGTATAAAGAAGCGCTGGGCATGAGCTAAGGCGCGTCCCGTGGCTTGGGGCAGGACCCGGCGCTGGGGTCAACGCCTTGTCCTGTCCCTGATCGCGCTGAGTGCGGGGTTTGGGATCGGGCTTTTGGCGCTTGGCTATACGCCGGTCCTCGCCGCGTTTTGCCCCGGATGTTTTGGCTTTCAAACCATTGGCCCAAATGTGTTCAGCGAGGTCAATACCCCGGCGGCGGATCAGGAATTCCTGCGCCGTTTGGCTCTGGCCGAAGCGCGGGTGAGTGCGGCGTTTGGGCCGGTGGCGACCGATAAGCGTCCGCGTATTTTCCTGTGTTATACCCAGACCTGCAACACCGTCATGGGCGGGCACCACGCCCGTGCCCTGACCTATGGTGCGCAGTTGTTTTATTTGGGTCCGACCGGGCATGACACGGAAATCATTGCCCATGAATGGGCCCATGTGGCGCTGCACCGCCAGATTGGAGTGCGCGCTCTGCGGCATTTCCCGGCTTGGGTGGACGAGGGCATCGCCACCTATGTGTCGCGCGATCCGCGGTTTGATTTGAACCCTGTAAGCTGTGATCCGGGGGCGGGCGCTTTGCCACAGACGGCGGCGGAATGGCGTCACTCAGACGGCGCGCGCGAGGCGGTGTTTTATGGCCAGGCCGGTTGCCGTGTGGCGCAGTGGGTCCGGGCACATCCGGTCAGCGGTCTGGAGGAGTTGTTTGCGATGCGCATGTCGGCTGGCTGACGGTCCTTGCTTGGGCAGCGCCGAGTCAGGGTGCGATGAAATGCACGCCTTCCATCGTCTCGATCAGATCAAGGTCGTCCTCGTAAAGCTCCGTCAGACGTTCGATCAAAGCCTCATCCCAACCCGGCAGATCAATCTCTTCCTCAAGCGCGTCTTCGTCGACGTATTTGTCGAGAAAAGCCGTCAAAATCCGCCGACGTTGCACTTCGTTTTGCGGCCGATGGGTGTTGAGATAGGTGCGCAGGCGTTTCATGCCCTCGCGTTTCATGATCGTCGCCAAAATATCAAGCCCGCCTGAGATCGGCACCATCGGCCCGATCCCGGCGATGTCACGCATGATCTGTGCCCAGGTCAGCGGTGTGTCCTCATAGGCGAAACAGGTGACCGCGGCATTCGGGCAGGATTTGCGGATCAGGGTCAACACATCCGACCAACGCAGGCTCTCAAGATCGGCGGTGTCGATAAAGCTTTCATAAGTCAGATTGGGGCCGCATTGGCTGAATGCGGCGGGGATAAACGTCGCCGGATTGCGCAGGCCGATAAAGAATTCGACCTCATGATCGGCAAAGACATTGCACAGCCAAGGCAATTTGAAACTGGCCTTTGTGTACAATCTGCCCTTGTCAAAGATAAAGGCGGGAAGGCAAATCACATCCTCATAGCTTAGCACCAGCCGCGCACAGTCATCGCTTTCGAGCATGTGGTCGAGCAACATCTCCTGAGTCTCGGGCGTGGCGCGGGCACTTTTGACCTTGCGCATCACGTCGGGGAGCACATCACGGTAGAGCGACGGGTTCGGCACGGCAACGCCATGATCGGCCAAAACGGCTTTGTTTTTCAACAGCCCTCGCATGAGTTGCGCCCCATTGGTGCTATGTGCCCCGATATGGATGGAGATGATCATGGGTTTGGCTGCTTTCCTGTTTTGCTCTGATCCAGTGCGGTTCCACAGCCGCCCGGTTTGGCCCCCGGTTTGGCTATGGTGCAACATGTGCCCCTCTGTCACCGCTCTGTGGCGGTGTTTGGGACGTGCCCCAATATAGGCAGTTTTCTGGACAGGGAAACCGATTTCGCTTATGGCTCCGGAATGACCAACCAAATGACTCAGTTTCCGCCGCAAAGCCTCCCATGTTCCGAGGCTCAGCCCGAGCCTCGGCCCGAGCCTCGACATGGCGCGCTCACCCGTGTGTCCAAGGTTTCGCCTTGGTCGGTGGGGGCCTTTGTGATTGCCGCTGTGGTGTTGATGCCGCTTATGGCCGTGATCTGGATCGCCTTTCATCCCAGTGACAATATCTGGCCGCATCTGTTGGCCACGACCTTGCCACGTTATCTGGCAACAACGGCATGGTTGGCCTTTGGTGTGGCCGCTTTGGCGGGGGCTGTGGGCACAGGTGCGGCGTGGCTTGTCACCATGTATCGCTTCCCCGGCTCGCGCGCGCTGGAATGGCTGTTGCTTTTGCCCTTGGCGATCCCGGCCTATGTCGGCGCCTATGCTTTGGTCGATTTCTTTGAATATGCCGGGCCGGTTCAAACCTTGATGCGTCAGATTTTTGGCTGGCAAAGTTCCCGTGACTATTGGGTGCCGGAGATCCGCTCTTTGGGCTCCGCGATCATCGTTTTGGCCGCCGCTTTGTCCCCCTATGTCTTTCTTATGGCGCGTGCCGCTTTTCGCGAACAATCCGGATCGGTTTATGAAACCGCGCGCGCGCTGGGGGCGGGGGCATTTGCGCGGTTTTTCCGCGTCGGCTTGCCCTTGGCGCGTCCTGCCATTGCGGCGGGCACGGCGATTGTGATGATGGAAACGGTCTCAGACTATGGCACGGTCAATTATTTTTCGGTCCAGACCCTCACCACCGGCATTTTCTCCACATGGCTTGAGGGCGGCAATGCGGGCGGTGCTGCGCAAATCGCTTCGGTGGTGTTGGTTGTGGTGTTTCTTTTGGTCGGTCTTGAAAAAACCTCGCGCGGGCGGGCGCGGTTTCATTCCGGTGCGCGCCATCCCCGTCCAATTTCTCAGATTCAACTGGTCGGTTGGCAGGGGCTTTTGGCGACGTTGTTATGCGCCGTGCCGTTCTTGATCGGTTTTGTGTTGCCTGTGTCCGTCATGGGCTATCACGCGTTGGGCGAGCCGGATCAATGGCTGGCCCCGGGGCTTTTGATCGCGCTCAAAAACACCTTGGTCGTGGCCGGGTCTGCGGCGGTTTTGACCGTGCTTGCGGCGCTGTTCATGGTCTACGGCGTGCGCATGACCGGGCGCAAATTGCCTCGGATGATCCTGCCTTTGACCACGCTGGGTTATGCCGCCCCCGGTGCTGTTTTGGGCATTGGCATCCTGATCCCGCTTGCAGGCCTCGACAATATCGTCGCCGATGCGATCGAGGCGATGACCGGGCGCGATGTCGGCCTGTTGCTCACCGGCTCCGCCTTTGCCATCGTGCTGGCCTATATGGTGCGGTTTTTCGCCATCGCCCAAGGTGCCGCCGACGCGGCGATGGGGCGGGTCGCACCCTCCCTGCCAATGGCGGCACGTTCGCTGGGCCAAACCCTCGGCGGGACGTTGCGCCGGGTCTATGTGCCGCTGATCCGAAGCTCCGTCGGCACCGCCCTTTTGCTGGTCTTTGTCGATTGCGTCAAGGAGCTCCCCGCCACGCTGCTGCTGCGCCCGTTCAACTACAACACGCTCGCCACCCGGGTGTTTGAAAAGGCTTCGCTTGAACATCTCGAAGAGGCCTCGCCAGCCGCGCTTTTGGTGATTTCCGTCAGCCTGTTGGCGGTGATCCTCATGGCCCGCTCAGAAAATGCCGCCGATTTGACCTGACGGGACATGTCAGTGAATTTTCCGTCACAAATCGCTTGCACCCGCGAAACCCAACGCTTAAATGAGCGCCGTGTGCCCCTATAGCTCAGCTGGTAGAGCAACTGATTTGTAATCAGTAGGTCCGCGGTTCGAGTCCGTGTGGGGGCACCATTTTTATCAGTAAAATCAATATTTTGCGTAATCACTCGGCGTTCGCGTTTATTCCGTTTTTAAAAATGGGAAGCACGGGGATGTAAGAATCTCGGTGTGGTTTGTGGGCAACGTAGTTTTCGTAAAAGTTTGTGGGACTCTGTCTGCGCTAAGCGGATGCTCAATCGGATAAATTTTCAAACGTTGATTGGAGGCAAGCCAGTGAGTGCATATGGGGGAGAATGTGAAAATATCTGCGCCTTTAAACTGGCCGTTACGCACCTCGCCATCAAACATGTCTTTGAACGCCTGAGCGTCGATCAGTTTCTTCCACTCGGGCGCAATCACGGGAGCCTTCAAACGCGAATTTGATAGCGCGCGATCTTGTCGTTGAGGGTGCGTCGCGCGATGCCCAAGGCCTGCGCCGCGCGTTCCGTATTGCCGCGGCACCGTTCCAAAGTCGCGGCGATTTCACGTGCCTCATAGGCCGCAACACGGTCTGCCAAACTGCCCGCCTCTTGCGCTGAGGGTGCCGCCTCAGGCAGATCCAACCCCAAGGCAAACCGCTCCGCCGCCGCCTTCAACTCGCGCACATTGCCCGGCCATCCGCGCTTTGCAAGGTGCTGGCGAAACCCGTAGGAGATTGCAGGCGTGTCCCGCCCATACCGTGCGGCCGCCGCTTGCACGAAATGGCTGAACAAAAGCGTGATATCGTCGCCCAAGCCGCGCAGCGGGTCGAGGGTGATCTGCGCACCGGCCAAGCGGTAAAACAGATCGGCGCGAAAGCTGCCATCAAGCGTTCGCTTGCTCAGGTCGCTCTTGGACAGCGCGATGATCCGCAGATCGAGCGGGCGCAGCACATTCTCGCCAAGTCGCTCCACTTGTCGCTCTTGCAAGGCCCGCAACAGCTTGGGCTGCAATGCTGCGGGCATCGCCTCGATTTCATCGAGAACCAGCGTGCCGCCCGCCGCCGCCTCCAGCTTACCGATTTTATCGTGCGCGCCCGGAAAGGCCCCTGCGACATGGCCGAACATTTCCATCTCGAACAGGCTTTCCGGCAGCGCCGCGCAGTTCACCGCAACGAAAGGTCCCTGCGCGCGCGGGCTGGCGGCATGAAGCGCGCGGGCCACCAATTCCTTACCCGTGCCGGTCTCTCCGGTCACGATCAGATCCAGATCGAGCGGCCCCAATGCCGCGATCCGATCCCTCAGCGCGGTGATCGAGGTGGATTGCCCCAGAATCTCCGTGCTGTCACGCGCGGCAATCTGGGAGCGAAGCTGCGCCAATTCGGCCCGCATCTGTCCCGCTTTGAGGGCCCGCGCGATCACCGCCATCAGATGCGAGGCATCATAGGGTTTTTCCAGAAAATCCTCGGCCCCCTGGCGCATCGCGCGCACCGCGTGCGGCACATCGCCATGCCCTGTGATCACGATCAGTGGCAGATCCGCCGCGCGGTCTTTCCACTGACGCAGCACCTCGAACCCGTCCATACCCGGCATCCGCAAATCGGTAACGACCAGATCGGGCACGCGCTGCGTCGCCAGTGCCTCTGAGCCGTTCAAAAACCCCTGTGCATGGTAGCCGCTTGCCTCGATCAAATCACAGAGAGCCGCGCAATGATCGACGTCATCCTCGACCACATGGATCATTGCCGTCATGCCACATCCCCCTGATATCTTGGTAAAATCGCCGTCATCACCGTTCCCGTTTCCGGTGTGGAGCAGATCTCGAAACGCCCGCCGAACTCGGCCAGGATCGCCTGTGAAATCGCCAGTCCGAGGCCCAGCCCCTCGCTGTTGGTCTTGGTCGAGAAGAATGGTTCTGTCACCCGCGCGAGATCTTCGGGCGCGATGCCGGTCCCCGTGTCGCTGACCGAAATGAGCAGTTCACCCGCCCTCTCCTCCAGCGTCACTTCGATCTTGCCTCCGGCCTCGCCTTCCACGGCATCCATCGCATTCAGGAGCAGATTCACCAAGACCTGTTCCAGTCGCACCCGGCCCGCACGCACCAGCATTGGCTCCGCGGGTCGGATCAGCCGCGGCGTCACCCCGACGGCGCGCGCGCGCGGCTGCACCAGATCAAGCGCACTTTCCACCACCAAAACCGCATCAATGACTTCAAGACGTCCCTCCTCTTTGCGGGAAAAGGATTTGAGGTGCTTGGTCGTGCGCTGCATCCGCCGGATCAGATTGCGCGCCGTCTCGATCCGGGGCGCGGTCTTTGCGGGGGCCGTTTGCAATGACAGCTCGGCTGCCGCCAAACTGGCCTCCATCGCCGCCAGCGGTTGGCTGATCTCATGCACGATCGCCGCGGACATCCGTCCGAGGGCGGCCATTTTTTCCGAATGGATCAGGGTTTCCTGGGCCGCGCGCAGCTCGGCCTCGATCTGTCGCCGTGCCTCGATTTCCAGCGCCAGACGTTCCGTGCGCTCCGCCACTTTTCGCTCCAACATATCCGATTGCCGCAGCCTCAGCGTCACCAGTTGCCGCCTTTGACGCTGGATTTTGGCCAGCCCGATCCCGAAACCACATAAAAGCGCCATGCCGGTGCCCCAGCCAAGCGCCGCATAGAGCGCCGGCGTCACGGGTTCTGCCGCGACCACCCGCCAGCCGCCGCTGAAGGCCGCCGAGCGCGCCCGCAGCCGCCCCGCTTGACTGTCGAAAATCCAATCCGGTGATCCGCGTTGCAGCGGCTTTGCCGCCGCCAGATCCACCCCGACATAGGCGCGATCCTCGTCGATCCGGGCCAAAATATCCGGTGTGAGCGGCGCAAGCGGGCGGTAGAGCCAATCGGGTTTGCCGGAGAGGAACACCACCCCGTCCGGGTCAACGACCGCTGTTGCCAAATCCGCCGCGATCCATGCGCGTTCCAATGCGGTGAGGTCGATCTTTACAACAACGACGCCCACATCGGCCCCCGCTACGATCTTGGCGGCGAGGAAATACCCCGGCGTCCCCGTGGTGACGCCAATCGCATAGAACGCGCCATCCCCGTGCGCGATGGCCTGCTGAAAATAGGGCCGGAAACTGTAATCATGGCCGACAAAGCTCTCCGTCAACGCCCAGTTCGACGCGGCCAGTGTGATCCCCACATCATCCATCAGATAGAGATGGCTTGCTTCGGCAAGCGCGGTGATTTTTTCCAGATAGCGGTTGGTGGCGGCGATGCCGAGCGAATCAGCCGGGCTGCGAATGGTCGCGGCGATCCGCGCATCCTGTCCTGCAACCTGCGGCAGATAGCGGAAGCGGTCGATCTCGGTCTCCAAAGCGCGCAGTGTCAGGATCAGGCTTTGTTCCAGGCGCGCGTCAATCGTGCGCAGCGCTGCCCGCCACGCAAGCCCGCCCGCCAGCATCGCGACACAGGTCAGCAGCACCATTCCCGCCAAAGCGGGGCTGCGCGCGCGCCGCACCTGTGTCGTGATCATCCGCCGTCTCCCGCTGGCTCCTCACAAGGTCGTAACACTATAGGCGCGCCTGCGCCCGCGCCAAGGGTCATGCAGTCTGTCCCGCAGATCGTCCAGCCTGAAACCGTCTCCCCCGAGGAGGCAAGCACGAGTTCCTTTACCCCCAAAGGTTTGGGTTCCCAAATCCAGTAGCCGTCTTTGAGCCATCCGTCCGGGCCCGGTTCCATCCCCGCGCCGGACCCTTTGACCGCCGCGCGGCGCAGCCATAGCTTGCCGCCTTCGACCGCCCAAGTTTCGCGCCATGTTTCTTTCTCGACGGAATGTGTCCATTCCAACCGGAATTCCCCCGTGCCACTCAGCGCGAGGGAGAGTGCACCCGCCATCAGGCAAGCGCTCATGTCCGTTTGCGCCACAAGAGGACGGCAAAGGCAAGGGCCAGGCCAAAGCCGATCTCATCCGTGATCGCGAAGGCCGCAACGAGGCAGAAGCCACTTGCCATTGCGATCGCGCGCTCCCAAACCGCGAGTGGTCGCCCGAGCCAGCCGATCACGGCCGCGCCCCAAAGCGCCAGCGCAATCACCGCTTTGGTGATGACATAGGCCACTGCAGGCCAATAGCCGATGGCCTCTGCCATAGGTCCGCCATCCTGCAACATTAACGCAGGCGTGTAGACCGCCATGAACGGCACCACAAAGCCCGCCGCCGCGACCTTGACCGCCTCGAAACTGATCCGCAGCCCGCTTTCCTTCGCAATCGGGGCGGCGGCAAAGCAGGCCAGCGCCACGGGCGGCGTCAGATCGGCCAAAATGCCGAAGTAGAACACGAACATATGGCTCACGAGGAGCGGCACGCCGAGTTCCAACAGCGCAGGCCCGGCGATGGACGAGGTGATGATGTAATTCGGGATCGTCGGGATACCCATGCCCAGCACAATACAGGTGATCATTGTCAGCACCAGCGAGAGGAACAGGCTGCTCTGGCCGACGCCGACGATATATTGCCCGAAAGTATTGGCCGCCCCGGTCAGGGTCATCACGCCGATGATCACGCCGACAAGCGCACAGGCAATCCCCACCGGAAGTGCGGTTTTCGCACCATCGGCCAAGCTGTCACGACAGAGCGCCAGCGTTTCGCGCCCGCCTTTGGAGGCCGCGTTGATGCCGATCAGAATGAGCAGAGCGAGGAGCACAACCTCCAGCCCGAATTTAAAGAACGCCGCCGCAACAAAACCAAGCACGACCCAGAAGACCACGCGGATCACCCCCGCAGGCAGGCCCAAAGCCACTGTCCCCCCAAGGATCAACCCGCCCGTCAACGCCAGACCAACCGTCCCTGCAAAGAGCGGCGTATAGCCCGAGAACAGCAGATAGACGAGCACCCCGAGCGGCAGGATCAGGAACCACCCCTCCTTGAGCGCGCGCAGTGCGGAGGGCATTTCCGCTTTCGAGAGGCCCCGCAGATCGCGTTTGCCTGCCTCTAGGTGCACCATCCAGAACACGCCCATGAAATAGAGGATCGCGGGGATCAGCGCGGCTTTGACCACTTCGACATAGTCAACACCCAAGGTTTCAGCCATCACAAAGGCCACCGCCCCCATGACGGGCGGCATGATCTGCCCGCCCATCGAGGCGGTCGCCTCCACCCCACCTGCGAAGGCAGGCCGATACCCAAAGCGTTTCATCAGGGGGATGGTGAATTGCCCCGTGGTCACCACATTGGCCACACCAGAGCCGGAAATCGTGCCCATCAACCCCGAGGACAGCACAGAGACTTTTGCAGCCCCGCCCATCTTATCGCCCACCAGCCCGAGCGAGACATCGGTGAACAGCTTGATCATCCCTGCCTTTTCCAGGAACGCGCCGAACAGGATGAACAGGAAGATATAGGTCGAGGACACATAGGTCGGGATACCGTAAATCCCTTCGGTTCCGTATGAGAGATGTTCGATCACTTGGCGCATATCATAGCCGCGATGATCGAGCGGCGCGGGCAGATATTCCCCCCAAAGCGCGTAGGACAGGAACAGGCCGGAGATGATCGGAAGCGCAGGCCCCATCAGCATCCATGCGGCCGCAAAGATCGAGGCCAGTGCCACCGCTCCAAAGGCGATATCAATCGGCAGCGGATCACCGGCACGCAGCAAGAGTTCGGTATATTCAGCCCATTGGTAGATCGCGATAGCAACCCCGGCGAGGGCGATCGCATAGCCAAGCGCGCGGCCCAAAGGCCCGTAGCGCTTGGCCAAAGCCAGCAAAGGCATCCCGAGCGCGAGCAGGAATCCGACGTGAATGACCCGCGTCACTTGGCTCGGCAGATCAATCAAATGCGCGGCAATGGAGATCTGAAAGGCCGAAAACGCCACGGCGAGCCAGAAGAGCGCGCGGCCCTCCCGCGTTGCGGGGAAGTTTTCGGTCAAGGGGTCATGCAACCCGAGATCAGCGGTCTGATCGGGGCTGTTGGAAGTCTCTGTCATGGGAATGATCCTTTTGCAAAGGCGGCCCGACCCAGCCGGACCGCCTCAAAAGCGTCAATTGGGAACGTGGAGCGCTTACAGGAGGCCTTGCTCTTTGTAATAGCGTTCTGCCCCCGGATGCAGCGGGATCGGCGAGCCTTTGACCGCGTCTTCCAAAGTGATGCCGCCCGCCGCCGAATGCGCCGCTTTCAGCGTATCGAGATGCTCGAACATCAGTTTGGTCATCTGATAGGCGGTTTCTTCAGACACATCCTCATGCGTCACGAGGAAGTTGACCACAGCCACCGTCGGCACGTCAGCCTCTTGGCCGGCATAGGTTCCGGCCGGAATGACACCCGCAATATAGGGCGCGCCAAGGGCTTCTGCGGTCTCTTTCGGGACCGAAAGAAAGGTGATCTCTTGCGAGGAAGAGAGATCCTTCAACGCCGCATTGCCAAGGCCGGAGGATTGCAGCGTTGCATCCAACTGGCGGTTTTTCATCAGCTCGACCGATTCCGAGAATGGCAGATATTCGAGCTTGCCCAGATTGTCATAGCTCATTCCCGATGCGCCAAAAATCGCCCGCGCGTTCAACTCGGTTCCCGATTTCGCCGCGCCAACGGACAGGCTTTTGCCCTTGAGATCCGCAACTGTCGTGGCACCTGTTTCGCCCAAAGCGGCGATTTGCACGTAGTTCGGATAGATCGCAGCAATGGCGCGCAGCTTGGTCAGCGGTGCTTTGAAACCTGCATCCGCATTGCCTTCCCACGCATATTTTACGGAATCTCCAAGTGCAAAGGCCAGTTCACCCTTGCCCTGTTGCAGCAGGTTGAGGTTCTCGACAGAGGCCTTCGTCGATTGCACCTGCGTGCGTGCGCCCTCAATCCCCTTCCCGTAGAGAGTCGAAAGCGCCACGCCGAGCGGATAATACACGCCCGAGGTGCCTCCGGTCAGAATATTGATGAATTCGCTGGCCTTCGCGGCAGGTGCCGAAGCGACGGTGGAAACGGCAAGTGCTCCGGCGAACAACGCGCCGAACTTGATCTTGTTAAACATTCTTAATCCTCCCAGAAATTACCCCGCCTCCCGCGGGTCCCTGTCAGGGGGCCGCAAATTGCCCCGCCGATCAACCAATTTTATTCGGGTTTTGCAAAAAGCTGGCGGGGCCCCGCCACGGCTCTGGCAGATATTCGCCTCGGACCTGCGCCGCAGCCGCCTTTGCAGCGCCAGAGGGGCAGGTCACGCTACAGGTCACGCTAGGGGGGAGCCCGGTTTGCGCGCATGTGTGGCTTTGGCCGATATCAACGCGCCCGCCGCGCAGGCCAGCGGCGGCAATCGAAGCGGCGGGTGGCCACGTCGCAAGGGACGTCGCAAGGGACGATGCCGCATGGATTTCAGTAAAGAATAAAGGGAGGTAAATGGTGGGCGACCCTGGAATCGAACCAGGCGTGGGTCTCCCCGGCGGAGTTACAGTCCGCTGCCGCACCTTGCAGCCCGTCGCCCACGAAGGATGCCTGAGGCATCAAGGTGCGCATTGCACCGCGTCGTGTGGGGGGCTGGATACAATCGGGATCGGGGGGCGTCAACAGGAAAAATGCCAAAAGGATGCTTGTGCTTGGAGATTGCGCGCGGCAGGAAGGGGAAAGCCTTTTGCAGAGGAAAGAGAGTGCCATGAAAAAGCCCCAGTGGGTCGTCGAAAAAGAGCAAGCCAAGCGCAAAGCGGAGGCTGCGACCGTGTGGTTGTTTGGGCTTCATGCGGTGCGCGATGCGCTGCGCAATCCGGCGCGTGAAAAATTGCGCCTCGTGGTGACCAAAAACGCCTATGACAAATTGGCCGAGGATATTGAGGCCTCTGGCATGGAGCCCGAACTGACCGATCCGCGCAAATTCAACGTGCCGATTGATCCAGGCTCCGTGCACCAAGGCGCGGCACTGGAGGTCAAACCGCTCAATTGGGGTTCGGTCGAAGAGGTTTGTTTGGCCTCGGGTGCGGGCCAAAGCGGCGCGCCGACGGTGGTGTTGCTTGATCAGGTCACCGACCCGCATAACGTCGGCGCGGTGTTGCGGTCTGCCGAGGTGTTTGGTGCCGAAGCGGTGATCGCCACCGCACGCCATGCAGCACCCGAAACCGGGGCCTTGGCGAAAACCGCCTCCGGCGCGCTGGAACGCCAACCCTATCTGCGGGTGCGCAACCTGTCCGATACGATCGTCAAATTGCAGGAAATGGGCTTTGTCTGTCTTGGCCTCGATGGCGAGGCAGAGGTGACATTGGATGAGGCGCTGACGGGCTGTGCGGGCCGGGCCGTGGCGCTGGTGATGGGGGCCGAGGGGCCGGGCTTGCGGCAAAAAACCAAGGAGACGGTGGATCAACTGGTGAAAATCCCGTTTGCGCGCGATTTTGGTTCGCTCAACGTGTCCAATGCCGCCGCTGTGGCGCTGTATGCTGCGTCAAAGCGCTGACATCGGCGTTTGGGGGCGACGAGTTCACATTGTGTTCACGTTTTTCTTACAAGCTCTTAACATCTGAGACGCACACCCTATCTTTGAGTGTGAGACGCGCATCGGAACACGCGCGTTGCTCTCAACTGTCCCTCGTTCCACACCTTATGCCCGGGCCTTGTGCCCGGGCTTTTTTCTTTTGCCAATCTGGGCTATGATTTCTGCATGAGCACAATAGACCAACTGACCGACGCCGACATCATCCGCATCCTGCAGGACACAAAGGTGATCGCCCTTGTGGGGGCAAGCCCGCGCCCTGAACGCCCGTCGCATCAGGTCGGGAAATTTCTGGCGGCGCGGGGTTATAAAGTGATTCCGGTGAACCCCGGGCAGGCGGGGCGCGAGCTGTTTGGTCAGACCTGTGTGGCCTCTTTGTCCGACATTCATGAGCCGGTCGATATGGTCGATATTTTCCGCCGCTCTGAAGAGGTGGCTCAGGTGGTGGACGAGGCGCTACACGCGCTCAAAGGGTTGAAATACGTCTGGATGCAGCTTGGCATCATCAGCGACAAAGCCGCCGCCTTGGCCCGCGCCCAAGGTGCCGAAGTGGTGATGGACCGCTGCCCGGCGATTGAGATCCCGCGATTGGGGATGTGAGGGGGTCCTTCTACCCCCGGCTGGCGGCGATATAGGCTTTGATGGCAGTGAGCGTCTCCGCCATCTCGCCCGCGTCCTTAAAGGCGGTTTTGGGGATTGCAAGACACTCAATATCGGCCAAAAGCAAGGCAATGCCTTCGTTTGTTTGTTCTGCCGCGATGAATGCGTTCCAGCGAAACGTCATGCTGTGCAACGCGCTTTCTTCGGAATATCCATCCTCTGCGAGAGTAAAGCGTGTGCCCGCCAGACGATAGGGAGCAGATTGAAAGCCGGCAAACATCTGTCTGCGCCAGACGAAGCCCGCCCCAAAATACAGCGCTGTAATTGCAAAGATCAAGATCGGGGCAAAGGTCACGAATTTTGACGGATAGGCGAGGGCGCTCCCAAAGAGCAAAGCTATGGCGCCAGCGTACCAAAGTGCACGGGTCCGAATGTACAGGGGGGCGCGTTTGCGATGAAGCTCTGCCAAGCCTTTGCGTATTTTGAAATCGGTGGGTTTGGCAAAAAAGGTTTTGGTCATAAAATCTATCCTAGGTCTTAGGGTTTGCGCGCGGCTTTCTCGGCAATTCCCGAAAGACCCTGACGCCGCGCCAACTCAGTCAAGACATCATCGAGCGCCACATCGCGCGCAGCCAGCATGACCAGCAAGTGATAAAGCACATCGGCGGCCTCATAGGTGAGGTTCTCGCGGTCGTTTTTGACCGCGGCGATAATGGCCTCAATCGCCTCTTCGCCAAATTTCTCGGCGCATTTCTCCGGGCCTTTGGACAGAAGTTTTGCGGTCCAGGAGCTGTCTGGATCGGCGGATTTGCGCGACAGGATGACCTGTTCAAGATCGTGCAGGATGGACATGGAATGTTCCTTAATTCAGCCGCATCGGGATGCCTTTGGCGGCCATATATTCTTTGGCCTCCTGAATCGTGTAATCCCCGAAGTGAAAGATGGAGGCGGCGAGAACGGCGCTGGCGTGGCCTTCGGTGACGCCTTCGACGAGGTGATCGAGCGTGCCAACACCGCCCGAGGCGATCACCGGGATGTTGACCGCATCGGCAATGGTGCGCGTCATCGCAAGGTTAAACCCCGCGCGCGTGCCGTCGCGGTCCATGGAGGTGAGTAAGATCTCGCCCGCGCCTTTGCGCTCAATCAGCTTGGCAAATTCCACCGCATCAATCGGATTTCCCTCCGCATCCAGTGCAGCTTTGCGCCCGCCATGGGTGAAAATCGTCCATTTCACTGGCGTGCCGTCTTCGTCCCACTCGGTGGTTTTGGCGTCAATCGCACAGACGATACACTGGCTGCCAAAGCGGTCGGCAGAGCGTGCGATCACGTCCGGGTCAGCCACGGCGGCGGAGTTGAACGACACCTTGTCGGCCCCTGCCAAAAGCAGATCACGCACATCATCAGGCGTGCGCACGCCGCCACCGATGGTCAGCGGCATGAAACATTGCTCGGCGGTGCGGGTGGCCAGATCATACATGGTGCCGCGGTTCTCATGGGTGGCGTGAATGTCGAGGAAACACAGCTCATCGGCACCGGCCAAATCATAGGCCCGCGCACTTTCAACAGGATCGCCCGCGTCGATCAGGTCGACGAAATTGACGCCTTTGACCACACGGCCATCGGCCACATCGAGACAGGGGATGATACGGGTTTTGAGCATGATGCGCCTATTCGTCCGAGAGAAAGGGGCGTTCGCGCCCCCTCTGGCTTCGCCATTCACCCCCAAAGGTTTCAATGTGGATATTTGGGGACAAAAGAAGATGAAGGTGTCTTTGACGTTTCTTAGCCATGCGCGCGCGGTGATGCAAACATTGGATTGGTGATGCTGCGGTTTCTTGGTCAGCGCACCTGCGCGATGCGGCGCATGGCATCGCGCACGATCAGCACATGAAAGGGTTTCACCAGCATAAGATAGGCGTATCCCAGCGCGTTGTTGCGATGAACCCATGTCGCCATATGGATGTGACCCGCCTCTTGGCGGATGCAGATCCGGAAATTGAGATGCGTGTCGTTGGTCCCGATGATCAGCTCGTCCGCGCCTTCATATTCGACGGGGAAAACGGCCTGCTCACCAACCTCTGAGGTGTTGGTTTTGAGGCCAAAAGGTGTGACGATCCTGTTGCGCAGGGCCAAAAGCGCATCGGCCCAGCCGGGCATGGAGAGGCCGATCTTTGCCGCATCGCGTGGCGACAGCGCACTTTCGACCGCATAGCCATCTATGAAATCGCCTTGGGTGACATGGGACCATAGGCGTGATTGGGCGGGGAGGGGGCGTTTGTGAACCTGTACCATCGTGACGACCTGTGCATTGGGGTTTTGGAACATCAAACGTCACAATGCGCGCTGAGGAAAGGGCGCAGAGTGTCGCGGATCAGCCCTTGAGCACAGCCAAAGCCTGGGCCAGATCAATCGCACCATCATACAAAGCGCGGCCTGAGATCGCGCCATTGAGCGCCGCGCCGCAGTTTTTGAGGTTGCGCAGATCGTCCAGGGACGACACGCCGCCCGAGGCAATCACCGGGATCGACACAGCGCGGGCGAGGGCGGCGGTTTCTTCGACATTAGGGCCTTTCATCGCGCCATCGCGGTTGATGTCGGTGTAGATGATCGCGGCCACGCCCGCGTCCTCAAAGGATTTGGCGAGATCGGTGGCGGTCACGTTGGTTTCTGTCGCCCAGCCTTTGGTTGCAACCATGCCTTTGCGCGCGTCAATGCCGACGGCAACATGCCCCGGAAAGGCCCGTGCAGCCTCGCGCACCAGATCGGGGTTTTCCACCGCCACGGTGCCAAGGATCACGCGCTCCAGGCCCTTGGACAACCACCGCTCGATCGTGGCCATATCACGGATGCCGCCGCCAAGCTGGGCGGGGACTTTGCACTGTTTGAGAATCTCCTCAACGGGTGCTGCGTTCACCGGCTCACCGGCAAAAGCACCATTCAGATCGACCAAATGCAACCATTCACAGCCCGCGTTTACAAAATCCAGCGCCTGAGCGGCCGGGTTTTCATTAAACACTGTGGCTTGATCCATTTCGCCCTTATAAAGGCGCACGGCATGGCCGTCTTTCAAATCAATGGCGGGGTAGAGGATCATCGGGCGCGGCCTTTCATAAAACTGTCGCCGACCCTTTGCCATGAATGTAGGATGAATGCAAAACCTCTTGCGCGCGTGCTGCAATAGGATTTGCCCCAACGTCAGACTTGCCAGATCATAGGTGCCGCTCGCAGGATGCGGACCAGAATAGGGAGGATATATCAATGAAGACATTCGCATTCGCGGCACTTGCTGCTGTCGCTTTTGCCGCCCCGGCCTTTGCCGCCGATCCGGTGGTCGGAACATGGAAAACTCAGGTCGATGACGGGCATTACGCCTATGTCGACATCGCGCCATGCGGGGCCCAGATTTGTGGCACCATCGCCAAGGCATTTGATGCCAACGGCCCGATCAAGTCGGACAACATCGGCAAACCCATCGTTTGGGACATGATGGCCCAAGGCGGCGGTGGCTATGGCAAGGGTAAAATCTGGCAGCCTTCAACGGGCAAAGTGTTCAGCTCCAAAATGGCGTTGAATGGTGACACGCTCAAAGTGGCGGGCTGTGTCGGGCCGATTTGTAAGAAACAGACCTGGACACGGGTGAAGTGATCCAACACAAGGGCCGCGCTCAATCTGGCGCGGCCCTTGTCTTTATCGTGATCTAAATACTCACCTTTACGGCACCCAGCCGAGAAAATTCGACACGATGCGTAGCCCCGCCCGTTGGCTTTTTTCCGGGTGAAACTGACAGCCGATCATATTGTCACGCCCGACAATGGCGGTGATGTCGCCTGCGTAATCGACATGGGCGAGGCGATGCGCCGGGTTTTCGACTTTGAAGTGGTAGGAGTGGACGAAATAGGCGTGATCGCCACTGTCCACGCCATCAAGCACCGGGTGAGGGTGATCGACCACCAGATCGTTCCACCCCATATGCGGCACTTTCAGAGACGGATCGGAGGGGGTGATTTTGACCACCTCGCCGGGAATCCAGTCAAAGCCGGTGGTGTCCTCATATTCACGGCCCCAAGACGCCATCATCTGCATCCCGATGCAAATTCCCATAAAGGGGCGGCCCTTTTGCACCACGGCCTCCTCAATCGCTTCAAACAGGCCGGAATAGGTGAACAGGTGATTTTTACAGGCCGGAAACGCGCCATCGCCGGGCAACACGATGCGGTCGGCCTTGGCCACCACATCGGGTTCCGAGGTCACAACGATGGTGCCCGCACCGCGTTCGCGCGCCATGCGTTCAAAGGCTTTGTGGGCGGAGTGGAGGTTTCCGCTGTTGTAATCAACGAGGGCTGTGAGCATGTCTTTTGCTGTCCTGAAAGGGGGACGGAGAGGGCGCGCGCGTTAGAGCGCGCCTTTTGTGGAGGGCAGGCTGTTCGCCATCCTCGGGTCGATCTCGACCGCCATGCGCAAAGCGCGGGCGACGGATTTAAAGGCGGCTTCGGCGATATGGTGCGAATTGATCCCATGCACCAGATCGACGTGCAAGGTGATGCCGCCATGGGTGGACAGCGCCTGAAAGAATTCGCGCACAAGCTCGGTGTCGAACGTGCCGATCTTGGCGGTCGGGAAATCGACGTTCCAGACCAAAAATGGCCGCGCCGACAGGTCCAGCGCGGTGGCGACCTGGGTGTCATCCATGGCCAGAGCAAAATGGCCATAGCGGCAAATGCCCTTTTTGTCGCCAACCGCCTTGACCAAGGCCTGACCAATGGCGATGCCCGTGTCCTCGACCGTGTGGTGATCGTCGATATGGGTGTCGCCCTCGGCGCGGATCGTCATGTCAATCAACGAATGTCGCGACAGTTGATCGAGCATGTGGTCGAAAAAGCCCACGCCGGTTTGGTTGTCATAGACTCCGGTCCCGTCGAGGTTGATCTCAACCGTGATCTTGGTTTCCGCCGTGTTGCGGGTGATGGTCGCTTGGCGCATGGGGGCCTCATGTTCTGTTCGCGCCCCTTATAGGCCCGCCTTTGGCGTTTTGCCAAGATGGCCTGTGCCACGCCTGTCCCGGACTGACGTTCAAAGAGCTTGAAATCGGGATATGAATCTTCGTTCTCACCGCCATGGTGCGGTTCAGGGGCGCGCTGTCCGAAAATGTGCCGCAGATATGGAACTTGGCACCTTTGGGACAGGTGTTGCCTATGTGGCTCGGTCCCAAAAGGTTTCCAAAAAGTTGAGACGTTATTAGGACTTTGTTAAGCATAATCGCGTTTCATGGAGGGGTTCATAGCAAATGGTGGCCCACATGCGTGTGCTCGTCTGGCATGGTAACATAGAAACAACGGCGCGTTGGCAGGTTGCGTTTGGTCAAAATGGCCATACTGTTCGGCGTGCGCGTTCTTCCGAAACGGCCATGGACTATTTGCGCGCTGAACCCTTTGATATGCTTATTTTCGATTTGGTGGTTGGGCGTGAAAGTGGCCTTGCCGTTGCTTTGATGGCGGAATTTCACCAACCCAACATGTGTTCGATCCTGATCGCGGGCCACCAAGAGGGCACACATAAGGATATCGAAATCGAAAGCGGTCTTTTCGCCCGTCTGGCCAGTTTGCGCTGTGTGCTTGGGGTCGAGACGCCGGTTCGTGATCTGGTCACCATCGCCGAAGAAATCCTGCGCAAGCCGCAGGACAGATGTGACCTGTTGCGCCAAAGCGTCCCGCAGATTTGCGCGTCTTGTGAGGTGAGTGCCGGTTGTCTGGCCCGGTCTGAAACCTCCGTCTCACAGATGGCCGCGCCAGCGGTTCCGATGGTCGCTCCCTTGCGCCGCCGCCGCCAGCAACAGGCACAAAGCATGCTTTCAGAACCGATGTCATAACATCGGACACGCGCCGCGACTTCGTTGATCCCAGGCGGACACAGTATCGCCTGTTCCATAACAGACGCAGTATCGCCTGTTCCATCAAGGAGACATTGTGAGAAAGAATTGGAGCGGGCGAAGAGATTCGAACTCTCGACCCTAACCTTGGCAAGGTTATGCTCTACCCCTGAGCTACGCCCGCTCGGCGTGTCCCGTAACGTGGGTCTGACGTTTCCCTTGGGGTTCCGATTTGGGATCGGAGGGAAATTGACCCCTCTCCATATGGAGAGAGTTGGAGCGGGCGAAGAGATTCGAACTCTCGACCCTAACCTTGGCAAGGTTATGCTCTACCCCTGAGCTACGCCCGCTTCCTTGGGTGAGGCGTGAGATATGAAATCCCGCCCGAAGCTGCAAGAGGAAAATGGGCCTTTGGTCGGATTTTTTCGATTTGCTACGATTTGCGGCGGTTTGGCCTATGGGAAAGGGCACAGAGGGCGGGGGCGTCAGATGCGGGGGCATTCTGCCGCAGTGTATTTGGTATTTTTAAAATATATCTTTGATTTGGATTAAAGACAGCACGGTCCGATCCCGCGCATGTCAGTGATGAACCTGAACACCTATGCGCCCATGTCCGCCTCGGCCTGTCCAAGAGCCATGCGGGGATGGGTCCCCGGAGACCGTAAATGACCCATATCATGATCCTTGGCAGCGGCTTTGGCGCGCTCACCGCCGTGCGCGAGATTCGCAAGGCCAAGATGGACGCGCAGATCACCGTTGTCTCGCCCAACACCCACCTCACCTATTTGCCCAGCCTGATCTGGATGCCCTCCGGCATTCGCACCGCCAAAGACATCGACGTCGATCTGTCGCGGTTCTTTGCCCGCGAGCGGGTCGATTGGCATGAGGGCCGCGTGGTCTCTGTGTTCGACAATGGCCGCACGGTCGAAACCGATACGGGCACTTTGACCAACGATCACCTGATCATCGCCACCGGCGGGCGCTACCTCAAAAAGCTCCCCGGTCTGGCCGAACATGCGATCATTCCCTGCGAAGGGGCGATCAACGGCCAGATCATCCATGACCGCATCCGCGATATGGCCGGCGGCACCATCGCGCTGGGCTTTGGCACCAACCCGAAAGAGCCGCAAGCGGTGCGCGGCGGACCGATGTTTGAATTCCTCTTTGGCATCGACACGATGCTGCGCCAGCAGGGGCGGCGTGACCGGTTCAAGCTGGTGTTTTTCAACGGCTCGGATCGCCCCGGTCAGCGCTTGGGGGATCGCGCCGTCGAGGGGCTTTTGAACGAGATGCGCAAACGCGATGTCTCGATCCATATCGGCGCAAAACCCATTCGCATTGAGGCCGACAAGGTGGTGACCGAACGCGAAGAGATCCCCGCCGATCTGGTGCTGTTCATGTCCGGGCTGACCGGGCCGACATGGCTGGACAACACCGATCTACCGCGCTCGGAGGGGGGCTTTATTCAGGCCGATGAAAAATGCCGCGTGGTCGGATGGCCCGATACCTATGTGGTGGGCGACACGGGCTCGTATCCCGGGCCGTCGTGGTTGGCGAAACAGGCACATCAGGCGGATTTACAGGCGGTGGCGGCCGTGGCCAATATCGGTGATGTGTTGGCCGGGCGCGAGGCGAGCCATACATTCAAGGCCGAACTGGTGTGTATTGTCGATTCCGTGAACAAGGGTATCCTTGTGTTTCGCAATGAAAAACGGGCGTTCACCCTGCCAAGTTGTCGGCTGTTTCATTGGGCCAAACGCTATTTTGAATGGCATTATTTACGGGCCTATCGCCACTAATCGCCGCTAAAGGGACGCACGCGTGCGCGCATAGTGCAACGTGTTGTGAAACTGCGCGGGCTGTTTGGTTGGGTTGCGATAGCTGTGCGGTTGATCGGCGGCAAATCGCACCGCGTCGCCCTCGCCATAGCGGGTCCATTCCCCTGTCAGCAAAAGCTCGATCGCGCCTTTGGTAACAAAAATATCCTCGACCACACCGCTGTCATGGGGCTGAGACACATGGGTTTGCCCCGGCTCCAACCGGATCAAAAATGTCTCTGAGCCAAAAATCGGATCAAAGGCGAAAATCGGGTGAAAGCTGATGCTGTCCTCAAACCGCACCTCGGGTCGGGGGCGCGGTCCTGTGCGGGCGGTTGTGGGCGTCACCCGGTCCTCGATCAGCGCGGTGAGCGGCAGGTGAAACCCCTTGGCCAATTTCCACAGCGTTGCCAGCGTCGGTGAGGATTCGCCACGCTCGATCTGTCCCAACATCGCCTTGCTCACCCCGGTCAACTCCGCCGCCTGCGACAGGCTGAGGCCGACCTCGGTGCGGATGGATTTGAGGTTGAGTTGGATGGGCAGGGCAGAGGGGGAATTTGGCATTTTGATCGGCTGTCCTCTCAAAGAGCTTGTGCGCTATAACGTCCGTGCGCTATAGCGTCCACATTAAGATGGCGCAGGCCCCAACGCAAGCCCGCGCCAAACACTCCCGGTCAAAAGGCTTAAATCCATGTCAGGATTGAAACTCTCCCATCTCGTCTCCGGCGCCATCGCCGTGCTATTGGGCTACACAAGCAGCGTCGCGATCATCTTTCAGGCCATCGACGTTTTGGGCCTGAGCCATGCGCAGGCCAGCAGTTGGATGTTGGCGCTGGGGCTTGGCATGGGCCTCTCGACCCTGATTCTCACCCTGCGCTACCGGATGCCGATCCTGACCGCATGGTCCACTCCGGGCGCAGCCCTTTTGGTGCTTAGTCTACAAGGTGTGAGCGTGTCTGAAGCCATTGGTGCCTTTCTGTTTTGTGGCGCGCTTTTGACCCTGACGGGCCTCAGCGGGTGGTTCGAAAAACTCGCGCATCTGATCCCCGAAGCCATCGGCAGCGCGATGTTGGCGGGCATTCTGTTTCGCTTTGGCCTTGGGGTGTTTTCCTCGATGGAAGACAACCTGCCGCTTGTGGCGCTGATGTGTGCGGTTTATCTGGCCGGGCGGCGCTGGTTTGCGCGGTTTGCCATTCCCTCGGTGCTCTTGGCGGGCATCGTGTTTTGTGCGCTCACCGGGGCGTTTGTCACCGACACGGTGTTCGAATTTTCCCTTGCCATACCTGTCTTTACCTTGCCCAGTTTCTCGCTCTCGGCGCTGATCGGCATCGGCGTGCCGCTTTATATCGTCACCATGACCTCGCAAAACATGCCCGGCGTCGTCACGATGAAGGCGGCGGGATACGCGCTCCCGGTGTCCTCCGCCATCACCGTAACCGGGCTGACCACGCTCATCCTCGCGCCGTTTGGCGGCTATGCCTTTAACCTGGCGGCGATCACGGCGGCGATTTGTGCCGGGGCTGAGGCCGATGAAAATCCGACGACCCGGTGGAAAGCGGCCATGGTCACCGGCGTGCTTTATTGCATGGTCGGCCTGATGGGGGCAGCAGTGATCAGCCTGTTTGTCATCGCACCAAAAGCCCTTGTCGTCACCATCGCCGGGCTTGCGCTTTTGAACACGATCAGCGCGAGCCTGAGTGCGGCACTGGCCGCGCCCGCGCATCGCGACGCCGCTTTGGTGACCTTTATGACCACCGTGTCGGGCATCAGTTTCATGAGCATTGGCGCACCTGTCTGGGCCTTGCTGTTTGGCGCTTTGACCTCATTGGTTTTGACGCAGAGCCGCGCCCGCGCATAAAAAGCCCCGCTGGAGCGGGGCTTTTAAATGGGTTTTCAGAGACTTATTCGAATTCGACCAAAAGGTCCTTGGCGTCGATCTGGCTTGCCGGGTTGACGTTGACCGCCTTGATCACGCCATCTTGGTCGGCGTTGATCGAGGTCTCCATTTTCATCGCCTCGATGGTCAGCAATACGTCGCCCTTTTTGACCTTTTGGCCCGCAGCCACGGCCACAGTCGCCACAACGCCGGGCATCGGCGCGCCGATGTGTTTGGGGTTGCCCAACTCGGCCTTGGGCCGTGCGGTGGTGGTGGAGGCGGCGGAGCGGTCTTTGACGCGCACGGTGCGCGGCTGGCCGTTCAGTTCAAAAAACAGTTTGACCTCGCCCTTTTCATCCGGTTCGCCCAGAGCCTGACAGCGGATTTCCAAGGTCACGCCGGGATCAATCGACACCGAAATCTCTTCGCCCATTTCCATGCCGTAGAAAAAGTTTTTCGTCGGCAGAGTGCGCACCGGGCCGAAGTGGTCGTGGCGGTCCATGTAATCGGTGAAGACTTTGGGGTACATCAGATAGCCATTCAGGTCTTCGTCATCAATCACGCTGTCCTCAAACTTGGCGGCCAGTTCTTTGCGCGTCGCTTCCAAATCCACTGGCGGCAGGTGTTTGCCGGGGCGTTCAAGGTTGGGTTTCTCTTTACCCAGAACCTTTTTCAGGATCGTGTCGGGGAAGCCATTCGGCGGCTGGCCCAAATTGCCCCGCATCATGTCGATCACCGACTCCGGGAAGGCCACATCATGTTTCGGGTCCTCGACCTGAGCACGGGTCAGGCCTTGGGAGACCATCATCAGCGCCATGTCGCCGACCACTTTCGAGGAGGGCGTGACCTTGACGATGTCGCCGAACATCATGTTCACATCGGCGTAGGCCTGTGCGACCTCATGCCATTTTTCCTCCAAACCCAGCGAGCGCGCCTGGGCTTTGAGGTTGGTGAACTGACCACCGGGCATTTCGTGTAGATAGACCTCGGAGGCGGGGGCTTTGAGGCCGCTTTCAAACGCCGCATATTGGCCGCGCACCGCTTCCCAATAGTTGGACAACTCGCGGATGGCGGAAATATCAAGTCCGGTGTCGCGTTCGGTGAACCGCGTGGCTTCGACGATGGAGCCCAAACAGGCCTGCGAGGTGCCACCAGAGAAGGCGTCCATCGCAGCGTCGATTGCGTCCACGCCGGCGTCGGCTGCGGCCAGAATCGTCGCGGCGGCTGCGCCCGAGGTGTCATGGGTGTGGAAGTGGATCGGCAGGCCGACCTCTTCTTTCAGCGCCTTGACCAAAATCCGCGCCTGCGCCGGTTTCAACAGGCCCGCCATGTCTTTGAGACCCAAGACATGCGCGCCCGCGGCCTTCAAATCCTTGCCCATCTGGACATAGTATTTCAGGTCATATTTGGCGCGCGCCGGATCGAACAAATCACCCGTGTAACAGATCGTGCCTTCGCAGACCTTGCCCGATGCGATCACCGCATCCATTGCCACGCGCATGTTTTCGACCCAGTTGAGACTGTCGAACACGCGGAACACATCGACGCCGGTTTCCGCCGCCTGTTTCACAAAACTCTGCACCACATTGTCGGGATAGTTGGTGTAACCAACGCCGTTTGACGCGCGCAACAGCATTTGCGTCATCAGGTTTGGCATCTTTTCGCGGATGTCGCGCAGGCGCTGCCACGGGCATTCCTGCAAGAACCGGTAAGCCACGTCAAAAGTCGCGCCGCCCCAACATTCGACCGAGAACAGGCCCGGCAGGTTGGCGGCATAGGCGGGGGCGGCGTTGATCATGTCGATCGAGCGCATCCGGGTGGCCAAAAGCGATTGATGACCATCGCGCATGGTGGTGTCGGTGATCAAAAGCTGCGGTTGCGCGAGCATCCAATCGGCCACCGCTTGCGGGCCTTTTTCGTCCAAAAGCTGCCGCGTGCCGGGTACGGGCGTTTCCACCCGCAACGCCGGGATCACCGGCTGGCGCGCATCGGCTGCGGGTTTGGGGCGGCCCAAGGTTTCGGGGTGGCCGTTGACCGTGATCTCCGAAAGATAGGTCAGGATTTTCGTCGCACGATCCCGGCGCGGTTTGAAATCAAACAGCGACGGCGTGTCGTCGATGAATTTGGTGGTATATTCATTGCCGAGGAAAATCGGGTGTTTCAAAAGGTTTTCGACAAAGGCGATGTTGGTGGACACGCCACGGATGCGGAATTCGCGCAACGCCCGGTCCATCCGCGCAATCGCCGCCTCAGGGGTCGGCGCCCATGCGGTCACTTTGGTGAGCAAGCTGTCGTAATAGCGGGTGATCACCGCGCCCGAATAGGCCGTGCCGCCATCCAAACGGATGCCCATGCCGGTGGCGGAGCGATAGGTGGTGATGCGGCCATAATCGGGGATGAAATTGTTCGTGGGGTCTTCGGTCGTGACCCGGCATTGCAGCGCGTGACCGTCGAGTTTCACGTCATATTGCGACGCCACACCCGTGGCCTCGACCAAGGATTTGCCCTCGGCAATCAGGATCTGTGCCCGCACGATGTCGATGCCGGTGACCTCTTCGGTCACCGTATGTTCGACCTGCACGCGCGGGTTGACCTCGATGAAATAGAATTTGCCCGTGTCCATATCCATCAGGAATTCGACCGTGCCAGCGCATTCGTAATTCACAAATTCGCAGATGCGTTTGCCGAGGTTACAAATCTCTTCGCGCTGGGTCTCAGAAAGGTAGGGGGCGGGGGCGCGTTCGACGACCTTTTGGTTGCGGCGCTGGACCGAACAATCGCGCTCATAGAGGTGATAAATGTTACCTTGGCTGTCGCCCAGGATTTGCACCTCGACGTGACGCGCGCGGATGATCATCTTTTCAAGATAACCTTCACCATTGCCAAAGGCCGATACGGCTTCGCGCCGCCCCTCTTTGACCTTTTCTTCCAACTCCTCGGCGTTCATGATTGGACGCATCCCGCGCCCGCCGCCGCCCCAAGAGGCCTTGAGCATCAAGGGAAAGCCGATCTCGGCCGCCTCTTTGCGGATCGCGTCCCAATCATCGCCCAACACATCCGTCGCCGGGATCACCGGCACGCCCGCCTGCACCGCGACTTTGCGCGCGCTGGCCTTGTCGCCCAATTGGCGCATGGTTTTGGCTTTGGGGCCGATGAAGGTGATGCCCGCTTCGGTACAGGCATCGACGAAATCGGGGTTTTCGGACAAGAGACCATAGCCGGGATGGATCGCATCCGCGCCAGATAATTTGGCGACGCGGATGATTTCCTCGATCGAGAGATAGGCCGCAACAGGCCCCATGCCTTCACCGATTTTATAGGCCTCGTCGGCCTTGAACCGGTGCAACGACAACTTGTCCTCTTCGGCGTAGATGGCGACCGTGCGTTTGCCCATTTCATTGGCGGCGCGCATGACGCGGATCGCGATCTCGCCCCGGTTGGCTATCAGGACTTTTTTAAAGTTCGCCATCTCGCAGTCTCCCCTGTGACGCTGAAATTTTCATCAGGTTAGGGATTTCTGCAGTGCAGTAAATCCCCAAAACAACGGATGGTCGCCGAGGCATTGGAAACAGGTGTTCAAAAGCTGCACAAAGGTGCCGTAACTGGATGTGTCGGTACAATAATTTGCAGTTTAGCAAAATATATTCAGCTCATTAGCAAATAAGGCCTGCGAAGGTGCCGCATTTTGCAAACCTGCCATTTGATCAGATTTTGCAGGGCAAAAAAGGGGGAATCGCTGCCCCAAAGAGATGAAAAATTCCCCTTTGGGGCTAGGGTTTGGATCGGTCTGCGATCCCGTCTTCGAACCTAGCTTTGGCGCGAGGTCAGGGGGATTTCTTTTAGCAAAAAGGCGATGAGCAAGCCGCCTGCGGAGACTCCGGCGGCGATCCAATAGACGGGGTGCAGCGCCATCGAAACCGCATCGGCGACCAGCCCCCGCGCCTCACCGGAAAGACCTGCGAGCATCTGCGGTCCCAGTTCGGCAACATTGGCCAGCCCGTCCACAGGCGCCCCGCCCATCAGATGTGCCATCCGCGTTGCAAAGAGTGCCCCAAACAGGGCCACAGCGATCGAGGCCCCGACTTGGCGAAACATCAACCCGGCGGCGGTGGCCGTACCGATCTGTTGGCGCGGCACGGCGTTTTGCACCGCGGTGGTGACCACCGGGAAGATGCAGCCCATGCCCGCGCCAAGCCCGACCAGCGCCGCCCACAACGCCGGGGCGGGCAGGGTGGGAGAGAGCCGGGTCAGGGTCAAAAGCGCCACGGTGGTAAGGCTCAGGCCGATCAGCGGCAGGATGCGGTAGCGCCCGGTGCGGCCCATATACTGGCCGGAAATCGTCGAGGCCAAAAGGATGCCAAAGGTCATCGGGATCAGTTGCAGACCGGAGCTTGTGGCGGTTGCCCCTTGTGCCATTTGCAAAAACACCGGGATAAAGGTCAGCGCCCCAAACATCAGCGCGCCGGAGACGAATGAGATCGCTGAGGTCACGGCAAAGGTGTTCATCGCGAACAGTTGCAATGGCAAAATCGGTTCGTCGGCGCGCCGTTCGATGGCGATAAAACTGAGCACGGAGAGGACAAACAGAGCCATCAAGCTCAGGCCAATCGGGCCGGTCAGATCAAATTCCTTGCCACCCAGAGCGGTGAGCAAGACGATGGAGGACAGGGCCAAGGTCAAAGCCGCAGCCCCCGCATAGTCGATTTTATGACTGACGCGGTCGGGGTGGGCTTTGAAGCCAAAGACAAAGCCTGCGAGCGCCAAAAGACCGAAGGGCAGGTTGATGAAGAAGATCCAGTGCCAGGAGAGCGCATCGACAAACCAGCCGCCCAACAGCGGACCGGCGACGGAGGAAATGCCAAAGACGCCCGCAAAGACGCCTTGGATTTTGCCGCGTTCTTTTGGCGGGATCACATCGCCAATGATCGAGAGGGCCAGCACGAAAAGACCGCCACCGCCCAAGCCTTGTATCGCGCGGGCACCGATCAAAAAGCCCATGGAGCCGGACAGGCCACAGAGCACCGAGCCGGTGAGAAAGAGCGACACCGAGACAAAGACCATGTTGCGCCGCCCATAAAGGTCGCCAAGTTTGCCATAAAGCGGCGCGACGATGGTGGAGGCGAGGATATAAGCGGTGACCACCCAAGAGAGATGTTCAAGGCCACCAAGATCGGCAACGATGGTGGGAAGCGCGGTTGAGACGATGGTTTGATCAAGTGCCGCCAGCAACAACAGCACTGCCACGGAGGCAATGACGAGGCGAACAGAGCTGTGCTCATCCGCCGTGTTGGGGGCGGGCTCTGTGAGGGGGTCTGTGAGGGGCGGTGTGTGCGATTGCGACATGGGGACTCCTTTTGACCCGTCACACCCCCGACGACTCGGCCGGGGGGAACGGGCTTTGGGGAGAGAGGTAGTGCGGATTTATTTATGTGTCAACATCACATAAATGCGATTGTCACATAGTTGACATGCACACATAAAAGTGCAATTCCACGCCGCATGACCGAGAATGCCATGACAGATACATCCAAACCCCGCTTCTTTGATCCCCGTATCCATGCGGGCATCCCGCAGTTTCTTGAAGGCAAAGGGTTTAGTCCCGATGCCTCTGAGGCGCTTTTGCAATTGGATATGGCGTTGTTTCAATGGCGGCGCATGGCCGAGAAGGGCGAATTCAAGGGCAAGGTGTTGGAGGGTGTGACCGAGACATTGGAACCGGCACTGCTTCAGGGTCTGTTGTCCATCGCGCAATTGTCCGCTGGTATCGGTCGCACCGAGCCGGTTCAACCCACGATCGGCATGGTGGCCGAGGTGATGGCGGTGGACCCGTCCCGCGCTTCTCGGATTGTGTCCGAACTGGTGTCGCGCGGCTTTGTCGAACGGCGCGCGGCGCAAGAGGACGCGCGGCGCTCGGTTTTGGTGGTCACGCCGAAGTCGCGTCAGTTCCTTGGCGAATTCACCCTGTCGAAATGGCGCATACTCTCCGAGGTGTTTGAGGGCTGGGAGGGCGAAGACATCGCCACGTTTTCGCGCCTGTTTGCGCGCTATGTCTCGGGCCTTGTGCGGGTTGTGTCCGGGGGGCAAGAGGCCACGCAGGATGTGGTCAAACCCAAAGTTTAATTGATTTTCGCAGGCCGGGTCAGCGGGGCGGGTGTGATGCCCGACATTGCACGCCGCGCGGCTTCGCGGGCCAAAATCGCCCGCGCTGGGCTTGCGGCAATTGGTCGGCTGAGATCAGACGAAATTTCGCCCATTGCGATCAACGCATGGTAGCGGGCGCAGCACACGCGCAAAAACGAGGTGAAATTGCCCAGATCGTGATCGGCATCCATCGCCTCATGCCACAGTTTCGTGATCAACTGCGCAAGCGAGAGACCATCGCGCGCGCCGATCTCTTCGAGGGTTTCCCAAAAATGCGTCTCGATCCGAATGGAGGTCGCCACCCCATCAATGCGCAGGCTCCGGGTCCGGCTTTGCCAAAGCGTTGGGTCCGCGCCAATGAAAAGTTCACACATCTCAGGTCCTCCCTCCTGTTTGGTGATGCTCGCGTGCTGATCGGCGGCGACACACAGGCCCCCGCCGATCCCCCGATCTTACAGCAATTTCATAAACTGCGCGAGCCAGTCAGGATGAGCGGGCCACGCGGGCGCGGTGACCAGATTGCCGTCGGTGACGGCCGCACTCACCGCGATGTCGGCATAGGTGCCCCCGGCGGCTGTGACCTCAAAGGAACAGGCGGGATAGGCGGAACAGGTCCGATCTTTCAACACCCCGGCTGCGGCCAAAAGCTGTGCACCATGACAGATCGAGGCCACGGGTTTGTTCGCCTCAAAGAAATGCCGGATCATGTCCAATACCGAGGCATCAAGGCGCAAATATTCCGGCGCGCGCCCGCCCGGAATGACCAAAGCGTCATAGTCAGACGCGTCAATCTCCGCATAGGTCGCGGTCAGGGCAAAGTTGTGACCGGGCTTTTCCGTATAGGTCTGATCGCCCTCAAAATCGTGGATTGCGGTTTTCACCGTCTCCCCCGCTGCCTTGCCGGGACACACCGCATCCACCGTATGTCCGCAGGCCAAAAGGCACTGGAACGGCACCATTGTTTCATAGTCTTCGGTGAAATCACCTGTGATCATTAGGATCTTGGCCATGGTCTCTCCTCCCGTGATTGTCCATTTCGTGCGATCAGCCTAGGTCAGAGCGGGCCGTCGTGGGTGTTATTGGGATACTACGGTGAGGCGCACAGGAAAGATGTCCCTTGTGATGAGAACATATAAAGAACGTGCTTTTCCTTGGCGCGGCTCTTCTGTATCGTCATGTGCATGAGCAGTTTCAATGAAGATGACGCCTTCGAGGCGGCCGTCACCCGCCCCTCCGCGGACCCGTCTTCGGGTCAATCCCTGTCGCAACTGGCGATGCAGGGGGCGCGGGAGGCTGCGTTTGGTCCCCCTAATACCGAATACCTCGGTGATTTAAATCCTGCCCAACGTGAAGCCGTAGAGGCACTGGATGGGCCAGTTTTAATCCTTGCAGGCGCGGGGACAGGTAAAACTAAGACGCTGATGGCGCGCGTTGCACACTTAATTACTGTGGGGCGCGCACGGGAAAATGAAATTCTTGCTGTGACCTTTACCAACAAGGCGGCAAAGGAGATGCAAGATAGGTTGGGCAAGACGCCGTTCAATCTGAAGGAGAATGTGCGGTGGATGGGAACATTTCACTCGGTCTGCGCCAAACTTCTGCGCCGTCATGCCGAGATGGTTGGGCTGAAATCGAATTTTACGATTTTGGACACGGATGATCAGAAACGTCTTCTTACTCAGCTTGTTAAGCTCGTCGGAATCGATGAAAAACGACATCCTCCCAGATACTTACTTGGACTGATAGATAGTTTTAAAAACCAAGTATGGACGCCAGGAAAAGTTCCTGCGAGTGCAGACCTGGAGCTTTGGGCAGAAAGGATTTTTGATCCGCAAGACCTCCCGTCAGCACGCAGATCGTATCAGTTTAAACACCGAAACCCCGCAAGTGGTGCCGTCGGTCGGCATATCGTGATGCTTTCGGAACTCTACGAGGTATATCAAACCCGCCTTCAGACCCTCAATGCGGTGGATTTCGGCGATCTCCTCTTGCATATGGTGACGATTTTCCAAACCCACCCGGACCTGTTGGAGCAGTATCAGCGCTGGTTCAAATACATCCTCGTGGACGAGTACCAAGATACCAACGTGGCGCAATATCTGTGGCTGCGGCTCTTGGCGGGCGGGCATAAAAACATCTGTTGCGTCGGCGATGACGATCAGTCGATCTATGGCTGGCGTGGTGCCGAAGTGGGCAATATCTTGCGGTTTGAAAAGGATTTTCCCGGCGCCAAAGTCGTGCGTCTGGAACAAAACTACCGCTCCACCCCGCATATTTTGGCCGCGGCGTCGTCGGTGATCGCGGGCAATCGGGACCGCCTTGGCAAAGAGCTTTGGACGGCTGAAACCGAAGGCGAAAAAGTCCGCTTGATCGGCCATTGGGACGGCGAAGAAGAGGCGCGTTGGGTTGGCGAAGAGATCGAGGCGATGCATGGCGGCTCGCGCACGCGTTTGCGGCAATTCTCCCTTGATGACATGGCCATCCTCGTGCGCGCCTCGCATCAAATGCGGGCCTTTGAGGATCGGTTTTTGTCCATCGGCCTGCCGTATCGCGTCATCGGCGGCCCACGCTTCTATGAGCGGATGGAGATCCGCGATGCGATGGCCTATTTCCGCGTGGTGATTTCGCCCGAGGACGATCTGGCCTTTGAGCGCATCATCAACACACCCAAACGCGGGGTGGGCGATAAGGCGCTGCAAGACATCCAAATCGCGGCGCGCTCGAATGGTGTGAACTTGGTCGAAGGCGCGCGAATCGCCATCGCCGATGGGTTACTCAAGGGCAAAGCCAAGTCCGGTGTGGCGGGGCTTTTGGCCGATCTCGACCGCTGGTCCGGGCTTTGTGCACAGCAAATTCGTTACCCCGGCGCGGCCGATGAGGACGCGGTGGTGGAGGACGTGAGTGATGAACCCGCCGAGATCAGCCACATTGAATTGGCCGAAATGATCTTGGATGAATCCGGCTACACCACCATGTGGCAAAACGACAAAACGCCGGAGGCGCCGGGGCGGCTTGAGAACCTCAAGGAACTCGTCAAGGCCTTGGAACAATTCGACAATCTTGCGGGGTTTTTGGAACACGTCGCGTTGATCATGGACAATGACAGTGGCAAAGATGGCGAGAAAGTCACCATCATGACCCTGCATGGGGCTAAGGGGCTTGAGTTCCCCGTGGTGTTCCTGCCGGGGTGGGAAGAGGGGCTTTTCCCGTCGCAACGGTCGATGGATGAAAGCGGTCTCAAGGGCTTGGAGGAAGAGCGCCGTCTGGCCTATGTCGGCATCACCCGCGCCGAGGAAGTGTGCACCATAACCTTTGCCGCCAACCGGCGCGTTTATGGCCAATGGCAATCGCAACTGGCCTCGCGGTTTATCGACGAATTGCCGGTCGATCATGTGGACGTCATGACGCCTTCGGGGCTTTCAAACACGCCGGGCGGCTTTGGCTCTATGGGTGGGCATCGGGACGATGACCTGCCGCGCGCCTCCTTCCATGATCGTGTGTCTAATGCCGATGCCTATGAGTCCCCCGGCTGGCGGAGGATGCAAAACCGCACCCATCAGGCAAAAGCGGGACAACGCGGGGTGTCGCAATCCATCGGTAAACATCCCACCGTGATCGACGCCAAAGCCGTCGTCGCCTTTGCCATCGGTGATCGGGTGTTTCACAAAAAATTTGGCTATGGCGAGGTGATGGAGATCGAGGGTGACAAGCTTGCCATTGAGTTCGATCATTCCGGTTTGAAAAAGCTGGTGGCGGGCTTTGTCTTGCCCGCTGAAAAGGCCTCTGATGTGCCGTTTTGAACCGCCTTTTTGAGCCGCATTGGTCGCGAAATACGTCAAAATTAGCTGGATTTTAACCGTGCTGACTTAGCGTCCTGCCATCCACAGGGGGTGACTGGACGATGACGATAATCATCAATGCAATTGACAGCCAATTTGCGGCGTCAACCGGGGCGAATGTGAATTCATCGCCGGAGCTATCGAAATTTGACTACCCGCCCACCTCGACCAACAGCTTGATCATCGAATCGCAACCGGGTGATGACAGCCCGTTCATTTTTTCTCCCGGTGACACTTACACGCTGACCTTTTCGGGGCAGGGCGGGGATACCATTGAAAATGCCACGGTTGTGCGCTCCGATTATATCAACACGGGCGGCGATGAAGGCCATGCGGTGGTGTTTGAGGGCTATGACAGCAATGGCGAATTGGTCCAAGTGGTCTGGACCCCCGAATTCGACCTCGAATCATGGTATTTCAACAATTTTGTCGGCGGGCAACCGCCTGAATTTTATAATACCGATATAGATCCGGCCACCACCTATCAAGCCGTGTGTTTCGAGGCCTCCATGCCGATCGACACCCCGTCTGGGCGGATCCCTGCGGCGCACATTCGCCCCGGTGATTGGGTTTTGACCCATGATCATGGCCCGCAAGAGGTGCGTTGGGTCGCGGCCCGCGACGTGCGTGGGTGGGGACGCCATGCGCCCGTTGTGTTTGAACCCGGTGCAATTGGGAATTCTGGCCCGCTTTGTGTCAGTCAACATCACCGGGTGCTGGTGCAGGGCGACGAAGTGATGCAAAAACACGGTGTTTCTCAGGCGCTTTTGCCTGCGGTTTGCTTCGTAGACGGCACCCATGTGCGGCTACGACCGCAGGACAGCATCACCTATGTGCATCTGTTGTTTGCGCGTCACGAGTTGATTTCCTGTCAGGACGTGGTGTGTGAAAGCCTTTATCTTGGCCGAGTGGCCTGTGAGGTCATGGATACAGCATCTGTCACGCAAAAAGGCGCGCCTGAAAGTGGGGCGTCTGAAACTCTGATGGGTGTTTTGGGCATGTCAGGCGGGCAAACTCCGGCCCGACGGTTTTTGTCGGTGCGTGAGGGGCACGCGCTTTTGGCGCAGATTTCGGGTCACACCAGACAGAAACCAAAACTGTTCTTGTCGCCGGGGCGCAAGCACAGCCGACCTTATCATTTGGATCTGTTGAAGGGGCCGGGATGGTCAGGCGGCGGTTTACCCGCATTTGAGAGCGTGATGCACTCAGACGCGCTCCACGTCTAAAGCCTTTTCGCCTTTTGCCGAGTCAGAATAAGCGCAAACGGCGCTTATCCGACATTTCAAAATCCAAAGGCCAGATATGAAAACACCCGCGCCAGGGAGGAGGAGGGCGCGGGTGTCTCAGTATGCGGGCCACGAGGGAGGAGAAGGACCCGTATCAGAAAGAAATGCGGCGGTGTCAGGGAGGAGGAAGACACCGCCGCCTTCAGTAACGGCCCCTCAGGGAGGAGGAAGAGAGACCGCATATCGAGGGCTTTCACCCGGTATAGGTGCGACGATGCAGGGAGGAGGAAGCATCGCCGCTCTGGTCTTTGGGGTCCAAGGGAGGAGGAAGAACCCCAAATTCCGGTATCTGCGCGGCGACGTCAGGGAGGAGGAGAGACGCCGCCGCTTTTATCAGGGCCCAGGGAGGAGGAAGGGCCGTGATGTCGTAAACTTATTTGCCGTAAGCGGCCTCGTAGGCCACGGCGTTGATCGATGCGCGGGACATGCCCAGATCGGCCAGATCACGGTCGGTCAGACCGGACAGCTCAAGCATTGTTTCGCGGTAAACTTTGTAGCGTGCGAACCGTTCTGCCAAAGATTTGAACAGACCGCCGAAAGAAGCGGAGGAGGCCGGTGCGGCACTGCGAATGTCGTTTGCGTAAGTCATGTGACTTTAACCTTAGTATGCGTTCAGGCGATTTGCCCGGAGTGAGTGCGATCTGACTTTGGCCGGTTCCGCTTTTCGAACTACCCTTGCGGGGGTCGGTTTAAAGCGGTTTGGGCTTTGGCGCTGTCGCTCGTTGCTTGAGTACAATTTGGGGGAATTGCTGCGAATGCACAATCCCTTGCCTCGTCAATGCTGCCATGCAGAAAATGCATGACCCATGCTGACCTATTTACACGCCAGGATTGCGCTACCAGCGGGGCGGGGCGAAAAGCGGCAGATTGAGTGGTGGAATTGGGTCAGCAAAGGGCCTATTTCGGAGGGAGAGCAAAAGAGGGATAGGATCTATGCCCGTAGAACACGACAGTATCATGACGGTCTTGAGGGGCATTGTTTTGCCTGATGGCACGAATCTTGTGGATTCGGACCGCGTGCGTGCCCTGAATGTTGAGGGTGACGTGGTGCGTTTCGTTATTGAAGCCCCCGATGCGACAGCGGCGCGCGCCTGGTCCGGGATTGAGGCCGAAGCCAAAGCGCGGCTTGAGGCCTTGGAGGGGGTTGGCAAGGTCTCCATCGTGATGACCGCCCATGGCCCGGCCGGGTCCACGCCGCCGCCAGCCGCGACTGGCAAAGAGCCGCCCAGCCTCAAAATCGGTCGTCACCCAACGCCACAACAGGGCAAGACCAAGCCCGCAGGCGTTAAAAACGTCATCGCCATTGCCTCGGGCAAGGGCGGTGTGGGCAAATCCACCGTTGCCGCCAACCTTGCTGTTGCCTTGGCCAAAATGGGTCGCAAGGTCGGGCTTTTGGATGCGGATATTTATGGCCCGTCGCAGCCGCGGATGATGGGGGTGAACAAGCGCCCCGCCAGCCCGGATGGCGAAACCATCGAGCCGCTTCATGCCCATGGTGTCACTTTGATGTCGATCGGCTTCATGATCCCGGATGGTGAGGCCGTGGTCTGGCGTGGGCCGATGTTGATGGGCGCGATGCAACAGATGCTGGGGCAGGTGGCTTGGGGCGAGTTGGATGTGCTTCTGATCGACATGCCGCCGGGCACGGGTGATGTGCAGCTCACGCTGGGGCAAAAAACCGACCTGACCGGCGCGCTTGTGGTGTCGACACCACAGGATGTGGCCCTGATTGATGCGCGGCGCGGGATTTCGATGTTCAACAAATTGAACATTCCGGTGCTGGGCCTGATTGAGAATATGTCGATGTATATCTGTCCGAACTGCGGCCATGAGGCACATATTTTTGGTCATGGCGGCGTGGCGGAAGAGGCCGAAAAGATCGGCGTGCCGTTCTTGGCGCAGCTGCCTTTGGCGCTTGAGGCGCGGATCGCCGGGGATGAAGGTGTGCCGATTGCCGCGACCGACAGCCCGCTGGCCGAGCCCTATATGCAACTGGCGCAGCGCTTGGTGGCGGGTGGCATGGCCTGATCACGACATTGGCGGCGGTTTGTAACGCGCGGGGCGAGGGCTCCGCGCGTTTTTGTTTGGGCGGCGCAGTCGTCTTTTGGGATTTCATGAGAGCGGTGGGATTTTATGGTACTTTTGGGAATTCATGACATTTTACGGGGATCTTATCCCAATTCATCCTCACGGCGAATCACTTACCTGTGGATAACTCGGTGGAGTTTTGTGATTTTGCTGGGGGCATGTGGATTTTTTCGCTCCTCTGATCTGTGTGGCGGTGGCTTCCGTTTTGTCTATATGTAGTTGGATTGATCTATGCTTAACCAACATGCGGTAAAATACCTGTGATCTCGGGGTGCAACATCTGGTTTTAATCCAGCCCTGTGGGCAACATCTGGGGGCTGTGTGTAAGAAATCCATTGATTACCATGAATTCCCGTGCCAAATTGAACGCATCAGATGAGACGGGAATGAGCGGCGCATTCAAGACCGCAAACAAAACCCCAAAGTCAGGTTTCATACAGGCCCCGCTTTCATCCGTACAAAGAGATTCGACGCGCATGCGAGCAGACATCCCCCCAGATGGCGCGCGCAGTCGGACAGCCCGGATACCGGGACGAGGGCGGCGGATCGAGCAGTGGCAGCAGCTCGGTCCGCCGTTTCGCATTCAAAGGCCCCGACATTGGGGTGGACAGGTAAAGGAGCGCCGCGTGGCCGGCATGTTCATTGGCGAACACACCTTTAAGGTGGACGGAAAGGGACGCGTGTCGATCCCTGCCGATTTTCGTCGTGAACTCGAAGAGGGCGACCCCCTTGCCACGCAATCCGGACGTCCGCGCATGGTCATCGTCTATGGCCATGACAAACAAAAGCAACTCATCGTGCACACCTATGACGGCTATCGCCGCCTTGCCGCCGATATTGCCGCGCTCCCGCGCGGATCGGAAAAGCGCAAGATCATGGAGCGCATGATCCTGAACCGCGCTCGCCCGACCGAAGTGGATGCCGATGGCCGTTTGGTGTTGCCGCAGCCGTTGCGTGACAAGATTGACCTCGACGGCACCGCCTATTTTGCCGGTCTGGGTGAGACATTTGAGATTTGGAAGCCCGAAACCCACGCCGAAGTCGATGCGGCTGTGACGGAAAAATGGCTGGACGAGCAGGGGGATGATTTCGATCCTCTGAGCCTTTTGGACGATATGGGGGTCTAAAATGACCACAGATATCCCTCCCGTCGAAGCGCCTGACAAAAAGCCCCATATCCCCGTTCTGTTGCGTCCGCTGTTGCGCGAATGCGCGCCGATCCGTGGGCGTTGGTTGGATGGCACCTTTGGCGCGGGCGGCTATACCAAGGGTCTGATCGCTGAGGGCGCAGAGATGGTTTACGGTGTCGACCGCGATCCTTTGGCGCATGAGATGGCGCAAAGCTGGATCAATGAACCGGCCTATGCGGGTAAGATCAAATTGGTGCTTGGCACGTTTTCCAAGCTTGATGAGTACGCCTCGGAGCTGGATGGCGTGGTGTTGGATTTGGGCGTCTCGTCCATGCAACTCGACATTGCCGAACGCGGCTTTTCGTTCATGCGCGACGGGCCGTTGGACATGCGCATGTCCCAAGACGGCATGACCGCGGCGGAGTTTGTCAACACGGCGGATGAGGGCGAAATCGCGGCGGTGCTGTTTCATTACGGCGAAGAAAAGCAGTCGCGCAAAATCGCCCGTGCTATCGTTCAGGATCGCGCGGAAAAGGCACCGTTTGAAACCACGTTGCAATTGGCGGGGCTGATCGAACGGCTTTTGCCACGCAAGAAACCGGGTCAAAGCCACCCGGCGACGCGCACGTTTCAGGCCATTCGCATTGCCGTGAACGACGAGTTCGGTGAGTTGATCGAAGGGCTTGAGGCGGCCGAGCGCGCGCTCAAACCGGGCGGGCAATTGGCGGTCGTCAGTTTTCATTCGCTCGAAGACCGTGTGGTCAAACGGTTTTTGCAACAGAGGGCCTCGACGGGCGGGGGCGGGTCGCGCTATGCCCCGGTTCAAGAGGCGAAAACGCCCGGATTTGAGCAGTTGTCCAAGGCAATCGGTCCCGATGAAGACGAGTTGGTAGACAACCCGCGTGCCCGCTCGGCGCGCTTACGGGTTGCGCGGCGCACGGATGCGCCGGCCCTCGGTGTGGATCGGTCCGATCTTGGCCTGCCAAAATCCGTAATCAGTTCAAGGTGAGGTCCGGTGAGAAATGCGTAGCTTTTATTTTATCGTTTCTGCTCTGATGGTTATGGCGTTGGCCTTTTGGGCCTACCAAGAAAACTATGCGACGCAACAGGTGCTGCGTGATGTCAGCCAAATCCAACGCGAGATCGGTCATCAGCGCGAAGAATTGGCCGTGCTCAAGGCTGAATGGGCCTATCTGAACCGTCCCGAACGTCTGCGCGATCTGGCGGAGATCAATTTTGACCGGCTGGGTCTTTTGCCGTTTTTGCCCGAACAATTCGGGCGTGTTGATCAGATCAGCTTTCCAGTGGAGGAGGATCTGTTGTTTGAGCTGAGCAATCCCGTCGATGTGGTGGGCTCTTTGGAGGCGATCGAGCCATGAGCATACGGACCCCTTTACGCCCTCTGGCCCGCGTTTTGTCCGCCCGCTCCAAGGGCGAAAATCCCGACGCGATTGAGCGCGAAAACCTGCGTTTGCGCCACGAAGAGATGCGCGACAGTTCGCGGTTGCGTGCCGAGGGGCGGCTTTTGGTGTTGGGCCTGTGCTTCGTCTCGGCTTTTGTCGTCGTCGGCCTTAAAATGGGGCAGGTCTCGGCCACTGTGCCCGAAGAACCGCGCGCCGAGGCCTCTGGCACGCCGATCCTGGCACAGCGCGCCGATATTGTGGACCGCAACGGGCGTATTCTGGCCACCAACCGGGTGACCAATTCGCTTTACGCCCAACCGCGAGAGATGGTCGACCCGGTGCATGCCGCGCAAGAATTGGCGCGTATTTTTCCCGATCTCGATCAGGATCGGTTGATCCGCGATTTCACCGGCAAGCGTAAGTTCCTGTGGATCAAGAAAAAAATTGCCCCTGAACAACAACAAGCCGTGCATGACATTGGTGAGCCGGGCCTGTTGTTTGGCCCGCGCGAAGAGCGGCTTTATCCCAACGGCAAATTGGCGGCGCATATTTTGGGCGGCACCAAATTTGGCCGCGAAGGCGTGATGAGCGCCGAGATCGTTGGTCAGTCCGGGATTGAAAAGGCGCGCGACAGCTATCTGAGCGACCCGTCGAATGGCGACAAGCCACTGCAATTGTCGATTGATCTGACCGTGCAATCGACCGTGCGCGAAGTGCTCTATGGCGGGATGCGGATGTTGGATGCCAAGGGTGCGGCCGCCGTGATGATGGACGCGCAGACCGGCGAGATCATCGCCATGGTGTCGCTGCCGGATTTCGACCCCAATTCACGCCCGACCTTTGCCGGGCAAAAAGACGGCGAAAACCCGCGGTTCAACCGCGCGGTGCAAGGGGTCTATGAGCTTGGCTCGACCTTTAAAATCTTTGCTGCCGTGCAGGCGATGGAGATCGGTCTTGCCACCCCGGAGACTTTGATCCCGGCCAAACCGCCGTTTCGCTGGGGCAAATACACCATTGGCGAATTCGAGGGCCACAATTACGGGCCGACGTTGAGCCTCAATGATATGATCGTCAAATCCTCGAACGTGGCGACCGCGCATGTGGCACAGCAAATCGGGGTGGAGCGGCAACAGAGCTTTCTCAAATCTCTGGGCTTTTTCGAAGCCACCCCGGTGGAACTGTCCGAGGCCCCCTCGGGCAAGCCACTTTTGCCGCCGCATTGGTCGGAACTTTCGACGCTGACCATCGGTTTTGGTCACGGCCTGTCGGCTTCGCCGCTGCATCTGGCCTCCGCCTATGCCTCCGTGCTCAATGGCGGCACGCGGGTGGAGCCGACCTTGATCAAGCGCACGGGTTTTACCCCCAAAGGCCCGCGCGTCGTGCGCGAAGAGGTCTCAATCGCGGCGCGCTCCATGTTGCGCCAAGTGGTGTCAAACCCGGCAGGTACGGCCAGTTTTGCCGAAGTGCCGGGCTATCACGTCGGTGGCAAAACCGGCACAGCGAACAAACCCAAACCCACGGGCGGCTATTATGACGACCGCAACATCAACACCTTTGCGTCGATCTTTCCGGCGGAAAATCCGAAATATGTGCTGATCGTGACCATGGATGAGGCGTCCGACACCTCTGGCCCCAAACCGCGCCGCACTGCCGGTTGGACCGCTGTGCCGGTTGCCGCTGAGGTGATCCGTCGCACAGCCCCCTTGATGGGAATGCGACCCGAGATTGAAACCGGTGCCCAAGCTGCGCTAACACTGACCGCATCACGTTAAAGCGTTTTGCTTTGATCCCGTTCGGGTCTTTATGCGGATCAAAATGCGGATCAAATCGAAACCAAAGTCGCAAAAAGGGCGGGTGTTGCCATGATGAAAACGCTATCCGAGCTTGGATTGACCGCGCAGGGCGGGCGGGAGTGTACGATCACCGGCCTTTCTGTTGACAGTCGGCAGACCATGGAGGGGCATTTGTTCGCCGCTTTGCCCGGCGCGCGGGCGCATGGGGCGGAGTTTGTGCAAATTGCTTTGCGTATGGGCGCGCGGGCGATTTTGACCGATCCCGAAGGCGCGCGCATCGCGCACGAGGCGATCAAGGATCACGATCCCGCCTTGGTTGTGGTCGAAGATCCGCGTCAGGCGCTGGCCTATGCGGCGGCGCTTTATTATGGTCGCCAACCGGAGGTCATGGTGGCGGTCACCGGCACCAATGGCAAAACCTCGGTGGCGACCTTCACCCGGCAGATTTGGCAGATTTTGGGGATGCGTGCGATCAACATCGGCACCACCGGCGTTGAAGGCGATTGGCAAGCGCCAAGCCCACACACCACGCCCGAACCGATCACTCTGCACCGGATGTTGTCGGAGGCCGCAAACGCAGGCGTCACCCATGGCGCGATGGAGGCGTCGAGTCACGGTCTGGCACAGCGCCGTTTGGACGGGGTCGGGTTGACGGCGGCGGCATTCACCAATTTCACCCAGGACCACTTGGATTATCACGCCACGTTCGAGGCCTATTTTGCCGCCAAAGCCGGGCTGTTTACGCGGATTCTGCCCGAAGACGGTGTGGCCGTGGTCAATATCGACGATGCGCGCGGGATGGAGATCGAGGGCCTCTGCGCCGAGCGTGGCATTGACGTGATGCGGGTCGGGCGCTCGGACGCTGCCGATCTGCGCGTTATGGGGCAACGGTTTGATCCGACGGGGCAGGACCTGCGCGTCGATTTCGTTGGCAATATCTATCAAATCCGGCTTGATCTGATCGGCGGGTTTCAGGCCGAAAACGTCTTGGCGGCGGCGGGTTTGGTCATGGCCTCGGGCGCGGACCCGGAGGAAGTGTTTTCCTGTCTGCCCGAACTCACAGGTGTGCGTGGACGGATGCAACATGCGGCGACGCGGGGCAACGGCTCGGCGGTGTTTGTCGATTACGCCCATACGCCCGACGCAGTTGCCACCGCGATCAAGGCGCTGCGCCCGCATGTCATGGGGCGGATCATTGCCATCGTCGGCGCGGGCGGCGACCGTGACAAAACCAAACGCCCGTTGATGGGCCGCGCGGCACAAGAGCATGCCGATCTGGTGATCATCACCGACGACAATCCCCGCTCCGAAGACCCCGCGGCGATCCGCGCCGAGGTCATGGCAGGCGCGCCTGATGCGATGGAAGTGGCGGATCGCGCCGAGGCGATCCTGCGCGGTGTCGATGCGTTGCAGCCCGGCGATGCCCTGTTGATTTGTGGCAAAGGCCATGAGAGCGGGCAGGTGATTGGCGACGATATTTTCCCGTTTGATGATGTGGAACAGGCATCTCTGGCGGTGTCTGCATTGGATGGCGCGCTGTGAACGGGGTTTTATGGACCTCGGATGAGGCGGTGGCGGCCACGGGTGGCCGCGCCACGCAAGGTTTTGAGATCACAGGCATTTCGATTGACACCCGGACGCTTCAGCCGGGGGATTTGTTCGTCGCTCTGGCCGATGTGCGCGATGGTCATGACTTTGTCGCACAGGCTTTGGCCAAAGGCGCTGCGGCGGCTTTGGTGTCGCGTTTGCCCAAAGGTGTCACAGAGGCTGCGCCGCTGTTGATTGTCAACGATGTCTTGCCCGCGCTCGAACGTCTGGGCGTTGCTGCCCGCGCCCGCGTCACGGGCAAGGTGATTGGCGTCACCGGCTCCGTTGGCAAGACCTCGACCAAAGAAATGCTGCGCGCGATCCTTAGCCAACAGGGCAAAACCCACGCCGCCGAGGCCAGTTACAACAACCATTGGGGCGTGCCTTTGACCTTGGCGCGGATGCCGCACGACACCGAATTTGCCGTGCTTGAGATCGGCATGAACCACCCCGGCGAGATTGCACCCCTGGCCCGTATGGCCCGCCCCGATGTGGCGATGATCACCACCGTTGCCCCGGCGCATTTGGCGGCCTTCGAGAATATCGAAGGTATTGCCCATGAGAAGGCCGCGATCTTTGACGGGCTGGAGCCGAATGGTGTGGCGGTGATCAATGGCGATCTGGCTGTCACCGATATTTTGGCCGCGGCCTGGTCCGGCGACATGATCCGGTTTGGCGAAGACGAAGCCTGTGCCGCGCGTCTGATTTCGGTCGATCTTGAGGACGGGGCAACGCTTGCCCATGCTAAATTTGCCAATGTGACATTGGCCGGGGCCGAGATCGACACCCAAAGCATCGACTTTCGTCTTTCCACCGCCGGTCGTCATTTTGCCGCCAATGCGGTGGGCTGTTTGGCGGTGATTTCTGCGCTTGGCGCCAATGTGGCGCAGGCGGCGCGGGATTTGGCGCTTTGGGCGCCCCCTGCGGGACGCGGCGCGCGCGAAACGGTGACAGTGCCTTTGGGCGCGCCGATTGAGTTGATTGACGATGCGTTCAACGCCAACCCCACCTCCATGGGCGCAGCACTTGAGGTTTTGGCTAAAGCCACGCCCAACACAGGCGGTCGGCGGGTGGCGATTTTGGGCGATATGTTGGAATTGGGCCCGCAAGAAACGGCGATCCACAAAGGCCTCGCCGCCTTGCCGTGGTTTGCGGTGATCAACGTGGTGCATTGTGTCGGACCGCTGATGCGCGGACTTTATGAGGCCTTGCCAGAGGCGCGACGGGGCGCGTGGTTTGCGACCGCTGTTGAGGCCCGCGAGGCGCTCAATAGCTTGGTCGGGCCGGGTGATGTCGTCCTGATCAAAGGCTCAAAAGGCGCAAAAGTCAGCCTTCTGGTTGACGCGCTTCGTAAATTGGGGCACGGCCTGCCCAACGGCTCATAAGAGGTAAACACAGATGCTGTATTGGTTAACCGGACTGTCCGACGGGGGCGATGTTTTCAACCTCTTTCGCTATATCACCATGCGGTCGGGCGGCGCGTTTTTCACCTCTTTGATCTTTGCGATGCTCTTTGGCCGCCCCTTGATCAACATGCTGCGCCGCCGTCAGGGAAAGGGTCAGCCGATCCGCGATGACGGCCCTGAAACTCATTTTGCCAAGGCGGGTACGCCGACAATGGGCGGGCTTTTGATCCTGACCGCGCTGTTGCTTTCGACGCTTTTGTGGGCGCGGCTCGACAATCCCTATGTCTGGATCGTGCTGTTCGTGACCTATGGCTATGGCCTGATCGGGTTTGCCGATGACTATGCGAAAGTCTCGAAAGCCAACACCAAAGGCGTTTCAGGCAAGGTCCGTTTGGGTCTTGGGTTCCTGATCGCAGCGATTGCCGCGATCTGGGCCTCGATGGTGCACCCGGATGAATTGGCCTATCAATTGGCCCTGCCGGTGTTCAAAGATGTCTTGGTCAACATGTCCTTCGCCTTCATTCCTTTCGCGATGATCGTCATCGTTGGTGCGGCCAATGCGGTGAACCTGACGGATGGTCTCGACGGCCTTGCCATCATGCCGGTGATGATCGCGGCGGCGACGCTGGGCGCGATTGCCTATGTCGTCGGTCGGGTCGATTTCACCGATTACCTCGGCCTGCATTACGTGCCTGGCACGGGGGAAATCCTTGTGTTCACCGCGGCTTTGATCGGTGGCGGTTTGGGCTTTTTGTGGTTCAACGCTCCTCCTGCGGCGGTGTTTATGGGCGACACCGGCTCACTGGCGCTTGGCGGCGCTTTGGGGGCGATCGCTGTGGCCACGAAACACGAGATCGTTTTGGCCATCGTCGGTGGCCTCTTTGTGGTCGAGGCGCTGTCTGTGATCATCCAGGTGCTCTATTTCAAACGCACCGGAAAACGCGTGTTCCTGATGGCCCCAATCCACCACCATTACGAGAAAAAAGGCTGGTCGGAACCGACCATCGTGATCCGATTCTGGATCATCTCTCTGGTGCTGGCGTTGATCGGTCTGGCGACGCTGAAACTGCGCTGATTGCCTGGCTTTGAGGGGGGGGGGGCGGCCCCTCTGCGCAAAGCGCATTCACCCCGGGATATTTTCAGACAAAAGAAGGGCGGGGGCAACTCTGCCCTTTTCTCATTGGGGACGCGGGGCTTTGACCTCTTGCGCCACTGGTCATTTACGTCGGCCCGCGACATAAAGCGTTCCGCCATAAACCTGACTCAGGGGTTTATGGCGGAACGCCCACAACATTGATATGTCTGGCAGCGTCACGCCTTTCCCCTGCCTCAGGTTAAAGGCGTGACGCTTTAGTCGAACGCAAAGAGAGAGACGGTGAAAACATGATTCCTGTATATGGATATGAGGGCCGCAAGGTGGCGGTTTTGGGGTTGGGGCGCTCTGGTCTTGCCACGGCGCGCGCGCTTGAGGCAGGCGACGCCTTGGCGCTGTGTTGGGACGACTCGGTGGAGGCGCGCGAGGTGGCTGAGGCCGAAGGGCTGACCCTCCATGACCTGACCAAAGCCGATGCGTTCGAGGGCGTGTCCGCGCTGATTGTTTCGCCCGGCATTCCGCATCTGTACCCCGAACCGAACAGGATCATCGCGCGGGCCTGGGACGCGGGCGTGCCGGTCGACAATGACATCGGGCTGTTTTTCCGCTCGCTTGGCGCGGGCGATTGGATGGACAATGACACGCCGCCGCGCGTCATTGCCGTGACCGGGTCGAACGGCAAATCCACCACTTCGGCGCTCATTCACCACATTTTCGAGAGTGCGGGCCATCGCACCCAATTGGCCGGGAACATCGGGCGTGGCGTCTTGGACATCGAGACGCCGGAGGAGGGGGAGGTGATTGTGCTGGAGCTGTCGAGCTACCAGACCGATATTGCCCGCTCGCTCACCCCCGATGTGGCGGTGTTTACCAATCTGTCGCCCGATCATCTGGACCGTCACGGCGGGATGGGCGGATATTTTGCCGCCAAACGTCGGTTGTTTGCCGAGGGCGGGCCGGACCGCGCGGTGATTGGCGTCGATGAGAATGAGGGCCGATATTTGGCCAATCAATTGGTCGAAGGGTTCGAGGACAGCCGCCTGATCCGTGTGTCTTCGGGGCAGAAATTGGCTGGGCCGGGGTGGAATATTTTCGCGCGCAAAGGGTTTTTGTCTGAATGGCGCAAGGGGCGGCAAGCGGCCTCGATTGATCTGCGCGAAATGTCGGGTCTGCCCGGCGCGCATAACCATCAAAACGCCTGTTGTGCCTATGCCGCCGCGCGGGCGCTGAATCTGCCGCCAAAGATCATCGAAACGGCGCTGGCGTCCTTTAAGGGGCTGCCGCACCGGTCGCAGCTTGTGCGAGAGTTGAACGATGTGCGCTATGTGAACGACAGCAAGGCGACCAATGTCGACGCCGCCGCCAAAGCGTTGCAAGCCTTCCCCCGCATCCGCTGGATTGCAGGCGGGATGGGCAAAGAGGGCGGCATATCGGCGCTACAACCGCATTTGGGCGCGGTGGCCAAGGCCTATCTCATCGGCTTTTCAGCCCGCGATTTCGCGCTGCAAATTGGCGATACACCCTATGAGATTTGCGAAACCATGGAGGTTGCCGTGGCAAAAGCGCGTGCTGAGGCGGAGCCGGGCGATACGGTTTTGCTGGCCCCTGCGGCGGCCTCATTTGACCAATACCCGAATTTTGAAAAACGCGGCGAAGCCTTTGCTGCTGAGGTTGAAAAGCTGATGTGAGGCGCGCGGAGACTTTGCGCCCGGATCAAGGCACAGGCCACATGTCAGCGCCGGGCGGTGATCAGGCCGGCGGGCCAATGTGCTGCGCCTGCCAGTCCCTTGGGTTTGTGCCGGTCACGCGCAAGAATTCCCGGTTGAAGTTTGACTTGGTGTTGAAGCCGCATGACAGCATCGCGTTGGTCACATTTTGCCCTGCGGCCAGCGCCTCCTGCGCCGCTTTGATCCGCGCGCCATTGATATAGCGCGACACGTTTTCGCCGGTCACACGGTTGATCGCGGCGGACACTTGTTTTGCGGGCACGAGCAATTTGCGCGACAAATGCGCCAATGTCAGATCGGGGTTGAGATAGAGGTGCTGGTTTGCCATCAGCGTTTCTAATTTTGCCACGATTTCGATGTCGTGATCTGAGAGGGGGAGCTCTTGCTCGGGGTCCTCGTCGGACGGGCTGGTTTCGAGGGAGGTGGAGAGGCTGAGCGCGCCGATGATCAGGATGATCCCACTTGAATACACGCTGATGATCCAAGGTTGCAGGCCGGGCACGCCCAATATTTGTACCGCGACGATCAAGACATCGCTCAACCCCGACGCAATGAGGGTTGCGCCCATCACTTGCCAAATCCGTCCCGGCAGATCCCCCGCGGCGATCCGCATCCGGGGCATGGCATCGGCGCCTTGCAAACTGACCCAAAGAAGGGCGATGCCATAGCCGCAAAACAGCACAGGGATCAGCGTATCAAGACCGTTTGGCGCGACAGCAAGGCTTACCAGCGCACAGAGCGGCCCGAGCAGGTTGAGAAGGTCTGATGTGGCAAAGGACCGGATCGCCGTGGTTTGAAACGCCACCCACGCCATTGGTGGAATCAAAGTGGCGGTGATCGGTTGGATGTGTCGAAACCCCGGCACATGGTAATGCTGGGCCAGAGAGATGATCAAACCTTGCAGGGCACAAAGCGCCAAAAGAAGAACCAAAGGTTCGTGTCGGCGGCCATTGATCCACACGCGCAACAGCAAAAAGCCCAAAACAAGCGAGGAGATCAGCGGAATGGGCAGGCTGGGCATGGCGGCGGTCCTTTGGAGCGGGTGTCGGGCATTCTCTACGTCCTAAAACCCGATCTTGGCGACCTAAAACAGGTTTTAGGACGCGCAATAGGCCAGAACAGGTCACCTGTCCGTCATGTCCTTTCAAATGGAGTAACCAATGACGTATTTCATGCCCCGTCTCTTCGCCCTCAGCCCCATCCTCAGCCTTGCACTCGCGGCATCAGGGGCCGCCGCCGATCCGGCGGGCTACAAAGCGTTCACCATATATGCACCGCATCACCAACGGGATATGGAGGGTGCGGTTTGGTCTCCGACAGACGGTGCAGGGCGCAGCGCGGTCTTTGCCGAAAATCCGATCTTTTACGGCGTGGATATTGTGGAAGACGCCCCGGTTCTGGAAGGTCTTCATCCGGTTGTGGTGTTGAGCCACGGCATGGGCGGGACGGTCCGGTCCCTGGCATGGTTGGCCTCGGGGCTGGCCGAACAGGGGGCGGTGGTCATCAGCGTCAATCACCCAAATTCAACATGGGGCGATTTTGATTTGGCGGCGAATTTGCATCACTGGACGCGGGTCCAAGACCTGAGTCTCGCGCTTGATACGGTCATGGCAGATCCCGAATTTGCGGGGCATTTGGACATAAACCGCGTGATGGTTGCGGGCTTTTCCTACGGTGGCTGGACGGCACTTTCGATGGGGGGTCTGCGGGGCAATCGCGCGGGATATATCGCCCATTGCGACAGCTATGGCGCGGCGTCCGTTCATTGCGGGGATGTGCAGGCTGCGGGGCTTGATCTGACCGATGTCGATGAAACGGCTTGGAACGCATCTTATGCTGATCCGCGCATCACGCATGTGAGCGCGATTGATCCGGGGCTTGTTTGGGGGGTGGACAGTGCCGATGTTGCAGGCCTGTCGGAACACACTCGGCTGATCGGGTTGGGTGCGGGCGCTGACCGTCTTTTGGCGGCTGATTTCGACACAAGCGGCTTTGCCGCCTTGCTGCCAGATGCGAGGATCGACCGGATTGTTCCAGCCACGCATTTCAGCGCAATGCCGCTGTGCAAACCGATGGGGGCGGCCATTTTGGCCGAAGAACAAGACGATCCGGTGTGCACAGATCCCGAAGGCACCGACCGTGCGCAGGTTCATGCCGAGATCATTGATCACATATGGGCGGATCTGAGCCGCTGACGCGGGTTCTCCCTGATTTTGACGATCGAAGATTTTGACGATCTAAACGTTGGCCGCGAAGCCGCCCGTCCCTGCGGGCGGCCCCCTCAATACTCCAAGGCATCCAATGTGGTTTTGAGCAATCGCGCCGACGCCCCAAGCGCTTCGTGTTCGGCATCATTGAGTTCCGGGAACAGGTCCGCGACCACGCCCTGCGCGCCGACGATGCGGGGGATGGAGAGGGCGACGTTGGACACGCCTTCGACCTTTGGCGTCACGATGGACACGGATAAAACCGTCTGTTCATCACGCGCAACGGCGCGGAACAGCCGTTCAAGCCCGGCCCCAATCCCGTACCATGTCGCGCCTTTGCCGTTGATGATCGTATAGGCGGCGTTGCGCACGCCATCGTCGATTTTGGCCTTGATGCCTTCGGTCAAGGGCACGCGCATCTGGGCGGAAAACTCTTTGACCGACAAGGCCCCGGCACGGGCGGAAGACCAACACAAAACCTCACTGTCGCCATGTTCCCCCAAAACATAGGCATGGACCGAACGGGGCGAGACGCCCAGATGTTCGCCGATCAAATGCCGAAACCGCGCCGTGTCCAAGATCGTGCCCGACCCGATCACACGGGTGGGGGGCAGACCGGACAGCTCCGTGGCGATCTGGGTCATGATGTCGACCGGGTTGGTGGCAATCAGCAGCACCGCGTCAGGGGCGGCGTCCAAAACTTTGCCGATGATTTGCCGAAACACCTCGGCGTTGCGGGCCAAAAGTTGCAACCGGCTTTCGCCCGGCTTTTGGCCAACGCCCGCCGCCAAAATCACCGCCCCGGCCCCTTTGAGGTCCGCATAATCGCCCGCTGTCACCACGGTGGAGGAGGCAAAGGGCACGGCATGGGCGATGTCTTCGGCCTGCGCTTTGGCCAAGGCGGCATTGTAATCGACAAAGACGATTTTGCTGGCGGTGCCTTTCAACGCAATGGCGTAACCTGCCGCCGATCCGACCATACCCGCGCCAACGATGCCTATTTTCATATTTTGTCTCCGCTTCTCTCGCTGCAAAATCTGTTAGCGCCACCATGGGGTGGTTCGCCCACCAGATCAATGACCGGGATCAATGACCGGGATCAATTCGGTTTCCCGGATATGTCCCCAAGAGGCGGGTGGCGTCAGCAAAGGACCGCACAGCACCGTCAAAGCGCGCAATCTGTAGTAGCGCGGGGCGTCAAAACACGCTAGATTGGTGAGATAGACCCGAAAAATCGGGCAGATGAGTAAAAACGAGGCAGTAGGCGGTCCCATGACAGAAATGGTGTATGGCTCCATCCCGGATCGGGTTGGCGAGCCGGTTCTTCCGCGTTGGTGGCGGACAATCGACAAATGGGCGCTGTCATGCGTTTTCATCTTGTTCGGCATTGGGCTTTTGTTGGGGCTCGCGGCCTCACCGCCCTTGGCGCAGAGAAACAATTTTGCCTCGTTCTATTACGTCCAGCGTCAGGCGTTCTTTGGCTCAATCGGCTTGGCCGTGATGATCCTGATCACCATGATGGACCCGGCCCGCGTGCGCCGTTTCGCCGTGGTGGGCTTTGCCGCCGCTTTTGTGTCGCTGCTGTTGTTGCCCTTCTTTGGGACGGATTTTGGCAAAGGCGCGACCCGGTGGTTTTCCTTTGGTTTCGCCTCGGTGCAGCCCTCTGAGTTTCTCAAACCCGCCTTTGTCATCACCGCCGCATGGCTGATGGCCGCCGCTCAGGACATTGGTGGCCCTCCGGGGCGGCTCTATTCCTTTATGTTGGCCGCCGTGATCGTCGTGGCATTGGCATTGCAGCCGGATTTCGGTCAGGCCGCGCTGATCCTTTTTGCTTGGGGCGTGATGTATTTTGTTGCGGGTGCGCCGATGTTGTTGCTTGCGGGCATCGCCGGGATGGTGGTTTTGGGCGGCATGTTTGCCTATAACAATTCCGAACACTTTGCCCGGCGCATCGACGGGTTTCTGAACCCTGCCATCGACCCCACCACCCAGATCGGCTATGCCACCAACGCCATCCGCGAGGGCGGGTTTTTTGGCGTCGGTGTGGGCGAGGGGACGGTAAAATGGTCGCTGCCCGATGCGCATACCGATTTTATCATCGCTGTGGCCGCCGAAGAATACGGGCTGATCCTCGTGCTGATCATCATCGCGCTTTACGCCACGATCACCGTGCGCTCGCTCTGGCGGCTGTTGCGCGAACGCGATCCGTTCATTCGCCTGGCGGGCACCGGGCTGGCCTGCGCCTTTGGCATTCAGGCCTTTATCAATATGGGCGTGGCGGTGCGGCTTTTGCCCGCCAAGGGCATGACACTGCCGTTTGTGTCCTATGGTGGCTCATCTGTGATCGCCTCAGGCATTGCACTTGGCGCGCTTTTGGCCTTTACCCGCACCCGGCCGCAAGGCGAGATCGGGGACCTCCTGCTCCGGCGCGGTCGCTGAAAAGAGAGTTTCCATGACCCAATCTGCCCCCCTCATCATCATCGCCGCTGGCGGCACTGGCGGCCATATGTTCCCGGCCCAAGCCCTCTCTGAGGTGATGTTGGCGCGTGGCTGGCGGGTCAAATTGTCGACTGATGCGCGCGGGGCGCGTTACACCGGGGCCTTCCCGCAAGCCGTCGAGATCGACACTGTGCCCTCCGCCACCTTTGCGCGCGGCGGTCTTTTGGCCAAGGCGATGGTGCCTGTGCGCATTGTCGGCGGGGTGTTCTCCGCCATGACCAAATTCCTGCGCGACAAACCCGCCGTTGTGGTCGGGTTCGGCGGCTATCCGGCGATCCCGGCGGTGGCAGCGGCGACGTTGATGAAACTGCCGCGGATGATCCACGAACAAAACGGCATTTTGGGCCGGGTCAACGAGGTCTTTGCCAAACGGGTCGACCGCGTCGCCTGTGGCACTTGGCCGACCAACCTGCCCGAAGGGATCAACGGCATACATGTTGGCAATCCGGTGCGTGCGAGCGTGTTGGACAAATACGCCGCCCCCTATATTGCGCCGGGCGATTATCCGATGGAGATTTTGGTGATCGGCGGCTCTCAAGGCGCGCGCATTCTCTCGGATGTGGTGCCCGCCGCGATTGCGGCGCTGCCCGAAGCGATGTTGGCCAATTTGCGGATCAGCCAACAGGCGCGCCCTGAGGATTTCGACCGGGTTGTGGAATTTTATCAGACCCAAGGCATCCAGGCCGATGTGCGGCCATTTTTTGACGACATTCCGAAACGGATGAGCGAGGCGCAATTGGTGATTTCGCGGGCCGGGGCCTCGACCGTGGCGGATATTTCCATCATCGGGCGGCCTTCGATCCTGATCCCCTATGCCGCCGCAGCAGGCGATCACCAATCGGCCAATGCGCGCGGGTTGGTCGAGGCGGATGCCGCAATCATGATCCCCGAAAGCCAGTTGACGGCAGAGACATTGAGCGAACAGATCGAAATGGTTCTGGGCCATCCTGAGGGCGCTTTGATGATGGCGCAGGCGGCGCTGTCTGTGGCCAAACCGCAGGCGGCGTATGATTTGGCCGATATGGTCGAACATCTCGCCAGCCACCCGCAATAAGACCTGATCCGATAACAATAAGACAAGTGACGAAACGAGGACCGAGATGAACGCCAGTGCCACCAAACTTCCCATTGAAATGGGCGCCATCCATTTTGTCGGCATTGGCGGCATCGGCATGTCGGGCATCGCCGAAGTCTTGCTCAACCATGGCTATCAGGTGCAAGGCTCCGATCTGAAGGCCAGCAAAATCACCGACCGTTTGAAGGAACTCGGTGCGGTGATTTACGAGGGCCAGCGGGCGGAGAATTTGGACAATGCCGAGGTGGTGGTGATTTCAAGTGCGATCAAACCGGGCAACCCGGAATTGGACGCCGCCCGTCTCAAAGGCCTGCCGGTGGTGCGCCGTGCCGAGATGTTGGCGGAATTGATGCGCCTCAAATCCAACGTCGCCATCGCCGGCACCCATGGCAAAACCACGACCACCACCATGGTTGCAACGCTTCTGGATGCGGGGGGCTTGGACCCGACGGTGATCAACGGCGGCATCATTCACGCTTACGGCTCGAACGCCCGTGTCGGGCTTGGTGAATGGATGGTGGTGGAGGCTGACGAGTCAGACGGGACATTCAATCGCCTGCCCGCGACCATCGCCATTGTCACCAATATCGACCCCGAGCATATGGAGCATTGGGGCACGATCGAAAACCTGCGCCAAGGCTTTTATGATTTCGTCTCCGGCATCCCGTTTTATGGCCTTGCCGTCTGTTGCACCGACCACCCGGAAGTGCAATCTTTGGTCGGCAAAATCACCGACCGCCGGGTTGTGACCTACGGGTTCAATGCCCAGGCCGACGTGCGCGCGATCAATCTGACCTACAAAAAAGGTGTCGCGCATTTTGACGTGGTGCTGGCCGCTGAGGATAGGGTGATCGAGGGCTGCACCCTGCCGATGCCGGGCGATCACAACGTCTCAAACGCGCTGTCTGCGGTTGCCGTGGCGCGGCATTTGGGGATGAAAACCGCCGAGATCAAAGAGGCTCTGGCGCATTTTGCCGGGGTCAATCGTCGTTTCACCAAAGTGGGCGAGGTGAATGGCGTCACCATCATTGACGATTACGGCCACCACCCGGTCGAGATTGCCGCTGTGCTCAAAGCCGCGCGTCAGGCCTCTGAGGGCCGTGTGATTGCCGTGCATCAGCCGCATAGGTATTCGCGCCTTCACAGCCTGTTTGACGATTTTTGCACCTGTTTCAACGAGGCCGATGTGGTTGGCATCGCCGAAGTCTATGCGGCGGGCGAAGAGCCGATCCCCGGTGCCTCGCGCGATGATTTGGTTGCAGGCCTGATCCGTCACGGCCACCGTCATGCCCGCGCTGTGACCTCTGAGGAGGATCTTGAACGGCTGGTGCGCGAACAGACGCGGCCCGGCGATATGGTCGTCTGTCTTGGGGCCGGGACGATTTCGGCCTGGGCGCATGGCTTGCCCGCACGGCTCGAAAAGGCATAACTTAAAGGTCAAAGATCGCCGTCTTGATCCGCGTCACGGGGCCGTGGCACGGGCCGCGCTATTTTGCGGTTTATGACAGCGACAATGCCTATCGCATGATACCTGTCGCATGAAAGAGGTCACCATGGCTGAGATCCTCAAACGGCGCATTGGTCCCGGATTGCTCACGGCCTATGGCGTGGGCGTCATGGTTGGGGCGGGCATCTATGTTTTGGTCGGCGCGGTGGCCGCCGAGGCCGGGCTTTACGCGCCCTTGGCGTTTTTATTGGCGGGTCTTGTCGCTGCCCCTTCGGCCCTGTCTTATGCCGAACTGTCCACCCGTATCCCAGAGGCCGCGGGCGAGGCCGCCTATGTCGAGGCGGGGTTTGGTGCGCGGTGGTTGGGGCGGATTGTCGGGCTGGCGATTGTGGCCGGGGGGGCGGTCTCCGCCGCGGCCGTTTTACGCGGCGGGGCGGGCTATCTGACCAGCTTTTTTGATGTTCCGCAGATCTGGGCGATCATCGGCCTTGGGGTGTTCCTTGTTGTCGTTGCCGTGGTTGGCGTGTTGGAAAGCCTCGCTATGGTGGCGGTTTTCACTCTGGTCGAGGTGGCAGGGCTGGCTTTGGTCGTTTGGGCTGGCTGGCACGCACCCGTGTCGCCGGACTGGTCCATGCCCGCCGCGCCCTATGTGCCGGGCATCGGCGTGGCGGCGACGCTGGCGTTTTTTGCCTTTATCGGCTTTGAGGACATCGTCAACATGGCCGAAGAGGTCAAGCGCCCCGAGCGCAGCCTGCCGATTGCCATCATCGCCTCGTTGATCATCACCACATTGCTCTACGCGGGGGTCACCGTGATCGCCGTGCGCGCCGTTCCGATCGAAGACCTTGCCGCCTCAGAGCGCCCGCTTGCGCTGGTGTTTGAGGCCGGGGGCGGGCCGATTGCGCTGTTGTCTTTGATTGCGGTGATCGCGGCGCTCAATGGTGTTTTGGCTCAGATTGTGATGGCCGCGCGGGTGATGTTTGGTCTTGGCAAAAGCGGCGGTGTTTTATCCGTCTTTCGCCACGCCCATCCGCGTTTTGGCACCCCGGTTTTGGCCACGGTGCTGATCGGCGGTTTTGTCATCTGCGCGGCCTTGGCTTTGCCGGTGTCAAACTTGGCGGGGGTGACCTCGACCATCCTGTTGCTGGTCTTCACCTTGGTCAATGCCAGCCTGATTTTGCTCAAACGCCACACGCCCAAAGCGCCGTTTCGCCCCGCGCCCAAAGCGCCGTTTTGCATCGCGCCTTGGGTGCCTTGGGTCGGGTTGATCTTTGCGCTCTTGGCGTTGGCGGCCTTTGCTTTGGGCGGGGCCGTATGAGTGCGCTGGTTTTGTTTGGCGTCATGCCATGGACGCCGATTGTGGCGTTGTGCCTTTGGGCTCTTGCCACCATGGCCCTTGCTCCGTTACCTTTGCGCCACCAAATCGGTCCGGGATTCGCACTTCTGCTGGTGCTTCCCGTGCTGTTGATTTGGACAGGGCGGGTTTACGGACCTTGGCCTGTTGTGTGTGCATGTGCTGCTGCCGTGTCTTTGTTTCGAAAACCGCTGTGCGTTCTTGCGAAACGCGCCAAGCGATGGTTCCGGAAAAGCTGACAGAAAGTGGCTTGGCTATGACGATGACGACCTCCCTCATATTGGCCTGTGTTTGGGCTATTTTGGCGAATGTGATCGCCATGTTTCCGTCCAAACGCGCCCATTGGCCCGCAGCCTGTGGGTTGATCGTGCTTGGGGTTCCCCTTTTGGGCTATGTCACTTATGAAAACGGCCCATGGATCGGGCTCATCGTCTTTGCGGCGGGGGTGTCGATCCTGCGCTGGCCGATGATTTATCTGGGCCGGGGAATAACACGGAGCATCAAACGCGTGATGACAAAAGGCCCAGCCGAATGACCTATCCTGATGTGCGTGGCACGTTGAGCGAACAGCGCCCTTTGGCCGATCTGACATGGTTGCGCGTCGGCGGACCGGCGGATGCACTGTTTCAGCCGGCGGATTTGGCGGATTTACAAAGCTTTTTGGCCGCTCTCGATCCCGCTGTGGCGGTGTTTCCGATGGGCGTGGGGTCCAACCTGATCGTGCGCGATGGTGGGTTGCGCGCTGTGGTGATCCGCATGGGGCGCGGCTTTAATCACATCGCCATCGACGGCACCCGCATCACCGCCGGTGTCGCCGCCCTTGACGCCCATGTGGCACGTAAAGCCGCCGCGGCGGGACTTGACCTGACCTTCCTGCGCACCATTCCGGGGGCCATCGGGGGGGCTGTGCGGATGAATGCAGGCTGTTACGGGTCCTATGTGGCGGATCATTTCGTTTCGGTCAAGGCGGTGACGCGGGCAGGCGCGTTGGTCACGCTCACGGCCGATGATTTGCAATTTCAGTACCGTCAAACCGAGCTGCCCGAAGGCTGGGTGATCGTCGAGGCCACGTTTGACGCCGAAGCCGCCGATCCAGAGATGTTGGAGGCGCGCATGGCCGATCAATTGGCCAAACGCGATGCGACACAGCCGGTCAAAGAGCGCTCGGCAGGCTCAACCTTTCGCAATCCGGCAGGATTTTCCTCGACCGGACAGGCGGATGACACCCATGAGTTGAAGGCGTGGAAAGTGATTGATGACGCGGGCCTGCGCGGCTTTGCCATCGGCGGCGCACAGATGAGCGAGAAACATTCCAATTTCATGATCAACACCGGTGTGGCCACCGCGCATGATCTTGAAACTTTGGGAGAGACGGTGCGAAAAAGGGTATTCCAAAACGCCGGTCTCGCGTTACAATGGGAAATCAAGCGCGTTGGTGAATTTTTAGGCGATCCTGTCGAAGATGGGCTTGCATCCGAATCATCCACAGAGCAAAACGCGTAAAAGAGCATTCCCCACAAACGGGGAGTTGAAAAGAGCCGCAAAATCAGGCTCTTTCAAGACAGGGGTTAAAAATACCCCTGAAAGACAGGGCCAAACAACGGGCTCGTTTATAAAAAGAGATCGAAACAGATCTCACACCTAAAGGGGCCACCATAAGGCTCCAGATATTTGAGGCACAAGTGGGCATGTCGAGCAGGCAATCCCCTAAAGTGGCGGTACTCAAAGGCGGACCCTCGGCTGAGCGCGAGGTGTCTTTGGTCTCCGGGCGTGAATGCGCCAATGCACTTCGGGGTGAAGGATATGACGTTATCGAGATCGACGCAGGCGAAGACCTCTGCGCGCAACTGACCGCCTGTCAGCCCGATGTCGTGTTCAATGCGCTGCATGGCCGGTACGGCGAAGATGGCTGTGTCCAAGGCATTCTGGAATGGATGCGCATTCCCTATAGCCACTCCGGCGTTCTGGCCTCGGCTCTGGCCATGGACAAGGAAAAAACCAAAGAGATTTACGTCCGTGCGGGCCTCCCCATTGTGGCGTCCGTTTTGGCGCGCCGCGAAGAGGTCGAGGCCAGTCATGTGATGGACCCGCCCTATGTGGTGAAACCCTATAACGAAGGCTCCTCTGTGGGCGTCTATTTGGTCCATGAGGGCACAAATGCCCCGCGTCTTGCCGCCGACATGCCGCCGGTGGTGATGGTCGAACAATTCGCGCCCGGACGTGAATTGACCTGTTCGGTGATGGGTGATCGTGCGCTGTGCGTGACCGATATTCTCACCGATGGTTGGTACGATTACGACGCCAAATATACGACGGGCGGGTCGCGCCATGTCTGTCCCGCCGAAATCCCTGATGAGATCACCGAAGCCTGTAAAGACTACGCCCTGCGCGCCCATAATGCTTTGGGGTGCCGGGGCGTGTCGCGCACCGATTTTCGCTGGGATGAAAGCAAGGGCCTTACGGGGCTGATCTTGTTGGAAACCAACACCCAGCCGGGGATGACGCCGACCTCGCTGTCGCCCGAGCAAGCGCAGATATGCGGTATGACATTCGGTCAGTTTGTGGCCTGGATGGTGGAGGACGCCTCATGCGACCGATAGACCCGGTTGAGTTTGCCAAAGCGCCGACCACGGGCGGATCGGCGCGCGTGTCCGAAGCCGTGGCGCGGGCCTTGCGCGCCCGTCTGGGCGACACATCCGCACATGCTCCGGCCCGTCCACGTGACCCGGCGCCCTCGCGTGCCGCTTATCGGTTCAACCGGCTGTGGCTGACCCCGTCTTTCCGGTTTTTCATGCGTCGCATGGCCCCGGTTTTGGCGATTGCGGGCTGTGTTGGGCTGTGGTTTGTCGATACCGACAACCGCATGGCGTTTCATGACACCGTGGCCGAGGTCAAACGCGACATCCAAAACCGCCCGGAATTCATGGTCAAACTCATGGCCATTGATGGCGCATCGGGGGAGCTGTCCGAGGACATTCGCGAAATCACCTCGCTGGATTTCCCGCTGTCCTCTTTTGATCTCGACCTGCCGGGGATGTTGGAGCAAATCGAAGGTCTGGATGCCGTGGCCGAGGCGGGTCTTCGGGTGCGCGCGGGCGGGATTTTACAGATCGACATCACCGAACGCACCCCCGCCGTGGTCTGGCGCGGGCCGCATGGGCTTGAGATGCTCGATGTCGATGGTCACCGCGTCGCCGCATTGGAACACCGGGTGGATCGGCCTGATCTGCCGTTGATTGCAGGCGTTGGTGCCGAACGTGACGTGGCCGAAGCCCTGGCGATCCTAAAAGCCGCCGCCCCGATCATGCCGCGTTTGCGTGGGTTGGTGCGGGTTGGTGAGCGGCGCTGGAATGTGGTGCTGGACCGCGATCAAGTCATCCTGTTGCCGGAAGAAAAACCTCTGGGCGCTATGGCGCAGGTGATGGCATTGGATCAGGCCAAAGATATTTTGAGCCGCGATGTCAAAGCGGTGGATATGCGCCGGCCAGATCGGCCGACGTTACAATTGACTGAGGCGGCGCAAGACGAGATGCGCAGGCTTCAGGGCGTGGAACTTGGAGTGTCGTTCAGATGACTGATCTTTATGCAGCCCAGCGGGCCATGCGGAACATGCGCAAAGCCGCGTTGCAACGCGGGGTCGTTGCCATTTTGGATGTTGGCACCTCTAAAATCGCCTGTCTTGTGTTGCGCTTTGATGGCGACGGCTTTGTTGGCGGCGAGGGCGTGGGCGCTTTGGCCGGGCAATCGTCGTTTCGGGTGATTGGGGCGGCGACCACACGCTCGCGTGGGGTGCGCTTTGGCGAGATTGACGCCATGGCCGAAACAGAACGCGCCATCCGCACCGCCGTGCAGGCGGCACAGAAGATGGCCCAGACCCGCGTCGATCACGTCATCGCCTGTTTCTCTGGCGGTCATCCGCGTTCTTATGGCTTGGACGGTCAGGTCGAAGTCGAACAAAACATCGTGTCCGAACAAGATGTCGCGCGCGTGTTGGCCGCCTCTGAGGTGCCCGATTATGGCCCTCATCGCGAGGTGCTTCATGCTCAGCCGGTCAACTTTGCGCTGGATCACCGGTCGGGTCTGTCTGATCCGCGCGGTCAAGCCGGGCAAAACCTTGCCGTCGATATGCATATGCTCACCGTCGATGGCGCGGTGATCCAGAACCTTTTGTATTGCATCAAACGCTGTGACCTCGAGGTCGCGGGTGTGGCCTCTGGCGCCTATGTGTCGGGCATCTCGGCGCTGGTTGAGGACGAACAAGAGCTGGGCGCGGCCTGTGTCGATATGGGCGGCGGCTCGACCGATGTGTCGATCTTCATGAAAAAACACATGATCTATGCCGATAGCGTGCGCATGGGCGGTGATCATGTCACCTCTGACATCGCGATGGGATTGCAAATCCCGGCGGCGACCGCAGAGCGGATCAAGACCTTTTACGGCGGCGTTGTCGCCACCGGGATGGACGACCGCGAGATGATCGAGGTTGGGGGTGACAGCGGTGATTGGGAGCGCGACCGGCGCACCGTGAGCCGCTCTGAAGTGATCGGGATCATCCGTCCGCGTGTCGAAGAGATTCTGGAAGGCGTGCGCGATTGTCTGGACGCCGCCGGGTTTGAACATCTGCCCAGCCAACAGATCGTGTTGACGGGCGGCGCGTCGCAAATTCCGGGGCTTGATACGTTGGCACCGAAGATTTTGGGCCAACAGGTGCGCATCGGGCGGCCTTTGCGCGTCCAAGGCTTGCCGCAGGCGGCGACCGGAGCGGCCTTTGCCTCGGCTGTTGGTCTGTGCCTGTTTGCCGCCAATCCGCAAGACGAATGGTGGGACTTTGAAATCCCGACCGAACGCTATCCGGCGCGCTCGCTCAAACGGGCGATGCGGTGGTTCAAAGACAATTGGTAAACGGATTGCAGTGCCCTACGGGGCTATGCTAATTGAAAAGCAGAGCGGGCGAGTCAACGTCCGCCGAGAGGCAGAAACGATACCCTTTGACGTCAACGACCCTTTAAATCGGCGCGGATAAGGCAAGACACGGCAAAAGTGGCACTGAAAAATGGCACCGAGCAGTGCCCCGACATGATAGCGCGATACGCGCAACGATCGCCTCTTTCGAGAGGGTTTGGAGCGGATTCAGTCCGTTCCATAGGTATGGTTTCTTCAATACCCCCTAAATCTGGGGTTTTGCGCAAAATCCCGCCGAGTTTAGCGGGGTTAACCCTATATTTTGTGGCGAAATCATGTTTTTGGGATGACGAACCGTCATAAACCTCCTAAGATTCAACGTGAACAGGTAAATTTTGCCCCGATTCAGGGGTGGGGACAGTTATACGGGCAGCACGGGCAGAAGCACGCGCGCTCGCATAGGAAAGCAGGCGGTAGATCATGGCTTTGAATCTGACGATGCCCGATCGGGACGAGTTAAAACCGAAAATCACAGTGTTTGGTGTGGGCGGGGCCGGTGGCAACGCGGTCAACAACATGATCGAAAAAGAGCTTGAAGGTGTCGATTTCGTCGTTGCGAACACCGATGCACAAGCTTTGCAACACGCCAAGGCCGCGGCCCGCATCCAGATGGGTGTGAAGGTCACCGAGGGCTTGGGCGCAGGCGCACGTCCCTCCGTGGGGGCCGCCGCTGCCGAAGAAAGCATCGAACAAATCGTTGATCACCTTGCAGGCGCTCACATGTGTTTCATCACCGCCGGTATGGGCGGTGGCACGGGCACTGGGGCCGCTCCGATCATCGCCCAGGCGGCGCGTGAACTGGGCGTGTTGACCGTGGGTGTTGTGACCAAACCGTTCCAATTCGAAGGCGCAAAACGAATGCGTCAGGCCGAAGAGGGCGTTGAGGCGCTGCAAAAGATGGTCGATACGTTGATCATCATTCCGAACCAGAACCTGTTCCGTCTGGCCAATGAAAAAACCACCTTTACCGAAGCCTTCTCTATGGCCGATGACGTGCTCTATCAGGGCGTCAAAGGCGTGACCGATCTCATGGTCCGTCCGGGCCTGATCAACCTCGACTTCGCCGACGTGCGCGCGGTGATGGATGAGATGGGCAAGGCGATGATGGGCACGGGCGAAGCGTCCGGTGAAAACCGCGCGATTGAAGCCGCTGAAAAAGCCATCGCCAACCCGTTGTTGGACGAGATTTCTCTGCGCGGTGCAAAAGGCGTGTTGATCAACATCACCGGCGGCCACGATTTGACCCTGTTCGAATTGGACGAAGCCGCCAACCGCATCCGCGAAGAGGTGGACCCGGAGGCCAATATCATCGTCGGCTCGACCATGGATTCCACACTCGAAGGCATGATGCGCGTGTCCGTTGTGGCCACGGGCATCGACGCCAACCAGTCTTATGGCGAAATGCCGGTGGCACGTCGTCGCTTGTCCGAGCCATTGGCCGCTCCTGCCGTGGTCGAAGAAAAAATCGAACACGCCCCTGCGGCTCCTGTCGCGGTACAGCCAGCGCCCGTCGAAGAGCCGGCCCAGCCGACGCTCGACGTGTTCGACCCGCAAGTGAATGCGCGCTCTGAGCCGCAACATGCCGCCCGTTATGAGCAGCGTCAGGCCGATTTCCGTGCCATGGAAGACGATGTTCCGGCTCCGGCCTATCAACCGCGTCCGCAACCCGCGCCGCAACCGGCGATGTATGAACCCGAAGCCGATGCGTTTGTCGCACCGCGCGCTCCGTCTGCGGGCACGCCGTCGCCCGAAGCTTTGGCACGTTTGCAGGCCGCTGTGGCCAAACAACCGCGCGCTGATATGCGCGCCGACCCGCATCCGCAGGCTGATCCGAATGCGGGCAAGGCCGGTCGCTTTGGCATCAACTCCTTGATCGGTCGCATGACCGGCCATGGTGCCGAGGGGGAAGCCCGTCCCGTTCAACCGCAGGCCCAGCCGCAAGCCCGGTTTGGCGCGCAGCCGCAAGTGCGCCCGCAAGTCCATCAGGCCTATGACGAAGACCAGGATCCGAATCCCGAAGCGGAAAAGATCGAGATTCCGGCTTTCCTGCGTCGTCAGGCCAACTGACATAAATCTGTGATCACGCGTCTGATAACCGCAGAATTCAGGTCACATTTTTAGAAAATCATCAGAGTAAGAGGTCGCCTTTGGGCGGCCTTTTTCTTTTTATAACAGTGAGTTGCTGCGATGCGGCGTGAATGTGCGCGAAAATCTGCCTTTCAGGGGGTGCTCATGTTTCAATCCGTTACAAAGATTGAGTTGAGGCTATGGCCCATTGTTGGTTAGGAGACTGTAAACCAAGCACCGGGGTGGTGTGAGGAGCCGATATCTGCAGCCAAGCAAGGGACTTCCCGCAGAGCGCAGTACGAGATCGGCATGATTATAACCCGCGAGAAACGCCATCTGCGTGGGAAAATGAATGTGAGGCCTCTGGTGCAGACCACGGTAGCAAGCAAAGTTCGGTTCGACGGGGTGGGTCTCCATTCCGGTGCGCCTGTGTGTATGGTTGTCGCGCCTGCACCGGCCAATACCGGCATCACCTTTGTGCGCTCTGATATTCACGCCGACGTCTCTGATCCGCGTGACGCGATCATTCCGGCGCGGTGGGACCATGTTGTCCCCTCGCAGCTCTGCACCCTGATCCGCAACGAAGATGGCGCAGAGGTTTCGACCATTGAACATATCATGGCTGCGCTTGCGGGCTGTGGCATCTCCAACGCCACCGTCTTCGTTGATGGGCCTGAGGTGCCGATCGTTGATGGCTCTGCCGCTCCTTTTGTGGATGGCTTGCTGGCTGTGGGTCTGGTCAACCAGGAGGGTCCGACCCGCGCGCTGAAAATTCTCAAACCCGTTGAGGTCACCAATGGCTCCGCCAAAGCGCGTCTTGAGCCAGCAGAGACCCTGGAAATTGATTTCCACATTGATTTTGTGGACGAAGCCATCGGCGTGCAGGACAAGCGGTTGGTCATGGCCAATGGCGCCTTTGTGCGTGAACTGTCGAATTGCCGCACCTTTTGCCGTAAGGCGGATGTGGATCATATGCAGCAAAACGGTCTGGCGCTTGGTGGCACCTTTGAAAACGCCGTTGTCGTTGATGGTCAGGACGTGTTGAGCCCCGGCGGTTTGCGCCGCGCGGATGAACCCGTGCGCCATAAAATGTTGGACGCTTTGGGTGATTTGTACCTCGCGGGAGCGCCCATTTTGGGGCGCTATATTGGTGAAAAATCCGGTCACGCGATGACCAACGCCTTGTTGCGCGAACTCTTTGCGACTCGCGGTGCTTGGGCCTATGTCACCGTTGATGCGCCCACGGCGGCGCGTCTTCCGGGGGCGGGGGTGTCGCGCTCTGATCTGGCGTTTTGCGCCTAAACCACACGCCGTGGGGAAGAGTTCAGAGCTTTTCAAAATCCCCCGATAGAGGAAAAACACAAAAGCCTCTACACCGTGACGTTATTTCCGGTGTAAAGACGTTTTGCACCGGATTTTTCTGTGTTAGGAGTGAGGTCACGGCCCAGTTTTAGGGGCTGATGACTGGTGTAGGTAGGACCTTTCATGACGGCACGTATCAAACGCGGATTGGGTGTAACGCTTGGACTTTCCATGGCTTTTCTCGTGGCCTGTGGGGATAATCCGCCCACGACCGATCTTGAAGGCTACCCGGCGGAAGAGATCTACAAACGCGCAGAATATGAGATCACCCAAAAGGATTTCGGCGACGCCGCCTTCTATTTTGGCGAGGTCGAGCGCCTTTATCCCTATTCCGATTGGGCCAAACGCGCTTTGATCATGCAGGCCTTTTCTTATCATCGTGATCGCGACTATGAAAATGCCCGCGTGTCCGCCCAACGTTTCCTTGATTTCTATCCCGCCGACGAAGACGCCGCCTATGCGCAATACCTCCTCGCGCTGTCTTATTATGACCAGATCGACGACATCGGTCGCGATCAGGGCCTGACCTTTCAGGCGCTTCAGGCGCTGCGGGTGGTGATCGAACGCTATCCTGACAGCGAATATGCACGCTCGGCGATTCTGAAATTCGACCTCGCCTTTGACCACCTTGCGGGCAAAGAGATGGAGATCGGGCGCTATTATTTGAAACACAAACATTACACGGCGGCAGTGAACCGGTTCCGTGTCGTGGTCGAGCAATTCCAAACCACCCGGCACACGCCAGAGGCGCTGCACCGGTTGGTCGAATCCTACCTGTCGCTTGGTTTTGTCGAAGAGGCACAAACCGCGGCGGCGATTTTGGGTCACAATTACCAATCGACCGAGTGGTATCAGGACAGTTACAAACTGCTGACCGGGCAGGGGCTTGAACCAAAGGTCTTTGAGAACAACTGGCTCGGCGCGGTGTATCGTCAGATGATCCGCGGCGAATGGCTCTGAGGGACGGAGCGCCCATCTCATGTTAAGAAGTCTCGACATCCGGGACATGTTGATCATTGACCGGCTGGAACTTGAGTTTCAGCCGGGTCTCAATGTGTTGACCGGCGAAACCGGTGCGGGCAAATCCATCCTGCTTGACAGTCTCGGCTTTGTGCTGGGCTGGCGCGGGCGCGCCGATTTGGTGCGCGCGGGGGCGGCGCAGGGCGAAGTGACGGCGGTGTTCGATTTGCCGCGCGGCCATGACGCCGAGGATGTGCTGAAAGAATTGGACATCGAGGCCGAGGATGGCGAGCTGATCCTGCGCCGGGTCAATGCCGCCGACGGGCGCAAAACCGCATGGGTCAATGACCGCCGGGTGTCGGGCGATGTGTTGCGCCGACTCTCGGACGTGCTGGTGGAATTGCACGGCCAACATGATGATCGCGGGCTGTTGAACCCGCGTGGCCACCGCACGCTTTTGGACAGTTTCGGCGGGCTTGAGCCCATGGTGACTGCCACACGCCAGGCTTGGAAAACGCTCTCTGAGGCGCGCAAAGCCTTGGTCAAAGCGACCAGGGAGCAAGCCGCGCTCAAGAACGAAGAAGAGTTCCTGCGTCATGCCGTGGCCGAATTTGATGCGCTCAATCCCGAGCCCGGTGAAGAGGCCAAACTCGACGCCCAACGTCGCCTGATGCAGTCCTCTGAAAAGATCGCCGCAGATGTCGCCAAGGCCCATCAAGCCCTGTCCTATGATGGCGGCGAGGGGATGTTGGCGGATGCTCTGCGTTGGCTTGAGGGCGCGGCGGAAAAGGCCGAAGGGCGGCTTGAGGGCGCGATTGAATCCTTGGGTCGGGCGCTCAATGAATTGGCCGATGCGCAGTCTGGCGTCGAATCCTGTATCGACGCGCTGCGGTTCAACCCGCATGAGTTGGAAAATGTCGAAGAGCGGCTGTTCGCCATTCGTGGACTGGCGCGCAAACATTCGGTTTTGGCCGATGATCTCGGCGGTTTTGCCGATGCGCTGCGGCTGAAACTGGCCGCTCTTGATCGTGGTGAGGGCGATCTCGTGGCGCTGACCAAAGCGGTTGAGACGGCTGAAGCCACCTATGACAGCGCCGCTGACATCCTGACGCAGGCCCGCACCAAAGCCGCCGCCGAGTTGGATGTGATGATGGCCAAGGAACTCGCCCCACTCAAAATGGAACGTGCGGTGTTTTCGACCCAAATCACATTGGGCGAGCCGGGCGCGGAGGGTCGCGACTCCGTGGCCTTTACGGTCGCCACCAACCCCGGCGCGCCTGCTGGTCCGATCGGAAAAATCGCCTCTGGCGGGGAATTGTCGCGCTTTCTTTTGGCGCTCAAAGTTTGCCTCACCCGCGATCAATCCGGCGTCACGATGATCTTTGACGAGATCGACCGTGGTGTCGGCGGTGCCACGGCGGATGCGGTCGGGCGGCGGCTCAAAGCCCTGGCCTCAGATGGGCAGGTCTTGGTCGTCACCCATAGCCCGCAAGTGGCGGCCTTGGGCGGGCATCATTGGCGCGTGGCCAAACGGGTCGAAGGTGGCATGACGCTTTCCGAAGTCACGCCTTTGGACGAGATGGCAAGGATTGACGAATTGGCGCGGATGTTGGCGGGTGATACGATCACCGAAGCCGCGCGTGACGCCGCCCGCGCGCTTTTGATCGGCTAAGACTACAGGCACGAGACGAAAGCCGCGCGCCTGTCTTTACCGTGATGAAAATACTCAAATCTTAGGGGACGATCTTGCCCGGATTAAGGATATTCTTCGGGTCCAGTGCCGCCTTGATCGCACCCATCATCGCCCAAGCCTCGCCGTGTTCTTCGATCATCAGGCTCTTTTTGCCCATACCGATGCCATGTTCGCCGGTGATCGTGCCGCCCAACCTCAGCGCCCGTTCGGCCATCAGATGCGCCAAGCGTTTGGCTTCTTTGATCTCGGCCTCGTCATTGGGGTCGACCAGCAAAATGGCGTGAAAATTGCCGTCTCCGACATGGCCCAAAATCGGCCCGTCCAAGGGCGAGGCCTTGATGTCTTCCGCTGTTTCTTCCACCGCCTGAGCCAGTTTCGAGATTGGCACACAGATGTCGGTGACCACGGCTTTCGCACCTTTTTTGAGCGCCAAACAGGCCCAATAGGCGTGGTGACGCATGGTCCAAAGCGCGGTGCGGTCCTCAGCTTTGGTGGCCCAGTTGAAATCCGAGCCGCCGAAATCGTGGACGATCTCGCCAAACAGATCGACCTGCTCAGACACCGCCTGTTCCGAGCCGTTGAATTCGACGAACAAATGCGGCTTCAGCGGAAAATCTGAGCCGGAATAGAGGTTCACGGCATTCACGGAATCCGCGTCCAAAAATTCGATCCGCGCCATCGGCAGGCCGATCTGGATCGTCGCAATCACCGCCTCGACCGCAGGCCCCATCTCGTCAAAGGCACAGACCGCTGCCGACACCGCTTCGGGTTGCCCATGCAGCCGCAGGGTCAGTTCGGTGATCAGGCCCAATGTGCCCTCGGACCCGACCATCAAAGCGGTCAAATCATAACCCGCCGCCGATTTGCGCGCCCGCGATCCGGTGCGCACAATCGTGCCATCGGCCAAGACGACCTCAAGCCCGATGACATTGTCGCGCATGGTGCCGTATTTCACCGCCGTGGTGCCCGACGCGCGGGTCATCGCCATGCCGCCGAGCGAGGCATTCGCGCCCGGATCGACCGGGAACATCAACCCGGTGGTGCGCAATTCGACATTGAGCGCCTCGCGGGTCACGCCCGGTTGCACCACCACATCCATATCGGCGTCATTGATCCGCAACACCCGATTCATCCGGGAAAAATCCACCACAATCCCGCCGTGAATCGCCAAAGTTTGACCCTCAAGCGAGGTGCCCGCGCCAAAGCCCGTGACAGGGATGTCATGGGCGTGGCACAGTTTCATCAGGGCTGCGACCTCTTCGGTGGTTTCGGGATAGGCCACGGCTTCGGGCGGGGTCAGCGGAAACCACGTCTCGGACTGGCCGTGTTGATCCAAATCGGACTTGGAACGGGTGAAGCGACCCTCTAGAACGGAGGAAAGCTCGGTGAAGAGAGTATCTGAGATCATATCGGAATCGCTGTCTGTTGCGGCTGATCGACCTTAGAGGATGCGGCGGGGCAGTGAAAGCGCAGGACCCGCCTGACAGAGGATAAAATCCGCCGATCAAAGGCGATTGGGCGCGAAAAAACGCCGATAATTGAGGGCAGGGGGACAGCGTCGGGCATGTCTGACGATAAAATTTCATACCCAAAACGTGCCATTGGTGAGATCCGGGAGGGCCTTGCCGAGACCGTGGCCCTGATCCGCAGGCGCGGCCCCAGCCAAATCCAATTTTGGTTCATCGCGCTGTGCATCGGTGTTGCCTCCGGCTTTGCCGCTTTGCTTTTCCGTAAAGGGATCAACCTGTTACAAGGTTTTTTCTACGGCACGGATGATCTGCGCCACCTGCATAGTTTTGCCGGAGGCCTGCCATGGTATTGGGTTTTGGCATTGCCGGTCTGTGGCGGGCTGGTGGTTGGGGTGATCCTCAACTGGTTCACGCCGGACGGGCGGGTGCGCTCGGTGGCGGATGTGATCGAAGGTGCGGCGTTAAACGAGGGGCGTGTGGAAAAACGCGCAGGTCTGGCATCGGCCGCCGCCTCACTGATCACGCTGTCCACCGGCGGATCGTCGGGGCGCGAGGGCCCCGTGGTCCATTTGGCGGGGGTGATTTCCAGTTGGGTGTCAAACCGATTGCATGCCGATGGTATCACCGGGCGCGACCTTTTGGGCTGTGCTGTCGCCGCCGCCGTGTCGGCGTCTTTCAACGCGCCGATTGCCGGGGCCTTGTTTGCGCTCGAAGTCGTCTTGCGCCATTTTGCGGTCCATGCGTTTGCGCCGATCGTCATTGCCTCGGCGGCGGGCACGGTGATCAACCGGTTGGAATTCGGCGGTGTCACTGAATTCACCTTGGCCGCCGAAGGGGCGCTGACCTTTTACGTCGAACTCCCGGCGTTTTTGCTGTTGGGGCTGATCTGCGGTCTCGTCGCCGTGGTGATGATGCGGGCGATTTTCATGGCCGATGATTTTGGCTCATGGGCGCAAGAGCGGATGCATCTGCCGCCGGTTTTGCGCCCGGCGGTGGCGGGGTTTTTGCTCGGCGGGATTGCGATCTTTTTTCCGCATATCATCGGCGTTGGATACGAGACCACGTCTTACGCGCTCACCGGGCAATTGCTGATTTGGCAGGCCATCGTCTTTGCCGTGATCAAGGTCATCGCCGTCGCCATCACCATGGCCGGACGGATGGGCGGGGGCGTGTTTTCGCCCGCTTTGATGGTGGGGGCTTTGACCGGGCTGGCCTTTGGCCTGATCGCCACGGCAGTGTTCCCGAATGTGTCGGGCACGGCCACGCTCTATGCTTTGGCGGGGATGGGGGCGGTGGCAGCGGCCGTTTTGGGCGCGCCGATTTCGACCACTTTGATCGTGTTCGAACTGACCGGGGATTGGCAAACCGGATTGGCAGTGATGGTCGCGGTGTCGCTGTCCACCGCACTGGCCTCACGGTTGGTGGATCGCTCGTTTTTTCTCACATTGTTGGAACGGCGTGATGTGCATTTGGCGGCAGGTCCGCAGGCTTATCTTTTGGCGACGGTGCGGGTGCATCAATGTTATCGTGCCCCGGATGCGCCACGCGCAGCCTCAGAAGAGGCCTGTAAGGAATTGATCAATCAGGGGATTTATCTGTCGCCCAATATGACTCTGGAAAAGGCGATGCCTTTGTTTGAGGCGCATAATCTGGTGTTTATTCCTGTGGTCACGCTGCATGAGGAAAGCGGAGCCGAACTTCACGGTGCACTGTTTCAGGTCGATGCGCTTCGGGTGTTTAGCAAGAAATTGGCGGACACGGCGGCGGAAGAGCACAGTTAGAACGAAAACGCAGGCCCGAGAGCCTGCGTTTTCGATGACGGTTTTTGCGATGGTATTAGGGCTTAAAGCTGCTCGACAGCGGCCTTTTGTGGATAAAATGCAATATAGTCTTTGAGGCCCGTGACAAGCGGCTTGGGGTCCTCATAGGACCATGCCGCATCCGCAATCACCACGGATTTCGTGTGGATCGCATAATAGGTGGCCTCGCCTTTGAACGGGCAGACGGAGACAGTGTCGGTCTTGTCCAAAAACGCCATCGCCAAGTCTTCGCGCGGGAAATAAATCACCGGCGGATAGTCCCCTTCGCTCAGTTCCAAAGCCCGCGATGTTTCTCCCAAAACGGCACCGCCCGCGCGAACCACATAGGTCCCCGGGGCTGTGCGGATCTTGATATGATCTGGCATGTCTCGTATCCCTCTGTTGATTTTCGCAGACCTTATCAGGCTTCTTGCGACAGGTATATGTCAGACGGGTGCAACCGCGTGTCGCAGCCAGTCGCGGGCCGTCTCTGACACGCGCGGCGCGATCTTGTCCCAGACCTCTGCGTGATAGTCATTGAGCCAATCGCGCTCCCATGGTGCCAATTCATCGACCAAAATCAACGAGCGATCAATCGGGACAAAGGTCAGAGTTTCGAAATCCAACATGTCACGACCATCTGCGCCCGACATTTCAGCGGCGGTGCGCACCACAATCAGGTTTTCGATGCGGATGCCGTAAGCGCCTTCGCGATAATAGCCGGGTTCATTCGAGAGGATCATCCCCTCGCGCAGCGCCAAATTCGAGCTGCGCGAAATGCGTTGCGGTCCTTCGTGCACCGACAGGAACGCGCCAACGCCGTGGCCGGTGCCGTGATCATAATCGCGCCCCATCCGCCACAATGGCGCACGCGCCAAAGCGTCCAGATGCCCGCCCGACACATCGCGCGGAAAGCGCGCGGCTGAGATCGCGATCATGCCCTGAAGCACCGCGGTAAAACTCACCCGCTCTTCGCCTGCCACATCGCCAAGGGCGATGGTGCGGGTGATGTCAGTGGTGCCGTCTTGATACTGGCCGCCACTGTCAATCAGTAGCAATTCACCACGTTTGAGCGCGCGGTTGGTGTCTTCGGTCACGCGGTAATGGACAATCGCGCCGTGCGGCCCCGCGCCGCAAATCGTATCAAAGGAAATCTCTTTGAGCTGATTGGTGGCGGCGCGGCAGGCCTCAAGCTGTTTGACCACTTCGATCTCGGTCAGGTCTTCGGGCATTTGCTCGGAGAGCCAGCACAAAAACTCAACCATCGCCGCGCCATCGCGCAGATGCGCCTCGCGCATCCCCTTGATTTCCGCCTCCGTCTTACAGGCTTTCGGCAGGATACAGGGGTCATCGCCCTCGACAATCTCCGCCTCTGACATCATGGTTTTGACCGCATGGGGCGCTGTGCCGGGATCGACCAAAACCGGGCCTTGCAGGGTCTCAAGCGCGGCGGCAAAGGCCTCTCGCGGCTCGATCGTGATGCGCGGATCGGGGCCAAGATGGGCGTATTTTTCGGCGGCGTCAAACAGGGTCAGCTTGCCGCCCGTGTCGCTTGTCGTGTCGCCTGTGGTGGTCAAAATTCCAAAGGCTTGCACCACCGGATTATGCGCAATATCCGTGCCGCGGATGTTCAAAAGCCAACACAGGCTGTCCGGGAGGGTCAGAACAACGGCCTCAGCCCCGGCCTTTTTCACGGCTGCACCGATCTCAGTAAACTTGTCTTCGGAGGTTTTTCCCGCCAGTGCAAAGGGCTGTACACTCACGGGGGACATCCCACGTTCGGGCCGGTCTGACCAGATTTTGTCGACCAGATTGACCGTCGCCACAATTTCCTTCGAGGTGTCGGCGAGTGAGCGGCGCAGCCCGTCGATCTCGCGGATCGTGTGCAGCCAGGGGTCAAAACCGATCTTCTCCGCACCCGCCTCTTTCAACCATGCGCCAAGGCTGGTCTGTGGCCAGGCGACGAAATCAAACACCGCCGGATCACATTGGGCGCGGACCTGAACCGTGTAGCGGCCATCGGTGAACATCACCGCGCGGTCACGCAGGATCACGGCAAAGCCCGCCGACCCGGTGAACCCGGTCAACCACGCCAAACGTTCATCACAGGGGGCAACATATTCGCCCTGATGGGCATCCCCACGCGGCACGATAAAGGCGTCCAATCCGGCGTCCACCATTGCGGCGCGCAGGGCGGTGACGCGCGGGGCGGCTTGGTCGGGGCGAGAGGTCGCGTCAAAGCTTTGGAACATGGTGCCATGTGCCTTTTCTATTTAAAATAATCATTTGGTGCGCGCAGGGCCGCGCCGCAGCACTTAGGACGCGCGGCGAATGCCCATCACCCGCGCCCGTGCACGCGGGTCGCTGTCAAACAGCGAGGCCAGTTGTTCGGTCATCGCGCCGGCCAATTGTTCAACATCGGTGATGGTCACGGCGCGATCATAATAGCGCGTGACGTCATGGCCGATGCCGATGGCCAAAAGTTCAACCTGTTTGCGTTTCTCGATCATCCCGATCACATCGCGCAGGTGTTTTTCAAGGTAATTGGCCGGGTTGACCGACAGCGTGCTGTCATCCACCGGTGCCCCATCCGAGATCACCATGAGGATTTTGCGCGCTTCAGGTCGTCCCATCATCCGCCGATGCGCCCATTCCAACGCCTCGCCGTCGATGTTTTCTTTCAACAGGCCCTCTTTCATCATCAGACCCAAATTGGCCCGTGTCCGCCGCATCGGTGCGTCGGCGGATTTGTAGATGATGTGGCGCAGATCGTTCAAACGGCCCGGTTGCGCCGGACGCCCAGCGGCCAACCACGCTTCGCGCGCCAATCCGCCCTTCCACGCGCGGGTGGTAAAGCCCAGCACCTCGACCTTGACGTTGCAACGCTCCAGCGTGCGGGCCAAGACATCGGCACAAATCGCCGCGATGGAGATCGGGCGACCGCGCATCGAGCCGGAGTTGTCGAGCAGGAGCGTCACCACCGTGTCGCGGAATTCGGTGTCTTTTTCGACCTTGAACGACAAAGGCGTGGTTGGGTTGGCGATCACACGGGCCAAGCGGCCAGCGTCCAAAATCCCCTCTTCGCGGTCAAATTCCCATGAGCGGTTTTGTTGCGCCTGAAGGCGGCGTTGCAGTTTGTTGGCCAAGCGCGACACAGCGCCTTTGAGCGGCTCCAACTGTTGGTCCAAATAGGCGCGCAGGCGTTCCAATTCGGCCGGTTCGGCCAGATCTTCGGCGGCGATCTCTTCATCGTTGGCGGTTGAAAACACTTGGTAATTCGGATCGGCGTCGGAATAGGGCGCGGGTTGCGGTGGTTCGACCTCGGCCTCATCTTGCGGCAGCTCAACCTCATCAGAAAACTCATCTTCGGCCATGTCATCCGAGGACATCGAGGCCTCTTGCATGTCCTGCTGTTCGTCCTGCGCGCTCTCGGGGCTGGCCTCTTCTTCGTCCGAGCTGTCCTGCTCTTCGCCGGTGGAGTCGGGCTCTTCTTCTTGCTCGTCCGTTTCGGCGGATTGATCGTCTTCGGGGTCAGTCGCGTCCGGGTCATCACCCAATTGGTCGCCGTATCCCAGCTCTTCGATCACGCGCCGCGCCAGACGGGCAAAGCCGCGCTGATCTTCCAACAGATCGCCAATATCTTCGAATGTGCCTTGGGTTTGACCCTCGATGAAATCGCGCCACAGATCCAAAACCGTGTTGGCACCTTTTGGCAGTTCACGCCCGGTGGACAGTTCGCGCAGGTAATAGCCCATGGCCTGTGCCAAGGGGGCATCCTCGCGTTTGGTGATGCCATCATAGCCACGGCGCATCGCCTCATTGCCGATTTTGGCATTGATGTTTTTGGCCGTGCCGGGCATGTGCCGCGCCCCCGCCGCCTCACAGCGCGCGGTTTCCAAGGCGTCGTAAATCTCAAACGCCATCTGGCCCTGCGGCGCGTAGCGTTGGAACGTCGGTTGGTCGTGAAACTTGTGACGCAGAGCCAGCGCATCGGCGGTGCCGCGCGCGATCAACACTTCGTCTTTGGTCATCCGCCGCGACACTTGCGGCAGGCGCACAGTGTCACCCGACAGACCAGAGGGGTCCATCGAATAGGTGATCGTCAGGTCCGCATCGTCGGCGAGCACTTTCGTGGCTTCGGCCAGCGCCTTTTTGAACGGATCGGCAGGGTTGTCAGAGGGCTTGTTCATGCGCTCGTTAAATCATGCGCGCGCAGGTCGGGCAAGAGAAAGACATGCGACACAGGGCGCATATGTGTTTGCACAGGAATTGCGCGATGGCGCACATATATTTGGATTGAAGTCATTGTGGGTGCGAATTTATGTAGGCCTCAAAGCCGCGGACCTTTCCTCCCCCTCATCCCCCGCGTGCAGATCAGGAGTTCCCCATGACCACCTTGCAGTCTAACCCGAAAATCGCCATCATCATTGGTTCCACCCGCGATGCCCGGTTTGCAGATAAACCGGCAAACTGGCTTTTGGAAAAAGCCAAAGAGATCAGCACCGATCTCGATTTCGAACTGGTCGATCTGAAAGACTATGCGTTGCCGATGTTCAACGAAATGGCCTCCAACCTGTGGATGCCGTCCGCGGACGCAAAAGCCGTGGCGTGGCAGGAAAAAATGGCCGAATTTGATGGCTATATTTTCGTCACCCCGGAATACAACTCCTCGATCCCGGCTTCGTTGAAAAACGCGTTGGATCAAGCTGGCAAGGAATGGGTGCGCAAACCCGCCGCCGTCTTTGGCTATGGCTCGGTCGGTGCGGCCCGTGCGGTCGAACATTTGCGCGCCGTGACGATCAACCTGTCGATGGTACCGGTGCGCGCCGCCGTTTACATTTCCGGTTCGGATTTTTTCAAAGTCTCACCTCTGGGCGCCAATGCCGAAATGTCGGAGATCGAAGCCAACATCCTGCCCTCTGTCACCGCGATGTTGGGCGATTTGGCGTGGTGGACCAAGGCGACCAAAGCGGCGCGATAATCCAAAGTTTTGATATATTTGGGAAAGGCTCGCGTTTTGCGGGCCTTTTTCATGCCCGGATTCATTCTTGGATCATGCGCCCAAAAGCATGGCGCGGCAGTGACGGATGCTGTCTTGGGCAAGTTGACTGGCGCGGTCGGCCTCACCTTGGTCAAAGGAAAACCGCGACAGCGCCAAAAGTTCGCTTTGCGCCACATGACCGGCCAAGCGCAATTCTTCGTAGGCCTCGGCTTCTTCGGGGGCGATCACAGCGGCCAAAAGTTCCTGCATGGCGTGTTTGAGCTCATTGAGGCTTTGGTCTTCGCGGTGCTGCGCCTCGGCGGACAGACGTCCGGCACAATAGGCGAAATCACGAGCAAGCGGGGAGGCGGCGGCGGGCAGGGCCTGAAGCGGGGTCGCAGCACAGAGGCTGAGCGCGCTCAAAAGGGCGCTCATGATGGCAAGGGATGTCCGGGCTTGCCTGTGGATAACTCTGTGGACTCTCTGTGTCATAGCCTCACTTTGTCGTAAAACCGTTACAATAACGTAAGCGCGACAAGCGAGTCGTGACAAGCCATTTTTGTCTATCGGACGTATATACGTTTGAGGACGTGATCTGGTTTGTATCAAGGCCGGTCTCTGAAAGCCCACACCACGATGCGCGCGATGTGGGCCAGAGGGCCTTATGTCATGGGCCTGTCATTAGTGCGCGAGCATTTCATGGACGATCGCGTCGCCATCCATTGAGGCCGGGTAATATGTCGGCCAGTTGGTCACTTCTGTGAGGAGGGCCGCACGGTCATTGCCCCAATAGAGGTGGTAGTGATCGGCGCTCGCGGGAGAAATCCGGTGATCGCTAAACTGAATATACGCTGGGGCTGCCGCATCCCCGTCAGCTTTCTCAAAGATGTAGCGCACGCCCCGGTTGCCCTTGGCATAGGTGAGGACTTCGTAGCCATCGCTTTCATACTGGGCCGAAAGGGTTTTCCCATCACGGACAAAGCGCACCGTGTTGCCGTCTATGTCGATCTGGTCCACATCGGTTTTGTACCCTGTGTCATAATAGCTGCGATAGGCGTCGGCGGTTTTGTCGCCCTGTTCGGCCTTGTGTTGCATCACAGGGTCAAGCGTTCCGTCCTGCAAGTAAGGGTAGACCGATTGCCATGCCCCGGCCCAATCGGACAGGGGGCGATCTTTGATTTGAGAGTCCTCAAAGTAGCCGTTGTAGATGTCTTGATCCACGTCATGGGTGTGGGCGTGTTCCGGGCTTGCATCGTGGGATTTGGCATCATGTGCCATCGTTTGTGTGGCGAAGATCAACAGAGTGGCAGTGGCCAGTGCGGTGATCGTATTCGAACTCATGCGGTGCATTCGTGGGACTCTCTTTCTTTGTGTCGTTAAGGTCGAATTGGAATCGTTACGTTATAACGTAACAATCTTGTGTAGGCGAGATATCGACACAGGACAAGAGACCCACACAAGGCATCCCATACAGACAAAAGAAAACGGACCCCAAAAGGGGCCCGTTTCAGTCTCATGTTTTAAAAGACGCGCTATCAGCTTGCGACAGAGGCCGCAGATTCCGGTAGCTCTTCGTCAAAACAGCGCTGATAGAATTCCGCCACGGTCTGACGTTCCAACTCATCGCATTTGTTGAGGAAGGTCAGGCGGAACGCATAGCCGATGTTGCGGAAAATCTCGGCGTTTTGCGCCCAGGTGATCACGGTCCGGGGGCTCATCACGGTCGAGAGGTCGCCATTCATAAAGGCGGTCCGGGTCAGATCGGCCACGGTCACCATTTGCGAAATGTCGCGGCGGCCTTTTTCGGTGTTGTAATGCGGGCATTTGGCCAAAACGATATTCGCCTCGGCGTCATGGCTGAGATAGTTCAACGTCGCCACCAAAGACCAGCGGTCCATCTGCGCTTGGTTGATCTGTTGCGTGCCGTGATACAGCCCGGTGGTGTCGCCAAGGCCAACCGTGTTGGCAGTGGCAAACAGGCGGAAGGACGGGTGCGGGGTGATCACCTCGTTTTGGTCCATCAACGTCAATTTACCATCGGCTTCCAACACCCGTTGGATCACAAACATCACATCCGCACGGCCCGCGTCATATTCGTCAAACACGATGGCGCAGGGGTTGCGCAGAGCCCAGGGCAGGATGCCCTCTTGGAATTCGGTCACCTGTTTGCCGTCGCGCAGTTTGATCGCGTCTTTGCCGATCAAATCAATGCGCGAGATGTGGCTGTCAAGGTTGACACGCACAGAGGGCCAGTTCAGGCGGGCGGCGACTTGTTCGATATGGGTCGATTTGCCGGTGCCGTGGTAGCCCTGAATCATCACGCGGCGGTTGTGGGCAAAGCCCGCAAGAATGGCCAGTGTCGTGTCCGGGTCAAATTTATAGGTCGGGTCTTCGTCCGGCACCCGGTCGATGCGCTCGGCAAAGCCTTTTACGGTCATGTCAGTATCAATGCCAAAGACATCGCGTACAGAAATGGTTTCGGTCGGTTTTGCGTTCGCGTCCATGGTTTGGCCCGTTTTCTTTGGTGTTCACTTAAACTGTTCCGCCGCAAACCGGTATCGCAGGATTTTGGCAAAACGCTTTAGGTGACTTCGTGCCCTATCGGCGCGTCAGGTGCAAGGGGCGAGGCGTCGCGGGGGCGTGAGCCAGCGCACAGAATGCCGCGTGGCGCAAAAAAGCACCTCACGCCTGCGTGACTGAACGTGAAAGGCGCGTGGTGATCCATGCGGTGATCCGCCCCGTACCCCTTACAACCTCGACACTGGGTCGGGGCGTGTTCTTAAGGGAGACTTATGATGAAACGCACAATTTTTGCCGTTGCCACGGCCGCTCTTCTCGCCACCACCGCCTATGCGGACAACCACAGCATGAAAAACCCGATGGTGGGCGGGGCTGAGATGTTCCCCGAGAAAAACATCGTGGAAAACGCGGTAAACTCCGCCGATCACACCACTCTGGTCGCAGCTGTTCAGGCCGCTGGTCTCGTGGATGTGCTCGCGGGCGAAGGTCCGTTCACCGTTTTCGCCCCGACCAATGACGCCTTTGCCGCTCTGCCCGAGGGCACGGTCGAAACGCTTTTGAAGCCTGAAAACAAAGACCAGTTGACGAAAATTCTGACCTGCCATGTGGTGGCCGCTGATGTGATGTCCGAAGCCCTTGTGGGCATGATCGAAGAGGACGGTGGCGTGCATGATGTGCCGACCGTGGGGGGGTGTACGCTTAAAGCCATGGTCAAAGACGGTATGGTGATGATCGAAGACGAACAGGGCAACGCCGCCACGGTGACCATTGCTGATGTCGACCAATCCAATGGCGTCATCCATGTGATCGACAAGGTGCTTTTGCCGGCGATGTAAGCCAGCCCAAGAGATTCTCATCCCTTTGGGGATCATGCGGGTGGGGCGTCCTTTGGGGCGCCCCGCTTTTTTTAGACGGGGTTTGCCTGTGCGTGGATTCATGACTACATAGCCTCAAATGTAAGATGAAAACGGGGACACGAGCATGAGCGGCCTTTTGGCATTATTGGACGACGTGGCGGGCATCGCCAAAGTGGCGGCGGCCTCGGTCGATGACGTGGCGGGCCAAGCGGCGAAAGCCTCCGCCAAGGCGGCGGGCGCGGTGATTGATGATGCCGCCGTGACGCCGAAATACGTCCATGGCTTCGCCGCCGCGCGCGAATTGCCGATCGTGGGCAAAATCGCCCTCGGTTCAATCCGAAACAAATTGCTGATCCTTTTGCCTCTGGCCTTGCTTTTGTCGGCCTTCGCACCGTGGATGGTCACGCCTTTGTTGATGATCGGCGGGTCGTATTTGTGTTTTGAGGGGGCGGAAAAGGTCTATCACCTGTTCAAACCCCACGCGCCGCATGCCGATGGCCAACCTGCCGAGCAAGGCGATCCGGCCCATCTCGAAGCCACCAAAGTGGCGGGCGCGGTCAAGACCGATTTCATCCTCTCCGCCGAGATCATGACCATCATTTTGGCCGCCCTTGATCCCAGCACCGGCATCGTCTTTCGCGCCTTCACCTTGGCGCTTGCGGGGGTGATCATCACCGTGGTGGTGTATGGCAGCGTTGCTTTGATCGTCAAAGCCGATGATGTGGGCCTGTGGTTGGCGCGGGTCGGGCGGCTTTCCATGACGCGGGCTTTGGGGCGTGGGATCGTGAAATTCATGCCGATCCTGATGACCCTTTTGATGATTGTGGGCACGGCCGCGATGATTTGGGTCGGCGGTTCCATCGTGATCCATGGCCTGTCCGAATTGGGCCAACCGCATCCCTATGAGGACATCCACCACATCGCCGAACTGGCCGCCCATGCCTTTGAGGGGGCGTCCGGCTTTATCGCTTGGTTCGTGACCGCGTTTTTCGATGGCATCCTTGGGCTGATCTTTGGCCTGATCCTGATCCCCATCGTGGCCCGGATCATCAACCCTTTGATCCGTTTGGTGACGGGCAAAAAAGCGGGCGTGGCGCATTAAAGCGTCACGCCTTACGCCATCAAAAAAGCCGCCCCATATGAGGCGGCTTTTTCTATTTTGAGGCTGTTTTGACCCGGTCTGAACCCAGAGTTTACTTAAACCAACGGCTCTCTTTGAGCTGATCCCAGGCCCAGACGACCTGTTGCAATTGCTCTTCTTGCGAGCGATCACCGCCGTTCACGTCCGGGTGCAGCACTTTGATCAAAGCGCGATATTGTTTCTTGATCTCGGCCTTGGTCCAATGATCCTTGGCCTCCAAAATATCAATTGCCTGCCGCTCCACCGGCGGCAGTTTGCGCGTCGAGGCCGCCGGGTCAGATTTGCCGGGGTTCTGTGTCGCGTTTTCGCCCAGCACCTCATGGGCGTCATCAATGCCAAGACGTTCCCACGCCCTCTGTTCGACCGATTTTTTGCCAAACGGCTTGGTCGGACGTTCGCCGGTTTGGGACGCTTTGATTTGCTCGTCCATTTCTTCCGGTGTGGCGTTGGTGAAAAAATTCCATTTCAAATTGTATTCGCGCACGTGGTCCTTACAAAACCATTTATACTCGTCCAGATGATCAGGCGAACGGGGCGCGCGATATTGGCCCGCTTCCTGACATCCGTCATGTTCGCAGACCCGTTTAGAGGTCTCAAATGCCCCCGACATGCCGCGTCTGCCACCACGTTTGTTCTTTTTTGATGACGTGACTGACATATCAAAACCGAAGGGATCGTTTTTATCCATGTGCCTCAACCTTTTCGACTCGGACGCAGGACTTTAGATGAAGAATGCAAAATGGGAAAGGCCTTGGGGCCGAAAACTGGGAGAGAGAGATGACAATTGCCGATGAAATGCGCGTCAGGTTACAGGCGGCCTTTGCGCCAAAAACCTTAAAGATCGAAGATGATAGCGCCTCACACGCCGGACATGCCGGAAACCCCGGCGGGGCGGGGGAGACGCATTTTAATGTGATGATCCGCTCAGAGGCCTTCGCCGGACAATCGCGGGTGGCGCGTCACCGGATGGTGCACAAAGCGCTTGGCGATTTGGTGCCGCGCATTCATGCGCTGGCGCTGGATCTGGATGTGTGAGCGCGGGATTATGATTCGCGGTCTTCGGCGATCTCGTCGGCCACGTCGGGCGAAAGGCGGCGCGCATTGGCACCCGCGCCTTTTTCGGCATGGGCCGGAAAGGGCACAGAGGGCGGCGGCGTGTTGCGGTCCGCGACCGGGGATTTGCGCGTCTGCACGGCGGTCTGTTCCGTCGTCGATTCCGTCGCCAATACAGTGGCACCGCGTTCCCGGCGAAACACCAAAACCGTGTGATAGGTGATCGCCTTTGAGGTCAGCCCGGAGCGCTCTTCCATCGGCAAAAGATCGGCGCGGATATATTCCCAGCCCTCAGCCCCTTTGTCATTGAGCACGCTTTGCATCGCCAGTGCGATCCGCGCCTCAGGGGTTTTCGCGCCTCGGGTTTTCTCGCCTTTGCGCGGGGCGGGCACGGTGAGGTACTCATAAAGGGGCATATGCGTCTCCTGTGGCGACCGCATTGGGCGGCACGTTTTGTTGGCACAGGTTTAGCGGATGGGCACCGGAGGTCAAGGCGCGCCAAAGGGGTGCTTCGCCCATACTCAGCCCATGTTCAAGCGGGGATCAGCCTGTTTTGGGCCTCACTCGGCGGCTTCTGGCCCGAAGGTGCCAAAGCTGGGCTTGTCCTGTTTGAACATGCCAAAATCGCTTTCGCGCCGAAACACCAAAACCGCCTGTTTGCCTGCCACCCCGGTGAGGGTGAATGCGTCGGAGCGCAGATAGGTCCAGCCCTCTTTCGCCATGGCATTGAGCCGCACGGTCACCGCATCGGCCAATCGCGCCTCGGGCGTTTGCGAGGCGGAGGTGGCTTCGCTTTCATGCGGGGCGGGGATGGCTTTGTACTCGTAATGGGACATGGTGGACTCCTTCCATGTGTCCCAGTGTAACCCTCTTATGTTAATGGCGGGTTGACGACAAAAGGCGCCCTCGCGGGACGCCTTTCTCATGTCTCAATCGCGGGGCGTTTAAAGCCCGAGTTTGGCCTTTACCAACGCATCCACCGCGCCGGGATTGGCCTTGCCGCCCGTGGCTTTCATCACTTGGCCCACAAACCACCCAGCAAGTTTCGGGTTTTGTTGGGCTTTTTCGACCTGGCCGGGGTTGGCGGCGATCACGTCATCGACCGCTTTTTCAATCGCGCCAGTGTCTGTGACCTGTTTCATGCCACGCGCCTCGACGATCTCGGCCGGGTCGCCGCCCTCGGTATAGACGATCTCGAACAGGTCCTTGGCGATCTTGCCGGAGATGTCGCCGGATTTGATCAGCTTGACGATGCCACCCAGTTGCGCGGGGGAAACGGGTGAGGTTTCGATGTCTTTGTCGTCTTTTTTGAGACGACCAAAGAGTTCGTTGATCACCCAGTTCGCGGCCAGTTTGCCGTCGGTGCCCGCCGCCACACCTTCGAAATAGCTGGCATTGGCGGTGTCCGCGGTCAACACGTTTGCGTCATATTCGGAAAGGCCGAACTCTTTGACAAAGCGGGCTTTTTTCTCGTCGGGCAGCTCGGGCAAGGTTTTCGCAATGTCATCGACCCAGCCCTGTTCGATTTCCAAAGGCAAAAGATCAGGGCAGGGGAAATAGCGGTAGTCATGCGCCTCTTCTTTGGAGCGCATCGAGCGGGTCTCGTTCTTGTCGGCATCATAGAGACGGGTCTCTTGATCGACCGTGCCGCCATCTTCCAAAATCGCGATTTGACGCCGCGCCTCGTAATCAATCGCCATCTGAATGAACCGGGTCGAGTTCATGTTCTTGATCTCACACCGCGTGCCGAGATGGGAGAAATCCTGGGTCGCTTGGTATTTTTCATACTGGCCCGGACGACAGACGGAGACGTTCACATCGGCGCGCAGGTTGCCGTTTTGCATGTTGCCATCGCAGGTGCCCAGATAACGCAGGATTTGGCGCAGTTTGAGCACATAGGCGGCGGCTTCTTCGGGCCCGCGAATGTCAGGACGTGACACGATTTCCATCAAGGCCACGCCGGTGCGGTTCAGGTCGACGAAGGACATGTTCGGGTCCATGTCGTGGATGGATTTGCCGGCGTCTTGTTCCAAATGGATGCGCTCGATGCGCACCAAACGCGCCACACCGGGTTCCATGTCGACCAAAACTTCGCCTTCGCCGACGATCGGGTGATACAGCTGCGAAATCTGGTAGCCCTGCGGCAGATCCGGGTAGAAATAGTTTTTGCGGTCAAAGGCGGAGAACAGGTTGATCTCGGCCTTCAGGCCCAACCCCGTACGCACCGCCTGTTCGACACAGAATTCGTTGATCACGGGCAACATGCCGGGCATGGCCGCGTCCACGAAAGAGACGTTCGAATTCGGCTCATTGCCGAATTTCGTCGAAGCGCCTGAGAACAATTTGGATTTGGAGGCGACCTGAGCGTGGATTTCCATCCCGATCACCAGTTCCCAGTCGTCTTTTGCCCCCGAAATGACTTTCGGCTTTGGCGTGGTGAATTCGAGATGATCGAGCATGTCGCGGCTCCCTGCGTATCCTGTTGTCCTGCGTTCTAAACGCAGCCGCAGTCAGGGGCAAGTGTCAGCTCGCGTGTCTAAGCGCCTGCGCCTCCCAGGCTTTCAATTCATAGCGCGACAGTTCCGTCTGCTGCGGCCCGTGTTCGAAGTCGGGAAATAGCGTCAAAATCTCGGCCCGTGCCTCTGGGTCCACCGCCCCCAAGGCCTCTTGGCCGGGGTAGAGGCTTTCGGTTGGGCAGCCCTCGGCAAAAATGATTTGATGGCTGTCAAACAGCATGTGGAAATAGTCCACCGTGCCGCCGGACACGCGGCGGATCGTGTCATCATTGACCAAATGTTTCGCCGCGACCAAGACATCGCGCTCGCCAAACAGCATTTCGGCCTGCGGGCCACGGATCATCATCCGGTGGTTGGGCGAGACGGTGAGGTCGCGGAAATTGCCCAAAGCTCCGGCTTTGATGCGGATCGGGGCGAGTTTGCCCGTGGCCTCGACGCGGCGCGATCCGATCCAGCGGATCGGTTGCGGCCCATCATCGAGCGTATGCACAAGATCACCCTCGCTCAGGGTTTCGATGAATTTTGGCCCCTCGGGCGTGTCAATCAACGTGCCGCGGGTCAAACAAATCGCCGCCGCGATTTCATTTTCGGCAAAGAGGTTGTTGTCGACGGTAAAGACCCCGTCTCCGACCTCGCTGCCCGAAATGTTGCCATTCTCGTTATAGTCGATGCTGGTTTCATGCGAGAGCCAGACCGGGTAGGCTTCGGATAAATCCACACCGGGGGCCAGGAACAGGTAATCCAGATCCGGCGCGCCGGGGTCTGAGCTGACAAAGCCATCGGCGGGGAAATGCAGATAGGCATCGCCCATGTTGTGTACGGTCGTGGAGACATCGCCGCTGCCTGTGTTGTGCCCCCAGCCCCATCCGCCGTCCTTTTCCAGCTCATAGGTGTATTTGGGGACGCCATTCACATAGTCGGCGGCATTGTCATAGACCTCGATCCCCATGATCTGGGTCTGGTTGTCAAACGTTCCGTCATGGTTGACCTTTTGCACGGTGAAAACGATCACGTCATCATCGTCAAAAACGCTGTCGCCGCCGGTGATATAGGCCCCGTCATTGGCGTTTCCCCAAGGGTCTTGGGAATAGCCAATCGGATTGTTGATGAGGGAGGACCCCATCACAATAAGATTCTCTGTTGGCATGACTGCTCTGCCTGTCTGGTTTGGGCCGTGACCCGGATCTGCCTCAATGCGCCGATGCGGTTTGAACCGCTTGTGTTTTCGCCCGTCCGGTGCTCTTTTTGGCCCGATCCGTGGCGTGACGCTTGGGCAAGTGTTGTTAACCTTAGGGCACTTGTCCAGACGTTTGTGCGCCCACCCCCCGAACGGACCGACAAATGTGTCGCTTTGGCACCGTTTGATATGATTGATATGACTTTAAGGAGGCTTCATGCCCGCATTGCGCTCTGATATCGACCCCGATGGGTTGATGGAATTTTCCGTGGTCTTCACCGATCGCTCGCTCAACCACATGTCGAAAGCCTTTCAAAAGGTGATGACCGACATCCACGCCACCCTGTGCGAGGTCTATCATGCCGACACCGCCGTGGTCGTTCCCGGCGGCGGCACCTATGCGATGGAGGCGGTGGCGCGCCAAATCGCCGGCGGTGAGGACGTTATGGTCATCCGCAACGGCTTTTTTTCCTTTCGCTGGAGCCAGATTTTTGAGGCGGGCGCGATCCCCAAATCGCAGACCGTGCTCAAAGCCCGGCGCACCGGCAACGAAATCACCGCACCTTTCGCCCCGGCGCCGCTGGAAGAGGCCGTGGCCGAAATTCACGCGCTCAAACCCGCGGCCGTCTTTGCGCCGCATGTGGAAACTGCCTCTGGCATGATTTTGCCGGACGGCTATATCCGCGCGCTGTCTGACGCGGTGCACGAAGAAGGCGGTTTGATGGTGCTCGACTGCATCGCGTCAGGCTGTGCCTGGGTCGATATGAAAGCAACGGGTGTCGATGTGTTGATCTCCGCGCCGCAAAAGGGCTGGTCAGCGCAACCCTCCGCCGGGTTGGTGATGCTGTCTGAGCGGGCCACCTCCGTGGTGAAATCCCGCCAATCGTCGTCTTTTGCGATTGATCTGGGCAAATGGTTGACCATCATGGAGGCCTATTTGGCGGGTGGTCACGCCTATCACGCGACGATGCCGACCGATGCGCTGCGCGCCTTTCGCGATGCGATGCTGGAGACCAAAGATTACGGGTTTGCCAAACTCTCCGAGGCGCAATGGGAACAAGGCCGCCGGGTGCGCGCCCTGTTGAAAGCGCGCGGGTTTCAATCGGTGGCCGCCGAGGGCGTCGAGGCGCCCGGCGTGGTGGTCTGTTACACGGATGATGCCGAGATCCAATCGGGCCGGGCATTCGCGGCATTGGGCATGCAAATCGCCGCTGGCGTGCCGCTGCAATGCGATGAGGGGCCGGAGTATAAATCCTTCCGGCTGGGGCTGTTTGGTCTGGATAAACTGTACGATGTGGACGCGTCCGTCGCGCGTCTTGAGGCGGCATTGGATGCGGTTTTGGCAAAATAAGCCTTTGGTATCACATCAAAAACGGCGCGTCCTTGGTGTGGGCGCGCCGTTTGAGTATTTGGGTCACGGTAAAAGCACGGTAAAAGCACGGTAAAGGGGCGCGGGGTTAAATTGGCCCAAGCCCCGCCTTCATGATCCCCTGACGCAGCGGTTTGACATCATGCACGGCTTTCAGCCCCAACAGGCGCAGCGCTTGCAAGATGTCGCTTTCTGAGCGGGTGACGCGGTTGAACACATCGACCACTTTGGCCCGTGCGGTGATGTCGCGGTGCCGGGTTTTGGCATAGGCGTCCAACATGACCTGCCCGCCCACATCCGTGCGATGGGCCTCCGCGAGGGCCAAAAGTTCGGCCAGGTCATTGAGCGACGTGTTCAGCCCCTGCGCCCCGATCGGTGGCAGAACATGTGCGGCCTCGGCAATCACCGCAACGCGTTCACCCGACAGACGTTCGGCCACTTGGGTGATGATCGGAAAGATCGCGCGCCCGGAGGCCAGGGTCAGTTGGCCAAACAGCCCGGCCGAGCGGGTGGTCATCACCGCGTTGAACGCCTCAGGCTCCATGGTCAAAAGCTCGGTCGCATAGGGGCCTTTGTTCATCCAGACAATCGCAGAGGCGGGTTTGCCGTCGATGTCCGCCAAGGGCACCATGGTGAAGGGGCCGCCTTCGCGGTAAATTTCGGTCGAGACATTGTGATGCGGCACTTCGTGCGTGGCGGTGAAGGCCAGAGATTTTTGACCGTAGCGCGTGGTTTTGACGCCAATCCCCGCCGCCTCGCGCACGGGGGAGTTGCGACCATCGGCAGCGATGACCAATTTGGCGCGCAGCTGTGCGCCATCGGTGAGGGTGACGATCGCCTCATTGGTGCGGGTGAGCATGGATTTAAACCCGGTGCCATAGCGCATGTCGACATTGGGGATGTTGGGCAGGGCTTTCAGAAGCTCGCGGCGGATCACCCAGTTGAGAAAATTCCAGCCAAAGGGCTCATCGCCGGTTTCGCGGCCTTCGAACTGGCGCTCGGCGCGGATGTCGGACGGTTGCCCTAACGTGTCGACGATGCGCAGCGCCTCAAGCGGCGTGGCATGGGGGGCGAGCGCGTCCCAAATCCCAATACGGGCAAAGAGATCGCGCGCGGGGCGCAAGAATGCGGTGGAGCGCAGATCGGATCGGTCCTCTGTGCCGCTGGTGATCGGCGGGGTTGGGTCGATCATCAGGGTTTTGAACCCGGAAGCGCCAAAGGCCGCCGCCGCGATCATCCCGGCGATGCCGCCGCCTGAGACCAAAACATCCACGGTTTCGCGCGGTGGAAGCGAGGGGGATTGGTTCGGCATGATCATCTCCTTTGCGCCCGCTCTGTGGGCATAGCCAAGAGATAGGCGCAAAGGCGGGGATTGTCCAAGGGACAGGCTGTCTCAGGGGAATCTCATGCGCCGTGCAGGGGGGTGATTCATTTCGCCGCTTATTTGCCAGTGGTGAGCAAGATCAACACAACATAGATCACCGGAACCGTCGCCAGCGCGGTCACGCCAAGCACCCATGGGCCGATGGCGAACATGCCATAGACAATGGCCGCAATCACGACGAGCACGAAGAGCAAAAACAAGACGACGCCGCGGGTCGTGGCCACGCCGTCTTCGTGAGAGGAGGAAGAATGGTCAAGATTGGTGTCAGACATGTGCGATCTCCGGGGTGCGCGCTGTGTTCAGCTGCGTTTTGAGTGAACCTGTCAGATAGGGCGCAGCGCAGATCAGGTCACGGTGGCGGGATGCCGCGCGGCATATGGGCGCAGGTATGGGTGATCAGGTATGGGTGATCAGGCACGGGTGAGCAGGTTGGGCGGTCACGTGAGTCTTGGCGTCAGACTGAATCTCAGCCGGTCAGCGCACGCAAAAAGGCCGAGAGGTTGTCGGTGTGGTGATGGATATGCGGCGCGGGCGGATCGAGCGGCGCGGGGGCGACATAGACCGTCTTCATCCCCAGATCATGCGGGACTTTGAGGTTGCGCGGATCGTCTTCGAACATCGCGGCGGTTTCAGGCGTGACCCCGTCGAGGGTGAGCACGGTGTCAAAGGCGACGGCCAAGGGTTTGGGATGAAATTTGGCGTGTTCAATGCCGTAGACGGCGTTGAAAATCCCGGTCAACCCGCGCGCCTCCAACACCCGCTCGGCATAGGGGGCGGAGCCGTTGGTGTAAACGATTTTGCGTCCGGGCAGGGCGGTGATCGCCGCTTTGAGCTCGGCATCAAGCTGCAGGCCGGAAAAGTCGATGTCATGGACATAGGTGAGATAGGGCAGCGGGTCGGTGCCATGTTGGGCCATCATCCCCGAGAGGGTGGTGCCATAGTCACGCCAATACGCGCTGCGCAAGGCATTGGCCGCCTCTAAACTCACGCCCAATTCGCGCGCCACCCAATCGGCCATTTTGACCTCGATCTGGGCAAAAAGCGCGGCCTCTGGCGGATAAAGCGTATTGTCGAGGTCAAAGACCCATGTGTTCACGTGAAAGAATTGATCAGCTACCATGACATCGTGTTAGGCAATGAGCGATAGCAACGCAAGGCGAGACGTGGTCTTGAACGCGCCTGGCGGTCGGCGGATATTTCGGCGTGTGTTCGGATATTGGCCGACCTGCGGCGATGTTAGCGCTTGATCGTCAGGGGCAGGGCTGTCTATGGTCTCCCCCTGTTGACCTGAGAGGCACATGATGAAAGATCCGCGCGCTGGGCAAAAGGACGCTTATGGGCTGATCCTCGAAGCCATCGACACCGGGGTGTATCGCCCCGGCGACCGGCTTGTTGAAAGTGAGCTGGCCGACCGCTTTGGTGTGTCGCGCACTCCGATCCGCGAGGCGTTACAGCGGCTGGAGACCCAATCCATGCTGACGCGCGATGGGCGCTCACTGATTGTGGCCTCATTGGATCACAATCAGATGGCGGATCTCTATGTGGTGCGCACCGAACTCGAAGGCCTTGCGGCCCGTCTTGCGGCGCGCCACGCGACCTCTGAGGAGGTGCGGGTGCTGCGCGATATGGTCGAAGAGGATCGTGGCCTGATCGGCAAACCCGACGCCATGTCGCGGGCCAATCGCCGGTTTCACAAACAAATCCACCTCGCCTCGCACAACCGCTATCTGGTGCAACAGCTTGATCTGGTGCATCGCTCCATGGCCTTGCTTGCCACCACGTCTTTGGCCGCCGAAGGCCGGGGCGAGGAGGCAATCAAGGAACATGATCAGATCGTTTCCGCGATTGAAGCCCGCGATGGTGACGCCGCGCATAAGGCGCTGTCTGAACATATTTCCAAGGCTTTTGTGACCCGATTGAAAATCGACGCCGATAAGGTGCGCTAAACCTCACGCCTCCCCCGGTCCGCCGGACGTTCCGCTCAAACGGCGCGCCTCTTCGGGTGGCGCGGCAGGAAGAAACGCAGGCACCTCAACAAAGGCTGCCATATGCGCCCAATCTGGCGCGCCGGCTGAGTTGCCCGGAATGCGCGCGGCCGGGTCTTTGATCTGATGCGGCAAGGCTAGGACGGTTTCGGTGTGATCTGGACGCGCGTTTTTTGAATCTGGCTTCGGGTCTGGCTTTGAATCTGGCTTTGGTGCGGGGCGCAGACGTTCGGGGTCAAAGGCCACCGCAGCCGCCTCCAACGCGCGCCGCAGCGCGGGGGTGTTGGAGGTGTTTTCAAGATCAAGGCCAAAGGTCAAACGACGCCCCGGCTTGGGCACCGATCCGGTCGCATCGTGTTCAAGGCGCTCAAACACAAAGGCCCTAGGAGCCTCCCCAAAGGCCCGGACGCGCTCTGCGCCGATCTTATGGCTGTTTTGCATGGGTTTTGCGGCAGGATAAAGGATCAATGGGCTGGCGGGGTTTTGCGAGGTGGGGCCTTCTGACACGCTTGCAGCGGTGCGTTGCGCCGGGCCAAGCACCAAGGGGGCGGGGGGCATTGGGGACACCGGGCTGAGGGCCGCGGCGGTCTCCGCCTCGTCTTCGTGAAAGCCCAGATCATGCACCCCATGGGCGGTTTTGTCCCAATAATAGGGCTTGGTCACCATCTCCCACAGCCCCTTGAGCGCCGCCAAAGTGGCCAGCGGATAGTAGAAATGCAACGTCGGCACCCAGGGCCAGAGCCATTTGTGTTTCGAGGTCGAAGTCGCCACCATGCCTACAGCTACCGTCACCACTTCGGACAGGAGGAAAGTTGCGCCCAAAACGACCAAGACATCATGGGGTAAAATCCCGCGCAATGGATGCGGCAGGCCCAAGGGGAAGAGCCAAAACGACCACAAGAACGGCGCCAGCACAAATTGCGACAAGGCGCCCAGAAACAGCGCCTGAACCCCGAAAAACCGCCATGCGCCCAAGTCACGCCAGAGTTGTCGCGGGTTTTGCATGTGCATCGCATAGGTCATCGCATAGCCTTTGAGCCAGCGAGAGCGCTGTTTGACCCAAGGCCAGAGGCGGCAATTGGCCTCTTCCTCTGTCACCGTATGCAACAATTCGGTACGGTAACCATGACGCGCCAAACGAATGCCCAAATCGGCATCTTCAGTCACGTTATGCGCGTCCCATCCGCCCAGTTCCTCGATTGCCTCGCGTCGGAAAAACAAGGTGGTGCCGCCCAAAGGCACGGCCAGCCCCATACGCTCATAGCCCGGCAAAATCACCCGAAACCATGTCGCATATTCGACCGTGAAACAACGCGACAACCAATTGGTGCGGGCGTTGTAAAAGTCCAGAATGCCCTGAACACAGGCCACCTCTGGTCCGGTTTGAGCGAAATGGGCGACGACTTTGTGAATCTGTTCCGGCTCGGGCGCGTCCTCGGCGTCATAGATGCCAATGATCGAGCCACGACAGAAATCGAGGGCAAAATTCATCGCCCGTGGTTTGGTTTTGACACCGCCGCGTGGCACGATGATCTGCCGCATCCAACGCGGCAAATCCGTGCTGGCAATGGCCTCTTGGGTGACGGTGTCATCCTCTTCGACGACAAGGCAAATATCCAAAAGTTCGCGTGGATAGGTCAGCCGCGACACCCGTTTGATCAGCCGGGTCGCGACCTCGCGCTCTTTGAACAGGGGCAACATGATGGACACGGTTGGCAGGGCGGTTCTGGTGCGGCGACTGCTAAACGTGCTTTGCCGGGTGCGCGCGGTGCTGGCCTGTGCGAAAGCGGCGGCGATTTTGAGGCCGGTGGAGACGACGAGGGTCAAAACCGCCCATGAGGTCAACAGGATCGCGGCGCTTATCGGTGACAAAAGCGCCAGAATGAGCCCGAATACCGCCAAAGATGACATCATCCGCGTCAGTTTGCGGATGTCCATTTCGCGACAGCTTTCATGTGCCGCCACGCGGGTTTCGGCGCAGAGCGCAAGTTTGCGTTGGCGTGAACGCAACAGCGCCTCATGCATCGCGGTTTCCGAGGCCACGGCCATCCGCACCGGACCAAACAACGCGCTCAGTCGCGGACGCAGGTCTTCGAATTGTTCGGGGCGGCATGAGGCGATGATCACCGTTCCGCCGACCTGACGCCATGGCAAAAGCCCGCGGCGCAGACATTCATCCGCCCCAAGAATATCAATCAGGCGCACGTCTGGTGCGGTCTTGCCGAAATCGGCGACGGCGGCGTGATGTTGATGTGCCAAGGCCCGGTAGAGGGTGGCCTCATCGACCATGCCGTGGGCCAAAAGAATATCACCGATGCGCGCATCTTCGCGTTGGCGCATGGCGGCGGCGCGGACCAGATCGCCGGGATCGACCGCCCCCATATCGACAAGGATTTGTCCGATCGGCCTGCGTGTGGGTTTATGGGGACCATGGCGGGGCGCGTCAGGCCCCGGCACGGTCGCATTCTCTGGCGCCGTGTGGAGTTTTGTGTTTGAAAAAAGCGGATGTCTGACAAAGGACATCTAAATATTCATCCTGACGCAACTGTCCCAATGGCTCGGGTTTACCCCCAGACCTCTGTGGACAAGTTTGATCAGGCAAGGTTAATAAGGCGTTAACCAAGACTTTAAATGTGGGTGATAAACGCAAAAAGGCGGGAAAACCCCGCCTTTGCGTCACGTAATATGGATGGATCAGGCGTCCGCGCGCGCTGCCATTGCCGCCGCAAACCGTTCAAACAGATAGTAGCTGTCCATCGGGCCGGGGCTGGCTTCGGGGTGATATTGCACCGAAAAGATCGGCTTGTCCTCGACCGCGATGCCACAATTCGACCCATCAAACAGCGACACATGGGTTTCTTTCACGCCTTTGGGCAGGCTCTGCGCATCGACGGTAAAGCCATGGTTCATCGAGGTGATTTCAACCTTGCCCGTGTCGAGATCCTTCACCGGATGGTTGGCACCATGGTGGCCGTGGTTCATTTTGATCGTCTTGGCCCCCAAAGCGAGCGCCAACATTTGGTGGCCCAAACAGATGCCAAACACCGGAAGATCGGCGTCCAAAACGCCTTTGATCATCGGTACGGCATAGGTGCCCGTGGCCGCCGGATCGCCGGGACCATTGGACAGGAACACGCCGTCGGGCGCATGGGCCAAAACCTCCTCCGCGGTGGCGGAAGCGGGCAGAACGGTGACGTCACAGCCCGCCGAGGCCAAGCACCGCAGGATGTTGCGTTTTGCGCCGAAATCAATCGCCACGACCTTAAAGCCTTTACCTTCCCGTTTTGGAAAGCCATCCGGCCACGCCCACCGCATTTCGTCCCATTGATAGGACTGCGCGCAGGTGACGTCTTTGGCCAGATCAAGCCCGACCAGACCAGAAAAGGCGCGGGCCTGTTTGACCAGCGCTTCGATGTCGAAATTGCCCGCGGGATCGTGCGCAAAGGCGACATGCGGCGCGCCTTGTTGGCGGATGGCGCGGGTCAGACGGCGGGTGTCGATCCCGCCCATGCCGATGCGGCCGCGTTTTTCAAGCCAAGGGCCAAGTTCCTCTTGAGCGCGCCAGTTCGATGGCTCGGTCGGGTCCCATTTGACGATCATGCCTGCGGCAACCGGGTCGGCGGTTTCGTCATCCTCGGCGTTGACGCCGGTGTTGCCAATATGGGGGAAGGTGAAGGTGACGATCTGACCTGCGTAAGACGGGTCGGTCATGATCTCTTGGTAGCCCGTCATGGCGGTGTTGAAACACAGCTCTGCGGTGGTGGTTCCGGTCGCCCCGAACCCCTTACCGTAGAAGAGTGTGCCATCGGCCAAAGCCAGACACGCGGTTGGTTTCTCGGACGACTGAGCGGATGCCATGGCACGACTCTCCTGATGTGGGCAAAATTCACCGGAACCTAAGGAAAGGGGCAGGCGGCGTCAAGGTCGGGTGATGGATTTTCGCTCACTTTATGTAACGTAGCGTTTTCAATGGGTTACGGAAATTATCAACGGTTGAGAACGGATGCGTCTTTCGCTATGTTGTCCACTTGCGACATCATGAGGGATGAGGCCCATATGGATATGCGAAACCGGCTCAATGCGGCATTGAAAACGGCGATGAAAGACAAGGACAGCGAACGCTTGTCCACCTTGCGTCTGATCAATGCGGCCATCAAGGATCGCGAAATTGCGGCTCGGGGTGAGGGCAAAGAAGAAAGCGTGTCTGACGCGGATGTGCTTGGTATTCTTGGCAAAATGGTCAAGCAACGCCAAGAGAGCGCCAAAGCGTTTGAAGAAGGCGCGCGGCTTGAATTGGCGGAAAAAGAACGTTCTGAGATCACTGTGATCGAAGAGTTTTTGCCGCGTCAATTGTCAGAGGGTGAGGTGGCTCAGGCCATCTCTGCGGCCATTTCTGAGACCAGTGCGGAGAGCATCCGTGACATGGGCAAGGTGATGGGGGCTCTGAAAACGAAATACACCGGCCAGATGGATTTTGGCGCGGTGGGTGCACAGATCAAAGCCAAATTGGGGTAACCCCTGAGGCTCTATCCTTGAAAAGGCCGCTCTTTTGGGCGGCCTTTTTATTTTGGCTTATGAGTTGTAGCGTGGTTCGTCCTTGAGCCGCCCCAAAACCAGCGCAAGATCATCGCGTAGCTGCGCACGTTCTTCGGGCGTTAAAAATGCGCCAAGTTCCACTTCGCGCGTCTGTGCCGGGCCACCGCCCTTCAGCGTCAGGTATTGTTCGACCTTCCCCTCCGTCGGGTGCAGCGACAGTTTCACCCAATAGGGGTTCGCCTGCCACTCCATCGCGGCTCCCTTGGCGGGCCAATGAGTCAGATGGATGCGATCCGGCCAGATCAAAAGCTCTTCACGCAGATGATCGCGATCTGACCGCCTCAGCGCCAGCCAAAGGGCCGCCAGAGCCGTCATCATGAAGATCAGCAAAATCCAAAACGCGATTGTACCGATAAAGGGCACAACCGGGATCAACCCGCCGAAGAACATCAGCCAAATGGTGGCGGAAAAGCCTTTGCCCTTGAGGCTGCGATGCGGCCACAGGTCAAGCCGCACCAAAGGCGCGTCATCCGAAGTGGCCCGCTGCGGCAGGCTGCGATGGTCCGGGGTCCATTGATAGGGCATATGCGTTTCTTACATGTGTTTTGGGAAGTCTATGCGGCATCAACAGGGCTGCAAAGCCCCCTGATGCGCGGGCGGCCCCCGTCTCTGCCCGGCGGTCTTTACGGCGATAAAAATACTCAAAGAAAAGGCCCCACCGGTGAAGTGGGGCCTTTGGTTCGTGTGATCCGTCAGATCCGCTTAGTGCGAATGCTGGTGATCCCAGTCTTCCTGCTTCGGGAGCGTTTCAAACGTATGCTCCGGCGGCGGGCAGGGCAGGGTCCACTCAAGCGTGTCTGCGTATTCGTTCCAGTAGTTGTTCTGGGTCACGCGGCGACCGGCCAGCAGGGTGTAGAACACGATGCCGATGAACAACAGGAAGGACGCGAAGGACAAGAGCGCGCCGTAAGACGAGATTTTGTTCCAGTAGGCGAAGGCTTCCGGGTAGTCGATGTAACGACGCGGCATGCCCTGACGACCCAAGAAGTGCTGTGGGAAGAAGGTCAGGTTGACGCCGATGAAGAACATCCAGAAGTGCAGCTTGCCGGCCCATTCCGGGTACTGACGCCCGGACATTTTGCCGATGTAAAAGTAAATCCCGGCAAAGATGGTGAATGCTGCACCCATCGACATGGTGTAGTGGAAGTGCGCCACGACGTAGTAAGTGTCATGGTAGGCGCGGTCGATGCCCGCCTGCGACAGAACGATGCCGGTCACGCCGCCGATGGTGAAGAGGATCAAGAACCCGAAGGCAAAAAGCATCGGTGTTTTGAACTCAATCGAGCCGCCCCACATGGTTGCGATCCAAGAAAAGATTTTCACCCCTGTCGGCACCGCAATGACCATGGTGGCCATCATGAAGTAGGACTGTTGAGTCAGCGACAGACCCACAGTGTACATGTGGTGGGCCCAAACGACGAAGCCCAGAACCCCAATCGCGATCAGCGCCCAAACCATCGGAAGGTAGCCAAACACGGCTTTCTTCGAAAAGGTTGCGATGATGTGCGACACCAGACCAAAGCCCGGCAGAACGACGATGTAGACTTCGGGGTGACCGAAGAACCACAGGATGTGCTGGTACAGGATCGGATCGCCGCCACCGCCCGGTTGGAAGAAGGAGGTGCCAAAGTTACGGTCTGTAAGCAACATGGTGATCGCGCCTGCCAAAACCGGCAGGGACAACAGGATCAGCCAGGAGGTGACAAAGATCGACCAGGCAAACAGCGGCACTTTGAACATGGTCATGCCCGGTGCGCGCATGTTGAGCATGGTGGTGATCATGTTGATCGCGCCCAGAATCGAGGACGCCCCAGAGACGTGCACCGCGAAAATCGCGAGGTCCATGGAATAGCCGCCCTCATTGGTGGACAGCGGCGGGTAAAGCACCCAACCGACGCCAGAGCCAAGCTGACCATTGCCACCCGGTGCAAAAAGCGACGCGATCCCCAAAGCCACACCACAGACATAGAGCCAGTAGGACAGGTTGTTCAGGCGCGGGAAGGCCATGTCCGGGGCACCGATTTGCAGCGGCATGAAATAGTTGCCGAAACCGCCAAACAGCGCCGGAATCACCACGAAGAACATCATCAAGACACCGTGATAGGTGATCATGACGTTCCAAAGGTGGCCGTTGGGCGCACAGTTTTCGGCACCAAAGCCCGAAATCAGTCGCGCGGCGGCTTCGCCGGATTCGTTGAGGCACATGAACTGAACCCCCGGATCCATGAGCTCAAGGCGCATGTAAACGGTGAAACAGACGGAAATGAACCCCACCACGGCAGCCGTGAAGAGGTACAGAATCCCAATGTCTTTGTGGTTTGTAGACAGGAACCAGCGGGTGAAAAAGCCCCGGTTGTCCCCATGTTCGTGGCCGTGGATGGCTGCGTCTGCCATGCGGTCCTCCCGATTTGTGCGTGGTCTATGCGTGTATGCGTCACATCCGCCGGTTCCCTTAGAGGGGAGTCTTGGGGCGGAATTACCATATGTTTTAGAGGGTCACGAACCCGAGAGCAATCAGTCAACGCGTTTTGAAGACAGAAAAATGCGTGAGGTGAGGGGGATGGGCTATAATCTGGCTCTGCGGGTGGGGTTGGGGGCTTGGTTTGGCGTGCCTGCGGATTGCTTGTGGTTGCGATCCGGGCACATGTTGCGCATCCCGACATGCAAAAACGCCGCCCCCGATAAGGAGCGGCGTTTGATCTTGTCGCGGGGTGAAATCCCGATCAGTTGGAGCCGCCAGCCTGATTGCGCTCGCCCTCTTGGTTGTGTTCCTGACCTTTGGTCTCATCCATATCATCGTCCATGGTCTCAGCGGCCTCAGCCCCCTCATCGGATGCACCCTCGTCGGACATCGTCGAGAAGGTGGCCAGATAAGCGACCACGTTGCTGCCATCTTTCAGTTTAAAGGTCATTTTCGAACGGCCAGAGCCACCATGGGTGTCGATATAGGCGGTCGGATCGGCGACGTATTCGATCAAAGACGCTTCGTCCCAAACCATGCCGGTTGCGCCCACGGCCAAGATGCCGTCACCGTATTTGAAGCCATCAAAGGAGGCGACCGGACGACCCACCACGCCGTACAGGTTCGGGCCGGTTTTGCCGCCTTTGACGATGGTTTCATCGGCGCTTGCAATCATGTGGCAGGATTTGCATTTGTTGAACTCTTTCGCGCCGGCTTGCGCATCACCGGCGAACGCGGCGGTGGAGGTTGCCATCAGGGCGGCGGCTGTGAGGGCAAAAAGTTTGGTCCCGGAAAGTTTGGTCATAGGGTTGTGTCTCCCGACTGATTCATGTGTCCAGTGGTCACAATAGCGCGTCTGGGCCGCTGTGCCAGTCCAGTAATGTCGCACCTTCGACCAATGTCGCATCTCCCTATGTCAGGGCCTCACGCGCCAAAAACCTCAGAAAAGGCGCGTTTCAGGGCGACATCCACGTCCTCCATTGTCACCGGCAAGCCCAGATCGACCAGTGATGTCACGCCGTGTTCGCGGATGCCACAGGGCACGATGCCGTCAAAATGGCTCAAATCCGGGTCGACATTGATCGACAGCCCGTGAAAGGACACCCATTTGCGAATGCGCAATCCGATGGCGGCGATCTTGTCTTCGGGTTTTTGGCCAGTGATGGTCAGCGGCTTGTCCTCGCGCACCACCCAAACGCCGACACGGCCCTCGCGGATTTCGCCCGTGACGTTGAATTCGGCCAGCGCGGCGATCACCCAAGCCTCCATATTGGCGACGAATTTGCGCACGTCTTTGCCGCGTTTGTTGAGATCCAGCATCGCATAGGCCACCCGTTGGCCGGGACCGTGATAGGTATATTGTCCGCCGCGCCTGGTGTCATAGACCGGGAAACGGTCCGGGTCGACCAAGTCCTCGCGCTTGGCGGAACTCCCTGCCGTGTACAAAGGCGGATGTTCCAACAGCCAAATCAACTCCTCCGCCTCACCGCGCGCGATGGCATCGGCGCGCGCTTCCATTTCGGCGGCAGCAAAGTTGTAATCGGTCAAGCCGTCTGAAATGCGCCATTCCACCATGTCTCTCGATCCTTCGCGCCTGACTGTGTGTCTGGGGGTGTGTCTGGGGGTGTGTCTGGGTGTCTGCGTTCGGGTTTATCGCGCGTGGCACGGACAGAAAAGAGGAGGCGTGGGGAAACTCGTGTTTTGCTTACGATTTGCTAACCCGGAATATGCAATGAAGGCGCTGCGGGAAATGCTGCGGTGAATAAATTCTTTGGATCACGAAAGCCTGTGCTATCCTTTCTCAGGTTTAGTGAGTCATTTTGCGGGGAGGGACCAGTATGTCCAAACACAAAGCTTTCAAACATTTTGTATCTGCTGCACTTGCGGCGGCGATGATGCTGGGCACAACGACGCGTGTTCAGGCCGATGGTGGCGATTTTATTGCCGGTGCGGTGATCGGCGGGCTGCTTGGTGCGGCCAGTCAGCAACCGAAAAAGAAAACCAGTACCGCGCCCAGAACCTATTCGCGCCCAAGCTTGCCGTCGACGCAAGAGGGCAAAGAAATTCAGGCGTCGCTCAATTATTTCGGCTTTAATGCCGGCTCCGTCGATGGCCAGCTTGGTAAAAAGACCCGCGATGCGGTGTCCGCCTATCAGGTCTATCTTGGCTATCCGATCACCGGCCAGTTGTCGCCTTTTGAGCAGGAGCTTTTGATTTCGTCGTACAATCGCGCACAGGCGGGCGGCTATCAAACCACGCAGCTTGTGGCCTCCAATCCCGAGGGCACGCGCGGTTTGTTGAAAATGTACCGCTCTGAAATGGCTTCGGGCGGGGCAGGGGGCGCGACGATGGCCACCGTGCCCGGCACCTCCCCCGGCACCACCGTTGTGGTGAACCCGGTCATGCCTGCGCCGCAAGCGCCCGCGGCGGCCACCATGCCCAGTTTTGCGGCGGCCACGCCGGAGCCGACCCTGCCCAGCTTCCTTGGGGCGGGCACGCAGGTGTCGCTGGCTTCGCATTGCAACACAGTCAGCCTGTTGACCAATTCCAATGGCGGGTTCGTCACCGAAGCCTCCATGGTGGATGCCAATCAGGCCTTGAACGAACAGTTTTGCTTGGCGCGCACCTATGCGATTTCGCAGGGCGAGGACATGATTTCCAAGGTTCAGGGCTTTACCCCGGACCAAATCGCCGCGCAATGCGAAGGTCTCGCCCCGCCGATGGCGGCGCAGGTCGCGGCCCTCTCGATCAAGCCGCGTGATGCGGTCTTGGCAGAGACGTCGACTTTCGTGCTGAACTCCGGCATGTCTCCGGCACAACTGGCGGGAACGGCGAAAATCTGTCTCTCCGTGGGCTACCGCACCGACAATATGGATGTGGCTTTGGCCTCGTCTCTGATGTTGGTGGCTGTGGGCGAACGCGCATATGGCGAACTTTTGGGCCATCACCTGAGCCAAGGCGTTGGGGTTACCCAGCGGCCCGATTTGGCGCAGGCATGGTATGAGGATACGCTCACAGCGCTGGCAACGGGCGTGCCCGCCGTCTTCGCACCGGGGCAGGCGGAGCGTGCGGGTCTGTTGCGCAAAGCGTCGATGTCTTTGAACGGTGGTGCGGCGCTTGCGGCCCCGACTGCGGTGGTTCCGGCCTCTGGCACCGCTTTGCCCGCGTTTTCGATCACAGAATAAGAGCCCCAATCGCGGGAGGCTCTCATGTCTTGAAAGGTCGCCCATTGGGTGGCCTTTTTTGTAACGCCGCCGCCCGTGTTGTCGTGGGCCTGTCCCGCCGACACGCGTCAAAGATCACGCGTCGTTGCGCCGCCTGAGACCAGCGTTTTTCAAGCGATTTGTGCGCCAAAGCCCGCCGTTTGAAAAAAATCAGAAAAAGTGAGGGTCGTCCGATTTTTCCTCTTCACTTCCCCGAACCGCTTCGCTACATAGCCCCTCACCAAGTCAAGACTGTGCGGTCGTGGCGGAATTGGTAGACGCGCAGCGTTGAGGTCGCTGTGGGGTAACACCCGTGGAAGTTCGAGTCTTCTCGACCGCACCAACACTTTCCGATTAGGACTGTGTTATTTCCCCTCCCCCTTTTTTACACAATGGGCCTGTTGTCTTTACACAATGGGGCTGTCGTTTTCGACCAGATCAACTGTGTTGGATCGCGCACGCTTGTGCCGTGCCCAGGCCGCCAAAGGCCGTATGCCGCACGCGAATTTCCCGGACAATTTGGCGGTCTTGTCATGAAATCGTGACCCGTATCCACATAGATGGCACAGCCCTTAAAGCGTTTCGGGACAAACTCGTTATTCAAGTTAATCCCGAAACGCTTTAGGGGCGCGGGCTTTCCTTGTGGTGGATAAAAGATATACTGAAAATAAAGCATAAAACGCGCCTCAATCGGCTCTCACTTGAGGTGGATTAAGGAATGCATCAGGAAATGACTATAAACAGAGCAATAGCAGTGCCAGCGACCGTCTAGGATTTGCCATAGCTTGCTTTCCTAAGCTGATGTGGCTTAGGAAAAATGACCCTCCCCCATAAGATCCGTTTTGGGTCTTAACATAATTTAAGGTGACCCATGGCCGGCAAAGCCCCTACGTCCTCCCAAGATTTCCGCCACGCCCTCCTGCAACACCTCACCTATACGATGGGCAAAGACCCTGAACATGCGCAGTTTTTTGATTGGCGGATGGCACTGTCCCATGCGGTGCGCGACCGGATTGTCGATCATTGGGTCGCCTCCACGCGCAAGACCTATGAACAAGACGGCAAGCGGGTCTATTACCTGTCGATGGAGTTTCTGATCGGGCGTTTGCTTGAGGACGGGATCGTCAACCTTGGGCTGGCCGAGGAGGCGAAAGAGGCGCTCGACAGCTTTGGTCAGGACTACCGCACGATTTTGATGGATGAACCGGACGCAGCGCTTGGCAATGGCGGCTTGGGCCGGTTGGCGGCCTGTTTTCTTGACAGTCTTTCGACCATCGGCTGCCCGGCCTATGGCTATGGCATCCGCTATGAAAACGGCCTGTTCAAACAAAGTTTTGTCGACGGGCGGCAAGTGGAAGCGGCGGAAACATGGCTGCAAGAACCGCATCCTTGGGAATTTGAGCGCCCCGAAGTGCGCTTTACCCTTGGGTTTGGCGGTGATGTGGTCTCTGAGAACGGCAAAACCATCTGGAAACCCTCGGAGTTGATCCAGGCCGAAGCCTTTGACACGCCAATCGTTGGCTGGCAGGGGCGGTGGGCCAATACGCTGCGGCTTTGGGCCGGGCGCGCGGTCGATCCGTTTGATTTGGGCCTGTTCAATTCCGGTGACTTTGCTGCGGCGTCCGAACACGAAGCCTTGGCCCGGTCGATTTCGCGCGTGCTCTACCCCGAGGACAGCAATGAGGCGGGCAAGGAGCTGCGCCTGAAACAGGAATATTTCTTCTCCGCCGCCTCGATCCGCGACATCCTGCGCCGCTTTGACAGCAAACATGATGACATCCGCCTGTTGCCGACCAAGGTGGCGATCCAGTCGAACGACACCCACCCGGCGATCGCAGGCCCTGAGCTTTTGCGCATTCTGCATGACGAACGCGGCTTGTCCTTTGAGGAGGCGTTTGACATCACCCATCACTGTATGAATTACACCAACCATACGCTGTTGCCGGAGGCGTTGGAGCGCTGGGACGAACGCCTGTTTGGCCGCCTTTTGCCGCGCCATTTGCAGATCATCGACCGGATTGATGACGCCCATTACAAAGCCCACCCGCATCGCACGCTCTCGGCGCGCTCGGACGGGCAGGTCAAAATGGGCGAGCTGTCGTTTATGGTGTCAAACCGCGTCAACGGCGTCTCGGCACTGCACACCGATCTGATGAAAAAGACCGTGTTCAAAGAGCTCAACGCACTGCATCCCGGTCGGATTGTCAATGAAACCAATGGTGTGACCCCGCGCCGTTGGCTGCATTCATGCAACCCGAAACTGTCTGCCCTGATCACCGAGACGATTGGCGAGGACTGGGTGGCCGATCTGGAACAGCTCAAAAAGCTGGAACCGGCGATTGAGGATGCGGGCTGGTTGGAGCAGTTCACTCAGGTGAAAACCGACAACAAGGCGGCGCTTTGTGACTATGTGTCCAAGGCGCATGGAATCAATCTGAACCCAGAGGCGATGTTCGACATTCAGATCAAGCGGATGCACGAATACAAGCGTCAGCACCTCAATATTTTGGAGACCATCGCCCATTGGCTGGAAATCAAAGACAACCCGTCGGCCAACTGGGTGCCGCGGGTCAAACTCTTTGCCGGTAAGGCGGCACAGGGCTATTATTTCGCCAAGGACATCATCCGCCTGATCAATGATTTCGCCAAAGTGGCGAATGCCGATGTGGACACGCGCGACGTGCTTCAGGTGGTGTTTTTGCCGAACTACAACGTCACATTGGCCGAGCGGCTGATCCCGGCGGCGGACCTGTCCGAACAGATTTCGACGGCGGGCAAAGAGGCGTCTGGGACGGGCAACATGAAATTTGCCCTCAACGGCGCGCTCACGATCGGCACGCTCGATGGGGCCAATGTCGAAATTCGCGAACAGGTCGGCGCGGAGAATTTCTTTCTCTTTGGCATGTTGGCCGATGAGGTGATGCAGCGCCGGATGATGCATGATCACGCGCAACAGGCGATCCATGCCGATCCGCGTTTGGCGCGGGCGCTCGATGCGCTGCGTTCGGGCCGCTTTAACCCCGAAGATCCGGGTCGCTACACCCATATCGCCGACAATCTGACATGGTCGGATTACTTCCTCGTCTGTTCCGATTTTACCGACTATTGGCGCGCCCAGCGTGAGGTCGATCAGGTCTACACAGACCCGCAAACATGGGCCAAAATGGCGGCCCTCAATGTGGCGCGATCCGGGTGGTTTTCCTCTGATCGCACCATTCGGGGTTACATGTGCGATATCTGGGGGGCCAAGAGCCTTATCCCCTAAAAATCAAACAGTTGATTGGTTCCTGGAATCCCCTAAGATGCTTTTGAATAAAGGAAAATCAGATGGCCCAGGCAGATCAGAAGAGTTTCGCGGATGACACGGTTCTGGCGCAGATCTGTGCAGGCCGGTTTGATGACCCTTTCGCCATTCTAGGCCCCCATAAAAAGGGCCGGATTCGCACAGTCACCTGTTATGATCCGGGGGCGCAGACGATGTCGGCGCTCAGTGCGGGCAAGCTGTCGCCTCTGGCGCAGGTCTCGGGCCATCCCGGCCTGTTTCACGGGGCCGTATCTGGCACCAAGCCCTATGTTTTGGTCGGCCAAAAGGGCAAGGTCGAGTGGCAGGTCGAAGATGCCTATCGTTTCGGTCCTGTGTTGGGCGAGCTTGACGAATATCTGTTGGGCGAGGGCAATCACAACCGGCTCTGGACCGCGCTTGGCGCGCATGTGATGACCCATGAGGGCGTCCAAGGCACGCATTTCGCCGTCTGGGCGCCGAATGCCAAACGGGTCTCGGTTGTTGGTGATTTTAACGCCTGGGACGGGCGGCGGCATGTGATGCGCAAACGCGGCGGCACCGGTGTTTGGGAAATTTTCATGCCGGGCGTGGGCGAGGGCGCGGCCTATAAATACGAGATTTTGGGCGCGCAGGATGCGCTGCACCTCAAGGCCGATCCGGTCGGTTTTGGCGCTCAGCACCCGCCCGAAACCGCCTCAGTCGTGCGTGATATTTCGGGCTATGGCTGGTCCGATGGGCCGTGGATGGAGCGCCGCGCCGAGGCGCAAAAGCGCGATCAGGCCATCTCGATCTATGAGGTGCATCTTGGCTCTTGGCGGCGCAAGGATGACGGGCGTCCGATCTCCTATAAAGAGGCCGCCGTTGAGCTGATTGACTATGTGAAATACATGGGGTTCACCCATATCGAATTGATGCCGATTTCCGAGTATCCGTTTGATGGCTCTTGGGGCTATCAACCTGTCGGGCTTTTCGCCCCCACCATTCGCTTTGGCCCGCCACATGAGTTCCGCGATCTGGTTGAGGCGGCGCATGAGGCCGGGCTTGGCATTCTGCTCGATTGGGTGCCGGGGCATTTCCCGACCGATGTGCATGGTTTGGCGCAATTCGACGGCACGCCCCTGTACGAACATGCCGATCTGCGTGAGGGGTTCCATCAGGATTGGAACACGCTGATCTACAATTACGGTCGGCACGAGGTCGAAAATTTTCTGACCTCGAATGCGCTCTATTGGTTTGAGGAATATCACATTGACGGGCTGCGGGTCGATGCCGTCGCCTCGATGATCTACCGCGATTATTCGCGCAAAGAGGGCGAATGGATTCCCAATATTCACGGCGGGCGGGAGAACCTTGAGGCGATCCATATGCTGCAGAGCATGAACACGCTGTCTTATGGTGAAGTGCCCGGCATCATGACTGTGGCCGAGGAAAGCACCGCCTATTCGGGCGTTTCCGCGCCGGTGGATGCGGGCGGGCTTGGCTTTGGCTACAAATGGAACATGGGCTGGATGAACGACACGCTGTCTTACATGGCGCTCGATCCGGTGCACCGCAAACACCATCATCACCAGATGACCTTTGGTCTGCATTACGCGTTTTCGGAAAACTTCATCCTGCCGATCAGCCATGACGAGGTGGTGCATGGCAAAGGCTCGATGATCAATAAAATGCCCGGCTCGGAATGGGAAAAATTTGCCAATCTGCGGGCCTATTATGGGTTTATGTGGGCGCATCCGGGCAAGAAGCTTTTGTTCATGGGGCAAGAATTCGCTCAATGGCAAGAATGGAACCATGATGGTGAGATTGATTGGGCCTGTCTGGTCTATCACATGCATCAAGGCGTCCAGGATGTGGTGCGCGATCTGAACGCGCTCTACCGCGCCACGCCGGCGCTTTACGCCAAGGATTGCGACCCGGACGGGTTCCAATGGATCGAGGCCAATGATGCGGCGCAGTCGGTCTATGCCTGGATCAGGCGCGGCGGCCCCGAGGATGCAGAAGTCGTCGTGGTCTGTAATTTCACGCCGCTTGAGCGCAGCGCATATAAACTCGGCTTTCCGCAAGAGGGCGTCTGGCGCGAGGCGATCAATACAGATGCAGAATGTTATGGTGGCGGAGGCCGTGGCAATCTGGGGCGGATCACCGCCACGCGTGGCGAGTGGCACGGACAGCCTGCGGGCGCAGAGATCACCGTGCCGCCGCTCTCAACAATGGTCTTTATCAAAGACAAAGCATAACGGGCGGGGCCGAAAGGCGGGGGCTCGGGGTGCGGAAAGGTGGAGGAATGACACAGACACAAACACAGACGCGCAACAGGTTGGCCAATCGGACCATGGCGTTCGTTTTGGCGGGGGGGCGCGGCTCGCGGCTTCAGGAACTGACCAATTCGCGGGTGAAACCGGCGGTCTATTTTGGTGGCAAAACCCGCATCGTCGATTTCGCGCTCTCCAATGCGCTCAATTCCGGCATCCGCAAAATGGCGATTGCGACGCAATACAAAGCCCATTCGCTGATCCGCCACATCCAACGCGGCTGGACGTTTTTCCGCGCTGAACGCAACGAATTTTTGGACATTCTGCCTGCCTCACAGCGTTACGAGGAAAGCACATGGTATCGCGGTACAGCCGATGCCGTGGCGCAAAACATCGACATCATCGACAGCTATGATGTCGATTACATCCTGATCCTCGCGGGCGATCACATCTATAAGATGGATTACGAGTTGATGATCCAACATCACGTCGACAGTGGCGCGGATGTGACCATCGGCTGTCTGACCGTGGACCGCAAACAGGCCTCGGCCTTTGGCGTGATGGCGGTGGATGGCACGGACCGGATCACCGAATTTTTGGAAAAACCTGCCGATCCGCCGGGCATCCCGGGCGACGAGAAAAACGCGCTCGCCTCGATGGGCATCTATGTGTTCAATTGGAAATTCCTGCGTGAACGCCTGTTGGAAGACATGGAGGATCAAACCTCCAGCCACGATTTTGGCAATGACATGATCCCCGATCTTGTCGCCAAGGGCAAAGCCCAGGCGCATCGCTTTACCGACAGTTGTATCCGCCACCCCGACGCGCCCGCCTATTGGCGCGATGTCGGCACGATTGATGCCTATTGGAAGGCCAATATCGACCTGACCGATTTCACCCCCGAGCTTGATCTATGGGACCGCAGTTGGCCGATCTGGAGCTATTCCGAGAACACGCCACCGGCAAAATTCATCCATGACCGCCCGGATCGGCGCGGCACGGCGGTGAGTTCGATGGTCTCGGGCGGCTGCATCATTTCGGGGACGGAAATCCGCGAAAGCCTGTTGTTCACCCATGTGACCACCAATTCCTATGCCTCCTTGGAGGGGGCTGTGGTGTTGCCCTATGTCAACGTGGCGCGTCATGCCCGGCTTAAAAACGTGGTGATTGATCGCGGTGTACATATCCCCGAGGGGCTGGTGGTGGGCGAAGATCCCGAGGTCGACGCCAAATGGTTCCGGGTGTCGCCGGGCGGGATCACCTTGATCACCCAGGATATGTTGGACCGGAGGGCCAAAGGCGTATGACACGGGTTCTGTCAGTCACGTCCGAATGTGTGCCCTTGGTGAAAACCGGGGGATTGGCCGATGTGGCGGGGGCTTTGCCCGGCGCATTGGCGGCGTATGGCGTAGACATGCGCACGCTTTTGCCGGGCTACCGCGCGGTTTTGGCGGCCCAACCGGACGCTGCGCCGGTGTTTGACATCCATGACTTTTTCGGCGGTTCGGCCCAAATTCGGCGCGGAACATTGGGCGATACCGTGCTTTATATCCTGGACGCGCCGCATCTCTATGACCGTGACGGATCGCTTTACACCGGTCCCGGCGGCTATGATTGGGCCGACAACCCACAACGCTTTGCGGCGCTCTCATTGGCGGCGGCGATGATTGCCGCGCATGGGATCGAAGGCTGGACGCCAGAGGTGTTGCACCTGCATGATTGGCAGGCCGGATTGACCCCGGTGTATCTGCGCGAATTGGGGGCGGCGGAGCGGGTCAAGACCCTGATGACCATTCACAACATCGCCTTTCAGGGCTGTTGTTCGGCCGATCTGATCGACACGCTGGGCCTGCCGCGCCCCGGATTTAGCCCCGGCGGCTATGAATATTGGGGTCAGATTTCGGCGCTCAAAGCCGGGATCGTGGGGGCCACCAAGGTCTCCACCGTCTCGCCCACCTATGCCGCCGAATTGATGACGGGCGAGTATGGCATGGGGATGGAGGGCGTTTTGGCCGCGCGCGGATCGGATTTTGTCGGCATTCTCAATGGCATCGACGAAGAGGTCTGGTCGCCAAGTTACAAAACCCCGAAAGGCAAAGCCAAATTCAAAGCGGCGCTGCGCGACGAGCTTGGCCTGCCAAATTCCGGTCCGGCCAGTGAGGGACCGCTGTGCGTGGTGATCTCTCGATTGACCGGGCAAAAGGGCTTTGATCTCTTGCTCGAAGCGCTGCCGACCCTGTTGGAGCAGGGCGGGCAATTGGCGCTTTTGGGGTCGGGCGACAGTGCGTTTGAATCTGCGTTTCGTGACGCCGCCCTGCGCCATGCGGGCGTTGCGGTGCGGATCGGCTATGACGAAGCTTTCGCCCGCCGTCTGATCGAAGGCGGGGATGCGATTTTGGTGCCCTCGCGCTTTGAGCCCTGCGGCTTGACGCAAATGTACGGGCTGCGGTTTGGCACCTTGCCGTTGGTCTCGCTGACCGGCGGGTTGGCCGACACGGTGATCAATGCCAATGCCGCCGCCTTGGCGCAAGGCGTGGCCACGGGCATCCAATTTCACCCGGTCACAGCCTTGGCACTGACCCAAGCGCTGAACCGTCTTTGCGCGCTCTACCGCAAGCCCGATGTCTGGACCAAAATGATGGACAATGCCATGGCGCAGCCTGTGGGGTGGGACAGCTCTGCGGGCACCTATGCCGATCTTTTTGAGACGATGACAGGAGCTGCGCACCCTAAATGAGGCAATATTCGATCCTGGGCGGCCATGCCGCGCCGCTGGGGGCCACAGTGGATGGCGAAGGTGTCAATTTCGCGGTTTTTTCCCAACACGCCCGCCGGATCACCCTGTGTTTGTTCTCGGACGACGGTCAGACCGAGACTCAGAGGATTGATCTGCCGGAACGTGACGGCGATGTCTGGCACGGGTTTGTGCCGGAGTTGCGTCCGGGGCAACTGTATGGCCTGCGCGCCGATGGACCCTATGCGCCGGACCAGGGTCATCGGTTCAATTACAACAAACTCTTGATGGACCCCTACGCCAAACGCGTGACCAAACATCCTGACTGGCATGACGCCTTGATGGGCTATGAGGTCGGGCACGAGGCCGCCGATCTGTCTTTTGACACCCGCGACAGCGCCAAATACATGCCGCGCTCGGTCGTCGAAGATGTGCTTTTCGCTTGGGGCAAAGATCAACCGCCGCATCGGCGCACCTCGCAAACGGTGATCTATGAGGCCCATGTCAAAGGCCTGACCGAGCTGCACCCGGATGTGTTGCACAAGGGCAAATTCTTGGGGCTCGCGTCCGATGCGATTTTGGATCACCTCGTGAATCTGGGCATCACCGCGATCGAGCTTATGCCGGCGCAGGCCTTTCTCAACGATCGGTTTCTGGTTGAAAGGGGCTTGGTGAATTACTGGGGCTATCAGACGCTCAGCTTCTTTGCCCCCGATCCGCGCTACCTCGCCTATCACCAGATCGCTGAGTTCCAACATATGGTCGCGCGGCTGCATTCGGCGGGCATCGAGGTGATCATGGATGTGGTGTACAACCACACCGGCGAGGGCAATGAACAGGGGCCGACGCTGTCGTTTCGAGGTCTCGACAACAAAAGCTATTACCGCCTCACCGACAATCCGCGTTATTACATCAATGACACGGGCACCGGAAACACGCTCAATATTGATCACCCGATGGTGCTGCGCATGGTCTTGGATTCCTTGCGCTATTGGGTCGAGGTGATGCATGTCGATGGCTTCCGCTTTGATCTGTGCACCACGTTGGGCCGCACGCCCACGGGGTTTGACCGCGGCGCGTCTTTCTTTGATGCGATCCGGCAGGACCCGGTTCTGACCAAGGTCAAACTCATCGCTGAACCATGGGACATTGGCCCCGGCGGTTACCGCGTGGGTGGGTTTCCTCCGCCGTTTTTGGAATGGAACGACAAGTTTCGCGATGGTATTCGCCGGTTTTGGCGCGGCGATGCGGGCCATGTGCCGGTCCTGGCCGACCGCCTGACCGGATCGGCTTTGCAGTTCGATCATTCGGGGCGTCCGGCCACATCATCGGTCAATTTTGTCACGGCGCATGACGGGTTCACCTTGATGGATGTGGTCAGCTACACCGGCAAACACAATGAGGCCAATGGCGAAGACAACCGCGACGGCCACAATGACAATGCCTCCGACAACATGGGCGTGGCCGGGCCGACGGAGGATGTCAAAATCAATGCGGCGCGCGCGCAACGGCGGCGCAACCTCTTGGCCACACTGTTGTTTTCCCAAGGCACGCCAATGCTTTTGGCAGGGGACGAGCTGGGCAACAGCCAGCGGGGCAACAACAATGCCTATTGTCAGGACAATGAGATCGGTTGGATTGACTGGAGCGTGGTGGACCCGGAGTTTTTGGAGTTTACCAAACGCCTGATCGCCTTTCGCCGCGACCACCCGATTTTGCGTCAAAAGCGGTTTTTGCATTCGCGCGAACGGTTGATGGACGGGATCGAAGACCTGTTTTGGTGGCGACCTGACGGGGTTTTGATGCGGGATCAGGATTGGACAGCACCGGAGTTGAAAACGCTCTGTGCCGAAATGCGCATCGCCTCCGGCACACCGCTTTATGCCCAACGCGAAGAGGCTTTGTTCCTGATTTTCAATCGGGGCGAGGCGGTGAGTGTGCATCTTCCGGCCTGTATGCCGGGGCGGCGCTGGCGGCTTTGGATCGACACCGGCCACCCGGACATTGACGGCGAGGTGATCGACGGGTCCCTCATCCTGGCCGGGCGCGAAACCACTTTGGCGCTTGAACTGGAGGCCTTTTGATGACGGATTTGCGGCTTGAACTCTCTGCCCGGATCGGCATCCATGGCCAGTTTTATGATCAATTGGGCGTATTGCGCGAAACCTCGGTGGAGACCGCCGTGGCGCTGATGCGAGCGCTCGGGTTTGAGGCCGAGTCTGAGGAGGCCGCGCGCGCGCATCTTGAGGCGGGTTGGGATGCGGGCCTGCCGTGGGACGTGGTCTGTGAGGCGGGCACCTCGCCTTGGGTCGATATTGGCGACAGCGCGTGGGTGTTGACCTATGAAGACGGTCAGACCTGTGAGGGTCGGGGCGGGGACAGCCTGCCAAAACTGCCGATGGGCATCCATCATCTGGCCGCCGGGCCGATCCGCATCACGCTTTTGGCCGCCCCCGCGACCCTGCCGTTGCCGGAGCGCTGTTGGGGGCTGATCGCGCCGCTTTATGGCCTGTCCGAACGCGGTATCGGCACTTATGAGGGCTTGAGTGCGCTGGTGCGCGGGCTTGGGCCGCATGGTGCGGCATTTTTGGGCATCAACCCGGTTCATGCCGGGTTTCCGACCGTGCCAAATATGTTCAGCCCCTATTCGCCGTCGCATCGCCGCCGGTTGAATGTTCTGCATCTGGCGACCAAAACCGGCGTGGCGGGGGCGTTGATCGACTATCACACCGACACGCCCGCACGCATGGCGGCGCTGCGTCAGGCCTTTGAGGCCCACCCGACATCGCCCGAGTTTCTGGCCTATCTGGCGCAAGAGGGCACATCGCTTGAAACCTTTGCCCTGCATCAGGCGCTGTCTGCCATTCATGGCCCGTTTTGGTGCGATTGGCCCGAAGAGTTGCAATGTCCCAACAGCGTCAGCGCACAGGCCGCGCGCCGCGATTTGCGGGATGAGATTCTGTTTCACGCTTGGCTGCAATGGCGCGCGGATACCGATTTGTCCGGGGCGCAGGCACAGGCAAAAGCCGCCGGGATGGCACATGGGCTCTACCTCGATTTGGCCGTGGGCACCCACCCGCATGGCGCGGAAACATGGGAGGATCGCGACAGTTTCGCCTATGGTGCCTCCTTGGGGGCACCGCCCGATGCGTTTTCGGCCGAAGGGCAAAATTGGGGTCTTGCTCCGTTTAATCCTTTGAATTTGCGTAAAAATGCCTATGCGGCCCTGCGCGACACCTTCGCCCGACAACTGCGCTTTGCGGGTGCGATACGGATTGATCACATCCTTGGGTTTGAGCGCACCTTTTGGGTGCCGGAAAACGCCCCCGGTGCCTATGTGCAAATGCCGCGTGACGCGATGTTGGCCGTGGCGCGCATGGAAGCGGCACGGGCAGGCGGCCTCATCATTGGCGAAGATTTGGGGCTGATCCCGGACGGGCTGCACGATGCTTTGGCCGCATCGGGGGTTTTGGGCTGTCGGGTGATGATGTTTGAGCGCGAAAATTGGCATGACCCGGAGTTCAAGCCGGCAGAGCGCTATGACGAGGCGGCGATTGCGTCGTTTTCGACCCATGATTTGCCAACGTGGCAAGGCTGGCGTCAGGGCGCGGATGTCACGGCGCGGCAAAAAGCCGGGGGGCTGGATGCGGCGCAGACCACGCATGAATTGGGCCATCGGGCGCGCGAAGTGGCGGCGATGGATCGACTGTTGCCGGACGCGGGTTCAGATACGGGACAAGACGCGCTGCACGCGTTTTTGGCCCGAACACCCTCGCGATTGGTTGCGGTTCAGGCCGAAATCATGCTCGACATGGTGGACCAGCAAAATCTACCCGGAACCACCACCGAATATCCAAATTGGCGCATTCGTTTGCCCGAAACTTCTGATACCCTCACCATGAACAGTGACATCGTGCGCGTGGCCGAGATCATGCGCACACACGACCGATAGGAAGGACATCATATGACCCGCCACATGGTTGAAACCCATGCGATCGACGGCCAAAAACCCGGAACCTCGGGGCTGCGCAAGAAAACTCCGGTCTTCATGCAGCCGCAGTATCTGGAAAATTTCGTTCAGGCGATTTTCAACGGGATCGGGGGCGCTGCGGGCAAAACCTATGTGTTGGGCGGCGATGGTCGGTATTTTAATGACCGCGCCGCGCAGGTGATGTTGCGCATGGCTGCCGCCAATGGCGCGAAAAAGGTGATTGTTGGGCAAAACGCATTGCTCTCTACGCCTGCGGCCTCGCATTTGATCCGCAAACGCGGCACGGATGGCGGCATTATCATGTCCGCCTCGCACAATCCGGGTGGGCCGAAAGAGGATTTCGGGGTGAAATTCAACACGCCAAACGGTGGCCCCGCCGCCGAGGGCGTGACCGAGAAAATCTTTGAAGCCACCAAAACCATCACTGAATATGCCATCATGGACGCGCAGGATGTGGACCTCTCCACCATCGGCACGACGTTGTTGGGCGAGATGGAGGTCGAGGTCGTCGATCCGGTCGCCGATTACGCGCTGATGATGGAAGAGATTTTCGATTTCGACAAAATCCGCGCGCTGTTTGCCGGTGGGTTTACCCTGCGCTTTGACGCGATGCATGCGATCACCGGCCCCTATGCCAAGGCGATTTTGGAAGACACGCTGGGCGCGCCGAAAGGCTCGGTGGTCAATGCCGTGCCCTTGCCGGATTTTGGCGGCGGGCATCCTGATCCAAACCCGATTTGGGCCAAGAGTTTGATGGATTTGATGTTTTCGGGTAAAGCCCCGGATTTTGGTGCGGCCTCGGACGGTGACGGTGACCGCAACATGATCGTGGGCCGCAACGCCTATGTGACGCCCTCGGACAGTTTGGCGGTTTTGGCGGCCAATGCCACTTTGGTTCCGGCCTATGCGGGTGGGCTTAAGGGCGTGGCGCGTTCGATGCCAACCTCGCGCGCGCTCGACCGCGTGGCCGAGGCGCTGGACATCCAGTGCTATGAAACACCAACGGGCTGGAAATTCTTTGGCAACCTGTTGGATGCGGGTCGCGCGACGCTGTGCGGCGAGGAAAGTGCGGGCACCGGATCAGACCATGTGCGCGAGAAAGACGGGCTTTGGGCGGTGTTGTTTTGGCTCAATATCCTGGCCGAACGGAAACAATCCGTGGCCGCGATCATGGCGGATCATTGGGCGCGCTATGGTCGCAATTACTATTCGCGTCACGACTATGAGGCGGTCGACAGTGCGGCGGCCAATGGGGTGATGGAGGCGCTGCGTGGCAAGTTGCGCCATTTGCCGGGGCAGGTGATCGAGGGCATGACCATCGAGGCCGCCGATGAGTTTGCCTATGACGATCCGGTCGATGGCTCGCGCTCTGAGGGGCAGGGCATTCGGATTATGTTCATCGGCGGTGGGCGCATCGTGTTCCGGCTTTCGGGCACAGGGACCGAGGGCGCGACGCTGCGGGTCTATCTTGAGCGGGTGGAAACGGCGGCGGCAGTGCTTCAGGACAATCCGCAACATGCGCTCTCGGCGGTGATCGCGGCGGCGGACGGGTTGGCCGAAATCCGCAGCCGCACGGGCCGCAACGCACCGAATGTGATCACCTAAAGCGTCACGCCTTTAACTTGAGACAGGGAAAGGCGTGACGCTTTAAGCGACGCAAGATTTGCGAGACACTCGGTCGGGGCGCGTTCCCGGCCATTTTTTATGAGAGGACAAGGTATGAGAGCGAGCCTTCGCGCCAAGATCATCGCCACCTGCGACGCCAAAATCGCCCAGAAAGGCGCGGGGGTCGGCCTGTCGTTTTATGCGTTTTTCGCCAATAAAAACGACGACCCCGAGACGCTGATGGAGGCGGCAGAATGGTGGATCAAAACCCACCAGTTGGATCATTTTGAGAAGGCGGTGAAGGTGCGGGAGATGGTGGTGCAGGGGATGTAAGGGGGCGTTTGAGCGTCTCCCAGACAACCAAAAACGGCCGGGGTTTAAGCCCGGCCGTTTCCATATCTATGTGTCGCGCCTGAACCTCAGGCGGCGGGTTTTTTACGGCCAAAGACTTTCATCACCAGCACAAAGAACAGCGGCACGAAGATGATGCCAAACACTGTGCCGGCGATCGTCCCGCCCAGAACCGCGGAGCCAACCGCGCGGCGGCCACCGGAGCCTGCGCCCGAGGACAGGACCAGCGGCACAACCCCCAAGGAGAAGGCCAGCGAGGTCATGATGATCGGGCGGAACCGTTGGCGCGCAGCGGTCAGCACCGCGTCGATCACATTGGCCCCGGCGTCATATTGTTCGCGGGCGAATTCCACGATCAAAATGGCGTTTTTCCCGGTCAGACCGATCACGGTCAACAGGCCGACCTGAAAGAACACGCCGTTTTGGAAGTTGAACAGATAGGCCGTGGACAGCGTGCCCAAGATACCAACTGGCAGGGCCAACATGACCGAGAACGGGATCGCCCAGCTTTCATAAAGCGCCGCAAGACAAAAGAAGATCGCGGCCAAAGAGAGCGCATAGAGCATCGGCGCTTGCGAGCCGGAGTCGCGTTCTTCCAGTGACAGGCCGGTCCAGGCCACGGCAAATCCCGGCGGCAGGTTGCCGACCAGACGCTCGATTTCCGCCATGGCTTCGCCGGTGGAGACACCGGGGGCGGGGGAGCCCTGGATCTGCATCGCGGGGATGCCGTTGTAGCGGTTCAGACCTTGGGGACCATAGACCCAACGTTCAGAGGAGAAGTTGGAAAAGGCCACAAGGTCGCCGGTGCTGTTGCGGACCCGCCATTTTTGCAAATCGGTCGGGGTGGCGCGGGCATCGGCTTCGCCTTGGACATAGACGCGTTTGGTTTTGCCATTGTCATCGAAATCGTTGACGTAGGTCCCGGCCATGGCAATCGAAAGCGTGTTGCCGACATTGGTGGGAGACACGCCCATCGCACCCGCAGCGCGCCAGTCGATGTCCAGTTTGAACTGGGTCGCATCCTCAAGACCCGAGGGGCGCGCGGAGGCGATCAGCGGGCTTTGCGCCGCCATTCCCAGCAACATGTTGCGGGCTTCCAGGAGTTGTTCATGGGTCTGGCCGCCGGGGGCCTGCAGGTAAAAGTCAAAACCCGAAACGTTGCCAAGCTCGGTGACCGCAGGTGGCACGATCGGGAAAGCCATGGCTTCCTGGATGCCCATGAAGGCACCATAGGCACGGCCCGCAATGGCCTGAACCGATTGCGCCGGGCTGAGACGCTCGTCCCAATCTTTCAGGCGCACAAAGGCCAAACCATTGTTTTGCCCGGCACCGGCAAAGGAGAAGCCGACGATGGTAAAGATCGAATCCACGGCCTCTTTTTCGGCGTTGAGGAAATACTCCTGGATTTGCATGTTGGCTTTGGCGGTGTTTTCGGCGGTGGACCCCGCCGGGCCTTGCACCAGCGCCAACATGATGCCCTGATCCTCATCGGGCAAAAAGCCGGTGGGGGTTTGCAGGAACAACCACACAATGCCGCCGCCCATGACGGCATAAATCATCAACATGCGCAGTGGACGCCGCACCGTATAGCCTACGGTTGCGCCATAGCCGCCGGTGATTTTTTCAAACATCCGGTTGAACAGGCCAAAGGGGCCGCGTTTGGTGTGATGGGCGTCTTTGCCACGCAACAAGGTGGCGCAAAGCGCGGGCGTCAGGGTCAAAGCCACAACGACAGACAGCAACATGGCCGAGACGATGGTGATCGAGAACTGGCGGTAAATCACCCCGGTGGAGCCACCGAAAAAGGCCATCGGAATGAACACGGCAGAGAGCACCAAGGCGACGCCGATCAGCGCGCCGGTGATCTGATCCATGGATTTGCGCGTGGCCTCGCGCGGGCTCAGGCCCTCTTCTTCCATGATCCGTTCGACGTTTTCGACCACCACGATGGCGTCATCGACCAAAAGACCGATGGCCAGAACCATCGCCAACATGGTCAGCACGTTGATCGAATAGCCAAACAGCGACAAGATCGCGAAAGTCCCAAGCAAAACGACAGGCACAGCCAAGGTCGGGATCAACGTGGCGCGCAGGTTTTGCAGGAACAAAAGCATGACGAAGAACACCAAAACGATGGCTTCCATCAGGGTTTTCTGGACTTCGTGGATCGAGATTTCGACAAAGGGCGTGGTGTCATAGGGGATGACGTAGCTCACGCCTTCGGGGAAATATTGCGCATATTCGCCAATCTTTTCACGCACCAATTTCGAGGTGTCGAGCGCATTGGCACCGGGGGCAAGCTGGATCGCCATGCCGGAGGCGGGATTGCCATTGTATTGCGCAATCGTAGAGTAGTTTTCCGCGCCGACTTCGACACGGGCCACGTCTTGCAGCAACACAATGCCGCCGCCGCCTTCGGAGCGCAGGATGATATTGCGGAAATCTTCCGGCGTTTTCAAAAGCGATTGCGCAGTGATGGTGGCGTTCAGGGCCTGACCCTCGGGGGAGGGCAGACTGCCAAAGGCCCCCGCCGAAATCTGGGCGTTTTGCGAAGAGATCGCGGTGACGACATCGGAGGGCGTCATGTCAAAAGCGGCCAGTTTGGAGGGATCGAGCCAGATTCGCATGGCATATTGCGCCCCAAAAATCTGGGTGCCGCCGACACCTTCGATCCGACTGAACGCGTCGACAAGATTGGTGTTGAGATAATCGGCAAGATCAGCCTGATCCAACTGGCCATCTTCGGAAATCAGACCGATCACCATCAAGAAACCCGCCGAGGATTTTTGAACGGTCACGCCTTGGCGCTGCACCGCTTCGGGCAAAAGCGCCGTGGCCTGGGCCAATTTGTTTTGCACCTGAACCTGCGCGATGTCCGGGTCAATCCCGGTTTCAAAGGTCATGGTGATCGAGGCCGACCCCGAGGAGGTCGAGCTTGATGACATATACCGCATCCCGTCCAACCCGGTCATCTGTTGTTCGATGACTTGGGTGACGGTGTTGGCCACGGTTTCGGCCGAGGCACCCGGATAGGTGGCGTGGATCGAGACCGAGGGGGGCGCGATTTGCGGGTATTGGGCAATGGGCAGGGTGACGATCGACAGCGCACCAATGCCCATGATCAGGATCGAGATAACCCAGGCAAATACCGGGCGGTCAATGAAAAAACGGGCCATGAGGGGTCCTTCCGGGCTTTGCTCAGTTGCTGTCGCTGGAGGCGGGGACGGCCTCTTGCGGTTGCGGGGCGACGGTCATACCGGCGGAGACTTTTTGCAGCCCGGCCACGATCACCATCTCACCGGAGGCGACACCCTCGGTCACCACCCAATTCGCGCCTTGATCGCTTTGCACCGTCAGCGTGCGCTGTTCGACGACATGTTCGGGCGTGACGACAAAGGCCATCGGGCGACCGCGCCGATCCCGTGTCACCGCCTCTTGCGGCACCAGGATCGCGTCCTTGATCAGACCTTGCGGCATCTCGACCTGAACATACATGCCGGGCAGCAGGAAATGATCCGGGTTCGGGAAGGACAGGCGCAACAGGATTGAGCCGGTTTGTTCATCGACATGGGGCTCTGCGGCGGACAATTCGCCTTTTTGTTCATAGGTGCTGCCATCGGTCAGCCGCAGCTCGACCGTTTGGCCGATGTTGCCAGCAAAGACCGCATCGCTTCCGGCGCGCTGCCAGCGCAGCATTTCTGCCGCCGCCTGGGTCACATCGACATAGACCGGATCAAGCGCGCGGATCACGGTGAGCGGGCTGGCCTGACCGGAGGTGACAAGCGCACCTTGGGTGATTTGGCTCAGACCAACCACGCCGGAGATCGGTGCGCGGATCGTGGCGCGGTCCAGATCAATTTCGGCGGACAAAAGATTGGCTTCGGCCAGTTTGATCGCGGCCTCTGCGGAATCGCGGGCGGCAATGGCACTGTCGAGGTTTTGCTGTGCCACGACATTGCGCGATTTCAATTCTTGCTGACGATCATATTCGATCATCGCCGATTTCAGCGAGGCCTTGGCCTGGGCCAAACCGGCCTCGGCCACTGCCTTTTGCGCCTCATAAGAGGCGGCGTCGATTTCATAAAGCGCATCGCCTTTTTCAACCGGGCGACCCTCTTCAAACAGACGGGCGCGGATGATGCCATTGACCTGCGGACGCACTTCGGCGGCACTTGAGGCGGCAACACGACCGGGCAGAGGGGCCGTCAGGGTGATGTCTTTGGCCTCCAGCGTGACCACGGTCACGGGTGTCGGCGGGGGTGATTCTTGCGCAACGGCGGGCATCGCGGCGCAGAGGGCAAATGCAAAGGCGGTGGACATCCGGCGCAGCGACACAGGCAGGCTTTGGGGGAGGAGGGTGTTAGGCATGGAGGTCTCCGGCAAGGGGATTGGGGTACGCGTACGAACGGCCCAGTCTCAGGAATGATGCGTTTGCGATGGCTCTGTTTATCACACAGGTGTATGTCGCTCTTGAATTTTCATTAAAGAAACGGGATGGTTTTGTAAAGTTCGTGATCGGCGCACTCTCTGTGCACAAATGCAGGACAGCTGTGGGCGAAATGGGGGCGATCATGGTAAGGATCATGGCGAGCAGGAGGAGCGCAAATGGCGAAAGAGACAGATATGAACGCGTGTGAGCCTCACCGCCGCCGCGGCCGCCCGGTTCAAATGGACAGTGCCGCGCGCGAAGAGGAAATTGTGCGCGCCACCAAAGCGCTGTTGATGAGTTCGTCCTTGGACGAGGTCACGATGGCGGCGATTGCGCGCGAAACTGGCATGTCAAAGCGCACGATCTACGCTCATTTCGACAGTCTCGAAGCGCTCCTGCGTCGCAGCATGGCCGAGATTGGCAAGGTGATTTTCCTGCCCTTGAATGAGGTCGAGAAAACCAAGCCTTTGAAGGAGCGTTTGTCGCTTTTGCTCACGCTGAACAAGCCCCCGGTCAGTGAAGACCGCAAGCGGGAGTTCCTGCGCACCCTGATTGCCAAGGCGCATGTTTACCCCAATCTGGCGCGTGAAATGTGCCAGAATGGCCGCGGCATCTTGCGGGGGTACATTTGTGCCGAGCTGGAGGAGGCGGTGCGCGAGGGTGTGCTTGAAATTGCCCCAGATCGGGTGGCGCTGGCGGCGGAGATTTTGATGGATATGGCGTTTTGGGACCCGGTGCCAAGCCTGCTCGACCCGGACTATGCCTATCCGGTCGCGGGCGATATGGCCCTACGCCGGGAGGCCGCGATTGAGATTTTCCTCAACGGCTGCAACGGCTGCCTGAGACATACGCCTTAGGGCCGGCGGAAAATTATGCGCCTGTGCCTCATTTTAGGGCGCAGACGAGCATGCGCGATACGGCCATTGGGTCAGGGGCGGTTTTCGCGGGGCTTTCTCAACAGGGCGTTTTAGGTCTTGAGGGGATCGGATGTGAGAGGGACCAATGAGCCGTTTTCAAACCATTTTGGCAGGCGAACTTCACGCCTTTGGCACTCTGGCAGAGGTGATGGCCAAGGCCACGCCCGCGCGCTCTGGCGATGCTTTGGCGGGGGTGATTGCCGAGAGCGATGTCGAACGGGTCGCGGCGCAAATGGTGCTGGCTGATCTACCGCTCAAGCTGTTTTTGACCGACCTGCTGATCCCCTATGAGATCGACGATGTCACCCGGCTGATTGTTGACAGTCACGATACGGCGGCCTTCGCGCCGGTGTCTCACATGACCGTCGGTCAGTTTCGCGATTGGCTGTTGTCCGATGCCGCAGACGGACCGGCGCTGAGCGCGCTCGCGCCGGGAGTGATGCCGGAAATGGTCGCCGCCGTCTCGAAACTGATGCGCAACCGCGATCTGATTGCTGTCGCGCGCAAAATCCGCGTGGTCACGGCGTTTCGCACCACTCTGGGCCTTGAGGGACGCATTGGCTCGCGTCTGCAACCCAACCACCCCGCCGATGATCTCAAAGGCATCGTTGCCTCGACGCTCGACGGGCTGTCTTTTGGCGTGGGCGACGCGGTGATCGGGATCAACCCGGCCACCGACAATATCCCCACCGCCATGGCGCTGTTGCAGATGTTGGACGAGCTGCGGCAAAGCTACGACATCCCAACCCAAAGCTGCGTTCTCACCCATGTGACCAACGCCATCGAGATCATCAACCGCGGTGCGCCGGTTGATTTGGTGTTTCAATCGGTGGCCGGAACCCAAGCCGCCAATGAGGGCTTTGGTGTGACCCTGCCGATGCTGGCAGAGGCGCATGAGGCGGCGCTCTCATTAAGGCGCGGCACGGTGGGGCAAAATGTGATGTATTTCGAAACCGGGCAGGGGGCGGCACTCTCCGCCAATGCCCATCATGGCATTGATCAACAAACCCTTGAGACCCGCGCCTATGCGGTCTGCCGCACCTATGATCCGTTGATTGTGAACACGGTCGTCGGCTTTATCGGCCCTGAGTATTTGTATGACGGTAAAGAGATCATCCGCGCCGGGCTTGAGGACCATTTTTGCGGCAAACTTTTGGGTCTGCCGATGGGCTGTGACGTGTGTTACACCAATCATTCCGAGGCGGATCAAAACGACATGGATGTGCTGATGACGCTTCTGGCCGAGGCGCGGGCGCATTTCCTGATCGGGGTGCCGGGGGCCGATGACATCATGCTCAACTACCAAAGCCTGTCGTTTCATGACATCGCCTATCTGCGCAACAGCCTTGGGTTAAGGGCCGCGCCGGAGTTTGAAGCCTGGCTCATGGCGATGGGGATCGTGTCTGAGACCGGACATTTGATTGAGAGTGGAGCGGGGGCGCTGCGGCTTTTGGAGGCGGCGCAATGAGTGATGTCCCGAGCCATGATCCATGGGCGAAACTGCGCGCCGCCACGGTGGCGCGGATCGGGCTGGGCCGCTCTGGTGCGGGTCTGCCGACCGGGGCGCATCTGACCTTTCAATACGCCCATGCCCGCGCCCGCGATGCGGTGCAATCGGCGCTGGATGTCGATGCTTTGGCGCGGGATTTGGCACCGCAAGAGGTGATCCGCGTCGCCTCTGCCGCGCCAGATCGCGCCACCTATCTGCGCCGCCCGGATTTGGGCCGAAGGCTGGCATCAGGCGAGGCGGAAACCCTCAATGCCCGCGCGCCCTGTGACGTTGTCTTTGTCATCGCCGATGGGCTGTCTTCGGCCGCCGTGCAGGCGCATGCGGCGGCGGTGGTTCATGCCTGTGTGCCGAAAATGTCGGGGCTGAGCATCGGCCCGGTTGTCATCGCCGCGCAGGCCCGTGTGGCGATTGGCGATGAGATCGGCAATCTCTTGGGCGCGCGGCTGGTGGTGGTCTTGGTCGGTGAGCGACCGGGGTTGAGCGTGGCCGACAGTTTGGGCGCTTATCTGACCTATGATCCGCGTGTCGGACGGCGTGACAGCGACCGCAATTGCCTGTCCAACATCCACGCAAAAGGCGGGATGAGTCCGCAGGAAGCAGCGCGAAAAATCGCATGGCTGACCCACGCGGCGCTCACATTGGGCCTCACGGGCACAGGGCTTAAAGAGGACAGCGGACAGATTGAAACGGAAAATGCCCCGCGCATTGGCGGGGCATAGTTTATTTTAGATCAATATTTTAGATGAGACTGTTAAAGTGCCGCCTCAACCGTGGTCAAGCCGTTGTCCACCGCATCCAAAATCCGGTCGATCTCCGACGGCCCGGAGATCAGCGCCGGTGAGAAACACAGCGTGTTGTTGAAACCGGGGATCGAACGCATGGTCGCGCCGATGATCACGCCCTGCTTGTCGCATTCGGCCACAACCGCCTGCACCAGCTTTTCGGCCAATGGCTCTTTGGTCTCCCGATCTGCCACCAATTCGGCGCCACAGAACAGGCCCTTGCCGCGAATATTGCCGATCAGCGGGTGTTTGTCTTCGAGCATTGCCAAGCCTTCCATCAGGCGCGCGCCCATGGCTTTGGTGTTGGCAAGCAAGCCCTCTTCTTCGATGATCGCCATGTTCTCGATCGCTGCCGCCGGACCTGCCGTGCAGCCACCAAAGGTGGAAATGTCGCGGAAGTGGTTGAGCGGATCTTCGGGGGCATCTTTGAACATCGAAAACACCTCATCCGTGGTGATCAATACCGCAATGGCGGCATAGCCCGAGGCCACGCCTTTGGCGGCGGTGATGAAATCCGGCGTGATGCCATAGTTTTGGTAGCCAAACCATTCGCCGGTCCGGCCCATGCCACACACCACCTCGTCGATATGCAGCAAGATGTCGTATTTTTTACAGATCTCCTGGACCTTTTCCCAATAGCCAACGGGGGGCGCGATCACGCCGCCGCCGGCGGTCACGGGTTCAAGGCAGAGCGCGCCCACGGTGTCCGGGCCTTCGCGCAGGATCACCTCTTCGATCGCCTCGGCGGCACGTTCGCCGTAATTCTCCACATCCCATTGTTTGCGGTACTCAAGGCAATGCGGCACCTGGACGAAATCGGGCACGAAGGGGCCGTAATGCGTGGCGCGTTGTTGTTGGCCACAGGCCGACAGCGTGGCGATGGTGGTGCCATGATAATCGCGGTCGCGGTAGAGGATTTTGGATTTCTTGCCGCCATAGCGTTGATGCGCGATCTGGCGCACCATTTTAAACGCCTTTTCATTGGCTTCCGAACCGGAGTTACAGTAATATACACGGCTCAGACCGGGGGTTTTCTCGGTCAGTTTTTCGGCAAATGTCGCCGCAGGGATCGACCCCGCAGACCCCGCGAAATAGTTCATTTTGATCAATTGATCGCGCACCGCATTGGCGATGCGTTCGCGTCCGTAGCCGACGTTGACGGTCCAGACACCGCCCGACACCGCGTCCAGGAATTCGCGGCCATTTTGATCCCAAACCAACATGCCCTTGCCCTCGACGATGATCCGAGGATCGCGGCTTTCAAGCAGTTGGTGTTGAAACATATGGTGCCACACATGAGCGCGATCAGCGCTGACGACGGCAGAGAGATCATTGTCATACATTGGGGACTCCGTGGCAAAATGGGGGCAAAATGGGGTGTTCAAACCGGCCTCTTGAGGCGGTGCATGTGGCCAGCGGAAACGATTTGGCGGTCCAGATCAAGGCAGAAGCCAATCTGGCCCTATTGAATCATTTGGCTGGCTCTGTCCGGGTCTGATTTTTCCGGCAATGGATGGGGGATGAACAGCATCGCATCCACTTTCCCCGACGCCAGCGCCGTCATCGCGCATTACCACAACCTCAATCTTGTGGGCGGCGAACGCGTGCCTGTGGGGGTGGGGCTGGATGTGTTGAACCCGGCCACAGGCGCAGTTTTGGGGCAAGCCGCCGCGTCAAAAGCCACCGAGGTTGACGCCGCCGTACAGTCCGCCAAGGCCGCCGGGGGCGCCTGGGCCGCGATGCCTGCCCGCGAGCGTGGCAAACGGGTCGCAAGCGCTGGACGTGCCTTGGCCGAACACGCCGAGTTGGTGGCGCAGGTCTTGGCGCGCGAGACCGGCAAAGCCATCCGCACCGAATGCCGCGGCGAGGTCGCGGTCTCCGCTGACATCATGGAATTTTACGGCGGGCTGGGGTCGGAACTCAAAGGCGAAACCATCCCGTTCAACCCGCGCATGTTGACGATGACGGTGCGCGAACCCTTGGGCGTTGTGGCGGCCATTGTGCCGTGGAACGTGCCTTTGGTGTTGATGATGCTGAAAATCGCACCGGCTTTGGTGGCGGGCAATACGGTGGTGGTGAAAGCCTCTGAGGAAGCGCCCTTTGCCACCTATTTGGCCGCAGAGATCGTGATGGAACACCTGCCTGCGGGCGTGTTGAACGTGATCAACGGCACGGGCCCGGACTGTGGCGCGGCGCTGACCGCGCATCCGGATGTGGCGAAAATCACCTTTACCGGATCTGAGGCCGTGGGCGAAACCGTCTACAAAGCCGCCGCCGAACGGATCGTGCCCGCCTCCTTGGAATTGGGCGGCAAAAGCCCGATGATCATCTGCGCCGATGCCGATCTGACCAAATCCGTGGCGGGGGCGATTTCTGGCATGCGGTTCACCCGTCAGGGCCAAAGCTGCACCGCCTCGTCGCGGATTTATGTGCATGAAAGCCTGTATGACGGGTTCCTCACCGCCTTGACCGCCAAACTCGACGCGCTGGTGATTGGCGATCCCTTGGATGAAGCCACCGACATCGGCACAATCATCAACGCCAAACAGGCCAAGGTGGTGGCGGAGTATGTGGCTTTGGCCGAGGCCGCGCCGGGGGCAAAGGTTGTCCGCTGTGGCAAGATGCCAGAGGGCGCGGGCCTGTCGCCGGATCTGTTTGCGCGGCCGACGCTGTTGCTCGGTCTGTCCGAAGATCATCCTTGCGTGCAAAATGAGATTTTCGGCCCTGTGGCGGTGATCCAAACATGGTCCGACTATGAGGACGTGATCGCGCGCGCCAATGACAGCCGCTATGGTTTGGCCGCAACGGTGTGGACCCAAAGCCTGTCCGTCGCCTTGGATGCGACGGCGCGGCTCAACGCGGGCTATGTGCAGGTGAACCAAAACCTGACGATCCAACCCAATGTGTCTTACGGCGGGTTCGGGCGATCGGGATTGGGCAAAGAGGCGTCCTTGGAGGCGATGTTGGCGCATTTCACCCGCTCGAAGACCATCGTGATGAGTTTCGATTAACGCAGGCTGTCAATCGCCAGTTTCAATTCGCCGATCCCCGGCGCAATCTTGGCCAGATCAATCGCCCCAAACCCCAGTCGCAATTGATTGCGCGGCGGGTTGGGGCGCAGGTAATGCAGCGTGCCGTTTTCCACCAAAACCCCGCGCGCCTCGGCAGCGGTGAACACCTCGCCCGCATCCATGCCCTCGGCCAGGGCCATCCAGACGCCGGAGCCGCCAGTGGTCATCGTCGCCTGACAGTCGGGCAATTGCCGGTCTATTTCGCGCAGCATCATGTGCCATTTCTCCGACATGGCGCGGCGGTGGCGGCGGATATGGGCGTCATAATGCCCCTCAGAGAGAAACAGCGCCATCGCGCGCTGCGCCAGTGCCGACGGGTGACGATACATCAACCGCCTCAGCGCGCGCAGCTCTTTGATCACCGCGCGGTCGGCGGCGATAAAGCCAAGCCGGATGCCCGGAAACAGCGGTTTCGTGAGCGAGCCGACATGGATCACCCGACCGCAGGGGTCAAGCGCCTTCAAGGTCGGATGTTGAGCGCCCAAGAAATTCAGCTCATGTTCGTAATCGTCTTCCAGGATCAGGAAATCATGGAGTGAAGCCGCCTCGATCAAGGCCAAACGCCGCTCCATCGGCATGGTCACATTGGTCGGCGATTGATGCCCCGGCGTGACGTAAACCATATCGGCCGTTGCCAATTCTGGACCGGGTTTCAATCCCTTGCGATCCACCGGCGTGGGCACAATCCGCGCACCATGGGCGGCAAAGATGTTGCGGGCATCGACATAGACCGGGTCTTCGATATGGATTTCCTTGCTGGCATCGGCAAACAATTCCGCCACCATCCACAGCGCGTTTTGCGCCCCCACCGTGATCAACATCTCGTCGGGGTCGGCGCGAAACCCGCGCTGGGGCAGGACGCGCCGCGCGATCTGTTCCAACAAAAGCGGATCGTCGCTGTCGACCAGATCATCCGCCCATGTGCCGACATGGCGCGAGGTGCCCGCACGGCGCAAACAATCGCGCCAGCGCGCCACCGAGGTCTCATCGCGCCCGACCTGACCATAGACGAACGGGTAGGGAAATGTGCGCCAGTCGCTGCGTTTGGCGATATTGGGTTGGGTGGTGTAGCGCCGGGCATAGGCACGGGTGAAATCGGGGGCAACGGCGCGTTCTTGCGAGCGGTGCGGCGGTGAGACGTTGAGTTTTTCGCGCACGAGGTTTTCGTCGATGAAATAGCCACGCCGGGCTTTGGCGGTGATGAACCCGTCTTGGTTCAGCCGCTCATAGACGATGGAAATGGTGTTGCGTGACACACCGATGGCGGCCGCGAAGGCGCGCGACGAGGGCAGCGGATCGACGGGTGACAGCGCGCCGTCGAGGATCGCCTGAATGAGCCGTTCCTGGATCTGATGCTGCAAGGATGCGCTTTGATCAAAGGCGGGGGTAAAATAGCGTTCCAACATGGGGGCGCACCGTTTCTTTCATTGTCTCTTTCATTGCCGCTGTCATTGCCGCTGTGTTTGACCAACTGGATCATATTTTCGCCCGCATGCTGGGCAGGGCTGGCCCCTAAGCGCCATTCTATTGAGCATCGCGGCGAGGTACAGGGGCGAAACGCGTTCTGGACCCATATTTTTCTACAACTGGCTCTAAATACGTCAGACGGGCGACCCCTAGGCTTTTCTGATAAGCGGCAATGGGATGATCCCGTGCCGTGGCTCGACCAAATGATCCTTTAACATGGCGCAAAAGCGCGGCGAGCCAGCCAACCAAGTTCACGGGGAGTGACATGAAGACACCCAATTTCACCAAATCCGAAGGCGTCGCTCGACGCGGTTTCCTCAAAGGCTCCGCCGCAGTGCTGGGCGGTCTGGCGGCACCTGCGCTGGTCAGCCGATCCGCGCTTGCCTCCTCGGGCGAAATCAACGTGATGATGTGGTCCGATTACCTGCCGGAAAGTTTCGTGACGGCCTTTGAGAGTTCTACGGGCATCAAGCTCAACTTCACCGGCATCGGCTCCAATGACGAGATCATCAACAAACTCAAAGCCACCGGCGGCGAGGGGTTTGACATCGTGTCCCCGACCGTGAACCGCAATCTGTTGTGGGCCGAACTGGGCCTGTTGCAACCGTTTGACATGTCCAAAATCGCCATCGACAAAGTCAATCCGGCGATGGCTTTGGGTGAGAAACATTGGAATTTTGAGAGCAAAGGCACGTTCTGGGTGCCGCATATCTGGGGCACCGAAGGCGTGGCATGGCGCACCGATCAATTCACGCCCGCGGGCGAATTTCCGTCCTATTACGACATCTGGGATGATGCGAATGCGGGCAAGACCATGGGCCGGGGGCATTCGATGATGCTGGGGCTTGGTCTTGGCATGGAACGGCTTGGCCTGATGGAACCGGGGTCGATGTGGGCGGCCTATACCACGCCTGAGAAGATGGCCGAAGTTTGGGATGTTGTCCTTGACCATGCGCTTGAAAAGAAAGGAAATATCAAGCTGATTTGGAACGATTCCGACACTCAAAAGAACGGTCTTTTGAATGAAGGTGTCATCGTCGGTCAGACCTGGGATGGCCCGCCGATTGCGCTGAAAAACGAAGGTGAGCCGGTGATGTACCGTGCGCCGATTGAGGGCGCGATGGCGTGGGTTGACGGCATGGCGATGCCGACGGGCGCGACCAACATTGACCAAGCCTATGCCTTTATCGACGCCTGTTATAACTCGGAATGGGCGGGTGAGGCGATCAAAACCCACGGGTACAACTCGCCGGTTCTGGGGGCGGATGCCTTTGGCGGCGACGTCTACGCCAAAAACTTTGCCGATGCCTATCCGGGCGATGCCTTGGCGAATTTGAACGCATGGCCAGCAGAGGCACCTTGGTATTCGGAAATGCGCACCGAATATACCAATAAATTCCTCTCGGCCTGATCTGGGTCACGGGCCGCTCTGCGCCTTTTGGCGTGGGGCGGTTTTCATTTTGATGGCCCACAATAATAAGGCGATACCATGCCAGAGACCTCCCCCGTCAGTTCCCCCGACCGCTCTGTTCTCCTCGATCATGTCTCCATCCGCTTCGGCAATTTCACCGCCGTCGACAACGCCAATCTCAAAATCAATTCCGGCGAATTCTTTTCCTTTCTTGGCCCTTCCGGCTGTGGGAAAACCACGCTGTTGCGCTGTATTTCGGGGTTTTCCGAACCCACCGAAGGCCGGGTTTTGATCGGCGCGAAAGACATGAAAGGCGTGGGTCCGAACAAACGTCCGACCGCTTTGATCTTTCAACATCTGGCGTTGTTTCCGCTGATGTCTGTGGCCGACAATATCGCGTTTCCACTGGAAGTGCGCGGCGTGGGCAAAAAGATGCGTCGCAAACGCGCCGAAGACCTGCTTGATATGATTGCGCTTCCGGGGATTGGCGACAAGAAGGTGTCGGAACTCTCTGGTGGGCAAAAACAGCGCGTGGCGATTGCCCGCGCTTTGGCGGTGGAGCCGGATATTTTGCTGTTGGACGAACCGCTCTCTGCGCTTGATCTGAAGCTGCGCCAACATATGCGCACCGAGCTGCGCGCCATTCAACAACAGGTCGGCGTGACCTTTATTTACATCACCCACGATCAGGGCGAGGCCTTGACCATGTCGGATCGGGTGGCGGTGATGAGCAAAGGCGTGATCGAACAGGTCGGCGCACCGGATCAGATTTACAACCGACCGCGTTCGTCTTTTGTGGCCTCTTTTGTTGGTGAAAACAATGCATTGAAGGGTATTGTTAAGGTCCAATCTGAAGATATGGCAGCGCTTGAAACCCCGATGGGCACTTTTGAGGCCCGCGTCGGTGGCGGGCGAAAATATAAGCCCGGCGATGAGGCGTTGCTGTTTGTGCGGCCCGAACAATTGGTGCCGGGCAAGGCGGAAAACGCGTTTCAGGCCACGCTGTCGCGGCAAGAGTTTGAAGGTGCCACCAACCATGTGTTTGCCCGTGCGGGCGATACAGATTTGCGCATCTCCATGGTCAACGGGGGCCTTGCGGGCAGCGTGGGCAGCACGGGCGACACGATGTCACTGGGCTTTGCACCGATGAATGCCACGATCCTTCCGGTGGGTCAGATCGCGAGCGAGGCATGAAACATGTGACACGGGCTTATCGCGCGCTGGCCAATCGGCATGGCATGGGCGCGGCGCTGTTTGTTGCCATCGCGGTGACGCTTTGGGTGGTGGTGTTCATCACCCTGCCGCAACTGTCGATGTTGGATTATTCCTTCCGCTTCAACCTGCCCGCCGATCAGATCGGCACCGAGGCGGATCACTACACGCTGTCGAATTTTCACAGCTTTTTCTTCAATGCCGATGGGTCTTTGAACAGGTTGGATTTGGTCATTTTGGGGCGCACCCTTTTGGCCGCCGCCATTGTCACACTGATTGATGTGATCATCTGTTACCCCATCGCCTATATCCTTGCCCATGGGGCCAAAGGCGTGGCCGCGCGCTTGATGGTGATCGGGTTGATCATCCCCTATTGGATCAATGAAATCCTGCGCGCTTTTGCCTTTCGTGTGCTGTTTGGGGCCACGGGTGTGGTCAATACGGTGGGGATGCAGATGGGGCTTTGGGACGTGCCGGTGGATTTCATCCGCGCCGATGTCGCGCTCTATTTTGGCCTGTCCTACGCCTATATCCTGTTGATGATCTTCCCGATGTACAACGCCATCGAGGCGCTCGATCACACTCAGGTCGAAGCCGCCCGCGACATGGGTGCGCCGCTCTGGCGGGTGCATTGGCGGGTGGTTTTGCCGATTGCCAAGCCGGGGATCGTGTCGGGCGCGACCATGGTGTTTATGCTCACAGCCGGGGCCTTGGCCGCGCCGCAAATCCTGGGCGGGCCGTCAAACCTTTGGTTTACGCAGGTCATCTACCAATGGTTCAATGAAAGCTCCAACTGGCCGCGTGGTTCGGCCTATGCGGTGGTGTTGCTTTTGACCTGTATCTCTTTTGTTTTGCTGATGATGCGGGTGTTTAAGGTTTCTGTTGGGGAGATCGGCAAATGAGCCGGGCGGTTGTTTTTGGCGGTGCTTACGCCATCGCGTTTTTCTCCTTTCTGTTTGGCCCGCTGATCATCATGGTGATCACCGCCTTCAACTCGTCGAAATTCCCCCGCATTGTGCCGTGGGACTGTTTCACGACAGGGTGGTTTGCCGAGTTGTTCGGCAACCAACGCCTGATGGAGGGGTTGTTGAACTCCGTGATCATTGGGGTCGGCGTGGTCGCGCTGGCTGTGCCCATCGGGCTTGCGGGGGCTTTGGCTTTGTCCGAATTGCCCTCGAAACTGCGTGCCATGCTTTACACCGTGTTGATCCTGCCGATTCTGATCCCCGGTGTGGTCTTGGGCATCTCGACCATCGTGCTTTGGGGCCAAATTTCGCGCGGGCTGGGCGGGGCGGTGCAGGCCGGGATGTACAACGGCTATTTCCTGACCATTGTGGGCCAGATCACCTTTGTCTCCGCCTATGCGATGTTGGTGTTCATCGCCCGGTTGCAGCGCTTTGATGCGACCCAAACCGAGGCGGCTTTGGACCTTGGCGCCACGCCGGGTCAGGCGTTTCGCAAAATTTTGCTGCCCTTTATGGCCCCGGCGATTGGCTCGGCGGCCTTCATCACGCTTCTGGCGTCGTTCGAGAACTACAACACCACGGTGTTCACGGTCCTCTCGGAAAGCACATTTACCACGGCACTTGCCTCAAAGGTGCGTCATGGCACCGATCCGTCGCTCTCCGCCCTCGCCGTGATCATCATCACCATCACGCTGGTCGGAGCCTTGACCAACGAAGCGGTGCAGCGGCGCAAAGAGGCGGAACTGGGCGGCAAGGCGTCGCGCTCGCCACTCTACGCCAACCCGCTGACGCGCGCGCTGACCCATCCGGGCGTGGTGTTTGCGATCCTCGTGGCGATCGTGGCGACGGTGTCTTATGTCGGCTCCAAACACGACAGCTCGGTCTGTGAGGCGGCGATTTTGCAAGACAAACTCGACCGCCAAGCCGAATTGCGTGCCGCGCAAAAGGCCAAGATCGAGGCGCAAGAGGTGGAGCAAGGCATCACCGTGCCAAAACCCGAAGGCGGCTTTGGTGGGGCGTTCGGTGGCCTGGGCGGTGCGGCACCGGTTGCACCCGCAGCGCCGAAACCCGAGGGCGGCTTTGGCGGGGCGTTCGGTGGTATCGCACCGCCCGCGCCAAGCGAGTGAGGTCCGGGGGATCAGGTGAGACAAGGCTCCCGAAGGGGAATTCGGGGGTCTTTTGGGGTGGGGTGTCAGGCCTTCGGTTTTTCACCGCTGAAGGGCTGTTCCAGTTCTAAGATGTTGCCCTCCGGGTCACGCAGGTAAACGATCAGATGAGGATGTTCGTGGGTGCCGAAGTTGGTGACTTCACCCAGTAAGCTTCCGCCACACTTTAGAACCTCGTCGGTGGACGCCTGCAAATCACGGACCTCAAATGCGATATGGGCATATCCGGGCTCGTTGACGGCTGGCATATGTCGTTCTATCGCCTCGTCGAACTCCATGATCTCCAAGAATGGCCCATCATCATCTGGCAAGTTCAACCAAATTGAATAGATGTTCGAATCGGGCAGACCATTGCCGCGCGAAACATTTTCCCCAAATAACCGCATCGGTGTGCGCCGATCAACAAATCCGAAGACCTGTTTGTAGAATTTCGCGAGGGCTTCAGCATCGCGCGCGGTTAGACTGACGTGTAATAGCCTCATAACGGTCTGCCTCTTTTTGCCTGGAGCAGCTTCGCTTGGTTTCCCGTCTGTTGCTACAGAAGATGCACCAACGGGATCAATCCGGGATGGTCCGCGCGTAGCCCTCAGAGGACAGTTCACGGAACTCTTTGAGCATCTTGATAAACCCCGCCACTTGATGGGCGCAGGTGGCGATGCCTTTCTCGGCTGTGGCCAAATGCGCTTCGCCGACTGTGCCTTTGGGGTTCAAATCTTTCGACACCCATGCGAGGTTCACCGGACCAATCGGAGAGATCGGCGCGGTTTCTGCCGTTGAGCGGAAATCTTCGGCTTTGGACATATCCACCAGATGCGGTTTGAAATGCAGCATCAGCGAGGTCTCAAGATCGCCGCCGTGGATGCCGTAAGTGCTTTCCTGTGCCGAATACAGGCCCTCGGGCTTGCCGAAATTGCCCCATTGGCATTTCACCACCATCATTCCGGCCTGTACGCGCAACTCGCGGCCCAAGATCGAGATCAGGTCCAAATTGCCGCCGTGGGAATTGACGATCACCATTTTTTTCAGGCCGGCACGCGCCACCGAAAGCCCGATCTCGGTCCAGGCGTCGAGCGCGGTTTTGGCGGTGTAGGTCAGTGTGCCCTTGGCGTGGATGTGTTCGTTCGATTTGCCGACGGCTTGCACCGGCAGGATCAGGATGTTGATGTCCTCGGGGCAGGTGGCGCGCAGGTGAGTGAGCATGCCTTCGTTGATGTACTGATCGACGCCGACGGGCAGGTGCGGCCCGTGTTGTTCAATGGCGGCGGTGGGCAGGATGACGATGGTGTTTTCCGGGTCCATATCGGCGAATTCCGTGGTGCGGAACTCGGCCCAGTCATACCTTTTTTCGGCAAAACGTCTCATGTGATGTCCTTTGGAGTATAGGTCGCGTCCAACCGCGAGCGCAGATAATCGGCCCCCGTTATGGCGGCGTATTTGGCCTCTCCCGTGCCGGGCAGGGCGGTGATCACGCTGTCCGGGTTCGGGTCGAGGAAAAAGGCGATGGAGCGGCGGGCGGTTTTGGGTGGCAAGACCCGATGCGGGGTCGAGACATAGATGTCATTGCTCCACCGCATCAAACAGTCACCGATATTGACCACATAGGCACCGGGCACATGCGGTGCGTCGATCCAATCCAGACCGCGCGGTTTGACCTGAAGTCCCCCCACGCCATCCGTCATCAACAGGGTGACAGAGCCGTAATCGGTATGTGCGCCCGCGCCGATGCCCGTCCCGTCCGTTGCGGCCGGATAGGAGAGCACGCGCAGGGTCGCCAAGGGGGCGGTGAAATGCGGGGCGAAATAGTCCTGTGGCAGGTTCAGATCCAGTTCAAACGCCCGGTGCAACGCGCGCGACAGGGCCCAGATGTGATCGTAATAGGCCAGCATGGTGTCGCGAAACCCCTCAACCTCGGGCCAGATGTTGACGCCCCGGAAAGGCTCGCCATTGAGAACGCGCGGATCGTCGGCGGCCAGATCAAGCCCGACATTAAAGGCCTCTTTGCGGTCCATTTGGCCGGAGGTTTCGTCCAGCGCCTCAGAGCCTTCACAGGCCCAGCCGCGATTGTGCGGGTTGTTGCGAATGTCGACTTTTGATTTTTCGGCCATGGGACGCGCGAAAAACATGTCGCCCTTGGCAAAGACATCCTTGATCAAGTCGTCGGGAATGCCGTGGCCGGTGATCAAAAAGAACCCGGTTTCGCGACACGCCCGGCCCAGATCGCGCACGAAACCGTCGACATCCTCACCTGTGGTAAAACGTTGCCAATCCAGAACAGGAATTTCCATTTGTTATCCTTCCTTTGGGGTTGGGGTGGCGATCAGTTTATCAAGCCGCTTTTGCACCCGGCTCAGGTGTTTGGCGCGGCTTTCGGGCGTCGAGCTGTCCATCAGGAAATGCGCGGCAAAGGCGGTTTTACAGCGTTTCGCCAAGATGATCCGCAGCCCGCGCATCAACGTGCGCTTGCCCGGCGCGCCAACCAGAAAGGTCAGCCAACGGGATGCACCGCAGGTCGTAAACACGCCCAGTTTGGTGATATGGGTGAGGCCGGGTTTGATGTCCTCGCCGGGGGCTTTCGGCATGATAAAGGCCACATCAGGCACCAAAGCGCGGTCCAACCAGCCCTTGAGCATCGCGGGCAAGCCGTACCACCACGTCGGGTAGACAAAGATCAACGTGTCGCACCACTCAAGATCGGCGCAATCGCGGTCGACCCGTTTGCGGTTCTCCGGGACGGTCTCGTAGAGTTCGTGATCCTGCGCCGACATGACCGGATCAAAGCCTTCGGCATAGAGATCGCGCAGCCGCAGCTCGGCCCCGGCGGCTGTGAGCCGTGCGAGGACCAAATCGCGAATGCTGCGGTTGAATGAGGTCTCGCGCGGGTGGCAATAGACAACAAGCGCGCGCATTTAAAACGCCTCCATTTCTCGGCGCACCCGTTCGAGATGCGCCTTGAGTTTTGGCGCGGTGTTGCGGTTCATGTCATAGAGGCCGATGTATTTCTTTTTCGGCATGCCGCAAGCGTACCACACCGCGCGGGTCACGGTTTTGCGGGGCGGATCGGCGTTTTGGATCGCGCGCCAACGGTTGCCGCCATAGGTGGTGCAGGCGTAGAGCTTTTTGATATTGGTCAGGCCGGGGCGGACCTTGCCATCGACCAGTTTGAAACTGATCCCCGGTAAAAATACCCGATCCAAAAAGCCTTTGAGGATCGCGGGATAGCCGAAATTCCACACCGGAAACACCATGACCAAAGCGTCGGCGGCTTTGACGCGCGCGACATAGTCTTTGACCGGTTCGATGTTTGCGGGTTCCTCATGGTAGCCCCGGCGCTCGATCTCGGTGAGCACCGGAGAAAAGCCTTCGGCGTTGAGGTCGCAATCATCGACCTCCCAGCCGGATTTGGTCAGTGTGCCGACGACCACCTCATGCACCGCCGCGTTAAAGCTTTCGGGGCAGGGATGGGCGTAGAGCACCAAAACCCGGCCTTTGGAGGCTGTGCGGGTTTGGGTCATTCGGCGGCCTCAGGTTTTGGGCGGATGCCTTTGTAGGAATACATGTCCGAATAGTCGAAATCGGGCTCATCCCAAGTGATCATTTTGCCGGGGTTCAAAAGGCCTTTGGGGTCGGCTTCGCGTTTGAAATCAAGCTGACGTTGGTCTGCCGATTGCCGTCCACCTTCTTCCAATGTGTAGCGATGCGGGTTGAAGATCATACATCCCATCGCCTCGTGATCGGCGACCAGTTGATCCAGGTCCGCCTTGCTCATCGGTTGCACGATGGGCAGACCGGCGTATGAAATCCCGCCGCCTTCGCGCATCACTTCGAGGTGCATGTAGAGCTTGCCTTCGAAGGCTTCAGAGGCGGTCATGACCTTGTCCACATCGCCGCCGTAGCGGACCTGGAGATAGGTCAGGTCTTTCTCAAATTTCAGCGCCCGCAGCGTGGTGTGGTTCCAGCCATATTCATAGATCGGGCCGGGGTGACGGTCCCAAACCACATCGTCGGAGCGGTAAATCACCTCACCCTCGTCAAACCGGGCCAGAAGCGTCAGGAATCCGTCCATGGAGTGCGGCGCGACCATCAACCCACAGAGGTGATCGTCCTCGGTGACATGGGCTTTGACGCGCTGGAAATATTTATGCGCAATCGGCGCGCCATAGACAGACGCGAGTTTGATCAGAATGCCCGGTTCTTTGGTGAGCGCCCCGGCAAATTCGGTCGCTTTGCGGAAGGTGTCAAAGCGCACGAACATCTCGACCCAGTCATAGGCGGGGGCGAGCGGCATTTCGAGTTCGGTGATGATGCCGTTGGTGCCGTAAGCGTGGCTGACCCGGTGCAATTCTTCGCCAGTGAATTCCAACACGCGCGGCTCGGCCTCCATGGTCACAACGCGCAAGCGGTTGATGTTGCCGAGATCGCGCAGCGCGCCCCAGTTGGCCGATCCAACCCCGCCAGAGCCACCGGCGACAAAGCCGCCAAGCGAGGCTTGGGAATAGGTCGAGGGGAACATGCGCAACTCCTGACCGGATTTTTCTTTCAGCTCGGCATCGAGTTCTTTGATGATGATGCCGGGTTCGGCGACGACATAGCCTTGGCCGATCTCTTTGATCTTATTCATGCCGGTGATGTGCATGACACAGCCGCCCGCCAAGGGCATGGCTTGGCCGTAATTGCCGGTGCCGCCGCCGCGCATGGTGACGGGAACGTCATGGGCATAACAGACCTTGAGGACGTCGATGACCTCGGCTTCGGATTTCGGATTGACGACGAAATCGGCCTCAAGATGGTCCATTTCCGCCTTAAGAACCGGCGAATACCAAAAGAAATCGCGGGATTTGTTGCGGATGGTGACGGGGCTTTCGTCCATTTCAATGTGGGACAGCGCGGCCTTGGCGGCGGCGATATTGGGGTTCATGTCAGACATGGGATTTGCTCACAATTTGATCGAGTTCACTGTAGGACGGCAGGCTGCGGTCAATGGGATCTCCGTCCCGTAAAACCACCCGGTCGGCCTGTGGACGGGCAAACAGCTCGGTCCAGTTTCGTGCGTTGCACAGGACCAGATCGGCAGGGGCGCCGGTGGTCAAAGAGGGGGCGTCAAAGCCACAGGCGCGGGCCGGATTGGTCAAAAACGCCTCGGTCCAATCGGTGCGGCCATGATCCAAATGGCAAATCCGCGTGGCTTCGCGCATGACCTCGATCATGTCGAGATCGCCGTAGCCGTAAAACGGATCGCGGGTGTTATCAGAAGCAAAGGAGACGTTGACCCCCGCCGCTTTCAACTCATGCGCCATGGTCACGCCGCGCCACCGCGGTGTGCGGCCCGGAGTGCGGTCTTGCAGATACATGTTGCACATCGGCAGGGAGACGACATTCAACCCGGCCTTGGCCACCAGCGCGATGATCTCGTTCGCGGTTTCCTCCGGCATCACCGAGATCGAACAACAATGCCCGACGGTGACGGTGTTTTGAAACCCAAGCGCCAAAACGGTTTCGGCAATGGTGCGCAGGGTGTCGGAGGTGGGATCGTTGGTCTCATCGACGTGAAAATCGACATCCAGATCATAGAGCATGGCGAAGTGAAAGAAATCCAACAGCCGCTCTTTCAGGTCCGGCACCGGATAGGTGACCGCGCCAAGCGTGTGGCCGCCCTCCGAGACGATTTTGGCAATCGCCGGGAAATCGCCCTCATCGCGGAAAATCCGGTCAATGGCGACCAGACAGGAGGCCTGAAGCTCAATCTTGCCGCGCCATGTGTCCTGCATTTTGGCAATCACGCCAAAAGATGAGGCGGCGAGATTGTCCAAACTGTCGATATGGGTGCGGATCGCCTTGGTGCCATGGGCATAGGCGCAGCGCAGGGAAAAATCCATTCGCGCGGCGACATCCTCGGCCGTCCAATTGGCGTGATCCGCGCGCACTGTGTTGAGCGCGCCCATGAAAGAGCCGTCCGGGTTTGCGGCCCGAGGCCAAATATGCCCCTTGTCCAAATGCGTGTGCATATCGACAAAACAGGGAAAGACCATCGCGCCTTTCATATCAAATCTGGGGATCACAGTTTCGGCTGAAGCTCCAGCGTCCGTTGATGTGATCTTGCCATCTGCAATGGTCAGGTTGGTTTGGATAAGATCCCCCTCAAGGCCCATGAGGCAGGCCGGGAGGGTGACGTTTTCAAGTATCTTCGCGCCGCTGGGCAGAACGCAAAAGCTCATTCAGGTTCCTTATGACTCCCGTTTGATCGCACTTTCGTGCCATTTATGAAGCAGCGCATGGCTCAAAAGCGAGGCTGCGGTAAAGATCACGACGCCCGTGGCCGCGATCAAAAGAAGCGCCGCGAACATGCGCGGAATGTTGAGGCGATACCCCGCCTCAAGGATGCGAAACGCCAGCCCCGATCCGATGCCACCCGTGCCGGCGACATATTCGGCCACCACGGCGCCGATCAAGGACAGACCACCGGCAATGCGCAAGCCGCCCAAGAAATACGGCAGCGCGGTCGGCAATTGCAGATAGCGCAGCCGTTGCCACCGGGTCGCGCCATAGATTTTATACAGATCGCGCAGGTTGTGGTCGGTCGAATTGAGGCCCAGCGTGGTGTTGGACAGGATCGGGAAAAACGCCACAATCCACGCACAAAGCAACAGGCCCGCCAGACGGTTTTCGACATAGATGAAAATCAATGGCGCGATCGAGACCACGGGCGTGACCTGAAGGATCACCGCAAACGGGTAAAACGACATCTCGAAATAGCGCGATTGGGTGAACAGGATTGCCAGTCCCACGCCACCGATCACCGCCACAGACAGAGCGGCCAAGGTGATTTTCAGTGTCACCACGAGCGCAGAGGACAACATGCCCCAATCGGCGATCAGAGTTGTGATCACAAGGCCGGGACCGGGCAAAATATAATGCGGGATGTCATTCCAGACCACGACCCGATCCCACATGAAAATCGCAAAAGCGATCACCACAACGGGCAGAACCCATTTGGCGATGCGTTCGCGGTTTTTGGCGCGGGCGTGGCGCAGTTCTTCTTCGTCCACCACAAGCGGCGTGGTCATATCGGTCACACTCATGCGGAAGCCCTCGCGCCATGTTGGTTCATTGCGCCATGCAGCGCCTCTGAGGCCTTGCGGCACAGATCGGCATAGGCGGCGGAGGTGCGGAAGTCTTCGGTGCGCGGGTAGGGCGCGTCGACCGTGACCTCTGAGGACACCCGCCCCGGACGCGCCGCCATCACAACGATGCGGTCCGAGAGAAACACCGATTCAAACACCGAATGGGTGACAAAAATCACCGTGCATTTCAATTTGTCTCTGAGGTCCAACAGATCGTTGTTCAGTTTGTGCCGGGTGATTTCATCCAAGGCGGCGAAAGGTTCATCCATCAGGATCAACCGCGGCTCTGTGACCAAGGCGCGGGCGATGGAGACGCGCATTTTCATGCCGCCCGAGAGTTCGCGCGGATAGGAGCGCTGAAACTTCTCAAGGCCAACCATGTTGAGGGCCCACATGATTTCGTCCTGCACATCCGAAAGCGATTTGCCGCGCAGGCGAAACGGCAGCCAGACGTTTTGTTCGACCGTGGCCCAGGGCATCAAGGTGGGCTCCTGGAACACCACGCCCAAATCACCAGAATTCTGACCGCCTTCCCAGGAAATCTGGCCAGAGGTCGGTCGCATCAGCCCGGAAATCAGCCGTAAAGCCGTGGATTTACCACATCCGCTTGGCCCCAAAAGCGAAATGAAATCGCCCTGATTGACTGTGAGGTTCATCTCTTTGAGCGCCACGACATTGCCGTTGAACACCTTGTCGATATTCACCATGTCCAAGAGCTTTTCGCGCTGGCCCATGGGCGGGATTGTGTTGGGGGAGGTCATGTTTACCTGCTGGTGTTAGAGATCACGAGGGCGGGACGAACGGATCGCGCCCCCGTGTGGGATGTCCGGGCGTGCTCAGGCCAAAGGCCTTATTTGAGATCCATCCCGACTTTTTTATTGGTGAAGGCCAAGGTGTACGCGGCGGAATAATCAAGCCCCGCCTCGATCACGCCCGCCTCGACCATTTTGTCGTAGAAGTCTTTGATCTTTTCATCGGTCATCGCCCCGATGCCCAGTTCAAGCGCGTCGCCGCTATCGACGATGCCTTCGGATTTCATTTTCGCGATGGCAAAGTCGATCTTGTCTTGGGTCATGTCCGGGTTGGCCGCCATGATCATTGCATCCGCGGCCGAGTGATCGCCATAGATGTAATTGTACCAGCCTTTGGCCGAGCCATCGACGAAACAGGCCACAGCTTCGGGGCTTTCATCAATGGTTTTCTGCATGGCTTCGATGGTGGTGGCATAGGTCGAATAGCCCGCATCCGCGATCAGGAACACGTCGGGGGTGAACCCGCCTTCTTTTTCAATCACATAGGGTTCGGAGGACAGGTAGCCCTGCATCGCTTTGCCTTCATCGGCAAGGAAGGGTGCGGGGTTGAACGTATAGGGTTCGCGCTGCTCGGCGGTAAAGCCATAGGCGGCCATCATCCATTGGTAATAAGAGGCAAAGCCGTTGTCACCGATCAACAGCGTCAGCTTGGTCAGATCGGCAAATGTTTCCGCTTGGCCGGGATGGGCGATGATCACCTGTGGGTGTTTTTGAAACGTCGCGGCCACGGCCACAACCGGGATGCCCTCTTTGGCGGCATTGAAGGCCTGCAAAAGATCGCCGCCCATGTGGAACTGAATCTTATTGGCCAGCAACAAGGCGCGGTTGTTCACCTGTGGGCCACCAGATTGAATGGTCACATCCAGGCCGCATTCGGCATAGGTGCCATCTGCGACCGCTTGGTAATAGCCACCGTGCTCAGCCTGAGCCAGCCAGTTGGTGCCAAAGGTGACCGGGGTCAGATCGGCGGCCGTCGCACCCGTGAGGGCGGCGGTGGACGTGGTCGCGGCAAGGGTCAGCCCCGCGAGGACGCGTTTGAGTGTCATGTAAATTCTCCGTGGGTGAAATTCCGAAGACCATCCTAGCGAGCGGTTCCGGGGGGAAGGGTAGGGCGGGGCGGCGCTTTTGATTGGGCAAACGTGAATTGCACAATTCTGCGGCGATTTTCTGGCCGGATGGTCAAATATCATGCGATAGACGGGGATTTCGGATGCGCCATTGTACACAATTCGGGTCTTTTTCGGTGCAACCTGCCATGCAGAGGGCATGCGACCGAATCTCAAATGGATGTGCCGACGATGAAAAAAGCCCTGACGCCCCCGAGTATTGCCGCGCCTTTTGGCGCCTATTCGCATGGGATTGATGCGGGTCCGGGTGGGCGGATCATCGTGACGTCGGGTCAACTTGGCCTTGCCCCCGATGGCACCTGTCCCGAGGGCGTCAAAGCCCAGTCAGAACAGTGTTTCGCCAATATTGACGCGATTTTGACAGAGGCGGGTGCAGGACGATCCGATGTGATCCGCATCGCCGCGTTTGTCACCCGGCGTGAAGATTTTGCGACCTATATGGCGGTGCGCGATGCGTGGTTGGCGCAGGTCGCGGTCAAACCCGCCTCCACCCTGATCATCGTCACGGGTTTCACCCGCGCAGAGTTTTTGGTCGAGGTCGAAGTCACGGCGGTCGCGCCGGTTTGAGGCGCGACCGGATTTGATTATTTTTTCGGCATTTTATAGGCCGGGTTGGGCATCGGATTGGACCATGCCCGTTTTCCGGCCCGGTCCAATACCGTCACACGCACCCAAGGGCTGTTGTAAAACCGCCCCATCGGCACCTGCGCCTGGGTCAGGCTTTCGCCATGGACCGCCGTGGCGGCGCTGCCATGGCCCTGAACAATCACGGAGGAGACGGCGGAGCACTGCACCGTCATCGCTTTGTCGCTGACCTCAACGTGGCGCAATTCCGGGCCTTGCGAGCTATAGAAATCGCCGCGTTTGAGTGCGTCCAAAAGCGCCTCAGGGCTGTTCTCTTCGGATTTGACCATGACCCAACCGCCGAAATGGTCGGGTTCGGAAAAATGCGCGTCATCGGTGGCGATCAGGGTCAGATCACGGCCTTCCGAGAGCAGCAAATCGGCATAAAACGCTCCATCTGCGCGGTCACAGCCCATGGCGCAGCCGTGGTTGTAAATCTCGACCGCATGGGCGGCCTCGATCGAACGCGCGTCAGAGAGGGACATGCCGGACCATTGCGGATGCGCCACGGCGACAAAAGCCCCGGCGTCGCGGGCGCGTTGGGCAAGCTCGGGCCCGGTTTCTTGGTCGTCCACGGGCACAAAGGCCGGGCTGTTGGAGGGGGTAAAATCGGCGGGCAGGCCGACCGCGAGAATATGCCAAAGCTCGCCATTCTCCATCGCGCCGGAATGCAATTCGGCCCCAAGAATGGTGGTAAACGCGTCATCGCGAAATGGCACAGTGTCGGCCAGTGGATAGTTGTAAACGCCGACAAAATGATCGGTCAGGGCAATGAAATCATAGCCCTCGGCCTTATAGCGACGGCAGACCTCGGCGGGGGCCAATATCCCGTCGGAGAGCGTGGAATGGGTGTGAAGATTGCCGCGATAAAAACGGCCCGTGGCGGTGAAGGCGGATGGGATCATGCGCGTAGTGTCCTCTAAGCGGTGTTGCATGGAGGTAGCGCCGAGCTGTGTCGCGAATATGACAGTCATGAATATGACAGTCGCGAATATGACAGTCGCGCGGGCGACCTGCCTTTGCCGGGGCAGATTTGCCGATTCTGACCGCTTCGTCATGCGGCCAGAGGGCAAAATCTGTGGGCCAGAGCGCCTGAATTTAGAGTTTGACACCCATGCGTTTGAGCACCGGCTGCCATTGCTGTTTGATCGGGGTGAATCGTGCCTGTTTTTGGTCGAAAATTGACAGGCCTTCGCGGGCCAAATCGACATAGGCGGCGCGTTCCGAGATCATGGTCACAAGCTCCTGACCATTGGCCGCCAGGAATTCCTTTAGCAACCGTGCATCTTTGCGCCTTGGATCAATCCGCGACCCAATGGGCAGGATGTCGATTTTGTCTTTTTTGATCTGTTTGATGTCGCGCAGGGATTTCAAAAACCCTTTGGCCGCCAATTCGTCAAACATCGAGGCCATCACCGGGGTGACCATGACGTCGGCGTCTTTCAAAAACGGTTTTGCCTCCTCCGCGCCAAACCCCGCACCACTGTCGATCACCAGCCATTCGGTCTTTTTGGGCACAGAGGGCCGCGCCGCGCCGGACCAATCAAGCAGGGGGATATGTGGCGCATAGGCAGAGCGGCGTTTGCCCCATTGGCGCGCCGATTGTTGCGGATCGGCATCGGCCAAAGCGACCTTGAACCCCGCCGCTTTCAACGCCGCGGCCAATGTGATCGCCGTCATGGTTTTGCCGGATCCCCCTTTGCTGTTGGCGACCAGTAGCGTTTTCACGAGGACGATCCTTTCTTGCTATTTTTCTTGATGAATTTCTGAATATGCTCGCGCAATTCGCGTGAGGCCGAGGTGCCGGTTTTCTCGCAAAGCGCGACAAAGTCATCCCGGTCGGCCTTGGGCAGGCGAATGATCAAGCTGCTGTCTTTTTTGCTTTTGGGGGGCATGTGATATCTCGGTTCGGGTTGAACTTTGTATATACGTTTGTGGGCGGTCGTCAACCGTCTTTCCCGAAAAACCTTTAGAAAAGCCACAGATTAAATCCGTGCGCTGGTGAGATTTTCGAACCGATCAAGCATCAGACCGCGGCTGTCGGTCATCCACTGGCCGACCACGCCCAGCCCCAAAGCGCCAGAAAGGCCGCCCATCGCCATCATGTCGCTGTTGAACCGGCCCATTTCCCAAATCAATATGCGACTCCAGAACGCTATTTCGGGCAGGTCGATCCCGACCAGTTCTTCGATCAAGGCGGCTCTGCGCAGGGGAAGCCCGAGGGGACATCGGGCAATTTACGCTTTTCCTCGCCGGGATCAAATGACACAGTCCGCAAGGCCGCGCGCCATACATGCTCTCTCGTTTTGAAAAGGACCCGCCCCATGTCTGACCTGCGTCTGTCTGATCCTGTGACCCTTATTTCTTCTGACAGCTTCACCCCGGATGAAATCGCGCGGGTCGAGGCCGTCGCCCCGGCGTTGCGTGCCGGAACCAAAGAGGCCCGCGAGGCCTTGCCTGCGGATCAGCGCGCCTTGATCAAAGCCATTGCCAACAAGGGCCATCGGGCGATTGATGGCGCACAAATGGACCTGTTTCCCAATCTCAAACTTATTGCGCAATTTGGCGTCGGCTATGATGCGATCGACGTCGGGGCGGCGACGGCGCGCGGGATCAAAGTGACCAATACACCGGATGTGTTGAACGAAGATGTGGCGGATTTGGCGGTGGCGATGATGCTGGGCTGGGCGCGTCACATCCCGCAAGGCGACGCTTGGGTGCGGGATGGCACATGGGCATCGGGGCGCGAATTGCCGCTCAATCGCAAAATGTCCGGGGCCAAGGTGGGCATCGCCGGGATGGGCCGGATCGGCCGCGCCATCGCCGACCGTTTGGCGGCATTCAACATGGAGGTTCACTATTGCTCACGGGGGCAAAAGGACACGCCCGGCTGGACCTATCACGCCGATGTGGTGGCTTTGGCGGCGGCGGTCGATTGGCTTGTGGTCGCCGTGGTCGGCGGGGACAGCACGCGCGGCTATGTTTCGCGCGCGGCCATCGAGGCGCTGGGGCCGCAGGGCGTGGTGATCAACATCGCGCGCGGCACATGCATTGACGAAGAGGCGCTGATCGAAGCGTTGCAACAGGGCAAAATCGCAGGTGCCGGGTTGGATGTGTTTTACAATGAGCCGCATGTCGATGCGCGGTTGATCGCGATGGACAATGTGTTGTTACAGCCGCATCAGGCGTCTTCGACTGTCGAAACCCGCCGCGATATGTCCATGGCGCAATGCGCCAATTTGGCGGCGTTTTTTGCCGGTGAGGCTTTGATCACGCCTGTGAACTGACACGGGTGACATCTGGCCCTCTGTCTTTCTCGAAAGAGGTGTGGCGTCTTTCTGCGCGACAGGCGGGCCGGAAATGCCTAAAGGGGAGTTAAAGCGTTTCGCGACAAACTTGGCTTAAAGCTTTGGCGTGACACGCGCAAACCCTATAGATGGTGAATGTGTTTCGTAAATAAGTTGTGTCTCAGCTTGGTTTCGAAACGCTTTGGCGATGAGTGACGCAAAAGGAAAAAGTCGATGAAATATGGTTTTGTACTGGCGGGATTGGTGGCTTTGGCGGGCTGCGCGGACCCGATGACACAGGTGACGCCGGAGGGGTTTCTCAAAGAGGTGCCCGAGAGCGTCCTTGCCCTCGCGGCCCCGGATCAAAACCTCAATGCCGTTCAGCTCAACCCCAAAGACGGCTGTTTCTGGTATCAGCATGTTGGTCCGGTCGAGACGACAATGTTGCCGCTGCGCACCCCGCGCGGCAACGTGATTTGCGCACAGCAACAAGAACCGCAACTGACGGCGATGTGATCTGAGGGCGGGTCGTGTCAGCTTTGCGCTGTGACGACCCGTTCCGCCGGATAAAGATGGGCGGTGGCGCCGGTGTCGACCCGATCATAGAGGTCGATCACATGGGCCATGACCATCCGCACACAGCCCGAACTGGCGCGCGACCCGATAGAACGCGGGTAGGGCGTGCCATGGATGCGCAGATAGGTGTCGCGGTTGCCAACGTAGAGATAGAGCGCGCGTGACCCAAGCGCATTGCGCGGACCCGGTGCCATCCCATCGGCGTATTGCGCGTAGGTTTCCGGCTCGCGCTTGATCATGTTGGGGGTCGGGGTCCAGGTTGGCCATTTCACCTTGCGTTTGATCGCATAGGTGCCGGGTTCATAGAGACCGTCCCGCCCAATCGCCACGCCATAGCGCATCGCAGTGCCGCCCTCTTCGATCAGATAGAGATAGCGCGCAACCGCATCGACATGGATGTCTCCGGGGACGAGACCGGCATTGGCTTCAACCCGGCGCGGCAAAAAGCGATCGTGCAGATCCCAGGGATTGGTGGTTTCAAGATCGAAATTCGCGGGTGTCACCTGTGCATCCCAGGTCTCCCAATCGCTTTTTGTCGCGGCCATGGCCGATGTCGCCACCGTGCCGAGGGCGGTGGCGGAAAACAGCGCGGTGGAGGTTTGAATAAAATGGCGACGGGTGAACATATGCGTGACTCCTTTGGGCAGCAGGGTGCGGTAGCAACCCAACTTTGCCATACTTAAGCTAACCCCATAAAAACGCAAGTTTTTGGGGGAGAGTTCACGATCTCTTTAACTTTACTGAAAGTGCGGGGTATTCACCCGATCCTGTCTGGACCGGATGATGTGACGGTTTTTGTGAAACGCAGACGCTTCGTTCAAAACGACCCCGTGCCCATCACCCGGCTTGGGTCCGGGCCTTTTTCCATCTCGGCGAATTCCTCATAGGTGCGGTATTTGTCCAAGATGCCTTTTTGCGCCAAGGCCAAAAGGTCCGCCGCCTCTTCGGGGCGCGATTTTGTCAGGGCGCGATACCGCAACTCGCCATAGGCATAGTCTTTGAAGGCCAGACTCGGGCGCGGGCTGTCGAGGCGGAAGGGCGGCTCACCTGAGCCATGCAGGGCCGGATCATAGCGCAACAGTGGCCAATAGCCGGATTTCACCGCCTTGGCTTGTTGATCCATGCCTTTCGACATGTCGATCCCATGGGCGATGCAATGAGAATAGGCGAGGATGATCGACGGCCCGTCCCACGCCTCGGCTTCGCGGAAGGCGCGCAGGGTGTGTTGCGGGTTCGCGCCCAAGGCGACCTGTGCCACATAGACATTGCCATAGGCGATGGCTTGCAGCGCCATGTCTTTGCGATTGGTGCGTTTGCCGGCGGCGGCGAATTTGGCAATCGCCCCCAATGGTGTGGCTTTGGAGGCCTGCCCGCCGGTGTTGGAATACACTTCGGTGTCCATCACCAGAATGTTGACGTTGCGGCCCGAGGCCAAGACGTGATCAAGGCCCCCATAGCCGATGTCATAGGCCCAGCCATCGCCGCCAACGAGCCAGATGGCGCGTTTGACAAGGTGATCGGACAGCGACAACAGATGCTCAACCTCAGAGGTTTGCGGCAGGCTCAATAGCTTGACCCGAAGGGCGGCGACCCGTTCGCGTTGGGTACGGATTTCACTTTCGCGGACCTGCGGCGCGGTGAGGATGGCGTCGACCAAATCCTCGCCGACTTCCTGCGCCATGTCTGTTAAAAGCGCGCGCGCCACATCGGTTTGTTTGTCAACCGCCAAGCGGAAGCCAAGGCCAAATTCGGCGTTGTCTTCGAACAGAGAATTGGCCCAAGCCGGGCCACGCCCCTCGGCGTTTTTGGTCCAAGGGGTCACGGGCAGGTTGCCGCCGTAAATCGACGAACATCCGGTGGCATTGGCCACCATCAAACGGTCGCCAAAGAGCTGTGACAGCAGTTTGACATAGGGCGTCTCGCCACAGCCCGCGCAGGCACCGGGGAACTCAAACAGCGGTTCCAAAAACTGCACGCCGCGCACATTGGCGAAATCGACGCGGGAGCGGTCATTGACCGGAAGGCTTTCAAAAAACGCAATATTTTCGCGCTCTTTTTCGGGCAAATCGCCTTTGATCACCATGTTGATGGCTTTGTGGGTCGGGTCATCGGCGGACACCGCCGGGCAGGCCTCGACACAAAGCGAGCAGCCGGTGCAATCCTCCAAATAGAACTCAAGCGCAAACTGCGCGCCGGGGTAGCCGCGGGTGTTGACCGGCGCGGATTTAAAGCCTTTGGGCGCGGCTGACAGCCGCTCTTCGTCAAAATATTTTGCGCGAATGACCGAATGCGGGCAGACAAAGGAACACTGGCCACATTGGATGCATTCATCGGCAATCCAAACCGGCACATCCTCGGCCACATTGCGTTTTTCCCACGCGGCGGTGCCGGACGGAAAGGTGCCATCGACGGGCAGGGCGGACACCGGGATGTCGTCGCCGATGCCCTCCATCATTTTCGCCGTGACATCGCGGACAAAATCGGGGGCATCATGCGGCACCAAAGCGGGGCGCTCAAGCGTGCTTGTGGCATCATGCGGTATCGCGATTTCATGCAGCCCCGCCAGCGCGCCATCGACGGCGGCAAAGTTCATATCGACAATATGTTTGCCCTTTTTGGTGTAGGTTTTGTCAATCGCCGCTTTGATTTTGGCAATGGCTTCATCACGCGGTAAGACGTTTGAGAGGGCAAAGAAACAGGTCTGAAGGATGGTATTTGTGCGCGCGCCAAGGCCGACTTCGCGGGCAGCAGCCGAGGCATCAATGACGTAGAATTTCAACTGTTTGTCGATGATCGTTTGCTGCGCAGAACGCGGCAGGCGGTCCCATGTGGCGTCCGCCCCATAGGGCGAATTCAACAGGAAGGTTGCGCCGGGGGCCGCGAGTTTCAACACGTCCATTTTCATCAGGAAATGGAACTGATGGCAGGCGACGAAATTGGCCGAAGCGATCAGATAGGGCGCGGCAATGGGGTCGGGGCCAAAGCGCAGGTGGCTTTCGGTGATCGCGCCGGATTTGTGGCTGTCATAGACGAAATAGCCCTGGGCAAAATGGCCGGGCTCATGGGCGATGATTTTGACCGAGTTCTTGTTGGCGCCGACCGTGCCATCCGCGCCCAACCCGTAAAACACCGCGCGCACGATGGTGTCTTTTTCGATGTCATAGCTGGGGTCGACGGACAAGGAGGTAAAGGTCACATCGTCATGGATGCCGACGGTGAAATTCGGCTTTGGCGCGTTTTTGGACAGATTGTCGAACACCGCCTTGGCTTGGGCTGGGGTGAAGTCTTTGGAGGACAGCCCATAACGCCCGCCGATCACACGGGGCAGGGTGGCGCGGGTGCCTGTCGCAGCGGCCTCCATCAGGGTTGAGATCACGTCGAGGTAAAGCGGCTCGCCCGTGGCCCCGCTTTCTTTTGAACGATCCAGAACGGCGATTTTTTCGACCGTTTGGGGCAGGGCAGAGAGGAAATGCGCGGCTGAAAACGGACGGTAGAGCCGCACGGTGATGAGGCCGATTTTCTCGCCTTTCGCGACCAGATCCGCCACCGTGGCCGCGATCACATCGACGCCCGATCCCATGGCGATCACCACGCGGGTCGCATCCGGCGCGCCGAAGTAATCAAAGGGTTTGTAGGGACGCCCGGTCATCGCGCTAAGTTTCGTCATCTCATCCGCGACAATGTCGGGGGTGGCGGCGTAAAACAGGTTCGATGCCTCCCGGCCTTGGAAAAACACGTCGGGGTTTTGCGCGGTGCCGCGGATAAACGGGGTTTCCGGTGACAAAGCGCGTTTGCGATGCGCGCGCACCAGATCGTCGTCAATCATCGCGCGGATTTGCGCATCCGGGATGAGGTTGAGCGTGTTGACCTCGTGGCTTGTGCGGAACCCGTCAAAGAAATGGATGAAGGGAATGCGCGATTTGAGCGTGGCGGCGTGCGCAATCAGCGCCATGTCATGAGCCTCTTGCACGGAGGCTGCGGCCAACATGGCAAAGCCTGTGGAGCGCGCGGCCATGACATCCGAGTGATCGCCAAAGATCGACAGGGCGTGGGTGGCCAGTGAGCGCGCCGCAACGTGAAACACCGTGGGTGTCAGTTCGCCCGCGATTTTGAACATATTGGGCAGCATCAACATCAGGCCCTGCGAGGCGGTGAAGGTGGTGGTCAATGCCCCCGCTTGCAATGCGCCGTGGACCGTACCCGCCGCGCCGCCTTCGGATTGCATTTCCTGAATCACCGGAATGTCACCCCAGATGTTTTTGACCCCCAAAGCGGTCCAATCATCGGCCAATTCGGCCATCGGCGAGGATGGCGTGATCGGGTAGATCGAACAGACCTCGTTGACGCGGTAGGCCACATGCGCCACGGCGGCGTTGCCGTCCATTATGGCGTGTTCGGGCGTGGTATGGGGGTGATCAAGCATGGTGAAGATCCTCCGGGATCATCTCAAGCGCATGGCAGGGACATTGATCAAAACAGCTTTGGCAGCCGGTGCATTTTTCCGGGTCGATCTCATAGCCCAAGCCCGTTCCCAGTTTGACAATCGCGTCTTCGGGGCAGGCGGCAAAGCAATTGTCGCATTCGTAACATGACCCGCAGGAGTAACAGCGAGACGCCTCATAGCGGGCTTCTTTTTCCGACAATCCGCTGAGGACTTCGTCAAAACTTTGGCGTTGGCTGGTGGCCAGGGCGGCTTGTTCCTTTGGATCGACATCGGAATAGACCGGCAGGTGCAACATGTCGCCGGTGACCAAGGCGGGGGCCTCGTCGGCCACATAAGTCGTCCCCGCAAGCCATGCGTTGATGTGGCGGGCCGCCAGTTTGCCGTGGCCTGTGGCGATGGTGACGCTTTGCTGGTCGGGGACCATATCGCCGCCGGCAAAAATGCCCGCCGCACCGGTCATCCGGGTGGCATCGACCTTGACCGTGCCATTCCAACTGAAGGTCAATCCGGGGACGTTCTTGAGAAAGCTGCTGTCGGTTTCCTGACCCAAGGCCAAGACCACCGCATCGGCGGACAGCGTTTCAAATTCGCCCGTGGGCAGAGCGCGCCCATCCGCGCCGATCTCCATCCGCTCGACTTTCAAATCCTCCCCGTCGATCTCTTTGATCGTGGTCAACCATTTGATTTTAATGCCTTCCGCCATGGCCTCATCGGCCTCGAATTGATGCGCGGGCATATGGGCGCGGTCGCGACGGTAGACGATTAAGGTCTCAGTTGCACCCAGCCGTTTGGCCGTGCGTGCCGCATCCATCGCGGTGTTGCCGCCGCCATAGATGATGACCCGACGGCCCAAAAGCGGCGCGTCGCCTTTGGAGGCATCGGACAACAGGTGCACCGCATCAAGGATTTTCGACGCTTCTCTCAAAGGGATGTCGACATGTTTGCCCGCCCCGGCACCAATCGCCAAATAGACCGCGTCAAAGCCACCCTCGGCCTTTTCCGCCATCAGGTCGGTGACCTTATGATTGAGGGTGATTTTCACCCCAAGCGCCTCGATCCGGGCGACATCGCGGGCCAATTCGGCACGGGGCATCCGGTAGGCGGGAATGCCGAAATGCATCATGCCGCCCGCCACCGGACCGGCCTCGCGGATTTCAACCCTGTGGCCGAGACGGGCAAGGTGATAGGCGCAGGACAGGCCGGATGGGCCCGCGCCGACGACCAACACTTTTTTATCCGTGGGCGGGGCGACCGCTTTGAACATCCAGCCTTTTTCATTGGCCATATCGCCTAAAAACCGCTCGACCGCGTGGATCGACACCGAGGCGTCGACCTCGCCACGATTACAGCCGCCCTCGCAGGGGTGGTAACAGACCCGGCCATGCACGGCGGGCATCGGGTTATCTGCGGTCAGAATGTCCCAGGCCTCGCGGTAGTCGCCCGTCATCGCGAGCGCCAACCAGTCGCGGATGTTCTCGCCCGCCGGACAGGCCGCCGCACAGGGCGGGGTCAGGGTCACATATTGCGGGATTTGGCGGCGCACCGGACCCGTGCCGCCGGTCTTGGTGTGATCGACAACGGGGGTGAAATCTTTGCGTTTGGTGCCGAGGGCTGTGTCGGCTTTTGGGTCTACAGGATGGGACATGTCAGATGCCTTATGAGGTCTGGCTTGGCACAGCATCGCGGGGATTGGCGGGTGTGGCGTTGACATAAATCAAGGCCCGCATGGGTTTGATCCGCCCCGCAACTCTATGATTTCACGGTGGCTTTTTGGGATGTTTTATGTCGCGTCCGATTGAGGTCTGGGGGATCGGGAGAGGCCTTGTTGGCGGCGCAGGACTGTTGCGCAAAACCAGTCTGGCACGATTTATCTTTACTCGGCGGCTTAAAATAAATAAATGACTGGTCAGTTACTTATTTGCGACTCAACAGGAGCCTCCCGTGACAGTGCAGCCTGAGGATCAGCCCAAGACGGATCAGCCCGAGACAGAACCAAAATTCCGCCGTCGCAAAGAGGCGCGTCCAGACGAGATTTTGGACGCAGCACTCGATCTGTTCGCCGAAAAGGGATTTGACCGCACCCGGGTCGAAGATATTGCCAGCCGCGCCGGCGTCTCGAAAGGCGCGCTCTACCTCTATTTCCCGTCCAAAGACGCGGTGATCGAAGCACTGGTGCATCGCGCAGTCGGCAGTTTTGTGGGAAACATGACGGATCACATCACCGCGTGGCGGGGCGATCCGCGCCCGCTTTTGACCCGGCTCGTGCCAATCTTTGTCGAACGCGTCTCTGATCCGCGGGTTCTGGGCGTGCCAAAACTGATCATCCGCGAAGCTCCGAGCCATCCGAAACTGGCCGAAATGTACCGCGAACAGGTGATCGGCACGGCCTTTCCCGCGCTCACCGCGCTGTTTTCACAGGCGGTGGAGGGCGGATACATCCGCAAGATTGACCCGGAGATGGCGGTGCGCTGTTTGATCGGACCGTTTTTGATGCATGTGATGTTGGAGGATGTGTTTGGCATCCGTCCTTCGGGGGCTGTTCCGGGTGATATGAAATTCACCACACTGCTCGACACCCATCTGTCGATCTTTTTTGCCGGGCTTGAACCAGACCCATCGCCCGATCGCTCACCTCAAAAGGACATGTCCCATGGCTGATCTCCCAAGCTGGATTGTCGCTGTCATCACCGCGATCTATCCGGGATTCACCCCCGCGCCGCCCTATGTCTATGACGGCTATATCGAGGGCGATTACATCTATGCTGCCGCTGCCGCCAGTGGGCGGATTGATCAAATCGCGGTGACAGAAGGTCAGGATGTGGCGGCGGGGGCCTTGCTTTTTGCCCTGGAGGACGATCAAGCCAAGGCCAGTTTACGCAGCGCCGAGGCGCAATTGGCACAGGCTCAGGCCGAGTTGGAAAACCTGTCCACCGGATCGCGCGAGGCCGAAACCGAGGTCATCCGCGCCTCTTTGCGGCAAGCCCGCGTGGCCTATGACATTGCCCAAACCCGTCTGGACCGCGCCAAGGCGCTGTTGGCCAAAGGCGCGACCACGCAAGCGGCGGTGGATGATGGTCAGGCGGCGGTGGACGAAGCGGCCGCTTCGGTCGCCAATTTTGAAGCGCAGTTGAAAGTGGCGGAGTTGCCGGCGCGCGCGGCGCAACGTGTGGCCGCCGAAGCGGGGGTAGAGGCGGCGCGCGCGCAGGTCGATTTGGCGCATTCCAACCTTGACGACCGACAGGTGCGCGCGCCTCAGGCGGGGCGGGTCGACAAGGTCTATTTCGACGCGGGCGAAGTGGCAGCGACCGGGGTGCCCGTGGTGGCGCTGTTGCCGCCGGGCGATCTGACGGCGCTGTTTTTCGTGCCGGAATCTGAGCGCGCGGATTTGCAGTCTGGCGATGTGGTTCAGGTGAGTTGCGATGGCTGTCCGATTGATTTGACAGCAAAAATCACCCGCATGGCCTCGGACCCGCAATACACTCCGCCGATCCTTTACACCCGCGAACAACGCGGCCGCTTGGTCTACCGGGTCGAGGCCGATGTGATCGAACCAAAGGGCGTTTTGCCGGGACAGCCAATCACGGTCGATGCCGCCTTAGCGGTGGGGAAATAGGCCATGGAAACGGGGTCTGATCACGCCGATGACATCGCCATTTCCGTGCGCGGATTGACCAAGATTTTTGGCACCCGCAAGGTCGTCGATGGTTTTGATATGGAGGTTAAAAAGGGTGCGATTTATGGCTTTCTGGGGCCGAACGGGTCGGGCAAAACCACCACCATTCGGATGATGTGCGGATTGCTGACGCCGGATGCGGGGGCAGGGCATTGCCTTGGTCTCGACATCGTCAAACAGTCACGCGAGATCAAAAAGCGCGTTGGCTATATGACGCAAAAGTTTTCGCTTTACGAAGATCTGACCATCGCGGAAAACCTCGATTTCGTGGCGCGGATGTTTGATATGCCGAACCGCAAGCAACAGGTTTTAGATGCGGTGCGCGATCTCGGGCTTGAGGGCCGGGCGCATCAATTGGCGGGCACGTTGTCGGGTGGTTGGAAACAACGTTTGGCGCTTGCGGCCTGTATGATCCACGCGCCGGACCTGTTGCTATTGGACGAACCGACAGCGGGGGTGGACCCCAAGGCGCGGCGCGATTTTTGGGATGAAATCAGACGGTTGAGCGCCAAGGGCGTGACGGTTTTGGTGTCGACCCATTATATGGACGAGGCGGTGCAATGCGACCACATCGCCTATATCGCCTATGGCAAAAAGCTGATCGACGGGGCGGCGTCCGAGATCCCCAGCCAGATCGGATTGCACACATTCGTGGTGACGGGGCCGGATTTGACGCCTTTGGAGGACCGTTTGAAACAGGACGCCGCGGCCGGGCAGGTGATCCGCTTTGGGTCGGAATTGCATGTGTCAGGCACGGACAAAGCGGCGCTTGAGGCGCTGGCCCAACGCGAAATCGCGCATGGAACGCACGTGTGGCGCGCCAAAAAGGCCGGGCTTGAGGAGGCGTTTATCTACCTCATGGCCGGGGCGCGCGACAATTTTGGCACAGAAATTGGTGCAGAGATTGGTGCAGAGCCGGAGGGGGCATCATGAGCGGGCGGGGGCGGTTCTTTTCATGGGCGCGCTTTGCCGGGGTTCTGGTCAAGGAATTCATCCAAATGCGTCGCGACCGCGTGACCTTTGCAATGATGATCGGCATTCCGGTGGTGCAGCTTTTGCTGTTTGGCTATGCCATCGACACCGACCCGCATCACCTGCCGACCTTGGTGGAAATGACCGAGGAAAGCCCGATTTTGCATGCGTTGACGACGGCAATGGACACCTCTGAATATTTTGATTTCATTGGGATTTCGACCTCTGAGGCGGAAAGTGATCTGGCGTTGCGCGATGGTCGCGCCACGGTGATCCTGACCGTGCCGCCGGGGTTTGATCGCGATATGATCCGGGGGCTACGCCCCGAGATTTTGTTGACGGTGGATGCCTCCGATCCGGTGGCGGCGGGGGGCGCGATTGGCGCGATCAACGGCGTGGTCAACACCGCGATTGCGCAAAGCCTGACCGGGCCTCTGGCCTTTGCGGCGGGCGCGCCTGCGCCGTTTGACATGGTCATCCACCGGGCGTTCAATCCCGAGGGCAAGACCTCGACCAACATCGTGCCGGGGCTTTTGGCGGTGATCCTGTCGATGACCATGGTGATGATCACGGCGGTGGCGATTGTGCGCGAAACAGAACGCGGCACGATGGAAAGCCTGATCGCCACGCCGGTGACGCCCGCCGAGGTGATGTTGGGCAAAATCATCCCCTATGTCTTTGTCGGTTATGTGCAAACGCTGGTGTTTCTGATCGCCGCGCGGGTGTTGTTTGACGTGCCGTTCGAGGGGTCTTTTTTGGCGTTCTTCCTGGGCTTCAACCTCTATATCGTGGTCAATCTGGCGATCGGGTTTTTGGTCTCCACCATGGCGCGTTCGCAAATGCAGGCGATGCAACTGTCGTTTTTCACCATTTTGCCGACCATTCTTTTGTCCGGGTTCATGTTCCCGTTTGCGGCGATGCCGGGCTGGGCGCAGGCGCTTGGCACAGCGATTCCCGCGACGCATTTTTTGCGGGTTGTCCGCAAGGTGATGCTGAAAGATGGCGGTCTGCGCGAGGTTGCACCGGATATGTTGGCGATTGCGGTGATCTTGGTCGTGGTGGTGGTTGTGGCCTTGCGGCGCTATCGTCAGACTTTGGATTGAGGTGTGAAAACAAAGTCTTGTGGGGTTTCCTTTGAGTGTGCCGCAGACAGGGGCGATCTAAATCCCAATTAAAACAATCGGGATTGACATAACATACTAAAAAAGTCAGTTATTGATCCGTGAGCACCCGCCTGAACGCGGGGGCAAATGGAACGTGATCTTGACCGCCCAAAGAGGCGGCGGGGCACAGGAAAGGGATAAGACTGATGAAACGCATGACGACGGCACTGCTCGCCGCCACCCTGCCACTGGCACCGGCTTTTGCGGGCGAAAAAGAGGTGGTGGACACCTATGTCGAGATCGGCCACGCCACGTATGAGGACGCTTTGATCAAGGCGCAGGAGTTGCGCACAGCCATTGACACGCTGTTGACCGATCCGTCTGAGGCAAGCCTGACAGCGGCGCGCACGGCATGGATCGCCGCCCGTGTGCCCTATCAGCAATCTGAAGTCTTTCGTTTCGGCAATCCCATCGTCGATGACTGGGAGGGTAAGGTGAACGCTTGGCCGCTTGACGAAGGTCTGATCGACTATGTCGACGCTTCCTATGGCGGGCCGACGGACGAAAACGACTATGCCGCGCTCAATGTCATCGCCACGCCGAAATTTACCCTGTCGGGCACCGAGATTGACGCCACCAAGATCACGCCAGAGCTGATTGGCGAGACATTGCATGAGGCGGATGAGGTCGAGGCCAATGTTGCCTCCGGCTATCACGCCATCGAATTCCTGCTCTGGGGGCAGGATTTGAACGGCACCGAGCATGGTGCGGGCAACCGCCCCTACACCGATTATGTCGTGGGCGAGGGCTGCACCAACGGCAACTGTGACCGGCGCGGGCAATACCTTACTGCGGCCACCGATCTGTTGATGTCTGACCTTGAGTATATGGTCGGGCAATGGGCCGAGGGCGGCGAAGCGCGTGAAACGGTTCTGGCCGATCCGGCAGCAGGTATTGTGGCGATGCTCACCGGCATGGGGTCCTTGTCCTACGGCGAATTGGGTGGCGAACGGATGAAGCTCGGCCTGATGCTCAATGACCCGGAAGAGGAGCATGATTGTTTCTCCGACAACACCCACAATTCGCATTTCTATGACGGTTTGGGGATGCGCAATGTCTACACCGGCCAATATGTGCGCACGGATGGAACCTTGATTAGCGGCGAAAGCCTTGCCGATCTGTTGACTGCGGCGGACCCGGAGGCGGGTGCGGCGTTGAGTGCTGCGGTGGATCATTCGGTGGCCGAATTGGGTCAGATCAAAGCCGCCGCCGAAGCCGGGTTCTCCTATGACCAAATGCTCGCGCGCGGCAATGCGGCGGGCGAGGCGTTGATCATGTCGGCGGTCGATGCCCTTGTGCTGCAAACACGCTCGATCGAGCGGGCGGTGACGGTTTTGCAAGCGGGCGAGGTCTCGGTTGAGGGCTCTGACAGTCTGGACAACCCCTCCGCCGTGTTTGAATAAACCCGAGGCAAAAACACATGCGTGGGGGGCTTTTGGCCCCCCCCTATGGCTCCCCCTATGGCCCCCCTGTAGCGCCGCGCGTTGAAACCCCGCCATTTGGCAAGGACATCTATGCTTATCCTTTCCCCACATGTGAAACAGGCCCCGCGTTTGATCGGGGCTTTGTGCGTTTTGTCGGTGTTGGCCGGGCAGGCGGGCGGGGCCGATGGAACCTCAAGCGACCCGGTTTTTCCGAGCCACCCCCGCACGGCGCAGGAGCAGGCGCGGATCAATGCGGTGACCGCCCCGGCGGTTGATTTCACCGCGCCAGAGCCGTTTGAGGCCAACCAAGGCGGCGCGGGCACCGTGGCCGATACGGGGGATGACACGGTGTTTTCTCTGCCGCCCACCACGTTGCCCTTGGACGATCAGTTCGATTTCGAATTGGGCCATGCGCTGTTTGCCAAGCTCTGGGTCTCGTCGCCGTCTTCGACCAAGGCGTCGGACGGATTGGGGCCGCTGTTCAATGCGCGCTCCTGCATGAGGTGCCATGTCAATGACGGGCGCGGGCATCCGCCAGAACACGCAGACGACAGCCGCGTGTCGATGTTTTTGCGTCTCTCTGTGCCCGCGCCGCAAACTGCGGCTTTGACCGAGATCGAGGCCTATTTGGCCGATCTTGACGGGGCAAACACCACGCCACGCACCCGCCCTGCGCCGGGATATGGCGGCCAGTTGCAGGATTTTGCCGTCACGGGCCATGTTGCCGAAGGGCGGATGGAGATCACCTATACCGAGATCCCCGTGGCCTTAGCTGACGGTGAGGCTGACGGTGAGGTTGTGATGTTGCGCAGGCCGAATTACGCCATTTCAAATCCCGGTTACGGTGCTTTGCCCAAGGATCTGCAAATCTCGCCACGTGTGGCCACTCCGATGATTGGTTTGGGCCTGTTGGAGGCGATCCCGGCGCGGGATCTTTTGGCCCATGCCGACCCTGAGGACCGGGATGGGGACGGGATTTCTGGCCGTCCCAATCTGGTTTGGTCAAAGCGGGAGGGTGCGCCGATGCTGGGCCGATTTGGTTGGAAGGCCGGAGAGCCGAGCGTCGAACACCAATCCGCCGCCGCCTTTCATGGCGACATTGGCATTTCCACGCCGCTGTTTCCCACGGCCTTTGGCGATTGCACGGCGGAACAGGTTGCCTGTCGCACGGCTCCCGATGGCGGGGGGGATGCACGCGGCGATGAGATTGATCAATCCGGCCTTGATCTTGTGAGTTTTTACGCCCGCAATCTGGCCGTGCCCGCGCGCCGCGATGTGGCTGATCCCGAGGTCCTGCGTGGCAAGGAGATGTTTTACACCTCGGGCTGCACGTCCTGTCATGTGCCGAAATTTGTCACCCACCGGCTTGAGGGCGCGACCGCCGCGCCGCAGTCGTTTCAACTGATTTGGCCCTATAGTGACCTGCTTTTGCATGACATGGGGCCGGATTTGGCGGACAATCGCCCCGAGGGCCGCGCCACCGGGTCTGAGTGGCGCACGCCGCCGTTGTGGGGGATCGGTTTGACGGCGCAGGTGTCCGGGGTTACGAGCTACCTCCACGATGGCCGGGCGCGCTCGCTTTTGGAGGCGGTGCTGTGGCATGGTGGGGAGGCGCAAGCGGCGCGCGATGCCGTGAGTTTGATGTCAAAATCGGATCGTGCCGCTTTGATCCGGTTCCTGGAAAGTCTGTGAGGACATATGCGTATGAGATTTCCTACCACTTCCCTTGTCACCTCGACCCTGGGGCTGTGCCTGTCCTTGAGTTTCACGGCACCGGTTCTGGCCGACCCGCTACAAGACGCGCTCATCAGGGCGGTGGATCTGCATGCGACTCCGGCGGTTGAGCGGTTTGATCAGGCCGCCACGGCGCTGTCGGATGCTGCCGCCGCTGATTGTACGCCCGAGGCTGTCAAACCCGCCTATAACGCCGCGTTTGACGCGTGGATGGGGCTGCAACATCTGCATATGGGGCCGCTTGAGACCAATGGCCGCATTTTGGCCATCGCCTTTTGGCCCGACAAAAAGGGCCTGATCCCGCGCGCTCTGGCCGATTTGATTGCGGCCAAGGACCCGGTGGTGCAGGACCCACAGGCGTTTTCGCAAGTTTCCATTGCGGCACGCGGGTTCTTTGCGCTCGAATATATGCTTTATGACGACGCGTTTGAGGACTATGCGGCAGGCAGCTATTCTTGCGAGTTGGTTCAGGCGATCACCCATGATCTGGGCCGGATGGCACAGGTGATCGACGCAGAATGGACCGCACCAGACGGGTTTGCCGACACGTTACGCGAGGCGGGGGCTGCGGCGAAACCGCATTATTTCACGCCGCAGGAAAGCGTTCAGGCGCTCTATACCATGCTGATATCCGGGCTGGAAAACACCAAAGATCAACGCATTGCCCGCCCGATCGGCACGTTTGACAAGCCGCGCCCGACCCGTGCCGAGGCCTATCGTTCGGGGCGGTCCGAGCGCAATGTGGTCTTGTCGCTGATTGCCGCGCGCGATTTGGCCCGTGCCATGGCGCCGGGGGATATGAGCGAAAGCGAAGAGATTTTTGCCGAGGTGATCGGCTTGGCCGAGGCCTTGGATGACCCGGATTTCTCTGGCGTTGTTGACCCGATGCAGCGGCTCAAAACCGAGATCGTTGGCCAGCGGATCGAGGCGCTGTTGGGCGCTTTGGCCAATGATGTCGGCCTGCCTTTGGGGGTCTCCGCCGGGTTCAACGCCTCTGATGGCGATTGATCTTCGTCACTGCCTCTCTCCCTCTCAAAGGACATCTCATGACCTCCCGCCGCACATTCATCAAAGCCGCCATCGCCGCCACATTCGTTCCGCGTCTGAGCTGGGCCGATGCCGGATCTCCGGCCTATTTGGGGGCGGCGCGTGATGCCTCGGGCGATTATGCGCTTTACGGTATGGATGGGGCGGCGCAAATCCTGTTTCGCGTGCCTTTGCCCGCCCGCGGTCATGCCGCCGCCGCCCATCCACGCAAACCCGAAGCGGTGGCCTTTGCCCGCCGTCCCGGCACCTTTGCCGTGGTGGTGAATTGCGCCACCGGCTCCGTCACCCACCGTTTGGATGCGCCTCAAGGCCATCATTTCATGGGCCATGGGGTGTTTGTCGGCGAGGGCAATCTGATGCTGACGCCAGAGAACCATTATGCTGAGAAAAAAGGTGTTTTGGGCATCTGGGACCGGGCGAAAGGTTATAAACGCGTTGGCGAAGTGCCAAGCCACGGCATCGGCCCGCATGACATTCGCGAACTTTCGGACGGCAGCCTTGTGGTCGCCAATGGCGGAATTTTCACCCATCCAGAGATTGGTGAGGGGCGCGAAAAACTGAACATCGCGGAGATGAAGCCGTCTTTGACCTATCTGAACGCGGATTTCGGCCTCGCAGAGCAGCATGTTCTTGCGCCTGAGTTGCACCAGAATTCGATCCGACATCTGGCCGTGGGCCCCGACGATCAGGTCGGTTTTGCGATGCAATGGGAAGGCGATACGGCGGAGCCTGTGCCGCTTTTGGGGTTGCATCGGCGCGGTGAAGAGGTGGTCTTGGCCGAGGCGGATTTGGCCGAGCATTTGATGATGCAAGGCTATGCCGGGTCGATTGCCTTTTCCGGCGATGGGTCCGAGGTGGCGATCACCTCGCCGCGTGGGGGCCGGTTACAACGTTTTACCTCTGATGGCACGTTTTTGGGCGCGGTTTTGCGCGCCGATCTCTGTGGTCTTGCGCCTTTTGGCGCGGGCTATCTTGGCTCTGATGGGTTTGGTGCGCTTTTGGCGCTCAAAGACGATATGCGGCCTTTGACGGCGGTTCCGGGGCTGGCTTGGGACAATCATTTGGTGGCTTTGCCCGCGCGCGTGGCCTGACATCTTTGGCGGAGTGCGGGGCGCAGGTTTGGCGAATTGCGGGGCGCTGGTTTGGCGGAGCGCGGGGCGCAAGGTGCGGCGGATGATTGGAAGACTTTGCCTAAAATTTTATCTAAGTGTGAGGCAAACTGGCAACACAGCAAAATCACACATCTGTGCGCCCCCGCATAAGCTCCTGTGGAGATTTTCGCATCCATTTGACGCACAAAGGAAAAATAACAAATCCGCAAAGGAATTTGGGGCAGGGTGCACCCTTGTGGCGGCTCACATTGCCGATCTGAGAACCGGGTGCCCTTGCAGCCCCATCGGTCCGACACTAAGACTCAAGTAACACTTCCGCGCTAACACCTCACATAGAAGCAATAGGCAGGCGTATATGAAAGACCCGATTGATACCTACATGAATACCCTCGTTCCCATGGTCGTTGAACAGACCAGCCGTGGCGAACGGGCCTATGATATTTTCTCGCGCCTGCTCAAAGAGCGGATCATTTTCCTCAACGGCCCGGTGCATGACGGCATGTCGTCGCTGATCTGTGCCCAGCTTTTGTTCCTTGAGGCCGAGAACCCGAAAAAGGAAATTGCGATGTATATCAACAGCCCGGGTGGCGTCGTCACCTCCGGCCTGTCGATCTATGACACGATGCAATATATCCGCCCGAAAGTGTCGACCCTCGTGATGGGGCAGGCGGCGTCGATGGGGTCGCTTTTGTTGACTGCGGGCGAAAAGGGGATGCGCTTCTCGCTGCCCAATTCGCGCGTCATGGTGCACCAACCTTCCGGTGGCTACCAAGGTCAGGCAACGGACATCATGATCCACGCCAAAGAGACCCAGAAACTCAAAGATCGCCTCAATGAGATTTACGTCAAACACACCGGGCAAACCATGGACACCGTGGTAGATGCGCTTGAACGCGACAATTTCATGTCGCCGGAAGACGCCAAAGCGTTCGGTTTGATTGACGAAATCGTCGAAAGCCGCGCGGTGCCGGAAGAGTAAGATCAAAGGCTCTGATCGGCTTGGATGCATCCGGGTCGATCGGGGACGGGTCATTGGCCGTGCGATGCTGTTAAGTGCGATCGGGATTTTGCCATTGTGCCCGAAAAATCGCTGTCTTACACTCAGGGGAACAAGGGCAATGGGCGGCCCCCTTTGGGGGCGGCCATTTCAGGGCAAAGTTGAGCGCCGCATGGGGCTCAACCAGATTTATTAAAGACGGCCCAGTTCCGGGTCCTTAGGGGAATGTGATGAGCAATTCGTCCAGTAGTGACAGCAAAAACACGCTTTACTGCTCGTTCTGCGGTAAAAGCCAGCACGAGGTGCGCAAACTGATTGCGGGCCCAACCGTTTTCATCTGTGACGAATGTGTCGAACTGTGCATGGATATCATTCGCGAGGAAACCAAATCCTCCGCTCTGAAATCCTCCGAGGGCGTTCCGGCCCCGCGCGATATTTGTCAGGTTCTCGATGATTATGTGATCGGTCAGGCGACAGCGAAACGCGTGCTGTCTGTGGCGGTTCATAACCATTACAAGCGCCTCAATCACGCGGCCAAAGGCAATGGTGACATCGAATTGTCGAAGTCGAACATCCTTTTGATCGGTCCGACCGGCTGCGGGAAAACCCTTTTGGCGCAAACATTGGCGCGCATTCTCGACGTGCCTTTCACCATGGCCGATGCGACGACTTTGACCGAGGCGGGCTATGTCGGGGAAGATGTCGAAAACATCATCCTGAAACTGCTTCAGGCGTCTGAATATAATGTCGAACGGGCGCAGCGCGGCATCGTCTATATTGACGAGGTCGACAAAATCACCCGCAAATCCGACAATCCTTCGATCACCCGCGATGTGTCGGGCGAGGGCGTGCAACAGGCTTTGCTGAAAATCATGGAAGGCACCGTCGCCTCCGTGCCGCCGCAAGGCGGGCGCAAGCATCCGCAGCAGGAATTCCTGCAAGTGGACACCACCAACATCCTGTTCATCTGTGGCGGGGCCTTTGCCGGTCTCGACCGGATCATCGCGCAGCGCAACAAAGGGACTGCGATGGGGTTTGGCGCGGATGTGAAAAACGACGAAGACAAAGGCGTCGGCGAGATGTTCAAGCAACTCGAGCCGGAAGACCTGTTGAAATTCGGTTTGATCCCGGAATTTGTTGGTCGTTTGCCCGTTCTGGCGACGCTCGAAGATTTGGATGAAGACGCTTTGGTCACGATTTTGACCCAACCGAAAAACGCACTGGTGAAACAATACCAGCGCCTGTTCGAGTTGGAAAATGCCAAGCTGACCTTCACCGAGGACGCGCTGACCTCCATCGCGAAACGTGCGATTGAACGCAAAACCGGTGCGCGTGGTCTGCGCTCAATCCTCGAAGACATCCTGCTCGACACCATGTTCGAACTTCCGGGCATGGATAATGTCACCGAAGTGGTGGTGAATGACGATGCGGTCATGTCCTCGGCCAAGCCGTTGATGATCTACTCGGATGAGAAGACCAAGGAAGCGACAGCCTGATCCGCTGATCCTTGTGTGCTGACATTTGCCCCCTGTCTCCCTGTGAGGCGGGGGGCGTTTTTTGGCCTTCTGCGGCGAAAACTCGCCCGGCACAGGTGGCTGCCCTCTGGACCTTGGCGTGCGGATGGGTCATAGATTGCGACAAGCGAATTACGAAAGGTGACCGGATCCATGGGTATCGTGAACACTGTCCTGCGCGCACTTGTCTGGTGGAAGGGCCAAACCATTGGCACTCAATTGTTCACCTGGCGCCATGGCATCAAGGTCGGCGAGGACGCCCAAGGCAATTTCTATTTCCGCAACGAAGATGACAGCCGCCGCTGGGTGATTTTCAACGGTGAGGTCGAGGCCTCCCGCGTGAATCCTGATTGGCATGGCTGGCTGCACCACACCTTTGCCAACCATCCGGGCCATGAGGCGCTTGAGCACAAGACTTGGGAAAAGCCCCATGTTGAAAACCTCACGGGCACCATCGCCGCTTACGCGCCTGCGGGCTCGATCCGCAAAGCCAACCCGGTTCTGCGTCAGGATTATGAGGCTTGGCAGCCTGAATAAGGCCGCCCGACCCGCAGCAACCTGAACAAGGGCGGACCATTTATGTCTGAAAACACGACAGAAGTTGCCGTTGGCGCGGGCGTTGTCGCCCTCGCACTGGGCTTTCTCATCTACGCCGGACAGGTCACGGGTTTTTCCTCCGGGGCAACGGACGCGTATCACCTCACGGCCTCCTTCCGCTCCGCCGAGGGCATTGGCTCTGGCACGGATGTGCGTTTGGCGGGGGTGAAAATCGGCACGGTGACCGCGCTGGACCTCAACCCCGAAACATACCGGGCTGAGGCGCAGCTCACGCTTGATAAATCGGTGGTTTTGCCCGACGACACCGCCGCGTTGATTTCCTCTGAGGGGCTATTGGGCGGCAATTTTGTCGAGCTTGTGCCCGGCGGATCAATGTTCAATTTCGAAGACGGCCAAGTGATTGCCGACACCCAAGGCTCGATCAGCCTGATCAATCTGATGTTGAAATTCGTTACCGGAAGCGACACCGGAAGTGACTCTGGGAGCAGCACAGAATGAGACGTCACCTTCCGGCCCTGATCCTGATGCTGTCACTCTCGACGCCGATCTCGGCGCAAGAGGCGGGATTTGGTGACGATCTGGAAACCGACCTGGATTCCATTGTGATCACGCCTTTGGATGAGGGCGACGTGGCCGGGTTTGGCACGGGCGGCTTGTCGCTTGAGGATCTGCAAAACCTGCCCAATGATGGCTATCAACAGGAATTGCAAGACATCACCACCGAATTGCAAGAAGAGGTGGTGTCTGGCTCAGGCGCCACGGTGCGCGCGCTGGATAAGCTCACCGGCGCTGTCGAAGACCTGTCGCTTGATGTCGGTGGAACCACCAGTTTTGGCCGCATTCAGGTGTTTTTGGGTGATTGTCGTTCGCCCAAGGGCAACCCTTCGGGGGATGCCTATGCCTATCTGGTCGTGCGGGTTGAGGGCATGGAGGCTCCGGCCTTTTCCGGTTGGATGGTTGCCTCAAGCCCGGCGTTAAACGCGATGGATCATCAGCGTTACGACCTCTGGCCGCTGTCCTGCACCACCTCTTGAGGTGTCAAATCCCGCGCCAGTGCGGTGATGTCGGCGCGTGCCTGTAACGCGTTTCGCAGCAATTCCCGATACTGTGCCCGTGGAATTTCGATCCCGCCAAGCGAGGCGAGGTGCGGCGTCAGGAATTGCGTGTCAAACAGGGTAAACCCGGTGCGGTTGAGCCGGGCAACCATATAGGCCAGCGCAACTTTTGAGGCATTCGGGGCGCGCGAAAACATGCTTTCGCCAAAAAACGCGGTGCCGAGTGTGAGGCCATAGGTGCCGCCGACAAGCTGCTCGCCTTGCCAAATTTCCAAAGAATGCCCAAAACCCATTGCGTGCAGCGCGCCGTAAAGTTCGAAAATCGTGTCGTTGATCCAGGTCTCATCGCGATCGGCACAGCCCTCCATGACGCCTTCGAAATCTTGGTTAAAGGTGACTCGAAAGCGGTCTGAGCGGATCACTTTGGCCAAGGAACGGGAGATGTGAAACCCATCCAGCGGAATGATCCCACGCTCGCGCGGATCGACCCAGAAAATCTCATGATCGTCGCGCCCCTCGGCCATGGGAAATACGCCATTGGCATAGGCTTGCAAGATGAGTTCTGGGGTGAGGGCGAGGTGATCCATGGGGCTGACTTTGGCGCGGGTTTGGGCAAAAGAAAAGGCCGCACTCCTATGGGGCGCGGCCTTTTTTGACATGATCCAAAGACCTTAGCCGAGATTGGTCTCAAGCCATTTTTCGAGCCAATGGATGTTGTAATCACCAGTTTGCACGTCTTTTTCTTCGAGCAGGGCGTGAAACAGCGGGATCGTGGTATCGACACCGTCGACGATCAATTCGCCCAAAGCGCGTTTGAGGCGCGCCAGAGCTTCGGGGCGATCGCGGCCATGCACGATCAGTTTGCCAATCAAACTGTCGTAATAGGGCGGGATCGTATAGCCGTCATACAGCGCCGAATCCATCCGCACACCCAGACCGCCAGGGGCGTGATATTGGGTGATTTTGCCGGGGCAGGGGGTGAAATTCGGCAGTTTCTCGGCATTGATCCGCACCTCAATGGCGTGGCCATCAAGCAACAAATCCTCTTGGGTGAAGGACAGTTTTTCGCCCGCTGCGACGCGAATCTGCTCGCGCACAAGGTCTTGACGGAAAATTGCCTCGGTCACCGGATGTTCGACCTGAAGACGGGTGTTCATTTCGATGAAATAGAATTCACCATCCTCATAGAGAAATTCGATGGTGCCCGCGCCTTTGTAGCCCATCTCAGCGATGGCATTGGCGCAGATGCCGCCGATGCGGGCGCGTTCTTCGGGCGTGATCGAGGGGCCGGGGGCTTCCTCAAATACTTTTTGGTGGCGCCGTTGCAGCGAACAATCGCGTTCGCCAAGGTGAACGCCGCCGCCCTGACCGTCACCAAAGACCTGCACTTCGATGTGACGCGGCTTTTGGAGATATTTCTCCATATAGACCTCGTCATTGCCAAAAGCGGCTTTGGATTCGGAGCGCGCGGTGCGGAAAGCGACCTCAAGCTCGGCCTCACTCAGCGCCACTTTCATGCCGCGCCCGCCACCACCGGCGGTGGCTTTGATGATCACCGGATAGCCCATCTCGGCGGCGGCTTTTTTGGCGCTGTCCACGTCCGGCACACCGCCTTTGGAGCCCGGAACAATCGGGATGCCCAAACGTTCGGCGGTTTCCTTGGCGGTGATTTTATCGCCCATCTGACGGATGTGTTCCGCCGACGGTCCAATGAAACTCAGCCCGTGATCTTCGACGATCTGCACAAAGGCGGCGTTTTCAGAGAGAAACCCATAGCCCGGATGGATCGCCTGCGCGCCGGTGATTTCACAGGCGGCGATGATCGCGGGGAAAGAGAGATAGGAGAGGGTCGACGAATTTGGGCCGATACAGACGGCTTCGTCGGCCATGCGCACATGCATCGCATCCGCGTCGGCGGTGGAATGCACCGCGACGGATTGAATGCCCATCTCGCGACAGGCGCGGATCACCCGAAGGGCAATCTCGCCACGGTTGGCGATGAGGATTTTATCGAACATGGATCAGATCCCTTATTCGATGATCATCAGCGGAGCGCCGAATTCGACCGGTGTGCCATCTTCAACGAGGATGCGTTTGACGGTGCCGGATTTCGGCGCCGGGATGTGGTTCATGGTTTTCATCGCTTCGATGATCAAAACGGTTTGACCTTCGGACACCTGATCGCCGATCTTGGCGAAAGGGGCAGCGCCCGGTTCGGCCGCCAGATAGGCAGTGCCCACCATTGGCGAGGCCAGAGCGTTTGGATCATTGGCCGGATCGGCAGCGGCGGCCACAACCGGGGTTGCCGCGGCAGGAGCTGCGGGTGCGGCCACGGGGGCCGGTGCGGTGACCGTCTGAATCATCTGCGGTAGGGCACGGCTGACGCGGACATTAAGGCTGTCGTTGTCGCCATATTCGCGCATGACTTCCACCTCTGTGAGGTCATTTGCGGTCAGCAGTTCGGCGAGAGCCTGAATGAAAGCCACGTCGGCGTCGTTTTGCTTGGTCATGTGTTCAACTCGGTTTCTGCCGCCCGTCATTAAAAGCGGGCTGTTGTTCATATCGTTCGTATATAGGCGTTGTTACGCTGCGTGAAAACCCGATATCGGCCTCCGATCAGGGGGGAGTGCCGCAAACTTTGCCTATGATTTGGGCGTTCGCGCATCATTCTTTGGCGTGAGAGGCCTGAAAGGTTCGAAAATAACGGGATGATAAATTTTACCACTTGATAAAAAAATCAACCCTGCCACCCTGACACCAACAAAAGCCAGCTAACAGGGAGCGAGCCCGATGTCCAACAGTCCGATGACGCCCGCAATCGCCGCAGGGCGCCTGCCGGCGGAAAGCTATACCGCACAGTTTTCCGATTTGCATCCGGTTTTAGACCATCACGAGGCGCTTGTGGCCTCGGATCGGTGTTATTTTTGCCATGATGCGCCGTGCATGACCGCATGTCCGACCTCGATCGACGTGCCGTTGTTTATCCGCCAAATTGCCACGGGAACCCCGGAGGCGGCGGCCAAGACGATTTTCGAACAGAATATTCTGGGCGGCATGTGCGCGCGGGTCTGTCCGACGGAAACCTTGTGCGAAGAGGCCTGTGTGCGCGAAAAGGCGGAAGGCAAGCCGGTCGAAATCGGTCGGTTGCAGCGCTATGCCACCGACACGCTGATGGCGAAAAACGCCCATCCCTTTGCCCGCGCAGAGGCCACCGGCAAGACCGTTGCCGTGGTCGGTGCCGGGCCTGCGGGCCTGTCCGCCGCGCATCGTTTGGCAATGAAGGGTCATGATGTGGTGATGTTTGAGGCGCGTCCGAAATCTGGCGGGCTCAATGAATATGGCATCGCGTCCTACAAAGCGCCGGGCGGGTTTGCCCAAAGCGAGGTTGATTGGTTGTTGCAGATCGGCGGGATCACCGTCGAGCATGGCAAAAAGCTGGGCGAGGGGCTGACACTTGCCGCGCTGCAAGACGACTATGATGCGGTGTTTCTGGCCATTGGCCTTGCGGGCGTCAATGCGCTGCGGGCCGAGGGTGTGGACAAAGCGGGCGTGTTGGACGCGGTGGATTTCATCGCCGATCTGCGCCAATCCACCGACCTCTCTACCCTGCCTGTGGGCCGCAATGTGGTGGTGATCGGCGGGGGCATGACCGCCGTGGACGCCGCCGTGCAATCCAAACTTTTGGGCGCGCAAAACGTCACCATCGTCTATCGGCGCGGCAAAGACCGGATGTCGGCCTCAGACTATGAACAAGAGCTTGCGACCTCGAAAGGCGTTCAGATCATCTATCATGCCGCGCCCGTCGCCGTGCATGGCAATGGTGCCTGTGCCGAGATGGAATTTGAATTCACTCAAGAGGTCGATGGCACGCTGACGGGGACGGGCGAGACCTTCCGTCTGGCCGCCGATCAGGTGTTCAAAGCCATTGGTCAGACCCTTGTGGGCGCGCCCGAAGGGATCAAAATCGAGGGCGGCAAAATCGCCGTATCCGCCACGGGTCGCACGTCGATGGCGGGGGTTTGGGCCGGGGGCGACTGTGCCTCTGGCGGCGAAGACTTGACCGTCACCGCCGTTGCCGAGGGTCGCGATGCGGCCGAAGACATTCACGCCAGCCTGATGGAGGGCTAAGACATGGCCGATCTCACAAGCACATTCTGCGGTATCACCTCTCCGAACCCGTTTTGGTTGGCCTCCGCGCCGCCCACTGACAAAGAATACAACGTCCGCCGCGCCTTTGAGGCCGGATGGGGCGGGGTGGTTTGGAAGACCCTGGGCGAAGAAGGCCCGCCCGTGGTCAACGTCAACGGTCCGCGCTACGGTGCAATCCATGGCGCGGATCGCCGTCTTTTGGGCCTCAACAATATCGAGCTGATCACCGACCGTCCGCTTGAGGTCAACCTTGAGGAAATGACCCGCGTCAAAAAGGATTTCCCGGATCGGGCGCTGATCGCCTCGGTCATGGTGCCGTGTGACGCCGAAAGCTGGAAAAGCATCATCCCGCGCATCGCCGAAACCGGCTGTGACGGGTTCGAGCTGAACTTTGGTTGTCCGCATGGCATGGCCGAACGTGGCATGGGCGCAGCCGTGGGCCAGGTGCCGGAATATATCGAAATGGTGACGCGTTGGTGCAAAGAGGCGACGGGACTTCCGGTGATCGTCAAGCTGACGCCGAACATCACCAATATCATCTTGCCCGCCGAAGCGGCTTTGCGCGGTGGCGCGGATGCGGTGTCCCTGATCAACACGATCAATTCGATCACCTCGGTCAACCTCGACAGCTTTGCGCCCGAGCCGATGATTGACGGCAAAGGCACCCATGGCGGCTATTGCGGCCCGGCGGTCAAACCGATTGCGTTGAACATGGTCGCGGAGATTGCCCGCAACCCGGCCACGGCGACCCTGCCGATCTCGGGGATCGGCGGCGTGACCACATGGCGCGATGCGGCGGAATTCCTGGCTTTGGGTGCCTCGAATGTTCAGGTCTGTACCGCTGCGATGACCTATGGCTTTAAAATCGTTGAAGAAATGATCTCTGGCCTGTCGCAATATATGGATGAAAAGGGATTCACCTCCGTTGCGGAAATCTCTGGCCGTGCGGTGCCAAATGTCACCGATTGGCAGTATCTCAACCTCAATCATGTGACCAAAGCGGTGATCAATCAGGACGATTGCATCAATTGCGGGCGCTGCTATGCCGCCTGCGAAGACACCTCGCACCAAGCGATTTCGATGTCGCCGGACCGGGTGTTCACTGTCATGGATGACGAATGCGTGGCCTGTAACCTTTGCGTCAATGTCTGCCCGGTTGAAGGCTGTATCACCATGAAAACATTGGACAAAGGCGAGGTGGATGAGCGCACGGGCAAACCCGTTGGCGACTATGCCAACTGGACCACGCATCCCAACAATGTGGCCGCCTGTTCGGCGGAATAAAGCATAACGCAGAATAAAGCATGACTTTGTGCGCATCGGGCGGGTCCTGATGCGCACAGTTTATTCGGTCTGGACAGACCATGCCTGTCCAGAACTTTGGGTGATGTGATCTCTTGCGCGCTTTCACGCAGCGATGGGGCAAAGCGCCACCCTGCCCGTGTCCTGACTGGTTCACGCGCGCATGAGTGTCCTGCCGGGTCGAAGCCCTGGTCATGAAAACATCAAAATATCATATGCTTAGGTCGCGCCATCCTGGCGCGGACTGTGGATTAGGCCGGATCGTACGGGCTACGCGGATTGGCCGCCGGACCGGCATAGCGGGTCTCGGGGTCCATCGCCTCTGGTGAGGTCTGCACCAAGGCCTGAGTGGCCTCTGTTGCGTCTTTTTGCACCTCGGCCTGTGTCGCTTCTGCGGTGGCGGCGCGTTGGGTTTCGGCACCTGTGCCCTCTGATGTCAAAGGCTGCACGGCCTGCGAACGGGACTCTGGTCCACGCGGCGTTGCCGAAATGGCGGCCTCATCGCTGACATGATTGCGTCGGGCTTCGAACTGGGCAATGACATTGCGCAGATCGCTTTCGACCTCAAGAACAGAAGCCTGAAACGCAGGCGTCGGCCCGGTCAGAATGTCTTTTGGCAGATCTTCTTTGATCCGATTCTGCATTTCAGATTTGGCATCCGTCGATTGGGGTGCCGCCGCATCATTCGCAGTATCGACCGCAGAGTCACTTTTGGTGTATTTGCTGCCGTTCTGGCCGGGAAGTTCGTTCCCCTTTGTAAATGTCGCTGAGCCATCTGTCGCCGTTTGAGCGACCTGAGGCACAGCAGGCCTTGGTGGATCGGGTGGCTGTCTAAAGGCAAAGCCACCACCTCCAAAGGCTGGCACTCCCGCTACATTGGTCATGCTCGTGCTCCTTCTTTTCAGGAGCCCCCACGCTGTCCTTTATAATGGGTTATGGTTGCCCATGGGTTAATACCCACGGAAATTTTTGCTTTTGGTTAACGCGTTTCATCCTGTCGCGCCTCAAGGTGGCGCGACTTGGTTTCCAAATCCTTTATGGCGTCAACATCCGGCGGAACAGGGTTTCCAAATGGTGCCGCGCCTGTTCGAAATGCGCGTCACCCTCCGGGTGCAGAATGCCGCGGATTTGGGCGTCGAAATCGGCGTAATGCTGCGTCGTGGACCAGATCGAAAAGATCAGGTGATAGGGATTGCACGGCGCGATTTTACCCTGCTCAATCCAGCCTTCGATCACCGCCGCCTTTTCTTCGACCAGATTTTTCAGCTCGCCTTCGATCTTGTCCATGATGTTTGGCGCGCCCTGAACGATTTCATTGGCAAACAGACGGCTTTCACGCGGGAACTCCCGCGCCATCTCCAATTTGCGTAAAACATAGGCAATGACTTCCTCGACCGGGTCGCCATCTGCTTTCATTTCACGCAAGGGATCGAGCCAAGTTTTCATCAACCCGTCGATCAAGGCGCGGTGAATGGCGACTTTTGAGGGGAAATAATAGAGCAGATTGGGTTTGGACAAACCTGCGGCCTTGGCGATTTGATCTAGCGTTGCACCGCGAAACCCATGTTGAGAAAAGACCTCTAAAGCGGCTTCTAATATGGTCTCGGTGTTCTTTTTTTGTATTCTTGTGCGTGGTTGCCGTCCCGGCATTTTTGGTTCGATTCTCATCCGCCCCCGATCCTCTCGCGTTAGTCTGTCTATAATTGCTAAAAAAAACGCCAAACCGAAGGGGGAATCGCCTTAAAACCGGACTTGTGATCCGTTTGCATGGTTTTTTGGCACATGTACGGTTTTGTGGCTGAACAGTGCTGTTAGTGTTTCTCTTGACCGAATGGTCAAATCTGCTGAGTGTAGGCGATAGGGGATGCAACGCGCGCACCGCCTGAGCAGACTGCAACCAAGTTGGCGACCACGGCAGAGACCAAAATGGCGACCAAGGCTGTGCAGCGCACAGGCGGGCGGGTCCATCGCCCAAACGATTTGATGAACGAAAGGAAAGATCCATGTCGGCACCCGGCGAGAACCTCAAAATCAATTCCGAACGCCTTTGGGAGAGCCTCATGGAGATGGCCAAGATCGGCCCTGGGGTCGCGGGTGGCAACAATCGCCAGACTCTGACCGATGAGGACGCCCAAGGCCGCGCCTTGTTTCAGACATGGTGCGAAGCGGCTGGGATGACCATGGGCGTCGACAGCATGGGCAATATGTTCATGACGCGCGCGGGCACGGACCCGGATGCGCTGCCCGTTTACATGGGCTCGCATCTGGATACGCAACCGACGGGCGGCAAATATGATGGCATTTTGGGGGTGCTGGGCGGATTAGAGGCCGTGCGCACGATGAACGATCTGGGCATCAAGACCAAACACCCGATCGTGTTGACCAACTGGACCAACGAAGAGGGCACCCGTTTTGCCCCCGCGATGCTGGCGTCTGGCGTGTTTGCGGGCAAGCATGAACAGGATTGGGCCTATGATCGTGTGGATGCCAAGGGATTGAAATTTGGCGATGAATTGAAACGGATCGGCTGGGTCGGGGACGAACCCGTTGGCGCGCGCAAGATGCATGCGATGTTCGAATTGCACATTGAACAGGGGCCGGTTTTGGAGGCCGAGGGCAAGGATATTGGCGTCGTCACCCATGGGCAGGGCCTGCGTTGGATTGAATGTACGGTCGAGGGCAAGGACAGCCACACCGGCTCGACGCCGATGCATATGCGCAAAAACGCCGGGCGCGGTTTGGCCCTGTTGACCGAATTGGTCCATGAGATCGCGATGAAACATCAACCGGGCGCGGTGGGTGCCATCGGCCATATCGACGTCTATCCCAATTCGCGCAATGTGATCCCCGGCAAGGTGGTGTTCACCGTCGATTTCCGCTCGCATTTGCCGGATGTGCTGCATGCGATGGAGGCGGAATATTATGAGCGCGCGCCGAAACTCTGTGAGGAGATCGGGGTCACGTTCCACTCGGAAATTTCCGGCCAATTCGAACCACCCGCCTTTGATGAGACCTTGGTCGGCACGGTCCGCAACGCCGCGGCGCGGTTGGGCTATAGCCATATGGATATCGTGTCCGGTGCGGGTCACGATGCCTGTTGGATCAATGATGTTGCGCCGACCGCGATGATCATGTGCCCCTGTGTCGATGGTCTGTCGCATAATGAGGCCGAAGAGATCAGCCCGGCATGGGCGGCGGCGGGCACGGATGTGTTGTTGCATGCCGTTTTGGAAACCGCTCAGATTGTAGACTGAGGGCGGGCAGGGACGAGGGGCTCGCCCCTCGTGCTCCCGAGGATATTTAAAGACAAAAGAAGACTGAGGCGCGCGCGGCCTCGTCCGAGCAACAAGGAGTGAACTCATGAGCAAGGTGATCAAAGGCGGCACGGTTGTCACCGCCGATTTGACCTATAAGGCCGATGTGAAAATCGAAAACGGCGTGATTGTTGAGATCGGGCCAGACCTCTCAGGGGATGAGATTTTGGACGCGACCGGGTGTTTTGTCATGCCGGGCGGGATTGACCCGCATACGCATTTGGAAATGCCGTTCATGGGCACCTATTCCGCCGATGATTTCGCCTCTGGCACCCGCGCCGCTTTGGCGGGGGGGACGACGATGGTGGTGGATTTCTGTCTGCCGAGTCCGGGGGAGAGCCTGCTCGACAGTCTCAAGGTCTGGGACAACAAATCCGGGCAGGCGGCCTGTGATTATTCCTATCATATGGCGATCACATGGTGGGGCGAGCAGGTGTTTGATGAGATGAAAATCATCACCGAGGAAAAAGGTATCAATACATTCAAACACTTCCTCGCCTATAAGGGCGCGTTGATGGTGAATGATGACGAACTTTACGCCTCATTCAAGCGCTGTGCCGAATTGGGCGCGACGCCTTTGGTCCATGCCGAGAATGGCGATGTGGTGGCCGAATTGACGGCGCAGCTTTTGGCCGAGGGCAACACTGGCCCCGAGGCCCACGCCTATTCCCGCCCGCCGCAGGTGGAAGGCGAAGCCACCAACCGTGCGATCATGTTGGCCGATATGGCGGGCGCGCCGCTTTACGTTGTGCACACCTCTTGCGAAGAGGCACATGAGGCGATCCGCCGGGCGAAAATGAACGGCAAACGGGTCTGGGGCGAGCCTTTGATCCAGCATTTGGTCCTGGACGAGACGGAATATTTCAACGAGGACTGGGACCACGCCGCACGCCGGGTGATGTCGCCGCCGTTCCGCAACAAAAAGCACCAAGACAGCCTTTGGGCCGGCCTCGCGTCGGGCACTCTGTCCTGTGTCGCGACCGATCACTGCGCGTTCACCACTGATCAAAAACGCTATGGCCTCGGTGATTTTTCCAAGATCCCGAATGGCACGGGCGGGCTTGAGGACCGGCTTCCGGTGTTGTGGACCATGGGCGTCGAGACCGGGCGGATCACGATGAATGAATTCGTTGCCGTGACCTCAACCAACATCGCTAAGATTTTGAATTGTTACCCGAAAAAGGGCGCGATCCTGGTCGGGGCGGATGCGGATATTGTGGTGATGGACCCGTCGATGTCCAAGGTGATTTCGGCCGACTCCCAAGCCTCCGCGATTGATTACAACGTGTTCGAGGGCATCGAAGTCACGGCCTTGCCGCGTTACGTTTTGACCCGCGGCTATGTCGCCGTCGATCTGGGGGAATTGAAGGCCAAAGAGGGCCATGGTGAGTTTGTCGCCCGCGATGCTAATGCGACGGTGAACAGGGCGCTTTCGAAATGGAAAGAACTGACAGCTCCGCGTCCTGTGGCGCGCAGTGGCATTCCGGTGACGGGCGTCTAAAGTATTGAAAATAAAAGGGCAGGGCCGAACAACGGCCCGCCCACCAACAGGGATTGCTCCAGCATAAGAGCCAGAGCGAGGGAAAATATAGAATGAAAAAGCCAGTGATTGACGCCAAAGGCGTGGACCTGACGTTCCAGACCAATGATGGGCCGGTTCATGCGCTCAAGAACGTAAATCTTGAGATCAACAAGGGCGATTTCGTCTCTTTTATCGGGCCATCGGGCTGTGGCAAAACGACGTTTTTGCGCTGTATCGCCGGGCTTGAAACGCCGACGGGCGGGACCTTGACCGTCAATGGGTTAACTCCAGAAGAGGCCCGTAAATCAAGGGCTTATGGTTATGTCTTTCAGGCGGCGGGGCTCTATCCGTGGCGCACCATTCGCGGCAATATCCAATTGCCGCTTGAGATTATGGGCTTTCCGAAATCGGAGTGGAAAGGTCATATTGATCGGGTTCTGGATCTGGTTGATCTGCGCGGGTTTGGCAAGAAATTCCCATGGCAACTCTCCGGCGGGATGCAACAACGGGCGTCCATTGCCCGCGCGTTGGCCTTTGATGCTGATATTTTGCTGATGGACGAACCGTTTGGGGCGCTGGATGAGATCGTGCGCGACAAGCTCAATGAGGAGCTGTTGAAACTCTGGGCCGCAACGCAAAAAACCATCGGTTTTGTCACCCATTCGATCCCGGAGGCGGTGTATCTGTCGACCAAGATCGTGGTGATGAGTCCGCGTCCGGGACGGATCACCGATGTGATTGAATCGACCCTGCCACCAGATCGGCCTTTGGACATTCGCGACAGCGAAGAGTTTATCAAAATTGCCCATCGGGTGCGTGAGGGCCTGCGCGCGGGGCATGACGCATGAAAAACATCCTCCCCATCGTCACCATCGTGCTTGCACTGATCGTGATCTGGTACGGTGCCGCGTTTAAAATGAACAGCACTTGGACCTATGACCAAGCTGCACGGGCGGGCACAGAGGTGACGTTTTCCGATTTGCTCAGGGACACGATGCAGCAATCGCGGCCGCTTTTGCCCGCACCGCATCAGATCGCCAGCGAGCTGTGGAACACCACGGTCGAGAAGAAAATCACCTCGAAACGCTCGATGGTCTATCAGGGCATGATCACGCTCAAAACCACGCTTTTGGGCTTTGTCTTTGGCATTGTCATCGGTGTGGCTCTGGCCACGGTGATCGTGTTGAGCCGGGTCGGGCGGCTGACCTTGATGCCTTGGGCGATCATTTCACAGACCATTCCGATCGTCGCACTTGCCCCGATCATTGTCGTGCTCTCGAATGCGGTGGGAACCGGCACCTTAATGGTGCCAAAGGCCATCATCGCCGCCTATCTTAGTTTTTACCCGGTTTTGGTGAGCATGGTCAAAGGTTTAACCAGCCCGGATCAAATGCAGCTTGACCTGTTGCGCACCTATGGCGCGCGCCAAAGTGATGTGTTTTGGAAACTACGTTTGCCCTCTTCGATGCCCTATTTCTTTGCCTCGCTGAAAGTGGCGGTCGCGGCGTCTTTTGTCGGCGCGGTGGTGGCGGAATTGTCGACCAGCGCGATCTCGGGGCTTGGTGCGCGGATGTTGATCGGATCGCAATTCGGCGAGCCGATGATCATGTGGGCGGCGCTGTTTGCCGCTGCCATCTTGGCCGGGCTTTTGATTTTCCTCGTCGGCAGCTTTGAAAAAGCCGCACGGCATCTCATGGGAGGGCGCGCGCTATGACCCGCTCTGATACACGCGCCGAACAGGTGCTTTGGCCCCTTGGTTTTGGCCTATTGGTCCTCGTTTTATGGGAAGTTGGCGTGCGCCTGTTTGGCGTCTCTCCCGCGATCTTGCCGCCGCCCTCGGCCATTTTGGCCGCGATCCTGTCCTCTGGGCCGACACTTTGGGAAGACTGGGTGCAAACCGTCGTCAAAGGCGCGCTCAATGGGCTTTGGATGGGCACATTGGCGGCGCTGATCTTGGCCGTGATCATCGACCGATTTGTGTTTTTGAAACGCGGGCTGTTGCCTGTCGCCAACTTTTTTGCCGCATTGCCCATCGTCGGCCTCGCGCCGATCATGGTGATGTGGTTCGGCTTTGATTGGCAGTCAAAAGCGGCGGTGGTTGCGGTGATGGTGTTTTTCCCGATGCTGGTGAATATCCTCGGTGGTTTGGCCGCAGTGGATATGATGCAGCGGGATTTGATGCGTACCTATGCCGCCTCACATACACAAACACTTCTGAAATTGCGCGGCCCTGCGGCGCTGCCGTTTCTGTTCAATGGCCTCAAAATCGCCACCTCTTTGGCGCTGATCGGGGCGATTGTTGCTGAATATTTCGGCTCTCCCATCCGGGGTATGGGCTTTCGCATCTCGACAGAGATGGGACGCTTGGCAACCGACATGGTTTGGGCTGAAATTGTCGTGTCCGCGGTGACCGGGACGGCCCTTTATGGGATCGTGTCGGCCATCGAGAAACGGGTGACCTTCTGGCACCCATCACAACGCGGGTGAGCCCGCAAAGACGATGCACCGGGGGACAAACTCCCGGCATTACCGACAACTTGGAGGTTGTATTTCGATGAAAAAGCTACTGACGAGCGCTGCCGCTCTGGCCGCTATGAGTTCTGGCGCCTTTGCCGCCGATGACGTGACGCTGCAACTCAAATGGGTCACGCAGGCGCAGTTCGCCGGCTACTATGTGGCTCTTGAAAAAGGGTTTTATGAGGCCGAAGACCTGAACGTGACGATCAAGCCGGGGGGGCCGGATGTGGCGCCCGTGCAGGTTTTGCTGGGCGGCGGGGCCGATGTGATGGTCGATTGGATGCCTTCGGCCTTGGCCGCGCGTGAAAACGGCGCACCGGTTGTGAACATCGCCCAACCCTATAAATCCTCAGGCATGATGCTGACCTGCCTCAAGGAAAGCGGCATCACCGGCCCCGAAGATTTCCCAGGTAAAACCTTGGGCGTTTGGTTCTACGGCAACGAATATCCGTTCCTGTCGTGGATGGGCAAATTGGGCCTTGCGACCGATGGCTCCGAGGGCGGCGTGACTGTTCTCAAACAGGGTTTCAACGTCGATCCGCTGTTGCAAAAACAGGCCGCCTGTATCTCCACCATGACCTATAACGAGTATTGGCAGGTGATCGACGCGGGCATTTCCGCCGATGATCTGATCACTTTCAAATACGAAGACCAAGGTGTCGCCACGCTCGAAGACGGTCTTTATGTGCTCGAAGACAGCCTGAGCGATGACGCGTTCAAGGATAAAATGGCGCGGTTTGTGAAAGCCTCGATGGCGGGCTGGACCTATGCCGCCGCCAACCCGGAAGAGGCCGCTGAAATCGTGTTGGACTATGACGAAACTGGCGCGCAAACCATGACCCATCAGGTCCGCATGATGACCGAAGTGGCGAAACTGCTCGAAGGTTCCGACGGCTCTTTGGATGTGGCCGATTATGAGCGCACGGTGGCCTCGCTGCTGTCGGGTGGCTCCGATCCGGTCATCACCAAAGAACCGGTGGGGGCTTATACGCTTGAGATCACCGACGCTGCGATGAAATAAGTCCGACGTCATGATCAGAAAGGCCGCGCAGGGGAAGCTTTGCGCGGCCTTTTACATCAGCGCTGCCGGGGCGAGGTGACGCGTCTGGGCACCGCTGCGCAACTTAAATCGTGCCAGATCGGGGGCCTTGTCCCGGTCCAATGTGCCTAGATCAAGTCGCAGGACGCCCTCAGATTTCAAACGCCGGACCGCCTCCCAAAGGATCAGGTTATGCGCATTCAGCGCGCGTCCCTCAGAGCCTGTGTGGCCGATTTGATAGCTCGCGCTGGTGCCATGAATAACAAACAACATCTGCGCATCCGAGGCGCTGAACAGCCGCAGAGATTTGGGCGCAACATCTTGCACAGCCAGCATGAATTCGGGCGGCAATCCGCGATACCGCCCCTCCGCCTGCCGGTTTTTTTCAGCGCGCAACAGCGGCATCAGCACGCCGGCCGACGGCTGCAACTGCGCCACTTTTAGCCGCGTGCCCTCGGCTTTTTTCAAGGCATTGCGCCATTTGCCATGCATCCCGGCGCGCAGACTCGCAAGCTCTTGTGAGAGGTCCAGTTCCACCACCTCAGGCGCAGCAGTCAGGCCCATCCGCCTGAGCCGCGTCTCGCTGGTCATCAGGTGAACGCCAAAGGGCAGGGCGCGGCGCAAAGAGGTGAGCGCGGCGCGTTGGATATGCTGGGGACACTCGGGCAGAAACAGCGGGCCACGGGTGAGCAAAGATGTTCGCATGCCAAATTTTGTGCGCATAACGATCTGCGCGATGGCGATCGGTGTGGCAATCGGCGTCGTATCGTCAAAAACGCAAAGCCTGCGAACCTCGCGCCCCAATCGTTTTGCAGTTTCGCCATAGATCCAGCGCTGCGGCAAGGGCGCCATCACCCTGTCCGCCAGCGCCTCCCATGTGGCGCAATCACTGATCTGTTGCACATCCATGCGCGGAATATGTGGCAAACATCGTTAACAAAGCCTTTTCATTGCAGCGAAAATACTCAAATTCCACCGCCTGAGCCGATCAAAACAAATGGAGTAAATGTCACAGGGCCAACTGCCGGGTGGGGCGCAAGCCGGTGCCAAGCGCATGAAAAAGGCCGCCCCGAAGGGCGACCTTGTTTGTGCCATAAACCGTTGTCTTAGGGTTTTTGATACAACGAATTCCTGATCAATTCCTCGACGACGGCGGGTTCGGCGAGGGTTGAGATGTCGCCCAGGCTGCCAGTGTCGTTTTCGGCGA
>NZ_FNBL01000007.1 GCF_900102315.1 Celeribacter baekdonensis
TGACCTCCGTGTCCGGCGGCACCAAAGCGCTCGGCAACACCATTTCCGGCGATCTCGCAACACGCTCTGTTGTGGCTTACTAAACACTCTGGCCCTCGGGCCATGGCGACAAAATCAAAAGCCGCGCTCTGGGACAGGGCGCGGCTTTCCTATTGCGCAAAGTCGCGGCATGGATCTGCGCTTTGAACCTGCGCCTTGGTAAAAAGACAACCCGGCCCTTTTACCCGCTTTGTCCCGAAACACGAAAAAATTCACATCCTCGCCGCCCCGCGATCACCAAAATGCCGCATTTGATCGGCACGGTGGCTGGATGGAGCATAAGGGGTGGCCGCTGAAAGCGACCTCAAACCCCGGAAGCAAAGGAAAGACATGATGCGTATTATTTTCGGATTGGTTCTCGTGATTGGGATCGGATTGGCCGGGTTCGCCGTCCATATGACCCGAGGATATATGTCCACCTATCAGGCCGAGTTGAACCGCGAAAAAGAGATGCGGGCCCAGATGATCCAAACGGAGGAGATTTTTGTCACCTCTGCCTTGATCAACTTTGGCGACCCGATCACGCCAGAGATGGTCAAAAAGGTCAGATGGCCGGTCGAAGCCATGCCCGAGGGTGTGTATCGCACCGAAGAAGACCTTTTCCCCGAAGGCCCGGATACGCCCCGCGTCGCTTTGCGTGCCATTGAGCCGATGGAACCGCTGATGGCGGTCAAGTTGAGCGCCCCTGGCGAAGATGCCGGCGTGGCCACGCGCCTGTCGAAAGGGATGCGGGCTTTTGCGATCAAGGTGGACGTGTCGACAGGCGTCTCTGGTCTGCTGCGCCCAGGCGACCGTGTTGACATCTATTGGACCGGTCAATTGCCGGGGTCCAACTCAGACTCGACCAAATTGATCCTGACCTCGATCCCGTTGGTGGCCGTTGATCAGACCGCAAATGGCGAACGCCAATCCTCCACCATCGCCCGCACCGTCACCGTCGAAGCCACCCCCACCCAAGTCGCAGGGCTGGCCACCGCTCAAAGCTCCGGCCGTTTGTCCCTCTCGCTGGTCGGACGCAATGACGATACGGTCGTCGGCGGCGTCGAAGTGGATCAGCGCACGCTTTTGGGCATTGCTGAAGAACAGATCATTGCCGAAAAGCCGAAAGATCAGGTGTGCACGGTACGGACCCGCAAAGGCGCAGAGATCATCGAAATGCCGATCCCCTGTTCAAACTGATCAGGCAGCTCAAAAGACCAAAGGCGGCGGGATACCCAGCCGCCTTTTTTCGGCACTTGCTCGATAACACTCACTATTTCACACAAACCTTGTGACTTATCCACATCACAAACAGCGTTCAACAGATTGATTCTTGCAAAAAAACGCAAATTAACACATGGTTCCCGCAAGTGGACCGAAAGAGTCCGATTTTGAGGCGTGGTCGACAGAGGCAGGATCACATGAAAATGTTGAATATGTTTAAGGCAGCCCTTTTGGGGTGTGCTGTTATCGGTGCAATGACCCAAGGGGCTTTTGCAGACAAACTTCGTGTCATGACCGGCTCTCCCTCGGGCGTTCTAAACGTGCCCATGAACCGCGCGGTCGTGGTCGAAAGTGACGAACCTTTCGCGGAAATTTCTGTGGCCAATGCCGAAATCGCGGATATCTCGACCCTCTCGGATCGCTCGATCTATGTGTTGGGCCGGTCTCCGGGGTTGACGACCATGACGCTTTTGGGCCCGGACGGATCGCTGATCACCAACGTGCAAATTCAGGTGACCCCCGATGTCACCGAATTCAAAGAGCGTCTGCGTCAGATCATGCCGAACGAAAAGATCGAAGTGCGCACGGCCAATGACGGCATCGTTTTGTCGGGCGTGATCACCTCGGTGACGATGATGGAGCGCGCGGTTGAGCTGGCCGAACGCTATGCGCCGGGTCGCGTGTCCAATCTGTTGAACATCGGCGGCACCCAACAGGTGATGTTGAAGGTGCGCTTTGCCGAAATGTCGCGCTCCGTGTCGAAAAATCTGTCCGCCTCGATCAATTCCATCGGCCCGAACATCGGCAGCAGCACGGGCACCTGGCTAAGTGCGGACAACACGCCGACCAAGATCACAGAGAACGGCGCGGTTATGGTCAAAGAAGGCACGCTTGGCGCGATGACCATCGGCGGCTCTATTGGTGGCACGGAATTGTCGATCCTGCTGGAAGCCATGGAAGAAAAAGGCGTCGTGCGCACCCTGGCCGAGCCCAACCTGACCGCGCTTTCAGGTCAACAGGCCAAATTTCTGGCCGGTGGCGAATATCCGATCCCGGTGTCGGACAATGACGGCATCTACATCGACTACAAACCCTTTGGTGTTGAACTTGAATTCATCCCGCGGGTGGTCAATGGCGACCAGATCAACCTTGAAATGCGCGCCGCCGTGTCGGGTGTGGACTCCACCGTCAACTATTCGGTCGATGGCTTTACCCTCAACTCCTTCAAACGCCGCGAAACCTCAACAACGGTCGAATTGCGCGATGGGCAGAGCTTTGCCATCGCTGGCCTGTTGCAAGACGATTTCGAAGATCTCGTCGGTCAGGTGCCATGGTTGGGTGACATCCCGGTTTTGGGGGCGCTGTTCCGCTCCACCGATTATTCGCGTCGTCAGTCTGAACTGGTGATCATCGTCACCGCCCATCTTGTCACCCCCGTCAACAGCATGGCCCTCGCGCTTCCGACAGACCGGGTCAAAATCCCGACCGAAAGCGATTTGTTCCTGTTTGGCAAAACCTTTGGCGGCACCTCGGCCCCCAAATCCGGCGCCGCCGCTGAAGTGGCAAAACAGGATTTCTCCGGGTCCTACGGCTATGTGATGGAGTAAGAACATGCGCTTGACTGTAAAACTGACACTCGCGGGTTCTGCCCTTCTCGCCTTTGCTGCCTGTACCGATCAAAAAGCCTTTTCCTCTTGGTATCAAGAGGCCGGCGGCTATGTCGACGATGGCACCTTTGGCAATTCGACCATGAACAACACGCTCGTGCAAACCGGGCAACTCAGCTATGTGATTGATTTGAATGAACGCTTTGCCGCCGAAGTGCCGACAACCGTGAATTTCGAATTCAACTCGGCGATCTTGGATGGCGCGGCGCGCGATGCAATCCGCAAACAGGCGCGTTATATGGCGCAATTCCCCGAAGTGCGATTCCGCGTCTATGGTCACACCGACCTTGTCGGCTCTGACGCCTACAACAAGTCACTCGGCCTCAGACGCGCCAAAGCCGTGGTCGCGGAACTCGCCCGCAACGGCATTTCGCGCGCGCGACTTGAGGCGATGGTGTCTTATGGCGAAACCCAACCGCTGATCGTGACGCAGGACCCAGAGCGCAAGAACCGCCGCACTGTGACCGAAGTTTCTGGTTTTGTAGAAACTGCCAAACTGGTCATGGACAGCCGTTACGCCGAGATCATTCACCGCGAATATATCGAAAGCGCCACGGCACCGTCCGAACTGGTCGATTTCGGCGCGCGTGAAATCGACCCAGGTCAGTAAGCAATCGGCAACATCGTCCCGAATTAGCGAATTATTACGCGATTTCGGCCCTATTGTTGCCCCAGTTGCCCGGCATCTTATCCTCAATGGGAGCAGTCTGTCCGACAATCGAGTCGGGCATACGCGCCAGAGGATCAGAGCCGGGCTTTTCACTTGAAAGATCTCGTCTCATGTGACGCTGGCGTTCTATAAAAGGACGCATAAAAGCAATGACGAGTGAAACTGCATTGCACAACGACCCGGCCCCACTTGTGGCCTGTACCGTCAGCCGGGACGTGCAAAACTTCGATCTTTTGATCGAAGACATGGAAAGCGAACTGGGGGAATCCTGGGGCGATCTTTCCTTTGAGGATGCCAGACAGTTTTTCCGCCAGCCAGAAAGCGGCGGGTTGAAATTTGTCGCCATCGCCCTTGATCAAGAGGACGAAGGCCTTTTGGCCATGATCGCCGACTTGATCAAATCAGCGAAAATTCAAGGCGTTAAGGTCATCCTGATCGCCGACGAAGTCTCGCCGATGGCGCTGCACCAATTGTTGCAATTGGGGGCCGAAGATTTCATCCCCTACCCGCTTCCCGAAAACGCGCTCCACGACGCTATCCTGCGCCTTGATGCCCCGCGCAAGGTCGCAGCCGTCGATTTTATCGACGCCACACGCCCCGCCCCCGCCGCGCCAAAAGGCGCCAATGGCATTGTCTTGCCGGTGCAATCCGTAGCCGGGGGTGCCGGGGCCTCGACCATCGCCGTAAACCTGGCGTGGGAATTGGCGAATATCGAAAAGAAAGGCCCGCAACCGCGCGTGCTGTTGATGGATTTCAACCTGCAATACGGTTCGGTCTCGACCTACCTCGACCTGCCACGCCGCGAGGCCGTGTATGAGCTTTTGTCCTCCACCGACATCATGGATGACGATGCCTTTAAGGGCGCGTTGATGAATTTCAACGATAAATTGTCGGTTCTCACCGCACCACCGGAAATCCTGCCGCTCGATTTCATTGAGGCGCAGGATGTGGAACGGCTTTTGGCCAAGGCGCGTGCGCTGTTTGATTATGTCGTGATCGACATGCCAACAGTGCTGGTGAGCTGGACCGAAACCGTGCTCAACGCCGCCGATTTTTACTTTGCCCCCTTTGAGTTGGACCTGCGCTCGGCCCAAAATATTTTGCGCCTACGCACCGCTTTGCGCGCCGAAGAATTGCCGTTTGAGAAACTGCGCTTCCTGCTCAACCGTGCGCCCAAAAGCATGGATCTTTCGGCCAAAGCGCGCACCAAACGCATGGCCGAGAACCTTGAGATTTCGGTGGATGTGCAATTCCCCGACGGCGGTCGCCCGGTGCGCGATTCCTGTGATCAGGGTCTGCCTTTGGGCATTGAAGCCACCAAGAACCCGCTGCGCAAAGAGATCCAAAAACTTGCCGCGTCCATTCACGCGCATCAAACCGAACAGCTTGAAGCTGCGGAATAAAAAACGCCCCCGCCGGGGCCTTGAGGAACGATCAGATGTTTTCGAGATACAAAAAGTCCGAGACCCAAAAGGCCGAACTGGTTGCAAAATCGGTGGCCCAAACGCGCGCCGCCAAACCGTCCGATCCTGCCCCTGCCGCACCTGCGCCGAAAGAGGCCACAGTTTCCAAGTCCCTGCGTCGCGAATCCACCCAAGCCGCACAGGTCGTGCCGCAGGACAAGGAACGCCGCCGCAAGGAACGCCTGAGCGACATCAAGGTCGAGATGCACAAGCGCCTGTTGGAAGACCTCAACCTGGGTGCCTTGGAAACCGCGGGTGAAAAGGAACTTCGGGCGGAAATCACTGAAATCACTGCGGAATTTTTGGCCGATCAGGGTTTGGTTCTGAACCGCGAAGAGCGCCTGTCACTCAATCAGGACCTCTATGACGAGGTGCGCGGCCTCGGCCCGCTTGAAACGCTTTTGAAAGACGACACGGTCAACGATATTCTGGTCAACGGCCCGCAACAGATTTTCGTCGAACGCAACGGCAAGCTGATGCTGTCGGACGTCACGTTCAAAGACGAAAAGCACCTGTTGCGGATCATCGACAAAATCGTCTCCGCCGTGGGGCGCCGGGTCGATGAATCCAACCCCTATGTTGACGCCCGTCTCGCAGATGGGTCGCGTTTCAACGCCATGGTGCCGCCCGTGGCCGTGGACGGGTCGCTCGTCTCCATTCGTAAGTTCAAAAAAGAAAAACTGGCGATTGACGATCTGGTCCGCTTTGGCGCGTTCACCGAAGAAATGGCCGCCTATCTTCAGGCCGCCGTCTCGACCCGCCTCAATGTCATCGTGTCAGGCGGGACGGGGTCGGGGAAAACCACCACGCTCAACGCGCTCTCCTCGTTCATCGACAATGACGAACGCATCCTGACCATCGAGGACACCGCCGAACTTCAATTGCAACAGACCCATGTCGGTCGGATGGAAAGCCGTCCGGCCAACGTCGAGGGCAAAGGTGCCGTGACCCAGCGCGACTGTCTGCGCAACGCTTTGCGGATGCGCCCGGACCGGATCATCGTCGGGGAAACCCGTGGCGAAGAGGTGATCGACATGTTGCAGGCGATGAACACCGGCCACGATGGGTCGATGACCACGATCCACGCCAACTCGGCGCGCGATGGTGTGTCGCGTCTGGAAAACATGATCGCCATGGCCGGGATCGAAATGCCGCTCAAGGCGGTGCGTTCGCAAATCTCTTCGGCTGTGAACCTGATCGTGCAGGCCTCGCGCCTACAAGACGGCTCACGCCGCATGGTTTCGATCACCGAGATCACCGGGATGGAAGGCGATGTGATTTCCATGCAGGAAGTGTTCCGCTTTCAACGCACCGGGCTGACGCCAGACAATAAAATCATCGGCCACTTCACCGCAACCGGCGTGCGCAGCCACTTTTCCGAGCGCTTCCGCATGTGGGGCTATGATCTGCCGCATTCCATTTTTGAACCCACAACCCCCCGCTGATATAGGAGTTTGACACCATGGTCCTGTCCATAGAACCGCTCATCTACGGCGTCATTTTCATCGCCGTGCTCCTTTTGGTTGAGGGGATTTATCTGACGGTGTTCGGCAAATCCATTTCGCTGAACTCCAAGGTGAACCGCCGTTTTGAGCTTTTGGAAAAAGGCACGGGCGACCGCGAAGCTGTGCTCAATCAACTGCGCAAAGAGATGGGTCAACACCTGCAATCGCGGCAAATCCCGCTTTATTCGATCCTGGCCGAAAAGGCCCAAAAGGCAAATATCGCCTTTTCGCCGCCGCAACTGATCATGCTGATGGGCTTTTTGGGCATGGTCGCCTTTGTCGGTCTCTCGATCGGGACCGCGACCTCCGCACCGATCCGCGTCGCCGTGTCGGTCGCCATGGGGGTCGGCGGCGTGTTCGTTTGGATTCAAGGCAAGGCCAAAAAGCGCCTTGCCATGATCGAAGAGCAACTGCCCGATGCGGTCGAATTGATGGTGCGCTCCTTGCGTGTGGGCCACCCGTTTTCCAACGCCTTGACGATTGTCGCCAAAGAAGTGCCCGATCCTTTGGGCACCGAAATGGGCGTCATCGCGGATGAGTCCGCCTATGGGCGTGACGTTGGGGAAGCGCTCAAGGACATGGCCGAGCGGCTCGATATGCAGGATTTGCGTTTTTTGGCCGTCGCCGTGGCGATCCAACAGCAATCGGGCGGCAACTTGGCCGAGGTGCTCGAAGGTCTCTCGAAAGTGATCCGCTCGCGCTTCAAACTGTTCCGCCGGGTAAAAGCCATCACCGCCGAGGCGAAATGGTCGGGCAATTTCTTGTCGGCCTTCCCGGTCGGCGCGCTCATCCTGATCTCGGTGACCAAACCCACCTACTTTGACACCGTCAAAGACACTGCGGTCTTTATCCCCGCCTGTCTGGTCGTCGCGGGCTTTCTCATCGCCAATCTTTTCGTCATGCGTTCCCTTGTGAACATCAAGGTTTGACACGGACAGGACACAGATCATGCAACAGATTTTCACATCCATCCTCGGCGATCAACTTGGCCCTTTTGGTCCGCTGATCCTGATCGGCACCTTGGGGGCCGTGCTGATTTTGGTCGCCCTGCCGTCACTTTTGAAGAAAAAGAACGACCCGATGGATCGCCTGCGCGCGCAATCGGAGGCGGCCAAACCCAATGGCGGCAAAAAGGCTGCCAGACTGCGCACGGACAACAGCAAGGGCGCGTCTCTGGCCAAATATTCCGCCTTTCTTGAACCACAAAACGAAGAAGAATATTCTGCCGCTCAGCTCAAGATGATCCAAGCCGGCTATCGTTCCAAAAACGCTGTGCGGATCTTTCACTTCTCGCAATTTGCCCTTGGCCTCGGCGCTTTGGCCTTTGGCGTGCTCTACGCCATGCTCAAATCCACCCAACAGGACATGACGCCGAAATCCCTGATCCTGACCGTGCTTTTGCCCGCCTGTATCGGCTATATGGCGCCAAAATATTGGGTCACCCGCCGGATCGAAGCGCGCAAAGAGGAAATCATCAACGGCTTTCCTGATGCGCTCGATTTGATGCTGGTCTGTGTCGAAGCCGGGCAATCGCTTGACCAATCCATCATCCGGGTGGCCCGTGAAATCCGCTCCGGCTTTCCTGCGCTTGCAGATGAATTTGAAATTGTGTCCTATGAGATCAAAGCCGGTAAAGACAAATCCGTCGTGCTCAAAGACATGGCCGAACGCTGCGGTGTGGCCGATGTGGCCTCTTTCGTCACCGTCCTGATCCAGTCGCAACAATTCGGCACCTCGATCGCCGATGCGCTTCGAATTTATGCGGGAGAAATGCGGGATAAACGTGTGATGCGCGCCGAAGAGACCGCAAACAAGTTGCCTACCAAGATGACCCTTGCCACAATGATGTTGACCGTGCCGCCACTGTTGATCATTTTGATCGGCCCGTCGGTCTATGACATCTACACGCTGCTCAACGAGACCGAATTCTGATCTCGCCATAAAGCCGCCGCAACCAATAAGGGACACCATGTCTCACCGCTTTTCGCGTCGCCCCTTTCGGACACCGGGCGGCGCGCTCGCCATGCCCCTTCTGGCCGTCTCGCTGATCGCCGTGCTGTCCGCCTGTGGCACCGACGGCCTGAAACCTTTGAAAGACGCGGGTCCCTATGCCCCGGTCGGCGTCAAAACCTCTGAGGCCTCGGTTGACGGGCTTTTGGTTGGTCATCGCCTGATGGCGGCGGGCGAATATGAGTTGGCGCTCAAGGCCTATTACCGCGCCGCCGCCCACCAAGGCATGACCGTCGACACGCTCTCCGCCATTGGCTCCGCCAAACTGCGGCTGGGGCGTTTGGGGCAAGCCGAAAGCGATCTGCGCAAAGCCATCAAAATCGAAGATGACTTTGTGCCCGCCTGGAACAACCTCGGTGTCGTGTTGATGGAGACCGGCCAATATGGCGAAGCCGAGCGGGTGTTTCGCACCGCCTATGCGCTCGACAGTGGCCAATCTGCCGAAATTCGCGATAATTTACGCTTGGCGCTCGCAAAATTGGAAAATCCTGCGTATATTCCCGAGGATGAGAGCGATTTCGTCTTGGTGCGACGCGGGACAGGAGAGTATCTTATCCTTGCGCGTTAAACGGTGGGCCTGAGATCCGAAAACGGACCGGCCTGACAAAAACCGACAAGACGTAAGCAGAGCAGTTAAAAAGAGGTGGCAGGCACCATGAACACGATTTTCAATCGCAATATTTGCGTGATTTCCCTCGCGGTTGTCGGCAGTCTCGCCCTTTCGGCCTGTCAAAAGCCCTTTGGGGGCGATGTGCGGCGCGCGGACACTTCGGTCAACGCGATTGATGGCACAGGCCTGTCCGACATCATGCTGAATGCGGCCGACCCGAACGAGGCCGTGTCCTATTTCATGCGCGCCTCAAGTGAAAACCCGGACCGGATTGATCTTCAGCGCGGCTTGGCCATGTCCTTTGTCCGGGCTGGTCAAAATGAGGCTGCGGTGAAAACCTGGGGAACCCTGATCACCCATAAAGAGTCCACCTTGAACGACCGCGTGGATTATGCCGATGCCTTGATCCGCACCGGGGACTGGAAAGGCGCCGAAGCACAGCTTGACAGCGTGCCGCCGACCCATGAAACCTACAAACGTTACCGCCTAGAAGCGATGGTGGCCGACAGCAACCAGGAATGGAAAAACGCCGATAGTTTCTATCAGACCGCCGTTGGCCTGACCACGAAACCCTCCGGTGTTCTGAACAACTGGGGCTATTCGAAACTGACCCGTGGCGATTACAAAGAGGCCGAAAAACTCTTTGCTCAGGCGATCACCTATGATCCCTCGCTGTTCACCGCCAAAAACAACCTGATCCTCGCCCGTGGCGCGCAGGGCAAATACGATTTGCCGGTGATGGAAGCCACGCAAGTGGAGCGGGCGCAGTTGCTTTACACCCTCGGCCTTGCGGCGGTGAAAGCGGGCGATGTGACCATCGGCAAAGGGTTGATCAAAGAGGCCATCGACACCCATCCGCAGCATTTCGAAGCCGCTGTGCGCAGCCTGCGCGCGCTCGAATCCAACGTCTCAAACCTCTAAACCGCAGATGATGATCACCCTGCCCGCCTCGGCTGCGCTTTGGTTTTTGCTGCCGGTCGCTTTCGTGTCTTTCATCGCCGCCTTCAATGATTTGAAACGGATGAAATTGCCAAACCCTGTGGTTGTGGCTTTGGGGCTGATTTATGTGATCCTCGGTCCCTTTGTTGTGCCGTTTGAGACCTATCTTTGGGGCTTTGCCCATGGCTTTGTGATGTATTTCGTCGGCATGTTGGCCTTTGCCTATCTGGGCGTTGGCGCGGGTGACGGTAAATTTGCCGCCGCCATGTCGATGTTCATCCCGCTTGCCGATGCCACGCTGGTCCTGTCGCTGTTTGCGGCGTTTCTACTGGGCGCGTTTTTGGCGCACCGGGCCTTGCGCGCAATGCCCGTTGTGCGCCGTGCCACCCCGGATTGGGTGTCGTGGGAACACAAGAAATTCCCGATGGGATTGGCGCTTGCGGGCACGGTGATCTGCTATCTGGCGCTTGCGGCCTTTCTCTGATCCTCACTTCACAATCGGATAGACCAACATCGTATCGTCGCGCAGCGGCGGACGCAGCACCAGCCCCGCGGTCTCAAGCGCCGCCAAAGCATTGCGTTCGATTTCGGCATCCAACGGGCAAGTCGGTATGATGATGGCATCGGCATTCTCAATCCCCGGCGTGCCCGAATAATACCACGGTGCGCCGCCTTTGAGCGGCTCAAACCCGCCCAAAATCCAAATGCCAGAGGCAATATCGGCGACAAAAAACTGGCTGTCCTGGGGAAAGTTGAACGGCGGCTGTTTCAGCCGATCCGCCATATAGCTGTGCATCGCCACATCGCCCGATTGCAGGGTGCAGCGCGGCAGGGTCTCGCCCAAAAACGTCACCGGTTTGAACAGGTCATCTTCGACCACATAAGGCGCAAGTTGCGGCAAATCATCAACCATCACCACTCGGCCCAAAACCGTCGCCGTGCGTTGCGTTTTGACAAAGACGTCGCGCAGCTCGGCGCGGGTTTTAAACTGTGGCGCATAGTCCAGGGCCTTGGTGGCGAGGTGGCGAAACGGGCTGGTGACGATGTTTTGAAACGACGGAGTGATCAGCGCGAAAGAGACCAAAGCCAGCCCCGCCACGGCATTGCGCGCATCGGCATTGAACACCACCCGCCGACCTTTCTCAGGGCGCAGCGCCAAGAGGTAAATGGCCAGCAACATCAACCATTTGGGATCATTTCCAAAGTTCTGATAGGTGACATAGACAAAGCCCGGTGCCAACAGAAACAGCACCAAACCCGCCCGGTCCTGCCCGGCTTGCCTGAGCACGATCACCGACAGGATCAGCGCCAAAGAGCCGATCATAAAGCGTGGCCCATTGATCACCTCCATCAGTGGCGCACCGGGGGCGGCGCGGGTGTCTGAGCGGGTCACGGACAACAGATCACTTACATAGGCCGGAAAGAAATCGACGCCATAAATCGCCACCATCACGCCCGCAATCACCCCCCCGGTGAGCACCCCGACCCAAAGGCTGCGCCATGCGCCGCGCAGCACAAAAGCGAATGCAATCGGCGCAACGAAAGCAACAAAATATGTGGGTTTCAAAAGCGCCAAAGCGGCCAGCATCGCGCCCACGATCATCCCGTCCAGCACCCCGTCCATCCTCGGAGCCTTTGCGTCGTCATGCGGCGGCAACGCGGCCAAAAGAATGGCAATAAACGCCGCAGCCCAAGCCCAGCGATTGTAATACATCGAGACCGAAAGCGCGGTGATGTTTTCGCCATGCACCAAGGACAGGACCATGCTCACCGTCACAAAGCCAAAGCCCCAAGCGGTCAGACCAGAGAGCCGCGAGACAGCCACGCGCCCGATCAGTGGTGCCAAAAGCACAGCGACCAAAACCTGCCCTGCAATAAACGCCTGGCCAAGCCCGAGACCCGCCTTGGCAAAGCCCACAGCCGGCAAAAACGCGAAAATTCCGATCGGCGTTGAAAAATCGAGATGCGGCACCTGGCCTGTGAGCATCCGCAACACGATCTCGATCATATGCGCCGTGTCGCCCTCATGCCGCCCGATGTACAGCCCACCCTTGGCAAGCCCCACACCGCCAAAGATAAGGATCAAAATCGCGAGAAATGCCGCGTATTTTAGCGGGGAAATCTTCGTCATCGGACCTGCCTCATTCATTTTTGCGAAAGGTTATGATCAAACACTCGAAATGCAAAGGCCACTCGGGTCGCGCGCGTGAAAATGTTGGCATTTGGACGCGGGGATTCGTACAGTTGCGCCAAGAAACATCCGAACCCCCACCAAAGGGGTCTGCCAGTGCGACCGAGGGATCAGAGCATCAGATGAACATGGAAACCACGCCCAATGTGATCGCCCCACCCGCCCCGCGTCAGGTCAGTGACACCGGCCTGTCCCCGGTGATGATGCGGGACATCGTGTTGAAAACCATGTTTCGCACCCATCTCGAACAGGTCTCTCGCCTGGCCTCCGCTCTGGCCCTGCCGGTCTCTGTGACCCAGATTTTGGTCGACACCGCGCGCGAACAGGGTTTGATCGAAGCCACCGGCACATTGCACGCGGGCGCGGGGTCTGAAATGGGGTTTCGCCTTTCGGACACCGGCAAGGCGCGCGCTTTGGACGCGCTGTCACAGTCCGAATATTACGGCGCGATGCCGATCCCGCTTGAGGTCTATGCCGAACAGGTCAAACGCCAATCGGTTCGCAATATGAAGGTCACGCGAGATGCGCTTTTGGGGGCGATGGGGCATCTGATCTTGCCGCCAATGCTGTTGGACCAACTGGGGCCTGCGGTCGGTGCGGGCCGTTCGATCCTGATGTACGGACCTCCGGGCAACGGGAAATCGTCGATCTCAAACGGCATTCGTGACGCCCTTGGCGATCTGATCTATGTGCCGCGCGCGATTGAATATAACGGTTCGGTCATCACGGTCTATGACCCGTTGATGCATGTGAAACGCGAGGAGGCCGAGGATGAGGCCACCGCTCTGCGTCGTACCGCCAACCGATTTGATCGTCGCTATGTGCGCTGTGAACGGCCTTCGGTGATCACGGGCGGCGAGCTGTCGCTCGACATGTTGGATCTCGTCTACAACCCGACTGCGCGCACCTACCAGGCACCGCTTCAGCTCAAATCCACCGGCGGGATTTTCATCGTCGATGACCTTGGTCGCCAAGAGGAAGCGCCGCAAAAACTGGTCAACCGTTGGATCGTGCCGCTTGAGGAGAACAAAGATATTCTGGCGCTGCAATCGGGGGAAAAATTCGAAGTGCCGTTTGACACTTTGGTGATTTTTTCCACCAACTTCCACCCGAACAAAATCTTTGATACCGCCGCTTTGCGCCGGATTTTCTATAAAATCAAAATCGACGGGCCGGATCAGGCGGGCTTTCTCAAAATCTTTGCCATGGTTGCCCGCAGGAAAAAGATGCCGCTGGATGAAGCCTCTTTGCTTTACCTGTTGAAAACCAAATACCCGACCATCGACAATGTCTACGCCAATTATCAGCCGACATTTTTGATTGATCAGATCATTTCGATCTGCGAATTCGAGGGCATCCCCTACCAGATGACGCCAGAGCTGATCGACCGTGCATGGGCGAACATGTTCGTGGAAGAAAGCGACTTCGCGCATTGAGGCAGGATGCGGGGGCCAGCCCCCGCAGACCCCCGGGATATTTTCGGACAAAAGAAGCGCAGGTTTCGCTTTTCAAAGCAACGCGGCGCGGTCATCCTTTCCGCAACTTAGGGAGGATATTGTATGACGAAAATCGGCATTGCCGGTGTGGGCCGGATGGGCAGCGGGATGCTGGCCAATATGCGCGCAGCGGGAATTGACGTGGGCGGCTTTGACATCCGCCCCGAAAGCAACTTTCCCACCCTGCCCGTCACCTCAGATGTGGCCGCCTTTGCCGCCGAGCTTGAGACCTTGCTCACCGTGGTGCGCGATGCGGATCAGACCGACGAGGTTCTGTTTGGCACGCAAGGGTTTGTCAGCCGCGCGCCGCATTTGAAAACCGTGGTGATTTGCTCCACGCTCTCCCCCAACTATGTGCGCGGCCTACGCACCCGCGTCCCCGCCCATATCGCACTTGTCGATGCGCCGATGTCGGGGGCCGAAGTGGGTGCACGCGAGGGCACGTTGGCCTTTATGATCGGCGGGGAAGAGGCGGAGGTGGCCGCGTTGATGCCACTGCTTGAGGCGATGGGGCAAAACATTCACCACATGGGCGATTTTGGCGACGGGATGCAAACAAAAGTGTTGAACAACCTGCTCTGTGCCTCGCACACCGCCATGTCGCGGCTGGTGTTGGACTGGGCTGATCAGACCGGCGTCGATCGCGACAAACTTTTGGGCCTGATCGAAACTGCAACAGGGCAAAATTGGTTTACCTCGCGCTTCGATCAGATCGAATTTGCCAAACACGGGTTTGAGCCGGACAATACGCTGGGCATTTTGGTCAAGGATGTCACCTGCGCGCTGGACGCCGCACCGGAGGGCGCGGATACGTCGCTGCCCGAGGTGGTCCGCGCGACAATGCGCAGTCTTACACCCATTGAATGAGGGAAAAGAGGCCCCTCGGGGCCTCTAAAACGCCGGCTCAGGCGGTGAGGCCTTCGGGTTCGGCAAAGCCGTGACTGCGGCAGCAGGCGGTCAAGGTGTTGGCCAGAAGGCAGGCGATGGTCATCGGGCCGACGCCGCCCGGAACCGGGGTGATCGCACCTGCAACCGTAGAGGCAGAGGTGAAATCGACATCACCGACAAGCCGCGATTTGCCCGCGCCTTTTTCGGGCGCAGGAATGCGGTTGATGCCCACATCAATCACCGTGGCACCCGGTTTGATCCAATCGCCTTGGACAAAATTTGCCCGCCCCACGGCGGCCACCACGATGTCGGCGCGGCGCACGACCTCAGGCAAATCCTTGGTCCGCGAATGGGCGATGGTGACGGTGCAGCTATCGCCAAGCAAAAGTTGCGCCATCGGTTTGCCGACGATATTCGAACGGCCAATCACCACGGCATTGAGCCCCGACAGCGATCCATGATGATCACGCAGCATCATCAAACACCCAAGCGGCGTACAGGGCACCATGGCCTTTTGTCCGGTGCTCAACAGGCCGACGTTGGAAATATGAAACCCATCGACATCCTTGGCCGGGTCAATCGCGTTGATCACCAAAGCCTCGTTGAGATGGTCAGGCAGCGGCAATTGCACGAGGATGCCATGCACATCTTTATCGGCATTGAGCGCCTCGATCAGCGCCAAAAGATCGACTTCAGAGGTCTCGGCGGGGAGTTTGTGCTCATAGGAGTTCATCCCCACTTCGACGGTCATTTTGCCCTTGGAGCGCACATAGACCTCGGAGGCGGGGTCATCGCCCACCAGCACAACGGCCAGTCCCGGCGTCACCCCCATCGCCTCTTTGAGGCGGGCCACATGGGTCGCGACTTTGTCACGCACGGAGGCGGCAAAGACTTTTCCGTCGATCAAGGTTGCACTCATCTACTCTTCTCCGGTTCCGATCACGCGCTCTTCGCGTGCGATCATGGCTTCGATCATCTGGGACCACATCCCGCGCGCCAGATCGGGGTCAAACCCGGCCTCCTGCGCGCTCTGGGCCACTCGGTCCAAAACCTCCGACACCCGCGTCTCAATCCGCGCAACCATCCCCTCGCCGGGCTTCAATTCTGCGGCGCGGTCGACATGGGACTGACGGGTCGCCAAAAGCGCAATCAGCTTGCGATCAATCTGGTCGATCTGCTGGCGCAACTCGGCCATGGTCGCAATGTCTTTGGGGGGCTTGAGAGTCATGAGGGTCCTTTCAAACGCGCTTTAGCATGCGAGGCCAAAAGGCGAAAGCCCCGCACGCCCACTTGTCGCCCAAAGAAAAACCGCGCCTCTCACGGGCGCGGTTTCTTTGGTTTTTTAAGGTTCATGCGGTGGGTTCAGGTTCCATCCCGCTGTCGTCTTTTGGCTTTTTCGTCGTCTTCGGAATCGCCATCACAGAGGGTGTATTGCCAAGCCCGGTTGAGCTGTCGTCATCGTCACCGCGATTGAGCGGCTCGCCTGCGATCACTTTCTGGATCTCAACGCCCGTGAGGGTCTCGTATTCCAAAAGCCCCTGCGCGAGATTTTCAAGCTCATGTGCCTTCTCGGTCAGGATGCGTTTTGCCGTGGCATAGCCGGTGTCGACGATCTCTTTGACTTTATCGTCGATCAGCTTTTGCGTCGCACCAGAATGGTTGGTGCCACCGCCGTAATTGCCAAGATAACTGTCTTGTTCATTGGCGTAATCGACATAGCCCAGCTCTTCGGAAAAGCCGAATTGCGTGACCATGGCGCGGGCAATCCGCGAGGCCTGTTGGATGTCAGAAGACGCGCCGGAGGTGACGTTTTCTTTGCCAAAGATCAGTTCTTCGGCCACACGACCCCCCATCGCCATGGCGATTTTAGAGGTGTATTTGGTGTAGCTGACCGAAAGCTGATCGCGTTCTGGCAAAGACAGAACCAGACCCAAGGCCCGACCGCGCGGGATGATCGTCGCTTTGTGGATCGGATCATGCTGCGGCACGTTGAGGCCGACAATGGCGTGGCCCGCTTCGTGATAGGCGGTCAGTTTTTTCTCGTCCTCGGTCATCACCATGGAGCGACGCTCCGCCCCCATCATGACCTTGTCCTTGGCGTTCTCGAAATCTTCCATCATCACCTGACGACGACCAATGCGCGCGGCGGTCAAAGCCGCCTCGTTCACAAGGTTGGCCAGATCAGCACCGGAAAAGCCCGGCGTGCCGCGCGCGATGATGCGCAGGTCGACATTGGCACCCAGCGGCACTTTGCGCGCATGCACGGCGAGGATTTTCTCGCGGCCTTTGATGTCCGGGTTCGGCACTTGCACCTGACGGTCAAAACGACCGGGACGCAACAGCGCCGGGTCCAACACGTCAGGGCGGTTGGTTGCGGCAACGATGATGATGCCTTCGTTGGCCTCAAACCCGTCCATTTCCACAAGCAACTGGTTCAGCGTCTGTTCGCGCTCATCATTGCCGCCACCGTAGCCTGCGCCACGCGAGCGACCGACGGCGTCGATCTCGTCAATAAACACGATACAGGGGGCGTTTTTCTTACCCTGTTCAAACATGTCGCGCACCCGGCTTGCACCGACACCGACGAACATCTCAACAAAGTCAGAGCCGGAGATGGTAAAGAACGGCACACCCGCTTCGCCGGCAATGGCCCGCGCCAAAAGGGTTTTACCCGTGCCCGGAGGACCAACAAGCAAAGCGCCTTTCGGGATTTTACCACCAAGGGCCGAGAATTTTTGCGGGTTGCGCAGGAATTCGACGATCTCTTCGAGTTCCTCTTTCGCCTCATCAATGCCCGCGACATCATCAAAGGTCACGCGGCCATGCTTTTCGGTCAAAAGTTTGGCTTTCGATTTGCCAAACCCCATCGCGCCGCCTTTGCCGCCGCCCTGCATCCGGTTCATGAAGAAAATCCAAACACCGATGATCAAGATGAACGGCAGGAAGGAAATCAGGATCGGCATCAACCCGCTTTCTTCCTGCGGCTCGCCTTTCACCGTCACGCCTTTGTCGACCAATTCTTTGACCAAGGTGTTGTCACCCGGGTTGATCGCATATTTGCGACGGTTGTCTTCGCCGGTGAAATAGACCCGCTCGCCGTCAATATCGACCGCAGAGACAGAGCCATCATCAACCTTCGACATGAACTCGGAATAGGACACAACGTCAGATGACATTGACGATTGATTGCCGCCCAGCACCTGAAACAGCGCCAGAACGAGCATCAGAAGCACGAGCCAGAAGGCAAGATTGCGTGCGTTACCCAAGGGGGATCTCCTCGAAATTTTGGACGCCCCCGCTTGCGCGAAAGCCTTTCCTCTAAAATAGGCATCGGGCGGCTAAGTTCAATGCGATAAAAGCGTTGTAAAAAAGTCGCCTTTTGGCTGGGCCAACCGCAAGGTGGCGGGGCCGTAACGCACAAGCGGGGCTGAAATCAACGTATTGCCGTCAAACACCGCAGGCGAAGCCGAAAGCGTTTCGCGCGGCGGCGCACCGTCAGGCAACTCCCCCAGTTGCAACAACCCGTCCTGACCCAGGGCACGCACGATTAGTCCTTTATCCTCAATACCTTCAACGATCCAGCGCCCATCCCAAACCGCCCCCGGAACCGCCACAGTATGCGCCACGGCGGCATGTTCGCGGGTCAATCGAAAGCTCTCTTTGCCGCCCAAAAGCCGCACGCCATGCAGGGTCGCATCGCGCCCGCGCATCATCGCAGACAGGAATTCTTGTAGTTTCATGCCCCTTGGACCGTAGTCAGCCGAGGCAATCCACCGCAGGGCATGGGCGACAAGACGCCGGTTTATTTCCGGCGCACCCTCGGCAAAACGGCGTCGATTGAGGATCAAATCGCCCTGATCTTCGCTCACACAGTCGAGCGCATGGTCATGCGTGGCGAAATCAAGCGCCGATCGCACCTGTCCCAAATGGTCCATCACCCGGCCAACAACGTGGATGTCGATGCCGAGTTTGCTGAGTTCTTCCATGGCGCGGCGGGCCTTGATCCGGTCAAAGGCTTCGTTGTCATTGCTTGGATCATCAATCCACGGCTGACGCAGATCGCGCAGATATTGCCGCAGTTCAAACCGCTCCTGCATCAACAAAGGCCGCACCCATGTGATCCCGTCCGAGACCCTTCGGCGCTGCATCCCGGTCAACCCGTCGATCCCCGAAGCGCGCGCAAGGCGCATAAAAAACGTCTCCGCCTGATCGTCGGCGGTGTGCGCCAGAGCAATGGTATTGATACCCTCTGCCTTGGCCCAATCCGCCATCAAACGGTAGCGCGCACGACGGGCGGCGTCTTGCAGATTGCCCTGCCCGCTCCAGCCGGACCAGGTGAGCGTGGTGTGTTTGACCTGAAGCTTTTGCGCCACCTCAGAGACAAACCGCGCTTCCTCAGCGGCCTCGGGCCGCAGCCCATGATTGACCGTCACGGCCCAAAGGCGGATTTTCTCTTCCTCGGCCCATTCCGCCATCAGATGCAGCAAAGCCATGCTGTCACCGCCACCCGACACCGCCACGGCAAGCTGGTCGGGCTTGTCATAGGCGAAGGCGGTGGCCACGAAATGCTTGAGCATCGCCTGCTTTGCGGTGACCTCACTCATCGGAGCCCTGCCCCTTTTGACGGGTTTCTTACATTGGCCTTACTGACAGCCAAGCGCCTGAGCCTCGCTCACGGCAGCAGCGGCTGCGTCCGACCCCGCAAAGCGTGATTGCACCTCGCCGTACATCACACAGCCTTTGTCAACCTGCCCGAGCGTGCCCAAAGACCCGGCCAAACGCAAAAGCGCCTCTGGCGCGCGCTCGCCTTCGGGGCTGCCGGAAAAACTATCGAGATAGGCGCGGGCCGCATCCGCCGTTTGGCCCAAGGCCGCATAGGATTCACCGCGCATAAAATGCGCCTCTCCGGTCAGGTATCCGCCGGTGTAGCTTTGGGCAAAATTGGCAAATGCCGTGGCGGCCTGCGCGTATTCACCATTGGTGTAAAGCGCCATGGCCGCATCATAATCGGATTGTTCGGCCATCGCCAAATCGCCGCCGCCCTCCATCGCGGGTTCAGACCCCGGTCCGGTGACAACCACATCGCTTGCCCCCGTGGCTCCGCCGAGAGGCGTGAGCGGCGGCAAAGATCCGACGTCACAGCCGCTTTCCAATTCACAGAGCCGAAAGTTCAGATCGTCCAACTGATTGGTGCCATCTTTCACCACCTGATCGACGCGAAATTCCAACCCTTCGACCTTGGCCGTGAGATTGGCCAAAGCCGCCTCCATCAGGTCCACACGTTCCAGCGTGGACGCGCCCGCAAATTGCGTATTGGGCGCGCCTGTGGTGGACAATTCGCGTTTGAGTTTGGCGATTTCGACCGACAGCACCGCCGCTTCTTGGCGAATATCGGCCAAGGTCTGGGCCTCTTGCGCAAAACCCGCCCCGCCCAGCATAGAAAGGGCAAGTGCCGCCCCAAAGATCACGCGTTTCATCGCTCTCGCCCTCTCTCTATTGTCGTGTTCAGCTGACGCCAGCGCCCGCCGCCAGGACGGTCACAGCACGACGGTTCTGCGAATAGCAGCTTTCATCCGAACAGACCGCAAGCGGGCGCTCTTTGCCATAGGGGATGGTTTTGAGGCGCGAGGGGTTGATGCCTTGGCTGATCAGGAATTCCTGAACCGAGGCAGCGCGGCGGGCAGAGAGTGCAAAGTTATAATCGCGCGTGCCCTGCTCGTCGGCGTGGCCTTCGATAATGGCACTATACGCTTGGTTGTCCAAAAGCCATGTCGCTTGGCCTGCCAAAATCGTGCGCGCCTCGGGTGAGAGGGTCGATTGGTCGATGGCAAACAAAACGCGGTCACCCACGGTTTGGTTGAAATAGGCAACCGATTTCGGATCAGAGGCAGAGCCGGCCATCGCGCCATCCGCGCCATAACCATTGGCGCCCGCACCGGCGCCGCCATCCCCAAAACGGCCCGGATTGGTACAGGCGGTCAGGCCCAGAGCCGCGACCAAAAACAGGGCGCGAGGCACGGAACGGGTCATGAATTTAGAGGTCTGTGTCGTAGACATGGTGGACATTGGGATCATCCTTTGAGGAAGCTCAAACTGTTGTTTTTCTGACTATAGCACTCTCACCCGGCCTTGGGGAGAGGTCCGGGGTTTATTTCAAAAGCGGCGACCAAGCGGGATCAGACGCCCCGGTATTGGTCGGCACGCGTTTCAGGTTGCGGCCCGAAATATCAACCGAATAGAGCGCACTGGCCCCGCCCGCGCCCTGACTTTCGCGGGTGAACATGATCACCCGGCCATTGGGGGCCCAGCTTGGCCCCTCGTCCAGGAAAGATGCGGTCAAAAGCCGTTCTTCGGAGCCATCCGTGCGCATCACGCCGATGTGGAACCGACCTTCGTTTTGCTTGGTGAAGGCAATCAAATCGCCGCGCGGCGACCAGATGGGCGTGCCATACCGGCCCTTGCCATTGGAAATCCGCCGCGCCTCACCGCCGCCTGCGGGCATGATGTAAAGCTGCTGCGTACCAGAGCGATCCGATTCAAACACGATCTGCGCTCCGTCCGGCGAAAACGACGGCGCGGTTTCAATCGCGGGCGTGTTGGTCAGCCGGGTCGTTTGGCCGCTGGCAATATCCATGCGGTAAAGATCCGTGTTGGTGCCCGTGGACATCGAATAGACGATAGATTGACCATCGGGGGCAAAACGCGGTGCAAAGGTCACGGCCTCGGCGGGCACGGGCAAGCGCGTGCGCGTCACGGTGCCGACATCCAGCATGGTGATCTGCGGCCGGCCTGTTTCATAAGAGGTGTAAAGCACGCGGTCGCCCGTGGGCGAGAAGCGCGGCGCAAAGACGATATAGCTGTCATCCGTCAGATATTGCAAACCCGCGCCATCGTAATCCATCACCCCAAGGCGTTTTTTGCGGTCATTCTTTGGCCCGGTCTCAGAGACAAACACCACCCTGCTGTCGAAATACCCGCCCTCGCCGGTGATCCGGGAATAGACCACATCGGAGACCTTATGGGCGATCCGACGCCAACTTGCGGTGGACCCGCCAAGCTGCAAACCGCCGCCCAGAGGCGCTTCGGCGTAAATATCGAACACCCGGAATTTCACCACAAGATTGCCCGCGGCGTCCGTGCCCACGGCCCCGGTCACAAGCCCCTGCGCATTGATCGCTTTCCAATCGGCATATTGTACCGGGGAGGCGAAATTGGTGACCTTGGAAATATGCGCCGACGGCGGGATTTCACGGAACAACCCGGTGCCCACCAAATCGGCGGCAATCACATCGGAAATCTGCTGTGCGTATTCCGCCGCCTGTGGTGTCTCGGCAATGAAATCCGGGATCGCCAATGGCAAGGGCTCGATCACCCCGCGCGTGATGTCGAGTTGCAGCGGCCCGGGGTCCTGCGCCAACATGGGCGAGGCCGTGCCGAAAGACAGCGCCAGAGCGCAAACCAAAGAACCGGCCAGTGTCGTCAGGCGAAAGGGAAGCGGGCGTATCATTTAAACCTCATCTGTTCGGGATCGAACGTCATTTCGATATTGCGCCAATGGTCATACTTGTCGACCGGCAATGGAAAACCACGCGCGCCACAGCGGATAATTGCGCGGCGCGCCACTTCAAAGGCACTTTGAGCGCCAGCATCGGTGCCGCCCTCATGGCCCAACAGGGTGATGGAACCGGCTTGCGGCGTGCCATCTTCGTTCATCGCGACACCGACGGTGATCTTGGTGCGCATCGCATCCGTCGACATCGCGCCGACGTTCCAACATTGCGACACCGCAACGCGCATGCCTTCGCGCTCGCCGCCGGTCAGGGGCGGCCCCACCGGACGTTTCGGCGCGGCAGGTGTTTCGGCGGCTTCGGCGGCCAAAGCGGCGGCGGCCTCGGCGGCAGCATTGGCCACAGCATCCGCCGGATCTGTTTTCGGCGTCTCAGGCTTGGGAGTTGCAGGTTTGGGCGTCTCAGGCTTTGGCGTCTCTGCCGGCTTTTGCGCCGCCGCAGCTTGCGCCGCCAAATTGGCCGGGCGGGATTTTGGCCGCGGCGAGGTTGACATGCCCGACGGCTTTTCCGCCTCGGTCACAATCTCTGTCGTCGTCTCTTGCGGCGCGGCTTTTTCCTGGGTCTGCTCCACGACCTTCTCAGACTCAGCCGTGTCAGAGGGGGCCTCAACCGGGGCATCCGAAATCTCCGGCTGCGGCTCGGGCGTGGACACGACCTGATCGGAAATACGCGGCACCGGACGCGGCGTCGGTTTGCGGTCGGGACTATCCGGCAGCCCCGCACCGGGGTCCTCCAGAGAGAGTTCCGGTTCGGCCTGTGGGCTGGGCGGGGTTGGATCGACATTGACCGGTGCGGGCAAGCTCTCGTTGACCTCCGGGCGCGGCTCAGGCACGTCTGGCGGCGGCGCATCCGAGGGCTGAACCTCGGGCGTGCTGTCCTCGACGGGGGTCGGCGCGGGCGCCGCTTCGGCCACAGGGGCCTTCAATGCCTCGGCCTCGGCAAACGTGTCGGGCGCAGTGCTTGTGGCGCTCAGTGCGGCAAATTCCGCCTCCGAAATCAGCGCAACTTCCTGAACATCAACGGACTCCGTTTGCTTCGGCGAGAGGAACATCCCACCGAAAATCATATAGGCAATGAGGCCCAAATGGCCCGCGCCGGAGATATATTGGCCTGTGTTCACGCCATATGCCCTTTAGTTTCCGGCCCCATCAAGGCGCGGACCGCCCTGCTCCGTCACCAAACCGATCTTGCGAAAGCCCGCAGCATTGAGCGCGCCCATGATCTGCGCCACGCGCTCATAGGTCACCGACCCGTCGGCGCGCAGGAAAATCTTGTCATCCTGACGCTCTGCGGCAATCGCGCGCAACTTCGTCACCAGATCGGCCTCATCTTCCTCATTGGACATCAACAACACCCGACCATCGGCGGTCAGTGTGATGCTCAACGGTTCCTCTTCCTCTTGCGGCAAGGCGGTGGCGGCGGTTTCTGGCAACTCGATCGGCACGCCCACGGTCATCATCGGTGCCGCGACCATGAAGATGATCAACAGCACCAACATGACGTCGACGAAGGGCGTGACGTTGATCTCGCTCATCGCTGCCGGACGACGGCGGCCGCGACGGCCTCCCTTGCCCTGCTTTTGAACCACACCTGCGCCCATCTCAGCTGTCCAATTCGCGTGAGAGAATGGTGGCGAACTCGTCGGCAAAGGCCTCATACCCACCCAAAATGCGGTCGCTGTCGGCGTTGAGTTTGTTGTAGAAAATCACCGCCGGAATAGCGGCCAAAAGACCCAAAGCGGTGGCGAGCAAGGCCTCCGCAATCCCCGGTGCCACAACGGCCAAGTTGGTCGATTGCGCCATGGCGATGTCTTCAAAGGCGGTTTTGATGCCCCAAACCGTGCCGAACAGGCCAATAAAAGGCCCGGTCGAGCCGACCGTGGCCAAGAAGGACAGGCCCGCGTTCATGTTTTCGGCCTCTTTCGAAATCGCCACATCCATGGAACGATCAATGCGCGATTGCGCGCCCGCGATCAGCCCGCCGTCGGCCTTGTGCGAGCGCCGCCATTCGGTCATCCCGGCGGCAAACACCCGTTCGGGTGCAGAGATAGGATTGCCCTGAAGCTGGTCATAGAGCTCATCCAAAGGCTCGCCCGACCAGAACGAATGATCGAACGCGTCGGCTTCGGCGCGCGCTTTGCGAAAGGCGATGAATTTTTGCACGATGATTGACCATGACCAAAACGAGGCCACGATCAATAGGATCATCACGATTTTCACAATGAAGGTCGCGCGCATGAAAAGCGCCAGCAGGGAGAAATCGATCTCCTGCGCCATAGCAAGGGTATTTTGGTCCATGAACCTGCTCTTTTGTTCCGCTTAAAACGTTGCCTGAGTGCCTGACGATTGGTCGCCAGATCATTTTGGTGGGCCGTCTTTGTACAGCTCTCATCTTAACCCAAGATTTACCTGATCGTCAGGGCACACGCCAACACTAACCTGTGAGGCAGGGCGTAAAATCGGAGAATTTTCGCAGTTTAGTGCAGATTTCGGCGAAGAATCGCCGGAAGACGCGCCGGATGCCCTGTGGCGGATAATGTGACGAGGGTCACAACCGCCTCAAACAGCACCTCTTGGCCTCGTTTGACCCCCTGTTCGACCACAATCCGCGCGCCGGTGAGGGCCTTCAGCCGGGTTTCGACGGTCAAATCATCATCGAATTTGGCAGGCGACAGGTAATCCGCCTCAACCCGGCGCACCGCAAACACCAAGCCCTCATCGGCCTTCAAAGCCACCTGATCGACACCCAACTCGCGCACCCATTCGGTCCGGGCGCGTTCGATATATTTGAGGTAATTGGCGTAATAGACGATGCCCGCCAGATCGGTGTCCTCATAATAGACATGGACAGGAAAAATATGGGTCATCGCATCGCCTTATCTCGGGGCTTTGGGGAGTGCCCTTGGTTTTGGGGAGTGCCCTTGGTTTAAAGGCTCAAGGGATAGCTCGCAAGCCCGTCATAGATCGGACCATCCGCGCTGAGCGTCGATTGGATCATCTCAAACTGCGTGGGCCGGAATCTGGGCCACGTAAACGCACCTTTGGCGGCCAAAAGCAGGTCTAAATCCGCCCGCTCCGATGGCGCAATTCGATGAAACCGACGCAATGAGATATGCGGGCGAAACCGCTCATGCGACAGTGCGATGCCCACCGCTCGCGCCGCTTTGCGTATCCTTTGGCGCAGATCGCTCAACGCCGCATCCTGGGCAATCGCTGCAAACAAAAGCCGCGGCTTGCCCCCACCAAACAGATCCAGCCCGGTCACAGTCAACTGAGGGGATGGCGCGTAAATCGCCGCAAGCTCCTCATGCAACTCGGCCAAAACCGCCTCTGGTTGATCATCCAAGAACGCCAAAGTGACATGCATGTCCTCGGCGGGCACCGCGCGACCAAATCGCAACCCAAAGGCAATATCTTGCAACCGATCCGTCAGATCATCCGGCAAAGGCAGCGCCACAAAGGCCCGCATCAGCCCGCCATCACCCGCGCATAAAGCCTGAGCGCATGAGACGCCTCGCGGGCAGACGGTGGCAAAATCGGATCATAGGCCGCGCGCAACAGGTTCGCCACATCCGGGCGGATCACCGTGCCTGCGGGTGACAGGCCCAGCGGGCTGTCCTGGGTAAAGGCCATGTCGGACCAGAGCAGCATCGCCTGCACCGCCTGCGACAATGCGATCACTTCGGCGGGGACCTCCGCCATCGCGTCGCTCATGCGCACAAAGGTAAAACAGGCCTTGATCGCCCCCGCATCATCAAACCGAAACGCCCGATATTGATGGGCGTTCTTGGCCTGAAGTGCCTCCACCCGCGTCGCCAAGTCAGGGATCAAATCCCCCATATGTGGCACATCCAAAAGCTCTGCCCAATCGGACAGGAAAAACATCATCAGGTTTGTGCCCAACTCCGGGTCCACGTCCTCGATCCGGTGCCCCGCGATGGCGATACAGGCCTCGATCGCGCTTTTGATCACGGTCAGCGTCTCATCCTCGACGCCAAACACCACCGGCGAAATTGGCCGCCCCCAACGGGCAAAAACATAGTCCCCACTTGCGCGCGTGAAAAACGCTTCAACCTGTTCTGGTGTGGTCGGTTCCGTGCTGTCCGTACTCATATTTACTCCGCCGTCTGGTCCACAGCCTGCTCTGCCCTGCCGCGTTCCGGCATAGCAATACCACGTTGCGCCATGATGCTCAAAAGCGACGCCGGAATGGGCCGACAACCGCATTCGGCCGTATGTTCCAAATGCCACGTCAGGCGCTCTTCGGTGGTTGGATTTTTGTCCATCGGGTGGGCTGCATGCCACTCTTTGTTCAGTTTGCTCATTGATCTCGCTCCCCTGATTATGCATGCGGTAACATGCCTTGCGGCTTTGTCCAATCCTCATATTTTGACAAGCACCACAGACCAAAACCGCCTCAGCCCTTGCACTGGGCGCGGGGCTCTGCATAACTCAAGCTCAACACCGCATTTCGGCATCAGCGAGGGCCCCATGAGCAAGAAAATCTATATCCTGAATGGGCCCAACCTCAATCTTTTGGGCAAACGCCAGCCCGAAATTTACGGCGCGGACACTTTGGCCGATGTCGAAACGCTCTGCGCGCGCGAGGCGGTCACACAGGGACTCGACATCGTGTTTGCGCAGTCGAACCATGAGGGCGAGATCATTGATCTGATCCATGAGGCACGCGACGCGGCCCTTGGCATTGTGATCAACCCCGCGGCCTATACCCACACCTCAGTGGCCATTCTGGACGCTTTGAACACCTTCGAGGGGCCTGTCATCGAGGTGCATATCTCGCAGGTCCACAAACGCGAAGCCTTCCGCCACCATTCCTATGTCTCGATGCGCGCCGATGCGGTGATGGCCGGGTTTGGCGTCCATGGCTATGTCTTGGCCGTGGCCCATATGGGCAAGATTTTGGGGTAACGCCCCTCATTCGCCCGTCATTCGCCCCTCATCCGCCTGTCACCCGCCAAACAGCTCCGACTGATCCGGGCCTTTGGGGGCCTGCATCCCCAGATGATGCCATGATTTTTGCGTCAACATCCGGCCACGCGGCGTGCGTTGGATCAGACCTTGCTGCAACAAATAGGGTTCGATCACATCCTCAATCGCGTCACGGCTCTCCGACAAGGCGGCGGCAAGGGTTTCGACGCCCACCGGCCCACCTTGGTAATTCTCCGCGATCAGCCTGAGATACCGCCGATCCGCGCCATCAAGGCCCAAAAGGTCCACCCCCAGCCGCGTCAGCGAGCTGTCGGCCAGCTCTTTTGAAATCCGCCCGCCGCCTTCGACCACGGCAAAATCCACCACCCGGCGCAACAACCGCCCGGCGATGCGCGGCGTGCCACGGGCGCGTTTGGCGATTTCAAGCGCGCCGGAATCTTCGGTCGGAATATCCAACAGGCGCGCGCCACGGGTGACGATTTCATGCAGCTCCTGCGTGGTGTAAAATTGCAGCCGCGTTGGAATGCCAAAACGGTCGCGCAACGGCGTGGTCAAAAGCCCAAGCCGCGTGGTCGCGCCAACCAGTGTGAAGGGCTGCAATTCGATGCGCACCGTGCGTGCGGCGGGGCCTTCGCCGATCACCAGATCAAGTTCGAAATCCTCCATCGCCGGATAGAGAATCTCCTCGACCACCGGGTTCATCCGGTGAATTTCGTCGATGAACAACACGTCGCGCGCATCCAGATTGGTCAGGATCGCCGCCAAATCGCCGGCGCGCGCCAAAACCGGCCCGGAGGTCATTTTGAAATTCACGCCCAACTCGCGCGCCATGATTTGTGCCAGCGTGGTTTTGCCCAATCCCGGCGGGCCGTGGAACAACACATGGTCCATCGCCTCTTCGCGCATCCGCGCGCTCTCGATAAACACTGCCAAGTTGGCGCGCGCCTCTTGTTGGCCGATGAATTCGCTCAACACCTGAGGGCGCAGGGCGCGATCGGCGTCCCCAAGCTTGTCTTCGGGGCGGCGATCTGGACGCAGAGTTGGGTCGGGCTGGTCCATCGGTTACCCTTTCGGCGCAAGCAATTTGAGCGCCGCACGGATCAGCGTGGAGGTGTCGGCGTCCGGCGCATCTTGGGCGGATTGCGCCACGGCTTGAACCGCATCTGAGGGCGAATACCCGAGGTTTTGCAGCGCCGACATCGCCTCGGCCTCAGAGGAGGCATTGGGTTTTGGCACTGGGGCGTTGGCAACGCGGGGTTTCGGCGCGGGTGCGTCGGTCTCGATCACCTCGTCCACTTGGGGCGCCTCGGCCAAACTCTTGGCCAATGTACCGCCCATCGCCATGACGGCGGGGGCTTTGTCTTTCAATTCATTGACCACACGCTGCGCGATCTTCGGCCCGACGCCGGGCGCGGCCTTGACCGCGTTCCAATCGCCCAAGGCAATCGCGCGCCCCGTCGCCTCGGGACCAAGCGTGCCCAACACCGCCATCGCGGCCTTTGACCCGATGCCCTGAACCGAGATCAACAACCGATACCATTCCTTTTCCAACAGTGAGGAAAAGCCGAACAGTTGCATCAGATCTTCGCGCACCAACATGTCGGTATAGAGCGACACGGGCGCGCCCCGCCCCGGCAGGCTCATCCGGGTGCGTTCGTTGATATGGACGATATAACCGACACCGCGCACGTCGATCATCACGTGATCCGTGCCGATATAGTCGATGACGCCTGTTAATTTACCAATCATGCTGAGGCCCTTTTGACCGCATCCGCAAGGCGGGAATTTGAACGTGCATGGAAAGAATGACAGATTGCAATAGCCAGCGCATCCACCGCATCGGCCCCCGCCAGCTTTGCACCGGGCAATTGCAGCTTGATCATATGCTCGACCTGTTGCTTGGCGGCGTGGCCGACGCCAACCACCGCCTTTTTCACCGCATTCGGGGCATATTCCCCGATCGGAAGACCTGCGCGCGCCGGGGCCAAAAGCGCCACGGCGCGGGCTTGGCCGAGTTTGAGCGTGGCAACAGCGTCTTTGTTCACGAATGTCTGCTCCACAGCGGCGCAATCGGGCGCGTAGGTAGCGACCACATCGGTGAGTTGATCAAACAGCGACAAAAGCCGGGTCGCGAGATCGTCGGTGGCCAAGGAATGACAAATGCCATTGGCCACATGGCTGATGCGCGAGCCTTGAACATCAATGATGCCCCAGCCCATATTGCGCAGCCCCGGGTCGATGCCCATCACTCGCATTGCTTCATCCTGCTCTTTTGTTTTTGGTTAAAGGAGGGTTAGCACGAAACAAGAACATTTGCCAAGGCAAAGCTGTCTGTGAGGGCTGATTGGTCCGCGCGTTGGGGAGATGGCACAACCGCTCTGTGTGGGATCAAAGCGTGAGATCAAACATGTGAAAACCCGCACCGGAGGGGGGTGCGGGTTTTGACGTGGATGGGACATAAGGCGGCGCATTGGGGAAACAGCCGCATTTAGGCCCCGGAATATCTTTGCTTTAGCGCAGCAACATCTTGCCCTGCAGCGCGAGCCAGACCGTGATCGGATCTGCGGCCATGACCCATGCGCCCGCTTGTTCGATCACCGTGCCAGAGGCAAGATCGTTGACGCGGTTGGTGTAGGTGGCCCCGCCAAGCGTTGCATAAAGCACCGCCTTGAAAGCGATCACACCGCCAAGGGCAAAAAAAGCAAGGTGCAAAGGACGGCGCATGCCGCGGCGACGCGGACGTGCGATGATCAGGCCATCTTGGTTAACGGAATACACGACACCATGGCTGAGGGCACGACGGCGCGCCTCGATTTTGGTGACTCTTTTCTCTAATTGCTGCGAACCGGCGTAAGCCATGGCAGCCTCCTCATACATCGGCCCCCACCGACAATGACAAGATTGCGGCGAAATGTGGCGAAAATGGGGCAGGATGTCCCAAAACAGGCAAAACCATGGCTTTTCCCGCTATTTTTAGGAAACGCGCGCCATAGTCAGTGTCGTCCAGTCAACAATCTCTGTGCGATCCACAAGATTAAATCCAGAGCGTGTATAAACCGAAATCACGTCATCGGCCTGCGGATTGAGAATCCCCGAGAGAATCACATAGCCACCGGGCTGAACATGGGCCGCCATATCGGGCGCGAGGGCCACAAGCGGACCTTTGAGGATATTGGCAAAGACCAAATCAAAGGGCGCGGCCTCGGCCAGGTCTTTATGGTTAAAGCCCGCCGCCTCAAGACACAGAACACGCCCCGTCAGATCATTGGCATCGACATTACTTTGCGCCACATCGACGGCCACTTCGTCAATGTCAGAGGCCAAGACCACCTTGTCCGACACTTTGGCCGCAGCCATCCCCAACACGGCGGTGCCACAGCCAATGTCGGCGACGTTGTCAAAACGCTTACCCGCGTCCAGCAAGGCATCGAGTGCACGCAGACAGCCCAGAGTGGTGCCGTGATGTCCAGTGCCAAAGGCCATCGCCGCCTCGATCAAAAGGCCGATCTTGCCCTCGGGCAATTTATCGGCGTCATGGCCGCCATAGACGAAAAACCGTCCCGCCTCGACCGGCGACAGATCCCGGCGCACTTTCGCGACCCAATCTGTGTCCGGCACCTCAGAGATGATAAAATCCCGTGCGCCGTGCATTTTGGCCAAAAGCGCCAGTTCGATGTCATCGGGGGCGTCGGTGAAATAGGCCGCGACCTCCCAAAGCCCTGAGCCGTCTTCCATTTCAAACACGCCCACGCCGGTCGGCTCCGGCATAATGGTCTCAAGCGCCTCGCCCAAGGCATCGGCTTTGGCTTTGGCGTCGGTTTTGGTAAAGGCGGTGTAAGTGGTCATCATGGCTCTCCGGTTGGCTTGATCCCGGTGTAACGCGTTTGGGACAGCCCGTGTTGATTGTTTTTCTGAACATCCGTTCCCGTGGCAGGGGACGGCAAAAGTGAGCGCCGTGCCCGGCGTTCTGACCGCTTTAGGTCGAAGTTTCTGACGACTCAAGGGTTGGGAGAGCGATAACTGCGCGCAACAAAAGACACACCTTTGCTATAGCTTTACGCACCCACCTTATTCTTTGGCATTTCCACAACAAAACAGCCCCTTATTTACAGTTTTCGTCGCCAAAATTGCAGCTCTGCCTTGACCAAGACCAAAGGGAAGCAGATCGTCATCACAGCTTCCTACCTGTTTCATAGTGATCCTCGCGTACCTGTATTCAAGACACGTGTTTCGGCTGTCCACATTTAAATCAGGCTAAAGCCATGCTCTCCCATGTTCCATATTCCCGGCGCTACGTCGCCGTTCCCTATTTCACGTTCGCATTTTTGATCGGCTTCCTTGCTTGGCAAATTTGCGTCAAACTTGGCCTCTCGCTTAGAGATGATCCGATCGTGCTTTTAAGACTTTTCGCCCAAACGTTGATCTGGGGATGTCTGGTCTATGCGCTCGCGGCAACGGCGCTGTTGAGCGCTGTGGTTTGGACACTCTCCACCCGGCTTGATTTCAGCCTGCAGCGCAAAAAACAACAGATGAAACTCAGCTTGGTTTTTTTCATCGGCGGGATTTGCCTTTCCGTTTTCGGGATTGTCATGAACCTGACAGACACCCCGCCTTTGGACGCCCTGTATATCCCGCTGCACCGTCTGGATCTGTAAGCGGCGGGCGGTAGGCGCAGGGGGCCATAAACGCAGGAGGCCGTGGGTTACGACAGACCCGCATCCACCCCGACACCGATAGGACAGCTCACGCCTGTTCCGCCGATCCCGCAATAGCCTTGCGGATTTTTGGCGAGATACTGTTGATGATAGGCTTCGGCATAATAAAACGCCCCCGCAGGCGACACTTCCGTCGTGATCGCGCCAAACCCCTTGTCCTGCAACAACACATTGTAGCCCGCAAGGCTCGTCTCGGCGGCGTGATATTGGTCAGGCGTGGTGTAATAAATGCCAGACCGATATTGCGTACCCCGATCATTGCCTTGGCGCATCCCCTGAGTCGGATCGTGATTTTCCCAAAACACCGAAAGCAGCGCCTCAAAGCTGATCTTGGTGGGATCATAGACCACACGCACCACCTCGTTATGACCGGTTTTGCCGGAACAGACCTCTTCATATGTCGGGTTGGGCGTATAGCCCGCACTGTAGCCCACGGCGGTGTTGATCACCCCCGGCACCTGCCAAAAAATGCGCTCAACGCCCCAAAAACAGCCCATGCCAAACACCGCCTCTTCCTGCCCCGCAGCGAGAGGTTCGATCAAAGGACGGTGAAAAACGAAATGCTCTGTCGCTGTCGGGATCGGCGTCGAACGCCCGGCGAGCGCCTCATCAGGCCTAGGCATGGACAATTTCTTGGTCAGGGCACCGAACATCGCACATCTCCATTTTTACCGTTTCATCCCGGAATATAGGCCAAACCACGGATCAAACCAGAGCGAGAGTCACTCTGCCCAATCATTTGGCCGATCACTCTGCCAGATCACTCAGCCGGTGTTGTTGCGCGCACCACTGGCAAAAACCGCCATTCATTGCCCTTTTCGGGATGGCGCGGAATGAGCGATGCCAAGCCCAAAGACACCATCGCCATCGCAGCCGCCAAGATGAACACCGCGTCCGGCGAAACCACCCAAAGATAGCCCAAAAGCGCAGGCAAAAACACCGCGGCAATGTGGTTGATCGTAAAGGCCACGGCGGCAGTGGGCGCGATATCTTGCGGGTCTGCGATTTTTTGGAAATAGGTTTTGAGCGCGAAGGCCAAGCCAAACAGCATATGATCAATGACATAAAGCGTCGCCGCGACCACCACGCCCCAGCCCAGCCAATAGATGCCGCCATAGGCCAGAAACACCAAAGTCAGGCCGATATATTCAAACATCAACACGAAGCGTTCGCCTTTGCGAGCAACGATTTGGCCCATGAACGGCGCGACCAGCATATTGGCAACAAAGTTGATCAAAAACAGCGCCGTGACCTGATGGACTTCAAAGCCGAATTTCTCGACCATCATGAAAGCGGCGAAGACGACAAAAATCTGCCGCCGCGCGCCCGCCATGAATTGCAGCGCGTAATAGAGGCCGTAACGGCGTTTGAGCACGAAACTTTTGGTTTGCGGATGCGGTGCTTGAAATTGCGGATAGGCAAGAAAGGCGAACACTGCGACCACCGCCGTGAACCCGCCCGACACCATGTAGACAAAGCCATAGGACAGATCGAAGCTCTTCCATGTCACCACCAAAAGCCCGTAGGCCACCAATGAGGCCGCAGACCCCGCCGCCACAAGCCGCCCGATCACGATCGGCGCGCGCTCTTTCGAGAGCCATTGCAGTTGCAACGATTGGTTCACGGTCTCAAAATAGTGAAAGCCGATGGATGACAACATGGTGATGGTCAAAATCCCGCCCAAGGAGGGGAAAAACGCCGTCACAGCCGTGGCCACGCCCAAAAGCAAAAGTGCCGCAATCCCCAACACCTGTTCGCGGATGAACATGATCAAGGCGATCACGCCGATGGCCAAAAATCCGGGAATTTCGCGCACCGAATGCAACCATCCGATTTCCACCCCGGTGAACCCGGCCGCCTCGATGACAAAGTTATTGAGCAGCGCATTCCATGTGGCAAAAGCCACCGGCATGGCGAAAGCCATAAGGAACAACAGCGATTCGGGCCTGCGCCAGAGCGGCAGCGACCCGGTTTCAGAGAGGGGGATCGGCATTTTTTTCATCCCATTCTCTTACGGCGCGGTTTGGGTTTTGGATAGCTAGAATTCTTGCACACCCCCCTACGCGCCCACAGGCTCCCTTAGCAAAGCCAAAGAGGTTCAGATGCATTCAAACATGCGAAACCATGTGATTTAGATCAAGGCACGCCCCTGCCCTGCCTCTAAACTCAGTCAAATTTCGCGCGCGAGGAGAGCAACACCATGGACATTCTGGCCCTTGTCGAACGGATCGGCGAAAGCCCAACCGCAGCACTATTTGGCCTGATCACTGGCCTCATTTTTGGCGTCTCAGCGCAGAGATCGCAGTTTTGCCTGCGTGCCGCGACGGTCGAATTCGCCCATGGCAAAGGCATCGACGGCAAGCTTGGGTCAAAGGTGGCCGTTTGGCTTTTGACCCTCTCGACCGCCATCGTTTGGGTGCAGGGCGCGCAAATGCTGGGCCTGTTTCGCGCCTCTGATGCGCGCATCATGGCCGTGCCCGGATCATGGTCCGGGGCCGTCATCGGCGGGTTGATGTTTGGCGCAGGCATGGTGTTGTCGCGCGGCTGTTCGGGCAGGCTTTTGGTCCTGGCCTCCACCGGCAACCTGCGCTCTGTCGTCTCCGGCCTGATCTTTGCCGTCACCGCCCAAATGAGCCTCCACGGCATCCTCGCGCCATACCGTGACAGATTGGCCAGCCTGTCGATCACGCCCGGCGGAGAAAACATCAACCTTTTGAACGCATTGCACCTGCCTTCAGGCACAGGACTGGTGCTTGGCCTGGCCTTCGCCGCCCTCGCGTTATACCTCGCCGCCCGCCATCAGATCGGGCCAAAGACGTGGATTTTCGCCTCCGGTGTCGGCTTTTCTGTCGCGGTCGGCTGGGTGCTCACATGGTCCCTGGCACAAATCGCCTTTGATCCGGTGCCCGTCACCTCGGCCACATTTTCCGGGCCCTCCGCCAACACGCTGATGTTTTTCCTGGACCGAGGCGCGGTGTTGGAATTTGACGTCGGCCTCGTCCCTGGCGTGGTGCTTGGGGCGTTTTTGGCCTCGATGATCTCGGGCGAATTCCGTTGGCAGAGCTTTGAGTCCGTCCCCGTCATGCGCAAGTCGATGATGGGCGCGGCGCTGATGGGCTTTGGCGCCATGCTTGCCGGCGGCTGCGCCATCGGCAATGGCGTCACGGGCGGATCGGTCTTTGCCGCAACGGCATGGCTGGCGCTCGTGAGCATGTGGGCTGGCGCGATCGCCACGACGCTCGTGTTTGACCGCCAAGCGAATCCGGCGCTGGCCTGCTAAACGCCGCCCCTTCTTTTGTCCGTCAATATCCTGGGGTGAATTGTGCCGCAGGCACAAGAGGGGCAAAGCCCCCTTGCGTGATCAACATGGGGGGCAAAGCCCGCCTCACCAAAACGACTGCGGGTCAATGTCGATCTGAAGCCGGATCGTGCTTGGCCATTTCACCTGCCCGACCCACGCGCTGATCGCCGCTTGCAACGGCACGGTTTTCTCCGCCTTGATCAACAACCGCACCCGATGTTTGCCGCGCACCCGCGCAATCGGTGCGGGCGCGGGGCCATAGAGTTGCGCGCCCGCGCGACTCAGCGGCGCGGCCATCCGCGCAAGATGATTGGCCACATCCATCACCTGCGCCACATCCGGCCCCGACAGGATAATACCCGCCATCCGACCATAGGGCGGCACCCCGGCCATTTTGCGCTCGGCCGCCTCGGCCCGCCAAAACCCTTCCTCATCGCCGGCAATGATCGCCCGGATCACCGGGTGTTCAGGCTGATAGGTTTGCAACAAAGCCACGCCTTTTTTCGCCGCCCGCCCGGCGCGGCCCGCCACTTGCCGCATCAATTGAAACGTATGTTCGGCAGCGCGCAGGTCCGACCCTTGCAGCCCCAGATCGGCATCAATCACACCGACCAAGGTGAGGTTCGGAAAGTTATGACCTTTGGCAACGAGTTGCGTGCCAATGATGATGTCGGTGTCGCCCTGCGCGATTTGGCGGATCTGATCCTTGAGCGCGCGCGCCGAGGCGAAGAGATCGGAGGACAGCACCGCGCATTTGGCCTCCGGGAACCGCTCCGCCACCTCTTCGGCCAACCGTTCGACGCCGGGGCCAACCGGGGCCAATCGCCCCTCGACCTTGCAGGACGGACAGGCCGTGGGCATCGGTTTGGTTTCGCCGCATTGGTGGCACATCAGGCGGCCCAAAAACCGATGTTCAACCATCCGCGCATCGCAGTGATCACAGGCAATTTGGTGGCCACAGGCCCGGCAGATCGTCACCGGGGCAAAGCCACGCCGATTGAGGAACAACAGGCTTTGCTCGCCCAAGTCCATCCGTTTGCGCACAGAGCGCGCCAAAGCTTCGGAGATGAATTGTGTCGATGGAAGTTTCTCGCCCCGCATGTCCAAAGCGTGCATATCGGGCATCACCGCCGGGCCAAATCGGCTTTCAAGATCAAGGCGTTGGTATTTCCCCGCCTCAACATTGGCCCAGGTTTCAAGCGAGGGTGTGGCCGAGGCCAAAACCACGGCAGCGGAACACAAGGACGCGCGCAGCACCGCCATGTCGCGGGCGTTGTAAAGCACGCCGTCCTCTTGTTTATACGACCCGTCATGTTCCTCATCGACCACGATCAAACCGAGGTTTTGGAACGGCAAAAACAACGCAGACCGTGCGCCGATCACCACTTGTGCGCCGCCAATCCCGACCATTTTCCACACCCGGCGGCGTTCGGTCATGGTCACACCGGAATGCCATTCGGCGGGGCGCGCGCCAAAACGGTCCTCGAAGCGGGTGAGAAATTCCGCCGTCAGGGCGATCTCGGGCAAAAGCACCAAAGCCTGACGGCCCTTGGCGAGACAGGCGGCGACGGCTTCCAAATAGACCTCGGTCTTGCCCGACCCGGTGACGCCCTTCAAAAGCGTGGTGGAATAGGCCTCGGCGGACACGGCTTTGCGCAGTGCCATGGCGGCCGAGGTTTGGGCGTCGGTCAAGTCTTTGCCGGGGGCACTCGCATCCAATCGCGGATAGGGCAGATCGCGCGGGCAATCCTCTTCGCGTACCGCCCCTGAGGGCACCATGCCTTTGATCACCGAAGGCGTGACCCCCGCCGTTTCTGCCAATTCTTTCAAGGTGAAAGACAGCCCGCCGTATTCTTCTAATGTCTCAATCACCCGGGTGCGGGCTTCGGTTTCGCGCGGCGGGCGGCCCGTCCCACGCAGGTAAACCTTGCGCATCGACGGCGGGTTCATCAGTCCCGGCGCGCGGGTCGCAAGCCGCAGCATCGCGGTCATTGGTGTGAGCGTATAGGCGGCGGTCTTTTCCAAAAACTGCCGCATCTCATCGCGCATCGGCGCAACATCCAACACATGCGACACGGAACGGGCCTTTTTCAGGTCAAACCCACCGGCCCCAGGCCCCCAGACACAGCCCAACACTTTGCGCGGGCCAAGCGGCACTTCGACAAAGGCACCGCGCTCCACGCCGCCCTCGGGCGCCTTGTAATCAAGGAGCCGGTCAATCGGTTCGGTCGTCAACACCGCGACCAACGCGCCGCCAAGATACTGCTCTGCCTCATCCATGAGAGAGTGATACGGCTTTTGACCGATCCTCGCCAGACCCCCTTTCTTAGAGCGCTAACATGCACTATGACTCCCCCGTAAATTCAGGCGCATGAAGAGGAGCCGCCCCATGAAATTCTTTGTCGATACTGCAGATGTGGATGCAATCCGCGAACTCAACGACCTTGGCTTTGTGGACGGAGTCACCACCAACCCGTCGCTGATCAAGAAATCCGGTCGTGACATTTTGGAAGTGACCAAAGAGATTTGCGACTTGGTCGATGGTCCGGTGTCCGCCGAAGTGGTGGCGCTTGATTTCGACAGCATGGTCGCCGAAGGCCGCAAACTGGCGACGATTGCCGACAATGTCGTGATCAAACTGCCGTTGACGCTCGACGGGCTGAAAGCCTGTAAATTGCTCTCTGGTGAGGGCCACAAAATCAACGTGACCCTGTGTTTCTCCGCCAACCAGGCCTTGCTCGCCGCCAAAGCGGGTGCGACCTATATTTCGCCCTTCATCGGGCGTCTCGATGACATCAACATCGACGGTTTGGAGCTGATCGAAGACATCCGCACGATCTATGACAACTATGGCTTTGAGACCGAAATCCTTGCGGCGTCGATCCGCACGGTGAACCATATCTCCGATTGCGCCAAAATCGGTGCCGACGTGATCACCGCCCCCGCGAATGTGATCAAAGCCATGGCCAACCATGTTTTGACCGACAAGGGCCTTGAGCAATTCGTCAAAGACGCCAAAGACGCCGGGATCAAAATCGTCTGATCTCTTACATTTTGACGAAAGAAACGCCCCCGCGATCTGCGGGGGCGTTTTTGTTTGGGCGCTCAGTTGGCGGCCTCTAACAACGGTTCATAGCGTTTGTCGGTGAGGGTTTTCATGAACGCAACCAACGCGTCAATTTCGCGATCTTCCAAGGCCGGACCTGTGGTCAGTTCCTCCATCGACACCGTCTCTGACACCTCCGGCGCACGGAAAGGGTCGCCCGTTTCCGGGTTGATTTTACGCGCCTCGGATTTGGTGTTGTAGGTGTTGTAAAACAAAACAACCGTACGCAGGTCAGCAAACACGCCGTTGTGCATATAGGGTCCGGTCACGGCGACATTGCGCAGGGTCGGGACTTTGTAGCGGCCCACGGTCTGTGGCGCGTCGCCCACTTGCGGGTTTGAGGCCAAGCCCTGATCCAATGTGCCCGGGGCCACACCATTAAGCGCGCGCAGCTCAAGATTTTCGGGCACGCCGATGTTATGATACTCGTAATTGGTGAAGGTCTCGCCCTCGGTCCCCGGCTGCGGTTTGAGCTGATGACAGACGTTGCAATTGGTGAATTGCTGGGAAAAAAACAGGGTTTCACCCAAAAGCTCCTCGCGCGTCAACTCCGCCTCACCCCGGATGTAACGGTCATATTTGCTGTCAAATGGCGAAAACAGATCGGTGCGCTCAAAGGCGGCAATGGCTTTGGTCATCGCCGCATAGGCCTCATCTGGGTCACTGAAAATCTCATCACCAAACAGAGTTTTGAACGCCGCGACATAGGCCGGGTTCTCAGTGAGCCGGTCTACCACGGCGCTTGCATCGGTCATCCCCATCTCGATTGGGTTCAACGGCGGACCGCCCGCTTGGTCCTCCAAAGTTGCGGCCCGACCGTCCAAAAATTGCCCCCCGGCCCAAACGCCTTCGGCCTTCTCGAAAAACACCGGGGCGAAATGGGCGTAGGCGGCGGTGGGTGCGTTGCGGTCACCGATGGACACACCGTCATCGCCCGGAGACGCCATGCCGCGCGGATCGGCAAAGCCATGTTCGGGATCGTGACAAGAGGCGCAGGATTCGCTGCGATTTTGCGACAGGTTCACATCGAAAAACAAAGATTCACCCAAACTCTCCAGTGTTTCGGACGCGGCGGGAGCCGCCGTCAACAGCGACAGCGAAACAAGGGCGGCGCAGAGAGGGGGGACATGTGTCATGCGAACGGCTTTCCAATGGCTCAACGAGGGGCAGATATGACACCTCTATTAGTTGACCTTTTCACTCGGAAATTTGATCGAGGTCAAGAGCCGCGTAAAAATGTGATCACCCCCGGCAGAAACATCAACTCAACGCCCCACCCATGGCAAAGCCCACCGCCAACAAGCCGCAGATACGTGAAATACGGTCTTTGACGGCAAAGACGATCGGATCGTCATGCATTTCGCCGCGATGGGTCGTCATCACGATCCAACTCACCCAGAACAACAACACAAGACAAATCCCCCAAAGCACCGAAGGGTTTGAGTACAACAGGCTGACTTGCGGTGAGGTCATATAGAGCGCCAAAACCAGCACGGAAACATAGCCTGACGCCAGCGCCATTTGTGAAATGATGCTCAAATCATCGACATGATAGCCCCGCCCAGAGGTCGAAAGCTTGCCCGCTTTGGCCATATCGACCAGTTCGGCCTGGCGTTTGACGGCCGCGAGGGAAAAGAACAAAAACACCGAAAAGGCCAAGAGCCAGACCGACAAAGGCACCGATGAGGCCACACCGCCGGCGATGATCCGCATCGTGTAAAGCCCGGCCAAAACGCAGATATCAATCACCATGCGGCGTTTGAAATAAAGCGAATAGCCCGTGGTCATGGCGTAATAACAAAGCATGACGAAGAGGAACAAAGGGCTGATCAACACTGACAAGACAAAGCCCGCGCCGAACAATCCCGCGGCCAATCCGGTTCCATGTGCGATAGGCAAGGTGCCCGAGGCAAAGGGCCGTTTACATTTGCGTGGATGCGCCCGGTCGGCGGCCAAATCCAACAGGTCGTTGAGCACATAGACCGAGGAGGCGACCAGAGAGAAGGCGCAAAAGGCCAGAAAGCTGGTGAAAAGCGCGGCAAAATTCAACTGGTGACCCAAGAGCATCGGCAAAAACACCAAGATGTTTTTGAGCCACTGATGCGGGCGCAGCGCCTTGAGATAGGGTTTGTAATCGGTCTCAGCCGTGCCCAAATGCTCGACCTCGACGCCCAAGGCCTCAGCTTTCGCCCGCAACTCCGCCGACGCATTGACCGTGACCGCGCGCCCGGCCCCGGCCCAGACCGACAGGTCCGCCTCGTGATCGCCCATGTAAGCATAGGCTTTTGCGCCATAATGATCGGTCAAAAACGCGGCTTTAGTGTTGCCCTTGAGGTTGTTGGTGCCGTCAGATCCATGCACGTCGTCAAACAGACCAAGATGCGCGGCAACCCGATTGGCCAGCCCTTGGTCCGAGGCGGTGACAAGCGCGGTTTTGCCGCCTGCTGTGCGCCACGCGCGGATGTGCTCGATCACCTCATCATCATAGGGCAACGTTTCGACCACAACGTCTGAGGCACCGGCCAGTGCGCGTTTGAGCGCCGCCTTGCCCTTTGAGAGCGCCTTTACTGCCGCAAGCGCCGAGCGCCAATCTTTGGAGGCCGCACTCCAAAAGCTCTCATAGAGCATGTCGGATTTTAACAGCGTTCCATCCAAATCCACGGCCAAAACCATATCGGCTTTCACCGTGCCCGTTGTTGGAGCATTGCTCATACTATCTCACCTCATTCAACCGCTCTGTCACACGCAACCTGACGAAAGCCGAGGATTGTGCGTGGCGCTGTTTGTCTTTGTTGCAAAGATGCACAGTCATATGGGTGAGGGAAAGCCTTTGCGGCGTACAGAAACCGAATTGACAATGAAACGGGGCAAATCCGCCACGCGCATTCCGGCTTGACCCTCTCGCAGTCATGTCATACCTAAGGGCGCACTGCGCGGGCGTTGTGTAGTGGTAAGACCTTAGCCTTCCAAGCTAATGACGCGGGTTCGATTCCCGCCGCCCGCTCCAATCCCCCAAATTGTCCATGTCGCGCCCCGAGGCTTTGGGACTTTGGTCCAAAATCGAAAACGGGGCCCCGAAGGACCCCGTCTGCATCACATTTGGGTTGCCTTATTTTTCGAAGGCGCAGCCAACCGGGAGGCCCATTTTGGCAAAGATTTTTGCCGCCGGGCACCAGCCGGTGAAAGAAGATTGCAACAGATTCGCGCCGATAAAGACGGTGAACCAGACAAAGCCGGGATGCACGAACTGGGTCAGCAACACGCTGATCAGGACCATAATTCCGGCGAAACGAAACATAGCACGGTCGATGGACATAGGGATAACTCCAATGATGTATGAGGTCTTTGACACTCAGGTAACATCCCCCGCAAACAAATTCAATATTTTGAATGAAACTGCGTCCTAGGATCGCACCTTAAAGGTGCCGACTGCCGTCGCGATCAATTCGCCCGTCTCATCCAAAAGACGCCCTTCGGTGAAAAACGTTTTGGCCCCGCCGCCAACCCGCCGTCCTTCGGCAATGAGGCGCGCGCCTTTGGGGCGCGACAGGTAATTGACCGTCAGCGAGAGCGTCAATGTCATCCTCACATCCTGCATATCGCCGGTAAAAGCACCAGAATACCCCATGGCCGTATCGAGTATCATGGCGTAAATCCCACCATGTGGAATGCCGGAGCGATTGGTCATAAACGGCGCTATCTCGGCCTCAAACCGAGCGAAATCAGTGTTCCAATCCGTCATCGCGATGCCCAAATGCGCCAAAGCCGCAGACGGGGCTTCCAGAAAGGACTTTTGCTCAGTCATTCATTGATCTCCTCAATCAGCTCAGGGCCCGTGGCCCGATTGGAATTTATCGCGCGAGAGACGCGGTGAAACCGCAGCGCATCGTCGGGGGCGGCCCGCATCAATGTTGCGGCCCCATGACCCTCTTCGCCAAGCCATTTCGCCCAATCTTCGGGACGCAACAGCACCGGAATGCGGTGATGAATATCCGCCATGCGCCCCTCTGCCTCCGTGGTCACCATGGCGCAGGTCGACAGGCGGCGGCCATCCCGCTCCCAGTCCTGCCAAATCCCGGCAAAGACCATCGGCCCTTCGCCCGCAGGCTGAATGAACCACGGTTGTTTGTCGCCCCCTTCGGGGCGGTGCCATTCATAAAACCCATCTGCTGGGATGAGGCAACGGCGCAGACGGCAGGCCTCGTGAAAGGCAGGCTTTTCGGCAAGGGTTTCGGCACGGGCATTGATCAACAACGGGCCATCATTGGGCGCTTTGTACCATTTGGGGATAAACCCCCAACGCATTGGCACAAGGCGACGGTGATCATCCCCGCGATAGATCACATGAATGTCGGTCGTCGGACAGACATTGTAATTGGGCACACAGGGCAGGGTGTTCGCGGGGGCCGCTTCAAACAGCTGCACCATCGCATCAGAGGCAAGAGTATTGGCGAAGCGTCCACACATGAGATGGATATACGCGCCACTCCTACGAACGGAAAGCCTGTTCGTGCCTGGAAACTAAGCGCCTAGAAACTAAAGCCCAATCGGTCGTCCATCCAAAGCCGCCGGGCCTGCAATGTGCCGCGCGTTCCCACGCGCTGTCCGGTCTCAAACCGATAAGCGATGGAATAGGTCATCTGCGACGTGGAGCTGGCATGGCTGTCTGATCGGATCGCGCGCATATGGAGAGTCGAGTGATCATTCAAACTGTACAGCATGGAGAGGCTGTAAAAATCAAACTGATCGCTGAGTTCTGCCCCAGCGTAAGCAGCCCATTTGCCCCCCAAAAGCGTACCGCCGCCAAAGCCAAATTGAGGCGATGCATCACTGGCCTCTTTGACCCCGCCAAGAAGATAGAGATCGCCCGCCTCATATTCGCCCCAAACTCGCGCAGTCGAGACCCCGGCGTCGAGGCTGTGATCCAGACTGCTATAAAGCGCCAATTCATCCAACGGGCGATAACTCACCTCAAGAGACAGGAGATCATCGCCATTCTGTGCAAGCTCATGCCGAAGGCCAAAAACGGCACCAAAATCCTCCGCCTCATGGTCGAGATAGAGACCGGCATAGTCGCGATCTGTGTGGTCATATTCCGCCACCAGTCGCAGGGACTCGGTCAAACCATACCCGGCCCAGAGCGTTTGAGACTGGACGTTAAAGGTGGCGATCCCCGGAAATTCAGACCGCACATACCGAAGGGAGCCACCAAAGAACACCGCGTCTTGCGCCCATTCGGCCACGGCAGAGGCCTCATATTCGGTCCAGTCAACACCGGAGGTTCCGCCATCGGAATGTAGCGTGGACAGACCCAGATCGACATAGCTTGCCTGAGCTTGCGCGTAGAGCGGAAACAGCGTTCCGATGAACAGCAAAAAAGAGCAAAGGCCAGACCGAAACATGAGGATTCCCGCAGTTAAACACACTGCCCCCATAAACCCCGAAACGCCTTAACAAACCCCCAACAAAATGGATTTTCCGATATTTCGCACAACTCTCTAACGATGCGTTTTGCGGGCGATGTCGATTTTGACCTCCATCATCGACATGTCTTTCATAATCTCGGTGCGCCTTGTGCGATCCGACGTTTCGCGCAACTCGGCGCGCAGCTTTTCCAACTCGCGCGCAAGCAAAACAAACTCCGGCACGCCGCCGTTTTCCTGAACCACACGATTCAAAAGCGCGTTCTCCGGGTCATCGCAATCCGGCAAAGGCTTGCCCGCGCCCGGCAGGTTGTCGAACTCGCCCCGCGCTTCGGCCTCGGCAATTTTGGCGTTGATCAGATCAAGCAGCGGATGGTCCATCACGCCCGCCCCAAGGCCATATTGCGCCGCGCGATCGCATCGGCCGTCCAGACCTCTTTGGTTGGATAGTAGTCGGGATAGACTTTAGCCCCTTCAGGGAAGCGCATCCAAGGCACGGCGGTGGAGGTGAAAATGAACACATCCGGGGTGATTTCGCGGGCCTGATCCAGCGTCCCGACCCGCACAAAAGCCACGGCACGCCCAGCGCCGGCATAATGCGACCACAGCGCCACATGGCAGGAGGGGCAGCGGGTGATGGTTTGGCCTTTGCCGGAATTGGAAGGGGTGAGCACCATCTCCGGCATCCCTTTGGTCACGCTCAGATGGGTGGTCTCAATCATGCCGTTCAGGGCAAAGGCCGACCCGGTTTCGCGCTGACACCATGTGCAATGACAGGAGTGAACGCACATGAAGCTGTCGCCCAGCGCATATTCGATCTCACCACAGGTGCAGCGCCCGCGCATCTCTTTCTCCACGCTCATGTCTTAGGGTCCCAGTCATCAGAAAAGCCCCCGCAACGGTAGCGAGGGCTTTCCAAATTTTCCAGCGTCAAAGAGGGGTTTGCGCCCCCTTATTTGACGGTGATGCGACCGTCTGTGTAGGGCGTGTAGGGGCCATTCTGGATCAGATATTCGGCCACAACATCGGCCACATCGGGACCGAAATCATAGGCATTCTCTGCCGAAATGAACATTTTGAACCCATCGCCACCGTTGCGGACGTAGTTGTTGGACACAACGCCGTAGACCTTATCCAGATCAATCGGCGCACCGCCCACCATCACGTCAGACACACGCGAACCGACTTCGGCAGAGCCGTCATAGGCATAGGTCAGACCCGCAACTTGCAGGAAACGACCCGCCACATCGGTCAACTGGCTCACGCCATTTTCAAGCGCTTCGACGATGGTTGAGCCGGGCACATAGAAGGTGGAGAGGGTGTTTTGGAACGGCAGAACGGTCAGCACTTCGCCCATCGTCACCGGCCCCGCATCAATAGAGGACCGCACACCGCCACCGTTTTGCAACGCGATTTCGATGCCTTGATCTTTCACGCGGGCCAACATGGCATCTGCCAAAAGCGTGCCCATCTCGCATTCCATCGTGCGACAGGCGTTTTTGTCGCCATCAATCGCTGCGGAGGTTTCGGCGACGACCTTGTTGCGGATTTCCTCAAGCGGAACAGCCGCTTCGGCGATGCGTGCGACGGTGACCTCGTCCTCGGACACGGCAGCATCCATGATGATCGGCGCGCCAACGGCTTCGGTGATCTCACCATCGTCGTCAAAGGTGACGTTCAATTCACCCAAGAATTTGCCATATGCATAGGCGGAGAGGATAGCGGTGTTCCCAACCATGGTCGGATACGGCCCTTCGGCCCCCTCCATGTCGCCCAAAAGCGTGTTGGAGTGACCGCCGACGATCACATCCACGCCGGTGGTGTTGGCGGCAACGGCTTTGTCGACGTTATAGCCGGAATGGGACAGAACGATGATTTTGTTCACGCCCTCGGCGGTGAGTTTGTCGACTTCGCCCTGAACCGCGTCCGAGGGATCGGTGAAAATCACGTTCGGGCCGGGAGAGGCCAATTCGTCCGTGTCATGGGGCGTCAGGCCGATCAGGCCGATCTTTTCGCCGCCGCGTTCGATGATGGTGGATTTGAGCAGCTTGTCCGCCAACAAAGGCTCGCCGGAGAAATCGGCGTTCGACATCAGGACCGGAAAGGTGACCGCATCCATAAAGCCGCGCAGCACTTCGGGGCCGTCGTCGAATTCGTGGTTGCCCACCGTCATCGCGTCATAGCCGAGTTTGTTCATCATCTCGGCGGCCAGTTTGCCTTTGTAATAAGTATAGAACAGCGTGCCTTGGAATTGGTCACCGCCATCGACGAGGATGGCGTTGTTCGACCGCTTGCGCGCCTCTTCCACGGCGGTCACAAGACGGGCCGAGCCCCCGAAACACTTGCCTTCGGTGTTGTCCTCGGAAGAACAGCCGGCATCGTATTTCGAAATCGGCTCAAAGCGCGCGTGGAAATCATTGGTGTGGAGGATGGTGAGCGAATAATCAGCATAGGCCGCACCAGCGGAGACCATCATAGCCGCCGAAGTCAGAAGGATTTTTTTGAGCATTTCTGCACCCCTGTTGAATTGATACCATAAACCCTGACGAGAGTTGACCGAAGAGTCAAAGCTCTAACCTCTTCATCAGCTACATTTCACATGTAACAGTTTTGTAACGCACGAATGACAGGCAGGTCATTGTTTTTCGACAATCCAGCCAGACACCACATCACGGGCCAACCGATGCGGATCTGTCGTAAGGCGATCTGTGAGCAATCTCAGCCAAGCCGCCGCCATGATCGTATCCGCCAAGGCGTCCGGTTCGACACCCTCGCGCAATTCACCCCGTGCCTGCGCCCAACCGACCGCCTCACTCAATGCCGCCAAACGCTCCAAACGATAGCCCTCCAATGCCTCCGCCACATCCTTATCCGACTGCGCCTCAGCAATGATCAAGCGAAACACCTGCCCTTCGGGTGTTTGCCAGAATGCAAACACAAAGCGGTAAAACTCCGCGATGGTATCAACCAGATTGCCCTTGTCGCGGTGCTGATGCGCACCTTTGGAACGCTCATAAACGGCGATCAAAAGCGCGCCGCAGCTCGGCCACCATTTGTAAAGCGTTGCTTTGCCCGCCCGCGCGCGCCGTGCTACCGCCTCCATCGTCAGGCCATGCACGCCCTTTTCGCGCAACAAATCACCAGCAGCATCCAGAATCGCCGCCTCCGTTGCCGGGTTGCGCCGCGCGCCAATCGACCGCCTTTGCGGCTTTGCACACTCCCCTGTGGACTCTGGCACAGACGACCTCCTTTACATATCAGAACGCACCGTTCATATGAAACGAAACGCATCGTTCCGTTTGGAGTATCACATGCCCACTGTCGCCACCAGCCCCACAGTCGCCACCAGCCCCGCAACCCCGCGCAAACCCAATCGCCTGCGGTTCAGCGCCTTTGTTTTTCTTGGCGTCTACCCTTTGGTAACCGCCGTAATCTATGCCCTCGCCCCTGTCACAAACGACTGGCCAATCTGGCAACGCAACCTCGTCATGGTGCCGATCATCGTTCTGTCCATGGTGTTTTTCATCATCCCACGCATTCACAGACATTTTGGTCGCTGGCTGTGACCCTGCGCCCCCCGCAGGGACACAAAGTCCCATTGACCAAGTGCTGCAGCACTGGCATCTGAGAGACATGCATATTTACAAAATCTTCCGGGCCCCCGAATGGGCGGCCATGCAGGCCGGCGGCGAGACCCTTGGTGCGCCTGTTGATCTGGCCGATGGCTATGTCCATTTCTCCACCAAAGATCAGGTCAAAGAGACCGTGACCAAATGGTTTGCGGGCGAAGAGGGTCTGCATATTCTCGCCTGCGACAGCGACGCGATGGCCCCGCATATCAAATGGGAACCGTCGCGTGGCGGTGCCTTGTTCCCACATCTCTATCGTGCCCTGCGCATGGATGACATCCTTTGGGTCAAATCCCTGCCGCTTGGTCCCGATGGGCATCTCTTTCCAGAGGATCTATAAATGACTCTCTTTGAACAGGTTGGCATGGCGCTTTTGCGCAGCCTCGACCCGGAGAAATCCCATCACTTCGCCCTGTCCGCCCTGCGCGCGGGCTTGGCCCCCCTGCCCGGTCCGATCACATCGACGCGGCTGAAAACCAAAATCGCAGGCCTTGAGATGCCCAATCCCGTGGGTCTGGCCGCCGGGTTTGACAAAAATGCCGAAGCCATCCCGCAACTGGCGCGCGCGGGCTTTGGCTTTATCGAATTGGGCGCTGCCACTCCGCGTCCCCAGCCGGGCAACCCAAAACCGCGTCTGTTTCGCCTGAGCGAAGATCATGCGGTGATCAACCGTTTTGGGTTTAACAATGACGGGATGGAGGCGATCGGAAATCGTTTGGCGCGCTGTCGCCAGTCGACCCACCGCGCCAAAATCCCCGTTGGCCTGAACCTTGGTGCCAACAAAGACAGCGAAGATCGTGCCGGTGATTTCGCCAAAGTGCTGGCCCATTGCGGCAATGCGATTGATTTCGCCACGGTCAATGTCTCCTCGCCCAACACCGAGCGCCTGCGCGATTTGCAGGGGCCTGAGGCGCTTGAGGCGCTGTTGCGTGGCGTGTTGGAGGCGCGCACAGGTTTGGATCATAAAGTACCGGTGTTTTTGAAAATCGCCCCGGATTTGGAGGCCTCCGAGTTGTCCGAACTGGCCGAGGTGGCGCGCAAATCCGGCATTGACGCGGTGATCGCCACCAACACCACTTTATCGCGTGAAGGTTTGAAATCTGCACATAAAGGCGAGATGGGCGGTCTGTCAGGTCGTCCATTGTTCGAAAAGTCCACGCGGGTACTGGCGCAATTGTCCCGCAACTTGGGCGATGATCTCCCTTTGATCGGGGTCGGGGGCATCGCCTCCGCCTTAGATGCCTACACCAAAATCCGCGCCGGGGCCTCGGTCGTTCAGCTCTATTCAGCCATGGTCTATCAGGGTCTCTCTCTGGCCCCGCGCATCGCGCGTGGTTTGGACGATCTGCTCAAACAAGACGGGTTTGACACGGTGGCGGAAGCGGTCGGCACCAAGCGCGGTGATTGGCTTTAACCCATCTTTAACCCACGCGCGTGGCCTGTGCCTCAAGCCCCGGATATTTCCACAAAAGCGTCGCACCCCGCGCGATATAGCTGACCATCAGCGCGGCCCAAAGCCCGTGATTGCCAAAGAGCGGGATCATGACCGCGACGGCGATGACATAGGCCAAAAGCGACAGGATCATCATGTTGCGCATATCGCGGGTGCGGGTTGCGCCGATGAAAATCCCGTCCAACATCCAGGCCGCCAAGCCCAAAAGCGGGGCCAAAACCATCCACGGTAAAAACGCCCGCGCCGCAATGCGCACATCAGAAGCGGTGGTCATGGTGTCGATGATCGCACCGCCAAAGACGGCAAAACCCAGCGCCAAAAGCCCAGAGGCGATCAGCCCCCAAAACGAGGCCAGCAAAGCGCCGCGCCGCAACGCCGCGCGCGAACGTGCGCCAAGCGCATGACCGACAATGGCTTCGGCAGAAAAGGCAAAGCCATCGAGCGCGTAGGCGGTGATCTCGATAAACTGCATCAAGATTTGGTTGGCCGCCAAAGTGCGGTCGCCAAACCCGGCACCGAGAAAGGTAAAGCTGACCATGACGGCCAACAGCAACACGGAGCGGATCATAATATCGGTGTTGACCTTGGCCATATAGATCAGCCGCGCCCGGTCAAACACCCGTGCCCAATCGCGCCAACTTGGCACGTTGAACGCATCGCGACAGAGCCAAAGCCCCATCAACGCGCCGCTGACCTCGGCCAAAACCGTTGCCGTCGCCACGCCCTGAACACCCCAGCCCAACCCCAGCACGAACCAGAGGTCCAAACCGATGTTCAACCCGTTCATCCACAATTGCAGCACCAAGACGCCGCGGGTGCGCTCCTGGGCGATCAACCAGCCGGTGATGCCGTATAGCGCGATGGCAAAAGGCGCGGACCAGATGCGGATGGAAATATAACTGCGGGCAAGGCTTTCGACCTCGGGCGAGGCCGGAGACAGGCGAAAGGCGGCCCAAAGAATCGGCATTTGAAATGCAATCAACGCGACACCGCCGACCACACCGATCATCAAAGCGCGGGTCAAAAGGGCGGCCACTTCGCCCGTATCCGCGGCCCCGCGCGCCTGTGACACCAACCCGGTGGTGCCCATGCGCAAAAAGCCGAAGAGCCAGTAAATTGACGCCAAAATGATCGCGCCAACGCCCACGGCCCCAATCGGTGCGGCCAGTCCCATTTGCCCCACCACGCCCGTATCCACCGCGCCAAGGATCGGCACGGTGGCGTTGGACAGTACGATGGGAATGGCGATTTTAAGGACCCGTTTGTGGGTCAATGCCACCGATGCGTCGGTCATTTCAGGGCTGCACCTCAAGCTCGGGCATCAAGAAATGCCCCATGGCTTGTACGGTCGGTCGCGCCCGGTTGTCCTGCCACGCCTCCACCCGCACAGAGGCATAACGCCGCCCCGCGCGGGTGATCTCGGCGCGCGCATAGGCATCGCGCGGCAGGCCAGAGCGCAGATAATCCACAGTTATATCAATGGTTTTCGGTAAGGCGGGCATCACCTCCACGCTCTCCCCCGCCTCCATCCGTGGCCAAATCAAAGACCAGCCCAGCGAAATGATCGCCGTGACCTCCAAAAACGCCGCCAAAGCCCCGCCATGCAGCGCAGGCAGGGTTGGATTTCCAATCAAATCAGGACGATATGGCATGATCGCGGTCAATTCATCGCCGCGCCGTTCAAATTCAAATCCCATAAAGGCGATATAGGGCACACGCGCCACCAAGGCCGCGAGCGCCGCATCGCGCCGTTCTTTGACGACCTGGACGGGTTCGGGTTTGGCTCGCACCATCACGCGCGCTCCACGGTAAAGGCCCCTGTGGCGGCGGCAACGGGCACATCGGAGGTGCCATCATTGGCCGACACCCGCACGAAAGCGACAGAGCGGGTCATATGGTAACAAATCGCATGGGCGGTGATGGTCGCGCCGGGTTTTGCGGCGCGCATGTAATCTATTCTCAGATCAATCGTGGCAGTCGCCGGCCCTGATTTCGGATGACTCATAACGGAGGCCCCGGCGCATGTGTCCATCAAGGCGGAGACCGCGCCACCGTGGATCACGCCCGTGTCCGGGTCGCCGATCAGCGCTTCAGAGTAGGGCATAAAAATCTCTGCCTCCCCCTGACCGATCGAATCAAGTTTCATGCCAAGCGCCCGGCAATGCGGCAGGGCTTCGATGAATTGGCGGGCAATTTTTGTACGTTCTTCGGTCATGAAAGGCTCATTGGAGACGGCTTAATGGCTGTGCACAGCGGTGCTTTTGGGCGGTGGCGGGCAAAATTCGACCCTTTGGGCATGGCTTTGCATAATGTGGCTTGCAACACGGGCTGCAAGGTTTATCTTCTGCAATTAAGAATGACTTGCAACTAACCCCACGGAAGTTTCCCGCATGACCAACATTGCCCGCCCCAATGAAGCCCGCGTCGAAGCCCGCGTCGCGGTGCCCGATACAGTGCCCCTGGCAAAACTGGCGATCCAGCGGCCACTGCGTTTCAAACGTGCCATCATCGCCCTCGCTTTTGTCGCTCTGGCGCTGGCCCCAGCTCCACTTGGCGCGCTCACCCGAGAACAAATGACCGACGCCTTCACCCAAGTCTCCGCCTTTGTCGCCGCCACATTGTTGTTGTTTTACGGCGCAGAACGGGTGTTTCGGTTTAGTATGGGCGAGACGCTCAAGGGGGCGAGATGGATGCAAGTGCCACTGGCCTCCTTGTTGGGTGCCACCCCCGGATGTGGCGGCGCGGTGATTGTGATCGCGGCCTATTCCAGCGGCAATGTCGGCTTTGGCGCGGTGGTGGCGACACTCACGGCGACCATGGGCGACGCGGCGTTTTTGTTGATCGCCACCCGGCCTGATGCGGCGCTTGTGGTTCTGCCATTGTCTTTCGCCACGGGCATTCTGTTTGGCTGGTTTGTGGATGTGGTCCACCCCAACGGCGTGACGCGCAGCGCAGGCTCCGCCTGTGAGTTGGCACCCCGGATTGGCCGCATCCGCCCGCGCGACATCGCCTATCTCGTGCCGCTCTTCCCGGCGCTTGCCGTTGGTGTCGCACAACTGGCACAGATCGAACTTACAACCCTGTTCGGCATCCCGATCACTGTCTTCGCGCTGATTGGCACCGGCATGGGTCTGGTGATTTGGGTCCTCTCGCCGGTTCAGGCGATGACCCACCCGGACGATGCACCGGTGACGCGCATGGCGGAGGAAACCTCGTTTATCTCTGTCTGGGTGATCGGGGCCTATCTGACCTATGAATATGCGGCGCAGTTTTTGGGTCTGGACCTTGCCGCATTGTTTTCCTCGATCGCGCCACTGTTGCCGCTGATCGCCATTCTGATCGGATTCATCCCCGGTTGCGGCCCGCAAGTGTTGGTCACCACGCTCTATATCAACGGGCTGATCCCCTTTGCGGCCCTTTTGGGCAATGCGATTTCCAATGATGGCGACGCTTTGTTCCCCGCCATCGCGTTGGAACCGCGTGCGGCCGTGCTGGCCACCGCTTATACCGCAATCCCGGCCTTGATCCTGAGCTATATCGTTTACTATGGTTTCCCAAACGTTCTGAATTAAGTTGCGAAACTAAACCCACCAGTTTAGATGCGACGTGAGGAGAGTGAAGCCATGTCTGATCAACGTCTCACGTTTAAGGAAATGTGCGCGCAGTTCGATGTGACGCCGCGTACCCTGCGATATTACGAGTATATCGAATTGCTGGCCCCCGAAAAGGAAGGCCGGTCACGGTTTTACACCCCGCGCGAACTGGCGCGGATGAAACTGATCCTGCGGGGGCGGCGCTATGGGTTCTCGCTCGAAGAGATTCGCCAATGGCTGTCGATCTACGAAGAACAAGGCACCGACGCACAATCGGCGGCCTTTATCGACTTGGCAGATCGTCAACTTCAAGCGCTCACAGAACAACGCCAAGACCTCGACAAGGCGATTGAAGAACTCAAGAAACTGCGCGCAGACACTCTGGCGGGCGGCAAGCCCGCCTGAGGGCCGCCGCCGCCTCACATCCAAAATGACCCTAAGGCGTGGCCGCTTCTGTGGTTTGGCCTTCCATTCAGGTTTGACCTCCCACTCAATGTCACGAATGCCTACGACGCAACGTCTTTGACGATCAAAGCTCGTCGATTGCTCTTTAACCGCGCCCTAGGCCGCGTCCCCTCAAAGCCGCCCGGCGCAGAATACACATAAAAACCAAAGCGCTTTTAATCCTGTTTTTCCTGACATTCCCTTGTTCTTCAGATCAATTCCCCAAACCGTTTGCAATCAATCTAACGAATGAATATCTTTTGACTGAGACGATCCGACGCGCAAAACTTGCCTGATCGGAAGTGACGCCACGTTTCGATTAAAGAGATGGGCAAGAAGCGAATAAGATGGGGCGAAGGCAGAGCTTACGCCCCACAGTCGGTGTGTGGATCATATCCACAGTCGACGGGAAACGGAGTAAACCGCCCGATGACGAAAGAGGTAATGACCATCCGCGAAATGTGTGAAGCGTTCGAGGTAACGCCGCGCACGTTGCGCTTCTATGAGGCCAAAGAACTGATCTTTCCGATCCGTGAGGGACAGAAACGTCTGTTCACCAAACGCGATCGGGCTCGTTTGAAACTGATCATGCGGGGCAAAAAATTTGGCTTTTCTTTAGAAGAGATCCGGCAATTGCTGGATCTGTTCTCAGAGAAAGACGGAGGGGTGGCGCAGCTGCGCGAGACGTTAAAATCGTATCGCGTTAAGCTTGCGGAGATGGAGGAGCAAAAACAACTGCTCCTCAGTGTCATGGCCGATTTGGAGCATGAGATTGAGTTCGCCGAAACCGAACTTGAGAAACAGACACGCGAGGGCACAAAAAGCTGACCTCGCGAGACACGCAAAGGGAGATCAGCCATGCCGAGTTACACGGCGCCGACGAAAGACATTCAATATGTTCTGCACGATGTGTTGAACATCTCGAACTCAGAGGTGCCGGGCTATGCCGACCTCGACCGCGAATTTACCGAAGCCATTTTGGACGCCGCAGGCCAATTGGCCTCCGAAGTGATTGCGCCATTGAACACGGTTGGCGACACAGAAGGCTGTACCTTTGAGAATGGCGTGATCACCACGCCGACCGGGTTCAAAGCAGCCTTTGAGCAAGTCAAAGAAGGCGGCTGGCCGGGGCTTGATCTGCCCGAAGAATACGGCGGCCAAGGATTGCCCTATCTGATCAGCACTGCCGTGGGCGAATTGTTTTCCGGTGCGAACCAGGCCTTCACCATGTATCAGGGCCTGACCCATGGTGCGGCTTCGGCGATCTTGGTGCATGGCACCGAGGATCAAAAAGCCACCTACCTGCCGAAAATGACGTCTTGCGAATGGACCGGGACGATGAACCTGACGGAGCCGCATTGTGGCACCGATCTGGGCCTGATGCGCACCAAGGCCGAGCCACAAGACGACGGCTCCTACAAGATCAGCGGCCAAAAGATTTTCATCTCGGCGGGCGATCACGACATGTCCGACAACGTCATCCACCTCGTGCTGGGCAAGATTGTGGGCGGGCCTGAGGGGATCAAAGGCGTGTCCCTGTTCATCGTGCCAAAATTTCTGGTCAACGAAGACGGCTCTGTTGGCGCACGCAATGGCGTGTCCGTTGGCTCCATCGAAGAGAAAATGGGCATCCACGGCAACTCGACCTGTGTGATGAACTATGACGAAGCGACAGGCTACCTTTTGGGCGACATGCACAAAGGCATGCGCGCGATGTTCACCATGATGAACGAGGCGCGTTTGGGCGTCGGCATGCAGGGCCTCGCCCAAGCCGAAGCCGCCTACCAAAACGCCGTGATCTACGCCAAGGACCGGCTTCAGGGGCGTGCTGTCACTGGCGCTGAAAACCCCGATGGCCCCGCCGATCCGCTGATCGTGCACCCCGACATCCGCCGCAACCTGATGGATCAAAAGAGCTTTATCGAGGGCGCGCGGGCCTTTATGCTTTGGGGCGCGCAATTGATTGATGCGGGCCACAAGGGCGGCGACACAGCCGCTGAGGGCCTCGTGTCCCTGATGACGCCGGTGCTCAAAGGGTTCCTCACCGACAAGGGCTATGAGGCGACCGTGAACGCGCAACAGGTCTATGGCGGCCATGGCTATATCGAAGAATGGGGCATGTCCCAATTCACCCGCGATGCCCGGATTGCGATGATCTATGAGGGTGCGAACGGCGTTCAGGCGCTTGATCTTGTCGGCCGCAAATTGGCGCAGGACGGTGGCAAACATGTCATGGCCTTCTTTGACATGGTCAAAACCTTTTGCAAGGAAAACGGCGACGGCGATATGGCGGAATTTGTTGATCCGCTGAAAGCCGCCTCGAAAGACCTGCAAAGCGCGGGCATGTATTTCATGCAAAACGGCATGAAAAACCCGAACGCGGCACTGTCTGGCTCTTATGACTTCATGCATCTGTTTGGCTATGTCTGCCTTGGCCTGATGTGGGGTCGGATGGCGAAAACCTCGCTCACCGCGCTGGCGAATGGCACCGATGATCCCGAGTTCCACAAGAACAAACTGATCACCGCGCGCTATTACATGGCCCGTTCGTTGCCGATGACCGGCACGCTGTTGAAACGCATCGAATCTGGTGCCGATCCGGTGATGGCGCTGGCCGCCGAAGCGTTCTAAACTCGGGTTACCTTGATCTTTTGGCCCCTCGCCCGGATGTCGGGCGGGGGGTCTTTTTATGTGTCGGTCCAAATGGGCCAAATGACGGAGCGTAACCATGCCCAAGCGCTTTAGAATGACGCGGCGTTTTCCTGTTTCTATGACCGAAGATGGCTATCGTCGTCTCAAACGGTTCGCGAGGGAGGCGGGACTGGATGAGGGAGAGGCTTTGTCTTTTCTATTCGAAAATTTCACCTCCGTCATAAACGAAGACACGCTTGAACACCGGATGCGACTGTTCAATGCAGATTTGGAGAAAAGGAAAAAATGACCCAAACCGCGCACCTTGTCAGAGCCTGCGTTTTGACGCCCGTGCTGCGCGGTGAGTATTTTTCCAACGATGAAGCTGAGGCACATCGAACCTTTGCAATGCGCCTGTTCTGCCCCCATGTTTGGGTCAACGTTGCAGCACAAGGATCGAACAGATGACGGCACAGCTCTATTGCTTTGGCGAAAGCGGGCATTCCTACAAAGTGGCCTTGACCCTGACCTTGGCAGAGCTGCCGTGGGAGCCGGTCTATGTTGACTTTTTCAACGGTGAATCGCGCAGCGATGCGTTTCGCGCGCTCAATCCGATGGGCGAATGCCCGGTCTATGTCGATGTGGATCTGACCCTGACGCAATCGGGCGTGATCCTGACTGAGTTGGTCAAAATGACCGGAACGTTTGGCGGCGCGGATGAGGCCGAGCAACGCGAAGTGTTGCGCTGGGTGCTTTGGGACAACCACAAAATGTCCTCACAAACCGGCATGACCCGGTTTTTGATGAACTTTGTGCCGGAGGACAAACGGCCACAAGAGGTCATCGCCTTTATGCAAGGCCGATTGAAAGCCGCCTATGCCACCTTGAACGGTGCTTTGGCGGATCGCGATTGGGTTGCGGGCACGACAGGCCCGACCATCGCGGATTTTTCCTGTTGTTCTTACCTGTTTTACCCCGAACCCTTTGGGTTCGTGCGGGCCGATTGGCCCAATATTGACGCTTGGCTGCGGCGGATCGAAACCCTGCCCGGCTGGAAACACCCATACGATATGATGCCCGGCTCCCCCATGGACCGGGCCCAGTGACGACGAGTTGGAGGATCTGAATGACTGACGCATATATTTATGACGCCGTGCGAAGCCCGCGCGGCAAGGGGCGCAAGGACGGTTCCCTGCACGAGGTGACATCCGCGCGCCTGTCCGCGCAAATCCTGAACGCTGTGAAAGAGCGCAACGGTTTGGACGGTCATGCCGTAGAGGACGTGATCTGGGGGAACGTGACCCAGGTCGGCGAACAGGGCGGCTGTTTGGCACGGACCGCCGTTTTGGCCTCCGATCTGGATCAATCCATTCCGGGCCTGGCGATCAACCGCTTTTGCGCCTCTGGCATGGAGGCGGTGAACATCGCCGCCAACCAGATCAAAGGCGGCGCAGGCATGGGATACATCGCCGGTGGTGTCGAAATGATGGGCCGGGTTGCGATGGGCTCGGATGGCGCAGCAATCGCCGTCGATCCGGCCTTGGCGATGAAAACTTATTTCGTCCCGCAAGGCATCTCCGCCGACATCATCGCCACCGAATACGGCTTTACCCGCGAACAGGCCGACACTCTGGCCGTGCTGTCGCAAGACCGCGCAGAGGCGGCGTGGAAGGACAACCGTTTCGCCAAATCCATTGTTCCGATCAAAGACATCAATGGCCTGACCATCCTTGATCACGACGAATACATGCGCCCCGGCACCACGGTGGAGGCGCTTGGCAATTTGAAAGCCTCGTTCAAAGACATGGGCGAAGTGATGCCCGGCTTTGATAAGATCGCGATGATGAAATATCCGCATCTTGAGGCGATCAACCACATCCACCATGCGGGCAACTCCTCGGGTATTGTGGACGGGTCCGCAGCCGTTTTGATCGGCAACAAAGAGTTTGGTGAAAAATGGGGCCTCAAGCCCCGCGCGCGCATCCGTGCGACGGCGAAAATCGGCACCGATCCGACGATCATGTTGACCGGACCTGTGCCCGTGACCGAAAAAATCCTGCGCGACAGCGGCATGTCGATTTCGGACATCGACCTGTTTGAGGTCAACGAGGCCTTCGCCGCCGTGGTGATGCGCTTTATGCAGGCATTTGACGTCGATGACAGCAAAGTCAACGTCAACGGCGGCTCCATCGCCATGGGCCACCCGTTGGGCGCGACAGGCGCGATCATCATTGGTACACTTCTTGATGAATTGGAACGCACTGGCAAAGGCACAGGCCTTGCCACGCTGTGTATTGCCTCGGGCATGGGGGCGGCGACGATTATCGAAAGGATCTAAATGTGAATGAGGCGGAGTTCCGGGCGTTCCTTGACGACATTTCAACCTGTTTTATCACGGGTGATTTCGACACTTGGGCCAACCGTATCCTCCTGCCTTTTTCCATGGTGCAAAAACGAGGCCCCGTGATGTTTCAGACCCGCCACGAGTTGAAAGCGGATTTCGACCTTTATCTTCAGGCTTGTGAAATCATGAAGCTGGACGAAATCTACCGCCGCCCGATCTCGCTTGAGGACTGCCACGACGGGACCTTTATCGCAACCTATGAGACACAACTGTTGAGCCACGGCCAGCGTGCGACGGCACCTTATACCGCCTCCGCACTGATCCATGCCACAGAGGACGGCTACAAAATGTCGTCGATCCTCAACGCGCTTGGACACCAAACCTGGACCGGAACCAGCCCCGCATGAGAGGGAAGAGAATGACTGATTTTCACTATAGCGTAGACAGCGACGGCGTGGCCGTCATCACCTGGGACATTGCCAACAAAAGCATGAATGTGCTGTCCATCGAGGGCATCAGCGAATTGAACGACTGTGTCGATCAGGCGCTGGCGGACGAGGCCGTCAAAGGCATCGTGATCACCTCCGGCAAGGCGGATTTCGCCGGCGGCATGGATTTGAACATCATCGCCAAAATGCGCGATGACGCAGGGGCCGAGCCAGCCAAGGGCCTGTTTGACGGCATCATGTCGATGCATGCCATCCTGCGCAAAATCGAACGCGCGGGCATGGACCCGAAAACCAACAAAGGCGGCAAACCGATTGCCTCCGCCCTGCCCGGCACGGCGCTTGGGATCGGGTTGGAATTGCCCTTGGCGACGCACCGCATTTTTGTGGCCAACAACCCAAAGGCCAAAATCGGCCTGCCGGAAATCAAGGTCGGCATCTTCCCCGGCATGGGCGGCACCACGCGTGTATCGCGCCTCTTGGGGGCGATGGCGGCGGCTCCGATCCTGTTGGAAGGTCGGATGTTGGACCCGATCAAAGCCAAATCCACAGGCCTTGTGCATGAGGTGGTTGAACCCGCCGAATTGCTGGCCAAAGCCAAAGAGTGGGTTTTGAATGCGACAGACGCCGACATCCTGAAACCATGGGACGCGAAGGGGTGGAAAATGCCCGGCGGCGCGCCCTATCACCCGGCGGGTTTCATGACCTTTGTCGGTGCGTCCGCCATGGTCAATGGCAACACGATGGGCGTTTACCCTGCGGCCAAGGCCTTGCTCTCGGCGGTCTATGAAGGCGCCATGGTGCCCTTTGACACCGCGATCAAAATCGAGGCGCGTTGGTTCACCAACGTGTTGTTGAACCCATCGTCCTCCAACATGATCCGATCGCTGTTCATCAACAAAGAGGCCTTGGAAAAAGGCGCGAACCGCCCGGATGTGGCCGATCAAAAGGTCAGGAAACTCGGCGTTTTGGGCGCGGGCATGATGGGCGCAGGCATTGCCTATGTCTCGGCCAATGCGGGCATTGAGGTCGTGTTGATCGACCAGAAACAAGAGGCCGCGGACAAGGGCAAAGCGCTGTCGGAAAGCATCCTCGACAAAGGCATCGCCCGTAAAAAGGTGACCTCGGAAAAGAAAGAATCCGTGCTCGCCAACATCACCGCCACCACCGATCTGGACGCGCTCAAGGGCTGTGATTTGATCGTCGAAGCGGTGTTTGAGGACATCGGCGTCAAGGCGGAAATGACCAAAAAGGTTGAGGCCATCGTTGGCCCGGACTGTGTTTTCGCCTCCAACACCTCGACCCTGCCAATTACTGAACTGGCCAAGGCCTCCGTGCGCCCGGATCAGTTCATCGGCATCCATTTCTTTAGCCCGGTCGACAAGATGCTTTTGGTCGAGATCATCAAAGGCAAAGAGACCGGCGATGTGGCCGTGGCCAAGGCGCTCGATTTCGTCCGCCAGATCCGCAAAACCCCGATCGTCGTCAATGACGCGCGCTTTTTCTACGCCAACCGTTGCATCATCCCCTACATCAACGAAGGGGTGCGGATGGCCGCCGAGGGCGTTGAATTGCCGCTGATCGAGAATGCCGCAAAACTTCTGGGCTTCCCGCTTGGGCCGCTTCAGTTGATTGACGAAACCTCCATCGACCTCGGCGTGAAAATCGCCAAAGCGACCAAAGCCGCCATGGGTGACGATTACCCGGACGAGGCGGTGGACGAGGTGGTGTTTTGGATGTTCGATCAGGGCCGTTTGGGCAAAAAAGCCAACGCGGGCTTTTATGACTACGACGACAAAGGCAAACGCGGGATGCTTTGGGACGGGTTCACCGCCGAGTACCCGACAGCGGACGTCCAACCCGAGCTTGACGAAGTGCAACACCGGTTGATGATGGCACAGGTGTTGGAAGCGGTGCGCGCGCTTGAGGACGGCGTGTTGACCGACATTCGCGAAGGCGATGTGGGTGCGATCCTGGGCTGGGGCTTTGCGCCGTGGTCGGGTGGTCCGTTTGCCTGGCTCGACATCATCGGGGCGGCAAAGGCCGTTGAAATCTGTGACAACCTCACAGCCACCCACGGCCCGCGCTTTGAAACCCCGGCTCTGTTGCGCGAAATGGCTGACAAAGGTCAGTCTTTCTATGGCCGCTTTGGTGCCGGTGTGGACAGCAAAGCCGCCTAAGCAAAGATCATCAAAATCATGCTTGGCCCTTCCCTCTCGGGGAGGGCCTTTTCATGCACCTCGGCGCAGTGGTTCCATCATGGACTGGGCCAATTTAAAGCGTCACGCCTTTAACCTGAGACAGGGGAAAGGTGTGACGCTGCCAGACATATCAATGGTGTGGGCGTTCCGCCATAAACCCGTGAAACAGGTTTATGGCGGAACGCTTTAGATCGCGTAACGGACCTCTTGCTGTTGCGCCCGCATCCATGCGGCGTCCAAATTGTCTTCGTCGATCATTGCATTCACCACCATCCGCGCCACATCAAAGGACAAAACCTCATATCCCGGTGCGGCAGCCGCGTCCAACATCCCCAAAATCGTGGTGTGACAGTCCGCCGGGCAATGAAACAGCACTCCGACATTGGCAAAAACCAACTGCTCCGTTTCAAAATGCAGCACAACCACTTCAATAGGCCGGTGCGGGTTTCTGCGCTCGATGCCCCTATATCCGTCCAAGGCCAACGCCGGGATCAAAACAAACGGATCGTCAAACATGGCTTCGCCAAGATCGGATTCAACCATCACCGATTGCTCCGGCAAAAGCGTCATCGCCGCATCATTACCCAAGACCCCCGCAGGCACGAACAGCGGCCAATGGCGCATCGGCGTGGAGCCATGGTTGGCAAAGCTCCAGGAACGCGACATGCTGCGCAGGGTTTGCAATCCGGCATCAAAGGTCAGAACTTGATCGCCTTGCTGCAACGCTTCGACATTGCGCCATCCATGCTCTGTGGCCACTTGCGTGCCTGCCACAAGACCAGTGGACAAAATATCCATCCCACCAAGCGCACCGTCCCACGCCGCCGAACGCCCGTGGGCATCGCGAACAAAGGTCTTTTGAAACATCTGTTCCAGCATCTTCATAGCATCATCCCCTTATCTTGGAGCCTCTTTTTGGGTGGCAGCCCGAGGTCTGCATTGACGGTGAAGATAGAAAGCCTTTGGCGTGCGGTCACAGTTCGGCCCGTTTGGGACACAAATGGGGCATAATCCCGACACGAGTGCAAATCTGCGCGATTTACGTCAATTGTTCACGAGTTTGATAACAGTTTCTTAAGTTTTTTATCCGGCCCGTGCGATGAACCAAGTATTAACCAAGTATTCTTGGCCCTTCTGACGCCCTCCCCGCAAGAATCATTTAAAATCGAAACCAATTCGATCGCGGCGCACAGCCTGTTCGGTCACAGGACCACAAGCCCGCGCAGCAGACCGTCCAAATCCGGTCACATTTGCGATGCAGAGGGCGCGAATTCATAGTCAAATCGGGCAATGTCTTCGGCGGCGATCCGGGCCACGATCTGTGCGTCCCGATCCGAATAAAAGCCGCGAAAATCACGCGCCCGCGTTGAGGCATTCACCCGCTCAATCGGCGACAGATCAAACCCAAGATGCGTCCAAAGCGGCGCAAGATCCGCCTCCAACGCCTCAAGCCGGGCATAAAGCACCGCCCGCTCAACGCCCGCGCCATCCGTCACATAGGACCGATACGGCACGGACAGGGCACGCAGGGTTTCTGGCGCATTCAGAAACGTCGTGAAGTCGGACGCCTTGGCCAAACGCACCGCCGGGTGATCCCACGGTTGCGCCTGTAGCCAATGGTAATAGGACACGATCCGGTCCCAGGGATTGCGCACAAGGGTAAAGATGAAATAGTCGTCAAACGCCTCACGCGCCACGACGCCCTCGATGTCCGCAAGCTGGGAATGTTTCCACAACCGCCCCTGAGCCGACAGCGATTTGACCCGCGGTCGCCGCTTGACCGCCTTCGGCGTGTCCCCGATCAGAATATCACCGGCCATGGCACGCGCCTCCAACGCCAGCGACAGCGCCGTGCCCCCAGTTTTGGGAATATGGACAAAGATATAAGAGCGCCCGGATGAGATAATCATAGGGTCACTTTATACGGTTTTTTCGGTTTCTGAATCCCGAAATGCGAAAACACCCCCGAATCCCCGACAAAGCTATGGTGGTTTTACATCCCACCTGGGCCGCAGTGATTGTCGCCCCTGACAATCCACGTTAGATTGAAGACAATAGATATAATGAAAGAGCAGCTCGCGCATGATCGCGCTCACCGAATTCGACCGGCTCGAAGCCAGCGCCCTGTGGCGACCCGAGGGAGACAGCCAGCGGGTCGAGGTGATTGTGTCCGTCGGCGAGGCGACGCTGACCCTGTCCGATATCAAGGGCCGTGCGCTGACGCATTGGTCTTTACCTGCGGTCATTCGGATGTCTCCCCCCGGCGAACGCCCCGCCGCCTTTGCCCCTGCCCCTGACACGGACGAACAGGTCGAGATCGACGATGAGCTGATGATCGAGGCCATCGGGCGCATCCACCGCGCCATTGATCGCGCGCGGCCGCATCCCGGTCGGCTGCGCGGCGCGATCTATGCCGGCGTCGCAGTGGCCGCCGCGGGGCTGGTGCTGTTTTGGCTTCCCGGCGCGCTCATCCGCCAAACCGTGTCCATCGTGCCAACTGTGACCCGCGCCGAAATTGGCACCGGACTTTTGGACCGCATCCGCCGCCTTTCCGGCGCGCCCTGTGATACGGTCCATGGCACGCGCGCCCTTGAACGCCTGAAAACCCGGCTGTTTCCCAAGGGGGGCGGGCAAATCGTGGTGGTGACCAGCGGTGTGGCCGTGTCTCAACATCTGCCCGGCGGCATCCTGCTTTTGAACCGCGCCTTGGTTGAGGATTACGAAGACCCGGATGTTGTGGCCGGATATGTGCTTGCAGAATTGGAACGCGCCGCCGAACATGATCCGCTGGATCGGCTGTTGCATGAGGCGGGATTGATGGCCTCGATCCGACTTTTGACCACCGGGCATCTGTCAGAAGAGGTGCTTGACGCCCATGCCGAAAGCCTGTTGACCACGCCCTTGACGGTCCCCGACATGGGGTCGCTTATCGCCCAATTCGCCCGCACCGAGGTACATAGCGCGCCCTACGCCTATGCGCTCGACATCACCGGCGAAACCGTTTTACCGCTGATCGAAGCGGACGGTGTTCAGATCACCAAGACCCGCCCCGTCTTGTCCGATGGCGACTGGGTTGCCTTGCAAGGGGTTTGTGGCGGTTAACGCGTTGTCACATGGGTTAACACACTGTCACATGGGGTTAACGCAGTGTCACAAATCCCGTTAACATCCTGTCATAAAAGAAAACCCCCGCCAAATGCGGGGGATTCTTTTTTTATTTTTATTATTCTGCCTCGTTAACTCAACGCTATTTGCGTGCGAATGCGTCCCCATAGCCAGCCCCGCGGACCGACGCTAAAGCGGACATGGTTTGTTCAGGCCGGGCAAATGGACCGGCCAAAACAATCTTAAGGGGCTTGCCGTTGCGCGTTAAAACTTGCGACGAAACGGGAAAACCCATGGACGACAAACGCGCGATTGAGCGTTCGGCATTTTCAGGCACACCAAATGTACCAACTTGAACGTAACGCAAACCGGATTGTGCGGCTTGCGGTTGCGCCGTAGCCGTAGGTGTCCGGTTTGGTGCCATAGATTTTGTCGACACGCGGGTCGGAGCGACATAAGTCTGCGCCGCTGGAGCGCGCGCCACTTGTGCCGTGGTTTTGGATTTGAATGGCGATCCGAACAGCCATTCCCAGAATGTCTTTTTGCGCGGCGCATAAAGATCATAAGCTGGAGTGGTTTGGGTCCAGATCTGCGCCATCTGAAGATCGCCCCGCGCGGTGATCGGCCCGCGATAGGGGTTTAAACGCCCGTCAGTCCATGCCTGCGTATAACCGGCAGGCAATGCCATTGGCACGGGCTGCGGCAAAGCATAGGGGTCAATCCCGGCCGCGCGCGCCACTTGCACCGTATTGGAATTTTGGGTCGACAGGCGGGTTGCAGTCCGGTTCTGAATATAGGCTGACGGATGCTGAGCTTGCGGACCACAACGCACGGCATAACGCCCGCCCGTGTTCATATATTGCGCCGCATTCCCGCTTAGACCCGCGCAGTGCGTGGTCATCATATCGGGTGCGGCACTGGCCATCATCATCGGCGCTGGCGCGACTGCGGCATAGGTCGGCACCGGGGCCACCATGACCGGGGCTTTCTTGACCGGGATGCGCACCAATGTCGGCTCGGTCAGGGTCCTGCGATTGCCATCTGCGGTCCGCACCGTCACGCCCGCAGGCAGACGTTTGAGAATATATTCAACCTCGCCCGTGTCACAGCGCAACTCGCCGCCGGACATGGTCGCCACACAGCCACGGTCCCCAACGGCTTTGCCAACCAACCGATCCAGAGACGGCAAAGATGGTGCTTGCACAGTTTGCGCCACGGGTAAGGGCGCCGGAACAGCCGCTTTCGGGATCGTTTTGGGCGGGGTCGCTTTGGGAGGGGTCGCTTTGGACAGGACTGCGGTCGTCGCCGTGGGCATAGGCGTCGTGGGCACAGACGTTGTGGGTTTCACCGACATCTTGGGGGCGGCAGGTTTTATGGGGGCCGCTGCGGCAACCTGGGTCTGTGCCGGTGCGTCAACCGGATCAGGGATCACGGGCAGCTTGTGTGTGACTGACTCAAATGTCGGCTTGAACCCGCAAAGCACGCGGCGATCCCGGCTGACGCGGGGCACCCATTGCACCCCATCACCATATCCGGCACGCACGTAGACACAACCGCGACTGTCGACATACTGCGTACCCTTAAAGGAGGCCGGCGGAAACTCCGCAGGCTCATCCGCAGTATAGAGCGCCTTTGCCTCGGCATCCCAAACGCCAAGGCTTGCCCCACCCAACATCGCGATCAGCGCCGCGCCGGAAATCGTTCTCAAAGCCTGCATTATCTGGCCCCACACAAGATATTGTGCACAGCCTACCCTAGAAGTGATTCGCTGTTAAGAGGGGAAATGGCTTATTTTGTGCCAAACATGCGATCGCCCGCATCCCCTAGCCCAGGAACAATATATCCATGGTCATTGAGGCATTCATCCACAGCCGCTGTCACGATAGGCACGTCTGGATGCGCCTCTTTCATGCGTTTGATGCCCTCAGGCGCTGCCAAAAGGCACAGAAACCGGATATTCGTCGCCCCGGCCGCTTTCAATTTATCAATCGCGGCCACCGAGGAATTGCCCGTCGCCAACATCGGATCGACCGCAATCACCAAACGATCGCCCAAGTCTTCGGGCACTTTGAAATAATATTCGACTGGCTGAAGCGTCTTCTCATCACGGTAGAGGCCCACAAAGCCCACACGCGCCGAGGGGATCAGTTCCAGGATGCCATCCATCAACCCATTGCCCGCCCGCAGGATCGAAATCAGTGCCAGCTTTTTGCCATCCAGCGTCGGCGCGTCCATCTCCATCACCGGGGTCTGGATCGTCTTGGTCGTCATCTCCAATTCGCGCGTGACCTCATAGGCCAAAAGCAACGAAATCTCGCGCAACAACTGCCGAAACCCCGCCGTCGACGTGTCCCTGTCGCGCATGATGGTGAGTTTGTGTTGCACAAGCGGGTGGGTCACAACGGTCAGATGATCAAGCATCATTTTGCTCCAGTTTTTTAGCAACGGCCTCTCGGGTCGCGTCATCACAAAAGGCCGCCTCAAGGGCAACCTTGTTCAACTCCATGAAATCCTCGGCCTCCCAGCCAAAGGTCTCAGACAAACGGTCAAATTCACGGCGCATCGTGGTGTGGAAAAACGGCGGATCGTCGGTGGAAATGGTGACTTTCACACCGCGTTTGCGCAGCTCAGAAATGGGATGATCCGACCATGTCGGATAGACACCAAGCACCACGTTGGACCCTGGACAGACCTCCAAAACAATGCCTGCTTCGGCAATCTCATCGACCAGCGCCAAATCTTCGATGGCGCGCACACCATGGCCGATGCGTTCGACTTTCAAATCACGAATGGCGTCGCGCACGCTGTCCGGCCCGCCCCATTCGCCGGCATGGGATGTGAGCCGCAGCCCCGCCTCGCGCGCCATGTCAAAGGCATAGGTAAAATCACCCTGTGTGCCCATCGCCTCGTCGCCGCCCATGCCAAAGCCGGTGACAAAACCGCCGACGGTTTCCGCCGCACAGAGTGCGGTTTTCTTGGCCTGATCCGGGCCGAAATGGCGCACACAGGTCGGGATCGCGCGCATCACGATCCCCGCCTCTCGCTCCATTTCATCGGCGGCCTGCCCGATCGCGGCCACATAATCCCGCCACGCGACCACATCACCACCACCGCAAAAATCCGGGGCCAGAAAGCTTTCGGTGTAGATCACATTGGAGGCCGCACTTTCCTCAAGCACGGCGCGGGTCAGGCGGTAGTAATCCTGCGGCGTCTTCAACACCGATGTCGCCGCCTCATAGACTTTGAGAAAATCCCAGAAGTCTTTGTATTTATAGGCACCTTTTTCATCAAAAATCCCCGAAAGATCGGTCTTTTTTTCGGCGGCCAAACCGCGAATAAACGCGGGTGGAGCCGCGCCTTCAAGATGCATATGCAGCTCAATTTTAGGCAGATCCGAGACGCTCATAGAAAACTCCTTCCGGGGCCTTGGGCGGCAATGCCCAGATGCTCGGCGAGAGAGGCCGCCACATCGGTAAAGGCCACCGGGCCAATAGGTTTCACCCCCAAACCATAGCCCAGTACCGGCACCTGTTCACGGGTGTGATCTGTGCCGGGCCAGGTCGGGTCATTGCCGTGATCGGCGGTGAAAATCAAAAGATCGCCCGGACGCGCGCGCTCATAGAGCCGCGCCATTTGGGCGTCGAACCATTCAAGATGGCGGGCATAGCCGGAGACATCGCGACGATGACCATAAAGACTGTCGAATTCGACGAAATTGGCAAAGGTAAGCGAGCCGTCGGGGGCCTCCTCCATCACGTCGCAAAGATGGTCAAACAGCACCGCATCCGTGCCTTTACGAACCTCATCAATGCCCTGCATCGAGAAAATATCTCCAATCTTTCCAATCGCATAAACGGACCGACCCGCCGCTTTCGCCCAATCGCAAATCGTCGGAGCGGGCGGAGCTATCGCGTAATCATGGCGGTTTCCGGTGCGTGAAAACCCGTCTGCAACCGTGCCCACGAAAGGCCGCGCGATGACCCGGCCCACCTTCATTTTATGCAGGATCGGGGCGATGTCCTGGCACAGTTTCAAGAGCCGTTCGAGACCAAAATGCGCTTCGTGGGCGGCAATTTGAAACACGCTATCGGCGGAGGTGTAGCAAATCGGCCATCCGGTCTCGATGTGCTGTGCGCCCCACTCTTTGATCACCTCGGTGCCCGAGGCATGACAATTGGCCAATGTGCCGCCCGCGCCGCAAAGCTCGGCCACCTGATCCATCAGATCCTGTGGAAAAGACGGCAGGGTCGGCGGGAAATAATGCCAGTCCCACGGCACCGGAACCCCGGCCAATTCCCAATGGCCGGAGGGCGTGTCTTTGCCCGGCGAGACCTCCGCGGCAACGCCGTAAAGCCCCTCCGGCAGCGCGGTCAGACCGGGGGCGGGATCAGAGGTGGCGTGACCCATTGCGGCCCCAAGCCCAAGCGCATCGAGATGCGGAATATGGAGCAGACCGGAACGCCCCTCTTCGGCGCGACCCGCGGCGCAGGCGGCTGCAATATGGGCGATGGTATTGGCACCTTCATCGGGCAAATCGCCGTTGAAAAACGCATCCGCATCCGGCGCGCCGCCAAGGCCAACGGAATCCATCACAATCAAAAATGCACGCGTCATGCTGTTACCTTTTCATAAACCAATGGCGGCTCATCGGGCGCCTCGTCCACAATCGGGATCGCGGCGCGGATGGCGGCTTCGGCCCGGTCGGCGTCCGCAGGGGTCCGGGCGTGAATCGTCGCGATCAAAGCATCCTCGACCATCTCATCGCCGATCAAACAGCAATTGGAAATGCCCACAGCCGGGTCGATTTTTTCGCCGCCCTGAAGCCGCCCACCGCCCAAATGCACCACCGCCATGCCCAACGCATGACCGTCCATTGTGCCGACAAAGCCGGGCTTCAGAGCCACAACATCACGCACAATCGGTGCCGACGGCAGGCGGTCGCGCCAATGATCAACAAAATCGGCAGGCCCGCCCAACTCGGCAACCATCCGGCCAAACCGTTCGGCGGCGGAGCCATCGGTGAGCGTGCCACGCACCGCCCAGGTGGCTTGGTCCACGTCATCGGACAATCCTGCCAACACCAACAACTCCCCGCCCAGCGCGCAGGTCACATCACACAGGATATTGTCAACCTCGCCTGTGGTCAGCGCCTCCATCACCGCCATAAGTTCCAAAGCATTGCCCATCTCCGGGCAAAGCGGTTGATTCATATCGGTGATCAGGGCGGACGTCTTGCACCCTGCCCCATTGGCCGTGGTCACAAGACTTTGCGCCAAGGCACGGGCCTCTTTTGGCGTCTTCATAAACGCGCCGGAGCCGCATTTGACGTCCAACACCAAAGCGTCCAACCCAGCGGCGAGTTTCTTTGACAGGATCGAAGCGGTGATCAAATCAATGCTCTCAACCGTGCCGGTGACATCGCGAATGGCGTAAAGCCGTTTGTCAGCAGGGGCGATCGACCCGGTGGCAGAGACAACAGCACAGCCGACCCGTTCGACGATCTGATGAAACCGCGCCTCTGAGACCTCGGTTTTAAGGCCCGGAATGGCTTCGAGCTTGTCCAATGTGCCGCCCGTGTGGCCAAGGCCCCGGCCCGACACCATCGGCACATAGGCCCCCAAAGCGGCCAAGGCGGGGGCGAGCAACAAGGAGACGCAATCGCCGACCCCGCCAGTCGAATGTTTGTCAATCGCAGGCGCAGGCAAATCCCACCGCATCACCGCACCACTGTCACGCATCGCAAGTGTCAAAGCCACCCGTTCGGGATCGGACATGCCGTTCAGCAACGCGGCCATGGCAAAGGCCCCGGCCTGTGCATCGGTGACCGCGCCTGAGGCCAAGCCTTGGGCAAACCAAGCCAGTTCCTCTTGGGTCAGGACCCGTTTGTCCCGCAGTTTTTCGATCACCTGACGCGCATCCATCAGTTTCATTCCATATAATCGGGGGTGAAGGCACCGGGCAAAAGCTGCTCGATGGTCATGGTCAACACTTTGCCGGACATGGACCCCATGGTCACCTTCACCGACGGGTCAGCAAATTCACGCAGCTTTTGGCGACAGCCACCGCAGGGCGGCGTGGGCTCTTGGCTTGATCCGATCACGGCCACCTCTGTGATCACCGTTTCGCCCCCTGCGACCATCGCGGCAATGGCTCCGGCTTCGGCACAGGTGCCCTCCGGGTAGGCGGCGTTTTCGACGTTCACGCCGGTGAACACCGCACCCGAAGGCGTACGGATCGCCGCGCCGACTTTAAAATTTGAATAGGGCGCATAGGCCATTTCGCGGATTTTGGTGGCATCTTCGAGCAGGGTCATTGCAAAACGGGACCTTATTTTGGCGATATCTGGCGACATTTTTTAAAGCTTGGTCAAGATTGCGCGCCTGTACCACAAGATGCAAGTGGGATGCGCCTGAGACCTGTGCGCATCGTGCAATTTGCCCCGGTCTGCGGAAAAGCGCCGCAAAGAGGTGTGATGTTTGCGCTAACGTCACCAATCTTTGCACTTCGTCGATCAAACACCTCTTGCGTGAAACCCTGTGCCGGGCGTAGACGCTGAGAAACAGCACGATGTGACGTTGGGTCACAGTATTTAGTTTAATACTAAACTACATCAAAACCCAAAACGCCAAACCAGACGATCAAGACGCAGGAAGGGAAACGCCAATGACCTCGGACCCCCGCACGGAGACCCGCAACAACAGCCTGAGACAGGCGGCCTTGGACTATCACGAGTTTCCAAAGCCGGGGAAATTGGAGATCCGAGCAACCAAACCGATGGCCAATGGCCGCGATCTGGCGCGCGCCTATAGCCCCGGCGTGGCCGAAGCCTGCTTGGAAATCAAGGCCGATCCCTCCACCTCATCGCGCTACACAGCGCGTGGCAATCTTGTCGCCGTGGTCACCAATGGCACCGCCGTTCTGGGCCTTGGCAACATCGGCCCCGCCGCCGCCAAGCCGGTGATGGAGGGCAAAGCGGTCCTGTTCAAAAAATTCGCCAACATCGACTGTTTCGACATTGAATTGGCGGAATCAGACCCGGTGAAACTGGCCGAAATCGTCTGCGCGCTGGAACCGACCTTTGGTGCGATCAACCTTGAAGACATCAAAGCGCCAGATTGCTTTATCGTTGAACAATTGTGCCGCGAAAAGATGAACATCCCGGTGTTTCACGATGACCAACATGGCACGGCCATCGTTGTGGGCGCCGCCGCGACCAATGCCTTGCGGGTCACCAACAAAAAATTCGAAGACATCAAAGTGGTCTCAACCGGCGGCGGTGCGGCGGGGATTGCTTGCCTGAATATGCTTTTGAAACTGGGACTTAAGCGCGAAAACGTTTGGCTGTGCGACATTGCGGGCCTTGTCTATGAGGGCCGGACCGAAGAGATGACGCCGCAAAAGGCCGCCTTCGCGCAAAACACCGATCTGCGCACATTGGATGACGTGATCGAGGGCGCGGACCTGTTCCTTGGCCTCTCCGGCCCCGGCGTATTGAAACCCGAAATGGTCGCCAAAATGGCGCGTCAGCCGATTGTGTTTGCGCTGGCCAACCCGACCCCGGAAATCCATCCCGAGGAGGTCAAAAAGGTTGCTCCCGACGCGATCATCGCCACCGGGCGTTCGGATTATCCCAACCAAGTCAACAACGTGCTGTGTTTCCCCTTCATCTTCCGCGGCGCACTTGATGTGGCTGCGACCGAGATCAACGACGCGATGCAAATTGCCTGTATCGAAGGCATCGCCGCCCTCGCGCGCGCCACAACCAGCGCCGAAGCCGCTGCCGCCTATCAAGACGAGCGGATGGAGTTTGGCCCGGAATATTTGATCCCAAAGCCGTTTGACCCGCGCCTGATGGGCGTTGTCGCCTCCGCCGTGGCGAAGGCCGCGATGGAAAGCGGGGTGGCAACCAAACCCGTGCCGGACATGAAGGCCTACAAGGACGCGCTGGATCATTCGGTGTTCAAATCGGCGCTGATCATGCGCCCGGTCTTTGCCGCCGCCTCGCAGGCCGAACGCCGCATCGCCTTTGCCGAGGGCGAAGACGACCGCGTGCTGCGCGCCGCCCAAGCGATGATCGAGGAAACCACCGACAAGCCGATCCTGATCGGCCGCCCAGACGTGATCGCGGTGCGCGCCGAGCGGGCCGGTTTGAAAATCCGCCCCGGCGTGGATTTCGAGATCGTGAACCCGGAAAACGACAGCCGCTACAAACAATATTGGCAGGCCTATCACAAGCTGATGGAGCGCAAGGGTGTGACCCCCGATCTGGCCAAGGCGATCATGCGCACCAACACCACCGCGATTGGTGCCATCATGGTGCATCAGGACCACGCAGACAGCATGATTTGTGGCACCTTTGGTCAATACCTGTGGCACCTGAACTACGTCACGCAGATTCTCGGCACCAAGGAACACCAACCTGTCGGGGCGCTCTCTCTGATGATCCTCGAAGACGGGCCGCTGTTCATCGCCGACACCCATGTGCACACGGAACCGACGCCGGAACAGATCGCCAAAACGGTCATCGCCACCGCGCGCCACGTCCGCCGCTTTGGCATTGAACCCAACATTGCGCTGTGTTCGCATTCAGAATTTGGCAACCTGCAATGCACGACCGGGCGACATATGCGCGAGGCGCTTGAGATTCTCGACAGCGAACCACGCGACTTTATTTACGAAGGCGAAATGCACATCGACAGCGCCCTGACCCCGGATCTGCGCGCGCGCAACTTCCCGCATTCGCGCCTTGAGGGCCCGGCCAACGCGCTGATCTTTGCGATTGCGGATGCGGCCTCTGGCGTGCGCAACATTTTGAAAACCAAGGGCGGCGGGTTGGAAGTGGGTCCGATCCTGATGGGCATGGCCAACCGCGCCCATATCGTGACCCCCTCGATCACCCCGCGCGGGCTTTTGAACATGTCGGCCATGGCCGGCACGCCGGTGGCACATTACGGGTAAGCTGCCGCAGGCGGCACCTTTGACATCCACTGTTACTTTTGCGAACCGCCTCGACACGTTCGGGGCGGTTTTCGTTTGCAATACAGCACCTCCAGCCAAGACTTTGCAAACTACTTTTCTATAGGAGTTTGCGAAATTTATGTAAACTTTTTCAACAGGGTCTGCTAACAACAGCCCCGGAGCGGGCATTGCTCATCTGCCCGAAGCGGGCATTGCCCATCTGCCCGGAGCGGGCATTGCCCATGTGCGTGGCGCCAGTGACATTCCATCGCAGCCTAACTGCCTTGTAAGGAATCGCACACAGCGCCATTCACGCCATGTCAGCGAGGAGGACGCAAAGTGGCATACAAAGATATTTATGACGGCTGGAAAGCAGACCCAGAGGCCTTTTGGATGCAGGCGGCCGAAGAGATTCATTGGTACAAAAAACCGTCCAAAGCCCTCTTTGACGAAAACGCACCGATTTATGAATGGTTCTCGGATGGGCTGACCAACACCTGCTACAACGCGGTGGACCGTCATGTGGAGGCTGGTCGCGGCGATGAGATCGCGATCATGCACGAAAGCCCGATCACCCACGCCACCAAAGGCATCACCTATAAAGAGCTTCAGGCGCGCGTCTCCTCACTTGCCGGGGCGCTTAAAATGCGCGGTGTGGAAAAGGGTGATCGCGTCATCATTTACATGCCGATGATCCCCGAAGCGCTTGAGGCGATGTTGGCCTGTGCCCGCATTGGTGCGGTGCATTCGGTGGTGTTTGGCGGCTTTGCGGCGCATGAATTGGCGGTGCGGATTGATGACTGTACGCCCAAGGCGATCATTGCCGCCTCCTGTGGTTTGGAGCCGAACCGCGTGGTCCATTACAAGCCGCTTTTGGACAAAGCCATTGATATGGCCGAGCATAAACCCGAGTTCTGCGTGATCTTCCAACGCGAACAAGAGGTGGCCAAACTCAACGAGGGTCGCGATTTTTCGTGGCATGGCTTCCAATACGGTGTCAAACCCGCAGACTGTGTGCCCGTTGAGGGCAACCACCCGGCCTATATCCTTTACACCTCCGGCACCACGGGCCAACCCAAAGGCGTTGTACGCGCCACGGGCGGGCATCTTGTGGCGCTCAACTGGACGATGAAGAACATCTACAACATCGACGTGGGCGATCGCTTTTGGGCGGCGTCTGACGTGGGCTGGGTCGTCGGGCACAGCTATATTTGCTACGGCCCGCTGATCAAAGGCGCGCAAACCATTGTGTTTGAGGGCAAACCCATCGGCACCCCGCATGCGGGCGTGTTCTGGCGGATCATTCAAAACCAACGGGTCAAATCGTTCTTCACTGCCCCAACGGCCCTGCGCGCGATCAAACGCGAAGACCCGACAGGCGAATGGATCAAACGCTACAAGTTGCATGATCTTCAGGCGATCTTTCTGGCGGGCGAACGGGCCGACCCGGACACGATCAAATGGGCGCAGGAAAAATTTGGTGTGCCGGTGATCGACCACTGGTGGCAGACCGAAACCGGCTGGGCGATTGCCGCCAACCCGCTTGGGATCGAAGAGCTTCCGATCAAAATCGGGTCGCCCTCCGTGGCCATGCCGGGCTATGAGATCGAGATTCTCGACGAGGCCGGACACCCTGTCAAAGACGGCGACCTTGGGGCCATTGCGATCAAGCTCCCGCTTCCGCCGGGCACTTTGCAAACCCTGTGGAATGCCGAAGAGCGATACAAAAAATCCTATCTCACCACCTTCCCCGGCTATTACGAAACGGGCGATGCCGGGATCAAGGATGCGGACGGCTATGTCTACATCATGGCGCGCACCGATGACGTGATCAACGTCGCCGGGCACCGCCTCTCCACCGGGGCGATGGAGGAAGTGCTGTCGAACCACCCGGATGTGGCCGAATGTGCGGTTATTGGCGTGGCGGATCAGCTTAAGGGGCAATCGCCGCTGGGCTTTTTGTGCCTGAACTCCGGGTGCACCAAGGATCACGCCACCATCGTCAAAGAGGTTGTCACGGCCGTGCGCAATGAAATCGGCCCGGTGGCCGCATTCAAATTGGCCTGTGTCGTTGATCGCCTGCCAAAAACCCGGTCGGGCAAAATCCTACGCGGGACGATGGTCAAGATTGCGGACAACCAACCCTATAAAATGCCTGCGACCATCGACGATCCGGCCATTTTGGACGAAATCAAAGTGGCGCTTCAGGGCCTTGGATACGCAAAAGGGTAAATTTTAAGCAAAAAGGGCTGTCCCAATCCCGTCCGTTGGTTAACAAATTACTAATCGACGGATGAGACTCGTAGAAACGCGGCCTCAACCGGGCCGCGTTTTGTCTGTCGTGAGAGTGTAATCGGGGGTGAGTGTGACAAAAAGCGGCCAAAAGAGTCAAAACCTGTTGATCAAAGATGCGGGTCGCATTTCCCTTTTGTCCCATGACATTCGGTCAACCTTTGCCGAATTGCAAAGCGGGCTCTCGACCCTGGATCACATCGAACTCCCTCCGCATCTCACAGGCGACGTCGAGCATCTGGTGGCCACAGGGGCGCATTTGGGGCGGTTGCTGGATGAGGTGGCAGACCTCGTGTTTCACGACCACAAACAGCGCCCCGCCACGCGCCTCATGGTCAACCCGCGTGCTATCCTGACAAAACTTACGCAGAGATGGCAGCGGATCACCACACGGTTTGGCAGCGCGCTGTGCCTTGAAGGGCTGGAGAGCATGCCCACCCGCGCGGATTGGGACATGTTGTCGCTCGAACGCGTCCTGTCCAACCTTGTGTCCAACGCGCTGCACCATGCGGGTCCGGGGCAGATTTTTCTGCACGTGTCGCGACAGGTCTCAGAGGGCCGCGATGACATCATTGTGCGGATTTGCGACACCGGCCCCGGCTTTCCACCGCATATTCTCACCGACCATGAAGGCCACGCGCACATGCCGATCGGGTCCGGCGCACCGGGTTCCGGCTATGGGTTATATGTGGCCCGTGATGCGGCGCACCGCCTTGGCGGAAACTTGACGCTTCGCAATCTGCCAGAGGCGGGGGCGGAGGCCTGTTTGGTGTTGCCGATCCGCACGGATCACAGGCCAGAGGCCGATCACGTACCGCCAAGGCCGCTGCCCCCCATGCTGCGTCCCTACACAGCGCTTTTGGTCGAAGACAGTGCCAGTCTGCGCCTGGCAATGCATCACGCTCTTGCGACGCTCGGCCTCACCGTGCTTGACGCCGAGGACGGGGCCGAAGCGCTTGACCTTCTCTCGGCCCCGGACGTGACAATCGACATTGTTTTCCTCGATATCGAACTGCCGCTTGTGTCGGGTCCACAGGTGCTTGAAACCTTGAAAAATCGCGGTTTGACACCGCCACCGGTCATCGCCGTGACGTCGCATGTGTTTGACGTGAATATGCAGGCCATCCGGGGCATGGGCGTAAAGGGCATCCTGCCAAAGCCCTTTCCCTCGCAAACGGAAATCCTTCACATCACCTGTCGCGCGCTCAATGTGCCCCTGCCCGACACAGAACTCAAACCCGCCGCGCATCCGGCGCACCATACGCCACCCAGCCTACAAGAACTGGTCACACGGCTGCCCAGAGCCGTTGCCGAAAATATGCTGACTCACTTATCCGCCGATCTGGACCACTACCTAAGCCTCGCTCTCACAGCCATAGAGGAAGGGCGGTCCCCTCAATCTCAAACGGCCTTGAGACTGGCGACCCACGCCCTATCTGGCCTCTTTGCAACCTCTTATTCCACCACGGCCCAAGACCGAGCACGCCACCTGTCAGAACACTCCGATTTGATGTCAGATACGGAAATCATTGCGATCTTGGCAACGCTCCGCCAAACTGCCTCAAATATTCAAAAATCCATTCACCTACTCATACATAGCGAGACGGACACAAATGTCCCAAAAACCAATTTTAATCGTTGATGATGTCGACACGCACCTGACCCTGTTCACGGCCACTCTTGAGGCTGCGGGTTACACCGTCCTGCCTGCGCGCAGCCGCGCCGAAGCGCTCGCCTTGTCGGCAACAGCGGCCCCGGGGATCGCTCTTGTTGATCTGGTCTTGCCGGACGGAGACGGGATTGAACTTATCAAAACCCTGAAAGACCGCGACCCGTCCATCAAGCTGATCGCAATCACAGCCTTTGCCTCTGTTGATCGCGCCGTCTCGGCCATGCGCAACGGGGCGATGGATTTTCTCGTCAAACCCATCGAACCTGAACACCTCAAGGCCACCATCGCCAACACGCTGACCGGGCGCAGCCTTGGACAATACGTGCAGCCCTATGCCGTCGATGGGGTCGAAACGGACGGGCTGATCGGGTCTTCGGATCTCATGAAGGACATTTATAGCACAATCCGTGCCGTGGCCGGATCAGCGGCCAGCGTGTTTATCACCGGAGAAAATGGCACGGGCAAAGTCAAAGCCGCCGCCGCAATCCATGACCAGTCTGGTTTCAAAGACGGTGCCTTCGTCAAACTGGATTGTTCCACCGCCGCCCCGGACACGATCGAAGCCGAATTGCTGGGCCATATTGCTATGCCGGGCATGCCGGAAAAGATCGGCGTGGCAGAGTTGGCCAATGGCGGCACCTTGTTGTTGGATGAAATCTGTACCCTGTCCTTACCTATGCAAGCCCGGCTTTTGAACATGTTGCAAAGTGGCGTGATCACCCCAATCGGTACAACCTCTGGACGCCCCGCCGAGTTTCGCCTGATTTGCACCAGCACCGTCGATCCGCGCACCGAAGTGCAGGCCGGCCGCTTTCGGGCCGATCTGTTTTATCGGCTGAACGTCGTGCCGATCCACCTGCCGCCTTTGCGGGCGCGTGGTCTGGATGTGGTGGAAATTGCCGAAACCGAACTGGATCGGCTCTGTGCCCGCGAGGGGCGAGACTTTCGAACCCTATCGACCGAAGTCAAAGCGATTTTTCTGGATCATGCCTGGCCGGGAAACATCCGCGAATTGATGAACGTGTTGTGGAATGTCATCGTGTTGCACGACGGCCCGATGGTTCATGTGTCCGATCTGCCCCCCTATCTGCGCGGGGTACGAAAGACCCAAGGCGCGCCCAGTGCCCGCGTCCCAAGCCACATGCTGCAAGATTCGTTTGCCGGGCTGACACTGGCGGAAATCGAACGCCGCGCGATCGAAGCGGCGATTACCTATGCGGGTGGGTCCATTCCCTCAGCCGCGCGTGCGCTTGGCGTATCGCCCTCGACACTCTATCGAAAGCTGGAGGGATGGGGCCGCCCCGTGCGCGGAGCGCACAAACATTAGACCTGCGCGGAGCGCACAAACATTAAACCTGCGCGGAGGGCACAAACATTAAACCTGCGCGGAGGGCACAAACATTAACCCGTGTACGGAGGGCGTAATCCAACATGGCGCAGTGGCCGTTTACACGAATTGTTCGCGCAAAAGCCGCTCTTCCAACCCGTGCCCCGGATCAAACTGAATCCGGTGACGCACGTTTGGTTCAGAGGCAATTTCGACCCAGACCACATTGGCGGAATGGCGGCTGTCGGCATCGGCCATAACCGGACGTTTTTGCGGCTCCAACACGTCAAAGCGGACCTTTGCGCTTTTGGGCAGCAAGGCCCCGCGCCACCGACGGGGGCGAAACGCCGCCATCGCGGTCAGTGCCAAAACATCCGATCCAATCGGTAAAATCGGCCCGCGTGCGGAATAGTTATAGGCGGTCGACCCGGCAGGCGTCGAGACAAGGACACCGTCACAGACCAGTTCATCCATCCGCACCTTGCCGTCAATGGACACCCGCAGTTTCGCCGCCTGCGGTCCGGCGCGCAACAATGAGACCTCGTTGATCGCAAGTGCGGTATGTTCCACCCCATCGGCATCTGCGGCCACCATCGAGAGCGGGTTGATCACCTCTTCCTCGGCCGCCAGCAAACGTTCGACCAAATTGTCATCCTGGAACTCGTTCATCAAAAATCCGACCGTGCCGCAATTCATGCCATAGACCGGCGTGTCGAGATGCATGGTCCCATGCAGCGTCTGAAGCATGAACCCATCACCGCCAAGTGCCACGATCACATCCGCCTCCTCCAACGGAACAGACGCATAACGCGCCTGCAACCGTTCAAGAGCACGCTGCGCGATTTGGGCATCGCTGGCCGCAAAGGCAATTTTGACCATCTGTGGGACTTCTCTTTGTCTGGCGAAGAGGGGCGAACCGGTGCGGTCCGTGCCCTTGGTTACCAAAGCCTTAGCCGGAATTCACGCTTTTTCGCACGATGCGCCCCCTCGAAAGCCGCCCCCCAAACGTCCCGATCCCGAGACGCGTGGCGCGGATCGGAAACCCCTGCCCTCTCTGATCACCCGGATCGCTCATTTCATCATCATTATGCAACGGATGAGGGTTTTCCAAATGTGACAGAATGGCTAAGAAGCCCGCGACACTCCCACGCTGCCAAGGAGCATGTGCATGACGTCCAATGTCCGCGATTCCGGTTTCTTTACCGAAAGCCTGTCCACCCGTGACCCCGAACTGTTCGGTTCGATCACCCAAGAGCTTGGCCGTCAGCGCCATGAGATCGAATTGATCGCCTCTGAAAACATCGTCTCCGCTGCGGTGATGGAGGCCCAAGGCTCGGTCCTGACCAACAAATATGCCGAAGGCTATCCGGGTCGTCGCTACTATGGCGGGTGCCAATATGTGGACATCGCCGAGAACCTTGCGCGGGATCGCGCGAAAGAGTTGTTTGACGTTAAGTATGTGAACGTACAGCCAAATTCCGGCTCACAAGCCAACCAAGGCGTGTTTCAGGCGCTGCTCGAACCCGGTGACACCATCCTTGGCATGTCCCTGGATGCTGGTGGTCACCTGACCCATGGTGCCAAGCCGAACCAATCCGGCAAATGGTTCAACGCCATCCAATACGGCGTACGCAAACAGGACCAGCGCATCGACTATGATCAGGTGCAAGAACTGGCCAACGAACACAAACCCAAGATGATCATCGCTGGCGGCTCCGCCATTCCACGTCAGGTGGATTTCAAGAAAATGCGTGAGATCGCTGATTCTGTCGGTGCCTATCTGATGGTCGATATGGCCCATTTCGCCGGTCTCGTCGCGGGTGGTCAGCACCCCTCGCCCTTCCCCTATGCCGATGTCGCGACCACCACGACCCACAAAACCCTGCGCGGTCCGCGCGGCGGCATGATCCTGACCAACGATGTCGAAATCGCCAAAAAGGTAAACTCCGCGATCTTCCCCGGTATCCAGGGCGGCCCCTTGATGCATGTGATCGCGGCGAAAGCCGTGGCCTTTGGCGAGGCCCTGCGCCCCGAGTTCAAAGAATACGCCAAGCAAGTGATCGTGAACGCGCAAGCGCTGGCCGATCAGTTGATGAAAGGGGGTCTTGATATCGTCACCGGCGGCACCGACACCCATGTGTTGCTGGTCGATCTGCGCCCCAAAGGCGTGAACGGCAAAATCACTGAGGCCGCTTTGGAGCGTGCGCACATCACCTGCAACAAAAACGGCATCCCGTTTGACCCGGAACCGCCGATGATCACCTCTGGTGTACGTCTTGGGACGCCTGCGGGCACCACACGCGGGTTTGGCGAGGCCGAGTTCCGCCAGATTGCCGATTGGATCGTCGAAGTGGTCGATGGTCTGGCCACCAATGGCGAAGAGGGCAATGCCGAAGTCGAAGCCGAGGTGAAAGCCAAGGTGGAAGCGCTGTGCGAAAAATTCCCGCTCTATCCGAACCTGTAAGAGCGGTCGGAGCATAATTTCAAAGGGGCCCCCACTGGGCCCCTTTTTGACATTTAAGTATGAATAATCAGTGATGTAAAATGGCTCAACCGACCCAAATCGAGCGCGCCTTAGGCGATAGGCTGCGCGCGCGTTTGCCGCATAGTGTAAGCGAACTCATCATGTTCGTGGTCAAAATGGGCTGGGCCGCGCTGTTTGGCGGGCTGCTTTTGATCGCGATGATGATCACTCATAAGCTCTGGCAAGACGACTGGCCCATTGCCCGCTATGACGCGCTTTTGGCCTATGCTTTGAGCCTGCAAATCCTGTTTTTGGTGTTTCGGCTGGAGACCGTGGGCGAGGCCAAGGTCATCCTGCTGTTTCATCTCACCGGCACGGTCATGGAGATTTTCAAACTCCACATGGGCAGTTGGGATTACCCCGGCGCAGGCCTGATCAAAATCGGTGGCGTGCCCCTATTTTCCGGCTTTATGTATGCCTCTGTTGGTAGCTTCATGGCCCGCGCCATTCGCCTCTTTGACATGCGGTTCGCGCCCTACCCGCCCTATTGGGCCTCTCTGCTGTTTGCGGGAGCCATCTATCTGAATTTCTTCACACATCACTTTGGGCCGGACATCCGCCTCGGCCTCTTCGTGGCCTCCCTGCTGCTCTATGCCCGCACCCGTGTGTGGTATCGCATTGGCGGTTGGTACTGGATGCCGATGCCTCTCGCCGGGGTGTTGTCAGCCTTTTTCCTTTGGGTCGCGGAAAACGTCGGAACCGCCACGAAAATCTGGCTCTACTCCGGCCAAGTGCCCGGCGAGCTTGTGCATTTCTCGAAAATGGGATCGTGGTATCTTTTGCTCTATGTGAGCTTTGTCACCGTCACCTTGGTCCAACGTGACGCGCTTTCGCCCGTGCCGTTTAGACCAGATCCTAAATCAGACCCTAAATCAGACCGCGCCACATCATAACGCCAAGGATCAATCCGCCCGTGACAAAGAGGATAAAGGCCACGGTGGTGATCCAATCGAGGATGCGGTTTTTGACGCGGGCTTTTGAATCTTGCCGCCTGAGGAAATAACGCAGCTCCTTAAAGGCTCGGTTCACCTTGGCATGGTTGATCTGTTGTGCCAATTTCGGATGTGTTTCCAAGGCCATAGCCTCAAGGATCACCTCCCCTTTCCGACGCGCCCAACGCGGCAAACGCCGCCCGGCCTTTGCGAACTTGGCCTCAAACCCATCGCCCAGATGCACGCCCATCCGGTCACGCAAAAGCGTGCTCAACTCTTCGGCTCTATGGGCGATGGATGTACTCATATCGTTGTTTTAAGGGGTTTGACAGGGGCCGCCAAGCAGCTATCTGTGGGACATGCTCAACACCGTTCTCTCCGGCCCCCAAACGGACCGCCCGCCCCTTTTGATCGTCCACGGCTTGTTCGGGTCCGCCCGCAACTGGGGCGTCATCGCGAAACGTCTTTCCGATCAACGGCTTGTCCTCTCGGTTGACATGCGCAACCACGGCGAAAGCGCGCGGTTTGCGACCCAAAGCTACCCGGACATGGCCGCGGATTTGGCCGAAGTCTTGGAGGCGCATATCGACGCCTATGGCCCCTGTCATGTGATGGGCCATTCGATGGGCGGCAAGGCGGCGATGGTGCTGGCCCTGACCCGGCCTGAGCTGCTTAAATCCTTGATTGTTGCGGATATTTCACCCGTCTCTTACAGCCATGACAACACGCCTTTGATCCATGCGATACGCGGGCTGGACCTCTCACAGGTGGAGAAACGCTCGGACGCGGACCGGATGTTGGCGCATGATATTTTGGACGCTGGCGTGCGCGCATTTTTGCTACAAAGCCTTGTCGTCAAAGAGAAAAAATGGCTTTTGAATCTGGATGTTCTTGAGGCCGAAATGGGCAAGATCGTCGGATTTCCAGAGGTGCCAGGCACCTATGACGGGCCTGCGTTTTTCCTCTCCGGCGGCGAAAGCACCTATGTCTCTCGCGACCACAGGGACGCCACCAAAGCCCTGTTCCCGCACGCAAAATTCGCCTCCATTCCCGGCACGGGCCATTGGCTTCATGCCGAGAAACCACGTGAATTTGAGGCGGCTTTGCGCGCATGGATGGAGGCCATCGACGCGCGTTGATCGCGGATCAAAACGCGCCGATCAAAATTTTTCGGTCAAAATTCTTCGGTCAAAACTCTTCGGTGAGTTTTTTCGAAATGATCCAAGTCACTGGAATCGCAACAACAAACCCGATGGCTGCGGCGATCAGGATCGGTTGCAACGTGTCCTTGCCGATGGTCAAAGCCACGACAATGGCGACGCCCATCAAGGTTGTGGAAATCAGCGAAAACAGGATGCCAGCAAGGCGGGTCATGGGGTCTCTCCCTTAAAGTCGATCGCGCATGTTGGAAAATAAGGCATTTTTGCAATACTGCTTTGATCTGAGACAAACGCCCCCCTGCGCGGGAGTTTGCCCACGGGTTCGACATCCCTCTGCATCGCCCTAAATATGTGGGGACAGACATTTAAAATGGAGTGACCCATGACACGCACCCTCATGATCGGATTGTGCCTTTTGGCCCTCGCCGCCTGCGAAACCATCGAAGGCGCAGGCCAAGACCTGTCCCAAGCCGGCTCCGCGATTTCTCAGGAAAGCCGTGAGGTGCAGTCGGGGATGTGATCTCTGACGTGATGTGAGTAGACAGCGCCCGCCGTTTGGTGGGCGTTTTTTTGTGACATGTTAAAATTGAGATTGGACCATACAGAACTTGTATTGGGCGAGACAATAAATAGCTTGAAGCGCGGCATTTTTGTCTTGCGCGTGTTTAGATAACAACCGATTATTTAAACAATAAAATTTAGTTGATCGGGAAATTGTATTTTGGGTGACTTCGAATACTTTTACATACTTAAAGACGAAGCGCGCAGGCGTACCATGGAAGCTGTTAACAAACGGCTGCTAAAGACAGGTGATATCAAGAATTGGGATAAAACTACGCTTTGTTCGATTATTGGTCAAGATAAAGGCAATGCCATAGAATATGCTACGACTGAGTGGCCTAAACATTATCCGGATAATTTTTCAGGGCTTTCAGAAAAATGGGAAAGCCTAGTTTATCGATATTTGCCACGAAAAGACCATTTTGATTTAGCAATATGGCAGGAAGTTAATGGAACCCAAGTTTTAGTGGCACTGGCACTCGGAAATCCCTCACATGCTAGAACCCACCTCACAGTTAAGTGGATTGAAAGGTATTTTGGCGAACACTATCTACAAGGAAGGGCTCTTTGGCCCATTCTAACTTGCGCAGAAGAATACGCGAAACTTCTTGGATGTGAGCGAGTTTTAATTAAAGATGCCGTTGACTCGGGAAAATACCGACGATACGGGTACAGCGATTACCATCATGAGCACGTCGCACATGGTGGAAATTACCTAGGAAAGGAACTGAAATGACACACGAAGTCGCAAAGAACGCGCTAATGGAGTCTTCTGACGCCAAAGCTAGCATCTTGGCTGCGATCGCGCGCATCGAGTCCGTTCCTGCCGGAAAAACGCTTATCGATGAGATTTCCGATGAAGATTGGTGCGACAAAAGCGTTGCAGAATGGAATTTTTCTGCTGGTTCCGAGATCGAAACCGCAGATGAACTTGATGAATGCGATAAGGAAATTATGCATGTAGCATAAGCATCGTATCGAAAATGATCGATTTAAAGGCCAGCCCCAGTGCTGGCCTTTGTTTTTATAAAATAAAATTGAACACTCCAAACTTTCAGCTTGGCCTAATAGAGGTGCGGCACCGCCAGCGCCTCTATTAGGCTTACACACGACCTCAAAAAGTTAGTCATCCATCTTCAGCGCGTTAATAAACGCTTCCTGAGGTATCTCGACCTTCCCGAACTGGCGCATCTTCTTCTTGCCGGCCTTCTGCTTCTCCAGAAGTTTCTTCTTCCGGGTCGCATCGCCACCGTAACATTTCGCGGTCACGTCTTTGCGCATCGCAGAGAGGGTCTCGCGGGCGATGACTTTGCCGCCGATGGCCGCTTGGATCGGGATTTTGAACATGTGGCGCGGGATCAGGTCTTTGAGTTTTTCACACATCGCACGGCCACGGGCGTCGGCGCGGTCGCGGTGGACCATGGTGGACAGCGCATCCACCGGTTCGTCGTTCACAAGGATCGACATTTTGACAAGGTTGTCCTCGCGGTAGCCCATCATTTGATAATCAAAGGACGCATAGCCTTTGGTGATGGATTTGAGCCGATCGTAGAAATCAAACACCACCTCGTTGAGCGGCAGGTCATAGACGACCATGGCGCGCGAGCCCGCATAGGTCAGGTCCATCTGGATGCCCCGGCGGTCTTGGCAGAGTTTCAACACATCGCCCAGATACTCGTCCGGCACCATGATCGTCGCCTTGATGCGCGGCTCTTCGATGTGATCGAGGAAGGTCAGATCGGGCATGTCGGCGGGGTTGTGCAGCTCTTGGATCGAGCCATCGCGCATGTGGAGTTTGTAGATCACCGAAGGCGCGGTGGTGATCAGGTTGATGTCATATTCGCGCTCAAGCCGGTCGCGGATCACTTCGAGGTGCAACAGCCCCAAGAAGCCGCAGCGAAAACCAAAGCCCAAAGCGGCGGATGTTTCCATTTCAGACGAGAAGGAGGCATCGTTGAGTTGCAGTTTTTCGATGGCATTGCGCAGGTCGTCAAAGTCATTGGCATCGACCGGGAAGAGGCCACAGAACACCACTGGGATCGAGGGTTTAAAGCCCGGAAGTGCGGTGGCACAGGGCTTTTTCTCATGCGTAATGGTGTCACCAACTTTGGTGTCGCGGACCTGTTTGATCGAGGCGGTGAAAATGCCGATCTCGCCCGGCCCCAGTTCGGCAATATCGACCATCTGCGGTTTGAGCACCGAGAGTTTGTCGACACCGTAAGCGGCACCGGTTTTCATCATCTTGATCTTGTCGCCCTTTTTGATCACGCCGTCGATGACGCGGATCAGAACGACAACGCCAAGGTAGCTGTCATACCAACTGTCCACCAGCATCGCTTTGAGCGGCGCATCGCGGGTGCCTTTGGGGGCGGGCAGACGGGTTACGATGGCCTCCAAAACATCCGGGATGCCGATGCCGGTCTTGGCGGAAATCTCAATCGCCTCAGAGGCGTCAATGCCGATCACATCCTCGATCTGCTCACAGACGCGCTCCGGCTCGGCGGCCGGCAGGTCGATTTTATTCAACACCGGGACGATTTCATGATCCGCATCAATGGCTTGGTACACGTTGGCCAAGGTTTGCGCCTCAACACCCTGAGTGGCGTCAACGACCAGCAAAGACCCCTCAACGGCCTGCATCGAGCGCGACACCTCATAGGCAAAGTCAACGTGGCCGGGGGTGTCGATGAGGTTGAGGATATAAAGCTCACCATCCTTGGCGGTGTATTCGATCCGCACCGAGTTGGCCTTGATCGTGATCCCGCGCTCGCGTTCGATGTCCATACTGTCCAACATCTGCGCCTTCATATCCCGGTCCGCCACCGTGTGCGTGGACTGGATCAGCCGGTCAGCAAGGGTCGATTTCCCGTGGTCGATATGAGCGACGATGGAGAAGTTACGGATGTTTTTCAGCTCGGTCATGGAAGGCCTGCGCAGGTTGAGAATGAGCCTGTTTCTATGGGGGGAAATGGGGGGAATGGCAAGGGGGCTGAAAGCAGTGAAACAGTGGCTAAGTTTTTTCCTTTAACACTTTCCCTTGTCAAACTCGTAGTTGAGAAATGCGGTCTCGCAATAGAATTCTATCTACAATGACATCTAGCGTCGCTTTCACCAAAACATCCAGTTCTGAACCGTCCCGGTAATCGGCGGCAGCGAAAAAATCTATTCGCTTTGCTTTCTTCAACGCGATGCACTTTCGAGGACAGCCGCCAGGTTTATGAACCGCAATTGAATGACCTTCAGATTGCATCATCACAGCCATGCTTGGAACGTCGGTGTCCCCATCTCCAAAATAGAGCATATCATCAAATGGAATTCGTCTCTCTTCTCGGGGCATGTGTGAGTTAATACTGTCATTTACGTCCAATACGCCTTTGTTGATACGAAATAGATACTGAGTTTTCGATGTGTCCGAAATTATCCTTGCAGGCCAAACAGGCTTATCTTGCTCATTATAGCGAAATTCACATGCGTATATTTCTTTGAAATATTTGGCAATTGAGCAGCCAACTATCATCTCCTTTAGGCCAGCTGAAATAATGTAGTGCTCGACCTCAATGTCAGGAGCGCGATCTCTAATGTATTTATTAATTCTCGGGAACCAAGTTTCCACGCCCTCAAACAACTTAATTTTCGCTCCATGGTTCGCGAAAGCTTTCTTGTCTAAAGACACATTTCTTTCTTCTGCGAGATCAATCATTTCCTTCATATAAACAAGCAGTTCTTCCGCTCGTTCTTTCGACTTTTTCTCTTTCACATCATTCCAAAAGTCGCTTGCCTCGACACCAAGCTCCGACAATACGCCATAATGCTGCATCGGTTCGGGGCTGAGAGTCCCATCAAAATCATACACAAGTGCAATCTTTTTCTGCTCAAAATCACCCATCCAATTAGCTCCCGATCCCGAATTACATCTGTATTGTTCCGACTTTCACGCGAATGACAAGCCTCACGCACCCACCTTAGCGCGGGCGGGCGCGTGTCGATGCCAAGATATCGACGGGGAAAGGACTCCCACTCAGCAACCCTCCGCCTCCCTTCTCCCCCGCGACAAACTCTGCAATTGCGCCAAATGGCAGACTCAGGCTACTCTTTGCACATTATTCACCAAGACGGCGGACCCTGCGGGCGTGTGACAATGCCACGAAAGCGCAAAAAGACGGGGCCTCGTGGTTTGGATTGAGAGGCAGTAAGATGAAAAAAACCGTAATCGCCGTGGCGACTTTCGCGACAGTGGCCAGTGCAACCCTTACGCCGATCCCGGCGCACGCGGGCGCGATCGAGCGGGCGTGCATGTCCTCGGATCGGGCGGCCAACAACCGCAATCTCTGCGGCTGTATTCAACAGGTGGCCGATATGACCCTGACAAACGGGGATCAGCGCCAAGCCGCGAAGTTCTTTAAGAACCCGCAAAAGGCGCAGGACGTGCGCCAGTCGGACAACAGCTCGCACGAAAGTTTCTGGCAACGCTACAAAGCCTTTGGCGCGGCGGCAGAACAATACTGTGGCTGAGCAAGCACTCTACGAACCGTTGAACACACTCAAACCTGTCGGCCCCGAGATTTGGATCGCGGACGGGCCGCCTGTGCCGTTTTACGGCATCGGATTTCCGACCCGGATGACGGTGGTGCGCATCAACGGGCGGCTTTGGGTGCATTCGCCGATTGCACTTGATGAAGAGCTGTTGAATGAGATAGCGGATTTGGGGCCGATCAGCTGGCTGATCGCGCCCAATCCGATCCATTATGTTTCGGTGCATCTGTGGCACGACCGGTTTCCACACGCGCAGGTTCTGGCCGCCCCCGGCGTGAAAGAACGCGCGGCGAAATACAATATTCCTTTTCCAAAACATGTGGTTATGGGAGATGACGTGCCCGTGGGAACCGAAGCCGTGCTGCGCCAGAGGCTTGTGAAAGGGCATCGATTTTTGCACGAGGTGGTGTTTTATCACATCCCGTCCAAGACCCTGATCCTCACCGATCTGATCGAGAATTTCGAGGCCGCGAAAGTCGGGCGGTTCAAGGCCATTTTGATGCGTTTGGCGGGGATTTTGGACCCGGATGGCAAGGCCCCGGCGGACATGCGCGGCACATTCAAATCCAAGGCCAAAGCCCGCAAAACCATCCGCGAAGTGATCAGCTGGGCGCCCGAAAAGGTGATCCTAAGCCACGGGCGTTGGTATGATCACAACGGCACGGCGGAGTTGAAACGCGCCTTTCGCTGGTTACGGATCGAGAACGGCAAGTAGCCCTTCGGCGGCGGCCTCGATCAGGTCGAGCGCCTCGTCAAAATTGCGGGTGTAATAGGGGTCTGGCACGGCGGTAACCCCGGCATCGGGCGCATAGGACATCATCAAACGCACGGGCGTCGTGTTGCCCTGGGGCCGAAGCGCCTCGACATCGCGCTGGTTGGCCTCATCCATCACCACAATCACATCGAAAGCAACAAAATCCCCGGCGGACACCTGACGCGCCCGCAAGCCGGAAAGGTCATAGCCGCGCCGGGCGGCGGCGGTTTGCATCGGGCCATAAGGTGCCTCGCCCATATGCCAATCGCCGGTGCCGGCGCTGTCGACCAGAATCGCCTGCGCCTGCGCCCGCGCCTTGGTGGCCACAACCGCCTCAGCCGTGGGAGAGCGGCAGATATTGCCAAGACAGACAAAGACGATTTTCTGCATATGGGCCTCCTATGCGTTCAGGCTACCCTTGTCAGGCCGGGCGGAGCAAGGCAGGGTTTGGAAAAAGGAGAGGCTTCGAATGGCGGGCGGAATTTTCATACTCTCAGGCGCAGGTCTGTCGGCGGAAAGCGGATTACGGACCTTTCGCGCGGCGGATGGGTTGTGGGAAGATCATCGGGTGGAGGACGTGGCCACGTTTGAGGCCTTTGAGCGCGATCCCGAAGTGGTGCAACGGTTCTACAACATGCGCCGAACGCAAGCCGCCGCCGCAATGCCGAACGCAGCCCACGAGGCGCTAGCAAAGTTGCAGGCCGACTATGACGGCCCGGTGACCTTGGTGACGCAAAATGTCGATGACCTGTTGGAACGCAGCGGAGCGCGCGACGTGATCCACATGCATGGCTCGGTCATGGGCGCGCTCTGTGCGTCCTGCGACCATCGTTGGCCCGCCCCGATGGAGATGCATGTCTCTGATCCCTGCCCGGCCTGCGGTGCACCCCACACCCGACCCGACATCGTGTGGTTTGGAGAAATTCCCTATCACATGGACGCGATCCAGGACGCCTTGGAAAACAGCGATCTCTTCGTCTCCATCGGCACCTCCGGCATGGTCTACCCGGCGGCGGGATTTTCGCAGATGGCCCGACACTTGAGAATGCAAACGCTGGAGCTGAACCTTGAGGCCTCCGGCGCGATGTTTGATGCGGTGATCGAGGGGCCAGCCACCCAAGTGGTGCCCGATTGGGTGGCTGATGTGCTCGCTGGCAACGGGATGTGAGTGTTTTGCCAAATAAGAAAACTGCGCAGCTTAGTTACCGAAACGCCGGGCCATGCACCCATGTGGTGAGGGAATAGCGTTCGCCTTTGGTGACCGGAGTGACCCGATGCAGCACGAAGGACGGGAACAGCACGGCCGAACCACGCGCGCGATCCGAGGGGCGCAGGTTGGCGTCGGCTTGCAGTTCAAGCACGCCGCCCAAATAATCCGCCCCCTCAGACAGTTGCACCACAAGCGTCAGTTTGCGCCGGGACGCAAGCGGGCCTTCGCCAATGTCGGAATGCCAGACAAAATGCCCCTCTCGCTCGGCACCATAACGGGCGACCTGCGGGCTTTCGCCAAACTCGGTGAGGGCAAAATCGAAATGCGTCCGGTTGGCCTCAGCCACAAGCGCCATGATCCGATCCATCACCCAACCACCGCCATCGCGGTCATCGAGCCATGCGAGTTCAGCACGGCGCAGGTTATGGTCAGAGCGATTGCCGACCAACCCCGCATCCGCAAGGTCTTTTTCATGAGACAAGGCAATGATCGCATCACATTCGGCAGGCGAGAAGGCCTCCGGGACCGCATAAGCGCTCAGCATGATCCGGGGTTCACTTTCAAAAGGGGGAAGGCGCGGCCCGAAATTTGCCACGTCCATAGCCGCCATTTAACCTCTTTTGAACCCAGATCAAGAGGGATCAGAGCCCCCGCCGAAACGGAGGCCCTGTGGGGGATCAATTGCCCATTTTACCGTTCTGCATCCCGGTGCCATCCATCGGCATGGTCATGGCGGCAGGGGCGTCTTGGCGCTCCAGATCGACGGGGATCTCGACGGTGATGTCGCCCGCCTGTTCAAAGGTCAGGGTCACGGTGACCACATCGCCCTGCCCCATCGGTTTGAGCAGACCCATCATCATGACGTGATCGCCTCCACGCGCCAAAGCATGGGTGCCTTGCGCCGGGACCGCAAAGCCCTCGTCCACGCGCATCATTTTCATCACGCCATCGCCCATGGCTTTGTGGGTGTGCAACTCGGTGAGCTTGGCGATGTCAGAGGTCGCAGCGATCAGACGATCATCGGTGTCACCCGTGTTGTGGATGACGAAAAACGCCGCACCGGATTTGGCCGTCATGCCGGACGAGCGCGCGTAGGCATCCTCGATGGTGATGTCAGCCATGGCCGGAAGAGCGAAAGACAGGGCAGCGACGCCCGCGAGAAGGGTGGTTTTGAAAAACATGATTTTATCCTTGGTCTGAGTGTTTGAAAGAGAAACAGATCAGACCAAAGGCGGATCGCGAGCCTTGCGGTTGGGCAGGGAGATCGCGGTCATGTGGTGCGCCACAGGTGCAGGCGCAAAGCGCAACACGGCATGGTCCGGCGCAGACAGCACGAAAGGTTCGGCCAGCCCGGCGATGACACTGAGCGCGCAATCGGGACAGATGTGGCGCGGCCCAATGGGTTCGCCATTCTCGTCCATCAAAACGGTGATCGGCCCGGTGCCGGTGCACAGCACCATCGTCCCGGTCGCGTCAACCATGGTGCCCCGCGCCACGGCCATGGATTGGGACGTGACGAGCAGTAAAAAGGCAAGCACAAAGGCCGCGATGGGACGGGTCAAACGCATGAACGGCACTTTAGCCGGACCGCACCGGAAGGCAAGTGCAACACTGCGCGACAGCGGCACTGCGACGTGCCGCCACACGCTTTGCCGCAACGCGCCTCCGCCCATCACGGCCCATCACCGGCCAAGCTCGGAGAGATAAAAGGCAAAATCGGCAAAGCCACCCGTGCGTGTGCGCGCTTCGGCATGACAGCCCAGACAACTCCCCTCAGACGCATCTTGCAGGTAACTTTCCATCGTCACATTGGACACGAAACGCGGCACCTCGCCATGTTCAAACAGCGGACTTTTATTGGCGCCGCGCCATTGATTGGTGATCAAACGGTACTGCGCCAACGGCGTGTCGGCCAGACGCGCTTGCCAGCGGACATTGGTGTCTTGGGTCGGGTCAAAGATTTGCCAACATCGCGTGATCCGACTGGGCGCAAGGGGGCTCCCATCCCTGGCACGGGCAAAGGGCGGGGCCTGTGACCAAAGCGGCGTGGGCGGCGGCGCATTGGTGGCGCAGCTCGGGCAAGACGGATCAAACAAAAGATACGATTGCGCCGTCTCCGGGGCGGGACAGCCATTTGGAAACAGGTCATTGGAATAAATCGAATTGATCCGGCGCGCGACCGGAGAGAGCGGTGCCGTGTCTTGATGCTCAAACGTGGCCCAGAGCCACTCGTCGCCATTGCCGGACCCGACCTTGGTGACAATATGCATCCCGACCATGCCAAACAGCCCCTCAAGGCACAGAGGTTGACCCGAAAGGCTCTGCTCCGCCGGAACCCGCACAACCCCGCGTTCGGTGACAAATCGGGGATCGTCGTGATCCAGCCACATCCACGCGGTTTTGACATGAACGCTGGGCGGGGCCTCGGCGCTCTGCCCCCTCGGGAAATTGGCATCCTGCGAGGTCAACCCCGCAACATAGGCGGCGGCAGGGGCATTGATCCGCGTTTCATACACCAACGGATTGCCGTTTTGGTCAATCACGGCGGCCCCATCCGCTTGTACCAGATCGCTCAAAACCAACGGGCCGGACGTGTCGCCTGAACCACGACAGGCTGCGGCCATATCTTGACCGATCACCGCGTCTTTTCGTGGCATGGATTGCCAGGCATCGGGAGCGGGTTCCGAAGGCGCAACATCACGCCAATTCAAGGCCGTGAAGGCGCGCCAAGCGAACATATCAAACGGTGTCTGCACCGCCTTGTTCACCACCATATATTCCAGACTTGAGGAAAAAGATGTCAAATCAAAGGGGTAATTGGCGCAGAGGCGGACGTCATCCGCGTCGCCGGGGGCCAAGGCACAAAACGGATCATCCAATGGCGCAGCGCGCGCGATCCCCAAAGTGACCGCCAGCACAACAGTGGCCGCGACGCACATAAACCGCCCAGCCCAGCGGGGTATGGCCCACCACCGGATCGTTTGTCTCAAAACCCAAGCCATAGGGCATCAGGCCAGAGCCTGCGACCCCTTGTCAATCGCTCATAGAAAAACCCCCGAAAGCGCCAGGCCATTCGAGGGTTTCACCATCTCAATCAAAAAATCTTAAGCGGTGGCTTGAGCTTTTTTGATTTCTTTTTTGATTTTCAGCGCGCTATCGGACAGCTCTTCGTCCTTGGCTTTCGCCAGGAAAGCGTCCAGACCACCACGGTGGTCAACGGTGCGCAGAGCCGCCGCAGAAATCCGCAGCTTGAACGAGCGGCCGAGCGTTTCCGAAATCAGCGACATTTCGTTGAGATTCGGAAGAAAACGGCGGCGGGTTCTGTTTTTGGCGTGGCTGACATTGTTGCCAGACATCGGGCCTTTACCGGTCAGTTCGCAACGACGCGACATGGGTTTATCCTCGTTTCACTGGCGAAAGCGTCACCCGCCCCGCACTTCTTAAGACTCAGTTCTGTCTTGTTCGCGCTCTCTTTGACGCTCAAGTGTCCAAGGTGCAACCCCGAAATCACATGAAACTGTCACAGATATCCGTTTCTAGACAGAAAAAGGCACCGCCCGAGGGAAGCGCCCGAAATTCAGTTCGCGGTGCATAGGCGATCATCAGGGAATCGTCAAGCCCCACAACGGAGATGGGCCGTGGGGAATGCACCTTAGCCGTGCTGAAGCGCGTTCAAAACATCCGCCGCCGCATGGCCCGGCGTCAACTGCCCCGCAGCGACCTGTTTGGCCAGATCGGAGATCATGGATTTGAGCGGCTCTTTTTGCAACTGCGCCAAAAGCCCCTGACGGATTTCCTGACCAAACCAATATTCGGCCTGCTCGGCACGTCGCCGGTCAAAATGCCCGGTCTCGCGCCGCCACTCGGTGAGGTTTTGGATTTCGTCCCACGCCTCTTTCAGACCATCAACCTGAAGCGCTGAGACGGTCATCGCCTTGGGGAAGCCTTCCGGATCTTGCGGCCGCTTGCGCAACAGGCGCAATGCGCCTGCGTAATCGGCACAGGTGCGGTTGGCCGCAGGTTTGAGATCACCATCGGCCTTGTTCACCAAAATAAGATCGGCCATTTCCATAATGCCGCGCTTGACGCCCTGAAGCTCATCGCCGCCTCCGGGCGCGAGCAAGAGCAAGAACAGATCAGACATCTCGGAGACAACGGTCTCGGACTGCCCGACCCCCACGGTTTCGATCAGGATCAAATCATAGCCCGCCGCCTCGCACAAAGTGACCGCCTCGCGGGTGCGCCGCGCCACACCGCCCAATTCGGTTTGCGACGGCGAGGGTCGGATAAAGGCGTTTGGTTCGCGCGACAATTCCTCCATCCGGGTTTTGTCGCCCAAAATCGACCCGCCTGAGCGCGCCGAAGACGGGTCCACGGCCAGGACGGCAACCTTTTTGCCTTCCCGGATCATCATCATACCAAAACTTTCGATAAAGGTGGATTTGCCCACCCCCGGTGTCCCCGACAATCCAAGCCGAAGCGCCTGACGCCCGGATTTACCGACCTCTTCCATCAGTAAAATCGCCTGCGCGCGGTGATCGGCACGGGCAGATTCAACCAAAGTGATGGCACGGGCCAAAGCCCGGCGGTTGCCCGAAACCACCCCGTCAGCAAGTTGTTTTATATCCATTACAGTCTTCCGGCAGATTAAGCGCGTGTCGCCTTTCGTTTTGCCCCGTCCATCGGGGCGATGTCCACCCCTGTCCGGCCTGTACCTGTCCGGTCTGTAAGAGTGCCCCATATGTTCCAGATTTTCCCGATTTTTCGCCACTGTTCACGCGCCCTTGCCAAGGTGTCTTTGGTGTTTGCGCTCACATCCCTGCCGCTGATGGCCGAGGACACGCAAATGCGGTTTGACATCCGCCTCGGCGCCCTCAAAGTGGGCCATTTGGGCGTGGCCGCCAGTGAAACGGATCAAACCTATGCGGTGCGTGCACAGTTTCAGGACACAGGGCTGGTCGGCATTTTGGTGGGTATCCGTTTTGATGCCCACGCCCAAGGCACCCGCCTTGGAACATCCCTCATTCCGCGCAAATATGAAGAGAACGTCGACACAGGCCGCCGCCAAAGCCTCACCCGTTTACAGTATGACGCCGGTCTGCCGCAGGTGCTTGGCGACACGTCAACCTCACCACTTTTGATCGCGCTCGAAGATCAACGTGGCACCGTCGACCCCCTCACCGCGCTTTATACCGTGCTGCGCTCAGGCCCCGCGCCATGCAATAAGAACATTCCCGTCTTTGACGGACGACGGCGCAGCCTTTTGACCCTTGGGCCGATGCGCGAAGGCCAGTGTTCGGGCAACTACCGCCGTGTCGCGGGCTATTCTGACGCCGAAATGCGCGAACGCGCAAGCTTTCCACTCACGCTGCGCTTTACAGGGGTAGAGGGAAGGTCGCATTTGGTCGAGGCCAAAGTCGACACGCTTTGGGGTCCGGCGACGCTCACCCGTCAATAAGGCCCTCCCTCAGGCGCAGCCCCTCTTTTCGCCCGCCCTGCTTTGGCTCATAACGGGACCATGTTTGAACAGAAACTCCCGATTGATGATGTGCTTGAGGCACTGATCTGTGCCATTCGCGACACAGGCCGCGCGGTGTTGATGGCCCCGCCCGGTGCCGGCAAAACCACCCGCGTGCCCTTGGCGCTTTTGCCACATGTCACGGGGCGGATCGTGATGTTGGAACCGCGTCGATTGGCGGCGCGCTCTGCCGCCGAACGCATGGCACAAACACTGGGCGAAGTCGTGGGCCAAACGGTTGGTTACCGGATGCGCGGTGACACCAAACTGTCGAAATCCACCCGGATCGAAGTCGTCACCGAAGGCATTCTCACCCGGATGTTGCAAAGCGACCCGGAGTTGACTGGCGTTGGTGCGGTGATTTTTGATGAATATCACGAACGCTCGCTCAATGCCGATCTGGGCTTGGCGCTGACTTGGGAGCTACGTCAGGTGTTGCGCGACGATCTTGTGGTGATCGTGATGTCGGCCACGTTGGACGCCGACCCGGTGGCGGCGCTTTTGGACAATGCCCCGGTGATCCGCTCCGAAGGCCGGGCCTTTCCGGTCGACACCCGCTGGCTTGCGACCCCAACACCCAAAGCCCGTCGGTTTGAAGAGGCGATGGCGGATTTGGTGATCGAGGCGGTCACCCAAGAGGCCGGATCGGCCTTGGTGTTTTTGCCGGGCGAAAGCGAAATCCGCCGGGTTGAAGCGCGGCTCACCGGTCGTGTGCCCGCCGATTGCGCAGTCCGGCCGCTGTTTGGCGCGATGAAATTCGCGGATCAGCGCGCGGCAATTGCGCCCTGCGCGACGGGGCGCAAGATCGTGCTGGCCACCTCCATCGCCGAGACCTCTTTGACCATCGAGGATGTGCGCATTGTCGTGGACGCAGGCCGGGCACGGCGGGCGCGGTTTGACCCGGCCTCGGGCATGTCGCGGCTGATCACCGAACGCGCCTCCAAAGCCGAGGCCGAACAACGTCGGGGCCGCGCCGGTCGGGTTGCCGAAGGCGTGTGTTTCCGGCTTTGGACCAAGGGCGAAGAGGGCGCGATGCCCGCCTTTGCCCCCGCCGAAATTGAAACGGCGGACCTCACCGGACTGGCTTTGGAATTGGCCCTTTGGGGCGCGTCCGAGTCTGAGTTATCCTTTTTGACGCCGCCCCCACCCGGACCTTTGACAGAGGCGCGCGCGCTGTTGCACGGGCTTGGCGCTTTAGACGCGACAGGCCGGATCACCGCCCATGGCAAGGCCTTGGCCACCAAACCGCTGCACCCAAGACTTGCACATATGCTGCAATTATCCGGAGCACAGGCGGCGGATTTGGCGGCTTTGTTGAACGAACGCGATCCCCTGCGTGGGGCAGGCGTCGATTTGGCATTGCGCATCCGCGCGCTTCATGCGCCGGGACAGGCGACGTCTGGCACAGTGGATCGGGGTGTGATCGAACGGGTGAAACAAGAGGCCAAGCGGCTGCGTACGGGCGCGAGTGAAGGCCCGAAAATGAGCTTGGGCGAAATGGCCGCTACCGCCTACCCAGACCGGATCGGTCTGCGCCGCAAGGGCGATCAGGCCCGCTATATCCTGTCGGGCGGCAAGGGCGCTGTGATGGACGATGGCGATCAGATGGCCGGCGTCCGGTTGATCGTCGTCACCGACACAGACGGCGCGCCGCGTGAGGCGAAAATCCGGCAAGCGGTGGAGATCACCGAGGCGGAGCTGCGCGCGCTGTACGGCGATCAAATCATGTGGCGCGAGATATGCCAATGGGACAAGCGCGAAAAACGGGTGGTGGCGCGCAAACAGGAGTGTTTTGGCGCGCTCCTTTTGGAGGATCGTCAGTGGAAAGAGGCCCCGCCTGAGGCGATGGCCCGCGGTGCGCTCGACGGGTTGCGCCAGATCGGATTGCCATGGAGTGACGCCGCCAAACGCTTTGCCGCGCGGGTGCGGTTGATGGGCGATACGTTCCCCGACCTCTCTGAGGCGGCGTTGATGCAAAGCCTTGAGACATGGCTTTTGCCACATCTGAAAGGTGCCCGCACGGAAGCTCAATTGCGCGCGCTCGACATCACCGAGGCGCTCCGCGCGATGTTGGATTGGGGCCAGATGCAGCGGCTGGATGCCGAGGTGCCCGGACAGTTTGTCAGCCCGGTCGGACGCAAATTGCCGATTGATTATTCCGGCGAACACCCCGAGGTGACGGGCCGTATTCAGGAGTTTTTTGGCACCACCACCCATCCCACGGTCGGGCCAAACCGCGTGCCGCTCAAGGTGGTTTTAACCTCGCCGGCGCATCGTCCGGTGCAGGTCACAATGGATTTGCCGGGGTTTTGGAAAAGCTCCTACGCCGATGTGCGCAAGGATATGCGCGGGCAATATCCGCGCCACCCCTGGCCCGAAGACCCGACCGAAGCCGATCCGACTCTGCGGGCAAAACGGCGCGGAACTTAGGCGCCCCCGCCTTTGCTGCACTGCATCATTTCTAAGCGAGACAGCACATGCGCCCGGATTTGGTGCTGAAAATCCGGGCACTCTATAATTTTAACCCAAAACTCTGGCAAATCTTTGGGTTCTGAATTGCCTAATTCAACAGCCCCGCTCAAAAGCAAGACGTGAAGCTGATTCACAGGCGATCGCAGAGTGGCGATCCGACCTTTTGTCCCAAAGACCGGGACGCGCGGCAATGGCGCTGCATTCTCACCGAAACGAAACTGGGCTCGCATGATGCGACCCGCGTTCTGAGATGGAGTGCCATTATGTCAAAGAAACACCTTGTGATCGTTGGAAATGGGATGGCCCCCGGACGGATGTTGGAACATCTGTTTGAGGTGACAGACGCCTATGACGTGACGATTTTCAACGCCGAGCCGCGCGTGAATTATGACCGGATCATGCTCTCGCCGGTTCTGTCGGGCGAAAAGACCTATGCCGATATCATCATCCATGGCGAAGGCTGGTATGAGGAACACGGGATCACGCTTCATCAGGGCGAAAAGATCACCGAAATTCACCGCAACGAGCGCAAGGTCCTCTCTGAGGCCGGGCGCGAGGTGGCCTATGACAAGCTGGTGATCGCCACCGGGTCGAACCCGTTTATCATCCCTTTGCCGGGTCATGATCTGCCCGGCGTTTTGGCCTATCGCGACTTGGACGACACCGGCGCGATGATCGACGCCTCCGACAAAGGCGGTCGCGCCGTGGTGATCGGCGGCGGGCTTTTGGGGCTGGAAGCGGCGGCGGGTTTGAAACAGCGCGGCATGGAAGTGACGGTCATCCACCTGATGCCAACGCTGATGGAACGCCAACTCGACACGGCGGCGGGCTACCTGTTGCAACGCGAACTTGAGGGCCGTGGGATCGAGGTGCTGTGCGAGGCCAACACCAAACAGATTTTGGGCAAAGACCGGGTCGAGGGCGTGGAACTGGCCGATGGCCGGGTGATTGACGCCTCGCTCGTGGTCATGGCTGTCGGCATCCGCCCGAATGTGCAATTGGCACAGGAGGCCGGGCTTGAGATCAACCGCGGCATTGTCACCGATGCAACGATGAAAACATCCGACCCAAACATCTATTCGGTCGGGGAATGTGTTGAGGTCGGTGGCTTGGTCTATGGCCTGGTCGCACCGCTTTACCGCATGGCGAAAGTGGCGGCGGATCATTTGGCGGGCGCTTCAGAGATGGCCTTTGCCCATGCCGAAACGCCGACGAAACTGAAAGTCACGGGCTGTGATCTCTACTCAGTTGGCGATTTTGCCGAGGGCGACGGGCGCGAAGACATTGTGCTGCGGGACGCGATGCGCGGGACGTATAAGCGTGTGATCCTCAAGGACAATAAGATCATCGGCGCCGTGCTTTATGGCGATGTCGCGGATGGTGGTTGGTACAACGAGTTGCTGAAATCCGGCGAAGACATCTCCGAGATGCGCGAGACTTTGATCTTTGGCCAGGCCTATCAGGGCGGCGCGGGGGCTGACCCTTTGGCGGCGGTGGCGAACCTCGCGGATGATGCGGAAATTTGCGGCTGTAATGGCATCACCAAAGGCACAATCATGGCCGCGATCCAAGCCAAAGGCTTGACCACCCTCGCGGATGTGCGCGCCCATACCAAAGCCTCGGCGTCTTGCGGCACCTGCACCGGATTGGTTGAAAATGTCATGGCGCTCACCTTGGGCGATGCGTTTCAATTGCCTGCCTCCGAGGGCATGTGCCCCTGCACCCCCCACAGCCACGGCCATGTCCGCCGCTTGATCAAAGCCAAGGGCCTCAAATCCATCCCGGCGGTGATGCAGGCGCTGGAATGGACCACACCGGAGGGCTGTGCCAAATGCCGCCCGGCGTTGAATTATTACCTCGTGGCCGATTGGCCGGGCGTCTATGTTGACGATCAACAGTCGCGGTTCATCAACGAACGCGTCCACGCCAACATCCAAAAGGACGGCACCTATTCGGTCGTGCCCCGGATGTTTGGCGGCATCACCACGCCGGACGAGCTGCGCGCGATTGCCGATGTGGCGGACAAATATGAGATCCCGACCGTCAAAGTCACAGGCGGGCAAAGGATCGACCTTTTGGGCGTCAAAAAAGAGGATTTGATCCCGGTCTGGGCCGATCTCAACGCTGCGGGAATGATCTCCGGGGCGGCTTATGCCAAGGGCCTGCGCACGGTGAAAACCTGTGTCGGTTCCGATTGGTGTCGCTTTGGCACCCAAGATTCGACGGGTTTGGGCATCAAACTTGAGCACTATCTCTGGGGCGCATGGACGCCGGCAAAACTCAAACTCGCCGTGTCAGGATGCCCGCGCAACTGTGCGGAAAGCACCTGTAAGGACATCGGCATCGTCTGTGTCGATAGCGGCTATGAGGTGCTTTATGGCGGGGCCGCCGGGCTTCACATCCAAGGCACGACCAAACTCGGCACTGTGCCGAGTGAAGAGGATGTGATCGAAGTCGTCGGCGCATTGACGCAATATTACCGTGAAACCGGATTCTATTTGGAACGGATTTACAAATGGGCGGATCGGCTGGGCTATGACCACATCCGCGAGGTGATTTTGGACGATCTGGACCAACGCAAAGCCTACAATGCACGCTTTGCCTATGCCCAAAGTTTCGCGCAAGTGGACCCATGGGCCGAATTTGTCAGCGGCAAAGATGCGCATGAATTCAACCCGATCAACATCAGAAAACTGGAGGCGGCGGAATGAACGTGCAGGCCAAAACCTGGGTCAGCATCGGCCCGCTCACCGAGATTCCGCGCCAAGGCGCGCGCTGTGTCAAAAACGGCGATATGAGCATCGCGGTGTTTCGCACCTCGCAGGATCAGGTCTTTGCCCTCGAAGACAAATGCCCGCACAAAAACGGCCCCCTGAGCCAAGGGATCGTACATGACGGCTGTGTCACCTGCCCTCTTCACAACTGGGTGATCTCGCTTGAGACAGGCGCGGCCCAAGGCGCGGATGTTGGTCAGACAGCCACATTCGAGATCAAAATCAAGGATGGAATCGTGCTGTTGGCGCTGTGACCCTTTCAGGGTCGGTTGATCCTTACCGGGATGACACCAGTTCGCGCCAAAACAACGGCGCGAACAGGGCGTAGACCGTGGCCAATTCCAGCCGTCCCAAATACATGCCAAAGGTCAAAACCAATTTCGAGGGCGCGTTGAGCGAGGCGAAATTGCCCGCCGGGCCAATGACATCGCCCACCCCCGGACCAACATTGGCCAAGGCCGTCAGCGAGCCTGAAATGGCGGTGGTCATGTCTTGGCCGAAAAAGCCCAACAGGCTCGCCATCACGCCAAACGTGGCAGAATAAAGCACGAAAAACGCAATCACACCAGAAAGCGCATCGGGCGCCACAGGGCGGCCTTCGTATTTGACAAAAGTGACCCGATGCGGCGCGTAGCTTTTGCGGATCTGCGCAATCAACGCCCGCCCCGCCACCAACCAGCGCATCGCCTTGGCCCCGCCTGCGGTGGACCCTGTGGCCCCGCCCACGGCGGTCAAAACGAAAAAGGCGGCAACGGCAAAAGGCCCCCAAAGCGTATAATCCGTGGTGGCGTAGCCGGTGGTGGTGACGATGGAGACGACATTAAAAGCGACAAGACGGAGTGCATCAAACAAGGTTTCGCCCCGCACCATCATGAGCCAAAGCGCGAGGCAGGATATGGTCAACGCAAGGGTCGTCAACATGGCAGAAACCTGTTCGGACTGCCAAACGCCGCGTCGAACCCCTCTGATATACCAAGCAAAAGGCAAAGCCCCCGCGAGCATGAACGCGGTGCACACCCATTGCAGGAAGGCGCTGTCGAAATGGCCGAAAGACGCATCATAGCCGGAATAGCCGCCGGTGGAGAGCGTGGTCATCGCATGGGTGGCCGCGTCAAAGGGAGACATGCCGCCGATCATGTAGAGCAAGCCGCAAAGGAAAATCAAAGCGAAATAGATTTGCAGCGTCGCAGAGGCAAACATCGTCGCATTGCGCAGTTCTTTGCCGCCTTGTTCCGAGCTTTCAGAGCGAAACAATTGCATCCCGCCAACTTTCAGGATCGGCAAAAGCGCGATGCCGGTGACGATAAAGCCGACACCGCCAACGGCCTGAAGCATGGCGCGCCACAAGATGATGCCCCTCGGCGTGTCATCGAGACCCGACATGACGGTGGAGCCGGTGGTGGTGATGCCCGACATGGCCTCGAAAAACGCATCCACAAAGGACAGATCGAACAGGTAAAGCGGGCCTGCGCCACACAAAGCGGCGACCATCCAGACCGATGACGTCATCAAAAACGTGTGCAGCGGCCGCAGCTCGGTGACGTCCGGCGAAGAGGCCAGGGCAAGCGCCCCGCCGAGAAAGCCAAACAACAGGGCGGGTACTACAAACAGATTTGAGGTATCAGGAAAGAGCAGCGCCACGACGCCCATGAGAGCGGCGAAAAACACCATCACCAGCCCATTGATGAAGACGACGAAACTCATGTGCCACTTGCCTTGTTGTGGGCCGCCGTGGCTTGATCAGAGGCCTTGACGGGATCAGACCCTGAAAATCACGAAATCCCAGTCCCTTGCAAGAGCTGGCATGAAGAGAGGCGGATTTAGCGCGGGCGCTGTGTCGGACAGGCCGCTTTGGATGCTTAAATTTACCGCCCCCCCGTGCGCCTCAACTGTGGGACACGGTTCTCAACTGTGGGACACGGTTCCGGCCCATGGCCCGTGTTGCCCTGTGCCACCATCGACCCGCTCAAACCCGTGCGCGCCAAAGAAATCCCGCTGTGCCTGGACCAAATCGGTGGTGCCACGGCCCTGACGCATGGTGTCGAAATAGGCCAAGGCATTGGCAAAGGCCGGGATCGGCAGCCCTTTGAGCGCAGCATAGGCGACCACACGGCGCAGCGCGGGCGCGCCCTCGCGGATCATATCGGCAAAGGTCGGGGCAAAGATCAGTTGATCATGGGGCAGACCCTCGCGGATCGCTTGCGCCATATCATCAAGCAAGGCCGAGCGGATGATACAGCCTTCGCGCCACACTTCGGCGGAGGCGGCAAGGTCAATGCCCCAATCATAGGTCGCGGAGGCGGCAATGAGGATTTTGAAGCCCTGATCATAAGCAATGAGTTTTGCCGCCAAGAGCGCTTTTTCAAGCGTGGCATCGGAGGGCATCGGCATAGTTTCAACCGCATCATCGCCAAACAGCGCCTGCCCCGCCTCGCGCGTGGCTTTTTCCGAAGACCACGACCGCGCGGCCACCGCAGCCTCGATGGTGGAGGGCGATTGGCCCAGAGTGATTGCCTCAATCGCGGTCCAACGCCCGGTGCCTTTTTGGCCCGCCATATCGACGATCACATCAACCATTGGCTGGCCGGTTTTGGGGTCAGAGGTCTGAAGCACCTTACCGGAAATTTCGACCAGATAGGATTTGAGCGGGCCTTTGTCCCAGGCTTCAAACAGTGCGCCGATCTCGGATGGGGTGCGCCCTGCCCCATCGCGCAACACCCCGTAGACCTCGGCAATCATTTGCATATCGGCGTATTCAATCCCGTTGTGGACGGTTTTGACGAAATGCCCGGCCCCATCAGGGCCAAAATGTGCCGCACAGGGTTGGCCGTCATGTTTGGCAGAAATCGCTTCGATGATGTCGCGGATGACCTCATAGGAGGCTTTGTTGCCGCCGACCATGATCGACGGCCCATGACGCGCCCCTTCTTCGCCGCCCGACACGCCCATGCCGATAAAGTTCAAACCCTTTTCGCGCAGCGCCGCCTCGCGACGGCGCGTGTCGTGAAAATTGGCGTTGCCTGCATCAATGATCATATCGCCCTCATCGAGCAGCGGCACCAGATCTGCGATCACTGCATCCACGGGCCCGCCCGCCTTGACCATGATGATGATCGCACGCGGCTTGGACAGAGAGGCCACGAAGTCCTCATAGGTCTGCGCCGGCACAAGCCGCTCGGCCAAATCGCCCGCAGAGGCCACAAACGCATCGGTGACCGAGCCGGTGCGATTGTAAACAGCGATGGGAAAGCCGTGATCGGCAATGTTGAGCGACAGGTTTGCACCCATGACGCCAAGGCCAACGAGGCCGATGCGCGCGTGTGACATGATAAGGTCCTTTTGACGTTCGAGAATGTGGCAAGGGCACAGATGCGTGGGGTTTCAGAACCTCAAGCCGCCCGGCTCCCCTTTCAGATATAGCGCTATCATTCAGGAACAAGACATTTTTCAAGAAAACTTGAAATCCTGTGCGCCTTCCTCTATGTATATACAACAAACAAAAACACAGGCACGTTTCTCACCGATGGTTATGCTCTTCAAATCCGCTCTGATAGGGGTCTTGGACCCCCTTTTGCGCCGCCCGGACCGGGTTCAGGCGGCGGCATTGTGTTGGCGTAAGGGTAAGAAAGGCAAAGAGGTGCTTTTGATCACCTCGCGCGACACTGGCCGTTGGATCATCCCCAAGGGTTGGCCGATTGAGGGATTGGACGGCGCGGACACGGCGGCGCAGGAGGCCTGGGAAGAGGCCGGGGTCAAACCCGGCAAGATCAAGCGTCAGCCACTTGGTCTCTACCACTATGTCAAACGCCTTTCCAACGGTGTCCCCGCCCCGATCGAGGCCTCGGTCTACCCGATCGAAGTGGCGCGTTTGGCGAATAAATTCCCTGAATGCCATGAGCGCAAACGCAGTTGGATGTCGCCTGAACAGGCGGCCATGCTGGTGGACGAACCCGAACTTCAGGACTTGCTGCGCGCGTTTTAAGGCAGCCCGGCGCAGGCTTGTACCTCAAGGCCAAGACAGGCCTGTGGCCACAGGTTCCCGTTTGCATCCCTCACTTTGTCACGAAACCCTTGAAATAGGGCGGCGGGCGCGGTAGCGCTGCGCCGCTTGTAACAATTTTATGACAGCCCTCAGGGAGGGAAAGCCATGAGGGATCAGCATGAGTGACCAAGACGGCAAACAGTGGACCACACTGGACAAAGATCTCAACCGCATCAGCCAACTTGAACATGCCACGCTCTACATCGGGCGACCAATGGTGGGCTTGGGCGTGGCGCTGGCCTTTATCATCGTGGCGGGGCTTGGCGCGGCTGTGGTGTTTGGCGGGCAACCGGGATCGGCCTTGGTGATCGCTGCGGCGGCTTTGGGCGCTTATATGGCGATCAATATTGGCGCCAATGACGTGGCCAACAATATGGGCCCTGCGGTGGGTGCGAACGCATTGACCATGGGCGGCGCGATTGTGATTGCCGCACTTTGTGAAAGTGCGGGGGCGTTGCTGGCGGGGGGCGATGTCGTCTCGACGATCTCAAAGGGGATCATCGACCCATCCGCCATGGCAAACACCCAAGTGTTCATCTGGGCCATGCTCGCGGCGCTTTTGTCCTCTGCGCTTTGGGTCAATTTGGCCACATGGATCGGCGCGCCGGTCTCCACCACCCATGCCGTTGTCGGCGGTGTCATGGGCGCGGGCATCACGGCGGCGGGCTTTGCCTCGGTCAACTGGGCCTCGATGGGGCTGATCGCCGCCTCTTGGGTGGTTTCACCACTGTTGGGCGGGGTGATTGCCGCCGGATTCTTGTGGTTCATCAAGGCGCAGATCATGTACCAAGATGACAAAATCGCAGCGGCGCGCCGTTGGGTTCCGGTTCTGATCGGCATCATGATGGGCGCGTTTGCGACCTATTTGGCGATCAAAGGCCTTAAGAAACTGATCAGTATTGACCTGACAACCGCGCTCTTGATTGGTGCGGCGATTGGCGGATTGTCCTATGTGATTTCCGCGCCTTTGGTGCGCCGTCAATCCGAGGGGCTTGAAAACCGCAACAAATCATTGAAGGCGATGTTTGCCCTGCCTTTGGTGATCTCGGCAGCACTTTTGTCCTTTGCCCATGGCGCCAATGATGTGGCCAATGCGGTCGGCCCGCTGGCGGCCATCGTGCATGCCAACGCCTTTGGCGAGTTCGCCGGCAAGGTCAATATCCCCCATTGGGTGATGGTGATCGGGGCGCTTGGGATTTCTTTTGGTCTGGTGCTGTTTGGGCCGAAGCTGATCAAAATGGTCGGCTCGCAGATCACCAAGCTCAACCCGATGCGCGCCTTTTGCGTCGCGCTCTCTGCCGCGATCACGGTGATTGTCGCCAGTTGGCTGGGCCTGCCCGTGTCCTCCACCCATATCGCCGTGGGCGCGGTGTTTGGCGTTGGGTTCTTTCGTGAATGGTATCATGATAAACGTCTGCGCGAGACTGTGGTCAAAGAGGCGGTGCGCGTGGCAGATGAAGAGCGGAGACGGCGCAAACTGGTGCGTCGCAGCCATTTCATGACCATTGTCGCGGCTTGGATCATCACCGTCCCGGCCTCGGCGATCCTCTCTGCGGCGGTGTTTTTTGTCCTGTCGCATTTCACAAACTGAGCCGGCCACAAACTGAGCCGGACCAGACCCAAAACGCGCCCAGAGTGTCCTCGGGCGCGTTTTCTTTGGCAAAGCCTGACGTCGGTTAGAACCCGACACACCAGCGCATGATCGCCTTTTGCGCGTGAAGCCGGTTTTCCGCCTCGTCGAAAATCACCGATTGCGGCCCGTCCATCACGTTATTGCTCACCTCATCACCGCGGTGCGCGGGCAGGCAGTGCATGAACAGCGCATCGGGGTTGGCATGTGACATCAGCTTGCGATCGACCCGGTAAGGGCGCAGTTGATTGTGCCGCCGCTCCCGCGCCGATTGCGGATCATGCATCGACACCCAGGTGTCGGTGACCACAAGATCGGCACCTTTGACAGCCTCTTCCGCGTCACGCACGATCTCGATCTTTGACCCTTTGGCGCGCGCCTCTTTGATAAAGCCCATTTCGGGATCAAGCGGCTCTGGCCCGGCAAAGGTGAAATCAAACCCAAACTGACCGGCGGCATGAATGAACGAGGCGCAAACATTGTTGCCATCGCCACACCACACCACCTTTTTGCCTTTGATCGGGCCGTTATGTTCCTCGAATGTGAGGATGTCGGCCATGATTTGACAGGGGTGGGTGCGGTTGGTCAGCCCGTTGATCACCGGAACAGTGGCGTATTCGGCCATCTCCAACAGGGTCTGTTCCTCAAAGGTGCGGATCATGATCATGTCGACATAGCGCGACAAAACGCGGGCGGTGTCGGCAATGGTTTCGCCATGGCCCAGTTGCATATCCGCGCCCGAAAGCACCATGGTCTGCCCACCCATTTGGCGCACACCCACGTCAAAAGACACGCGGGTCCGGGTCGAAGGCTTTTCAAAAATCAGCGCGACCATTTTGTCTTTGAGCGGCAGCTCGGCATCAAGCGCGCCTTTGGGTTGGCCCAAACGCGCCTGTTTGGTGGCTTTCGCGCTTTCGATGATCTGATGAAGATCGTCGGCACTCGTCGTGTGAATATCTAGAAAGTGGTTCATGTGTTATCTTTTCTTATATCAGAGCGCCTTGGCGGCGGCATCAATCCGCGCCACGGCGTCGGAAATGTCTTCGTCAGAAATGTTCAGCGCGGGCAACAGCCGCACCACATTGTCGGCGGCGGGTACGGTCAAAACGCCCGCCTCATAGCCCTTCGCAACCAGATCACCCGGCGCGACTTTGCATTTGAGGCCAAGCATAAGCCCTTGCCCGCGTACGCTTTCAAAGACGTCCGGGTGCGCCGCAACAAGCCCTTCAAGCTTTTGGCGCATCAGGCTCGCCTTGCGGTTCACCTCGGCCAAGAACGCCGGATCGGACACGATTTCAAGCACTTTGGCCCCAATGGCACAGCCCAAAGGGTTGCCGCCATAGGTCGAGCCGTGGGTGCCCGCGGTCATACCTGAGGCCGCCTCTTCGGTGGCCAAAACCGCGCCCAGAGGGAAACCGCCGCCGATGCCTTTGGCAATCATCATGATGTCCGGCGTCACGCCGGCATATTCATGGGCGAACAATTTGCCCGTCCGGGCCACACCGCATTGGACCTCGTCGAAAATCAACAGGATACCCTTTTCATCGCACAGATCGCGCAGGCCTTTGAGGCACTGATCCGGGACCACGCGAATGCCGCCCTCGCCCTGAATCGGTTCGATCATGATCGCTGCGGTCTTGTCAGAGACGGCCGCGGTCAGCGCCTCGTGATCGCCAAAGGGCAGATGGACAAATCCGGGCATCAGTGGCCCAAAACCTTTGACCATTTTCTCAGCGCCCGAGGCCGCAATGGCCCCGGTCGAGCGGCCATGGAAACAGCCGTCAAAGGTGATGATCTCGATCTTTTCCGGCTGGCCCTTGGTGTACCAATATTTGCGCGCCATTTTGATCGCCAGTTCGGCAGCCTCAGTGCCCGAATTGGTGAAAAAACAGGTGTCGGCAAAGGTCAGATCGACCAGCATATCCGCCAGTTTTTCTTGCGCCGGGATTTTATAGAGGTTGGAGACATGCCACAGCGTGTCGGCCTGATCCTTGAGGGTCTGCGCCAGTTCCGGGTTGGCATGGCCCAGCGTGTTGACCGCGATGCCCGCGCCAAGGTCCAAAAAGCGTCGCCCATCCGCCTCAATCAGCCAAGAGCCTTCGCCTTTGACGAAAGACAACGGAGCCCGGTTATAGGTCGGCAAAACGGAAGAAATCATAGGGTTTACCCTTTTGAATGAACAGGCCCCATGGGTGGCGCTATGCCTTGGGGCTGTCAACGGTTTCGGAGTGATTTATGAGGCAGATGCGCCAGTTTGGCGCGGAAATGTGCCGGATTGGGCACGGATGAACGGACGTCAAAGACGCGTTAGCGTCGACGTCGGGGCGTGGAGATATATGTGGTCACGGTGTTCATGCGCCGGGTTTTCCGGCAAATCGCCCGCCAAGTCAAAGCAAATCTTAGGTCGCGGGTTTATTTCGCGGGCAGAAATTTGGCATTGCCAACGCTTTGCGTGCTGCCACCGCCCACAGAAATGCGTTTAACCACCACGGGTTTGGCCGCAACTTGCGCCGCGCCCAAGGCGATTTGGCGTTTGAGCGCCGCAACCCGATCACTCAGCGCCATACCAAACCCGACCCTGCGCCCGTCCCGCACCCCCATGGAGGAGACGACAGAGACAATCGCGGGCCGTACCCCGTCATAGGCAAACACCGGCGCGCCGGAGGAGCCAAAGGTGATGTCACAATCGAAACTGTAAATATCTTGCGAGAAATCAATCACATGGCATTCGCGCTGAATCGAAAGCGCATCATTGCGGCCCTGCCCGTAAGAGGCGACCATCAATTCGCCGCGCGGCTTAGACGTCCGGTGAATGGGGAAAGGCGCGGCTTGGGCGCGGGCAATCGGCGAGGCCAGTTGGATCAGCGCCACATCGCGGCGAATATTGCCCGCCGTCACATTGTCGGTGATGTCATAGCCGGGCGTCACGGCCACGGCGATCCCGCGCGAGGCGGCAACATAATCGCCATTGCGCAGCCCGGCGCGAAAGGTGATTTGATCCGCCGCATAGGGTTGGTTTTTGCCATCCACCACACAATGCGCCGCCGTCAGAACCAGATCCGGCGCAATCAACGCGCCCGAACAGGTCGAGCGACGCGCCACATCCAGCCGTCCAACGCCCTCCCAACCGATCAATTCGGCGCGACGATCCGCGCTGTCCAATTCGCTGGGCAGGCTATCGGCGGCAAATGCGCCAAACGAAAGCAGGGACAGGATAACGGTAGAAAGGAAACGGACCATGGCACACCTTAAGAAGACAGTGCCATGGTATATAAATGGTGAATTAGGCCAAAATTTGGCGCTTAGGATTTCAGTTTCGTGCCGCGTTTGAACAAGACCCAGCAGGTGAAAATCAGTGCCGCCGTCACGATGCTCATCACCACAAGGCCAAGCCATGGTGAGCTGTCCGAACGGCCAATGATACCAAACCGCACCCCATCAATCAGGTAAAATACCGGGTTGAGATGGGTGATGACGCGAAACCACTGCGGCAAGCTTTCGACCGAATAGAAGGTGCCGGAGAGGAAGGACAGCGGCGTGATGATGAAATTGGTGATCGCGGCCATTTGGTCGAATTTCTGCGATACGACCCCGGCCAAAATGCCCAAAGCCCCCAGAAACAGCGCCCCCAGCGTGATGAATGCGAGGGTAAAAAACGGATGCGCCAGACCAAGCCCGACGACAAGCGCCATGCCCAACCAGATCGCCAGAGCGACGAACAGCCCGCGCGCCAATCCCCCGGCCAGATAGCCCAAGACCAATTCAATCGGCGAAAGCGGTGGCATCAAGGTGTCGACAATATTGCCCTGAACCTTTGAGATCACAATCGAGGAAGAGGTGTTGGCAAAGGCGTTTTGGATCACGGTCATGGTCAAGATGCCAGGAGCGAGGAAATGCACGAAGGGCACCCCCATGACGTCCCCGCGCGATGGGCCGATGGCGAGGGAGAAAATCGTCAAGAACAGCGCAGCCGTCATCAGTGGCGCCAAAAGCGTTTGGGTCCAGACGGTGGTGAAACGGCGCACTTCGCGCATCGCCAGTGTGTACAGGCCAAGCCAATTGACCCGCCCAAACCGCCGCACACCCATTTGCACCTCATTATGTGCCATTTCCATTGCCGCTCTCCCTTGCTATAACCCGTTTTGCCCCAAAGGACGCCGCGTGTGGAAACCCGTATTACGATTTCCGCCCGCGCCCGCTTGTAACCGCAAGCGGTGTGTTTAAAATAGGGGTCAACACGAATTCTCAAGCGGTCCTGCCTGCAAACGGGTTGTGCAGGGGCGCTTTTCGCGGTTTGGCTGTGCCGAAAGGCCACCATATGCCGCAAGACAACCGAAGGAAGCATCATGTCCTGGACCGATGAGCGCGTCGAAACTTTGAAAAAAATGTGGGGGGAGGGTCAATCCGCCTCACAAATCGCCAAGGAGCTTGGCGGTGTGACGCGCAACGCGGTGATCGGCAAGGTCCACCGTTTGGGCCTCTCGAACCGTGCGGGCACGACGGGTGCTGCGGCCAAACCGGCGGCGGCAAGCCCGGCCCCCAAACCCAAACCCGCGCCCAAGCCCAAGCCCGAACTCAAAACCAAGGCGGACGCGCCCGAGGACAAAGAGATCGAGCCCGCAGCAGAGCCCGCGCCCAAACCGATGAGTGCGGCGCGTCGTCAGATCATTCCGGCGGGGCAGCCCTTGCCGCCACAACCCTCGGCCAATGAAATCCCTGCCGAGGCATTGGCGAAAGTCAGCGAAGTCGAGAAAAAGGCCAAGCGGATTTCCGTGATGGAATTGACCGAGAAGACCTGCAAATGGCCGATCGGCGATCCGGCAACCGAGGATTTTTGGTTCTGCGGCCTGCCCTCTCAGGCGGGCAAACCCTATTGTGAGGCACATGTGGGCGTGGCGTTTCAGCCGATGTCATCGCGTCGCGACCGCCGCCGCTAACGCGGTGCAACCTCTTGAAACACGTTATTAAAGCGTCACGACTATAACCTGAGATAGGGGAAAGGCGTGACGCTGCCAGACATATCAATGTTGTGGGCGTTCCGCCATAAACCCGTGAAACAGGTTTATGGCGGAACGCTTTAAAGAGCCGTTTCAAACAGACGGCTCTTTATGTATTTATGTGACAAAGGCCGCCCAGTTTTTTGGCCCACATGCATGGCACAACGATCATGGCTGTGCGTTTTAGACCACCGCACCCTGCCACTCTGCGCGCTTGCTTCACTGAGAACACCCCCTATTTAGAGAGCACCCCAATAAAGAGGACCGACATGGCAGCCATCATCTCCATTCGCGATCTGAAGAAATCCTATGACAACGGCTTTGAAGCGCTCAAAGGCGTGTCTTTAGACATTGAAAAAGGCGAAATTATTGCTCTTCTTGGCCCCAATGGCGCGGGCAAAACCACGTTGATCGGCGCGGTCTGTGGGCTGGTCACGATCTCTTCGGGACAGGCCTTGGTCGGTGGGTTTGACGTGGCCAAAGAGCCGCGCCGCGCCCGCCGTTTGATTGGATTGGTGCCGCAAGAACTGGCGCTCGATCTGTTTGAGACTGTGTGGAATTCGGTGCGGTTTACACGCGGGTTGTTTGGCCTGCCCCGCGATGATTCCCATATCGAAAATGTCCTCAAATCCCTGTCGCTTTGGGATAAAAAAGACAATCAATGCAAAGAGTTGTCTGGTGGTATGAAACGCCGGGTGATGATCGCCAAGGCGCTCAGTCACAATCCCGAAGTGTTGTTTTTGGACGAACCGACGGCAGGCGTTGATGTCAATCTGCGCCGCGACATGTGGAAAGTGGTCGGCGATCTGCGCAACACTGGCGTGACCGTGATTTTGACCACACATTATATCGAAGAGGCCGAAGAAATGGCCGACCGCGTGGCGGTGATCAACAAAGGGTCGATCCTTTTGGTCGAGGACAAAACCCAGTTGATGCAAAGCTTTGGTCGCAAGGTTTTGACACTGGATTTAGGCGCACCGCTCGTAACCCTGCCCGAAAGCCTCGCCGATTATGATTTGACCCGCTCCGAGGACGGAAAACAGCTGTCCTATGCCTATGACACCCGCGAGGCGCGCACCGGGATCACCCGGCTGATCACCGATCTGGCCGCCGAGGGCATTCATGTGCGCGATCTCGACAGCACAAAAAGCAGCCTTGAGGATGTGTTCCTTGATCTGGTGGAGGAAAAGGCATGAACTGGCGCGCGATTGGTGCAATTTACCGCTTTGAAATGACGCGGTTTTTCCGCACCATCTATCAATCCATTCTCAGCCCGGTTCTGTCCACCGTGCTCTATTTCGTGGTCTTTGGCGCGGCCATCGGCGGGCGGATCGACACGGTCGAAGGCATCGCCTACGGTGCCTTCATTGTCCCCGGTCTGGTGATGTTGTCGGTGCTACAACAGTCCATTTCCAACGCCTCTTTCGGCATTTATTTCCCGAAATTCACCGGCACGATCTTTGAACTTTTCTCCGCCCCTGTGTCATTTTTCGAAATCGTCATGGGCTTTGTCGGCGCGGCGGCGACCAAGAGCTTGTTTGTCGCGGTGCTGATCATTGCCACCTCCTTTGTCTTTGTCGATCTCCACATCATCCATCCGATTTGGGCCATGGTGTTTTTGATTCTGACGGCGCTGAGTTTCTCGCTTTTGGGCTTTATCTTGGGCATCTGGGCGAAAAGTTTTGAACAGCTCAACATCGTGCCAATGTTGGTGGTCACGCCTTTGGTCTTCCTCGGCGGCGCGTTTTATTCCGCCGCGATGTTGCCGGGGATTTGGCAGGTCGTGGTGAAATTCAACCCGGTTCTGTACCTGATCTCAGGCTTTCGCTGGGCGTTTTTCGACGTCGCGGATGTACCTGTGACCCTCTCCTTGGCGGCGATCACGGTGTTTTTGGCACTCTGCCTTGCGGTGATCGGGTGGATTTTCAAAACCGGATGGCGGCTTAAATCCTAAATTCAGCGGACAGTTGGTTGGTATTTGCACAGCTATCCGCAAATACCCGCCGATGATCGTTCGTCTGTGCACAAATTCTGTTTGACCCTGTGGAATTGTGTAAACTCCACGGGCGCTTAGATTTGCTGCATCGCAACACAAACAACCCTTATCAAAGAGAGTTTCGTATGAAATCTATCCTGTTGTCCTCCGCCCTGATCCTTGGCCTTGGCGCTGCGGCTTCCGCAGAGCCGGTGAAATACGTGCTCGACGCCTCGCACAGCCAAATCGTGTTCACCTATGAGCACTTGGGTTTTTCGACCACCACGGGCGTGTTTTCGGGCTTTGACGGCGAAATCATGTTTGACGCCGAAGACGCCGCCGCCTCCTCTGTCACCGTCGCCTTCCCGACCGACAGCCTTTACACCGGCTGGGCCGAACGCACTGCACACTTCCTGACCGACGATTTCTTTGGCGCAGAAGCCAACCCGACGATTTCCTTCACCTCCACCGGGATCGAAGTGACCGGCGAAACCGAAGGCAAAATCACCGGCGATCTGACCATCAACGGCATCACCAAATCGGTGGTTTTGGACGCGGAAGTGACTCAAATGGGCGATCACCCGATGGCCGGCAAGCCTTGGGTTGGCTTTGAGGCCGAGACCTCCGTGCTGCGCTCCGACTTCGACATGGGCATGTACACGCCCTATATCTCTGACGAAGTTCAGATCGAAATTTCCATCGAGGCGATGCAGGCCGAATAAGCCGCTCTCCCAACGCCACAGACATAAAGAAGGCCGCTGGAACGATCTCCAGCGGCCTTTTCTATTGCGCCGAAACGCCCCGCTTAGGGCGCGCGGGTCGCGGTCAGACTGACATCCACGGTGACAGTATATCCCACGGTTGATTCGTCCGCATACCCCGCGCCCATGCCGAAATCACGACGATCCAAGGTGGTTTGTCCCGTCATTGTCGCCGTATCCCCCGCAAGATCCAAGGTGAAATCGAGCGCCACAGGCACAGTTTGCCCGACCAATGTCAGCGTGCCCGCCACCTGATGGTCTGGCCCGGCCCCAGTGCGGGTGATCGGTCCGGCAAAGGTGGCGGAGGCATAGGTCGCGGTGTTGAAAAACTCCGGCCCCTGCGCCTGTGCGGTGACCGACCCAAGAGTGAGCGAGGTCGTGTCGATGGTCACAGACACCTCCCCCGTGCCCGCGTCCGGGTCATAGGCAATGGCGGCGGACCAAGTGGCAAAGCGGCCCTCGACACCCGCCCCCATTTGCATGACGGCGATCCCCAGACTGCCGTCTTGCACCGTCCAAATCGGCAAGTCAGAGGTGGGAACTGCGGCGGTTTCGACGGGTGCGCTGGCGGGCATTTGTGCCGCTTCGGCCTCCGGCATCGGCGGCTTCGGCCCAAAGACCGCAAAGCCAATCACCCCGGCCCAAAGCACAAGTGCAACCAACGGCGGCACGGCATGGGATGTGGTGGCCCGCTCACCCGGCGTTCCGGCATCGCGGCCCCGGAGCATCCGCGCCAAAACACCATCGCGTTCGATCACCGCATGTTTGAGCGCCCCCGCGATATGCAGGCCGACGGTCAGGTAGATCACCAAAGCCGACAGCCCATGCACCGCGCCCGCCGTATGGGCGAGGGCTTCGGATTTAACGACGAAAGGCAGGTTTTGCCCAAAAGGCCAAAGGATCGGAGCAAAGCCGATCTCAGAAGAATGGATCACCCAGCCGGACAGGGGCATGACGATGATCGCACCATAAAGCGCCCAATGGATGACCTCGGCCAAAAGCGTCTCAGCCCGGCGCGCAGGATGCACCGGCACCGGGCGCGGCTGGATCACGGCCCAAAGGATGCGCAAGATGGCGAGAAACAAAACACTGACGCCGATGGTTTTATGTACGGAATAGAGGGTTTTAAGGGTCTCGGCCGTGTCCGCCGTACGTGGGATGTTTTCGCCGATCAGGCCCAGCGCCAGATCGGTCAGGATCAAAAGCGCGATGACCCAGTGAAACAAACGGGCGATCAGCCCGTAGCGGGTGTCGGTGTTGGCCAGCATTGTGAAACCTTGTATTGGAGAGGAGGCATTTGGCCCAGTCTACGTCAAGCGGCACGTCAAGGCACCCAATTTGGCCGCACAGAATTTGTGCGAGGACGCGCGAGTGGGGCCTGGGTGACGCAGCAACATGGCGCGACAAAAAGGGCGCCGCAACGGACGCCCTTCTCTCAGGTTTCGAGCATGATCAAAAGCTGCGGGTCCAGCCGATCGAAGCGGAGAGTTGGCTCATGTTCAAATCAACCGTGCCACCCGTTGGTCCCAATGGGGTCATTTCCGGGCCTGAGACGGTGTTTTTCGGCACATAGGAGACCGAAAAATCAATCCGGTCGCGTGCGTTTATCTGACGCGATCCACCGACCGTAAAATGATCCTCGACCACACCGGGAGCCAGGATGCCAAAGGTCACATCATCCGCGCCCACCGGGTTCGCCGCATGGGCATAGCCCACACGCCATGTCATATCCGGCGAGGCCTTCCATTCCGCTCCCAAACGGATCACCTCGACATCCTCCCAACCAAAGCCCGCGCCACCATCGGCACCAAGCGCGCCTGCGGACATGGGATTGGCCACGGCGGGCACATCGGAGTAAAAGATTTTCTGGTAATCCAGCAGCAAGGCCAGATCAGAGGTCGGTTGATACGCCAAGCCAATAGCGACCGTGGGCGGAATGTCAAAATCACCACCACCCTCAAACAGCCCGGCGTATTTGTCAAACTCGGACATGTTGAATTTCGTTTGCGCCGAAAGGCCGAGGGTCAATTGATCGCTCACCTCATATTGCAAACCAACGCGCAGGCCGAGGCCGGTGGAATAGTCATAACCATTGTCGGTGAGCGCGGTTGGATCGACGGAAATGCCGGAAAACGCCGCAAGCCCCTTGGCCTCAAATGCCTGTACCGCCAAAGTCGGCGCGATGCCATAAGACAGCCGCCCGAGCTTTTGCGCATAGGTGACCGAAACGAAAAGCTGGGTCAAATCCACGCCCGAAGCCCCGCCGCAAAACACCCCCGTGCCGCCGCCACAATTGGCATTGGGCACGGCATCATAGCTTGTGTTCATTCCGCCATTGCCATAGGCGGCAAAGTTGACCACCGCGCCGTTGGACAGCGGCAGGTTATAGGCGGCATTGGGGACGGGGAAAAACGATTTGCCGCTGTCGATGGTGCCGGAGGGGACAAAGCCCGTGCTGTCTCCTGTAAATCCACGGCTTGGCGAAAACGCCTGAAGGCCAAGGCTCATTTCCCGGCCCACAGTGGCGACACTCGCCGGGTTGATCGCGCCGGACATGGCGTCTTGAGAATAGCCCACACCTGCGCCCGCAACACCGCGTTGGGCGGGGCCATAGCCCAGTGCAAAATAACCTTCGGTGGCGCTGGCGGTTTGGGGCAAAGCACTGGCCATCAGGCACAGCACGACGGGTCCCGCAAAACGGGTTTGGTCTTTGACGAACATTCTTTCCCTCCATTGTTTTCGGGGATGCGACCGCACTCCTCCTTGCGGCGTGATCGCGCCCGAATTCGCGTCACGCGAACATCTCGCGACGCTGTGCATATTATTTATGGGATCACAGTGCTGTGATCTCCATAAACTTATGCGAATATTTATAACCATGCGACAAAATTTTCCGCCGCGTAGCAGCGCAAGGCACGCCGCAACGCAACAGGGCTTTTCCGATCATCCCGTTCGGAGTATATCGCGAGGATGAGTCAGAACCCGCCAAACCTCCGCCCCGATCTTGCGCCCAAAGCGCAATTTGACACTGTCGCTCGCCCCGAGGACCGCAATGGCCAGCCCACGATTGGGATGGTCTCCTTGGGCTGTCCCAAAGCCTTGGTCGACAGCGAACGCATCCTGACGCGCCTGCGCGCCGAAGGCTATCAAATCAGCGCCGATTACGCCGGGGCCGATGCGGTGATTGTGAACACCTGCGGGTTCTTGGATTCGGCCAAAGCCGAGAGTTTGGAAGCCATCGGTGAGGCCTTGCAGGAAAACGGCAAGGTCATCGTCACCGGCTGTCTGGGCGCCGAGCCTGACTATATCACCGGGGTCCATCCGAAAGTTTTGGCCGTCACCGGTCCGCATCAATATGAACAGGTTTTGGATGCCGTCCACGGCGCCGTGCCGCCCTCCCCCGATCCGTTCATCGACCTTCTGCCTGCTTCTGGCGTGAGCCTGACCCCGCGCCACTACAGCTATTTGAAAATTTCCGAAGGCTGCAACCACGCCTGTAAATTCTGCATCATCCCGGACATGCGCGGCAAATTGGCCTCGCGTCCGGTCCATGCGGTGTTGCGTGAGGCGGAGAAATTGGTCGAGGCGGGCGTCAAAGAACTCTTGGTGATCTCACAGGATACCTCGGCTTACGGTTTGGATCGTCGCTATTCGACCCACCCATGGAAAGACCGCGAGGTGCGCAGCCACATCACCGATCTGGCGCGCGAGCTTGGCCAATTGGCCTCCGCCGATGAGCTTTGGGTCCGGCTGCATTACGTCTACCCCTACCCGCATGTGCGCGAGTTGATCCCTTTGATGGCCGATGCGGGCAATGCGGTGCTGCCCTACCTCGACATCCCGTTCCAACACGGCCACCCGGATGTTTTGAAACGCATGGCGCGCCCTGCGGCCTCGGCCAAGGTTCTGGACGAAATCGCCGCCTGGCGCGGCATGTGCCCGGACATCACGTTGCGGTCCACATTTATCGTCGGCTACCCCGGCGAGACCGAGGCGGAATTTGAGTATCTGCTCGACTGGTTGGACGAGGCGCAATTGGACCGGGTCGGGTGTTTTCAATACGAAAACGTCTCGGGCGCACGCTCGAACGCCCTGCCCGATCATGTGGCCCCCGAGGTCAAACAAGAGCGTTGGGACCGGTTCATGGAACGCGCCCAAGCGATTTCCGAGGCCAAATTGGCGGCCAAAGTCGGGCAGCGGATGCAGGTCATCGTGGACGACATCGACGAAGACGGCATCGCCACCTGCCGCACCAAAGCGGACGCGCCGGAGATTGATGGCAACCTGTTTATTGACGCGGGGACTGAGGGGGTGAGTGTTGGGGATTTGGTGACTGTTGAGGTGGATGAGGCTGGGGAGTATGATTTGTGGGGAAACTTGCTGAAAAGGTAGACTAGTGGCTGCAACTGCTCACTTTTTAACACCATCACTTACCCAATTGACACTACTGGCGAAGGAACAGGAGATTGGTTCTGGAACTGGTTTTTTTGTCAAGCATGGTACCCAGTGGTTTATAGTATCTAATTGGCATGTGTTTTCCGGAAGAAATCCAAGAACTGGTCAACCTCGTCACAGTTCATGCGCGATACCTGACGAATGTATTGCGGTAAAACGGGAGATGCGCGACCATCGCCTTGTCGTAATCAAACACAAATTGAAACTGCTTGATGAAAACGAAAACCCACTGTGGCTTGATCATCCGGAACATGGCCAGAACGTTGATATTGCGGCTTTAAAAGTAAATCAAAATACCGTTGGTATAGCGAGGAACATTCTCAGCGTTGATGGCCACCAAGAGGATATGTTTGTCGACCTTGGAGGAGACCTTTTCATACCCGGATACCCCCAAGGTTACAGCGAACAAGGCAGCTTTCCGATTTGGAAAAAAGCTACCCTCGCAACTTCTCCCGAATTTGATCCTTTACCGATCAACCCATTAATTGTTGATACCGCTTCTCGGGAAGGAATGTCAGGCTCTCCATGCCTAGCTATCTGTAATGACTCATATTATCGAAAGGTCGACGGGGGACCCAAAATGGAATTGATCCATAAGCCCATTTGCTGGAAGCTCTTGGGAGTATACTCTGGTCGACTAACGGCCAAAGATGCTCTCGATACGCAACTGGGTCGAGTTTGGCGGACTGCTCTTATCATCGACATAATATCAGGTTGCCAGTGCGCCAGACCAAAACTCATATAAGAACATGCCTTCGTAAAATAAGACCTAGGCGCTCGCGATGCTTTCATCGCGCGGTATGAGGTCAGCGTTGCGCTCCCCACCTCCACAGGGTTAAATCCCCCCAAACGGAGGACACCATGCTCAAAAACTACAAAGACCTGCTCGGCGCGGCGCTGGCGGTGATCGAGACGATCCCAACGGAGGACGCGATCAAGCTCGTCAAAGACGACTCTATCGTGTTTGTCGATCTCAGGGACCGCCGCGAGTTGGAGCGCGAGGGGCGCATTCCCGGCGCGTTTCATTGCCCGCGTGGCATGTTGGAATTTTGGATCGACCCGGAAAGCCCCTATCACAAACCGATTTTCGCAGAGGGCAAGAAATACGTGTTTTACTGCGCCTCGGCGTGGCGGTCGGCTTTGGCGACGAAAACCTGTGTCGAGATGGGGTTCACGAATGTGGCCCATGTCGGCGGCGGGTTTACCGCGTGGAAATTGCACGGCGGGCCTGTCGAGACGGTCGAAAAGCACTAACTCTTGGGCATGGATGAGCCAACCAAAGTCCTTTTCAACGGTGAGTGCCCGGTCTGTTCAAAAGAGATCGGCCATTATGCGCGCTATGCGGGCAAAAACGGCCTGCCGATCCGGTTTGACGACCTGAACACGGCGGCGCGGGACGGTTGGGGCATCGACGCCGATCAAGCCGCGCGCAGGCTTTATGTCGCGCACCAGGGTGAGGTTTTATCCGGGATGCCCGCGTTTCGGGTGCTTTGGGCACAGATGCCGCGCTATCGCTTTTTGGCGCGGGTGACGGGCTGGCCGATTGTGCGGCCATTCACCGTCTTGGCCTATGACCGCGTCTTGGCGCCGCTGATTTACCGCTGGCATTTGCGCCGTAAAAGCCGCGCGTAGCTCGCCTCAAAGCCGATCCAAATAATAGCGCACCGCGTCTTGGACATGGCGAAACCGATCGCCGCCCAAATGTTTGCCGCCATACCAACGGGTGACGATGATGAGGTGGTCATAAAGCCCCTCCCGCTCCAACATCCGCAGGATTACCATACCGGCCCCGCTTTCGCCGTCATCGTTTTTGATCGGCGTGCCATCCGCGAGCAAAAGCCCCCATGTGTTATGGGTGGCCTTGGCGAATTTCTTTTGTTTACAGAGCGTTTTGATCAGGACCTTCGCCTCCTCAGGCCCCGCACAGGGCGCGCCTGAGACGGCGTATTTGGAGCCGCGATCCGAGATGATGCCATCGAAAACCTGCATAGGCCCGGTATAAATCCCCCGCGCGCCGGGCACCACAGCAATCCGGCCCCGCCAAGCCGGGGCCATATCAACGACAGCGTGAAAATTCATGATATTATGGCGGCGTTTCGCGACGGATTGGCGCGCCTGTCGCGTAAAACGTGAAAGCACCGCAAAGGAAAGACCATGTCCACCCTCCGTAAATTCGCCACGCCGCTGACCATCGGTACATTTTTGATCGTCGGGATCACCGGCACGTTTTGGTATTTCCATATCGTCACCGATCTGGGCCGTTGGCTACATGAGATCATCGGCTTGGCAATGATGGCCGTGGTGGTCTTTCATGTGGTGCTGAACTGGCGACCGTTTAAACTCTATTTCAAACGCCCGATTGCCTTGGTTTTGATTTTGGCCAGCGTGGCCCTGACGGGATATGCCTTTGTCGGCGTGGATGAGACCCAAGGCAACGGTGGGCCGCCGAACTTTGCCGCGTTTTCGGCGTTTTCGGACGAAAGCCTCATCACGCTGGGTCCAATCTTTGACACCACAGGCGAGATTTTGGTCACGCGCTTGACCGATGCTGGCTATAGCGGCGTCTCCCCCACCTCCACCATCGCGGATGTGGCGGGCGACAACGTGCGCGCGCAGATGACCGCGTTTTCGGCGCTGGCGGCAGACGGTTCGGGACTGGGCGGAAATGGTCAAGGCGCGGCCGCACGCAATTGATGTCGACCACTGTCCTGACCTCAGGCCAGACCTCAGGCCAGACATGAGAAAGGGGCCGATGCGGCCCCTTTTGTTTGCCCATAAAGTTGGGATCAATCGGGGATGATTTGGTCCTGCACCGCACGCACATAATGGAGTTCTTGCGTGTTCAGGCAATACTCCGGCGGTAAATCTTGCGGCCCCTGATGTTCCAAAAGCCAAATGATACAGGCATCATGTTGGGTGCACTCACCGCATCGGGTGACCATATCAGACAGTTCTTGCGGTGAAATGTCGCCCGAGACCGCCGCGCGTTCGACATCGGCACCAAGGCGCTCGGCCATCCCATGCATCAGGCAGGCGTTGCCCGGACGTGGGGACGCCTGTGGAAAGGGCACTGTCTGTGACATCATTCGTCCTCCATAGGGCTTGGGCATAGGGCTTGGGTTACCGTAGCGCGAGGCGTTCAAGATCGGCTTTGTTGCGGCAATACCCCGGAGCCTGACGTGCGGTCGTTTCCATCTCAGCATGGGCGTCGAGAAATTTGACGCAAAGATCGGGGCTGGTGCAGCTCAGGCAACGGTACACCCGATCGCGGCTTTCCGCCTCTGTCGGGCCTTCACCGCGTTGTGCGGCCTCGGTCAGGTCCGCGCCTAACGTGTCCGCCATCCGATCCACCAAAAGGGCATGGGTGTCATAGTGTCCAAATTTGGTCATAGCGGCCTCCGATCCTCGGTTTGAGATGCATTTAAAGATCCGCAGCAAACCAACCACGAGGCGGCCCACAGGCTCTTTGATCCGTATCAAAAACGGGGTTTGAGGGCCGCTATCGCCCCAATTGCCCACCACGCGCATAAAATTAAGGCACTCATTGACGATTTTTAAAGCTGTTGTGGACATGATCTGAACGCAAAGGAGCGCCTGTTGCGAATCTGAAACCCTGCCCCAAAAGGCTCCAAACGCCTTTCTGTCATGGGTTTGGTCGCCGGTGAGCTCGAACAGCCGGGAGGGTCTATAGGCATGAACCTTATTGCTGCGGCCAGTGCGAGAGTGTGCGAATGCAACGACCTTCACCCATCTGAGAAACTGCTTGAACACCGAATTCCATTGGCGAAAATCCAAGGCAGATCCCGCCATGAACAGCCTGTCCGAGCACCCAATAGCATCGCGTCAACAAAGGCTCGGATCAACCTAGGTTATTCCAAAATGAACGAAAGCAACATCAACCCTACTTTGCCGGTCCTGCAAGAGATCGTGGCCAAACCGCCAGTCGCACTCTCTTATCTGCCAGGTCAAAGCGGCACATTGGTCATCTGTCTTGCAGGCGTTGGCACCAAGCGGTCGCAATCGCCGCCACGTGAATTCCACAAAATGGCTTCCCAAGAAGGGGCGAACCACGTTCTCTTTGTGTCGGATGCCTCGCGCAGTTGGATGAACGGTTCGGGAATTGCACAACAAATCGTTGCGGCAATCGAAAAGCTTGCTGATCAGGTAAATGCCACTCGGATTGTTGCGCTTGGCAATTCGATGGGTGGAACAATGGCTTTAATGCTGGCAGGATTAACGCAGATCGACGCCGCGATTGCCATCGTGCCGCAATTCTCTGTTCATCCAGAGCGTGTCCCCGAAGAGCAGCGCTGGCGGGCCTTCCGCAACCAGATAACGGACTGGCCCTTCGAAACGATCACACGCCTGCATAGCGAAAAAACCTCTATTATGATCATTCATGGCGTCAGTCCGGACGAGAGAATCCATCTTGACCGCTTCCCGAAAGATGCGAAGGCCATGCACTTCGTTTTTCCAGATATGGATCACAGGCTCGCCTTTCGTCTGCACAAGAAAAGAAAGCTGAACCGCATCATTCGTCATGCAATCGCGGCAAGGCCATGGAAACTTCGTAGAGCTATAGGACAAGCTGGTGGTTTGCCACGAGAGCTATTCGAGCGCACTCAGCGGCAAGATCAACAGTAACGATCAACGCCTGCGTGATGATGGCGGGGGCTGCGTCCTGCGCCTTTCTCACCCCCCCTTTCTCCCCCCGATTGGTCACAAGAACAACACCCTCATATTGGCACCAAGTGGGTATCATTTTGGGCGGGTATCGTTTTGGCGTTCACTGACGCATTGATCTTTCGCAGGAGGTCATTGTCGTCTGTGCCGCAGTGGCGACCACACTCTTTGTTTGGCCGCTGAAAGCCCTGCGCAGATAGCGCTGAACAGAGCGCAATTTGAGCAAATATGCGCAGCCGCCTAAGGCTTTCGCACCTTATTCGCGAGGCGATGACAAGGTCGAAGGCAGCAAACGTTTGCGGATATGATCCGACAGCGCATCCAGGTGCGGAGGAAAACGCCGGTTGCGACGGGCCAGAAGGTGAACGTAGACGGACTGAAGCTGGGGCGCATCCACGGATACAGCCGTCAACTCACCTCTGGCCAGTTCTGCAGCAACGCTGAACGCGGGCAGAACCGTCATCGCGCGCCGCTCAATCGCCATACGAGACAGAAGGCCAATTGAATTGCTGGTGACGATTGGGGCAACCATGAGCCCGTTGTTGGTCGCTGCCTCATCAATCATTTGCCGAATACGAAAAGTCGGCCCCATCAAGGCCAATGCCTCGGCACATAACTCTGCCATCGACAGGCTTTGGCGCTGAGCCAACGGATGCCCCACATGCATGATCGCCATCAAAGGCACTGTCGCCCGATAGCGTGACAGAATTTGCGGATGAGAAATCGGGTGAAATCCAACGCCAAAATGCACTTCGTCGTCCAAAATCATCCGCATCATCTGGGTGGTGTCAGTGACACTCACATTCAATGTGATCCGAGGATAATCCTTCATAAAGCTGTCCAGAGTGTCATACAGCGCCTGACCGAGGAACCCCTCGCCAATGGCGAATTCGACATGACCGGCTCGGGCCGACGTGATGTCAAGGAGCTGTCCTTCCAGAAACTCCAGACTAGCCTGTTGAGACCGATAGTAATCCAGGACCGCGTGACCAGCATCGGTCAGGCGAATTTCCCTGCGACCGTGTTCGATCAAATCTGTACCGGTTTCCTCCTCCAACTGGGCGATCTGTCGGCTGACCGAGGAAGGAGCAACATTCAGAACATCGGCAGCGGCGCGCATCGAGCCATTGCGCCATGCTTCGTAAAGGAAACGTATCCGACGATCATGCATGTGCATCTGAATCCTCATGTTGTGGTGGCCTAGATGGAAAGACGTATTCACCTGATATAATTAAAAATACGTTGCGTTTTATGCAACCTAATATTCAGATATTGGGCATTGATTGCAATCTTGTTTTTCTTTGAAATTGGACGGGACAACACAGCCTCGGAGAAACCGAACTGAGTGCTGTGCAAGCCGACGTCAGATCGGTGGACACAACCACACCTTACCAACACAGAGGACTTCAAATGAAAACCTGCGAAATCAACCCATGGAGCTGGCAAGATGGCTTCGGCTTTGCGCATGCCCGCAAGGTAAGCGATGCGACCCGCTTTCTCACCCTGTCCGGCCAATGTTCCACCGATGCGTCGGGCGCGCCGCAACACCCCGGCGACATGGGTGCACAGATGGCGCTTGCCGTTGCCAATCTGGGCGAAGTGCTCACGCAGGCGGGCATGACCTTTGCCAATGTGCAAGGCATCCGCATATATACCACGGACATGGACGCCACGCTGCAAAACTGGGAATCTTTGATTGGTCCATTCGCCGCAGCAGGACACCGCCCCGCCAGCACTCTTGTCGGCACGACACGTTTGTTCTCGCCAGATTTGCTGGTCGAGATCGAAGCTACAGCTTGCGCATAGGGAGAGACCACTATGATCCGCGGCATCCACCACCCCAGTCTCGCAACCCCAAACCTCGATACATTGCTTCCGTTCTATCAGGGCCTGCTTGGCTTTGAAGTGATTTCCACCTTCGGCTGGGACGCCGGGGACGCGTTATCCGATTTGGCCGGAAAAATCACCGCTGTGCCGAATTCCACTGCCCGTTCGGCTTTGTTGAAAGCGGGCAATGCTTTCCTGGAAATCTTCGAATACACCCAACCGCTGTCCGTGCGCAGCGATGCGCCTTCGCTCACCACGAAAGGCATCGCTCATATCTGTTTGGACAGCGACGATGTGAGAACAGACCATGCCCTCCTGAGCGCAGCAGGAGTCACGTTCACGTCAGACCCGATTGATGTGGGGCCAATGCGCCTGTGCTACTGTCAGGACCCCGATGGAAACTTCGTGGAGTTGCAAGAAATCACCGATCCAAGCAGCGGAATGGGCCTGTCGGCTTAAGACATTTCAACCACAATAACCCCTTCTCTTCGGTGAATTCTGCAAAGACAGCCAGGCCGGAGTGTGAAGGCGCACCCAACAAGGAGGTTCGCGATGAACCAACCAAATCTTCAGTTCCGTGGCGGACTGGGCATGGCATTTTTGCCACCCGTCTTATTTCTCATCTCTTGTTTTCTCTATTTCGTCGTCTTCAAAGCTTTTGACATGACAGCCTTGGCCATGGGCGGCTTTGTGTCGCTGCTGATCGGCGCACTTTTTGCAACGAACTATAAAGAGTTCTGGACGCAGGTTATGAAAGGCATCAGCAGCGAAAGCGCGGTTGCCATTGTCGTGATCCTGTTCATGGTGGGCATGATTTCAGCCCTGATCAAGGCAACGAGCGTCGCCTCAGGATTTGTTTGGCTGGCACAGGAAGTCGGCCTGAACACTGGATATTACACGGTCTTCGTTTTTATGGCGGTTAGCCTGATTGCTATGGCAACGGGTTCGTCTATCGGTACGATGTTTACAGCCTTCCCGATCTTTTATGCTGCGGGTTTGGCTATTGGTGCTGCCCCAGGCCCGCTTGCGGGTGCAATCCTGTCGGCGGCCATTCTGGGTGACAACATTGCCCCAATTTCTGATACCACCATCATTTCGTCATCCAGCCAGCGCTTTCGGTCGAAAGATGATGTCGCCGATGTTGGGGGCGTGGTCAGACACCGCGCACGCTATGCCTTGTTGTCGGCTGCGATCTCAGCTGTGTTCTTTTTGGTTGTCGGCATGTCGGCGGCACACAATACAGATGTAGCAGTCTTCTCTGCCACAGCTTCGCCACTGCCGCTGCTGATGTTGATCCCTGTCGCAATCATGCTGATCGTCGCAATGGTGTCCCGCAACATTTTCTTGGCGGTCACTGTCGGCTTGATCCTTGGGTCTTTGACTGGTCTGGCCGTGGGCTTGCTCAACCTGAATGACATCGCCGGTGTCTCAGATGGAGCGCCGACTGGCTACCTGTATGACGGGGTATCGGGCATGCTGGGCACCGTAGCGCTGGTGATCTCGGTATTCGGGATCATGGGAGTTTTGCGGGGCGCGGGCGTCATGGACACGATCGTGACCAAACTGACCACCGGCACCTTGGCCTCAACTCCACGCGGTGTTGAACTGGCAATCGGTCTTGGAGTCTCTGCCACCACAGTACTTTTCGGCGGGGTGAACTCTGCGGCGATGCTCACCTTTGGTCCGATTGCAGATGAGCTGGGTGCGCGTGTGGGCCTACACCCTTACCGTCGCGCCAACGTGATGGATTGTTTCGCCCTTGGGCTGGCATCTGTGGTGCCAATTCTCAGCGCATACCTGTTTATTGGTACGCTGCTCACCTCTGGTTATGAAGGCACGCCGACACAATCCACCTTTGCGCTCTTCCCGATGACCGTCTACCCGCTCGTCTTAACCGTGGTGATGCTCGTCGCTGTGCTGACCGGATGGGGCCGTCGTTTTGAAGGCTCCGATGGATCAGCGACCAAGACCCGATGACTCCGTGAAAAAGCAGACACCGAAAGGACTTTCTATGGACCGCAATTCTGTTGACTGGACCGGATATATTCCGGCCATCACCACGCCTTTTGATCGCAAAGGACGCCTAGATATTGATGCCTTTGAGGGACAAATGGAATGGCTGGTCGCCGAACGTATGCACGGCGTCATCCTTGCTGGCACCAGTGGCGAGTGGTTCAGCATGAGCACCGCAGAACGCGCAGATCTGTTTACGGCTGGTGCGAAATTCTGCAAAGCGGGGCTCTGGGTCATCGGTGCCTGCAATGCCTTTACCGCAGCCGAGGCCATCGTTCATGCCGACGCCGCGCAAGAGGCCGGGTTAAACGGGATCTTACTCACACCGCCGCCTTATATGGTTCCAAACCGACGTGAGATCGTGACCTTCTTTCGTGCCGTTTCGGATGCAACCGAAATCCCGATGACCGTCTACAACTGGCCTCGCGGATGTATCGTTGACATGGATGTAGAACTGCTGGACGAATTGGCGGATATTGACAATGTTGTCGCGATTAAGAATTCCACCGGGAATTTCGCAGAATTCTTGAACGGCATGTATCGCCTTGAAGACCGCGTGCGCTATTTCGGCCTGCCGACCAATGCGTTGGGGACTGACCTTGCGCTGCTGGGGCATGGTGATGGGCTTATGGGGTCCGGCGGGGTGCTCGGTGCCGATCACCCTGATTACTGGCGCGCAATTGCAGATGGAAACAGACCCCTTGCAATCGAGTTGGGCGAAAGGGATCGTGTGATCATGACAGAATGGTTTCGCCCAGATTACGGGGTGCAATTCGGCAATCAGCAGGCGATCATGAAAACTGCTTTGCGTTTACGTGGTGTTCCCGCAGGCTTCGTACGCGAACCATTGTTAGAACTAACGTCTGAAGAGGTCGCCCGGATTGAGGCCACTTTGCACAAGTTGGGTTTAGACACCCAACCTTTGGGCTGATCCCGTGAAACCCCGCACGTTCGACACGATCGTCATTGGCGGTGGATTGCTTGGATGCGCCACCACTTGGATGATTGCCCGCGAAGGCGGGCGGGTTCTGTTGGTTGAACGCGACCAGATCAATCAACATGCGTCCGGCAGCAATGCCGGAAGCCTACATTTTCAGCTTGAATACCGGATGATCGAACGTGGTGTAGAAGCGGCGCGCAAAGCGGCAGAAGCCATGCCTTTGCATTTGGAAGCTGCCAAGCTGTGGTCTGACTTGCCCGATTTGTGCGGGCAAGCCATTGAGGTCAAGCAAACCGGCGGCCTCATGATTGCTGAGAATACCCATCAGGTCGAACTGTTAGAAAAAAAGACAGAAATAGAACGCAGCTGGGGACTCGACAACCGCATGATCGACCGAACGGAGATCGACCGGATTGCCCCGTATCTTTCGGAACGTGTGATCGCTGCAGCGCATTGCCCGACCGAGGGCAAAGCAGATGCACGCACCGCAGGACCAGCTTTGGCGCGCGCGGCTTTACAGGCAGGCGCTCAGATACAAACCCGCACAGAAGTCACAAGGCTTGAACGCCATGGGGGGCGTTGGCATGTGGTCGTCACATCCGCTGAAGGAACGATGGAGCTGTCTGCCGAGAGTATTGTGATTGCCGCAGGGGTTTGGACGACACGACTGGGACAGATGATGGGGGCGCACCTGCCAACCATTCCGCTGGCACTTATGATGACGGTCACCCAGCGCGTGCCAAAACTGATCCCGCATCTCGTCCAGCATGCCGGAGGAAGATTGTCCCTGAAACAAGCACTGGACGGCAATATTTTGATTGGCGGTGGCTGGCCTGCGCGTTTAATCCGTAACGCAGACGGAGAGCCGAATTTTGAGGCAAAGCCAGAACTCCTGGCCAGTTCCCTGTCTGGCAATGCAGATATGGCGATCCGCGTTTTACCCGAATTATCGCGCATACCCGTCATCCGCAGTTGGGTCGGCACAACCACCGTGACCTCTGATCAATTGCCGCTTGTCGGACCCATTCCCAAGCAACCGGGAGCCTTCGTCGCAACGGGAGGTTCGGCATTCACCCTTGGACCCAGCTTTGCGCAGGTGCTTGCCGATTTGATCGCCGGCCGTATGCCAGATACGGATTTGACGGCCTTTGCCCCTGACAGATACGAAAGGGCCTAACCCATGTTCAAAGCACAGCGCCTCAAGGCCAACCGTGGCCGCGCACTTCAGTTCACCTTCGAAGGGACGACAGTGACCGCCTATGACGGCGAAACGGTGGCAACTGCGTTGCTGGCCGCTGGTGTGACGGCTTTTAATGTGACCCGTGGCGGTGAGCCGCGCATGCCATTTTGCAATATGGGCACCTGTTTCGACTGTGCGGTCTGCGTGAACGGGCACTCTCTGGTGCGGGCCTGTTTGACCGATGTGAGTTCGGGCATGCAAGTCAACCGTCAGGAGGGAAAGTGATGCACGATCTGGGAATTGTCGGCGCTGGTCCTGCTGGGATGGCAGCCGCTCTTGCGGTGGCCGATATGGGCTTTTCCGTTATCGTGGTTGATGAGCAGGCGCGCGCAGGCGGCCAAATTTTCCGCCGACCACCAGAGGCTTGGGGCGAACGGCATGGCGTCTATCGCCCCTATGCTTGGGCGCGCGATCTGATCGAACGTTTCGAAGATCACCCTAAAATCACGGCGGCCTTTCGCGCCACGGCCTTTGGGGTGTTGCGGGGGAATGACAAGGATGACCGCGCGTCTCTTGAACTGGCTGTCAGCTCGCCTGACGGCGGACAACGTGTTTCTGCCCGGCGTTTGTTACTTGCAACGGGTGCTTATGATATGCCCGTGGCCTTTCCGGGCTGGACCTTGCCTGGCGTAATGACTGCAGGAGCCATCCAATCGCTTATAAAAAGTCAAAAGCTATTGAGTGGCAAACGTGTTGTCCTGGCGGGGTCGCACCCGATCCAACTGATCCTTGCAGGGCAATTGCTGGATGCAGGGGCAGATATTGTTGAGATTGCCTTGGCGCGAGATTTGCCTGGGCTAAAGGAAATGGCACGCGGATTGCCGGCCGTGCCTGGTCATGTTTCTATTTTCACCGAGGCGGTGCGTGCACTGTCCAAGATCATGCGGCATGGCGTACCTATACGCTGGCGAACTGTGGTGAGCGAGGCAACACCGGAAGATACAGGTTTGCGGGTCCGGCTGGAAACGGTTGATCCCTCTTGGCTAGGCACTGGCGAAAGCCATCTGCATGAGGCCGATATTTTAGTTCTTGGATACGGCTTCACCCCATCAACGGAACTGGCGCGTCAAGCGGGGTGCGAGATGAAATGGGATTCGGCAGGCGGCGGCTGGACGGTTTTGCATGACGCCCGCTTTCAAAGTACGGCCCCCGATATTTTCGTCGCAGGCGAGCCGACCGGGGTGGCTGGAGCAGAACGTGCTTGGGCCGAAGGGCATATCGCGGGCTTGTTCATTGCAGCATCGCTTGGGGCGAAACTTGACGACCGGGCACTGTCACACTCAACCCGACGCCTGATCCGCGCGGGCCGGTTTTCTGATGTGATGCAGACGATGTTTGAACCAAAGCGGAAAGCACTGGCTGAACTCTCTCGTCAGGACGAGACCGTGATTTGTCGCTGTGAGGAGGTGCGGAACAGACAGATCGAAGACGCGTTGCAAAATAATCCATTCATTCAGTCCGTGAACGCCGTGAAGCTAGAATGCCGCAGCGGTATGGGGGTTTGCCAAGGACGCTACTGCGAAGGGACAGTCGCTGCGCGGATTGGAAACGCACGCGAGGCGTCGATAGAGGCCTCAGGCTACTACAATGCGCATCTGCCCGTAAAACCCGTAGCGCTTCAGGTATATCGCGATATCAGCAAGGACTGAGTGACTGCGCGAGCTCAGATTCAGACAACGTTCCGAATGGCGAAGGCCGGCTTTTCCCACACACCCGACCTCAGCGCATCGCGCGTCTAAGATCCGGTCTGCGTCAGAAATGCCCAGCGTTCGACACAGACCTATGGCGTCTCTATGGCGTCGCCATCTTTACAGCGTCGCCATGGTCCGGCGCACGGTTTCGATCCTTTGCGCATTGGGCGGGTGCGAGCCAAGGAAGCGATCGCCCGGATCGGGAATACGGGTGAAATATGCAGCCCCGCGCACCGGGTTATACCCGGCGTGATAGGCGATCACCGTGCCCAATTGATCGGCCTCCAACTCATAGGATTTCGAATAGCTCCGTGCGCCCACAGTGGCACCGATGTTTTGCGCAGTCTCGATGGTTGAGGCATCGCCACCAATCGCCGCAATCAACACGCCGCCCAAAAGCGCGCCCGTGATGGCCGTCTGCTCCGTGCGTGCCAAGTGACCCGCGATGTGATGCGAGGCCTCATGCCCCATCACAAAGGCCAATTCATCGGTGTTTTGGACATCGGCGATCAAAGCGACGGTAAAGGTCAGGACCGGCCGACCGCTTGCGTCCAGAGATTGCCACGCGTTCGAGGGAGCTTTGGGATCGGTTTCGACCACAATTTTGAAATCGCAATTCGCCCCAGAGGTGCGGGCGCGACATTCGCGTTCGGCCACGGGTTCAACCCGAGCGACGACATTGGCAAAATCACTAACCGTTACGGAGCCAGACCGCGACACCGGCGCGGACACAGGTTGGGATTGCGGGCGGCTGTCCACAGGCGGCGTCGTGGTCATGTCGACACAGCCGGACAAAAGCCCCGCGATCATCACAGTTGCGAACATTTTTTTCACGTTAAAGACGGTCCTTTTCCACGACGCCCTAAAGACATAACACCGTATATGCGCCTCAGAAATAGGCGCATATTGCGCCACTGACCAATCACACAAATGTGCACACTTGCATTCGGCCACGGGCGGAGTAGCATCGGAGTATGTTTACCATTGAACACGACTTCGACGCCACCGTTGTGACCCTTATGGACGAAGGTGAATTCGTCCTGCAAGAGGATGTCATCATCAATGCCTTTTCCGAATGTGTAACGCTCGAACAGCTCGACCCGCGCACGGATCGGGTTCAGAAAATCACCCTGTCGATGCGGCAATTGCATGATTTGGGTGCGGCATTGGACCTCCCCGAGGGGGCCTATCGGTTGACGCCCGTCAAAGACTAGAGGTCGAAATCAGCCCCGGCGAAACACCTTGTCGCGCGAGGTTTCGCCACGCACCAGTTCGAGCGTGGATTTGGCAATGCCCAAAGATTTGGCCAAGAGTTTCACCACGTCTTTCGTCGCCTTGCCGCCCTCTGGCACCGTGGTGACATAGACCCGGACCTGCCCGTCCTCCACTGTCACAACATTGCGTGAGGCTTTCGGCGTGACGCGCACGGATAACATATCGCCGTCAAACGCCGCCTCAATCGCCGATTTCAATGCCTCTTTGCCCATTCTTCCAACCTGCATCTGTGGGCTTGGTCGCTTAAATTCATTTGCCCGGTTGAATCTGATTGTAAAACCTCCGACATGAAACATCAAACGCGCAACCAAAAGGCCAGACATGCCCAACCCCAATTCTGCCGCCCTCGATTTTTTGCTCACCCGTCGCTCCCGCCCGGCCAAGACATTGGTCGCACCTGTGCCGGACAAATACGCGCTCAAACCAATTCTGACGGCAGCCCTGCGCACACCGGATCATGGGAAACTGGAGCCTTGGCGGTTGATTGTGCTGGAAAAAGCGGCGCTGACGCGGCTGGCCGAGATGATCGCGCCTTTGGGGCACAGCCTCGGGATCGACCCGGAAAAGATCGAAAAAGCCCGCCACCAATATGCCGATGCCGATCTGGCCGTGGCGGTGGTGTTTTCTCCGAAAGACAGCGAAAAAGTCCCCCATATTGAACAGCTTTATTCCGCAGGCGCTGTCTGCCTGTCGCTTTTAAACGCGGCTTTGGCGGCGGGTTGGGGGGCCAATTGGCTGTCTGGCTGGGCCTCCCATGATCGGTCTTTTGTGGAAAACGGTCTTGGCCTTTTGCCGCAGGAAAGCATCGCAGGCATCATCCACATCGGCACAGAATCCTCTGCCCCGCCCGAACGCCCACGCCCCGAGTTGGATCAGATCGTGAGCTGGGTGGATCAGTGATGTTTGGCGATTTTTCCAAGGCCTTAGGGCAACTGGGCGACAAACGCTTTCAGGCGGTATTGCTCAAAGGCTTGGGCCTGACCGTGGCGCTTTTGGTCGCGGTCTATCTGGCCTTTGTCTGGGTCATCGGGGTGTTTGTGCCGGACACATTCTCCCTGCCCTTCATTGGCGAAGTGCATTGGATCGACAACGCGCTCTCAATCGGCTCGTTTTTCTTTATGATCCTGTTGTCGATGTTCTTGATGGTGCCGGTGGCCTCGGCCTTTACCGGGATTTTCCTCGAAGAGGTGTCAGAGGCCGTCGAGGACCGCCATTTCCCCAGCCTGCCGCCCGTGCCGCGTCAAACGATTTCTGATTTGGTGATCGACAGTTTGGGCTTTCTCGGTGTGATCATCGCGGCCAACCTTGTGGCGCTGGTGCTGTATCTTATGCTCAACATCGCTGCCCCGGTGATCTTTTGGGCGTTGAACGGCTTTCTGTTGGGACGGGAGTATTTTCAAATGGTGGCCATGCGTCGCCTTGGCCGCGAGGGCGCAAAAGCGGCGCGCAAACGCCATATGCCGGAGATTTGGCTGGCGGGGGCTTTGATGGCGGTGCCGCTGTCGATCCCCATCGTAAACCTGTTGATCCCGGTGCTGGGCGCGGCCACATTCACCCATATGTTCATGCGGCTTGAGGGCAAACAGATCGGTTAAAGCGTTTCGAAAAACTGAAAAAAGTTTTCTCGAAACGCTTTGGTTTAACTGTCTGCCACGGACGGCAGGTTTGCCGTCCAATCCATATCATGCCAGGTGATGCCGCTGTAGCTGATCAGCCCGACAAGCACGATCCAGATCGCCGTGGCAAACACCGTCACCCAGATCGCTTTGCGTTTGGGATTATAATTGGCCGGGGCTCCATCATGAGTTCCGGCCACTTTTTCCCCCATGTCGCCTTGGGTTTTCAACCCGATGGGCAGAGCGATGAACATGGTCATGAACCATGTCACGGCATACAGCACGATTGCAGAGGTGATCGCCATGACGCGCTCCTTTTCGGTTCAACCGACTTAAACTTGTTCCAACTCGACCAGACAGCCGTTGAAATCTTTCGGGTGCAAAAACAACACCGGCTTGCCATGCGCACCGATTTTCGGCTCGCCCGTCCCCAAAACCCGTGCGCCCGCCTCTTTCAACTTATCGCGCGCGGCCAAAATGTCATCGACCTCGTAGCAAATGTGATGAATGCCGCCCGCCGGGTTCTTTTCCAAAAAACCGTTGATCGGGGAGTTTTCGCCAAGCGGATACAAAAGCTCGATCTTGGTGTTGGGCAGTTCGATAAACACCACAGTCACGCCATGATCCGGCTCGTCTTGCGGCGGGTTGACCTTGGCGCCCAGAGTGTTGGCATATTGCGCCGCAGCGGCGTCTAGGTCAGGCACAGCGATGGCAACGTGATTGAGACGTCCAATCATGGTGTATTCCTCCAAAAGGCAGCTCTTTGGCCTGAGCTTATCGCCCGCAGTGGGGCGTCTCGCAAGGGCAAAGCGGCAACGTTTTGCGCTACCATTGTTCAACATATCTCTCGGTTAACCGCTCATTCACCAGTTCTGCGGTTAACTCTGAGTCGCACTGGATGGAGCTGTGAACAATGACCGATGATCTTGAAAGCCTGTTGGCGCCCCAAAGCCCAACCCCGGAACGCCCGCTTTTGGGGCTGACCGTCCTTGTCGTCGAGGACAGCCGGTTTGCCTCTGAGGCGATGCGTCTTTTGTGTTTGCGTTCGGGCGCGCGCATTCGTCGCGCCGACAGCCTTCATTCCGCGCGCAAACATTTGCGGGTCTACCGCCCGAATGTGGTGATCGTGGATCTTGGTCTGCCGGACGGATCGGGCGCCGAATTGATTGACGAGCTAAGCCATGCCCGCCCCGGCGTTGACGTTATTCTGGGCATGTCGGGCGACAGTGGTGCTGAGGCACTGGCTTCGGCGGCCGGGGCCAACGGGTTTATCGAAAAACCGATTTCTGCGCTCGGTGCGTTCCAAGAAAAGGTTCTCTCTTGCTTACCAGAGGGCGCCCGCCCGTCCGGGCTGCATGCGGTCACCAACGAAGAGATTTGGCCGGATATGATCGCATTGCAGGATGATTTTGTCCATATCGCTGATCTTCTGACCACGGATGGGGGCGAAAACATGCTTGATTATATTGCACAATTCCTGTCTGGCCTGGCGCGCACGGCAGGGGATGCGGAAATGGAAACGGCGGCGCATAGCTTGGCCGATCACCGCGAACAGGGGCTGCCCTATGGCTCTGATCTGGCGCGGATTGCCGGGCTGGTTCAGGCCCGGATCGAACCGCGCAAAGTGGTGTAATGCCCTTGGGGTGCATAATGTGACGGTCGCCCACATCCAGTTGCGCCGTTGCGTTCGCCCAATATGAAAAAGGCGCGAAGGATGCCCTCGCGCCTTTTCTATGTTTCAAATTCCACAGCCGCAGCACTGTTTCGCGGCGCGCGGGGGCTCCGCTCGTTCGGCGCTGACAACAGCCCACTGGACTGTTTTCCGGCACGCCTCACTCTTGTGGAATGACCCGGATGTTCAATTCGCGCAGCTGTTCGTTGGTCGGCTCGTTCGGAGCGCCCATCATCAGGTCTTCGGCGCGCTGGTTCATCGGGAAGAGAATGACTTCGCGGATGTTGTCCTCATCGGCCAAAAGCATCACGGCCCGGTCAATCCCAAGGGCACAACCGCCGTGCGGCGGCGCGCCGTATTGGAAGGCGTTGACCATACCGCCAAAGCGTTTTTCGACCTCATCCTTACCATAACCGGCAAGTTCAAACGCCTTGAACATGATTTCCGGCTTGTGGTTGCGGATCGCCCCGGACACCAGTTCGTAGCCGTTACAGGCCAGATCATATTGATAGCCCAGAACCTTCAAAGGATCGCCCAAAAGCGCGTCCATTCCACCTTGCGGCATCGAGAACGGGTTGTGTTCAAAGTCGATCTTGCCGCTGTCCTCATCCTGCTCGTAGATCGGGAAATCAACGATCCAGGCAAATTTGAACGCATCGCGCCAGTTCTCGTCCTCGGGGGCTTTCGGCGTCTCTTCCCAGATCACGGTGCGGGCTTTGCCAGCGACACGTTGGAAGGATTTCGGCTTGCCGCCCAAGAAAAAGGCCGCATCGCCAACCCCAAGCCCAAGCTGTTGACGGATCGCTTCGGTGCGTTCCGGGCCGATGTTTTTGGCCAAGGGACCGGCGGCTTCCATCTGCCCGTCGGTTTCACGCCAAAAGATATACCCCATCCCCGGCAGGCCCTCTTGTTGGGCGAATTTGTTCATCCGGTCGCAGAATTTGCGCGAGCCGCCTTTGGGGGCCGGAATCGCGCGGACTTCGTTGCCCTCTTGCTCCAGAAGCGAGGCAAAAATGGCAAATCCAGAGCCACGGAAATGCTCGGACACGTCCTGCATCTTGATCGGGTTGCGCAGGTCGGGCTTGTCGGTGCCGTACCACAGTGCGGAATCGCGATAGGAGATTTGCGGCCAATCGCGGTTCGACAAACGGCCTTTGCCGAATGTGTCGAACATCCCGGCGATCACCGGCTCCATCGTGTCAAAAATATCCTGTTGGGTGACAAAGGACATTTCCACGTCGAGCTGGTAGAAATCGGTCGGCGAGCGGTCGGCACGCGGGTCTTCGTCGCGGAAACACGGCGCGATCTGGAAATATTTGTCAAAGCCCGAGACCATGAGCAACTGTTTGAACTGCTGCGGCGCCTGTGGCAGGGCGTAGAATTTGCCCGGATGCAACCGCGATGGCACCAAGAAGTCGCGCGCACCTTCGGGGGAGGACGCGGTGATGATCGGAGTTTGGAATTCGTTGAACCCGTTGCCCCACATGCGCTGACGCAGATCTTTGACCACGTTGGAGCGCAGGATCATGTTTTGCTGCATCGCCTCACGACGCAGGTCGAGGTAGCGGTATTTCAGGCGGGTCTCTTCCGGGTATTCCTGATCACCAAAGACCATGAGCGGCAATTCTGCCGATGCGCCCAGCACTTCGAGATCGCGGACAAACACTTCAATCTCGCCGGTGGGGAGTTTGGTGTTTACAAGGCTCTCATCGCGGGCCTTCACGGTGCCATCAATGCGGATACACCATTCAGCGCGGACCTTTTCCATGGCGGCAAACGCCGGGCTGTCGGGGTCGCAAAGCACCTGAGTGACACCATAGTGATCACGCAAATCGACAAAGAGGATACCCCCATGGTCACGGATGCGATGCACCCAACCAGACAGGCGGACAGTGTCGCCAACATTGGATGTGTTCAAATCGGCGCAGGTATGGCTGCGATAGACATGCATTGACTTTGGCCCTTCGGGTATACGGATGGTTCCTGCCGATACACCCGTCCGAGGCCGGAAAGTCAAGGGCGGGCACACGTGAAAAGCCCTGCCCCCTTGTCGGGCGCAGGTCTAAAAGGTTAAGCAAACGCGACCACTCATTATAAAACAAAACAAATTATACCGAATTTACGTTACTAGGTGACGCGTTCAAGAGGTAGGCAGATGACTGAATTTTGGCGCAGGGTTCTGACCGGCAACGACTGGCTTGGCTTGGCCTTGATCGGTGCCTTTGCCCACATGTGCTACATCACCCTGCTTTTGAAAGGGTATTTTGCCACCGATCTGAGCGCCTTCTACGCGGCGGGACTTGCCATTGCCAATGGCACACCGGACATCATGTATGACACGGTGCCAACGGGGTTGGTGATTGGAACCCCGGAACGTATCCAATCCCTGATGGCCGACGCCGGCTTGCCGATCGACCAAACCCCGCCCTATCTCTACCCGCCGATTTGGGCCTATCTTCTGGCGCCTCTCACCCGCGTTTTGTCGATACATACGTTTTTTGATGTGATGATGGGGGTCCAGTCCTTCATGCTGGCGATGATGCCCTGGATCGGCTATCGAATCGCCCGCCCCCGCGCGCTCAAGGCCCCGATCTGGCTGCTCTGCGGCTTCTTTCTGTTGTTTGTTTCAACGACCAATCTCACAGCCGTTGCCCAAAACCAGTTACAGATCACAGTCACCTTTATCACCATGCTCGGCCTCTTGGCCCTGACCCGAGGCAAAAGCAAAACCGCAGGCGTGCTCATCGGAGTTGCTGCAGCGCTCAAAATCGCACCTGCCGTCTTTGGGCTTTTGTTGCTGATCCGACGCGATTGGCGCGCGCTTGCGGCAATGGCCGTGACGGGGCTGGGTCTCTTGGCCATCAGCCTGATGTTTGGCGGGCTGCCGCTGCACCTGACGATGCTTGAACGTCTTCAGGACATCAACGCGGCCACGATCCTCTCAAGAGCCAATCTTTCGCCGGAAATGGTGCTCTATGAGTTACGCCGTGTGGTTTTGAGCATCCCGCCCAATGTCACGCGCATGGGGACGAGCGCGGTATTTGATGCGCCGGCCTGGATTCAAATCCTCCCGAAACTGTGTTTCCTCGGTGCGCTCATCTGGATTGTGATAGTTCATTTGCGCCATCACACCACCGTGGGTCTTGAAGCGCTGGTGCTGTCGCTGGCGGTCGCTTTGTTTGGACCGCTGTCCTGGATGCATTATTTCGTCCTACCACTGGCCCTGACCCCGGTACTGTTCACCGTGTTCACACCCCGCACCAGTTGGCGCTGGGTCATCGCGGGGGGATTTTTGACATCCGTTACACTGACCGTCAGGCTCAGTGACCTGAACCAAGATGTGATGTGGTCGCCCATGCCCGGAACCGGGTATTACCTCGCCTTGTTCGTGACATTGCTCATCCATGCCGCGGTCATGCCGCGGTGCAAAACCGCCAACGGTGAAATTTCGGCAATATCCGCCACCTAAAGCCTTGCACCCACGGACTCCATAGCTATAACCCACGACAATTTGCGCGCACCCTGTTAGAGGGTACGCAAAAGCTGCTCAAACATCCGGGGTCCGCCATGCCGAAGAGAACCGATATTTCCTCCATCATGATCATTGGTGCGGGGCCGATCATCATCGGGCAGGCCTGTGAATTTGATTACTCCGGGGCGCAGGCGTGTAAGGCGCTTAAAGAAGAGGGCTACCGGGTCATTCTGGTGAACTCCAACCCCGCGACCATCATGACCGATCCGGACATGGCAGACGCAACCTATATCGAACCGATCACCCCCGAAGTGGTGGCCAAGATCATCGAGAAAGAGCGTCCTGATGCGCTTTTGCCCACCATGGGCGGCCAGACCGGTTTGAACACCGCGCTGGCGCTGGCGGATCTGGGCGTGTTGGACAAGTTCAACGTCGAATTGATCGGTGCGAAACGCGAAGCCATTGAAATGGCAGAAGATCGCAAACTGTTCCGTGAGGCGATGGATCGTCTTGGCATCGAGAACCCGAAAGCCACGATTATTGCCGCGCCGAAAAAAGACAATGGCAAATATGACATCGCGGCGGGTCTGGCCGAGGCGATGGGCGCGCTCGAAGACATCGGCCTTCCGGCGATCATCCGTCCCGCCTTCACCTTGGGCGGCACCGGCGGTGGCGTGGCCTATAACCGCGACGATTACGAATTGATCTGCCGCTCTGGCCTTGAAGCCTCGCCGATGGCGCAAATCCTCGTCGATGAGTCGCTTTTGGGCTGGAAGGAATATGAGATGGAGGTGGTGCGCGACACCGCCGACAACGCCATCATCGTCTGTTCGATTGAGAACGTCGACCCGATGGGCGTGCACACCGGCGATTCCGTCACCGTGGCCCCGGCGCTGACGCTGACCGACAAAGAATACCAACTGATGCGCACCCATTCGATCAATGTGCTGCGTGAAATCGGCGTCGAAACCGGCGGTTCCAACGTGCAATGGGCGATCAATCCGGTCGATGGCCGCATGGTCGTGATTGAAATGAACCCGCGCGTGTCGCGCTCCTCGGCTTTGGCCTCGAAAGCCACCGGTTTCCCGATTGCCAAAATCGCCGCGAAGCTGGCCGTGGGCTATACGCTCGACGAGCTGGACAACGACATCACCAAGGTCACGCCCGCCTCCTTTGAGCCGACCATCGACTATGTCGTCACCAAAATCCCGCGCTTCGCCTTTGAAAAATTCCCCGGCGCAAAGCCCGAACTCACCACCGCAATGAAATCCGTGGGCGAGGTGATGGCGATTGGCCGGACCTTCCACGAATCAATGCAAAAAGCACTGGCTTCGATGGAAACGGGCCTCACCGGCTTTGATGAAATCGACCTGCCGGACATGCCGACGCCTGCGCAAATCATTGAGGCGGATGGCGAAGACGACACGCTGTCGCGGATTTTCTTGGGCGTGGATGCCGCAGCGCAACAGATGATCGACAAAACCATCACCCGCGAACTGGCCCGCGCCACGCCGGACCGCCTGCGCGTGATCGCCCAAGCCATGCGCTTTGGCTTTACTGATGAAGAAATCAAAGAGATCAACAGTTTTGATCCTTGGTTCCTGGCTCGGATTCGTGAAATCCTTGAGGCCGAAGCTGGTGTGCGCAAAGAGGGTCTTCCGGTGACCGAAGCGGGCCTGCGCAAACTCAAGATGTTGGGTTTCACCGACGCGCGATTGGCGACATTGACCGGGCGAGATGAGGGCAATGTGCGCCGCGCCCGCCGCAATCTGGGTGTCAACGCCGTGTTCAAACGCATCGACACCTGTGCCGCCGAATTCGAAGCGCAGACCCCCTATATGTATTCGACCTACGAATCCCCGATGATGGGCGAAGTCGAATGCGAAGCGCGGCCCTCTGATCGCAAGAAAGTGGTCATTTTGGGCGGTGGTCCGAACCGGATCGGCCAAGGCATCGAGTTCGATTATTGCTGCTGTCACGCCTGTTATTCGCTCACCGAGCAGGGCTATGAGACGATCATGATCAACTGCAACCCCGAGACCGTGTCGACCGATTACGACACTTCGGATCGGTTGTATTTTGAACCGCTGACCTTTGAGCATGTGATGGAAATCCTGCGCGTCGAGCAAGACAACGGCACATTGCATGGTGTGATTGTTCAGTTCGGCGGTCAGACGCCTTTGAAACTCGCGAAAGCGCTTGAGGCGGAGGGCATTCCGATCCTCGGCACCTCGCCGGACGCGATTGATCTGGCCGAGGACCGCGAGCGGTTCCAGGACCTCGTGACCCGTCTGGGCCTGAAACAGCCGCACAATGGGATCGCCTCAACCGACGCGCAAGCCCTTGCGATTGCAGAAGATATTGGCTTTCCGCTGGTCATTCGCCCGTCTTACGTTTTGGGCGGTCGCGCGATGGAAATCGTGCGCGATATGGACCAATTGAACCGCTACATCTCCTCCGCCGTGGTGGTGTCAGGCGACAGCCCGGTGTTGTTGGATCACTACCTGTCGGGTGCCACCGAGATTGACGTTGATGCGCTGTGCGACGGCAAAGAGGTGCATGTTGCGGGCATCATGCAGCACATCGAAGAAGCCGGTGTTCACTCCGGTGACTCCGCCTGTTCGCTGCCGCCCTACTCGCTCAAACCCGAGATCATCGAGGAGTTGAAGGTCCAGACCAAGGCTCTGGCGCTGGCGCTCAACGTGGTTGGCCTGATGAACATTCAGTTTGCGGTCAAAGACGATGAGATTTTCCTCATCGAGGTCAACCCGCGCGCCTCACGTACCGTGCCTTTCGTGGCCAAGGCCGTGAACAGCCCCATCGCCTCTATCGCCGCGCGCCTTATGGCGGGTGAGAAACTAAGCGATTTCACTCTGGTTGATCCAAGCAAAACCGGGCGTTTTGCAGTGAAAGAAGCCGTGCTGCCCTTTGCCCGCTTCCCCGGCGTCGACACGATCTTGGGGCCAGAAATGCGCTCCACCGGCGAAGTCATGGGCAGCGACGCGACCTTTGCACGCGCCTTCCTCAAGGCGCAAATGGGCGCGGGCACCGATTTACCATCTGAGGGCAAAGTGTTCATGTCGGTGAAAAACTACGACAAGAAACCGAAGATGGTGGAAGCCGCTCAGACCTTGGTCGAGCTTGGTTTCGAGATCATCGCAACCCGCGGCACGGCGAAGTTTTTGCAAGAAAACGGCGTGACCTCCACCGTGGTGAACAAGGTCTATGAGGGCCGCCCGAACATCGTCGACATGATGAAAAACGGCGAGATCGCTTTGGTCCTCAACACGACCGAAGGCACACAAGCCGTTGATGACTCTCGCGAAATTCGCAAAGTCGCGCTCTACGACAAAATCCCCTACTTCACCACGGCCGCCGCAAGCCACGCCGCCGCCATGGCGATCAAATCGCGCACCGAAGGGGAGATCGAAGTCTGTAGCTTGCAGAATATGTAAGCGACTCAAACGCTCGAACACATCTCAAAACGCCCTGCTTTGCGCGGGGCGTTTTTTTAGGGTGATTTTTGCAGTGCAGCGATAAACCTTGACTTATCCCCCAATCTACCGCATCTGTCGTCCATCGACACCCAATGCTGCCGCGTGAGCAGCCGCGTTCATGTGAAACGCCTCAGGTGGTCGATGACGGGCGGAACACGCCCACAAGGTTCCCAAATCACGCAGGGGTCCGGCGGAAAGACGGGGCGGGCATGTGGCCCTCACCGGAGACCTTTTCCGCGACCATTCAAGCCGTCCCATTCTGGGGCGCGTTTCGCGTGTGGGTTACCGCCCACCCAAAGGATATACATGACTGATTTTTCCACGCTCGGCCTCAAGCCGCGCCTTCTGACGACCTTGGCCGAAATGGGCCTGACTGAAGCCACCCCGATCCAATCCCGCGCCATCCCCGAAGTGATGAATGGCCGCGACGTGATGGGTCTGGCCCAGACCGGGACCGGCAAAACATTGGCCTTTGGCCTGCCACTTTTGGATATGGCGCTGAGTTCGGGCGACAAGCCTGCGGACCGCACCGTGCGCGCTCTGGTTTTGGCGCCGACGCGTGAGTTGGTGAACCAAATCGCCGACAGCCTGTTCCCCTTTATGAAGGGCACCCACCTCAAGCTCAACCGCGTTGTCGGTGGCGTGTCGATCAACACCCAAATCAACCGTTTGCAACGTGGCACGGACATTTTGATCGCCACCCCCGGTCGTTTGATGGACCTGATCGACCGCAAAGCGGTGCGCCTGAATGAGACCAATTTCTTGGTGCTCGATGAGGCCGACCAGATGCTCGACATGGGCTTTATCCATGCGTTGCGCAAACTGGTGCCGATGTTGGCCAAAGAACGCCAGACCATGCTGTTTTCGGCGACCATGTCGAAACAGATGAACGAGATCGCCCAAAGCTACCTCACCTCCCCGATCCGCATCGAAGTTTCGCCCGCGGGCAAAGTGGCCGACAAGATCGACCAAGAGGTTCACTTTATCCCGCAGCCCGAAAAACTTGACCTGCTCAAGAAACTTCTGGGCGAGCATAAAGACGAACTGGCCTTGGTGTTTTCGCGCACCAAACATGGCGCGGAACGGATGAGCAAACAATTGACCGCCGCTGGCTTTGTCGCCGGGTCAATCCACGGCAACAAATCCCAAGGTCAACGCGAGCGCACTTTGAAAGAGGCACGCACCGGCAAGATCCAAGTGTTGGTCGCGACCGATGTGGCCGCGCGTGGCATCGACATCCCCGAAGTGCGCCACGTCTACAACTACGAGCTGCCGAACGTGCCGGAGAATTTTGTGCACCGGATTGGTCGGACCGCGCGGGCGGGCCGTGCCGGCAAAGCGATTGCGTTTTGTGCGCCTGACGAGCTTGGCGATTTCCGCGCGATTGAAAAAGTGATGAAACTGTCGATCCCGATTGCAACGGCGGCCTCTTGGGCCCATGCCGACGCGAAAGCCCCGGCAAAGGCCAAACAGGGCGGCGGTCGTCGTCGGGGTGGCCCCGGTGGCGGTGGCGGCTTTGGCGGCGGCAATGGTGGCGGTCAGCGTCGCGGCGGCGGCGGTTTTGGCAAGCCCGGCGGCGCGCCGAAAGCGGCCAATGGCGGACGCCCCCAGCGCAACCGTGGTCGTAGCGCTGAGGCGTAAATCGGCATTAAGAACCTGATAGAATTGAAAAAAGAAGCGGCTTTGGCCGCTTCTTTTGCGTTTGGATCAGAGGCCTGATCTCTTAGATGGCCTCGCGAACAAGGCAAAGCGACCCTTTAGGTCACCTCATGCTCCAAATGCAATTTCATCGAAATCAGCACATGTTGCAGTTCAAGCGTCTCGCGCAAAAGCCGTTTTGCTTCGTTGATGGTGATGATCCCATCCTCGATGGCACCGGAATATTCGGCCATCAACATGGCAAAACGCTGCGACAGGGCCACGACATCGGTGTTGACTCCACCGCTGCCCGCGCGCGCGCCCTCGTTGCGCGCCGCATCATAGGAGAGGGCCACACCTTTCAGTTCTGCCAAGGCGGACGTGACATGTGGGTAGCTGGCCGCCGATTCAAGCTGGGCCACGGCGTCCACGGGCATAAAACGATCAGCATGTTCCTCAGACGTTGAATAATACCGACCTAAAGTGGCCTTGGATTTTCCAGTCAAAGCACATGCGGCCTCAAGCCCAACGTCTTTGACCAAAGCCTCGGTGTGCTTTTTCAGATAATTTCCTGCTGCGTCCATAAACACCGTCCTAACACGAACCACGACCCATTCTTCGGGACATTCCCCCGATGGGGAATTCACCCCACCCTTTCCCATTAAATTCCTAAATATCACATGACATACAAGTGTCTACCTGCCGTTGCAGGGAATTCATCAGTATCCGATGCCTTAAAACATCGGGTCGGGTGGAAGCCAGTTTGGGAAGGACGTTACGTCAACACTGTCAGATCTCGGCACCCTCATCCCCTGCCCGCCTGGGCAATCGCCGGTTCTTACTTGGATGTGTCCCCCTTATTCCGGCTTCCACCCGTTCGTGTTCCGACTTGGCCTGTCCACCTTTCCCTGACCGTGAAGACTGACATATTTTTTAGGTTTGCCGCCTGAGGCATCTTGATCCCAACGCGGCATTTCTGGCACACCCCCGGCCATGGCAAAGCTCTATTTTCAATACTCAACGATGAACGCAGGCAAATCGACCCTGCTGCTTCAGGCGTCTTACAATTACCGCGAACGTGGTATGGAGACCTATTTGATCACAGCACGGTTCGACCATCGCGCCGGAGAGGGACATATCGCCAGCCGGATCGGTATTGGCGAAGAGGCGGATACGTTTGACGAGGGTGATGATCTGTTTGCCAAGATCAACGATCGTCTGGCGCACGGCTCCGTCGCCTGTGTCTTTATCGACGAAGCACAGTTTTTAACCAAAGATCAGGTCTGGCAATTGGCCCGCGTCGTTGATGATTTGAACGTGCCAGTCATGGCCTACGGGTTGCGCGTTGATTTTCAGGGCAATTTGTTTCCCGGCTCTGCCGCCCTTTTGGCCTTGGCCGATGAGATGCGCGAAGTGCGCACGATTTGTCATTGTGGGAAAAAAGCGACGATGGTGGTGCGCATGTCGGAAAATGGCATGGTGTTGACCAAAGGTGCACAGGTCGAGATTGGCGGCAACGAGCGCTATGTATCGCTGTGCCGCCGCCATTGGCGCGAAGCCGTGGGCGACCGGGCCGATTGAGCCCGATCTGAGTATTTAGGTCACGGTAAAGACAGCGGCAAAGGCTAGTGCATTCGACCGCCATTGGGCACGGGAAGGTTGGGTTGGGCCAAAACAACCGCGCCGTTTTCATCGGGAAAGCCCAGCACCAAGACTTCCGACATGAAGGGGCCGATTTGGCGGGGTGGAAAATTCACCACCGCCATGACCTGTTGGCCGATCAGCGCTTCGGGTGTGTAATGCACCGTGATCTGGGCCGATGTTTTCTTCTCGCCCACCTCAGGCCCGAAGTCGATCCACAGCTTGATCGCGGGCTTGCGCGCCTCGGGGAAGGGTTCGGCGCGCAAGACGGTGCCGACGCGGATGTCGACGGCGAGAAAATCGTCAAAACTGATGGGGTCGCTCATCAGGCCAGTTCCTCGTCGCGTGTGATCGCGGCGGCAACGGCGCGCTCCATCAAGGGGACAAACCCGTCCTGCTCACTCATCAAGACCCGCAGCGCCTCGGCAGTCACCCCGCCCGGAGAGGTCACGTTGATGCGCAATTGCGCCGGGTCCTCGTCGGAGTCTTCGGCCAATTGCCCAGCGCCGCCCACGGTCGCTTTGGCCAATTGCATCGCCATCTCTGCGGAAAGCCCCGCCTTTTCACCGGCCAAAGCCATGGCTTCGATGAGGTGGAACACATAGGCCGGACCACAGCCGGAAATGGCGGTCAAAGGCCGGATTTGCGCCTCTGTGTCGAGCCGCACCACCTGCCCTACAGCTTTGAGCAAGCCTTCGGCCATATCAAGGGCTGCGCCCGAGACCTTGGCATTGCCAACGATCCCGGTGATGCCGCGCCCGATGGCGGCGGGGGTGTTTGGCATGGCGCGAATGATCGGCGTGTCCGCGCCCAACATGGCCTCATAGGTCGCGATCGAAATCCCGGCGGCCACAGTGAGGAACACAGTGTCGCCATTGCCAAGCTTTTGCAGCGCGGGCAAGGCATCGCCCATCATTTGTGGTTTGACCGCGACCAAAACGATGGCGGGATTGTCTGGTAAATCGGTGTTGAGTGCCACGCCGGTCGATTGCAGCCACTCAGAGGGATGCGGATCGAGCACGGTGACCGAGCTGGGCGGCAGACCACCCGCGAGCCAGCCCTTGAGCATAGCCGAGCCCATTTTCCCGCAGCCCAAAAGCACGAGCCCTCGTGTTTTCAAATCATCCATGATCGCATCCTTCGCTTTGGCCAAAAAAAGACCCCCTGAGGGGTCAGGGGGCACTTTATCAATCCTCATTGCGAGTGCAACGCACTGACGCGTTGGTTCTGCGCGGGCACCTTGCCCGACGCTCTCAGGAGCCTTGCATTTCTGCGCGGGCTTTCTGCACGCAGCTTACGCCCGACCATAGGCCTCGCAAATGGCGACTTCCATCGCTTCGGCGGGCGTCCGATCCGACCAAGCGGCCAATTGAAACGCCGGGTAAAACCGCTCAGACGCACCCACGGCAGAACCGATCAGACGGTCGACCTGTTCCGGCCCGGCGATTTGACCGCCCGAAAGCACCAAACCATAGCGATAGACCATCAGATGTTGTTCAGGCCAATAGGTGAAAGCGCCGGTCCAAATCTGATCATTGGCACGATTGAGCACCTCATAAATCTGCGGCAGCTTGTCTTCGGGCGGCTCCATTTCAAAGGTGCAGATCAGGCGCAGGGTCTCGTCGAAATCGGACCATGCGAGCGTGAGCGAATAGGTGCGCCATTGCCCCTCGACCGCCATAGCGATCTGATCCTCGGTGACGCGGTCAAATTCCCAATCATTGTGTTCGGCCAAATGCTCGCACAGGTCGATGGGATGGATCTCGGTGGAAAAGTTTTGCTCAATAAACGACATACGCGGCCTCGTCTGTTTTGCGTCCTGTGGCCTGCGCGACATCCCCGTAGCGACCACTAAGACTTGGTGCCTGCTCTAGGGGCGGCGGGTTTACCACGTTCCCTTACCAGATATGGTGTGCGCAAAGCATCGGGCCTGTAAAGCGAAATATTTATGTTATCCCCAGCAATCGACGCTCATCCACAGCTTGCCCATTTTTTCCACAGGGCCATAAACCCGCCTGTGGACAAGAAAAAAGGCCCCCGAAACGGGAGCCTGATCGCCAGACACAGGGCCGGACATGATCTCAGAAACGACGGTCGGTTTGACCCTGGACCATCAGACCTTTTTCTTGCGTTCCATCATATCGAGCCGTTTTTTCAGCTCTTCATTCTCTTCGCGGGCTTTTTGCGCCATGGCGCGCACCGCGTCGAATTCATCGCGGGTGACGAAATCGCGGTCGGCCAACCAGCGGTCCACCAAGCCTTTGAGCGCGGTGTCCGCCTCTTCTTTTGCTCCCTGAGCCACGCCCATGGCGTTGGTCATCAATTGGGAGATGTCATCAAGGATCTTGTTGCGGGTTTGCATGGGCTGTCTCCGAAACGCATTCGTGAATATCTCTCCCCTATATGGGGGGCAAAAGGGCAAATCACAAGGTTGACTTCCCCGCCGCTCTTGAGACAGTTGCGCCATGTTTCAAATGATCCCCGCCGTGATACAATTCCCCGACCTGTCGCCCATCTTGTTTGAGCTGGACCTTGGACCGATTCACTTTGCGCTGCATTGGTATGCGCTGGCTTATATCGGTGGATTTCTGATCGGCTGGCTGCTGATCATGCGCGCGCTCAAAACGCCGCGACTTTGGCCCTCAGACACGCCACCGATGGGACGCACCGCGTTTGAAGACCTGCTGACATGGCTGATTTTGGGCGTCATCGTTGGGGGGCGGCTGGGATATGTGTTGTTTTACAAACCGGGCTATTACTTCGCCCATCCGATTGAAATCCCGATGGTGTGGCAGGGCGGCATGGCCTTTCATGGCGGTTTTATCGGCGTGGTGATTGCCGCAGCCCTTTGGGGTCGCACACACAAAGTGCCGCTTGGCTCGCTCGCCGATATGTTGGCGATGGCCACGCCTCCGGGCCTGATGTTGGGACGGATCGCCAATTTCGTGAATGCGGAATTGTGGGGCAAACCGTGGGACGGCCCTTGGGCGGTGATTTTTCCGGGCGATGCGGCACAGGCCTGTGCCACGCTGAGCGCCCCCTGCGCCCGCCACCCCTCGCAACTCTATGAGGCGGGGATGGAGGGGCTGATTCTGGGCAGCGTGTTGTTGGTGATGGTTTGGGGATTTCGCGCCTTCAAACGTCCGGGCCTTGTCGCGGGCGTGTTTTTTGCGGGCTATGGCCTATCGCGCTTTATCGTTGAGTTTTTCCGCCAAGCGGACGACCAATTCATCACCGCAATCAACCCCAACGGTGCCGTGTTTGCCGGGATGCAAATGGGGCAACTTCTGTCTCTGCCGATGATCCTGATCGGCGTGTTTTTTGCCGCCCGAGCCCTGCGTGGACCGCGCCCCGCATGACCCAGATGACGCCGCTCGCTGACCTTCTGACCCGCCGCATCCGGCATGCGGGTCCGATGTCTTTGGCGGAATTCATGAGCGATTGCCTGCTGCATCCCGAGCATGGCTATTACACCACACGCGACCCTTTGGGCGCAGGCGGCGATTTCACCACCGCACCGGAAATCAGCCAGATGTTTGGCGAGATGATCGGGCTGTGTCTGGCGCAAAACTGGTTGGACCAAGGCGCGCCCTCGCCCTTTACCCTCGCCGAGATTGGCCCCGGACGCGGCACCTTGATGGCCGATATCTTGCGCGTGACCAAAGCCGTTCCGGAGTTGCACGCCGCAATGAAAGTGCATTTGATCGAGGCCTCTCCGACCTTGCAGGCCACACAGGCCAAGACGCTGGCCGCCTATGAGATCACATGGCTTGAGAGTGTGGCGGACCTGCCTCAAGCGCCTTTATGGCTGGTCGCCAACGAGTTCTTCGACGCCCTGCCGATCCGCCAATTCACCCGCGATGGCGCGGGATGGCGCGAGGCGCAGGTGGGGTTGCTCAATGGGGCTTTGACCCTTGGCCTCTCCGCCGCCACCCCCATGCCGGAACTGGCGCATCGGCTGACAGACACCAAAGACGGCGACATTGTCGAGATCTGTCCCGCAAGCACGCCGATTGTGACCGAGATCGCCACGCGCATTGCACAGCATGGCGGCGCGGCCCTTTTTGTCGATTATGGCGATTGGCGCTCGCTGGGCGATACGTTTCAGGCGCTTGAGGCGCATCAGATGGTCGATCCCCTCGCGCGCCCCGGTTGCGCCGATCTCACCGCCCATGTGGATTTCGACGCCTTGGCGCGCGCCGCACAGAGCGCGGGAGCCGTGGCGTCTCAGATGATCCCGCAAGGGATGCTCTTGGGACGGCTCGGGATCTCTGCCCGCGCCGAAGCGCTTGCCACAAAGTTGAGCGGTGACGCCCTTAAATCTCACATCGCCGCATTTGACAGGTTGACCTCACCCGCAGAAATGGGAACGCTTTTCAAAGCACTCGCCCTCGCCCCCACAGCCAAATTACTGCCTCCAGGATTTGACGCATGAGCCTTGAAATCATCACCTCCGACGCGCTCAATGGCGTGACACACGGGTTTTTCACCCGCAAAGGCGGGGCCTCTTCGGGGGTGTTTGAGGGGCTGAACTGCGGGCTTGGCTCCACCGATCAATCCGACATCGTTAAAATCAACCGCGCGCGGGTGGCCAAGGCCATGGATCTGACCCCGGATCAGCTCTGCGCCGCGCATCAAATCCACTCCGCCGATGTGGCGATTGTCACCGGGCCACAAAGTGGCGATGCCCCAAAAGCCGATGCTTTGGTCACCGATCAACCGGGCCTCGCCTTGGTGATCCTGACCGCCGATTGTCAGCCGGTGCTGTTTGCGGATCGTGACACTGGCGTCATTGGCGCGGCCCATGCCGGGTGGAAGGGCGCGGCGGCCGGAGTGTTGGAGGCCACGATTGAAGCGATGGAAACATTGGGGGCAAAACGGGAGGCGATCACCGCCGTCATCGGCCCGTCCATTTCTCAACGCGCCTATGAGGTTGGTCCTGAATTCTTTGAAGATTTCTATGCCGAGAACCCGATCTACGCGCGGTTTTTCACCAATGGCACGGGCGACCGCTACCTCTTTGACCTTCCGGCTTTTGGGTTATATCGCCTGCGCGAAGCGGGGGTTGGCCATGCCGAATGGACCCGCCATTGCACCTATTTCGACCCGTCCCGGTTTTATTCCTACCGCCGCTCGGTGCATCGCAAAGAGGCGGATTACGGGCGACTCATATCGGTGATCCGACTTTAAGCCGACCGGACTTTCTGACCAATGGTGCGTGAGAACCGGGGGCATTGTGGCACGAATGCGGCGCAGTAGTGCCTCATTTCCACCCGAAACAATCCATCGAACTCGCAATTATTGTTTCCAAACACAAAAGATTAACGTGATATTTCTTATGGTTAACGCGACATCTCGGCTCTGCGCACCCTCAACATTCTCCTCCACTCCTCTCGCCAAATTTTCTGCCCCACACGCCGCATTTTTGCCGAAGCCTCCCTGCATATTGGCAGCAACAAAACCGAAAACCGGGCCGAGCGCCCCGATGACATAAAGTGAGAGCAGAGATGAAAAACCGCCGCTGGATGAAATCAATGATCGCCGAAGCCAAAAAGACCGACGTGCAAATGCCCTGGACCCGCGGCCTGCGCCGCGATGCGTTCATTGCCAAAAAGACCGGCGTACGCCCGATGAAACTCGTCGCTTCGGCCTAAAGCGATTCGCCGCCTTTTCCTTCGGACAGGGGCGCGGCGGGTAGGGTCACCGCAGGATTGCATCAGATTTGAGAAACAATGAAACGGCGGACCAGCGGACTGGGTCCGCCGTTAACCATAATTAGATAAAATTTTTGACAATCCCCTCAAAACCGGGTGATCGTTGACACACTGTTCCGGTGGGGGCCGACACAGTGACGAGGTGACGTATGTCGCAGCCCCTAAGAGGTGCGCTCCCATCGGTGCGCCAATCCAACACCGTTGCCGACTTGGGCCTCTCTCATCATGACAGATCCGTTCAACCCGCGTGGACCGTGCGCCGCGCCCGTCCCTATGAACGCCCCGCCGATCAGCCCGTCGTCATGCGGCGCAGCTATGACATTCAATGGCTGGCCGCAAACGGCGACATTCGCGATGCAGCGTTGTCGGCTCCGGCCCTGCCCGTCTTTGAAGCCGCCTTTAATGCCTTCGCCCGTGGCGCGCTGATCCCAACGACCATGGGTCTCGTCGCGATCGAGGATCTGTTGCCCGGCGATCAGGTCGAGACCGTCGAAGGCGATGTGCAGACGGTGGATTGGATCGGTTCGATGCAGATCGACACAGGTGGCACACGCGCGCAGGACGCAAAACCTGAACGCCTGTACCGGATCACCGCCGATACCTTTGGTCTTGGCCGCCCCGCACCGGATTTGATACTGGGGGCAGGCGCACGCTATTTGTACCGTGCCCATGCGCTCAAATCCTATCTTGGCACGGCCCAAGCGCTCGCACCTGTGCCCAGTCTGGTAGATGGCGTTTCAGTGATCGAAGTGACGCCAATGTCCTCCGTACGCAGCTACCATATTGGCCTAAGCCAACATCGGTTGATCCGCGTGAACGGCGTCGCTCTTGAAAGCTACCATCCGGGCACCACGGCGTCCGGCCAATTGCCAAACGCGTTGCGGGCACAGTTCATGGCGCTGTTTCCGCATTTGGACGGGCTGGGGGCCTTTGGGGCGATGTCCTATCCGCGCCTGTCTCCAACCGATTTGATCATGTTAGACAACGCCTGATCCCGGCAAAAATCCACGTTCACTGATCCCAGTCCCTCCAGGTGGCGATCACAGAAACGGCCCGGCCAAATGGCACGGGCCGTTTTCTGCGTCTCCCACCCAATAGCGGCTTTAGGCGTTTTGCGCCAAACGGGCTTCGAGCACTTCAAAGGGCACGCCCGGCTCATCCTTGGCACAGCGGATCACCAAGGAGGTTTTGACGCTGGCGACATTCTCGGTCGACAACAACTCTCCGGTGAGAAAGCTTTGAAAGGTCGACAGATCAGGTGCCACGCATTTGAGGATAAAATCCACCTCGCCGTTCAACATGTGACATTCACGGACCAAGGGCCATTCGCGGCATTTTGCCTCAAATTTCGACAGGTCCACCTCGGCCTGACTTTGCAGACCGACCATGGCAAACACCTGAACCTCAAAATTCAGCGCCCGCGCGTCGACGACGGCGTGATAGCCTTTGATGTAGCCGCTCTCTTCCAATGTGCGCACCCGGCGCAGGCAGGGCGGCGCGGAAATCCCCACACGTTTGGCCAACTCAACGTTGGTCATCCGACCGTCAGCCTGTAGTTCAGCAAGGATTTTGCGGTCGATGTCGTCGAGCTTGTGAGGGGGCATGTTTTTCTCCGGTCTTCTTGGCCAAATCGGGCATGTTTTTCGAAACATGTGCGCAGGCGGCTCCACGCGCAACTTTCTTTCTCATTTCAGCAAGATCATTTCAAGAGGATTTCGCCACAACGGCGATCAAGATCACAGCACACGCCCAAGTTTTCGGCTAAAATCTCCAGTATCAGCCGCAAATGCGGGGTTAAAGCCGCGTTCTCTCGCATCCGCTGCGCCGTTTTGAACGCCCATCCGCGCAGAAAGGAACAGCCAACGGGGTTTGCGCTACACCGCAGTCATGCCTATATCGGAGCCAACACGACAGATACCAAGAAAGAGGCCCCAAAATGGCGGACACGAAACACACCAAAGTTCTGATCATCGGGTCAGGTCCGGCGGGTTACACGGCGGGCGTTTATGCCTCCCGCGCAATGTTGTCTCCGATCCTTGTGCAGGGAATGGAGCCGGGCGGGCAATTGACCACCACGACCGAGGTCGAAAACTGGCCGGGCGAAAGCGAAATTCAAGGCCCCGAGTTGATGGTCAAGATGCAAGAGCACGCGAAAGCCATGGGCACGGAGATCATTTCCGACCTGATCACCGAACTCGACACGGATGTACGTCCTTTCGTGGCCAAAAGCGACAGCGGCACGATCTACACGGCGGATGCGGTGATTTTGGCAACGGGTGCGCGGGCAAAATGGCTCGGGCTCGCCTCAGAAGACGCGTTCAAAGGCTTTGGCGTCTCGGCCTGCGCCACCTGTGACGGGTTCTTTTACCGCGGCATGGAGATCGTTGTGATCGGCGGCGGCAATACGGCCGTCGAAGAAGCGCTGTTTTTGACCAATTTCGCCTCGAAAGTGACACTGATCCATCGCCGCGACAGCTTGCGGGCGGAAAAAATCCTGATTGATCGGTTGATGAAGAATGAGAAAATTCATCCGCTCTGGGATCACGAATTGGTTGAAGTCTTTGGCGACGAAGCCCCGCTCAAAGGCGTCAACGGCGTGCGCGCGCGCAATGTCAAAACCGGCGAGATCACCGAAATTCCGGCCAAAGGCGTGTTTGTCGCCATTGGGCACGCCCCCGCGACGGAGTTGGTCAAAGGTAAATTGGAACTGCACAACGGCGGCTATGTGAAGGTGAAACCGGGATCGACCGAAACCTCAATCCCCGGTGTGTTTGCGGCGGGTGATTTGACCGACCACAAATATCGCCAAGCGGTGACGAGCGCAGGCATGGGCTGTATGGCCGCCCTTGACGCCGAACATTGGCTTGCGGCCCAAGAGTAAGATCCGGCACGCCGCATACTACCCGCCCGAAACTGAGTCGCCCCCACGGGTGCCCCGGTCTCTGGCGGGCAGTATGCGGTGCCTATGAAAATGATGAGACCGGGATATTGATCTCTCAAGATCAACATTTGTCGGAAAATTGGTCGGAATAGACCAAAGAATGAGGCCTTTGGGCCTCATTTCATCTTTCTGCACCTGCAGCATGTTGATTTTCATGCCGAGCTCAGGCTAATCGGACGAGATTGACCCGACCAGAGTCGATTATTGTACATTGTCGAACTGTCCAGCCAAAAAAGGCCTTCCGTATGTCCCAAAACCTTGCACCGATCCCTGAGCTTTACGTCTCTTATGAGAGCGCACAAAAGCTGAAAGTTGAGGCCGCCAATCTCGTAAGCTGGGACTTGACCCCGCGCCAGATTTGCGACCTTGAGTTGCTGATGAACGGTGGGTTTAACCCGCTCAAAGGGTTTCTGAGCGAGGCCGATTATGACGGTGTCGTGGACAACCTGCGCCTGGCGGACGGAACACTTTGGCCGATGCCGATCACACTGGATGTGTCCGAAGCCTTCGCAGAAGCACTCGAAGACGGCCAAGACATCGCGCTGCGCGACCAAGAGGGCGTGATTCTTGCAACGATGACGGTCACCGACAATTGGGTGCCGAACAAAGCGAAAGAGGCCGCGAGTGTCTTTGGTGCGGATGATGACGCCCACCCGGCCGTGAATTATCTTCATAACACCGCCGGCAAAGTGTACCTCGGCGGTCCGATCACCGGCATTCAACAGCCGGTGCATTACGATTTTCGTGGCCGTCGCGACACGCCGAACGAACTGCGCGCCTATTTCCGCAAAATGGGCTGGCGCAAAGTTGTGGCCTTCCAAACCCGCAACCCGTTGCACCGCGCGCACCAGGAACTGACCTTCCGCGCCGCGAAAGAAGCCCAGGCCAACCTTTTGATTCATCCGGTCGTTGGCATGACCAAACCGGGCGACGTCGACCACTTTACCCGTGTGCGCTGCTATGAGGCAGTTTTGGACAAATACCCGGCCTCGACCACTGCGATGTCTCTTTTGCCGCTGGCCATGCGTATGGCGGGTCCACGCGAAGCTGTGTGGCACGGCCTGATCCGCGCCAACTACGGCTGTACCCATTTCATCGTCGGTCGCGACCACGCAGGCCCCGGCAACAATTCCAAAGGCGAAGATTTCTATGGCCCCTATGAGGCGCAGGACCTGTTCCGCGAGCATCAAGAGGAAATGGGCATCGAAATGGTCGACTTCAAACACATGGTTTGGGTCCAGGAGCGCGCTCAGTACGAAGCCATCGACGAGATCGAAGACAAGGATAAAATCACCATCCTGAACATCTCCGGCACCGAACTGCGTCGTCGCTTGGCCGAAGGTCTTGAGATCCCGGAATGGTTCTCTTTCCCGGAAGTTGTGAAAGAGCTGCGCCGCACCAAACCGCCGCGCTCCAAACAGGGGTTCACCGTGTTCTTCACCGGTTTCTCTGGCTCTGGAAAATCCACCATCGCCAACGCTTTGATGGTTAAACTGATGGAAATGGGCGGTCGCCCGGTCACGCTTCTCGATGGCGACATCGTGCGTAAAAACCTGTCCTCCGAACTGGGTTTCTCGAAAGAGCACCGTGACCTGAACATCCGCCGCATCGGCTATGTTGCCTCTGAGATCACCAAAAACGGCGGTATCGCCATCTGTGCGCCGATCGCACCTTATGCAACGACCCGCCGCGCCGTGCGCGAAGATGTCGAAGCCTTTGGCGCCTTTGTCGAAGTCCATGTCGCGACCACGATCGAAGAATGTGAAAAACGTGATCGCAAGGGACTCTACAAACTGGCACGCGAAGGCAAGATCAAAGAATTCACCGGGATTTCCGATCCTTACGATGTCCCGGAAAAACCCGAACTGCGCGTGGATACGGTTGGCGCCGATGTCGACAACTGTGCGCATCAGGTGATTTTGAAACTCGAAGCCATGGGTCTGATTGCCGCTCAATAACGACCCAACACCTTTGTCATCAAAAAGCCCCGGTCCTTAGGATCGGGGCTTTTTTGCGCAATCAGCGCGAGAGATCTCAGCGCAGTGACATCCGTTTGAGCAGATTGTCTTTCAAAATAAACTGATGATAGAGCGCCGCCACGACGTGAACGAGGATGAGCAAGACGGTCAGGTTGACCAAAACCTCATGGGCGTCGCCCGCAATCTTGACCCCAAGGAACCAAGCAGACGCCCCCGCCATTGGCGTCAGGATCATGGTCGCATACAGACCGACATGCACGAGTTGCGCGGCTTTTTCCATCAAAGGGTGCGGCGCAGGCGGCATCGCAGGCGCGCCTTGGATCAGACGAACAAGGACGCGCAGGGTCATCAAGGCAAGCGTGACAACACCAACGATCACATGGAATTTGGCGGTGAGAGTGTCATTCACCCCCGTCTTCAAAAACGCATCAAGCGCGCGCCCCATGCCATCAGAGACGATATAGTTAAAGGCAAAGGTCAAAACGACGGCCCAGTGCAACAGCTTTTGCAGCAGGGAATAAGATTGGGAGGTTTTCATATGACGCTCACTCTCAGGTCAGTTGGGGAAAGACCGAGCGTGCCGGCTCGGTGGTGCCTGACCTAGAGATAGGGATGAAAGCCCCCCAAGCGCAAATACTGATTTGGCCTTTTTAGGGGGCTATACCTTGAGTTTACCCGGTTTGGCGCAGGATACGGGTCTTTAAAGCCTTCGATGTTGCGGGCGCTTTGCTCCTGATCTTAATCAGATCAAAAGCAAAACGCTTTAGTGCACATTCACCGGCGCGTAGTCATGTTCACGCGCCAAAGCGAAAGCCAAAGGAAGATTGGCAACAAGCGCAAGCCGCGTGCCGTCAGCGTCATTCACCGAATAGATATGGTCGAGGCCCTCGGCCTGACTTTGCACCTCTTTGGGCAAATCAGACACGGCAACGGGACGTACATAGACAATTTTTTCCTCTGATCCGACGCCTGCCGCCGGGACATGTGGGTATGAAGCATTCATGGGCTTATCCCTTCCGTATTTGAATGGTTTGAACAACGCTTTCGGCCACAGCGCGATTGAGATCTATGTGCAATAGCCCGTTTTCCGTTGACGCACCGGTGACTTCGACCCCATCGGCCAACACGAAAGCACGCTGAAACTGACGGCCCGCGATGCCGCGATGTAGGAAAACCCGCGCCTCCGCATCCTCGGCTTGGCGTCCGCGCACAACCAACTGCCGGTCCTCCAAAGTGATCGACAGGTCCGCATCCGAAAACCCAGCCACGGCAAGGGTGATCCGATAGGTGTGATCGGAGGATTGCTCGATATTATAAGGCGGGTAAGCCCCCGCGTCCGATTTTGCGGTGCGTTCCACCAAACGTTCCAATTGGTCGAATCCCAACAGAAACGGATGGGCACCAAAACTTACTTTCGTCATTACACGTCCTCTCCCAGAAGCGACTGTGTTCCATCAAGAACCCCAAAAGCGGCAGCCCTTTGGTTAAGATATGGGAGTTGCAACGCGGGCTTCAAGAGAGGCCAGCAGAGTGCTTTGAGTTTTGAAAGTTTAGGAGTAGAGTTGAAACAGACCGCGCGCCCGCAATATTGGCGGCGACAACAGACCAGAAAAACAGATAGAGACAACGCGATGAACGTGTCCAACCGAATGGATCATAACGACGTGCTTCGGGTCAAACTTGAAGTGCTCAAACGCGAACATCGTGATCTTGATGTCGCCATTGAAGCGATGCAGCAAACCGGCCATTTGGATGCCCTGCGGCTTCAGCGAATGAAAAAGCAAAAGCTGTCGCTCAAGGACCGGATCGCGGTCATCGAAGATGAAATCACTCCGGATATCATCGCCTAAAGCGTCACGCCTTTCACCTGAGACAGGGAAAGGCGTGACGCTGCCAGACATATCAATGGTGTGGGCGTTCCGCCATAAACCCGTGAGACAGGTTTATGGCGGAACGCTTTAAAGCGGCTTTTCCAAACGTCCCGTTGCGTAAAATCGGCTGCGCGTTATAAGGCGGGCGAGTGCAACACATCGCGAACCTATCTTCTGAGGGATCAATCATATGAGCGTCGACGTCGGCATCATTATGGGCAGCCAATCCGATTGGCCGACCATGAAACGCGCAGCGGAAATTCTGGACGAATTGGGCATCTCTTATGAGGCAAAAATCGTCTCCGCCCACCGCACGCCGGACCGGCTTTGGAGCTATGGCAAAGAGGCCGCGGGGCGGGGTCTCAAAGTGATCATCGCAGGGGCCGGCGGGGCCGCACATTTGCCCGGCATGATGGCGTCGAAAACCCGCATCCCCGTGGTCGGCGTGCCGGTGCAAACCCGCGCCTTGTCCGGCGTTGATAGCCTCTATTCCATCGTGCAAATGCCCAAGGGTTTCCCGGTTGCCACCATGGCAATTGGTGAAGCGGGCGCAGCCAATGCCGGCCTGATGGCGGCTGGCATTTTGGCGATCACCGATGCCGATCTGGCCGCACGCCTGGATGCGTGGCGCGAAGCCCTCTCTGCCTCCATCCCGGATGAACCCGCCGATGACTGATGTGACCCCTCTTCCCTCTGGCGCAACCATCGGCATTCTTGGCGGTGGTCAACTGGGCCGCATGTTGTCGGTCGCGGCCTCCCGTCTGGGGTTCAAAACCTGCGTGTTTGAACCCGGCGGCGATTGCCCTGCGGCCCATGTCGCCAACGCTCATGTCCAGGCTGGCTATGACGACGTCGAGGCGTTGAAAACATTCGCGCACTCCGTCGATGTGGTGACCTATGAGTTCGAAAACGTGCCGACGTCTGCGCTTGATCTGATCGAATCCATCGTGCCGATCCGTCCAAACCGCAAAGCCTTGGCCGTGTCGCAAGACCGCTTGGCGGAAAAGGCGTTTTTGTCGGGTCTGGGCCTGACGGTTGCCCCCTTTGCCGCCGTCGATGACGCTGTCGATTTGGCCGAAGCCATGGCCGAAATTGGCACCCATGCCATCTTGAAAACCCGCCGCTTTGGCTATGACGGCAAAGGTCAGGCTCGGATCATGTCGCCCGACGATGCCCCACAAGCGCTGGCCGATATGGCGGGCGCTGCGGCGGTTTTGGAAGGCTTTGTCAGCTTCACCCATGAGGTGTCGGTGATTGCCGCACGCGGTCAGGCGGGGGATATTTCCTGTTTCGATCCGGGTGAAAACGTCCACATCAACGGCATTTTGCACACCACCACCGTGCCCGCGCGCCTCTCCCCCGCCCAGCGCACCGATGCCGTTCTTTTGGCCGCTAAAATATTGAATGCGCTGGATTATGTCGGTGTCATGGGGGTCGAACTCTTTGTCACACCGCAAGGGCTTGTGGTCAATGAAGTCGCGCCGCGCGTGCACAATTCGGGCCACTGGACCCAAAACGGCTGTGTGATTGATCAGTTCGAACAACACATTCGTGCTGTTGTCGGCTGGCCTTTGGGGGATGGCGCGCGCCACTCCAATGTGGAGATGCTCAACCTCATCGGCGACGATGTGGATCGCATCCCCGAGTTTGCCAAGAACGCCACCATGGCGATCCATCTTTATGGCAAAGCGGATGCGAAACCGGGCCGTAAAATGGGCCATGTGAATACGGTTTTGGGGCCAGCGAGCTAAACCGCTTTAGGTGACAAGGTTCTCATTGAGACGCGTGTAGGCCTTGGGGTAGATCAAGCGCTCAGATTGCATCCCGGTGCCCGGCGCAATCGGATAGAGCGAGGTGTATTCGGAGGCAAAAGGCGTCTCCAAACGCGATGCCGCCAGCGTTGAAAACCCAACCCGGTGGAAATAGGCCGGATCACCGACAACGACCACAGCTTTGGCGCCTTCGCGCTTGGCATGGTTCATGCCACGCGTCACCAATTCACGCCCCATCCCACGTTTGTGTCGGTTGGGAGAAACCGCCAAAATCGACAGCGCCCACCAATCTTGCGGCACGATCATGCGCGCACAACAAATATAACCGATGATCCGCCCATCTTCGACCGCCACGCGTTCCATGGCTACCGCCTCTTCCTGACGCAGAGCCAGAGCAAATCGGTACATCTCCGGACCACCAAATGTGCCATCCAGCAAAATGGACAGCGGCAGATCATCGTCAGTGGTCAGGGGGCGCAAGAACATGTCTATATCTCTAAAAAGGGCTGTTAAAACTTTGCAGGGCGAGCATGGGGCATGCAAGCGGCAACTGGCTTATCTTTGTAAAATCATAGGACTGAGGCGAATATGTTGTTTTTCTGGGCAGGCAGGGCGCGACATATGGCATTCCAAAAGTTTTTTCAGCCCTGCCGCACTTAACGCACCCCACATCTTTGGCACTCGCCCAAGAACCACCCAGATCAAAAGATAAGGGCCGCCCGAAAGCGACCCTTAAATGATTTAGCGATTGGGCTGATGCCAAGCGATTTCCGAGTGGAAATCCCTTACATCATGCCGCCCATACCGCCCATGCCACCCATGTCGGGCATGCCGCCATTGCCGCCGTCTTTCGACGGCTTGTCGGCGATCATGGCTTCGGTGGTGATCAGCAAACCAGCGATGGAAGACGCATCTTCCAGAGCGGTGCGGGTCACTTTGGCCGGGTCGATCACACCAAACGCGAACATGTCGCCATATTCTTCGGTTTGAGCATTGAAGCCAAAGGTAAGGTCGGTGGATTCGCGCACTTTGCCAGCCACAACAGCGCCATCGACGCCAGCGTTTTCGGCAATCTGACGCAGCGGAGCTTCGAGCGCACGGCGCACGATGGCGATACCGGCGTTCTGATCAGAGTTTTCGCCTGTCAGACCTTCGAGCACTTTACCAGCCTGAACCAGAGCCACACCACCGCCAACGACGATGCCTTCCTGGACAGCGGCGCGGGTTGCGTTGAGAGCATCGTCCACACGGTCTTTGCGCTCTTTGACTTCAACTTCGGTCATGCCGCCAACGCGGATCACGGCCACACCACCGGCGAGTTTCGCAACACGCTCCTGGAGTTTTTCGCGATCGTAGTCAGAGGTGGTTTCTTCGATCTGGGTGCGGATCTGAGCCACGCGTGCTTCGATCTCAGCCTTGGCACCTGCGCCGTCGATGATGGTGGTTTCATCTTTGGTGATGGTGATTTTCTTGGCGGAACCGAGCATGTCCATGGTGACATTTTCGAGTTTCATGCCGAGATCTTCGGAGATCACCTGACCGCCGGTGAGGATCGCGATGTCTTGCAACATGGCTTTGCGGCGATCGCCGAAACCCGGTGCTTTGACAGCCGCGATTTTCAAACCGCCGCGCAGTTTGTTGACCACGAGGGTCGCAAGCGCTTCGCCTTCCACATCTTCAGCGATGATGAGGAGCGGTTTTTGCGACTGGATGACCTGCTCCAAGAGCGGCACCATCGGCTGCAGCGAAGAGAGTTTTTTCTCGTGCAAGAGCACGATGCAATCTTCGAGTTCTGCGATCATTTTGTCCGGGTTGGTGACAAAATACGGGGACAGGTAGCCACGGTCGAACTGCATGCCTTCGACCACGGTGGTCTCGGTTTCCATGCCTTTGTTCTCTTCGACGGTGATCACGCCGTCGTTGCCGACTTTCTGCATCGCATCGGCGATTTGACGACCGATTTCAGCTTCGCCGTTGGCGGAGATGGTGCCAACCTGAGCCACTTCGGCGGTGTCGTTGACGGGGCGTGCCGCGTCTTTGATCGCCTGAACGACTTTGAGGGTCGCAAGGTCGATACCGCGCTTCAGGTCCATCGGGTTCAGACCAGCAGCAACCTGCTTGAGGCCTTCTTTGATGATCGCCTGAGCGAGAACGGTGGCGGTGGTGGTGCCGTCGCCAGCTTCGTCATTGGTACGCGAGGCCACTTCTTTGACCATCTGCGCGCCCATGTTTTCGAACTTGTCTTCGAGATCAATCTCTTTGGCAACCGACACACCGTCTTTGGTGATACGCGGGGACCCGAAGGATTTTTCGATGACAACGTTGCGGCCTTTCGGGCCGAGGGTCACTTTAACAGCATCTGCGAGGATGTTCACGCCGCGCAGCATGCGGTTGCGTGCATCGACGTCGAATTTGACTTCTTTAGCCATGGTAAGCTCCTGAATTCAGGTGAAAGGAAAAGGGGGACGATCTCAGGCGATGATGCCGAGAATGTCCGACTCTTTCATGATGAGCAGTTCTTCGCCCTCAACGGTGATTTCGGTGCCGGACCATTTGCCGAACAGAACGATGTCACCTGCTTTGACGGAGGGCGCGATCAATTCGCCACTGTCTTTACGTGCGCCTTCACCAACGGAGACGATTTCGCCTTCGGCCGGTTTTTCTTTTGCGCTATCGGGGATGATCAGGCCGCCCTTGGTTTTGTCATCGCCTTCAACGCGACGAACTACAACGCGGTCATGCAGCGGTTTAAATGCCATCTTCGAGGCTCCCTTGCTCAAAGTTTCAGTTGTCAGCACCACCTCTTTGGGTGGGCGTAAATCTTGCGTTAGCACTCACTGCCTGTGAGTGACAACGCTGCATAGTTAGGGAGGACAAGGAGAGCTGTCAACAGTCGTGATTTGAAAAATTTATGCCAAAGCCTGCGCTCAAATTGCTTGGGGGCCCTTGGCAAAACCATTGCGAAACCATTGGTGCCCCCAAGGTGCAATTTTGCAAGAAACTCTAGGATTTCAAAGGTATTTCCGCATTCAAGCCCGCATCTGTGAGCGTATAAACGCCGAGAGAGGCACGCACAAACCAGCCATAGTGATTGTCGGCCATGATCCGAGTGGCCTGAACCACCCCTGTGGCTTTTGCCACCACATGACCTTTGCTCGGCCCATGTTCCAAAAGATGCGCCCGACAGCGTACGGCGTTTTGGCGATAACTCGTCACCCGCCCACCTGCCGGGGTGCCCCCAAGATTCGGATCGCCCTCGCGGGTCGCAAATTCTTTGACCAGTTTGGCAGACTTGACCTTGTTCTTACGCGGTACAAAGGGCCGGGGATCGTGATGCACTTGCACCGTACCCTCCGCAACATTCACCGAAATCACCCCAAGCCCCAAGCGTTTGCACAGCCCAAGGTTCCCCTTGAACATCCGCCAACCCGCCTTGCCCTTCCACCGTGGCACGGCAAGGTAGACCTGATCGGTCAACGCCTGACGGGCTATGCCCTGTTGCAACAGAATCAGCGAAAACCCGGTTTTCAACTCGATGATCACCGGGGCCTCATCTGGTTTCACCGCCATCACATCGGCGCCCCTGACCTCGGCTTTCACCTCATAGCCAAGCCTTTCGAAATGGGCTTTGACGGGCGAATAAAGATCGGTTTCTTTCAGGGTCATGACGGTATCCCCTCCAATTCACGCCCCATTCCGGCAACTAACGAATTCCTCATTGGGAACTTCTGCTATATCTGCGCTCATAAAGATATCGCCTCGCATTTGAGAACAGAAGGGATTGACGTGAAACCGAATAAAGTTGCTGCAGTCACGATGGCATGGAATTCTCCCGTACTCCTCAAAAAATGGGTCGAGCATAACGCCGCCGCTTATGGCCGCGAAAACCTGTTTGTCATTTCTCACGGCAATGATCCGGCACAAGCCGCCGTCGCAGAGGGCACAAATTACATCACCCTGCCGCGCGAATTCAACGCGGAATTCGATGCGATCCGGTGGCGGTTCCTGTCCAACTACGCCTCCGGCCTGTTGGAATATTACAAGGTTGTTCAGGTCAACGACGTCGATGAGCTGATCATCATGGACCCTGAGGTGGGCACGGACCGCAAGGAGTATTTGCTGTCTTTGGCGGATCAGGGCCATTTTGCCCCTGTCGGCTATGACGTCCTGCCCCTGAATGGCGACCAAAACAATCTTGCGGGACTGGATTGGAGCAAGCCTCTGTCAGAACAGGCACCCTATGCCGTTTTGCGCGCGCGGTTTTGTAAACCCTGCATCATCACAGCGCCGGTCGAAATGATGCCCGGCGGCCATTCCCTCAAGCACACAAAATTCAAAGTGGATAGCGCGTTGATGTTGGCGCATTTGAAACTGTTGGACAGCGCGCTGTGGCAATCGCATTACGACACGCTGGCCCATGACGCGCGCATCGCAACACGGCGCGCACGGACAAGGGACGAACGCATTCCGCGCGGCATCCGTGGTTTTGGTCGCGGCGCCGATCAGGTCCGCGCGTTGATCGAGACGGGGATGGATCGCCCCTTTGACCTCCAAGCAGCTCCCGGCGATGCGGCCAGTTTTTTAAACAACCGACTGGAATTGATTTATGAGGGCTGGCGGGTCGAACCGCGCGATGAGGAAGAATATATCATTCGCCTCGCCCCCCGATATATGGGGGCGTTTTAGCGCCACATGCCCTGCACGCGGCCCACCGAAACAGCCCCGCGCTCAACAGGTGACAAGCCATGCTGCACCGCCTATAAGGGCCGCGAAATACCAATATCCTCACGCTATCTATGGGACAGACATATGACCACGCTCGTTTTCGGCCACAAATCCCCTGACACAGATTCCACCGGTTCCCCGCTCATCTGGGCATGGTACCTCAACGAAGTGAAAGGCGTTGACGCCAAACCCGTGCTTTTGGGCGCGCCGAACACAGAAGCCGCTTTTGTGGTTGAGAAATGGGGGTTCGAGACGCCCGAGATCATTTCTGAAGTTGCTGAAGGCCAAGACGTTGTCATCGTCGACACCAACAACCCGGCCGAATTGCCGGACGCAATCAACGACGCCAATGTCATCGCCATCATTGACCACCACAAACTTGTGGGCGGTCTTGAGACCAAAGGTCCGATCGACATCACCATCCGCCCGCTCGCCTGCACCGCGACCATCATGTATGACCTGATGGGCGATGACGCCGCCAAAATGCCCGACAATATCAAAGGCGCGATGCTGTCTTGCATCCTCTCCGACACGTTGGAATTCCGCTCCCCGACCACCACGGATGTGGACAAAGAACTGGCCGTGAAACTGGCCGCCGAGTTGAACATCAATCTGGGCCAATATGCCTCTGAAATGTTCGAAGCCAAATCCGATGTCTCCGCCTTTTCTGACGCCGAATTGTTGCGGATGGATTCGAAAGAATATGCCGTCGAAGGCACCAAATTCCGCGTCTCCGTGTTGGAAACCACCGCGCCGAAAATCGTGCTGGACCGCAAGGCCAGCCTGTTGGCCTCCATGATTGATGTCGCCAAGGAAGACGGCGTAGATCATGTGTTGTTGTTCGTGGTCGACATCCTCAATGAGGAAGCCACAATGTTTGTGCAAAACGATGTGGTCAAAACCGTGGCTGAGAAATCATTTGGCGCAACGGTCACCGGCGACTCCGTTGTGTTGCCGGGCATCATGTCCCGCAAAAAACAGATCATTCCGAACCTGAAGCTGTAATCTAAGCTATAGTCCAAAGGCCCGCCCAATCCGGCGGGCCTTTTTCGTTTGAGGAGCCGTTCATGGCGACACGCCCGGATTTCATGCGCGAACTGAAACGCGGCGAAGAAGACGAGGTCTCCGCCCTTTTGACCGCTGCCTTTGGTCAAAAAGACGAGGCCAGACTGGTCGAGGATCTGCGCAAAACCCGCGCGATTGCCGGTGAAATGGTCTTGCCCTCCTCCGAGGGACTTGTCGGCTATGCTGCGCTCTCGACCATGATCTCGCCCAAAGGCTGGCTCTGCCTCGCCCCGGTCGCCATCCGCCCCGACATGCAACGTCACGGTCATGGTCGGCGCCTTGTTGGCATGATTTCGCAATGGGCGGAGATGAGCGGCAACAGCTTGGTCGTTTTGGGCGATCCGGCGTTTTACACGCGCTGTGGCTTTGCCCCGATCCCGGAGGGTTTCACCACTCCTTACGCGCTGGACCACACCTTGATCGCAGGCCCGGCAAAGACGAAAACTCCCGCGCTGATCTACCCCAAAGCTTTTGGAGTCTAACATGCTGAGGGTCCCGATCAGTCGCGCTTGATGCCGCCCCTCCCCTTTTCGCCCAAATAGCCTATATCAAAGGCGACCCTAAATTCAGAGGCCCCCATGACCCGCCTGATCCAATCGCTCTCCGAAATTTCCACCAATTACGACGCGCTGTTCGTCGATCTGTGGGGCTGTGTCCACAACGGCGTAACCGCCTACCCCGAGGCCTGTGCCGCCCTGCAAGACTATCGCAAAACCGGCGGCAAGGTGGTGTTGGTGACCAACTCCCCGCGGCCTTGGCGCTCGGTTGCGACCCAAATCAAAGAATTTGGTGTGCCGGATGACGCCTATGACGCCATTGCCACCTCTGGCGATTCGGCGCGTTTGGCAATGTATCTGGGCGTGGTGGGGCAAAAGGTGCACCACATCGGCGACATGTTCAAAGACGATTTCATGCAGCCGATGGACATCATTATGGAAGAAGCGCTTGAGATCACCGAAGTGCCGCTGAAAGACGCGGAGGGCATTGTCTGCTCCGGTCCAGAAGACCCTCTGGCCGATCCCGAAGAGTATCGCGGCACCTTCCTCTACGCCAAGCAAAAGGGCATGAAACTGCTCTGTGCCAACCCTGACATTGTTGTGGATCGTGGCGAGGTTCGGGAATGGTGCGCCGGGGCTTTGGCCGCGCTTTATACCGAGATGGGCGGTGAGAGCCTCTATTTCGGCAAACCGCACCCGCCGATTTATGATCTGGCCCGGCGTCGCCTGTCGCGCCTCGCCGACATCGAGGACGCGCGCATTCTGTGCATTGGCGATGGCATTGGCACCGACGTGATGGGCGGCATTGGTGAGGGCTTGGACGTGTTGTTCATCACCGGCGGCTTGGCGGCGAAAGAATTCGGCCCCGATCCGGTCAACCCCGATCCAGCGCGACTTAAAATGTGGCTCTCCGAGCAAAACCTGGCTCCGACGGCGGCCATTTCCCTTCTACGCTAAAGCCTTCGATGATGCGGATGCTTTGTATCTGATCAAATGCGAGATGCGTTAAACGGCAATGGCACGGCGGATATGCCGCGCCATTGCCAAAGTGCCTCAAATAAGAGACATGTCGTGAGAAATATATTTACGCACAACATCACATTTTAGTTTTTTTCTTTCGCGCAATATTGTTTCGCTTATGATTTAGGTCTATGCTGCACTGCAACACAGCGAAGGATTCGGAGATCATGTTGGACAATATGCCCCGCGGAACCATCTGCATCGAGGACATCGAGATTGGGATGACACGCTCTTTGCGCAAGACCATCACCGATCATGACATCGAGCTGTTTGGTGAAATTTCGACCGACCGCAACCCCGTGCATTTCGACGATGACTATGCCAACGACACGATTTTCGAAGGCCGCATCGCCCATGGCATGTTGACTGCGGGTCTCATTTCGGCGGTGATTGGCGAGCAATTGCCCGGCCATGGCACCATCTACATGGGCCAGACTTTGAAATTCCTCGCCCCCGTGCGCCCCGGCGACACTGTGTTGGCCGAAGTGACCGTGACCGACATCATCCATGCAAAACGCCGGGTTGCTCTTGAATGTCGCTGTACCGTAGGCGATACCGTAGTCTTGAAAGGCGAGGCTATGGTGCTTGCGCCGAGCCGCAAATTCGACTGACGCGGGGGGCTCCCCGCGAGGAGCCCCATGCAGATTCACACGCACTGGACCGACATTCCTGACGAGGCCAAAGGCTGTTCTGCCGCCATTGGCAATTTTGATGGTGTACACCTTGGTCACCGCCGTGTCATCGACCTCGCGCGCCAACATGGCCCGCTGGGTCTTGTCACCTTTGAACCCCATCCGCGTGAATATTTCGCCCCTGGTGCCCCGCCCTTTCGCCTGATGAATGCCGAGGCCAAAGCCAATCGGCTGGCGAAACTGGGGGTTGAGCAGTTGTTTCAACTGCCGTTTGACGCCGACATGGCGGCGATGACCCCAGACCAATTTGCCCGCAGCGTGATCAAAGACGGGCTTGGCCTGACGCATGTCGTGGTCGGGGCCGATTTTTGCTTTGGCACCAAACGGGCCGGCACTGTCGAGGACCTCAAACGGTTTGGCGAGGACATGGGGTTTGGCGTCACCGTGGCCGAGCTTTTGGAAACCGATGGTGGTGTGTCGTCCTCCTCGGCGATCCGCGTGGCTTTAGCCGAAGGCCGCCCGCAAGATGCCGCCAATATGCTGGGCCACTGGCACCGCATCGAGGGTATGGTCGGCCATGGCGACAAACGCGGTCGCGACCTTGGCTTTCCGACGGCCAACATGTCCATCGCCGGACTGCACGCGCCAAAATTTGGCGTCTACGCCGTGCTGGTCGATGTCCTCACCGGCCCGAACAAAGGCAATTACCAAGGTGCCGCCTCCTTGGGCGTCAAGCCGACCTTTGGTGCCAACCTGCCGTGCCTTGAGACTTTCGTGTTTGATTTTGAAGGCAATCTTTACGACGAACATCTCTCCGTCGCCTTTGTGGAGTACCTGCGGCCCGAATTGGTGTTCACCGACCTGAACGCCTTGATCACGCAGATGAATGCCGATTGCGAGTGCGCGCGTCAGATCCTTGGCGCTCTGGAATGAGCACGCGCCCCCGGTTCTGGGAAACCGTCCCGCTCAAAAAGATGACGCCCGAGGAATGGGAAGCGCTGTGTGATGGCTGCGGCAAATGTTGCCTCAACAAGATCGAGGATGCGGACACAGGCGAGGTGTTTTTGACCCGTGTCGCCTGTCGCCTTTTGGACGATCAGTCCTGCCAATGCGCCCAATATCAGATCCGTAAAAACCTTGTGCCTGAGTGCATTCAACTCAGCCCCGAGACCATCGAAACCCACGCCTATTGGATGCCCGTCACCTGCGCCTATCGCCTGTTGTGGCAGGGGCGCGAGCTGCCCGACTGGCACCCGCTGTTGACCGGAGATCCCGAAAGTGTTCATGCTGCCGGCGTCTCTGTGCGCGGACGCACCGTCCCGGAATTCGAGGTCGATGAGGACGAGTGGGAAGACTATATCATTGAGGAACCGAGCTGATGTTTTTTGGGTCTGACAACACCTCCGGCGTGCATCCGAAACTGATGGAAGCGCTGGCCAAAGCCAATGACGGCTACGCCGCCCCCTATGGCACGGATCGCTGGACGGCGGAATTGACCGAGCGGTTGCGTGACCTGTTTCAGGCCCCGGACGCTTTGGTCTATCCGATGACTTCGGGCACCGGCACCAATGCGGCAATCCTGGCGGCGATGACCCCGCCTTGGGGCATCATCTATTGCCACAAAACCGCGCATATCGAGGTGGATGAACGCAACTCTGTGCCATTTTATTCCGGCGGGGCGAAACTCAAACCCTTGCCCGGCACGGCCAGCCGCCTCGCGCCCGAGGCTTTGCGCATCGAAATTCTCGCTGACACCGACAAAGATGACATTCACGCCAGCCCACCTGCCGCCGTCTCCGTGACCAACCTGACCGAATTTGGCGAGCTTTATAGCCCCGCGGACATCGCCGCGATCGCAGATGCGGCGGAGTTGCCGCTGCACTTAGATGGCGCGCGGTTTGCCAATGCGCTGGCGGCCTCGAAAGCCTCCCCATGGGAAATGACCCGCGAACTCGCAAGCCTCTCCTTGGGCGCGACCAAAACCGGCGCGATGGCGGCGGAGGCGGCGATCCTGTTTGATCCCTCGTTCAAAAATACCTTTGAAAGCAACCGGATGCGCGGTGGGCACAACCTGTCAAAAGCGCGCTACGTTTCGGCGCAACTGCTCGCATGGCTGGAGGATGATCTTTGGCTGGAGCTGGCAACCCAGGCCAATGCCATGGGCGCGCGATTGGCCGCCGGGATCACCGAGATCGGCGGCGATTTGGCCTATGAGGTAGCGGGCAATATGGTGTTTGCCCGCCTGCCCCGTGCCCAACACGCCAAAGCAAAGGCGCGCGGCGCGGTCTATAACCTTTGGGGCCCACAGCCTATGACAGGCGACCCGGATCAGCCGATGCTCGCGCGCTTTGTTGCAAGCTGGTCAACGACAGAGGCCGATGTGGATGCGCTTTTGGCGGCGTTTGCCGACTAAAGCGTCGCCAAATAGGCGTCCAGATCGTCCAACCGATCCTGCCCCCAAAACCGCTCATCCGTGTCGGTCACGATATAAAATGGCGACCCAAACACCCCGGTCAAAAGCGCATCCTCAAGGTTGCGCGCATAGACCTCTGCGCCCTTCAACATTCCGGTCATCGACAACATCGGATCAAAGCCAGAGGCCTCGAGCGCCTCAGTGATCACCGCGTCATCCGCGATATTTTTGTCCTCTTCCCAAACCGCGGTCAACAGGCGCTGCACCAATCCGTCGAGATCACCGCCCCCCGCCTCTTGCGCCGCGAGCACCGCATAGGAGGCAGGCGCAACGTTGGTCGGCCAGAATGCCGGCTCAAACTTCATTGGCTTGTCCAATTTGGCGGCAAAGCGTTTAAGTTCCTGCATCCGGTACAGTTTGCGCCCCTCGGCGCGCTGCGCCGGACGTGGCGCGCCAGTGCGGTCAAACAAGGTGAGAATGTCGAACGGTTTGTAGCGGACAGTCGCGCCGTGATCCGCCGCGATTTGGGCAAACCGGTCGCCCGCGAGATAGGTGAAGGACGACAAGAGCGAAAAATAGTAATCAATATGGGCCATTTGGTCCCTCCCGGTGGATGCGCTTTGACAGGACGTTACTGCGCGCGGGCATGACGGGAAACCGGTTTCACCGCAAAATGACGAGAAAGACACAGATCGCACAGCGCACCTTACCTCTGACATAGACGATGCGCGGTCTGAGTGGTAAGCGGTGGGCACGTTACGATTCCGTGACAGATCTGGCCAAATCACCTCGGGAAATGCGCTCATGCCCTCCACACACGAACCGAAAATCATTTCAGGAAATGCCAACCGCACGCTTGGCAACGCCATCGCTCGGCGCTTGTCGATGCACCGGGGCATGTCCATCGACCTGTGCGATGCGCGTGTGGAACGGTTCAATGACGGCGAGATTTTCGTCGAGGTCTATGAAAACGTGCGCGGCGAGGACATGTTTATCGTTCAGCCGACGTCGAACCCGGCCAATGACAACCTGATGGAATTGCTGATCATCACCGACGCACTGCGCCGTTCCAGCGCGGGTCGGATCACCGCCGTGATCCCCTATTTCGGCTACGCCCGTCAGGACCGCCGCACCAAAGCCCGCACGCCGATCACCGCCAAACTTGTCGCCAATATGTTGGTCGAAGCGGGGATTGAGCGGGTGCTGACGATGGATCTGCACGCGACCCAGATTCAGGGCTTTTTCGATATTCCGGTGGACAACCTTTACGCCTCGCCGGTGTTCGCCCTCGACATCAAACATAATTTCAAAGAGGGCCTGGAAGACATCATGATCGTGTCCCCCGACGTTGGTGGTGTGGCCCGCGCCCGCGAATTGGCGAAACGCATCGAAGCGCCGCTGTCCATCGTCGACAAACGCCGCGAAAAGGCCGGTGAAGTGGCCGAAATGACCGTCATCGGCAATGTCGCTGGCAAAAAATGTATCATCGTCGACGACCTTGTCGACACCGCAGGGACACTGTGTAAAGCGGCGGAACTATTGATGGAACATGGTGCCGCTGAGGTGCATGCCTATATTTCCCACGGCGTTCTCTCCGGCCCAGCCGTTGAGCGCGTGACCAATTCCAAACTCTCTTCACTGGTCATCACCGACTCGATTGAGGCCTCGGATACGGCGAAAGCCTGTAAAAACATCCGCATCGTGCCGACCGCGCCGCTGTTTGCACAGGCGATCATCAACACGTGGAACGGCACCTCTGTGTCCAGCTTGTTTGAAGACAAGACGCTGGTGCCGCTTTATGAGGGTGTCTATCACCCCTAAAGCGTTTCGGATTTAACGATCTGATAGTGAGACAAACGAAAGGCGCGATGGGACCTCCACGCGCCTTTTTCATGTCAGCCGTGGCTCAATAGAGGTTCCAGTCATCCTCATGACGCACCGGGCCGATGGCCATCCAATCGGCGCGCACGCGGGCAATCTTTGTGTCACCCCAGGTGCGGAAGACAATCACAAACCCGTCCTCGGAGACCATTTCGGCTGTTATATCAACGCGGTGGTTGGTGGTTTGATCAATGTCGAGCATCGACAGGCTGACCTGAACCATGGGGTTCTGACTAAACGCCTCGTCAAATTCGACGACACGCCGCAGCTCGCGCGGGCCTGTGCCCGTCCACATCGCTCCGCCGTCCTGAAAATCCGAAAAAAGCAGGATGGAACCCTGTTCTATTCCAATTTGATGACTATCAATTCGTAACATTTGGTCTTTTGATCTCTGTCCCCGATTCAGATTGCCCTAAAAGGTATCCAAAAGGGAAGCGGAAAAGGGCGAGCCAGGTCAATCGAATGCGCACTCTGGTTGCACTCAACGGACGCGCACCTGACATCAGGCATAGAAAAAGCCCCACAGCGCGAACTGCGGGGCTTTTCAAACCTGTGTCACAGCCAATCAGAGATTGGTGTGGAACCCAAGATCCTCGGCGATATGAACCAGATCAGCGAGGAATTTTTGGGTCATGTGATGTTCGTCGGGATGCGCTTCTTCGTGGGCTTTGGTGGCCTGCTTGAGAAGATCGGTGACGACCTCTTGGGACATTTCGCCCCGCGGCAGGGCCAGTTCGGCCAAAACAGAGATCGTGTCGGCGGACAGCTCGGCAAAGCCCCCCGTCACGACATATTGCTCCTCAACACCTGGACCGGTCGCGGTCAAAAGACCGGGACGCAGCGACAAGATGGTCGGCTCATGACCGGCCATCGCGGTGAGGTCACCATCGGCCCCCGGAATCTGCACCTGCTCCACGAGAACGGAGGTCAATTTCCGCTCAGGAGAGACGAGATCAAATTGGACATTAGCAGCCATGAATGGCCTCCTTCAAATGGTTTTCCCGGCATGTCGCTCACAATACTGGGGAAAACCTGTGCCCGATATTGATGTCGCGAGCGTTTCGAGATCAATCCCAGAGGGTCTGTATCTCGAAACGCTTAGGGTGAACGATTAAGCAGCTTCAGCGGCCAGTTTTTCGGCTTTTGCGAGCACGTCACCGATCCCACCAACCATGTAGAAGGCAGCTTCCGGCAGGTGATCGTATTCGCCAGCAACAACAGCTTTGAACGAAGAGATCGTGTCTTCGAGCGGAACCTGCACACCATCAGAGCCGGTGAACACTTTTGCCACGTCGAACGGCTGAGAGAGGAAACGCTGAATTTTACGGGCGCGCGCCACGGTCAGCTTATCTTCTTCCGACAATTCGTCCATGCCGAGGATGGCGATGATGTCCTGCAACGACTTGTAGCGCTGAAGGATGTTCTGAACGTCACGTGCCACCAAATAGTGCTCTTCGCCAACGATCTGCGGGTCCATGAGACGCGAGGTCGAGTCGAGCGGATCAACAGCCGGGTAGATACCAAGTTCGGAGATCGCGCGGTTAAGAACCGTGGTTGCATCCAAGTGAGCAAAGGTAGTTGCCGGTGCCGGGTCGGTAAGGTCATCGGCCGGAACGTACACAGCTTGGATCGAGGTGATCGAGCCGTTTTTGGTGGAGGTGATGCGTTCCTGCATCGCGCCCATGTCGGTGGCCAATGTCGGCTGGTAGCCCACAGCAGACGGGATACGACCGAGAAGTGCGGACACCTCGGAACCAGCCTGTGTAAAGCGGAAGATGTTGTCCACAAAGAACAGAACGTCTGCGCCGGTCGCGTCACGGAATTGCTCGGCCAAGGTCAGACCGGTCAAAGCAATACGCATACGCGCTCCGGGAGGCTCGTTCATCTGACCGTAAACCAGAGCAATTTTGGAGTCCGTGAGGTTGTCAGGAGTCAAAACGCCGGATTCGATCATTTCGTAGTAAAGGTCATTCCCTTCACGGGTCCGCTCGCCAACGCCGGCAAACACGGACAGACCGGAGTGCACTTTGGCGATGTTGTTGATGAGCTCTTGGATGAGAACCGTTTTACCAACGCCCGCACCACCGAAGAGACCAATTTTACCGCCTTTGGAGTAAGGGGCGAGAAGATCAATCACTTTGATGCCGGTGACGAGGATTTCGGCTTCGGTCGCCTGCTGGTCGAAATCCGGTGCTTCTGCGTGGATCGGACGGAATTCGGTGGCGTTGACCGGGCCTTTTTCGTCAACCGGATCGCCGGTGACGTTCAGGATGCGACCCAAGGTGGCCGGACCCACAGGAACGGTGATCGGACCGCCGGTGTCGGTCACGTCCTGACCGCGCACGAGACCTTCGGTGGCGTCCATCGCGATGGTGCGCACAGAGTTTTCACCAAGGTGCTGAGCAACTTCGAGAACCAGACGGTTGCCGTTGTTGTCGGTTTCAAGAGCGTTCAGAATAGCGGGAAGGTCGCCATCGAACTGAACGTCCACAACGGCGCCAATCACCTGCGTGATCTTGCCTTTTGCTTGTGCCATGTATCTGTCTCCGGTGTTCTTAGAGCGCTTCAGCGCCCGAGATGATTTCGATAAGCTCGTTGGTGATGACGGCCTGACGCGAGCGGTTATACTGGATCGTCAGTTGGTCGATCATGTCGCCTGCGTTGCGGGTTGCGTTGTCCATTGCGGACATGCGCGCACCCTGCTCGGAGGCCGCGTTTTCCAAAAGAGCTGCAAAGATTTGCGTGGCCACGCCGCGCGGCAGAAGGTCAGCCAAGATGGCCTCTTCGGACGGCTCATAATCGTACAGAGCGCCTCCGGCATCCTCGCTTGCCTCATAGGCGGCGGGGATGATCTGCTGGGCGGTCGGCACCTGTGTCACCACGTTTTGGAACTTCGAATAAAAGATCGTGGCCACATCATACTCAAGCGAGTCGAAGCGGGCCAAAAGACCTTTGGCGATGTTCTGCGCGTGGACATAGCCGAGCTTTTTGACATCAGAGAGGTCAAAATGTTCGACAAACAGATCCGAGTAATCGCGTTTCAACTGTTCACGGCCCTTTTTGCCAACGGTAATGATTTTCACCGTTTTGCCTTGGGCTTTGAGTTCAGCGATCCGCAGGCGCGCCAATCTTACGATATTGGTGTTGAAGCCACCGCACAGCCCCTTTTCAGAGGTCATGACAACGAGCAGCTGCACATCATCTTTCCCCGTCCCGGCCAGAAGCCGGGGCGCGGTATCAGAGCCACCTACAGAGGCCGACAACGCACCCAGCACAGCGTTAAAACGCTCTGCATAGGGGCGCGAGGCCTCGGCCGCATCCTGGGCCCGCCGCAATTTTGCGGCAGACACCATTTGCATGGCCTTCGTGATCTTCCGCGTGGATTTCACGCTGGCGATCCGGTTTTTAAGGTCCTTGAGGTTGGGCATCTAGCTGTCCTTAATCCTCGGGATTACGCGTAAGTCTTGGCGAATTCGTCCAGAACAGCCTTAAGCTTATCTGCAGGCTCGCCTTTGATCTTGGGATCTTCGTTTGTGATCCACTCAAGAATATCGGCGTGCTGGTTGCGCAGGAACTCAAGCATCTGTGCTTCATATTTGCCAACCTCTTTCACCGGGACTTTGTCCAGGTAGCCATTGGTGCCAGCAAAGATGACGCAGACGATTTCGGCGTTGGTCAACGGCGAGTACTGCGGCTGTTTCATCAACTCGGTCAAACGCGCACCACGGTTCAGCAAACGCTGAGTGGAGGCGTCAAGGTCAGACCCGAACTGAGCAAACGCTGCCATCTCGCGGTACTGAGCGAGCGACAGTTTCACCGGACCCGCCACGGAGGACATGGCTTTGGTCTGAGCCGAGGAGCCCACGCGGGACACCGAAAGACCGGTGTTCACAGCGGGACGGATACCTTGGTAGAACAGTTCGGTTTCCAAGAAAATCTGACCGTCGGTGATGGAAATCACGTTGGTCGGAATAAACGCGGACACGTCGCCACCCTGAGTTTCAATGATCGGCAGAGCGGTGAGCGAGCCAGACCCGAAATCTTCGTTGAGTTTCGCAGAGCGTTCCAGCAGGCGAGAGTGGAGGTAGAACACGTCACCCGGATAGGCTTCACGCCCCGGCGGACGACGCAGAAGCAAGGACATCTGGCGATAGGACACAGCTTGTTTCGAGAGATCATCATAGATGATCAAAGCGTGGCGGCCATTGTCGCGGAAATGCTCAGCCATTGCTGTGGCGGAATACGGTGCCATGAACTGCATCGGCGCCGGATCGGACGCGGTTGCGGCCACAACGATGGTGTATTCGATCGCACCGGTTTCTTCGAGCTTTTTAACAAGCTGAGCCACGGTAGAGCGTTTCTGACCGATTGCCACGTAGATGCAGTACAGTTTGTCGTTTTCAGACTTGGCTGCATCGTTATAGGATTTTTGATTGAGGATCGCGTCGAGAGCCACAGCGGTTTTACCGGTCTGACGGTCGCCAATGATCAGTTCGCGTTGGCCACGACCAATCGGGATCATCGCGTCCACGGATTTGAGGCCCGTTGCCATCGGTTCGTGCACGGATTTACGCGGAATAATGCCCGGCGCCTTGCTGTCTGCGATGCGACGCTCGGCGGTGTTGATCGGACCTTTGCCGTCAATCGGATTGCCCAGACCGTCCACGATGCGACCCAAAAGCGCGTCACCGGCGGGCACGTCCACGATGGACTTGGTGCGTTTCACAACGTCACCTTCTTTAATCGCGCGGTCGGACCCGAAGATCACGACACCGACGTTGTCGGCTTCAAGGTTGAGCGCCATCCCGCGGATACCACCGGGGAATTCGACCATCTCACCGGCTTGAACATTATCGAGACCGTACACGCGCGCGATCCCGTCCCCGACGGAGAGCACGCGCCCCACTTCAGCGACTTCGGCCTCTTGGCCAAAGTTTTTAATCTGCTCCTTGAGGATCGCAGAAATTTCGGCTGCCTGGATTCCCATTATCCGACCTCTTTCATTGCATTCTGGAGGGAGTTGAGTTTGGAGGCGATCGACGTGTCGATCATCTTCGAACCCACTTTAACGACAAGACCGCCGATGAGGGCTTCATCCACGGTCGCATTGATAGTCACGTCCTTGCCAAAGGTCTCAGAGAGGGTCTTGGCAAGTTTGGTGGTCTGCGTTTTGGTCAGCGCCTTTGCGGACGCAACCTCGGCCGTCACTTCGCCACGCTCTTCGGCAAGCATATCGCTCAAAGAGGCCACAAGTTGCGGCAGGGCAAAAATCCGGCGATTCTGAGCCATCAGCGCCAGAGTGTTGGACAAGATGTCCGACAGGCCAGCCTTTTTGGCGATGGCGACAATCGCGGATTCAAGCTCTTCGCGCGAATAGAGCGGCGAGGAGATGAGAGCCGTCAGATCGGCACTCTCACTGAGGGCGGTGGACAATGTTGCCACGTCTCCCTCAAGAGCCTTGATGGCATTGCCTTCTTTGGCCAATTGAAAAATGGCCGTTGCATAGCGTGCGGCGATGCCGCGGGAGATCGAAGCTGGTTCGGACACGTCCACCCTTCCGATGTCTTTGGGCCGTCTCCCAGCCGCCCCGTTGCCGGGATTTTGAACTGAGATTGGGCAGCTTGATAAACCCGCACGTCACACGCGCGAGCAGCAAAATCAGCGTGGATGTAGCAGAGGCTCATCCATGCCGCAACCTTGTTGCGCGACAGATTGGCGACTTTAGCGCCAACAGTTTGAAAGTTGCTTCGTTTGTATTTCAATACGTTAAGAAATCCGGGACGTGACGGCACAAAAAAAAATTATAGCAGAAAGTTTCGCCCCCCGTGCCGCATTCACGGAATCGTGCGATTCCCTGCCACAGGGCATCTCTCAGATGTCTTTTTCGGGCCGTGTGCGGCACAGCCCGCGCACAGCCCACGCACAGCCCGCGCCACGAAAGACACACGGGTTTCAGACCCGTTTCAGCAGCATGGAAGAGCAGTATGGAAGACCGGGGCATGTCAAAACGAAACATAGCGAAAACGGGGACCCTGTGGCCCCCGTTTCCCATTGCATACCTGATGTTGGTAAAAGCGGTCGCGTTATTTCAGCGAATAGACCAGTGACACGCCGAGTGTGTTGTCGGTGTGCTTAAAGCCCGCGAGCGGATCACTGTTGAACTCGGTCAAAAGCGACGTGCGCATGGCGAGCGGGCCGTTCAGCGACACGTTGAACGCCAAATCGTTGGTCACGGACGTGTCCGCGTCAGAGCCGATGATGTCCGTGTCGTTGGTGAAGAACATGCCATTGCCAATATCATAAAAAAGCTTGGAGCTGACAGATCCCGCGATCTCATCAATATCATCTTCGAACGAGCCATCCGCAACTTCGGCGTAACGGTAGCCCGGACCGGCCTGAAGCGACCAAGAGACGTCATTGGTGTTCACAACACGGTAGCCAAGACCGATCCCCACGAAGCTGTCCGTCTCATAAGAGCTGAACTCGTCGTATTTGGTGCGGATTTGACCATAGCCGTAGAGGTTCTCATTGAACATCCGGGTGTAGTCATAGGCCGCAGCCAGAGAGTTCGCGGTCGTGTCGTCTTCGTCTTCGCTGTAGTTGTAGCTCAAGGCGAAATCATGGCCGTTGATGCCATCCCCAAAGCCAAAGCGTGCGCCAATGCCGGCATCTTTGGTGTCAGAGTTGCCGGAGGTGGCGTTGACTGTAGCGGAGACGGAGCCATAAGCCCCGTTCATGCCTGCGCCGCGACCGAAATTGCGCGAGTCACGCGCGTCATCGAATTCGTCCTGAATGCGTTCTTCGATTGCATCGACATTATCATCAACAGCATCAACACTGGTAAACACCGTCGTGCTCTGGGCAAAGGCCGGGAGAGCGGCTGTCGAAAGCAAAAGAGCGGCGAGGGCGGGGGTGATTTTATTGAGACCCATAAATGAAGTCCTTTCCTAATTAAGAACACAAGGCTGCAATCCTGCGCGCCTTACCGACCTCATCTAAACGCTTGACCAAGATGCTCCAGAGCCGTCAGGGAAATCCCAAAATTCATTGTATTTCAGCAACTTGAGATGATTTTCGCCGATAAAATCTCGCCATTTTCCGCCCTATTTGGCGGCAATAAGCCGACAGTTTCACATCCGCGTGAAAGCCCTTGTCATAGAATACAGAAATTCAGCATGGTAATTCGGCAAGGGGCTGAGCGCTCCGACATCGCGCTCCGACATCGGCACACTCGATCAGACCGGTTTTATCAGACCGGTTTTGCCTCTGGAACAGGCCGCAACCCCTCCAACACCCGGCTGGGGCGGCGGACCGCTTCGGGGGTGCCTGATCCGGTTTGGGCGTAGACCTGTTTCGACACCTCAACCATCAACACCCCCCCCGCCAAAGCGGTAGAGACACGTCGCCCGACCCGTTCCCACACCGGCCCCCAGCGCAGCCAAAAGCGTTTGTGCGATGGCGGTTGAAACAATACGGCAGCGTGGCGTTCGGGGATGAACCCGGCTTGGCGCAATTGGCTTTCGAGTTGGCCCAACGAATAAGGACGACCGTAGCCAAAGGGTGTGCTGTCTGAACGAGACCAAAGCCCGCCCCGGTTTGGCACCACAAACAACGCCCGCCCGCCGGGGCCAAGCACCCGCCAACATTCCGCCAGCAAAGGCTGCGGATTGTCCGACGTTTCCAGCCCGTGCATCACCACCAATTTATCAACAAACCCGGTCTGGATCGGCCAGCGCGTTTCCGGGCACAGCGCCGACACATTGGGCAGACCTGCGGGCCAATGCATCACCCCCTGTTGATCCGGCATCAAGGCCACAACCCGACGGGCATCCTCCAGAAAGGGCCGCAACAATGGCGCAGCAAAACCAAACCCCGCCACCGTCTGACGCGAGGCATCGGGCCAAAATTCCACGACCTGATTGCGGATCGCCCGCTGTGCCGCGCGCCCCAATCCGGTCCGGTAGTAAAAATTTCTAAGCTCAACAACGTCGAGATGCATTGCAATCGGTAGCCTTGCGCCAAATGTTAAAGGAACAATGACCCAAAGCCGGAGAAAATGCTATGGCCCATGAGAAAGGCGTCGAGATCGTCACCGTCGCAGCCCTGTCTGACAATTACGATTTCCTCGTGCATGATCCGATCAGTGGCCGCACCGCTTTGGTCGACGCCGCAGATCCCGAACCGATTTTGGCGGCACTGGCAGAGCGCGGTTGGCACTTGGACGAGATTTGGCTGACCCATCATCATTGGGATCACATTGACGGCACGGCCGCACTGGTTGAGGCCACGGGCGCGCAGGTGACGGGCGCGAAAGCCGACCAACACCGCCTGCCACCTTTGACCCGCGTGGTGGAACCGGGGCAGAGTTTCGATTTTGCCGGGCATCAGGTCAATGTCTTGGCCGCCGATGGTCACACTGTGGGTCACATCGCCTATCACCTGCCTTCGGCCAAGGCACTTTTCACCGCCGATAGCCTGATGGCGCTTGGCTGTGGCCGCCTCTTTGAGGGCACGCCTGCGCAAATGTGGGACACGCTGAGCCGCTTTATGGCGCTGCCCGACGATACGGTGATTTATTCCGGCCATGAATACACTGCCGCCAATGCCAAATTTGCCAAAACGATTGAGCCCGACAATGCGGCCCTTTTGGCGCGGATCAACGACATCGAGGCGGCGCGGGCAAAAGGTTTGGCCACTGTGCCCTCTGTTTTGTCCTTGGAGCGCGCCACCAATCCGTTTTTGCGCGCAGGGCTCTTCGAGGTAAAAACCCATCTGGGCCTCACAGACGCCTCCGACCTTGAGGCGTTTACCGAGATCCGCGCGCGAAAGGATCGCTTCTGAGTCCTCAAAAGCGTTTCGGGTTTAAGGTGAGACACGGTTTAAACCCGAAACGCACGAAACCTAACGCGGTATGGGCGTCACAGAACAAACGCGTGATTCAGGTTTGGCCCGAAACGCTTTCTCTCCTTGCAATCCCTTCGCACTGTCATACATGTTTAAGAGATAAAGAGGGTAATCTGCGTACCAAACCGCCCAAATCTTGATGCCTCACAAAAAAGTAGAGGTGTTAACCACTTTTTTCCTTGAAGCGCGCGCGTTTCAATCGAACTTTAAGAGTATGAGGCCACGGTTATGGTTGCGGGGCCATGAAACGCCCCCCTCCAGACCCCGAAAGCAAGGAGCACAAAAGACGTGCCGTCATTTTCGAACACCCTTGAGCAAGCCATCCATGCAGCCTTGGCGCTGGCAAATGCCCGCCGCCATGAACTTGCGACCCTGGAACACCTATTGTTGGCCCTGATCGACGAGCCCGACGCGGCGCGCGTGATGCAGGCCTGTAATGTTGAGCTCGAGGAGTTGCGAAAAACCCTGCTGGATTACATAGAAGACGATCTTTCAACACTCGTCACCGATGTTGAGGGATCTGAGGCGGTGCCCACCGCCTCCTTCCAACGCGTGATTCAACGCGCCGCCATCCATGTCCAATCCTCAGGCCGCACCGAGGTCACCGGCGCCAATGTGTTGGTCGCGATCTTTGCCGAACGCGAATCGAACGCCGCCTATTTCCTGCAAGAACAGGACATGACGCGCTATGATGCGGTGAATTTCATTGCCCATGGCGTGGCCAAAGACCCCGCGTTTGGCGAGGCCCGCCCGATCACCGGCGCAGAAGAGCATGAGGATGAGGGCCCGACCTCGTCGCATCAACCCAGCAGCGAGGATAAAGAATCCGCGCTGGCCAAATACTGTGTCGATCTCAACAAAAAGGCGATCAAAGGCGATGTTGATCCGCTGATCGGTCGTGCCCATGAGGTTGAACGCTGTATTCAGGTGCTTTGCCGCCGCCGCAAAAACAACCCGCTTTTGGTCGGGGATCCCGGCGTTGGCAAAACCGCCATTGCCGAAGGTCTGGCCAAAAAGATTGTCGATGGCGAAACCCCGGACATCTTGGCGCATTCGACGATTTATTCGCTCGACATGGGCGCGCTTTTGGCCGGGACGCGCTATCGTGGTGATTTTGAGGAACGCCTGAAAGCGGTCGTCAAAGAACTCGAAGAACACCCCGACGCCGTCTTGTTCATCGACGAAATTCACACGGTGATTGGCGCTGGTGCCACATCCGGTGGGGCGATGGACGCGTCCAACCTTTTGAAACCCGCGCTTGCGGGCGGAAAACTGCGTTGCATGGGGTCCACGACCTATAAAGAATTCCGTCAGCATTTTGAAAAAGACCGGGCTCTGGCGCGTCGCTTCCAAAAAATCGACGTCAATGAACCGACCGTGGACGATGCGATCAAAATCCTTCAGGGCCTCAAACCCTATTTCGAGGAACATCACGACATCCGCTACACCCATGACGCGATCAAGGCCGCGGTGGAACTCTCTGCGCGCTATATCCATGACCGCAAATTGCCGGACAAAGCCATCGACGTGATCGACGAGGCCGGCGCCGCGCAACATCTGGTCGCGGAAAGCCGTCGTCGCAAAACCATCGGCACGAAAGAGATCGAAGCGGTTGTGGCCAAAATCGCCCGCATCCCGCCGAAAAACGTCTCTAAAGACGATGCCGAAGTGCTCAAAGACTTGGAGGCCACGCTCAAACGCGTTGTGTTCGGTCAGGACAAGGCGATCGAAACCCTGTCTTCGGCAATCAAACTGGCACGCGCTGGTCTGCGTGAACCCGAAAAGCCGATTGGCAACTATCTGTTCGCCGGGCCCACGGGCGTTGGTAAAACCGAGGTGGCGAAACAGTTGGCCGACAGCCTTGGCGTGGAATTGCTGCGGTTTGACATGTCCGAATACATGGAAAAACACGCGGTCTCCCGCCTGATCGGCGCGCCTCCGGGCTATGTCGGCTTTGACCAAGGCGGCATGTTGACCGATGGCGTCGATCAGCACCCGCATTGTGTGCTTTTGCTCGATGAGATGGAAAAGGCCCACCCGGATGTCTACAACATCCTGTTGCAGGTGATGGACAACGGCAAGCTGACCGATCACAACGGCCGCACCGTCGATTTCCGCAATGTGATCTTGATCATGACCTCGAACGCGGGGGCCACCGAGCAAGCGAAAGAGGCCATCGGCTTTGGTCGTGATCGCCGTGAGGGCGAAGATACGGCGGCGATTGAACGCACCTTTACGCCAGAGTTCCGCAACCGTCTTGACGCCGTGGTGTCCTTTGCGCCGCTGCCGAAAGAGGTCATCATGCAGGTGGTCGAGAAATTCGTGCTGCAACTTGAGGCCCAGCTTATGGACCGCAATGTGCATATCGAACTCACCCGCAAAGCGGCGGAATGGCTCGCGGACAAGGGCTATGATGACAAAATGGGCGCGCGTCCGCTGGGCCGCGTGATTCAGGAATACATCAAAAAACCGCTGGCCGAGGAATTGCTGTTTGGCAAACTTTCCAAAGGGGGCGTGGTCAAGGTCGGCGTCAAAGATGGGCAGATCGAGCTGCGCGTCGAACAACCGGACGCCCCGCGTATCGGGCGGCAGAAAAAGCCCCCCCTGCTCACTGCGGAGTGATCGCAACACTGTTTGAAAAGGCCCCGTCAGAACTTGACGGGGCCTTTTTCACAGGCGAGCCTGCGCGCATATCATTGAGGGATTTCCCGATGCGCCTTGGCCTTGTCCTGTTCTGCCTGACCGCCGCCGCCCCCGCATGGGCGCGCGACCCCGTTTTGTCGGTGCCACTGAATTGCACCTTGGGCATGGATTGCTATATCCAAAACTACGTCGACGCTGACCCAAGCGCGGGCGCTGCGGATTTCACCTGTGGCACATTGTCCTATGACGGTCACACAGGCACCGATTTCGCCCTGCCCACGATCAAAGACATGTGGAACGGCATCGAGGTTTTGGCCGCAGCCCCCGGCACAGTGACAGCCACCCGCGACGGCATGGAAGACCACCCGCAAGGCGTGGAAGGCGCGCCGGATGTGAGCGGAAAAGAATGCGGCAACGGGGTGGTCGTCGATCACGGCGGCGGCTGGAACACGCAATATTGCCACATGATGAACGGGTCCATTCAAGTCGAAAAAGGCCAACGCGTGACCGCCGCGACCACCTTGGGCACAGTCGGTCTGTCCGGCCAAACCCAATTCCCTCATGTCCATTTGGCCGTGCGTCACAACGGCACCGTCGTCGATCCGTTCAACCCGGACGGCGTGATTTCCTGTGGAATAGAGGCGATTTCAAACGGCACATTGTGGAACGAAGACATGCGCTATGTGCCCGGTGGATTGCTGTCTATCGGGGTCAGCACCGAAATGCCGCAATATGATACGGTCAAAGCCGGCACCGCTGGCAAAGGCCAGTTTTCCACATCTGATCCGGCCTTGGTGGTGTTTGGCTTTGCCTATGGCGGTTTGGCGGGCGACATCATGCGCCTGTCCATTGCCGGTCCCGAAGGCGAAATCGTCGGCTATGACGCCCCCGTAGAAAAGACCCAAGCGCAACTGTTTCGCGGGGCGGGCAGACGTTCCCCCGGCGCATGGCTACCGGGCGGATACCGCGCCTTGGTGCAACTCATTCGCAACGGTTACCCCATTGACGAACGCCAATTCGACTTCACCGTCATCGAATAATCGCCGTTACTTTTCAGTGAGTTTCAACTCAATCCGCCGGTTTTGCGCCAAAGCCTCGGGGCTATTGCCTGTCGCAATCGGTTGGAATTCGCCAAAGCCAGCCGCGACCAAGCGGGACGGCGAAAAACCCAATTCCTGCGACATGTAGCGCACCACGGAGAGCGCTCGCGCCTGTGACAGCTCCCAGTTGTCGGCATATTCCCCGCTGCCCGAAAGCGGCGTTTTGTCGGTATGACCATCGACGCGAATGACCCAATCAATCTCTGGCGGAATGTCGACGGCGACCTCTGAGAGGGTGCGGGCAACGCGGGCGATCTGGGCTTTGCCTTTTGGTCCGAGCTCGGCAGAGGCCGGTTCAAACAGCACCTCTGAGCTGAACACAAAGCGATCGCCGACGATCTTGACCCCTTCGCGGTCCCCAAGGATTTCACGCAGCCGCCCAAAGAATTCAGAGCGATAATTTTCAAGCTTTTTCGCCTCCTGCTCCAAGCGCTTGCGCTCTGCCTCCTCCAAGGCGGCGCGGCGTTTTTCCTCGGCGGCAACCTGTGCCAAGGCGGAATTGAGACGGGTGGTCAGGCTGTCGACCTGCACCTGATTTTGCGCATCTTCTGCCGTGCGCACATCAAGCGTCGATTGCAGCGAGGACAGTTGCTTGCGCATCTCGGCGATTTGCGCGTTCAAAAGCGCCACTTTGCGCGCTTCCTCCGCAGTCTTCGCTTCTTCCCCGGCAAGCGTTTTTTGCGCCAGAGCCAAAAGCGCCGCCTGTTTATCCGTGTCACTCACTTGCGTATCGAGCTGGTCTTTAAGTTGATCGCGCGCGGCCTCGGCGGCGGCCAAAAGGGTTAGCGTTTCCTCGGCATCGCGGCGCACCTCTTCGAGCGCCAGCGTCATCGCCGTCATCTCATCTTGCGAAGCTGCCATCCGATCCTGCAAGGCCTTAAGCGCCGCCGCATCCGCCAAACGCGCCTGTTCGGCCTCTGTCATCTGCGTCTCAGCGGCCTCTGCCTTGGTCACGGCCTCGCCCAGCGCCGCCTCGCGATCTACCGCCTCCGCCTTCAATTGCGCCACCAAAGCATCCAAAGCCTCGCGCCGCGCGGCGGCCAAACGCGCTTGTTCTGTGGCCGCGTCAATCTCTTTGCGCGATTGCGCCAAGGCCAGTTGCGCCGCCTCTTGTTCGGAAATCAACGTGGCTTTCGCCGCCTCCAAATCCTCAATCTGCGCGGCCAATTGCGCGCCTTTCGTCAGCGCCGCATCGCGTTCGGTCAACAGGCTTGCGACCTGTGCCTCAAAGGAGGCAATCCGCGCCGCTTGCGCGCTGGTTGTTGCCTCAAGCCCCGCGATGGTGCTGGCTTGCGCCTCCGCCGTCGCCCGTGCCTCAGACAGGGTGGCGCGCAGAGTGCCGATTTGGTCTTCCAATCCAATGCTTTTTTGCTGTTCCAACCCCAAAGCATTTGCCAAGGCCGTGACCTCGGATGTCAACGCGTCCAATTCGGTGGCCTGGCCTGAAATCTCGTCACGCAGCATGGATTGCACGACCATGAAAATCGTCAAAACGAACATCAACACCAGCAAAAGCGCGGTCATCGCGTCAACAAAGCCGGGCCAGATCGACCCCGACATGCGGTGGGAGGACCGGCGTAACCCTGCCATTCTACTGCCCCTGTTCGCCGAGTGCGCGCAGGGTGCGGGTCAAATTGGCAATCTCGCCGCGCAGTTCGGCAAGGCTTTCTTGACGTCCCGCCGAGAGTTCTTCGAGGATGCGCAAAAGTTGCACATCAATCGAACGCAAGCGCATCCGGCTTTCGGCGTCAAAGGTTTCATCGCCCGCCTCGCGGGTTGAAAGCACGTCAATCAGGCGTTCTTGGCCCTCCGCCACACGCATCAGCATTTTATCGGTTGGCGTCTCTACCCCCATGCGCGCGACCATTTGGTCCACGGCCCCGGCCAAATCGCCCAACCGCGCCTCAAGGGCAGCGCGCGATCCATCCGAGCGAACGAACAGATCTTGCAGCGCCTCCATCTGTTGACTCATGTGATCCAAAACCACCGCCGCGCCGGACATGTCGCTGCCCTCACCGTCAGAGGCGGAAAAGCCGATGCGAGTGATGGTCGAGAGCCATTCTTCCAACTCGCGGAAGAACCGATTTTGTCCATGCGAGGCAAAGAGTTCAAGCATCCCGACCACAAGCGAGCCGGCAAGCCCCAAAAGCGAGGAAGCAAAGGCCGTGCCCATGCCGCCCAATTGACCCTCAAGCCCTCCCATCAGCTTGGTCAAAACGTCGGTCGCGTCCTCACCCTCTTTCGGGGTGAGCGAACGGATGGTGTCGACAAGCGCCGGGACCGTGGTGGCAAGGCCGTAAAACGTACCGAGAAGTCCAAGGAAAATCAGAAGGTTGGCGATATAACGCGTGATGTCGCGCGCCTCGTCAATCCGGGTTGCCACGGAATCAAGGATCGAGCGCGCCGACGTGGACGAGATTTGCGTGCGCGCGGTGCGGTCGCGCAAAAGGGCGGCCAAAGGCGCCAAAAGACGCGGCGCATGTTTGCCCGGCACATTCGGACGCTGACCGGAAAACCGTTCGATCCAATTGACAGAGGCAACCAGTTGAACCACTTGCCAAAAACAGGCAAAAATGCCGATGACAAAGACAAAGGCGATGAATCCATTGAGGTAGAGATTGGCAAAAAACACCGGGCCGACCCGGGGCAGCGCCATATAAAACCCAAAGCCCACCAGCCCAAGCACGATGATCATCATGGTGATCTGACGTACGGGTTGGGAGAAAAAATTTTGCTTGGCTGCGCGCGGAAGCCTTTGATCCGGTTGGCCCATTGACCTTGTCCTGACCTGTCATTGCCTGTCAGGGTCACGATAGGCGAGGAACCACGATGTGCCAACACGCAATCGCGTGTTGTGGGCTATGCGTTTGGAATTTGGCGCACCATTTCGGCCAATTGCGTCAGGTCTGCATCCTCCATACCCAGTTCGGCCAGATGCCGCGCGGTGTTGAACAGGTATTCCGAGTTCGGCCCGCGTCCACCGGTGGCGCGCGCAATGATCTCTGCTTGACGTGCAAGGGGAAGAGGCCCGGTGTATTGAACATGATCGGGATCGACAACATAGGCCAGAGACGGAACCTCACGCCCATCCGAGAGGGTCAACATCACCCGGCGCTCCAGATAGGCCGAGGACACCAATTCACGGTCGCGCAGATAGGCCAGCGTTTCAGACGCATGGTCACGACTGACATGAAAAGCCAAGCCGCGGCAGGAGGCGCGATCCTCCAGATCCAGCGCCAAAACAAGACCCGGTTCCTCAGGCGTGCCCCGGTGATGAATGGACCACATGCAAAAGCTGCGCGCATAACCGACAAGGACCGCAGGCACGCGCTCCGCAAAAGCAAAGCCCGGATTCCACATCAATGAGCCATAGCCAAAGACCCAAAATCCCTCTTGGTTCAAATCGTGATCCAACGTTATCCTGCTTTCCATTCTAAGGTCTTTTCGACGCTCCCCCGGCCCGTTAAACACGGGCTGAAACGGAATGAAAAGCCTTTGGCTCAGGTTGACCTGAGCGGGCCGCGAAAGGGCAACACATGCGCAAACTCATCTGGCTCGTCGTGATCACGGGGCTGGCCTATACCGGCTATTGGTTTATCGGCGCAAAGAGCACAGAAAAGGCGATTTCGGCATGGGCATCTGCGCGCGCCTCTGAGGGCTGGCAGGCCGAATATACCGACATCGACACCCATGGGTTTCCGCTGCGCTTCGACACCACCATCACCAAGCCGCGCTTTGCCGATCCGCGCACCGGTGTGGCCTTTTCGACCCCGCAGTTTGACATCCTGAGCCAAAGCCACCGCCCGACCCGCATTCGCGCGCAGGTCGCGCAAACGGCCACATTGGCCACGCCGCTGCAACGGATGGAGATCACACAAGACACGGCCGAGGCGGAGTTGTTTGTCGAACCGGGTCCAAGCCTGACCTTGGATCATGCCTCCGCCGTGCTCAACGGCTTTTCCGTGACATCGAATCTGGGCTGGGGCGTGACGCTTGCAACCGGGAATTTCAACACCCAGCGCGATATTTCTGATCCGTTCAAACATGATATTCATTTGACGGTTCAGGGACTTACCCCTTCCAAAGGCCTGATGGCATCGCTTGATCCACAGGGGCTTTTGTCGCATCAATTCGAGCAGCTTGAGTTGAGTATGACAGCCACATTCAACGGGCCATGGGACATTCACGCCCTCGAAGGCCCGCGCCCACAGCCGACCCATATTGACCTGACCAGCCTTTCGGCCAAATGGGGCAAACTGGATCTTCGTATGGCTGGGGCCTTTGATGTGGATGCACGCGGCTATCCCGTGGGCAAAATCGCGATCAAAGCGGTGAATTGGCGCGAGATGATCGAAATCGCCATTTCAACGGGCATGATCCCGCAAAATATGAGCAACCTTGCGTTGCGCGCGGGAGAGATGTTGGCCGGAATGTCAGGGCGCAAAGATACGATTGATGCCGAACTGACGCTGAAAGACGGCATGATCGTTTTGGGCTTTATTCCGCTGGGCCCTGCTCCGCGCGTAGCGATCCGGTAAATGTCAGCGGCAATAACTGCCCCCGCGATACCGCGCCGTGTCGAAATGAAAGTGATCGCGGTGATGGCGATCTGACTCGGGTCCCAAGACAGTGCTAAACGGACCGCAGGCCGAACTGTGCAGCTTGCGCAACAGCTTACCGTCAATCCGCTGATCCCAGCCGGTGAGCACGGCCAAGGATTTGCCGTTGCGCAAAGTGAAGGCCGAAATGTCGATGGCGTGGCCCTTGGCATGTTCCGAAATTTTCGCACCGCTTTGGTTGTTGCGGGGCCGACACACATAGCTGGCCGCGATGTGCAATTCCGCCAGACCGCCGCCAAGCCGACCGATGGTCGGTTTCGCTCCGGTCTCAATCCATGTCCGCAGCGTTTTGGCAGTGGTGCAATCCACGATCGCCGGGGTGGACAGGCGCACACCCGCGACCTCGGTGATCTCGACAGGCTCGGAAATGCCGCACCCTGCGGCCCTGCCCCGGACCGCACTGATCGTCCGGCCTCGGATGTCGCTCATGTCACAGACCGAGCCCTTTTTGCCATAAGTCACCAAAGCCGCCGTCCCGCTTGGAAGACGCAATTTCGGACGCGGTTTGGGAACAGGCGAGGCGAAATATGCCGAAGGCACGGTCTCAACCATCGCCGGGGCGACAGGAACCAAAGGTCTGATCGTTCCGGGACGTGGCAAGGGAATGGGCGAGCGGTCCATCTGCGCCCAGATCGGCTCGGCAACACAGGCCGAGATCAACGCAAGCGCTATGCCGACCCGCGCCTTCATGTGCCTTTTTTGGCGCGTCCAAAATCGGGAGCGTCCGTGTCCTGACCCGCCTCGATGATGCCGCGACGAATGGCGCGGGTGCGAGTGAAGTAATCGTGCAAATGATCGCCATCGCCGGTGCGGATCGCGCGCTGAAGCGCGAACAATTCTTCGGTGAAGCGCCCGAGAATTTCCAAGGACGCCTCTTTGTTGGTCATAAACACATCGCGCCACATGGTCGGATCAGAGGCGGCAATCCGGGTGAAATCGCGAAAGCCTGCGGCGGAGAATTTGATCACCTCCTGATCGGTGACCCGGCGCAAATCATCAGCCACACCGACCATCGTATAGGCGATCAGGTGCGGCACATGGCTGACCACGGCACAAACGATGTCGTGGTGTTCCGGGTCCATCCGCTCAACGTTCGACCCAAGCGCGCGCCAAAAACGCTCCAACTTTGCAACCTCGACCTCATCCACGCCCTCGGGCGGCACGATCAGGCACCAGCGGTTGTCAAACAGTTCCGCAAAGCCCGAGCGTGGCCCCGAATGTTCGGTCCCCGCCATCGGGTGCGTGCCGATAAAATGCACGCCCGCAGGCGTGTGCGGCAACACCGCCCCCAGCACGGATTTTTTGACCGAGCCCACATCAGTGACCACCGCGCCGGGTTTCAACACAGGTTCGATCTCGGCCATCACCGCGCCCATCGCGCCCACCGGCACGGCCAGCACGATCAGATCGGCATCCTTGACCGCCTCGACGGCACTGTCACAGACCCGGTCGACGAGGTTGATCTCGGCGGCCGTGTTGCGCGTGGCTTGCGAGCGGGCAAAGCCGGTGATCTCGCCCGCCACGCCGGCGCGGCGCATCGCCAAGGACATAGATCCCGCAATCAGGCCCAACCCGATCAGGGCGACCCGGTTATAAAGGACCGTGCTCACTTTTTCTGTTCCCGAAACTGGCCGATCACATGGGCGACGCGGCGACAGGACGCTTCGTCCCCCACGGTGATGCGCAAACAATGTGGCAAGCCATAGCCCGCCACCCGGCGCACGATGATACCGTTTTGTTTGAGGAAATCGTCACAGGCGTCGGCCTCCGCCTGATCCAGGAACCGCGCGAGGATGAAGTTGGCGCAGGAGGTGTCAGAGGGCACGCCCAGTTCCATCAAGGCCTCGGCCAACCACGCCCGCAAACGGGTGTTGTCATCGCGGCATTTTTCGACCCAATCGCGGTCTTTCACGGCGGCTTCTGCGGCGGCCAATTGCGGCTCGGACAGGTTAAACGGCCCGCGCACCCGGTTCAGCACGTCGATGATGTCTTTCGGTCCATAGCCCCAGCCAATGCGCACGCCGCCAAGACCGTAAATCTTGGAGAACGTCCGGGTCATCACCACATTGTCGCGCGCCTCAACAAGGGCGGCACCGCCATCGAAGCCTTCGACAAATTCGGCATAGGCCCCATCCAGCACCAAAATCGCCTGGCTTGGAAGATTGGCGGCAAGACGGGAAATATCGCGTTGGCCGATCATCGTGCCGGTCGGGTTGGCCGGGTTGGCGATGAACACCAATTTGGTGGTCTCATTGCTCGCCGCCAGAATGGCATCGACATCCACCACGCGCTCGCGTTCGGCCACACAGACCGGGGTCGCCCCCGCTGCCAGCGCCGAGATTTTATACATCGAAAACCCGTGTTCGGTATAAATCACCTCATCGCCCACGCCTGCGTAAGCTTGGCACAAAAAGGTGATGATCTCATCCGAACCGACGCCGCAAATGATGCGCTCGGGATCAAGCCCATGCACGTCGCCAATGGCTTTGCGCAAAGAGAAGTGATCGGTGTTGGGATAACGATGCAGCGTATGCGCAGCTTTGGCAAAAGCTGCCTTCGCACTTTCTGGCGCGCCGAACGGGTTTTCGTTCGACGACAGCTTGATCACATTCTCTACGCCGGCCACATGGCTTGTCCCGCTCTGATAGAGCGTGATGTCAAGGATGCCGGGCTGCGGTTCGATCAAACGGGTCATAGGTCCACTCGCGTTGAATTACCTGCCTCTCTTAGCGCCGCTTTTCGGCTAAGGCCAGACAGATGAGCACCCAAGCCTGTGCTGTTGCTCACACGCGTCGGTTTTCGCACACAGCGGACAGGCACTCCGCCGCATGTCAGGCGTGCCTGTCTTAGGTTTTGGCACTCCGCATATATACAAAAGACAGCTATATATGCAAAAGACCGCCCCGAAGGGCGGTCTTTCAAAGTCTTTAGTCAATCGGCTCAGATTAGTTCTGAGCGTAGAATTCGATGACGAGGTTCGGTTCCATGTGAACAGCGAACGGCACATCGGACAGGCCCGGACGACGGACGAATGTCGCGGACATTTTGTGGTGGTCTGCTTCGATGTAATCCGGCACGTCACGCTCAGCCAATTGTGTGGCTTCGAGGACAACTGCGAGCTGTTTGGAGCGATCACGCACTTCGATCACGTCACCCTCTTTCACGCGGTAGGAGGGGATGTTCACGCGCTGGCCGTTCACGGTCACATGGCCGTGGTTCACGAACTGACGGGCTGCGAACACGGTTGCGACGAATTTCGCACGGTACACAACGGCGTCAAGGCGGGATTCGAGCAAACCAATGAGGTTTTCGCCGGTGTCGCCTTTCATCCGCTCAGCGTCTGCAAAGATGCGACGGAATTGTTTTTCGGTCAGGTCACCGTAGTGGCCTTTGAGTTTTTGCTTGGCGCGCAACTGCAGGCCGAAGTCGGACAATTTGCCCTTACGACGCTGACCGTGCTGGCCGGGGCCATACTCACGACGGTTGACCGGGGACTTCGGACGGCCCCAGATGTTTTCGCCCATACGGCGATCGAGTTTGTACTTGGCAGACGTGCGTTTGGTCACGATCTGGATCCTTTCAGTTATGTGTGCTTCGCAACTTAGTCCGAAAAACGGGTCCCACTTTTCGGGTCGCAAATGCGTGTGAAAGGTGCTGTCCTTTGCGTCCACGACCTATCCACGAGAGCGGAGGTATCGTTTCGGCCGACAGGCATCCCCTTGCGAGGGCCGCCAACACCAAATAGAGCACCGGCGCACATCTCTGCACACCGGATGGCGGGCTTATACAGGCGGGACTTGCGGAGTCAAGCGATCCCGGCGCAATTCACGTCAAAGCGCAAAAATCACGCCACATTATGCAACATGATCGCCGCCTCTGCCGACGACAAGCTACGCCGGGCAGCGGGCCCATAGGCCTCATCCTGTTCTGACAGATGCGGAAAGCGTTCCAACAACCGCTTGCGTTGATCTTCGGCAATCTCACGCAATCCGGCAAAGCCCGGATGAAAACTCTCGGTCTCCAACCCGTTGGCGATGATCACCTGATGGGCGTCAAACAACAGATGTATATAATGAACCTCGCGCAGCGTCCGTTCGATCACAATGGAGCGGTCATTGACCAAATCCTTGGCCGCGATCAAAACCTCATCCGCATTGAACAACTCACGCGCCGCCGCGCCGCGCACGACCATCCGGTGCTGAGGCGACACGATCAAATCCTCATCCGGCTGCCCCATGCCCAAAGCATCGGCTTTCAACCGGATCGGGCGCAAATGCGGCATCGCGTAAAGCCGCGCCCCCGAAATTCGCCGCCCGCCGGTCCAACGCAGAGCCTGCACACCATTGTCTTTGGTCTGAACAAGATCGCCTTCGCGCAGGGTTTCGACCGTGCGCGGGCCATCCGGCGTCAGAATATGTGTGCCTTGAGCAAAACAAATCACCGCGCCCGGCTGATGTTCCTCCGCCTCGCGTGCGGCGGCGATATGGGTGGACACCACCCAAAGATCGGTGTCCTTTTGCGGCATTTCGCCCAAGAACATCAAAAGCGGCGCGCCCAATTCGGCGCTGTCAATCAAGGTGATCTCATAGCGTTTGAGGCCATCGGTGACGTCAAACCCGCCATCAAACAGCCGCTCTCGCATATCCGTGTCATGGTAAATAGGGGCCCCCGCCAGCGCGGACCCGATCAAACGACGCACAGATTGCGCCGCACGTTGATGTAATTCGGCGCGCCCGATCGCACCGTCGAGGACGTAGACATCGCGTGCGCCATCGACGCACACCGCATCCCCCGACCAGCGCCATGAGGCCCCGGTCCTGAGTGCGGAAAGGGGCGCATTGGTGAGGCCATCGACCTCCCCTTGCGCCCACGCGATGACAAACGTGCCGGAAAAGCCCGTTCTCATTGCCTGTATGCCTGCCAATTTTATTTTTTTATTGGCGCCACGCTAACACAGGTGATTCGAGCTGTTAACCTTTTTCTGGCTCTATTCTTGCGTTCTGGAAATCAAACAGGACCGGCACGTCGGGCCAAGCCTATCCTTTTGTTTTAAACCGCCGGATCAAACGAAAGTCTAAGCTGGCGCTGGTGCGCCATAGGACCAATGACCCCTCAGTGCCGGTCGCCGTGGCTCTGCTTGGCTCTGGATGACTGTCTCATCGTCACTCTTTGGTTACGTCGAGACAGGCATATGTAACGACGACCGGAATACAGATCCGCGGGCTTTTACGACCAATCCGGCGCACTGTCTCGTTTCTGGCACCGTTTCTGGCACCGTTTCTGGCACCGTTTCTGGCACCGGGCACCGACACTTCGACCGGCACTTCGACCGGCACTTCGACCGACACTATCGAATGTGGCCCAGACCCCATGTCTAACCTCTAAACCAGTGACTCTCAGAGTGGCGAATTTTCACCAATCGGCTTATGTAATGGTTTTCATAGTAAATGAAAACCATTACATTTTGATTCGTACGACTCCGTGGAGGGGGTCGCAGCATTCTTGGGAGGATTACTATGACTTACAAATCGACCACCCTTGTGGCCGTTGTCGCCGCGCTTTGCGCCACCACCGCGCTCGCGCAGAACCGCGCTGTGTCGGACCTGCCGATCGCGATCCAGATGTATACGCTGCGCGATCATGGCACCCTTGAGGAGCAACTCGCCGCCGTCGAGGCCGCGGGCATCACCGCAGTCGAGACCGTGGGCTTTCAGAATCAGCCCGCCGACGCGCTGAAGGCGCTGCTCGACACGCACGGGGTCACCGCAATCTCGACCCATGCCCAACTTGCCGACCTGCGCGATAACCTCGACGAAGTCGTGGCCTTCAACGAAACACTCGGCAACAGCTATCTCACCGTGCCCTATCTCGCCGAAGACATGCGCCCCACCGATGTCGCGGGCTGGACCGCACTGGGCGAAGAGCTGAAACAGATTGCCAACGAGATCGCCGACGATGGCATGACGCTCGCCTATCACAACCACGATTTCGAGATGGTTGAGTATGATGGGCGCACCGCGCTGGAGATCATGATGGAGGCTGCAGGTCCTGAGGTCATGGCCGAGATTGATCTGGCGTGGGTCGATCGTGGCGGACTTGATCCTGCGGAATACCTCGGGCGCTTCGACGGGCGCGTCTTCGCCGTGCATGTCAAGGACAATGCCCCCGAGGGCGAGAACACAGACCAGCGCGGCTTTGCCATTCCGGGTCAGGGCACACTCGACTGGGCGTCAATCCTGCAAGCCGCAGAGGATGCCGGAGTCCACTGGTACATCATCGAACATGACCTGCCCGTGGATGCGGCGGTGGTGGCGAGCGAGGGTGCAGACTTTCTCGTCGAGATGCTGCCCGAAAGCGCGGCACGCTGACACCCTCAGCCGGAAAAACGTAAAGGGCCGCAGTCCCCTGCGGCCCTTTTTCATGTCGCATCCTCAGGATCAGATCGGACGCAGCCAGATGTTGCGGTAACTCACGTCCGAGTTGTGGTCTTGCAGGAAGATCGGCGCACAGCCATGCGCCTCATAGCTGGGCGCACCGATCCAGACCGTGGGCCCCTGAATCTGGACATGGTTCTGCACGACAACGCCGTTCTGCAACACCGTGACATAGGCCGGACGGCGCAGCGCGCCATGTTCGGAGAAAATCGGTGCCTCGAAGAGGATGTCGTAACTCTGCCATTCCCCCGGCGCGCGGGAGGCGTTCACCAGCGGCGGATGCTGTTTGTAAACCGAGCCCGCCTGCCCGTTGGCGTAGGTCGCATTGTCGGAGCTGTCGAGAACCTGGATCTCGTAACGCTCCTGCAGGAAGATACCGCTGTTGCCGCGATCCTGCCCGTCAAAGCCTTCGGTTTCGGCGGGCGCGCGCCATTCCACATGTAGCTGTACGTCGCAGAACGCCTCTTTCGTGCGAATACCGCCCGACCCCGAAGCCACAGTCATCGCGTCTTCCTCAAGGCTCCAGCTGGTCTTACCGCCCTGCTCAGCCTCCCAAGCGTCGAAGCCGGTGCCGTCGAACAGCACCACTGCATCCGAGGGCGGTCGCCCTTCGGAGGTTGCGACGCTGCGCGGCACCGGTTCCCAGATCTCGGTCACTTCCGATTGCGCCTTGCGGTTCATCTCCTGCGCCGCCACGGGAGCGGCCATCAGTGCCGGGGCCAACAGCCACACAGCGGCCATACGATAGTCCATCATCTTTCATCTCCTTATACAGTTGCGCCTTGCACAGTTGAGCCGGGGCACGCCCGCAGACCGCCCCGCACTTCAATCTGGTCAATCAGGTGGCCCAGGCAGGGCCACCGTCATAGTCGAGATCGCCGATGTATTCGCCCGGCACTGGCTCGTAGCGCAGCACCTCGTTCGCCCCGAGTTCCGAGGTGAAAAAGCCAAAGAGCGTCAGCTGGTGGATCGGCGTGAACCAGTGCGGCGTTGCGCCCTTTTCCGTCTCTATCCGCGCAAGCCGCGCGATGTCCTCGATCATTGCGGTCTGTTCCGAGGCCGAAAGCGCGCCGAATGGTTTGCCGTAAACATCCTCGCTCCAGCCGCGCAGCGTGGCGAGACTCTCGCGGAAACGCTCCTGTTGCGCGCCGGTGTAGCAGTCGCTGACATAGACGGTCATGAAGCCCCCCACATCGGCGACACGCGCGCCGGGCGTCTCCGTCTCAGGCAGGATCACCTCGGCCACGTCGTTGAGAAACGCGGCATCCTCGGGGGAAAAGAGGTTTTCGCCAATCGAGGTTTCGTCATAGGCCCGCGCCGCGGGTGCACCGATCAACGCGGTCCCGGTGGCGGCAGCGATAAAGGCAAGTAGGTCGCGACGGTTCATCACAGATCTCCAGATTTGAGGCTCTCAACCGCGTGGGCCGCAGCCCGCGCTGTCAGCGCCATGTAGGTAAGCGAGGGATTGACGCAGCTGGACGACGTCATGCAACTGCCGTCGGTGACATAGACATTCGGCGCATCCCAAACCTGATTGTGCTGATTCAGCACCGACGTTGCGGGATCGCGGCCCATGCGGGCGGTGCCCATTTCGTGGATGCCCATACCGGGGGCATAGTCGCTTTCAGTCGGCTTCACGTCGACGAGGCCTGCAGCTTCGAACATCTCCACCGCATCCTGTTGCATGTCGACGCGCATTTTCTTTTCATTCTCGCCAAGCTCGACGCTGATCGCCAGGACCGGCAGACCCCATTTGTCGGTCACTGTGCCATCGAGCGCGATACGGTTGGCGTGATCGGGCAGCATCTCGCCAAAGCCGGTCATACCGATACGCCAGTCGCCGGGTTTCGACAGCGCCTCTTTGAGATCCTTGCCGATGTTCAGCTCGGCGATCTCGCGTCTCCAACCCTGACGGCTGGCCGAGCCCTGATAGCCAAAGCCGCGCAGGTAGTCGCGCGGCGCGCCCTCGACGTTGCGAAAGCGCGGAATGTAGAACCCCGCAGGGCGGCGACCGAAGTAGTACTTGTCATCATACCCCTCGACACGGCCCTCTGCCCCGACGCGGAAATGGTGATCCATGACGTTGTGCCCAAGCTCGCCCGAGGACGACCCAAGCCCCCCCTCCCAGACATCGGTGGCCGAGTTCATCAACACCCATGTGGAATTGAAGGTCGAAGCGTTGAGAAAGATCACATCGGCGGTGTATTCGTAGGTCTGCCCGGTCTCGGCATCTATGACCTCGACCCCGGTGGCACGCTTGCGGTCCCGGTCGTACATCACCTGCCGCACGATCGAGAAGGGGCGCAGCGTCAGGTTGCCTGTCGCCACCGCCACCGGAAGTGTCGCCGACTGGGTGGAGAAATAGGCCCCATAAGGGCACCCCAACCAGCACTTGTTGCGATACTGACAATTCAGCCGGTTCTGTTCCGGTTTGGGTTCGGTGATGTTGGCGACGCGGGCGTTGATCAGGTGGCGCTTGCCGCCAAAGGCCTTTTGCAACCGGGCCGCCACGTCCTTCTCGACGATATTAAGCGGGATCGGGGGCAGGAACTCACCATCGGGCAGAACATCAAGCCCGTTGCGCGCCCCGGAAATTCCGGCGAAGCGCTCAACATGGTCGTACCACGGCGCGATATCGGCGTAGCGGATCGGCCAATCGACCGCGACGCCCTCCTTGGCGTTGGCCTCGAAATCCGTATCCGACCAGCGGTAGCTCTGACGCCCCCAGAGCAGCGAGCGCCCGCCCACGTGGTAGCCCCGGAACCAGTCAAAGCGCTTGTGCTCGACATAGGGGTTGTCCTGTTCGTCGGCCCACATGCCGTTGGTGGGCTCGTTGAGCGGGTAGTCACGCTGTAGCACCGGATGCTTGCGTTTCATCTCTGTCGTGGGGCTGCCGCGGTGCGGGTAGTCCCACGCTTCCTTGTCGGCATTCACGTAATCGGTCAGGTGCTCGATGTTGCGCCCGCGTTCGAGCATGAGTACCTTGAGTCCGCGCTCGGTCAGTTCCTTGGCGGCCCATCCTCCGCTGATCCCTGATCCGACGACGATCGCGTCGTAGTGCATGTTGTCTGCCATCTGGCTTTCCTCCTCCTGATGAAAATGCTGGCGGTTAGACGTCACAGGTCGCGACGGCGGCGCGCAGCGCCTCCGCAGCCGCGGCCGGTGTTTTGTCGCTGGGCACGAACTCCTGTGCGATCCAGCCGTCAAAGCCGGTGTCGCGGATCGCCCCGCAGATCGCCGGGTAATTCAGTTCCTGACTGTCGTCGGGCTCGTGGCGGCCCGGATTCCCAGCGGTGTGATAATGACCAAAGCAATCGTGGTGCTCAGTGATCCGGCGGATCACGTCGCCCTCCATGATCTGCATGTGATAAATGTCATAGAGCAGCTTGAAGTTTTCAGACCCCAACCGCTGGCAGAGCGCGACGCCCCATGCGGTGGTGTCACAGAGATAATCGGGGTGATTCACCCGCGAGTTCAGCAGTTCCATGTGCAGTACCACGCCGCGCGCCTCGGCGGCACCGATGATGCGCTTCAGCCCGATCTCGCAGGCGGCGAGCCCCGCTTCGGAGTCCATGCCACGGCGGTTGCCGCTGAACAGGATGAGATTGCGGTAACCGGCGTCGGCCACAAGATTGATGTGGCGCAGGTAGCGCCCGATCAGTGCATCGTGGTTGGCAGGTTCCGCCCAGCCGTCCTCAAGCCCAAGTTCGGCACCATTGCACATCGAGCTGTCGAGCCCATGCGCTTTCAGCATCGGCCAGTCCTCCGGCCCGCAGAGATCCACAGCACCGATGCCGATGTCGCGGCAAAGCGCACAGAGCGCGTCGAGCGACAGGAAGCCGTAGGTCCAGCGCGCAACGGAATGGCGAATGTTGCCTTTGAGCGGTACAGCGGTGGATTGAGCAACAGCCGGGGCAGAGAGCGCCCCGCTGGTGCCTGCGACCGCAAGCCCCTGCATCAGGGCACGGCGCGTGAGTCCTCGTTCTGACAGATCAGTCATGTCGTCCTCCTCGACAGCGACAGATGGAACCCGGCGGAAGTCCGCCGGAAACAGATATGTGTCGTGAAACCGATTACATTGATAGGCGCACTGCGCCTCGGATCACTATGTCAGCTCCGGCGCGCGGCGGGTTTGCGCGCGCCGGAGGAATTCGGATCAGTACGGGCTGTCTTCGAAGTAAAAGTCGTCGGCGTTATCGGGGGTGATGAGCTCAGAGGCGATGATAAAGTCGCCGCTCATGGGGGCGTTGCCGACGATGCCCGCAGCCGTCATTTCGATGGCCGTCGAGATCATCGCAGGCGGATAGGTGACGTTCACCGGCACGCTCTTGTCGCCGCTGCGGATACGGTCAACCATCTCCTTCATGCCCGCGCCGCCGACCACGAACATCTCGCCGGTGCGGCCCGCCTGTTCGATGGCTGCCAGCGCACCCACGGCCATGTCGTCATCGGCGGCCCAGACTGCGTCGATCTGCCCGAAGCGCGACAGCCAGTCCTGCATCAAAGTGAAGGCCGTGTCACGATTCCAATTGCCGTGATCCATCGCCAGTACCTCAATACCAGCGCCGTCAATCGCGGCCTCGAATCCCGCCACACGCTCGTTGTCGACGGTTGACGGGATGCCCCGCATCACCACAACCTTGGCACCTTCGTCGAGCGTCTCGGCAAAATACTCGCCCGCAGTGCGCCCGAAGCTGTTGTTGTCGCCCGCCACATAGAGATCCTCGATGCCCTCCACGGCAAGACCGCGGTCCACCACGGTGACCCAGGTGCCGCTGTCAGCGATACGCTGAATTGGACCAGTGAGGGGTTCGGATTCGAAGGGCAGCACCACAAGCGCGTCGATGCCGCGGGTGGCGATCATGTCCTCAAGATCCGAGACCTGCGTGGCGCTGTCAGGGGTGGTGGTCAACACGAAGTCGAGATCCGGGTAGACCTTTTCCAACCGCTCGACCGTACGTTCGGCGTGGAAATTCAACGCGCCCGCCCAACCGTGAGTGGCAGCGGGAATCGAGACGCCGATGGTCTCGGCCCCGGCTGCGGCGCTAAAGCCGGTGACGAGTGCGGTGGTTGCAATCAAAGTCTTTATCATCTGTAAGTTCCTCCCAAGAAAGATGACGTTTGGTTTACCTGTCCGCCGCGCCCTTGCGCTGCAGCACGACTGCCAGAATAATCACGGCCCCTTGAATGGCACCGTTGAGATAGGGGCTGACGAAATCCGTAAGGTTGAGAATGTTGCCGATCAGGCTGAGGATCAGCACCCCCACCACGGTGCCCCAGATCCGCCCAAAGCCGCCCTTGAGCAAGGTGCCACCAATGATGACGGCAGCGATGGCCTCAAGCTCCCACAAAAGCCCGGTCGAGGCCGAGGCAGAGCCGAGCCGCGGCACATACATCACCACGGCGAAGCCCACGAGCAAGCCGAGCAGCACATAGGTCGCCAGCCGCACCCGCAGCACAGCGATCGACGAATAACGCGCGACACGCTCATTCGACCCGATGGCGGCACAGTGACGTCCAAAGGCGGTGTGGCGCATAACGATTTCACCGATGATCGCCACCGCCACGAAGGCGAGGATCGGCCAACTGATGCCCGCAATGCCACCGTAATAGACGGGACGGTAAAGCTCGCGCATTTCAAAGCCGAGCGACAGCGTGCCACCATCTGCGAGCCAGGTGATGAGTGAACGGTAGATGCCCATGGTGCCGAGCGTGACGATGAACGCCTCAATGCCGACGCGGGTGATGAGCAACCCATTGATGAGCCCTGCCACCAGCCCTGCGATCAGCGCCAGTGCCACGCCCGCGAAGATCACTGGCAACGTGACCCCGAGACGGTCGGTCAGAAGGTTCATCACAAGAATCATCAGCCCCGCCACGAAGGCCGCCATGGAGCCCACTGACAGATCGAGCCCGCCTGCGGTGATGACGAAGGTCATGCCTACGGCGATGATCCCGATAAAGGATGAGCGCGCCAGCACGTTGGTGATATTGGCGTAGCTCAGAAAGTTGGAATTGAGCGCCATACCGATGAGGACGAGCGCGATCAGGGCCACGATCGGGCCAACGACCTGCAGGTCGATCCGGCGCCGCGCGGGCGTGTTTATCTTCTGTGCCGGGGCCATGCTCATGCCGCCGCTCCTTCTCTGTTGCCGTCGAGCCCCATCGCCAGCCGAACGATGGCACCTTCTGTTACGTCGTCCCCCGCGAGGGTGCCGGTGATCCGCCCTGCGTGCATCACCAGCACCCGCGAGGCGAGGCCGATGAGCTCGGGCATCTCCGAGGAAATCACAAGGATCGCGCGCCCCTCGGCGGCAAGCCCGGCGATCAGTGCGTAAATCTGTTGCTTGGTGCCGATGTCGATGCCGCGGGTGGGCTCGTCGATCAGGATCACCTGTGGGTCGCTGAGCAGCGTCTTGGCCAGCAACAGCTTTTGCTGGTTGCCACCCGAAAGGTTGCCCACCCGCATCGTCCGGTCCGGCGCGCGAATGGCAAAATCCTCAATGGCGCGGTCGAGCGCCGCCTCTTCGGCACGACGGTCGATAAGCGGGCCACCGAAGCGCTCAAGCAGTGGCAGCGTCAGGTTCTCGCGCAGCCCTTTGTCGAGCAGCAACCCCGCACCCTTGCGGTCCTCGGTGAGGTAGACCAGCCCGCGCTGCAGCGCCGTGCGCACGTCCGACGCGGGCAAATCCTCGCCCATCAGCCGCACCCGGCCCTCACGCGGGCGCAGCCCGGCAAGGGCTTCGGCAAGCTCGGTCCGACCCGAGCCTACCAGCCCCCCCAGACCCAGCACCTCGCCCCGGCGCAGTGTCAAGCTCGCGCCCTCAACGACACCCGGCACCGACAGATTCTCGACCTCAAGCAGCACCTCATCGCGCGGCATCGCCTTAGCGGGATAGAGATCCGACAGCTTGCGGCCCACCATGGCCGCCGCCATCTCCTCCTCGGTGATGTCCGACACGGGTGCCGAGCGCACCATGGCTCCGTCGCGCAGCACCGTGACCCGGTCGCAGAGCCGCGCCACCTCAGACAGCTTGTGCGAGGTGTAGAGGATCGCCACGCCCTCGGCGCGCAGCCGCTCGATCTGGCGAAACAGGATCTCACACTCGCGTTCGGTCAGCACGGCGGTGGGCTCGTCCATGATGAGCACGCGAAGGTCGCGCGACAGCGCCTTGGCGATCTCGACCATTTGTTTGGCCGGCACCGACAGCCCCGAGACCCGCGCCGCAGGATCGACCCGGCATTCGAGCCGGTCCAGCAGCTCGGCGGTGCGGGTGCGCATCGCCTTGTGGTCAAGCCGCCAGCCCCGCGTGATCTCGCGCCCCAGAAAGACGTTCTGGTCGACGCCCAGATGCTCGGCAAGGTTGAATTCCTGATGGATCATGACGATCCCGCGCGCCTCGGCCTCATCAGAGGACAGGAAGCGGACCGGCTGGCCGTGCCAGAGCACCTCGCCTGCGGTGGCGTCGATGTAGCCGCCGAGGATCTTCATCGTGGTCGATTTGCCCGCGCCGTTCTCTCCGATCAGCGCATGGATCTCTCCCGGACGCAGTTCGAAATCAACGTCATGCAAGACCTCAATCGGGCCGAATGACTTGCTGATGCCTTTCAGGGACAGAATTGGGTCAGTCATGGCCAATCTCCACCCAGGCATTGTCCGAGGCAGCGGAGCGCAGACAAGCGTCGATGAACTCAAGCCCCTCCACACCATCGCGGATGCCGGGCAACAGGCTTTCATATGGCTGACCCGTCTGGCGCGCGCGAATGGCGTCCGCGGCTTCAGCATAGAGGTTGGCAAAACCCTCAAGATAGCCCTCGGGGTGGCCCGGAGGCACGCGGCTACCCGCCATGGTCGCGGCACCGCGGCGCAGCTTTTGCGCCGGCTCTCCCAGCCGTGTGAACCACAGCGTCTCGGGTGTCTCATGTGTCCAGACGAGCCCGGCGCAGTCACCGTAAATTCTGAGCGTCAGCCCGTTCTCGCTCCCCGGCGCGACCTGACTGCACCAAAGCGCACCCTTGGCCCCAGAGGCGTAGCGGAGCATCACCTGCGCGTTGTCATCGACCCGGCGGCCCGGCACGAAGCTGGTCAGGTCCGCCGCGATCCGCTCTGGCACCATGCCAGACACGAACCGCGCGAGTTGCCATGCGTGGGTGCCGATGTCGCCGATCGCGCCCCCCGCCCCGGCCTTGGCCGGGTCGACGCGCCACGCCGCCTGCTTGCTGTCCGCAGCCTCAGTCAACCAGTCCTGCGCATATTCCACCTGCACCAGCCGGATCTGGCCCAGATCCCCCCGCGCCACCATCTCACGCGCCAACCGCAACTGCGGATAAGCCGAGTAATTATGCGTCAGCACGAAAAGCGCCTCCGATGTATCAACAATACGGGCAAGCGCACGCGCATCTTCAAGCGTCGAGGTCATCGGCTTGTCGCAGATCACATGGATACCGGCCTCAAGAAAAGCCTTCGCGGCGGGGAAATGCAGATGGTTCGGGGTGCAGATTGACACCGCCTCGATGCCATCAGGACGCGCCGCCTCAGCACGCGCCATCTCGACGAAATCGTCGTAGGTCCGCCCGGGGGCAAGACCTATGGCGGCTGCACTCTCGGCGTTGCGCTTGGGCGTCGAGGAGAGCGCCCCCGCAATCAGATCAAAGCGCCCGTCGAGACGCGCCGCAATGCGGTGGACTTCGCCGATCATCGCGCCAAGACCGCCGCCAACCATGCCGAGTCGAATCGGAGTTTGTATCATTCGCCTAGCCCTCCAGCCCAAGCATGCGTCGATTGGCGACCGCGTCACTGCCCGTGGCCGCGAAATCGTCGAAGGCCTGTTCCGTCACGCGGATGATGTGATCCTTGACGAACTGTGCCCCTTCGCGGGCACCGTCCTCTGGGTGCTTCAACGCGCATTCCCATTCAACCACCGCCCAACCATCGAAACCCATGGCGGTGAGTTTGGAAAAGATCGCCTTGAAATCCACCTGACCGTCGCCGGGGCTGCGAAAGCGGCCCGCGCGGTCAACCCAAGGCTGAAAGCCGCCATAGACCCCCTGCCGACCAGTGGGACGAAACTCGGCATCCTTGACGTGAAACATGCCGATGCGTTCGGCGTAAATGTCGAGGTGATCGAGATAATCGAGCTGTTGCAGGACATAATGGCTTGGATCGTAGAGCATCATGGCTGCCGGGTGCTGATCGACACGATCAAGGAACATCTCAAAGCTCACCCCGTCGTGCAGATCCTCGCCGGGGTGGATCTCAAAACAAATCTTCACGCCCTTCTCCGCGGCATGGTCCAGCAACGGGCGCCAGCGCGCAGCGAGTTCGTCAAAGGCGGCCTCCACCAGTCCCGCGGGCCTTTGCGGCCAAGGATAGAGATAGGGCCATGCGAGTGCGCCGGAAAACGCCGCCATCCGGTCGAGCCCGAGATTGGCACTGGCGTCGATGGTCTGCCGCACCTGCTCGACGGCCCAGACCTGCCGCGCCTTTGGATCGCCGCGCACCGCCTTGGGGGCGAAGCCGTCGAAGGCCAGATCATAGGCCGGGTGCACCGCCACAAGTTGCCCTTGGATATGGGCCGAAAGCTCGGTGATCTCGACCCCCGCCTCGGCGGCAGTGCCACGCAGCGTGTCGCAATAGTCGCGCGAACCCGCAGCCTGCGCGAGATCCATCAGCCGCGTCTCGACAGTGGGAAGTTGCACACCCAAATAGCCACAGTCCGCCGCCCAACGGGTGATCGCCTCAAGGCTGTCGAACGGCGCGTCGCTGCCAACGAATTGCGCCAGAAAAAGACCGGGGCCCTTCATGGTTTGCATCTCTCCTCCCTCTGCCAATCAATGCGCGTCGTCGCAATGTAATCGGTTTCATGAACGTGGCACAGGATGAAAAGGTTTTCAACACCTGTTTTCCACCGTATCGTCTTTTCCACCCGTATCGTCGTCCACCAATCGCAAGGAACCGCCCGTGACTGACCCCACCAACCCACCCAAAATCCGTGATGTCGCTCGATTGGCAGGGGTCTCGGTCGCCACGGTCAGCCGCGCCCTGTCGAATCCCGCCATCGTCTCGGAACAGGCGCGGATTGCAGTGGAAAAGGCCGTCTCGGAAACCGGTTACACGGTGAATCTCATGGCGCGAAACCTGCGCCAACAGCAGGTGGGCGCGGTGCTCGCGCTGGTGCCAAACCTCGCCAACCCGTTCTTCTCCGAAATCCTCGCTGGCATCTCGGACACCCTGCGGGCCGAAGGGCTGAGCTTGCTGGTGCTCGACACCCTGCGGACTGACCCCGACACGCCAAACGGAGGGATTCGGTCCTATCTCAGCCGTTCGCGGGCCGACGGGGTGATCGTACTCGACGGCACCCTCGACCCCGCGCTCTTTGCCCATGGCTCCTGCCCGCCTCTGGTGCAGGCCTGTGAATGGATCGAAGGACTGGCGGGGCCAAGGGTGCTTGCCGACAACGAAACCGGCGCGCGACTGGCGATCGAGCACCTGCTCGGGCTCGGCCACCGCGACATCGTGCACCTGACCGGCCCCACCCAGAACACCCTGTCGATCTCCCGCGCCGCCGGGGTTGACGCCGCGCTTGCCGCCGCGGGGTTGCCGCCTGCCCACCGCCTTGAGGGTGCCTTCACCCTCAGTTCGGGACGCGCCGCCGCTGAGGCTCTGCTGGCGCGCGCACCCCGCCCCACCGCCGTCTTCTGCGACAACGACGAGATGGCTATCGGCCTCATGGCAGGGCTGCGCGCTGCGGGCTTTGACGTGCCGCGCGACTTCTCGATCGTGGGCTTTGACAACATCGAGATGTCCGCCTACGCCAGCGTGCCCCTCACCACCATCCGACAAAAACGCGCCCACCTCGGGCGCTGCGCTGCCGAGAGACTGCTTGCACAACGCACCGCCCCCACCCCGGACGAAACCCTCATCCTCCCCGTCGAACTCGTCATCAGGGACAGCACCGCGAAAAGGGTCTAAGGCCGCGCCGATCAAGACAGGCGCATGAGAGGCCCCAAGCCGGATGGGAGCACCGACACATTGCGCGGCGGGATCGAGATGACCCCATGATCCGCAAAGACCAATTCGCCCAGACAGACACCCAAACAGACGCGCCGGCATTCAAGACGTTCACGGCCTCGCAGTAGACCTGCGTCCGATGAAGGCTCGTCTTCAGGCAACAAAGCGCAGAATGAGCAGAATTAGACGAGGGCCAGCGAGAGGAGCGGCACGAAGGTGACAATTGCCAGAGCGATGAACAGCGCCAGCAAAAAGGGCCAGCCGTCGCGCAGGAATTCCCCGAAAGAGGTCTTGGTCAGGTTGCAGACCATCAGCATGACAGTCCCGACCGGCGGCGTGAGCGTACCGATGGCAAGGTTGAGGATCATCACGATGCCAAAGTGCACCGGGTCGATCCCCAGTTGCGTGACCACCGGCTTGAGCAACGGCACGAGGATGATCAAAAGCGCATTGCCTTCGATGAACATGCCCAGAACCAGCAAGACCAAATTGACGAGGGCCAGAAAGAGCCAAGGGTTCTGGGTCAGCGCAATGATCCACTCGGCCAACATCACGCCCGCCCGTTCGAGCGAAAAGATCCAGGCAAGAGCCGAGGACATCATGATCACCAAAAGAACGGCGGCTGTCTGCCGCGCGGTCTGGCTGAAGGCATCGCCCAGATCGCCCAGCTTCATCTCGCGGTAAACGAACAGGCCGATCACGATGGTCACAACCGTGGCCACGGCCCCCGCTTCGGTCGGGGTGAAGACGCCAAAGCGGATGCCGCCAATGATCAGGACGATCAACACCAAGGCAGGCCAAGCATGGAAAAGCGTACGTCTGGTCTCGCTGACGCTCGGGCGCTCGGTGCGCGACGGCTTATAGCCGCGCTTTTTGGCAACCAGATAGACCGCCACGAGAAGCAGCGCGGAACAGAGCAGCCCCGGCAGAATACCGGCCACGAACATCGACCCGATCGAAACATCCGCAACCAGCCCGTAGATGATCAGCGCAATGCCCGGCGGCAGGATCGGCGTGATCAGCGAGGAGGCCGCAGTGATCGCCGCCGCCGTGCCCCGCGAGTAACCCTGCTTGATCATGTCGGGCACCAGCATCCGGCACATCATGGCCGCATCCGCCAGATTTGAGGCGGACAGTCCGCCCATCAGCGTCGAGAGCATCACGTTGGTATGACCAAGCCCCCCAATCAGGCGTCCGACCATCAGATCCGCAACCTGAAGCAGACGCGTGGCGATCCCGGTGGCCCCCAAAAGTGAGCCGAGCAAGATGAAAAACGGAATCGCCAGCAGCGAACTGTTCTGCGTGGGCGCAATCAGGCGCTGCACCGCAATTTGCAACGGGATTTGCGCAAAGAAGATAAAGTAGCACAGGACTGCGGCGAACATCGCCAAATAGATCCGCATGTTCAGCGCAAACAACAGGAACATGATTGGAATAATGATGAACCATTCCATGGGCATATCCTTAATTTTGCAGATCTGTGGATGGTTCGCGCAAACCGCGGACCAAGCGCACCAAGATTACGCATACGACACCAAAGGCACCGACGGTGACGGCGATATCCAGCCAGAACCAGGACACCTTGAGGATTGGTGTCTTCTTGAGCGCCGCCTTTTGGGCAAGCGCGTAACCGAGCCAGGCCATCGCGCCCAAAAGCCCAACCGATCCGACAGCCACCAGCGCCTCAAGGGCACGCTGTGCCCGCCGGTTCAAGAGATTGGTGACCACATCAATGTGAAGGTGGCTTTTCTCGATCTCGCACCCGATGGCCCCAATGAACACAATCCAGATCATCAGAATGCCGGACATCTCTTCGGTCCATTGGATCGGCGTTCCAAGCAGGTAGCGCGCCAGAACCGCCGCAAAGGTGATGAGCACAAGGGCCAGCACCAAAAGACCGCCCACGGCGTTGAGAGATCGAAAGAACAATTTCATGACAGGCCTTTCAGAGGCAAACAATGAGATGCACGGCGGTTGGAACCACCGTGCACTCCGGGAGGAACCCCGTGGCTTATTGGGCCAGTTGGGTCTGGATTTCCTCGTACAGCCCTTCGGACCATTCGGGGAATTCGCCGTAGACTTTCATTGCGGCGTCCTTGAAAGGTGCCAGATCGGGATAGGTCACATTCACGCCTGCGGCCTGCATTTCCTCAAGGATTTTCGCATCCTGCTTGGCGGCCAGCTCTTGGCTGTAAAGGCCCGCTTCGCGGCCGGTCTCATGCAGCATCTCGATCACACTGGGATCGAGCGTGTCGAAATAGGCCTGCCCCCCGAGCCAAAGCGAGGTGTTCTGCAAGTAGGAAATCATCGACAGTTCCTTGGCCTGCTCGTGCAGTTTCTGGCCGTAAAGCACTGGCAGCGGATTTTCCACGCCGTCGATCGTGCCTTGGGTCAGCGCGGGATAGACATCGCCCAGCGGCATGGGCGTGGCCGTGCCGCCCATCGCCTCGATCGCGCGGATTTGCATGATGTTGTTGGGCGTGCGGATTTTCAGGCCAGCCATATCAGCGGGCGTCTCGATCTTTTTGGTCGCCAGCAGTTGACGGGTCCCATAAAGGTAGTTCGAGATCACGATGTGGATGCCCTGCTCTTGCAGCTTGGCGTCTTTTTCCTTGAACCAATCGGATTCATAGATTTTGAACAACTGGGCCGCATCGTCCGTCAGGTAAGGCCCGAACAGGATGCCCAGATCGGCGTCGTAATCGGTCAGAAAACCCACGTCAGCGATGGTGATGACGTTCACGCCGAGCATGGCCTGCTCGATCACGTCCTTTTTGGCACCCAACTGCGACGAGGGGTAAAGCTCAAGCTCGACCTCGCCGTTGGAGGCTTCCGCGACCAGATCGGCCCAGCGATGCATGACCAGATCGGCCGGCTCACCGGGGTTGTTTTCATAGGCAATGCGCACAGTTGTGTCGGCTGCAAAGGCCGGAACTGCCATCATCAGGGCGGTTGTAGCGCCCAATAGGCTCTTGATCACGTGTTTCATAGGTCTCTTTTCCTCCTTTTAAATTCTTGGGCATCGCTCAGTGCTGCCGCTGCACGGGCCAAAGCGATAGGGCCGCGCCGCCGTCCTCGCGTGCCGACAGCCAGTCGGCCAGAACACCACCCGAATGCTGAAAATGGCGGTTCATCGCACCGTACAGGGCGATCTCGTCGCGCAGCGCCAGTGCGGCAATGATCTCGGCGTGCTGAGCGCGCGCGGTCTCAGTGTCGTGTTGATGCGACTTGCCCACTTCAAGGTAGTACCGCAGCGGCACCGACATCACGCGGTACAGATGGATCAGAACATTGTTGCCCGAGGCCTCGACCAGCCCCAGATGGAAACGATAATCCGCCTCGGCGGCTTCGGCGGCGGTCAGGGCCGCGACCATCTGGCGATTTGCATCACGCAGCCGGCTCAGGATGTCGTCATTCACATGGCAGACCATCAACGGCACCGCGCCGGTTTCGCTGATGCGGCGGAAGTTCAACACATCGGTAAACGTGCGCCCCGAGGTATCAAGAAACTGCGTCACTTCGCTGAACATCATGTCGAAATCGGCGGCCCGCACGCGGGCGCCACGCTTGGTCTTTTCGATCAGCGTTAACGCCTCAAGGTGGATCATGGTCTCGCGGATGGTGTTGCGCGAGACATCGAACCGCTCGGCAAGCTCACGCTCGTTCGGAAGCAGATCGCCCGGCCGATACTCGGCGGCAATCTCGCGGCGCAGGATGTCCCGAATTTCTTCAACGGCTGATGTCACTCACCGGCCCTCCCCTTGCCCGTGTTGATAGTCGTTTTTGATAGTCTATTTTGACAATCTATTTGGTTGGACCAAAGGACCAAACTTTTTTATGCGCGTCAATCCCCTTTTGGCGCGGGGCGCATAAATCAGCAAAGCGGGGGACAGCTATCTGGTCGAGATCGAGGCAACAAGCGTGCGGCGCGCCGTTTCGAGATGCGTAACAAAAGCCTGCCGTGCCAGAGCCTTATCCCCGACAAGACAGGCCCGAATGATCTGTAGATGCTCGCGCAGAGCCGCGCGATTTCGCACCTGTTCGTCGCATTTGTTCCACTGGTAGTGATAGTGGACAATCAGGGAAATCCGTTGGGCAAACTCGTCAAAGAACCGATTCTGTGCCGCCGCAAAGATCACCCTATGAAAGGCCGCATCCAGCGCCGGAAACTCGGACATCGCCGCATCCTCGCGCGCCAGAAGCGCGATATGCAGACGCTCCATCTCGGCCATCTGCCGCAAGATGCCCGCATCCTGCGACGCCAAGAGACGGGCAAAGGCCTCGCCCTCGATCAGCGCTCGCATGTCGGCAAGCTCGGTCGCGAATTGTGCGGTAAACCCGTTTAATACCCAGTTTTTATGGGTATTTTTCTCAATCAATCCGTTGGGCTCAAACCGGATCAACAGCTCACGCACCTGCGGCACAGGCACCGACAGAATGCGGGCCACCTCAACCTCGCGCAGTACGGTGCCCGGCGCAAGATCACTGCGCATGACCCACTCCAAAAACCGCTCTTCTGCAAGGTCAGCAGGGAGAGTGGCCTCAGGTTTTGGAAAGAAATCAACGGGATCGGGCAGACGCCGCAGGATCTTGTCGCGCCCAAGCCATTCGATCAATCCGATGTCGGCCAGATGCTTGAGAACAGCGCGCACAGTGGTGCGGCTTGTCTGTAGCAACTCGGCAAGCGCAGCCTCACTGCCCAGCCGATCCCCCGGTTGCAGGGTGGCCAGATGCGCCAGCGCCGTATTGACGCCCAACTTGAATGTCTGCTGACCGCGCGACACGTTATCCCCTTCGAGTTGCCTTTATGCTGGTGTAGTCATTTTAGGCCCAGACTTTCAATCGGCACTTGGAACTCGCCGCAAAATGTTCTTTATTAGTAAAGAACCGAATGCATCGAGTCTATGCCCGATGCGCATTCTACGGGACACAAACACCCTACGGGAGGACACAAAGATGACGGGTTTCATGAAATCCCTGCAGTGCGATGCGCCGCATAGCCTCACCTTGGTCGAGCGGGCACGCCCGGACGATGTCCCGGGCCAGGTGCGTTTGCGCATCGCGGCGATTGGCATCTGCGGCACGGATTACCACATCTACGGTGGCAACCAGCCGTTTCTGGAGTATCCGCGCGTCATGGGCCACGAACTGTCGGCCTATGCGCTGACCGACAGCACCGATGGCCGGATCACCAAGGGCGATCTGGTCGTGGTAAACCCCTACCTGAGCTGTGGCCTCTGTCGCGCCTGCACCAACGGCAAACCCAACTGCTGCGAAAACATCGCCGTGCTGGGTGTGCACACTGATGGTGGCATGTGCGAGGAAATTACCGTTCCCGAAGACAACCTCTACGCGGCCAAGGACCTGACCCCGCAAGCGGCGGCCATGGTCGAATTCCTCGCCATCGGCGCGCATGGCGTGCGCCGCAGCGCCTTGGTGAGCGGAGGCTCGGCCCTGATCGTGGGCGCAGGCCCCATCGGCGTCGGAGCGGCGCTGTTTGCCCATATCGCAGGGGCGCATGTCACCCTGCGCGACACCTCGGCCGACCGTCTGGCTCTCGCCGGAAAGATTGTGCCCGCGGCCTCGGTCGAGCTGGTCAGCGACGCGGGTACGGACGTGTTCGACACCGTGTTCGACGCGACCGGCAACATCAACGCGATGAATGCGGGTTTGAACTTTGTGGCGCATGGCGGCGCTTACGTGCTGCTCTCGGTGGTCAAGGGCGATCTGAATTTTGCCGATCCCGAATTTCATAAACGCGAGACCACGCTGTTTGCCAGCCGCAACGCGCTCAAGGTGGATTTTGAACATGTTATGGACTGCATGGCCAAGGGGCTTGTGCCTGTCGATGACATCTGCACGCACCGCACCACGCTCGAAGGGGCGCTGAACGATCTACCCAAATGGGCACAGGATCGCGGCACAGTTGTCAAAGCGCTGATCGAGCTTGCGCAATGACACCCACCCCTGTTGTCCAATTTGGCACCTCACGTTTCCTTCAGGCTCACGCCGATCTGTTTCTGGCCGAAGGCAGCCCCGCCCGCACGATCACGGTGGTTCAAACCTCTGGCTCGAGCGCGCGCGCGGGCCGTCTGGCCGCGTTTACCGCGCCCGGAGGGTATCCGGTGCGCATTCGCGGACAGCAGGGCGGGCAGATCATCGACGAGGAACGCCGCGTAAGCGCCGTGACCCGCACGTTGTCGAGCGCCACCGATTGGGACGCGCTGTCGCGCGTGATCAGCGAGGAAGCGCAATTCATCCTTTCAAACACCAGCGACGCCGGTTTTGACCCGCAACCCGACGACACGACCCCGCGCCCGATGCAAAGCCAGAGCTATCCAGCCAAGCTGTACCACCTGCTCGCGGCCCGCCACACGAGTGGCGGCGCGCCGCTGTCGATTTTCCCAATGGAACTGATCCCCGAAAACGGCAGTGTTCTGCGCGCCCGCGTGCTTGAGATCGCGGCGGCAAACGGCGCGAGCGCGGATCTCACTGGCTGGCTCGGGCGCTGTCTGTGGGCCAACAGCCTCGTTGATCGCATCGTGTCCGAACCGATCGAGCCGGTGGGGGCCGTGGCCGAACCCTATGCGCTTTGGGCGATCGAGGCGCAGCCCGGTCTGGTCCCACCAACCGATCACCCGTCCATCAAAATGGTCCCAAGCCTTGAATCCATCGAACGTCTCAAATTGCACATCCTGAATCTGGGGCACACGGCCATGGCGGCCTTTTGGATGCAGGAGGACGGGCCGATCACAGCCTCCGATGCCCTTGTGCGCGACCTCTTGGCAGGACCGATGGGCACGCGCGTGACACAGTTGATGCAGAACGAAGTCCTGCCCGGCTTCGCGGTCCACGGTATGGGCGCAGCCGCACAGGCCTATCTGACCACCACGCTCGAACGTTTTGCCAATCCCTTTCTGGATCACCGGATCGCAGATATCGCGCAGAACCACGCTCAGAAACTGGACCGGCGTATCGGCACCTTCCTGACCTGGGTGCGCGCCGTTGCACCAAACTACAGTGCCCCCGTTCTCGACGGGCTGATGGGGGCGAGCGCCCCCGACGCTGGCACCCCGAAATCATCCGCCCAAAAGGAGATGTGACATGAGCGCGCCGGATCTGATCATTCTCGACCCTCAGGACACCGTTGCGGTCGTGCTATCCGACATGGCGCGCGGCACAACGCGGGCCGGGCTAACCGCCCAGGACGACATCCCGCGCGGCCACAAGATTGCCCGCACCGCCATGTCCGAGGGTGATGCAATCGTGAAATACGGCCAAGTCATGGGGGTCGCCGCTCAGGACATCGCTGTCGGCAGCCATGTGCATGTGCACAACTGCGCCCTGCCCCGCACCCATTCCGACCGCTCCAGCGTCAAGGGCGCGGCCATGCCTACCCCGCAGCGGCAGAGTTTCCAAGGCTACGCACGCCCTGACGGGCGCGTCGGCACGCGCAATTTCATCGGCATCATGGCCTCGGTCAACTGTTCGAGTACCGTGTGCAACGCCATCGCAGCCGAGGCCAATCGCACGCTTTTGCCCAAATATCCAAACATCGACGGCTTTGCGCCGATCGTGCATGATCAGGGCTGCGGCATGACCAATCAGGGCGAGGGCTTTGACACGCTCGTGCGCACGCTCAAGGGCTACCGCGATCACCCCAATTTCGGTGGTGTGCTGATCGTGGGCCTTGGCTGCGAAGTCAATCAGCTTACCTTGTACAAGCCCACCGACTGGACACAGGCGCGCCTTAAAACCTTCAACATCCAGGAGGTCGGCGGCTCGCGCTCTGCGGTGCGCCGCGCGCTTGAACTGCTCGAACCCATTGCGGCTGCGGCCAATGACGACCAACGCAGCGAACAACCGGTCTCGAAACTGGTGCTGGGCATGCAATGTGGTGGCTCGGACGGGTTTTCCGGCATCACCGCCAATCCCGCGCTTGGGGTTGCCTCGGACCTGTTGGTGGCCGCCGGTGGCACCTCGATCCTGTCCGAGACGCCCGAGATTTTCGGTGCAGAGCACCTGTTGATCGCACGCGCAGACCCGCAAACCGGCGACAAGATCCGCGCCATGATCGACTGGTGGCGCGACTATGTCGGCAAAAACGGTGCCTCGCTGGACAACAACCCCAGCCCCGGCAACAAAAAGGGTGGCCTGACCACCATTTTGGAAAAATCGCTGGGGGCTGTGGCCAAGGGCGGACTGTCGCCGCTGGTGGGCGCCTATGCCTATGCCCAGCCCATCGACCAGACCGGCTTTGTCTATATGGACAGCCCAGGCTATGATCCGGTGGCGGCCACAGGACAGATCGCCTCTGGGGCGAACCTGATCGCCTTTACCACCGGTCGGGGATCGTGTTTCGGCGCCAAGCCCACCCCCTCAATCAAACTCGCCTCCAACAGCGATCTGGCGCGCTCTATGCCCGAGGACATCGACATTGATTGCGGTGGCGTGATCGAAGCTGGCACACCGCTTGCGGAAATGGGCCTGCGCATCTACGAAGTGTTGCTTGATGTCGCTTCTGGCCGCAAAACGGCGTCCGAAGAGTTCGGCTATGGCGACAACGAATTCGTGCCGTGGAAAATCGGAGCTGTCCTGTGAGCGCGCGCGCGGGTCTTTTGTGCATCGGTGAATGCATGGTCGAACTGTCGGGCGGCGAGAATGCGCTGTACCAACAGGGTTTTGCGGGCGACACGCTCAACACCGCCTGGCACGCACGCGCGGCCCTGCCGTCGGGCATTCCGGTGGGCTTTTTCACCGCCGTGGGCACGGATACGATGTCAGACCGGATGCTCGACTTTCTGGACAGATCGCAGATCGCGCGCGCGCATGTGCTGCGCATTCCCGAGCGACGTCCGGGACTCTATATGATCGAACAGCGCGACGGCGATCGGCATTTCACCTACTGGCGTGACACGTCGGCAGCGCGTCTGATGGCCGAAGACCCCGAGCGGCTGACAGCCGCTTTCGCCGAGGCGGCCTATCTCTATTTTTCGGGCATCACGTTGGCAATCCTCACACCTCAGGCGCGTGATCGTTTGGTTCAGGCCTGTCTGAATGCCCAGCAAGATGGGGCCAAGCTGGTGTTCGACCCCAACATTCGCCCGGCACTTTGGCCCGATGCCGCCCAGATGCGCGACGTGCTCGAAACCACCGCTGCCTTATGCGACATCGTGCTGCCCAGCTTTGACGACGAAAAGACCCATTTCGGAGATGCCACGGCTGAGCAAACCTGCGCGCGCTTTGCGCGACTGACCAAGGGGCGGGCAGAAATCATCGTGCGCGATGGGGCGCGGCCCGTGCATCTTTTGACACCTGGGGGCGTTCCTGAAGCCATCACCGTGCCGACCGTGGCGCAGATCGTTGATGCGACCGGCGCAGGCGATGCCTTTAGCGGCAGCTATCTGGCCGCGCGGCTTAGCGGGCAATCACCCCGGAATGCAGCCCTCAAAGGGATTGCCACCTCGGCGCAGGTCATCGGCCATCACGGAGCCATCCCCCGCTAGAGTGCCGGAAATCCGTGGCACCATCACGTGGCACCGTCACGTGGCACCGTCACAGTGCGGCGCACAGGACGCAGGACGCAACCGCCCTGAGCAACCCCCTGCGCGGGCCCTAATTTGGGGCGTCACACTACCCTCGCCGCGCATGCCCGCGCCACCATTTGGCCGTCGCGCGCGGTTGTTTGACCGATCTGGCACTGGAACGGGCGATGCGGAACGACTACAGCGCGGGTCCAACATGGCGCAACCTTCCGCTTGAAGCCAAGGCGCATGTCGCTGTCCAAAAATGGATTGATGAAAATGCAATGGCGCTTTTACCTTAGCGGGAATGGCCCTTGGGGCGCAGATCAGAGCTCTTGCCCGGCTTGCGCCTGATCCTGAATCAATCCATCGGCATTCTGTTTGATCCGACCCAGAAGCGCAAAAAGCTGGGTCAACTCTTCGTCACTCAACCCTTCGATGATCCGTGCGGCACGCACAGCCCCCGCCTTGATCAACGCGGCGTGCAATGTGCGGCCCGCATCTGTCAGTCGCGCAATCGTAGCACGGCCGCGACTTGTCGTCATTTCCAGCGACACAAAGTCTCGATCCTTGAGCGCCTTGAGCGCCCGACTGGCCGACGCCGTATCCAGATCCGCCGCCAGCGCCGCATCCCCCACTGTCAGTTCGGGATGCTTGCCGAGCACCAGAACAAGCCGCCACTCCTGTACACCAATCCCGAACCCATTGCGGTAAAACGCCGAGGCCGAGCGGTTCAGCCGGTTGGCAACGCCTGTCATGCGAAAGGTAACGCCCTGATCAATCAACAGGTTCAGACGCTCGGTGGTGGGGTGTATTTTATCCTTCAAGCACTTGGCCTCCGGTTGGTTCTGATCCGCACACACGGTGCAGTGACACAGCATCTATCATGCGCAAACTGCGTGTCCATGCAATGGTGGTGCCTTGCGGGGCCAGTGGCAACCACCGACAGGCCCGTTACGCAGAATAGGCTTTCAAACCGCGCTGTGGCATCCGTTTGACCATGAGCACCCTCCATTGTTGACATATCATAAAATGTATAGTCAAAATTTATCGGAACCGAAATCCTCTGGGCAAAATACATCAAAGGGACCCTGACATGACCGACACAGCCAAAAGCAACGCGATCAAGCTGCGTAGTAATTTCGACATCGGATCGTCGTTCTGGGCGGTGCGCCGCGCGCAATGGCGGGCAATGGGCATGACGGACGAGGACATGGAAAAACCGAAAATCGCCGTGATCAACACCTCCTCGGACCTGGCAATCTGTTTTAACCACCTCGATGCGGTCGCCACTGTGGTCAAAGATGCGATCCGTGGTGCGGGTGGTCTGCCCTTTGAGGTCCGCACCGCCGCCCCCAGCGATTTCATCCATAGCGCGGGCAATGCGGGCAAATACATCCTCCCCTCGCGTGACCTAATCACCAACGACATCGAGGTGCAGGTCGAGGGGGCGCAGCTCGACGCCATGGTCTGCCTTGTCTCCTGTGACAAAACTGGCCCCGGTCAATTGATGGCTGCCGCGCGGTTGAACATCCCAACGATTTTCGTGATCTGCGGCTATCAGGCCAGCGGCCATATCGGTGATGAACACGTTGACATCGAGGACGTTTTTCTGGGCGCAGGTCATCATGCCATGAAGGCGATCACCTTGGAGCGGCTGCGTGAAATAAGCGAGAATGCCATCGGCTCCTCGGGTGTATGTTCAGGCATGGGCACCGCCAATTCGATGCACACCGTCTGCGAAGCTTTGGGCATGACCTTGCCCGGTCATGCCCCCGTGCGCGCATATGGACCGAAAATGTTGATCCAAGCCGCCGACGCGGGCAAGCGCATCGTCGAGATGGTCTGGGAAAATCTCTGCCCGCGCGACATCTTGACCGAGGCGGCGTTCGAGAACGCTGTGCGCTCGGTCTTTGCCGTGTCCGGCTCGATCAACACGGTCAAACATTTGCAAGCCATTGCCGCCGAAGCCGGCACCGATATTGACGTTTACGGCATGTTTGAAAAACTGATGGACACCGCGCCGGTGCTGGTCGCCGTGCGCCCCAATGGCACCACCAGCATCGAGGATTTCGAGGACGGCGGCGGCGCGCGCGCCATTCTCAAGCAGCTTGGTGATCTGGCGCGGCTTGAGGCCCGGTCGGTCGCGGGCGGCACCTTGGGCGACCTTCTGGCCAACTACACGCCACCCACCGACACAGTAAAATCGGCCAAAGCGCCGCTGTCGGACAAACCCGCCATCGTCATCGTACGCGGCAATCTTGCGCCCGAGACCGCGATCATCAAACTGGGGCTGCGCTATGATCGCGTCATGAAAGTCAGCGGGCCTGCGATCTGTTTTGAGACCCCGATTGCCGCCATCGAGGGGCTGCAACACGGCAAGGTGAAAGCAGGTGATGTGTTGGTCCTGCGCGGATTGGGCGTGCGCGGTGGTCCGGGCATGGGCATGGCCTCGCGCGTGGTCTTTGCCATTGAAGGTGCGGGTCTGGGCGAGGACGTTGCGGTTGTCACCGATGGGCAGTTGTCGGGATTGGTCAATAAGGGCCTTGTGGTGGGAGAAATTACACCCGAGGCCTATGATGGCGGGCCGCTCGGCCTTATTGCCGACGGCGATATCATCACCATCGACGTCGACGCGCGCCGTGTGGATGTGGCGCTCAGCGAGGCCGAATTCGCCGCGCGCCGGGCCGCCCTGCCCCCCACCAAACGGTCCAACCAACGCGGGTTTCTCGCCACCTATGAGGAAGTCGTGCAACCGCTATCGCGCGGCGCGATCCTCGTGCGCCCAGAATAACCCCGTTCCACCTCTGCGCCCTCACTGCCGTTGCGGATCGTGAGGGCACCTCCCGCCTTCCATCTTTTCCAAAACGCGAAGGCATCTATGCGACAAATGATCTGGTTTGTTGCGCAATCGCACCGTTAGACTTTAAAAGTGGTCGCGACTTCATGCGCTGGCCGCTTTGGGAGGAGAAACATGAAAAACGTAGTTTATGGCACGGTCCTTGTGACCGCTGTGGCGCTGACGGCAGCCCCCACAGTTGCCAAGGACCTGGTCTATGGCTCCTGGATGGGGGCCAATGCCTCGACAAACGCCATCACCCTACCGCGGTATTTCGACCGCATCCGCGAGGCAACGGGCGGCAGTATCAACTGGACGTTGGTGCCTGGCGGTCAACTTGCCAGCGGACCAGGCACTGTGGACGCCGTCAAAGGCAACCTGATCGACGGCGGCACCACCATGGCCCCCTATACCCCGCGTGAGCTGCCCGCCACCAATGCCATCTTTACCCGCACTGTCGCGGGCAATGATGTCGTCGGTACGGCAGGGGCGATGAACGAGCTGATGTTGCTCAACTGCCCGCAATGCCTGGCCGAATACAAACGCAACGAGGCCGTGGCCTTTGGCGGCTATAACACCACGCCCTACCTGTTGATGTGCAAACCCGAAGTCTCGACCGTGGCCGATCTGTCGGGCACCAAAGTGCGCGCTTCGGGTGGCGGCGTCGAGATCATGACCCTCGCCGGGGCCACCCCCGTCGCGATGAGCCCCGCCGAGGCCACCTCTGCCCTGGAACGCGGCGTGGTGGATTGCGTCATGGGTTCGCTCGCGTGGCTGCGCAACTACGGCTATATGGACATCACCAAACATGTGGTCGAATTCCCACTGGGCATGGCCGGTCCGCCCATCCTGATGTACCTCAACCGCGATGTTTGGGAGGACATGACCGACGTAGAACGTCAGGCCCATATCGATAATGCCGCTGAACTGGTCGCCGTGGGCACGATCACCGCGCAGATCGACATCGACGCCGAGGTCAAAGTCAAAGCGCTGGAGAGCGGAATTACCTTTCATCAGGGCGGTGCCGATTTTGCCGCTGTGATTGACCAACGCGTCCAAGATCAGGAAGCACACATCATCGAGATTGCCACCCAGGCCGGCGTCGAAGATGTTGCAGGTCTCTTGGCAAAATACACCGAACTCTTGGCAAAATGGAACGCGCTGTCCACGGACATCGGCATGGATGTGGGCAAATTCACCGAGGCCCTAAACGCCGAGGTCTATTCCAAAATCGACCTTGACGCGCTGTAATCCACCCCGTTTGGCAGAGGGGACACGCCCCTCTGCCCTTTTTTCCCACGACAGATCGCATTTCAACAGAAAGGCTTCGGTCCATGACATACCTTGACTGGGTGGCACGGGTGACCACGGGCATCGCCAGTGTCATCGTGATCCTCATGATGCTGCACGTCAGTGCGGATGTGTTCGCACGCACGCTCTTTCACAAACCCCTTATCGGCACGACCGAGATCGTCTCGGCCTATTATATGGTCGCCATCGCCTTTTTACCGATTGCATGGATCTCGCGTCAGCGCGGCCATATCATCGTCGAACTTTTCACCGCACATCTGCCACGGCGCAAACTTAAACGGCTTGATGCTTTTGCAGGGCTGGTGACACTGGGCTACGTCGGGCTGTTCGTGTGGAAACTTCTGGAAACGGCGATCGAAAAAACCCACATCCGTGAAGCATGGGAAGCGGCCACTGGCTTTGTAGAGGTCTGGCCGTCTCGTTGGATCGTGCCAGCGGGGTTTGCCTTTATGGCGATCTATGTCCTGATTCAGACCCTTGGTGATCTGCGCGCGGCCCGCTCCTCCGACGATCCGCCCAACGATGGCCCCTCCCCTGAGCCTGCACAGAGCGAGATCTCCTCATGAGCGGCCCGCTGATTGGTGCCCTCGGCCTTGTGGGTGTGCTGCTCTTGATTGCAATCCGTATCCCGATTGGCGTCGCGCTGGGGGTTGCGGCGGTCGCGGGCCTTTCGATCCTACGCAACCTCAATGTCGCGATGAACGTGATGGAACAAACCCCGTTCGAGGTCGCCGCCAGTTGGAGCCTCTCGGCCATCCCGATGTTCATCCTGATGGGGGCGATTGCTCATAACTCGGGCATCTCGGTCGCACTGTTTCGCGCCGCGCGACTGTGGGCCTCGCGCCTGCCCGGCGGCCTTGCCGTGGCGACCAACCTTGCCTCTGCGGGCTTTGCGGCCGCCTCTGGATCGTCTGTGGCCACGGCTGCAACCATGGGCAAGCTCGCGATCCCCGAAATGCTGCGCAATGGCTACGACAAGGGGCTCGCGGCGGGCGTGGTCGCCTCGGCGGGTACACTGGGCGCGCTGATCCCGCCCTCGATCATGTTCGTGATCTATGGGGTCTTTGCAGAGGTTTCGATCACCAAATTGCTGATCGCAGGGGTGCTTCCCGGTCTTTTGACCGCAGCGGTCTACACCACGATGATCATTCTGCGGGCCAAACTTGATCCTAAAATCGCTCCCCCCGTCACAATTGACGCCGAGGTCGAAGGCACGATCTGGCGCGCGCGATGGGCCTCGTTGATTCCAGTTTGGCCGGTGCTCGTGCTGATCTTCGGCATCATCGGCGGGCTCTACGGCGGGATTTTCACCCCCACCGAAGCTGGCGCAGGCGGCGCGCTTTTGGCCTGTGCCATTGCGTTGGTGCAGGGTCGGCTGACGCGCCATGTTCTATGGGAGTCGGTGACCGAAGCGGTCATGACCACCGCCTCGCTGTTGTTCGTCGCCTATGGCGCGGTGATGTTTACCAAGTTCCTCGCGCTCTCCGGCCTGCCCGTCTATCTGGGCAGCATGATTCAGGCGATGGAACTTTCGCCCTACATGCTGATCCTTGCGGCCTCGGTGATCTACCTCATCCTCGGGATGTTTCTCGATCCGATGGGGGTGCTGCTGCTTTCGCTTCCGGTGATGCAGCCGATGTTCGCGGCTGTCGGGGCCGATCCAATCTGGGTCGGTGTGATCGTGGTGAAATTTATCGAAATCGGGCTGCTGACGCCCCCTGTTGGCTTCAACGTCTATGTGGTGAAATCGGTCGTAGGGGATGACATCCCGATCGGCACGATCTTTCGTGGGGTGGGCTGGTTCCTGATCTGCGAAGCGGTGATCATGTTCCTCTTGGTCGTTTTCCCACAAATATCGCTCTATCTACCCAACCACATGTAACCTCAGTCCGGGGCCAGAACTTGGTCCCGGACATCTGCGACTGGGCGATCCCACGGGGCCAAGGGGTGCACCGCACGGGCAAGCCAGTCGCACATCGCCATAACCAATCGGTCTTGGGTGCGGGTCGCGGGCACCCATGCGCTGATCCATAGGTCTGGCACCTTGTATTCGGGGAGCACGACCTCAAGCGCCCCGCGCGCAATATGCGGGCGCGCCAGATATTCGGCGACCACCGCCACCCCCAGATCCGCCAGCACCGATTCCACCAGCACCAATGAATCATTGACCGAAAACCGCGAATGGATTTCCACACTCACTGGCCCTTGATCGCCCTCGAACACCCAATTCGACCCCGTGGGATGGAAGGTCAGACAATCATGCGCCAACAAATGTCGCGGGTGGGTCAGTTCGGGGGCGCGCGCCAGGTAGGTCTGTGAGGCAATCATCAGCCGCGGATAAGGGCAGAGCGGGATGGCCTCGACGTTGGGATAGGACGACGGGATCGCGCCCAAGGCGATGTCGAACCCTTCTTCCAGCGGGTTGACCGACCGATCCATCAACACCAAATCAATTCGCGCCTTGGGATGGGCGGCCTGAAACTGGGTGATGATCCGTCCAAAATGCAACACGCACAACGTCGTGGGGCATTTGATCCGCAAGGTGCCCTCCATCGGCGAGGCCGCATCGCGCATATCGGCAAACGTGTCTGACACCTCTGCCACGATCGACAAAAACCGTGGGTGCACTCGTTCGCCGGTTTCTGTGAGCTGGAGCTTTCGCGTGGAGCGGATAAACAGTGGCGTGCCGATCTGGTCCTCCAACCGGTTGATCTTTTTCGAGATCACCGAGGGCACCGTGTCGAGATTGCGCGCCGCTGCCGAAAAGCTGCCCGCACGCACCACGGCCAAAAAGGTCCGCATATTGTCAATCGTATCCATCTCTTCCTCCATCTCCCGCGACACTCCCAACATCTTTCTCAAATTGCGAAAGGTAAAGGTGTATATTTGATCTTTTTTGGTGATGTCCAACCTGCGACCTTCCCGGTGCTGAGACCAACGAGGAGCGACCGGTATGGGCGATACATTCAACACAGGCACGCGGATCGTGCAACGGGACGGCCTTGCGCCATCCAAACGGTTGCAGGCCGACATCTGTATCGTCGGCGCGGGAATTTCCGGCGTCAGCGCCGCCCTTGAGGCCGCCAAACTGGGGCGCAAAGTGGTGCTCGTGGACAGCCAACCCGCACTTGGTGGTCAGGCGGTGAATTCGATCATCGCCACCTTCTGTGGGCTCTATTCCAACGGCACCCACGGCTATCAATTCACCCATGGCATCGCTGACGACATGCTCGACTGGCTCGAAACACAAGAACAGGCGATCTTTTACCGCCATGGCCCGAACACCACCGTGGTCTATTACGACGAGGTCGCATTGGGACGCTGGGTCGAGCAAAGCATCCTGAACGCCGGCGTTACGGTCGTCCTCGGCGCGATGCTCAATGGCGTCGAGGTCGAAGGCCGCCGGATCAAAAGCGCGGGCTTTCTCACGCGCTATGGCCCGCTTGAGGTCGAGGCGACCGGCTGGGTCGACAGTTCGGGCGATGCTGTACTGGCGTGGCAGGCGGGCTTTGAGTGCCGTGAACCCGATAAAAATGGCGTGTTCGGTACGCAAATGGTGGTGCTGGAAAACATCAACGAAGCCAACCAACCCAACCGTGACGAGATCGGCGCACGGATGAAAGAGGTGGGCGACATCTATGGGCTGCGCCGCCGAGAAGGTCTGGGATTCACCATTCCCGGACGTGGCATCGCCGCGATGAATATGACCCATGTCGAGACGCCACTCGACCCTGTCGCGGCCTCTGCGGCAGCCCTTGAGGGCAAGGATCAGGCCATGCGTGCGGTGGATTTCCTGCGCACCGAATTCCCCGAATGTTTCGGTGAGGCCCGCGTGCGGTCCTTCGGGCTGCCCGGTATCCGTCAAACCCGCTGGATCAAAGGCACCCACCATCTGACCGTCGACGAAATCCGGGCGGGCACCAAATTTGACGATGCCATCGGGCGGACCGCATGGCCCATCGAACTACATGACCACGACGACGGCCACCACTGGATCGTCTTCGACAAGGACCACGTCCATTACATCCCTCTGGGCAGCCTCACACCCGAGAGCTGTGACAATATGGTGGCCGCCGGTCGCTGCATTGATGCCGATAGTGCCGCCCTGTCAAGCGTGCGCGTGATGGGGCCTTGCATTGCCATGGGCATGGCCGCGGCCCATGCTCTGGACATCGCGGGCACGGGGTCGGTACACCAGATCGACCTGCGCGAAATGCACCGCCGCATCGCCGATAACGTCGAGCGTGAACACTACCGTTGGGACTCCGCCGAACTGGCCTCCGTCGCAACCAACTCGTAACGAACCTTGGAGGAGGGAACAGATGCAACTCACCGATGCTGAATGTGCGATGCGCGATGGCGCGCAAGGCGATGCCGTGGCCGCCGCGATGGATCTGCTGATCCGCTACGGCGAGGCACTGGACGCCGACCGCCTGATTGAAACCGATAATGTAGCAGGCGCGTTCAACGCCTCCACCCCTTCGGTTCGCCCCATCGCCGAACGCGGCATGGCCGAGGTGTTTTCCAAGCTCAACCTCGACAGCGACAAGACCCTCGACATCCCGCATATGGCCGCGCGCACCTGTCAGCTCATCACAGGGATCGACGACCAGAACTGGGCGCTGCAAGGGGCCGATCCGCAGATGATCGAAATGCAACGCAAGAATGAAGCCTTCATTGGCAAGCGCGGCATCAATCTTTTTGCCACCTGCACCCCCTATCAGGTCGGCAATGTGCCCACCTTTGGCGAGCATTGCGCGTGGATGGAAAGCTCGGCGGTGATCTACTGCAACGGCGCGCTTGGCGGGCGTACCAATGTCGAAGGCAAGGAAAGCACAGGCGCTGCGGCTTTGACCGGGCGCATTCCCTACTGGGGCTATCACCTCACCGAAAACCGTTTCGGCAATCGCCATGTGCGGGTCGATGTGCCCGTGGACACAATGATGGATTGGGGCCTGTTGGGCTATTTCACCGGCGAGCAGGTCGAAGAGGCCATTCCCGTGATCGAGGGACAGATCGGCCACACGGACTTGATCAAGCTCAAGCATTTTGGGGCTGCTGCAGCCTCGTCGGGCGGGGTTGAAATGTACCACATCCCCGGTCGGACCCCCGAGGCCCGCACCCCCGACGAAGCGTTCGGCCCGCGCCGGGCCGAGGCGTCGTTTGTCTATGACGCCGCCGCGCGCAAATCGGTCTACGAGATGCTACAAACCGCCACCGACCCAAAGGTCGATTTCATCATGCTGGGCTGTCCGCATAATTCCATCGAACAGGTGGGCCGCATCGCCCATATGCTCGACGGAAAACGCCTGCATCCCGATGTGCAGATGTGGGTCCATACGCCGCGCGCCATCCGTGACGTGGCGGTGCGTTCGGGATATGTCACCCTGATTGAAGCGGCCGGTGGGCAGGTCATGTCTGATACCTGCCCCGCGATTTCACGCCGCATCCCCGAGGGCGTGCGCGTCATCGCCACAGATAGTGCCAAACAAGCACATTACCTGCCCGCGATTGCCAAGGTGCAAGGCTGGTTCGGCTCACTTGAGGCCTGCATCAAAGCCGGCCTGACCGGCACATGGAAAGGAGATTTCTGATGGTCGACACACGCGACAGTTTCTCCCTGCGCGGGCGCAAAGTCGTTGGTGGTTTTGCCGAAGGCGAAGCCATGGTCACCAGCCAGACGATCTCGGGCTGGGGTGGCATCAACGAACGCAACGGCTCTATCATCGAGCGGCGGCACGAGTTGGTCGGTCAAAGCTTTGCTGGTAAAATCCTGATCTTTCCGGGGGCAAAAGGCTCTTCGGGCTGGTCAGCATTTTTCCACATGACCCGCATCAACAACGTGGCACCTGCAGCCATGTTGTTTACCCGCATGACCACCAAAATCGCCCTTGGCGCCGTCGTCACCCGTGTGCCAGCCATGACTGACTTCGATGGCGACATCCTGACCCAAATCCGCACTGGCGATCACGTCGTCGTCAATGCAAACACCGGATTCATCGAGGTGACGCGCCGCTAGGACCATACAGATTGGCTCTGTTGGATGAGACACGGCAGGCTTAGGATGTATTCATCGTCCTGCCTCACCCTGTCTGCGACCCGCGTTTTCTAACGGATGTGGCTTGCCCATCTGGAACCCCAATATCGGCCAGCGTTGGTTTGTGCGCATTAGGTTCTGGGTTTTTTTGTACGGGAGCGGGGTGTGTCTGAGTTGGTGGGTGTGTCTTGCTTACGTGACGTGCTGTTGCTGAGGGTGCCAGTCAGTCGCTTGCATTGCGTCTATGCCACAGCGTTGAGTTTGCTCTTGTTGCTTCCACGGTGCTTGCAGTTCGCGCGGGCTTCTTAAAAGTAGCACCGTTGTGGCACCGCGCCTGAGCGGCACAAACGCAAACGGCCACCCTTGGGTGGCTACGTATTTGATCTAACTGCAAGATTTTGGTTGCGGGGACAGGATTTGAACCTGTGACCTTCAGGTTATGAGCCTGACGAGCTACCGGGCTGCTCCACCCCGCGACAGTTTGTTTGTGCTACCGGCTGTTCAGCTACTTGAGCACTTTGTTTGTGCTACCGGCTGTTCGGCTAGTTGAGCACTTTGTTTGTGCTTTGTTTTTGATCAAAGCACGGTCTTTTCAGAACATGTATGTTCTGGATATTGCCCGAGGGCTGTTTTAAGCGATCGGGGATATTTAGATATCGTCAGAGAGATTAAATATGGCTCTTTATTAGGTTTGGCGGTGACCTACTCTCCCACGACTTAAGTCGCAGTACCATCGGCGCAACCGTGCTTAACGGCCGAGTTCGGGATGGGATCGGGTGTTTCACTAGTGCTGTGACCACCAAACCGAATAAAGAGCCACGACCGGGTTTGATCCCGGCCATTGTCCAAGTCAGATACATTATACTGTGTGTTGGTATGTATGCTTCTGTTTGTCACAGTGAGTAAAACTTTTCAGTTTTGCTTTTACTGGATCAAATCAAGCCTATCGAGCAATTAGTACTGGTCAACTGAATGCATTACTGCACTTACATCTCCAGCCTATCGACGAGGTGGTCTACCTCGGCTCTCAGGGATACCTTGTTTTGAGGGGGGCTTCCCGCTTAGATGCCTTCAGCGGTTATCCTTTCCGATCATAGCTACCCAGCACTGCTATTGGCATAACAACTGGTCCACCAGTGGATCGTTCACCCCGGTCCTCTCGTACTAGGGGCAACTCCTCTCAAGTATCCTACACCCACGGCAGATAGGGACCGAACTGTCTCACGACGTTCTAAACCCAGCTCACGTACCTCTTTAAATGGCGAACAGCCATACCCTTGGGACCTGCTCCAGCCCCAGGATGAGATGAGCCGACATCGAGGTGCCAAACACTGCCGTCGATATGGACTCTTGGGCAGTATCAGCCTGTTATCCCCGGCGTACCTTTTATCCGTTGAGCGATGGCCCTTCCACTCGGGACCACCGGATCACTATGGCCGACTTTCGTCTCTGCTCGACTTGTCAGTCTTGCAGTCAGGCTGGCTTTTGCCATTGCACTCAACGAGCGATTTCCGACCGCTCTGAGCCAACCTTCGCGCGCCTCCGTTACTCTTTAGGAGGCGACCGCCCCAGTCAAACTACCCGCCACACAGGGTCCCGGAACCGGATAACGGTCCGCGGTTAGACATCAAGCAGAACAAGGGTGGTATCTCAAGGGAGGCTCCACAGGGACTAGCGTCCCTGCTTCAAAGCCTACCACCTATCCTGCACATGTTCGGCCTAATGCCAGTGTGAAGCTGTAGTAAAGGTGCACGGGGTCTTTCCGTCTAACCGCGGGAAGCCTGCATCTTGACAGGCAATTCAATTTCGCTGAGTCTATGTTGGAGACAGCGGGGAAGTCGTTACGCCATTCGTGCAGGTCGGAACTTACCCGACAAGGAATTTCGCTACCTTAGGACCGTTATAGTTACGGCCGCCGTTTACCTGGGCTTCAATTCGGAGCTTGCACTCCTCCTTTTAACCTTCAGGCACCGGGCAGGCGTCAGACCCTATACGTCGTCTTACGACTTCGCAGAGCCCTGTGTTTTTAGTAAACAGTCGCCACCCCCTGGTTTGTGCCCCCAGCTCCAAGTTGCCTTAGAACCGGGCCTCCTTCTCGCGAACTTACGGAGGTATTTTGCCGAGTTCCTTCAACATAGTTCTCTCAAGCGCCTTGGTATTCTCTACCAGTCCACCTGTGTCGGTTTAGGGTACGATCTTATGTAAGAGCTATTTCCAGGAACCTCTAAGCAGCCCATTCAATCCGATAAGGATGAACTACCCTCGAGATCCGTCACTTCTTACTGGCCCAGGAATATTAACCTGGTTCCCATCGACTACGCCTTTCGGCCTCGCCTTAGGGGTCGGCTCACCCTGCTCAGATTAGCTTTAAGCAGGAACCCTTGGACTTTCGGCGACAGGGTCTCTCACCCTGTTTGTCGCTACTCATGTCATCATTCTCACTAGTGATCTCTCCACGGGATCGCTCACGCGCCCGCTTCACAGAAAGCCTCTTGTGTCCAATGATCCCGAAGGATCGAAAGACACATGAGACTATGTCACACTACGCTCTGCTACCATGCCTTACGGCATCCTCAGCTTCGGCTCATGGCTTGAGCCCCGTTACATCTTCGCCGCAGGACAACTTATCTAGACCAGTGAGCTGTTACGCTATCTTTAAAGGATGGCTGCTTCTAAGCCAACCTCCTGGTTGTTTTGGTCGTCCCACCTGCTTTCCCACTTAGCC
>NZ_FNBL01000034.1 GCF_900102315.1 Celeribacter baekdonensis
GAGGGCATGGCCACGATGACCTTAAGCGACTTCGATCGCTGGTTTGCTCTGGAAATCTGCCGCTACAACAACAGCATTCATTCAAGTCTTGGCTGCACGCCCGTTGCCAAATGGGAGGCGCTCTCAGAGCAAATGATGGGCGATATCCCCTTCGAGATTGAAGCCTTTCGGGTGAGCTTTCTGCCAAGTGAACTGCGCAAGGTCAGGCGTGACGGCATCCATCTGTTCCAGATACGGTACTGGTCCGATGCGCTTGCAGGCCACATCGGGCGCGGGGATGGAAAGGTGGTCGTCCGCTACGACCCTCGCGACCTCTCGGTGATCTGGGTCGAACTGGATAATGACCGATACGTCGAAGCTCGGTACCGAAACCTGGAAATTCCGCCTGTGTCGCTCTGGGAATATCGCGAAGCCATGAGGAATGCCCGTGCCCTTGGCAAGTCCGGGTCCAATGAGCTGGTCCTGGCTGAGCTGATCCGACAGCAACGCCAAATCGAGTCTGAAAGCCGGAGCCTGACGAGGGCCGAACGCCGATCCCGTGAAAGAAAAGGGACATTGGAGGGCGCCAACTCGGCCGTCTCAACAACCGAAGGGCTGCGCGCGATCGATACGGGTGATACATCGCGCCCATTGTTCAAGGTGGAGAGATGGTGAATTGAGGGCAGGAAAAACAGAGGAAGACGGTCGGATCACCCTCATTCAATCGGATATCTGGATTGGCTTTCCGCGGGCCGAACAAGTTCTGGACCGTTTGCAGTGTATGATCGAAGCGCCAAGGCAAACCCGTATGCCTGGCCTTCTTGTGCATGGCGCGTCCGGGATCGGAAAGACGATGATCGCCCGCAATCTTTCGCGCAGATATGCACCGGAATATGACCCAGCATCGGGAATTACGCGAACGCCGCTGTTACTGTTACAAGCACCACCAGCTCCCGACGAACGACGGTTCTATCTGCACATCCTGGCGACCGTCGGGGCACCGGCCACGGCACTGAGCGCGCGCGCTCAAAATGTGGCCTCCCTCGAAGTCCGTGTCGTCGCGCTCTTGCGCGACCTTGGCCTGCGGATGATCATGATCGACGAAGTCCACAACCTCTTGGCCGGGACCCACCGCGAACAGCGCCGCTTTCTCAATGTTCTGCGGTATCTCAGCAATGAACTCGAAGTGTCGCTGGTCTGCCTGGGGGTCAGCGAGGCCGTCGATGCCATCCGTGGTGATATCCAGCTTGCCAGGCGGCTGGACGAACATCACCTTCCAAACTGGCGCGACGACGCCGAGTTCTCGGACATGATCCAGACACTCATCGCGGCAATGCCCCTCGAGAAGAAATCCAATCTGAAGGTCAAGTCACTAAAGCAGATACTTGCGCTGACCGGCGGGGTGACCTCGCGCATCTTCGCCCTGATCAAGGATCTTTCCATCGACGCCATTGTCACAGGTGATGAATGCATCACCGATGACGCAATCGCAAAATGGACGCCGGTTTGGTCGCGCCATGCGAACCCCCATCGGCGGCTCGAGAAGTCCGGGGTGTGAAGCCGCACCCGCTGCCCAAGACTGTCGC
>NZ_FNBL01000001.1:0-261690 GCF_900102315.1 Celeribacter baekdonensis
TGTGAACTCACAGTGAAGTGCAGTTCTTGATATCTCGTTTTACTCCAACCGGTTCTGTATTTCCATCAGGTTGCTTTCAAAGACCTCAGCGGGCGTCCGGTAGCCAAGGCACTTGCGCGGCGTTGCGTTGAGGCGGTGGCAAATCGACCTCAAATATCGATTTGTCAGCGCCGTCGGTGCGGTTGATCTTGGCAGGTATCGGCGCAGCCTGTTGTTCGTATTCTCAACAGTGCCTTTCTGATAGGGCGCTTGCGGGTCACAGAACCAGGCATCCGCACCGATCCCGGCCTTGAGAAGTTTCCAGGCCGAGAACTCGGTGCCGCGGTCGAAGGTGATCGACTGGCGCGCGTCGGCGGGCAGGGGAGCCAACCCGTTGATCAGGGACTCCATGATCGGTTTGGATTGGCGATCTTCATTACGCATCACGACGGCATAGCGGCTGACGCGCTCAACCAGTGACGTCACGTTTACCTTCCCATGCTCCTTGCGGAACATCACCAAGTCGCACTCCCAATGACCGAATTCTAAGCGTTCTGAGACGCGCTCAGGCCTGTGTGACAGGCTTTGAACGTCGAATATGTGGGTTCTGTTGTGCCTGCGGTAACCACGCGGCCGGCGGCGGCGGCGATGCTCAGGGAGATGGCGGTAGAACTGTTCCTTGCGACCGTCTTTGGAATAGGCAAAGCGATAGATCGTCTCGTGGCTCACGCGGATCGGGTGCCGTTCGATCCGCATCCGGCCGGCTATCTGTTCGGGCGACCAGCCAGCCTTCAGGCGGTCTTCGATGGCGGCTTTCAAATCAGGGTGAATGATCATCTTGCGATGGATCGCGCGGCGCTGCTCATATTTGTCCTGAGCGACGAGCGCGTGATACCCATTTAGCTCAGGCAGTTCGTCGTCCGTGTACCGATTACGCTTAATGTCTCGGTAGATCGTGGACGGGTCGCGACCCAGTCGATCCGCGATCTCTGAAATCGGCATTTTGGCTTCAAGCCACTTTGCAAGCTTGCGACGTTCGTCCAGCTTCAGGTGACAGTAGTGGGGTTCCATTCTTCATCCTCCGTGCAACTCTCTGTTTTAGTAAAGAATTTGCACTTCGTTTGTGAATCCACCGGTCTAAATCAAAAAGTCCTATAATTGGTATTATGTATATTAGTTGGATAATATGATACCGGAACTTCGTGTAATAAGGCTTTGTAATATAGACATTATACTCCAATCTCCACAGATCACCACATCCGCTAAAACGTCGGTGGCGTGCAGGCGCTGAACATCACACAGGGCTCCGGCCCAACCTGACGAAACCGATGCGGTGTGCGGCTGTCAAAATAATACGCATCGCCTGCGCCCAGAATTTTTCGCTCTTCGCCCACGGTGATCTCGATGCGGCCAGAGATCACAATGCCACCTTCCTCCGCCTCATGCCCATACATCACACGCCCTGTATCCGCGCCCGGTTGATAGGTTTCCTTCAACAACATCATCGCACGCCCGAACAATGTTGATCCCACTTGTTTGAGCGACAGCTTGCCTTTGCCGATCTCCACAAGATCCTCCGCCGCATAGAAAATCTGCCGTTCAGGATCAGGCTCAAAGGCAAAAAATTCTGACATCCGCACCGGAATGCCATCCAAGATTTTGCGCAGCGCACCGACCGAGGGATTCATCTTGCCGGACTCAATCAAGGAGATCGTCGAATTGGGCACGCCGACCTTTTTGGCCAAGGCCCGCTGTGACAGCCCGGCACGATCACGCAACACACGCAGCCGATGCCCAAGTGCCAGATCGTCCTGAACACCGGACTGCGGTTGATGGTGAGTCGCGGATGTTTCGGTGTTGGAGGTGTTCATTATATCCAAACTTTCGATTCAATACCCTATGATTATAAGGACTTAAAAACAGAAAGAAACAGACTATTGCGATATTCAAATCCCGCATAGCGTAGATTCAAACACAGATGTGAAAGGCTGTTCCCATGACCAATTCCGAGCTTGCCACCCGCCGCGCTGACGCTCTTGCCCGTGGCGTTGGCGTTATGACCGATCATTTCGTGACCCGTGCGCTCAATGCCGAAGTCTGGGACGAAGACGGCAATCGTTTGATCGACTTTGCCGCAGGCATCGCCGTGGTCAACACCGGTCACCGCCATCCGAAAGTGATCGAAGCGGTCACCGCACAGCTCGGCGCCTTCACCCACACCTGTCACCAAGTGTTGCCCTATGCGCCCTATGTGCGCCTGGCCGAACGGCTGAATGAAAAAGTGCCGGGTGACTTCGCCAAGAAGTCCATTTTTGTCACAACCGGCGCAGAAGCCGTTGAAAACGCAATCAAAGTGGCCCGTGCCTATACCAAACGCGACGCCGTGATCGCCTTTGGCGGTGGCTTTCATGGCCGCACCTTTATGGGCATGTCGCTGACCGGCAAAGTTGTTCCTTATAAGGTCGGTTTTGGCGCGATGATGTCCGACGTGTTCCACGTCCCCTACCCCTGTGCCCTGCATGGCGTCTCTGTCGATGACACGTTTGCCGCCCTTGAGGCTCTGTTCAAAGCCGATCTCGATCCGGCCCGCGTCGCCGCCGCCATTTTTGAACCGGTTCAAGGCGAAGGTGGCTTTTATCCGGCCCCGGCCGAGTTCGTCACCCGCCTGCGCGCGCTCTGCGACGCCCATGGCATCGTGATGATCGCCGACGAAGTGCAAACCGGCTTTGCCCGCACCGGCAAACTGTTCGCGATGGAGCAGTATGGTGTGGCGGCCGATATCACGACCATGGCCAAAGGCCTTGGCGGTGGCTTCCCGATCTCTGCGGTCACTGGCCGCGCTGAGATCATGGATGCGCCCAATCCGGGCGGTTTGGGCGGCACCTATGGCGGCAACCCGTTGGGGATCGCGGCAGGCAATGCGGTTTTGGATGTGATCGAGAGCGAAGGCCTGTGTGATCGTGCCGAAATGCTCGGTGGCAAACTCAAATCCATCTTGGCCGAGATCCAAAAAACCACGCCGGAACTGGCGGATATCCGCGGTCCGGGCTTTATGATCGCCGCCGAATTCCTCACCGCCGATGGCAAACCAAACCCGGAGCTGACCGGCAAAATCCGTATTGAAGCCTTGAAGCGCGGGTTGCTTTTGCTCACCTGTGGCGTCTATGGAAACGTCATCCGCTTCCTCGCTCCGCTCACCATCGAAGAGACCGTGTTTGATGAAGCCATGACCCTTTTGACTGAGGCGGTCGCTGCCGCCAGAAAGGCCTAAGATGCGCGAACTGAAAGATCCAAGTCTGTTTGAAACCCGTGCCTATGTGAATGGCGTCTGGATCGAAGGCAAAGCGACATTCCCGGTGGAGAACCCCTCCACCGGCGAGATCATCGCCCATGTCACCGATATGTCCGCCGAAGATGTCAGCATGGCCATTGATGCCGCGTATGCGGCCAAACGCGCCTGGGCGGCCAAAACCGGCAAAGACCGCTCCGCGATCCTGCGCAAACTCTTTGATCTCATGGTGGAAAACGCCGACGATCTGGCCACGATCCTGACCATGGAAATGGGCAAACCCTGGGCCGAGGCGCGGGGCGAAATCCTTTATGGTGCGTCCTATATCGAATGGTTCGCGGAAGAGGCCAAACGCGTCTACGGCGATCTTATCCCCGGCGCGCAAGCCGACAAACGCATGGTGATCATCAAGCAACCGGTGGGCGTTGTCGGCGCGATCACGCCGTGGAATTTCCCCAACGCGATGCTGGCGCGCAAGATGGCCCCGGCCCTCGCTGTGGGCTGTACCATGGTGGCGCGCCCGTCCGAATTCACCCCGCTCTCCGCCATCGCTTTGGCCGTTTTGGCCGAACGCGCGGGCGTGCCTGCGGGGGTGTTCAACGTGTTGCCGGGGCTGGACGCGTCGGGCATGGGGGCGGAGCTTTGCGCCAACACCAAAGTCGCCAAGATCACCTTCACGGGGTCGACCCGCGTTGGCAAAATCCTGATGCGTCAAGGGGCCGAGACGATCAAGAAACTGTCGATGGAACTTGGCGGCAACGCACCGTTCATCGTCTTTGACGACGCCGATCTGGATGCCGCCGTCGAAGGCGCGATGTTGGCGAAATTCCGCAACAACGGCCAGACCTGCGTCTGCGCCAACCGCATCTATGTTCAGGCCGGCGTCTATGATGCTTTCGCCGAAAAACTCGGTGTGGCTCTGGGTGCCCTGTCGCTGGGCGATGGCTTTGCTGAAGGCGTCAACACCGGGCCGCTGATCAACGCCGCAGCCGTCGCGAAGGTCGAAGATCATATTGCCGATGCGATCGCCAAAGGTGCGGAAGTTGTCATGGGCGGCACGCGCTCCAATTTGGGTCGGACCTTCTTTGAACCGACCCTGCTCAAGGGCGTGACGCAACAGATGAAAGTCGCCACCGAAGAGACCTTTGGCCCGCTGGCACCCTTGGTGAAATTCGACACCGAAGACGAAGCGGTCAGCTTTGCCAATGCCTCCGAATTCGGTTTGGCCGGGTATTTCTACACCCGCGACCTGAACCGCGCCTGGCGCGTGGGCGAAGCGATTGAAACCGGCATGGTCGGCATCAACACCGGGGTGATTTCAACTGAAATGGCACCGTTTGGCGGCGTCAAACAATCCGGCATGGGCCGCGAAGGGTCGAAATACGGCTGTGACGATTATCTTGAGATCAAGAACATGTGCTTTGGCGGGCTGTCCTAAACGCCTCCTAAGTCTCTGAAAGATAAAGCCTCCCACAAATGATGCGGGAGGCTTTTCTTTATCCGGCGCGGGTGAGCATCCCGAACAGATCGCGCGGATCGTCCGGGTCGGCCAAAAGATCAAGCGGTTCGGAAAACGCGGTCCCCGCCACTTTATCGCGCACGAACCGCAGGGCGGAAAAATCCTCAATCGCAAAGCCGACACTGTCAAACAGTGTCAATTGGTTGGCACCTGTGCGCCCCGGCACCTCGCCGCGCATCACTTGCCACAGCTCTGTGACCGGATGATCCGCCGCAAGCTGTTGAATTTCGCCCTCAATCCGGGTTTGTTCCGGGTATTCGACGAAAATCTGCGCCCGCGTCAAAATGTCTTTGTGAAGCTCGGTTTTGCCCGGACAATCGCCGCCAATCGCGTTGATATGCTGGCCGCGCCCGACCATATTGTCGGTCAGGATCGTGGCGCATTGTTTGTCAGCGGTGCAGGTGGTGATCACATCCGCGCCCTCAACCGCCTCCTGGGCGGAAGAACAGGCCATGATGTCAAACCCCTGCCCCTCCAGATTGCGTTTGGCCTTGGCCGTGGCCGCCGGGTCGATGTCATAAAGCCGCAAGCGGGTGATGCCACAAAGCGCGCGAAAGGCCAGCGCCTGAAATTCGCATTGCGCGCCATTGCCGATCATCGCCATCACCGACGCGCCTTTTGGCGCCAAATACCGCCCGACCAGCGCAGAGGTCGCCGCCGTGCGCAGCGCCGTGAGCAGCGTCATTTCCGTAAGCAGCACCGGATAGCCATTTGAAACTGAAGACAAAACCCCAAAGGCCGTGACGGTCTGGAATCCTTCTTTCATGTTCTTCGGGTGGCCATTGACGTATTTAAAACCATAAAGCTCCGCATCCGCCGTCGGCATCAATTCGATCACGCCTTCAAGCGAATGCGAGGCGACGCGCGGGGTTTTGTCGAACTCCGGCCAGCGTTTGAAATCCTCTTCGATATAGGCGGCCAAGTCCGACAAGAACCGATCAACGCCAAGACTGTGCACAAGGCGCATCATATTGGCGACGGAGACAAAGGGAACATAAGCCAATTCAGAGGGTTGCGGCGTATTCATCATCCAAAACTCCGGGTCATACGGTCCAAAACGCGACGGCCAAACAGGCTGGCCGTCAGATCACACAGCAGCTTTGCCGTGCGTCCGCGTTCGTCCAAAAACGGGTTCAATTCCACAAGGTCGAGCGAGGTCACGAGCCCACTGTCACAGAGCGTTTCCATGATCAGATGCGCCTCGCGAAAGGTCGCGCCGCCCGGCACGGTGGTGCCGACAGCGGGCGCAATCGCCGGATCGAGGAAATCGACATCAAAGCTGAGGTGCAACAGACCGTTGGCCGCCGCCACACGGTCCAAAAATCCGCGCAAAGGCGTCAAAACCCCGGTTTCGTCAATCGCACGCATATCATGAACTTCGATTCCTAAGGCGCTGATTGTATTGCGTTCTGCCTCATCTACCGAGCGAATGCCCATCAGGCACAGGTTTTCAACCGGCACAGAGGCGGCCAGATTTGGGTAGGCGTCAAACCCCGCCTGTCCAGTGTAATAGGCCATCGGCGTGCCGTGCAAATTGCCGCTCTCGGTGCTCGCAAGCGTGTGCAAATCCGGGTGCGCGTCGAGCCAGAGCACAAACAAAGGCCGGCCCTGCTCCGCCGCATAGCGCGCGATTCCCGGCACGGTGCCCGCCGCCATCGAATGATCGCCGCCCATGAAAATCGGCAGATCATAGGCCTTGGCGGCCGCATAGGCGGCGGGTTCCAATGCCTCGATCCATGCGATCGTGTCAGACAGGTTGTGTACGGCTGGATTGGCATGGGGCACAGGTGGCTGTGGCGCGACGTGTACGTCGCCAAGGTCAAAGACCTCCCAGCCCAAAGAGCGGATTGTGCGGGCCAATCCGGCGGTGCGCAGGCTGGCCGGACCCATCAAGCAACCGGGCTGAGAGGCCCCGGTTTCAACCGGAGCGCCGAGAATCGAACAGGTGCGTGTCATGCAGGTGCGTGTCATGGCTTTTCCTTTGGTTTTGATAAAGATGCACGAGGGAGGTGACAAAATGTACTGACTTATTGATCATATGAACTATATTATTGGTCAAAGTGATCAGATGTTTGGACAAAATGAACATGACGCCCCTTTCCGCCTCCGACCAAGCCCTGATTGCAGCTTTGCGGATGAATGCGCGCATGTCGATCACAGAACTGGCGCAGGTGGCCGGATTGTCCCGCACCACCACGCGCACGCGCTTGGACGCGTTGGTGGCGGAGGGCCGCATTCGGCGCTTTACCATCGAAACCGACGTCGATGTCGAAGGCGAGGTGAAAGCCATCACATTGGTCGAACTTCAGGGCAAAATGTCCCGCACCGTGATCCGCACCCTGACTCGCATTCCAGAGGTCTCAACCGTCTATGCCACCAACGGATCATGGGATTTGGTGGTCGAGATCAAAACCGACAGTTTGGTGAATTTCGACCGGGTTCTGCGCGAAATCCGCGAGGTGCCCGGCGTACTCAACTCGGAAAGTTGCCTCTTGCTTGCGCATGTGACGTCGTAACCGGCGGTGCATATGCGGCAAACATGCCGCGTTTTGTACAGATGTCAAAGCTGACGCAAGACGCCCCTTGTCTGTGCTCTATGTTGATCATTAAACTTCAGGCATGGGTGATGGAACGACCGAAGAAAAACTACACAGCATTCTTGACGCGACCACAGTGCAAGACGTGTGGGAGCGGATGCTGGACTTTGTGCTAGAGGCTGGATTCACCCATATCTTGTACGGCTTTACCCGATTCCACAGTGACTCGGGCTTTGGTGACGACAACGACCACTTGTTTTTGACCAATTTCGGCGCCGACTACATGAAGGGATATTTCCTTGAAGGGCGCTATCGCAACGGGCCAATGGTGCATTGGGCGCTGACCAATGTTGGCACCTGTTCCTGGAGTTGGATCAATGAAAACTTTGATAATCTCACTGCGCAAGAACGTGAGGTTTCCCTTTATAATCGGTCACTTGGCGTCACGTCCGGATATACAATCGCGTTTCAAAATGCGCTCAAACGGGCCAAGGGCGCGGTTGGCATATCGGTACAGCCCTTTGTGGGGACCCAAGCCGATGCCGATGCGATTTGGGCCGAAAAAGGGCGCGACATTGAATTGGTCTGCGGTGTGGCCCATTTGAAAATCATCACCATGCCGATGCCACAACGGATTTTGACGTCACGCCAACGCGAGGTGCTTGAGTGGATCGGAGATGGGAAAACCGTGGCGGATACGGCGCAAATTTTAGGACTCAACAAGGCCACCGTGGAAAAGCACCTGCGCCTGGCGCGTGAATCTCTGGGCGTTGATACCACCGCGCAGGCGGTGCTCAAGGCATCCTTTCACAACCAAATGTTCACGGTTTGATCAAAAGGTAAGGATTGCCGTAGTTTCGCCTTGGCCGATCTTATGGGAAACTGAATGTGTTCCTGCTTTCGAGGCTTGGCCTTTGGAACGGGGGGGTTGGGATCGCACACGTCATTTCGCTTACCGACGTCCTACAGGGGGTGCGGGCCTATTGATCGGCTTTGCGCTCCCTTTTTACATCGGAACCACCCCTGCTCCAATGCCCGAAAATTTGCTCATAGCCACGCGCCATAAAAAAGGGCCGACCCGCAGGCCGACCCCATTCATCTCACAATCTGCGCGACTGTGACTTAAAGCGTCACGCCTTTGACCTGAGACAGGGGAAAGGCGTGACGCCACCAGACATATCAATGGTGTGGGCGTTCCGCCATAAACCCGTGAGACAGGTTTATGGCGGAACGCTTTAGCCTTGAGCCGCTTTGGCAACTTCAGCGGCAAAATCTTCTGCCACTTTTTCAATGCCTTCGCCGACTTCGAGACGCACGAAACCGGTGATTTCCACGCCAGCTTCTTTTGCAGCCGCTTCAACGGTCAAATCGGGGTTCACCACGAAAGCCTGACCCAAAAGTGTGGATTCAGCGATGAATTTCGCCATCCGGCCTTTGATCATGTTCTCGATGATGTTTTCCGGCTTGCCAGATTCGCGCGCGATGTCGATCTGAACTTGCTTTTCTTTCTCGACGATGGCCGGATCAAGATCCGCTTCGCCCAGAGCCGCCGGGTTGGCCGCCGCGATGTGCATGGCAACCTGTTTGCCGAACGCATCGTTTGCGCCATTGAGGCCGACGAGAACGCCGATTTTGCCCATGCCGTCAGCCGCTGCGTTGTGGACATAGGTCACAACGGATGCGGCTTCGATTTTGGCCATGCGACGCAGACCCATGTTTTCGCCAATGGTCGCGATCTTGTCAGTGATGATCTCGGACACCGCTTTGCCGTTCACTTCAGCCGCATTGAGCGCCTCAAGATCGTCAGCCGCCAAAGCCGCAGACGCGATGTCTTTGACCATGGCTTGGAATTCGGCGTTTTTACCAACGAAGTCGGTTTCAGAGTTGACTTCAACAGCGACACCAACGCCACCGTCAACAGCCACACCCACAAGACCTTCAGCCGCCGTACGGCCAGCTTTTTTCGCGGCTTTCGCCAAACCTTTGGTGCGCAGCCAATCCACAGCGGCTTCGAAATCGCCATCGGTTTCGGTGAGCGCTTTTTTCGCGTCCATCATGCCCGCAGCCGTTGCTTCGCGCAGTTCTTTCACCATTGCAGCAGTGATTGCCATATCGGCTCTCCTCGAATGTCTTTGATCAGTCTCGGGGGCGGGCTTACCCTGCCCCCGTATCAATTTTGTAACGCCCGCGCGCAAATCGCGCAGCGGGTCGTCAAATTAGGCCTCGGAGGCTTCGGCTTCGGCCACGGCTTCTTCAGCCATCGCTTCTTCGAAGGCACCGATGTCAACGCCGGCGGCACCCATCTGAGCGGTCATACCAGCCAAAGCGGCACGCGCGACGAGATCGCAATAAAGCGAAATAGCGCGCGATGCGTCATCGTTGCCCGGGATGATGTAATCCACACCGTTCGGGGAACAGTTGGAGTCAACCACGGCCACAACCGGGATGCCGAGTTTTTTGGCTTCGAGAATGGCCAGGTCTTCTTTTTTCACGTCGATGACGAAAAGAAGATCCGGCACGCCGCCCATTTCACGAATCCCGCCGAGGGAGGCCTGAAGTTTGGCTTGGTCGCGTTCCATGTTCAGGCGCTCTTTCTTGGTGAGGCCTTCTGCGCCGTTTGCCAACGACTCATCAATCATGTTCAAACGCTGAATGGACTGGGACACGGTTTTCCAGTTGGTCAACGTGCCACCGAGCCAGCGGTGGTTCATGTAATACTGTGCGCATTTTTCAGCGGCTTCGGCAACGGGGCCCGCGGCCTGACGTTTGGTGCCGACGAAGAGAATGCGGCCCCCTTTCGCAGCGGTATCACGCACAACCTGCAACGCCTGCTCCAACATGGGCAAGGTCTGTGTCAGGTCGAAAATGTGGATGCCATTGCGTTCCCCATAGATGAATTCCTGCATACGCGGATTCCAACGCTGGGTTTGGTGACCAAAGTGTACGCCAGCTTCCAAAAGCTGACGCATCGAGAAATCAGGAAGCGTCATGTCCATAATCCTTTTCCGGTTTAACGCCTGAGCAGAGGTTCCGAGACTGATGTCTCAACCGGTGGACCTGTCGAGGATGTCTCCCCCGAAGGCCCGCCTCCGCCTGTGAAGTGATCGCGCATATAGATGTGAATTTTCCAAAGTGCAAGCCCCTGCCCGTCCAAACACCGGTGTTTTGCCCGCAGGCGTGCTTGAGGCGGCATTTGGACCGCAAATTTACAGGGTGGATCGTCGGCAATCCTTGCCATTCGGTCAAAATTGCGGTCATGGATAAGGCCATGAGTACACCATATAATATCCTTTGTATCGGGTCCGTGTTGTGGGACGTCATCGGTCGCTCGGATCGCGCCATGCGGTTGGGCTCGGATGTGCCCGGACGGATCATTCGCATTCCCGGCGGCGTGGCGATGAATATTGCCATGGCCTTGGCGCGGTTTGGCCTGTCGCCGGACTTGTTGACCGCCATCGGTCGCGACCCGGCGGGCGATGAATTGATTCAGGCGGCCACCGTGCGCGGCATTGGCACCGATCATGTCTACCGCTCCGATGACCTGCCGACCGACACCTATATGGCGGTCGAAGGTGCCAACGGGTTGATCGCCGCCATTGCCGATGCGCATTCCCTGGAAGCGGCAGGCGACAAAATTCTGCGACCGCTTGCCGATGGGCGCCTGGGCAGCCTTGAGGCGCCTTATAACGGTCCAATCGCACTTGACGGCAATCTCACCACGCAGCTTTTGCGCGAGATCGCCATTTCACCGCTCTTTGCCCGTGCCGATCTGCGCATCGCGCCCGCCAGCCCCGGCAAGGCCGAACGGCTTTTGCCGCTGCTCGATCACCCACGCGCCACCTTATATGTCAACATTGAGGAGGCCGGGCTTTTGGCCCACGCCACCTTTGACAGCTCGGCGCAGGCCGCGCAGGCGCTGGTCGCCAAAGGCGCGCATCGCGTTTTGGTCACCCATGGCGGCCAGGATGCCTCGATGGCCCGTCACGATATGGTCCTCACCCAAACCCCGCCGCCCGTGCTGGTCGCGCGGGTCACTGGCGCGGGCGATACGTTTATGGCCGCCCATGTTGCGGCCGAAATGCAAGGCGCGGATGAGGCAAACGCCCTCACCGAGGCCTTGAACGCCGCAGCCCAATATGTTTCTGGAGATACCCCGCTATGACTGATCTGAACTCTGGCCTGCCGATGATGTACGCCCCCGAAGTTGTGGCCGCCTTGGACACAGGCGCGCCGATTGTGGCGCTTGAATCGACGATCATCACCCATGGTATGCCCTACCCGCAAAACGTCGAGACCGCGCGGATGGTTGAGGCAGATGTGCGCACCGCCGGGGCTGTGCCCGCCACCATCGCCGTGCTTGATGGCGTGTTGCACATCGGCTTGACCGACACTCAACTGGAAGCTCTGGCACAGGCCAGCAATGTGATGAAAGTCTCGCGCGCCGATATGCCTGTCTGTATCGCGCTTGGGGCCACAGGTGCCACCACCGTGGCCGCCACGATGATCGCCGCCGAGATTGCCGGGATCAAAGTCTTTGCGACAGGCGGCATTGGCGGCGTGCATCGCGGTGCCGAAGAGACCTTTGACATCTCCGCCGATCTGTTGGAACTGGGTGAAACCGCCGTGACCGTGGTCGCGGCCGGGCCCAAAGCCATTCTCGACATTCCGAAAACGCTCGAAGTGTTGGAAACCCATGGCGTGCCGGTGATTGCCTATGGCCAAGATGAGATTCCGGCCTTTTGGTCGCGCGCCTCTGGTCTCAAAGCGCCTTTGCGACTGGACAGTCCCGAAGACATTGCGCGCGCCATGCAGGTGCGCGCGGCGATGGGCCTAAAGGGCGGGCAGTTGGTGGCCAACCCGATCCCGGAGGCGGACGAAATCCCGCAAGAGGTGATCATGCCCTTCGTGGAAACCGCATTGAAAGAAGCCGAGGCCCAAGGCATTTCCGCCAAAGAGGTTACGCCATTCTTGTTGCAGCGGATTTTTGAGCTGACCGAGGGCCGTTCGCTCACCTCCAACATTGCCTTGGTGCGCAACAATGCGCGATTGGCGGCCAGGATCGCCGCCGCGCTGTGCGCAAAGTAAGCAGATCGGCGACGGCTTGTAAAAATCATGAGAATTATGGCGGGGCGCGCGCTTTTCAGGGGCCTGCCATGTTGTGTCGGGGCCCATGCCACCCTAAGTTCTGGGAAACTGGCGGTTTCGCCCCTAATGCAGTGACAAATCGCGATGACCAATCCATTTGAAGATGGCCCTCACCTCCCTCCACGCAAACCAAGCCTTGGGGCACGGTTGCGCGCGGCCTTTTTGACCGGCCTCGTCGTTGTCGCCCCTATCGGCCTGACCGCCTATGTGATCTGGACGGTGATCGGCTGGGTCGATGGCTGGGTGCTGACCTTTGTGCCGCAGGCCTATCATCCCGACGCGTTGATCAACCGTTTGTTGGGCTATTCCGATCCTTTGGACCAAATTCACATCAACCTGCGCGGCGTGGGCGTGATCATTTTCCTGCTGTTCACCGTCGTCGTCGGCTGGATTGCCAAGGGTCTTGTCGGTCGCTCGCTGATCCGCTGGGCCGAACGGCTTGTTGATCGCACTCCGATTGTGCGGTCGATTTACAACGGCCTCAAACAGATCGCCGAAACGGTGTTTTCACAATCCGACACGTCCTTTGATAAAGCCTGTCTGGTCGAATACCCGCGCCGGGGCATCTGGGCGATCGGATTCGTCTCGACCAACGCCAAAGGCGAAATCGCCACACGCACGCCAAGCGATGAAGTGATGTTGTCGGTGTTTGTGCCCACGACACCCAACCCGACCTCGGGATTTTTGCTGTTTTTCCCGGAACATGACGTGGTGATTTTGGATATGTCGGTCGAAGATGCCGCCAAACTGGTGATTTCTGCCGGGCTTGTGTATCCAAACTCCAAAGATCCAACCGAACCTGCGTTGACCTAAAGCGTTCCGGCATAAAGCGTTCCGGCATAAACCCGTGATTCAGGGTTATGCCGGAACGCCCACAACAGTGATATGTCTGGCAGCGTCATCCAAACATCTGTTTGAGATCGACACTGGCGCGTTTGCCCAAATCATCAAAATGCGCGTCCAAAAACCGATCACAGGCCACGCGTCCCGCCTCTTTCATCCGCATCAAAAGCATCGGGGACGGTGACATTTTGGTGCGTGAGGACAAATCCTGCATCAGATCGTCATCGGCGATCATATGGATCAACACGTCTTTCATACTGCCCTCAGGCAACCGATTTTCGGCGATCAATTCGCGGACAAACTGCACCGCGCGCAATTCGCGCAACAAAGACGTGTTGAACGAAATCTCGTTGATGCGGTTTTGAATCTCTTCCGGCGTGGTCGGCGTGCCCGGACGCTCCAGCGGGTTGATATTGACGATCACCACATCTTGCGGAAATTCTGGTTCAAACAGTGGAAACAGCGCCGGATTGCCGGTGTAGCCACCGTCCCAATAGGGGTCCGTGATGCCCGTGATCGGGTCGGTCAGATCGACCGCCTGAAACAATTCCGGCAAACAGGCCGAGGCCAAAACCACATCCGTTGTCACCTCATCATGCGAAAACACCCGGATTTTTCCGGTGCGCACATTGGTGGTGGAGATAAACAGCGCGGGTCCCGCGCCGGTATGCAAAATGCCGCAGTCCATCGCATCGACGATGGGTCTGAGCGGGTTTTGATAAAACATGCCATAGGCATAGGGGCTGATCATCGTCGTCACGGATTCAAAGAAGTTAAACGGCATTGCCGCTTCCATCATCTTGGTCATGATTTCCGTGGTTGGCCCGAATTGCCGCAACCATGCGGACAGGCGCACATCGGTGATCGCCCCCATCTCGCCCCAAAGATCATCAAGCGCCGCTTTAGCGCCCGCGCGACCATTGCGCACCATCCCGGCTTTCAGCGCCACCCCGTTGAGTGCCCCCGCCGAAGTGCCCGAAATGGCGGCGATTTCGATCTCGTCATGCTCCAACAGCCGGTCCAGAACCCCCCAGGTAAAGGCCCCATGCGCCCCCCCGCCTTGCAAGGCGAGGTTGATCTGTTTTGGTTTGATTTTGGGTTTGCGCGTCATCTGAAGCCCTTTCCGGGACTGTTATTGGCAAAGGCGCGCCGCGTTGGGGGCGCCTTTGGATGTCATAGCGGGCCAAAGCGCGGCCTCACAGCGGGATCAACGTCGCATCACGTTGGTCGCATCACGTTGCGCTTACAGGGCGGTCCAGCCACCATCGACAGAAATCGTCGTGCCGGTGATTTGCTTGGCATAATCAGAGGCCAGGAACACACAAGTGCCGCCCAATTCTTCGACGGTGGCAAATTGTTTCGACGGCTGACGATCCAACAACACCTCACGGATCACGGTGTCGCGGTCCATGTTATACTGTTTCATCGTGTCGGGGATTTGCGCCTCCACCAGCGGCGTCAACACATAGCCCGGACAGACCGCATTACAGGTGATCGGCTCTTCGGCAGTCTCCAAGGCGGTGACTTTGGTCAGGCCGACGATGCCGTGCTTGGCGGCAACATAGGCGGATTTATAGGGCGATGCGGTCAGGCCATGCGCCGAGGCGATGTTGATCACCCGGCCCCACCCGGCTTTGCGCATCATCGGCAGGGCGGCTGCGGTGGTGTGAAAGGCGGAACTGAGATTGATCGCGATGATCGCGTTCCATTTTTCGACCGGGAACTCATCAATCGGGGCAACATGTTGAATACCGGCGTTGTTCACAAGAATATCGCACGCCCCCGCAGTCTCGATCAAGGCGCGGCAGTCGTCGGATTTGGACATATCGGCCTTGATATAGCGGACCTCAACGCCGTGCTCTTTGGCCATGTCTTTGGCCAATTGATGATCCTCATCGCGGTCTGTGAAAGAATTGAGGACGATGTTCGCCCCTGCTTTGGCCAATTCATGGGCGACGCCAAGCCCGATGCCGGAATTCGATCCGGTGATGATGGCGGTTTTGCCTGAAAGCGGTGTTTGCGTGCTCATAGCAGGTCTCCTTTATCTGTTCCCTCATAACTTACGTGCTGCGGGTGCAAAACAAAGGGGAGAATCACATTTACGGCAAAGAATCGGGGTCACACTGTGGCGAGGCAAACCGTGATTGTGCGTGAAGCGGCGGCGTTTGGACCGATGCACATCCTCGGATCAGCCAAGCCTGCTTGGGGTTTACCCAAAGTCAGGGCAAAAAAAACGCCCGCACAAGGCGGGCGCTGAGTTATTGAGGCAGGTTTCATACAGGCAAGAAACCTATCGAGCAGTGAGGTCTTTATACGCGTTTCTCCGCCGCACTCCAAGCTAAAAGTTTGAATTCATGTCCAAGCCGTCGTAGTTTCACTTTCAATAATAACGCAAAACGAAGGCATTGTTCGCGATATGGCACAGCAGTTTTTCCAAACCCTTCGCACAACATCAGCGGTGGTCACCCTTTGCGTTTTGGCCAGCTCGCTTTCGGCCGCGCCGCAAACCGGGTTGGCGATGTATGGCGATCCTGAATTGCCCGCCGATTTCAGTGCCCTGCCCTATGTCAATGCCGATGCCCCCAAAGGCGGTGCGATCATCACCGGCGAAGGCGGCAGTTTCGACAGTCTCAATCCCTTTATTCAAAAAGGCAAAGCGCCTTGGCAATTGCGTTATCTCATGGCCGAAAGCCTCATGGGACAGGCGTTTTCCGAACCTTTCACGCTTTATTGCTTGCTTTGCGAAACCGTCGAGACCGACACCGATCGCACTTGGGTCGAATTCACCCTGCGTGACACGGCCCGGTTTTCTGATGGCACCCCGGTCACCGTCGAAGACGTGATGTGGTCCTATGAAACGCTTGGCACCCAAGGCCATGGCCGTTATGCCACGCTTTGGGGTCAGATTGCGCGCATGGAACAGACCGGCGAGCGCTCGGTCAAATTCACCTTCAACACCCCCAATCGCGAATTGCCGCTGTTGACCGCGATCCGGCCCATCCTGAAAAAAGCCTATTGGGACGACAAGGATTTCACTCAATCCGGCTTTGACACGATCCCCGTCTCGTCCGCCCCCTATGTGATCACCGATGTGCAGCCGGGCATGTTTGTCGAACTGACCCGCAACCCGGACTATTGGGGCAAGGACGTGCCGTTCATGCGCGGTCAGGCCAATTTGGACACCATCCGGTTGGAATATTTCGCCGACGCCTCTTTGGTGATCGAAGCATTTAAGGCCGGAACGCTGAATGCGCACCGCGAATTCAACATTCAGACCTGGCAAGACCAATATGATTTCCCCGCCGTTGCGCGTGGCGACGTGATCAAATCGGTGATCCCGCATCAACGCCCCACCGGGATGACCGGCTTTGCGATGAACACCCGCCAGCCGCAATTTGCCGATTGGCGCGTGCGTCAGGCGATGATCGAAGCGTTCAATTTCGATTATATCAACGAGGCCCAGACCGAGAGCCAACAGACCCGGATCACCTCTTATTTTTCCAACTCGCCGCTTGGTATGCGCCCCGGTCCCGCCGAGGGCCGCGTGGCCGAGCTTTTGGCCCCTTATAAAGACCAGCTTTTGCCCGGCACGCTTGAGGGCTATGAGCTGCCCGAGACCTCCGGGCGTGAATTGGACCGGGGCGCGATGCGCCGGGCCCTTGGGTTGATGGAACAGGCCGGATGGACGATCCAAAACGGCCAGATGAAAAACGCTGCGGGACAGCCCTTTGCCTTTGAGATCGTGCTCAAGGTCGGTGATGATGAAAACCAGTCGATCATCGACACCTACACGCAAATGCTGCTGCACCTCGGCATCACGCCGAAAATCTCCGTCGTCGATTCCGCGCAATACACGCAGCGGATGGAGACGTTTGATTTTGGCATGACCCCGGTGCGCTATGGTCTCTCGCTCAGCCCCGGCAACGAACAATACGCTTATTTCGGCCAAGCCGCCGCCGACACGCCCGGCTCGCGCAACATTGCCGGGATCAATGATCCGGTGGTCGATGCGATGATTGACAAAATGTTGGATGCCGGGAACCGCGAAGACAGCTTGGCGGCCACCCGCGCGCTTGACCGGGTGCTGACGGCGGGCCGCTATGCCATTCCGCTCTATGCCTGGAACGAAAGTTTTGACGCACATGTGAAAGAGCTAAAATATCATGACACCTTGCCGCTCTATGGCGACTGGATTATGTGGCGGGAAATGACGTGGTATTGGCAGGAGTGATCCGCCACGTTTATCCGCCAAACCTGATCGCTCAACCTTTGCCTTTTGGGAAGAAAACCATGAGAAAAGCAGCCCTCATCCTCCTCACCCTCGCGCTCGCCTCCTGTGGCACTGTTGCCGGCGTGGGCGAAGACATCACCGGCGCCTCGCGCACGGTTCAGGGGTGGTTCTAAGCGGTGCTTTTGAAAGGCACCGTGCTTATCCTGTGTCTGAGTTTGGCTCTGTCCGGCTGTACCGTGGCGCGCGTGGGGGCGAAAGCCACCAAAGGCGTGGTCAAAACCACCTCTAAGGTCGTGTTCTGAGCCGCTTACGCCAGTGATGTGACCCACAGGATCGTCGCATCTTCCGGGCTGACCGAGATCACATTATGCCCCATCGACGCGTCATAATAGGCGCTGTCGCCCCGGCGCATTTCGACCGGCTCATAGAATTCAGTGATCAATTTGATCACCCCGGTGAGCACGTAAAGAAACTCTTCGCCATCATGGCGCACCCAGCCATCGAACTCTTCGAAATCCCGCGCCCGGATCGTGGCGCGATAGGGCAGCATGGATTTTTTGGTCAGCGCCGTCGCCAACATTTCATGCTCATAGGTCGCCGTCGGATGCGCCACCCCTTCGCCCGATTTCGTCACCGCCATGCGGCCGGAAATCTGCGCCTTTTGTGGCGGGGTGAACAGTTGCGGCACCGAAATCTCAAGCCCCACTGCGAGTTTTTTGAGCGCATCATAGGTGGGTGACATCTGACCGTTTTCGATCTTGGACAGGGTGGACCGCGCCAGACCGGCCTGCCCCGCCGCCTGTTCCAACGTCCAGCCCCGCGCCTTGCGCAGATCGCGCACGCGCAGGCCCAAATCCAAAGGCCGCGCCTCATCGGGTGCGCCTTCGCCACTTTCGCGGGCCAATCGGATCAGGCTTGGGGTGCGTGTGTCCGGGTCTGAGTCCGGGGCGGTGTTCGGGTTGGTGTCTGGTGTCGGTGTGTCGCTCATGCCGTCTTGTAGCGCCTGTGAGACAAAAAAGAAAACCCCCGGATGCTGTTGCACGCATCTTCGGGGGTTCTTGGGACGGGCGGTAGCTTGGGGGAACTGCTCGTGAGGTTTCCGCCGACCCTAAACGTGATGACCTTCGGCGTTAGTCGCCAATCGGCAATTCGCCGGTCAAGAATTCGATCTGGCTCAACCCGTCCGATTGAACCTGCGCCACCAATGTGTCCAGCGCCCCAGCGGCAATCGCCAAAGCCGCCAAAAGACCCAACGCAAGCGTCGCAACAGGCATCCTCATGCGACGACGAAAAGACAGTGTTTCAAAAGACCCATTGGGGCCGCGTCCCTGAAAGGTGCTGAACTGCTTGCCGGAGATATACGCCATGATGATGAACCTTGTTGAACACTAAAAAATCAGTCGTTGCAGTGAGTTAACCATGAGTCGCGCGCCGCGTCACGCGCGCCAATCGGTAACATCTCCACCCCTGACAGCCATAATTTTCATCAGAACGCATCAAGAACAAATCAGGAATTCGCGCAGTTTGCAAAGTTGCAAACCCGCCCTGAACACAAGATATAGGTCAATGAGAACATCCACCGGACTGGAAAATGTGAGCCATCGGAATATTTTCCTTTTCTCACCCCTCCCGCCTCGGAGCGTCATGGGCTATGTACGCCAGACCAAATTGACGCCTCAGCCCTTCGGAGTCCGCCCATGATCTCGCCTGTGATCCCGCTTGATATTTTCCACGACCCGATCTGCCCTTGGTGCGCCATCGGCAAAGCCCGGCTTGACCGCGCCTTAGAGGCCCGCCCCGATCACCCTTTCGCGCTGCAATGGCATCCGTTTCAATTGAACCCGACGATGCCAAAGGGCGGCATGGAGCGGCAGGCCTATTTGAATGCGAAATTCGGCGGCGCGGAGCGGGCGCGCAAAGCCTACCTGCCGATCATCGAGGTGATGCTAAAGGAAATGCCAAAGGTCGATCTTTTGGCGATCAAGACCACACCCAACACCTTGGACGCGCATCGGCTGATCCATTGGGCCGGGATCGAGGGCCGTCAAACGCCGATGGTCTCCGCCCTCTATCGCGCCTATTTTCAGGAAGGTCGCGACATTGGTGATGTGGAGACGCTGGTCGCGCTGGCCGAACGCGTTGAAATGGATGGCGCGGCCGTGCGTCGCCTTTTGCTCTCGGACGCCGATGTCGAAGACATCCAAACCCGCGACACCCACGCGCGTGAGCGTGGCGTCAACGCCGTGCCGCTTTATATCGTCGCCAATCAACATGCCGTCGAAGGCGCGCAACCGCCCGAGCTTTGGATGCGGGTGAACGACGAATTGACTGCCCAGATCGCCGCAGACGATCAGAATGCAGACGATCAGGATGATGACCCGTCACAGGCCTTGGTATGATCCCATCCGGGCTTTGGATCGGACTGTTTGGTGCCCTCGGCTGGATCACGATCCTGACCCATGCCGTGATATTTCCTGCGGCTCGAATTTGGCCACCAAAGCACCGCGCCGGATCCGTGGCCGAAGCGGTCACCATGATTTGGTCTTGGGGGCTGACCATCTGCATTTATGTCGGACTGGTGCGATTGGGCGCAGAGGACGGCAATGTGTTGGACCTGCCAAACCCGCTACGCTGGATCGGCGGCGGCGCCTTGGCGCTGATCGGCTCAGCGTTGCACAGTTGGGGCACGGCGGCGTTGGGCCTCAAAGCCACCTGCGGCTTTTGCCCGGACGCCGCACCCTGCGACACAGGCCCATATCGCCACATCCGCCATCCGCAATACCTTGGCCAAGGCCTGTCCTTTCTTGGACTGGCGCTGATCTCTGGCGGAGATCGCGTCTGGATCGTCGCCTGCTTGGGCTGTTTGGCGCTCCTCTTCGCTGCAAACCGAGAGTCTGCGCATCTACGCACAGCCCCTCAAGCAGTCGGCTGACTGGTCAAATCAAGGCCCACCTCATAAGGTGCCGCGACCTTTATTGACAGGATGCCTCCATGCCTCGCCGTTTGCCGCAACTCGAATTCACGGCTCTTTTGGCTCTGCTGTTTGCCATTGTTGCCTTCTCCATTGATGCCATGCTGCCGGGCCTGCCCGAAATCGCTGCTGACCTGTCCCCCAGCGACCCAAACCGGGCGCAGCTGGTGCTTGCGGCCTTTGTCTTTGGCATGGGGTTTGGCACTTTGGTCAGCGGGCCGATCTCCGATCATTTCGGACGCAAGCCTTTGATCCTGTTTGGCCTTTTGCTCTACGCTCTGGGCGCGATCTTTGCCGGGCTGTCGCATTCCATGGAGATGATGCTTGTTGGGCGCGTCCTTCAGGGCTTTGGCGCCGCCTTCCCGCGCACCGTCGGTGTGGCCATGGTGCGCGATCTCTATGAAGGGCGTGATATGGCCAAAATCATCTCCTTCGTGATGACGATTTTCATGCTGGCCCCAGCCGTCGCCCCCTCTGTCGGCGCTTTGATCATTGGCAGCTTTGGCTGGCACGGGATTTTCGCGTCTTTCGTGCTTTTGGCCGTGATCAGCGCCCTGTGGTTTGGTCTGCGCCAAAGCGAAACCCTTGCCCCGGAAAATCATCGCAAACTCAATCCGCGCGATCTGATACAGGGCGTCCGTCATGTGCTTGGCATCTACAATGTCCGGCTTTACATCCTGATCCTGACCCTTGGATTTGCTCAGATGTTTTCCATCCTCTCCTCGGTCCAACAGATTTATGACCAGAGTTTCGATCTTGGTGCCAGCTTCCCCTATTGGTTCGGGGGCACCGCCATCCTCAGCGCCGCCGGGGCCGTCATCAACGGCAATTTGGTCACCCGTTTGGGCATGCATGTCATGATCCGACTGGGCTACCGCATTGCCGTCACCGCCTCGCTCATCGCTCTGATCTTGAACCTGACGGGCGTTGCGGATGCGTCCTCCTTTGGCTTTGCCGTGTTCTTTGTCTGGACCGTGGCGATGTTCTTTATCAACGCCTTTACCTTTGGCAATTTGAATGCTCTGGCCATGGTGCCTTTGGGCCGCATGGCGGGCATGGGCAATTCGGTGATCGGCGCGCTGTTCACCATGGGCTCCGTGGTGATTGCTGTGCCGGTTGGCCTGATGTTCAATGGCACCCCGCTGCCGGTGATGGTCGCGGGATTGCTTTGTTCTGGACTGGCCCTGGCGCTGTTCCGTCTGGAGCGAAAAGAGGCCTAACCTTTTTATTTTTTAGGGGTTTGCGTGGCAGACTTCGCGTGATTGGCAAGGTCTTGGGCGATGGAAAACGCGCCCTTGATCTTGTCTGACTCCCGCGTCCAATCGCGCCGCACGATGATCTTGTTGTCCTTGACCTTGGCGTGGCCCTTTTGCGCCTGAATGAAATCGACAAGCCCGACCGGATTGGCGAATTTGTCATTGTGGAACTGGATCGTGGCACCTTTTGGTCCGCCGTCCAGTCGCGCAATCCCGGCGGCGCGGCATTTCTCTTTGATCCGAACAACGAGTAATAAGGTGTTGACCTCTTTCGGCAATTTGCCAAACCGGTCGATCAGTTCGGCGGCAAAACCTTCAAGCTCCACCTTGGTGTGCAGACCGGACAGGCGGCGATACAGCCCCAAACGCACATCAAGATCGGGCACGTAAGTCTCTGGAATCAAAACAGGAACGCCCAAGTTGATCTGCGGGGCCCATTGCCCGTCATCATCCAAAGTGATCGCCTCTTGCCCGGATTTGATCTTGGCAATCGCCTCTTCCAACATGGATTGGTAGAGTTCAAAGCCGACCTCTTTGACATGGCCGGACTGTTCCTCACCCACAAGATTACCTGCGCCTCGGATGTCAAGGTCTTGAGATGCAAGGGTAAATCCGGCCCCCAGCATATCAAGAGACCCGAGCACCCGCAGCCGTTTTTGCGCCTGCGGCGTCAAAGGCGCGCGCGGTTTGGTGGTCAGATAGGCGTAAGCGCGGGTTTTGGCGCGACCGACCCGGCCCCGAATTTGGTAAAGCTGCGCCAGCCCAAACATATCGGCACGGTGAATGATCATCGTGTTGGCGGTCGGAATGTCGATGCCGCTTTCGACAATGGTCGTCGCCAAAAGCACATCATATTTGCCGTCATAAAACGCGTTCATCCGATCATCCAACTCGCCTGCGGCCATCTGGCCATGGGCGACGACATGGGTGACCTCGGGCACTTGGTCTTTCAAAAACGCCTCGATCTCAGGAATGTCTTTCACGCGCGGCACAACGAAAAAGCTTTGCCCGCCACGATAATGTTCGCGCAGCAAGGCCTCGCGCACCGTCACCGTATCGAATTCTGAGACATAGGTGCGGATTGAAAGGCGATCGACCGGCGGCGTGCCGATGATCGACAAATCACGCACCCCGGTCATCGACATTTGCAGCGTGCGCGGGATCGGCGTGGCCGAAAGTGTCAGTACGTGAATGTCGGATTTGAGCGATTTCAACCGCTCTTTATGGGTCACGCCAAAGCGCTGTTCTTCGTCAACAATCAACAGTCCAAGGTTTTGAAACCGCACGTTTTTCGCCAAAAGCGCATGGGTGCCAACGACAATGTCGATCTCGCCTGAGGCCAACCCGTCGCGCGTCGCGGCCATGTCTTTTTGGCTGACAAAGCGCGACATGGGGCGCACATTGACCGGCAAGCCCCGGAACCGTTCGGCGAAGGAGCGGAAATGTTGCCGCGCCAAAAGCGTGGTCGGTGCGATCACCGCCACCTGCGCGCCAGACAGGGCCGCGACAAAGGCCGCGCGCATCGCCACTTCGGTTTTGCCAAACCCCACATCGCCGCAAACCAGACGGTCCATCGGCCGTCCGGCTTCGAAATCCTCCAACACGTCTTCGATGGCTTTGAGCTGATCCTCGGTTTCCGAATAGGGGAAGCGGGCGCAAAACGCCTCCCACATGTCTTGCGGCGGGATCATGATCGGGGCTTTGCGGATATGACGTTCGGCGGCAATGCGGATCAGCTTTTCGGCGATCTCGCGAATGCGGTCTTTCATCCGCGCCTTTTTCGCCTGCCACGCGCCGCCGCCAAGCTTGTCCAACAGGCCTTCGTCATGGCCATATCGGCTTAAAAGTTCAATGTTTTCAACGGGGAGGTAAAGCCGATCCCCGCCTGCATATTCGAGCAAAAGACATTCATGCGCCGCGCCTAAGGCGGTGACCACCTCAAGCCCACGGAAAATCCCGACGCCATGATCGACATGGACGATCAAATCGCCCGCACTGAGCGACGAATGTTCGGTGAGAAAATTTTCAGCCCGCTTTTTACGCCCCGGACGGCGCACCAAACGGTCGCCCAACACGTCTTGCTCGGAGATCACCGTGACCGACTGGCCCTCGCCGGTCGGGGCCTCGAACCCTTCTTCGAGCGCCCAGACCGACAAGAACACCCGACCCAGACTCTGGCCCTGACCGTCGGGCACATCGCGCCAATCGTCGATCTCGATGAGCCCGGTCATGTCCTGGTCTTCAAGCAGGGTTTTCAACCGATCCCGTGCGCCCTCCGACCAAGAGGCAAGCACCACCGCCCCCTGTTTGCGTCGTTTCTCAACATGATCCGCCAACTCTTCGAAAAGATTGACGTTTTCCATTTGGCGTTCGGGCGAAAAATTGCGCCCAACACGCCCGCCCGCGTCCAACACACCGGGACCCGACGCCTGCGGCAGCGGGTGAAAATGGATCACCCGCCGGCCTGCAATCGCCGCTTCCCAAGCCGCATCGTCCAGATACAAAAGTGCTGGCGGACAAGGTTTATAGACGCTGTCCATCCGACCCTTGGCCGTGAGCGCCTCGCGCCGGGCATCATATTGATCGGCAATCGAGGCCCAACGCGAAAGACGCGCCGCAGTCGATTGATCATCCAGGGAAATGGACGCATCCGGCATATAGTCGAACAGAGTGTCAAGCCGGGCGTGGAAATACGGCAACCAATGCTCAAGACCCGCGTGTTTCTTACCCGCCGAGACCGCCTCGTAGAGCGGATCATCGGTGCCCGCCGCGCCAAATTCAACGCGGTAATTTTGCCGGAACCGGGTGATGGACGCCTCGTCCAAGATGACCTCGGAGACCGGGGTAAAGGTGATCTCTTCCAAGCTGTCGATGGTCTTTTGGCTGGCCGGATCAAAACGGCGCAGCCCGTCCAATTCATCGCCAAAGAAATCAAGCCGCACCGGCAGCCCTTGGCCCGGAGGAAAGACATCAATGATGCCGCCCCGGATCGCATAATCGCCATGTTCGACCACGGTCGGCGCCTGGGTAAAGCCCATGCGCACGAAAAAGCCGCGCAGTTCCGCCTCGTTGACGCGCTGGCCTTTGCGCATGACAAACGCCGCTTGCGCCAGCGTGTCGCGGGTTGGCACGCGCTGGGTGGCGGCGGAGAGCGTGGTCAAAAGCACGAACCGTTTCGGCATCGCATCATGCGCCAGCGCGGCCAACGTCGCCATGCGCGCGGCGGCGACATCGGAATTGGGCGACATCCGATCATAGGGCAAACAATCCCAGGCCGGAAAGTCGATCACCGGCAGATCGGGCGCGAAAAACCGCAAAGCGGCGCGCAGGGCGGCGAGGCGTTTGTCATCGCGCGCGACATGGATCACCGGACCGTTTGAACGGCTGACCTCGCGGGCGAGGAGAAAGGCGTCAAACCCCTCAGGAGCGCCCCCAAGGGTGAGATGGGTGGATGGTTTCATCGCCAATCAGCCTCCCAGCGGACCCGTGACGATGTTTTGGTACATGCCCCACATCGCCGTGACAAAGATCGACACCATGCCGATGAGTTGAACCAAAAACCGATGACGGCGCAGCACAGAGATCAGCGCCTCGCCTTTCGGTGCATGGGTTGTGATATTATGCGCGGTGCGGATATTGAGCGCGCCGACAAACGTCATCGGAAACAGCATCAGAAACACCGCCTGAGAAAACTCAACCCCATAGAAAAACCCGGTCACGCCCAAAAGCGTGATCACCGTGGCCGCCAGCGCGGTGAGCAACAGACCGGAGACTTCGGCAATGTTCAAAAGTCGTCCGGTGTTGATCCGCACCATGTCTTCAAGATCCTGCATCCGATCACCGCCCTGCCGCTTGGCCTTGAGCGCCAAATCAAATGGCACGCCCAAGACAAAATGCGAGGCGGTGGACCACAGGATCGCCAAGCCGATCCAATACCACATATTCGAGAAGGACCGCGTGTCGAGCACTTCGAAAAGGGTTGCGTAAATATCCAAGGCTCTGCTCTTTTCTTATGGTTTGGTCTTTTGGGGGCATGGTGCCGCCCCAAAAGAGACGACCTATCCGTCTTCTAACGCCTCTGTGCCGGGATGCAACGTCAGCCTGTGCACAGATTAGTGCCCCCACGCGGCAATTCCTACCCTTGAAGCGTCCCAAAAACCATGTCACCCAAAGACACCCATCGTAAAACCAAGGCTATCCCCATGACCCGCACCATCGCCCCTTACCCGCTGACCCGCCTGCGCCGCCCTCGTAAAATGAACGCGCTGCGCGGTCTTGTGCGTGAAAACAGCCTTTCGGTTGAGGATCTGATCTGGCCGGTGTTTGTGCGCGAAGGGGTGGATGAAGCCACGCCGATCGTGTCGATGCCCGGCGTTGAGCGACTGACGATTGACCGTTTGGTCACGGCGGCGCGTGAGGCCCATGAGTTGGGCATTCCGGCGATTTGCCTGTTTCCCTATATCGAACCCGAGCTGAAAACCGAAGATTGCGCTTGCGCGTGGGACCCGGACAATCTGGTCAACCGTGCCATTCGCGCGCTCAAAGCGGCGGTGCCGGACATGGCGATCATGACCGACGTGGCGCTCGATCCCTATAACATCAACGGCCATGATGGCTATGTCGTGGATGGCGAGATCGTCAATGACATGACGGTCGAAGCACTGGTCAAAATGTCGGTGGCACAGGCCGAGGCGGGCGCGGACATCATCGGCCCCTCCGATATGATGGACGGGCGCATCGGTGCGATCCGCCGCGCATTGGAAGCCGACGGGCATTCGAACGTCACGATCATGTCCTATGCGGCCAAATATGCCTCCGCCTATTACGGGCCTTTTCGCGATGCGGTCGGGGCGTCTGGCGCGCTCAAGGGCGACAAAAAGACCTATCAAATGGACCCGGCCAATTCGGACGAGGCGCTGCGCCTGATCGAACGCGACCTGTCAGAGGGCGCGGATATGGTCATGGTCAAACCGGGGATGCCCTATCTCGACATTTGTCGCCGGGTGAAAGACCGCTTTGGCGTGCCGACCTTTGCCTATCAAGTGTCGGGTGAATACGCGATGGCAATGGCAGCCATTCAAAACGGCTGGCTCGATCATGACAAGGTGGTTTTGGAAAGCCTGATGTGTTTCAAACGCGCCGGTTGCAACGGGATCCTGACCTATTTCGCCCCGGCAGCGGCGCGGCTTTTGCGCGGCTGAGGGGCGCTCAAGAGGCAAAGCATGGGCGAAACCCGCCAAAACGCGGGCCTTTGGGTTTTCGCGGGATGACAGGACAAGGGTTTTCGTCATATACTCGCGCAAAATCAATGGGCCAAAGGCCTGTAGCACCGTAAAGAGCAGTATAAGGGCATTCACAATGAACAGACTTCAACGCCGGAGCTTTATGATCGGATTGGGCAGCGCGGGTCTTTTGGCCGCGTGTGACAATTCGATGCGCTCGAACGGCTCCGCCACCATTGACGCGCGGGTCGATGCCACGCTGAACCATCTGTATTCCAACTACCCCGGCACCACGGCGCTGCGGGACAAATCCGTCGGCATGTTGGTCATGCCCTTGATCACCAAGGCGGGCTTTGGTGTGGGCGGGTCTTATGGCCGTGGTGCGTTGCGGGTTGGCGGCGTGTCGGTGGATTACTATTCCTCGACACAGGCGACCTTTGGCCTGCAAATCGGTGCACAGCAATACGCCCATGTCTTGTTCTTCATGACCAATGAGGCGCTCAGTTCCTTCCGCAATTCTGCGGGCTGGTCTGCGGGCGCGGATATGGAATATGCCATCTCCAACCGCGGCGAAAACATCACCGCTGAAACGCTGACCTCGCTGTCGCCGGTGATCGCCGTGGTCTTTGGTCAGGCGGGTCTGATCGCGGGTGCCACTGTTGAAGGCACAAAATACACGCGGATCATCCCGTAAGCCTTTTCAATATCGAAGACATACAAAACGCGGGCCTGATTGGACCCGCGTTTTTTGTGAGTATTTATATCACGGTAAAGACAATCCGATCTCAGCCGCTTTACGGCACCGCCTCTTCCAGCACCCCATCGGCGGACATTTGGGCGTAAAGAAGCCCTTCGCGCAGGCCCCGATCCGCCACGGACAGCCGATCCGTCGGCCAAATCCGCAGCAGTGCCTGCAAAATCGCCGCGCCCGACATGATCAATTCCTGCCGATCCCGACCAATGCGCGGATCACGTTTGCGCCCCACGGGGCCCATGGACAAATAATCCCGGATCACCCGGTCAATCTGTTCCGAGGTCATCCGCAAGCCATCGACCTTATTGCGGTCATAGCGCTTGAGGCCCAGATGCGACGCGGCAACCGTCGTCACCGTTCCCGACGTGCCGATGATCTGAAAGCCTTCGCGGGCCGGGTCATTGGCATAGGGGGTGAAATCCGCAAGTTTCTCTTCGAAATACCACGACATCAACGCAAACCGCGCCGCGTCATCCTCGACATCGGAGAATTGTTCCATCAACGTTGCAACCCCCAAAGGCACCGAAATCCAATCGACGACTTTGGCATGGGGGAAAGGGCTGTCGGCGTTTTTGAACCCGGTGTGCAACCGCATGATCGCGCGCGGACGTTCGGCGCGGGGCACGGTCGAGAGGTCAATCCAGACCAATTCGGTCGAGCCGCCGCCAATATCCACCACCAAAAGCTGTTCGGTCCTGGTCGACACCAGAGGCGCGCAGGAAATCACCGCCAGCCGCGCCTCTTCTTCGGGTTTGATGATCTCGAGCCGCAGGCCGGTTTCGCGCTGTACCCGGCGCAGAAAATCGCGCGAGTTTTTCGCCCGGCGACAGGCTTCGGTTGCGACCAATCGCATCCGTTTGACATCATGTTTCTCAAGTTTCTTGCGACAGACCCGCAGGGCCTGAATCGTGCGCGAAATCGACGATCGACACAGAAATCCAGACGATTCAAGCCCGGAGCCGAGCTGAACCGATTTCGAGAAACTGTCGATCACATGAAACTGACTGCCCTTGGGTTGGGCAATCAACATGCGACACGAATTTGTACCGAGGTCTAACGCAGCATAAAGCTCCGCCGGGTCGGCAAGTAGAGGCGCGGGGGTCTCGACCGCTTTCGGGAACGCGCCCGCACCAGTGGGACGCTTGGGCGTCATATCACACGCCCTCCATATCAAGTTAACCCTACCATAAGCGGATTTTTGCACATCGGGCAAGACACCTTCTGATCCGAGGCCTTCACGATTTCGGTGCCCGCGCCACCGGCCCCTGTGAAAATCGTGATAGCCAAGCCGCAGCCCGCGCGCGGCTCATGATCTTGATGAGAATTTTTCAGCCCCCCTGCGCCAACCAACCCTTTCGTGTCCCGGCCCTTTCTTTTATGCGTTTGGCAGAGTTTATGCTGAGTTTATAAGGCGCAAAGGGTCTCTCATGTCGGATATGACCATCATCTATTGGCGTGACATCCCCGCACAGGTCCGTGTGGGCCGGGGGCGTCGTGCGGCACGCGCGGTTTTGCCCGAGCGGTTCGAACAGGCGATCGACCGGGTGGCGATGCGCATCGGCGCGATCGATGGCGATGCTTACATGGCCGAATGGCGCGACGAGACCGTGAGTTGCGAGGGCGCGCCACAACAGGCCGCCGATGAAAAAGCCGCCGCATTGGATGCGGCCTATGATAAAGAGCGGCTCAAAGCCCTCATTGACAATGACGGGCGCGAGCCTGCCGCTAAAGGATAGACCATGACCCGCACCGTGATTGAGAGCAAAACCAAAACCGTTGTGATCGGCTTTGACGAACCGTTTTGCGTGATCGGCGAACGCATCAACCCCACTGGCCGCAAAAAGCTTGCGGCGGAATTGGAGCTGGGCGATTTTTCCACCGTTGAACGCGATGCTTTGGAACAGGTCGCCTGTGGTGCCAGTATTTTGGACATCAATTCCGGCGCCGTGTTTTCCAACAAAATGGCCGAAGACCCGCGCTATGCCGACAATAATTTTGTCGAACCACCTCTTATGCGCGAACTTGTGGCGCGGATTCAGGCCATCGTCGATGTGCCCCTGTGCATCGACAGCTCTGTGCCGGATGCCTTGGAAGCGGGGCTTGAAGCCGCTGAGGGCCGCCCGCTGTTGAACTCGGTGACGGGCGAAGAAGAACGGATGGAGCGCGTGCTGCCCTTGGTGAAAAAATACAACGTGCCGGTCGTGGCGATTGCCAATGACGACACCGGGATTTCCGAAGATCCCGATGTGCGCTTTGAGGTTGCCAAACGCATCGTCCAACGCGCGGCCGACTATGGCATTCCCGCCCATGACATCGTGGTCGACCCGCTGGTGATGCCAATCGGCGCGATGCGCACCGCAGGGCAACAGGTGTTCACTTTGGTGCGTCGTCTGCGCGACGAATTGGGCGTCAACACCACTTGCGGCGCCTCAAACGTCTCTTTCGGTCTGCCACATCGTCACGGCATCAACGCCGCGTTTTTGCCAATGGCGATTGGCGCGGGCATGACCTCCGCGATCATGAACCCGGTCCGCATTCAGGAAATGGAGGCGATCCGCGCCGCCAACCTGTTGATGAACCACGACCCCGACGGCACCAAATGGATCAGCTTTGCCCGGATCATGGACGCCGTGGCCGAGGGCATGTCGTTTGCCGAGGCCGCAACCGCCTCTGCCTCTGCGGGCTCTGGTGGTGGGCGTCGTGGCGGTGGGCGTCGTCGCCGGTAAATCGCTGTTAACCATATCGCTGTTAACCATTGAGTATTTGGATCACAGTAAAGACAGGAGCGCGCGCATGGCCCGGCTGATTTGCCTGAACAAGCCTTTTGATGTGCTCTCTCAGTTCACCGATAAAGGCACCGAGGGGACGACCCGTCGCACCCTGTCGGATTTTGTCTCTGTGCCCAAAGTCTACCCCGCCGGGCGGCTCGATCGCGACAGCGAGGGGCTTTTGCTCCTGACCGATGACGGGGCGCTACAGGCGCGGATTTCCAACCCGCGTCACAAGATGGAAAAGACCTATCTGGCGCAGGTCGAGGGCGATTTGGACGAGGCCGCTTTGAAAGAGCTGCGCCAAGGTGTGATGCTCAAAGACGGCATGACCCGCCCTGCCCGCGCCCGCCGCGTCGATGCGCCCGACTGGCTTTGGCCGCGCACGCCGCCGGTGCGCTACCGCAAATCGGTGCCAGAGTCCTGGCTCGAACTGACCATATCCGAGGGCCGCAATCGCCAAGTCCGGCGGATGACGGCCCATGTCGGCTTTCCCACTCTGCGGCTCATTCGCCTTTCCATCGGCCCTTGGGCCTTGGATGGTTTAGAGAGCGGTGCCTGGCGCGACGATGATCCTTTGAAAGGTTCGAAATGAGCAACTCTGATCCACTGGTGATTTTCACCCCCTCGGGCAAACGCGGCCATGTGGCACCGGGCACAACCGTATTGCAGGCCGCACGGCAATTGGGCGTCGATCTGGATTCGGTCTGTGGCGGGCGCGGAATTTGTTCGAAATGTCAGGTGCAGCCGTCTTTTGGTGAACACGCGAAACATGGCATCCATGCCGACCCGGACGCGCTCAGCGATGTGAACACCGTCGAAGAGCGCTATGACCGGGTGCGCGGATTGAAACCGGGGCGGCGTTTGGGCTGTCAGGCCTGTATCCAAGGTGATGTGGTGCTGGATGTGCCGCCGGAAAGTCAGGTTCACAAACAGGTGGTGCGCAAGGCCGCGACCACCCGCGTGATAGAAATGGACCCGGCCACCCGCGCCGTCTATGTCGAGGTCGAAGAGGCCGATATGCACGCGCCCACCGGCGATTGGGAACGGTTGAAAACCGCGCTGTTGACGCAATGGCAGGTCGATCCCGCCACCCTGCCCCAGACCTTGCCGCTGCCGATGCTGATCGCGATTCAGGCCGCGCTGATCAAAGGAGACTATAAGATCACGGTGGCGCTCAACATGGCGCGCACGGGTGTGATCAAACTGGTCGGCGTCTGGCCCGGCTTTACTGAGCCGCCCCTTTACGGGTTGGCGGTGGATTTAGGCTCCACCACCATCGCGGCGCATTTGACCGATCTGACAACCGGCGAGGTCAAGGCCTCTGGCGGGGTGATGAACCCGCAAATCCGCTTTGGCGAAGATCTGATGTCGCGCGTCTCCTATGCGATGATGAATGACACGGGTGCGGCTGACATGACGACTGCGGTGCGCGAGGCGATGAACACGCTGGCGCAGGAGTTGGCGATCGAGGCTGAGGTCAAAGTCACGGATATTTATGAGACAGTGTTCGTGATGAACCCGGTGATGCACCACCTGCTTTTGGGATTGGACCCGACGCCTTTGGGGCAATCGCCCTTTGCGCTGGCCACGAACGCCGCGATGGACCTGTCTGCCGCTGAGTTGGGCCTGAGCTTCGCCCCCGCCGCACAGGTCTATATCCTGCCATTGATCGCGGGCCATGTTGGTGCCGATGCGGCAGCCGTGGCACTCTCGGAAGCGCCGCAAAAACGTGATCCGCTGACGCTGATCGTCGATGTCGGCACCAATGCGGAGATCATTTTGGGCAATAAAACCCGCGTCTTGGCCTGTTCTTCTCCGACGGGACCGGCCTTTGAAGGGGCACAAATCTCAAGCGGTCAACGCGCCGCGCCCGGCGCGATTGAGCGGTTGGAAATTGACCCCACCACGAAAGAACCGCGCTTTAAGGTGATCGGCTGTGATCTTTGGTCTGATGATCCGGATTTTGCTGCACAAACGGCGGTCACTGGCGTGTCGGGCATTTGCGGATCGGGGATCATCGAGGCGGTGGCGGAAATGCGCATGGCCGGGATCGTCGATGCCAATGGCTTGATCGGATCGGCCGAGGCCACGGGCACCGCGCGCGCGCGCCCCGAAGGACGCACCCACAGCTATCTGATCCATGACGGGTCAGAAGACGGCGGTCCGGTGATTTCGGTCACCCAAGGCGACATCCGCGCCATCCAATTGGCCAAATCCGCGCTTTATGCCGGAGCGCGGCTGTTGATGGACGAGTTTGGTTCAGACAAAGTGGAGCGCGTGGTTTTGGCCGGGGCCTTTGGCGCACATATTTCGCCAAAACACGCGATGGTTTTGGGGATGATCCCGGATTGCCCGTTGGAGCATGTCACAAGTGCCGGCAATGCGGCGGGCACGGGCGCACAGATCGCGCTTTTGAACGTGGCAGCCCGGCGCGAGGTCGAGGCTTTGGTGCATGAGATCACCAAGATCGAAACCGCGATTGAACCGCGGTTTCAGGAACATTTCGTCGCCGCCAATGCCATCCCCCACGCCACCGACCCGTTTGCCGGGTTGCGCGCCGTGGTGCCCCTGCCCGAACCGTCGTTTAACAGCGGCTCAAGCGGTGGCACGGGGCGACGTCGGCGGCGCTAAGCGGCGGTAAAAGGATAAAACTTGCGCGCGGTTTGGTGCAAATCCACTTGACCGCCGCGCGCGGTTTGACTACCTAGGCCCACACGGCGCGCGGGTATGGTGAAAAGGTATCACGGCAGCTTCCCAAGCTTTAGTTACGAGTTCGATTCTCGTTACCCGCTCCAAACGTCCCCCATTTGATCCCGGATTTTTGCACGAGACACAGCGTTTCGACGCAGCGTTTCTCTGGGCGATGGTGCCTCTGCGCGCTACGGCTTGATCCAAAGGGGAGAACCGCATGACACATCCATTTTTAGAAACCGCCAAGGCCGCGTTGTTGCAGCGGCTTGAGACCGAGAATTTTGAAAAATCCGTCTCGTTGCGGATCAAAGACGTGGGCAATTTGGTGATTTTTGGCCAAGGGGTCGAGATCTCTGACGCACGCGCCGATTGCGCGATCATGGCCGATCAGGAGAGTTTTGAGAAAATTCTCGCCGGAACATTGAACCCGATGAAAGCGGCGCTGTTTGGTAAGCTGAAGATCGCGGGGGATGCGAAAACGGCAATGAAATTTGGTGCGATGTTTGGTTGAGGCGTCACATTAAAACAGCCTCATAACCCATAGAAAAGGCGCCAGATTGGGCGCCTTTTTACATTCACTTTTAGAGAGTTCAGGCCGTCTTGGTTTGCAAATATTGCACCAATTGTAACGTCGAGCCATCTTTTCCCGCGCCATCCGCCTCGCCCGCCAAAACCGGCTGCAGCACCAGCGCCAGCTCCTTGCCAAGCTCAACCCCCCATTGATCAAAGGAGTTGATGCCAAGGATCACGCCCTCAACAAACACCCGATGCTCATAAAGCGCCACGATTTGTCCCAAAACGAACGGCGTGAGTTTTTCATAGGCCAGCGTGGTTGATGGGCGATTGCCGGGGAAGACACGGTGGCGGGCTTGGCGGTCAAGTTCCGCGCCCTCAAGCCCTTTGGCGGCCATGATTGCGCGCGCCTCGTCAAGCGACCGCCCGCGCAACAAGGCCTCCGATTGCGCCAGACAGTTTGACACCAAAAGCTCATGCTGGTGCTCAAGCCCTTTCTCATAACCAAAACGACCGACCAAGAATTCACAGGGCACAACCCGCGTGCCTTGGTGGATCAATTGATAAAACGCATGTTGGCCATTGGTGCCGGGTTCGCCCCACACAACGGGTCCGCTGTTAAAGGGCAAATCCGTGCCGTCCATCGCCACGCGTTTGCCGTTTGATTCCATTTCAAGCTGTTGCAGATAGGCCGGAAGCCGCACCAAGCGCTGTTCATAGGGCAAAACCGCGCGGGTGGCGTAACCACAGACCTGATTGTGCCAAAGGCCGACCAGCGCCAAAAGCACCGGAAGGTTGTCTTGCCACTCAGCCGTGCGGAAATGCGTGTCCATCGCTTGCGCACCGCGCAGGAATTCGGCGAATTTTTGCGGCCCAATCGCCAACATCAAGGACAGGCCAATCGGCCCCCAGACCGAATAGCGCCCGCCAACCCAATCCTCAAAGCCAAAGACCAGATCGGGGTCGATGCCGAATGCGGCGGTTTTGTCTTTGGCGGTTGAAAGCGCGGCGAAATGTTTGGAAATCCCCTCTTCGCCGACCGCTTTGACCAACCAGTCGCGCGCCGTTTTGGCATTGGTCATGGTCTCGATCGTGGTGAAGGTTTTCGAGGCGACAATCACCAGCGTGGTTTGCGGGTTCAGCCCCTTGAGCACGTCGTTGATATGCGCGCCGTCGACATTGGAGACGAAATGACAGCGCGGGCCGTCCTCATAGGGTTTGAGCGCCTCATAGGCCATCACCGGACCCAAATCCGAGCCGCCGATGCCGATATTGACCACATCCTCAAACGGCGCACCGGAATAGGCGGAGATCGACCCGCGCCGCACCCGGTCGGCAAAATCATCCATCCGCGCCAGCGTGTGACGCACGCCCGCGATCACATCCTTGCCGTCTACCAAGACCTCGCCACCATCGAGATTGCGCAAGGCTGTGTGCAAGACGGCGCGGCCTTCGGTGTCGTTGATCTTTTCGCCAGAGAACATCGCTTCGCGTTTCTCCGCGACGCCTGCAACCTCCAAAAGCGCCATCAAAGCCGCAAGCGCAGCGTCATCCATATTGGTTTTGGAATAATCAAACAAAAGACCATCCGCTATGGCCGAGAAACGAGAGGCCCTGTCCTCATCCTGTTGAAAAAGCTCAAGGATGTGACGGTCTCCCGCGGCGGCATGGAGCGCTTTGAGTGCTGCAAAATCAACGGACATTTGGTCTCCTTTGGGTGGGCACCGATTTGACCGGATCGTCAAACCCTTGCGTCACCTCGCTTATACTGGATTTGTTTCAATCTTGCTAAGGGCGTCTTGAAATCGGCGCTTTCTGGCGTCTCTTTTGCATCCGAAGCCCCGGGAATGATCAAGGCGCCCAATGAACATGCGCTTGCGGCAAAAACACCGTCACGGGTGCGTCCTGCACGGGTAGATCATGCGCGGCCTTATAGGCTTTGCGCTTGTCATCGCCGGTGATCAGAATATGGATCGAAATCGCGGTTTTGAGCGCTTTCGCGGACAGGGTGATCCGGGGTTCGGGCGCACCGGGCGCGCGCATGGCCAAAAGCGTCGGGGCCTCATCCGAGAGCGCCAATTCCAATTGATCGGCACCGGGAAACAGGCTTGCGGTGTGCATATCGTTGCCCATCCCCAAAAGCAGCACATTGATCGGCAAAATCGCCTCGATCGCGGGCATCAACCCGGCCAAACCATCCTCGGGCGTGGGCACATCCGTATAGAGCGGGATAAGGTGCGCGCGTGCCGCTTTGTTCACCAAAAGGCGGCGTTTGAGCATGGCGGTGTTGGAGCGATCAGAGCTCTCAGACACCCAACGTTCGTCATTGAGCAACACATCCACCCGGTCCCAGTCCAGCCCCACATCCGAGAGCGTGTCAAACACCGGGCCCGGCGTGGAGCCGCCAGGGACGCAAAAACTCACCCGCTCCTGATGATCCAAGGCGTTGCGCAATTCTCCGGCAATCTTATTGGCCAGATCAAGTTGCATCACCTCGCGGTCGGGGTATTCGATAAAGCTCATTCCTTAATCTCCCGCCAGCGCCGCCCTTCGCGGTGAAGCATCATCGCCGCGTCTTCGGGACCAGAGGAATAGGCATCATAATGTTTCGGAACGTCAGAGCGCGCTTCCCAGCTTTCGATCAAAGGATCGGTCCAGGCCCAGGCGGCTTGGACCTCATCGCCGCGCATAAACAGGGTTTGGTTGCCGCGAATGACATCCATGATCAGCCGCTCATAGGCGTCTGGAATGTCATCCGCCTCCTCGCCCAAGGCATCGGCAAAACTCATATCCAGCGGCACATCAATCAGACGCATCCCGCCCGGACCCGGTTCTTTGATCGTCACTTTCAACGTCATGCCCTCATTGGGCTGCAACCGAATGGACAGCACATTGGCGTGACGCCCGGCCTCTTCGCCAAAAATCGAATGTGGTGCATCTTTGAACACCACGGCAATTTCCGACGCGCGGGCTTTTAGCTTTTTGCCGGTGCGCAGATAGAACGGCGTGCCCGCCCACCGCCAGTTGGAAATCATACAGCGCAGCGCGATGAAACTTTCGGTGCGCGACCGCGGATCGCCGGCATCTTCGCGGTAAGACGGTTCTGTCTCTGTCGCATCATATTGACCGCGCACAATGTGGTGATGATCAATCGGCTCCAACGCACGAATGACTTTGAGCTTTTCGTCACGCACCGCATCCGGGTTGAACCGTGACGGCGGCTCCATCGCGATCAGGCACAAAAGCTGCATCAGGTGGTTTTGCACCATGTCGCGCATCGCGCCCGATTTATCGTAATATTCACCACGCCCGCCAACCCCGACCGTCTCGGCCACGGTGATTTGGATGTGATCGACATATTGCGAATTCCACAGCGGCTCAAACAGGATGTTGCCGAACCGCACCGCCATCAGGTTTTGCACCGTCTCTTTGCCAAGATAGTGGTCGATGCGGTAAATCTGTGTTTCGTCGAAATGTTTGGCGAGGTCCTGGTTCAGCTTTTTGGCACTGGCCAGATCACGCCCAAAGGGTTTTTCAACCACGATGCGGGCGTCTTCGTCGGCAATGCCATGAGCTTGCAGCCGCTCGGCCAAATCGCCAAACAGGCTCGGCGCGACCGAGAAATAATAGGCTTTCACCACATCCTTGCGCATCAAATCGCGCAGATCATCCCAGCCATCCTCGCCTTTGGCGTCGACCTGAACGTAATGTAGTTGCTCTAAAAACGTGCCGATCAACGCATCATCGCACGCGTTCTTTTTGGAAAACTCGCGGATCGCGTCACGCACGATCTGGCGAAACTCTGCGGTGTCATGTTCGGACCGTGCGGCGCCAATGATCCGCGCGGTTTCCGGCATTTGGCCAGAACAAAACCGGCGATACAACCCCGGCAGAATTTTTCGCCGGGCCAAATCACCCGTACCACCAAAAATCACGAGGTCGAAATCCTCGACCGGAATGACGCGAGAAGCCATATGTCTGTTCCTTTCGGCCCGCAGCATTGGGGCTTATGAGGCGTTAGCGCTAACGCGGATCATTTACCGCGACGGCACTTCAGAGTCTAGCACCGCTTTGCCCTCTCTCAAGCCTGAGTTTTGCCAAAGCGGCAATTCACATCCCTGTGCATCCGATTGTGCGCTCTTTTCACAACGGCGCAGAGCCTTTAGCCTGATTAAACTCTGATCTCAAAAAACAGAGCCCAACATCAGAAAGCCCGTAGAGACTTTTATGAAAGACGTGATGAAAGACATAATGAAAGACTTGGACACGCCCCAGCCCGCCACCAATCTTGGCAAATTCCAAGACCCAAAACGAACCGCCAAAGGTGACGCGCGGGCCACCGTCGCCCTGACTGATCCGCAAACCCTATGGTTCAATACGGGCACATTATGCAACATCACCTGCGTCAATTGCTATATCGACAGCTCGCCGACCAATGACGCGTTGGCCTATCTGACGGTTGCGGAGGTCGAAAGCTATTTGGACGAGCTCGACAATTTGAAGTGGGATCTACGCGAGATTGCATTCACCGGTGGCGAGCCGTTTATGAACCCGGATATGATTGCGATGGCGCGGGCGGCGCTTGTCCGGGGCTATGAGGTGTTGATCCTGACCAATGCCATGCAGCCGATGCAGCGCCCGCATGTCAAAACCGGGCTTGTGGCGCTCAATGACGCGTTTCCCGGCAAGATGACGCTGCGGGTGTCACTCGATCATTGGTCTGAGGCCAATCACGATGAGATGCGCGGCGCGGGCAGTTTTCAAAAGACCTTGGCGGGCATGGATTGGGCGCGTGATGCGGGGCTGATGCTGGCCGTGGCGGCACGCTCGCTTTGGCATGAAACGGATCAGGACGCGCGGGCCGGATTTGCCCGGATCTTTGCGGAAAACGACTATAAAATCGACGCGTACCACCCCGGAAAGACAGTGATTTTTCCAGAAATGGACATCTCCGTCGAAGTGCCTGAAATCACCACCGCCTGTTGGGGCATTCTCAACAAATCGCCGCGCGATGTGATGTGTGCCTCAAGCCGGATGGTGATCAAACGCAAAGGGTCCGCACCTTCGGTCGTGGCCTGTACGCTCTTGCCCTACGCGGCGGAATTTGAACTGGGCGCGACCTTGCGCGAGGCCTCTGGCGAGGTGGCGCTCAATCATCCACATTGTGCGAAATTCTGTGTTCTGGGTGGGGCGTCCTGTTCGGCTTAATGTCGCCGCCAAAGTCTCAGGCGTCCAATTCGCTGTCCCAGTAGAGATAGTCAATCCAGCTTTCATGCAAATGGTTCGGCGGGAATTTCCGCCCCATATTGCGCAGCTCCTCAGACACCGGCGGGCGCGGCGGTTTGCGCAAAGACATGCCCACCTGACGCAGGGATTTCGACCCTTTCTTCAGGTTGCACGGCGAACAGGCCGCCACCACGTTTTCCCACGATGTGATCCCACCACGCGCCCGCGGGATCACATGGTCAAAGGTCAAATCCCCGCGCGAGCCGCAATATTGGCAACAAAATTCATCGCGCAAAAACAAATTAAAGCGCGTGAAAGCCACGCGCTTTTGAGGTTTGACATAATCTTTGAGGACGACGACCGACGGGATTTTGATCCTGCAACTCGGGCTGTGCACATAGTCGTCATACTCGGCGACAATATCCACCCGGTCCAAAAACACCGCCTTCACCGCCTCTTGCCATGGCCAAAGCGACAGCGGGTAATAGGACAAGGGCCGATAATCCGCGTTGAGCACCAAGGCCGAATGGGCCTTTACCGCATTCGGTTCGCGCACAAAATGTGTTCTGAAATCTCCGTCCATCCTCACGCACCAATCCTGCCTTGCGACCATCTGGGTTCAAGGACGGGACACCCCGTCCCTCATATGTCTCCACTATATATCGCGGCTTAAACCTGACAAGCCCCTGTATATATGTGATCCGCTCCTTGGCGTTTTATCGCGCTTTCGTGACGCCTCTGTGACGAGGCGCGGTCTCATGCGGCCCATAGATTAAGCAAAGGGCCAGGCGACCTCTCCCGTGAACGCCATTTTTTGGGCAAATACGTCATCATGGGTCACCACAATCATCGCACCGCGCCATTGTGACAGCCCCAGTTCAAGCGCCTCAAGGGCGGCGAGATCAAGGTGATTTGTCGGCTCATCAAGCAGCAAAAGCGGCGGCACCTCCGGCCTCGCGGCCAAAAGCGCGATCCTCGCCCGCATTTTTTCCCCGCCCGACAGGTCTTGCACAGGCGCATGGGCCGCATCGCCGCGAAACCCGGCGCGGGCCAGACATGCGCGCAATTGCGCCCCGGCAATCGATGGAAAGGCCTGCTCCGCCGCCGCGATCAATGACCCGGCATCTTGGGCAAATCCGCCATTTTGGTCCAGCATCGCACAGGACACCAAGCGATTCACCTGCCCCGAGATCGGCGCAATCTCCCCGGAAATCGCGCGTAAAAGCGTCGATTTCCCCACCCCGTTCGGCCCGGAAAGGCGCAGCCGTGCGGGGCCGACCAAACTTAAACTAATTGGTCCAATCTTTTGATCTCCAACAGTAAAAACAGCCTCATCAAGCTGAAAAATCTGCTTCGTGGGCGGCACATGAACCGCGGGGAAATCCATATGGACCGGAGTTCGCACCTCGATCTTTTGGGCAATCTCGGCCTGCTCGGCCTCAAGAGCCGCCTTTTTGCGCGCCTCCGCCGTGATCCGCGCCGAGGCACTGCTTTGCGCGCTCTCTTTTGCCATATCCAAAAGCAGTTTCGACTGTGACCCATCTCTGAGCTTTCGCCCTTGGCGGGCACGGCGGTCTTGGCGCGCGGCAGACTCCCGCCGTTGCGCCTCAGTGTGTTTCACCTGCCGCACCATGCGCGCGGATGCCTGTTGCAACCGCGTCAAATCCGCATCCCGCGCCGCCGCAAACGCCGTCCAGCCGCCACCAAACACCGTCACCCCGCCGTCCGGGTCCAGCGACACGATTCGATCCATCTGATCCAACAGGTGGCGATCATGGCTGGCGACAAGCGCAATACCGCCATGAATACGACTGTGATCTCGCAGCGCCTGCGCCACCATCGCCTGCCCGTCGCGGTCCAACGCATTGGTCGGCTCATCGAGAAGGACAATTTCCGGCGCATCGAAAAACAGCGCGGCCAAACGGGCGCGAAGCTGTTGCCCGCCGGACAGCGTGCCGAGCCTGCGGCTGAGGTCCACATCGGACAGGCCGAACCGGTCAAGCTGCGCCAAAAGCCGCTCTTCGAGTGTCCAGTCTATCGTTTCGAACGCCGCCTTGGTCGCCTCGCCGCGCAACGCGCGCCACAGGTCCAAAAGCGGTTCGGTGACCCCGAAGAGATCCATCAGACGCCGCAGAGGATTGGCCTGTTGATCCAACAGCCGCGCAGGATGCGAACAGGTGCATAAACCCGTCACCAAAGGCGCACCAATGCGGCCCGCGATGAAGTTTAAAAGCGTGGATTTTCCCGATCCATTGCGCCCAACAAGCCCGGTGACACCGGGGCCAAGCGTCAGATCAAAGGTCTGCCGGACAGTCGGGCGAGCGGTCGCGGACGCCTTAGCGCTTGCGACGGTCCTCAACGCGGATGCGGATAGGGAGACGTTGCTCAGTCGGATGCTGAGACTTCGAGATGAGGGCATAGGCCACCATGACAGCAGTTGCACCAAAGGCGATTGCGGTGGTCATGATCAGGTCCATTTTTCAGCCCTCCTAGCTAATGATAGAAATGTAACACTCAAAGGCCCGGGGTCAAGGGGCTGGACCTATATGCAGGTCCAGCTTTGAGCGAAAAGATGAAAAGAGCGCTAATTTCCGCCGACAAAACAAGTAAATGCCGGATTTATCCCGCAATTATCCCTTGGTCGGCACGTCATAGCCCAGTTTTTCACGCAAAAATGCCAAGGCCACGGACAGGCCATCCGGCGAAATCCCATGCCCCGTGCCGCGCATGATATGGGCGTAGGTTTCAAAGCCCGCGTCCTGCAACGCCTGCCCCGCCTCGGGCAAGGCTTGCGGCGGCACCACATCGTCCTCATCGCCATGCAGCAACAAAACCGGCATTTTCACCCGCATCTCGTCCCCCAACATTTCCGGCTCCAAAAGGCGGCCAGAGAAGCCGACAACACAGGCCAAAGCATCCTCGCGGCGCGGCGCGATATGCAGCGACATCATTGTGCCCTGGGAAAAGCCGACGAGCGCCAATTGATCGGTCTCAATGCCGTAATCGACGATGATATTGTCGAGGTAATCGTTCAACTCATCGACCGCGCGCAGCATCCCGTCGCGCGATTCCTCTTCGGACGACCCATCAATCCACGGGATTGGAAACCATTGAAATCCCATCGGATTTCCGGTGCAGCGCTCGGGTGCGTCGGGCGAGAAAAACACCGTATCGGGCATATGTTCGCCCAAAGGATCAGCCAGCCCCAAAAGGTCTTTGCCATCCGCGCCATAGCCATGCACGAACACGACAACGGAATTCACCCGGCCCGACAGGCTGTCTTTCATATGGTTGGTCAGATTGGTCACGTCACATCATCCCCTGTCTCAAATCTCGTCTCATCGCACGCCTTCGCGCTGTTTCTGCACCCGGTAGTAGGCCCAAAGCAGCCGCGCTGCAACCGCGCGCCATGGGGTCCAGTCTTCGGCCATCTGCCGCATGACCCGCTCTTTCGGCCGCTCCGGCAGATCAAACAGGATCTTCGCCGCCTCTTGCAGCGCCAAATCGCCCGGCGCAAAGACATCGGCATGGCCCAAAGAGAACATCGCGTAAATTTCGGCGGTCCACACGCCAATGCCGGGCACATCGACCAGCGTGGCAATCACCTGATCCGTCGGCGCCTCCCGGAGCGCGCGAAAATCAATCCGCGCCTCGGCCAGCGCCTTGGCATAACGCACCTTTTGCCGCGACAGGCCACAGGCGCGCAGCTCGTCCTCGCTGGCCCATATAATCTTACGCGGCCCGGTTAGTCTGGCGGTTTTGAGCCGCGTCCAGATGCCATTGGCGGCGGCGACAGAGATTTGTTGGCTGACAATCGCGGCGAAGAGTTGTTCAAACCCGTCCTTGTTGCGTCTGAGCGGCAAAGGCCCGGTCAGGCTCAGGGCATGGGCAAAGCGTGGATCATGATCCGCCAGCCACGCCGCGCCTTCGGTGACATCTGCCTCGCAGGTGATGATCCTATATGCGCCCATGTGCCTCCGCCCATTCCAACGCATCAAGCATCTGTTCGCGCCGCTCGATCCCGGCAGGCACCGCAGGTCGCGCAATCATCGCCACCGAAATCCCAAGGCGGCGCGCCGCGTCCAATTTGGCCCGTCCAGAGGCCCCGCCTGCATTTTTCACCACCATCCAATCGGGATTGAGCGCGTGCAATGTCTCCAATTCCTTGCCTTCGGAAAACGGCGGACGCCCGACGACAAACGCCCCATTGGGATAGGGAAAGGGCACCTCAGGCGGGTCAATCACCCGACAGATCAAATGCCGATCCGCCAAATGCGCCATCTGAGACAGGCTTTGTCGGCCTGTTGCCAAAAACACCCGCGCGCCCACCGGGATGATCGCGGACAAACCCGCGTAATCCGCCACCTCATGCCAGGCATCCCCCGGACGCGAGCGCCAGCCCGGGCGCTCATAGCGCAAATACGGCAGGCCGCGCGCGGCACAAATCCGCGCGGTGCGGGTGGTGATCTTGGCCGCGAACGGATGGGTGGCGTCAATCACGGCGGTGATGCCTGAGGCGTCCAAATAGGCCTCAAACCCGGCGTCCCCGCCAAAGCCGCCGACCCGCGTCTCCACCGCCATCGCCACAGGCGTGCGCGTGGCCCCGGCCAAAGAAGCCACGGTTTTGATCCCCGCCTCGGCCATATAGCCCGCGAGGATGCGCGCCTCGGTTGTGCCTGCCAATAAAAGGATCATTCTGCCCGTCCTATGATCTCGCCTGTGCGGTCAATCACCACGATGTCAAACGTGGTTCCACGCCCGCCAAACCGTGCCTCAACCGCCGCCAAGGCTTTCTGCGCGACCACGCGGGCAAAGTCAGCCCCTTTACGCTCATACATCTCCAGCGTCGTGTTCGATTGCGCAAGTTCCGGGTCATTCATCTCTTTGGCCCAAAAGGCAAAATCGACTTGCGCGCGTTTGGAATGCAAATCCATCTCGCCCTGCGCCAGCTTGGCGATTTTGCCAATGCCGCCGCCAATGGTGACACGCGGCACCGGATGTTTGGCCAGATATTTCAACATCCCGCCGGCGAAATCGCCCATGTCCAACATCGCGCCTTCGGGCAAATCATACAGCCCGCGCACCACCCGCTCGGACGTCGCGCCCGTGCAACCCGCCACATGGGTCAACCCTTCGGCGCGCGCCACATCAATGCCGCGATGGATCGAGGCAATCCACGCCGCGCAAGAAAACGGCCGCACAATGCCCGTGGTGCCCAAGACCGACAAACCGCCTTTGATGCCAAGCCGCGGGTTCCATGTTTTTTGCGCAATCTCGGCCCCACCCGGGATCGAAATCGTGATTTCAATATCGGGGGATTGGCCCAGCCGTGCGGCCATCTCCGTGACCTGATCCGTCATCATCTGACGCGGCACCGGGTTGATTGCGGGCTCACCGGGCGGGATTGGCAGGCCGGGTTTGGTCACCATGCCAACGCCCTCGCCCGCTTTGAACACTACACCGCTCGCGCCGCCCATGGACCGCGTGACACGCGCGCGAATTTCCGCGCCGTGGGTGACATCGGGGTCATCGCCCGCGTCCTTAATGATGCCCACCTCGGCCCAGCCCGGCCCTTCAGCGCGGTATGAGAGCGCAAACTCCGGTCGCTCGCCTTTGGGCAAGGTGATCCGCAGTTTCTCAGGGAATCCCTCCCCCCATAGCGCCATCAACGCCGCGCGCGTTGCCGCCGTCGCACAGGCCCCCGTGGTCCAGCCACGGCGCAAAGGTTTGGTCACATCCGTCATTGCCGCGACTATAAAGCGAGGCGCGTGAGATTGACCACGGTGTTTTTCGCGCAGGCCACGGGTTGAAACGCTTTGTCAAACCCCGTCTCACCCGTCATAAATCCGACATGACCGAATCCATCTTGACCGACTCCGCGCTGACGCTTCCCGGTGGCACATGGCCCACCCTTGAACCCGGATGGGTTTGGCTTTGTGGTGCCGGTCCCGGTGATCCGGGGCTGATGACGTTACATGCGATCAACGCGCTCAGACAGGCGGATGCGATCGTCTATGACGCGCTGGTGTCGCCCTTGATCCTTGAGTGGGCGCGTCCCGATGCCGAACAGATTTACGCCGGAAAGCGTGGCGGCAAACCTTCGGCAAAACAGGCCGATATTTCGCTGCAACTGGTCGATTTGGCCCGTGCGGGCAAACGGGTGTTGCGCCTGAAAGGGGGCGATCCTTTTGTCTTTGGCCGCGGCGGCGAAGAGGCGCAGACCCTCATCCAACATGGCGTCAATGTGCGCATCGTGCCGGGGATTTCGGCGGGGATCGGGGGCCTTGCCTATGCCGGCATCCCGGTGACGCACCGCGACGTCAACCAATCGGTGACCTTTGTGACTGGCCATGATCAGCGCGGTGAAACGCCGGACACTCTGGATTGGGACGCGCTAAACCGTGCCTCCGGCGTGTTGGTGATCTATATGGGGATGAAACATGCGCCCACGATCCAAAAGGGTCTGTTGGACGCGGGCCGCCCAAGGGATGAACCTGTCGCTGTGGTGTCCCAAGCCACAACGCCCAATCAACAGGTGTTGGAAACCACTTTGGGCGCGATGGTCGATGACATTGCCGCCAACCACATGGAACCGCCCGCGATCATCTGTATCGGGCGCTCGGTGTTGATGCGACAGGTGCTTGATTGGCAGGCTTTGGCCCGTGGCGAAGCCCCACGCAATCTTGATCCGCTGGGCCGTGGCAAACCCGCCGAGGAACGGTGATGACGCGCGGGCTTTTGATCGCCGCGCCCAGTTCCGGTTCTGGCAAAACCACGCTGACCCTTGGCCTTTTGCGCGCGCTTTCGCGGCGCGGTGTCACTGTGCGCGGCGCGAAATCCGGTCCCGATTACATTGATCCGCGCTTTCACGCGGCCGCTTGTGGTGCGCCCTGTCCGAATTTGGATGCCTGGGCGATGGGGCCGGATCGGTTGCGCGCCTTGGCGGGTGGTGACAAAGACGATGACACCCTGATCATCGAAGGCGCAATGGGCCTGTTCGATGGTGCGCCGCCCGAGGGCAAAGGCGCATGCGCCGATCTCGCCCGCCTGTTCAATATCCCTGTGATCCTCGTGGTCGATGCGTCGCGCATGGCCGGATCTGTTGCGCCTCTCGTGGCCGGGTTTGTCGCCCATGATCCAAGCGTGCATGTGGCGGGGGTGATCCTCAACAAGGTCGGGTCCGAGCGCCATAAAACCATGCTGCTGCGCGCCTTGGCCCCGTCTGGCATTCCGGTGTTCGGCGCCCTGCCCCGGTCAGCGGCATTGACCCACCCGGATCGTCACCTTGGTCTGGTTCAGGCCGGGGAGCACCCGGATTTGGAGGCCTTTTTAAATGCCGCCGCCGATGCGGTTGAGGCGGCTTTGGACGTGGACGCGATCCTGGCATTGGCAGCTCCGATCACACGCACGGAGCACAGCCCACGCACACCGCCCCCGGCGCAAAGCATCGCCGTGGCCCGCGATCAAGCCTTTGCCTTTGCCTATCCGCATCTGTTGACCGATTGGCGCGATCAGGGCGCAGAGATCCGTTTCTTTTCGCCGCTGGCCAATGAGGCCCCGCCGCCCTGCGATCTGGTGTATTTGCCCGGCGGCTACCCGGAACTCCACGCCGGACGCCTCGCCGCCTCGCATGTGTTCCTGCAAGGCCTGCGCGAAGCGGCGGCGCGGCGTAAGGTGTACGGCGAATGCGGTGGCTATATGGTCTTGGGCGACGGCTTGATCGACGCGGACGGGGTGCGGCACAAAATGGCCGGGCTTTTGGCGCTTGAGACCTCCTTTGCCACACGCAAATTGCATCTGGGCTATCGTCACGCGGTGGCCGCGTCCGGGCCGTTCCCAGGGCCATGGATGGCGCATGAATTTCATTACGCCAGCACGATCAAGGCCACGGGCCAGCCGCTTTTTACAGTTCGCGACGCCGAAAACGCCGATCTTGGATCGCAAGGCCTGATCAACGATGCGGTGTCCGGGTCCTTCCTGCATCTGATTGATCGCGCTGATTGAGGACGCCTGACCCAAGCCCACGCAGAGCTTAGGTCAAAATCGCAAAGCGACCCCTTGAAACTCGCGGCTTTCCAACCGGGCCCGCGCCCGTTACACCCGGTCCGACATATTCACAGATCCGCAAGAGTCCCCCATGCCCGAGCACGCCATGCCAGAACACGTCATGACCTCCGATCCCGCCCGCGCTCGTCGCAACGTGTACATCCTTGTGATGGCACAGGCGTTTTTGGGCGCGCAGATGTCGATGATCTTCATCATTGGCGGGCTGGCCGGGCAATCTTTGGCCAAAAACCTGTGTTTTGCCACCCTGCCGATCTCCGCGATTGTCTTGGGCTCGATGTTGGCGGCGACGCCTTTGTCAGCGGCAATGCAGCGCTATGGCCGCCGTGCGGGGTTTTGGATTGGCACCGGTTCCGGCGCGATTGGCGCCTCCATTGGCGCTATGGCGCTGTTGCAGCAAAACTTTTGGCTCTTTGTGGTCGGCGGCCTGTTCACCGGGATTTATCAATCGTCCCAAGGGTTTTTCCGCTTTGCCGCCACCGACACCGCCGATGATGCGTTCAAACCCAAAGCCATCTCCTATGTGCTCGCGGGCGGATTGGCCTCGGCCCTCATCGGCCCGCAATTGGTCAAACTCACCTCTCAGGCGATGGTGGTGCCCTTCCTTGGCACCTATCTGGCGGTGATCGCGATCAACGTCATCGGCTCTGTCCTGTTCCTGTTCCTGCGCATCCCGAAACCGCCCGTCTCCGTGCATGGCCATGTTGTCGGGCGCTCCCGGCGCGAGCTGTTGCGTGAACCTCGGGTCTTGGTGGCGATCATCGTCGCCATGGTGTCCTATGCTTTGATGAATTTGGTGATGACCTCCACGCCGCTGGCCGTGGTCGGCTGTGGCTTTGAACAAAACACCGCCGCCGATGTGGTCTCGGCCCATGTTGTGGCGATGTTCTTGCCGTCGTTTTTCACCGGGTTTCTGATCTCGAAATTTGGTGTCGAACGGATCATGGCCACCGGGCTTGTGATCCTTGGCACCGCCGGGATCGTCGGCATGATGGGCGTCGATATCGAGAATTTCTTTGTCGCTTTGGTGCTTTTGGGGGTCGGTTGGAACTTTGGCTTCATCGGTGCCACGGCGATGTTGTCCTCTTCGCATGAGCCCTCTGAACGTGGCCGGATTCAGGGCCTCAACGACCTTTTGGTCTTTGGCGGCGTGACCGTGGCCTCCTTGGCCTCAGGCGGGTTGATGAACTGTTCCGGCGGCTCGGCGCAGGACGGCTGGACCGCCGTCAACCTTGCGATGATCCCGCTTTTGACCTTGGCGGGTGGGGCGTTGATCTGGCTCTGGATGCAGCCGAAATCCAAGTGACGCTTGGACTTTAAACCCCGGCCTCGGCGCGCAGACGATCGCGGTGCCGGGCCAGCCACAGCGCCGACATATAGAGCGGCCCGACGTCCAATTGACCCGCGTCACACATCTGCATCAACCGATCAAAGCTGATCAGGGTGGAGGCGATGTCTTCATGTTCGCTCTCAAGACCGCCGACCCCCGTCACATCCTCGGGCAGATCGGCAATGCCGATATAGGACAACACATATTCGGTGATCCCGCCGCTTGAGGGGTAATATTCGGCGATTTTATGCAGCGCCTTGAGGGTGACGCGGGCCTCTTCCTCCGCCTCGCGCCGTGCGGTGTTTTCCGCCGTCTCGCCCGCATCCACCCGCCCTGCAATGGGTTCCAACATCCATGGCCGCGCATCGCCGCGCGCATAGGGACCAAAACGGAATTGTTCGATCACCAAGACCCGGTCTCGCAGCGGATCATAGGGCAAAACCGTCACCGCATCCGCCATCAAAAACGCCGCACGACGCATTTCGCCGGAGGTGGCCCCGTCAAACCGTGTGTGGGTCAGATGGGTCTCATCCACGGCAAAAAAGAAACTGTAAGGGATCTGGCGGTTGGTTTCGGTGACATCATGGCGCGTCATGTCGCGGCGATCCCCGGCGCGGGGGCGTGTGCCACGGCGGGCCCTTAAGCGCGCCCAAGCCCGGATCAGGATCATCATGCGCAGCGCGCGCAGCTCACCCGCCGGTTTTTGCCCGATATACAGCACCACCTCCTCGGCGGCTGCGCGCAAAAATGCCTCGGTGAGATAGGGCTCCTCACCGTGGATCACCTCATACAGATAGGTGATTTGCTCTGGGCTGTAGCGGTCTGAAAGGGCGTTATACTGCGGCGGCATCGGGTCCATGAGGGGATAAGTCACGCCCATTTTCGCACCGCCTTTTCCGTGATCCAACCGCCAAAAAGCCCGCCAACAATGAGAATGATCAACACATCCGGTTTGATCAGATAGAGACCGTAGTCGCCCATCAAGCCGACCATTGACACCAGCGCATCCCCCGGACCGTGATAGCGATGCGACATGGAGCGGTGTATCATGGTTTCAAAGGCGAAATAGAACACGCTCCAAAACGACAGGATGATTGACGAGGACAGGCCATAGCCATAGGCCGCGCGCATCGTGTCGCCCGCGCGACGGCCCATAAACATCCAGCCGGTCAAAAGCCCAAATCCGCCACTGATATAGGACATGAATCCCACCTGCGTGCCATCGGGCAGATGGTTTTTGACCAATTCCGCCGCGAACCATGCCAAAAGGGCAAACCAGATCGAAGAAACAAGTTTTGCGGCTGTGGGCATAGGCACCTGCTTTGGAATTGTGAGCGCAAGGAGGTCACGATGGCTTGGTCATCGTAATCTGCGTTACGTCGCAATTTCCACTGTGAAAGGTCGCAGCGCAAGAGGCGAGATAAAAATTCCACATCCGGCGGAACCGATCATCAAACCCCAGCGCTTCGATCTGATCCCATTTGGCGTTAAACACCTCATGCCAGCGCCGCAATGTGATGCTGTAGCTTTCGCCAAATTCCTTGGATTTCACAAACTCAAGCCCGGATTTGGCGATGTGGTCGCGCAGCACCGTGGGGCTGGGCAACATGCCCCCCGGAAAGATGTATTTTTGAATGAAATCAACGGAAGATCGGTAAACCTCAAACCGACGATCTTGCAGCGTGATGATTTGCAGCGTGGCATTGCCCGCCGGTTTCAAACAGTTGCGCAGCGTGTCGAAATAGGTTGGCCAATATTTTTCGCCCACCGCCTCGAACATCTCAATCGAAGCAATGCCATCATATTGCGCGCGCTCGTCACGGTAGTCCTGAAGTTTGAGCTGCACCCGATCCGACAGACCGGCCTTTTGGAGTCTCGCGGCGGCAAATTTAAATTGTTCCTCGGAAATCGTCAGCCCGGTGACTTTGAGCCCCCGTTGCCCCGCCGCATATTCGGCAAACCCGCCCCAGCCACAGCCAATCTCCAAAACATGATCGCCCGGCTTCACGCCCATTTCATCCACCATCGAGGCGTATTTGGCGATTTGCGCGGCCTCAAGGCTTTGTTGCCCCTCCTCAAACAGGGCCGAGGAATAGGTCATCGTGTCATCAAGCCAAAGCCCGTAAAATTCATTGCCCAGATCATAGTGATAAGAGATATTTTTCCTGGCCTGACGTTTGGAATTGGTGTTCAGCCAATGGCGCATCCGCTCATAGGCCCGCACAAAGGCCATGCCCGGAAACCCGTCGTAAAGATCATCATTGTCGGCATGGATCAGGTCCATGAACGCCATCAAATCCGGCGTGCTCCAGCCCTGATCAAGGTAATCCTCGCAAAACCCAAGATCGCCTTCGCGGATGAGCCGGGCAAAGACATCGTCCGAGTGGACATGAATCTCGGCCACGGGTCCCGTCCTGCGGCCTTCGGCGCGAAACACCCGCCCGTCCGGCATAACAAAATCCAACCGTCCGCGCGACATATTTGCCGCAACATCAAACACTTGAGTGAAATATCGCGGCAGGTTGCCCTGCCCCTCAGTCGAGGTCAACACCTCTTTGGCCAGTGCTGGCCGGGTGGTTTGATCAAGCATCTTGGCCTCCGTTTATCCCTCTGGGTCGTCTATCTGGGTCGTCTATTGGTGGTCTTGGATTGCGGATCTGACGGGATATTTCGCCCGGTTTCGATCCTTGAATATAGCATAAATTCACGTTTCGTCACGTTTTGAGCCGCTGATACGCGGCAAGGGCCCGCTCGCGCCCCTCTTTCAACCCAATGATTGGGTCGGGGTATGTGTCTTTGGGCGAGAGGCGCCAGCTCTTGGGCACCGCCGCGAAATAAGACACAGCGGTCGCACTCGGACGCACCTCTCCCTCGGCAATCCACGCCCGCAGATAGGCCCCATCGGTATCAAATTTCTCCGCCTGACCGTCCGGGTTAAACACCCGAAAATAGGGCGCAGCATCCGGGCCACATCCGGCCACCCATTGCCATCCCATCGCATTGGCCGCCGGGTCCCAATCCATCAGACAGTCCTCAAACCAAGCCCGTCCAATCCGCCAATCGGTCAGCAAATGTTTGGTCAAAAACGACGCCACAATCATCCGTGCCCGGTTGTGCATCACCCCCGTGACATACATTTCGCGCATCGCGGCATCGACAAACCGCACCCCGGTGCGCCCGCGCCGCCACGCCTCGGCATCGTCGCTCTCGCCGCGCCAGTCAAACCCATCCCAGCCCTCTCGGTGATTGCGATGGGCCAAATCCGGTTCGTGATACAACAGATGATATGCAAACTCGCGCCAGACCAGTTCTTTCAGGAAATGCTCTGCACCTGCCGCCCCCGCCTCCATCGCGCGCCAGCCCGCATGCCAAATGCGTCGCGGTGATATTTCGCCATAGGTCAGGTTCTCGGACAGGCCCGAACACACCGGCTCCGCCGGAAAATCGCGTTTGGCCTTATAGGCCTCGACATGGTGCTCGATAAACGCATCAAGCCGTGCCAAAGCCGCCGCTTCGCCAATCTGACAATGGGGCAAAACCACCTCGGCCCCGCGCTGCATCCCGGCCCCCATTTGCCAATCGACCAGCGCCTCACTCGCGGGCCACTCCTGAGGCCATGCCACATCCGGTGCAGGCAAAAGATCGGCCACAGCGCGCTCGCGCACCGTCTTCCAGAACGGCGTGTAGACCTTGTAATAGCCGCCGGTTTTGGTCTCCACCGTCCAAGGCTCAAAACACAGATGACTGTTTGAGGATTGCGCCTTGATCCCCGCGGTTTTCAATGCCGATTTGACAGCCGTGTCGCGCGCAATCGCCGCTTTGTCATACAAACGGTTCCAATAGACGCCCTCGGCCCCGACCTCTTTGGCCAGCCCCAAAAGCACCTCAGAGGCCGGGCCAGAGCGCAGGATCACCCGCCCGCCCAAGGCCTCAATCCGGGCAATCAGATGCGCCAACCCAAGCCCCATCCGCCATTTTGGTGCCGCACCCAAATCCGCCACCGTGTCATCAAAGACAAACACAGGCACAACCGCGCCCGAGGCCGCAGCCGCCACCAAGCCCGGGTTGTCATAGAGGCGAAAATCTCGCCTGATCCACCAAATTGAGGTCATTTTCTCTCCGCGTTCCAAATGGTTACGCGTGCGCCTTGGCCGTGGATCACTCTGGCAGGAAATATTTTGACCAGGGCCTTTCCTGGGCCTTTACCGTGGTCCAAATACTCAGATCACGCCGCCGCCTCGTCGCGGTCTTCGGCCTGTGCGGCCCACATCGCCGCGTATTTGCCATGGGCGTTCAACAGCCCCTCATGGGTGCCGCGCTCGACCACCTGCCCCTGTTCCAGGACCACGATTTCATCGGCATCGGCCACGGTTGAGAGCCGGTGCGCGATGGTGATCACGGTGCGGCCTTCGCCCGCCGCTTTGAGCGCGTCCAAAATATCGCGCTCGGTCTGGGTGTCGAGCGCCGAGGTCGCTTCATCGAGCAACAGGATCGGCGGGTCTTTGAGCAGCGTGCGGGCAATCCCCACCCGCTGTTTTTCCCCGCCCGACAGTTTCAGCCCGCGTTCGCCCACCTGGGTCTCGTACCCGTCCGGCAGGCCGATGATGAAATCATGTATCCGGGCCTTTTGCGCAGCTTTGACGATCTCGTCATAGTTTGCGCCATCGCGGCCATAGCCGATGTTATAGCGGATCGTGTCGTTGAACAGCACGGTGTCCTGCGGCACCACGCCGATGGCGGCATGCAGGCTGTTTTGGGTCACATCGCGGATGTCCTGACCGTCGATCTGAAGCGATCCGCCGGTGACCTCGTAAAACCGAAACAGCAACCGCCCGATGGTGGATTTGCCCGACCCGGACGGGCCAACGATGGCCAAAGAGCGCCCGGCGGGCACGACAATATCCACGCCTTTGAGGATCGGACGGGCCGGGTCATAATGAAATTCAACCTCTTTGAGCAGCACAGCCCCACCCGCCACCTGAAGAGCGGGCGCATTGGGCGCGTCAAGGATTTCAGCGGGTTGATGCAACAGATCAAACATCGCCTCCATATCGACAAGCCCCTGACGGATTTCACGATACACCGTACCAAGGAAATTCAGCGGCATGGTGATCTGCACCATATAGGCGTTGACCATGACGAAATCGCCCACGGTCATCGTGCCGTTTTCAACCCCAAGCGCGGCCATGACCATCACGATCACAAGCCCCGCGGTGATCAAAAAGCTTTGGCCAAAGTTGAGGAATCCCAACGAATAGGCGGTTTTGACGGCTGCCGTTTCATAGGCTTCCATGGCTTTGTCATAGCGCGCGGCTTCGCGTTGTTCGGCGCCGAAATATTTCACCGTTTCAAAGTTCAAAAGACTGTCGATCGCCTTTTGATTGGCGTCGGTGTCCTGGTCGTTCATCTCTTTGCGCAGCTTCACCCGCCATTCCGTGACCTTAAAGGTAAAGACCACATAGGCGAGGATCGTCCCGGCCAAAACGGCCATATAGGATGCACCAAAGGCAAAGGAGACGACCACCAAAATCATCGCAAGTTCAATCGCCAAAGGCCCGATACTGAACACCAGAAAGCGCAGCAAAAACGCCACGCCCTTGGTGCCGCGTTCGATGATCCGGCTAAGCCCCCCGGTTTTGCGGGCAATGTGATAGCGCATGGAGAGGGCGTGAATGTGATTGAAGGTCTCAAGCGCCAATTTGCGCAGCGCCGATTGCGCCACGGGGGCAAAGACCACATCGCGCAACTGGTTGAACCCGTTCGACATCAGCCGCGCCATGCCATAGGCGACGGTCAGTCCAACCGCCCCCATGCCCAACATCCAGGCCGCCGATTTGGCATCCCCGGCCAAAGCATCGACGGCGGCTTTGTACAACACGGGCGTGCCGACGGTGACGATTTTCGCCGCCATCAAAAACACCAAGGCAATGATCACCCGGATTTTGGTGGCACGCACCTCGGCTTTTGGACCCTCGTTGGGCCAAAAATACGGAATCACGGCGTGGATCACCGCCCATCCATTTTTCGGGCCTTCGGTGGTGGTCATCGGACGATTGCCGCGCATATGGGCTGCCTTTCGGTGGCGTGTTTCAAAGCGAGCAACACAATCGCGCAGACCTCCACCGGGCACAAGCCCCGATGCCGCACAGCCTGCTGTGCCTTAGGTATCGCAAGAGATCGGATCACTCAGGTAAAACGAAAATCTGCCCCGGATAGATCAAATCAGCATCACGAATTTGGCTTTTGTTGGCATCAAACACCCGCACATACATCACCCCATTGCCATAGGTTGCCGAGGCAATCCCCCAAAGCGTATTGCCGGGCTGAACGGTCACAGACATGATGCGTTTGACCGGGGTCGGGGTTGGGGCCGGGGTTGGAGTTGCGGCTTGGGTCGGTTTGGGGTGTGGGGCTTCAAGGGGCGCGCTCGTCTGCCCAATCGGTGCCGCCGCATCCCCTGCGGACGTCCCCGCCAAAACCGCCACATCTTCACGATGGAACGGGATTTCGGCGCGTTGACTGACCCGGCCCGTTGCGTCCACCTGATCGGCGCGCAACGTGTAGCGCCCCGGTGCCACATCGCTCAGTTCCTGCCGCCATTGCCCATCCGCGCCAATCAAAGATTCGGCCTTGAGCGCCTCCATGAGATAGAGCCGCACACTCTGCCCCGGCGCGCCACGCCCAGACACAAACACCCGCCCCTCGGGATCGTAAGTCACCGCATCAATGCGCAAGGCTCCCGCCTCGGTGCCCGGCTGTTGCAACACTTTGACGCCCTCATCGGTCGCGATCATCACTGTGGGCGCAACCGGGGGCGCAACTGGTGGGGTACTTGCGTTTTCTGCTGTGTTTTCTTCTGTGCTTTCTGCAGTGGTTTCTGGTGTGGGATCGGTCTGTGACTGTTCCCCCGGTTCAGCGGTCTCAACAGCCGCCCCAGACTCGGCGGTCCGCAAAATCGACGTCGCCACGGCACCCCCCGTGGCGGAGGCTGCGGCCACATCCCCCGGTTCGTTTTGCGCCACGCCCGTTTCCGCCGTGACGCCATCCACCGCCACAGCGGCGCTCTCGGTGCTGACATCAAGGTCCGGCACGGCGGCAAAGGGTGCGATGATCACACTTTCGGCGCTGTCCAACACGCTTTCGCTGCTGTCTGGTGTGTCCGCATTCGCCGCGCTGCGCAGGCGCATTTCGCGCGGGCTATCGCTCCCGGCCAGATCGAACAAGGCGACAAATTCGCCGCGCCCATTGGCCGATGTGCGTGCCACTTCTTGACCATCGACCAAGATCGCCACCTCAGCCCCCGCCTCGGCGCGTCCGGCCACCGTGGCCAAGCCATCGGGGGGAATGCGCACAAGATCAAAGGCCGGATAGCTCTGTACCACGCCTGCGGGCGCGGTCTCTTGGCCCGTTGGCGCCTGGTTTGCGGGGTTTGCAGGCGCGACCGTGTTCGCCGCCTCCATCCCTGTTCCACCCTCAGAGACCCCGATCTCAGAGGTCAACGCGGCCGGCGCGCTCGGCGCATCGCCGCCGGGATAGGCCACATATAATGTGTACCCGATCCCCGCCACCAACCCGATCGCCACCACTGTGGCGACGGGCGTCATCCATCCCTGCGTTTTGCCCATTGTGTCCTTCATCCCCATCTCCCACGCCCAACACGCCAAGCAGAGTTTGGCCCGGTCAGTATGACCGCGCGACCAAAGCACCACCACATTGCTTTTGACAAGGGTTGAGACAGCCTAGCAAGGGGGCTAACAAGGGTCAAAGACTTCCTTTTTAAGCGTTTCAAGGAATGCCCTTCCTCACGGGCTTTCGGCGCACCCCTCACGAGGCTGACATGTCCCACAGCGTTTCCTATCAAACCGGCCTCAGATGTTTCTGGAAACGCTTTAGAAAGCACGCGTCATGACAACCGCCGCCTCCTCAACAACCTCGCTCTTTTCCGTCTGTGTCTATTGCGGCTCTCGCGCGGGCGGCGCGCCCAACTATGAAGCCGCCGCCACCGCCTTTGGCCGCGCTTTGGCCGATGAAGGCTGGCGTTTGGTCTATGGTGCGGGCGATGTCGGATTGATGGGCGCGGTGGCGCGCGCGGCGCAGAGTGCCGGGGCGTCAACCTTTGGCGTGATCCCGACGCATCTTTTGCCCAAAGAGGTTGGCAAACGTGATTTGACCACTTTCGTGATCACCGAAAACATGCATGAGCGCAAAAAGGTCATGTTCATGAACTCGGACGCCATCGTCGTCCTGCCCGGCGGCGCGGGATCTTTGGACGAATTTTTCGAAGTGCTGACCTGGAAACAAATCGGCCTGCATGACAAACCGATCTTTCTTCTGTCCACGGATGGCTATTGGAAGCCGCTTGAAGGCCTGATCGAACACATCATCGAAGAAGGCTTCGCACCGATATCGACATCAAGCTATTTTGAAACGGTCGAGACGGTGGAAGAGTTGGTTGCGGCATTGAGGGCAGTTCGGGGATAAGGCTGTCTACGAGGGGTAGAGCCCATCCCTGGCGGGTTGCGCAGCTCGGGGCTCACAGCGATGAAGAGACTGGTTTGGCGTCTGTGGCTCTGGATGCAGCGTTCAGATCAAAGAGGTTGCAGGACGTGAGCAACGCGACATCCAAAAAATCGTTCGGTTCGCGACGTCCAAAGACCCGTGCGTGAAAGACCCGTGTGCGAAAGACTCGTGTACGTCGGTGGCGACGCGCAAAAGACCCCGCTGATGGCCGGGTCCATATCCTGCGGGCCGAAACCTGTTCAGAATCCCTGTCCAGTTCAAACGCGTTTATCGGCATTTTCAATGCCTCTTAATGCCTCTCAGTGCCTCATGAGGCACACGCGTATTGTGGGGCGCACACGTAAATGAGGCGCACACGTAAAGGTGCGGGCATTTCCGTTCGCCCACCCTTCCAGTCCCGCGCAATCTGGGAGATACTGTGATGAACAGTGGAACACCCGCAACGAATGGCCTCCATGCAACAGCCTTTAGAAAACACCGCGCAGGTCATACAGGAGAGGGTCGATGCCTTTGTGCGCAGCCATTTCCACTTGGCCGCGACCCTCCGGCTACACCGCGTCGCATTCGGGTGGGATCTGTTGCGTGCGCCCATCAACGTGGCCCTTGCTCCGGTGTTCTTGTTGGTCGGATTGGCGGCGGTCGCCTCACGTCTTGCGGGGTTTAGCCGTTTGGAGGCTTGGCTGAAGGCGCGGCAGATTTTCCTCAAAACCTCCGTGGCGCGCGCGATTGAGGCGGACATCGCCACCGACCTGCTTGAGGGCGCCACTCTGACGCCACACAGCCGCAGGTTGATCACCGAGTATACCGGCGTCCGCTCTGCCGTTGCCGAGATCACAACGTCGTTGTTTGTCCTCTTGGCCGGGCTGCTGCTCTTTGGGACGGCCACGCCGGGTGTGACCTCGCTGACCCCGAAAGTGTCGGAATATGTCGCGCATGCCTCAGCCGTCGCGCATTTCCCACTTGGATCAGGATTGGGAAGCCTTTGGTACGGGGTCTTTCCCCTGAGCTTGCCGATCTGGTTCGTCGTCCTGACGGGGGTGGCCTTGGCCATGACCGCCTCCCTTGTGACCACCTTCGCCGGGTGCATCGCCGACCCAATCCAAGCGCGGCTTGGCATTCACCGACGCCGCCTGATGCGACTTGTTGAAAGAATTTCTATGGCGGAGGGGCAAACATCCGGCCTCGCACCGGAACACATTCTGGCGCGCCTCGCTGATCTCACGGATGCGGGCATCAGTCTGCTGCGGTTTTTTCGCTCGTGACACGCGACATTGTGCCGTCAGCATAGACCCGATCCGCAGCCAGATCACCCTCTCAACTCGCCCTGTCCCGCCGGTTTGCTTTTCTCTGGTACGGGGCTGCAAGAGCGCGATGAAACGGAGGTGGGTCATCATCCGCGTCCTCCGGCTGCCGGAGGCCTTCGCCCGCGCCGACACGCGTGGGGTGAGGCGGTGCAGGCACTTGGCTAAAGCGTCACGCCATAAACCTGAATCGCGGGTTAAAGGCGCAACGCTTTAGGCCGGAGTGACAGACTCTCAGAGTGTGCTTGACCTTTTGCGCGCAGAATTTTCCAATGACAAACCCAATTCAAATCAAATAGATACCGTAGCAGAGCGCATTTCCAAGTGAGGCGGGGCAACCTGAGCATTTCCGTGACCTATCGTGACCAATTGAACCATCGCTTTGGCCAAGCCATTCGGGACGCCGTTTTAAAAGACGTCTCACAGGATCGCAGCACGGGCCGCAGAATGGACCGCAGCATAGGCTGCACCATGGGCCCCGGCAAACTTCGGCGCAGTGTGATGCTTCTGTCGCTGTTGATTGTCAGCACCCCCTTTTGCGTGGCCGCTTTGGGTCTCGCGCTTATCGCGGTTCACCACGAGACTGTCGTGGCGATTGGCGCGGGCGTTCTGCTTGTGGCTGTCGGTTACTATTTACGCACGCCAAAGCATAAAAACACGAAAGCCACACTGCGACGCCCCGATGCGCCAAAGGTGTTCGGTGTGCTTGATGACATCTGTGCACAGATGAATGCACCCAGGATCGACGGCGTTCATGTCCTTGCTGAAGTGAACGCCTATATGGCCGAATATAGCAAGACGGAGCGGATATTAGGCATCGGCGCGCCGCTTTGGCTGGCGCTTGAGCACGCGGAACGCGTGGCTCTGCTTGCCCATGAAATCGGGCATTTGATCAACCATGATCCGGCGCGGGGGCGGCTGAGCTATGCCGCCCTTGGCACGTTGGCGCGCTGGCAGGATCTCTCTCACCCGCCCATGCTCATAGATGGGGCAACCAACAGCCGCTTCTATTTTGAAGACCGTGGTCTGATCGATCAGGTGTTTGGCTTTCTGTGTGGCACTGCGATTGCGGCCCTGTCGCGCGGGTTTGAAACCCTGATGTTTGCCGACAGTCAAAGGGCCGAATATTTGGCCGATCTTGCGGCCGCATCGGTGGCAGGGACTGCTGCCAAAACCGAATTGTTGCGAAAGCTCATTCTCTCGCCCTTGGCCGAAGATGCGCTCACACAGACCTATTTTGATGGCTCAAAACACATCGCGGTCTTTGACAAAATGGCCCGCGCCATAGCGGACCCCATCCCTGAAAAAGCCAATGCCCTCAATGCGGAGGCCATGATGTCGCTACGCCGGATCGACAGCACCCACCCGCCCACGCGCTATCGTCTGGATGTGGTGGTGGCGGCGGGTCACCCTGCCCCGGCTCTTGACGCGGCTCAGATGGATTGGGCGGGGATGGACCAAGAGCTGTCCGCCTTTTTCCAGCGCATGGAACGGGCGCTTCTGTCCGAGATCATCGTTCAGTGAACAAACCGCGCATCGGCCAAAGCCAATGCGTCCCCCTCACCCCGCCCGCCGCAGCTTGCGCGCCGCCGACTCCGCCCGGATCGCTTGCACCGAATACAGTGCCAGAGCGGTCCAGATCAGCGGCATGGCGATGGCGTGCCAATGGGTGAAGGGTTCGCCAAAGATCAAAACGGCCAGTCCGAATTGGATCGTGGAGTTCCAATATTGCCCCATGCCGACCACCGTCATCGGCAAACGCCGCGCGGCTGTGGCGAAAAAGATCAAAGGCACGCCGGTGGCCAATCCGGCCGCGATCAACAGCAGACTGTCGGACAGGGACTGGCCAAACGCCCCCGCCGGTTGCGCCACACTGCCGCCCCAGCCGAACAGTTCCGCGCCGATCAAATAGGCCAAGGCGATGGGCACCAAAAGCACCACCTCGCCCGTCACCGACAGGATCGGCCCGGCATCAAGGGATTTCTTGATCGCGCCATAGCTGGCAAAGGTGATCGCCAAGGACAGCGCCAACCACGGCAAAGCCCCAAGCCCGATCCCCAAGACGAGCACGGCCAGCGCCGCCAAAAGGATCGCCGGGACTTGTAACCCGCGCAGCCTCTCGCGAAAGGCCAGCATGCCGATCAATGTGGCGACCAGCGGAAAGACGTAATAGCCAAACGAGGCCTCAAGCGCCTGCCCGGATTGGATCGCATAGATGAACAGACCCCAGTTCACCGACACCAAAAGCGAGGCCGGGATCACGTAGCGCAGCTTTGGCCCCCGCATCAGGGTCAACAGTTCGTGCAAACGGCCCTGATAGGCCAAATAGCCGCCAAACAACACACAGGTCCAAAGCGTGCGATGCGCCAGCACTTCAAAGGCGGGCACATCCGCCACCGCTTTGTAATAGAGGGGTGACAGGCCCCAAAGGGTCTGTGCGAGGATCAGGGCAACGAGGCCTTTTTGGGTGTCGGTCATGGGCCTCAAAGAGCGTGGATTTGGCGCGATGGCAACGCTCTAAATCCGCACAGGGGGCAGCGAATTCTCCGCAACCTGCGTCAGGTTTACGTCCAGCACAGGGCTTATTGCGCTGCGGGAGGCCATCGGCCATCTAGCGCGGTAAGAAACCGATCTCGCCCGTTGTCTGTTTTAAAACACGTTTTAGCATCCTCATTCGCGTCACTCGAAATTTTTGCTGCACGCTCACAAGCCACATCGACATGCGCAATCACGGCGAGGGCCTGTCTTTTGTTCAGGCTCCAGCCGACAGTTTTGGATTGATCTTGCGCCTGTTTCAAAGCCCGCGTCAGCCCTCTTGTGCTGTCCTCCTCCTCAAGGACATCAAGCTGCTTCTGAGTGGCATAGCGGTCATCATAGGCTTTGCAGCCCACGCCATTTGGCGACGTTTGACACGTCTCGTAAAAAACAGCATCGGTGTAGATCACGATCCCGTCTCGATAGGTGGCAGCCCCCCGACGCAACACAGGCACATAGCTATCGAGTTCTTTGTACAAGGACACAAGCGCCGTCGGATTAAGATCGGCAATATCCTTGACCTTATCGTCGAGATCCAAATTGATCAGTGCCGATTTTCCGAGGAAATACAGATCGCTTTGGACCTCGTAGCTTAGTGTTTCAAAAGAATAGCCATCTTTTGGGATTGCCTTTTTGTGGAATTCCTGACCTGCCTCCAGCTCCTTACGCGCACAGCGTGTCGATGAATCGGCGGTACTGGTCTGACACTCACCAATCGCCGCATAAAGATCTGCGAGCGTCCCATAGAGCGCGTTCAACCGCAACAATGTCGTATCCGCATCGGTTTCATCCTGCACCGTGTCCAATGCGAGTGGCGCAATCAAAAGTGTCGCCAAAAGATACCTGTCCGCACGTTGGTACTGATCCTTGGCGACAAAGAACCGATCCGCTTGGCGCGAGACAAAGCCTTCGGAGACGCCAAACTCATCCTTTATGGTTTCACATCCGCTCAAAAACGCAAACATCAGCCCTGCGACAGGCAGCAGTCCAAGCCCCTTCATAATAAACCCCTTCTAAACCTGATCCGTTTTCAATAGAAAACCACTATCACGAACGCGTGATTTTTTCACGGCGCTGGCGACGCTTTCAGTGGAAAAAGACGGGGATTTCCAGAATTCAGGACATTTTGTCTGTTTTTGAGGCAGAAAAAACCGCAATCCCCCGCAAGAAAATCTCTGCCCCGATCGGGATCAGAGCATCGGGGAAATCGAAATCCGGGTTGTGCAATTCGGGGTGATCGGTGCCCGAGCCCAGAAACAACATGGCGGCGGGGATTTCTGTCCCGAACAGGCCGAAATCCTCAGACGGGCGCATCGGGATTGCGCCTTTGACACGTGGCAAGCCCTGCGTGGCACTCTCTAAAAGCGCGGTGGCGGCGGGCGCGTTGACCGAGTGGCTGAACGGGTCATGCACGGTGATCACCGGGGCGAACTCAGCACCCATCGTCGCAATCAAGCCGCGCGCCTCGGCTTCCAAGGCCTCCATCTCCGCATTGAGCAATGTGCGCAGCGTGACCTGTAATTCCGCCTCGCCGGGGCTGATGCCAAAAGACGGCACGCCAAGCCGGGCATGGGTCACGGTGGCAAGACGAAAGCGCGGGTCTTCTGTCGGCACATCGCGTGACAGGGCCGCAAGCGCCGGGATCAGCCGCGCCAAAGCCAGCCCCGGAGAGCGGCCATTTTCGGGTCGTGCGGCATGGGAGGTTTGGCCAGTGAACGCGACATGCAGCCCTTTGGAGGCACAGGCCACCGGACCCTCTTGCAACGCCACAGCGCCCAAAGGCAGCTTTGGCAGATTGTGCAACGCAATCGCCATATCCGGCCTCAAAGCGGCAAATTTGGGATCGTCCAAAACCGCCCGCGCGCCCGCTCCGGTTTCCTCGGCGGGTTGGAACAACAGCACCACGCGTGTGGCCGGAGCGTGACGCGACAGCGCGGATGCGACCGCAAACAAGATCGCCATATGGCCGTCATGACCACACAGATGCCCGACGCCGTCGACCTCTGAGCGATGCTCCGGCCCTTCGGCCTCCAAGATTGGCAAAGCGTCCAGTTCAGCCCGGATCATCAGCGTTCTGTCGCCCGCGCCAAACACCGCCGCCACGCCTGTGCCGCCAAGCCCGGTGGCCACCTCCGCCCCGAATGTGCGCATCCGTGACGCGATCCGTTTGGCGGTCTCATGCTCGGCCCCGGAGACCTCGGGACAGCGATGCAACTCATGGCGCAGCGCCACGGCCTCGGCCAGCGTGTCGGGATCAAGGGTCCATGCGTTTGGCAATGGGGTCATGTCATGCGCTCCTTCGTCATATTGAGCCTATGTGACAAACTGCGCCGTGCCTGTCCACCGCCCCAAAGGCAATCCCGCCAAACGCAAAAGGACGCCCCGAGGGACGCCCTTTCAAATCCATGATGATCGCAAAGATCACATGCGCCGATCACATCCGGGAGGCAACGTTTTCCCAGTTGACCAGTTTGTCGAGGAAGTTCGACAGGTAGACCGGGCGTTTGTTGCGGAAGTCGATGTAGTAGGAATGCTCCCACACGTCACAGCCGAGCAAAGCGGTTTGACCGAAACAAAGCGGGTTCACGCCGTTTTCGGTCTTGGTGACTTTGAGGGCACCGTCGGTGTCTTTGACCAGCCAGGCCCAGCCGGAGCCGAACTGACCTGCGCCCGCGGCAGAGAATTGTTTTTTGAACTCGTCAACCGAGCCAAATGCCTCAACCAGCGCTTTTTCAAGCTCGCCCGGCATTTTTTTCTCGCCCGGACCCATCATGTCCCAAAATTGGCTGTGGTTCCAGTGCTGGGAGGCGTTGTTGAAGATGCCGGATTGGGCCACAGCAGAGGCATCGTAAGTGCCTTTGATGATCTCTTCGACAGATTTGCCTTCCCATTCGGTGCCCGCAACCAGCGTGTTGCCAGTGGTCACATAGGCGTTGTGGTGCATGTCATGGTGATACTCAAGCGTCTCTTTGGACATGCCGAGATCGGCCAGAGCGTCATGGGCGTAAGGAAGATCGGGAAGTTCGAATGCCATTGTAGGGCCTCCATTTCAGAAGTTGTGCGTTTCTGTCGGACATATACCTGAGCCGGGAGCGGTCCGGGGTCAAGGGCGAATGTTTAGACTCATTTGCAAAAACGGCGAACACCCGCTGTGGAGCAATGATCAGAGGCACATCGAATGTCGGATTTTGGTGATGTGGGTTTTCTGTTATGTCCCCGTGATGACGCGACCTATTCAGTATCTTACGTCGCAGCCGCCGCAGGATCAGGACGTCTCCTGAGCCATCCGGTCACACCTGCGTCATTGGGGGTTTCACGACAGGCAGCAGACGGGTAAAGCTGTGCATCACATCTGCCTTACATGGACCCTGACATGACCTTTTGGATCATTGCCTTCGCCATAGCCCTTTTGTCTATCGCCCCCATCGCTCTTGTGCTGCGCCGTGGGCGTGGAATGGGGGCGCAAAGCACCTCGACCGCCGAGATCGAAATGAAAGTCTACCGTGACCAACTCAAAGAGGTGGAGCGCGATCTGGCACGTGGGGTGCTCTCAAAGGAGGACGCCAAACGCGCCCGCACCGAAGTGTCGCGCCGGATGCTTGAGGCCGACAAAGAACATCAAGGCGGCAAAGCCGGTGCGCCCAAAGGCACGCTTTGGGGCGCCATCGTTTTGGCCGTTGCCCTTTTGGGCGGCGGGGTCTGGCTTTACAATGACCTCGGTGCACCGAACTATGAAGATCTGCCACTCACACATCGCATCGCCTTGGCCGACGAGATCCGCGCCACACGGATGAGCCAGGACGAAGCCGAAGCCAAAGTTCCGGCCACGCCGATGGCCCAACAAGCGGACCAGCAGTTGGTTGATCTTGTGATCAAATTGCGCGCGGCGTTGCAATCGCGCCCGGACGAGCTTGATGGGCATATTCTTTTGGCCCGCAACGAAGCCAATATCGGCAATTTCCGCAACGCCTATCGGGCGCAAAACGAGGTGATCCGCATCAAGGGTGAGGACGCCACCGCCGAAGACTATGCGCAAATGGCCAACATGATGATCTTGGCCGCGGGCGGGTTTGTGTCGCCAGAGGCCGAAACGGCCCTGTCCAGCGCACTCAAACGCGATCCAAACAATGGCATCGCCGTGTTTTTCTCCGGTCTGATGTTTGCCCAAAATGACCGTCCGGATATGACTTTTCGTCTCTGGCAACCGCTTTTGACACGCTCTGAGCCGACCGATCCTTGGCAGCCGCTCATTCGCGAGCAAATCGAAGCCGTGGCCCAGGCTGCGGGCATCCGCTACACCCTGCCGCCCGCCAACGATGGGTTGAAAGGCCCCTCGGCAGAAGACATGGAAAACGCCGCCGACATGACGCCGGACGAGCGCCAGGAGATGATCCGCGGCATGGTCGAAGGCCTGTCTGCACGTCTGGCCAATGAGGGTGGTACGCCGGAAGAATGGGCGCGGCTGATTTCCTCGCTGGCGATGCTGGGCGACACCGAACGGGCCAAAGCGATCTGGGGCGAGGCGCAGGTGATCTTTGGCGCCGACCCGGACAAACTGGCCGTGGTGCGCGGCGGGGCTGAACGCGCGGGTTTCGTCGAATGAGCGCGCTGATCACTGATGACATGGCCGAATTCGCCGCCACCCTGCCCGTGATGGCCCCTTTGGCGGGGTTGGATTTTGGCGACAAAACCATCGGCGTGGCGATCTCGGATCGGTTGCGCTCGGTCGCCTCACCGACCACCACGATCCGGCGCAAAAAATTCACTCTGGATGCCGAAGCGCTTTTGATCCTGTTCAAAGAACGCGAGGTCGGCGGCATCGTTTTGGGCCTGCCGCGCAATATGGATGGCTCCGAAGGCCCGCGCTGTCAAAAGACCCGCGCCTTTGCCCGCAATCTGGCGCAGCTGACCGAATATCCGATCACCTTTTGGGACGAACGCCTCTCGTCCGTGGCCGCAGACCGCGCCATGTTGGAGGCCGATATGTCGCGCGCCAAACGGGCCGAAAAAATCGACCAAGTCGCCGCTGGCGTGATCCTTCAGGGTGCGTTGGACCGGCTTGGGCATTTGTGAGGCTGCGATGACCGACGAGATTTGGCACCGTGACGAGATCGAGAGCCCTTGCACCAAGGTCTGTCAAATCCACCCAGACACGCGGCTGTGCCTTGGCTGCGCGCGCTCGATCGAGGAAATCGGCGCTTGGTCGCGGATGACGCCTGAGGTGCGGCAGGAGATCATGGCGGATTTGCCGAACCGCACCCCTGCCCCGACCACGCGCCGTGGTGGCCGGGCCGCGCGGCTGAAACGTCAGATTACCTGATTTTTCAGATTACCTGATTTTAGAGAGTATTTGGACTGCAATGAAACCCGTCTTCATGGCAGTCCAAATACTCAACCCATCATCGCCTTGCGCAGCATATTGAGTGCAACGAGGATCAGGAAACCACCAAACACCCGTTTAAGCGGTTTCGGGTCCATCGCATGGGCGATTTTCGCCCCCAAAGGTGCTGTGATGAGCGTCATTGAGATCACCACCAGAAAGGCCGCGATGTTCACGGCACCGATGGTGAAAGGCGGTGTCACCTCAGCCGGGATATCGACAAAGAGAAAGCCGATGACCGAGGGGATGGCGATGATCGCACCAAAGCCTGCGGCGGTGGCAACGGCGCGATGGATCGACACGCCGTAAAGCGTCATCGTTGGCACGCCAAAAGACCCGCCGCCAATGCCCATCAGCACCGACAAGAACCCGATCAGCGGCGAAATGACCCCCCGCATGAGGCCTTTGGGCATCTCAGAGCCCAACCGCCATGCGGCATTGCCAAAGGCCATATAGAGGCCGATGAACACGGCGACGCCGCCAAAAATCATCTGAAGCGTGACAGTGCGCAGGCTTGAGGCGACCAAAACGCCCACCACGGCGCCGATGACGATGCCGGGGGCGAAACTTTTGAGGATCGACCAGTCCACCGCGCCCTTTTTGTGATGCGACAGCACCGAGCGGATCGAGGTGACAATGATGGTGGCCAATGAGGTCGCCAGACAGATTTGCATCAACTGTGGCGAGCCATAGCCGAGGCCCGCAAAAGCGTAATAAAACGCCGGGACCAAGACGATGCCGCCGCCGACGCCCAAAAGCCCGGCCAAGATACCGGCAAACGCGCCAATGGCCGCGATCAACAGGGCGAAGGGCATCAAGGTTGCAAAGTCCATCATGTTTGGGTCCCTTATTCTACATTTTTCAACAGGCTTACCGACAGTTTCGCAGATTGACCAGAGGGGCAAAGCGCCCGAAACTCACCGGTGGCTCAGGCCAGTTTCTCCCATTTTGACCCGCAGCCGCTCTCACACAGCGCCCACACCCTCCCGAATGAAGGTTTCCCCATGTCTCCGCTGTTCAAAAGCGCCCTTGTTTTGGGCCTTCTTTCTGCCGTTGGGCCTTTTGCCATCGACATGTTCCTGCCCGCGCTTCCGACGATTGCGGCGGATCTTCGTGCCAGTGTCGGTACGACGCAGGGCACGATTTCGTTTTATTTCATGGCCTTTGGTCTGTCGCAGTTGATCTATGGCCCCTTGGCCGACCAAGCCGGGCGCAAAGTGCCGATCTATATCGGGCTGACTTTGTTCATTGCGGGGTCTGTTGCGGCCACGCTTGCGCCGACGATTGCGGCGCTGATCACCGCGCGGATGATTCAGGGGGCGGGCGCGGCCTCGCTTATGGTGGTGACCCGCGCGATCATTCGCGATCAATATCGCGGCTATGAAGCGACACGGCTGATGTCCTTGGTGATGCTAGTGTTTTCGGTCTCACCAATGTTTGCGCCCCTCGCGGGTTCTGGCTTGATCCTGTTGACCGGGTGGCGCGGCGTCTTTGCGGCGATGGCGGTGGCCGGGGTCGTGGCCTTTGTCATCACAGCCCTGTTGCAACCGGAAACCTTGCCGAAAGACAAGCGCGTCAAGGTCAGTCTGAGCGCGATGGCGCGCGGAGCCCGGACGCTGTTTCACGATCCGGTGTTTTTGGGGCTGACCTTTATTGGCGCGTTTTCGATGTCGGCATTTTTCGTCTTTATCGCCTCGGCGTCTTTTGTCTACACCCAGAGCTTCGGCCTGACACCGGCGCAGTTCTCCCTGGCCTTTACGGTCAATGCCATGGGATTTATCGGCGCGTCACAGATCGCACCGGGGCTGATGCGCAAACATGGGGCGTTGAAGATCATCAGCCTCGGCGTGTTTGGCTATGCCGCCTCGATGCTGGCGCTGTTTGCACTGGTGCTTGCGGGCTTTGGCACGTTTTGGGTCATGGTGGCCGGGCTTGTCGCCACCTTTGCCTTTGTCGGCCTGGTCATCCCAACCGCCATGGTTGCGTCTCTGGACGATCATGGCGAGATTGCCGGGCTGGCCTCCTCATTGGGCGGCACGTTACAGATGGTTGCGGGTGGGATCATGACCGCCGCCGCAGGGCCGTTCTTTGACGGAACGCCCCTGCCGATGGTGGCGGCGATGATGACCTGTTCCCTGATTGCGCTGATCCTTTTGCTGGTGGTCACACCGCGGGCGCGGATGCGGATGACACCGTTTTGAGGCCTCCTCAGGTCAGCCGTTCAGATCGACCACAACCCGGCCTTTGATCCCGCCTTTGAGGATCAACGCCCCAAGCTCCGGCAGGTCTTCGAGCCGGGCGGGATGGATCATCTCTTCGAGCTTTTCCATTGGCAGATCTGTCGCAATGCGCGCCCAGGCTCGCAGGCGCGCCTCTTTCGGCTGCATCACACTGTCGATGCCCAAGAGGTTCACACCGCGCAACAGAAATGGAATCACTGACGTCGGCAAAGCCGCGCCGCCCGCCAACCCCACAGCAGCCACAGAGCCACCGTATTTCATCTGGCCCAAGACGCGCGCCAACATCTCGCCGCCGACCGCATCGACGCAGCCCGCCCATGTCTCGGTTTCGAGCGGGCGTTTGACCACCTCGTTGATCTCTTCGCGCGCCACGATTTGGGTCGCGCCCAGATCGCGCAGGTAGTCCGCGCTCTCGGGGCGTCCGGTGACGGCGGCGACCTCATAGCCCAGATGCGCGAGGATCGCGGTGGCGACCGACCCGACACCGCCCGAGGCCCCCGTGATCAAAACCGGGCCCTGCCCCGGTTTCAACCCGTGATCTTCCAAGGCCATCACCGCCAACATCGCGGTCAAGCCCGCCGTGCCAACCGCCATGGCTTGACGCGTGTTCAGACCTTTCGGCAGCGGCACCAGCCAGTCGGATTTGACCCGCGCCTGTTGTGCATAGCCGCCCCAATGCACCTCGCCCACGCGCCAACCTGTCAAAACCACCGGATCGCCGGGGTTGAAATCGGGGCTGTCAGAGCTTGCGACCGTGCCGGCGAAATCAATGCCCGGCACATGCGGATAGGTGCGCACCAAACCGCCGCCTTTGGGCGACAGGCACAGCCCGTCTTTGTAATTGAGGGTGGAATAGTCGACCTTGACCACCACATCGCCCTCGGGCAGCGCATTCGTGTCGATCTGTTTGATCTGCGCCGTTGCAAGCCCGTCCTCGCCTTGTTCCATCACCAATGCTTTGAACATATGTCTCTCCCGTTTTGTCGAAATGGCCGCTGTGCCCCGCAGGGCGTGCCAGATGGTCTTGCCAGATGGTCTTGCAAGCGGCGCTGAGTCTCCCCATAAATGTCAGACAATTAAATCGTGAGCGCAAGTCAAATGCCTGACAATTCAAAATCGCAGCAAAAAACGGCTGAAAAAGACCTTTCTGCCCAGATCGCGCAGGCCATTCGCGATGCGATCCTGTCCGGGGATTTGGTGGCGGATGATCGGTTGCCGTCTGAGGCAGAGCTGTCGGACACCTACGGCGTGTCGCGCCCGACCGTACGCGAAGCGCTTAAACGGCTGGCGGCGCAAAGCCTGATCCGCACCAAACGCGGCGCGTCGGGCGGGGCCTTTGTCCATCGGCTGTCCTATCCCGAGGCCTACAGCCAATTGGCCACGACAGCGACGCTGTTGCTCAGCCTCAATGAGGTGGATTTTGCGACCGCCTGCCGCGCCCGGTTTGCGCTTGAACGCGGCTGCGCGCCGCTTTCGGCGCAAAACCGCAGCGTCGATCATTTGGCCGCGATGCGGGCCGAAATCACCCGCCAATCGCAACCCGGCCTCTCAGACGAAGCGTTTTGTGCCTCTGATGTGGCCTTTCACCGGGCTTTGGTCGATGGCGCCAGCAACCCGGTTCTGTCCTGGCATTTGGCGGGAGCTGTGGAGGGAATGCAGCCATTGATGAATATGATCACCTTTCGCAATCGCGACAGGGCCGAAATTGTGGCGCTGCACATTCGGATCACGGATGCCCTTGAGGCCCGCGATGCGGCGCTGATCGACCAGTTTTTGAACGCGCTTTGCACGGTAACGCTACGTCAAGCGGAAGCCTCCGAAGCGCTGCACGCGCAGAAAAACTCCGGCGCGCCCATCTAATTTGATCAAATTATCAGCAAAGCGATAGAAAAAGCCCAAACCGGCCCTCTCTCCCCCTTGCACAAGTCAAAACCCGTGATAGCGTCGATCACTGAAATTGGTCCACTTTAGGGAGACGACCCAATGAACAGCTTTAAACGTCTGTGCGCCTCAACGGCCCTTGCCACGCTTGCGGGCGCGGGTTTTGCGGAAGACTCAGATCTGCTTGTGTTTGATTACTCCGGTTTTGAAAACGCCGACTTCCACACCAAATATATCGAGAAAAATGGCGACGTGCCGTCGTTTGCCTTCTTTGGCGAGGAAGACGAAGCGCTGCAAAAACTCGTCTCCGGCTTTAAAGCCGACGTCAGCCATGTCTGCGCCGGCTCGGTGATGAAATGGGTCGAAAGCGGCATTCTGGAAGCTTGGGACACCTCCAAAATCACCGATTACGCCAACCTCGACAGCAACCTGTTGGGCGCAGATACGGCGGCGGCGACGTCCTATTTTATCCCGTCCGATTTCGGCTCCACCGCCATCGCCTATAACATGGATGAGGTGCCCGCCGAAGATGTCGCCTCGCTTCAGGTGTTCAAAAACCCGAAATACGAAGGCCGCATGACCCTGCCGGACAACGTCGATGACGCCTATGCACTCGCCTATCTGGCGACCGGCACGACCAATTGGCAAAACGCCACGGATGAGCAATTCGAAGCCGCCTCTGACTGGCTGCGCGAAGTCCACCCGAACCTGCGCACCTATTGGACCGATCCGGGCGAATTGGCTCAGCTTTTGGCCACGGGCGAAGTGTTGGTGGCATGGGCATGGAACGAAACCTACCCGACCATGGTCGGAGAAGAGTTCCCGATCGGCTTTCAGCGCCAAGCCACGGAAGGCTCCTCGCTGTGGCTTTGTGGCTATGTGAACCTCAAAGACGCTCCCGGCGCGGAAGACAAAGCCTATGACTTTATCAACGGCTTCTTGGATGTCGCCAATGCCGCCCCTTTGATGGAGGCGGGTTACGGCACGCCGAACCTCAAAGGTCTTGCCACTTTGGGTGATCAAACCTTGGTCGATGCTGGCCTTGAGCCGATTGACGCCCCGATTCTGGCCCAATTGCCGATGTCCATTGAGTTGCGCGAAAAGCAATCCGAGGCCTTTGAGAAAATCAAAGCCGGGTTCTAAGCCAGTCTCAGCGTCCCCAAAAGAAACGCCGCTCCTTTCGGGGCGGCGTTTTGCGTTTGATCGAGACCATCCCTCTTCTGCCCCTCTTGAACCCAGCCCCGGAACCGCTTAGGTATGAGGTGTTCGGGCAACCGGACTATGGACATAAACGCGCTCGTAATACGCGGATCGGACCCGGGGGCGGTACCCGGCGTCTCCACCATATACCCATCGGTTTGGACCTTCATTTGAGGCCTCAGCGATTTGGATCATGGGGACGAAATAGGATCGACGGACGTCTAAAGGGGTTTGCTTTGTTTCGGTGAGTTACCACCGTTATCGGTACACTAAAGCTAGTTGCAAATGACAACAAAGCTCCGATGGCTCTCGCAGCGTAAGCTGTGCGAAATATCGAAACCTAAGCCCTTAGGTTTAGCGACTTAAGGCGGGGTTCGCAGGTACCTGGCAACAGAAACCTGCACTTTACTTTTTTAACGCTAAGCATATGTTTTATCCCATCTTTCTCTTTACAGTTTTTCAGTGTTTTACAGTTTTATCCTGCTTACGTTCTCTTAAGTCACGCAAGACCGCCTGACCGCCCGCTTTCCGGTCTACATAGGGCTGTAGTGTTCGATAATCTCCACCGACATTCCTGCCATGCTGGCAATCTGTTGGCTTTTTACCCGCACTGCCGAAGGCGGATCACGGCATTTGCCCGCACCCTGAGCAACTCCGCCGCCTGTTGAGCTTTGAGCTCCAACGGATAACGAGTGGCCTCCACCTGCATCAGATTTACCTGTTTCCAGTTTCAACTGGATAAGCCGAAATAAATCGAATCAAAAGAAAACGCGTCTTTATGTTCAATGTGTTACATGTCGTTTCTCCACGCACGTTTGCGTGATTTCGCATGCGTTTCCGTCATTTTTCGTGCCCATGTGGCGACCTGCTTTTGCCGTCAATGCCCGTGGCCGCCTACCTGCCGAAGGAAGGTGCGTGACAAGCTCCGGGGCACGCAGCGGCGTGGTACCCTGCGGAAGGTACAAAGGAGAACGATATGTCCAATAATGATCCAAAGAAGATGAAGGCCGCGTGGCGCGCATATATCCAAGCGGAAAAAGAGAAGGTGAGCGCATTGGGTACCTATCTCGCCGAGATACAAGGTTACTCGGATATTTCAGGCGCGAGTGCGGCACATCGCTACATAGCGGAACGTGATGGCGATTCCCTTAACGAAGTTTCGAAACTTCATCCGCTTGAGCTTGCCAATGCCCTTTCGAACGAAACGGCGCGGCTTCTCGAAAGCTTCCGGGAGTCTTTTGAAGATTAATGGTACACCCAGCCTGATCAATTGACGTGCCCCGGCAATCGTCGCCGGGGCATATAGCCCGCCACGCCCCGAAGGAGGCCGGGACCGCGCACCGCGCGGCGCTGGACTTGCTCAATCGTCGACATCGGAGGTCCCCAGTTTCGCCAGAATGTCACGCATCTGCCGGTCGATGGCGGCAACAGCGGCGGCAGTCAGGTGCCCAAGGTCGGTGCGAAGCTGCGAGGGTAAGGTCAAGCGACAAATCCGTCTGGATTTAAACCAATCCTTCACGGGTTTTCACCCATACTCTGCATAGGTCATGGACAGAGGCGGATGAGGGAATGAATGGTGTTGAGCTGCTGAAAGCATGGTATGAACGGGTTTGGGTTCAGGGCGATTTATCCGCGATTGATGACTATTTCGACATCTCAGGTGCCGCCTCCGGTTTGATGAGCGATCTCGCCACCGAGCTTGAGGATTTTCGCGTTCTCGTCCCCGCCGTACGACAGGCGTTGCGCGATCTGTCCTGTGAGATTCTCGATTCGATGGAACAGGGCGATCAGGCCTGGGTCCGAATGCGCCTGAACGCAAAACGCGCCATGGATATGACACCGGTCTCCATTGCGGGTCAGGTGATGATCCGCACCAAGGATGGCAAAATCTGCGAAGCCTATAACAACTTTGATTTTGTCAGCTATTTTGAACAAATGGGTCACCTTCCGCCCAACACAGTCGCGCTCTGTCTTGCGGGTGAAACTTTAGGCTGAGCTTGGACTGCACAATGAGCAAAATACGATTTTTCTTGCTTTGCGCAAAATTTGATCAAAAGTGACGAGGCCGGGCCCTTTGCCTGCCCCAAAAGCAATGCCAAACGCGCCCTCTGTATCAGGCGCATCCGGGGTAGATCATCGCCTGTCCGGCGTCTTTCCATAGGTGATCCATGACCAAATTCCTTGCTCTTCCTCTGGCTCTCGCAACGCTCGCGTCCCTGCCCCTGAGCGCACAAGACGCGCCACTGCCGAAACTCGGGCCAAACGCGACCCCCGTCACGCAGGCCACGGACTATCTGCGCCAAACGCCCGCGCCTGATTACTGGGCCTTCGCGCCCTATGTAAAAATGCAATTCACCACCTCCGCCTGCTCGGTCGCCGCCGTCACCGGGGCTGTCAACGGCTTGTCCGGCCTGCCCGCCAATGCCGAAGACACGGTGATGACCCAACCTGACCTGTTGGACCGCGTCGGCGATGCCCATTGGTCGGAGATTTCCGCCGAGGGCGGCGATGGCGTGACCTTTGCCGAGCTTGAAACCTATGCCGGAAAGGCGCTTGTCGCGGCGGGTCTCGACAGCTACGCGGTCAGTTCCTTTAAACCCACCGATGCCTCAGAGGCCACGCGCGCCACCGTGCGTGAGTGGTTGACGCTCAACGAACAAAGCGCCGAAGACGCGATGATGATCTATTTCAACCAAGGCGTCGTCACCGGCGATTGGGACGGCCCGCATGTTTCCGTGATCGGCGCCTATGATGCCGCCAAGGACGCGGTGTTGATCTTAGAGGTCGATCAGGAATGGTACATCCCCTATTGGACCTCGGTGCCGGTCTTGGTTGAGGCGATGTTGAAACCGACTTCGGCGGAGCATGGCGTGCTTGAGGGCGAAACCGGCGGTTTGGTGCGTCTGGCACTGGCAAATTGAGCCTCTAACCCTTGACCCAAACGCAGGGGCGTTTACCAAAGGCGTGCCGGACATGACGCCCGGACTAACGCGAGCGCCCAAATGACGCCCCTGCCACAGATTGCCAGTCCCACAACACCCCTGCCCGACTTTCTCAAAGCCTTTGCCCGCATCGGGCTTTTGTCCTTTGGCGGCCCGGCGGCGCAGATTGCGGTGATGCACCGCGAAGTGGTCGAGAGCCGCGGCTGGATGGACGAGGACGGGTTTCTCTCCGCGCTGTCCTTTTGCATGATGTTGCCCGGCCCCGAAGCGATGCAGCTTGCCACCTATTGTGGCTGGCGCTTGCGCGGTGTGCCCGGCGGCGTCATCGCGGGGCTGTTTTTCGTCCTCCCCGGCGCATTGGTCATGTTGGTTTTGGCCGCGCTTTACGCCCATTTCGGCCACCTGCCCCTTTCTGAGGCGCTGTTTTTAGGCGTCAAAGCCACAGTGACCCTGATCGTGCTGCAAGCCCTGTTCCGCTTGGGTAAAAAGGCCTTGGGGCGGGGGGATCGCTGGGCTTTGGCGGTGATCTCTTTCGTGCTCATCACCGGGTTTGCCGTCCCGTTCCCGGTGATCGTTGTGGCCGCCGCGCTTTACGGTGGCATCACCGCAACCCCGACACAGGCCCAAAAACTGGCTCAAAAACGGGCCGTTCCCAAAGCCCACCACCTGCCCCGCACGCTCGCGATTTGGGGCGCGCTGTGGGCCGCGCCTTTGTTGGTCCTTTGGGCCACGGGCCAAGAGCGGCTTTTGGCGATCGGGCTGTTTTTCTCCCGCCTCGCGGTGGTGACCTTTGGCGGGGCTTACGCGGTTTTGGCCTATATGAGCCAAGAGGTGGTCAACAACCAAGGCTGGCTTACGCCCGAGGCCATGCTCGACGGCTTGGGTCTGGCTGAAACCACGCCGGGGCCGCTGATTTTGGTCACGGAGTTCGTCGGCTATATGGCGGCGACACCTTTGGGCCTTTGGGGCGGCGTGATCGGTGCGGCTTTGACGCTATGGGTCACCTTTGTGCCTTGTTTTCTCTGGATTTTCGCCGGAGCCCCTTACATCGACTGGATCAGCACCCGCCCGCGGCTCTCAAATGCGCTCAAGGCGATCACCGCCGCCGTGGTGGGCGTCATCGCCTCGCTGTCTTGGTGGTTCACCCTGCATGTGCTCTTTGCCCAAACCGCGCGGCTGACTCTGGGGCCTTTGCGCCTTGATTTGCCGATGCTCCAGAGCCTTGATCTCAGGGCCCTTGCCCTCATGATGCTGGCGGGCGGGTTGCTCTTTGGGCTTAAACGCGGATTGATGACCGTGCTGGCTCTCGTGGCGCTTGCGGGCCTCGCGTTTCATATTGTCCTTTGATGACCTCTTTCCTTAGCCGCAGAATCTCGTATGCTGCACCACAGGAGACACAGAAAGGATGCACAGATGGCCAAAACCATCGACTACGGGAACCTCATGCATGACGCGATGCGTGGTCTGATCCGTAAGGTGCTGGACGGCGTGGCGAAAGACGGCCTGCCGGGGGATCATCATTTCTTTATCACCTTCGACACCATGCACCCGGATGTGGAACTGGCCGATTGGCTCTCGGATCGCTATCCCGAGGAAATGACCATCGTCATTCAGCATTGGTTCGACAATCTCGAAGTCACTGATGATGGCGTGGCGATCACGCTGAATTTCGGCGACAGCCCGGAGCCTTTGTACATCCCCTATGACGCGATCCGCACCTTTGTCGACCCGTCGGTGGAATTCGGTCTGCGCTTTGAGACCCAGGATTACGACGTCGAAGAGATGGACGGCGACGAGATTCCCCATGACGCCGAAGTCAAAAGTTTCGAGCGCAAGGATGAGACCGACACATCCGGCACCGCAACGGACGGGCCGAAAGAGGCGGAAATCGTCTCGCTCGACAAGTTTCGCAAATGAGGGAGGGGCTGCGTGGCCCCTTTTTAACAGCCGCGAAACAGCTTCGTGAATTTTACGTAACGCGATCCGCTCCCCCCTTGTCAGATTACGCGGCGATGGGCACTTCTGTCTCAGCATCACGCCAGAGGAGAGCCACATGCCACGCGATTTTGCTGTTTTCCTTGGAGAGATGATCCGCAACCCCGACGATGTGCGCGCGATTGCGCCCTCCTCCTCGGCGATGGCGCGGGTCATGGCGGCGGGGCTTGAAGACATTGACGGGCCTATCGTGGAAATTGGACCGGGCACCGGCGTGTTCACCCGCGCGATTTTGGAACGCGGCGTGGCGCCCGAGCGGCTCACCCTGTTTGAACTGAACGCCCGGTTTTGTGACGATCTGCGCAGCAAATTCCCCGGCGTTCAGGTGCTCAACCGCTCCGCCACCGAAATCCATCACGTCCTGCCCCCCCATGTCGGCGCGGTTTTGTCCGGCGTGCCGTTGCTCAACCGCCCCACGTTGCAAGACGGCATCCTCGCCTCGGTCTTCGCCTCCCTGCGTCCGGGCGGCATCTTTACCCAATTCACCTATGCGTTCAGTTCGCCGATTGAACCGGACATGCAGCGTCAGCACGGCATCATGGCGCGCAAAAAGGGCACGATCTGGGCCAATCTGCCGCCCGCGCGGGTGTTTGAATACACGCGTCAGCCGATTTAGACCTGCAGGCGGCCAAACCCGGCGATCTTTTAGCGCTATCAGGGGGATGTATGCGTCCGTATACATTGCATGAGCCCCCCCGAGCGCGTATAGCCGAGGCAATATTTGGCATCGCACCAAGGGAGATCCCCCCATGTCCACCCCCATGTCCACCACACGTACCGAAACCGATAGCTTTGGCCCGCTCGAAGTCCCAAGCGACAAGTATTGGGGCGCGCAAACCCAGCGCTCAATCCTGAACTTCCCGATCGGTTGGGAACGTCAGCCCGTGCCGATCATCCGCGCGCTGGGTGTGGTCAAAAAGGCCTGTGCGCTGGAAAACATGGCGCAGGGCAACCTGTCCAAAGAGTTGGGCGATGCGATTGTCGCCGCCGCGACCGAGGTGATCGACGGCAAGTTCGACGACAACTTCCCGCTCGTGGTGTGGCAAACCGGCTCCGGCACCCAGTCCAACATGAACGCCAATGAAGTGATCTCGAACCGCGCGATTGAAATGCTCGGCGGCGAAATGGGGTCGAAAAAGCCGGTTCACCCGAACGATCATTGCAACATGGGCCAGTCCTCGAACGACACTTTCCCGACCGCGATGCATGTTGGCATCGGCATGCAGGCGCGTGATGTGTTGCTGCCGGGGTTGACCAAATTGGCCGAGGCGCTTGAAGTCAAAGCCGAGGCTTTCAAAGACATCATTAAAATCGGCCGCACCCATACTCAGGACGCGACCCCGCTGACCTTGGGCCAGGAATTCTCCGGCTACGCTCACCAAGTCCGCATGGGCATCAAACGCGTTGAGATGTGCCTGCCCGCGATTTATGAGCTGGCACAGGGCGGCACCGCCGTGGGCACCGGGCTGAACACTCAAAAAGGCTGGGCCGAAGCCGTGGCGAAAAACATGGCCGAGATCACTGGCCTGCCGTTTGTGACCGCGCCGAACAAATTCGAAGCGCTCGCCGCCCATGACGCCATGGTGATGTTCTCCGGCGCGCTCAAAACCGTCGCCGCCTCGCTGTTCAAAATTGCCAATGACATCCGCCTGTTGGGCTCCGGCCCGCGCTGTGGTTTGGGCGAATTGATCCTGCCGGAAAACGAACCGGGCTCGTCCATTATGCCGGGCAAGGTCAACCCGACCCAAGCCGAAGCGCTGACCATGGTCTGCGCCCATGTCATGGGGAATGACGCCGCCGTGGGCTTTGCCGGCAGCCAAGGTCATTTCGAATTGAACGTCTACAATCCGATGATGTCCTATAACGTCTTGCAATCCATGCAGCTTTTGGGTGACAGCGCCTCCGCCTTTACCGACAACATGGTTGTGGGCATCGAGGCCAACGAACCGCGTATCGAGAAACTTTTGCACGAGTCCCTGATGCTGGTCACCGCTCTGGCCCCGACCATCGGCTATGACAACGCCACGAAAGTTGCCAAAACCGCGCATAAAAACGGCACCACGTTGAAAGAAGAAGCCATCGCTTTGGGCTTTGTCGATGAAGCCACATTTGACGCCGTGGTCCGCCCGGAACAGATGATCGGCCCGAAAGGCTAAGTCAGGGACCGGCGCACCGTCGAAAGTGGCCGCCTCTGACGCACTGAACACGGCATATGAACGTGAAGGCGGCCTTCGGGTCGCCTTTCCTTTTTTGCGGCAAAACGCGCAGTCCTTATCGAAAACAAGGCCTCAGCAAAACAGGAGAGGCCTCTAGCCACCCACGTCTCATCGCCCTCCCCCTGTGCGCCCCGAACAGGCGAGCGACCGAATTTTTCGAACTTTTACCCTGACAAAATCAACATTCTGTGCAATATTACACAGGAGGCCGACACTCTATCCCGCAGTTATGCTCTTTGCGCAGAGTTGATACATAAAAGACATGACATGCAAAAATTCAAATATCCATCAGACAATATTGTTTTGTATTGATCGGCATCAAGGTAATTTTGCGCCAGTGATGTACTATGATGACATCGTCCAAGGCAAGAAAGAGCGGACAGCGCTCCACATCTGTATTGGACATCATATGACTCCGGGGAGGATATCATGACAAACTTTGCCACATCCAAAAAATCGAAACTTATGAGTGCCTTGTCCATTTTGGCATTGAGTGCGGCTTTGGTCGGTACCACGGCCTATGTAATGAGTGTAGATGTTGTGACACCCGCCTATGCCGCCGAAGACGGTGAAGACGGTGGGCAAAAAGGCCCACACGCTGGCTCTGGCAATAGCGATTCCGGCAGCGGCGGGGAAGAAGGCCATGGTGGCCAATCCACCGGCGCAGAGGGTTCTGGCCAAGGTGGGCCGGGCGAAGACTCTGAGGGTGCAGGTCCGCGCGCCAATCAAGACAGTTCCAACTCAGGGACTGGTGGGCCGGTTTGGGCCAACGAAGGCATCCCGGAAGTTGAAATTGGTCGCCTCAACGTGGCCCGTTCACCCGCGCATGTGTTGGATCGTGCCCTGACAGAGGCGCTTGCGGAACTGTCGGGCGATGCGGTTGAGTTCTATAATCTCAGCCTCTCCGACATGATTACCGAGTTGTCGCTCAATTGGGATGACACCGTGATCATCGACAGCCCGCTGCAAAGTCTGGCCTTGTTCCAGGCCTATCTTGAAGGGGAAACCCCATTGGCCGCCAGCGGCGTCACAAACAATGTCGATACGATTTTGGCCGCCCTTTTGGGGGTCGCCTCTGACAAGACCGTCCCGATTTCGACCGACACTGTGATCGCCGTCACGACGATTCTCGGCGTTCCGATGAGCGCTGCCGATGCCGCCGACCTTGCGGCCGATGCCGAAGCCATTCGCATCGCAGTTCTTGCAGGTCACGGTTGAGCCCCGTCGATCTGATCACAAACAACAGAACAGAGGCCCCCATTGGGGGCCTCTCCCACAGACAGATTCACAGACAGATTTTGCCCTTAATGAACAGATAAGAGTCTATGGAGCACCTATGAAACCGATCACGCACATATCCTGCCTCGCACCGCTCGCTTTGAGTGTCGCGTTGACCGCCGCCATGACGACCCCTCTGACCGCCGCGCCCGACAACCTGCCCGGCGCGGGTCTTGCCAGTGTCACCTACGGCCCCTATCTGCGTGCCGAATTTGGCATGGCCACCACCGATATCAATGACGGATCGTGGCAACCCCACGGCTATCCCTCCGACCCGCAAGTCAATTTTGACCTGAGCGGCGAAGATGGCAGTTTTGGCACTGTGGCGATGGGCTTTGACTGGATGAATGGCTATCGCTTCGATCTGGGGATGACATTTTCCGAATCCATGAGCGTCACCGGTCCCTGCGCCTCCGCCTCTGACGGGTCCAGTTGCGCGATCCATGCCGATATCACTTCGGCCTCTTTGAAAACCAACGCTCTGATGGGCAGCCTCTATTATTCGCCACTTGAGGCCGCTGGCAAAAACACCACCTTCAACCCGTTTGTCGTGGTCGGTCTTGGTCTTGCCAACAACAAAGTTGGAGATTGGACCCGGACCAATGACAGCTTGGTGACCGGGGTTGATCGCAGTTTTGAGGGCGACAGTTCCACCAGCCTGGCCTATTCTTTGGGCTTTGGCGCCAGTTGGCAGGTCACCAAACCCGGCCAATGGCCCGTCATTTTGGAAGCCAGCTATCGCTACTATAATTTCGGCACAGCCCAAGGCGGCAGCACCCCGATTGATAGTGGACAGCCTCCGGTCAGCCCGCTGACATTCGACGTGGACAATCAAGTCGTGAGCATTGGTGTGCGTGTGCCGCTTCAGCGCATGTAAGTCATCAGCCATCGAAACACGCCCAGCCCCGTTCCTCCGCCGCGTTGAACGGGGCTTTCTATCTGATCTTGGCGATGACCTGCGCATGGGGTAGATTGCCGCCATGAGCGCCGATAAAAACGTCATCAATCTCAATCAGATCCGCAAGGCCAAAGCCCGCGCGGACAAACGCGCATTGGCCGATGAGAATGCGGTGAAATTCGGGCGCAGCAAGGCACAAAAGGCGCTCGAACAGGCCCAAACGGCCAAAGCCAAGGCCATATTGGACGCCCATAAGAAAGACGACAGATGAGTGCGCGTCCACTCACGCGACCAGTCAAACGTTCACTGACCCTGCACGGTCACCGCACCTCTGTGTCCCTTGAGGATGCGTTTTGGCGCGCCTTTCGTGCCATCGCCAAAGAGCGCGATCTGCCGATCAATGTGCTGGCCGCAGAGATTGATGAAACCCGCGGCGTGGACAGTGGTCTGGCCTCCGCGATCCGGGTCTATGTCTTGGAATACACACAGAAAAAGCTGCCTTAGAAAAAGCCCCATGTCGGTGACTGAGACGCCAGTGCCAAGCGCAGGGATTTGCGCGCAGGCCCCTGTTTCAGACGTCCGTCCAAAACCGCGCTTGGGTCTTTCGCCGCTTGTTGCAGGATCGGCAACATCATCACCGCGTCGATCATCGGCGCGCGCGCGGATTTGCCAAGTTTTGAAAGCTGCTGCGCGCCCCAACGGGCCTGTTCCAACGTGGCTTTCGCCAATGTTGCCACCGCGTCCGGGCGCCCATCAAGCAAAGGCACCCGTCCCGCGTCGACAAGTGCCGGGATCGCCATGAAATAGCGCGCCAAAGCCCCAGCCTGCCCCAGACTGTTGAGCGGTTTTGACGCCGTGTCCGGCGCGCCCAAAAGCCGCGCCGCGACATGCAGCGGAATGGTGTATGTCGCGTGGAGATAGCGGTACAGCGCCGCCGCATCTTCATGCGGATCGCGGTAAATATCCCATTGACGCGCCGTCACCGTGGCGTCCAGCGCCTCAGCCGATGCAATATCCAACACCGCCGCCAAAGGCGCGGCCACCTCATGGGCGCGCGGGGCTTTGCCTTCGGTTTTCTCGGTCAACACATCGCGCCAAAATTGCAGGCGCATCTCCGCAATCATGCTTTCTTTCGTCACCCAAGGCGCTTTTGCGACCTCCAGACAAAAGGCATGGATCGGAAACAACACATCGCGTGCCGAAACAGGCGCGGCCATGGTGGCGCGAAATCGGTCTTCGTCGCCCTTTTGGACAATCTCGGCGCAGGCTTGCACGGACATCACACGGTCTCCCTCATTCAGCACCTAATGCCTGCGCGCCATCGCGCGTCAATTTCCAAAGCACCGCATCCAAAAGCGCCTCAAAAGACGCGTCTATGATGTTTGATGACACACCGACCGTCGACCAACGCCGCCCCAAGCTGTCTTCGTGATCAATGATCACGCGGGTGCGCGCCTCTGTGCCGCCATTGGTGATTCTGACTTTAAAATCAACCAGTTCCATATCGGAAATCAGATCGGAATAGGGTCCCAAATCCTTGACCAACGCTTTCGAGAGCGCGTTGACCGGCCCGCCGTCCGAGCCATCCGCCATGATGCCCTCAGACACCGACAAATGCCGCTCGCCCGCGATATTGACCACCACCGTGACCTCGGACAGGTGGATCACCCGGCCCTTGACGTCCTTGCGGCGTTCGACCGTGGCGCGGTAGCGTTCGACCTCGAAAAACGCCGGCATCAGGCCCAATTCGCGCCGCGCTTCCAATTCAAACGAGGCCTGCGCGGTGTCATAGGAATATCCCTCTGCCTCGCGCTCTTTGATCCGGTCCAAAATCCGCCCCAGATCGGCCTTTGTCGACACATCCAATCCCATATCGGACAGGCGCGAGCGCAGGTTTGATTGCCCCGCCTGATTGGACATTGGCACGATCCGGGCGTTGCCGACGATCTCCGGCGGGATGTGTTCATAGGTGGTTGGGTCTTTGAGAATGGCCGAGGCGTGAAGGCCGGCTTTATGGGCGAATGCGGAGGCACCGACATAGGGCGAGCTGCGCAAAGGCACACGGTTGAGGATGTCGTCAAGCATCCGCGACACCTTGACCAGATCGGCCAAAGCGGCCTCGGTGACACCGGTGTCGAGCGTCGATTTATACGGTTCTTTTAGTAGAAATGTCGGGATCAAGGTGGTCAAATTGGCATTGCCACAGCGTTCGCCCAGACCATTCAACGTGCCCTGCACCTGCCGCGCCCCGGCATTGATCGCCGCCAGTGAATTGGCCACCGCATTGCCGGTGTCATCATGGGTGTGAATGCCCAAATGGGTGCCGGGAATGCCGGATTCAATGACCTTTAACGTGATCTGATAAACCTCACCCGGAAGCGTGCCGCCATTGGTGTCGCAGAGTACGATCCAGCGCGCGCCATTGTCATAGGCGGCGGTGAGACAGGCCAGCGCATAGTCGGGATTGGCCTTGTAGCCGTCAAAGAAATGTTCGGCATCAAACAGCGCCTCGCGTCCTTGGGCGACCAGATGCGCGATGGATTTGGCGATGTTGTCGAGATTCTCCTCAAGCGTGATGCCAAGAGCGGTGGTGACGTGAAAATCATGGGTTTTGCCGACCAGACAGACGGCTTTCGTCCCCGCGTTCAACACCCCCGCCAGCACCTCGTCATTTTCGGCCGAGCGCCCTGCCCGTTTGGTCATGCCAAAAGCGGTGAAGGTGGCGCGGGTCTTGGGCGGTTCGGCGAAAAATTCGCTGTCGGTCGGGTTTGCGCCGGGCCAGCCGCCTTCGATATAATCGACGCCCAGATGATCGAGCGCCTCGGCGATCATGTGCTTTTCGGGCGTGGAAAATTGCACACCTTGGGTTTGCTGGCCGTCTCTGAGCGTTGTGTCGAAGAGGTAGAGGCGATCGCGGGTCATTGGTTGGTCCTCCACTCAAGTGTTTTGCCCGGCGGCACGCCGGGCTGCGCCTGCCTTCCCCCCGGCAGGCGCATATGCGCCCGCCAAGGCAGGCTCCGCCCTCCGTTTACAGAACTGCGCATCACAGAAGCCCCTCTAGGTCTTGTACCGATGGGGCTCCATTGATCGTGGCAGTCGCAGATTGAACATTATTTTCCTTTGTAACCGTGAGTTCTACGCCCAGATTAGAAGCTTCTTTTTTCAACGCATCAGCTTGAGAGAAATCTTTCGCAGTTCTGTATGCCATCCATTTCGCAGCAATGCGGTTCGCCAATCCTAAAGTTTCGATACTGACCCCAACGCCCAAGCTTCCTTGTCCAAAAGTGATCGGTTCAGCAAGTCCGATCAATTCCAGACCAGATTGCAAAGCGACAAGGTCTTTCTCCTTAGCAAGTCGATGAAGCTCAGCGATAGCAGCAGGCGTATTCAAATCATCACAAAGCGCCGCCAAAAATTTTTCTGAGGGAGCAAATTCATGAGTATCTAAAGGAGCAGTAAGGTCCCACCACTTCGTCAACGTTGCCTTCGCCTGCTCCGCCTTCTCAGCCGTCCAGTCCATCGGCTTGCGGTAATGCGTGCTTAAAAACACAAACCGGATCACCTCGCCTGGAACGCCCGCCATCCCGTCATGGCCATCCAACAGGTCCCGAACGGTAAAGAAATTGCCCAAACTCTTGGACATTTTCTTGCCCTCGACCTGCAACATTTCGTTGTGCAGCCAAAAGTTGGCAAAGCCGCCGCCGTCATGCTCGTGGCCATGGGCACAGCAGCTTTGGGCGATCTCGTTTTCGTGGTGCGGGAACATCAGATCGTTGCCGCCGCCGTGGATGTCGAAACTCTCGCCCAAAAGCTCATAGGACATGGCAGAGCATTCGATGTGCCAGCCGGGGCGACCATACCCCCAAGGGCTGTCCCATCCCGGTTGATCCTCTGAGGAGGGTTTCCACAGGACAAAATCCATCGGATTGCGTTTATAAGGCGCAACCTCAACCCGCGCCCCGGCGATCATATCGTCAATCGAACGCCCTGAAAGCGCGCCGTATTTCTCATAGCTTTCGACCGCGAACAACACATGCCCCTCGGCGGCATAGGCGTGACCCTTGTCAATCAGCCCCTCGATCATCTCGATCATCGCGCCAATATACTCGGTCGCGCGCGGCATCTCGTTCGGGTCCAGTGCGCCAACAGCGCGCATATCATCAAGATACCACTGTGTTGTTTCATCGGTGATCTCGCGAATGCTGCGCCCACTTTCGGCGGCGCGCGCGTTGATTTTATCGTCCACGTCGGTGAAATTGCGCACATAGGTGACATGATCGGGGCCATAAACATGACGCAACAGCCGATAGAGCACGTCGAACACGATCACAGGGCGCGCATTGCCGATATGGGCGCGATCATAGACCGTTGGCCCACAGACATACATGCGCACATTATTGCGGTCGATCGGCTCGAAAACCTCTTTTTTGCGGGTTTTCGTGTTGGTCAGCTTGATCACGGTCATAAGCGCTCCTCAGGGCAATCCCCGCGGGCTTATCAGCTTACTTTTTGAGAGAAAAGAGACCGACCCCGCGTAACTTTCGTTAGCAGATAATGCAGCAGATAATGATGGTGCAGATGTGGGTCATGGAGACCTTATAGCCAGCGGCTTTGGCCTTGCAAAGCCCCTTTTGCCGCGTCACCTTGGCACCATGACACAGCATCCCATTCCCGACCCGATCCACAGCGTGCCCGAGGGCATTGAGCAGCTTTTGGAAATCATGAAGCGCCTGCGCGATCCAAAGGGCGGTTGCCCTTGGGATATCGAGCAGGATTTCGCGACGATTTCGCCCTACACAATCGAAGAAGCCTATGAGGTCGATGATGCGATCACCCGCGGCGATATGGCGGATTTGAAATCCGAGCTGGGGGATTTGCTGTTTCAATCGGTGTTTCAGGCGCAAATCGCGGCGGACAAAGGGCTTTTTGACTTTCACGATGTCGCCAAAGCGATCTCGGACAAGATGATTTCACGCCATCCGCATGTCTTTGGCGATGAAAGCAACCAAAAAAGCCCGGAACAGCAAACCCTTGATTGGGAACGCGAAAAAGCCGCCGAGCGTAAGCGGCGCGGCGAAACGCGGGTCCTGGACGGGGTGGCCATGGGATTGCCCGCCTTGATGCGGGCGCAAAAATTGCAAAAACGCGCGGCCCGCGTTGGGTTTGACTGGCCGGATGTGTCGCATGTGATCGACAAAATCCGTGAGGAAGCGGCAGAATTGGTTGAGGCGCGTGAGAGCAAAACCCAAGCGGATGTGTTCGAGGAATTCGGGGATTTATTGTTCGTTGTGGTCAATCTGGGCCGGCATTTGGGCGTCGATGCCGAGGAAGCCCTGCGCGGTTGCAACGCTAAATTCACCCGTCGGTTCAATGCTATAGAGGATCATCTTGTATCAAAAGGCAAGACGCCCCAAGACAGTGATCTGGCGGAAATGGATGCGCTTTGGGACGCGGTGAAAGCGGCAGAGAAAACCGCCAGATAGGCCGAAATCACCCCGCCACATTTCCCGAGTAAATTTATCACCTATTGACCAGAGAGTTTTTGTCGGGTTTAAAAGCCGCAAATGAAGCCTTGGAGATTCTGATGCCTTTCAAACCCAACCTCGCCCTGACCGCCGCCCTGACACTCACCGCCACGGCCGCAAGCGCCGATGTGAACGTCTATTCCTACCGTCAGCCCGAATTGATCGCGCCGCTGACCGAGGCCTTCACCGAGGAGACAGGCATCAAGGTCAATGTCGCCTTCCTCGAAAAAGGCTTGGTTGAACGGCTCAAGGCCGAGGGCGACCGCTCCCCCGCCGATGTGATCCTAACCGTTGATATTGCACGGATTTCCGAAGCTGTAGATGCGGGCGTCACTCAACCTTTGATGACCGAGACACTGGCGCAAAATATCCCCGCCACATACCATGACCCCGAGGGAAATTGGTGGGGCGTCACCACGCGGGCGCGGATTGTCTATGCCTCGAAAGACCGCGTCGCCCCCGGCGAAGTCATCACCTACGAAGACCTCGCGGACCCGAAATGGAAGGGCCGGATTTGCACCCGTTCGGGCATGCACACCTATATGATCGGCCTCACCTCCGCCTATCTTGCCCACCATGGCGAAGAGGAAACAAAGCAATGGCTTCAAGGCGTTAAAGACAACCTGGCCCGCAAACCCCAAGGCAATGACCGCGCACAGGTCAAGGCGATTTGGGCCGGGGAATGCGACATTTCCTTGGGCAACACCTATTACATGGGCGCAATGTTGGCTGACCCTGAGCAAAAGGTCTGGGCTGACTCGGTGCGCCTTGATTTCCCGGTGTTTGACGTCGAAGGCGGCGGCACCCATGTGAATATCTCCGGCGTGGCGCTCACCAAAGCGTCGAAGAACATCGCCGAGGCCACTCAATTCATTGAGTTTTTGACCTCCAAACACGCGCAGGAAATCTATGCGGAGGCCAATTCTGAATACCCGGTTGTGCCCGGCACAGAACCCTCGGCCCTGGTCGCAAGCTGGGGGGAATTGACGCCCGACAACCTCAGCCTGATTGACATCGCCAACGCACGCGGTGAGGCTTTGAAATTGACCGAGGAAGTCGATTACGACGGCTAAGGGCCGGAGGCCTGTGTGTGGACACTCCGCCGCCCGACCGCTTGGCAACGGTTGGTGCGCGCGGCGGCGTTAACGGGCCCTTCTTGTGAACACGATGACCCTGGCAACCTCGCTCACGCCGCCATCAGCCTCTGAATGCCGATCAGCGAGATCATCCGCTTGATCTTGCAGGCCAGAACGTGCAGCGCCTCAGGGTCATCAGATTTGGCGGCTGGCCGAGGCGCTCGACATCGGCTTTCAGATGGACAGGCGGCTGGCGTTCGCTGCATTCACGCCTAATGGCTGCTTCAGGCTGCTTGCCCAAAACCTAGCCTACGCCTTGGCATCGAAAGCTTACAGTCTCAAAACTCTTCTAGATTACAGGGTATAAGTGTAACTTTGTTTTCGAGATTCGGTTGGCCAATCAACTCAAATAGCACTTCCAGCATTTGTAAAACGTCCTGCTCTACCATGCCGACGTTTCCGGGAAGGAATTTTCCGAACGGATCGCGGTCAAAGCAACCGAAGCGGATATTTTCTGTTCCCTCGGACAGTTGGCTATGCCAGCGCACCACCCCCTCAAGCGAGATAGTTGAGTTCACGAAAATTCCCGTTGGGCCAAACGGACGAAAGTCCTTTAGACTGTCCCACGCGGCTTTCGCCGAATAGCCGGATGCTTGGATGTTTTCATTTGGAACTTTTAGGCCCAGCTCTTTATGAGCGTCCATAAAGCCATCTAGGCGTGCGGCTGTGTTGTGGTCAGAAAGGCGCCCGCCAATAAACCGAAGCGGCCCCTCCCAGCCCAAATCAGACCGACATCTGCGTAAAATGAGGCTCGTTAGATCACGCGCGCCTGCGTAGTTGTCCGAAATCACCGATGGTGCGTCTTTACCTGGAAGGTCGAGGTTCAACGCTTGAACGCCAGCAGCTTTACAGAACGCAGCGATACGATCTGGGTCAGTTGCACCAGTCGAAATTAGGCATTCGACCTGATAGCCGACCAACTCCTTCGCAGCTTCGAATTCTAATTCTGGGTCACGTTGCGTACAGGTTACGACAGGAAACATCCCTTTAGAGCGCGCCATGGCTTCGAACTGTTCGGCAATTTCACCAAAATACCGGTTGTCGTATTTTGGAACGATCATTCCGACGATGTTCGATTTATCGCGTCTTAAAAGGCTTGCTTGAGCATTCAGGTTATACCCCTGATTTTCGGCAATTTTCATCACCTTTTCGGCAAGCTTTTTGCTGATTCGACGTTTCTCCCAAGTTCCGTTTAGTACTGAACTCACCGCGCTAGGCGACGCTTCAGCCAGGACAGCAAGATCATAGATGGTCTTCTTTTTCTTATCTTTATCCATGCGATAATCCGTTCAGAGTGCGTGCCAAAGCTAAGCAGATTTCTTTGTAATTGACAAGCTCAATCGATTGAGCAATGTTTGCACAATCGATTGAGCAAGGTGCTGCATCGGTTGCGCAAGTAGGTCAGGTCAGTCAGGGAGGACTACTTGATCATCTGATCGTACTGGCTGGAGAGAGCGGTTACGGTCATCAGCAAGGGGGCTGCCCTTCTGACTGAACGCGCCAGTCTGATTTGGAGGAGATAAAGATGACCAAAACGACTTCGCTTTCCATGGCTTCTGCGCTTGTCGCTGCCATGTTTGCTACCACTGCAACAGCGGAAACTGTTGCATTTCTGATGCCGGACCAGGCGTCTACCCGCTACGAAGAGCACGATTGGCCGGGCTTTGAGGCAGCTATGGCAGGCCTGTGTGCCGACTGCACGCTTATTTACCAGAACGGCAACGCAGACGTCGCTCTTCAGCAGCAACAGTTCAACTCTGTGATCGCACAAGGTGCGCGCGTAATCGTTCTTGACCCTGTCGACTCGGCTGCGGCTGCGGCAATGGTCGAAATTGCGCATTCGCAAGGCGTCAAGGTCATCGCATATGATCGCCCAATCCCGGACTCGCCTGCTGATTTCTACGTTTCCTTCGACAACGAAGGCATCGGCTACGCAATCGCTCAATCGCTGGTCGAACATTTGCAAGTAAATGGCGTTCCTGAAGGTGCCGGTGTTTTGCAGATCAACGGTTCGCCGACTGACGCTGCAGCGGGCCTGATCCGCGACGGCATCGATCGCGCACTCGACGCATCACCCTATGTGACACTGTCTGAATTTGACACTCCGGATTGGGCTCCTCCGAAAGCACAGGAGTGGGCTGCTGGTCAAATCACCCGTTTTGGTGCTGAAATCACTGGTATCGTGGCAGCAAACGATGGCACCGGTGGTGGTGCAATTGCGGCTCTCAAGGCTGCAGGTGTCGACCCTCTTCCGCCGGTCACTGGCAACGACGCAACCATCGCGGCGCTCCAGCTGATCATTGCAGGCGATCAATATAACACGATTTCGAAACCGTCTGAGATCGTTGCGGCCGCTGCGGCTGAAGTGGCTGTTCAATTGCTGAACGGTGAAACACCGGAAGCAACCAGCAGCCTCTACAACACCCCGTCTCAGCTGTTTGTTCCCGCGGTTGTCACCCAAGAGAACATCAAAGACCTGATCTTTGATGCGGGCATCCAGTCCGCAGCTGAGGTTTGCACCGCAGAATATGCAGCTGCCTGTGCAGAGCTTGGTATTCAGTAAATAATACCGTCCCTGCGCAGGATAGCTTGCGCAGGGACGTGACGCTGCCAGACATATCAAGGGTGTGGGCGTTCCGCCATAAACCCATGAAACAGGTTTATGGCGGAACGCTTTAGGGATGGAGGGCACCGAAGTGACAACCCAATCAAATACCCCGTCAAAAGGGGAACTGATCCTGCGTTTGCACGGTATTGGTAAACAATTCGGGGCAGTGACCGCGCTGGAAGACATCGAACTGGACGTCCACGCCGGTGAAGTGGTTGCACTGGTCGGGGACAACGGCGCCGGTAAATCGACCCTCGTCAAAGTTCTGGCGGGTGTTCACCAACCGACCTCTGGGTCTATTGAGTATTTAGGCAAACCCGTTTCGCTCGACACCCCCAAGAAAGCGCTTGAAATGGGGATCGCGACGGTTTTCCAAGACCTTGCTCTTTGTGAAAACCTAGACGTTGTCGCTAATCTATTTTTGGGTCACGAAGTGAATCCGTGGCGCATGGATGAAGTTCAGATGGAGGTTCGCGCCTGGACGCTTCTTCAAGAACTTGCCGCGCGCATTCCGTCTGTGCGCGAACCCATTGCCTCCCTTTCTGGCGGTCAGCGCCAAACGGTTGCGATTGCCCGTTCGCTTCTTTTGGATCCGCATATTATTATGCTTGATGAGCCGACGGCCGCGCTTGGCGTTGCGCAATCGGCCGAAGTGCTAAATCTCATTGAGCGCGTGCGTGATCGTGGGCACGGCGTCATCCTGATTTCACATAATATGGAAGATGTTCGAGCGGTCGCAGACCGCATCGTCGTGTTGCGTCTGGGTAAAAATAACGGCGTCTTTACGTCCGACACCTCGCATCAGGATTTGGTCGCCGCGATCACCGGAGCGAGCGAAAACTCTGTTTCACGACGTGCAGCCCGCAAACAACAGGACGCGGAGGCGGTCCAATGACAAACGAAGCAAATCAAATGACCCCAAGACTTGATCGTGCTGACGCGCGAGTGCGTCATGATGCTGGCCTCGCCGGTGCGTTTAAGAAATTCACGGATAAGGTACGATCTGGAGACCTCGGTATGTTGCCAGTTATCGTCGGGCTGCTGCTGATTTCTGCGGTGTTCACGACCTTGAACCCTGTATTCTTAGCGCCGAATAACCTTGTGAACTTGTTGTTCGATGCGGCGGCAGTCGGCCTTATCGCACTCGGCGTGGTCTGCGTTCTTCTCTTGGGCGAGATTGACCTCTCCATCGGTTCGATGAGCGGGCTGTCCTCTGCAATTATCGGCGTCCTTTGGGTCAAAAGTGGTGTTCCTCTCGCGGTCGCGATCCTCGCGGTACTGGCGAATGGTGCGCTGATCGGTTTCCTCTATGGCTTTCTGCGCAATAAGTTTGAAATGCCGAGCTTTGTTGCCACTCTGGCCGGTTTGCTCGCGCTTTTGGGCATGCAGCTTTACATCCTTGGGCCGACTGGCTCGATCAACTTGCCATTCACTTCGCCGCTCGTGCGTTTCGGTCAGATTTTGATCATGCCGGCTTATCTCTCCTATCTGGTCGCGATCCTACCCGGTGTTCTGATCATGATCGGCGCGGTAAAGACCAATGCGAAACGAACGGCGGCAAACCTCAGTGCAGAAAGCCTGAGTGTTGCGATTGTAAAGGCAGCACTTCTGACCATCGGCCTCGTCTTTGCGGTCTATTACCTCGAACTCGGTCGTGGTGTGCCGTGGATGTTTGGCGGCTTTGTTCTGTTGGTTGTTATTCTGAATTATGGACTGACACGCACGAAATGGGGGCGGTCCATGTTTGCCGTCGGTGGAAACGCTGAGGCAGCCCGTCGTTCTGGCATCAACGTGTTCCGCATCCGTATGTCTGCATTCGTCGTCTGTTCGGTTTTGGCCTCGTTGGGGGGTGTCTTCGCTGCTGCGCGTCTTGCATCGGCCAGCCAACAGGCAGGCACAGGCGATGTTAACCTCAATGCGATTGCGGCTGCGGTTATCGGTGGGACATCCCTCTTTGGTGGGCGCGGTTCGGCATGGTCGGCACTGCTTGGCGTCATTGTGATCATGGCGATTTCCAACGGCCTCACTTTGCTAAACCTGAGTTCTTCGCTCCGCTACATGATCACTGGCGCTGTTCTCGCAATCGCTGTGATCGTTGACTCCCTCGCTCGTCGCTCTCGCGCAAGCCACGGCCGCGCCTGATCTGGAAAGGATTTGAAATGTCGCAAAAATTGATCGGAAAAACCGCCGCGATCACAGGCGCAGCGTCAGGTATTGGCCTAGAATGTGCCCGCATCCTACTCGAAGAAGGTGCAAAAGTCGTCTTGATCGACCGCGCAGAGGACCGCCTGAACCTGCTCTGCGAAGAGTTGGGAGAGAACGCTCACCCATTGGTCATCGACCTCCTGGACGGACCGCAAGTCTCTTCGATGTTGCCAAAGATCGAAGCCTTGGTCGGCCCGCTGGACATCTTCCACGCAAATGCGGGGGCCTATGTTGGTGGTCCTGCTGCGGAAGGTGATCCCGACGTCTGGGACCGTATGTTGAACCTGAACATCAACGCCGCATTCCGTAGTGTGCAGGCTGTGTTGCCCGCGATGATCGACCGCAAATCTGGTGATGTCATCTTTACCAGTTCTGTCGCCGGTGTTGTCCCTGTGGTTTGGGAGCCGATCTACACCGCATCAAAATTTGCAGTTCAAGCATTCCTCCATTCGACCCGTCGTCAGGTTTCCCAATATGGAATTCGGATGGGCGCGGTTCTCCCAGGGCCAGTTGTCACAGCATTGCTGGACGATTGGCCCAAAGAGAAAATGGAAGACGCGCTTGCCAATGGGTCGCTGATGCAACCGCGTGAGGTCGCCGAAGCCGTTCTCTTTATGCTGACGCGTCCGCGCGGAGTTGTCATTCGCGACATGGTGATCCTGCCGAATAGTGTCGATTTATAAGTTCTGAGAGAAGGGTTTGAACCATGATCGGATCACCGGATAAGGCCGCTTACTTTTTGGGGATTGATGTTGGCACAGGGAGCGCGCGAGCTGGTATTTTTGACGTGAACGGCATGCTTGTCGGAACCGACAAATGTGTGATCCAGCTTTATCGTGATGCTGCCAATATTGTAGAACAGTCAAGTTCAGAGATTTGGGCGGCCGTTGCATCGGCAACAAAGGGTGCCTTGGCTGCGGCAGATCTGTCTGGTGATCAAATCGGAGGCATAGGCTTCGATGCAACCTGTTCGCTTGTTGTGCTTGGACAAGGTGGTGATCCGCTTCCCATTGGGCATACCAACGACCCCGAACGCAACATTATCGTCTGGATGGACCATCGCGCTATTGATCAGGCGAACCGGATCAATGCGACGGGCCACCGCGTTCTCGACTATGTCGGTGGTCGGATCTCGCCGGAAATGGAAACGCCCAAACTGCTTTGGCTCAAGGAAAACCGGTCAGAGGTCTATGACGCTTCGTGGCAGTTTATGGATCTCACCGATTTTCTTACATGGCGCGCCACTGGCGATCTGTCGCGGTCGGTTTGCACTGTGACCTGCAAGTGGACCTTCCTCGCCCACGAAAACGCATGGGACGCATCCTATTTCGAACAGGTTGGGTTGGGTGATCTGATCGCTGATGATTTTGCAAGGATCGGAACAAACGTTGTCCCCGCTGGAACATCGCTTGGAGCAGGTTTGACAGACGTCGCCGCGGCAGAGCTCGGTTTGACAGCCGGTATTCCCGTTGCAGCTGGTCTGATTGATGCTCATGCAGGTGGCGTTGGATCGGTCGGTGCCAATGGCGGGGGTGGGGCAGAGGCAAACCTCGCCTATGTTTTCGGCACCTCGTCCTGCACGATGACATCGACCCAAGAGCCAGTGTTCGTTCCAGGTGTTTGGGGTCCTTACTATTCGGCCATGGTGCCGGGCCTTTGGTTAAACGAAGGCGGACAATCCGCAGCAGGTGCAGCAATTGATACCCTGCTTACCCTGCATCCGTATTCTGGGACGGCCACGGAGATGGCTGCCCAAGCCTCGATGGCCTTACCTGAATGGTTGGCAACTGAGGCAGAGAGCCGTTTGAATGACGGAACAAATGTTGTCTCCCTTGCCAAAGGCGTTCAGGTGGTGCCGGAATTTTTGGGCAATCGCGCACCCTTTGCTGACCCGCACACCCGAGCTGTCATCGCAGGCTTGGGAATGGATCAAGATTTAGAGAGCCTCATTGCACTCTACGTCGCTGGGCTTTGCGGTATCGGGTACGGGCTTCGCCAAATCATTGAAGCGCAGAGCCGCGCCGGCGCATCAATTCGGCGTATCGTTATAAGTGGTGGCGCTGGACGAAGCCCAATGATCCGTCAGTTGTTGGCTGATGCGACCGGTGTCGAAGTTGCAGCGCCAAGAACAGAAGAACCGGTGCTGTTGGGGGCGGCGATCCTTGGGGCAGTTGCGGGTGAGGCTTTTCCAAGCATTCCGGCAGCCATGCTACAAATGACACAATTTTCCGATCATTACATTCCACAGTCCGGTTCAACATCCGAAATTCATTCGACACGCTTCGATATTTTTAAATCCCTCCAAGAGATCGCGCGACGTGGGTCCAATGTCTAATTTTATCCTTCAATGGTCAGATTCAGATCTATTTTTGAACCTGTAAAGTCGGTTGAACACCTCTCGAAGCATGGGCGACCGCGCCGAGGCCAGCGTGAAGCGGCGCATCATCTGTGGCGCTGCTCATGTGAAAATGGTCTAGGTAGGTGGTTACATCGGCTATCAGCAATAGGCTATTCAGCATAATCCCTCAACCCCCAACGACACTCCGTTACTCTCTATGGGCACCACTGCATATGGGCGCCACTGCCAAAATTGATTGTCAGGGCGCGGGGATCGGGTTTTCCGTAAATCCGGTTTTGCAAGATTTTCACGGTCTATGTTTTTGGGTCTTTTAAACGTCTTTTCTTTTGTCATCTTACGTAAAGAAAAACCTACGGAATTGGGGCAAACATTCAAAGTGACCAAATGGCCTTTTGCGATCCTGATTGACGAGATCGGGGTCAGTCGCGCCAAAGGTGTGGTGAGCACTCGTGAACAGCTCGAAAGCCTGTTTGCCGCTGCCGAGAGTGGTCAGGACTTGACCTCTCTAAAAATTTGATCATATTTTCGCGCAAGTTCTCTTCCACGCTCGGACTTGCGCGCAATGCGTCGTGCCAGCTCCTTTTATGTGTGGCGATACCGTGGCCGTGTGCCACCACCGCATTCCGACCCGGCCTGAGTGTTCAGGCGTGATCATCAAAGGACATTGATCGCATGAGTGACAATCATTTGCCCACCGCAGAGCTTCAGGCGCTTGACGCCGCCCACCATATGCACCCGTTCACAGACAGCGCGGAACTGGCCAAGAAAGGTGCGCGGATCATCACCTCCGCCAAGGGCGTGTGGCTGACCGACAGCGACGGCTGCGTGATCCTTGATGCGATGGCGGGGCTTTGGTGTGTCAATATCGGGTACGGGCGTCAGGAATTGGTCGACGTCGCCGCCCGCCAGATGTTGCAATTGCCGTTCTACAACACCTTTTTCCAAACATCGACCGTGCCCGCGATCATGCTGGCCAAACGTCTGGCCGAGCTTGCGCCGGGTGATTTGAACCATGTGTTTTTCAACGGCTCTGGCTCGGATTCCAACGACACAAACCTGCGCATGGTGCGCCATTATTGGGCCGCCAAGGGCCAGCCGGAGCGTTCCATCGTAATCTCGCGCTGGAATGGCTATCATGGCTCGACCATGGGGGCGGCCTCTTTGGGCGGGATGAAGGGCATGCATGCCCAAGGCGGTCTGCCGATCCCCGGCATCGTGCATATTGATCAGCCTGATTGGTGGTCCGAAGGCGGCGATAGGACACCCGAAGATTTCGGGCTTGAACGGGCCCGTCAACTGGAGGCGAAAATCCTTGAGCTTGGCGCCGATAAGGTCGCGGCCTTTATCGCGGAACCAGTCCAAGGCGCAGGCGGCGTGATCGTGCCCCCCGTCACCTACTGGCCTGAAATTCAACGTATTTGTAAGCAATATGGCATCCTGTTGATCGCCGACGAAGTGATCACTGGCTTTGGCCGCACCGGCAACTGGTTCGGCTGTCAAACCATGGGCTTCACCCCCGACATCATGACCTGCGCCAAGGGCATCACCTCGGGCTATATCCCCTTGGGCGCGTCCATTGTCTCGGACGAGATTTTCAACACGCTCGATGCCGCCGACGAATTCGCCCATGGCTATACCTATGCCGGGCATCCGGTGGCTTGTGCCGTGGCGCTCGAAAACCTGCGCTTGCTGGACGAAGACGGCATCATTGAGCGCGCCGGGTCTGACATCGCGCCTTATCTCAAGGAAAAATGGGAAAGCCTGACCGATCACCCGCTGGTCGGAGAGGCGAAAATCGTCGGTCTCATGGGCTCCATCGCCCTGACGCCAAACAAAGCCACCCGCGCCAAATTCGCAAGCCCCACAGGCACTGTCGGCTATTACTGTCGCGAGCGTTGTTTTGCCAATAATCTGGTGATGCGCCATGTTGGCGACCGGATGATCATCTCACCGCCCTTGATCATCACCAAGGCGGAAATTGACATCCTGATCGATCGTGCGCGGCTCTCGCTGGATGAAACTCTGGCCTATCTCAACGCGGAGGGGCTGAACGTTTCAGCGTAATCTCATGGACATTCTCACCATCAACGACACGCCCGGCCAACACCCCCGCTCCTTTTACGCCGCCACAGCCGAAGTGCCCGGTCCTTACCCTGCGGCCGAAGGCGCGATCAAGGCCGATGTCTGCGTCGTTGGCGGCGGCTACGGTGGGCTGTCTGCGGCGCTGCATTTGGCGCGTCAGGGCTTGGATGTGGTGCTTTTGGAGGCCTCGCGGGTCGGCTCCGGCGCCTCTGGTCGCAATGGCGGTCAGGTCTCCACCGGGCAGCGGTTGGAACAGGGCGATCTTGAGACGCTCGTCGGTCTCGACACCGCGCGTGTGCTTTGGGACATGGGATCTGAGGCGGTCGATCTGGTCAAGGCGTTGATCCATGAGGATGGCGATGGCTGTGGCTGGACCGATGGCGTCATTCACGCCAATCACCGCGCCCGCTATGGTGCCCATTCCAAGGCCCATGTGGAGCATCTCAATACCACCTATGGCTATGATAAAATCCGCTTTCTCTCGCGCGACGAAATCCATCATGAGGTCGGCAGCCCGGGCTATCATTCCGGGTCTCTGGACATGGGATCGGGGCACCTTCATCCGCTGCGCTACGCCTTTGCTCTGGCGCGTTTGGCCGAGGCGGCAGGTGTGCGGATGTTTGAAACCTCGCGCGTCACCAAGGTGGACACAGCGGCGAAACCACGGGTTCACACCGTGTCTGCCCTGATCGAGGCGGATCATTTGATCCTGGCGCTCAACGGTTATCACAACAACCTGTTGCCCACGGTCAGCCGTCGCGTGATGCCGATCAATAATTTTATCGCGGTGACGGAACCCCTGCCCCAAGATCTCGCCAACAGCTTGATCCCAAACCGCTATGCCGTGGCTGACTCGCGCTTTGTGATCAATTATTTCCGCCTCTCCGAGGACAATCGGATGATTTTCGGCGGTGGCGAAAGCTATGGTTACAAATTCCCAACTGACTTGCGTGCCAAGGTGCGCGGGCCAATGTTGGAGGTGTTTCCACAACTCGAATCGGCCAAAATCGACTACGCATGGGGCGGCACTTTGGGCATCACCATGTCGCGCCTGCCGCATTTTGACCGGCTTGGCCCCTCTGCCCTCTCCATTGCCGGGTTTTCCGGTCAGGGCGTGGCGCTGGCAACCCTCGCGGGTAAAATCGCCGCCGAGGCCATCGCCGGTCAGGCCGCGCGGTTCGATGTCATCAACCACCTGCCGACGCCGGGGTTTCCGGGCGGGCCAAAGCTGCGCACACCGCTTTTGGTTGCGGCGATGACGTGGTATGCTTTGCGTGACAAGTTCTAAGAAATTCAAACAGATATGAGGCTCACATGACGGAATTGAAAACGGATCGCTTCTATATCGGCGGGCAATGGGTCGCACCTCAGGGGGGGGAGACGCTTGATGTGATCAACCCGGCGACGGAGGAAATCTTTGCCTCTGTCGCCATGGGCACCACTGCCGATGTGGACGCCGCCGTGGCCGCGGCCAAAGCCGCCTTCCCGGCCTTTTCACGCACCACGAAAGCGGAGCGTCTGGAGCTTTTGGCCGCGATCCGAAGCGCCTACCAAGCGCGGTATGACGAGATGGCCCAAGCGATTTCCGAGGAAATGGGCGCGCCGATTTCGCTCTCGGACCGGGCGCAGGCTGCGGTTGGCATTGGCCATTTGGACGGTGTGGTCAAGGCGCTTGAAACCTTTGAATTTGAACACAAAAACGCTGTGGGCGATGTGATCCTGCATGAGCCGATTGGTGTTTGTGGTTTTATCACGCCATGGAACTGGCCGATCAACCAGATCGCGCTCAAGGTCATTCCGGCGATTGCCGCAGGCTGTACGATGGTGCTCAAACCCTCCGAGTTGACGCCGATGAGCGCGCTTTTATACGCAGAGATTTTGGCAGACGCCGGTGTGCCCGCAGGCGTGTTCAACCTTGTGAACGGCGATGGGCCGACCGTCGGTGCGGCGATTTCGAGCCACCCGGATGTGGCGATGATCTCCTTTACCGGCTCGACCCGTGCAGGCGTGGAAATTTCCAAAGCCGCCGCTGCCACGGTCAAACGTGTGACGTTGGAATTGGGCGGCAAATCCCCCAACATCCTGTTGGACGATTGCGATTTGGACGCGGCGGTCAAACGCGGCGTGCGCCATTGTTTCCAAAACACTGGCCAAAGCTGCAATGCGCCAACGCGGATGTTGGTGCCCGCAAGCCAATATGAGGCGGCGATGGAGATTGCCAAAGAGGCCGCAGAGGCCACCACGGTGGGGCTGCCGTCGCTGCCCGGCTCCCACATTGGTCCGCTGGTGTCACAGATGCAATATGACCGGGTGCAAAGCCTGATTCAGGTCGGGATTGAGGACGGTGCGCGCGTGGTTGCGGGCGGTCTTGGCCGTCCAGAGGGATTTAATCGTGGCTATTTCTGCCGTCCCACCGTGTTCGGCGACGTGACCAATGACATGCGCATCGCACAAGAAGAGGTGTTTGGCCCGGTTTTGGTGATGATCGCCTATCAGGACGACGCGGACGCCGTGCGCATCGCCAATGACACGCCATACGGGTTGGCCGCCTATATCCAGACCGGCGATGAGGCCCGCGGGCTGGCCATGGCGCGCGACATTCGCGCGGGCATGGTGCATCTCAATGGTTCGGACATTTCTTATGGCTCACCTTTTGGGGGCTATAAACTGTCAGGCAATGGTCGCGAAGGCGGTGTCTACGGCATCGAAGATTTCTGTGAAATCAAGGCGATATCCGTTTAAGTTCAGGTTATGCCTAAACCGCAGTTACACCAATGACGCGCCGTCTGAAAGGATGGCGCGGACGTTTTCCATCCCCTGCAACACATCAGCCCGGATTGCCTCCGCCGCTGCATCTGCGTCCCTGACGCGCAGCGCGGCGATGGCGGCCATATGCATATCCGGCAGGTTTTGTGTGCCAAACCGCGTACACATCACCCGCAGCGCCGGGGCCGAACGCAGCCACAGCGCATCGACGATGGGTCCAATCACCTCGGCCTGTGCCGGGGCGTACAGCGCCATGTGAAACCGGTGATTGTGGATCATATATCCACGGGTGTCGCCCGCGCGCATCGACTCGTCAATCGCCTCATCTATCTCTTCTAAGGCTGTTATGTCCTCCGCGGAAATGCACATCGCCGCACGTCGCGCCAATTCGGGCTCCAGGCTACAACGGGCGAGGATCAACTCGTCCACTTGCGCCAGCGTCAGTACGGGCACCGTCACCCGGCGGTTGCCATGGAAAATCAAAGCGCCCTCTGAGGTCAGCCGACGAATGGCCTCGCGCACGGGTGTCATGCCGGAGCCGAGTTGGTCAATCAGCCCTTGGATGGTGACAGGTTGGCCGGGCACCAGATCGCCAGAGAGGATCAGATCACGAATCCCGCGATAGGTGCGCAGGTGGGCAGGTTCCTTTACTTGGATGGCCGTCATCATCGTCTTGATCCTTCGCGGTGCATCTGTCTCTTATTTGATCCCTTAAAGGGTTTCGCGAAAAACGTGAATCAAAACTTTGCTGTTGCTGGCGAAGAACGGAAGGGTGTTGCCAGTCTTTGCATCAAGTGATGCCATGGCGTGGCACGTTGCCCGAGCACACGCCCGCTCAAGACAAAAACACCGCCCCTTTTGTGAAGGGCGGTGTGTGTTTTATTTTGCAAGAACGGGGCGCTTAGCCGAGCGCGTACCCTGCCCCACGCACGGTGCGCACCGGGTCGATGCCGCCATATTGGCACAACGCCTTGCGCAAACGGCCGATATGGACATCGACGGTGCGGGTGTCGACATAGATGTCGCGGCCCCAGACCCGATCCAAAAGCTGTTCGCGCGACCAGACCCGGCCCGGTTTTTCCATGAAGGTGGACAACAGGCGGAATTCGGTCGGCCCAAGTTTCAAAGAGCTTTCGCCACGTGTCACCCGATGGGTTTCGGAATCAAGGCGGATGTCTTCGAATTCCAACACCTGCCCCGCCGCCGCCGGACGCACGCGCCGCAATTGCGTGCGCACCCGTGCCATAAGTTCGATCACCGAATAGGGTTTGACCACATAGTCATCCGCTCCGGTCTCTAACCCCCGCACCCGGTCCACTTCTTCAGAACGGGCCGACAGCATGATGACCGGAATGTCGCGCGTGTCCGCACGGGTTTTCAAACGGCGGCAAATCTCGATGCCGGACACGCCAGGGAGCATCCAATCGAGCACGATGATATCGGGCTGATCTTCGTCCACAAACAACAGGGCATCATCGCCATTCTCGGCTTTCGAGACGACAAATCCTTCGGCTTCGAGGTTATAGGCCAAAACCTCTCGCTGGGCAGGTTCGTCTTCGACCACCAGAACGCGGGGTTGATCAGCGGCCATTATTCGTCCTCCACATCCATCATTCTCTGTGACGTGATGTCGCCTTTCGGGCGCGCATCCTCGGGCAACTCGCCGGTGGTGAGGTAGATCACCTGTTCCGCGATCGAGGTGGCATGATCCCCCATGCGTTCGATGTTTTTGGCGATGAAATGCAGGTGCATACAGGCGGTGATGTTGCGCGGATCTTCCATCATATAGGTGAGGAATTCGCGGAACAGCGCGTTGTACATCTGATCGACATCGAGGTCACGGTGACGGACTTCGTTGGCCATGCCGACATCGCGCTGGATATAGGCATCAAGCGCCAGTTTGAGCATTTCTTCGACTTCGCGCGCCATGCGACGGATCGAGGTGGCGGCCCCCGTGATCGGGTTCATATTGACCAAAACCCCGGTGCGTTTGGCGAGGTTTTTGGCGTAATCGCCACAGCGCTCAAGGTTGGTGGAGATTTTCATCACCGTTAACACCGTGCGCAAATCGCCCGCTGTCGGAGAGCGCAAAGCGATGAGGCGCGCGGCCTCCTCGTTCACTTCCTCTTCCAGCTTGTCGATGATTTTGTCGGATTTGCGAACCTTTTCGGCCAGCTCCACATCGCGCTCTTCAAGCGCTTGAGCGGCGTCTTTGATATTGGCTTCAACCAACCCGCCCATTTTCATGATCAGGGCCTGAATGGCCTCCAGATCACGATCAAAAGCAGAGGCAATATGTTTGTTATCGTTATGCATTTCTATCTCCCTTAGCCGATCCGGCCGGTGATGTAGCTTTCAGTGCGCTCATCTTTCGGGTTGGTGAAAATCTGCTGTGTGTCACCGTATTCAACCAGGTTCCCAAGGTGGAAAAACGCGGTCTTTTGGCTGACGCGCGCGGCCTGTTGCATCGAGTGGGTCACGATCACCACAGAGAAGTTTTCGCGCAGCTCGTCAATCAATTCCTCGACTTGCAGTGTGGCAATCGGGTCAAGGGCGGAACAAGGTTCGTCCATCAACAGCACTTCGGGCTCGGTCGCCACAGCGCGCGCGATGCACAGACGCTGTTGTTGCCCGCCCGAAAGACCCGTTCCGGGGGCCTGAAGACGGTCTTTGACCTCGTCCCAAATTGCGGCACGGCGCAGGGATTTTTCAACGATCACGTCCAAATCCGCTTTCGATCCGGCCAGCCCGTGAATGCGCGGCCCGTAGGCGACGTTGTCATAGATGGATTTCGGGAACGGGTTCGGTTTTTGGAACACCATACCCACTTTCGCGCGCAATTGCACCGGATCGACGCGTTTGTCGTAAATGTCCTCTTGGTCGAGCAAAATCTTGCCCTCCACCCGACAGACATCAATCGTGTCGTTCATCCGGTTCAAACAGCGCAGGAAGGTGGACTTGCCACAGCCCGACGGGCCGATAAAGGCGGTGACGGTTTTGTCTTTGATCTCGACATCCACGTCTTTGATCGCGTGGGTGTCGCCGTAAAAAACCTGTACGCCTTTGGCTGAGATTTTGGTGTCATTCATGTCCACGTCTCTTTTCACAATTCGCATATCGTTCATGGCTCAGACCTCATTACCAGCGACGCTCAAAGCGGCGGCGCAGAATGACGGCGATGATGTTCATCGTCATCAGGAACAAAAGAAGGATGATGATGCCGCCCCATGCCCGTTCATAATAGGCAGGATCGGCACGTTTGGCCCATTCGTAAATCTGGGCCGGCATGGCGGAGTTCGGATCAAGAAAGCCGGAGGCGATCCCGTCGGGCATGTTGGAGGCGATAAAGCCCACCATCCCGATCAACAGCAAAGGTGCGGTTTCGCCCAAAGCCTGCGCCAGACCGATGATGGTCCCGGTCAAGATCCCCGGCATCGCCAAGGGCAGCACATGGTGGAACACCGATTGCATTTTCGAGGCCCCGACACCCAAAGCGGCATCGCGGATCGACGGCGGCACCGCTTTCAGCGAGGCGCGGGTCGAAATGATGATCGTCGGCAGGGTCATCAACGTCAACACCAAACCACCGACCAAAGGCGCCGATTGCGGCAGGTGCACGAACTGGATGAACACGGCCAGACCAAGGATGCCGAAGACGATCGAAGGCACCGCCGCGAGGTTTGAAATATTGACCTCGATGAGATCGGTAAAGCGGTTTTGCGGCGCGAACTCTTCGAGGTAGATCGAGGTGGCCACGCCAATCGGCAGCGACAGAAAAAGCACCACGATCATCATGAACAGCGAGCCCATCATGGAGACCCCGATCCCGGCCTGTTCCGGACGGCTTTCGGACGCGTCGGAGCCAAAGATGAAATCGGCGTTGAATGTGGTTGCCATCAACCCGGCCTTTGCCATCGCATCGGCGATGTCGAGATGCTCGGCGTCGAGGTTTTTGTCGCGGATCAAATCCTCGCGTGTCACACGGCCTTTGAAATAGCCGTCAACCCGCGAGGACGCCAAGAGGCGGAACTCGACCGATGTGCCAACGCGCGAGGGATCGGCCAAAACCGTGTCGCGCACTTGGGCAGCCACAGAGGAGGACAGGAGTTTTTCAACGTCCTTTTCCTTTTTGAACGGGATGGCAATGCCTGCGTCTTTCAGTGCCGTGATCAACGCGTTGGTCACCACCGGCTTATAGCCAAAGGTGGAGACTTTCGACATCTCATCCACATTGCGGTTGCCGGTTTTGTCCAAAGCAGACTCGGTCAATTCCACCGGAATGGTGATGAAGGTCTGTTTGAACGCCGGAGTGCCGTTGGAGAAAATCGCCACAAGCAAAGCGATAAGGAAGAACAAGCCAATCGCAATCGCGGCCACGCCATAGGCTTTGAACCGGACCTCGGATTGGTTGCGCCGTTTTGTGCGTTTGGTTTCGTCATAGAGCGATGAGGTGCTCTTTGGGGTCGGTTGCGTATTTGCGGTCATATCGGACATTAGTCATACTGCTCCCGGTATTTGCGCACGATGTAGAGCGCGAAGATGTTAAGCGCGAGGGTGATCACGAACAACGTCATCCCCAAGGCAAAGGCCACGAGGGCTTCGGGCGAGGAAAAATCAGCATCCCCCGTAAGCTGTGACACGATTTTTGCGGTCACGGTGGTCATCGCTTCAAACGGGTTGACGGACAGGCGCGCGGCGGCCCCTGCCCCAAGCACCACGATCATGGTCTCCCCGATGGCACGCGAGGCGGCCAAAAGGATCGCGCCGACGATGCCCGGCAAAGCGGCCGGCAGGATCACCTGTTTCACCGTTTCGGATTTGGTCGCACCAAGGCCCAGGGAGCCATCGCGCATCGCCTGAGGCACGGCGTTGATGATGTCATCAGACAGCGAGGAGACGAAGGGGATCAACATCACCCCCATCACCAGACCTGCGGTCATCACGGCGGTGCCGCCCTTCATCCAACCAACGCCAAGCGCGCCACCGTCACCGAACAGATCGACCAAAAGCGGCCCGACCGTCAGCAAAGCGAAGAGACCGTAAACGATGGTCGGGATACCGGCGAGCACTTCGAGCAACGGTTTGGCAATCGCGCGCACTTTCGGCCCGGCATATTCAGACAGGTACACCGCGGCGAAAAGCCCGATCGGAACCGCCACCGCCAGCGCGATGAAGGAAATGTAGAACGTGCCCCAAAACAGCGGGATAATGCCAAGCTCGGAACCGCCGCCAAAGGAGGGCGACCATGTGGTGCCGAAAAAGAAATCCTTGGCCGGATAGAGTTTGAAAAACTCGATGGTATTGGAAAACAGCGACAGCACGATGCCAAGCGTGGTGAGAATGGCGATGGAGGCCGCGCCGATCAACAGCACCAGAATCACTCTTTCGACCGAATTGCGCGAACGTTGCTCTTTGTTGGTGCGCAGATAGGACAGCACAAAGCCCAGCACAGCCGCGCCCAGGGCCAGCACAGTCATCAACCAGAGACCGCCATTGGACAGGGTGCGATATTTCTGTGCGGCTTGCAAAACATAGGGTTCCACATTCGACCCAAGCGCCACGCCGACCGCGCCCAGACGCGCACGCACATCGGTGAACTCGGAGCGAATATCGCGGGCTTGCTCATGGGTCATCGCCCCTTCGGCGACCGCCACATCAAGCCCCTCGGCCACCCGGCGCACATCCGACATCACAAGATTCAAAGAGCCTGCGTCCGTATAGGCGCGCTCAGGGATCAAGGAGGTCACTTGGCTTTGAATAACCATCGGTTGCGCGATCAACCAGATCACCATGACGGCAAAGCCGGGGATCAAAGTCGCGAACAACACGTTGGCACCATAATAATTGGGCAAAGAATGCAACTGACGGATATCGCCATGTGCATCTTTGAGCGCACGCATGCGCCCCAGTACAAATCCGATAAGGCCAAGGGCCAGAACCAGAACGAAAAGCCACAGAATGGGCATAAGGCGCTTCCTTGCAGATTTTGCAGAACAGGTCAGAGCGGGCAAACGGACGGAATGGAACGCCCGTTCGGATGAAAAGCGGCGCGAGGGGTCCCCGCGCCGCTCCAATGTCAGATCAGAGCCACAAGGCTTAGTTCATGGTTGCTTCGTCGGACACAGCCGCTTGAACCGCAGCCAATTCCGGGTCAGACACGAGACCGTATTCGGCGAGCGGGCCAGACGGGCCAGCCATATCGTCGGAGACGAAGAACTCAGCATATTCTTTCACGCCCGGGATCACGCCGATGTGGGCTTTCTTCACGTAGAAGTACAGCGGGCGGGACACAGGGTATTCACCGGTCGCGATGGATTCGGTGGACGGAACCACACCGGACATGGTCGCAACTTTGAGTTTGTCGGTGTTGTTTTCGTAGAATGCGAGGCCGAACACGCCGATGCCATTGGTGTTGGCGTCGATACGAGCGAGCGTTTCGGTGTAGTCACCGTCGATGTCGGTGGACACGCCATCGGTGCGCACTTTGAGGCACTCATCGCCTGCGTCCATGCCAGCAGCTTCGAGCAAAGCGGCGGCACCAGTGGCTTCACAACCCTCGGCAAGAACTTTCTCTTCGAACACTTCACGGGTGCCGTGTTTGGTGCCCGGGATGAAGGTTGCAATTTCAATGGCCGGGAGATCGGCGTTGAATTCGTTCCACATTTTGTAAGGGTTGTCGACCAGAGCACCGTCAACGACCACTTTCGGAGCCAAAGCGTTGAACCAATCAGACTGGGTGAAGGCGGTGAAGGCCGGGCCGTTCAACTGGGAAGCGAACACGATGCCATCATAACCGATGCGGACTTCCATGATGTCGGTCACGCCAGCTTCAGCACAGGCAACAATTTCTTTTTCGCGGATTTTGCGCGATGCGTTGGCAATGTCGATGGTGTTTTCGCCAACGCCTTCACAGAAGCGCTTGAGGCCAGCGGAAGAACCGCCGGATTCAATGACCGGGGTCGGGAAATCAAAGTTCTCGCCGAAAGCTTCAGCTACGATCGAGGCGTAGGGAAGAACGGTGGAGGAACCGGCGACTTGCACCTGGTCACGAGCGGTGGCGGCAGTGGCCGAAACGGCTGCGATTGCGATCGCAGAGGCGGTCAGTTTCACAAAGGACATCATTTGCTCCTGAATTTGCTTTATGTCCGAGAGCAACATTGCTCCCTCAACGGGGGGTTTAGGGGGGTCTCGCAATGGTTTTGTGAAACTAATGTAACAATTTCATGACAGATGGCGGGAAATTCCTAGACATCTTGGCAATTAGCCTAGGTAAAACCGCCAAAACACCGCCAATGTGACAGTGCGTTAGGGATTGTGACAGCCTGTTAACCCCTGATTTTCGGGAAAAATCCAAAGATTTGGCTTATTGATAGGGCAAAATGACCGAAAAACAGCTGCCGCGCCCAGTGTGGCTTTCGATCCTCAGCCGCCCGCGGTGGCGGTTCAGAATATGTTTTACAATCGCCAGACCCAACCCGGTCCCACCCATTTCACGCGAGCGATGCGAATCTACCCGGTAGAACCGTTCGGTCAGGCGCGGGATATGTTGCGAGGCGATGCCATCGCCTTGGTCCGACACATCCACCCGCACCGCTTGCGAACGCATCGTCGGTTCGACCGCATGTGAGGTCAGACAGATGTGCACCTCTTTGCCCGCGCCGCCATATTTGATCGCGTTCTCGATCAGGTTGGTGAACACTTGCGTCAATTGGTCGAAATCTCCGGGCACCTCTTCGACCCCCTGCGTACCCTCAAGCGTCAAGGTCACATCGCGTGCCTGCGCCACAGGGTGCAAGGTCAGGGCCACAGAGCGCAGCAGCGCCGAAATGTCCACCCGATCCGTCGGACGCACACGGCGTTCGGCCTCAACCCGGCTCAGGGACAACAGATCGCCGACGATCCGGTTCATCCGCTTGGCCTCGCGGTCCATGATCTCCAAAAACCGGGTGCGCGCGGCGGTGTCATCGGCGGCCGGGCCCAGCAGGGTTTCGATAAACCCGAGCACCGCTGTCAACGGCGTGCGCAGCTCATGGCTGACATTGGCCACAAAATCGCGGCGCATGTGTCCGGCCTCCTGGACCTCGGTCTTGTCCTCAAAGGCGACCGTCACACAGGCAAAATCGCCGACAATCACCGGGCGCACAAACACGTCATAGACCAAATCGCGCTGACTTTCGGTCACGCGGTACACCGCCTCGGCGGGTTCTGAGAGGCGCAACACGTTTTCAATCGCGTCCAACAACATGGGTTGGCGCAGCACCGTGATGTAATGTCGCCCGACCATGGCGTCGGAAAACAAGGTGGCGGCGAGGGTATTGGCGGCCAAAACCCGTTCGTCGCGCCCGATCACCACCACAGGCAGGGGCATCGCGCGTGCCATTTCGGTCACCACGTCCTCGCCAAAGGCCATTTCTTTTGTCACGCTGCGCATGGGATCACTTTCATTGTCTGCGTGGGCCTACCCACATCATGTAACCTGTCTGTGACAACGGGGGCTGTCAAACGGGTGCGTGCTCAAATTCCGTCTCTCAAATTCCCATTTTGCGAATTATTTCGGTTTTGATAAAAAGATTGTTGCAATTTCGATACTTTACCCGTTTGCTCGAAGAGGACATGAGAGCGTAAACATACAGGACCCCTGCCATATGGGTACCGTTCGACAGAACATATTTGGCGACATCATCGCTCTGAACCGGGACACACACCTGAGATCTTCAGGCATGATCTTGATGGTGGGCGAGCCACAGCTGATGCAAACCCTCAAAAAGCATTTCCCTGAACGGTCCGGCGTGTTCTTTATCGAATTTGCGGATCTGTCTCGTGAAATCTTAACTGCGATCAGCCCGGACAGCGTTGTGGCCCCGGCCATTTCGGCGCATTTTGATTGTCTGGAATTGGCGGCGTTTCTCAGTTCCGCTGATTACAAAGGCCTGTTTCGCGTCATTGCCAAAGACCTGCCAAGGCCAGAGATTGTGCGCACCGAAGTGCGGCAACATTACCCGCATTTGGATTTTGACATCATCATCCCGGCGCGCCCCGTGCCGCGTAATGCCAAGGTTATGCACTAATAATAAGGTGATGCACTAACAGGGTGATGCATCACATGGCCCTGTGAAAGGGCAAAAATCCAAGCCGCCCAGACGAAGCTGGCTCACGAGTTCAGCCAATCGCGACCAATCCGTCCCGAAACCGGCGGGCATTTTGTTGATAATGCAGCGCAGAGGCGCGCAGACCGGCGATCTGTGCCTCTGTCAGCATCCGCACAACCTTGCCCGGCGCACCCATGACCAGCGATCCATCCGGAATTTCTTTGCCCTCGGTGATCAAGGCCCCTGCCCCGATCAAACAGTTTTTGCCAATCCGAGCCCCGTTCAACACCGTCGCCCCCATGCCGATCAGGGAATTTTCGCCGATCACACAGCCATGCAACATCGCCTTATGGCCGATGGTACAGCCCGCGCCGATGACCAGTGGATAGCCCATGTCGGTGTGCAACACGCAATTTTCCTGAATGTTGCTGCCCGCACCGACCTCAATCGCCTCATTGTCGCCGCGCAACGTGGCGCCGAACCAAATATTGGCGCCTTCTCCCAAAATCACTTTACCGATGACATTGGCGTCGGGCGCGACCCAGTAGTCGCCATTTTCCGGCAACACCGGTGCGTGATCCTCAAGCGTATAGAGTGTCATCCTTCGACCTCCTGAAATTCGGACTGAAGCTGACGGACAAAATTCATCAGCCCCGGTTGTTGCGCCCGACGTAACCGTTCGGCGGTGATGATGGTTTTGAGCCGCTCAAACGAGGTCGCCAGATCGTCATTGACCAAAACATAATCGTAACCATCCCAATGGCTGATCTCATCCCAACTCTTTTCCATCCGTTTGGCAATCACCTCATCGCTGTCCTGGCCTCGGGTTTCGAGGCGGCGGCGCAATTCGCGGATGGAGGGCGGCAGCACGAAGATCGACAGCACATGATCGCGCAAAACGGAATTGGCGATCTGTTGCGCGCCTTGCCAATCGACATCAAACAACACATCGCGGCCCGTCTCAATCGCGGTGCGTACGGGGGCGGACGGAGAACCATAGAAATTGCCGAACACATGGGCGTGTTCCAACATCTCGCCCTCGTTGACCATGTCTTTGAACGTGGCCTCATTGACGAAATGGTAATCGACCCCGTCCACCTCACCCGGACGCGGCGCACGCGTTGTGGCGGAGATGGAAAATCGCAACGAGTTGTCCCACTCCATCAAGGCCCGCGCGAGCGTGGATTTCCCCGCCCCTGAGGGAGAGGATAAAATGATGAGAAGACCGCGCCGCTCCGCTTCCATGAAATGCTCCTTTTGTCGTCGCTCTTCCTATATCCGGCTGAGGACGGCTTGGCTACTGCTTGGCGATTGTGACGCAATCATGTCGGAACGCGCCAAACTGAGTCTCAAATGCTGCATCTGCACGTCATAATCTTGCCCATATTCCCGATCTTTCGCCCCGTGATCCGTCAGTTTCAGCGATGAACTGTGGCAGGGTTACTGTTCTAAATTGGCGATACATACAATTTTACAGAAGTGATTGGCGCGCGGATCGAACTCTGGACGTGCCAAAGTTATGCTTTGCAATGATTTGTTTTTGCGTATCTTTTTCCGTTTTGAGCGGTACGATCCATGGCCGGACGTTAAACTTTTGGTCACCATCGCGTCAGGCATTTCTGCAGATGTTAACCATTGGTTAGCTTTTTACACCAAATCGGGCAAACTCGTGGCATATTCAGGTCACGCCAGCGGTGAGACACAGCGGGCAATGAAATCAGGCGGGACGGTGCCAGCAGAGACCAAACGGCAAGGCAGCGCCCGCAGTCAACGTACAATCGGTGGCGTGATCAAAGCGCTCGTGAGAATAGGTGATGAGATGAAAATCGAATATGTCAGCGGCTCCAATGTTGTGTCCCTTATGCCGCGCCGCAACGACATGCATTTCCCGGCCCTCAAAACGATCGAAGCCTATTGGGACGGTTTGCGCAATGGCCGCCCCGTCCCGGCCCGTTCCGAAATTGATCCGCGCGGCATGCAATCGGCGCTCGAATATGCCTTTATCCTGGAACGGATTGCTTTGGGCGTGGCGCGGTTTCGCTTGGCCGGGATGCATCTGACCGATCTGATGGGCATGGAAGTACGTGGGATGCCGTTGACGGCGATGTTCGTACCGGAAAGCCGGGCCAAGATTTCCGAGGCTTTGGAAGCCGTGTTTGAAACGCCGCAAATCACCGTCATCACGCTGAAAGCCGAACGCGGCATTGGCCGCGGCGTGATGGATGCGCAGCTTTTGCTCTGCCCGCTCAAATCCGATCTGGGCGATGTGAACCGCGTCTTGGGCTGCCTCCAATCCAAAGGCGAGATTGGCCGTCAACCGCGCCGCTTTGAAGTGGTCGATGTGCAAAGCCGCCCGTTGCTCTCGGATAACCCGACGGAGCAAAGCTTTGCCACCACCCCGGCTGGCACCCCCGTGCCCGCTGGTTTTGCCGAGGCGAAAAAGGCCTATGACGATCATGCCGCAAAAGACGCGGGTAAAAACGAGGTCAAACCTCACGCCCCGATGCCGCAGCGCCCGAAAGGCAAACCGGTTTTGCGCCTGATCAAGGCCGAAACGCACAAAACCTAACGGAGGTTGTGGGCGTTTCGGGGTGAGCGCAATGAGCTTTCGTTAGGCGACGGGCTATGAGGCGATTGAAACCGGGTTTGTGTCTCATCGCGACTGAGCCCCGTCAGACATGCAAAAGCCGGACATGAAGCCCGGCTTTCAACATCTTGATCTCAAAAGAGTTACGCGGAAACCGCGATCTCTTCCGGCGTTTGGCTTTTTTGCAGTTCTTCGGCCACAAGGAACGCCAATTCCAGCGCTTGCGAGGCGTTCAGACGCGGGTCACAGGCGGTGTGGTAACGATCGGCGAGGTTCTCGTCGGTCACGGCGCGCAAACCGCCAGTGCATTCAGTTACGTCCTTACCGGTCATCTCGAAATGCACACCACCGGGGATGGTGCCATGATCGCGGTGTACGGCAAAGAACTCCTGCACCTCGGCCAGAACCATTTCAAACGGGCGGGTTTTATAACCGCTGTCCGATTTGATCGTGTTGCCATGCATCGGGTCACAGGACCAAACGACTTTGGCCCCCTCGGCCTTGACCGTCTCGATGAGACGCGGCAGATGGTCCGCGACTTTGCCCGCGCCAAACCGCGCGATCAGGGTCAAACGGCCCGCCTCATTTTCCGGGTTCAGTTTAGACATCAAGACCTTAAGGTCTTCGGCGGTGGTGCTTGGCCCGCATTTCAACCCGATCGGGTTTTGCACGCCACGGCAGAATTCCACATGTGCGCCGTCCGGCTGACGGGTGCGGTCGCCGATCCAGATCATGTGACCGGAGCCGGCAATCGTCGCCCCCGTGGTGCTGTCCACACGGGTCAGCGCCTCTTCATATTCCAACAAAAGCGCCTCATGCGAGGTGTAGAAATCCACCGTATGCAGGTCGTGATTGTTCTCGGATGTGATCCCCGCCGCTTTCATGAAATCCAGGGAATCTTGGATGCGATTGGCCATATCGCGGTATTTCTCGGCTTCGTCGGCCTCCGTGAAGCCCAGAGTCCAAGCATGCACCCGGTGAATATCGGCAAACCCGCCCTTGGAAAAGGCGCGCAGCAGGTTCAGAGAGGCGGCGGCTTGGGTGTAGGCCTGCAACATCCGGTTTGGATCGGGGATGCGTGCTTCTGGCGTGAAGTCAAAGCCGTTGATGATGTCACCGCGGTAGCTCGGCAATTCGACGCCGTTGGCGGTTTCGGTCGCCGCCGAGCGCGGTTTGGCAAATTGCCCGGCCATGCGCCCGACCTTGATCACTGGCACTTTTGCGCCAAAGGTCAGCACCATCGCCATTTGCAACATGACTTTGAACGTGTCGCGGATCTGGTCGCCGCCAAATTCGGCAAAGCTTTCGGCGCAATCGCCGCCTTGCAACAAAAACGCCTCGCCGCGAGAGGCTTTCGCCAGATCGCGTTTGAGTGTGCGTGCTTCCCCTGCAAAAACGAGCGGCGGATATTTGGCAAGCTGAGCCTCAACAGCAGTCAGCGCGGCCTCGTCCGTATAGTCGGGCATTTGCACACGCGGTTTGTTGCGCCATGCGGTTTTCACCCAATCCGTCATCGTTTTTACTCCAGGTGGTGCCTGCGCGACTTGGCGCAGGGGCAATTTCATCCTCCAACGCGTGCGGGCCCTGTTAGCGCCCACAGCGTTTGAGCTTTATAAACTTTCTGGCCTGTGGATGGAAACCAAAAACGACAGGATTTTATGCGTCATTCCGCGGCTGTTGGTCAAAAAACATGCAACGTAACCCCGCAGCCCGCAACTTTTCGGGGGAAATCGGAGGAAACCTGGCCATGAGTCGTCCTATCTCCTGCCTTTTCCCCTAAAGTCTTGCCAAAAGCGGATGATTTTTTCGCGACATCACATCTTTTTGGGCATTGGCCTGATTTCTGATCCTCAAACCCAACGGCATATCTTTCCAATTGGTAAAAGCCGTTCTAGTCTTCGCCCCAGACTACGAAAAAACAGGGAGTATACCATATGAAGAAACTGCTTTTGGCGTCCACCGCCGCAACCCTTTTCTCCGCTGCGGCCTTCGCAGAAGAGGTCAAGGTCGGCGTGATCCTTGGCTACACGGGCCCGATTGAATCTCTGACCCCCGACATGGCCGCAAGTGCGGAATTGGCCTTTAAAGAAATCAATGACAGCGGCATGTTTCTGGACGGTTCGACCATCACCCCCGTGCGCGCCGACAGCACCTGTGTGGACGCCGCCGCGGCTTCTGCGGCTGCCGAGCGTTTGATCACCTCTGACGGTATCGTTGCCATCATGGGCGCGGATTGTTCCGGCGTGACTGGCGCGATCCTGTCCAATGTGGCCGTGCCAAATGGTGTGGTGATGATCTCTCCGTCGGCCACCTCGCCGGGTCTGACCACGGTCGAAGACAATGACCTGTTCTTCCGCACCTCGCCGTCTGACGCGCGCCAAGGCGCTGTTTTGGCTGATGTTTTGAAAGAAAAAGGCATCACATCGGTGGCTGTGACCTACACCAATTCCGATTACGGCAAAGGCCTATCCGATGCGTTCGCGGCCTCCTATGATGGCGAAATCACCATCAACACCTCGCATGAAGACGGCAAAGCCGACTATTCCGCCGAAATCGCCGCACTGGCCTCGGCTGGTGGCGAAATGCTTGTCGTGTTGGGCTATGTCGACCAAGGCGGCAAAGGCATCATTCAAGCCTCCGCTGACACCGGCGCGTTTGACATGTTCCTCTTGGGCGACGGCATGTATGGCGACAGCTTGATCGCCGATCTGGGTGACGTGGTCGAAGGGTCCCTCGGTATCGTGCCATGGGCCGAAGGTGCGGGCACCGACGCGTTCAACGCTTTGGGCGAAGCGGCGGGCATCAACGTCTCCTCCGCTTACACCCGCGAATCCTATGACGCGGGCGCTTTGATCGCTTTGGCCATGGCCAAAGGCGGTGCGGCGACCAAGGACGCCGTGGCGGCCAACGTTTTGGATGTGGCCAACGCACCGGGCGAGCCGATCTTGCCGGGCGAGTTGGACAAGGCGCTTAAAATCCTCTCCGAGGGGGGGGATGTCAACTATGTCGGTGCAACCAATGTGGAATTGATCGGACCGGGCGAGGCCGCTGGCTCCTACCGCTATTACACGATCAAAGACGGCGCGTTTGAAACCGTTTCGATCCGCTAAGAGCCGCATAGGATGAGATGGCCCGGAGATCTGTCACTTGACGCTCCGGGCCATATTTCTTATCCGGTCCCATTCGCTTAACAGCCGGATCAAAAACGGGGATACACCATATGATCGAAGTGCGTGATCTGCACATGCATTTCGGCGGTTTTCGTGCAGTGGACGGGGCTTCGCTTACGCTTGAGCAAGGCACGATCACGGGGCTCATTGGGCCCAATGGCGCGGGAAAAACGTCGCTTTTCAATTGCATCGCCGGGGTTTTGACCCCGACCTCTGGACAGGTGTTGTTTGACGGTGAGGACATCACCGGGCTCAAACCGCACCATCTTTTTGCCAAGGGCATTTTGCGCACGTTCCAGATCGCGCATGAGTTCTCAAGCATGACGGTGCGCGAGAACCTGATGATGGTGCCTGCGGGGCAAACCGGCGAGACGCTGGTCAATGCGTGGTTCAAACGCAAACAGATCGCCGCCGAGGAACGCGCTTTGCGCGAAAAGGCCGATGAAGTCCTTGAGTTTCTGACCATTTCCCATATCGCGGATTTGAAAGCGGGCGAGATTTCCGGCGGTCAGAAAAAGCTTTTGGAGCTGGGCCGCACGATGATGGTCGATGCCAAAATGGTGTTTCTCGATGAGGTTGGCGCGGGCGTCAACCGCACGCTGTTGTACACGATTGGCGATGCGATCAAACGGCTCAACGTGGAGCGCGGCTATACGTTTTGCATGATTGAGCATGACATGGAGTTCATCAAACAGCTGTGCGATCCGGTCATTGTGATGGCCGAGGGCAAGGTGATGGCGACGGGCACGTCGAGCGAGATCATGAGCAATGACGCGGTGATCGAGGCCTATTTGGGCACGGGCGTGAAAAACAAAAAACCGGAGGGTGCCGAATGACGTTCCTCCACGCAAGCGAGATGCGCGGCGGTTATGGCTCTGGCGCGGATATTCTGCACGGCTGTACCCTGACCGTGCAAAAAGGCGAGATTGCCGTCATCGTCGGCCCCAATGGCGCGGGCAAATCCACCGCGATGAAGGCGGTGTTTGGGATGTTGAACCTGCGCGAGGGCCATGTGCATCTGGGCGGCGAAGACATCACCCAATTGTCCCCCCAAGAGCGCGTCTACAAAGGCATGGGCTTTGTGCCCCAGACCCACAATATTTTCCCGACCATGACGGTGCGCGAGAATTTGGAAATGGGCGCGTTCATTCGCAATGATGACGTCGAAGAGACGATTGAACAGGTCTATGAGCTGTTTCCGGCAGTCAAAGACAAGCGCAACCAAAACGCGGGCGAGTTGTCCGGGGGGCAACGCCAACAGGTCGCTGTCGGTCGCGCGCTGATGACCCAACCGAAATTGTTGATGCTGGATGAACCGACCGCAGGTGTCTCGCCCATCGTGATGGACGAGCTGTTTGACCGGATCATCGAGGTCGCCCGCACCGGGATTTCCATCCTCATGGTCGAACAAAACGCCCGCCAAGCGCTTGAAATCGCGGACAAAGGCTATGTGCTTGTCCAAGGCGCCAATGCTTACACCGACACGGGGGCGGCCCTTTTGGCCAACCCCGAAGTTCGCCGCACATTCTTGGGGGGCTAAGTGATGGATATCCTCAACGCCTTCGTGGCCTTCGCCAATTTTGTCCTTATCCCTGCCACCGCCTACGGCGCGCAGCTTGCGCTGGGGGCTTTGGGCGTCACGTTGATTTACGGCGTGCTGCGGTTCTCAAACTTTGCCCATGGCGAAACCATGTCCTTTGGCGCGATGGTGGTTGTGCTGGTCACGGCGCTGTTTCAAAGCTGGGGCCTCTCGCTTGGGCCGCTGCCGACCGCCCTTCTCGCCCTACCCTTTGGCATCTTGGTCACGGCGCTGTTGCTTTTGACCACCGACCGCGTGGTCTATAAGTTCTACCGTAAAGTCAAAGCCGCCCCCGTCATGTTGGTGATCGTCTCCACCGGGGTGATGTTTGTCATGAACGGCGTCGTGCGCATGGTCGTGGGCACAGAAGACCGCCGCTTTGCCGATGGCGCGCGCTTCCTCGTCAATGCCCGCGATTTCAAAGCCTGGTCGGGCCTGGACGAAGGGCTTGCGATCAAAACCACCCAAGTGATCACCGTCGTCGTCGCCCTGATCACCGTGGCAGCGCTGTTTTGGTTTTTGAACAAAACCCGCACCGGCAAATCCATGCGCGCCTTTTCTGATAACGAAGATTTGGCGCTCTTGTCCGGCATCAACCCGGAGCGTGTGGTCACGATCACATGGCTTTTGGTCGCCGCTCTCGCCACCATCGCGGGCGCGCTTTATGGTTTGGACAAATCGTTCAAACCCTTTATTTATCAACAACTTCTCTTGCCGGTCTTCGCGGCCGCCATCGTTGGCGGTATCGGCAATCCGTTGGGCGCGATTGCGGGCGGGTTTGTCATTGCCTTTTCCGAGGTGACCCTGACCTACGCCTTCAAAAAGGTGATCACCTATCTCAGCCCAGACAGTTGGAGCCCCGACGGTTTGGTCCAGCTTTTGTCGACGGATTACAAATTTGCCGTCTCTTTCGCCATCCTGATCATCGTGTTGTTGTTCAAACCCACGGGTCTCTTTAAGGGGCAATCGATATGACACAATCCGACATGAAAAAATCGAGGGCTCCGCTGTATTTCTTGGCGATGGCACTGCTGATCTCGGCGGTTGGCCTGTTGCAATCGTGGAACTCCGCGCTGTCCATCCTCAACATGGGGCTGATCTCGGCGATCATGGCCTTGGGGGTGAACCTGCAATGGGGCTATGCGGGGCTGTTTAACGTTGGCGTCATGGGCTTTGTCGCATTGGGTGGCTTGGCCGTTGTGCTGACCTCGATGCCGCCGGTCCCGGCCGCGTGGTCGGCGGGCGGCGGGCGCATCATCGCCGCGCTTGTGGTCGGTGTCATGATCATCGCGGGCGCTGCCGTGTTGTGGAAACGGATGCCAAAAGGCCGGACGCGCGGCTTGGTTTTGACTGCCGTTCTGATCCTTGGGTTCTTCCTGTTCCGATTCCTGTTGGACCCGGCGGTTGCGGCGATTGAAGCGGTCGATCCGGCGGTCTCCGGCTATCTTGGCGGGCTTGGCTTGCCGGTGATTTTGGCTTGGCCTGTGGGCGGGATCTTGGCGGCGGGCGCAGCTTGGCTTGTGGCCAAAACCGCGCTCGGGTTGCGCTCTGATTATCTGGCCATTGCCACACTGGGCATCGCCGAGATCATCCTTGCGGTGATGAAAAACGAAGATTGGCTGTCGCGCGGCGTCAAAAACGTCAACGGGCTGCCCCGTCCCGTGCCGAATGAAATCGACTTGCAAAACGCGCAATGGTTTTTGGACATGATGGTCCGGTTCGGCATGGACCCGACCACGGGGTCGTCGATTTTTGTCAAACTTCTTTATGCCTTGCTGTTTCTGGCGGTGATCATTCTGATCGTCACGGCGATGGAATTGGCGCTCAAAAGCCCTTGGGGCCGGATGATGCGCGCGATCCGCGACAATGAAACCGCCGCCGAAGCCATGGGCAAAAATGTCACCGGGCGGCATTTGCAAATCTTCGTGTTGGGGGCGGCGATCATCGGCGTTGCGGGCGCGATGATGACCACGCTTGACGGTCAGCTCACCCCCACCACCTACCAACCGCTGCGCTACACCTTCCTCGTCTGGGTCATGGTGATCGTCGGCGGATCGGGCAACAATTGGGGCGCGGTTTTGGGCGGCATGTTGATTTGGTTCCTGTGGATCGAGGTCGAACCGATTGGCGCATGGATCGTCAATGTGATCACTTCGGGCATGGACGATGGCTCGTCGTTTAAGGCTGGATTGATCGAACGCGTGGCCTATATGCGCTATTTGACCATGGGCGTGATCCTTTTGGTCGTGCTGCGGTTTTCACCGCGCGGGTTGTTGCCAGAAAAATAAAGCGCTGATGGTCGGCCAAACACAGGGGCTCAAAATGCGTTTGCTTGCGGGAATATGTGCGGCGGGGAATTCAAGCCGGATGGGGTTTGACAAATTGTCGACCCCGCCATCCCTGCACTCCCCCGACACGCTTTTGCGTCGGGCCATTACGGCGGCGAAGGGCCATGATATTTTGGTCGCTTTGCCGCCGGACACCCATCCGTATTTCGCCAGCCGTCGGGCCATATTGCGGCGGCGCGATGCCTTTGTCTGTGTCGAACAAGCCAATGACGGCCTGTCCGCGACGTTGAAATGCTTGGCCAAAGCGGCGATTTCAGGCGGCTATGACGGGTTGATCGTGATGCTGGCCGATCTGCCTTTCATCACCGCCGCGCATCTTGACACTTTGGTTGCGCTGTTTGAAACCTTTGAGGGCACGCAGAGTGTGCGCGCGATGAGCCAAAGCGGGCGCGATGGTCATCCGGTGATCTTTCCCGCCTCCCTTTTGCCCGAATTTGACAGGCTCACCGGCGATCATGGCGCGCAGGAATTGATGGCAAAATACGGTGCCAAACGGGTGGAAATGCCGTCCGAGGCGGCGACTTGGGACATGGATACGCTGGAGGATTGGCGTCAGATGTGACCTCTGACCCGCTGTTTCTTTAAATCAATTTGGCCCTTAAAATGACCCTTCGCCCGCTCCACCGTTTCATACTGGCCAGTGGCCTGACCAATTTGGCCGATGGCATTGCCACGGTGGCTTGGGCTTGGCTCGCGTCACTGTTGACCCGCGATCCGGTCTGGATCGCTTTGGTGCCTGTGGCCCTGCGCTTGCCTTGGGCGCTCTGTGCCATTCCTGCGGGGATCATCACCGATCGCGCCGATCGGCGGGTGTTGATTTTGCGGATGGACGCCCTGCGCGCGGTGGCGTTTTTGGCGGTGGGCGTGGCGATTGTCTCCGCCCTGCCCCTCGCGCCCGCCCCCGCCAGCGGCATCTCCAACCTTTGGCTGTTCTGGGCGCTTCTGTGCGGGGCCAGCGTGGTCGGTGTCGCCGAAGTGTTTCGCGACAATGCGGCCCAAACCATGTTGCCGACGCTCGTCCCACATGCCGAACTTGAAACCGCAAACGGGCGACTTTGGAGTGTGGAACTGATTGGCAACGCTTTGATTGGGCCGGCTTTCGGCGCGATGTTGATCGGTTTTGCCCTGCCCGCGCCGTTTCTTTTGAATGCGATCAGCTATTTTGCCGCCATTTTCCTTGTGCTGCGGATCAAGGGCGTGTTTCGCGCGGCGGGCACGCGCGCCCGCGATTGGCGCGCGGAACTCAAAGAAGGCGCGGCCTTTTTGCGTGCCGCCCCCGTGCTGCGTAGCCTTGCGTGGATCACCGGGTTTTGGAATCTGCTATTTCATATGATGATGATCGCACTTGTCCTGCATGTTCAGGAAAACCTGGGCCTAAACGCACAGGTTTATGGGCTGATTTTGGCCTCGGGGGCGGTGGGCGGCATTTTGGGCGGATGGCTCGGCGGCGGCATTATCCGCGTGCTTGGGCCAAGCCGGTCGGCTCAACTGGCGTTGCTGGCCTCTGCTCCGATCTTTCTCGCCATCGCATTCGCGCCCGGTCCGGTGAGTTTGGGACTGACATTGGCGGTGTTTGAATTTTTGGGGCTGATTTGGAACACGGTTTCCGTGTCCTATCGACAGCGCGCCATCCCCGACGCCCTTTTGGGTCGGGTCAACAGCCTCTATCGGCTTTTCGCCTGGGGCATGATGCCGATTGGTCTTGTATTGTCGGGACTGATTGCGCGTGGCGCACAGGGCGTTGTGGCCCGTGACATGGCTATTCTGATGCCGATTTTGGTCGCCGCTCTGGGCGCGTTTATTCTTGCTTTTATCGGATGGAAAGCGCTCGGGCGCGGTTTTGGCGCAGACTGAGGCCGCGAAGCCGGAAAAGCGGTGATGTGATACGCAAGACAATGCAGATCAGCCAAGGCTATAGATAATCCTCTGGTGGCCCAGCCCCCTGTGGCCACCGAGGTTCCCGGCGCAGGTGAACGTGTCACCAACGCCGGGAGAGCGTTCTTTAAAGCGTTGCGCCTTTCCCCTGTCTCAGGTGAAAGGCGTGACGTTTTTAGCTTGGATCAGGAGACCAAAAGCTCGGCTTCGTGTTTGCGAAGGATGCGACGGGCGGCGGTGAAGCCACCGCGGGCTGACACGTCTTGCAATTCCGGGAAGAGTGTAAAGATTTCCTGACGGGCGTCTTCACCAATTCCGGCGAGGGTGTAATCGCCCGGCTGGAAGCTTTCCGACCATGTCCCGTCCGAGAGGACCACTTCGTGGCGCTCGAACATGACGTGGATATAGGTCACCTCAGCCGCATCCATCACCTCGACACCGTCCAAGCGGGTCAGGTGTTTGGCGGCCACAAGAACTTCGTGCTCGTCAAACAAAAGCGCGGCTTTTTCGTTGGAGACCAACATGCGGTGGTTTGGAGAGACCATCATGTCCCGCTCCGGCAGACCGGCACCAAGTGCGCCCTGACGGATCATCACCGGCATCAATGCACGACGGGCCGCCAGATCGGCAGAGGACAGGGATTTCTTGCCGATCCACTGGATCGCCTGAAGACCGTTGTCGCGGGTGATGACTTTGTCGCCCAGTTTGAGGGTTTCCACCGCGACTTCGCCTTTGGGTGTCGCAATCAGCGTCCCCGGCGTGAAGCAAGGGATGATTTCCTCGATATTGGTATAATTGATGTTGGCGTATTGGTCCAAACCGGCGTTGTAGAGTTGGATCTGACCGTCAAAGCCGTTGCCATCGGAGTCCGGGTTTTGCACTTCGTGGGTGATCACCCAGCCATTGGACAACAGACCGGACAGATCAAGCGTATCCCAATCCACGCCGCCGGCGCCACCGTCCACGGTGGTGTTGTTCACACCAGACGTCACATCGTCCAAGGAGACAAAAATCGTATCTTGGTCATCGCCACCGGACAGAACGTCATTGTCGCCGCCGCCGTAGATCGTATCGTTGTCTTCTCCGCCATCAACAATGTCATGGCCCGCACCGGCATAGATCGTGTCGTTGTCGATGCCGCCATAGATGGTGTCGTCGCCATCGCCACCATAGATCAGGTCGTCATCGTCTTGACCATAGATCGTATCGTTGCCCGCACCGCCGTGGATCACGTCCTGGCCGTTGTCGGTGACAAGATCGCCCGCATCATCGGGGATGTTCAGACTGTCCGGGAAGCCCGGTGCAAGACCACCATAGATGATGTCATTGCCTTCACCGCCGTCGATTGTGTCGGAGCCTTCGCCACCGACGATAAAGTCATCGCCAGAGCCGCCCAAAATGGTGTCATCGTCAAAGCCGCCGTCGATGGTGTCATTGTCGGCACCGCCGTCGATGTAATCATTGTCGTCGCCACCTGAAATCGTGTCATTGCCCGCGCCGCCCAGCAGCGTGTCCATGTCATTGGTGGTGTCCGCATCGCCCGGAAACACGCCGGGGTAGCCGCGATCCGGGCTGCCGATGTCGCCGCCGATGATGACGTCATCGCCATCGCCGCCTTCGATGTAATCATTGCCGTCGCCACCGTCGAGATAGTCGTCGCCGCCACCGCCGGTGATGGTGTCATCGCCACCCATGCCCCAGAATTCATTGGTATATGTGTCGGCCGGATCGGTGCCCTGATGATCAAAACCGGTCAGGGTGTCGTCATAGTCAGAGCCGATCACACCGTCGATACCGCTGGAGATACTGTCGTTTTCGGCGTCGCCACCGGAGAGTGTCGAGGTCGACAGGTCGACATTGACCGCAGCGTCTGAGCCGGAGTAATCAATGTTGTCCTGACCTGCACCGCCGGTGAACGTGTCCGCACCTGCGCCACCGATAAAGGTGTCGTCGCCTGCGCCGCCGTCCAGCGTGTTGGTGCCTTCGTCGCCTTGCAACGTGTCATTGCCACCTTGGCCAAAGATCACGTCATCGCCTGCGCCGCCAATCAAGGTGTCGTCGCCTTCGCCTTCGGTCAGCTCGGTGCCGGAAACGGCATCAAAGGTCACGTCAGAAATGTGAATGCCTGACACGCCCGTGCCCGGATTGGTGTGGATGATCTGAAGCGAGGCCACCGGGCCCGCGATGCTCACGGTAACGGTGTTGCTGTCGGCGGAGGGTGACACGTTGTCGGTGTCCTCGGCCGTGACCGTATTGCCAGAGAGGATCAGGTCAGAGCCGATGTCAAACGTGACCGGAATTTCATTGCCGTCCGCGTCATAGGCGATCACGGTCACCTGACCGAGATTGGCGTCGATGTCAGAGATGTTGAAGGTGACGTTTTGGACATCGTCAGAGAAAGACATGGCATAGGTGCCAACTTCGCCCGCTGCCGCGTTGGACGCGAGGGAGGAGTGGGAATCTGCGCCATCGACCCCATCGACGTTGACCGTATTGGTGGAGAAATTCGAATCCACGCCAATGTTGCTGGCGTGCCATGTGTCATAAGTGTCCGGGGTGGTGACCGTCACTGTGACATTGCCGGTGTCTTGGGTCAGCGTCAGACCTTCGAGGTCATCGCCGTTGTCCACGGTGCCAAGGCCACACCAATCCTGATCTGTGATGTCCGCCCAAGAGAATGTTTCGGTGGATGTGGTGGTTGCTACGCCGGTGTCACCATAGATGGTGTCATTGCCTTCGCCACCAAGCACGGTGTCGTCACCGCCGCCCGCATAGACGACATCATCAAGGCCGTCCGCCCCATCAATGACATCGCCTTCAGGATCACCGGTATATGCAACGTCGATGTAATCGTCACCAGCGGTCCCATCAACAGTCCCTGTCAACGGGGTCGGTGTGGTCGGGGTTGGATCTTTTGGATCGCAATCATCATCATGCGTATGCGTATATGTCATCTTCTCATTCCTTCACCACCGCTCGACAAGAACGGAAAAATAACGCGACCGGTTGCCCGGATGAGTCCCATAAACACAAGACCAAAGCGTCTGCATTGAAATTGTAAAGTTCGAGAAGACATAGCCATCACATCGATGGCAAAACTCGCAATCGTCACACGCAGCAGCAGATCGAATGAACGATCCATGTACCACATCGGACACGCAAGCCGACGCCCTTCTCGGACTTCGAAACTTAACGCAGCCGCCCCCGTGGCCTTATGTTGCCCCCCAGTTGGGCCACTTATGGATATGTCAAAAAGGTGTCCGTGCATACGGGGAAAATGGGCTAAAAATTGTCCTGTCGTCGAAATGCGTCGCAAATCACGCGGTGAAATCGAGCGCAAACCCGTCGTCCAACCTGAGACGTCCGGGACAGATATTGCGCAGGTTTTCTGTTTTTATCTTTTTACTTCATGGTATTATAGGTCATTTTTCAAACCGGAACCTGCGCGCTCCAGCGGTGATTAACCTAACGTCACATACCCTGGCGGACGCCGCCCTTATCCTGCCTCAATTTTAACCCATTCACAGATTGCATTTGTCGGAATGGAACCAATGGCCGCAATTGCTTTGAAATGGGGCCAAAGCGAAAACAATGACATTGGCCCTCTTCGAATCACTGTGGCGAAAACTTGGCCACAACGGCGGCTTAACATCTTGGTAAATGCCACAAATCTGAGAAACGACCTACCCAACGGTCTGTCAAACCACGATTTCGGACGGTTCGATGATGGCCTCCATCGCCACATGGGTTGAGGTCGAATTGACAAAGGGCAGCGCTGAAATTTTATCGCCCATCACTTGACGATAATGGTTTATATCATGGGCACGCACTTTGACGAGATAATCAAACCCTCCCGCGATCATGTAGCATTCCTCGATCTCGGGCACGAGTTTGACCGCCTCATTGAATTTCTTGAGCGCAGATTCGCGCGTGTCGGACATGCGCACTTCGACAAAGGTGACATGGCTCAACCCGAGTTTGAGCGGTGAGACCACGGCGCGGTAGGCCGAGATCAGCCCCGCCTCTTCCATATTCTTGATCCGCGCGGCCACGGGTGTTTTCGAAAGTCCAACCCGTTTGGCCAATTCTGTCACTGGAATCCGGGCGTTGTGTTGCAATTCGCGCAGGATTTTGCGGTCAGCCTCGTCAATAATCATTATTCGTCCTTTTTGCGGGATATTTTTGTACGATTTGTCTGCATCAATACGCGATTTTGGACGCAACGACCAGAGGAACGCAGATATTCAGGGTGAAACAAATTCCGGAGTGGACCATGTTCGATCATAAGTTCGACACGTTTTCAGGGCGCGCCAAAATTGCACCTGAACAGGATGTTTTGAAAGACCTCATGCAACAGGGTGCCCTGACGGAGCCGGAACGCGTGGCGATTTCGAACCGGGCAGCCGGCTATATCCGCCGCATTCGGGCCGAGGCCAACCCCGGTTTGATGGAAAAATTCCTCGCGGAATATGGCCTCTCAACCCAAGAGGGCGTGGCGCTGATGTGTTTGGCCGAAGCGATGTTGCGCGTGCCGGATGCCACAACCATCGACGCGCTGATCGAGGATAAAATTGCCCCCTCCGATTGGTCGAAACACATTGGCGAAGCCTCCTCTCCGCTGGTCAATGCCTCGACATGGGCTTTGATGCTCACGGGCCGGGTGTTGGACGAACGCGATCCGGGCGTGGCGCGTGTGCTGCGCGCGGCGATCAAACGTGTGGGCGAACCGGTGATCCGCGTGGCCGTGGGCCAGGCGATGAAACAGATGGGCCGCCAGTTCGTTTTGGGTCAGACCATCGACAAGGCGCTGGAGCGCGCCCGCGAGCGCGAAAAACAGGGCTACACCTATAGCTACGACATGTTGGGCGAGGCCGCGATGACGAAAGCCGACGCCACGCGCTATGCCAAATCTTACAGCGATGCGATCAAAAGCATCGCCAAGGCCGCTATCCATGGCTCGGTCGAAACCAACCCCGGCATCTCGATCAAACTCTCCGCCCTGCACCCGCGCTATCAGGTCGCCCAAGAGGCGCGCGTGATGGCGGAACTGGTGCCGGTCGTGCATGATCTCTCGGTGATGGCGAAACAGGCCGGGATCGGCCTGAATATCGACGCCGAAGAACAGGACCGTCTGGTCCTCTCGCTCAAAGTGATCGAAGCGGTGCTGACGAGTGCCGATCTCGCGGGCTGGAATGGCTTTGGCGTGGTGGTGCAGGCCTATGGCAAACGCGCCGGTCAGACGATTGACTGGCTCAACGCGCTGGCCACGCATCTGGATCGCAAAATCATGGTCCGTCTGGTCAAAGGCGCCTATTGGGACACCGAAATGAAACGGGCGCAGGTCGAAGGTCTCGACGATTTCCCGCTGTTCACCAACAAGACCGCGACCGATGTCAGCTACATCGCCAATGCACGCAAATTGTTTGGCTATTCGGATCGCATCTATCCGCAATTTGCCACCCATAACGCCCATTCCGTCGCTGCGATTTTGGACATGGCCGAGGGCCGTCCGTTTGAATTCCAGCGCCTGCATGGCATGGGGGCGCAACTGCATGATGTTGTGATCAAAGACGAAAAAACCCGCTGTCGGATTTACGCCCCGGTTGGCGCGCATCGCGATTTGTTGGCCTATCTGGTCCGCCGCCTGCTTGAAAATGGCGCGAACTCGTCCTTTGTGAACCAATTGGTGGACGAAGACGTCAGCCCGGAAGAGATCGCCGCCGATCCGTTCACCGCGCTGGCCGCCGCCACCCCTCCCTCTGGGTTGCGCACCCCGAAAGATATGTTTGCCACCGAAGGTCGGACCAATTCCAAGGGCTTTGATCTCTCGGATGAGGCCTGTTTGACTAAGATTTACGCGGCTCGCGATGTGCCCCTGCCCGAGGCCGGGCCGATCACCCTGCGCCCGGCCACAGGCGTGACCTGCGATGTTGTGAACCCGGCCACAGGCGAGGTCGTGAGCGCGGTTTTGGAGGCGGATGAGGCCACCGCCCTGCGCGCTATCGAGGATGCGGCCACGTGGGATGCGCCCGTATCTGAGCGTGCGCAGGTGCTGCGCCGCGCCGCCGATCTTTACGAGGCCAACACCGGTCTGATCTTTGCCACTTTGGCGCGTGAGGCGGGCAAGACCTTGGCCGATTGCGTCGGCGAGCTGCGCGAAGCCGTTGATTTCCTGCGCTATTACGCCGGTCAGGCCGAGATGCGCGGCGACATGATGGATGCGCGCGGGATTTTCACCGCAATCAGTCCGTGGAATTTCCCTCTGGCGATTTTCTCTGGCCAAATCGGCGCGGCTCTGGCGGCAGGCAATGGCATCATCGCCAAACCCGCCGAAGCCACGCCGGTGATTGCCAGCATCTCCGTGTCGCTGCTGCATGAGGCGGGCGTGCCACAATCCGCTCTGCAACTGATCACCGGGCTTGGCTCCACCGTGGGGCGCACCCTGACCTCGGACGCGCGCGTGGGGGGCGTGGTGTTCACCGGCTCGACCGCCACCGCCCAATCCATCCGCCGCGCCATGGCGACCCATATGGACGCGGGTGCGCCCTTGATCGCGGAAACCGGCGGGTTGAATGCCATGTTGGTCGACTCGACCGCCCTACCCGAGCAAGCCGTGCGCGACATCGTGGCCTCGGCGTTCCAATCGGCGGGCCAACGCTGTTCTGCACTGCGTTGCCTTTATGTCCAAGACGACATTGCCCCGCATTTTATCGAAATGCTCAAAGGCGCGATGGATGAGCTTTGCGTTGGCGACCCCTGGGTGTTGGCCACCGATGTCGGTCCGGTGATCAACCAGGCGGCCTATGACAGCATCAACGCCTATATCGCCGCAAACGCGGCCAAGGGCGCGCTGCTGCATCGCGGTGATGCGCCAGAATCCGGGTTGTTCGTTGCCCCGACCCTGTTGAAAGTCGGCGGCATTGCCGATCTGGAACGCGAGATTTTTGGGCCTGTGCTGCATGTCGCCACCTTCAAGGCGCATGAGTTGGACAAGGTGATTGCGGATGTGAACGCGCGCGGTTTTGGCCTGACTTTTGGGTTGCACACGCGGATCGATACGCGGGTGCAAGAGATCGCGGATGGCATTCATGTCGGCAACCTCTATGTGAACCGCAACCAAATCGGTGCCATCGTTGGCAGCCAACCCTTTGGCGGCGAAGGGCTTTCGGGCACCGGGCCAAAAGCTGGGGGGCCGAGCTACCTGACCCGATTTATCAAACCGCAGGCCGCGACCGAGGCGGGGGTTTGGGACACGCCCTGTGATCTGGAGGCGCTCAAAGCGGCGCTGGCCAAGACGTCACTTGCCAAGACCCAAAGCGGCGGGCTTTTGGCGGCCACCGAGATGCCGGGGCCGACTGGCGAGGCCAACACCCTGCGCACCTACGCGCGCGCACCGATCCTGTGCATGGGGCCGGGACAGGCCGCCGTTGATGCACAAATCGCCGCCGTTGAGGCCTTGGGCGGGGTTGCGGTCCCATGCACAGGCACGATGGACCCCGCCGTTTTGACCACCCTCACCGGGTTTGATGGCGTGATCTATTGGGGAGGTGAGCCGCGCGCCTATGCCGAGGCGCTGTCGCTGCGTGAGGGCGCGATCCTGCCACTGATCACCGCCCTGCCCGATGCGGCCCATGTCGCCCATGAGCGGCACATGTGCGTCGACACCACGGCGGCGGGCGGCAACGCGGCGCTTTTGGCGGGATAAGAGCCGCAGCATTCCGCCGCCGCACCAAACACGTTTCCCCCCGCGCCCGAAACATGGCGCGGGGGTTTTCGTTTGGACCGCAATGTCACACACGAAAAAACCGCCGCTCCAATGTGAGGAACGGCGGTTCTTTGGCTGTGTGATCTGATAGAATTAGCCGATGGTCGAGAGGAACCGTTGCAGATCGGGGTCTTGCGGATTGTTCATCACATCTTCCGGCGCACCGATTTCGGCCAGAACGCCTTTTTTGAAAAAGGCAACGCGATCAGAGACATCACGGGCAAAGCTCATCTCATGAGTGACGACGATCATCGTCATGCCCTCAGAGGCCAGAAGCCGCATGATGTCGAGCACTTCGCCAACAAGCTCCGGGTCAAGCGCCGAGGTGGCCTCGTCAAACAACATATAGGTCGGTTCCATCGCCAGCGCGCGGGCAATCGCCAGACGCTGTTGCTGACCGCCCGAAAGCTGCGACGGATAGTGGTTGAGCTTGTCGCCCAGACCAACGTGTTTGAGTTGCTTGGCGGCGATCTCTTGCGCGTCTTTGCGGCTGAATTTCGACACCACACGCGGCGCGAGGGCAACATTTTCCAGCGCGGTCAGATGCGGGAACGAGTTCCATTGCTGAAACACCGTGCCCAATTTCTGGCGCAGCTTGTTGATGTCGGTGCCCTTGGCATGCACCTCCACCCCATCGACGGTGACCTTGCCGCCATCAATGGTTTCGAGCGCGTTGATACAATAGAGCAGCGTCGATTTGCCCGAGCCAGACGCGCCGATCAGCGAGACGACCTCGCCGTTGTCCACGGTCAGGTTGATGCCTTTGAGAACTTCCAGAGGGCCAAAGGATTTGTGCAGGTTTTCCAGTACGATCATGATTTTTGCCTCTGTTCGTAACGTGCGCCCAATCGCGACAGCGGGTAGGAGATGATAAAGTAGATCAGGCCGACCAGCAGCATGATTTTGACCGACTCTTGGGTGCGGGTGTTGAGGATTTGCGAGGCGCGCAGCAATTCGACATAGCCGATGGCCGAGACCAGAGCGGAGTCTTTGATGGTCGCCAGTGCGACACCAAGCCAGGACGGAAACGCCGTGCGCAGGCCCACGGGCGTGGTCACATGGCGCATTTCCTGCCAATAACTCATCCCCAAACACCGCGCGGCGGCACGTAGACCCGCAGGCACAGAGTCGATGCCCGAGTGTACAACCACAGCCACAAGCGAGGCGGTGTAGATGATCAACACGATCGTGCCCGACCAAAATGCCGGCAATGGAAAGCCCGCAATTGCCACGAAACTGTCAAACAGGATCAATTGGATCAGCAAAGGCACCGAGCGGAACACATCCAGCACGGCCATGACCGCAAAGGTGATCAGCTTGTTGTTCAGCGACATCAGCCAGCCGAAGACCATGCCCAACAATGTGCCCAAAAGGATGGAGACGACAGAGATTTGAACGGTTTTCCAAGCCCCTTCCAGCAGGAAGATCAGATCGCTCCATTGAAGCGTGGTAAAGACATCCGTCATGACTTTGCCCTTTCCGCTTTGAACAAGGGCCGTCCAAGAAGGGCCATCAACAGAAGCGCCATTTTCGCGATCAGATAGTAGATCACGGCTGTGGCGGCGAAGAATTCAAAAGTGCGGAAGGTGCGCGAGTTGAAATATTGCGTCTCGCCCGACAATTCACGCAGACCCGCCAACATCCCCAGAGAGGAGGCCAGAATGACCCAGGTGAACTGGTTCGTCATCGGCCCGTAAATGGCGCGCAACACTTGCGGCAACACCACATAGCGCATGGATTGAAACCGGGTCATGCCCAGCGTGCGCGCGGCCTTGTCCTGACCGGCGTTCACGGCATTAAAGCCACCGCGATAGGTCTCGGCCATATACCCCGCGCAATTGAAGGTCAGCGCGGCAACGACCGCCGTATAGGAGCTGAGAAAAATCCCGAACTCGCCAAGTCCCCAATAGAACACGAAAATTTGGAACAGCGAAGGCGTGTTGCGCGCAATTTCGACCCAGGTGGAGCCAAACCCGCGCAGAACGCGCAGTTGGCTGGCCCGAAAGAAATAGAGCACAAGGCCGATCATCAGGCCAAGTGCCATCGCGATAAGAGAGACCTGAAGTGTGACCAGAGAGGCTTTCAGAAGATCGGGAAGAGCCTGAATAACTGGTCGCCAGTGGAATTGATAATCCATCCAAATGACCCATAAGTTGGACGGCGACAGGGGGTGCCTGCCGCCGCCAAGGTTAAACGTACTCAGGGTTTAATAATAAACGCCAACGGTCGTCAGGTCAGGCATTTCGCCACCGATATGTGTCTCATAGAGATCACCGAGCGTGCCGTCGCGATAGGCGTGATTGATGTAGAGGTTGAGGTAGTTGATCCAGCCAAATTCGTTTCGCTGGGTCATAAAGCCGACGATATCCGCACCAAAGGGGGCCACGGGACCGGCTTTGAGGTTGGAAAAGCTATCCGATTGCAGAATGTTGGCGATGGCGGTGTCTGTGGCGATCCCGGCTTCGACGCGGCCTTGGGACACGGCGAGGTAGGTGTCGTTTTCGGCTTGGAAGGTGGTGATCTTGCCTTTGCCGTCCGGCCAATTGGCGGCGCTGTAATCGGTCAGTTCGGATTCATAGGTCGTACCAACCGCGACACCGACATTGGCGTCTTTCAACTGGTCCCATTCGGTGATCTCGGAATCCGCGGGCAGCAGGGATTGGAACTGGAACACCATATAGGGGATGGAGAAACCCACGGTCTGGGCGCGTTCAAGCGAGTCCGAAGAGGAGGCAATCGCCACATCGGTGCGGCCAGAGATCAGCGACGGAATACGTTCGGCCCAGGTAACGCCCACGACTTCGGCATCAACGCCCATGCGGCTTGCGAGATCTTTACAGATGTCGACATCCATGCCGGCCGGTTCGTTGTTGGCGTCACGGTAGCCCATGGGCGGGAAGTCGAGTACAACGGCGCAGCGCAGCTTGCCCGAGCCCAAAACGTCATCGAGTTTATCGGCGGCGGCTGGCGTGGCCAAAGTGGCGCCCAAAAGGGCCAAAGCGCCAAATGCGCCGAGAACTGTGGTGTTTTTCATGAGAGATCCCTGAAGTTTTGTTTGGTTATAAAGCCAGAATACAGGAGTGATTGCAGTCATATTACCCTAAAGGCGCGACCTTGTGGTCAATATGACTGAATTGAAGGTCAAATCTGGGCAATAGTATCACCCCAACCCCCAAAGTCTCGATTCGCAGCTCACTGAACTCAGCCTAACGCCCGTGGCTCGGTTTGGGAACCTTTGGCCTTTTATGGCGAAGAGGTTCATCCTGTTTGGTCAACACTATGGTTGTCGAACACGTTCTGTGTCGCAACATCAAAGGCTTTCCCCGATGAAAAAGACTCCCGACAGGAAAAACACAACGACATTGCTCACAAGCAAAGCCGCACCAAAGAAAATATAGGCGATTCATGTCATCGTGGTGCGAGAGACCGACCTTGCTCGCAGCGATAGAAACAGCGTAACAAGGGTAAACAGCGCGACAAAGACATAGTCCAAGGTCCCGCCCGCACTTTGGCTGAGGGGCGCAAAGGGCCAATAGATATTGCTGTGAAACAGCCCCGTGTAGACAAACGTTGTCACCACCAACGCTACGCTTTGAATTCCCCAAATCGCGATAAAACGCCCTACTCCCTTAAAAAACACAACACTCACCTCTTTCCTCTCAATATTCTTTGGATCAAGAACATCCATCTAAAATTCTTTTTGGTTCTGCTTAAAGAGGTCGCCTATCCAACCCCTGCGCGTTGCTGGTATCATTTCAATAGCCCCTGAGGCGGCCCAAAAATCGACGGACATTATAGACTGATGGATACCGAAACGCGTTTGAACTACATTTGGCAGGCCCGCAAATCTGATCGGGACATTCCCAAGGAAGACAGGGCTTTGGTCCATGACATGTTCTGGGGAGACTTCGAGCACCAATTTGACGCTGGCGTATACGCTTATGCCTTGCTGTTTGATTGTGACGATAAGGGGCTGCAACGCTACCGAACGGCATTCGCATATTTTCGCGAGAATGACTTTTTCGATGAGAGAGCGGCTGCCGTGATCACGGCTGTCTGTAATTACTGGCATTCGGCAAGTTATCTTGAACTGGAGCTCAGAGCCATTCTGCAGGAATGGCCTTGGGAGGAAGAAGATAACGTCTGCATCCGGGCGATGAGCTATTTCTCAGGATTAACCTTTGAGACTAAGTCGCAAGAGAGATTGGAGTATTTGAAAAAAGTTGCATTTGAGCGGTTTGATAACGCTGATTGGTCCGAAGAGCTTGTGTTGAAAGAAACGATCATTGATGCATGTTATGGTATACGAGCCTACCGTCGCGATTTATGCGAGACTATTCATACCAAGGAAGATCTGCTCGGGTTTGAGTTTCAATAGGATGCGACCCGCCTTGTTGCACATAAGTTACAACAGCACCAAGTGAGCACTCAATAGTAAAGCTTTGTTTTGGGAGTAATCCAGAGCAATTCTCTGGTGACCAACTGGTGACCAACTGGCGGCTAAAAGAGGACTTGGTAGTCACCTCTTTTAATAATGGTACCCGTGGGCGGACTCGAACCGCCAAGCCTGTTACAGCGGGGGATTTTGAATCCCCTGTGTCTACCAATTCCACCACACGGGCAAAAGTCCCGCGCACATCGGCGCGGTAAAGGGCATTTATCGAAGCTCGCGGGCGACGACAAGAGGGATTTGTCAGATTTATAACCGATCCGCAGAAAAAGTGTCACAAGAGGCCAAATCCCCGGTTTTATAACCGGTCGCAAACCAGGTTTGGCGCTGCTCGGAGGTGCCATGAGTAAAGGTGTGCGGCTGCGGCACGCGTCCGGCGTTCTTTTGCAACGTGTCATCGCCGATTTGTTTGGCCGCATTCAACGCCTCGCGAATGTCGCCATGCTCAATCGACCCAAAGGCCTCATCGGCCTTTTTCGCCCAAATCCCTGAATAACAATCGGCCTGAAGTTCGATCATCACCGAGACGGCGTTGCTTTTGTCCTCCTTGACCTGCGCGCGGTAGGCATTGGCCTGGCCCAAAATGCCCAATTCGTTTTGGACATGATGCGCCACTTCATGCGCGACCACGTAAGCGGCGGCAAAATCGCCCTTCGCGCCCAGTGTGCGGCTCATCGTGGTGAAGAAATCGGTGTCGAGGTAGACTTTTTGATCCGAAGGGCAATAAAACGGCCCGGTCGCCCCCGAAGCCGAGCCGCAGGGGCTTTGGGTCACGCCCTTATAGAGCACCAGAATCGGCGGTTGATAGCGCGCGTTCAATTGATCGGCAAAGACTCCGGTCCAAATCTCTTCGGTGTCGGCCAGGGTGACGGAGACGAATTGCGCCGCCTCTTCATCGGCGGCGGTGATTTGGGTGGTCTGGGTTTGGGTGCTGATGCCCCCTGCCCCTTCGAGCAGCGGCGTGACGTCGATGCCGAGGAAATAGCCGATCACCACAACCGCGATCAGGCCCAAGCCGCCGATCCCGCCCACGGCCTTGCCGCCGCTCATGGACCGCCGATCCTCAATGTTGCGCGACCCGCGCCGACCTTGCCATTTCATCACTCACCCTCGGCCAAAATCAAAACTGTGCTCACAATAACGTCACCCATCACGCCGACAAGCCGAAAGCACCCGGCATATGCTTGACCCTTGGAGAAGAATGGGGCCTATAGACCGAGAACAAGCGGGGATTTTCGGCGCATGCTAAAGCGGTTGTACAATTGGACGATGTCCTTGGCGGAAAGTCCGCATGCGCTTTGGGCCTTGGCGGTTGTCGCCTTTGTGGAAAGCTCGGTCTTTCCGATCCCGCCAGACATTTTGATGATTCCGCTGATCGTGGCGCGCCCGAAGGATGCGTTCAAAATCGCCGGAATCGCCACTTTGGCCTCTGTTTTGGGCGGGATGTTGGGCTATTGGATCGGCTTTGGCGCGTTTGAAACCATTGGTCGCCCGGTGTTGGAATTCTATGGCAAAGACGCCTATTTCGACGAATTCGCCGTCAAATATAATGAATGGGGCGCCTGGGCCGTGTTGATCGCGGGGGTCACGCCCTTCCCCTATAAGGTGATCACCATCTTGTCGGGCACCACGCAACTGTCCTTGCCGGTGTTCATCGTCGCCTCGATTGCCGCGCGTTCGATCCGGTTTTTCGTCGTCGCCGCCCTGTTGTGGAAATTTGGCGATCCGATCCGCGACTTTATCGAACGCCGGTTGGGACTGGTGTTCACCGTGCTCATCCTCTTGCTTGTGGGCGGCTTTTACGCCGTGAAATTTCTATGACAGCTTTGATTTCTCGTCTCACCCGCCTGCATTTGGCCCTTTTGGCCACGCTGGGATCGCTGTCGATCCTTTTGGGGGCGTTTGTATTTCAGGCCATGGGCTATGCGCCCTGCGCGATGTGCCTGTGGCAACGCTGGCCCCATGCCATCGTCATTGTCATCGGCGCGCTGTTTCTGGCGACCCGCCTGCGGCTTTTGCTGGTTTTGGGCGCGCTGGTGATGGTGGTCTCCTCTGGCCTTGGTCTGTTTCACGCCGGTGTCGAACAGGGCTGGTGGCCCGGCCCAAGCTCCTGCACCTCCTCTGGCCCAGGCCTGTCTGGCCTCTCCGGCATGGATCTTTTGCCCTCTGCGGGGGCGGCGAAACTTGTTCTGTGTGACGAGATCGTTTGGGACACATGGGGCCTTGGCATCACCATGGCGGGCTGGAATTTCTTGTTCTCGCTGGTGTTTGTGGCACTTTGGATCATGGCGTGGACAAGGTCGCGCTGAGCGGAGATCTTGCGCGGCGGCACGTTAAACCCGGCTTTCACGCGGATGCAGTTTTAACCATCCCGCCATTTTTTGTCGAAACCGCGCTCACAAATGTGTTTTCAGGATTGAAATCGCCGGGCTTTGTGCGAATCTTCAGGATATGAAACAAAAGAAACCCACCGCACCCATTGTGGTCCCCTTTCCCACCGCGCGCCGCAGTCGCAAGCGGGTGGGTGGGCCTTTGGCCGATCTGCGCGCCGAGGCGCTGCGGGATCGGTTTCGTCAGGTGTCGGAGGCCTCCTACACCGGCGACGCGACCACACCGCTTAAAAAGCTGTTGAAACGGTTTTGAGCCACGGCGGATCGTGCCCCGCCGCGCGCTTTGCTTTCAGGCATGGCCTTCAATGAATGGTAAATTCGCCGACGCAATTGCGCCATTCGCCCGGTGAGATCAATTTGCGATGGGTGAAACGCACATGGTGCAACGGGCCTTCGATGGTCTCGTGCCAAAACGCGATGAATTTGAACAATTTCGGATAATCCGGCGCAAGATCGTAGAGCTGCCATGAAAACGTATTCAGCACGCTTTGGTGATCCGGCATTCGGTAAGTGAATTCCGCCAAAGTCAGGCCATATCCCGTGAGCATCATCTCGGTGTCACTCATCTGGTTTTGCTGCGCTGTTGCCATCAAGGTCTCTCCTGTTGCTTGGGTGTTTCCTGTACGTTTGCCTCCCTGAGACTCAGTCTGCCTGAAATTGGTTAATTGTCTATAAAAACAATATGTTGTCACTCTTCTGACTTGGCTGCCAAAGGCATCTCATCCGATGGGGTCGTTCGGACAAAATCATCCCCGGTTCCCCCATTGCACCCCACATCCCGTATGATGTAAGATGCCGCATAACATTATATAGATCGCACCAAACAACAGGCGGACACCGTGAGCGACACTCCAGAAACCCCTGAAAACGAAGACGAAACTCCGATTGTGCCGATGGCATGGGACGGGCCGAAGATTTCCATCACCCAGGAGATGAAAAGCTCCTACCTCGATTACGCCATGAGCGTGATCGTCAGCCGCGCGATCCCGGATTTGCGCGACGGGTTGAAACCGGTTCACCGCCGCATCCTGTTTGCGATGCATGAGGCGGGCAACACCCATGACAAATCTTACCGCAAATCGGCGCGGTCCGTCGGCGATACCATGGGGAAATACCACCCGCATGGTGATAGCGCGATCTATGACGCCCTTGTGCGTATGGCGCAGCCGTTTTCGATGTCCCTGCCCTTGCTCGATGGTCAGGGCAACTTTGGTTCGATGGATGGCGATGCCGCCGCGGCGATGCGCTACACCGAAGTGCGGATGGACAAACCGGCCGCCTATCTTTTGGCCGATATTGACAAAGACACCGTCGATTTCACCCTGAACTATGACGGCAAAGACCGCGAGCCGACCGTGCTTCCGGCGCGGTTCCCGAACATGTTGGTCAATGGCGCGGGCGGGATCGCCGTCGGCATGGCCACCAATATCCCGCCGCACAATCTGGGCGAAGTGATCGACGCCACTTTGGCGCTGATCGAAAACCCGGACGTGTCCTCCGAACGGTTGATGGAAATTGTGCCCGCGCCCGATTTCCCGACAGGCGCAATGATCCTGGGCCGTTCTGGCGCGCGCAAAGCCTATCTTGAGGGCCGTGGCTCCGTGGTGATCCGCGCCAAGACCCGCGTCGAAGAGATCCGCAAAGACCGCTACGCCATCGTCGTGGATGAGATCCCCTATCAGGTCAACAAGGCGACGATGATCGAAAAAATCGCCGAGCTGGTGCGTGACAAGCGCGTCGAAGGCATCGCCCATGTCCAAGACGAATCCGACCGTGTCGGTGTGCGGGTTGTGGTCGAGCTGAAACGCGATGCAACGCCGGAGGTGGTGCTGAACCAATTGTTCCGCTTCACCCCGCTGCAAACCTCGTTTGGGTGCAACATGTTGGCGCTCAACGGCGGTCGCCCGGAACAGATGACCCTGCGCCAGTTCTTGGAGCATTTCATCACCTTCCGCGAAGAAGTCGTGGCGCGGCGCACCGCGTTTGAGCTGCGCAAAGCTCGCGACCGCGCCCATATCCTCTGCGGCTTGGCTGTGGCCGTGACCAATGTCGACGAAGTCGTCGCCACCATTCGTTCTTCTGCCGATGCGGCGGAAGCGCGGGCGAAATTGATGGAACGTCGCTGGCCCGCGATGGACATCGCCGATTACATCCGGTTGATCGACGATCCGAGCCATAAGATGAACGACGATGGCACCTATAACCTGTCCGAGACCCAGGCCCGCGCGATCCTTGATCTGCGTCTGCAACGCCTGACCCAGATCGGCGTCAAAGAGGTCACCGACGAGTTGCAAGAGCTCGCCGGCAAGATCAAAGATTTCCTTGCCATCCTCGCTTCGCGCGAACGGATCATGGAGATCATTTCCAACGAGCTGATTGAGGTGAAAACCCTGTTCGCCGTGCCGCGCCGCACCGAGATTGTCGATTGGTCGGGCGATATGGAAGACGAAGATCTGATCGAAAAAGAGGATATGGTGGTCACCATCACCGCCTCCGGTTGGGCCAAACGCACGCCTCTGGCCGATTACCGCGCGCAAAAACGCGGCGGCAAGGGCCTGTCGGGCATGGCCACCAAGGACGAAGACGTGATCACCACGCTGTTTGTCGCCAACACCCACACGCAGCTTTTGTTCTTCACCGATGATGGCATGGCCTATAAGTTGAAAACCTGGCGCTTGCCGCTCGGTGGCCGGACCGCCAAAGGCAAACCGATCGTCAATATCCTGCCGATCCCGACCGGCGTGGGCATTGCGGCGATCATGCCGGTAGATCGCGACGAGTTGGATTGGGATGGGCTTCAGATCGTCTTTGCCACCTCGAAAGGCTCGGTGCGTCGCAACCGCCTGTCTGATTTCACCAATGTGAAATCCAACGGCAAGATCGCGATGAAATTCGAAGGCGAAGAGATCGGCACCCGCCTGATCAACGCCCGGATTTGTGATGAAAATGATGATGTTATGCTGGTGACCTCATCTGGCCGCGCCATTCGTTTCCCGGTCACCGACGTGCGTGTGTTCAACTCGCGCGCCTCGACCGGTGTGCGCGGGATCAAACTGGGCGCCGACGATGAGGTCGTGTCAATGTCGGTGATCAAACACTTTGATGCCGAGTCCTCTGAACGGGTCGCTTACCTCAAAATGCGTCGTCAAATGGCCGGTGCCGATGAGGTTGAGGCCACTGATGAGGATGAGGAAGCCGAAGAAGGCACGATCACCATGGAGCGGTTCGAAGAGATGAAGGCCGCCGAGGAACTGCTTGTGACCATTACACAAAATGGCTCCGGAAAACTCAGTTCTTCGCATGGCTACCCGGTGCGCGGACGCGGCGGCATGGGGGTCACGGCGATGGACAAAGCGATGCGCGGTGGCGCGCTTGTGGCCTCCTTCCCGGTCGGCATCGAGGACCAGATCATGCTGGCCACCTCAAAAGGCCAATCCATCCGCTGCCCGGTCCAAGGCATCTCCTTCCGCTCGCGCTCGGCAGGTGGTGTGAAAGTGTTCAACACCGGCAAAGGCGAAGAAGTCGTATCGGTGGCCTGGATCGCCGAAAGCGATGAGGAAGAGGACGGTGCGGCGGAGGTATAAGGCGCAAAAGCCCCTCACGGCAATGTGAGGACATCGCCCTATCTCCCTCATAGGATAGGCAAAAAGCCGCTCGAACTTACGGTTCTGGCGGCTTTTTCTATGTGATTTTTGCTGAGTGATGTGTGCGTTTTTGCAGCACATGCATGCAAATCACCACATATTTCCACACAGTTTATAAAAGTTAACGCCCCCTCTAAAACGCGTCTGATGAGAGGGTGAGGCGATCTACGGCAATATCAAAGAGTTGGATGTCACCTGCCTGAACGGCGAAGGCATTGACGGGTCCATCCTGCCCAGGATCAAGACGATCAAACCTGCCCACACGTCAGTCTGATGTGTGGGGTTTTTTATCGGTTTTAGGGGGCGCGGGCCGCGCTCCTTGGCCTCAAAGGATCAATGAAATGGCCCCTGCGCCATCTTTCCTTTCTCCCCGCTTTGATCTACATCCCGAAGCATGACAGATAAAACACTTCACATCGTCGGCGGCGGCATGGCCGGGTCCGAAGCGGCATGGCAGGCGGCCCATATGGGCCTCAAAGTCGTGCTTCATGAAATGCGTCCCGAAGTGGGCACATTCGCCCATCACACCGGGAATTTCGGCGAGATGGTCTGTTCCAACTCGTTCCGCTCGGATGATGACGAACAAAACGCCGTGGGCCTGTTGCATTGGGAAATGCGCGCGGCCAATGGCTTGATCATGGCGATGGCGCATAAACACCGATTGCCCGCGGGTGGCGCCTTGGCCGTGGACCGCGATCCCTTTGCCGAGAGCGTCACGGCGGCGCTCAAAGCCCTACCCAATGTCTCTGTCGAATATGGCGAGATCACCGAATTGCCCAGCGAGGGCACTTGGATTTTTGCCACGGGTCCGCTGACCTCGCCCGCGCTTGGCGAAGCGATTGCGCGCGAGACCGGAACCGACCGTTTGGCATTTTTCGACGCCATCGCCCCCATCGTCTATGCCGAGAGCATCAACATGGATGTGGCCTGGATGCAGTCGCGTTATGACAAGGGGGAGACCGAGGAAGAGCAAAAAGCCTATCTCAACTGCCCTATGACCAAAGACCAATATGAGGCCTTTATCGACGCGCTTTTGGCGGCGGAAAAGACCGAGTTCCACGACGGCGAAACAGCCGGGTATTTCGACGGCTGCCTGCCGATCGAGGTCATGGCCGAACGCGGTCGCGAGACGCTTCGGTTCGGTCCGATGAAGCCGATTGGCCTGACCAATGCGCATCAGCCGGATGTCAAACCTTACGCTGTGGTGCAACTGCGCCGCGACAACAAACTCGGCACGCTTTTGAACATCGTCGGCTTTCAGACCAAGATGAAATATGGCGCGCAAACCGCTGTTTTAAAAATGATTCCGGGTTTGGAAAATGCCAGTTTCGCCCGTTTGGGCGGCATTCACCGCAACACGTTTTTGAATTCTCCGACGCTTTTGGATGATCAAATGCGCCTCAAATCCCGGCCCAATATCCGCTTTGCCGGACAGGTCACGGGCGTTGAGGGCTATGTGGAATCCGCCGCCATGGGATTGCTCGCCGGTCGCTTGGCCGCAGCCGAACTTTTGGGCCAAAAGATGACCCCGCCGCCCGGCACCACCGCCATGGGCGCGCTCATTCATCACATCACGGGCGGGGCTGAGGCCAAGAGCTTTCAACCGATGAATGTGAACTTTGGCCTGTTCCCGCCGTTGGACGGGATGCGCGGAGGTCGAAAAGGCCGCAAAGAGCGCTATAAAGGCTATACAGACCGCGCCAAAGACGCGTTCACAGCTTGGTTGGGCGCGGCGGAGGTTTAGGAGGCTTGCCTTGAATTACATCCTCGCGATTTTCTTGCCGCCCCTGTCGATCCTGCTGACGGGGCGGCCCTTTGTGGCCATTTTGACCTTTTTGATCTGGGTGCCTGCGCTGATCTTTTCGGGCGGATTGACCCATCCGATGTTCATCCTTCTGGCATGGATTTTGATTTTTCAAACGCGCGAGGATCGGCGTGATCGCAGGCATCGCCCGTAATGCCCCCTGCGACGCGCTACGTCACCCGGTTTGCCCCAAGCCCCACCGGGCCTTTGCATCTGGGGCATGCCTATTCGGCGCTGACCGCCTATGAGCGCGCGCGGGCGCAGGGCGGGCTGTTCCTGTTGCGCATCGAAGACGGAGACATCACCCGCTGTCGCCCGGAATGGGAGGCCTTGATCTATGCCGATTTGCGCTGGCTCGGCCTGTCCTGGCCTGAACCGGTTTTGCATGTCACGGCACGCGAAGACATCTACGCAAGTGCTTTGAGTCGCTTTGAGGAATTGGGCCTGATCTACCCCTGTTCCTGCACCCGCCGCGACGTGATGAACGCGCTTTCCGCCCCGCAAGAAGGCGCGCCGATGGGGCCGGATGGCGTGATCTATCCCGGCACCTGCCGTCACCGTGCGATGGCATCGTTTCGCCATGGCGAGGCGGTGCGGCTCAATATGCAAAAAGCCGTGGAATATCTGAGGGATGTGACGCGGTTCTCATGGGTGGAAACCGGTCCCGACGCCCCCGGCACCCATCATTTAGATGCCAGAGAGTTGATCCATGGCGTCGGTGACATCGTGCTGGCGCGCAAGGAGATCGGCACCGCCGCCTATCACCTGTCCGTGGTCTTGGATGACGCGCATCAGGGCGTGACCGAGGCCGTGCGCGGCGCGGATTTGAGGGAGGCAACCCAGATCCACCGCCTGTTGCAGGCGCTGTTGGATCTGCCGGAAATCGCCTATCACCACCACGCGTTGATCCGCGATTCCCAAGGCATACGGCTTGCCAAACGCACCGATGCCAAGGCGATTTCGAAGTTTCGCGAAGAGGGGTTATCGCCTAGCGATGTCAAGGCAATGATCGGGTTAAGGTGAGTTATTTCATAGGTTTATGAGGCAAACCTCACGTCATGGGTGGCATCAACTCAACCACATCGCCATCGCGCACCGCGCGGTAAAAACACGACCGGCGATTGGTGTGGCAGGCAGGCCCGGTCTGGGCCACCGTCACAAGGATGCAATCGCTGTCGCAATCATAGCGAAAATCGACCAGCTCCTGCACATGACCCGAGGTCTCGCCCTTGATCCAAAACGCCTGACGCGAGCGCGACCAATAGGTCACCCGCCCCGTCTCCAAGGTTTTTTGCACCGCCGCCTCATTCATCCATGCCATCATCAAAACGTCACCGCTCGCGGCGTCTTGGGCGATGGCCGGGATCAGCCCTTTGTCATCATATTTGAGCGAAGCCGGGTCAAAGCGCATGGCAGGTCCTTTCCATAGGCGGGTCTGTGACCTATCTAAGAGAGCAGTTGATGAAAGGCAAACCATGTCCGCTCAAAGCACCGTCGAACTGGCCAAGCTCTACTCTGGCAAACTCTTGGCTCTGGCCGCCGATATTCCGCTGACCGGGCGCCTTGAGACGCCACAGGCCAGCGTACGCGAGCGCGCGCCGCTCTGTGGCTCGACCGTGACCGTGGATTTGGATGTGGCGGACGGAAAAGTCCTGCGCTTTGCCCAAGACGTGAAAGCCTGTGCGCTGGGTCAGGCGGCAGCATCCGTGCTGGGCGCGCAGGTCATCGGGCGGACCGGAGCCGAACTGTCGCAAGCGCGCGACGAACTTGAGGCGTTTTTGAAACAGAACGGCCCGGTGCCTTCTGCGCCGTTTGATGGGTTTGAGGCACTTTTGCCCGCGCGCGACTATAAAAATCGCCACGCGTCGATCCTTTTGGCGCTCACCGCGGCCAAAAATGCCTTTGAATTGGCCGAAAAGGCTCAGGATTTAACGAACTCGTAAGAGGCGTGGTCCATTGTCCTCTTGCAATTGGAGGCCTCAATGATTCCGAATCCTGACTTTGAAAACGCGACATCTGCGGATCACAGAATGAGCTTGTTGGCCAAATATGCCGGTCGACTTGGCTTTGAAGTTGTGGATATCGCGGGATTTCTTGACAGCGTCGATGAACAATCCAAAAGTCAGATTGCGGTTCTGGCGGATGTGCAATCCTCCGCCACCGACGTGATGACCGCCAATGGCGCGGTGCGCGACGCCTTGACGACGGTCACCAGTATCACCGATCAAACCCTCAATCGCGTTGAGGGGTCAGTGGGATTTGTGCGCGAAAGCGGCCAAAAATCTCAACACGTGGCCTCATGGGTGAAAGACCTTTCGGAGCGTATGGAACGGGTCGCAAGTTCGCTGAGTGCTGTTGAGGCAGACAACACCAATATCGCCGACATTGCCCGTCAGGTGAATATTCTTGCCATCAATGCCAAAATTGAGGCTGCGCGCGCCGGTGACAGCGGGCGTGGCTTTGGCGTGGTGGCGGAGGCGATCAACGAATTGTCGCGCAAAACCGCCCGCGCCGCCGCCGGGATCGAAGAGAACATTGCCACCCTGTCCGAATGGGTCGGACGGCTGCGCGAAGAGGCGACAGGTGTCTCCACTGACGCGAGTCATGTGATTTCCTCTGCGTCGGAAACGGATCTGGCGCTCACAGAAATCGCCCAAGGTGTGCGTAAAACCCATGACGCCACCCGGATCATGGTCACTGAGGCCGACAAGGTTCGGGACGCTGTCGCGCGATTCCAACCCGCCTTTGACCAAATCGGCAAAGCCGCCAATGCCACCGCCGAGGGCATCCATGTCGCGCATGAACGGGTCGACAAGTTGATCAACACCTCTGAAACCATTTTTCAAACCACCGTTGCTCTTGGCGGCGCGAGCGAAGATTTGGTCTTTATCAACAAGGTGCAAGAGGCCGCCTCTCGGATTTCAGCACTTTTTGCTGATGGCATCAATTCGGGGCGCATCAGCCGCTCAGACCTTTTTGACCAAAGCTACGTTGAACTTGCCAACACCAATCCACAACAATACATGGCGCGGTTCACGGCCTTTACGGATGAGGTCTTGCCTGCGGTTCAAGAGCCTATGCTTGAGTTTAACCCCAAGGTGGTCTTTTGCGCGGCGCTTGATCCAAACGGCTATCTGCCAACCCACAATGTTAAATTCTCCGCACCGCAAGGTCATGATCCGGCCTGGAACGCCGCCAATTCCCGCAATCGGCGCATTTTTAGTGATCGGGTGGGCTTAAAGGCTGGGCGTAACACCGAACCCTTCCTGCTCCAGGTCTATCGTCGCGATATGGGAGCGGGCAAATTCATGATGATGAAAGATCTCTCTGCCCCGATTTTCGTGGATGGCAATCACTGGGGCGGGTTGCGTTTGGGATATACGTTCTGACGTGATCCCACTTTCGATAGCCAAAAAAATCCGCCGCACTTCAAAAGAAGGCGGCGGGAAGTACGATCTGAGACCCGCGGGGTTGATGGGATGAGGAACCATCACTGACGGGAACAGGTAAATGTCAGACCCAAGATTGGGCTGCGGGTTGGGGATCAGATCTGAGGCAAACGAAGATGGCCTTACACCAAGGCCGGCAAGCTCAACCCACCCAAGAGGATGACCAAAAGGGCGATCGCACCGATCATGTCTTGTACCAGTGTTCCTTGCGACCGGGTGGCAACGGATTTGAGGTCCTTGATCATGTGAGCATCCTTTGAGACAGGTTGGTTAATGACTTGTTGCCACTTTGTTCTCATTTTTATGGGTCTGTGTAAAGAACTTTTTAAGAACATTCGCGAACAAAATGAAAATTATCTGTGCTAAAATCTGTCAACCCACTGAAATCAAACGGATTGCCTCATCTTTTCCCATCAACCAAAGAAGAACACGCACCGCCTGCCCGCGGTCGCTTGAAAGCGTCGGATCATCATGCATCACCTTGCGCGCATCGCTTTGCGCCAAGGCCATCAGCGCCGATTGTCGTTCCAAATCCGCCACCCGAAACCGCGGCAGACCTGATTGCGCGGTGCCCAAAACATCACCTGCGCCGCGCATTGCCAAATCTTCCTCGGCGATGCGAAACCCATCTTCGGTTTCGCGCAGAATTTCCAACCTGCGCCGCCCGGTCTCAGTCAAGGGCGGTTGATAGAGCAGCAAACAGGTCGAAGCGACATCGCCGCGCCCGACCCGTCCGCGCAATTGGTGCAACTGTGCCAGACCAAAATGCTCCGCCCGCTCAATCACCATGATCGACGCATTGGGCACGTTGACCCCAACCTCAATCACCGTGGTGGCCACCAAAACGGCGATCTCTCCGGCTGCAAACTGTGCCATGGTCCGGTCTTTGTCCTCGGGCGGCATTTGTCCATGCACAAGCCCAACATGCTCCTCGCCCAAAACCGCGCGCAGATGTTTGAACCGTTCCTCGGCGGCCATCATATCGACCAGCTCGCTTTCCTCGACCAGCGGACAAACCCAATAGGCCTGCCGTCCTTTCTCAATCGCACCCCGTAAATGTGCCACAACCTCGTCAATCCGATCCGTCGCACTCAAGGCCGTTTTGATCGGCGTGCGTCCGGGTGGCTTTTCGTCCAAAATCGACAGGTCCATATCGCCGTAATGCGCCAGGGAGAGCGAGCGAGGGATCGGCGTCGCCGTCATCACCAAAACATCCACCGCCTGCCCCTTTTGCGCCAAAGCCAGACGTTGCGTGACCCCAAACCGGTGCTGTTCGTCAATGATCGAGAGGCGTAAATCGTGAAACACCACCTCGTCTTGGAACACCGCATGGGTGCCGACAAGGATGTGAATGTCACCACGGGCAAGCGCATCGAGCTTGGCTTTGCGCTCTCTCCCCTTGTCGCGCCCGGTCAAAATCTCAAGCACAACACCCGCCGCTTCGGCCATGGGTTTGAGCCCCTCAAGATGTTGACGCGCAAGGATTTCTGTCGGTGCCATCATCACGCCCTGCCCGCCCGCCTCAACCGCGACCAAAAGCGCGTCCAAGGCCACAAGCGTTTTCCCTGAGCCGACATCGCCCATCAAAAGCCGGTTCATCCGCGCGGGTTGCGCCATGTCTTCGGCGATTTCCGCCATGGCGCGCGCCTGTGCACCGGTGGGTCGAAACGGCAAAGCGGCCAACACTTTTGCGCGCAAATGACCCTCTCCCACATTGACCCGGCCCTTGCCTCGACGCACCCGGGCACGGGCCAAAGCCAAGGTCATTTGATGGGCAAAAAGTTCGTCATAGGCCAATCGTTGTCGCGCGGGAGCCGTCGCCGCCACCTCATGCAGCGACAAGGGACGATGCGCCTGGGCCAATGCTGTCTGAAACTCCGGCCAGCCTTCGCGCGCCCGCAACGCCGGATCAATCCACTCCGCCATCTCCGGCACGCGCTCCAAAGCGCTTGCACTGGCCTTGGCCATGGTTTTTTGCGTCACCCCGGCGGTCAGCGGATAGACGGGTTCAAACTGCCCCAACTCCCCCGCCTCATCCGGCTCCAAAATGTGATCGGGATGCGGCATTTGATATTGATTGTCGTAAAGTTCGACCTTGCCAGACAAAAGCCTGCGTTCGCCAATCGGCAATTGCGCCTCGATCCATTTCGGCGCGCCGCGAAAAAACACCACTTGAAAGGCGAGTTCGGCATCCTCGACGATCACGCGATACGGCAGGCCCTTGCGGATGGGCGGTTGATGGCGCAGCACCGTGACCTCGACGGTGGCGACCTCACCGGGCGCAACCTCACGCAGGCTGTCACGCCGCCGCCGATCCACCACCGTATGGGGCAGCGTGAACAACAGATCGCGCGGTCGCTCGATGCCTATCGCGGGCAGCGCTTTTGCCGTCTTCGGCCCAACCCCCGCGAGGGTTTCAAGCCCGGCAAACAGCGGAAACAGGATATCCGGCCGCCCCATGCTCATGCGTTGCCGATCAGGGCCAGCCAGCCGTCTTCGTCAAGCGTTTCAATGCCCAATTCGCGGGCTTTTTTCTCTTTTGACCCGGCACCCGGCCCCGCGACCAACAGGTCGGTTTTGGCGGAAACTGACCCTGAAACTTTCGCGCCCAAAGATTCGGCGCGGGCCTTGGCCTCGGCCCGGGTCATTTTTTCGAGCGTACCGGTGAAAACCACGGTTTTGCCGCTGACCGGACTGTCATTTTTGGGCTTTGCCGCCTCAACGACGGTCAAATGCGCGACCAAACGGTCGATCGAGGCACGCTCTGCCGCTTGGTGGAAGGCGGTGATCACCGAGGTGGCCATGACCGCACCGACGCCATCGACAGCCAAAAGATCGTCCCATTGCGCGCCGACACCGACCTGAGCCTCGCTCATCGCCGTCTCAAACGCGGCCCATGTGCCGTAAGTTGTGGCCAAAAGACTGGCGGAACTGTCGCCGACATGGCGGATGCCGAGGGCAAAGATGAGCTTGGCCAAGGGGATGGTTTTGCGTGCATCAATCGCGTCAAACAGGCTGTTGGCGGATTTTTCCCCCCAGCCTTCGCGGTTTTTGAGCTGTTGCATCCCCGAGCCGTAGCGGTCACGCAGGGTGAAAATGTCAGCCGGCTCTTTGATCCAGCCGTCTTTATAGAATTGTTCGACCTGTTTCGCCCCGAGCCCGTCTATGTCAAACGCGCCCCGAGAGACAAAATGTTTCAATTTCTCAACGGCTTGCGCCGGGCAAATGAGACCGCCGGAGCAACGGCGCACCGCGTCGCCCTCTTCGCGGATCGCCTCGGAGCCGCATTCGGGACAGACTGTCGGATAGAGGAACGGCGCGGCATCCTCGGGGCGTTTGCTCAGATCAACATCGGCAATCTTGGGGATCACATCTCCGGCGCGATAGACCTCAACCCAGTCGCCAACACGGATGTCTTTGCCGCCGCGAATTTCGCCGCCTTTGCTGTCGCGCCCCGCAATGTAATCTTCATTGTGCAGGGTCGCGTTGGAGACAACGACCCCGCCCACGGTGACCGGTGTCAGGCGGGCAACGGGGGACAAGGCGCCGGTGCGGCCGACCTGAATGTCGATGGCTTCCAACCGGGTCCAGGCCAGTTCGGCGGGGAATTTATGAGCGATGGCCCATCGCGGCGTGGTGGAGCGAAAGCCAAGGCGGCGTTGCAGCGCGAGGTCATCAACCTTATAGACGACGCCATCAATGTCATAGCCCAGTGTCGCCCGTTGGGATTCGATGTTGTGATAATGGGCAATGAGGTCAGTGATCGCTGTGAAGCGCCGGGTCAGAGGATTGATTTGAAAGCCAAGGGTCTGCAGGTGCCGGATCGCGGCCATTTGGGTTTCGGCCAAAGGCGCGGACAACTCGCCCCAGGCGTAGGCGAAAAATTTGAGCGGCCTCGAACGGGTGATTTCAGGATCGAGTTGGCGCAAGGAGCCCGCGGCAGCGTTGCGCGGATTGGCAAATGTTTTGCCACCACGCTCGGCGTTGCGGGTATTGAGCGCCTCAAAATCGGCGTGGCTCATATAGACTTCGCCACGCACCTCTAAAATATCGGGAGCACCGTCCAGTGTTTGGGGAATATCCGCAATGGTCAGGGCGTTGGCGGTCACGTTTTCGCCAATCTCGCCATCGCCACGGGTTGCGGCATGGATGAGCTGGCCCATCTCGTAGCGAATGGACAGCGACAATCCGTCGATTTTGGGCTCTGCCGTATAGGCAATTTCGCCCGGCGCACCAAGATATTTGCGTACGGATTGGTCGAATTCCACCACATCCTCATCGTCAAACGCATTGGACAGCGACATCATCCGCAGAGCATGAGTGATTTTGCCAAAGCCCTCAGAGGGGGCTGCGCCAACCTGTTCGCTGGGGCTGTCTGTGCGTTTGAGATGTGGAAAACGCGTCTCGATTTCGGCGTTTCGGCGTTTGAGCGCATCATATTCTGCGTCGTCAAAGACCGGAGCGTCTTCGCGATGATAGGCGACGTTGGCCTGGGCCAAGAGATCGGCCAAACGCGCCAATTCGGCGCGCGCCTGCGCCTCATCAAGCTGATCTATGGCGATGTCTGCCGACATAAAAACCTCCCCGAAACTGCGCCTGCCCTATGGTTTAGGAGAGGTGCGCGGGGAGGTCCAGTCTGATAGATCCACGAAGAGAGAGAAAACACCAAAGCCACTCATTACATTCAGACAGGACCCGTCATCAAAGAGAGGCCTGAGCTGAGAACAGGTCGGGGGCTAGGCGCCCATGGCCATTTGTTCATCCATACCACCCGCAGAGGGTTCCGGATCGCGCAACACATAGCCACGGCCCCACACGGTTTCGATGTAATTGTCGCCATCGGTGGCATTGGCCAATTTCTTGCGCAATTTACAGATAAAGACGTCAATGATTTTGAGTTCAGGCTCATCCATACCGCCGTAAAGGTGGTTGAGGAACATTTCCTTGGTGAGCGTGGTGCCTTTGCGCAGCGACAGCAATTCGAGCATTTGATACTCTTTGCCGGTCAGATGCACGGGTTTACCGCCGACAGACACGGTTTTGGCATCAAGATTGACCTCGATCTTGCCGGTGCGAATGATGGATTGGGAATGGCCTTTGGAGCGGCGGATGATCGCGTGAATTCGGGCGACCAATTCTTCGCGATGGAACGGTTTGGTGAGGTAATCGTCAGCCCCAAATCCGAATCCTTTGATCTTGTTTTCGGTGTCATCGGCGCCAGAGAGGATCAAGATCGGCGTATCAACACGGGCCAAGCGCAATTGACGCAGCACGTCATGGCCGTTCATATCCGGCAGGCCGAGATCCAGAAGGATCAAATCGTAATCATAAAGTTTGGCCAGATCGATGCCCTCTTCACCCAAATCAGTCGTGTAGACGTTTAGATTCGCATGCGACAACATCAGTTCGATGCTTTTCGAGGTGGTGGGGTCGTCTTCAACCAGCAAAATCCGCATACCCTAAATCTCCGTTGCTATCTTCTAATAAGCGTTCTTGTTGCGTTCGCTCCTAAGGAAGATGGTCAAAAATGGTTAACTACACGTTACCAGTTTTAACCTTTTCGCATTTTCAACTCAAGGTTGTCTATATTTTTGCACCGCAGTGGCCTTTAACGCCGCTTCCCCATACTCAGAAATGGCATTTTTCCAGGAATTGAACTCTTCTTCGGACAATCCATAGAGTTTCAGCGCCTCGGTTTGAGGAATCAATCCAAAGACAACCCCTTTGACAACAGAGGCTTTGCGTGAAGCCACCCAGCGACGCGTTTCCGCCGGAGGCAGGTCAGCACGGGTCATAATCGACCCATCCGGCAGGGTCACCGCGCGCGGTCCATCGACTTTTTTCAGATACATGGGCTCACCCTTCGTTAAATTGCACCCCTCTTTTGCAACAACTCCCTTAATGGGGGGTGAAACCGCCCCTTGAGAATAGGTCGTATTTTCCTATATTATGTTCCTATTCCCGAAAGGATTTGTTCATGTCTCATGACGGCGCTCTCCCGCTGAACTCTTTAGGCTTTGCCAAAGCCCCCCGTGACACCCGCGTCGTTGTGGCGATGTCGGGCGGTGTCGATAGCTCTGTGGTGGCCGCACAACTGGCCGAAGAGGGCTATGATGTCATCGGTGTCACGCTTCAGCTTTATGATCATGGTGCCGCTTTGGCCAAGAAAGGCGCGTGTTGCGCGGGGCGTGACATTCATGACGCGCGGCGTGTGGCCGAAGAGATGGGATTTCCCCATTATGTGCTCGATTATGAGAACGTGTTCAAAGACGCGGTGATTGATGAATTTGCCGACAGCTATCTGGCGGGGGCAACGCCTGTGCCCTGCATCCGGTGCAACGAGCGGGTGAAGTTCAAAGACCTGTTGGAAACCGCCAAGGATTTGGATGCGGATTGCATGGCAACGGGTCATTATATCCAACGTGTGATGGGCGCAAACGGCCCGGAACTGCATTCGGCGGCGGATGCCAATCGCGATCAGAGCTATTTTCTGTTCTCGACCAAGCCCGAGCAACTCGACTACCTGCGCTTCCCGCTGGGTCATTTGCCCTCAAAGGACGCGACCCGCGCATTGGCGGCGAAATACGGGTTGAGCGTGGCGGACAAGCCCGACAGCCAAGATATTTGTTTCGTGCCAAACGGCAATTACGCGCAGGTGATCGAAAAGCTGCGCCCAGGTGCCGCCGATCCCGGCGACATCGTCGATCCCGAGGGCAATGTTTTGGGCAGCCATAATGGGGTGATTCATTATACCATCGGGCAACGGCGCGGGCTGGGCATCGGCGGTTTGGCCGATCCGCTTTATGTGGTCAAACTCGATGTCGATAAAAAACAGGTCGTCGTCGGACCAAAAGACATGCTCGCCACGCGCAAAATTCCCGTGCGCGAGATCAATTGGCTGGGCGATGAACCGTTTACCTCGCGCCCGGAGTGGCATGTCGCGGTGCGCGTGCGCTCGACCCGACCGCCGCGTGACGCGATCATCCGACCGATTTCCGACACCGAAGCCGAGGTCGAATTGTTTGTCGCCGAAGAAGGCGTGTCCCCCGGTCAGGCCTGTGTGTTCTACGACACGGACAGTGCGCGCATCTTTGGCGGCGGCTGGATTTGGCGGGGCTATTGAGATGAGAGGGCTGGTGCTGGCCGTGATGGCGGCTCTGCCCACGGCGGCGCTGGCGGACCCGGCGGGCGAATGTGGCGGCGGCTCTCAGGTTGAGATCGCGGAGTGTGTGGCGCGGCAAGATCAGGCGGCGGAGCAGTCGATGCAGACCATCCTCGGCTTTGCCCGCGCCTCAGCGACAGAGTTGGACGAGATCACCGGGCGCGCCACAGAGCGGCCTGTTGCCCTGCCCGCTTTAAATGCGGCACAAGCGGCGTGGGAATCCTACCGTGCCGCGCAGTGTGACTTTGTCGGCAGCACCTATGGCGGCGGATCAGGTACGGGGATCGCAATCCGGTCGTGCCGGATTGAGCTGACCCGCGCGCGTGAGGCTGAGCTGCGCCGCACTATTCAGTGAGGTCCGGCATGATCGGCGTAGGCAAAAGGTAGGCCACCAAATCGGCGCGATCCTGGTCGGACCTTGTGCGGTGACTGGTCAAGAACAGCGTCAAATCCTCTGGCGTCACCTGCGTCAGATCAAGCAGGGCCACATCGCGATGACAGCGCGCACAGGATTGGGCGTAGACCATGGCACCTTGATCGGCATCGCCCACCGAATCGGCGTAAAGCGGCTGGGCCATCAGCATCATAAGAGCAAGAAAACGGATCATATTGGACCTCCTGTGAACAGAGTGTAGCGCAGGGAGGGGGATCTGTCGTTGATCTAGAGCTAACCTGCGATGCCGTCCAAAATCGCCCGTGCCGCACGCAGGCCGGGGGCGTCGCCGCCGCGACCAAGCCGGTCCATCGTCACTGAAAGCGCATCACTTTGCGCCTCTGGGTGCAGAAGGATCACACTTAGAGCCGGGGCGATTTTTTCAGGCACACAGTTCTGCGCCAAAAACTCCGGCACGACACGGGTTTCAGACACAAGATTGACCAAAGTCACCGTGTCGATCAACAATTTGCGCTCGACGATCTTTTGCGTCAGCCAATTCATCTTATAGGCGATAACCATTGGGGTGTCGTTTGCCGCCAACTCCAAGGACACCGTGCCAGAGGCCGCCAGCGCCATATCGGCGGCTTTGAAGGCGGCGCGTTTTCCGGCGCGGTCGGAGGCCTCGATCAGGATCGGAGCCACCGCCCAGTGCGATGTCATCTCGCGCACCAGATCCTCGACGCCCTGCGCCATTGGCAAAACGACCCGCGCGGTGGGATGGGTTTGGGCGAACACATCCAAAGCCGCGCCAAAAATTTGCGCCAACCGTGTGACCTCGCCTTTGCGCGATCCCGGCAGGACCAGGATCAAGGGCGCATCGTCGATCTGGTTGGTCTCACGAAAGGCCGTCACCTCCGCCTCGGTGGCGATTTCATCGGTCACAACCGGGTGGCCAACGAAATCACAGCGCAAGCCAACGCGGGTGAAATACGGCGGTTCAAACGGGAACAGCGCCAGGACCTGATCCACCCGTGCCGCCATTTTCGCCGCCCGTTCGGGCCGCCACGCCCAGACAGTGGGCGCAACGTAATGACAGATGCGAATGTCAGAGCGGGCTTTGACGATATCGGCCACACGCAGACAAAAATCCGGGCTATCAATGGTCAAAACCACATCGGGTTGCCAGTCTAAAATGGCCTCGGCCACCTCGCGAATGCGGCGTTTGAGGTGGAAATATTTCGGCAGAATTTCCATGATCCCCATCAAGGAAAGCTCGGACATCGGGAATTGGCTGACCAGCCCCGCCTCCACCATCATCGCGCCACCGACACCGCGAAATTCCACATCACAGAGCGTTTTCAGCGCATCCATACAAGACGCGCCCAATTTGTCGCCCGAGGCCTCGCCGGCGATGACAAAGACTTTCAGGCTCATAACGCTTTCAAGAACATGCCCGCCTCCGCAATCCGTGCTTTGACCGCATCGGCCTCCAAAACAATCACCTGCCCGGCCGGAATGACAATCCCGCCGATGCCCGCAGTACGCGCCGCCGTGATCGTGTCGGGGCCGATGGTGGGCATGTCAATGCGCAGGTCCTGGCCGCGTTTCGGGCCTTTGACAAACACCCCCGGCGCGCGGCGTAGGGGATTGGGGGTTTGAGCGACATAGGCCAACATCGCATCCGTGCCCTGCACCGTCTCGATGCCCAACATCTGGCCCCCGGCGCAGACCGCGCCTTGGCCGACATCCAAGGGTGACAACGCGTCCAAAACCGCCTTTGCCCGTGCCGCATCCGCCTCGTCCTGCGCGGTCGGTTTCCGCCCCCAAAGCGTGCCTTTTTCCAACACCAAATCCGGGCAAATCTCGGTGGCGGAGCGGATCATGAAGCCTTGGGATTCAAACACAGCGATCACCTCGCGCAACAGCCCGTCATCGCCCTTGCCCAAAGACATGGCGAGTTTGACCGCGTGGCGATCCATCAGCACCGGATTGATTTTGGGCCGCGCCATCGCACCGGCAAAACTCACCGCCACAACATCGCGCGCTTTCAGTTCCTTGAACAGTTTGCCGAGTTTTTCGACCCGCGCCGTCACATGTTCCGCACCTTCGGGCACTGGAATATCGGAGAAGGTGACATAGACCGGATGGACCAACGCATTCGCCAGCGTGGCGGGCAAGCTGCCCGATCCGGCGATGATGGCGGTGCGTTTGACCGGACGCCTATCTGTGTGCCTTTCCGGCGGGGTCATCGGCACACCCTCATTTCGGCGTCAAAAATCCGCGGTCGCTGTCACCCATGACAAAGGCCACCATGCGGGCAACATAATCGCTGTCGAAATCTTCGGACAGTCGCTGGGCACGGTCTTTGAACGCGCCTTCGCCCTGTTTGAGCATCTGAAACGCGGCGCGCAACTGGTTGATGTCATCGCGGGACACGCCTTTGCGTTTGAGACCCACAAGGTTGAGCCCGTCAAGTTCCGCGCGCGGACCTTGGACCAAAGCGTGGGGCAAAACGTCGGCGGTGACCATGGACAGCGCGCCAATGATGGCCCCCTGCCCGATCCGCACCCATTGGTGAATGCCCGACAGGCCGCCGACGATCACATCGTCTTCGATCACACAATGCCCGGCCACGGCGACCGAATTGACCAAAATCACCCGATCCCCGATCTGGACGTCATGGGCGACATGGGCGCAGGCCATGAACAGGCCATCGTCGCCCACGCGCGTCACCCCGCCACCGCCCTCGGTGCCAAGGTTCATCGTCACATATTCGCGGATGCGGTTGCGTTTGCCGATCACAAGGCGGGTCTCTTCGCCTTTGAATTTCAAATCTTGTGGAATCGCCCCGATCGAGGCGAATTGAAACACCGTGGTCTCGTCGCCGATCTCGGTCATGCCCTCGATCACCACATGGGATTTGATCACAACCCCTGCGCCCAGCCGCACCTTAGGCCCGATCATACAGAACGGGCCAATGTCACAGCCCGCACCAATCACGGCCCCCTCTTCAATCACAGAAGAGGGATGAATTTTGGCGCTTGGGTCGATGAGGCTCATAGATCGCTCCTGATCAGGTGTTGGACGCAGACAGATCCATCATCGCGGTAAATGAGGCCTCACAGGCCACCTCGCCGTCGACTTCGGCGCGGCCATCGAATTTCCACACTTTGCCACCACCGCGTTTGACCGTGACATGCATCTTGAGCTGATCACCCGGCACCACTTTGCGGCGGAATTTGCAGCCGTCGATGTTCATGAAAAACACGTTAAACACCTTATCGGCCAAATCCATATGCACCCCGACCAAAACAGCCGCCGTTTGCGCCATCGCCTCGACGATCATCACGCCGGGCATCACCGGCATCCCCGGAAAATGCCCGGTAAAATGCGGCTCATTGAAGGTGACGTTTTTGATGCCGGTGCAGCCGGTGCTGGTGTCGATGTCAATCACCCGATCCACCAACAAAAACGGATAGCGATGCGGCAAAATCCGTTGAATCAAATCAATATCGGCGGTTTTCAGGTGGTCCGTCATATCTCTTCCCTCGGCCTTTGATCTTATCTTTATCTGTGTCACGCGACGCCGGGTCCAAGCATACGGGCCAGATCGGTCCCATGTGCCAGTCTGGCATAAAATTCGTCCCGTTTTCTACCAACAGCGCCCCGTGGTGACAAGCGGTGTGGACGCCCCCGGCTTAGTCTGCAGTTTTGGGTTGGGTGTCTTGCGTTTCAGCGTCTTCGGCGGGCGCGGCGGTCGGCTCTTTGGACTCTGCGGCAGTGGCGGCGTCACGCTGGGCTTGAATCGCATCCAGCCGATCAATGACAACTTTTGTGACATCAATCGAACCGGACATCAGATACACCTGTTGCCGTTCAAACACCACCACCGCCCCAAGATCGCGCGCGACACGGGTCAAGACCGTGTTCATCTCGGTCTCCATCTCTTCCAACGCGCTGTCATAGAGGCGTTGCACCGCTTGCGCCTTTTCGTCCTGTTGCGCGCGCACCTCGGTGACTTTGGCGTCAAACTCGGCAGCGCGGGTGCGAAAGGCCTCTTCGCTCATCATCTTGCGTTGGTCGGAGATTTCCTGCTCTTCGGCTTCCAGATCGGCGTAGATTTGATCGTTCTCCGCCAAAAGAGCAGCGCGTTCCGCCTCGATTTCGGCTTCAAGCGCCACGCCCATCTCACTCTGCGCTATGATCCGGGCCCGATCAAAGGCCAAAATCGGAAAGCTCTGCTCGGCCTGAGACTGCTGGGACTGAGTCTGCTCGGCCCGGGTCTGCTCAGACTGAGCCTGTGGTGTTGCACGGTTCGGGGCCTCTTGGGCCAAAGCCGCAGGCGCGCCCGTCAGGGCGGACAGCCCTGCCCCCAGCATTGCCAAAGACCACAGCCGCAAACCCGACATCAGAAGCTCGTGGAGATGGTCAGGTCGAAGCTCTGCTCTTTGTCATAGTCTTCCTTATCCAACGCCTTGGTAAAGTTGAACCGCAGCGGCCCCAAAGGTGTGGTCCAGAAGATCGACGCACCAATCACTGAGCGCCAGTTCGGATCATCACTCCCCGCAATGATGGCCGTTGTGTCGTCAAGCCCCCAGACGGAGCCATAGTCAAAGAATACGCCACCTGAGAGGCCGTATTCTTCTGGCAAGCCCAACGGGAAATCCGCCTCAAGGCGCGCCACAGCGTAATAATTGCCGCCCAAAGCCAGATCATTTGTGGTTGAACGCGGGCCGATGCCGCCCGTCTCAAAGCCACGAATGATCGACGGGCTGTTGAAATAGCGGTTGGACACGCGCGTGCCATCGTCGCTTTCAATGATCCCGCCCTCAACGGTGGCGCGCAGGGTCACCTCTTCGTTCAGGACTTTCATTTCGCCGGTCAGTTCCGCCGAGGTGCGGGTGAAATCAACGTCACCACCGATCACACCGGCATAATCCTGACCAAATTTAAACAACAAGCCCGCATTCGGGTTAAGCCCGGTGCGGCGGGTGTCATAGCTATAGCTGTAGCCCAGCGAATGGGTTATCAGCCCGCCTGCGTCAATGTCGGCTTGGATCTGAGACGGCAGATCGGCGTAATTGCTGTCAACTTCGCGGACTTCGCTCCATTCGCTACGGTAATTCAGCGTCAAAACACCGTTTTGCGAGATCGGGAAGGACAGGCGCGGCGAAAGATACGCCCGGCGCACGTCATGATCGGCATAGCCCGGTTGCGAGCTGCTGATCCCGGCACCAAACCCAAAACCGACATCACGCCCGAGGAATGCAGGTTCGAAAAAGTTGAAGGACAGATTACCATCGTCAAGTTTCGTGGTCAGGTTGAAGGACAGGCTTTGCCCCCGACCCAAGAAATTTGCCTCGCTGAAAGAGGCCACAAGATTGGCCCCGTCCGAGACCGAGAAGTTGGCCCCAAAGGTGAAAGAGCCGGTCGGTTTTTCGGTGACATTGACATCGACCACAACCTGCTCACCAGAGGAGCCTTCGCGGGTGTTCACATCGGCATTGGAGAAAAAGCCAAGGGCACGAATCCGGTCCGCCGCTTCGCGAATTTCGCGCGGGTTGAACGGGTCGCCTTCGACCACTTTGAACTGATGGCGGACAACGCGGTCCAATGTGGTGGCATTGCCTTCGATGTCGATGCGTTCGACAAAGACGCGCGGGCCACGCACAAGGGCAAATTCGATGTCCAGTGTCTGAGCGCGATCATTGCGGGTCACGCGCGGCTCGACTCGCAGGAAATCAATCCCTTTCTTCGTCGCCAGCGTTTCCATCCGGGCAATCACATTATCAATCGCCAAGGGCGAATAGGTCTGGCCGCTGCGGATATTGGCAACTTTTTGGAACTCTTCCGCATCCGCCTCATCAAGACCGGATACGGTGGAGATCGTGCCAAATTCGTATTTCTGGCCTTCGCGCACGTTGAAGGTCAGAAAATAGGCGTTGCGTTCGCGCGAAAACTCGGCGGCAACGTTCAACACCTGAAAATCGACATAGCCGCGCGAGGTGTAGAAATCCATCAACACCCGTTTGTCGAATTCAATGCGGTCTTCGGCATAGGTGTCTTTGCCGATGATAAAGCGGAAAATCCCCGCCTGTTTGGTTTCCAGCACGCGGCGCAGGCGCGAGTCTGAAAATTCACGGTTGCCGATAAAGCTCAGCCGTTCAATCTCAACGCCTTTGCCCTCGGTCACCTCAAACACCACATCCACGCGGTTGTCATTGCGGCGAATGATTTTCGGGGTCACGGTGGCGACAAGTTGACCTTTGACCTCATAGGCCTGGGTCAAAGCGGCGGCATCGGCTTCGGCGGTGGCGGGCGAATAGACCCGGCGCACTTGCGTCGACAACATCGGCATCAACGCGTCATCAGAGAGTTTACGGTTGCCCTCAATCGAGATGCGCGACACCACCGGGTATTCGCGGACTTTGATCACCAAAGTCGATCCGCTTGGGACAAATTCGACGGTTTCAAACAGTCCGGAGCCCAAAACCTTTTGATAGGCGTCATTCAGCTCAGCGGCTGAGACGCTCTGACCACGAGCGATTCCCGCGTAAGACAGGATGGTGTCCGCCGAGACCCGCTGTGCGCCCTCGATCGAAACGTTGGAAAAGCGATAGCTCTGCGCCTGTGCCGCTGCGGGAAATACGGCATAAGACACTGATGTTGCTGCAAAAGCTGCAAAAGAGAGGGCAAAGGCACGCGCGGCAATGCGCTGTTTGCGACGGGTCGACTTTTGAATAATGGACACCATGACAGCTTTCTCGAAATTCCACAAAACGTTGTAGCTGAGTACCGGGATTACGGCCCCTTGTCAAAAGCCTAGCCTCATGTGGCCGCGTTGTCCTGCTGTGGCATTTGCACGGGGCACCGATGCGCCAAATACGGTACCAAACACGGTGCCAAATACGGCACACAACAAGACGCAAAACAAAAGGGCCCCCGCGATGCGGCAGCCCATGCTTTCAAACCTTAAAAATATCGACGCGCGCCGGGGGCTGCCCCAAACGCTTTTGGCCCGTTTTACAGGAAAAACTGGCCAAAAAACGCGCCGGCGACCAGCGCCACGGAGATCGTTGCCGCGTACAAAAGACGATCCCAATTGAGATCGGCCAATTGCGAAAGGCTGCGATAGCTTGCACGGATTGCGGTCATCTCAGTCCCATCCTCTCTGTCTCAGGCCCAAATGCCGGGCCTTTTGGGTGTTTCACGCGCCACATCGGCGCCCTGACAGAGGGATACATTTCGAATATGGCAAGAGTTGGACCGTTTTCTCAATGCTTTGAAAAACAAGGGCGGTGAAAAAACGGTCGCCAAAGCACGCCTCGAAAGGGCGTTTGATCACACGCAGAACAAATCCGCAGACAGCCCAAGCACCATAAAGCCGAGGATCACCACAAGACCCACGGTCATCATCACCCCCACGGCCCGATCCGGCAAAGGTTTGCCGCGCACCGCCTCATAGGCGTAAAACACCAGATGCCCGCCATCGAGCACCGGGATCGGGAACAGGTTCATCAGGCCAATGGCCGTCGACAGGGTCGCAATGGTCAAAAAGAACGAGGACACACTCACCGAGGCCGCCGAGGACACGACCTGTGCGATCCCCACCGGGCCCGACAGGTTACAGGCCGAAATCATGCCAATCGACATATTGTAAATCGCCGACAAGGACAGCGAAATCACCGCCCACACTTGGCCCACCCCGGCGCTGATCGCCTCGCCAAAGGAGACTGGCACAGAGCCGATGGTGAAATAGGTGCCGCCCGCGATGCCAATCATGTAGCGGGTCTCAAATCCGCCCTCGGGCAGCGGCAGATCGCGTTCGCGCGGCGTCATTTTGGCCTCGACGCTTTGACCATCGCGCAACACGGTCAATGTCGCTTCACCGCCTTTAAAACCGCTGAAATAGGCCAAAAGATCGCCAAAGGTCGCGATCTCCACCCCGTCAATCGCGGTGATCATATCGCCCTTTTCTAGCCCCGCATCTTTGGCGGCGGATTTCATGCTAAATTCGTCAATCCGCGCCGGAAACGGATGCGGTGCCTCGACCGTTTGCTCAACACCATCGCGCAGCACGGTATAGGGCAAGCTCATCTCATGCGGCAGGCTGGCGATAAAGTCGCTATAGCCCTCAAGGCCTTCGGGCACGGGGGTCCCGGCAATCGCCACGATTTCATCACCCGGTTCGATGCCAACCTCAATCGGCATTTTGGAAATCTCGTCAACGATCAACACATCGCCGGATTTGCCCATGGTGAACAGCACAGCGACAAACACCAGCGCCGAAAAGATAAAGTTGAACACCGGCCCCGCCGCAACCGTCAGCGTGCGCGCCCAAAGCGGCGCACCCGGCATGGTGTGGCGGGCCTCATCCGGGCTCAGGCCCTCAACCGCATGGGCGTCGGGGGCGGAGGCGGCATTGGCGTCACCTGCGAATTTCACATAACCGCCAAAGGGCAGCGCCGCGAGTTGCCATTGCGTGCCGCGTTTGTCCGTGCGCGACCAGATCACTTTGCCAAAGCCCAGCGAAAACACATCGGCCTTGATCCCCGACCAGCGCCCGACGATGTAATGGCCGTATTCATGCACGGTGACGATGATCGACAAGGCAATGATGAACACGATGACTGTATAAATGGTGCTGCCAAAGCTCATCAGGAGCGCGGTGAAATCCATGGGCTGTCGATCCTCTGATCACTTTATTTCTGTGGCGGTTTCCGCCTTAGAGTGTTTTTTGCACCGAGAAAGCGCGGGCTCTCGCCTCTTTATCTGCTTCCAGCACATTATCCAAGCTCAAGGCGTTGACCCGCAGGCTCACACCCGATGACATGTCGTTGAGGACCGTTTCCACAATCCGTGCCATGTCCAAAAATCCAATTTTTTCGGCGATAAAAAGGTCCAAAGCCGCCTCTTTTGCGGCATTGAACACGGCCCCCGCCAGTCCACCAATCGCCATCACCTCACGCGCCAGGCGCAGCGCCGGAAAGCGATTCTCATCAGGTGCTTCGAAATGGAGTGTGCCGACTTTGGCCAAATCCAGCCGCGCCACCGGCAAATCGCGCCGCTCGGGCCAATGCAGCGCATAACCGATGGCGTGGCGCATATCCGGCGCGCCCAGATGCGCCATCAGTGCCCCGTCACGAAACCCGACAAGCGCGTGCACATAAGAACCGGGATGCACCAACACTTCGATTTGCTCTGGCTCAAAGCCGAAATATTCCCGCGTTTCAATCAGTTCCAGCGCCTTGTTGAACATCGAGGCGGAATCAATCGTAATTCTTTGCCCCATATCCCACGACGGGTGTGTGCAGGCCTCGGCCAAGCGCGCGGTTTTCAGTCGCTCCAAAGACCAGTCGCGAAACGGCCCGCCCGAGGCGGTGATGATCACCCGCTCGACCTCGGATTGATCCTCGCCCACCAGCGCCTGAAACACCGCCGAGTGTTCCGAATCCACCGGCAAAATCCGCGCGCCGTGGCTTTGGGCTGAGCGCATCAACAAAGGCCCTGCGGTCACAAGACTTTCTTTGTTGGCGAGCGCCAAGGTCGTGCCGTGGCGCAGCGCATGAAGACCGGGGGCCAAACCCGCAGCACCGACAATTGCCGACATGGTCCAATCGACCTCACGCTCGGCGGCCTCAAGCAGCGCATGTGCGCCCGCGGTGGCCTGAATGCCAGTGCCAGACAGAGCCTCGCGCAGCGCAGGCAAACAGTCCTCATAGGCCGTCACCGCGACCTCGGCCCCAAGCGCCCGCGCGTCATGCGCCAAAAGAGCGACATTGCGCCCGCCGGTCAGGGCCACCACGCAATAAGCCTCGCGGTCACGTCGAATCAGGTCAATCGTGGACTGGCCGATGGAGCCGGTTGCGCCGAAAATGGAAATACGTCGCATGACCTATCCAAACAGCAGGTTGAGCAGGAAGGCCAGCGCACCGAGGGCCAAAAGCGCGTCAAACCGGTCCAAAACCCCGCCATGGCCGGGGATGATGTTGGAGCTGTCCTTGACCCCCATCCGGCGTTTCAACCCGCTTTCCAAAATATCGCCAAGCTGTGAGGCGAAGGCCAGGATCACCGAGGAGGTGATGAAAAACCAATAGCGCACGAAACCTTCGGGCATGAATTGATGCGCATAGGCCGCCAAAATACCCACACCGATCCAGCCGCCTAAAATGCCGGACCAGGTTTTTTTCGGGCTGACGCGGGGCCAGAATTTCGGCCCGCCCAAGGTTTTGCCAACCAAATAGCCCATGCTGTCAGCGACGATCACCAAGCCGATGATGTAAAGCAACACCGTGCGCCCACCTTGGGAGGACAGTTGCAACAGACCCAGACAGCCAAAGACCAGTATGACGAAATAGCCGGCAAGCGCTGCGACATCGCCGGGGGCAAAGCCACCCTGCCCGCCTTTGTGGCGCGCCATGCGCAGCAATTCCCACGCCCCGATCACTCCCGCCACCACCACCAGCGCGCGAAACGCGTCATGCCCGGAGAACACCGCGCCCAAACCGAGCGCGACCATCACGATCGCCGACAAGATCCGCGGTCGAAAATCGCGCCAGTTGCCTTTGGTCAGAAAACGAGGACCGGATTTTAAGGGGGATTTTGACTTTGTTGGGCGGTCCGTCACGATTTGACCCCGCCAAAGCGACGATCCCGATGCGCAAACCGCGCCATGCAATCGGCAAAGACCTCTGCGGTGAAATCCGGCCAGAGCGTGTCGATAAACTCATATTCCGAATAGGCCGATTGCCACAAAAGAAAGTTGGAAATGCGCGCCTCGCCCGAGGTGCGGATCACCAGATCAGGGTCGGGCAAAACCCGCGTGTCGAGATAGCGCGTCAGCGTGGTTTCATCGACCGTTTCCGGGTCCAACACGCCGGTTTTGACATCGCGCGCCATCTCTTTGATCGCGCGGGACACCTCGTCACGACCGCCATAATTGATCGCAATGGTCAGATGCACCTTGCTGTTCTCGCAGGTCACCGATTCAAGTTCGTCCATCAGCGCAATCAGTTTGTTGTCCAACCTTGGCCGATCACCAATAAAGCGCACACGCACTCCTTCGGCGACCAAACCTTTGAGTTCGCTTTGAATATAGCGGCGAAACAGCGACATCAGACCCGAAACTTCGGTCTGGGTGCGTTTCCAATTCTCGGTCGAGAAGGCAAAGATGGTCAGGTATTTGACCCCCAGATCGGGACAGGCGCGCACGATCTCTTTGACCCGTTTGGCACCCGCATGATGACCAAAAAGACGCGGTTTGCCGCGCGACTGTGCCCAACGGCCATTGCCATCCATGATCACGGCCACATGGGTGACGCGTTCTGCATTCGGCTCAGATTGAGCGCCAGGGGCACAGGTCTCTGTGCTCTCGGCTGTGCCTTCCGGCGTCTGGTCTGGCCTTATTTCGGGCATCGCGCCTCTCTGTCTGAATGGCGGTCCTCTATACGACCACACTCTCGTCTTTACACTCAAAGCGCCCCCGAGGGGAGCGCTTCTCCTTGAAGTCTGCCCATTTTTGAGCGCAGCGGCAGGGTTTTGCCGAAAGTCTGACGCCATCCCCCCCGCGCGCTAAGACGTCTTAGAAAAGACGCCTTAGACCTGCATGATCTCTTCTTGCTTGTGCTCAAGCATTTCGTCGATGCGTTTGATATGGGCGTTGGTGAGGTCTTGCACTTCGGATTCCCAAATCTTCTGGTCATCCTCGGACATGCCGTCGCCTTTGGCGCGTTTGATCTGTTCCATGCCGTCGCGGCGCACGTTGCGCACGGCGACGCGGGCGTGTTCGGCATACCCGCCCGCCACTTTGGTCAATTCGCGGCGGCGCTCTTCGTTCAATTCCGGGATCGGCAACATGATGATCGTGCCGTTCAATTGCGGGTTGATGCCAAGACCGCTTTCGCGGATGGCTTTTTCGACCTTATTGACCAAACCTTTGTCCCAGACGTTGATCGTCACCATCCGGGGTTCGGGCACGTTGACCGTCCCCACTTGGTTGATCGGGGTCATCGACCCATAGGCGTCAACCATGATCGGTTCCAGCATCGAGCCAGAGGCACGGCCTGTACGCAGAGAGGCAAATTCCGTACGCAGATTGGCCAAAGCGCCATCCATACGTTTGGACAGATCGTCTGTATCGAGCATAAAATCTTCGGACATTGGGTGTTTCCCCTTATTTCTCGCATCTTCCACCCCAAGAGACGGGGCGGGTCGCAGCGCTTATAGCCGGATCACTTGACGGCTGTATAGGTCTCGCCGCACGCAAATGTCATCAGCGGGGCGAAACCTGCGGTTGGCCGCGCCTGATCGACCTGCGTGCCAGTGCACATCAGCTGACGGTGGTGTAAATCCCCTCGCCCGCCAAAATCGAGCGAAAGCCCCCCGGCGCATCCAGCGGGAACACGATCAGCGGCAGGTCATTGTCGCGCGCCAAGGCAATCGCGGAGGCGTCCATGACCTTAAGGTTCTTGCGCAGCACCTCGTCATAGCTGACGTGATCATAGCGTTTCGCATCCGGGTTGGTTTTGGGGTCTTTGTCATAAACGCCATCGACGCCGTTCTTGCCCATGAAAATCGCCTCGCAGCTCATTTCATTGGCCCGCAGCGTTGCCGCCGTGTCGGTGGTGAAATAGGGGTTGCCGGTGCCGGCGGCGAAAATGCAAATCCGGCCTTTCTCAAGGTGTCGCACGGCGCGGCGGCGAATGTAAGGCTCTGCCACTTCGTTCATGGTGATGGCTGAAATCACCCGCGTGTTGATGCCGAGTCCCTCAAGGGCGGCCTGCATCCCGAGCGCGTTCATCACAGTGGCGAGCATGCCCATGTAATCGGCCGTGGTGCGTTCCATCCCCTGCGCCGAGCCTTGTAGCCCGCGAAAGATGTTGCCGCCGCCGATGACCATGCAAATCTCGACACCCAGATCATGCACCGTTTTCACCTCGTTGGCGATCCGTTCGACCGTCGGCGGGTGCAGACCAAAGCCCTGCGTGCCCATCAGCGCCTCGCCTGAAATTTTCAACAGCACACGTTTGTATTTCGTGGCAGGATGACCCTGTTCCGCGTTGCTCATCTGATGTCCCCGGCGTTATGTCTGTGATCATGTCTGAAATCGGTGCCAAAATGAGCCAAAACCGGCAAAGGTTCAATGCAGCATCTGAGATATTTTTCCCGCTCCCCCTCTGGACAAGCCGCGCACAGAATGTCACCCGAAACCTCATGACCCTGCCCTTTGACATATCGCCGGATCAGCCGGTGCTCATCGCCGGTCCGACCGCCGCCGGGAAATCCGCGCTCGCCCTTGAGATTGCGACCACCCAAGGCGGCGTGATCGTCAATGCCGATGCGCTGCAAGTGTTTGACAACTGGCGGGTTTTGACCGCCAGACCGGGGCCTGAGGACATGGCACAGGCACCCCATGCGCTCTATGGTCATGTGCCCGGTGATCGGGCCTATTCGGTCGGTCATTGGCTGCGCGATGTCACCCCCTATCTGAACGGTCCGGCGCGGCCCATCATTGTTGGCGGCACAGGGCTTTATTTTTCAGCACTGACAGAAGGCTTGGTCGAAATCCCCGCAACGCCCACCGACCTGCGTGACGAGGCTGATAAAAGGCGGGCGGATGAGGGCGGACATGCCGGGCTTTTGGCCGAATTGGACGCCGAAGATCCGCGCACCGCGGCCAAAATCGACCGGCTGAACCCGATGCGGGTACAGCGGGCGTGGGAAGTGTTGCGCGCCACCGGGCGGGGGCTGGCCGATTGGCAGGCCGACACACCACCACCGCTGTTGCCGCTCTCGGCCTGTTGCCCCCTCGTTTTGGACGCGGATCGCGATTGGTTGGCGGAGCGGATTGCGCGGCGATTCGCATTGATGCTTGATCAGGGGGCTTTGGAGGAAGCGCGGGCCAATTTGGCCACATGGGACCCCGCCGCCCCTTCGTCCAAGGCCATCGGCGCGCCGGAATTGATCGCATATCTGCGCGGCGAGATGACACTTGCGACGGCAAAACAGGCCGCAACCATCGCAACCCGGCAATATGCCAAGCGTCAACGCACTTGGTTTAGGGCGCGCATGAGCGCATTCCACAAGATATCGCTGCCATAACCAGCCCTAGGATAACATCAAGACACACCTACATCTCATTGAAATAGCTTAATATTTCCTTTGACTTCACCATTGTGGCGCTTAGTGTGGCAAAAGTTATACAAATCGAACACATCGGATCACCATGGCCGTTTCTGAGACACGCAAAATCTTCAAAACCCTTCCGTTGGGTGAAATGACCGCCTCTGCGCCCTCCGAGCGCGCGCCCCTGAAAACGGATTCAAAACCGATTTCCACCTCCCGCAGGGGCACATCTGCCGGGACCAAAATCCCCGAAATTCCCACCCCGCCCGCCTACCGGGTTCACCCGTTGGGCCGGGGCAGCGCCTCTTTGTCTGCCAGTGCGAAATGGCGCACCGAAGCCATGCGCAGCCATCGCAGCCCGACGCTGTTGTGGTTCACACGCGGTCAGGGCCGGATCACCGTTTCGGGCGTGACCCGCGGCTTTGGTCCGCACAATCTGATCTTTTTGCCAACCCGCACCATGTACGGGTTTGAACCGATCGGACAGGTGATGGGCCATGCCGTGCATCTGCCCGAAGACCCCGCTTTGGTTCTGCCGCAAGAGCCGCTGCACATGCGATTTCGTGAGGTGATCCAACAAAATGAGATCACCGGGATGATCGAGACGCTTCAACGCGAGATTGATCAATCTCAGCCGGGTCGCGAACGCGCCATGGCGCTTCAGGCCGGGATGATTTCCGTCTGGCTGGAGCGGCAAATGAGCATCATGCCCGAATATGACCTCACGCCTGATGCCTCGCGCCGATTGGCGGCGGCCTATACATCCTTGGTTGAAAACGAGCTCTATGACGGTCGCACGGTGACGCATTTTGCCGCTGAACTGGGTGTCACACCCGGCCATCTGTCGCGGGCGTGCAACATCGCCTGCGGTCGGTCTGCCTCTGCGATTTTGGCCGATCGGGTGCATTTCGAAGCGCGGCGGATGTTGGCCGAAACCGATCTGCCGATCAAAACGATTGCGCAGAAACTGGGGTTTCATTCGGCGGCCTATTTCAGCCGGGCATTTCACAAACACACCGGGCATTCCCCCCGAAACTTCCGCCAAAACGGATAGTCCCAAGGGGGTGCCAAAGTGAGGTCCCAAAGTTCACCGGCTTGCAGAACACGCCGGTGAAACTGAGTTGTCGTGACTGTGTTAAGTGTTCTCTTCCGCCTGTTCTGGCACCAACCACTCGGTTTGCAGCTCTGACACCTCGCTCACCACCTTATATGTAAAGGCCGTCACCAGCGCGTCGTAAAAGGCGATGCGCTTGGGGGCCACAATTGTAATGTCGCTTGGAGCGAGCGTCGCCCCCTCTTCGGCGGACAATTCAATCCACATTTTTTTCAACGGCTCTTCACTGTCCGGGCCGTCGATATAGACCCAGCCGTTGAGTTGGTTGAAGGCCCCGTCATTGCCCAAAAGCGTGGTGCCGGCATTGGAGATTTCGGTCACATCGACGGTGATATGGTAGTCGCCGCCCTCCTGAAGGTGATCAGCCAATCCTGAGGTGATCGCTATGGTCAAATCACCCGCAATTTCCGGCCAACGGTCCAGCGCATTGGCCTCAACCGCTTCAAGATTGGTCACAACCGTCACATCCGCAATATCGAGCGGTGCTGCGCAGATCGGCGCAGCCATAAGAGAGGTGGCGGTAAAAAGCGCAAGAATAGCAGACTGTTTTTTATGAAAAGACATTGTTTTTCCTATCATTTTCATGCTCGAAAGACATCCCCCGAGCCGTAGAAAGAGTAGATAGAGATCAGTAGAAAGATACAGGAACAAAGCCGCAATTGCGCTGGCACAACGTGGGACTCCTCGGCCAGCTCATGAGGTGGCTTCTTCAGCATAGCGCAGAAAACGCCCCAGCGGCGGGTTTTGGGAGCGACAAAAGACATCAGGGCGGCATCCGTCAAATGCCAAATCCCCCGGAGCGTTTTGGCGTCAGGACCCCCAAATCACCCGAACGTAATTCATCGTTTCTTTATAGGGCGGCACGCCGTTGTATTTGGTCACCGCCTCAGGCCCCGCGTTATAGGCCGCAAGGGCAAGGCGCCAATTGCCAAAGCGGTTGTACATCTGACGCAGGTAACGCGCGCCACCTTCGAGATTTTGCGCCGGATCGTTGATATTGACCCCCAACCGACGTGCCGTTTCCGGCATCAATTGCGCCAATCCGGTTGCGCCCACAGGGCTTTTGGCGCGCGGGTTCCAGCCACTTTCCTGTTGCACGAGGCGCAGGAACAAATCGGTCGGCACCCCATGTTTGCGCGCGGCATTTGTCGCCACGGGCAACCATTCGCCCTTATAGGTTCCCATAAACGGCAGGCCAACAGTGGCGCCGCCGAACCGTTCGGGCTGTAAGGTGACGGAATTGGAATATTGATCCGCCGCACGGCCATCCAAAACGTCCAGTTGCGAACCGAAAATCGCCAAACGGTTTTTGGTCGAAAAAATATCTTCGGCCCCGGCTGCGCCGACATAACCCGTCGCGCAAAGGAACCCAAAGAGGCCAACCCGAAGAGCCGCACCGCGACCACACCCCGTCACACCCATCACGCTCGTTCCAATTCCTGTGATCACTCTCGCGCAATATAGGCACAAAACCCCGCCTTTCCAAGCGCCTCGGTGCCGCAGGCGGATTTTGGCTCTTTCCTTGCCGGCCCGGGTTTGGTGTAAGGTGCCTCCAACGTAAGATTCTGTAAAACATCTCTGGGAGTAGATCGCATGGCCGGTTCGGTGAACAAAGTCATCCTCATAGGCAACCTTGGACGCGACCCCGAAGTGCGGACATTCCAAAACGGCGGCAAAGTGTGCAACCTGCGCATTGCCACCTCCGAGACCTGGAAAGACCGCACCACGGGCGAACGCAAAGAGCGCACCGAATGGCATTCCGTGGCAATTTTCCAAGAGGGCCTTGTACGCATTGCCGAGCAGTATTTGCGCAAGGGCTCGAAAGTCTACATCGAGGGCAAACTCCAGACCCGCAAATGGCAGGACCAATCCGGCCAAGACAAATACTCCACCGAGATCGTGCTTCAGGGCTTTGACGGCGTGTTGACCATGCTCGATGGCCGTGGCGAAGGCGGCGGTCAAGGCGGTGGCGGCCAAGGCGGTGGTTACGGCGGTGGCTCTGGTGGTTACGATCAAGGTGGCGGTTACGATCAAGGCCCCTCTGGCGGCTATGACCAAGGCCCGTCCTCGGGTGGCGGCGGTGGCCGTCCGGCGATGGACGACGACGAAATCCCGTTCTGATCCCCTTTCAAACCCCGCCCCCGTGGCGGGGTTTTTCGTACCACGACCAAAGGTTTAAAAGATGAAAAAAGTCCCGAAACCCACCACGGATGATGCCCTGATCCAAGAGTTCTTGGCCAAGGGCGGCAAGGTCAGCGTTGGCAAAACCAAACCCATGCCGCATGACATCGGGTTGAGCAAAAACGTCTGGGGAGCGAAACTCACCAAAGAAGAAAAAGCCGCCAGAGATGGCGCGTTGCCGGAGCCGCCCAAGACCAAGACAGGCAAAAAATAACAACAACATCCGGGCTGTGCGGGCTGGATTACGGCGTGGACGAGACGTGGCGCGGGTTCATCACCCGATTGCGTCCAGCCTGTTTGGCCATGTAAAGATGATCGTCGGCCCGGCGCAGCGCAGCGCCCAAATCGGCATGGGCGCTGTAGCGCTCGACCCCAATCGACACCGTGACCCGTGCCTGAGCGGGCATTGCGGCCTCGCTGATCACCCGGCGGATGCGTTCGGCCACCCGCATCCCCATGTCTTCGGGCAGGTTCAGCAACACGATGGCAAATTCTTCGCCACCGATGCGAAACAACATGCTGCCCTCATGTAAAACGTCGCGCATCTGCGCCGCGACGCTGCGCAATATGTCATCGCCCGCAAAATGGCCGTAGCGGTCATTGATCTCTTTGAAATGATCAATATCGACAAACAACAACACCCCGCCCGAACCAAATCCGCCTTTTTGCTCCAGGGCCATAAAGGCGCGCCGATTGCGGCATCCGGTCAAGGCGTCATAATTCAGCGTGTCTTTTAATTGCGCCTGTAGACGACCGATGGTCACCAATGCGTAGCGCATGAACAGGATCGTGGTGATCAACGCCATGCCAAGACGAAACGAGAACCAAAAATCCTGTGCCGCCCAATAGGACACCGCGACGTCCAGCACCACAACCACAGCCCCCAACACCAGCGCCGTCCCATGGGCACAGAAAAAGAACCCCGCGATGGTGATGGGAAAGGCCCAAAAAGCCGCGGAAACCCCGTGGCCTGCGATCAAGATCAAGTCACCGAAATGGACCGCGCTCAAGACCATGACTGCGTTGATCGGCAGGGATCTGGATTTCATATGGGCCCAAAGATCAAGAGCGATAATCGCGCTCAAAGCCACGAAATAGGCGGACAGCCCGTAATTGCCTTTGATCGCATATTTCACAATCGCGACCGGCAGGATGAACAATGTGATCGTCGTGATATATTTTGCAATCAAAGGCGCTCCAAGAGCACCCGGCGCTTTGAACCCGTCGATAAATCCCGATTTAACCGCCATTTAACCACCATTGGTGCGCACTCACATTTACGCTAGGTAAACTCTGTGGTAGGGTTTGATACTATCAAAAATTTTACAGGATTGTGCGTAAATATACGTCAAATTGCGTCTTTTCAGTCCTCTCCCCCCTTTGTCTGATATGTTAATGGGAATGCCCTCCTCTCCTGCACAGAGAGGCCCAAACCCTTTTGTCCAAATGGCACTCTGACCAGTCAAAAAGACCGATCAAGGCGGCACAGGAGGGAGCGGATTTGTCGCAGTCAAAAACGGACAAAACCATCGAAACAAAATAGCCAGCCCTCAAAAACCAGACAGGCGCTCCCTACATAAAGATCGAAGGGTGCGCAAAAAGTGCCGCCCTCGCAGACATTTGAGGAGGATTTAATGAAGCGTATTCTGGTGACCACCGATCTCTCGATCCGTTCGGACCGCGCCATCGAGCGCGCAGCACAGTTGGCTGAACAACATGGGGCGAAACTCATCGTGCTCCATGTGATTGACGAGGACCTTCCCGTCACCGTGGCGACAAGAATGCGCGACGCAGCAAAAGAGACACTCGCAGCGGTCCTCGCGTCGCAACATGTGCCCGACAGTGCCGAGATCATGATTGAAACGGGTGATCCGGTTCAAACCATCACCGAAAAAGCCGATGTCATTGATGCCGATCTTGTGGTGTTGGGGGTGCATAAACCGCGCCCGTTCTGGGACATGTTCTCGGGGACGACGATGGAACGGATCGTGCGCGCCCTCACCCGTCCGGCGTTGCTTGTGACCTCTCCGGTCGCTGGGCCTTACGCCTCGGTTCTGTGCGGGATCGACCTGTCACCGTCCTGCCTGGCTGCGGCGCAGACCGCGCGCACCCTTGCGCCTGACGCCCAGATCACAAGTTTCCATGCCATCCATGTGCCCTATCGCGGTATGATCGCGCGCGATGCGAGCGAGAAACAGCTTGCCCCGTTTGTCAAGGATGCCTCCAGCCGATTGGAGGACTGGTGGAACGAGTCTGAGATCCCCGAAGGGATGCAAAAACCTGTGCTGAGCGTCGGCAGTCTTCACACCGTGTTCCAAGCGGCGCTGGACAGGTCTCACGCCGATCTTTTCGCGCTGGGGGCACATGGCAGAACACCGCTGTCGCCATCGCTTTTGGGTGGGTTCACCGAAGAACACCTGCGTAATCCTGTGATGGATGTCTTGGTCGTGCGCGGCTGATCCAAAGCAAATGGCGCGGGACCACCGCGCCATTTTCGTCCGCTTTAGCGTGCCGCCAATCCATCCGCCACGACCTTGACCACCGCGTCGCGCGGCACATCGGCGGTCACGAAACTGTCGCCAATCCCGCGCGCCAAGATGAACCGCAATTGGCCGTCCACGACCTTTTTATCCTGTCCCATCAGGTCAACCAAAGCCTCGGCCGAAGGCAATTCGCCTTCGATATCGCTCAGATCGCATTTGGTGCCCATGGCCTTAAGATGCGCGCGCACCCGGCTGGGCGCTTCTTGCGAACACAGCCCCAGACGCGCCGACAATTCAAAGGCCAAAGCGCAACCAATGGCCACGCCTTCACCATGCAACAGCCGATCCGAATATCCGGTCGCCGATTCCAGCGCATGACAGAACGTGTGCCCAAGGTTGAGCAACGCCCGATCCCCCTGCTCCGTTTCATCGCGCACCACGATGTCGGCTTTCATCTGCACCGACCAACGCACCGCCTCGGCGCGTTTGACCATATCGCCCGCCGCCAAATCCGGCCCGTTGACTTCGAGCCAGTCAAAAAACGTCTCATCACCCAAAAGCCCGTATTTCTGGACCTCACCGTAACCCGCCAAAAAATCGCGCGCCGTGAGCGTGCCCAAAAGCGCAATATCAGCCAAAACCAGAGACGGTTGATGAAACGCACCGATCAGGTTTTTGCCGTGGCTGGAATTGATCCCGGTCTTGCCGCCGACCGAACTGTCGACCTGCGCCAAAAGCGTGGTTGGGATTTGCACGAAGCGCACGCCCCGGCGCAACACGGAGGCGGCAAACCCGGCCAAATCGCCGATCACACCGCCGCCAAAGGCCACGACAATATCGCGGCGTTCGCATTTTTGCGCCAAAAGCCATTCAACCGCGCGGGTGAAATGTGGCCAGGCCTTGGTGCTTTCCCCGGCGGGCAGCGCCAGCGCTTCCATCTCGATGCCAGAGGCCGCCAATCCGGCCTCAAGGGAGGCCAAATGCAGCCCGGCGACGGTTTCATCCGTGATGACAAAGACCTTTTTCTTTGTGCCCAACAGCGGCGCAATATGCGCGCCCGCCTGCGCCACAAGCCCCGCCCCGATGCGCACATCATAGGCGCGATCGCCCAAGGGCACATGCACGGTTTGAAAGGGTACAGATCCGTATGTCATTGGTCTTCCTTCAAAATTCCACCATGCCGCGCCAGCGCGTCAATCACTTTATCGGCCATGGCTTCGATGCTCAAGTTCGGTTCGGCGTCCACGATGATCCCGGCTTTGGCATAAAACGGCTCGCGCGCTTTGACCAAGGATTTGAGTGTCTCGTAAGGGTTTTCCGTGCGCAGCAAAGGCCGTGTCGCTTTATGTCGCACCCGGTTCCACAGGATGTTCAAATCGGCCTTGAGCCAAACCGCCACGCCGTTTTGCGCGATGATGTTGCGGTTGATCTCGGCCAAAAACGCCCCGCCGCCGGTCGACAAGACCGCCTGTTGCGTCTCAAGCAGGCGCGCGATCACTTCCGCCTCGCGTTGGCGGAAAAACGCCTCGCCATCGCGGCTGAAAATTTCCGCCACGCTCATCGCCGCCGCTTTTTCGATCTCCGCATCCGAATCGAGAAACGGCACAGACAGGCGCGCGGCCATGGCTTTGCCGACCGCGGTTTTGCCCGCCCCCATCATGCCGACCAAGGCGACCGTTTTTTTTAGCCCTTTTGCCATCGTCTCTCCCACAAGAGCGTGTACAGTGGTGTCAGGCAGAGCATGAAGGCCCTTGTGCGTCTTGGCGTCGTCACCATGGCGTCCCCCCTGATCCTCATGGCAACATCTTGCCGACAAAAATTTAGCCCCTTCAATGGCGTGATCTTGCCGGAAATACCATATATAAAACGGACAAAACCAGCCTGGGTTGGTAATCAGCCGCGAAACCCTGAAAAATGCAAACAAAAATACAGGCCATATCAACTCGGGCATATAAATGGGACTGATCGTCCTGTCATCGCCCACCACCCCCTGAACGGAGGCAGACCGCAGTGCGCAAATTCCTTTTTCGTCTTTTGGCCGTCATCATCTTACTTGGGATTTTGGGCTTCATCGGCTTCGCCTATGTTGGCGATCTCTCGCCGGAGCGGGTTGAACATTCGGTCCCCGTGCCGATTGATGACAAGTGAGGGTGGTTTCTCCGTGATCGCCTCGTCCCTCAATGCCCGTTTCAGTGCCTCTTTTGGATGTGGCCTCTGTCTGTTGATTGCGCTTGCGGGTGCCGCACAGGCACAAACGCCAACTGTGCTCGCCGCCGACAAGCCGATCTCCGCCATCGACTGGCTCTCGGACACGTTGGACGCCCCGCGCGCGCCTGTGGCAACCGCGCCACAGCCCAGCGACATCGCAGAAAATGCCCTGCCCGAGAACGTCAGCGTCGCCCCACTTGACACCCCCGGCCCCGATGCGGCGGGGCTTTTGCCAAGTGCCGTGACCGGACTGCCGCGCGATCTTTGGGGGGCCTCGACCGCCACCGATCTGGCGCGCAGGATCACCACCATTTCGGCCCGTCCCGATCTTTTGCCCGCTTCGCGCCGATTGCTCAACACGCTGGTTTTGGCCGAATTGAACCCGCCGCTGCAATCGCAAGCGGACGGTCGGCTGTTTCTGGCGCGCATTGATGCGTTGTTGAGTCAGGGTCTGTTGGACGAGTCTGACGCGTTGATGGAGCTTGCGGGGCTCTCATCTCCGGCCATTTTCCGACGGGCTTTTGATACAAAGCTACTGCTTGGCACCGAAGACGAAGCCTGTGCGCGGCTCACCCATACACCCGGCCTCTCGCCCACCCTTCAGGCGCGGATTTTCTGTTTGGCCCGTGGCGGCGATTGGGGGGCGGCGGCGTTGACGCTTGAAAGCGGTGAGGCTTTGGGCCTCATCCGCAAAGATCAAGGCGCGCTTTTGGCGCGGTTTCTTGATCCCGAATTGTTTGAGGGCGAGCCGACCCTGGCGATCCCCGATCACCCGACGCCTTTGACCTTTCGCCTGATGGAAGCGATTGGTGAGCCGCTGGTGACCTCTTCTTTGCCTCTGGCCTTTGCCCAATCCGACCTGCGCGCCACCACCGGATGGAAAGCCCGCGCCACTGCCGCTGAACGGCTGGCCCGTGTCGGTGCGTTGTCTCCCAACCGCTGGCTGGGGATTTGGTCCGAACATCTGCCCGCCGCCTCTGGTGGGATTTGGGACCGGATCGAAGCGTTGCAACGGTTTGAAACCGCGCTGAGCACCAATGATCCGGGGGCTGTGTCTCGCGCCCTGCCGCCTGCGTGGTCGGCGATGCAGGTGTCCGGGCTGGAACCGGTCTTTGCCGAATTGTTCGCGGCGCGCTTGGCGCTTTTGCCGCTCAATGGCGAGGCCGCCAACATCGCCTTTGAGGTCGCACTTTTGTCGCCCGCCTATGAAGAGATCGCGCAAAAATGGGCCCCGGCGCTGACTCGCGATCAGGCGTTTTTGAAAGGCATCGCGTTGGGCGATCTGCCAACGCTGCGCCCGAGTTCCGACATGGCCCGTGCCATTGCCTCCGGCTTTCGTGGCACGGGAGTCCCGGTCCGTTTGACCAGTTTGGTCAGTGAAAAGCGGCTGGGTGAGGCCATTTTACGCGCCATTGAGGTGTTGGAAGGCGGGGCTGCGGGGGATCTTGATGAACTCTCTGATGCGATCCAGTTTTTCCGCGCGGTCGGGCTTGAGGCCACGGCACGGCGCGCGGCTTTGGAACTGATGCTGTTGGAGCGCCGCGGATGAGTGTTGCGGCCCATGATGCGCGGTGGATTTCAGGATTTGCCGAGGCGCAGATGGCGGAACTGGGCGCGGCGGAGAACACACAGCTCTCTTATGGTCGCGATTTGATTGGGTTTTCTGACTGGTTGAGCGGGTGCGGACAATCGTTTGAAACGGCCGAGCGCGCCGATATTGAGGCCTATTTGATCGCTTGCGAGGCCGAAGGTCTGGCGCAATCGACCCGTGCGCGACGGCTGTCCTCGATCAAGCAACTCTACCGATTTGCCTATGAGGAAGGCTGGCGCGCGGACAATCCGGCGATCCAGATCAAAGGCCCCGGACGCAGCAAACGCTTGCCGAAAACCCTCTCTGAGGACGAGGTTGGCGCGCTTTTGACGGCGGCGCGCGAGATCGGCCGCGCGCCTGCAGATCGGCTGCGCAACACCTGTTTGATGGAGCTTTTATATGCCACCGGGATGCGGGTGTCCGAACTGGTGTCCCTGCCCGTCTCGGCGGCGCGCGGTGATCCGCGGATGCTGTTGATCCGTGGCAAAGGTGGCAAAGAGCGGATGGTGCCCCTGTCAGCCCCGGCCCGCGCGGCGCTGACAGCGTGGCTTGTGGCGCGCGATCAGGCCGAAGACATTGCCAGGATCGAGAAGGGCAAAAAATCCTCGGGGTTTGTCTTTCCCTCGCGCGGCAAACTTGGCCATTTGACCCGCATCGGCTTTTATCAGTTGATCAAAGACATCGCGATTCAGGCCGGGATCAGCCCGGACAAGGTCACGCCCCACACCCTGCGCCATGCCTTTGCCACCCATCTTTTGGCGCATGGGGCCGATCTGCGGGCGATCCAAACGCTTTTGGGCCACGCCGATCTGTCCACCACCGAAATTTACACCCATGTCTTGGACGAACGCCTCAAGGACTTGGTGCTCACAAAGCATCCTTTGGCGGAGAAATAACGGCGCGTACGTCACATCCCATCCGCTCATGCGGCCTCTTCGGTGATCACCTCAAACCCGTCCAGCCGATTTTGGCCAAAGGAGTGCAACATCGGCACGTCGGCGGCGTCACGGCCACGGGCGATCAGGACACGGCCAATGCGCGCCATGTTGTTGCGCGGGTCAAACACCCACCATGCCCCATCAAGATAGACCTCCATATAGGCGGCGAAATCCCCCGGCGCATAGGGCGGCGGCATGCCGAAATCGCCCAGATACCCGGTGCAATAGCGCGCCGGGATGTTCATGCAGCGGCAAAAGGCGATCGCCAGATGGGTGTAATCGCGACAGACGCCGACGCCCTCACGATAGGCCTCTGAGGCTGATCGGGTGGCGCGGGCTTGCAGGTAGTCAAAGCGGATGTGGGTGTGGACAAAGTCGCAAATCGCCTGAACCCGCGCCCCGCCGGGGGCGGTGTTTTGAAACAAGCGCCACGCCTCATCGGACAAAATATCCGTGTCGCAATAGCGCGATCCCAAAAGGAACGGAATGGCCTCTTCGGGCAGCAATTCGACCGGGATTTGCCCATCCAAGGGCGCAGCCACATCGGGCACGCCGCTGTCATGGATGATCGTCTGAGTGCCAATGGTGAAAATGCCTGCGGGCGCGACCAGTCTTGTACACCAATTGCCAAAGCCGTCGCGATAAGCGGTCAGCGGTACGGCGGGGGTGGTGACGATATGGTCGGGATATTCCATGTCGCTTGAGCGCGAATAATGCACGTTCAAAAGCGCGATCATCGGGGTGGGTTGGGTGAGAAACAAATCGAACCGGGAACCCAACTGAATGCGCATGATCAATGTCCTAAAAGGGGCAATGGCGTCAACGCGACGGCCAGAGTGATTGGAACAGGCGCTTTCGGGCCCATTTTTAAAATTTTGATCGTCACTTTGATCGTCACCATGCGGGCCATCAGACTTTTACAAACCCGATCGCCTGATCCTATTTTCGCTTTGGATGGAACCGTGTCCATGCCTTGCGCAGCTCCGCGCCGACCGGGGCATAAGATTCATCGAAAATCGAATGGCGCACCGGCGTTTGTGCCGGTTTTTCTGGCGTTGCAGTGGCCGCAGGAGCCGCTTTGGGTTTTGCTGCGCGTTTGGGCGTTTCGGGTTCGGATTTCAACGTGGTCATGTGACGGATGTCCTAAAAGGGAAAGGGGGGGCGGAATCGAAACAGAGAAACAGACGGGTCTTGAAAAAGAGAAAGGCGGTGCATCGCCTGTCTATGACAAGGGATGCACACGGCACAAAACGAGCAAACGGGGCGGAAAAGCGCAAAGGTGAGGTGCGCCAAGACAGGCCCATTTCAGGCCTTATTGCGCCAACCATACGCCTATCGGCGCGCAATAGCGAGCGTGGCGTTTGACAAAGATGCGCTGTGACCGTCCAATCGCACAAACCACGCCAAATTCCACCTCAGCCCCCCTTGCGCGGCCCCCGGTCGCTCCCCATAACCATCTCATGACCGATATGACTGACCCCACCCCGCTTCTTGATGCCGCCTTTTGGATCACCGCCGCCGCGATTGCGGCGCTTTTGGTGATGTCGGCGTTTTTCTCCGGCTCCGAAACTGCGCTGACCGCCGCGTCGCGCGGCAAATTGCGCTCACAGGCCGATAAGGGCGAAAAAGGTGCCGAGCGCGCGTTGAAAGTGACCGAGGACAGCGAGCGGCTGATTGGCTCGGTGTTGCTTGGCAACAACCTTGTGAACATCCTTGCCACCTCTTTGGCCACCGCCTTGTTCACCAAAGTGTTTGGCCAAAACGGCGTGGCCTTGGCAACGTTGATCATGACGTTTTTGGTGCTGATTTTTGCCGAGGTGCTGCCCAAGACCTATGCCATCACCAACCCGGAATCTGCCGCCGCGCGCGTTGCCGCCCCGATTGCTTTGATCGTGACGATCTTTGCGCCTGTGGTCGGGTTTGTCCGGCTTTTGGTGCGCGGCCTGTTGCGGATGTTTGGGGTTCAGACCGACCCGGAGGCCGATGTTTTGGCGGTCAAGGATGAGATCGCCGGGGCCATAGCGCTGGGCCATGTTGAGGGCGTGGTGCAAAAGGAAGACCGCGACCGGATTTTGGGTGCGCTCGATCTGGGCGAACGCACGGTCGAGGAGATCATGTTGCATCGCTCACAGATCGAGATGATCGACGCCGATCTGCCCCCCGCCGAAGTGCTCGCGCGCAGCCTCAAAAGCCCCCACACCCGTTTGCCGATCTACCGCGGCGACCCCGAAAACATCATCGGTGTGATCCATGCCAAAGATCTGTTGCGCGCCATGCATGCCGAACGCGAAGTGCACGAACGTCTGGGCCGCGAGAGCCAATCTCTCGACGGTGACACGCCGCTTGTGTTGATGGATTTCAGCGGTTTCGACGTGCTGGCCGTGGCGATGAAACCCTATTTCGTACCCGAAACCACCACACTTGACGACCAGATGCGGCAGTTTCTGCACCGTCATACCCATTTTGCCCTCGTGGTCGATGAATATGGCGCGCTTCAGGGCCTGATCACGCTTGAGGATATTCTCGAAGAGATCGTTGGCGAGATCACCGATGAGTTTGACCGCTCAGAGGCCAGTCCCGTGCGCTCGAAAGACACTGGCGATTGGGTGGTTGACGGCGGGATGACGATCCGCGATTTCAACCGCTCAACCGAATGTAACCTCCCCGATGAAGAGGCCAACACCATCGCCGGTCTGGTGATCCATGAGGCACAGATGATCCCCAATCCGGGTCAGGTGTTTTCCTTTCATGGCTACCGATTCGAGGTCGCCAGTCGCAAAGACAACCGCATCACCAAACTTAAAATCCGCCCTTTGGGAGACAGCTGAATGCTCTCTTATCAACACGGCTTTCACGCCGGAAATCTCGCGGATGTTCAAAAACATGCGCTCCTCGCCGTTATGCTTGACTATATGACGCGTAAGGACAAACCGATCTCTTACATCGAAACCCATGCCGGGCGTGGGCTGTACGATCTGACCAGCGCGCAATCGCAAAAGACCAAAGAGGCGGCGCAAGGCATTGAAAAAGTGGCGAGTTGGTTCAAACTCGATCACCCCTATGCCCGTGCGCGCAAAATCATTGCCGAGGCGCATGGCGCGACCACCTACCCTGGCTCTCCGGCGATTGCTCAGGCTTTGTTGCGTGCCAGCGATGCAATCCATCTGGCCGAATTGCACCCGGCCGAATTTGCCGCTCTCGATGAGAACACCAAGGCCAGCCCCGGCCAATCCGTGCTCAACGTCAAACAGATCGACGGGATGCAATTTGCTCAATCCATCTGTCCGCCCGATCCCAAACGTGGTCTGATGTTGATTGATCCGTCCTACGAGATCAAAACCGAATTTGAGACCCTGCCAAGCGCGATCTACAAGCTGCACCGCAAATGGAACGTCGGCATCATCGCGTTGTGGTATCCGGTGTTGAAAACCGGGCAGCATATGCCGCTGGTCAACGGCATGCTCTACGCCAATTTCCCCGGATGCCTGCATCACGAAGTCCGCTTTCGCCCGGCGCAAAAGAACCATGGCATGATCGGCTCTGGCCTGTTCGTGATCAACGCGCCCTTTGGCCTCAATGAGGAAGCGGCGCGACTGACACGGTTGTTCAACGCGCTGTGAGCCCATGATCGGGCGGGAGGGATGGCCCCCTTCCCGCCCAATCGTCATTGTGCCCAAATCCGCGCGTGACGTTTGGCCTCAGCGCGCTTTGAAAATCCCGCCCAAAATGCCGCGCACGATGCGTTTTCCAGTGGTACCTTTGAGCTCCTGGATCACCATTTTCGTCACCGTCTCGCCAATGCTGTTGGACTTTGAGGACCGGCGCGAGGATGTGCTGCGCTCATAGTTCTTGCCATCATAACGCCGGGCTTTGGCAAATTCGCGCTCCAATTTGGCGCGTTGGGTCTCTTCGGCCTTTTGCGCTTTTTGAGCGGCCTTCTCGGCCTCCAATGCGCGCTCGGCTTCCTCTTCGGCGCGCTCTGCCGCCTCGGCTTCTTCTGTCGCCGCATTGGCGCGTTTCAACAGGATTTCATAGGCGCTTTCGCGGTCCAGAATCGTCTCGTATTTCCCGGCGATCGGCGAGGTGGTGATGACCTCTGTGCGTTCCTCAGGCGTGATCGGCCCAAGTTGTGAACTGGGTGGGCGAATGAGCGTGCGCTCGGACATCCCCGGCACGCCTTTGGCCTGCAAGAACGAGGTCACCGCCTCGCCGGTGCCGACCTGTTTGATCGCTTCTTCGATGTCAAAGCGCGGGTTCGGGCGATAGGTTTCCGCCGCCCGCACCAAGGCCTTTTGATCGCGTGCGGTAAAGGCGCGCAGGGCGTGTTGGACACGGTTGCCCAACTGGCCGAGGATGTCTTCGGGGATGTCATCGGGATTTTGGGTGACGAAATAGACGCCCACGCCTTTGGAGCGAATGAGGCGCGCGACCTGTTCGACCTTATCGACCAGTGCTTTCGGCGCATCGTCAAACAACAGATGCGCCTCATCGAAAAAGAACACCAATTTCGGCTTGTCCGGGTTGCCGATCTCCGGCAGTTCCTCAAACAGTTCGGACAACAGCCACAACAGGAACGTGGCATAAAGCCCCGGCGCAGACATCAACGTGTCGGCGGCCAAGATATTGATCCGCCCGCGCCCGTCCACATCGGTGCGCATCATGTCGGACAGCTCCAGTGCCGGTTCGCCAAACAGGTTCGCCCCGCCTTGGTTTTCCAACACCAACAGATCACGTTGAATCGCCCCGATCGAGGATTTGGACATATTGCCGTAGCGCAGGGTCAACTCGTCGGCATGTTCGCCGCACCAGACCAACAGCGCCTGAAGATCCTTGAGGTCCAAAAGCGGCAGGCCCTGTTCATCCGAGACGCGGAAAGCGACGTTGATCACGCCCTCCTGCGCCTCGGACAGTCCCAACAGACGGGACAGTAACAACGGCCCCATTTCCGCCACCGTGGTGCGGATCGGGTGGCCTTGTTCACCAAACAGATCCCAAAACGTGACCGGGAACCGATCATAAACCAGATCAAGCCCGATGGTTTCGGCCCGCGATGTGAAGGCCCCGTGCAATTTGCCTTCGGCGTTGCCGGATTTGGCCAGCCCGGACAAGTCGCCTTTGACATCGGAGAGAAACACCGGCACGCCTGCGTTGGAAAAGCCTTCGGCGAGGATTTGCAGCGTGACGGTTTTGCCCGTCCCCGTGGCCCCGGCAATCAACCCATGGCGGTTGCCGTATTTCAACAGCAAATCCTGCGCCTCGCCATAGGCCTCGCCGCCGCCGCCGGTGAAAATGCGGTCCACAATACCTTCGCTCATACCCAATGTTCCCCTTAGATGCGTGATTCTCTCAAGGTTTAGGAGAAACACCTGACGTTTCAAAGCCGTATGATAAAGCGGCACAGTAAAAACCCAAGACAAACCCAAGGCAAACCCAAGACAGGGTCTCGTTGAGCCACCACGCCTTTATCTGACACACACTCTGTCACGCAGAGTTTTCACTCAAACCGGTCTCAGGTTTAAGGAAACGCGCTTTAGAACAATACAATTTTAACCTCTTGCTGCCAGTCTCTCCTGTATTCGAACCCTGTCCTCTTCGGTTCGAATTGACTTCCTCCCTGTCAGACTGGCCGCCCGGGGTGCGCTTTTGCCCCGGTGCGGCCTCTTTTCTGTCAGGCCGCTCTGTCAGGTCGCTCTGTCAGGTCGCAAAATCAGAGCCCTCTCCCCGAAATCGGCCGGAATGGGCGGATCACATCCCTGTGAAAATTCTCGTTGACGAGGCCGATTCTCTGTCATACCGTTGTCGCAATAAGTCGGCCAAGTCCGACAGGGAGTGATAAGATCGCGAGATCTCTGGATCAAAAGATCACAAAAGCCTCGGTTTTGCCGAGGCTTTTGTTTTGACCAGTCTGCCCGGTTGTCTGCCCCGGGTGTCTGCCAGATGTATCTGCGGAATTCCGCCGCCCTGCGCATCCCTCCCCGGCTTCACGCGAATTTTTGCCAATCCCGCCTGACAGCCCCTCAGCGACGTGTTAAAGCAGGGGCGAATTTGCAAACAACATATGGACAGATAATGCCTTCCATCGCCCGCAAGACCGCCACCTTCGCCACCGCCGTCCTGATTGCCTGCGGCGTTGCTCTTCCCGTCCTGGCGCAAGACGCAGCCCCCTCCCTCTCTGCCGGCACGCCGATTGATCCCGAAAGCAACATCGGGCGGCCCTACACGCTTGAAACACAGGGCGATTGGGAAATCCGGTGCGTCAAAGCGCCCGAAGGGTCGATTGATCCCTGCTCCATGTACCAGTTGTTGAAAGACGACGAGGGCAACGAAGTCGCGGAAGTCACCATGTTCCATGTTGGCTCTGACACGGTCGAAGCCGCCGCCACCTTTACCACCCCGCTTGAGACGCTTTTGAGCGCGCAATTGGCGTTTTTCGTCGATGGCGAAAACGGCCGGCGCTACCCGTATTCGTTTTGCACCAAAGTCGGGTGTTTCGTGCGCGCGGGCATGAGTGCCGCTGAAATTGAGCAGTTGAAAAAAGGCGTTGAGGGTCTGGTTGGCATCGTGCCGGTCGGGCGCCCCGATGAGCCGGTGAAATTGAAACTTTCGCTCAAAGGCTTCACCGCCGCCTACACCAAAGTGACCGAATTGAACGTCGCGGCGAAGGATGGCAAAGGGCCAGAGGCCCCCGCCGAGTAAGGTCAAACCCAAGTCACAATAAAAACGCCGCACAGATGAGGGTCTGCGCGGCGTTTTTGTGTGTGATAACAGGGATTAAGGCGCTTTTCGCAGCGCCAGCACCGCGTTCAACCCGCCAAAGGCAAAGGCATTGGACAGCGCCACATCGACCTGTGCATCGCGCGCCTCATTGGGCACGACATCGAGGGCACATTCGGGATCAGGTTCCTCATAGTTGATCGTCGGTGCGATGATCCCGTCTTTGAGCGCCATGATACAGGCCAAAAGCTCCACAGCCCCCGTGCCGCCGATCAGGTGGCCGTGCATGGATTTGGTCGAGGAGATCATGATATTGTCGGCATGGGCCCCAAGCGCGTCGGCCACGGCAGCGCATTCGGTTTTGTCATTGGCCGCCGTGCCGGTGCCATGAGCGTTGATATAGCCGATCTCATCTTTGTTGATCCGCGCGTCGGTGATGGCGCCCGATATGGCCCGCGCCGCGCCCTGTTTCGAGGGCATCACGATGTCGGAGGCGTCCGAGGTCATGGCAAAGCCGATCACTTCGGCCAAAATCTCTGCCCCGCGTTTTTGCGCATGTTCCATCTCTTCGAACACAAACACCGCAGCCCCTTCGCCCTGCACCATGCCGTTGCGATTGAGCGAGAACGGACGACAGGCGTCTTTCGACATCACCCGCAGCCCCTCCCAGGCCTTCACCCCGCCAAAACACAGCATCGACTCGGAGCCGCCGGTGATCATCGCCGTGGACATGCCACAGCGGATCATGTTGAACGCCTGCCCCATGGCGTGATTGGACGAAGCGCATGCGGTGGCGACCGTATAACATGGGCCTTTGATGTTATATTCCATCGACACATGGCTACAGGCGGCGTTGTTCATCAGCTTGGGCACAACAAAGGGATGCACCCGGTTTTTGCCCTCTTCATAGACCATGCGGTAATTGTCGTCCTGGGTGGTCAGACCACCGCCGGAGGTGCCCAAAATCACCCCGGAACGCAGTGCCAGTTCCCCGACAAACTCAAGGCCGGATTGGCCAATCGCCTGTTGTGCGGCGACCAAGGTGAATTGGGTGAACCGGTCATAGAGCGCCATTTGTTGGCGGTTGAATTGGCCTTCGGCGTCCCATGCATGGATCTGACCGCCGATTTTGATCGCCAGCCGGTCCACATCACGGAAATTGAGCTCGCCAATGCCGCATTTCCCCTCGGCCATCGCAGCCAGGGTTGAAGGCACGTCCAAACCTAAGGCGTTGACTGTCCCGGCGCCGGTGATGACAACCCGTTTCATGCTTTTTGATCTTCGATCAGCCCTTGGACCGCTTTGACAATGGCGGCGACAGACGAAATATCAAACTCCGATTGGTCGGGTTCGTTGGCATTGAACGGCACGGTGATGTCAAAGGCTTCTTCGATGGCGAAAATGCTTTCGACCAATCCCAGACTGTCGATCCCCAACGCCTCCAGAGTTTGATCCAGCGACACATCAGAGGGGTCAAGCACCGCCTGCTCCGCGATGATTTCGATGATCTTTTCTTTCACATCCAATGCCATGTCGCTCTCCTCACCTTGCCCCGTATCCGTGGAAATGATCGGTTTCTCTGTGCCGCAAACCTGCGGCTGTCTGCGCACCGATTTAGTCTGAATTGCCCGGCTTTGAAACAGGTTTTTGTGACAATTGCGTATCGTGTGTGCCCCAACCCCCTGTTCCGTTACGCCAAAATCACCCTTCACCGCGCAGTTTGCCAATCAACCGTGGCAAGCGCCGCAGGGCTTTATACATGTCAACATGGGTCTGCATCGCCACCGCCGGATAGCCCATCATCGCTTTGCCCTTGGGCACATTGGACAAAACCCCCGTGCCCGCGCCAATGATTGCGCCCGCACCGATGGTCAGATTGTCGGCCGCGCCCGCCTGACCGCCCATGACGCAAAAATCGCCGATCACGGTGGAGCCGGCGATGCCAACCTGACCACAAAGCAAACAATGCCGCCCGACCACAACGTTATGGCCGATGTGGACCTGGTTATCGAGTTTACAGCCCTCACCGATCCGGGTGGCCCGGATCGTCCCTTGGTCAATCGTCACATTGGCCCCAAGTTCGACGTCATCGCCAATCACCACTGAGCCGACCGAGGCAATGCGCATCCATGGCTGCCCCGCCGCCTCGACCGTCTCGCCCAGGCTTTCGCGGGCTTCTTCGACGGCGGATTTTTCCTGGGTCACAAAGGAAAACCCATCCGCGCCGATGACGCCGCCGGGCTGGGCAATAAAGCGGTCGCCAATGGTCGCGCGCGCGCCGATTTTCACGCCGGGATGGATCAACGCATCATCGCCAATCGTCACCCCCGCGCCAATCGACACCTGGGCGGCGATCCGGGCGTTTTTGCCGATGCGTGCGCCCGCGCCGATCACGGTCAGCGGGCCGATGGCGGCGCCGATCCCGATCTGCACACTCGGATCAATCACCGCCGTGGGATGAATGCCCGCCGCCAGCCCAAGGCCGGGATCGAAGGTTGCCGTCACCCCCGCCATGGCCAACCGCCCACGCGTGACCAAAATGGCGGCTTTTAGCCCGAAACTCTGCCAATCCGCGCCCTGCCACAATACGGCGGCCAAGGCGCGGGTCTGTGCCAGTGCGGGGGCAAATTTCGGGCTCATCGCCAGTGCCAGATCGCCCTCACCCGCATCCTGCGGCTCAGAGGCTTTGGTCACGATCACATCGCCCTGCCCCTCAAACGGTGCGCCAAGGCGGGCGGCAAGATCGGCGATGGTGATGGCGGTGCCGGGGATGGGATTACGCATGGGGCCTCCGAAAGATTGCTTTGATGGACATAAGCGCTTTGCGCGGGTTTGCAAAGCAAAGGGCGCCCAAAGATCAAACCAAGGACGCCCCAAACCGATGAAGGTCTTGTGCCGTGATCAGCCACCAACAGCGCGCAGTTGCACCCCTTTTTTCTGAAGTGCGGCCCAGATTTTGGCATCACGGCCATAGATGTCGCGGCGGTATTCCATCCCGCCTTTCGGCAGGGTCACAGCCGTGCGGTAGACCAAATGCACCGGAACATGGTGTTCGAGTTCCACCACGTTCTCGGCCCCCGTGGCCAAACGGGCCTTGAAGAATCCTTCGGGATCGGAGGTCTGTTTGGACAAAAGCGCATAGGCAAAGTCAAACGGCTGTTGCAGGCGGATACAACCGTGCGAAAACGCGCGGACCTCACGGCCAAACAGGCTCTTGGAGGGCGTGTCATGCAGGTAGATGTTGTATTTGTTCGGGAACATGAACTTCACAAGCCCAAGCGCATTGCCATCCGAGGGCGGTTGTTTGAGGTTAAACGGGAAGGTCTTGGTCGTGTATTGGCTAAAATCGACATTGGCGCGGCTTACAGTGCGGCCCCGGCTGTCGACCAGTTTCAAATGGCCCGCCGCATTCGGGTTGCGCTGCATCATCGGCAGGTATTCTTTGACCGCAATCGACCGCGGCACGTTCCACGTTGGATTGATGACCATATGCTCCATTTCGTCGGAGAATTCCGGGCTACGGCGGTCGCCGGTGTTCTGACCAACCACGGAGCGGGTTTCAAAACTCACCTTGCCATGATCAATGATCTTGGCGGTGAAATCGGTCAGGTTGACCCAGATATGGCGATCGCCCCGGTCAAAATTGGTCCAGCGTTCGCGTTCCAAAGCCACAAGGATGGAGGCCAGACGGCTTTCGGGCGCAACGTTGATCTCTTCAATCGTCGCGGCTCCGGCCACACCGTCCGGGCTGAGCCCATGTTGCATTTGAAACAATTGAACCGCTTTTTGCAGGCTGGCGTCATAGCTGGTTGCGGCCGAGCGCGGCAGATAGCCCATCGCCATCAACCGATTGCGCAAAATGATCACACCATTGCCCGTTTGACCGGGTTCATATTTCGATCCGGGCACGGTCTGGCCCCAACCACCCTGCCCGCCACTTTGCCCCAAGACGCGCTCCAAATTGGCTTTTTCTTTCAAAAGCCGCGCGTATTCCGGCGAGGTTGGTTCGAGTTTCTTCAAATAGCCTTGCGGTGATGATTTGACGAAATTGGTCAACACCGACACGCCATCGCGATACGGCACCTGACGGACAATGCCACTGTCGATGCGCGAGGGAACCAACTGACCCGTTTGGATGTCGCGGGCATATTCAAGGAACAATTGCGCCATCGCCACTTCGGCCCGGCCCAGATCGCGATCCGATGTGATGGCGCGCAGATTGGCCTCCAACACTGTGGTGTCATAGGGCGCAAGTCCGTGGTTCGGAGCGGCCTGAACAGCGCGCAACAACGCTTGACGTCGGGCTTTGGCGCGCGATGAATTCTCTGCAAAAACAGGTTTGTACCCGGTCGAACGGTAGAATTCCGACAGGTCCTTCGAGGCGGATGCAGACTCGGCGATGGATTGCATCAAGGCGCTGATCTGTTGCGCGTGCAAGGGCGCGGGCACCACCGTGATCACCGACGCGGCGGTCAGCGACAAAGCGGTGGCCATGGCCAAAGACCGCGCTCTGCGGCGCAGGTGGACCCTCGTCACCCTCGTCACAATGGGGGTGGAAAACCGGGAAAACGGGAAACGCGTCATGTCTGTCCTCGAACTTTGTCAGCAGTCAGTCGGACGAAGATAGCGTATTTTTTGACCGGTGTGAGGGGGGAATGAACCGCCAATGCCCTCCTGTGCCCAAAGCACAACAGTCGGCACCAAAGGGGAATGGATCGTATTTTTCCCCTTATTTGGCCGATTTTAACGTGGATATCCGGCCGCCTTCATAAAAGTTTCGCGCCCCTGTCCAAGACCTTTGCGGGCGTGATGGACCCCTCCCTCAATCCGCAAAAGACGTATTAAGTATGGTTCTCCTTACTATTTTGCGCAAAAACCCGCCGATTTCACCCTTTCTCGACAGGCTGGTCGAATCCAAGGCTTGGCCCAAGAATCACATTGTGCCATAAGGTTTTCAGATCATTCATGAGGGGATGATTTGAGTGTTTTTGGCGTCCGAAAAGACGGTCAAACGGTGCTTCCGCTCGCTAAAATGTGACTACAACCACATGGTCGATGGCGAAAAGGGGCGAGATTAAGTCTAATGTTGCTAGGCTTCGTCTGATTTTGATCAAAGTGTCGTCGAAAAAAATGGTTAAGAATGCCGCAATAAGCGGCGCGTGACAACGAAAGCCGCGTGAGGCGGGAACAGATCAGCGACGGGACGCTTTGAGAGAATGACCAACACTGCATCAAGCGGATTAACGCGCCGAGGACTTTTGCGCGGTTTCGCAGCCATCACATTGAGTGCCACCCCGGTGTATGCCAATGCCGCAGGATTTCTACGCGGCGCGGGCGACATTCGCCGCATCAATATGTATTCGGGTCGGACTGGCGAAAGCATCGACACGATTTATTGGATCGAAGGCGAATATATCCCTGAGGCCCTCAAAGAAATCACCTATTTCTTCCGCGACTGGCGCAACTCTAAAATCAAAGCTGTGGATGCCCGCACCGTTGACATCCTCGCCGCATCGCATGGCTTGATGGATGTGGACGAACCTTACATGCTTTTGTCCGGCTATCGTTCGCCGGAAACCAATGCCATGTTGCGCTCCCGCTCCAGAGGCGTGGCTAAAAATTCCCTGCATCTGCAAGCCCAAGCTGCGGATTTGCGCCTGAAATCGCGCTCGATCCAACAAATGGCGGCGGCGGCGAAATCCTGTTCGGCTGGCGGCGTTGGCACCTATCGCGGCTCCAACTTTGTCCATATGGATTGCGGCCCGGTTCGCACATGGAACGGCTAAACAGGCCTGATGCCGGCGGGTCAATCTGACCCGCGACGCAATCCGGTGACGTCATAGAAAAGGCCGCCCTTTGGCGGCTTTTTTCATGCGCGAACGTCTGACGTAAGGGCGCGCAGAACCCTCTGCCGAAAAGCCCCGTCCCTTTTGAGACGCGATCTCTTCACATTTTCTGTGACGTCGCAAAATTTCTTGCGAGAAGCGCGTGACAGTCCCCGCCCTCTGGCGTCATAAGACGCAAAACAAAAGGACGGCCCCGGATGCACCGCCTCTCAGATAAAACCCGCGCCCTTTTACGCCGGAGCGTGCCGCTGATTTTGGGACTGGCCTTGTTTGGCCTCGGCATCGCGGCGCTGTCGCATCTGTTGCATTCGGTCCATCCCAAGGATGTGATCGCACAGGCCCGCTCGATCCCGCCGTCCACCTTGCTCCTGGCCGTGCTGTCTACCTTTGTCGGCTACGGCGCGTTGACGGGCTATGACTGGTGGGCCTTGCGTTTTATTGATCGCCGGTTGCCGCTGCGCGCCGTCGCCATGGGCAGCTTTTTGGGCTCGGCCTTTGGCAACACCGTTGGCGTCAGTATCGTCTCCGGCGGTGCTGTGCGCTATCGCATCTATGCCGCCTTGGGGTTGGACGCGTTTGAGGTGGCGACCGTCTCAACCTATATCGCCGTCTCCGTTGGCATGGGGCTGACCTTCATCGGCCTTGGTGCCTTGGCGCTGCATCCCAGCGTGATCGGTGGCACGGTCTTGTCGCCGGATGTGATCCGCTGGGGGGCGACCGCTCTGGTGGGTCTCGCGCTCGCGACGCTGATGACCCTTTCGATTGGTCGCAAAACCCTCAAAATCCGACGGTTTGAAGTCACCATGCCGCCGCCCGCGGCCATCCTTGGCCAGCTCGGCTTTAGCCTGATTGACGTTTTGGCCGCCGCCCTGTGCCTGTGGCTGTTGCTGCCCGAAGGTCGGCCCGATTTCACCACGTTCACCGCCATTTTTGCCGGTGCAATGATGTTGGGCGTGATCAGCCATGTGCCCGGCGGCATTGGTGTGTTTGAAACCGCAATCATCGCCGCCCTGCCCGGAGACACCCCGGTTGGCCATATCGCCGCCGCCTTGCTTCTGTTTCGCGCGATCTATTACCTTTTGCCTTTCGCTCTGGCCTTTCTCATCGTGTCGCTCAACGAATTGCGCATCGCGGGCGGCGCTTTGTCAAAACTCTTCTCTGCGCCCCGCGCCGATCTGCGCCCGGCCTATAACGCGCTCTCGGGCATCGTACCGTCACTCGTGGCCGTCACCGCCTTTGGCTATGGCGTGTTCCTGCTTGCCGTGGCCTTTGTGCCCTCGTTTCAAGCTGGCGCGCTCCATGAAGGCGATCTGAGCGCTGCGCTTTTGCTTGAGATTGGGGTTTTGGGCACCGCCGTGATGGGGGGTGTGTTGTTGATCTTGTCGCATGCGCTGTTGCGGCGGGTGTCGGCGGCGTTTTGGCTGATGATCCTCGCCATGGGCATGGGCATCCTTGCCGCCATGTTCAACAATTTCGACTTTGAGAGCATGGATATTTTGGCCGTGGGCCTTTTGGCGATGCTGCCGTTTCGCCGCGCCTTTTACCGTCAGGCCAAGTTGACCGATGGGGTATTCACCCCCGCCTGGATCGCTTTGGTTCTGGCCTCCTTGCTGGCCAGTGCGGCATTTTTCTTTTTCCTGCACCGCGCCACGCCCTACTCCTTGAGCCTGTGGACAGAGTTTTCCGCCAATGCCAACACCCCGCGCTCCCTGCGCGCGGGGGTTGCGGCCTCAACGCTGTTGCTGGTGTTCACGGTGATCCAGGCGCTGCGCCCGGCGCATACGCACAAAGCGGACGCGGACCGCGATGGCTCCATTGCCCGCACCAGTGCTGTTTTGGCCAACACCTCCGATCCGCAGGCCTGTCTGGCGCTTTCGGGCGACAAGCGATTGATGTTTTCCGACCAAAACAGCGCCTATCTGATGTATGGTGTGCAACGCTCGGCCTGGGTGGCGCTTGGCGATCCGGTCGGCCCGGCCTCCGAAGTGCATGATCTGGCTTGGGAATTTTTTGAACGGGCCCAACGCGCCAATGGCCGCCCGGTGTTTTACGAGGTCAGCGAGACCTATTTGCCCTTGTGGATCGAAATGGGTCTCTCCTTGCACAAAATCGGCGAAGAGGCTGTGGTGGTGTTGAAAGACTTTTCCTTGTCGGGCTCGAAATTCAAAACCATGCGCGCCGCCTATAACAAAAAGCAGCGCGAGGGCTTGGCGCTTGAGATGCTTGCGCCGCCGCATTCGGACGCCGTCTTTGCCGATATCGAGGCCATTTCCACCGCGTGGCTGGGTGGCAAAACTGGCCGGGAAAAGGGTTTTTCTGTCGGGCGGTTTGATCGCGCCTATCTGGACCATTTCCCCCTCGCCGTGATCCGGCGCGAGGGGCGCATTGTCGCCTTTGCCAATGTCCTGGCCCCCGGCGACGGCAAACGCGTGGCGATTGATTTGATGCGCTATCTGCCTGATGAGGCCTCCGGCATGATGGAATTTTTGTTCCTCTCGCTCATTGAACATATGCGCGAGGCGGGGGCGGAGGAATTCAGCCTCGGCGTCGCGCCTTTGTCCGGCCTGTCACCGCGCCCGACCGCGCGGATGTGGAACAGCCTTGGCCGGATGATGTTTGAACATGGCGGCGCGTTTTACAATTTCGAAGGTCTGCGCAGTTTCAAACAAAAATTCCGCCCCGACTGGCGCCCGCGCTACATCGCCGTGCCGCCGGGCTACGCGCCGATGCGCGCGATGGCGAATGTCGCCTTGTTGATTTCCGGCGGCCCGCGAGGGTTGATTGGCAAGTGAGGTTTGGCACAGGGTCAGTGGCTCTCGGTGTTTTAAAGAAAAACACCTGCCGCTTGGCACTGTTATTGAATTTGGAGATCGGAAAATTCGGCCTCAAGCAGCGAAGCGGTAGGCCAAACAAAAATGGTGCACCCGACAGGATTCGAACCTGTGGCCTCTGCCTTCGGAGGGCAGCGCTCTATCCAGCTGAGCTACGGGTGCCTGTGGGGGATCGTATAGGCGATGAAAAAAGGCGGCGCAATCTGTTTTCGCGCCGCCTTGTGCAATTGAGATCAGGCGAAAAATTCGTGACAGAGTTCCAGCGCCTCGACCAGTCGGTCCACCTCTTCAAAGCTGTTGTACATCGCAAAAGACGCGCGGCAGGTGGCGGTTTGGCCAAGATACTCCATCAAAGGCATGGCACAATGCGACCCGGCGCGCACGGCGACGCCTTTTTTGTCCAACACGGTGGACAGATCATGGGCATGCGCCCCTTCCATGGTGAAGGAAAAGATCGCACCCTTCCCCGGCGCCGTGCCCTGCACCGTCAGCCAATTGAGATTCTGCAACCGCTCGGCGGCATAAGCACCCAGTTTGGCCTCATGGGCGGCAATCTTGTCCATGCCGATGGCCATCAGGTACTCCAACGCCACACCCATGCCGATGGTTTGCACGATGCCGGGCGTGCCCGCCTCGAATTTCAGCGGCGGTTTGGCATAGGTCACCGTCTCTTTCGTCACCGTGTCGATCATATCGCCGCCGCCCATGAAGGGGCGCATTTCGGCCTGACGTTCAGCACGGATATAGATCGCGCCGGAGCCTGAGGGACCGTAAAGTTTATGGCCGGTGATCGGATAGAAATCACAACCGATGTCTTGCACATCCACCGGACCATGCACGGCCCCTTGCGAGCCATCGACCAGCGTGGCGATCCCGCGCGCGCGTGCGGCGTGACAGATGGTTTTGACATCGACACGGGTGCCGGTGACATTGGACATTTGGGTGATGGCGATGAGTTTGGTTTTGGGGCCAATGGCGTCAATCACCGCCTGCGGATCAAGGCTGCCGTCCATGGCGCAATCGACCCATTTGATCACCACGCCCATACGGTCGCGCAGGAAATGCCAGGGCACGATATTGGCGTGATGTTCGAGTACGGATAGGATGATTTCATCGCCGGGTTTGAGCCTCTCAGCGCCCCAAGCGTAGGAGACCAGATTGATCCCCTCGGTGGTGCCGGAGGTAAAGACAATCTCATCCTCCGAGCCCGCGTTCAAAAAGGTCTGAACAACCCCGCGCACGCTCTCATAGCGTTCAGTCGACAGGTTAGACAAAAAGTGCAACCCTCTGTGAACGTTGGAATATTCCTCAGAATAGGCGCGCGTGATCGCGTCGATCACCACCTGCGGTTTCTGCGCCGAAGCGCCATTGTCGAGATAGGTCAAAGGCGCGCCATTGACTGTTCGGGACAGGATCGGAAAGTCGCGGCGGATCGCCTCTACATCATACATCTTTTGTCTCTTTCGAAAAGGCGACCTCAGACAGGCCCATGCCCCAGAAATACATCAACGCCATCAGCGCAATCACCCCGACCAAACTGGTCGCCGCCCCCGGTCCAACGAACCCCGCCGTCAGCCCCCAAAGGAGCCACAAAGGCGCGGCGCAGAGCAGGCCCCAAAACACCGCCAGACGGATCTCATACCCGGTGGCAGTGCCGCCCAAAAGCGAGAGGACAAAGCGGATCAGACCGGCGATAACGTAAAACACCAGCGGCATGATAAAGAGCCAGCCCAACAGCGTGGCCCCCATCAGCATTTGCACCTCTTGCCCGGTCTCAAAGGCCGCACGTGACAGGCGCGGCCATTGGGCGACAAAGATCAGGCCACAGGCGAGCATGAGCGTGACCAAAGCCCCGCCCTCATTCTCACCCTGGCCCAACCTGTGCCGCAGCACCGCGCGAGGGGCGCGGTAGCTGCGCACCATATCGGTGACCACACCCATCGTTAGCCCCGACGCCGGGCAAGCCAGCCCTCAAGACGGTTGAGAATATCGGCGCTGATGGCCTCGTCCTCGATCTCGTCAATCGCTTCGGCCAAAAACGCCAGTGTCAAAAGATCGGTGGCCTCGGCATGAGGCACGCCGCGCGATTGCAGGTAAAACAGCGCATCCTCATTGATCGCGCCCACGGTCGAACCATGCGAACAGGCCACATCATCGGCGTAAATCTCAAGCTCGGGCTTGGCAAGGAACTGGCTGTCCTCATCGAGCAAAAGCCCCTGAGAGATTTGATAGCCATCGGTTTTCTGCGCCGCTTGTTTGACCAAAATCTTGCCTTGGAATACGCCTTTGGCGCCGTTGCGCAGCACCTTTTTAAACACCTGACGCGATTCACAGCGCAGGCCCGCATGGGTGATGAACACGGTGTCATCATGCAGGAAATCACCGTCCCCCATCGCAGCCCCCGCGACATGGGCCACTGAGTCATCGCCCACGATGTCGATGAAGACTTCGTTGCGGGTCAAGACGCCGTTGGCGGTCATGGTGAAGGATTTAAACGCCGCATCCGAGCCGACAGAGGCGAACAAATGCGTGACAGCCCGACGCTCATGATCGCGGCCTTGGGCACGGACATGATGGAAGCGCGCGCCATCGGCAACCTCGATTTCCATCACCTTGTTAAACCGCGCCGCCGCCGGGCCGTTTTCCAACAACGTCAGCTCCGCGCCCGCATCGAGTTTGATCACATGGTGCAGGATCGCGTCCGAGGTCTCATCGCGGTGCAGATAGATCAGCGACACCGGGCGAGTCACCGGCCCCGTGGCGCGGATCACGATACCGTCGGTGGCAAAGGCAGTGTTGAGCGTAGCCAGCGGCCGATCGACCGGATCTTGGGCGCGTTTTTCAAGCGCGCCGTAAGCGTCTTTGACCCAATGGATGTCGCTGCCGAGCGCATCGGTCAAACGCATGATCTCAAGATTCTCGCCCTCAAGCGCATCCGAGGCCGTAGCGTCAAACACCCCATCGACAAAGACCAGTTTCAGCCGATCCAGCGCGGTGAAAAGCGGTGTGTCATCGGACTGGAACACCGCCGCCTTGGCCGGCCTGTCCGCCGTCAAACTGTCGGGTTTGGTCCAGCGCCAATATTCATCGCGGCCTTGCGGCAAGCCCATGGACAGCAAGCGGTTCAAAGCGTCCTGACGCAGGTCATTGGCCCAAGGCGCGCCCTGCGGCATCACCATGCCCAAAACCCGCTCGGCGGTGGCGTCGAGTTTGCGTTGTTTCATCTCAAAGCGTGTCATCAGGCTTGCTCCTGCTCCGCCAACAAATCGGCATAGCCATTGTGTTCGACCTCAAGTGCCAACTCCGGCCCGCCGGATTTGATGATGCGGCCGTTCGACATGATGTGAACGACATCGGGTTTGATATGGTCCAAAAGGCGCTGGTAGTGGGTGATCACGACGAAGGAACGTTTGCTATCGCGCAGCGCATTGACGCCCTCGGCGACCAGTTTCATCGCATCCACATCAAGACCGGAATCGGTTTCGTCCAAAATGCAGAGTTGCGGTTCAAGCATTGCCATTTGCAGGATTTCGTTGCGCTTTTTCTCGCCGCCGGAAAAGCCGACATTGACCGGACGTTTCAACATATCGGCGTCGATTTTCAGCGACTTGGCCTTTTCGCGCACCAGTTTCAGGAACTCGGTGGCAGACAATTCGTCTTCGCCGCGCGCTTTGCGTTGGGCGTTTACGGCGGTGCGCAGAAAGGTCATGTTGCCGACGCCCGGAATTTCGACCGGGTATTGGAAGGCCAAAAACAGACCGGCAGCCGCGCGTTCTTCCGGCTCCATGTCCAACAGGTTTTGCCCGTTCAAAAGTGCCTCGCCTTCGGTGACCTCATAGCCATCGCGGCCCGAAAGCACATAGGAGGTGGTCGATTTGCCCGACCCGTTCGGCCCCATGATGGCATGCACTTCGCCCGCGCCAACCGTCAGGTTGACGCCTTTGAGAATTTGTTTGTCTTCTTCTTGAAGTTTGACGTGGAGGTTTTTGATTTCCAACATTTTATTGTCCTTTCACGAGGAATGGCCCGCGCGCGGAAGATCCGCGGCAGGCATCGGTGTTTTATATGTGCGTTGTTGTGGTTTAGCCCCCGAGCGCAGCGCAAAAGGGCATGCTTTGGGGCGGGATTGAGAGGCGGCGCTTACAGGCCGACATAGCGCAGATAGAGCAGCAAACACAGCCCGAGCGCCGTGGTTTGCATCAGCCCCGATTTGAGGCCCGCGCGCATCAAAATGCGCGCCGAGGGACGATCTGGGTCTTGCCGCGTCATATGGGTGACGCCAGAGACTTTTGTGCCCTTGGGCGTGTCCGCGTCTTGCAGCCCGGTGTACACCGTCGAAAACGTATTGGGTCCGCCCCGTTCGATCCGACTGATCCGTGAGGCGAATTGCGCGTGCTGTGCATGCTGCATCTGATCCCTGCCCTTTTTTGTCTGCCTGCTTTTTATAAGCCTCAGATTGGTTCGGGAATTGGATCAGATCATGGCAATCCTGCGGTAATCTTGCGCCTTTTGCGGCTGACGCAGGGTCATCTTGACGGGTTTCTCTGCGACGGGTCTCTTCGCCTAGATTTTGTAACTTTGTCCACGGAAATTGAGCGTACCGGGTTCGGTGGTCTGTATCACATGCGCGACCCATTGCGTCGAGAACAAACGCGCAAACGTGTCCGGCATGTGATGGACGACATTGTGCATCGTCACCATCGCCAAAAGAATCCCAGCACACTGTGCGCCCATCCGTTTGACCGCCGACAAAGACACCGCCTCGCGCAGAACAAAGGCGACCACGATGGCGAACAGCACATCGAGCGCCAGATCGAAATCTGCGTTGGGAGTCATTGTGCCAGAGATTTGGCCAGAGATTTGGCCGGAGATTTGATAGCGCAGCGCGCGCGCGATCACCGCCGCCATCCCGCCCATGCCAAAGGCGATCACATAGGAGATGATTTGTGTGACCTTCAACCGTGGCTCGCCCATCGGACGACCATGAACACCGAGGCTTTTGTGGCGCTGAAGCATCTGCGTCAGACGGTGATTGCGGCCAATACTTTGCGATTGCGCTGGCCCGATCATACTCACCCCGTTTTGCGGCGCGCGTGCGACGCGGTTCAAACGATTGAGAAACTCCTGATGCTGATACGTCATAACCAAACCCTTCGATACGCCCCATACGCGTTCCGTTTACCACGCTAAAATGGCAAAATTCGGGCATATCCTGCGAAGCCGGAAACACTGTGTTTCGAAAAACATCGCTATGATCACGCGTATACATCACAGTTTCACCTGAAAGGTTTTCAGCAGGGTATAAAGTTTGTCTGCGGGCAGCGTGTCGATTGGCTCAAGATCAAACTGCGCCATCCGGCCATGCAGCGCGGTGATCGTGGCAAAGTCCAAAATGGCACTGTATTTCTCTTCGCGGCCGACATAATCGTCCAAAAGCACGGTGGTCGGCTTTTGGATCGAACTCAGCGTGGCCAAGAAACATCCGGCCCGGAACCGTCCGTCGATCAGCACCAAATCCGGTGCAATCAAATCGTCGCGCTGCCACACACCGAAACAATAATCCGGGTAGCGGTGCCATTTGGCGTTGTTTTTGGGCCAGCTCCAATCCCCGGTGGGGCCGATGTCGGCATAGATCAAATTCACCTCGGCCTTGGGCGGGTGCGCCGCAAAATGCGCTTGCATCGCGCCGTGCCAGTCCTTTGACCCCTCGACCGAATAGATCACCTTGCCGGGCTGCGCCGCCGCATAGGCGGTGGAGCCGCCTGAGCCGTATTCAAGGATCACGCCCGCCTGATCATATTGCCCACAGACAAAGCTCATGACCTCCAATGGAAAGGTCAGTTCAGGCCCTTTCGGGTCAAATACATATGTCGGCGTGTTGCTCATCTCAGCCCTTAAACGTGATCAAACGGATCAGAGTCATCGCGGCAAAGGCCAGCATCGAGGCGAGAAAGGCGGTGGCATAGACGCTGTCTTTATAAAGCCCCTTGGTGCCCGCACGTTTGGCGCGCACGGACAGGCCGATGATCGCGCCGATAAAGACACCCACGGCCACGCCGAGGCTTTGCTTGGCAAAGAGAGGAAGAAGTTCAAGATGCATATCAGGCCCTATTCGAAAGAACGTGGAGGATGTGAGCGGGGAGGCGCGGCGTCATTTCTGTGACCGTTTCGCAAGGATCAGGCCAATAATCCGCCCAATCCCCCAATATACGGCGGCGAAAAACACCATCGGCTTAAGGATTTCGGCACGCGGCCAATCAAAGACCAACACCATGCCAAGGCCCCAAAGGACCGTGGCAATCAGCGTTTGAATAAGAAGCCCGCGCGTCGTCATCAGCCCACAGATCCCTCAAGTGAAATCGCCACCAATTGCTGCGCTTCCATGGCGAATTCCATCGGCAGGGCTTGCAACACGTCTTTGCAAAAGCCGTTGACGACCAAGGCCACGGCCTCCTCTTCGTCCATGCCGCGCTGACGGCAGTAGAACAGTTGATCATCATCGACTTTCGAAGTGGTGGCCTCATGTTCCACCCGCGACGAGTTGTTTTTGACCTCGATGTAAGGCACGGTGTGTGCCCCACATTGTGAGCCGATCAGCAAGCTGTCGCATTGGGTGTAATTGCGCGAATTCTTCGCTTTCGGGTGCATCGAGACCTGACCGCGATAGGTGTTTTGCGCCTTGCCCGCCGAAATGCCTTTCGACACGATCCGGCTCTTGGTGTTTTTGCCAAGGTGGATCATTTTCGTGCCGGTGTCGGCCTGCTGCATGTTGTTGGTGATGGCGATGGAATAGAACTCGCCCTGAGAGTCGTCCCCGCGCAGAATGCAGGACGGGTATTTCCACGTCACCGCCGAGCCGGTTTCGACCTGTGTCCACATCACTTTCGCCCGATCGCCGCGGCAATCAGCGCGTTTGGTCACAAAGTTATAGATCCCGCCCTTGCCGTTCTCATCGCCCGGAAACCAGTTTTGCACGGTGGAATATTTCACCTCCGCATCGTCCATGATCACGATCTCGACCACGGCGGCGTGAAGTTGGGCCACGTCGCGTTGTGGTGCTGTGCAGCCTTCGAGATAGGACACATAAGATCCCTTGTCCGCGATGATCAGCGTGCGCTCAAACTGGCCGGTGTTTTCGGCGTTGATGCGGAAATAGGTCGAGAGCTCCATCGGGCAACGGGTGTTTGGCGGGATGTACACAAAGGACCCGTCCGAGAAGACCGCAGAGTTCAAGGTGGCGTAATAGTTGTCCGAGACCGGCACAACGGAGGCCAGATATTTCTGAACCAACTCCGGGTGTTCCTTGATCGCTTCCGAGATCGAACAGAAAATCACCCCGGCTTTTTCAAGCTCCTTTTTAAAGGTCGTGCCGACAGAGACCGAGTCAAACACCGCGTCCACCGCCACTTTACGCTCGGAATTGGCCCCATCGGCAGGGACCTCGCCCGCGCCTTCGACGCCGGCCAAAATCATCTGTTCTTTCAAAGAGATGCCGAGCTTTTCATAGGTCGCCAAAAGTTTCGGATCGACGTCGTCCAAAGATTTCGGCTTCTCTTCCATGCTTTTCGGACGAGCATAGTAATACTGATCCTGAAAGTCGATTTCGGGATACTCGACCATGGCCCAATTCGGCTCTTCCATGGTCAGCCAACGGCGATAGGCCTCAAGCCGCCAGTCCAACATCCACTTCGGTTCTTCGTTTTTGGCCGAAATCAAACGCACGATATCCTCGGACAGGCCTTTGGGGGCATAGTCCATTTCGATATCGGTGTCCCAGCCATATTTATAGGTGCCAGCCAGCGCCTGAACGGCATCAACAGTGTCCTGTTCCACCCCGTCCTTGACTTGAACCGCGTCTTTAACCTGAACGTCATCCGTCATCGGATCACTCCTTCGTCTGCGCCGTAATGGCGTGTGCGTCTTATGGGGCTCTCGTGTCGGCCCCTCTTATATCGGTTTAGGCCGCTCGTTTTTTCCAACGGCCATAGGCGGCACACCAAGCTGTGGCAAACCGCTCAATCTCTTGTGTTGTCGTCTGCGGCCCAATGGACACGCGCAGCGCGCTCATCGCCTCGTTTTCATCATAGCCCATGGCGCGCAACACCTTTGAGGCCTTGACCTTGCCACTGGAACAAGCCGATCCGGCACTCACCGCAAAGCCCGCCAAATCCATTTGCATCACCTGTGTTTCGCCCTTCCAACCGGGCGTGATCAGGCACATTGTATTGGGCAGCCGCGCGTGGGGTTTGCCGACAAACATCGGCGTGTCGATCTCTTGTGCCAACAGGTCTTCCAACAGATCGCGCTTTTGCGCCACCTCGTCCCAGACCCCATCTGCCAAAGCCTTGGCCGCCGCTTGTGCCGCCGCGCCAAAGCCTGCGATACCGATCAGGTTTTCCGTGCCCGAACGCCGCCCCATCTCTTGGCCGCCACCGCGAATCTGCGCCTCAACGTCCAATCCCTGACGCAGCACCAAAGCGCCAACGCCTTTCGGCCCGCCAATCTTATGGCCTGAGATCAGCGCCATGTCACAGCCGATCCAGTTGAACGCCACAGGCCGTTTGCCAAAGCCCTGCGTCGCATCGCAAAGCGCCAATCCGTCCGGCAGTTCCTGTACGATGCCCGTCTCGGAATTCGCCAATTGCAGCGCCGACATCGCAGGGTTCAGACAAATGACCGCACCGTCTGAGGTCACCGGAAGCGCGCCACCCGACCAGGAGGACACCGCCTCATGTTCCACATCGGCACAGTGCAAACCCCGTCCAGACATCGCCAGAGCCGCCGCCTCTGTCGCCCCCGAGGTGAACACAATATCCGCGCCATCGGCCCCGAAAGCCGCCGCCACCTGCGCCCGCGCCCGCTCCATCAGACCTTTGGCGGCCCGGCCCTCGGCATGCACCGAGGAGGGATTGCCCACCACATCCATCGCCGCCAACATCGCCTTTCGCGCCGCCACGCCAAGCGGTGCCGTTGCGTTGTGATCAAGATATGTGCGGCTCATGACGCCCCCTTGGCCGCGCCAAGTTTGCCCGCCCACGTGAGAAGCGCCTTGCGCTGATCTTCGGATGTGTTGCGCAGCGATCCAACAAGGCGCACCTTGGCCTTCATACCGGTAAATTCAAGGATCGTGCGCTTCATCCGGTTGGGTCCGGCATTGCGGTTCATAATGCGGTAATACAGCGCGGGCGTGTCCATCGTGGTGATCGCCTCAGCGGTACGGCCTTTGAGGAGCTTGTCCCAAAACGGATCGTTTTCGTGATACTTAAACGCCTTTCCGGGCAAGAATGTGCGTTCAAAAAAGCCTTGCAAAAGGGCGGGATGCCCGCCCCACCATGTGGGATAGAACAGGGCAAAATGATCGCACCATTCAACCGTCTCAAACGCGGTTTCAAGATCCGGTTCAAGGGGTTGCACCTGAGCGTACCCATTGTGCAAGATCGGGTCGAATGCCATGTCACGCAGCACAATCCGTTTGATGTCGGCCCCGGCCTCTTGTGCCGCGGTGGCATAGCTGTCCGCCAGCGCAGTACAAAACCGCCCCGCCCCCGGATGCGCATCAAGAATGGCGATACGTGGCATTGCCTTAGTCCTCATCTACAACGGCAAACAGGGTCGGCACCGCCGGACAGGGGCGCAATTCGTTGCGGATCACGTCCGAAAGCCGGGTTTGGTGCAAGAACACATAGACATGCGCCGACAGGCCCTCCCACAACCGATTGGTCATGCTTTGCGCCCGTGACCCGGACACGCCGCCCGAGGCCCCGGCCCCGGTGTGCATCGCCGATACGGTTTCATCGACCGCCCCCATGATGTCAGAGACACGGATTTCAGAGGCCGGTCGCGCCAATTTATAGCCGCCGCCCGGACCGCGCACTGAAATCACCAAATTGGCCCGGCGCAGTTTGACGAACAGTTGCTCCAGATACGGCAACGAGATGTCTTGGCGTTTGGAAATCTCTGCCAGAGACAACAGCGCATTGTCCGGCTGCAACGCCAAATCCGCGAGCGCCACCATTGCATAACGTCCTTTGGTCGACAGCTTCATGTCACAGTCCCTCTTGATGCGATCCGAGACCATTTTGGCCCGATCATCGCGGCGTAATCCGCTTCTTAAACGCTCCAAACACCGCATCAATGACGACACGAGCGGTCACAGGGGCCGTTTTGGCGCATTTCCGCGCGTTTCCCCTTCGTAATGAGGCGAAAAACGGCGCAAATACATTGACGTATGCGGCGTGGAGCCTTACCTCCATACCACTCCCGCGCGGTCGCTCACGCAGATTTAGAATGTTTCTAAATTGCCCGAGAGATTTCGTCAACTATAAAGGCAGCGCGGTGGAAAAACGAGAGCAAAAGCGACAGCCCGACAGGGCTCGTTCCGCTCGGGCCCTCCTTGCGCGCCACATAATTCGGTGTGTGCAACGTAAGCTGGCCCGCGGAACGAAACAGGAGACAGGGACCCAATGCCCGAAGTGATTTTTCCCGGCCCAGAAGGTCGGCTTGAAGGCCGCTACCATCCGCAACGCGCTAAAGACGCCCCCATCGCCATCATTCTTCATCCCCATCCGCAATTCGGCGGCACGATGAACAATCGCGTGGTGTACAACCTGCATTATGCCTTCCACCAGATGGGCTTTACCGTTTTGCGGTTCAACTTCCGTGGTGTGGGTCGCTCGCAGGGCGAATATGATCAAGGTGTGGGTGAGTTGTCAGATGCCGCCTCCGCGCTCGATTATCTGCAATCCATGAACCCCAATGCCAAACATTGCTGGGTCGCGGGCTTTAGCTTTGGGGCCTGGATCGGGATGCAGCTTTTGATGCGTCGCCCGGAAATCTCCGGCTTTATCTCGGTCGCCCCGCCCGCCAATATGTATGATTTCTCCTTCCTGGCACCCTGCCCGGCCTCGGGTCTGGTGATCAACGGCACGGCCGACCGCGTCGCCCCGCCGAAAGACACCCAGTCCTTGGTCGCCAAGTTGCATGAGCAAAAGGGCATCACCATCACCCATGAAGAGGTCGAAGGTGCGGGTCACTTCTTTGAAGATCCGCATATGGAACATATGATCAGCTCGGTCGACACCTATGTCCGCCGCCGTCTGACCGAAACCAGCCGCTAACGACAGGCGTTGGGAGGGCCACACGATGAGCATCATGGAAGATCTGGCCGACGCCTTGGCCAAGGACACGATCGACGCCTTGGACATTGTTGGCACGGATGAACTTATTCAGGATGTGGCCCGCGTCATCGGCGCCTCCTCTGTCACCACACAGGAGGCGTTTTTGACCTCTGCCCGCGTGCGCCTGTCGGAAAAACGGGCGCGCGCCTATCTTGAAAAGCGCATCGAAGAGGCGAAAAAAGGGCTGTCCGCCTCAGCCCCCCCGCCCAGTGCCGAGGATGACATTGAATATTGACGCCACCCTGCCCGCTTTGCCCAATCTGACGGGGCAAGAGTCCGCCCGACTGAATGCCCAATATGCGTTTTTGCGGGAGGCGGATCGGCTTAAAACCGTGCTGCGCGCCAATCAATTGATGGATCGTTCGCGGTTTGAAAACTCTGCCGAACATTCCTGGCATGCCGCCCTTTTGGCGCTCCTGTGTGCGCCTTTGGCCGGGCCGGACGTGGACATCTCCCGCGTCATCGAAATGCTGATGTTGCATGACATTGTTGAGGTCGATGCGGGCGATCATCCGATCCACATCAGCCACAACCCCGCCTCTGTCGCCGCGTTGGAAGAGGCCGCAGCGGATCGCATTTATGGCCTTCTGCCTGACGATCTGTGCCGCCGCTTTCGCGCCACCTGGGAAGAGTTCGAGGTAATGCAAAGCCCGACCGCGCGCTATGCCAAGGCGATTGATTTCCTCGCCCCCGCGCTGCAATGCATTGGTGCGCCGGAACAGCAAGACGACGAACGTCACATCGTCGCGACCAACCTGACCCAAGGCCGCGCCACCAAGACCAAAGACATCCTGCCGGAGGTGTTCGAATTCACCCGCGCCGGGTTTTATAACGAGCCGGTGGACCCCGCGCTCGCCGCCCGCTTTGCCTTTTGGTGTGAGGCGGATCGGCTGAAATCGGTCTATCGCGCCACCCCCATTGCCGATGGCTCGCGCAAGGAAAACACCGGCGAACACTCATGGCATATCATGCTCTACGCCCTGACGCTTGCGGATCAGGCGCAGGACGGCGTGGACATTGCTTTGGCGCTCAAGATGTTGTTGCTGCACGATATTGTCGAGGTCGATGCCGGTGACACGCCGATCCATGGCGCGGTGACACCCGAGGCCCAAAAGGCACAAGAAGAGGCCGAGATCAAAGCCGCAGACCGCCTGTTTGGCCTGTTGCCACCTGAGCAAGGCGCAGAGTTTCGCGCCATTTGGGAAGACTTCGAAGCCGCCCAAACCGCCACCGCGATCTTTGCCAAATCCATCGACCGGGTCCAGCCCGTGCTGCACAATCTGGCCGATGACGGCGGCTCATGGCGCACCTATGATGTGAAACTGCACCAACTCGATGCCCGCGTCGGCGTAAAAATCGCCAAAGGCTGCCCCAAACTCTGGCCCTACATCCGCAGCCAATGCGAACCCTGGTTCGTGGCGCGGGGAGCGCTTTGAGGGGCATAACTGGGGGATTTCGTGCTGCGGGGGACTTGGCGGATGCCTAGGATAAAGTGACTATCAAAAAACTTCAATCACATGGACACCGTCCCTTACGCCGAGGTCGATTACGACAGATTCATAAGCACTTTCTGCTGTGTGAAATTCCACGAAATCCCCTGACTTGAAGCACATCCGTAGAACTAGCAAGTTTGGAAGTTCGAAATGGTTAGGCACTTGCTCAATGAGCAAACCAAAGGGAATGTTTGACGGGCTTTTCATCCATGAATAACGTCTTCCACTCATTGAAAAGACGGCCTTTTCCATGGTCCTGATACGGTCCAAATTACCAAAGGACATTTGAAAGTCATACGCACCCAGTCCGATATAATGTACGCCGTCTCCATTACACTCTTTATTGAGCGTTTCTAAAATGTTCGCGTCAAATGTCTTCATAGCCCGCTGTCTCCCACACTACTTCAAGTTCTTAGCACAGAGAACGTAAGTGCAAAACACGGGACAGTCACTCTGGCCTCAAACCGGACGTTAGGCCCTCCAGAAACCAATCCCTCGCAGCCAAATACACCTCACCCCCTCTTCGGCGGAATGGCATAGGTCAGCGAGGCCTGCGCCAAGACCGCGTCCGAGCCGGGGTTGCGGATCGCGACCTGTCCCACGGCCAAGGTTTTGCCGAGTTTCAACAGCCGCGCTTCGCCCAAAAGCGGCAGATCGGCGGCGGGTTTGCGCATGAAGTCGATGTGGGCATTGGTGGTCACGGCCAAGGCGAGCGGACCGATTTTGGCGAGGATCGCAAAGTAGAGCGCCACATCAGCCAAGAGGAACATCGTCGGCCCGGACAGTGTGCCGCCGGGCCGGACATGGCGCGCGTCGGGGGTGAGGCGCAGGGTCACGGCGTCGTCCGTGACGGTCTCGACGCTCAACACATCGCCCACTTCGGTGAAATCCCGCGCCAGAAAGGCCTCCAGCGCGGGTTTGTCCAACACGTTCGCCATCAGAACCCGTAAATCCCGGCAAACTTTGCCTCAAGATACTCCAAAAGCGGCGCTTCCGAAGGTTCAAAGCCACAGGCATGAACGATGGTGTCGCGCGGCTCGCGCAGACCGCCGAACTGTTGCAGATGCTCGGCCAACCACGCAGTCGCGGGCGCGGTGTCGCCTTTGACCAGAGCGCTGTCCAAATCCGGCACGTCGGCGCGCAGGGCTTGATGCAAACACCCGGCGTAGACATTGCCCAGCGAATAGGTCGGGAAATAGCCAAAAAGACCCACCGGCCAATGCACGTCCTGAAGACAGCCGTTTGATATTTTATCGACTTTGACGCCAAAATCTGCCTCAAACCGCGCATCCCAGGCCTCTGGCAAATCGGCAATCTCCAAATCGCCGCCAATGATCTGACGCTCAAGATCAAAGCGCAAAAGCACATGCAGGTTGTATTGCACCTCGTCGGATTCCGTGCGGATATAGCCCGGCATGACACGGTTGACGGCGGCATAGAACCCTTCGGCGCTGTCAATGCCGATGTCGCCAAAGCTGTCGCGCATCTGGCCATAAAGATATTCGGTAAAGGCACGCGAACGGCCAAGTTGGTTCTCGTAAATCCGCGACTGGCTTTCGTGCACGCCCATAGAGACGCCCTCGCCCAAAGGCGTCAAAAGGTAGTCGCCATTGATGTTTTGCTCATAGCAGGCGTGGCCGACCTCATGGATGGTCGAATAGATCGAATTGAACGGGTCTTCAGGGTTGGTGCGGGTGGTGATGCGCACGTCTTGGCCCGAACCAGACGAGAACGGATGCACCGCCTTGTCGATCCGCCCGCGCGCGAAGTCATAGCCAAAGCCGGAGGCCAGCGCCGTGGTCAGCGCCATTTGTTTGGCCTCATCAAAGGTGCCGGTGAGGCCTTTGGGCTGATCCGCCCCCATGATTTTATCGCGCAGCGCCACCAATCGGGGTCGCAGCGCGCCGAACATGGCGTCCAATTCCGCACCCGACGAGCCGGGTTCGTAATCTTGGTGCAACGCGTCCCACAGGTCATGATCGGTGCCCTGTTGCAGAGCGGCGGCCTCTTCGCGGCGCAGCGCCACGACCTGTTCAAACATCGGGGCGAAATGGGCGAAATCATCGCGGGCGCGGGCCTCGGCCCAGACCCCTTGGGCCATGGAGGTGACCTTGGCCAATTCCGCCGCCAAACGCGCCGGAATTTTGACCGTGCGCTCATAGGAGCGGCGGATGTGACGCAACTGCGCCTGAGACTCCGCGTCCAAAGAGCTTGGATCAATCGAGGACAGCCAATCCCCCAAACGGGGGTCGGATTTGCGGGTATGGAGCACGTTCTCCAACGCTTCGAATTCTTCGCCGCGCTGCTCGGCGGCCCCACGCGGCATCATGGTTTCCTGATCCCAGTTCAGCCGGCCCATGATGGCACCAAGCGCACGGGTTTCACGGGTAAAACCCATCAGATCATCAAATGCGGACATGATTACAGGCCCTCCCGGACCGATTGAGGTTTGGGATAAAAGCTCAGGAACCGGGCGCGCGAAATGGCGACGAAAAGCGCCACCGCACCGATCTGATGGGCGATGCCAAGGATCAAAGGCGCGCCGTTGAGAACCGTCACGATGCCCAGGACCAATTGCAAAAACAGCACCGCCGCCATCAGGTCAAACGCCCCTGCCGTGGTGCGATTGGCGGATTTGCGGCCCTTGGACCACAACACGATGCCGTAGATCACCAAAAGATAGCCCATGACGCGGTGGATAAACTGCACCAGCGCCGGGTTTTCAAAGAGATTGCGCCAGATCGGCGTGATGTAAAACGGGTCCGGCGGCAAGATCTGCCCGCCCATCAGCGGCCAATCGGTATAGCCCCGCCCCGCGTCAATCCCGGCCACCAAAGCGCCCAGAATGATCTGAAGAAAGGCGAAATGCAGCATCCCGGTGGACATGCCATAAAGCTTTTTATCCGTGGCGCGCCGGGCCTGCATCAATTCGGGCTCAGACCGACCCAACAAAAAGACATACCATGCGATAAAGCCCAAGATGATGAACGCCAGCCCCAGATGGGTGGCGAGGCGATAAGAGGCAACATCAAGCCGCGTGCCCTCAAGGCCAGAGGAGACCATCCACCAGCCAATCGCGCCCTGAAGCCCGCCCAAAGCGCCGATGAAAATCAGGCGTTTGTGCCAACCGGTTGGCACTTTGCGCGCCAAGGCAAAGCCCGCGTAGCCCAGAAACCAGACCATGCCGATCACCCGGCCAAGTTGACGGTGGCCCCATTCCCACCAATAGATGCTCTTGAACTCGGACAGGCTCATGCCCTCATTTTGCAACTGATACTCCGGGATTTGTTGGTATTTTTCGAACTCGGCGGTCCACGCGGCATCCCCCATCGGCGGCACGGCCCCAGTGACGGGTTTCCATTCGGTGATCGAGAGACCGGAATCGGTCAACCGGGTCAGACCGCCGACCGCGATCATCATCATCACCAGCGCGAAAATCACCATGAGCCACGCCCGGATGCCCTTGCGCGCGCCCCGGCCCCGCTTTTCGATCAACCCGGTTTTCGGCGCGGCCCTGGATGTGTCATCAGAGGCCACCTCTTCGAAAATGCTGCGTTTTTGCGCCATGGTTTTCCCTTATCTTTGCGTGCACGAAACCTAGGAGCGTGGGCGGCGAAGGGCAAGCGGTCTTGGCGAGGAAAATCATCGCGGTTTGGGGATTTTTTACTGAGATCGCGACGGAAAAACCGAGGAGCCCCGTATGATGATCAGATGTCCAAGAGGTGAGACAGACCGACGGGCATCATAGGAGGTTCCGATGAAACACGGTCGCCATATTTTTTCCACAACGCTTCTGATCGCCGCCATGGCCGCAGCACCCTTTGCCGCAGCGGCCCAAAGTGCGCCGCGCCCGATGCAGCAACAGCAACAGTTGAAGGTTCAAATCCAAGATCAGGTTTATGTCCGCAAAGGCGTGACTCTGAACGGGCGCGCCGGACCGGGCACACAGTATCACAAACTGCTGGCGTTGAAGTCTGGCACACAGCTTCAACTGCTCAATCAACAAGGCGGCTGGGCCGAGGTCCAAACGCCGCAAGGTCAAAAGGCTTGGGTCTCGAGCCGGTATTTGATGTGTGATGGCACATGTGGGTTGCACCTTGGGATGCAAACAGGTCCACAAACAGGTCCACAAACAGGTATGGGTCCGGGTGCCAACCGTTAACCCCGCCTCACACGCCCTAAACCCGCAAAGGCCCCCAATTTGGGGGCCTCTTCGCTAGGTATGCCTTGGTGTTCAGCCGCGCTCTTTCCAGCGTTTCATTTGCCGCATCACCCCGTGCAACATCTGTACATCGGCGCGCGTCATCGGCATCCGCGACCAGAGGTTGCGCAGGTTGAGTTTCATGCTATGGGCCTTGTCTTCGGGGAAAAAGAACCCGGAGGTCTCAAGAATTTCCTCATAGTGATCCCCGAGTTTTTCGACCTCAAGATGGCCAGCCCACACGGTTTTGGCCAAATCGACCACTTCGGGGGCGACGTCGGTGGTTTGGCGACCCCATTCATAGGCGTTGAGCAACACCGCCTGTGCGAGGTTGATCGAGGGGAAGTCCGGGTTCACCGGCACGGTGATGATGGCATTGGCCTCCACCACATCCTCATTCTCCAAACCCGCGCGCTCCGGCCCAAACATCACGCCAACCTTGCCGCCCGATGCAGTGATGGCGCGGGCATGTTCCATGGCGCGTTCGGGCGTCATGACGGGTTTGGTGATCCCGCGCATCCGCGCCGTGGTGGCAAAGACATAATCGCAATCGGCCAGCGCCTCGCGCACCGTGCCAAACAGCTCCGCCTCATCCAAAAGCCGCCCCGCGCCCGAAGCCATGGCGACGGCATTGGGGTTGGGCCAGCCATCGCGCGGGGCGACGATGCGCATCCGGTCCAACCCGAAATTCCACATCGCCCGCGCCGCCGCCCCAATGTTTTCACCCATCTGCGGGCGCACAAGGACAAAGGCGGGGGTTGGCCCGCGGTGTGGGGCTTGGGGCGCGTTGGACATGGGCGCGTCTGACATGGGCGCGTCTGGCATGGAAGACCTCTAAATCTTGGGTTTGGCGCGTGATAAGCGCATTTGCCCCCGCTCGCAAGGCTTCCGCCCGCGCAAAGCTTGCGCTATAGGAGGCGAAACCCATTTTCGGAGACCAATATGTCCGACCCCGTCCAAGAGCGCCCGCAAATCTACCTGTTGACCCCGCCAGCCTTTGATCTCGACACTTTCCCGGCGCGTTTGGCCGCAGTGTTGGATGCCCATGCGGTGGCCTGTGTGCGCTTGGCTTTGGCGTCTAAGGACGAGGACGTGTTGGGCCGGGCTGCGGATGCCTGCCGCGAAGTGTGTCATGCCCGCGATGTGGCGATTGTGATCGAGGCGCATGTCGCCTTGGCCGAACGTCACGGTTTGGACGGTGTGCATTTGACCGACGGATCGCGTTCCGTGCGCAAGGTGCGCAAGCTCTTGGGCGATGATGCCATTGTCGGGGCCTTCTGTGGTGCCTCGCGCCATGACGGTTTGACGGCGGGCGAAAGCGGCGCGGATTACATCGCCTTTGGTCCGGTCGGTGACACCGATCTGGGCGACGGGACACAGGCCGAAAAAGACACGTTCCAGTGGTGGTCCGAAGTGGTCGAAGTGCCGGTGGTGGCCGAAGGGGCGCTGACGGTTGAGATCGTCAAGGAGTTTGCCAAAATTACCGATTTCTTTGCCATTGGCGAAGAGATTTGGAACACCGAAGACCCGGCGCAAACTTTGGGTGGCTTCATTGCAGCAATGGACGCGGGCCTAAGCGCCTAAATAGGCCGCAGGAACAGGCGGTAGCCCCGAACGCACCGCCTCTTCGCACAGGCGCGCCATCTCTTTGCGGTCTTTCACGTCTTTGACCGCAATCGGCGCGTGGAAAATGACCTCGACCCGGCCTTGTGGCGAGGCTTTGAGCACCTGCACCAGCGAGGGGCCAAATTCCATATCGCCCCACCAGCCATAAAACCGCACATCCTGGCCCTCGGGCGCAATATAGCGGGCGGTGACGGGCTGAATCCAAACCTCATCACGCAGTTCAGGCGTAAAAAACGCCGCAAACAGCGTCGGTTTGAACGGCAAGACCCGCAGGCTGTCGCTCGACGTGCCCTCGGGGAAAAACAAAAGCTTATGCCCCATATGCAGCCGCTCTTCGAAGATCTGCTTTTGCAGCGCCGCCTCTGTGCGGTCGCGGTTGATAAACACCGTGCCCGTGGCCTTGGCCATGGTGCCGATGCCCGGCCAATTGGCCACTTCTGCCTTGGAGACAAAGAAAATCCGCTGCACCGCGTTGAGCACGAAAATATCAAGCCAAGTGGAATGATTGGCAACCACAGCACCATGGTGGCGCATCGGCGTGCCGCGCACCGTCAAGGAGAGGCCCATCAGGCGCAGCGCCGTGCGTGACACGAAACGGGGGAATTGCGAGGACCACGGGCGGCGTTTGCCCTTGATCAGGCGCTCCACGCCGCGTGTGGCCAGCATCAGGACCATACAGATCGTGATCAGGCCAATCACCGGCGCGCCACGGCGCACCATCCGCCATGTTCCGCCCAAAGCCCCCCCCTTCACAGGTGCCGGCTCCGCAGGCGGAATGCGGCTTTCCCAAAGCGGCGCGCTCACCCGCTTAGGCCCTTGGTGTACATCTCGCGTTGGCGTGGTGAAATTTCGGCGACATCCAGGATCAACAACACATCCACCGTGTCAAAGGCCAGATCGACATAGGCGCCCTCGCCGACTTTACCGCCCATACGCAGATAGGCTTTGATCAGCGGCGGGATCGCCAACATCGCGCGTTTGCGCTCAATCTGATCTTCGGGTACCAAATCCATCGTCTGAAAATGGGCGTCCACCGTACGCGCGCGCAACTCAGACGGGGCCAGATGGCGGTGATGCAACAGAGACAGAGATTCGGCATGGCGCGCCACATCGGCATCAAAGAAAGAGGCCGTGCCAAACAGCACATCAAATCCCTCTTCGATCACATATTTCGCCAAGCCGGCCCACATGTGAAACAGCGCCGTGCCGCCGCGGTATTCCTTGGCCACACAGGAGCGCCCCAGTTCCAAAAGCCGCTTTCCCGTGGCTTTCAGCGGGGTCAGATCATATTCGTCTTCGGAGTAAAACCGACCCAAAACAGCCGCCTTTTCCCCGGATAACAGTCGATACACCGCCACGCATTGCTCCAACGGGTCATCAGAACGGGTCACGTCGATCAGCATCAAGTGGTCGTAATCGGGATCAAACCGGTCGGCCTCAAGCATGGCCACATGGTCCACCATCGGCCCGTTTGAACCAAGCTCTTCGATAAATACGCGATAGCGCAGGCGTTGCGCCGCGCGTAGATCCGCCTCATCTTGGGCAAATCTCAATTGAAATCGCGGCTCTTGGGCGCTCATACGGGGGGGTGATCCTGCTCTCATCGGTGGACGGGTTTTAGGGTTTTGTTGGTTTCAATGCAACAGACGAGCGAAACAGGTTAAAAATCACTCTCTCTAAGGTTGATTAAACCTCAAGTCTCAGCGACCATAGCGGGAACAAGCCGTCAAATAAAGACGGTCAAATCGCATCTTATCACCCGTAGACAGGGAAAAGCGCCACATGTCGGCTGTCGATCACAACCTTACCCGCATGTTGAAACATCACGGTGACCTTACCACCAATGTTCGATTGCACCTGACCGATGCCCCAGTCCGCTTGCCCCGGGTGGCGCACCATTTGACCCGGTTCCAACATCGCATTGAGATCTTCCATCGTTGACGCGCTCCTCACACAGACTGCCCCTAAAGGATAAAACATGACCCAAGACCTCGCCCGCGACATTGCCGCCATGATCGGTTCCCGCATTTGTCACGATATGATCAGCCCGGTAGGCGCGATCTCAAACGGGGTGGAACTTTTGAACATGTCGGGCGTGAGCGCAGGCCCTGAACTCAGCCTTATCTCTGAAAGCGTGGAAAATGCAAATGCGCGGGTGAAGTTTTTTCGCGTGGCCTTTGGCGTGGCCTCGGCCGGCCAAATGTCCTCGCGCGCCGAAATGGTCGCGATCCTCAAAGGCATTTCAACCGCACGCCTCACCTATCATTGGGACGCGACAGAGGACATGCCGCGCGAGGAGGTCAAACTCGCCTGCCTGATGATGATGTGCCTGGAAACCGCCCTGCCCCGTGGTGGCGAAATCCACCTGTCCTGTTCCGGCGGGCAATGGAGCGTGCGCGCCCGCGCCGATCGGCTTGAACCCGCGCCCGACCTTTGGGCCCGCCTGGGCGCGCTGTCCAAGGCCGAGGGGCTTAAACCCTCCGATGTTCAATTCCTTTTGGCGCCGATGCAGGCCGCCGCTCTTGGCCGCCGCATCACCCATTCCTCTGGCGATGGGGTGATCACCCTAAACGCTTAACCACACTCCCAGCCGCCCCATGTGATCCTCGGGGTGGCACCTTGAAGGCGCGGGCCCCCTCTGACCCGCGCCTTCCTTTTGTCTTCCCAGCCCCTCAACGCAAAACGCGCGAAAGGCGGCCCTTCGCGCGTCTTTACCGTGACAAAATACTCAAATATCCGCGCGGTTACGCGCGCACAGCGCCCTCGGACGTCACCAGATATTTGAACGAGGTCAGTTGCTCCGCCCCCACCGGCCCACGCGCGTGCATTTTGCCCGTGGCGATGCCAATCTCGGCCCCCATGCCAAATTCGCCGCCATCGGCAAACTGGGTCGAACTGTTGTGCATCAGAATCGCGCTGTCGATCTCGGCAAAGAACCGCGCCACATGTTCGGGCGTCTCCGAGAGGATGCAATCGGTGTGGTTCGATGAATACTGATGAATATGCGCAATCGCACCGTCGATCCCGTCCACCACCTTGGCGGCGACGATGCTGTCGAGATATTCATGGCCCCAATCGTCTTCGGTCGCCGGGATCACCGCGCTGTTCATCGCCTGAACCGCCGCGTCTCCACGCACCTCAACACCTTTGCCGATCAGCGCCGCAATCACCTCCGCGCCCAAGCTGTCGGCCACCTGACGTTCAATCAACAGGCATTCGACCGAGCCACAAATCCCGGTGCGCCGGGTTTTGGCGTTGATCACCACATTCATGGTTTTGACCGGATCGGCGGAGGCGTCGATGAAAATGTGTACGATGCCTTCAAGATGAGCAAAGACCGGCACCCGCGCTTCGCGTTGCACCAGCCCGACCAAACCTTTGCCACCGCGCGGCACGATCACGTCGATATAATCGGTCATGGTCAACATCTCAGAGACCGCCGCCCGGTCGCGCGTCGGCACACGCTGGATCGCGTCTTCGGGCAGGCCAGCGGCCTTGAGCCCATCGACCAAACAGGCATGGATCGCACCGGAGCTGTGAAAGCTCTCCGAACCACCGCGCAGGATCACCGCATTGCCCGCCTTGAGGCACAAAGCCCCGGCATCGGCGGTCACATTCGGGCGGCTCTCATAGATCACGCCAATGACGCCCAAAGGCGTGCGCACCCGTTTGATATGCAGGCCGGTAGGTTGGTCCCATTCGGCCATGACATCGCCAACCGGGTCTTTTTGCGCGGCAACCGCGCGCAAGCCCTCAACCATGCCCTGAATGCGCGCCTCGTCCAGCATCAGCCGGTCCATCATCGCATCGGTCAGACCCTTTTCGCGGCCAAAGGCCATGTCTTGCGCGTTTGCCGCAATGATCTCCGCCCGCCGGGCCCAAATGGCCTCGGCGGCAGCGTTCAATGCGGCCTGTTTTTGCGCGGATGTGGCCACGGCCAGCTTGGCACTCGCGGCTTTCGCGCGTGCGCCCAAATCCTGCATCATCGTTTTTACGTCTAACTCTGTCATAGCACCAAATCATCTCTGTGGATCAAAGCGGCCCGACCGGAATAGCCGAGGATCGCCTGTATGTCTTCGGAATGCGCGCCTTTGATCGCCTCGGATTCCTCTGAGGTATAGCGGGACAGGCCCAACCCAATGCGCGCACCATTGGGTCCAAGGACCACCACTGGTTCGCCGCGGCCAAAATGGCCAACAACCTCCGAGACGCCGACGGGCAACAGGGAATTTCCGTTTGAGAGCGCGCGCACAGCGCCTGCATCAATGATGATCTCGCCTTTCGGCTTCATCGCCCCGATCCAGCGCTTGCGGGCGCGTTCCGGGTCTTCATGCGCGATAAACCATGTGGCGCGTGCGCCACCTTCCAACGCCTGAATGGGGCGATCTTTAAAGCCTTCGGTGATTGCCATCGTGCATCCGCCCGCAATCGCGGTTTTGGCGGCCATGATTTTGGTTTTCATCCCGCCTTTGGACAGGCCAGACACGGGATCACCAGCCATGGCTTCGATCTCGGGTGTGATATGGCCGACCGTGGCGATATGGCTGGCGGACGCGTCGATATTGGGGTTTGCCGTGTACAGCCCGTCAATATCGGAGAGCAACACCAAGCGATCCGCCCCCACCGTGACCGCGATTTGCGCCGCCAGCCGGTCGTTGTCGCCATAGCGGATCTCATCGGTGGCCACCGTGTCGTTTTCATTGACGATGGGCACAGCGCCAAGGCTCAACAGCGCATCCAACGTGGCGCGCGAATTGAGGTAACGGCGGCGATCGGCGCTGTCTTCCAGCGTCAACAGGATTTGCGCCGTGGTGATGCCAAGCGGTTCCAACACCTCTTGATAGGCGCGCGCCAGACGAATTTGGCCGACCGAGGCCGCCGCCTGCGAGTGTTCAAGCGGCAATTCACCGGCGGGCAGGTGCAAAATCCCCCGCCCCAGCGCGATAGACCCCGACGAGACCAAAATCACCGCCGTCCCGCGCGCTTTGAGCATCGCCACGTCTTCGGCCAACCCCTTGAGCCAGCCCGCGCGCAATTCCCCGCGCTCGACCAAAAGCGCCGAGCCGATTTTGATCACAACACGTTTTGCGCCGCTTAGGGTTGCCAATTCTGGTCTTCCTCTTCGTCCGACGCCTCGGCCTGTTTGCTCCGCAGACGGTCCATCGAAATCTCGGCCTTGAGCGCGCGCAGCACGGTCTCAACCCCGGCTTTCGTCGCGCCGGACATGGTGTAAACCCGCCCGCCTGAGGCCTCTTGCAGCGCCGCCAGTTTCTCTTCGATCTCTTCGTCCATCAGGCTGTCGACCTTGTTGAGGACGGTGATCCGCGGCTTGTCGCCCAGAACATCGGAATAGTTTTCGATCTCGGTGATGATGGTCTGATAATCCGTCACCACGTCCTCTGAGGTGCCATCGACCAGATGCAACAACACAGCGCAACGTTCGACATGGCCCAAGAACAAATCGCCCAAACCACGACCTTCGGAGGCGCCTTCGATCAGGCCGGGAATATCGGCGACCACAAACTCAGAGCCATCAATGCCAACCACCCCAAGGTTCGGATGAAGCGTGGTAAACGGGTAATCGGCAATCTTAGGCCGGGCATTCGAGGTCACGCTTAAAAACGTCGATTTCCCGGCATTGGGCAGGCCCAAAAGCCCGGCATCGGCGATCAGTTTCAGTCGCAGCCAAATCGTGCGATCAATCCCCGGTTGACCCGGATTGGCCGAACGCGGGGCTTGGTTGGTCGCACTTTTGAACCGCAGGTTGCCCCAGCCGCCATTGCCGCCCTTGGCCAAAACGAAACGCTGCCCGACCTCGGTCAGATCGGCGATCACCGTCTCTTCGTCTTCGTCCAAAATCTCGGTGCCGGCAGGCACACGCAACACGATGTCCTCGCCATCCTTGCCGGTGCGATTGTTGCCCATGCCGCCCTGGCCGTTTTGGGCAAAAAAGTGCTGTTGATAGCGGAAATCAATCAACGTGTTGAGCCCGTCCACCGTCTCGATGATCACAGAGCCGCCGCGCCCACCGTCGCCGCCATTGGGGCCGCCGTATTCGATAAACTTTTCGCGCCGGAACGACACACAGCCGTTCCCGCCGGAGCCCGATCGAATGTAAACTTTGGTCAGATCGAGAAATTTCATGTCTTTGTCCTTCTGTGCCCCATGATCGTGAGGCTTTGGGCAGATGTATCGCGGCTCGCGGTCAAACTCAATGTGCGTTGTTATGCGGGGCTATGCGGGGCTGTGTCACGCCTACGCGCCTGCCACAGCTCGCGCGTCAAGACCACAGACTGCGCCTCAAGCGTTTCACCACGAGCCAAACAGACCTGTTGCATCATCCCCGTGTCCTCAAATCCCAGCCGCTTGAGAATGGCGCGCGATCTGGCATTCTCAACAAAATGGTAGGAGGCGATGCTCAGACCATCATCGGCAAACCAATGATCCACCACCGCCTGCGCCGCCTCCAACATATAGCCATGACCCCAATAGGGCTGGCCAAGCCAGTAGCCGAGATGTTCGGCAATACCGATCACCCCCATGATTTGGCCCGTGTCTTTGTGAACAATACCAAAGCGATAGGGGCTGTTAAGCGTCGCGATAAACCAATGCATCTCAATGACGCCATAGGGGTATCTGATCCGGCTGAGCCATTTCGACACGTCAAAATCATTCAACAACCGCGTCAAAGGGGCCGCGTCCGCTTGGCTCAGCGGACGCAGGATCAAACGGTCTGTTTCAAGTGAGAGGCTTTGGGAGTGTATGGTCATCGGGGTCTGTCCTGGTTTGGGCGACCCCGATCGGTGGGGTCAGTCGAGTTTGCGCAAGTAGGTCCAGGTCGGGACCAAGGTGTTGCGCGCGACGGAAAAGGTTTCCGCATCGCCGATATATTCAAAGCCTGCGGCGGTCACGACCCGAGCCGAGGCTGGGTTGTCCTGAAAAATCTCTGCAAACATGGTTTTAGAACCCAACGGATTGGCCGCCACCATTGCGCCCAAGGCCATGCGGGCCAATCCGGTGCCCCAAAACGAGGGCGCGACCCAAAAGGCCACTTCGGATTGATCGCGGTCGAGCGGTTTCAGGGAAATCACCCCCAAAACCTCGGACAGCTCATGGTTGGAGCCATCGAGCACCCACACTTTTTCCTCAGTGCCGGGTTTGAGCGCGCGGGCCACGAAAGCCTCGGTCGCACCGGGTGGCAAGGGATGCGGCAATGAGCGGGAATTGCGCGCCACGCGCACATCGCCCGCATACATCGACAACAGCCCCGCATCCGAGCGGCGCGGTGGGCGCAATACAAACCGTTCCGTTTCGATCACTGCCTGTGTGTTCGTCTCAACCGCGTTTTTCACGATCTCCATATTCATCTCTCTTCCTCCTGAAAGAGCTGGATTCTTATTGAATCCGATATAAGCACCTTTTCCTCCCCGAAAAGGCCCCTTTGAAAAACCCCGTCTCAGGGAAGCGACAAGATACACAGCACATACGACAGCAATGTTAACGCTGACTTAGCCAAACCGTCCCTGCATCGCTTTTTGCACTGAATTCCGCCAAATCGCGCGGCATCATGCAAAAGGGGACCGGCTGCGCCGATCCCCTTGATTTTTTCAAACCCGTATCGGACGGCTTATTCAGCGGCCTCTGCCACTGGAAGAACCGATACAAAGGTGCGTTTTTTCAGGCCTTTGTGAAAGGTCACTTTGCCATCGGTGGTTGCAAAGATGGTGTGATCTTTGCCAAGACCCACGCCAGCGCCCGGCCAGAATTTGGTGCCGCGCTGACGCACGATGATGTTACCAGAAATGGCCTCTTGGCCACCGTAAAGTTTGACGCCGAGACGGCGGCCAGCTGAGTCGCGACCGTTACGGGACGAACCGCCTGCTTTTTTATGTGCCATGGTGTTCTCTCCTTAACTACGCTTACTTCGCCAGTTCTTTGGCTTGTTCAACCCACTCGGGTTTGACTTTGACGGCGTCGAAGGTTTCGACGTCAACAGAAGCCAACTGAGCGAAGGTGGTGATGCCTGCTTCGACCAATTTCTTGGCAGCAGCGGGGCCGACACCGGTGATGGTGGTCAGATCGTCAGCGCCAGCGGCGGCAACCGGAGCCGCAGCTTTTGCGGCTTTCTTCGGTGCAGCATCTTCGACAGCGGCCTTCGGAGCGGAGCCCGCGCCGATCGCAGCTTTGACGCCGGTTGCATCCGCACCCGCTTCCAAAATGTCGGTGATGCGCAGCAGGGTCAGTTGCTGACGGTGGCCTTTTTTACGCTGCGACGAGTGCTTACGACGACGCTTGACGTAGTGGATGAGTTTCTCACCCTTGATTTGGTCGATGACTTCGGCTTGCACGCCGGCGCCGGCCACGAGAGGCGCGCCGATGGTGGAGCCGACCATCAAAATCTCGTTGAACTGGATTTTTTCACCAGCTGCGGCCGCAAGTTTCTCAACGCGCAAAACGTCACCGCTTTGCACTTTGTATTGCTTGCCACCAGTCTTCAGAACCGCAAACATGCAGTTATCCTTTCGATATACCCGCGTTTTGTGGCCCCGGAGCAAACCCCCGATGTTCATGCCGTCAAACAGCGCGCCCCTTATTGGGGTCGAGATTGTCATTTTGCCAATTTGAACCTGTCTCACACCATTTGAAAAAGACGTGAGGCCCAAAAGACATCACCCGGTCGCACCTTGGGGTCCGCCGGGTGGCGCGTGTATCGGGAATCATGGCTGAAAAGTCAAGGCCAGATTATGGGACACCCCGCCGAAACGGGGATATCCCGCGCCGAACCTTAAAGTTGTTCGCCATCATACATTTGCATCAGCATCGAGGTCCCTGCCCCAAGCCCGCGCGACAGGTCCGCATAGACCGCATCAAAGGCGGCGAACAGGGCAAAATTCAACTGCCGTCCGGCCTCGCTGCGCGAAAACGCCACATACCGCGCGAATTCTTCGTCGCTCAATGTTTCATAGGCCAGCGTCGAAAACCCATAGACCCATTCGGACACATCGGCGCGCACCTCGGGTTCCGTGGACCAAATCTCGCGCATCAGGTCGCTTTCGCTCATCGCGTCGGAGCCCGCAACCGTCCAAAGCCCGCGGTAATAGGCAATGTCGCTGTTCATCGCGCCCACCACGTTCATTTCAACCAAGTCATTGGCCTGCACATAGTCTTCGATCAACTTGGCACGCCGGGTGTCGGGATCGAGCGCTGCCCAAGCCTCGCCCGCTGCCGCCTGCGCCGCCTCGCCCGTCATCGCTTTGCGCGTGTCGAGTTCAAGCCGGGCGATGCGTCGCCCCAAATCGGTGGTGAAAAAGGCCACCATCGGTGCAACATCCGCATCCTCAAGCGCCTTCCCCATTTCCGACCGAAACGCATGTGCCATCGCCTCCGGATCATAGAGACGGTCAAGCATGTTTTGCCACGCGGGTTTTGGCACACCATAGCCCGCCTCCACAAAATCATCGGCCATCGCGCGGCCTTCGTCGGACAAGACTTCCGTGACATCGCGAAACAACAGCGCCTGCAACAGCACATCAAGTTCCTCGCCCTGCACCGCGCCAGTCCCCGCCTTGGCCGCGTAAGGCACAGACAGCGCCATTGTGACCGCCATCACCGTCACCACGACAACAGACATCGCTCGTGTCAGCCAAGCCCCACGAAAGCTGCGCGCATGTTCGATCATCAAAACCCTTTCCAAAACGGTCTATGGCCACGCCTTTCAGGCGCGACATACCCGTCTTGCCCCATTGCTATACAGCCAATTCAGTTACCGAATGGTAAGCAGAGACAAAGGTTTTTGCCAAGTCACCAAAGCGTTTTTGACCACAAAGGCGGACTTTGGCGCAGCTTTGCCAAAAAGAATGTCACGAAAGGGCTTGCGCCGCCCGCACAGCCCCGCTAAATCACCCGCCACCAGACCCCCGCGGAGAGGTGCCGGAGTGGTCGAACGGGGCGGTCTCGAAAACCGTTGTCCCTTTACGGGGACCCAGGGTTCGAATCCCTGTCTCTCCGCCATACATCATTGAAATTATTGATAAAATTCCCTATCAGGGATTTCTATTGCCGATCTAGTGACAGATTTCACGCGATGGTTTTGGGAGGCACACATGCTTTCTGGCCCGCCATGATCCTTCTTGCCATTGCGCACCTCTAGTAGGTATCGTTTCCCTGTATCAATCGAAACCTTATTCCCTGACGCAGGCTAAACCTTGAAAATTGCATTTAACATCATCTGTTGGGCTGTCTCGATATATTTTTTTACACTAGCCAACCTGTCGTATGGTTTCCCCCCTGATTGGTCAGGAACAGCAGGGATTGCGCTAATCGTTGCAATCGTATTTTTCTTATTTCCCTTTGCGAAGAGCATATCCATTACAGGACTGTTCAGCTTCGAAGCCAAGGTCGAAGAAGTCAAAAAGGAAGTTATCGAATTCAAAGCTGAAACTCGCGATCTTCTTCGGATACAAAATTCGCTCATATCGAGCGTAACGGCTACGCAAACAACACATAATGTTTTCAATATTCCGTCACTAACAGACGCAGCAAACGCGGAAAGAAAAATTTCGCAAAACGGCGTGCATAAAATAACCCCAGAGATATCTGAGCGGATTGATCGTGCCCTTGCCATTGGCGGCAGTGAACTCAACGTCGAACTTGCTCGAACGAGAATGGAATTAGAACAAACCCTTAGGTCGAAGGTTGGGAAAAGCGTAAACCTAGGTGGAAAGCCCGACGTAAAATATTTGTCGTTAACTCGACTTTGGCGTCTGTTCTTAGAGGAAAACTCTCAGCATAAGAATTTTGATGATGCAATGCGTTACGTCACAGACATATGCAATGCCGCAATACATGGACAAGCGATCCCGCAAGCAAATGCGATTGAAGCCATTCAACTCGGCGAAGAAATAAAGATCGCGCTGCAATAAAGAAAAACTAGGCGCATTTCTGCGAACCGGGGTCAGGCGGCTTTCGTAGTGGCCTTGAGAAGATCGTTAGAACGCGGCCACGGGGATGCCCACAAGGGGCGCCTCAGGGTCAGCGCCCGCAGAAACAGCCGCTTGGGGTAAGCTTTGCCCTTCGGTGACCCGAACCACATGACGGATAAAAAACCGCCGCGGGTCGGACATCACGGCCTGTTCACGTCAATCAGCCTTGGTTTTTTGCGCTTTTTGCCCTTTTTGAGCGCTTCAAAGCCGACAATCACGTCCAGCAATTCCGTGGTGATGTCATCTTGGCGCACCGTGCGTATTTGCCCGGTCAGCCCCTCCAGACGGTCGTCGATCGACTGTTCCGCCTGCTGCATCAGTGACATCCGTGCGGCGTTTTCGGTGACAAGGGCTTCGGCGGCGGCGCGGAACATGCTGGCGAACAGGTGTTCACGGATCAGCGCGCTGAACATCTCATCGGGTGCCAAGGTGAAAGACGGCAAGCTGCGCGAGGCCCAGGGCTTGGTCGACAAATCCCGCAACAGATCGGTGTCGAGCGGCAAAAGCGATGTGATGTCTGGCACTTGCCCCGCCCCGCCGTCGCGGGTGAAATAGGCCAAAGACACAGAGATGTCGCCCGGATGGGCCGCATGGCGGATGTCATCAAGGCGCTGGGTCAAGAGATTGGACAACCGTCCGATCCCGTCCACCGAGGCGGGCGGAAACAACGTCTCTTTCGGGGTCATGCCCTGATCGGTCAGCGCATCCTCCATCTGCGCACCAACGCATAGCAGCGTGACCGGCCCCTCCGGCCAATTTTGCACGGCTTGGGCGACATGGGCGGCCAGTGCCTCGTTGTAATTGCCGCATAATCCGTGATCTGAGCCAAAGACAATCAACACCCGCCGCACAATCGCAACCTCCCGCGCGTCCCATGGCCCAAAGTGATGCAAAAACGCCTGAAACCCGGTCAGAACCGTGTCGTGATAGGCCTCAATGGCGCGGGCAGCGTGATCATAAGGCGCGGCGTTGATGACCGAGAGGGTTTTCATCGTATGCACGATGCCACGAATGCTTTTCATGCTCTCGGTGCGCCGGGTCAGGCGTTCAAGCGACTGGGTCATCCTGTGCCCCCTCGCCTGTCTTCTTGCCTGTGCCTTTGTCTGGCCCCTCGCCCGCCTGCCGCACCTGCTGACCCAATTCGACCATCCGGGCGCGATCCGCGTCACTGAGCGGGGCATTCTCTGAAATGCGTTGGGCCAGATCGCGCAGATCGGTGCGGGCACGGGCGCGCAGCCGCCCCATCACCGCCATGGTCTCCGCCTCGCTCAGCCCGTCAAACTGCCCCTCCATCGCCGCGACCAAAACTGTGAGCTGTTCGACCGCCGACATCGGATCGCGCTCGGCCTGTCGCAAGGCCCCGCGCACCGCAGCCCCGCGCGTCAACCGCGCCCGTGTCGCCTCATCGAGCCTTGTGCCAAAGCGGGCAAATTCTTCCAACTCCTCGAATTGCGACAGCATCACCCGCAGGTTGCCCGCCACAGACCTGAACGCCTGGCTTTGCGCCTTGCCACCGACCCGCGACACCGAAACGCCCAAATCCACCGCCGGAAATTGATTTTTGCGCACCAGACGCGGTGACAGGTAAATCTGGCCATCGGTGATGGAAATCAGGTTGGTGGGAATATAGGCGGACAGGTTTTCGGCCTGAGTTTCGACCACGGGCAGCACGGTGATCGAACCGCCGCCCGCGTCATCGGTGAATTGTCCGGCACGTTCCAAAAGCCGGGCGTGGATGTAGAAAATATCGCCCGGAAAGGCCTCGCGCCCCGGTGGGCGGCGCAGCAAAAGCGAGAGTTCGCGATAGGAGCGCGCGTGGTGGGTCAGATCGTCCATCACCACCAAAACGTCCCGGCCCTGAGCGGCAAAAAACTCGGCCATGCTCATCGCCGCATAAGGCGCGACATAGGCCAGCCCGGCGGCGTCTTCGTCCCCTGCCGCCATCACAATCGTGCGCGCCAACATGGCCCCCTCGCGCAGCGCGCCGATGACCTTGGCCACCGCGTCACCGCGCTGACCGATGGCGCAGTAAATACAGATCAGATCGCTGTCTTTTTGGTTGAGAATGGCATCCACAGCCAAAGAGGTCTTGCCGGTTTGCCGATCTCCAATGATCAATTCGCGCTGGCCCAGCCCTACGGGCACGGCAGCATCAATCGTTTTGATCCCCGTGGCCAAGGGCCGTTTGATGGCTTGTCTGTTGAGGATTTTCGGTGCTTCCGCTTCGACCGGGTGCTGGGCCTGGGCCTTGATCGGGCCCAAGCCATCCAAGGGCGCGCCAAGCGCATTGACAACCCGTCCCAACAGCGCAAACCCCACCGCCGTGCTGACCACCCGGTGCGAGCGCAGCACCGTGTCGCCCACGGCAATGCGCGCAGACGGGCCCAGCAACACCACCCCCAAACGGTCCGGTTCAAGGTCCAACACGATGCCCTGCACCCCACCCTCAAACAGCAACACCTCATCCGAGAGGGCGCGCTCCAACCCGGTGACGATCACAATACCATCGGCGATCTCCGCGACCTTGCCGATCTCGCTGAGATGCGGTTTGGGGGCTTTGAGGGTCAACAATGTGTTGACGAGTGGACCAGGGTCCAACTCAGAGACAGTCACATCACTCTTATGCTTCATTGGGATGCGCCTTGAGGTCGGCCCCCGTGGACAGGTGATCCTGCATCACCGCGTCCAACCCGTCCAAATAGCTGTCCACGGTCCAGGCCACCTGTGCCCCGCCCATACGCAGGACCAGCCCCGGTGCCTGGTCTGGATCGGTGAGAAACGCCAGTGTGACATTGGGGAAAGCGGCCTGAAACTCCGCACCGAGGGCCGTTTGCGCCGCCTCTGGCAGGGCCGCGTGACTGGTGAAAACCGCCTCTGTCGCAGGGCCTGACGCCCGTTCGATGTCGGAGATCATCGGTTTGATTTGGGCAATCAGGTGATGGGCCATGCGCCCTTCCAATGTGTCATCTGCCAAATCCATCAAAGCCTTACGGGTCAAGGACAACAAAGCCCCCGCCCCTGCGCGGTGCAATTTGATGCTGTATTTTTGCCCCTCTTCCGTCAAATGCGCCTGCCAGCTTTTGCGCTCTTGGTCCATGCGGGCGTGGGCCTCGGCCAAAAGCGTGTCACGCTCTGCCTCGGCCTCTTGGCGCAGGCGCTCAGAAACATCCGATTGCGCCGCATGCATCGCCTCGATCTGGGCGCGATAGGAGGCCTCCGTCGTTTTGGCGACGGCTTCGGCCTCAGCGGCCTCTTGCATCCGGGCTTTGATCTCGGCCTCACGCGCGTCGATGCCATCTAAAATCGGCCGGTATAAAAACCGTTTCAAAAGCCAGATCAGCACCAGAAAATTGGCGATCTGGGCCGCAACTGTGATCCAGTCGATCGACATGATTTATCCGCCCACACCCGGCGCGGCCGTCTGCGCCGCCGCAACGGCCGCGTTCCAGAACGGATTGGCGAAGAGCAGGATCATCGCCACGACGAAACAATAAATTGCCGTGGATTCGATCATCGCAAGGCTGACAAACAGGGTGCGCGACAGGGTTGAGGCGGCGTCGGGCTGTTGGGCGATGGCGCTGAGCGCCGTTGACGCCGCGCGCCCTTCGCCAAGCGCCGGACCGATGGCACCGAAAGCCACGGTCATGCCCGCGGTAAAGATCGAGATGGCGGCAATGAGACCGAGATCAGTCATGATGTTTCCTTTTCAGTCGGGGAGGCGGGGGAAGGTGCAGGGGCCGTTTTGGTGGCGCTTGAGATATAGACCGTGGCCAGAATGGCAAAAATATAGGCTTGGATCATGCCGGTCAGCAGACCCAGAACATCCATGATCACCGGAAAGAAAAACGGCGCAACCCCGAGCAGGATCGTGGCGATCACTGCCCCGCTCATGATGTTGCCGTAAAGGCGTACGGCCAAAGAGACCCCACGCGAAAATTCAGAGATGATGTTGAAGGGCAGCATGATGAAAGAGGGTTGGAGATAGGTCTTGAGATAACCGCCCAAACCCCGGCTGGTGATGCCAAACAGCGGCACGGCAATCAGGACGGAGAGCGCCAGCGCTGTGGTGGTGGACAGCGATGCGGTGGGCGGTTGAAACCCCGGAATGACCAGCAACAGGTTGGAGACGGCGACGAATAAAAACAATGTGCCGGCATAGTAGAGCAGCGGGCGATCCGAGCGCCCGGCGATCTCTTTGATCTGGCTTTCGATGCCCTGAACGATCACCTCCAACGTGGTACGCCAGCGATTTGGCGGCACATCGGGGCGCAGATTTCGGGTGACCAAAATAGAGCCCAACGTCAGCACCAGCATGACGATCCAAGTGAAAAACACCGTGGCATTCAGCGAGAGACCCCATAGGTCGAACAGAATGGTTTGGTCGGGGGACAGGGTCATGATGTGGCTCCTGATCGGGGGGGAAACAGGTCCAAACGCAGGACCAGAAACCGCAGGATCACAAAGGCCAGGGCAAAGCCCGCAAAGGCCCACCCCCCGGCCAAGGTCACCACGACCCAGCCGACGCCAAGCAAAAGCACCATGCGCAACACCGCACTCAGGATCAGGACAAAGACCGGATGCGCGGCCTGCAACGCGCGTTGCATGCCATAGGCCAGACCCGCAAAAAATATCGCACTCATCACCGCGCCACTGGCAAGCCCGATCAGCAGAGCCATCCAATCCACGCTCATCACGTCCACGCTCATCGCGTCCACAGTCATCATCGCTCGCCTCCTTCTTTGCTGATCCATGCCCCGGCGATGAACGCCCCAAGCACCACACCGCCCAGGATCAAAGCGATGGTCCATGAAAACGCCTGCGGCGCGGCCCGGTCCAACCACAAGCCCAAAAACGCCCCGCCCACCGTCGGCACGGCAATCGACCAGCCAACCATGCCAAAGGTGCTGATGCCGCGCAACGGGCTTGGGGGGGGATGATCGCGGGTCGATTTCATCCGCTGGGCATGGCGTGCGATGTCACGGGCAGACCGGTCTGATTTGGGGCCAGGGGGGGGGGAATCTGGGGGTTTGGAATCTGGGGATTTGCTCATAGCGAAGGCTTTCGCAAATCGGCAAAACGGCGCACCATATTGGCCTCAAGCCGCGACAGGGCGGCGCGCGCGATGCGTTCTTCTTCGTCCATCTGGATGAAACTGTCCTGCACCCGGTCTTGCAGACTGACAAGATCATCCCCCGCCACACCGCGCCGGGTGGAGACGCTGACATGATGGCCCTTTTTGACCAAAAGCCCCTCATCAAGGCCAAAAATCGCCTCGCTGCCATCCATCAACACCAGCGTCAGAACCGAAGGCACCAGCGCCGTGACCATATCCATATGGTTCGGCAAAATCCCAAAGCCGCCGTTCTGCGCCACCGCCGTCAACCGCGTCGCCTGCCCCTCAAACAGGGTCTTGGTTGGCAGGTGCAGGGTGACGCGCATCTCAGAGGCAAGGCTCATGTCGCCCCCTTCAGGTCCTGCAACCCGCCGATCATGTAATAGGCGCTTTCAGGCAGATCGAATTGGCTCTGGCCCAAAATATGCTCACAACCGTCGAGCGTGTCGGAAATCGGCACCGATCTGCCCCCGGTTCCGGTGAAGGAGCCGGTGGTGAAAAACGGCTGAGTCAAAAACCGCTCCAATCGACGGGCGCGCGCCACGGTGGCCCGGTCCGCCGAGGACAGTTCTTCAAGGCCCAGCATGGCGATGATGTCGCGCAATTCTTCATAGTCGGCCAAGGTCCGGCGCACCGCGCGGGCGATGTCATAATGGCGTTGGCCGACCACCGAAGGCGTCAACATCACCGAGGCCGAAGCGAGCGGATCGACCGCCGGATACAGCCCTTCGCTTGCGCGTTTGCGCGACAACACGACTGAGGCCGAGAGGTGCGAAAAGATATGCGCCGCCGCCGGGTCGGTGAAATCATCGGCCGGGACATAAACCGCCTGAATCGAGGTGATCGCACCTTTGTTGGTCGAGGTGATCCGTTCTTCAAGCGCCGCCAATTCGGTCGCCAGCGTCGGCTGATACCCGACCCGCGAGGGCATCCGCCCCATCAGCCCCGAGACCTCGGACCCGGCCTGAACAAAGCGGAAAATATTGTCGATCAACAGCAGCACATCCTGGCCTTTGTCGTCGCGGAAATATTCCGCCATGGTCAGGGCGGTGTTGCCGATCAAAAACCGCACGCCGGGGGATTCGTTCATCTGACCAAACAGCATCACGGTCTTGTCGCGCACCCCGGCCTCGCCCATGTCGCGGTACAATTCCTCGGCCTCGCGCGACCGTTCGCCAATGCCACAAAACAGGCTGACGCCCTTGTGATGTTGCACGGTGTTGTTGATCAGCTCAGTGATCAACACGGTCTTGCCCACCCCCGCGCCGCCAAACAGCCCGGTTTTGCCGCCGCGCTCAATCGGCGACAAAAGATCAATCGCCTTGATCCCGGTCTCAAGCGTCTCGGAATGCAACACCCGGTCGCTGAGGTTCGGCGGGGCTTGGTGGATGGAGCGCAATGCGGCACCCTTGGGCGCGGGACGCCCGTCAATCGGCGCACCGAACACATCGAGCATCCGCCCCAAGACCTCATCCCCCACCGGCACGGTGATCGGCCCGCCAGTGTTGCGCACCGCCATGCCCAGGCCAAGCCCGCGCACCGGGGCCAACGCCATGGCCCGCACCAAACCGTCGCCAATTAAGGCCGCAACCTCAAGCGCCACATCGCCAGCATAGAGCAGATCATGGATATGGGGCACATCCCCGTCAAAGGCGACATCCACAACGCCGCCGCGAATGGCGGCGATATGACCGTCGCGGGGCGCCACGGGAGGCGTATGATCCGCAACATCGCTGCCCGGCGCATCACTGTGGTTGCGGCCCTGTTTCGGCGTGGCAGTCATAACATATTTGACCTTTTTCAAATCCAAAACCCAGTCAAATCCAAAACCCAGCGCGCACAGCACACCCGGCCTGCGAGTCCTCTCCAATCAGTGTAGCCTGACAGAAAACCACAGCAATGACATTGACTCAGGTCAGCATAGGGGGCGGATGAGAACACGAACCTGTGAGGCAATGCGCAAAGAAGGGGCGTTGTCTTACAGACATCAGGGGCTTTGTCTGGGCCTATGCCCTTGATAGAACTACTTGATAGAACAACGTGACAGAACAAAGAAACAAAACAGAGGACAGGCAAAAACCATGGCTCAGAGCCTTGTCATCATGGGGGTAAGCGGTTGTGGCAAATCCACGATCGGGCGGGCACTGGCCGCCCGCCTTGGGCGGCGCTTTGTCGAGGGTGACGATCTTCATCCGCCGGAGAACCGCGCAATGATGGCGGCAGGGCGGCCCTTGAATGACGCGATGCGCGCCCCGTGGCTGGAGCGGATCGCGGCAGAGTTGGCGCATGACGCGGGTGTCGTGGTCTCCTGCTCCGCCCTCAAACGCGCCTATCGGGATCGGCTGCGCGGCGCGCCGGGTGTGGTTTTTATCCACCTCGCCCTGCCCTTCGATGTGGCCCAAACCCGCGTCAGCGCCCGCGCGGATCATTTCATGCCCGCCGTCCTGATCGACAGCCAATTTGCCACGTTGGAACCGCCCATCAACGAACCCGATGTGATCGAGGTCGACGCTACGGCAAGTTTTGACACGGTGCTGGACGCCGCTCTTGCACGCCTTGCAAGGATGGGCCGCTCAGGGCCTTAGCTCTCGGTTATGGCATGGATCACGCTGCGCGCGCTGGCGACTGGGTTTCATTGGCACTGGCATTGGCACTGGCCTGTTTGGACTGGCGCTGACGAGCCGGATCAGAGACTACCGCCTGACCTCAAAGCTGTGGCGCAATCGTACAGCCGCCCTGCGGCAACATCATATCCGGCTGCGGCAGGATCAACAGCGCCTCAAGACCGGCATTGTCTGTAATCAAATCTTGCAAGGTCATGCTGTCCAACACGCCGTAAAACGCTTCTAACGCCGCCGTGAGCGCCACGCGCAACCGACAGACGGCACTGAGCGGACAGGTGTTGTCATCGCCCGCGAAACATTCGGCAAAGGGCACGCCCGCTTCGAAATGGCGAAACACATCGCCGATGGTGATGCTGTCGGGGCTGCGCGCCAAAGCGATGCCGCCCGACCGCCCGCGCGTGGTGTCGATATAGCCCTCATTGGCCAAAAGATGCACCACCTGCGCCAAATGGTTTTCGGATGCATTCGCCGCCTTGGCGATCTCGGCACGGCGCACCATATGGCCGGTGTTCACGGCACAGGCCATCAACACACGCATGGCAAGATTGGTTCGGATTGTCAGCCGCATGGCAGGACTCCCTGTGAGATCTGTGGCACCTTATAAAGCGGTGCTTTGTGCCACGTTGATCTACATCAGAAAGGTATATTTCAAATAGAGAAATAACCGCCTTCAAATGGAATTTCCGTCTCGGACCCGTTGATTGCGATCAAAACAAGCCGATTTTCGCGGATCGTTAGCGATTTTACGCCATCAAACCCCTGCGGGCGCGGCAGAACGGCAATGGCATGGCGCAGGGTATGGCGGGTGTTTGGTGCGAGGATGAGCACAGTGGGGACGCCTTCGCGGGCAATCGCATTGTCGCCAAGCGCCGCTTTGTGGCCCTCCGCCCCGGCCGTACAGCCGTCTTCGATGCCCAAAACCCCGTCATGGCGCCCGTCCCACGGCGCATAATCGCGCCCGCCATTGGAGATCCACAGCATCGTCACCGGCATCACCGCGCTGTCTTTGAGCACCACGATAATGTCATTTTGTGCCGCACGGGTCACGGCGGTCCAACCGACCCCGGCCTCAGCTTCCACCAAAGTGACGAAATCCTCATGCCCGCTGCCGCGCGGATACTGGCTTAGATCCACCGTGCCGCCATTGGCGGCGGGAAAGCGCGTCAGATCGGTGCTGCGCCCCGGATAGGCCAGGATATGCGCCGGTTCCAAAGGGGTCTCTGGCGTCAAAGCGGCACGTTTGGGCGAAGTGGCAATGGCATCGCCGGGTGAGACGCGGATCATCGGGTGATGAGCAAAGGTCAGCCCACCCGGTGCAGTTGCCTCATGCGGTCCGCCTTCGATCACATGGGTTTGATAGAGCACGGGGTGGTCTTCGCAAAGCCGGATGTCTTTCGTCACCCGCGCACCCATGATGTCGTGATCCAACATCAGTTTCATCCCCGCACATCCCGCGCCTTGATAGCGGCTGATCAGATGCCAGCGCGAATTGGCGCTCCAGCCATGCGGCGGGTCAGGCACAAGATCGGAGGTGCCAAAGGGAGCCGCCAGAAAATCCCCCGCCAGATGGGCGTCGATCACACTGTCGGCAGCCTGCGCCGAAGGTGTTCCGACCCAATGGGCGGTGTGCAAGATGTCATGACCGCCCAGAGAAAAGCGGCGAATATTGCCGACCTCAGGATCAAAGGCCAGGTCCGCAGGCCCGGCTTGAATCCTCAGCCAACGCTCCAAGATCAGCCCCTAAATCCAGTGGCCACAACGAATTTTTCCGAACTGTCCGAACGCGACGCGGGCGGTTTGACATGCACGACCTTTTCAAACTTCTGTTTGAGCAGCTTTTGCAAATCGCCCTCCGCACCGCCCGCCAGCACCTTGGCCACGAACGTGCCCCCCGGCTCCAAGACGTCAAAGGCAAAATAGGCCGCCGCCTCACACAGCGCCATGATGCGCAGGTGGTCGGTTTGTTTGTGCCCCGACGAGGCCGCCGCCATGTCCGACATCACCACATCGGCATTGCCGCCAAGCCAGTCTTTGACCTTTTGATCGGCGTCGTCTTCCATGAAATCGAGTTGGTGAATTTCAGTGCCCGCGATCGGATCAACCTGTTGCAAATCGACGCCCAGAATAGTTCCGATTTTCTTGCCGGATTTTTCGCCCAAAGCGTTGACCCGCTTGACCGCCACCTGACACCACCCGCCCGGCGCACAGCCCAGATCAACCACCCGCGCGCCGGGCACGAGAAAGCGGAATTTGTCGTCGAGTTCCAAAATCTTAAACGCCGCCCGCCCGCGGTAGCCCTCATCATGGGCCCGCTTGACATAGGGGTCGTTCAGTTGGCGCTCAAGCCAAAGCGTCGACGAGAGTTTCCGCCCCCGCGCCGATTTCACCTTCACCCGCAGTTCGCGCGCACCGCGTCCTGAGCTTTTCTTTTCGGTCATGTGTTTTGGGTCCTTTGATCAAGGACCTTATAGCAGGGGGATGGGGATGGGGGAAAGGGGGTGTTACACCCTCACTCAAACGCCTTCAGCCGCTTCATCAGGCTCGACGTGTCCCACCGTCCGCCGCCCATTTTCTGGACGTCTTTGTAGAACTGATCGACCAATGCGGTGACAGGCAAGGACGCGCCGACCTCATCCGCCGTGGCAAGGCAGATCGCCAAGTCTTTGCGCATCCAATCGACGGCGAAGCCGTGGTTGTATTCGTCCGCCAACATGGTTTTGTGGCGGTTGACCATTTGCCACGACCCGGCGGCTCCGCCTGAGATCACTTCGACCAAAGCCTCGCCATCCAGCCCGGATTTCTCCGCCAGATGCAGCGCTTCGGACAGGCCTTGCATCAGCCCCGCGATGCAGATTTGGTTGCACATTTTGGCGGTCTGGCCCATGCCGACCGCGCCCAAAAGTTTCACGATCTTGCCATAGGCGGCCATCACCGGTTCTGCCGCCGCAAAATCCGCCTCAGAGCCACCGCACATCACCGAGAGCACACCGTTTTCCGCGCCCGCTTGGCCACCCGACACCGGGGCGTCGACATAGCCGATGCCAAAGGCGGCGGCGGCTTCGGCCAGTTCGCGGGTAACTTTGGCGGAGACCGTGGTGTGATCGACAAAAATCGCACCTTTTTTCATCCCCGCAAAGGCCCCATCCGGCCCAAGGCAGATCGAGCGCAGATCGTCGTCATTGCCGACACAGGCCATGACGAAATCACACCCCTCAGACGCCTCACGCGGGGTGGTGGCATATCCGCCCTCATGCGCCTCGGCCCAGGCCTGTGCCTTGGCGCTGGTGCGGTTATAGACGGTGACATCGTGGCCCTTGGCGGCCAAATGCCCGGCCATCGGGTATCCCATGACGCCCAAACCCAAAAATCCGACTTTCGCCATGGCTTTCCCCTTTGCAATCTATGTGCTTTAACGCGAGGCCAGAAGCGTAGCCCATCGGGGCGGCGCGTCAACACCATATCCGCACAGCGGCCCCCCCGGGTCCGACCCAACACGACTGATCCCATGCCCCTCTCCATGCCCTCCATGCCCCGCATTTTTTCTTTGCTGCTCAAACTCGTGTCCACCCTTGTGATCATCACGGTCCTGGGCATTTGGTTGACCTATTGGTTGGCCTCGCGGTCCCTGCCCGATTATGACGCGGATCATACGGTCGCGGGGATTTCCGCCCCGGTCGAAATCGCCCGAGACAATGCCAATGTGCCGCATATCTTTGGCGCCACGGATGCCGATGTCTATTATGGCTTGGGCTTTGCGCATGCTCAGGATCGGCTGTTTCAGATGATGTTGCTCAGGCGCACGGCGCAGGGCAAGCTCTCTGAGGTCTACGGCCCGCGCACCTTTGCCACCGACGAATTGATGCGCCGTCTTGGGCTTTATGCGGCGGCGGAGTCTTCGGTTGCGGCGCAAACGCCCGAAACCACGGCGGCACTCGAAGCCTATGCGCGCGGCGTGAATGCCTGGATCGAAGAGGTCAACAAAGGCTCTTTGGGGCGCGGTGCGCCGGAGTTCTTTTTGTTCCCGACAGAGATTGCCTATTGGCGGCCCGCTGATTCCATCGCCATTCTCAAACTCGTCGCGGTGCAGCTTTCCGATCAAATCCCCAACGAGGTTTTGCGCGCACGCACCTCTTTGTTGATCTCGCCCGAACGGCTGGCCGATCTGATGCCCGATGCGCCGGGTCAGGGCAGCGCAGTTTTGCCCAAATACGCCGCGCTTTTCCCCGATGTCGCGCCCTTCACCGCCAACTCCGGCACCGACTATGCGCTCGCACCCTTTGCCAAAGCCGGGCTTGCGGGCGCGTCCAATGTTTGGGCCGCCTCCCCCCGCCGCTCCGCCTCGGGTGCGACGCTTTTGGCCAATGACCCGCATCTGGGGTTTTCCGCTCCGGGGGCATGGTATTTGGCGCGGCTTGAACTGGCCACGGGCGGCGTGATTGGCGCGACTGTGCCGGGGGTTCCGGGCATTGTGTCGGGGCGCGGCGAGGATTTTGGCTGGGGCATCACCGCCGCCTATCTTGATGACGCCGATCTGTATGTCGAAAAGCTCAACCCGGACACATCGGACGAAGTCCTGACCCCGGCTGGGTTCAAACCGCTGCGCACGCGGCCCTCGATCATTCAGATCAAAGATGCGGCGCCGGTGACCTTGACGCTGCAATGGTCCGAAAACGGACCGATCTTGCCACAAAGCGCCTTTGACGTGGGCACGATCACGCCGCCGGGCCATGTCATGTCGGTGGCTTGGACGGCGCTGGTGTCGGATGATCGTTCGATGTCGGCGGTGGTGGCGCTGAACCACGCCCATACGATGACACAGGCCTTGGCGGCGGGGCGCGATTTTGCCGCCCCGGCGCTCAATCTGGCGCTCAGTGACCCGGATCAGGTGGCGATGAAAGTCATCGGGCGCGCGCCTTTGCGTGACGCCACGCATCAATCCAAGGGCCGCATTCCCACCCCCGGCTGGATCGCAACCAACCGCTGGCAGGGCTGGCGCAGCTATGACGATCTGCCAGAGTTCGACGCGGGGCCGGATGAGATCATTGGCAACACCAACAACAAAACCATCGACGCCCCCTTCCCCGACCACCTGTCCTATCATTGGGGCGACAGTCAGCGCATTCAACGGTGGCAACGGCTGATGCAATCGCGCGAAGTCCACACCCGCGAGAGCTTTATCGAGGTGCAAAACGATGTGGTGTCGCCCTCGGCGCGGGCTTTGTTGCCGCTGGTTGGGGCCGATCTTTGGTTCACCGGCGAGGCGGCTCCTGAGGGCACGGTTGAGCGTCAACGCCAACGCGCGCTTGACCTTTTGGCGGAATGGAACGGCGAGATGAACGAACATCTGCCCGAACCTTTGATCTATTATGCGTGGATGCGGGCGCTGCAAGATCGCCTGATCCGCGACGAGATCGGCCCGTTGTCGCATGAGTTCACCCATGTCGAGCCGCTGTTTATCGAACGGGTCTACCGCAATATCGGCGGGGCCTCTGTGTGGTGTGACGTGCTGCAATCCGCCCCGGTCGAGACCTGTACCGACATTGCCCGGCTCGCCTTGGACGATGCACTTTTATGGATTGGCGAGCAATATTCGACCAATCTCGAAAGCCTGCGCTGGGGGGATGCGCATATTGCCCAGCACAACCACCCGGTTTTGGGCAATGTCCCGTTCCTCAAATGGGTGGTGAACATCCGGCAATCGACTTCGGGCGGCGACAACACCTTGATGCGCGGCGTGACCTCTGGCGAGGCTGACGATCCCTTTGCCAACGTGCACGGCGCGGCCTATCGCGGCGTCTATGACTTTGCCGATCCCGACAGTTCGGTGTTTATTACCGCCACCGGGCAATCGGGGCATCCGCTGTCGCGTCATTACGATGATCTGGGCGAGCTGTGGCGGCGTGGTGAATATGTGCCGATGAGTTTGGACCCGGATCTGGCGCGCGCGGCAGGTGTGGGGGTGACGCATTTGACCCCGGCGGATGCGCAAGATCAGTGAGAGCTGTAAAGAGGATCGGCCCTGCATCTGGGCTGATCCTGTGGCATAGTCCGCATTTATTTCCCAACCGGAAATATTTTTAACCAACATCTTGCCAGACGCGCCGCGCTGCCGCATCCTTGCCGAAACACATGCGCACAAAGGATCATCATATGGCATGGGTCTATCTGACCATCGCTGGGCTGCTCGAAGTGGCCTGGGCCTTCACCATGAAACAATCAGACGGCTTCACCCGCCCGTTGGACACCGCGCTGACGGCCATCTTTGCGCTCAGTTCCTTTGCCCTTTTGGCCATGGCAATGCGCAGCCTCCCCTTGGGCACAGCCTATATGATCTGGACCGGGATCGGCGCGGTCGGGGCGTTTATTGTGGGCATTGTCGTGCTGGGCGAGGCGGCCACCCTGCCGCGTTTGATCGCGGCGGGCTTGATTTTAGCCGGGATTGTGACCATGAAACTCTCACATTGAGCCGCGCAGCCCGCGGCGGTTTCATCCGGTGAGAGACGATGGACGAGTTTGAAAAGATGCAAGCCGGGGAGTGGTATTGTTGCCTTGATCCGGCGCTGGATGCGCGGCGATTGCGGGTCTTTGACGCGGTTCACCGCCACAACACCACCCTGCCCTCCACCCGTGGCAATATCGCGCCCGAGCTGCGCGCGCTTTTGGGCACAGCCCCGGACACGGCCCGGATCGAAGGCCAGTTTCATTGCGTCTATGGCCTCAACATCCATCTGGGCGACGCGGCGTTTTTGAACGTTGGATGCGTGATTTTGGACAGTGGCCGGGTGGAGATTGGCGCGCGCTCCATGTTGGGGCCCAATGTGCAAATCTACTGTGCCGATCATCACCGCGACCCAAAGCTGCGAGGCCAATTGATCGAACGCGCCCTGCCCGTCAACATTGGACAAGATGTCTGGATCGGCGGCGGCGCGATCATTTTGCCCGGCGTGACCATCGGCGATGGCGCGATTGTCGGCGCGGGCAGTGTTGTGACCCGCGATGTGGCCCCTGGCGTGACCGTGGTCGGCAATCCGGCGCGGGTGGTGACGCCGCCCAGAGAAAGCTGACTTAGGTCAGGCGTCCATCTTGCCCGGCTTGACCTTGCCCGCAAAGACGATGAACGCCGCGCCGTTTTTCAGTGCCTTCTCAGCCGCAGTCTTTTGATCGGGGTCTTTCAGCAAGGCGGGGTTGGCGGAGACGGCTTTGCAATTTTTGACATTCACTTTGTCCCAACCTTGAGCGCGCAGGTTGAACACGGCATGTTCCAAAGCCACGCCATGTGCCGGGGCGACAACAAAGCCGATGATCGGCCTGCGCAGACCGGGGCGTTTGGCGATCTTCGGTCCTGCCGTCGCTTCCAGCAACAGCATATAGAGTTTTGCAGTCCTTTTTTCCGCCATCTTACATCTCCCGAAATTGCTTTTCTTGCCGCGGGGTCCAGAGCACCGTCATCTGATACCCCTCCTCGGTCGCCGTTTCCTGTTCCACCACACCCTCGGCAAACAACCAAGCGCGTTGTTTGCCCTGCGCATAGGGCAACAGGAGGTCACGGCTGATTTTTTCCTCTTCGAAATATTTCGAAATGGCAGCCAAAAGATCGGCCACCCCTTCGCCGGTCACCGCGGAAATGGCGAATTTATCGTCCTCAGACTGGGCGCGCTCAAGCCGGGCCTGACGCGCCTCATCGTCCAACAAATCAATTTTGTTCCAGACCTCAAACATCGGTGCATCCTCTTTGATGCCCAGATCAGAGAGGATTTTGCGCACATCCGCCGCCTGTTCGTCGCTTTTCTCATGGGAAATGTCGCGCACATGCAAAATCAGATCGGCATCCAACACCTCCTCCAACGTGGCGCGGAAGGCGGCGACAAGTTGGGTCGGCAGGCTGGAGATAAAGCCCACCGTATCCGAGAGGATGATCTCGCGGTCTGTGCCGCCTTGCGGGGCCTCCAAAACCACCGAGCGCATGGTCGGATCGAGCGTGGCAAAGAGCATGTCTTTGACGAACACATCGGCGCCGGTCACCTTGTTGAAAAACGTCGATTTCCCGGCGTTAGTATAGCCCACCAGCGCCACGATTGGATATGGCACTTTGGCGCGCGCGGCGCGGTGCAATTCACGGGTTTTGACGACTTTCTCAAGCTGGCGTTTGAGCCGCAGCAGGTGATCGTCAATGGCGCGACGGTCGGCCTCGATCTGGGTCTCGCCGGGACCGCCGACAAAGCCCAAACCACCGCGTTGCCGTTCAAGGTGGGTCCAGGCCCGCACCAAACGGGTGCGTTGATAGGTGAGGGCTGCCATTTCGACCTGCAACACACCCTCGCGGGTGCGGGCGCGATCGGAGAAGATCTCTAAAATAAGCCCCGTGCGGTCGAGAAGTTTGACCTTCCACTCTTTCTCAAGATTGCGCTGTTGCACCGGGCTGACACGCCCGTCGATCAACACCAAATCGACCTCGGCCGCGTTCAACCGCTCTTTGAGTTCGGCGATTTTGCCCGAGCCAAACAGTTGCCCCGGCTGCATTTTCGGCAGACGCACGATCTCGGAGCCGACCACCTCAAGCTCGGGCAAAGCATCGGCCAAGGCCACGGCCTCTTCGAGCCCCGCGACCGGATCGCGGCGGCTGCGATCTGATGTAATATCCGGGTGGATGACCCATGCGCGGGTCTTCAACACCTCATGTTCGTGCAGTTCAGACAATCGTGTTCCTTAGGGGTTGCGGGTGGTCACGGGCGATTTTCGCCCCTGATTTCACCCAATCTCTACTCTGCCGCAGGTAGCGGTTTGCACGCCAATTTACAAGGGTGCCACACCCATGAACGCAAAGAGGCACAGCCCCAAAGGCCCGTGCCACCCCGGACTGAACGCCGGTTTCATGCGTCGTAAGGCACGCTAAGGCTGCGACGTCGCACAGCCCTACCGCTTACTCTTCGCCGTCGTAGAGATTGATCGGTTGCGCCGGCATTATGGTCGAGATCGCATGTTTATACACAAGCTGGCTTTGACCATCGCGACGCAGAAGGACGCAGAAATTGTCAAACCATGTGATCACGCCCTGAAGCTTGACGCCGTTGATCAAAAAAATTGTTACGGGAACTTTGGTTTTGCGGACATGATTGAGAAATGCGTCCTGGAGATTCTGTTTGTCGCCGGCCATGATACTTTGCCTTTATTCTTGCGCTTATGATGCGAGCTGTCCCTCGGGCGACAGCACTTGGTGACACGTTCGCAGGAGTTCTTAAGGAATGTCAAGATAACGGCATGAATTTTGGCCAGATGCCGGGAAAGGCGGCACAATTTTGCGTCACTGCGGCCACTAACGCCGCCAGAATTCCGGGTTCAACAGGGCAATAATCGCCAACATCTCAAGCCGCCCCAAAACCATGGTTCCGGCCAGGATCACCTTTTGCGGGTCTGACAATGAGGCGTAGCTCATCGAGGCTTCGCCTGCGACCTTGATCAAAGGTCCGGTGGTGGTCAGCGCCGAAATGGTAAACACCGCCGCCTCTTCGAATTCCACACCAAACAGCGCCAGCAACATCATCACAAAGGCGATGGTGAAGGCGAAGACCATGAAATAGACCCATGCGACATAAGCGCCTTCGCGGCGGATGCGGCGGGCATTGGCACCCGCGCCGCCGACCGAATGCGGTGAGATCAGTTTTTCGATCTCGCGTTCGCCGTGGCGCACCAAAGCGTAAAGCCGGATCAGCTTCACCCCGCCCGCCGTGGTCGCCACGCCGCCGCCAAAGATCGCCAGCCCCATCAACAACACGCCCGGCGCTTGCAAGCCGGACCACAGCCGCGCCTCGGCCCAGCCCGCGCTTTCGAACCCTGCGGTTGAGAGGAAAGAGAGCACCATGAACAAGCTGCCCCACAGCGAGGACAGAGCGCGCCAGAACGTCCAATCGCCGGACACTTCCAAAACGCTAACCCAATGGCGCAAGAACAGGAAAATCGGCACGGTGATCATCAGGGCCAGCGCGATTTTCATCTCCGGGTCGCGCCACAAAGGCGGCGCATCGGGGCGCGGATGATCGGCGGTGAAGGTTTTGCGCGACAGCGCCAAAAACAAGAAGGCAAAGACCAAGAGCTCGCCCATAAACCCAGCGCCGCCATTCTCCAACCCGCCCACGGGCGAGATGCCAGAGGTGGCCATGACCGACATCGCGTGACAGAGCGCGACATAGGCTGATGAGCCGACCATGGAAAGCGCAAACCACAGCGCCAAGGTCAGCCCCAGATAGATCGGGAACAATTTGGCGGTGAACCGCGCCATGCGTTCGGGGGCGGCGGCGATGCGGGTGATTTGTGAGGCGCGGGTCTCGCTTTGGCCCGGTTCGCGCGAGGAAATCACCTCAAACCCGCCCAGATTCAGCGGTGCCAACACGGCCACGGCCGTGACCCAAGCAAACAAACCGCCCAGCCAACCGACCAGCGCCGTCCAAAGATGCACCGGTCGTGACAGCCGCGCCGGATCGTCAAACAGCGTCGCCCCCGTGGTGGTCAGCGCCGAGACCATTTCGAAATAAGAGTTGAAATAGGTGGTGGTTTTGGTCGCCTCGTCAAAGGGCACGGCGAGGATCAGCGGCAACAACGTATAGGTCGCCAAAAGCGTCAAAAGTTGATTGCGGCCCTCACGGTCGCGGTCGCCCGCGCTGTCGCGGTCTTCGGTGCGATCGGGGCGAAACCGGGCGATGGCAATGAACATCGCCAGCGAGGAAAACAACACCGCCGCATAGACAAAAGCGCGGGCATCGTCCCATTCGCGCAGACCAATGGCATAGGCCGCGGGGATCATCATCGCCGTCCCCGAGACCAGCATCAGCTGGACAAAAAATGGCATGCGCGCAAAGCGGTTCATTAGAAAAAGTCGATCGACACTTGCAACAGGCGTTCGACCTCAGGCACGTCGGCGGCGAGCGAGAAGATGGTGATCACATCGCCCTCATCAACGCGGGTGTCGCCCGTGGGTTTGACGTATTTATCGCCTTTGACAATCGCGCCGATCAAGACGCCTTCGGGGAAGGCGATGTCTTTGATCCGCTTGCCGGAAATTGGTGAGGTGGAGAGCACCTGTGCCTCGATCACCTCGGCCTCGCCCTCGCCCACCGAATAGACATTGCGCACCCGGCCATGGCGGATGTGACGCAGGATCGACGAGACGGTGGTGGCGCGCGGGTTGATATAGGCGTCGATGTCGAGCGCGGTGAGGATCGGCACCAAGGTCGGGTCGTTGACCAGACAGATCGCCATCGAACAGCCCGCCTGTTTGGCACGCACGGCGGAGAGCATATTGACCTTATCGTCGTCGGTGACGCAAAGCACGGCGTCGGTGCGGCTGATGCCCGCTTCCGATAGCAGTTCCTGGTCCAAAGCGTCGCCATTCAAGACGATTGTGCGCTCCAAACTGTCGGCGGCGCGTTCTGCCACTTTGCGGTTTTTTTCGATGATCTTGGCCCGCACCCGGTCGGTGCGCGCCTCTAAAGCCTGTGCCACGGCAAGGCCGACATTGCCGCCGCCAAGGATCACGACCCGGTCTTGTTTGCCTTGCTTTTTGCCAAAGATTTCAAGGGTTCGCGTAATGTCGTCCGAGTGGGTGAACACATAAATCGCATCCCCCGCATAGAGTTGGTCATTCGGTTCGGGCGCAAACAAACGCCCGTCGCGGCGCACACCCACGACAATCGCGCGTAGGGTGGAAAACAGATCGGACAATTCGCGCAGCGAGGTGTTGAGCACCGGGCAATCTTCGACCAAGGAGATGCCCATGAGATGCACACGGCCCGCCAAGAACGCTTGGGTGTCAAAGGCGGCGGGCGCGGCCAGACGGCGCAGCGCGGCCTCGGCCACCTCTTTTTCCGGGCTGATCACCACGTCAATCGGCATGTGATCGCGGCGGTAAAGATCGGAATAAATCGCGGTCAGATAGCTTTGCGCCCGCAGCCGCGCGATTTTACGCGGCACGGCAAAGACCGAATGCGCCACCTGACAGGTGACCATATTGACCTCATCGGAATAGGTCGCGGCGATGATCATATCGGCATCGCGTGCGCCCGCCTTTTCCAACACATCCGGGTACGAGGCAAAGCCTTCGATCCCCTGCACGTCCAACGTATCGGTCGCACGCCGCACCAAAGCGGGATTGTTGTCGACGACGGTCACGTCGTTTTTTTCGCCCGAGAGCTGTTTGGCGATTTGCCACCCCACCTGCCCCGCGCCGCAAATGATGACTTTCATTGCATCATCCCTGACTGTTTTGACATCGTCGTTTCACCTGTGAGGCTTGTCATGTCTGAACCTTTTGGTCAACTCGTCTCGCAGGACGCACGGGTTTCACTCGGCGTCTTCCGAGACATAGGCGACCCGCCCGCCCTGTTTGTTACCGGTCATCACGCCCAGGGATTTGAGTTTGCGGTGCAGCGCCGAGCGCTCCATGCCGACAAAGGTCGAGGTGCGGGAGATATTGCCGCCAAACCGGTTGATTTGCGTCAACAGGTATTCGCGCTCAAACAATTCGCGGGCCTCTCGCAAAGGCAGGGTCGCAATGGCGGGCGACAGGATGGCGCGAGTGTCATCCTCGCTGCTGACATCTTGCGACGGCAATTCTTCGGCCTCAATGTCGCCCGATGACTCGCCCAGGATCAACACCCGTTCGATCACGTTTTTCAACTGCCGCACATTGCCCGGCCAGGTCATCGTTTGCAGCATCGCGGCGGCATCTTCGGAGAGCGCGCGCAGCGGCAGACCCTGGGTGCGGTTGAGCATCTCAATGAAATGATTGGCCAATTCCGGGATGTCTTCGCGGCGTTTTTCCAGCGCGGGCACCTCGATCGGCACCACGTTCAGCCGGTGATAGAGCTCTTCACGGAACGTCCCCGCCGCAATCTCAACCGCCAGATCGCGCGCAGTGGACGAAATCACCCGCAGATCGACCGACACTTTCGCCGTGCCGCCGACGCGGGTAAACCGCTGATCGACCAGCACGCGCAGGATCTTCGATTGGGTGCCAAGCGGCATATCCGCCACCTCGTCGAAATAGATCACCCCGCCATGAGCCTGCTCCAACAAGCCTTTCTCAATACCACGTTCCGGGCTTTCACGACCAAACAGCACCTCTTCCATCCGGTCGGGTTCGACCGTGGCCGAGGACACAGTCACAAAGGCTGCGTCCTTGCGGTCGGAATGGGTGTGAATAAATCGCGCCGCCACCTCTTTGCCGACCCCCGCAGGCCCGGTCAACATCACCCGCCCGTTCGATTTGGTCACCTTGTCGAGGTTGAGTTTAAGCTGTTTGAACGCCGAGGACACGCCGATCATGTCAACCTCAGCCCCGCCGGAGCGTTTGAGCGAGGCGTTTTCGCGCCGCAACCGCGAGGTCTCCATGGCGCGGCCAACGACGACCATCAACTGATCAATATTGAACGGCTTCTCAATAAAGTCATACGCGCCCTGTTTGATCGCCGCCACGGCAATTTCGATATTGCCATGACCGGAAATGATGATGATCGGCACATCGGGATGTTCGCGTTTGACATGTTTGAGAATGTCGATCCCATCCATGCCGCTGTCTTTCAGCCAAATATCGAGCACCATCAGCGAAGGCACCTGATCATTGATCTCTTTGAGACAGTCCTCAGAGTTCGACGCCAAGCGCGTTTCATAGCCTTCGTCGCGCAAAATATCTCCGATCAGTTCACGGATATCGCGTTCGTCATCGACAATCAAAATGTCAGCCATGTGTCACACCCTTTACCTCAACGTTATACTGCAAGCTTTTGTTTTTCATCTACTTCCACCTCTGCGATCAAGGACAGGCGCAATGTCGCCCGTGCCCCGATCTGTCCCGAGGGATCAAGCGGCACGCCGTCTGTCAGCGTCAAAGAGCCGCCGTGTTCCTCGATGATTTTCTTCACAATCGGCAGGCCCAATCCCGTGCCTTTTGCGCGTGTCGTCACATAGGGTTCAAACAGGCGCGAGCGATCTTCGGGCAGGCCGATCCCGTTGTCGGTGATGGTCACCACCGCCTCTGTGCCGTCGCGCGTCAAGGCCACATGGATATGTGGCGTGTGGCCCTCTGGCATGCCATTTTCATAAAGACTTTCAATGGCTTCACCGGCATTCTTGATCAAATTCGTCAACGCTTGGCCGATCATCGTCGCATCCACCTCGGCCCAAGCGGAACGCGGCGTGATCTCGGCGGTGATGGTCACATCGGGTTGGGCATTTTGTTGCAACAACACGGCACCTTTGACCAATTCGACCAGATCATGATCGCGCCGTTCGGGCGAGGGCATCCGGGCGAATTTCGAAAACTCATCGACAATGCGGCGCAAATCGCCGGTCTGGCGCACGATCACCGAGGTGTATTGTTCCAAATCGGCGCGGCCCTCTTCGGACAATCCCTTGCCAAATTTGCGCAGAATACGTTCGGCCGACAATTGGATCGGCGTCAGCGGGTTTTTGATTTCATGCGCGATCCGGCGCGCCACATCGCCCCAGGCGGCCAAACGCTGAGCCGACACAAGATCGGTCACATCGTCAAACACCACCACATAGCCCTCCAGCAACCCGTTCACATCGCGCCGCGTGGCGATGCGCACCAACAGGCTTTCCTGTGCGCCGGAGCGGATCAACCGGATTTCCTCTTGCACCACTTCGCGTGCCTGACTGCGCAGCGCGTCAAACAGCGGGCCAAATTCCGGCACCACCACGGCAAGGGCCTCGCCCGTCACATCGCGCTCCCCCACGGACAAAAGTGCGTGCGCCGACCGGTTGGACAGGGTCACCCGCCCCTCGGCGTCCAGCCCCATCACCCCCGCCGTCACCGATGAGAGCACCGAGTCAAACAGGCGGCGGCGGCGGTCAATCTGTTCGTTGCGGTCCAAAAGTTCGTTGCGCTGGATGTTGAGCTGGCCGGTCATTTGGTTGAACACCTGACCCAGCGTGGCGATTTCATCATCGCCATCCTCGACCAGAACCCGCACCGACAAATCGCCCTCGCCGACCTGTTTCGCCGCTCCCGCCAGCCGCCCGATGGGCCGCGCCAGACGTTCGGCAAACCACAGGCCAAGCCAGGTGGCGGCCAAGATCAAAATAATCGCAAAGCCCAGATACAAAAGGCCAAATTCAAACAAAAGCCGCCCGCGTTCGCTTTCCAACTGATTGTAGAGCGCGATGGAATCCTGAGTATCGTCAAGCAGGTTGAGGATTTTGCCATCGACATCGCGGGTGACATAAAGATAGCGATCCGAAAAGCCCGCAAGCCGCTGCAAGGCGCGGCTTTCGTTGCGGTCCCAATCGTCAATAAGCACCAGTTCGCCGGTTTCAGCCCGGCGCAAATCCGCCTCTGAGGGCTGTTCATAGTCAAACAGATAGGAGCGTTCACCGCGTGCCCGGATGTCGCCCGTGCGATCAATCACATAAGCCTCACGCAAGCCGCGCTGGATCAGCCCCTGCCCCTGATTGAGCACCTGACGCAGCGCGCCATCGGGCAGGATCGTCATGGACCGACGACGCTCGATGATGAAATTGGCCAGCGCCCGCGTGTCTTCGGCCAGACCGTCGTGATGCTCGGCCTCATAGGCTTTGGCCGCCTCCAACGAGGAGCCGACCACATTGCGCACCCGATCCGAAAACCAGCCCTCAAGGCCGAAATTCACCGTCACCACGGCAAAAATCGCGACCGTGATGGTCGGGATCAGGGCAAGGAGAACAAAGACGCCAGAGAGGCGCAGGTGCAGCCGCGAGCCTTCGGAATGGGCGCGCCGTGCGGCAATGACCCGAGCGATGCGTTGGGCAACAAGCCCCGCCACCACAAGGACATAGACCACATCGGCCAAAAGCACGGCGCGCAGCGACCCCGATGCGGGGCCGTGATCCAACGGGCCAAGCACCAAAAAGGTCGAGATTGCCAAGATCGGCCCCAACACAAACACCGCGACAGTCGCGGCATTTTGCAACCGACGCAGGCGCCGCAGGCGCATGAGCCTGTTCCAGCTTTGCTTGCCGATTGTCTGTGCCAAAGCCCACCTCGTACTGGTCCACCGGAGCGCCTTGGCCCGATGATCCGGTGCCGAAAACGCCCCCTCACACCGTGGCACCAAGGACGCAGCAGCGTGATATTCCTGTCACTGCGCCCAAATCACCACGGATGTGGCCTATTTACATCAGTTTGCGGCGGCGTGTCACCTGAATATCGAGGTCGTTGATCTTTTTTCTCAAGGTATTGCGGTTGATGCCAAGCAAGTCGGCACATTTGGCCTGATTTCCACCAACGGAATCGAGCGCAATTTCGATCAAAGGCCCTTCGACTTCTTTCAAAATGCGCTGATACAGACCCGGTGAGGGCAAAACCCCGCCATGCAGGTCGAAATAGCGGCGCAGATGCTTGGCCACAGACGACGACAGCTTTTCGCCCTCGCCCCCGCCCTGCAAAGGCTCCATCGCGGGCTGATTGCCCAGAACCAATTCGACTTCGGTGCGGGTGATTTCCTCTTCGGGAGCGGTCACGATCAGGCGGCGAATGGTATTTTCCAACTGACGCACGTTGCCGGGCCAACTGTAGGCGCGGACAAGTTCGAGCGCCTCATTGGTAAAGCGGCGCGCCGCCATGCCATCGCGCTCGGCCTTGCCCAAAAAGAAATCGGCCAAAAGCGGAATATCGTCGACCCGTTCGCGCAGCGAGGGCACCGAAATCGTCACCCCGCCCAAACGGTAAAACAGGTCCTGACGGAAGGCGCCGTTTTCCATTTTCGCGCCCAGATCGGCCTGAGACGTGGCCATGATCCGCGGCGCATTGTCGGTGAAACTGTCGAGCATCCGCACGATCCGCGCTTGCGCGTCCTCGTCCAGATCGCCGACCTCATCAAACAGAATAGACCCGTTTTTGGCGCGCGAAATCACCGTCGCCGGACCTTCCATCGTTGCCAGATCAGAGGCAGAGACCACCACAAACGGCAGGCTGCGCCGATCGGAGAAATCATGAATGGCACGCGCGATCAGGGATTTGCCCGTGCCACTTTCGCCCGTGATCAGCACCGGAAGATCGGTGTTCATCACGCGGGCGACCAAACGATAGAGCGTCTGCATCGCGGGCGTGCGTCCCACCAAAGGCAGGTCTTCCTGCACCGTTTCCGAAGGCGCTTTGGCGGTCGAGGGCGCCGGATTGGCGCGGCGTTTGACCTCCAACGCTTTCGCCGCCCGTTTCATCAAATCCGGCAAATCAAACGGTTTGGGCAGGTAATCAAAGGCCTCCGCTTCGGCGGCCTGAATCGCGGTCATGATGGTGTTTTGCGCCGAAATCACGATCACCGGCAGGCCGGGACGCAGTTCCGCGATGCGCGGCAGGGCCTCAAGCCCATTGCCATCGGGCATGATCACATCGGAAATCACCAGATCGCCTTTGCCCTCTTCCACCCAGCGCATCAGGGTCACCAATGATGAGGTCGCATGGACTTTACACCCGGCGCGGGTCAGCGCCTGGGTCAAAACCGTGCGGATTGTGCGGTCGTCATCCGCGACGAGGATCGTACCATCCATTATCGTTCTCCTTGTCCGTCTCGCGTTGGGATCAGGCCAATAAGGTCCTGTTCCGCGCTCTGCCCCTTTTGAACGGGGATTTTCACACTTATATGACGCCCCTCCTTATCCATCGGCGCGCTCATCACGCGGCGCGACGGGGAGAGAAATCCGAAACACTGTTTTACCGGGCACGGAGTCCACGGAAATCCAACCCTCATGGTCGGAAATAATCTTTGAGACCAAAGCAAGTCCGAGCCCCGTGCCATTCTCACGTCCCGAAACGAAAGGTTCAAAAATATCTGCGGCAATCTCCGGCGGCAGGCCGGGGCCATCATCAATAATCTCGACCTGAAGCGGCAGGGCCGCCCCCGAGCCATCTTTGCGGCGCAGGCGCAGTGACAGGTCATAGAAGGTGCGCAAACGGATCGTCCCGCCGGTTTTTCCCGCAGCTTCTGATGCATTTTTGAACAAATTCAGGAAAATCTGCAACAACTGATCGCCATCGACAAAGGTCGGCGGCAGCGAGGGGTCGAATTCCTCGACGAATTTCATTGAGGCCGCATAGGACAGCTCGGCGGATTTGCGGGCACGGTCCAACAGGTCATGGATGTTGATCGGGCGCTTTTCCGGCGGGCGCAGATTGCCGAATTGTTCGACCTGCTCCAACAGGGCGACGATCCGGCGGCTTTCGGCCACAATCAAATCGGTGAGTTCCAAATCCTCAGGCGTCAGGCTCATCGACAAAAGCTGGGCCGCTCCGGTGATACCCGCCAGCGGGTTTTTGATCTCATGGGCCAACATTTCCGCCATGCCAATGGCAGAGCGCGCCGATGTTTTGACCTGATGCGAGCGCCCCAGACGATCCGCGATCTGACGCGGTTCCATCAACAGAATCAACCAGTCCTCGACGCCTTGTAGTGGCGCGATCTGGATATTGCATTGCACCGGGGCGGCGTTGCCACCCGAGACATCGACATTGTTGATGAACATCGCCGAGTTGTCGCGACGGACCCGCGAAAAGGCTTCTTCCAGCGGCGCGTCAATGGCCAATTTGTCAAACACCGGCACGTTCTTGAGCGATTTGGCCGAGGCATTGAGGAACAACTCGGCGCTCGAATTGATCTCAACAATCTGATCGGCCTCGTTGATCATCAGCGCCGGTACGGGCAGCGAGGGCCAGAGCGTGTCAAAACGCGCATCACTCATGCGGCAAGTCCTTCTGTGCAAAACGCGTCAGGCAAGAGGTCCAACACGGCCTTGGGCGCTTTCGCGGTCAAAATCCGCCGCCGCAACTCATCCATCGTGCCCGCCTCATCCATGTACCATCCCAAATGTTTGCGCATCACCCGGCCGCCCAGCTCCGTGCCGTAAAAGCCCAAGGCCGCCTCGTAATGCCCGGCCACCAGATCGGCCAAATCACCGCCAGTCGGCGCAATCGGCGCGGGGGCGCCGGTCAGATTGGCGGCGACTTGCGCCAAAAGCCAAGGTCGCCCCTGCGCACCGCGTCCGATCATCACGCCATCGGCCCCCGAGGCCACAAGCGCGCGGCGTGCGGCGTCGGTGGAAACAATGTCGCCATTGGCGATCACCGGGATGCTGACCGCGTCCTTGACGGCGCGGATCGCGGCCCAATCGGCCTGACCTTTGTAGAGCTGACAGCGGGTGCGGCCATGAATGGTGATCATCGCGATGCCCGCCGCCTCGGCGCGGCGCGCCAGTTCCGGCGCGTTGCGCAGCGCGTCATCCCAACCCAGCCGGGTTTTCAACGTCACCGGAATCGACACCGCGGCCACAACCGCCTCGATCAAGCTCAAAGCATGGTCCAGATCGCGCATCAGGGCCGATCCGGAATAGCCCGAAACCACACGTTTCGCCGGGCAGCCCATATTGATGTCGATGATCCTGGCACCGTTGGCTTCGACCATTTTGGCGGCCTCAGACATCCAATGCGCCTCACGCCCGGCCAATTGCACGGCGGTATTGTCGACGCCAAAGCCCAACTCGGCCTTTTCGCGTGATCCGGCCCGGGCGTTGACCATATCGTGAGAGGCCACCATTTCAGACACCACAAGCCCCGCCCCAAAAGAGGCGACAAGCGCGCGGAACGGCAGGTCGGTGATTCCGGCCATAGGGGCCAGAAACACCGGCGGGTCGAGGGTGAGGTGCGCCAAACGAACGGGCAAGCGATTAATCCTTGTGCATTTCAAACAGGGGTAGCGCTCACTTGTGCGAGTCGCAAAGGAATGAGGGCAAAAAAAGTGCGAAAACAGGCTATCGCATAAAATTTAATCACACTGGCAGTGAAAACAGCGCCATTGCAAGGCTGAGCGTCACCGATTATCCCAATCGCATGACAGACCGGATCACCAGACGACCGACAAAACGCGCCGCTTTGATCGTTGCGGCCGGACGCGGCACCCGCGCGGGCGGAGCTTTGCCCAAACAATGGCAAGCGGTCGGCCATGCCCGCGTGATTGATCATGCGGTGGCGGCGTTTCGCGATCTGGTCGATGTGATCATGGTGGTGCATCACCCGGACGATCTGAGCTTGGCGCAAACCCTTGAAAAGGTGGACCTTGTGCCGGGGGCCGCGCGCCGATCCGACTCGGTCAAAGCCGGGCTCACGGCGCTGAACGGTCAGGGCGTGGATCAGGTGTTGATCCATGACGCGGCGCGCGCGCTGGTCCCGCATCAAGTGATCCAAGCGGTGATCGCGGCGCTCGACGCCGGGTCTTCTGGCGCGGCCCCGGCCTTGGCCGTCACGGATGCGCTTTGGGTCGGTGCAGAGCATGAAAGCGGCACGATTGTGGAGGGCACGCGCGAGCGGGCCGGGTTGTTTCGCGCCCAAACGCCGCAGGGCTTTGGCTTTGACGCCATCCTGCGCGCCCATCAGGCGCATAGCGGCGAGGCCGCCGATGATGTCGAAGTGGCGCGCAAGGCCGGGATGGATGTGACGATCACCGAAGGCTCCGAAGACAATTTTAAAATCACCCATCCCGAAGATTTCACCCGCGCAGAGCGGCTTTTGGCCGCGCGCGAGGCGGCACACCGGGCGGGACAGAAGGAGACGCAGGGCATGGAATTTCGGCTTGGCAATGGCTATGATGTGCACCGGTTCGGCGCGGGCGATCATGTGTGGCTCTGTGGTGTGAAACTGCCGCATGGCCGCAGCCTTCAGGGGCATTCGGACGCCGATGTGGGGATGCACGCCCTGACCGATGCGATTTACGGCGCATTGGCGGAGGGCGACATTGGTCAACATTTCCCGCCAACGGATCCGCAATGGAAAGGTGCCGAGAGCCATATTTTCCTGCGTCACGCCATCAAACTTGCGCGCGACAAGGGCTATGAGATGATGAATTGCGATGTCACTTTGGTCTGTGAGCGACCAAAGATCGGGCCACATGCACAGGCGATGCGGCTGGCCCTGGCCGAGATTATGGACATCGCGATGGATAAAGTGTCTGTCAAAGCCACCACCTCGGAGCGGCTCGGGTTCACCGGGCGCGAAGAAGGCATTGCCGCGCTGGCCACCGCTGCCTTAATAAAGCAGCGCTGATAAAGCCGCATTGATGACACAGCGCTGATCAAGGATCGTTGACATGAAACCCATTGCAGAACTGATCGCCACCCTCGCCCGCGTCGGCTATATGACCCCTGCTCCGGGCACGTGGGGCTCTGCTGCCGCTGTGCCGCTGTTTTGGGCGCTGGATCTGGCCTTTGGCGTCCCCGGTGTGATCATCGGCATTGTCGTCGCCTTTGTGGCCGGGCTTTGGGCCACGGGCGTGATGACCAAGGGGGCGGACAACCACGATCCCTCCGAGATCGTCATAGACGAGCTGGTCGGTCAATGGATTGCGCTGTTGCCGGTCGCGATTGGCTCGGCCATGGCAGGCACGGCTTCGACCGCGCTTTGGCCCGCCTGGCCCACCGCCTTTTTGGCCTTTCGCCTGTTCGATATTTGGAAACCCTGGATCATTGGCAAGGCGGACCGCCGTGGCGACGCTTTGGGCGTGATGTTGGACGATGTGATCGCCGGCGTCTTTGCCGCGATTGTGGTTGTGGCCTTTGCTGGCGTCTATCACGGGATTATCCTGTGATAACGGTCGAACTCGCAACAGAGGTCTTGGCCTTGGCGCGGGCACAAGGCGTGACCATCGCCACCGCCGAAAGCTGCACCGGCGGGTTGATCATCGGCGCGCTGACCGAAATCGCCGGGTCTTCCGACGTGGTGGATCGCGGGTTCATCACCTATTCCAATGCCGCCAAAATCGAGATGCTGGGCATCCTCCCCGCCACATTGGACGCCCATGGCGCGGTGTCCGAACAGATCGCGCGCGAGCTGGCAGAGGGCGCTTTGACGCGCGCAGGTGTGGGACTTGCGGTGTCGGTGACGGGCATCGCCGGACCGGGCGGATCGGAGCACAAACCCGAAGGCCGGGTGTGCTTTGGACTGGCGCAGACGGGCCGGGCGTGCCGCGTTGAAACGGTCGAATTTGGCGCTTTGGGGCGCTCCAATGTGCGTGCGCAGACGGTGATCCATGCGCTGTGCCTGCTCAAAGCGGCTTTGACGCATCCTGCCTGACGTCGGAATTCCATTTTCGACTATTTTTTATGCGTGAGATTATTTTTAAGGATATTTTTTAGCCTTTTTGTATTTTGCTCTATTTTTAACCCCGATGAATCCATCATTGCCCTTTTTTAACCTCCAACAAAGACGCTTTACGCGCCACTAAGCGTAAATTTTGACCTTAGGAGGGGAATATGGTCGGAGCGGATACAGCGTGGATTCTTGTCGCCACGGCACTTGTCTTATTCATGTCATTGCCGGGATTGGCGCTGTTCTACGGCGGGCTGGTGCGGGCGCGCAATGTGTTGAGCGTGTTCATGCATGTCTATGCCATCGCCTGTTTGATGAGCCTACTGTGGCTCGCGGTCGGCTATTCCATCGCCTTTGGTGAGGGCAATGGCTACTGGGGCGGTTTGGGCAAAATCTTTCTCTTCGGCATCGACGCTGGCACCGCAAAAGGCACCCTGCCCGAGGTGTTGTTTTTCGCCTTTCAAATGACCTTTGCCATCATCACCCCGGCGTTGATTGTCGGGGCCTATGTCGAACGGATTTCCTTTGGTTTCGTGCTGACCTTTTCCGGGCTTTGGATGCTGTTGTGCTACGCGCCTGTGGCCCATTGGATTTGGGGCGGCGGCTTTTTGGCCGATGGCGGGATTTTCGGCGCCACGGGCACGCGCGATTTTGCCGGCGGGATCGTTGTGCATGAAACCGCAGGTTTGGCGGCGTTGATCATCGCGGTGATGCTGGGTCGGCGCAAAGTGGACACCAAACCGCCGCACAACCCCGGATATGTGATGATCGGGGCGGCGATGCTTTGGGTCGGTTGGTTTGGGTTCAACGGCGGGTCGCAATTGGCCGCCGATGGCGGGGCCGCAATGGCGATCACCGTGACGCATATTTCGGCTGCCGCCGCGTCAATGACCTGGGCGCTTTGGGAGCGGATCAAATATGGCAAAGCCTCGCTTGTCGGCATCGTCACCGGCACCATCGCCGGGCTGGCCTCGATCACCCCGGCCTCGGGCTTTGTCACCCCGGTTGAGGCGCTGGTGATTGGTGCGATCGCGGGCATTCTCTGTCAGGAAATGGTCAATCTGATCCGCGGCAATTTGCGGATCGACGACACGCTCGATGTGTTTGCGGTCCATGGCGTCGGCGGGATTTTCGGCACGGTCATGATCGCCGCTTTTGGTGCGGGCACCTGGATGGCGCAGCTTGGTGCCTTGGTGATTGTCGGCCTGTTCACCACCGTTGTGACCGTGACATTGGTCTATGTCACCAAGGTTTTGGTCGGCTTTCGGGTCGATGCGGACATGGAACACACCGGGCTTGACCTCGCCCAACACGGTGAAAGCGCCTATGATCATAATTCGTGAGGCTCACGGCATAAAACAGCAAAAGGCGGGGTTTCTCCCGCCTTTTTTCACCTCTCAAAGCCGAAAAACCTATTTGTAAAGCTCCGCCGCGCGGCGTTCAAACGCCCGCACGATCCGTTGCATCGCATCATTGAACACCATGCCAATGATCCCCTGCAGAATCGCATTTTTGAACTCGAAATCGACGAAAAATTCAATGTCACAGCCGCCGTCAGGACTGTCCTGAAAGCTCCACCAGCTTTTCATATACCGAAACGGCCCGTCGAGATATTCGGTGTCGATCTTTTTCTGAGCGGGGAAGAGCGTGACGCGGGAGCCAAATTTTTCGCGGAACACTTTGAACGAAATCACCAGATCGGCCAGCATCACCTCGTGATCGCCCACACTCGTGCGCGAGCGGATGCGCGCGGCGGCGTTCCACGGCAAAAACTTTGGATAGCTCTCAACGTCTGCGACAAGCGCATACATTTGATCGGCGCTATAGGGGAGATGTTTTGTTTCTTGGTGCGTCGGCATGGTCACTGGTTTTCTGTGTCGTCCCTCGGTATGTCTATGCCTGAGGCACAAAATGCAAGGGGTTAGCATGTCGCAACGGCCATATCACATCGACGTCATGATTTCGGCCAAGGCCATTGCCGCGCGGATCGAAGATCTCGCGCGGCTCATTCGCGATGAGTATAAGGACACCGACAAATTGGTTGTTGTCGGCTTGTTGCGCGGCTCCTTTGTGTTCATCGCCGATCTTGTGCGCGAATTGGAGATGAATGTGGAGGTCGATTTTCTGGAGGCCTCCTCCTATGGCAACGCGACGGAAAGTTCGCGCGAAGTCAAAATCTTAAAGGATTTGCGCGGGGCGATTGAAGGGCGTGATGTCTTGGTCGTTGAGGACATCGTCGACACCGGTCACACCCTGACTGCGGTGTTGGAGCTGTTGCGCTCGCGCCATCCGCGCAAGTTGGAAACCATCGCCCTTTTGGACAAACCGGCGCGGCGCGAAGTGCCGCTTAAGGCGACATGGACCGGGTTTGAAATCCCCGATGCCTTTGTCGTCGGCTACGGCATTGATTTCGCCCAAGCCAACCGCAACCTGCCCTATATCGGCACGGTTGTGTTTGACGATGTTGTGGTTGAGGGTGAGGTGTTTGAGGATGAGGGTACGCCGGAGCCATCGACGTGACCCAATTGCGCTGGCTGTTGCGCGCCAAACGCTGGGCGCAGAACCCGCCGTCAAAGGCGCGGGTGAAGTTTGTGTTTGCGATCATCGCGGTCTGTGTTGCGCTTTACGGCGTTGAGAAACTGGTGGGGCTGCCCGACTGGATGCAGGTCAATGGCGCGAGCAAGATCAAGGTCCGGCCCGCGCCCTGAGCCGCGCACCCAGAGCCCCGCCCCCTGAACATGGGTCAACTGCCCCCCAAAAGCCGCTCCTGCTCGGCCTCAAGCGCTGTTGAAATCCGCGCACGGGCCAAGCGCAGCCGTGGCGCATCGGCCAGATCGGCGTGAGAGGCAACATAAATCGGCACAGGCGGCACCTCAAATACCGGCTCCACCCGCACCAGACGCGTCGAACCATTGCCCAAAAACGCAGGCAACATCACCCGGCCCAACCCGGCCTCGGCCAAAGATTGCAGCGACAGGAAACTGTCGGCGGCGGCGGTAAAGGTGGTTTTGCGCCGCTCCAACGCCTCGCGCAGCTTTTGCGCGACGGGCGAACGTCCGATGGCCCCGGTCAGCCCCAACCAGTGATCGGCAGGCACATCGGTTGAGGCGGCATAAAAGCCAAAGGCCATTTGCGCCGCCATATCGCCAACCAGATCATCGGGCAATTTATAGGTCGGGCGCACGGTGACATCGGCATGAAGCCGCGACAGGTCGAGGTGGGCGTTGTTCGACAAGAGTTCAAAGGACACATCCTGTTCGCGTTGCGACAGACGTGCCAAAATCGGCGGCAGGATTTTGTGGCAAAACGTGTCGGTCGAGGTGACGCGGATCACCCCCGCCAAAGGCGCTTCGCCCGCGCGCGCCAACCGTTCGACCGCGTTGACAGCGGTTTCGACCTCGCGCGCGGCTTCGATCAGGCGCAGATTTTCCGGCGAGATGTCATATCCGCGCACGGATTTTTCAAACAATTCAACGCCAAGACGGCCCTCAATCGCGGCGACCCGGCGCAACACTGTGGCGTGATTGACGCCTAAGTGCCGCGCCGCGCCCGAGACGGAACCCGTCCGCGCAACGGCCAAAACATAGCGAAAATCATCCCAATTTGGCCTTTGCATCATCTGACACCTTCTCTCCCTGTGATGCTTTATTTTAACATGGGAGCGTGCAGGGGTGCTTTGAGGGAAATCACAAAACGCACATTTTTGCACAAGGCAAACGCCCATGCCCTATCTCATGCCCTGATCTCTCGCCCTGATCTTGCGTCCAGATCACCCCAATGCGGCGCTTTGGTACAGCCGGACTTTGAGACCGCCATGAGCGATGGGGGCCTGTGGCGGCAACCAAGGGAGCGCCGTGGCCTGCGCCAGTTGATCGTCAGAGGTGATCATGCCGACACGCCAGCCGGAGAACCGGTCCTTCATCACCTCGCCAAAGGCGGAATAGAGCGCGAACAGGTCTTTTTTCTTGCCGATCCGCGCACCGTAGGGCGGGTTGACAATGACAAGGCCCGGCGCGCCCTCGGGGCGGGTGATTTCGGAAACGGGCACGGGCAAAAAGGTGCAGATGTCGGCCACACCCGCGCGCTCGGCATTCTCGTTCGCCATGCGCACAACATTCACATTGCGATCAGAGCCGTAAAACTGCAAAGCGCTCTCGCGCATCTGCCAGTCGTCTTTGAGGTTTTGCACCTGCTCGGCGTCATAACTGGCCAGATGTTCAAAGGCAAAACGGCGGGCGCGCCCGGCCATCATGTGTCGCGCGATTTCCGCCGCCTCAATCACAAAGGTGCCGGAGCCACACATCGGGTCAAGCACCGGCTCCGTGCCCTCATAGCCACAGGCGCGCAAACACAGCGCCGCCATGGTTTCGCGCATTGGCGCTTTGCCCATGGCCTGTTTGTGGCCGCGTTTGTGCAGACCCTCGCCGGAGGTATCAACGGAGAGTTGAATATTGTTATCGTCAAACCGGGCTTTGATCACCAGATCGGCATCGTCCAAACCTTCGGCAATCTTGGCGCCAAATTCCTCGGCAATGGCGCGTTCAAACCGCTCAACCGCCGCCCCGGCGTGATAGATTTTCGACTTTTTGTTGGTGGTGACTTCGACCTTGATCGAGAGGCCCTCGGTCAACACGCCCTGCCCCAAAATCTCACCCCATGGGAATTTGCGCGCGCGTTTGTCGAGTTGCGCCAAATGAAAGGCGCGAAATTCGCCAATCCGCGCCAAGACTTTCGACGCACCGCGCAAGCACAGGTTGGCGCGCCACACATCCTCCCACGTGCCACGGATCGTCACCCCGCCCGGCGAGAGCACAGGCGCGTCAAACCCCGCCTGCTGCACCTCAGCCATAAGCATCGGCTCCAGCCCCGGCGGGGCGGTGAGGAAAATCTCGAATGTCGGGTCGCTCACGTCAGGCCCGGCCAAGCTTTTTCATACGATTGTCGCGCAGGCGGGCAAAATCGTCGCCCGCATGGTAAGACGAGCGCGTCAGAGGCGTGGCCGAGACCATCAAGAACCCTTTGCCATAGGCGGTTTTTTCATAGGCTTTGAATTCGTCCGGGGTGACAAACCGATCGACCGCATGGTGTTTTGGTGTCGGCTGAAGGTATTGCCCGATGGTCAGAAAGTCGATGTCGGCGGCGCGCATGTCGTCCATCACCTGATGCACCGATTGGCGATCCTCGCCCAAACCCACCATGATGCCGGATTTGGTGAACATCGTGGGATCAAGCTCTTTGACCCGTTGAAGCAAGCGCAGCGAGTGGAAATAGCGCGCGCCCGGACGCACGGTTGGGTACAGGCCCGGCACAGTCTCAAGGTTGTGGTTGAACACGTCGGGCTTGGCCGCCACCACGGTTTCCAACACGCTGTCGGAACATTTCAAAAAGTCCGGTGTGAGGATTTCGATCGTGGTGTCGGGTGCACGGTGGCGGATGGCGCGGATGGTCTGGGCAAAATGCTCTGCCCCGCCGTCTTCCAAATCATCGCGATCGACCGAGGTGATCACCACATGTTTGAGGCCGAGTTTTTGCACCGCATCGGCAACACGGCCCGGTTCAAACACATCAAGCGCATTCGGGCGGCCGGTGGCGACGTTACAAAATGTGCAGCCACGGGTGCAAATCTCGCCCATGATCATCATGGTGGCGTGGCCTTGTGACCAACATTCCCCCGCGTTCGGACATCCCGCCTCTTCGCAGACCGTGACCAGCTTATGCTCGCGCATGATGCGATGCGTCTCTTTATAGCCCGCCGATGTCGGTGCCTTCACCCGGATCCAATCCGGTTTTTTCGGCTGGGCATTGTCAGCCCGATGCGCTTTTTCAGGGTGGCGCTGGTCGGGAATTTTGAGATCACGCATGGCTGGGCCTTTCTCCGTTTGGACCATGATATAGGCAGTCTGCCTGCAAATGTCTCGCGAAAACCACGCCTTTTGCTTCTGCAGCATTTTTACGCCGCGCGCGCATTGAAGCCTGCTTTAGAATCGCTCTAAAAGGGCTGCGATAGAAGATGCGTCCCGCTCTCCGGGGCACCCAAAACAGGAGTTGACCGATGAAAGCCGGATATAAACTGCCCGAAGTGACCTTTCACACCCGCGTGCGCGACGACAGCATTGGCGGCGACAACCCGTTCAAATGGGAAGACAAAACCACCGCCGATTACTTTGCGGGCAAACGCGTTGTGTTGTTCTCCCTGCCGGGCGCCTTCACCCCGACCTGCTCGACCTACCAGTTGCCGGGGTTCGAGAATGGCTTTGAAGATTTCAAAGCCGAAGGCATCGACGAGATCTATTGCATGTCCGTCAATGACAGCTTTGTCATGAACAAATGGGCGCAATCTCAAGAGCTTAAAAACGTCAAAGTCATCCCCGATGGTTCCGGCGAATTCACCCGCCGCATGGGCATGTTGGTGCGCAAAGACAACTTGGGCTTTGGCCTGCGCTCCTGGCGCTATGCCGCTGTCGTCAACGACGGCATGATCGAAGCCTGGTTCGAAGAGCCCGGCCTGTGCGACAACCACGGCGAAGACCCCTACGGCGTGTCCTCGCCCGAAACCGTGCTGTCCTACCTCAAAGAGGCGAAAGCCGAAGCCGTCGCATAACAGCGTCTGGCGCGTGATGGATCAGGCCCGTGGGAGACCCTCCTGCGGGCCTTTTGCATGCGCAGAAAATGCCGTGTTTTCAAAGCCGTCGCAGAGAGGCCGCATAACGGGGCTTCGCGAGACGCATAGCTGCGCCGCTCAGTATCCCAGATTGATCAGCACGATCACCGCCAGTCCACCGATCCCCCATGCAACGGACTTTAGCCCTTTGAACCGATCCCGCGAGACCTCTTTGGCGCGTGAGGATATGTCCTGATCGCGGGCATCAATGCCATGGCTTGCCTGTAAAATGGCCAACGGGTCTGCCGGCTTACCGTCTTGGTCCATCAGGGCACCGACGCGGAGTGCAAGCGCATCACGCCACCGCCCAGGTGATTTGGCAACAAGCATCACCGAGGGTTCGCTTTCCTCAGGGCCGATCTCTGACACGAGGCACAACGGATCTTGGTCTGACAGGGGATACACTTGGGTGCGAAACGGGGTCTTGATGGTGACAGACTTAGACCCGAATGTGACAGTCTGCCGTTTTCCCAAAAGCTGAACAAAGTGCATCTCAGAGAACGGCAGCGCCCAAACAAACAGGGCGAGCGCGACCCAAAAGACAATTTTCAAAGGGCCGACATAAAAAGCGGCTGCCACGAAAAACAGAAAGGGTAAACCGGCCAAAGTAAGCACGCCAACAAGCGCCGGACCTTTGCCAAAACCTTTCACATCAAATGTCACATCAACCATAACGCTCCTCTCACCCGCGCCTCATACGGCATGTGCCGCCGCCTCGGCCACTTATACGGATATACGGCAAAATCGGCAAACCGTGTTTTGCCCATCCTGTCGACAGCATCGGCGCTTTCATACATGGTGAGAGAACGATTTTTACATTAAAACCTCTTGTTTAGAAAATACCCGTACACTCACACAAGATGCTGATTTGCGGAGCTCACATGCGCGCCTTACTGTTGATTTGTCTCACTTTCTTGCCCTTCGCCCTGCCCTCTGGTCCCGCCCATGCCGGGGTCTGTGAGGATCTGTGGTATAGCCGAAATTGGATCATGGACCGGGCGGGCTATTGCTTTGGCACGCCCTTGGGCCAGAGCTATTTCGACACTTCCGATTGCATTGGCAAAAATGTGACGCTGACATCTTGGGACGCAGAGCGCGTGGCGGAACTGCGCGAGACCGAACAGGATCAGGGCTGTACACTCAACACGCAAAGCACCTATCTCGCCCTTGATGACATCCAATTTCGCAGGCTTTTGGTGGAACAGCCGATCCTCTTTCCAGAGGGAGAGGGCTTCATCTGCATGGGCTATACCGGTTCTGGGGTGTCGCTTTTTGCCGGGCCAGATTCAAACAGCGGCGTCATCAGTACGCTTGAGCCCGGCGATTGGTATCGCACCCGGCACACTGACATCGGCACCTGGACCTATATCACCGCCACCGCCCCACAGTCTGATGCGGTGAAAGCGGCGGGCTGGGCGATGTTTGCACCAGAGAGTTACACGCAATGTTTAGAGGCGGCCGGTTAACCGCGCCTGCGCGCCTGCTGCATCATCTCGCTGCCCGCCTCAGACAAAAGGGCGGCCAAATCGGTGAACCATGTTGTGGCCTCCGTCGAATGCCGCCGCACCAAAGCGATGGTGCGTTGCGGCTGTGGTTCGGGAAAGCGCAAGACCGTCATGTCGGGGCTGGCCGCTTGTTCGGAACACAGGGCGATTTCAGGCACGAAGGTCAGGCCGAACCCCTGCGCCACCAATCCGCACAGCGTCGACAAAGAGGACGCGCCCAGATCAACGGTTTGGCGCGCGCGCGTGAGGCCGCAGACGTCCAAGGCCTGATCGGCCAAACAATGGCCCTCGTCCAACAGTAAAAGCGCATCCGGCGGCAGGTCGGTTGGGCGCGGCGGGGCGATCGCCGCACTGAGCGCCTCAATCCGCGACTTTGACCCCGCCAAGAGGAAATTATCGGTAAACAGCGGCTCTGCCATCAGCCCCGCCACATCATAGGGCAGCGCGATCACCGCCGCATCCAACTGTCCGTTGATCACCGCCGTCAAAAGATCGGCGGTCTGGGCCTCGCGCACCCGCAGATCGAGATCAAGTGCTGCGGCTTTGATCCGGGTCAGCGCGCGTGGCAAAAGATAGGGCGCAATCGTCGGGATCACCCCAAGGCTCAGCCGCCCGGTCAGCCCTTTGGATTGGCGAATCTCAGCTTCCAGATCGCGGATCATTGCCAAAACCTGCTGTGCGCGCTCCAACACCACCTGCCCCGCCCGCGTCAGTCGAATGTCACGCGGCAGCCGTTCGACCAACTGCGCGCCAAGACTCAGTTCCATCTCTTTGATTTGCTGGGACAAAGCCGGTTGGGTGACATGGGCACGCTCGGCCGCGGCGGAAAAACTGCGGGTGTCGGCTAAGGCGACGAAATAGGTCATTTGTCTGAGCGTCAGCATGGCGGGCCTTTATGGTGAGCCTTACTATAATTTAAACTAATACCAAAACACATAAAGTACAATTTCATTTAATATACTCAGGGTGCCACACTCCCGCGAGATTCAGACCCACATTTAGGAAGAGACAAACATGACCACCCGTTTGACCACCTCCGCCGGCGCGCCGGTGTCGCACAATGACACATCCAAAACCGCAGGTCCGCGCGGGCCGGTGATGTTGGATGATTACCAATTGATCGAAAAACTGGCGCATCAAAACCGCGAACGCATCCCCGAGCGCGTGGTCCACGCCAAAGGTTGGGGTGCGCAGGGCACCTTCACCGTCACCCATGACATCAGCCAATACACCTGCGCCGATATTTTCTCGAATGTTGGCAACAGCTGCGACATTCTTTCGCGCTGGTCGACCGTTGCGGGCGAATTGGGCGCGGCGGACGCCGAACGCGATGTACGCGGGTTCTCGGTGAAATTCTACACCAACGAGGGCAATTGGGACGTGGTCGGCAACAACACCCCGGTGTTTTTCATCCGCGACGGGTTCAAATTCCCCGACTTCATCCGCACCCAAAAACGCCACCCCAAAACCAACCTGCGCTCACCTGAGGCAATGTTTGATTTCTGGGCCGCACAGCCCGAGTCAGTGCACCAAGTCACCATCCTGATGTCGGATCGCGGCATCCCGGTGAACCCGATGCATATGCACGGCTACGGCTCGCACACCTATTCAATGTGGAATAAAAATGGCGAGCGGGTCTGGGTCAAATTCCATTTCCGCAACCAGCAAGGCATCAAAAACCACAGCTCCGAAGCGGCCGAAACCCTGATCGGCAAGACCCGCGAAAGCTACCAAGAGGATTTGTTTGGCGCGATCGAGGCCGGAAATTTCCCGAAATGGGAGCTCAACATTCAGGTGATGCCCGAAGCAGAGGCCGAAACGGTGGAGTTCAACCCGTTCGACCTGACCAAAGTCTGGCCACATGATCAATTCCCGCTGATCCCCGTGGGCATGTTGGAGTTCAACAAGAACCCCGACAACTATTTCCAAATGGTTGAAAACGCGGCCTATTCCCCGTCCAACAAGGTGCCGGGCATCGGTTTTAGCCCCGACAAGATGCTGCAAGCGCGCGTCTTTGCCTATGCTGACGCGCATCGCTATCGCCTTGGCACCCATTACGAGGCCCTGCCCGCCAACGCCCCCAAATGCCCGGTGCATCATTATCATAAAGATGGTGCGATGAATTTTATGGGGCCAAACACCGGACACATTGACGCCTATTACGAGCCGAACCAATACGCCGAAAGTGCCAAACCGGATGTGAGCGTGGCCGAACCGCCGCTGAAAATCTCAGGCGATGCGGATAAATATGTGCAACAGGACGCGGATGCCGATTACGTTCAACCCCGCGCCCTTTATGCCGATGTGATGCAGGCGGATGAGCGCGCTCGGTTGCATGCCAATATGGCGGGCGCGATGGCGCCCTGCTCAACGCCTGTGCGCGAGCGCTGGTTGGCGGTTTTGGGCCGGGTTCACCCGGAGTATGAGGCGGGCGTTCGGACGGAATTGGCCAGGCTTGACGCCTGAACGTCCGCACAGGCCTGACATAAAACTTGAAAGGGTCGGACAGAGTTCGGCCCTTTCTTTTTGCAAAAAAATGCCCATCTAAAAGGGGTGAACAGGACAGACTGACCAGAAAAGGACAGCATCATGATCCGCATAGACACGCTGAACGACACCGCCCTCGCTGTGACTATTGAGGGCAAAATCACCAGAGACGACATCAAGGTCGTCGAGGCCGCGCTTGAACCCATGTTGCAACGACCTGCGCCCTATGGGTTGATGGTGGATTTGATGGGATTTTCCGATTTCACGGCGGGCGCTTTACTCGAAGATTTTCGCTATGAAATATCCTTGATCCGCCGCTGGAACGATTTTCATCATATGTCCATCGTCACCGACCGCAACTGGGTTGGCACCTGGGTCGGGATGATACAGCCGCTGTTTCCCAAAATCGAAATCAAGCTTTTTGGCCCCGACCAACGCGCCGAAGCGCGGGCGTTTGCGGCCAGTGTGGCCTCTGCGCCTGTCACCTAATACCGTGCCTTTCGCCAAGAAACGCGCCAGTGGCGCGTTTCTGTGGTGTCGCGTGATTGGCTAAATCGCTCCACTGGAGCGATTTG
>NZ_FNBL01000001.1:261840-826646 GCF_900102315.1 Celeribacter baekdonensis
GTGTGTTTTCGCGTGATTGGCTAAATCGCTCCACTGGAGCGATTTTTAACGCCAATCACCCAATCAGATTTGAATAGCCCGCTTCGTCATAATGCTTTTTGAGCCGCTGAAGCGCAATGCGCAGCACGATTTTGCCCGAACGCGCCGACCAGCCCATGCGCTTTTCGGCCTGCTCCATCCCTTCCAGATAACAACAACAGCGCAGCGCAACATCCCCAAGCCCCGGCCCAAGATCGGCCAAAGCTGCGGCCACGCGAGCCTTGGCGGACTCAGGGCCAAAGCCCTTGGAATCGCCGGAAAATTCGCCACGCCCACCGCCGGTGAGAAAGCGATCCCAATTCTGCGCCACACGCGGCCCCATTTGCGCCAGTTCAAAATCCTCGCGCAACCGTTCGGCTGCAGCCACCAGATCGGGCGGCAAAAATGTCTCGCCGCCTTTGTCACGCCGCCGAGACAGAACCATCACCGGGCTTTCAGCCGCGTTGTAGCGGATGCGTTTGGGCTTGTCGTCTGTAAGTGTTGGCTCATCGCGAAACGCCCAATCGCGGTGTTGATCACCAAATTTCATCGGCGCTTCGGCAAAGCCGGCCCGCGCGCTTTCGTCTTCGGCCAAAAACCGGCGCAACGCGGCGCGGCCCGCGGCAGTGATCGTGTAGCGGGTGATTTTACCCTTGGCCTGCGCCGTGATCCAATCCTTGAGCGCCATCGCTTGGGCGATCGGGCGATCCAGGACGGCGGTGCGTGTGGTGCGCCCATCCGGCAGATCCCGCACAACCACGGCCTTTTCCATATCTTGCGCCACAGCCAGACAGGCCCCCGGCTCAGAGAGGCGGCGCAGGATGCGGCGGGCTTCGCGGGCAATGGTCGCATCATCGGGGGGAGTCTGCCCGTCGGCGTGATCGAACGGCGTTTGGTCTGTCATCGTGTCCATGTCCTTCGCTGGGGGCTTAGGGCAACCTGCGTCATGAAACGGAACCGTGTCATGCGTGTCTTTCGCAGTGAGACGGCTGAGAGTGGTCAAGGCTTCGTCGATCAACGGGTCATCGCGTTTTTGTTCCACTTTGCGCACCTGACGCATCACGGTTGAGGGGGCACAGCCCCCCTTTCGGGCCAATTCGCGAATGGTGTCGCCCGTCTCCGTATGCGCAAGGTATCGTTGCGCCTCCTGAGGCACCCATTTCGGTAAGGGCCGCCCCTGTGCAGATGGATATTTCCCGTTTTCCAACATCGTTCCCCCAAGTTCACTCTTCAGCATTGTTTCCATTTTAGACACAGTCAGATTTGGAGCCTTCACCAATCCACAGGATATCCACTGGCTTTGCACAGGTTATCCCACCAATTGTCCCCGAATCTAACCACAACCATGGGTTGCATTGGTTACCTAAACGTTAATTGTTTCCTGTTTTGATATTATCGTTTCCAATTCATAAACAACGGAGCAAAGGACCGTTCGCATTGCGGAAACAATGCGCAACACACGTTCAGGTTGTGTCAGAGTGATGAAGAACCGCAATACCGGGGCCAAATGTCCAACACCGACATGCCTCAAAAGCGCGGACATTCATGCAACAGGAGACCATGATCATGAACGACGTCACAACCCTGCTCAACACGCTGCGCCGCCCTCGCCTTTTGATCCGCGCGGCCCGCTTTGGTCTCAATGATTACAACCGAAACCGCGACCTGAAACGGGTCATGCGCACCGCCAATGCGCCCTCACCAGCGCGCGCCGTGTCCTCTTTGATCGAGGAAGAAGCCAAGATCGAAGAGACCCGCCGATCGGGCGACGCCGCCTATAATGTAACACGCCATGTTGAAGTGCTGATCGCGCTGATGGGGGAAGCCCGGCTTTTGCCACGCGAACAAACCGCGGCCTGAGCCAGATTTGAGCGCCCCGCCCGGGTGCCAATGCCCCTCGTTTCCGCCTCCTCTCTTTTGAGATCCAGAGGGGCCGAAACGGGGGGCTCTTTTGTGTAAAATGACCCGCGCACCACAGCAAAGTTCCGCAAGCTGCAAAATCCACACGCATTCCATGTCGATTGGGCACATATGGCGGGAATCCATCTTGCCACAGAGGCGGAGCTGCGGGTAAAGGCATGTCATGACTCAAGTGATCCATGACCGCCTCCTCATCATCGACTTTGGCTCTCAGGTGACGCAGCTCATTGCGCGTCGTCTGCGTGAGTTGAATGTCTTTTGCGAAATTCACCCCTATCAAAACGTCACCGAGGCGTTGCTGAAAGAGATTGCGCCGAAAGCGATCATCTTTTCCGGCGGCCCGGATTCGGTGATGCGCGAGGGCAGCCCGCGACCGCCGAAAGCGGCCTATGATCTGGGCGTGCCGATTTTGGGCATTTGCTATGGCCAGCAGGTGATGATGCATGACCTGGGGGGCCGGGTCGAAGCGGGCGAACATGCGACCGCCGAATTTGGCCGCGCCTATGTGACGCCGACCGAGACCCGCCCGGAGTTTTTGAACGGCTGGTTTATGGATGGCATGGGCCGCGAACAGGTTTGGATGTCGCATGGTGACCATGTCGCCGAGATTGCCCCCGGCTTTGAGGTCTTCGGCACCTCCCCCGGCGCGCCCTTTGCGATCACCGCCGACCTTGAGCGCCATTTCTACGCGGTGCAATTCCACCCCGAGGTGCATCACACCCCGAACGGCGCAACGCTATATGAGAATTTCGTGCGGCTTGCGGGCTTTACCGGCGACTGGACCATGGGTGCCTACCGCGAAGAAATGATCGCGAAAATTCGCGAACAGGTTGGAGACAGCCATGTGATTTGCGGCCTTTCCGGTGGTGTGGACAGTTCGGTCACCGCGATTCTGTTGCACGAAGCCATTGGAGAGCAACTGACCTGTGTGTTCGTCGATCACGGGCTGTTGCGTCTCAACGAGGCCGAACAAGTCGTGAAAATGTTCCGCGACAATTACAATATCAAACTGATCCATGCCGATGAGTCTGACCTGTTCTTGGGCGAGTTGGAGGGCGTCTCTGACCCCGAAACCAAGCGCAAGATCATCGGCAAGCTGTTCATCGACGTGTTCCAGAAATACGCCAATGAGATCAAGGATGCGAAATTCTTGGCCCAAGGCACGCTCTACCCCGATGTGATCGAATCTGTGTCCTTCTCGGGCGGCCCCTCCGTGACGATCAAATCGCACCACAATGTCGGCGGTCTGCCGGAAAAAATGGGGTTGAAACTGGTCGAACCGCTGCGCGAATTGTTCAAGGACGAGGTGCGCGCGCTGGGTCATGAACTGGGCCTTCCGGCATCGTTCATCGGTCGCCACCCTTTCCCCGGTCCGGGTCTTGCGATCCGCTGCCCCGGCGAGATCACCCGCGAAAAACTGGCGATTCTGCAAAAGGCCGATGCGGTTTACATCGACCAGATTCGCAAACACGGGCTCTATGACGAAATTTGGCAGGCCTTCGCCGCAATCTTGCCGATGCGCACCGTTGGCGTGATGGGCGACGGGCGCACCTATGATTTCGCGCTTGCCTTGCGTGCCGTGACCTCGGTCGATGGCATGACTGCGGATTATTATCCGTTTACCCATGATTTTCTGGGCGAAACCTCGACCCGGATCATCAACGAGGTCAAAGGCATCAACCGCGTGTTTTATGACTGCACATCGAAGCCGCCGGGCACGATTGAGCTGGAGTAACACCTCAGACTTCTGGGGCGGCGATATCCTTGTGGTATGACATCAACATGTGTTGATCGGTTTGGGGAAATGAATGAAAAAAACATTTCAGAGCCCCAAACCTCACAGCAGCAAAGGCCATGTTTTTGCGCATGCGATGTGGCGCACGGGCAGCACAGCTATTGCCAGATGTTTTCTTGCGTCTGACAACTATCTGGTCTTTTACGAGCCATTTCACGAATCCTGTGGCTCGCTCACACGGATCAATCAGATGCGGCAGGACCAATCCAGGCAGACACAAGAGCTGCGGCATCCGGCATGGACAGGGGGCTATTTCGACACATATCTCCTGAAAGACCCATTGACGGGCAAACCGCTTTGGACACTCTTCGACAGATCAAGCACACTCTCGACAACCTACCGGACACGCCCCCATCCGCGCGCGCTGGCTTATTTAGACGCCTGTAAACGTGTCGCAGAAGATCAAGGAAAACGTGCCTTTTTCGGGTTTTGCCGGTCAGGTCAACATGCACAGGGCATCCCCATTGGCCCTGACGAGAGTGGTTTTTACCTTTACCGCGATCCGCACAGCCAATTCCTCTCCTATGACTGGCCCAAAAATGAGTATTTTCTCCCCTGCACCCTGATCCAATTGCTGTCCTCAAAGGCCACGCGCAAGGTTGTCTTGGACCTTTTGCCCAATGACACGTCTCGCGTAAGGCTCTTTACCTTTTTGATGCGGCGGCCAAGTTTTGAACGGCAGATTGCACTGGGCAGAACTTTGGCAAAACAGCTGACGCCTCGCTCGGCCTATCAAATGTTCTACCTCAGCCACTGCATCACATTGCATGCAGCGCGTCAGGCGGGTTTGCCCTGTGTGACGATGGACGATTTTAACCTCCGGCGCGCCGAGATCCAAGCCCAGTATGGCGTCGATTTTACCCTGCTGCGGCCCACAAGGCCCGCTCATGACGACGTGGATCAATTTGACGCCTGGGAAAAAGAATTACAGGAGCGTTTTGGCGCCCAAATCCCAGCGCTAAGTATCACATTCCACAGCAAAGCATGACCCGTTTCAAAAGACCACCTGTGCACGGATGCCCCTGTGATCACAGCACTTTTTCTTTGGAATCTGCTCTGGTTCAAACTAAGCAGTCAAAAGGGAAACGGCTGCCACTGGGGGGTCAGTCGACGGGAGGGCGCGATTTGGCAAAAGTCATGCTGACAGGAACGATGCGCTGTGAGCCGCATGAGGTCGACAGTGTCGTGGCGCTTTTGCCCCGGCACCACCGTCTGAGCGAGGCCGAACCGGGCTGTTTGTCCTTTGAGCTTTGGCAGGATGAATTGGACCCGTGTTGTTTTCATGTCAGCGAAGTGTTTCGCAGCGAGACCGATTTTGCCGCCCATCAAGACCGCACCCACAGCTCAGATTGGGGTCGCGTCACCAAACATATGACCCGAGATTTCAATAAGAGAGTGCTATGACCAACGCGCAAACGCACCCGATCCGCGCCGCCTTTTGGATGATGGGCGCGGTGTTCGGGTTTTCCTCCATGGCGGTGGCCGGGCGCATGGTGTCCGCCAACCTCGATACGTTCGAAATTCTGGGATATCGTTCGCTGTTCGGCCTGATGATCGTACTGCCCGTCGCGATATTTCAGGGCCGCCTGTCCGAACTCAGACCACGGTCTCTGCCGCTCCACATCGGTCGAAATCTGGGCCATTTTGCCGGTCAAAACCTTTGGCTCTTCGCCCTGACATTGATCCCATTGGCGCAGCTTTTCGCGCTCGAATTCTCCTATCCCATTCTCGTGGGTTTAGGTGCCACCGTGTTTTTGGGCGAAAAAATGACCCCGACCCGCGCCTTGGCAGCCCTGATGGGGTTTGCCGGCATCCTGATCGTGGCCCGTCCGTTTGGCGCGGACGGTCTGTCCATCGGCTTGCTCGCCGCCATGGCCTGTGCCCTTGGATTTGCCACCTCGGCCCTGTTCACCAAACAACTCACCCGCACCGCAAACGTGTCGATTCTTGCCATCATGTTCTGGATGGTGACGCTGCAACTTTTGTTTGGATGTGTCTGCGCCATGATGGATGGCTCCGCCGCCTGGCTCACACTCACGGATCTGCCTTGGGTCATCTGGATCGCTCTGGCCGGGCTGGGCGCGCATTTTTGCCTGACCAAAGCGCTCAGCCTCGCCCCCGCCTCGATTGTCACGCCCATAGACTTTCTACGCCTGCCGGTGATCGGCGTGGTCGGGATGCTGCTCTATGGGGAAAGCCTTGATATTTTTGTTTTTATCGGCGCAGGCATCATTTTTGTCGCCAATTACATCAACATCCTCTCCGAGTCCCGTCGCACAGCGGCATGGCCCGCGTGATCACGCTGTTGCCGCACCGCAAGGAGTCATTTTAAAACTATGACGCGGCGTCAGAATTGCTTGAAATTTCGCACAGGCTTAGGCTCAAATCACAACATGTGCGGCAAATCGCGCAACACCAACACATCTCAGTGACAACACCGCTGAATCACCACCGAACCACCAGATCGACAAAATAAAACCGTGTCGGCACCACTAATAAAGGAAACGCGCCCAGGGCTCGTTTAGGGATGGAGACTATGAAAAACACATCAATTTTGGCATTGGCCTGTGCGGTCACCGCGACAGGCGCATTTGCAGGTGGGATCGACCGATCCGGCCAATCCATCGCGCCGATCTTTGAAGATGGCAGCTATTTGGAATTCTCGTTTGGGAGCGTGAACCCAACGGTATCGGGCGTTCAGACCGGCACCTATAATGATGGCACGACTGTCGTTCCCGGCTTGGGTCAGTCCTCTGGCAACATGGTAGAGTCATACACATCCGTCGGTGCCGCCTATAAAACCGACCTAAATGACAAATTCAGCGTTGCGTTGATTTTTGACCAGCCTTTCGGAGCTGACGTCAATTATTCCTTCGCGGACTCACCCGCGCCCTACGCCTATACTGGTTCCACAGCCTCGATCGATTCCAACAGCCTGACCGCAGTGCTGCGCTACAAAATCAACGACCGCATTTCGGTTCTTGGTGGTGTGCGTGAAGTGACCTCTAAGGGCAAAGTTGCGCTGTCCAACGGCTATACGATGAACACCACCACAGAAACCGATTGGGGCTATGTGATTGGCGCGGCCTACGAGATCCCCGACATCGCCCTGCGCGCGGCTCTGACCTATAACTCTGAAATCACCCATGATTTCACCACGACCGAGAACGGCATTTTTGACAGCCCGATGGAAACCCGCCTGCCGCAATCGGTCAATCTCGATTTTCAAACCGGGATTGCCGCAGATACGCTGTTGATGGCCTCTGTGCGTTGGGCCGAATGGACCGCGTTCGACATTTCGCCAACCGCCTATGTCGCCAATGCGGGCGATGCGCTTGTCGATTACGACGATGACACGATCTCCTACAGCTTGGGTGTCGGGCGCCGGTTCAATGACAAACTGAGCGGTTCCATCATGGTCGGTTATGAAAAATCAACCGGCGGCTATTCCGGCAACCTCGGCCCAACCGATGGCTACGCCTCGCTGGGTCTTGGCCTGAAATACCAGATCACCGAGCAAACCGCGATTTCGGGTGGCGTGCGCTACGTTTGGATCGGCGATGCCGAAACCGAAAACCCAACGTTACCGGGCACCACATTCGGTGAGTTCACAGGCAATGACGCCACCGCGTTTGGCATCAAAGTTTCGCACTCGTTCTAATCTACGGGTCAAACGACCTGTAAAGATGGATGTTTCAAAGGCCCCGCCCCTCTGCGGGGCCTTTTCATATGTATCTAATGCTTCTGATCACATTTCGTGATCCTCTTTTGCACAAATTCCGGTTTGCCTGCGCACCTGCCCTCCGCCATGGTCCGCACAGATCGACACCGTCCCGACGGGACATTCACAGGACACATCTCATGGCCCCGCAAAAAACCATTTCCGCCGCCGCATGGCTTGGTCTGGCCGCCATGGGATTGCTCTGGGGCGGGTCTTTCCTGTCTGTCGCGCTGTTGATCCGCGAGTTGCCAATCTATTGGGTCGTCGCCGGGCGCGTCACCATCGCGGCACTGGTGTTGTGGTCCTATGTCTTGATCAAAGGCCTGCCGGTCCCGCCAATGCGCCACTATCTGTGGCGCTTCATCGTGGTCGGCTGCCTGACCTCCGCCCTGCCGTTTCTGTTGATCACCTGGGCGCAGCACCGCATTCCCTCGGGACTTGCGGGCATTCTCAACGCCTCCACCGCGATTTTCGGCGTGCTCTTTGCAGCGCTGTTTTTTGCCGATGAAAAGCTTGGTCTGCGCAAAGGTGCGGGCGTGATTTTGGGCGTTTTAGGCATCGTCACGGTGATCGGCCCGGACGCGCTTCATGCCTTTGATCTGACCTCTCTGAGCCAATTGGCGATGATCGCGGCGACGATTTCCTATGGTCTGTCCAATGTCATTGGCCGCAGGCTTTTGGCCGATCTCAAACCACAAGTTGCCGCCGCCGGGATGCTGTCGGGTGCCGCCGTTTTTGCCCTGCCCGTGGCGATTGTCACCTCCGGTCCGCCGCCGATGTCGCTGATGCCCTCCACATGGGGGGCATTGTTGTACCTCTCGGTGATGGCCACAGGTGTGACCTATTTGATCTACTACCGCGTGCTCAAATCGGCGGGTGCGGGCAACACCTCGCTGACCACATTGATCGTCGCCCCGGTGTCGATCGCGCTCGGAGCCGTGGTTTTGGGCGAAAGCCTCTCCCCCTCGGCCTATGCCGGGTTTGGCCTGATCGCGTTGGGGCTTTTGGTCATTGATGGTCGGATTTTGGCGCGGCTCAAGCGCATCAAACCGGTGCAAACATAACACAGCCCTGGCCAAAACCCCTTGCTCCAGCCGCGCCCACATGGCACCCAAGGGTGGATCAACAAAGGATGCGAGATGCGTTACACCTCGGGCAAAGACTGGCACGGCTGCACCGCCAAAAGAGTCATTCTCTTTGGCATGTCAGGTCTTGGAAAAACTCATATTTCCAATATGTTGCGGGACACCAAAGCCTGGTATCATTACTCGGTCGATTACCGGATCGGCACGCGCTACCTGGGCGAGGCGATTGACGACAACCTCAAAAAGGTGGCGATGCGCGATCCGTTTTTGCGCGATCAATTCCTGTCCGACAGCATCTATATCAAATCCAACATCACCTTTAACAATCTGACCCCTGTCTCCTATTTCCTCGGCAAACCCGGCGCGCCGGAGTTGGGCGGCATCCCGATGGTCGAATTTCAACGCCGTCAGGCGCTGTTTCGCGCCGCCGAAGAGGCCGCATTGATGGACACGGGTCATTTCATCAGCCGCGCCCAAGACCTCTACGGCTATCCGCATTTCGTCTGCGACACGGGTGGGTCGATCTGTGAATGGGTCGATGCCGAAGACCCGAGCGATCCGATCCTGAAAGCGCTCTCAAAAGACGCGCTTTTGGTCTGGATCAAGGGCTCGGAGGCTCATACCGAAGAGTTGATCCGCCGCTTTGATCGTGCGCCCAAACCGATGGCCTATCAGCCGGAATTTTTGGCAGCAATCTGGGACGAATATCTCGCGGAAAAACGCGTGGGCGAAGCCGAGGTCAACCCCGACGATTTCATCCGCTACACCTATGCCCGCGCCCTCGCCCACCGCCAGCCGCGCTATGCCGCCATGGCCGAAAACTGGGGCGTGACCGTGAGCGCCGAAGACGTGGCGGCGGCCAAAACGCCCGAAGGCTTTGACGCACTGATCGGTGCGGCGCTTGATTTTCGGGCCTCGCACGCCTAAATGACTTTCCCACCACGAAGGACCTGAAAGATGCCCATCACCTTGCCCGAAAACCTGCCTGCCTATGACGTGCTCTCGGCTGAGGGGGTGATGGTCATGGGCGAAGGCCGGGCCGCATCACAGGAAATCCGCCCCATCCGCATCGCGCTTTTGAACCTGATGCCAAAGAAAATTCAGACCGAAAATCAGTTTGCCCGTTTGATCGGCGCGACGCCGTTGCAGATTGATTTCAAACTGATCCGGATGAGCGAACATCAGACCAAAAACACCGCCGCCGAACATATGGAAGAGTTTTATCGACCCTTTGACGAGGTCAAAGCCTCGGGTGAGAAATTCGACGGTCTGATCATCACCGGCGCGCCGATTGAACATCTGCCGTTTGAAGAGGTGACCTATTGGGACGAGCTCAAAGAGGTGTTTGAGTGGACCCAAACCCATGTGCATTCGACCTTTGGCGTCTGTTGGGGCGGCATGGCGATGATCAATTATTTCCACGGGGTGAAAAAGCACGTTTTGGAAGAAAAGGCCTTTGGTCTGTTTCGTCAAAACAACCTTGCCCCGGCCTCGCCCTACCTGCGCGGCTTCTCGGACGAATGTTACATTCCTGTGAGCCGCTGGACCGAAATGCGCCAAGCGGAAATCGACGCGGTTCCGGCGCTGATCCCATTGCTGGGCTCGGATGAAACCGGACCGTGTCTGGTACAAGACCCGGATCATCGCGCGCTCTATATTTTCAACCATTTCGAATATGACACCGGCACGTTGAACGAAGAATACCGCCGCGATGTCGATGCCGGAAAACCGATTGTGCCGCCGCTGCATTACTTTCAGAATGACAACCCGTCCTTGCGTCCGGTGAACCGCTGGCGCTCACATGCGCATTTGCTCTACGGCAACTGGATCAACGAGATTTATCAAACCACACCCTACGATTTGGCAAAAATCGGTGAGTAAAGCTCTGATCATTGTCTCCCTTTTCCTTGCGCTGATCGCAGCCACGGTTTTGATCGCCCAAAAACGCGGTCAAACGGCGCTGCGAAACGCGCCGCAAAACGGGGAATTGATCACCACGTCTTCTGGGCAGATTGTCCATGTCGCGCACTACGGACCCGAGGATGCGCCCCCCATCGTGTTGATCCACGGTGCATCCGGGTCAACCTATGACATGACATTCCGTCTCGCCCCGGCGCTTGCGGATCGCTACCGCGTCTATGTTGTCGATCGCCCCGGCTTTGGACATTCGCCTGCGCCCATAGACGAAAGCGTGGCGGCCCAAGCGCAAACCCTGCGCGAGGCGATTGCCACGTCAGAGCCGCGCAAAGTGATGGTTTTGGGTCATTCTTACGGCGGCGCAGTGGCACTTGAGTGGGCTTTGCAGGATCAGGAAACGTTGGTCGGTTTGGTGCTGGTCTCCGCCGCGTCGCATGAGTGGGCGGGTGAACCGTCGTTGTTTTACCGCACGCTCGCGACCCCGGTGATCGGCGACATCTTTGCCTGGATGCTCATGGCTTATGTGCCCTCCCCCGTCTTGGCCGCGGAAATAGACGCGGTGTTTGCGCCGCAACATGCGCCTGAGGGCTATACCGCCTCGTTCCAACCGCGCCTGTCCCTGCGCCCCAAAACCCAGACCTTAAACGCCCGGCAACGCGTGACGCTCAAGGCGCAACTGCGCGACATGACGCCAGATTATCCCTCCCTCACGCTGCCGATCGAAGCTGTGCATGGTACGGCGGATACCACCGTGGGCCTTGACATACACGCCGCTCGATTGGACCGCGACGTCGCCTCCGATCATCTGGTGCGGCTTGAGGGGCTGGGCCATATGCCGCATCAGGTGGCGACACAGGATGTTGTGGCCGCTGTCGACCGACTGACCGCACGTCTTGCGGGCCGCTAACCCGCGCAGTTGCATTGCACTCGCGTGCCAAAAGCCCCATATTGTTAAGAGTATTAACACGAAAGCCGTGACATGACCGACCTGCCCTTTGATGGCGCGATTTCTCGCTACTATTCAGACGAAGCCCCCAAAAGCATCCGCAAAGCCATCGCGGAAGGCAGTAAAAAGGACATTCTGTCCGACACTTACCCCTATTCCTCTTGGATGAAGAAATCCGACTACCAAGACGAAATGGACGCTTTGCAGCGCGAATTGGCCAAGCTGCTGGCCGATATTCGTGCGACCGGCAAGCGGATTGTCGTCGTGTTTGAGGGCCGTGACGCGGCGGGCAAAGGCGGGACGATCAAACGCTTTCGTGAAAACCTCAACCCGCGGTCGGCGCGCGTTGTCGCACTCTCGAAACCGACCGAGCGCGAAGTCGGGCAATGGTATTTCCAACGCTATGTCGAACACCTGCCGACCAAGGGCGAATTGGTGCTGTTTGACCGCTCGTGGTACAACCGCGCCGTGGTGGAAAAGGTGTTTGGCTTTTGCACTGATGATCAGCGCGACAAATTTTTTCACCAACTTCCAGAATTCGAGGACATGTTGGTGTCGGAAGGCATCCAGCTTTTCAAAATTTGGCTCAATGTCGGGCGTGCCGAACAATTGCGCCGCTTTTTGGCCCGCGAAGGCGATTTGTTGAAACAATGGAAACTGTCCTCGATTGATGTTGAGGGGCTCAAACGCTGGGACGCGTATACTGTGGCGATTTCAGAGACGATGGAGCGCAGCCACAGCGAAATCGCGCCTTGGACGGTAATCCGATCGGATGACAAATACCGCGCGCGCCTCAATGCGATCCGCGCTGTGCTCAGCCAGATTGAGTATAAAGGCAAAGACGAAAAAGGGTTGGGCGCAATTGACGATAAGATCGTTGATGGCCCGGCCTTGCTGACCACGGGTGACGTGGACGAATGAGCGGCATCGCATGACCAAAAAGCGCGGCTATCATCACGGCAATCTGCGTCAGGCTTTGGTCGATGCGGCTCTGAGCCTGATTGAGGAAAAGGGCCCGACCGGCTTTTCCTTATCCGAGGCGGCCAAAACTGCGGGGGTCACCCCCGCCGCCGTCTATCGCCATTTCGAGGGCCGCGAGGACCTGATCGCCGAGATCGCGCGGCAAGGCTACGAGGTCTTCGCCGATCTGTTGGATTACGCCTATGAGACCGGACAGCCTTCGGCCTTGGCGAGTTTCGAAGCCGTGGGACGTGCCTATCTGGCCTTTGCGCGCAAATATCCGGGGCATTATGTGGCGATGTTCGAGAGCGGCATTTCGGTGCAACGCACACCCGATCTGTATCAGGTCGCGACGCGCGCTTTGGGCGTGATGGAACAGGCCGCCGTCAACCTGTCTGAACATATCCCGGCCGAGAACCGCCCGCCGCCGCAAATGGTTTCGGCGCATATCTGGGCGATGTCGCATGGCGTGGTCGAGTTGTTCGCCCGTGGCTCCCCCGGCACCAAAAGCCCGTTTCCGCCCGAGGATCTGTTGGAAACCGGCATCGGAATTTACCTGCGGGGGCTTGGGCTGATCCCTCAGGACAAATAGGTAAACCTGTTCACTTTGAGGCATAAAACGTGAGACATAAAACGGGCTTTGGAGACGATAACCAAAGCCCGTTTTCTTGTTTGGGTGGGCTTTAGCCAAACACAACCAAAGCGCCGGGGGACCAGCTGATGCGGGCGCGGGTGCCGACCTCAAGCACGTCACGACCAAACAGGTTGCGCATCGACAGGCGTACCGGCGTGTCCACCCCGTCGAATTTCACGTCGTAATAGGTCATGTCGCCATAATAGACGACCTCTTCGATCATCGCGGGCGCTTCGCGGTGGGTCGGCGTTTGCGTGTCGTAAAGGATGGTCAAGGTTTCCGGGCGAAACCCGACCGTGGCCGCACCTTCGGGGAAGCCTTCGGGGCATTGCTCCTCGGTGATTTCGGTCTCGCCCAGGCCGACGATATTGACGATTTTCTTGCCGCCCTCATTGCGACAGGTCGCGGGCAGAAAGTTCATCACGCCAATAAAATCCGCCACGCGTTTGGTTTTGGGACACCGATAAAGCACTTCGGGATCATCGCATTGTGCAATCTCGCCCTCAAACATCACCGCGATCCGGTCGGACATGACCAGCGCCTCTTCTTGGTCATGGGTGACGAGGATAAAGGTGATGCCAACCTCACGTTGCAGCTTGATCAACTCCACCTGCATTTGTTCGCGCATCTTGCGGTCAAGGGCGGAGAGCGGCTCGTCGAGCAACAGCACTTTCGGTTTGAGCACCAAGGCGCGCGCCAGAGCGACCCGTTGCCGTTGCCCACCAGACAGCGCATGAGCGGCGCGGGTGCCATACCCTGAGAGACCCACCATGTTGAGCGCAGCCTCGGCGGCTTCGGCCTTTTCCGCCTTTGACATTGGCGATTTGCGCAGACCAAAGGCGACGTTTTCGGCCACGGTCAGATGCGGGAAAATCGCGTAGGATTGGAACACCATATTGGTCGGACGCTTGTTGGCCGGAACCCCCATCATGTCCTTGCCCGCCAGCATGACAGAGCCGGAATCAATGTCCTCAAACCCTGCGATGGTGCGCAAAAGCGTGGTCTTGCCACAGCCCGACGGGCCTAAAAGGGAAAAGAATTCGCCCTCGCCGATCTCAAGGTTGATCCCACGCAGCGCGTGATACTCACCATAGTGTTTTTGGATATTCTGAAGCGAAATAAGTGGCTTACGTTCAGGTTTTGCTTTGATCGTCATTAGAGGAAGCCCCCGGTGTCTTTGAGGCCTGCGCGCTTGGCGCCACGGCGACGGAAAATTTCAGCAATAGTGATGAGCAGGATCGAGAGAACCACAAGGATCGTCCCAAGCGCCATCACGGCGGGCAACAGTTTCGGAAACCGCAGCATGGAAAAAAGATAGACCGGCAGCGTCGGATCAGCGCCGGTGAGGAAGAAGGCGATGATGAATTCATCCATCGAAATGGTGAAGGAGATCAACAGCGCCGACACGATCCCCGGCATGACCAAAGGCAAGGTCACACGGCGAAAGGTCGAAGCGCGGGTTTCGCCCAGATCATAAGCCGCCTCTTCCAGTGACGGATCAAGGGCGGCAAAGGCGGAATTGAGAATGGCGATGGCAAAGGGTGTACAGATCAACGTATGCCCGGCGATCACCGACCAGGAACCGGTGGACATGCCCAGTTTCAGGATCACCACCAAGAGCGACACCGCGACGATGATTTCGGGCAGCACCAAGGGCAGCATGATAAAGCCCATGATGCCCTTTTGGCCCGGAAAGTGATAGCGGGTCGAGGCCATGGCACCAAAGATGCCAAAAATCGTCGCCAACACGGCTGACGTCACTGCGATCTTGAAGGAGTTGAACAAAGCATTGTGCATTTCCGTGATGTCCAACAGCGCCGTGAACCATTCGGTGGTGAACCCTGTCAGCGGAAAGGCGATGATGGTCGAGGTGTTAAATGCAAACAGCGGCAACAGGAAGATCGGCGCGTAAAGAAACACCAGATAGAGAATGGCATAGGTTTTGAGCGTTTTCATCAGCCGCGCCCTCCTTTTTTACCGCCGCCTGCGGCCCGGTAGCCCACAATCAGGAACACGATCGCGATCACGGCGACGATCAACATCGCCAAGACCGCCAAAGTGGCTCCCAAAGGGGCGTTGTTGAGGCGCAGGAATTGGGTTTGGATCATATTGGCGATCATGGTCCCGCCCGGACCGCCCACCAGTTTCGGCGTGACGTAATCCCCAATTGTGGGGATAAAGACGATCAGTACAGCGGCGACCACACCGGGGGCTGCCAAAGGCAGGGTCACGCGCAGAAAGGTCATGGTGCGGCTTTCCCCCAAATCGCGCGACGCCTCAAGATAAGAGCGGTCGATTTTTTCAAGTGCCACAAAGATCGGCAGGATCGCAAAAGGCGCATAGGCATGGGCCAATGTGATGATCACGGCGTTGACATTATATAGGATGAAAGTCAGCGGTTCGTCGATGATACCGACAAGTTTCAGCCCGGAGTTCAACACGCCATTGTAGCCCAAGATCACTTTCCACAGGAACACGCGGATCAGGTAGGAGGTCCAAAACGGGATGGTGATGAGGAAAATCCACAGCGATTTTTGCTCTGGCTTGACCCCGAAAGAGACGAAATAGGCGATGGGAAAGGCCAAGAGAACGGTGACCACCGTCACCGAGCCCGACACCATCAAAGAGCGCAGCATCAATTCGCGATAGAGCGGATCTGACAGCGCCTCTTTGTAATTGACCAATGACAGGCCGGGGGCAAAATCTCGTACCCCTGTCTGGGTCAAGAACGAAATGACAACAATCGCAATCAAAGGCACCGCCAAAAGCAACAGCGCATAAAGTGCCGTGGGCGAGACGAGCAAAAGCCCGACCCCTTGATCTGTCCTGAAAAATCGTCGCAATTTTTCCCCAGTTGTCATCATATTCCCCTTCGTGCGTGGTATTGCCCTTACGCTCCGCAAATTTGATCAAATTTGCAAGAAGTTTTATTTCAGGCCTGTTCCATGACCGACAATTTCAATGCATTTGCCACTTTGTCTAGCATCAAACACGCGCAATTCGCGTTTGCATGACGCACTTCTTCTTTTTCACACCCCGGCGCAACGCATCATAAAACGGGCCGATGTGTTGGCAAAACAGCTTAGGGCAATGGCGACAGCGGCACTACGGGGATTTGAACCTTCGAATGATATAAATCGGACCCTTGGTCGCGGACCGCCGCAACCACCCCCTGCGCCAAAATCCGTGAGGGGGCGTATCCGCGTCAGGATGGGTCACAGGCGCTCCATGAGATAGGGCTTGATCGCCACTATCGCCCGGACGTTTTGAGCGGCCAAGAGCATGTGCCGCAGTCCCAGAAAAAGGACGTGAAAAGACCATAAAAAAGGCCGCCAACAGAACCCTCTGCGGCGACCTTTTGCGATATATATCCAGCGAAATTAACGCTTGGAGAACTGGAAGCTCTTACGGGCTTTGGCTTTACCGAACTTCTTACGTTCCACAACGCGCGAGTCGCGGGTCAGGAAGCCAGCCGCTTTCAAAGCGGCGCGCAAGGAGGGATCGTAAAGCTGGAGGGCTTTGGAAATGCCGTGCTTCACAGCACCGGCCTGACCCGAAAGACCACCGCCTTTGACGGTTGCGACAACGTCGAACTCGCCTTCGCGGCCAGCAACGGTAAACGGCTGACGCAGGATCATCTGAAGCACGGGACGTGCGAAATAGACGTTCTGTTCTTTGCCGTTCACGGTGACCTTGCCGGAGCCCGGTTTGATCCAGACGCGAGCGACCGCGTCTTTACGTTTGCCGGTTGCATAGGCACGACCCAACGCGTCACGCATCGGTTCAACAGGAGCGGCAACAACAGCGGTTTCACCAACAGCAGCGTTCAGCGCGTCCAAGGATTTGATTTCTTCAACCATGATTATGCGCTCCGAGTGTTTTTCTTGTTCATGGACTTAACGTCCAGAACTTCGGGATTCTGAGCTTCGTGCGGGTGCTCTGCCCCTGCGTAAACGCGCAGGTTGGTCATTTGCTGACGGGACAGTTTGCCGCCCGGCAACATGCGCTGAACCGCTTTGGTCACGACGCGCTCGGGGAATTTGCCCTCAAGGATCTGACCGATGGTGCGGGATTTGATGCCGCCCGGATGGCCCGTGTGCCAGTAGAAACGCTCGTCTGTGCGTTTTTTGCCGGTCAACTGGATTTTGTCAGCATTGATGATGATGACATTGTCACCCATGTCCATGGACGGGGTGAAGGTGGCTTTGTGTTTGCCACGAAGACGCATAGCGACGATCGAAGCAAGACGGCCCAGAACAACGCCTTCAGCGTCGATCAGGATCCATTTCTTGTCGATGTCCGCCGGTGTTGCGGAGAAAGTTTTCATTTGTCTTGCCCTTTAGGGTGGGAATTTGATTGGGCGACTTCTAACGGTTTCGCGCGCCGCGTCAAGCGCAGTATTTCTTAATTTATAAAGCAAATTCAGCATGTTACAAAATAGGTATTATTATACCCCACATTTCCCTGTCTATTTCACTCCAAAACCTCCATTTGCCTGCGCCTCTGTGCGCTCCTATACTTTATCACCTCGGCTGTGACCACACACAGGTGCCTTTGCCCACACACAATTCATCTTGGTATACATTGGTATACCCCACTTCCCTTTCACCGTTCAATGCGCTATGAAAAGGCGACTCCCCACCCTCCTCCGTTCCAAGGACATTCCCATGACCAAGATCAAGGTAGACAACCCCATCGTTGAGATGGACGGCGATGAAATGACCCGCATCATTTGGGATTTCATCAAGAAAAAATTGATCCTGCCCTACCTCGATATTGATTTGCTTTATTATGACCTCGGGATCGAGGAACGTGACCGCACCGAAGATCAGATCACCATCGACGCCGCGATGAAAACCCGCGAGGTCGGTGTCGCGGTCAAATGCGCCACCATCACCCCCGACGAGCAGCGCGTCGAAGAATTCGGCCTCAAACAAATGTGGAAATCGCCCAACGGCACGATCCGCAACATCCTTGGCGGCACAATCTTTCGCCAGCCGATCATTTGTAAAAACGTGCCGCGCCTTGTGCCGGGGTGGACCTCGCCCATCGTGGTCGGGCGTCACGCCTTTGGCGATCAATATAAAGCCACCGATTTCCGGTTCCCCGGCAAGGGTCAGTTGACGATGAAATTCGTCGGCGACGATGGCACCGTCATCGAGAAAGTCGTCTACGACGCCCCCTCCGCCGGTGTGTATCAGGCGATGTACAACTTGGACGACAGCATCCGCGACTTTGCCCGCGCCTCGTTGAACTACGGCCTCAACCTCGGCTGGCCCGTGTATCTGTCGACCAAAAACACCATCCTCAAAGCCTATGACGGCCGGTTCAAAGATATTTTCGAAGAGGTCTATGAGGCCGAATTTGCCGAAGAGTTCAAAAAGGCCGGCATCTGGTACGAACACCGCCTGATCGACGACATGGTCGCCTGTGCGATGAAATGGTCGGGCAAATTCGTCTGGGCCTGTAAAAACTACGACGGTGACGTGCAATCGGACACCGTGGCTCAGGGCTTTGGCTCTTTGGGCCTGATGACCTCGCAATTGATGACGCCAGATGGCAAGATCGTCGAAGCAGAAGCCGCCCACGGCACCGTCACCCGCCATTACCGCCAACACCAAGCGGGAGAGGCCACCTCGACCAACTCCATCGCCTCGATCTTTGCCTGGACTGGCGGCCTCAAACACCGCGCCAAACTGGACAGCAACGATCAATTGATGCGCTTTGCCACCACTTTGGAAAAGGTCATCGTCGACACGGTCGAAAGTGGCTTTATGACCAAAGACCTCGCGCTTTTGGTCGGCCCGGACCAAGGCTGGCTGACCACCATGGGCTTCTTGGAAAAAATCGACGAGAACCTGAACAAGGCTTTGGTGGGCTAAGCCGCACTCTCGCTGTGAAATCAGGGCCGGGGCCGAAATGCTCCGGCCTTTTGTGTCTGTGATGTGCCCCGACACAGTCTTGCACCTCCCCCCTCCCTTTGACAGACTGCACCACGACGCGACCCATGTCGGGGCGTCGATGTTGACCTCAAAAGGAACAGTTATGAAATACCTCCCCCTTGCGACCCTGATCGCCCTCACCGCCACCCCTGCCTTCGCGCATTTGCCGCCCGAAGAGCATGGCTCATTTCTGGCCGGGGCCTCGCATCCCTTGTTCGGGTTGGACCATGTTCTGGCGATGCTGGCGGTCGGCGTTTGGGCGCTTCAGATCGGCGGGCGCGCAATTTGGGCCGTGCCTGCGGGCTTTGTTGGCGCGATGACGCTGGGCTATATTGGCGCGCGGATGGGGATGGCGTTGCCCTTTGTCGAACCGATGATCCTCGCCTCCTCAATCCTCTTTGGCGTCCTTGTGATGTTGGCGCTCAAACCCGGCCTTTGGGGCGGTGTCGCTGTGGCGGCGTTTTTTGGCCTGTTTCACGGTCATGCCCATGGTGCCGAACTGGGGGCCGCCACCGCATGGTCCTTTGGCGCGGGCTTCATCCTTGTGACCGCCGCGCTGCATGGCTCTGGTGTCATTTTGGCCCAATATATGGCCCGCGCACATCCTTTTGCGCCGCGCGCTTTGGGGGCGGCATCCGCGCTTTTGGGCCTGTCGCTCGTCTTCGGGTAAGGCGCTAAATTTCCGCACAATTTTAGATGTTAGCGGCCTCTTAAGCCTGTGTGTCTAAACCCTGTCTCAAACGGAGAACAGAAGGTTTCCGACATGCAGTTGGCATCTGCCTATACATCTGCGGCCCTCATCGGTCGCACGCAAGAGCAACAGGCGCTCCGTTCGCCCTCCGCGCTGCCGGAGGGGAACGGGGCCACTGGCGCGCCTGACAGCACGGCCAAAATTGCGGCCCCAACACAAGATCAAAAGACCCGTGGGCCATCCCAAACCGGCACATCTATAGCTGCAAAAAGCGCCACCGACAGCACGGCTGAAAACGCGGCCGAAAAATCGGCAGAGACCGCCAAAACCGCCGCAAAGTCCAAAACCGCGGGCGCGAATGCGGTGTTTGCCCGTTATGACCTGACCCGTATTTCGGCGACAGAGGTCGATCACATGACCTCCGAACTGAAATCGGCGGGGTTTGACGATCTTGGCTTTCTTTTGGGGTTGGAACGGCAGGGCGCGGCCTACCGAACCGAGATGGAAACCCGCGCCAATGTGCCGGGTTATAAGACGGACAGCGGCTTTGACGCGTCTGCGCCGATGGATCTTTTGGCCAAAACCCGCTCCGAACGCGATTTAGCCCATCGCTATGGCCAAACCACCGAACGGCTCGACAGCCAGTTGGCCAAATTGGAGGTGGCGCATATGAACCGCCCCTCTGCCGCAGCACCCGCCGGGCCTTCGGCGCAGATGGCCGAAACCCTTGTGTTGTTTCAGGCCCAGCGACTTTGGATTGAATGACCCCTGTTGAATGACCCCTCTTGACGAACCCCTGCAGAAAGGCAGCCCATGTTGATCGCCGCCAATATCCCCCAAACCAGCCTCACCACACAAACGGCCAGTGCCACATCAGAGGCGCGGGCTCCAACCTCTCAGACAGGGTTCACCATCCAAACGTCTGCGCCCACTTCTGCGCCCATGGCTGAGGCGATCTATGCCGACTATGATTTGACCGATATGTCGCCCGATGAGATCGACGACATGACCGACCGGCTGCGCGAGGCCGGGGTCTATGAATTTAGCGACATGATGATGCTCGAAACCCGTGGCACGCGGTTTCAACAACATCTGTGCGACGGCCTGTATGAGGCCGGAATCCTTGAGAGCCCGTCTTTTGATGGCACGCGAAAAAGCGACATCCTCGAGTCGTTCAAAATTCAAATCGAAATGTCGCGCCGCGCCAGTGATCCCGCCGGTGATCCCATCGACTATGCCCAGAAAAACCTGGATCGGCTTGAGGACATCCATGCGCAGGCCCAGGCGGATCGGGCCAAAGCACAGAGCGTGCCGTCCCGCGCCGCGCCGCCGCCCGCCTTGGCGCAATCTCTGCTTGGGTTTATGGCGCAGTCTGGATGATCTGCTGCTTTTTAGGGCAGCCTCCCTGCCCCGTCTCGTTGGGTCACTGCGGGCGAGCATTTTACGCTAGACAGGTCAGCATTCCTGTCCTACATGTCACCTATGCCCGCACCTTTTCCCATTCCGCAAAACCCGGCGAAACACACGCTGTTCGAGGACCTCCAAGGGTTCTCCATTGCGCTGATCACCACCGCCATCGGTTTGACCATCATCGCCCAGCTCGGGTTCATCACCGGCCAGACGGCGGGTTTGGCTTTGGTCATCTCCTATCTCACCGGCTATTCCTTTTCCTGGGTGTTTTGGCTGATCAATATCCCGTTTTATGCCCTCGCCTGGTTTCGCATGGGCAAGGAATTCACCATCAAATCGGCGCTTTGCGTCACGGCGCTGTCGATCCTTGTTGCGGTCATTCCGAAATGGATGTCATTCGACACGCTCAACCCGGTGTTTGGAACCATCGCCTTTGGCATCCTGACCGGGTACGGGCTTTTGGGCACGTTTCGCCACAAGGGCTCGTTGGGCGGATTGGGCGTGGTCGCGCTTTATGTACAAGATACATACGGCATCCGCGCCGGGATTGTGCAACTTTGTTTTGATGCTGTGCTGTTTACCGTGGCTTTCTTCCTTTTCGAACCGTCCCGCGTGCTCTATTCCCTCTTGGGCGCGGTGATCCTCAATGGTGTGATCGCCTTTAATCACCGCCGCGACAGATATATCGCCAGTTGAGGTCCGCATCAGGGCCATCAAAAAGCCCCGAGGACCATATGCAAACCGCCGACCCAAAAGCCGACACACACAGCCTGCTCGAAGATGCGCAGGGGTTTATTTTCGGCACGGCCATGTGCGCCTTTGCCCTTGTGATGCTGCGCGATCTGGGGCTGGTGACCGGGCAGACCGCCGGTCTGGCGCTGTTGATCTCCTATATGTTCAAACTGCCCTTTGGCTGGGTGTTCTTTGCGGTGAACCTGCCGTTCTATTGGTTTGGCTACAAACGCATGGGGCTGAAATTCGTTCTTAAAACCTTTGCCTGTGTGGCGCTGATCTCGGTCTTTTCCGAGGTCTTCCCACATTTCGTCTCCTTTGAAACGCTCAACCCGGTGTTTGGGGCGATCATGCTGGGATTCATGACCGGCGCGGGGCTGATGGCGATTTTCCGGCATGGCGGGTCTCTGGGCGGGATCGGCATTTTGGCGCTCTACCTGCAAGACGCGACCAAATTCAAAGCGGGCTATGTGCAACTGGCCTTTGACGCCTGCCTCTTTGCCGTTGCCGCCTTCATCTTGCCGTTACCGCAGGTGCTCTATTCCTTGCTCGGCGCGGTCGTCGTCAACCTTGTGATCGCGATCAACCACCGCCGCGACCGTTATATTGCAATGTAAGGGGGGACCAAGATGCCCAAACATTATCTCTTTCTCTTGGCGGCCATCGTCTCCGAAGTCATCGGCACAACCGCGCTCAATGCCTCGCATCAGTTTACCAAACTCGTGCCCTCGGTCATCGTGGTCATCGGCTATGGCCTGTCGTTCTATTTCCTGTCGCACACACTCAAAGTCATGCCCGTCGGCATCGTGTACGCCATCTGGTCCGGGCTGGGCATCGTCCTGATCACCCTCATCGGCCTTGTCGCCTTTGGTCAAAAAATTGACCTCCCCGCCCTCCTTGGCATGGCTCTCATCCTCGCCGGGGTTCTCGTGATCAATGTGTTCTCAAAAACTGTGACCCATTGACCCCTCCCACCCCATGAGCATTTTACGCGCCAAATGCGGGTTTTTCGCCGCTCTGGTGCTTTAAAGCTGGTGTTTTGCCGCCGGGCCGGGTAGGCCCCCGCGCAAGACATACCTCACACGGAAACCGCACCCTATGGATCTTCGCAATATCGCCATCATCGCCCACGTTGACCACGGCAAAACGACACTCGTCGATGAGCTCCTGAAACAGTCGGGCACCTACCGCGAAAATCAGGCCACCACTGAACGCGCCATGGACAGCAACGACCTCGAGCGCGAGCGCGGGATCACCATTCTCGCCAAAGCCACCTCGGTCGAGTGGAAAGGCCATCGCATCAACATCGTCGACACGCCCGGCCACGCCGACTTTGGCGGCGAAGTCGAACGCATCCTGTCCATGGTGGACGGGGTTGTGTTGCTGGTCGATGCCGCCGAAGGCCCGATGCCGCAAACCAAATTCGTGACCTCGAAAGCGCTGGCTCTTGGCCTGCGTCCGATCGTGGTTCTCAACAAAGTCGACAAACCGGACGCCGAGCCGGATCGCGCGCTTGATGAGTGTTTCGATCTCTTCGCCTCGCTTGATGCCGATGACGATCAGCTCGACTTCCCGCATCTGTATGCCTCTGGCCGCTCTGGCTGGTGTGACGCCGAACTCGACGGGCCGCGCAAAAATCTGGACGCGCTGTTCAACCTCGTGCTCAACCACGTCCCTGCCCCGCGTCAGCTCAAGCATCAGCACGAGCCGTTCAAAATGCTCGCCACCACCTTGGGCGCCGACCCGTTTTTGGGCCGCATCCTGACCGGTCGCGTGGAAAGCGGCACGCTCAAAACCGGCGCGACCATTCAGGCGCTGACCCGTAACGGTCAAAAGATCGAACAATTCCAGGTCAAGAAAATTCAGGCCTTCCGCGGTCTTGGCATGCAGGAAATCCCTGAAGCCATCGCCGGCGACATCGTGTCCATCGCGGGCATGTCGAAAGCCACCGTGTCCGACACGCTCTGCGCCCTCGAAGTCGATACCCCGCTCGAAGCCCAGCCGATTGACCCGCCGACCATCACCGTCACCTTTGGCATCAACGACAGCCCGCTTGCCGGTCGCGATGGCAAAAAGGTGCAATCGCGTGTCATCCGTGATCGTTTGATGAAAGAAGCCGAAGTCAACGTGGCGATCAAAGTCACCGACACCCCCGGCGGCGAAGCCTTTGAGGTTGCCGGTCGTGGCGAGCTTCAGATGGGCGTTTTGATCGAAAACATGCGCCGCGAAGGGTTCGAACTGTCGATCTCCCGCCCGCAGGTTTTGATGCGCGAACTGGACGGCGTCAAAGTTGAGCCGATCGAAGAAGTCACCATCGACGTCGATGACGAATACTCGGGTGCTGTGATCGAAAAGCTGACCGGCGCACGCAAAGGCGAACTGACCGAGATGAAGCAACAAAACGGCAAAACGCGCATCATCGCGCATGTGCCGTCGCGTGGTCTCATCGGCTATCACGGCGAATTCCTCACCGACACCCGCGGCACTGGCGTTTTGAACCGCGTGTTCCACGATTGGGCCCCTTATAAAGGTCACATTCCGGGCCGTCGCCAAGGCGTTTTGATCTCCATGGACAGCGGTCAGGCCGTGTCCTACGCTTTGTGGAAACTCGAAGATCGCGGTCACTTCTTTATCGGCGCTCAGGCCGATGTCTATCAGGGCATGATCATTGGCGAGCATAGCCGTGACAATGACCTCGAAGTGAACCCGCTCAAGGGCAAACAACTGACCAACGTCCGTGCGTCGGGCACCGATGAGGCCGTGCGCCTCACCACCCCGGTGACACTGACCTTGGAACAGGCGATTGCCTATATCGACGATGACGAGCTGGTCGAAGTGACGCCGAAAGCGATCCGTTTGCGCAAGCGTTACCTCGATCCGAACGAACGCAAACGCCACGCGAAATCGTCCAAAGCCTAAGGCTCAGACGTTTCAGAATGAGTATATAAAGGCCCGTGTGAAAACGCGGGCCTTTCGCTTTGGCGCGCAGACTCTGTGCGGCCACAGGGACTGCGCCCAAATCCAAAGTTTCCTATATAATGGGCAAACGGAGGATCATCAGATGAAAAAAATCCAAACCCAAGGTGTGCATCACATCACCATCACCGGTGCGGACCGGCAAAGCTCGATTGACTTTTGGGAGGGTGTGTTGGGCATGCCCTTTGTCTTTGAACAGCCCAATCTCGATGATGCAAAACAAGGCCATTTGTATTTCGATCCGGGCGACGGGCGGTTGATCACCGTCTTCACCTCAGAGGATCGCAGACCGGGCCGCCACCGCATCGACCAAGGCCCCGGCTCCTTGCATCACTTGGCGTTCAATGTCTCAAAAGTCAGTTTCGATCACATCGTTGCGCGGCTCAATGCGCGCAGGATCACACATTCCGGGCCGAAAGACCGCGGTTTTATGGACAGCATTTATTTCCGCGAACCGAATGGGATGTTGGTGGAATTGGCCAGCTACCGCTTTGAGCCGCCATTGGGGTTCACCCACACGGACGTGTTGCATCGCGCCCATCTGATCCGCGTGGCGGCGGGTGACGATCACATCGACACCGAACATCTGGCCGATGCGATTGAGGCCTTGGTGACCGAGCGCACAAACACGCTTTCTGAGGATCGCGGGCCGAAAAATCCGTATTCCACATAAAACGGCGCGGGATCTCTCCCGCGCCACCTCATAGGCTGTGATCCGATTACTCTTCGGTCTCAACCACCAAAAGCTCGCGTTCGGATGCGCCTTTGGCGTGGCTCAAGGCCTCTTGGTAGTCGGGCGAATGGTAACAGGCGACCGCCGCTTCCAACGTGTCGAATTTTGCCACCACATTGCGCGGACGATCTTTGCCCTCAAGCTGCACATAGCGCGCCGCACGGGCGATGAATTTGCCACCGTGTTTGGCAATGGCAGGACCGGCGAGTTTGGCATATTTGCCATAAGCCTCCTCATCGGTGACGGTCACATGGGCGATCCAAAGGGCGGGCATATCTTATCCTTTCAACAGGGTTTCAGCGGCGGCAATAGCGGCGTCGGCACCGGAGAAATCCTTGCCCCCGCCCTGCGCCATATCCGGTCGACCACCGCCACCTTGGCCACCTACGGCAGGCACCGCGGCCTTGAGCACGTCGACCGCAGAGACTTTTGCGGTCAGATCATCGGTGACGCCACAGGCCACCGCGACCTTGCCATCCTCTTCGGTGATCAACAAGATCACGCCGGAGCCGAGGTTGGTTTTATGGGCGTCAATCAACGCGCGCAGGTCTTTGCCCGACACGCCTTCGAGCGCTTGCGCGAGGAAGGGGATGCCGTTGATCATTTTGGCCGGGGTTGCGCCTTTGGCCCCGCCGCCCATGGCCAATTCGCGTTTGAGATTGGCCACCTCTTGTTCCAGTTTCTTGCGTTCCTCGGCCAGCGTTTTGACCCGCTCCACGACCTCCCCCACCGGGGTTTTCAGCGCCGCTGCGATCACTTCCGCGCGGTTCGCGGCCTCGGCCAGATGGTCAAGTGCGGCTTGGCCCGTCAACGCCTCGATCCGGCGCACGCCCGCGCTTGACGCGCTGTCACCCAAAATCACGCACAGGCCGATGTCGCCGGTGCGTTTGACATGGGTGCCACCACACAGTTCGAGCGAATAGGTCATGCCATCCGCACCCTTGCCGGTGTCGGCGCGACCCATGGAGACCACGCGCACTTCGTCGCCGTATTTCTCGCCAAACAAAGCCTGTGCCCCAATCGCGCGGGCGTCATCGGGCGTCATGATCCGGGTTTCGACCGGGGTGTTTTGGCGGATGTAGCCGTTCACATCCTCTTCAACCTTGCGCAGTTCTTCGGCGCTCAGGCCTTTGGTGTGGCTAAAGTCAAACCGCAACCGATCCGGCGCATTCAGAGACCCGCGCTGTGCCACATGCGAGCCCAGCGTTTCGCGCAACGCCTCATGCAACAAATGCGTGGCGGAGTGGTTGGCGCGGATCGCGGTCCGGCGGGCATGATCGACGATCAGCTCGGCCGCCTGCCCGGTTTTGATCATGCCGGTGGTGACTTTGCCGATGTGAATGAACACACCAGCCACCTTTTTCGTGTCGGTCACGTCCACCGCGCCGCCGTCAACGCGGATCAACCCCATGTCACCAACTTGGCCACCACTTTCGCCATAAAACGGCGTTTGGTTGACCACGACCATGACCTCTTCGCCAGCCGTCGCAGACGCGACGGAGCCTCCCCCTTTGACCAGAGCCATCACCTGACCTTCGGCGGTCTCGGTGTCATAGCCCAAAAATTCAGTCACGCCATGCTCTTCGGCAATGTCGTACCACACGGTCGCATCCGCCGTCTCACCCGACCCGGACCAGGCCGCGCGGGCCTTGGCTTTTTGTTCGGCCATGGCGGCGTCAAAGCCTGCGGTGTCGACGGCACGGCCCTGTTCGCGCAGCGCGTCCTGGGTCAAATCGAGTGGGAAACCATAGGTGTCATAGAGTTTGAACGCCGCTTCGCCCGGCAGGTTGGCACCCTCTTCAAGGCCGGACAATTCTTCGTCCAAAAGTTTCAGACCGCGATCCAACGTATTGATAAAGCGCGTTTCTTCAAGCTTCAAAGTCTCTTCGATCATCGACTGACCTTGACGCAATTCCGGGTAGGCCTCGCCCATTTGGCGCACCAGTTCGGGCACCAGCTTGTACATGATCGGGTCTTTCGCGCCCAACAGATGCGCGTGGCGCATGGCGCGGCGCATGATCCGGCGCAGCACATACCCACGGCCCTCATTGGACGGCATCACGCCATCAGCGATCAGGAAAGAGGTCGAACGCAAATGGTCGGCAATCACCCGGTGATGGACGTTTTTGTCGCCATAGGGATCGACCGAGGTCGCATGGGCCGAAGCCTCGATCAGTGCCTTCATCAGGTCGGTGTCATAGTTGTCGTGGCTGCCCTGCAACAGGGCCGCGATGCGCTCCAACCCCATGCCGGTGTCGATCGACTGCATATCGAGTTCGGTCATCGTGCCATCGGCAAATTTCTCGTTTTGCATGAACACGACGTTCCAGATTTCAATGAACCGGTCGCCATCTTCCTCAGGGCTGCCCGGAGGACCGCCCCAGATGTGATCGCCGTGGTCATAGAAAATCTCTGTACACGGCCCGCACGGCCCCGTGTCGCCCATCTGCCAAAAGTTGTCAGAGGTGGCGATGCGGATGATCCGCTCTTCCGGCACACCAACCTTTTTCCAGATCTCAAACGCCTCGTCATCGGTGTGATAGACGGTGGTGTAGAGTTTGTCCTTGGGGATACCAAAATCCTTGGTGATCAACTCCCAGGCAAAGGGAATGGCGTCGTCTTTAAAGTAGTCGCCAAAGGAAAAGTTACCCAGCATCTCAAAGAATGTGTGGTGGCGCGCGGTGTAGCCGACGTTGTCGAGATCGTTGTGTTTGCCGCCGGCGCGCACACATTTTTGTGCCGTGGTTGCGCGGACATAATCGCGTTTCTCCACCCCGGTGAAACAGTTTTTAAACTGCACCATGCCGGAGTTGGTGAACATCAACGTCGGATCGTTGCGCGGCACAAGCGGCGAACTGTCCACAACCTTATGACCGTTGCGTTCGAAATAGTTGAGAAAGGTGGAGCGGATATCGTTCACGCTGGGCATGTTGGGCTCATCCTTACAGGCGTTTTTGGGCCGCCAGATTTGGCGTTCAGGACGGTTTACCGCCCCTGTGCGATCCTGTCCATAACCGCGCATAGGAAAAGGGCCGAAACGCGATGGTTCCGGCCCCTCTTCACTTGAAAACCTTTGGGTCCTTTGGCGGCCTAAGCCCGATCTCGCATTCTTATGCCTCGTCAGCCTCGTCATCGACGATGTCGTCATGGGAAAATTCCGCGCCCAGATCAAAATCCAACCCATGCGCCGCACGGATTTTATCTTCGATCTCAAGTGCAATTTGCGGGTTTTCTTTCAAGTACCGTTTGGCGTTTTCACGCCCCTGCCCCACGCGCTCATCACCGTAGGAGAACCACGCGCCGGATTTATCAACCACGCCCGCTTTGACGCCAAGGTCCAAAAGCTCGCCGGTTTTGGAGATGCCTTCTCCATACATGATGTCGAATTCCACCTGTTTGAACGGCGGCGCAACTTTGTTTTTGACGACTTTGACACGGGTTTCAGAGCCGACCACCTCGTCGCGATCCTTGATCGCGCCGATGCGGCGAATGTCCAGACGCACCGAAGAGTAGAATTTCAACGCATTGCCACCGGTCGTGGTTTCGGGCGAGCCGAACATGACGCCGATTTTCATCCGAATTTGGTTGATGAAGATCACGGTGCATTTGGAGCGTGAAATCGAGCCGGTGAGTTTGCGCATCGCCTGCGACATCAAACGCGCGTGTACACCGACCGAGCTGTCGCCCATGTCGCCTTCAAGCTCGGATTTCGGCGTCAAGGCCGCAACCGAGTCGACCACCACAAGGTTCACCGCGCCGGAGCGCACCAAAGTGTCCACGATTTCAAGCGCTTGCTCGCCGGTGTCGGGTTGGGAAATCAACAGCTCATCCAAATTCACACCCAGTTTGCGGGCATAGATCGGATCAAGCGCATGTTCGGCATCGACAAAGGCGCAAACGCCGTTTTTCTTTTGCTCTTCAGCGACGCAATGCAGCGTCAGCGTGGTTTTACCGGAGCTCTCCGGGCCGTAAATTTCAACGATCCGGCCTTTCGGAATGCCGCCAATGCCAAGCGCGATGTCGAGACCAAGCGAGCCTGTCGAGGTGGATTCAATCTCTTGCACCGGGTTGTCCGCGCCAAGGCGCATGATCGAGCCCTTGCCAAATTGCCGCTCAATTTGCGCCAGCGCACTGTCGAGCGCCTTTTGCTTTTCGCCATCTTTTTTGGTCATGTTCGCCGCCGTAGCCATTGTTCACTTCCTTATTTCACACCAAATCTCGCGCGGCAACGGGTGCAAATAAGTCACCTCATGCGGCGGTCTGGGGACTGTTCTTGTTCGCCTCTTGTTCTCACGGATCTTTATGGGGACAAAAAGAGAACATTTCAACTCAATTCTTAACATTCCAATTTAAAGATAAATTGCACTGCTAATATTTAACAAATCGTTTACCGCGAAAGAACTGCTTAAAAATAATTTTATAGACAGATATATCTTTGTTTATGTACGGAAATTTTCCGGTAGACCAAAGGAAACACCGTCTCATCTTTAATAAAACTGCGCCTGAACCGTGGCCGTCAATTCCGACAGGGAAAACGGTTTGGGCAGGAACACCGAATTGGGGATGCGCGCCTGTTGTTCCGTGAAATGATCCTCGGCATAGCCCGAGACAAACACCACTTTCACATCGGGCCGGGTTTTAAGGGCCTCCGAGACCCAGCTTGGCCCATCCATCCCCGGCATGATCACGTCAGAGACAAACACATCAATATGCAGGCTGCTGTCTTCGAGCGTTTCCAAAGCCTCTTCGGCATTTTCCGCCTCGATCACCGTGTAGCCCCGCAACCGCAAGGCGCGCGAGGCAAAGGCACGCACAGGCGCCTCGTCTTCGACCAAAAGAATCACCCCGGAGCCGCGCTCCGTGGGCACAGATGCATCAGGAATCGGTTTGGTTGCCGCCTCAACCACCGCCTCAGCCCGCGCGGTATGCGCAGGCAGAAAGATGGTAAAGGCGGTGCCAGACCCGACCACGGAGTCCAAAAAGATAAAGCCCCCGGTTTGTTTGATGATCCCATATGCCGTCGATAGGCCAAGGCCCGTGCCCTCGCCCGTCCGTTTGGTGGTGAAAAACGGCTCGAACACTTTTTGCAACCGCTCAGGCGGAATGCCAACCCCCTGATCTGAGACGCTGACCACGACATATTCGCCCGCAGGCACCGTGGCCCGATCTCTGGTAAAGGCTTGGCGCAGCACTTCGTTACGGGTTTCGACCTTGATCTCTCCGCCCGTCGGCATGGCGTCACGGGCGTTCACCACAAGGTTCATGATCACCTGTTCAAGCTGGCGTTTGTCGACCCGGATTGGCAACAGACCCGCGTCATGGCTGAGGGTAAGGGTCACTTTCTCCCCGACCAGCCTGTTCAGCAAATGGGTCAGATCAGACAGGGTATCGCGCAGGTCGATGACCTCGGGCTTGAGGGTCTGTTTGCGTGAAAAGGCCAACAATTGACCAACAAGCGACGCGGCACGGTTGGCGTTTTGATGGATTTGGACAAGATCGCCATAATCCGGGTCGGACTTGTCATGACGCAACAGCAACAGGTCACAATGGCCGGAAATGGCCGTCAAAAGGTTGTTAAAATCATGCGCCACGCCGCCGGCCAACTGACCGATGGCCTGCATTTTCTGGCTTTGAACAAATTGCGCCTCAAGCGATTTGAGCTCGGTTGCATCTGAGAGCACCGCGATCAATTCGATCTCATCCCCCTTGCCTTCGACCCGGCTCAGGGTGATTTGCAGGAATGTGTCGTTTTGCGGCCGCGCCGCGCGGACAAATTCCGGCTTGCGCGCCCGCGCCATGGCCACATCCGTCACCCAATCCTGCACAGGTCGCCCCAGCCCTTCGACCAAATCGCCGAGTCTGAGTTGATCATGGGCCATGATCGACAAAAGTTCGCGCGCGGGTCGGTTGGATTGTAAAATCCGACCATCGACAGACACTTTCAAAAGCGCCACAGGCAACGCATCAAAGGCGTCCCATTCACCCAAAGAGGGGGTTTTTTCTGGCAAGAAATACACTTCCTTGCGCCCAGAGCCGCCCGTTTCAAACTGGGCCACACGGGCATAGACGCGCCCTTCGGCACCCGACAAAACATGCACATCACCATGGCGGAGCGGCAGGTCGGTCACCACCCGATCCAAGGTCTTTTCGCGATGACCGATCAAGCGGCGCATGGCCTCATTCATAAACAGCACCGCATTATTTTTGCTCAGGGTCATCATCGGCAATGCCAAAGCCTCGCCGTCCAGGGTGCTGCCCTTTTCGACCATATCGTCCAAGCGCCATAGAAACCCGTCCTCCCCGATCATATGCACACCAAGGCGCACATGACCGTGGCGCATCACCACATCTTCGCGCGCGCCGCCCTTGGCCAAAGCCCGCGATTGCAGCCGCGCCAAAGTGGTGGCTGGAGCGGCAAAAAGATCCTCAAGGGCCGCCAAGAGCGTCTCTCCGCCCCGCCCGCCAAACCGACCGATGGCCGCCCGGTTTTCATAGCCGATCACACCATCAAGATCCGTGGTGAAACAGGGCGCCGCATCATTGGCCACAAATTGGGCAAGGGCGTTGTGCACACGTTTGCGCGCGGTTTTGCGCAGATGGGTCAGCAGGCGCACCAGAATGGCAGCCCAAAGCAAGACCGCCCCAGTGCCAAAAGCCAAAAGACCAAATCGCGGCAGCGGCAACACCAGAGCCGCGCCACAGAGCAAAAGCCCGCCAATGGCAATGGTCATACTATAAGGAGCAAGGCGCTCGGCCTGTTTAGACAATGGGCCCGCTGTCATGCTGACGCTCGTCACATATCCCCCCTCGTCGTGCAGTGCACGCAATTCTAAACGTGCAGTGCACGCAATTCTAAACGTGCGATGCACGCGGCTTTGGGAGCAGAATGCCCCAGACTGTCCGGTGAATCGGGTCGATCCCGATCCGTTCCTCTCTTGTGCGATGATTTGGTTAATGACGCTTTAAGAGCGGAGGTTGGAAGGAGGATAGACACCGAAAAACTATCGGTAAAGTTGTATTGTTAACCTTTATTGCCCCTAATGAGGGTTTTAAACGTCACCTCAGAGCACAACAGCGCGTCAGAGCACAACCGCGCGCTGAAACACCGCGATGAAAAATCCGTCACCACCCTCAAGCGGGCTGACATGGCGGCTCATGCGCAGGGAGAATTCGGGGTGGCGCGCGGCGAATTTGGCCACTTGATCGTCGTTTTCGACTTTGAAAAGCGAACAGGTGGCATAGGCCAGATGGCCGCCGGGACGCACACGCGGCGCAACTTCGTCCAGAATATTCGCCTGAATTTGCACCAAATGCGACAGCCGGTTTTCGGTCAGCGCCCATTTGCCCTGTGGGCTGCGTGAAAACGCCCCCGAGCCACTACAGGGCACATCGCAGAGGATCAGATCATAGGCCTTGGCCAATTCAGAGGTGCGGGCCAAAGTGATGTCAATCCCGGCGCGAGACGCACGTGGGGCGATGTCCTGCATCCGGGCGGGATCAATGTCATGGGCGGTCAATTTCACATCCGCGCGCGCGCCGATGGCCAAGGCTTTGCCCCCGCCCCCGGCACAATAATCCAACACCGATTGTCCGGGTTCCAGCGGCAAAACATCAAGGATCGCCTGAGATCCAACATCCTGAATCTCAACCAACCCCGTGAGATAGGCCTGAGACCGGGCCACAGCACGGGCATTGCGGGTGACTTTGAGCGCGGTGTCGCACAGAGGATGCGGCACCGCGTCAATGTCGTCTTTGTGCAAGGCCTCACGGGCCGTGTCCAAAGTTGCCTTGCGCGGATTCACCCGCAAAAACACCTCGGAGCGGTGGCGCAACAGCTCAAGTACGGCATCCGCATCGGCGCCCAAACTGGCGTCATAAAGTGGCAAAAGCCAGTCCGGACAATCCAATCGCACACCGCGCGGCGCGGTTTCAAGCGGCGCGGGAAGCTCGCGTTCACCTTCGTGCAAGGGGCGCGGAGCAAAGCGGTCGGTGCAAAAAAGCGTGTCGGGATCGGTGCCCGCCGCGCGCAACGCGCCCAGGATCAATTGCCGACCTGAGGGGCGTTCCCCGGCCCCACCGAGCCAAGCATAAGAGCGCAGACAGCGGATCGCATCAAAGACCAGATCGCGGATCGCGGCGCGGTCTTTCGAGCCGGCATAGCGGTGACCGCGCGCCCATGTTGTCAGCACCCGTTCGGCATTTTCGCCAACGAGAACGTCATCCAGAATTTCGATTGCGGCGGAAAGGCGAGCGGCTGGTGTCATGATGTAGCGAAAACAGGTTCCATATGAAAAAGCAACGGGGACTTACCGCGATCTGCGCCAAGCCCCCGTTTGATTTGGTCAAAACCACCTCAGCCGACGCGGTAGTTCGGGCTTTCGCGGGTGATTTGCACGTCATGGACGTGGCTTTCTTTCAGGCCCGCACCGGTGATTTTGACGAAACCACAGTTGGTTTTCATCTCCGCCACGGTGGCACAGCCTGTGTAGCCCATGGCCGCGCGCAAACCGCCAACCATTTGGTGGATCACAGCGCCCGCCGGGCCTTTGTAGGCGACTTGGCCTTCGATGCCTTCGGGCACGAGTTTGTCAGAGGCCGCGTCTTTTTGGAAATACCGATCCGCCGAGCCGCGCGCCATAGCCCCCAAGGACCCCATGCCACGGTAGGCTTTGTAGGAGCGGCCTTGGTAGAGGATGACTTCGCCCGGAGACTCATCCGTGCCCGCGATCATCGAGCCGACCATGGCCACAGAGGCCCCCGCCGCGATGGCTTTGGCAAAATCGCCGGAGAATTTGATGCCGCCGTCCGCGATCACCGGCACATCGCCCGCCGCCTTGGCGCAATCCATGATGGCGGTCAGTTGTGGCACACCCACCCCCGCGACCATGCGCGTGGTACAGATCGAACCCGGACCGATGCCGACCTTGACCGCATCCGCGCCCGCCGAAATCAGCGCCTTGGTGGCGGCGGCTGTGGCGACGTTGCCGGCGATGACCTGAACGTCTTCGCGGTAGTTTTTCAACCGCTCGACCGCCATGGCAACGCCTTCGGAGTGACCATGCGCCGTGTCGATGACGATGAGGTCACAGCCCGCATCAATCAGTGCCACGGAGCGATCAAAGCCCTCGTTGCCCACGGTCGTCGCCGCGCCCACACGCAAACGGCCAAGGTCGTCTTTGCAGGCAGAAGGGTGCAGCACGGCTTGTTCGGTGTCTTTGAGGGTCAACAGCCCGGTCAGATGGCCATTGGCATCGGTGACCAAAAGTTTCTCGATCCGACGCGCTTTCATCAGCGAAATCGCCTCGTCACGATCGGCAGGCTCGTGCAGGATCGCAAGATTGTCGGAGCTCATCACCTGCGACACGGGCGTGTTGTCGGAGGTGGCAAAGCGCATGTCCCGGTTGGTGACGATGCCGACCACGCGCCGGTCTGCGTCAACCACTGGAAAGCCGGTGAAATTATACTGCGCGCAGAGTGCCTTGGCATCCGCGATGGTTTGATCGGCGGTCAGGGTGATCGGGTTATACACGATCCCGCTTTCAAAGCGTTTGACCCGGCGCACCTCGTCGGATTGCCGTTTGATGTCGAGATTGCGGTGAATGACACCGATCCCGCCCATCTGGGCCATGGCGATGGCCATGCGGCCTTCGGTGACCGTGTCCATGGCCGAGGACATCAAAGGGATGTTCAGCCGGATTGATTTGGTGACAAATGTCCCTGTGTCTGCCGTTGAGGGCAGGACAGAACTGGCCGCAGGAACCAGCAAAACATCATCAAAGGTAAGGGCCTCGCGAATCTCCATCGGGTCTCTCCATGGGGGATACGGTTTGGCACGTCCCTATTACATGGATGCCCCCCTATGGAAAGGGCGTTTTGCCGTTTTTCGTGACGCATCACGCAATATTTAGGGCCGCACCCCAGTTGGAAGCGGCCCTATAGCGTCGATTTCAAAGCCGCTGAGGCCTCAGACAGAGGCCGCGTTGGTGGCTTTGGACAGTTTGCCTTTGGTCCAAAGCTGTATGATTTTGGCGGCGATATAGACGATCACCAAGGAGGCCGCGACCAAGACCAAACCGCCGATCACGCGAAACGGTGTGGGCGAGAGTGTGGCGGCGGCAAGCATCAGATTGACAAAGGCCACCAGAGGAAAGGTGAAAGCCCCCCAGAGCGCCGAAAAGTCACCTTTGGTCAAATATCGGATCGCCAAAAGCGCCACGATGAAAACGGTGAGACCCACCCAGGCAAAGGCCACGGCCAGCGTGGTATAGCCCAAAAGCGTCGCAACGATACCAAAGAGCGAGAGCGGTGACAGGTGAATGGCCAAGAGCGGGCGCAGCGGCGGCGGCACATCGGATTTGGCGAATTGCACGGCAGAGATCACATAGATCGCGGCGGCTATCGGCAAGGTGGTGGCAAAGATGAACTGCGACAGGCCAATCCAGCCCAAAGGCACAGCGGCCAAGGGCGCGATGATGAAGCCGACAAAGGTCAGGTGCCACACTGGCGTGACCCGGCGTTGTTCGACCGGGCCAAGCGCGAAGGAGCGGATGGTCAAGAGCGCCACGATGACTTGGGCCGCGAGGGCAAGAACCAAGACGGTTTTGGCGAATGCGACCGAATAAGGCACAAGCACGGCCGCAAACAAAAACCCGCTCGCCGCCCCGGCGGACAACCCCGCCCGACCCGGCAAAATGCGCAGATCATCGGCGACAACGCCCGGACGGCGCACGACTTTGGCGAAATAGGCCACAAGCGCAAAGACGTATAAAAGCGACACCGCCCCCAAGATCATTTCACCGATCCATTCGGGCGCAGGCATGACTTTGGCCGCGTTGCGCCAGGCAAGGCCAAGGCCCAAGAGCCCCATGATCGGCGGGAAAATCGCCGGCGGCGTGGCGCGCCAAATGCCTTTTGGCGCGGTGTTGAACGGTTTGGGCATGATGCGGGGCGGAGTGTGCGACATGTTCGAGCCTTTCGCGCAGATATTGCAGGGGTTGAATACCACCCTGCCTAGCTTAGAGGAAGGCATTGCGCAGCGCCGTGATGTCGCGGGGCATTTGCCTTTGTGAGCGCCCCACACGAAAAGGACAGCCCGAGGGCTGTCCTTTGTCAAAGGCTCAATGGCTGTCTTTGGGGCTTAGTCTTTGGGCCGCAGGGTCAGACCATCGGCAAAAAGATGGACCTTTGCGGGATCGGCGGTGAGTTTGACCTCGGTGCCGCGCAGGTTGTTGTGGATGCCGGGGAGTTTCGCAATCAAAGGATCGTGGCCACGCTCGGGCACGAAATACAACAGCGTCACCTCGCCCAAGGCCTCAACAATATCCACCGTGCCGTTCAGGATGGCCAACTCATCCGTCAGCACCATGTCCTCAGGCCGCACACCGACATTCACCTTGCGCCCCATGTCCGAGGCCTGGGTCGGGATCGCGGAAATGGCAATGCCTTCACCGTCAAGTTTGACCTTGGTCAGCGCCCCCGTTTCGATGATTTCACCGGGCAACAAATTCATCGCCGGAGAGCCGATAAATTGCGCCACGAATTCATTGTCAGGACGTTCATAGAGATCAAGCGGGCTGCCGACCTGTGCGATGCCTTTGTTGGCCAAAACCACAATGCGGTCGGCCAGGGTCATGGCCTCAACCTGATCGTGGGTGACATAAACCATGGTGCTGTCTGGCATCGACTCTTTGAGCTGGGCAATCTCCAAACGGGTGGCCACGCGCAGGGCGGCGTCCAGGTTGGAGAGCGGTTCGTCAAACAGATAGACTTTCGGGTCACGCACGATGGCACGGCCAATGGCGACCCGTTGACGTTGCCCGCCCGAGAGCGCCTTGGGCAGGCGGTCGAGATAGTCGTCAAGCTGCAAAATCTTTGCGGCTTTGGTCACCGCCGCGTCGATCTCTTCTTTGGATTTCTTGGCAATTTTCAACGAAAACGCCATGTTGTCATAGACCGTCATGTGCGGGTAAAGCGCATAGGATTGAAACACCATGGCGATGCCGCGTTGGGCGGGCGGCACATCGTTCATCCGCTCGCCATCAATCTCAAACGTGCCGCCAGAGATTTTTTCCAGCCCCGCAATCATCCGCAAAAGCGTGGATTTGCCGCACCCCGACGGGCCGACGAACACGATCAACTCGCCGGTTTTGATGTCGAGATTGATGTCCTTGAGGACTTCGACTTTGCCGCCATAGGTCTTGGCGACACGTTCCAATTTCAGATCTGCCATGGTCTCTCTCCCCTCGCCTCTTAGATGTTTTCGCGCAGCATGATTGCCGGTTGCCACGGTCCAAGATGCAGTTTTCCGTCCTCCATCGGCGAGGCGGAATTCAATTCGCTGCCGACCTGATACCAATCGCCCTTTGGCGTCTCCAACGTGGCCGGTTGATCCGACAGGTTGAAGGCACAAAACAGCTCTTCTTCGTCATTCTTGCGGGTGAAGATCAAACAGGTGTCCTCAACCCGCATATCCACCATATCCCCGGTTTTGAGCGCCTGATGCGCATGGCGAAAGGCAATCGCGCGACGGTAGTGATGCAGCAAGGCACCCGGCTCTTCTTCTGATTGCGCCACAGACAATGGCAGATGATCGGCGCTCACCGGCAACCATGTCTGCCCGGAGTTGGAAAAGCCGCCGTGATGGTTTGAGCGCTCCCACACCATCGGCGTGCGGCAGCCATCGCGGCCTTTGAAATCCGGCCAGAATTGAATGCCATAGGGGTCTTGCAGGTCTTCAAAGGCCAGTTCGGCCTCCGGCAGACCCAACTCTTCGCCCTGATAGATACAGGCCGAGCCGCGCAGGCACATCATCAAAGTGGTAAAGGCGCGCGCGCCTGCCGCGTTGAGCTTCCACCGTGTCATGTGGCGCACGACATCGTGGTTGGAATAGGCCCAACAGGCCCAGCCATCCGCAGCCACCGCGTTGAAATGGTCCATCACGCCTTTGATATAGCTCGGTGACGGGGTGTCGCCCGACAACAGCTCAAACGCGTAGCACATATGCATGAGATCATCGCCCTTGGTGTATTCGCCAAGGATCTCCATGCCGCGTTGGTCATCGCCCACCTCACCCACGGCCGCCGCATTATGGGGTTCCATCACCGCGCGCAGCTTGCGCAGGAACACAAGGTTCTCGGGCCGCGATTTGTCGTAGATGTGGTTTTGCCACGTATAGGGATTCACCGCCGGGGCGGTTTTGGCCTGACGCTCTTCGGGTTTAAGTGGTGGGTTGTCGCGCAGTTCGGCGTCATGGGTGTAAAAGTTGATCGTGTCCAAACGGAACCCGTCCACCCCACGCTGAAGCCAGAATTCGGCGACATCCAAAAGGGCGTCCTGCACCTGCGGTTCGTGGAAATTCAAATCCGGCTGCGAGGTCAGGAAATTGTGCAGGAAATACTGCATCCGCCCCGCGTCCCATTGCCAGGCAGAGCCGCCAAAGATCGACAGCCAGTTGTTCGGCGGTGTGCCGTCCGGATTGGCATCGGCCCAGACGTACCAATTGGCCTTGTCATTGTCATGCGAGCTGCGGCTTTCCTTGAACCACGGGTGTTGATCCGAAGTGTGCGACAGCACGAGGTCGATCAGAACCTTGACGCCATATTGGTGCGCCGTGTCGATCAGCGCATCGAAATCGGACAGATGACCGAACATCGGGTCCACGTCGCAATAATCCGAGACGTCATAGCCGAAATCCTTCATCGGCGAGGTGAAGAACGGCGAAATCCAGATCGCGTCAACACCCAGAGAGGCGATATAGGGCAAGCGTTGGACAATGCCCAACAGGTCGCCAATACCGTCGCCGTTGCTGTCCTGAAAGGAGCGCGGATAGATCTGATAGATCACCGCGCCGCGCCACCAATCTTTTTCGCGCGTAAAGGGTTTCATGGGGGAGGAGGAGATAACGTTCATGCAAGATGCTCTTTGATTATTTTGCTGATTATTTCACCGACCCGGCCAGCAGGCCGCGGACGAGGTATTTTTGCATAAAGAAGAAGACGGTCAGCGGCACCGCGATCGACACGAACGCCGCCGTGGCCAGGATTTCCCAATTGCCGCCGCGTGTGCCCAGAAGTTCGACGATCTGGCGGGTCATCACCGTGGTGTCGCCGGAACTGTCGATCAGGAACACCAAAGCGACCAAGAGGTCGTTCCATGTCCACAGGAATTGGAAGATCGCGAAAGACGCCAGCGCCGGGAAGGACAGCGGCAGGATGATTTTGGTGAAAATCTGAAATTCCGTGGCACCATCGACGCGCGCGTTCTCAATGATGTCTTTCGGCAGACCGACCATATAGTTGCGCAACAGGTAGATCGCCAGCGGCAGACCAAAGCCCGTATGCGCCATCCAAACGCCAAGATAGCCCTTGGAGGACACGGCCTCGCCCGGTTCAAACCCCAACAGCCGTCCAAGACCGTTGACAGTGGCAAAGCGGCGCAGGTTGTCGGGGTCTGGCGTGCCTAAAAAGGCGATGGTCGCCTCCACCACCGCGCCGTGGAAACTGAGCAATGGAATGAGCGCCAGTTGCAAAGGCACGACCAAAAGCGCCACCACAGCCGCAATCAACAGTGCGCGTCCGGGGAAATCCATCCATGCCAACGCATAAGCGGCAAAAGCGGCAATCAGGATCGGGATGACCGTGGCCGGGATTGTCACCGTGAACGTGTTGAGGAAGGCCTTGCCCATCTTATCGGTGGCCTGGCCAGAAAACAGCACGGTCTTGTAGTTTTGCAATGTGAAGGTTGGCGGCGTTTTGGCCGTCAAAAACACCCGTTCGCCGCGCGATCCACTAAATTCCGTGGTTTTAAGCAGGGTGTAATCGCCATTCTCCGCGATGGTCAATTGCCCATCCTCACCCAGATCGGCAGTGTCGCCGGGCTTGTAGGCATTGATGTCGCGCGAGGAGGTGCCCCAGACGGAAACGGTGCCAATCGGCAGGTCATCCTGTTCAAACAGGTTGCCTTCGATCACATAGGCGCCGTCGATCTGTTGCTGAAGCGCGGGGCCTGCGGTGCGGATCATCACATTCTGTTCTTGCGGGAACAGGGCTTTCCACCAGCCGGAGCCGGAGATTTGATCCGCTGAGCGGAATGAGGAGACCAAAAGCCCCACGGTCGGGAACATCCAAAGAAAGACCAGAACGGCCACAGAAATGTGGACGGCCCAGGTCAAGGAGGACTTTTTGCCGGCAATATTGTCCATAGGTCCTGTCCTTTACTTCATTTCTTTGCGGGCGTTGTAGACGTTCCACACCAAAATCGGCGTGACCAAAAGCATGATCACCATCGCGGCGGCGGAGCCCACGCCCCAGTCATTGGCACGGAACAATTTGTCATACATGTAATTGGCCAAAACCTGGGTTTCCCATTGGCCGTTGGTCATCGCGAAGACGATGTCAAAGACCTTGAGCACGGTGATGGTGATCGTCGTCCAGACCACCACAATCGTGCCCATGATTTGCGGGATTTTGATTTTGAAAAAGATCTGAAACGGGTTGGCGCCATCGACAATTGCGGCCTCAATCGTTTCTTCGGGCACACCGCGCAGGGCGGCGGACAGGATGACCATGGCAAAACCGGTTTGAATCCAGATCAGCACCACCATCAGGAAAAAATTGTTCCAAAACGGCAGGGTCAAAAACGTATGCGGCTCACCGCCCAAAGCGACCAGGATCGCGTTGAGAATGCCGATCTGTTCAGTGCCCAACGGGCGCGCGTCATAGACCAGTTTCCAAATCACGGCCGCGCCGACAAAAGAGATTGCCATGGGCATGAAAATCAAAGACTTGGCAATCGCACCCCAGCGGATGCGGTCGGTCAATTGCGCCACCAAAAGCCCCATCGCAGTGGAGGCGGCAGGCACGACCAAAAGCCACAAGGCGTTGTTGCGCATCGCTTCCCAGAACTTCGGGTCGATCGACATTTTGCGGTAGTTTTCAAACCCAATAAACGCCCCGCCCATGTCGCGATCTGTAAGCGAGAGGCGCAGCGTCTCAACCACCGGATAGGCCAGATAGAGACCCAGCGCCGCAATCGCGGGGAACAGAAACAACCAAGGTCGGATCAAATTGGCACGGTTGATGTTTCGGCCAGCGTGTTTGCCACGGGCCGGAAAAATCACTTTGTCCAAGATGACATTGGAGAAATAGAAATAGCCGATGCAGGCGCTGACGCCGATAGCAATGGTCAAAAGACCTTGTACTGCTGGATGCATGTGCCCCTCCTTTTGCTTTGAGAGCCTCTTTGAGCTCCAAATCCGTCGTTTCACAGCACATCGTGGTGCACTGATCTTCGCTTATGTTCCGCCTCAGGGTCGATGGTTCTCTACGTCCATCGAACACGAAAAGGCGATTTTGCGCAACTGCCGCGCTCCATCTGCTGCGGTGTTTTCAACCGTAACAGGAGTTCTGCATCTTGCGAGGCGAAATCTGTTTCCGGGGCCATGAAAACAGATTGTGGTCTCCCCTGCCCCTGGCCTGAACACACGGACAGCAAAGAGAAATACGCAAGAGCAAAGGCGACCCGAGAACCAATCTTCCCGGATCGCCCGACATTGTCTGATTATTTCAGGGCATCCCAAGAGGCCTGAATATCGTCCGCCACGTCTTCGGCCGATTTACCGCCGGCGTAGTTGACCATTTCCGTCCAGAACGAGCCTGCGCCCACGCCACCCGGCATCAGGTCAGACCCGTCAAAGCGGAATGTTGTCGCGTTGAGCAAAATCTCGTTCATCGCCGCCGTCGGCGCATCGCCAAATTTCGACGCGTCCACGCCTTTGTGCGGCGTCAGGAAGCCACTTTGGGACATCCAGGCTTCGTGAGCTTCAGGGGTCTCAAGGAACTTGATGAACTCTTGTGCCGCCGGGCTGTCATTGGTGATGGCCCACAAGGTGCCAGCGCCCAAAACAGGCTTGCCGAGGTCTTTTTCAGCATAGGACGGGAAGTAGAAGAAATCCGCGTCTTCGCCGACAACCGTGCCTTCGGGGAAGAAGGCCGGAATGAAGGACGCCTGACGGTGCATGTAGCACTGCGGCGGCGAGGTAAAGAGCCCTTTCGGGCTGTCGCGGAAGTCGGTCGAGGCCACGGCCCCTGCTCCGCCAGACACATAAGCGTCATTGCGGGCGAACCAGCCGAATTCTGTGATCGCCTCAACGATGCGCGGATCATTGAACGGGATCGAATTGTCGACCCAACCGTCATAGACATCCGGGGTTTGGGTGCGCAGCAACAGGTCTTCGACCCAATCGGTTGCCGGCCAGCCGGTCGCACCGCCGGACCCCAGACCAATACACCACGGCGTTTCGCCATCGGCGACGATTTGGTCGGTCAGGGCTTTGAGCTCTTCCATCGAGGTCGGGATGTCGTATCCCGCATCTTCAAAGGTTTCCGGCACATACCAGACCAGTGATTTCAAATCGACCTTGTAGAAAAAGCCATAAAGCGCGTCGTTGCCGTCAGGGCCCGTGTAAGTGCCCAGATCAATCCAGGATTGACCGGCGGCGTAATTTTCTTTCACCCACTCTTCGGTGCCTTCGGGCAGCGGTGTGAGAAAGCCACGTTTGGCCATATCTGCCGCAAGACCCGGCTGTGGGAACACAGCGACGTTCGGGGCGGAACCGGATTCGGCGTCGATCATAATTTGTTGTTCAAAACTGTCAGACCCAACGTAACGCACATCTGCGCCGGTCTTTTCTTCAAAAATCGCGAGCACTTTTTCGACCATCTCCTGGTCGGCACCGATCCAAGGGCCTGCAATCGTCAATTGTTGGCCAGCAAGGTCTTGTGCCTGCGCCGCGCCCGCGAGCAAAGCCAGAGTAGCTGCCCCCGTAAGAAGTGTCTTTTTCATGTAAACCTCCCAGTTTTCATACCCCGACATGGGCACACTAAGCCTAGCGTCATCAGGTGAGAAATCAAATGGATTCCAAACACCCAAAGCGCTTTGGCATGCCTTAGATTCCCTCATGTTCCCCTAAGAGTCAATGACAACGATCAAACCTTTCGGGGTTCACTGTGTGAAAATACCCCGTATAAGGTTTCCCTTACGGCAGATCTCTGATGGGACGGCCTAAAATCGGCCAATGTCACATCGAACCACTGCCCAAAGCCGCTTTACCTGTGGCCAAAAAACCGTCTAGCGTGGCAGTCAGCCAACCAAACACTACGAATAAAACACTACGAATAAAATGGATGCCCCATGAACCTCAAACAGCTTTCAGAACTGCTTGGCCTGTCTCAGACAACCGTGTCACGCGCCCTGAACGGCTATCCAGAGGTGTCGGAAAAAACCCGCAAAAAGGTCGAAGCCGCAGCCAAACAGCACAATTACACCCCCAATACGCGCGCCCGCGGTCTGGCCACCGGGCGCAATCATGCGGTGGGGCATGTGATTCCCCTCTCCACCGAACATGAGGTGGTGAACCCGGTCTTCACCGATTTTATCGCCGGTGCCTCAGAGGTCTATTCGCGCGAAAATTATGACATGCATTTGACGGTTGTGCCCGATGCCTCTGAATCAGATGCCTATCGCAAAATCGCCGCCAAAGGTTCGGTCGATGGGGTGATCGTGCATGGCCCAAAAGAAAACGACCCGCGCATCAAACTGTTGCGCGAGATCGGGATGCCCTTTGTCGTGCATGGCCGATCTGGCTCGACGGATGAGCAAGAGTATTCTTGGGTCGACATGAACAACACCCGCGCCTTTGAGCGCGCCACGCAGTTTTTGCTGGATCTGGGTCATCGTCGCATCGGTCTTTTGAATGGGTTGGAAACGATGGATTTCGCCGCGAAACGGCGCATTGGCTATCGGACAGCCCTTGAACAGGCTGGCGTGACTGAGGATAATACCCTTTGTTACTCTTCTGAAATGACAGAGGAATATGGGTTTTCAGCGACGACAAAAATGCTCGCTCTGGAACATCCGCCGACTGCGCTCCTGGCCTCGTCGATCATCGTCGGTTTTGGCGTGCGCCGGGCACTTGATGCGGCGGATTTGAAAATCGGAAAAGACGTTTCGCTGATCATCCACGATGACGATCTCTCCTATTTGCGCAATGGCAACAGCGAGCCGATTTACACCGCCACCCGGTCTTCCGTGCGCCAAGCCGGACGGATTTGTGCCGAAATCTTGATGGATATGATCGTCAATCCCACCCGTCCGGCGCAGCATGTGCTGTTGGATGCGGAGCTGATTATCGGCCACACCACCGGTCCCGCACCGCAGGGCTGAGGCCCCACATAACCGCGCCTTTCGCCAAACGCCCCGATCCAGGCAAAGAATCTCAAATAAACCATCAAAGCGCTTTGACATCCCGTGAACTCTACCTAAAACGTTATAGACGCATTGAAATGGCCGCTCGCCGGATCTCAGATTCCCCAAGATTTGAGGCAATCCGGTGCCAGACTGGCCGAAACCAAACAAGACCCCCGGAGGACTCCCCATGATGGGCCGCACAAAAACGCCGCAGCTTTTGACCCGAAAAGATTTCCCGGACGATTTTATATTCGGGGCCGCCACGGCCGCCTATCAGGTCGAAGGCCATCAATTCGGCGGCGCGGGCTCGACCCATTGGGACACGTTTGCCGCCACTCCGGGCAATGTGATCAACGCCGAAGATGGCGCAAAAGCCTGTGATCAATATCATCGCTATGGTGAGGATATGGACCTGTTGCGGGCGGGGCATTTCGACGCTTACCGGTTTTCGACAAGCTGGGCGCGGGTGCTTCCCGAGGGGCGTGGACAGGTCAACCAAGAGGGCTTGGATTATTACGACCGCCTCACCGACGCCATATTAGAACGTGGGTTGCAACCGCATCAGACGCTTTATCATTGGGAAATGCCATCGGCTTTGGCCGATCTGGGCGGCTGGACCCACCCGGATGTACATCATTGGTTTGGTGATTTTGTCGAGATCATCGACGCCAAAATCGGCGATCGCATGACCTCGATCGCCACGATCAACGAACCCTGGTGCGTCGCCTACCTGTCGCATTTCATCGGTGCCCATGCGCCCGGAAAACGCGACATCCGCGCCACCTCCCGTGCCATGCACCATATTCTCAAAGCCCATGGTGAGGCGATGACCCGGCTGCGCGCCAAGGGGCGGGACAATTTGGGGATCGTGTTGAATTTCGAATACCCGACCCCGGCCTCCGACGCAGCCGAGGACATCAAAGCCGCAGCCGTGCAGGACGCGATCTACAACCGTTGGTTCATCGAAGCGATCACCAAAGGCACCTACCCCGCCGAGGCGCTCGAAGGGTTTGCCCCGCATATGCCAACAGGCTGGGAGGATGATCTCAAGACCCTGATCCATCAGCCGCTCGACTGGCTTGGCGTCAATTATTACACCCGCCACATCCACGCCCATGATCCCGAGGCCGCCGCCTGGCCGCACACCAAAGAGATCGCCGGGCACCGCGCCACGACCCAAATGGGCTGGGAGATTTACCCGGAGGGGCTGCACCATTTCCTGACTTGGCTCTCGGAGCGCTATGTCGGAGATTTGCCGATTTATGTGACGGAAAATGGCATGGCGTGGGAGGATCACGTCCAAAACGGTGTGGTGAATGACCCCGAGCGCTGTGGCTTTGTCCAAGACCACCTTGCCATGATGAAACAGGCGATTGAGGATGGCACCAACCTCAAAGGCTTTTTCTATTGGTCGCTTTTGGACAATTATGAATGGGCTTTTGGCTATGAAAAACGCTTTGGCATCGTGCATGTGGACTTTGAGACATTGCAGCGCACCCCCAAAGCCTCTTATCACATGTTCAAAGACATGCTGACGCGGAGCTGACCCATGAGCCGACATCCTGCCGACACCCTGACCCTTGTGGCCGATATTGGCGGCACCAACACGCGTGTGGCGCTGGCCCATGGGGTCGATCTTTTACCGGACACGATCCGGCGCTATTCCAACCGCAAGTTTCCGGGTCTGGAAACGGTGTTGCGCCAATATATCGGCGAAGAAGACAGCGTCGATTGCAAAGGCGCCTGTGTGGCTGTGGCCGGCCCTGTGCGCGACGGCGTTGGCACGATGACCAATCTGGACTGGACGATTGACAGCGACACGTTGCACCGCGCCACCGGGGCGGAACATGTCGCCATTCTCAATGACCTTCAGGCTCAGGGCCACGCTTTGGGCTTTGTCGATGAGGCCAATATCCGCCCCGTCATCACCGCCGCCCCCGCCGCGCCTCAGGCGGTGCGTCTTGTCGTCGGGGTTGGCACCGGGTTCAACGCCGCGCCGGTGTTTGAAACCGATACGGGCCGGTTTGTGGCCCCCTCTGAATGCGGTCATGCCAACCTGCCGATCCGCAATGAACATGAGCTTGAACTGTGCCAATTCGTCGAAACCGCACATGGATTCCCGGCCGTTGAGGACGTGTTGTCGGGGCGTGGGCTTGAACGGGTCTATCTGTTTTTGGGTACGCAGGCGGGCGATGCGCATGAAAAATCTGCCGCCGAAATTATGGCCGGTGTCGAGGATGGCACTGATCCCCGCGCCATTGAGGCCGCGCGGCTCTTTGTCAAAATCCTTGGCACTGTGGTGGGCAACCTGTCGCTGATCCAATTGCCCTTTGGCGGCGTCTATCTGGTCGGCGGTGTGGCGCGTCACATCGCGCCCTATCTTGAACCTTTCGGTTTCTCGGATGCCTTCCGCGACAAGGGCCGCTTTGCCGGTTTCATGAAAAACTTTTCGGTTTCCGTGATTGAAGACGACTATGCCGCCTTGACCGGATGTGCCTCTCATATGCACAATATCTACCCGTAAATACTTGTTAAAATTTATAAAAAGGCTCCGAACGTCAAAATTCGGAGCCTTTTTGCGTGATCAAATAAAAATTGAACAACGTAACTTCGTTTTAACTCCCTTGCCCTTACACCAGTCGATGTGACCGCAGATGTAAGGGAATTTTTAGATGTCTTTCCACTGCCGAAAATTAGGAGCGCCTGCATGACCACGCATGTCCAACTCCACGACCGGCTCGACTATCAATCCGTGGCTCCGCTTTTGAGCGAATTGAAATCCATCACCGACACTGAGTTGGTGATTGACGCAAGCAACGTGCGCCATCTTGGCAGCCTGCCCCTTCAGGTGATCCTGTCCTGCGTCAAATCCCGTGCCGCTGAGGGCAAAACCACGCGTTTGGCCAATGCCTCCGACGGCTGTGTCGATATTTTGAGCCTTTTTGGCTTCTCTCCCGAAACCCTGACCCAACCGGAGGCCTGGACATGAGCCTTGAAGTCCTCGCTGTCGATGACAGCCGCACCATGCGAGATATGCTAAATCTCGCCCTCTCCTCTGCCGGCTTTACCGCCCATCTCGCCGAAGATGGCGTGCATGGCCTCGAAGTCCTCGAAGACATCGAACCGGATGTCATCATCACCGATATCAACATGCCCCGCATGGATGGGTTTGGTTTCATCGACGCCGTGCGCTCGGAAGAAAAATGGAGCCGCATTCCCATTCTCGTGCTCACGACCGAAAGCGCCGATGAGCTCAAAGCAAAAGCCCGCGCCGCAGGGGCGACCGGTTGGATTGTAAAACCATTCGATCCCGCCAAGCTCGTCAAGGCCCTTCAAATGGTTGCTGGTTAAGAGGTTCCTCATGTCCGACCCAATGGCAGAAATCCGCGCCTCATTCTTCATCGAATGTGAAGAACTCCTGGAAAGCCTTCAGGATGGCCTTCAAATGATGGATGACGGCGATACAGACTCGGAGACGATCAACGTCGTCTTCCGCGCCGTACATTCCATCAAAGGCGGTGCGGGTGCCTTTGGACTCGATGACCTCGTGCGGTTTGCACACCGGTTTGAAACAGCCATGGATGAGGTGCGCACAGGACGTTTCGTCCCCGATGCCGAAGCCATCCGTCTCTTTTTTGCCTGTGCCGATATTCTGGGTGACCTGGTGCGCGCCGCACGCGATGAGGAAACCGTCTCAGAAGATATCACCGGACCCGCGCTCGAAAAAATCGACGTGCTGGTCGGCTTGGAAGAGGAAGAGGAAGAGGCGCTTGATTTCACCCCGGCCACCCTCTCTTTTGATCTGGATGTTGGTGGTGATCTGGGCGGTTTGCCCAACCTGCCGGACCTCCCTGATCTAAGCACGTTCCCCACCGCGTTTGAGACAGAAGATGAGATCACGGATCTCTCTCCTGTTGGCGGCGCAAAAGGGTTTCAGGTGATTTTCAAGCCTGAGGATTCCCTTTACGCCTCTGGCAACGAACCTCTCTACCTGTTCCGCGCCCTTCGCGACTTGGGTGACATCTCCGTCGTCTGTAAATGTGGTGCCCTTCCTGAACTCGATCACCTCAACCCCGACACAGGGTATCTGTCGTGGATGGTAACGGTTCACACTGAGGAAGCGGAACTCTCTGTGCGCGAAGTCTTCGAATTTGTCGACGGCCTGTGCCTCCTCGAAATCTCGCCTCTCTCAGGGCCCGCGCCAACAGCGCTTCCAGAGCTGACTCCGGCGGTATCCGCGCCTGTCATTCCCCCCGAGCCGGAACAGGCCGCACCCACGCCCTTGGTCCCATCGCACCCAATCCTTCCCCCGCTGGCCGACATCGAAATGCCCAACGCACCTGCGGCCCCCGTCGTAAAATCAGCGCCAATCGCTTCGGTGTCCGACGACGCCGAGGATGAGTTCTCGCTCTCATCACCCAACGCGACAAGCGGCCCAACGAAAACAACCGGCACGCCCACACAACCGCGCGCCACTGTTCGGGTCGACCTCGAAAGAATTGATCGCCTTGTCAATCTGGTCGGCGAATTGGTCATCAATCAGGCGATGCTCAGCCAATCTGTCGCAGAAGCAGGCCTGCCTCCGAACTCTCCGGTTTCAACGGGGTTGGAAGAATTTCTTCAACTGACGCGCGACATCCAAGAATCCGTTATGATGATCCGCGCTCAACCGATCAAATCGCTCTTTCAACGCATGGGGCGTATCGTACGTGAATCTTCTGCCTCTGTCGGTAAAGAAGTCAGACTTCACACCGATGGAGAAAACACAGAAGTCGACAAAACCGTTATCGAACGTCTGGCGGATCCGCTCACCCACATGATCCGCAATGCCGTCGATCATGGTTTGGAAAGCCCGGAAGTGCGCCTCGCAGCAGGCAAACCGCGCGAAGGCCATGTGACCCTCACCGCTCAGCATCGCTCGGGTCGCATTGTCATTGAGGTGGCCGACGATGGTGCCGGCATCAACCGTGAGCGCGTGAAAGAAAAAGCGATCGAAAAAGGGCTCGTTCCCGCCGATGCACAGCTTTCAGATTCCGACATTGACAACCTGCTGTTCTTGCCCGGATTCTCGACCGCCTCAGCCATTTCCAACCTGTCCGGTCGCGGCGTTGGCATGGATGTCGTCAGAAGCTCAATCCAGTCTCTGGGCGGCCGTATCAACATCACCTCTCAGGAGGGAAAGGGCACGACATTTTCAATCTCCCTCCCTCTCACTCTTGCCGTTCTCGATGGTATGGTCGTGCGCGTGGCCGATGAAACACTTGTCGTTCCCCTAAATGCCATTCTCGAAACGCTCACCCTGACCGATGGAGATCTGAAAGCGCTCGGCCCAGAAACCCATGTTGTTCAAATCCGTGGCGGCTTTGTTCCTCTTCTCGATCTCGGTGCAGAACTTGGCTATCGCTCCCCATTAGACAGCTATGTCGGCGGAATTGTCTTGTTGATCGGTCAAGAAGACGGAAACCGGGCAGCGCTCGCTGTTGATGCAATCGAAGATCAGAGGCAAGTCGTCATCAAAGGCTTGGAGGGAAGCTATGGACGTGTCCCTGGCATCGCCGCCGCAACAATTCTCGGCGATGGACAAATCGCGTTGATCCTCGATCCCATGGATCTTGTTAGCCAAGCTTCCGGTCGAACCAAAATCCGCCAGCCCCAGCATTCACTTGTAGGATAAGACAATGACTGACAACGAAAAACAGACTGACGCAACCTCGATCGAACTGTTGTCCTTCCGCGTTGGCGGCCAAGATTACTCTGTCGATATCATGTCCGTTCGCGAAATTCGAGGATCTGCCAGAGCAACCTCCCTACCGCATGCGCCATTTTTTGTCAAAGGAGTCATAAACTTACGCGGTACAGTTCTCCCAATCATAGACCTCGCCGCAAGACTTGGGTTGCAAACCGGTGAAGATACAGAGCGCAACGTGATCATCGTTGTTGACCTCGGAGGTCGCACCGCGGGCTTGATGGTCGATGCCGTCTCGGACATCCTTGCGATTCCGTCAGAAGAGATGCAACCGCCGCCAGACTTGGCCGCCGATGACGCGCGCACATTTGTTTCTGCTCTTACGATTGTTGATGGCCGGATGATCCGCATTCTAGACTTGGAGGCAGTGATGCCGCCCCAAGGAGAGGAGGTCGCTTGAGCGAGCTATCAATCATAAAAGGCCGCCCGGCGATCGAAAGCACAATTTCGGATCAAGCTTTTGCTCGAATTGCAAAAATTGCTCTGCGAGAGGCAGGCATTGTGCTTGCTCCCTCGAAAATTTCTATGGTTAAGTCTCGTTTAACACGACGTTTGCGCGCCCTCGGCATGTCCAGTTTTGATTCATATCTAGACGTTGTCGAAGCAGGAACTGATCAATCCGAGATGGGCAACTTCATTTCAGCGTTAACAACGAACGTTTCCCATTTTTTCCGGGAAAGTCATCACTTCGATTTCTTGGCAAAAACAATCCTGCCATCGCTGCACCAAAAACTCGCAAATGGAGGGAAGGTTCGTATTTGGTCCGCCGGGTGTTCAAACGGTCAAGAGCCATATTCAATTGCCATGACATTGCTGAATGCGGACCCAAGCTTAGCAAAGAAGAACCTTAAAATCCTTGCAACCGATATTGATCCCGAAGTTTTAACTTTGGCAAAATCGGCACAGTACAAAGGCTCACTTACCACGGGACTGACAGACGAAATCATCGCGAAACATTTCAGAAAATCCGAACAGGACGGTGAAGTCGTTTTAACTGTGAATTCGGATATCCAAGATATGATTTCATTTCGCCAACTGAACCTACATGCGGAATGGCCAATGAAAGGAAGGTTTGACGCAATCTTTTGCCGAAATGTTGTGATCTATTTCGATGAGGAAACTCAAGTCCGTCTTTATCGTCGATATGCACAAGCGCTTGAAGAAGGCGGTTGGCTGATGCTCGGACATTCTGAACGCATTAACGATAGCGTCACCTCTCTTTTCAAGAGTGCCGGTGTAACCACATATCAAACTGTTCGTACCGAGCCCCCATCCAGCCCTGTTGAGGGTAGAAATAGCAAAGGATCCAACTAATGGCACTTCGAGACCAACTTCGTGTCATTGTCGTGGATGACATGTCCACAAGTAGAGGCCTTATCGCCAATGCACTTGACTCATTTGGCATTCGAAATGTCGCAAGTGCCGCTGACGGGCCTTCTGCTTTGCAAAAACTGGCCGTAGCTCCAGTACATCTCGTCATTTCCGACTACAACATGCCTGGAATGGATGGGCTACAATTGCTGCACGCGCTTCGTTCCAATAGCGCAACGAGAGGTGTCGGTTTTCTTCTTATAACTGGACGCGCAGATCGAGAGATCATTGACATGGGCAAGCGTTTGGGAATGAACAATTTCCTCAAAAAGCCCTTCGATCCAGCCGGTTTAAGAGCGGCAATGGAAGCGATTGTGGGGAAACTTTGATGAAAGCAGTTCAAACAGTCGCTGGCATCACTCAAATCGTCGAAGAGGCGGCGGCCATTCCAATGGCGACACTCAATAAGCGCATCCAAGATGAAATGGTTGCTTTGGTTATTCTCGCCGCAGAGGTGCAGATTGCACTTGGCCCCACATTGGCAGAAGCAAAAACGCTCTCGCCGGCAGTCCAGCGCAGCCTCCAAGCAATCGACCGCCTTCACCAAACTCTGGATGACCTCCAGAGAGTCATGGGACATCTCGCATCTGCGAATGGCGAACAAGCCGTAAAAATAGAGCCGTTAAGCGACGTTATACGCCTCCGCCACCTTGCACATAAACTATTCGATAACATTGATGCCCCCTTCGCTCTCTCCGAGGATGACTCTGGCGAGATCGCTTGGTTTTGAAGGCGTTCCAGAAAGGTCGCCCTAGATTTTCGACCAGTTTGCAACCTGATTAAGGTGGATCATGGTGTAAGGCCCCACAGGATATGGCCTTTATCGGCAGGTGCGAGCGTTCGGTTTCGAATGTTGTGTGGTCGCGCCTTCGTTAATTCCGGTGCGTGCTGGAGAGCGGGTAAAGACAGACCGGCTGGATGCCATTCGCCTGGCTCGGCTATTGCGCGCAGGGGAACTGACGCCGATCTGGGTTCCTGACGAAACGCACGAGGCAATGCGCGATCTGGTCCGAGCCCGGGAAAGTGCTGCAGAGGACCAGCGCCACAAACGTCAGCTCGTTTCGGCGTTCATGCTGCGCCACGGACGGCTCTATCACCGGACCAAGCCGTGGACGATGCGGTATCGCCGATGGCTGCAAAGCCAGAGCTTCGATCATCCGGCGCATCAGATCGCGCTTCAGGAGATGCTGCAGGCCGAGCGCAATGCCACGGAGCGCCTGGACCGGCTGACTGGACATATCGAAGCTCTCGTGCCGGAATGGGACCTTGCCCCGGCCGTGAATGCGCTGCAGGCCTTGCGGGGTGTGGCGTTGATAAGTGCCGTCACGTTTATGGCCGAGATCAGGGACGTGCGTCGGTTTGAAACGCCGGTAAAACTGATGGCTTATCTGGGGCTCGTACCCAGCGAATACTCAACGGGAAAAACGACCAAGCGCGGCGGGATTACCCGGGCGGGCAATTCCCGAGTTCGTCATAAGCTGATCGAAGGTGCTTGGACCTATCGTTTGCCAGCACGCCCGGGAGTGAAGAAGCTCTACATCCTCCAGAAACAATCGGCCGAAGTTCAGGACATTGCCTGGAAAGCACAAGCTCGGCTGACGGCGCGGTATCGCAAACTCAGCCAACGGGGCAAAAAGTCGACAGTCGTCACCACCGCCATCGCAAGGGAAATGGCGGCCTTCCTGTGGGTATTGCCCGCCGCACCATGCCCGCTTGATAGATGCGGCCTACATGCGCCCAATGGCGGGCGCGAGGTCAACGGTAACCTCGTCGACTTCAGACTGATGCCCGGGCAGGCGCATGACCTGCGCGCCGTTGCGGATTTGATCGAAGGTCTCTGCGCCGACCACCTGCTCGCCGACCGCGCTTTCGATGCCGACTGGCTGCGATCTGCTCTTGATGAGCAGGAGATAACCCCTGTCATCCCTCCGAAATCGAACCGGCGCTTCCCCGCGAGTTTCGACAAAGAGACCTACAAATGGCGGCACCTGATCGAAAATTACTTCGGGAAACTCAAAGAATACAGGGGCATCGCAATGCGGTCATGCAAAACAGATCAGAGCTTCGCCGCTTTCATCTCACTCGCGGCAACAATCATTCAGCTCCGATGAACGTCAACAGGCCCTAAAAAAATTCAATATCATTCGTTTTTTCAGGCTTTGGAACAGCTTCAATCACGCGAGAATCCGCGACGAGCTTTTGCCTCGCCTTACCTAGGGCCGGCATAAATTCAATCCTACGGGCTTGCGCACCTCCGAGGCTTTGACTGTCGCATGGAATGCCCTCGCGCTGCAGGTAAGAGAGAACAAAAACTCCATTTTCATTCCCCGCATTGGTCAACCCCTTATACATCTCGGCACCGCCAAAAACTTTGGCGCGAATACGGCCACGAACTGCGCCGGCTCGCGTAAGAGCATTTATCAAAAGCTCCATAGCATTTGCACCAAATGAGCTGACGTCACTGCGCGATGACGGACCGTCGGGAAGTAGAAAATGATTCATACCACCAACACCTGCGACTGGATCCCAGAGGCAGGTAGCAACGCACGAACCAAGAATCGTCGAAATGACAGTGTCTTCCGTATTGCCAATCGCGTATTCGCCTTGAGCAATATATGTGGATTTCTCTGAGGTCTTTTTTTGAGAAATTGTAGTCATTCTGCCCTCACACCAATAGGAGTTTCGGCAAGTTGCAAGATCTCTTGTCCAAACTTGTCAAGGTCGGCCCACTTTTCGACCCCGCCCAATTCTCCGGCAACGCGAGGCATTCCAAAGACAACGCATGTCTCTTTGCTCTGACCAATGGTTTTCGCGCCGGCCTCTCGCAGTACGCGCATCCCTTCGGCTCCATCTCGGCCCATGCCAGTTAAAATGCCCGCGACAACTTTGTGGGCCATGTGACGGGCAGACAGAAACATGGAATCCACGGAAGGTCGGTGTCCAGAAACAAGGGGCCCCGCAAAAAGATTCACGCGCAAAGTAGAGCTTCCCTCAATATTGAGATGATACGCTCCCCCTGGCGCAATCAGCACTTGTCCAGGGATCAAGGGCATTCCATCGACCGCGAGCCTGACTTCTGGAGCGACCAGGGGATTAAGGCGTGCGGCAAAGCTTACCAAAAACGGCTCCGGCATATGTTGAGTGATAAGCGTAGGGGGGCAATCAGAGGGAAAGCTCTGCAAAGTGCGTTCGATTGCATCAACAGCCCCAGTCGATCCCCCGATCAAACAAATACGGTGAAATGTTCGATTTTGGCGCGGCGTTATCGTCTGGTTTTTAGGACGTGGTCCGGACACTCTTGCCCTTGCAGCGAGGACAACGGTATCAGCCAGCTTTGAAAACGTATCCTCACTGGCCCCAACTTTCGGTTTTTCAATACAATCGATTGCTCCCAAAGACATTGCTTCAACCGCAACATCACTTCCTTTTCGGGTCAAGGTAGACACCATTATGACTGGCATCGGTCGATGCCGCATAAGCCGATCCAAAAACTCAAGCCCGCTCATGTTGGGCATTTCGATATCAAGCGTCATTACATCTGGTCTGTAGGTGTTTACAGCATCCCGCGCTTCACGCGCGGTTCCGGCTTCCGCGATGACTTCAAGGCGGGGGTCGGCTTCGAGGATAGACCGAATGAGGCGACGCATGGTCACTGAGTCATCGACAATCAAGACACGTAGCGGTTTCACACATAACTCCCGTTGAACCAATTGTTGAATGCATTGGCGCGTTCTAAGGCGCTATGCCAATCTGCTTGCTTAAAAATCTTCCCAGTCGTCTTCGGCCACAGGCTGACTTGGACGTGGTGCGGCATTCACAACCTGCTTCACGGGGACGTCATGTGGCCTTGGCTTTGCGGTTGGGGTCGGGACAACCTCTTTTCTCTGATCCACACTTTGGGCGCGGACAGTTTTTGCATTTTGGCTCGCTCCAATCGAGAAACGAGATGTTGTCACAATCAGGTTTTCGGCTTCGCGTGTCAGCGAATGGCTCGCTGCCGTTGTTTGTTCAAACATGGCAGCGTTTTGTTGCGTCACTTGGTCCAGTTGATTGACGGCAACGTTAATTTCTGCAAGCCCGGAAGATTGCTCTCGGGAAGAAACTGCGATTTCTGAAACGTTATGTGAAATTTCGGAAACAGAACTCACAATGCCACGCAAAGCTTCACCTGTTTCACCGACGAGACCAACACCACGTTTCACCAAAGTACCCGACTTAGAAATCAAGTCATTGATTTCCCGCGCGGCTTCAGATGATCGCTGCGCGAGCGCGCGGACTTCCGAAGCAACCACGGCAAACCCGCGCCCCGCCTCTCCGGCTCTTGCGGCTTCAACCCCCGCATTCAAAGCCAGAAGGTTGGTTTGGAAGGCAATATCATCAATCACAGATGTGATTTTGGAAATCTGATTGGAAGAACTTTCAATTTGGCTCATCGCTTCAACGGCTTCTTGCACGACCACACCTGAAGCTTCCGCATTTGCTTTCGCAGTCTCCACCATGTCACTGGCTTGATTTGCCCCTTCAGCCGCCGAACGAACCGAGGAGGTCAATTGGTCCAAAGCTGTCGCCGTTTCCTCAAGGGTTGCGGCTTGTTTTTCTGTTCGACGAGACAAATCATCGGCGGCATTAGAGATTTCGGAGGCTTCGCCGCGGATCATGTCGGCGTTTTCAACAACACTGCGCATCGCAGTCAGAAGGTTTTCAATGGCTTCATTAAAATCGAAGCGAAGCGTTTCATATTCAGGGGCAAATTTATCATCAATGCGAGACGTCAGATCACCACTGGCCAGCTTTTTGAGACCGACGCGCAATCCTTCGACAACGCGATCCTGCTCTGCCTGCATCCGTTCACGTTCGGCTTCGGCTGCAATGATCGTTGCTTGGCTCTCGGTGATATCTGTGCCGAGAAGAATAATTCGAAACGGGCGGCCTGAGGCGTCAGTGACCGGGCTAAAGGTACCGTCGAGAATGGAGGTATGGCCTTCTTGATCCAAGAGTTTGAAACGCCCTTGGACACTTTCACCTTGGATCAAACGATCCCAAACCGCTCCATTTTTTTCTGCGAGCGCTGCATCAAAGTTGAAGATTGCATCTTGGCCGACACCGACCAAATCATCGACCTCAATACCGACCATGCGGGCGAAATTTTCGTTGGCCTTCGTGAATTGACCATCAACGCTAAACTCCGCTTTGACTTGGATACTGTCCAAGGCGGAAATCACCGCTTGGTTGGTGCGAATGTCCGTGGCATCTTGCCACTCCATAACACACCCTATCTGTTCCCCTTCGAGGCTCACAACTGAGTTTACGACCAAGGAGAAGTGAATATCACCGACCCGCATATCAGTCGAAAAGGGCATCTTTGAGGTATCAGACAGAACGGCACGAATGCGGCCAGGCTCTCTGTGGAAAATATCGATATTCGATCCAACAATTGTATCGGCATCGAACTCTCCAAACATGACGCGGAAGTTGTCTTCGTTTTCCTTCATTAAGGTACGGGCTGCGCCGTTCATGTAGGTGATGTTGAAATCGGTATCAATCATCATCAGTGCAGCAGAAGAGCCTTCGAATGCGGCACCTTTAAAGAGGCCATCACGCGTGGCCTGTTCTGCACGCCCCAAAGAGTGACGGAATTCATCGAGGGCGGTCGCAATCATGCCGATTTCGTCGCCTCGTTCGGTGCCGGGGACCGTCACGCTATAATCTCCCTCGGATACGGTGCGCATTGCCGTTTCTACGCGGGTGAGAGGTCGCGCGATTGTACGAGCGATGAAATAGGCAATGAGTGCCACGATCGCGGTCATCATGGCCCCCTGCCATGCCATTGTTTTAGCCAATGCCGCGGCCGGTTCAAGGATTTCTTCGATTGTTTGCTCTGCAATCAACCCCCATTTCACGCCATGGTAAGTCACAGGAAAATAGGCCGAAATTTGATCGTGAGTGGTGCCGTATTCCGTAAGAGCGTCAGGTTCACGCAGGTATCCATGCTGACCCAAAAGAGCATTCTTCGCGGATTGAGACGTGACTTTTACCTTTAGAGTTTCATCGCCGGAGCCGTGAATAGTATCCGTGCGCAAAAGGTAATCCGACCCTACAAGATAAGAGTCACCAGTACGACCAAGACCGGTCAAACGGGTCGTGATTTTATCAATACTCTCGGCGGGCATTTGAAACGCGATGACACCGCGTTTGACACCACGCCGGTCGAGGACAGGCGCGGCAATGAAGGCGGCAGGCGCGTCATGAGAGGGGGCATATGTCGAAAAATCTGAAAAATAGACCTGAGGGCCGGTGGCATCCAGCGCGGCTTTGACCGCGGTTCCAAGGCCGGTATCGGCGTATTCGCCATCAACAAAATTGGTTGCGAAATCCTGTTCTTTTAAAACAGAGTAAATCAAATCACCTGTCAGCGAAAACACGAAGACATCGGTATAGCCTTTGTCCTCCACCAGCTTTCGGAAGTAGCTGTGATAGAGCTTATGAACCTGGCTGTAGGCTGATCCATCTTCGGCGTAATCGAGTGCTTGTTTTTGACCGATTTCATTCGGATTGCCCTCAATATACCATTTTTTCAAATGTTCGGTTTGATCGCCGTCTAATGTCTCCCATGCTTCTCCAAAACCGCGAAGGGCCGAAATCACGGTTGGGTTTTCGGTCTGACTGCTCAGGTCAATGTCGACACTGTTCAACCATGCTTCTAGTTCGAGCGTGCGCGCTTCAGCCACGGTCACAAGGGCCTCTTCGGCCTCAGTGAGCAACGAACTTGATGCGTTGCGATAGGCCACCATATTTGCGATCGCGATGGTGACAATAGTCAGTCCGATCATGATCGCCGGGAGTTTTTTCGCCAGCTTGATCCGCATAATATACTTCATTTCATTTCTCCTGGCCTCGTCTTCACGCCCTTATTCAATGGCAGTGGTCTTGAGCAGATTACGGTCATGAAACGGGCACAGTTGCCCTACACCCGTTGATGGATGCCTCGAAGAAATGAAGATTCGTTTAAGTCGCCCTGTTTTGCGTCACACAATCCATAGAATTTTATCGGATCACGGGCATAAGCGCGGGTCAAAATCGTAAAAACCTTTACAGTTCAATGCCAAGGCGCGCGCAACCGCAGTTTGGCCGATATCACCGGCTTTTCGGAGACAGGCGTACAAAAGTTTTTCGCTGAGTTCCAAAACCTCTGCTTCATTAACCTTTTGATAAAGGTATTAATGGAAAATTAAGCACAGATACTCAGCCACACCCCCCGCACGCATCACGCAACAGGGCTGGTCCCCGCAAATACATAGGGTTTCCATCGCAAAACCATCCTCTCAAAAAGAAGCCACCGTGAAAAAACATAGTGACGTGCATGAGACCAAATTGGCCCGGACCAAACAGAGGTGGCGGATCGGCCTGTCACCGTTCGTGCTGTGCCTCGCGGCCGTCCCAGGTGCCATCCTGATCAGCGAAACCGTGATCCTCTTGGCGCATTTGCCACAAACGGTCCTGCCCGGATGGGGAACCATGCACCCCACCACCCTTGTCATGTTTTATGTCCTCGGTGGCTCTTTGATCTTGCAAAACCTAAGATGGGAGCGCGGCCAGCCCCCCAAGTCTCGGTTCCTCTATGGAACGGCTGTGCTTTTGGCCCTTTTGATCTTGCGCCTAGCCGACCTGCAAGGCCGCCCCATCGCAGGAACCCTGCCTTTGATCGGCAGTTTGACGGACCCACGCCATGTCAGTCTGGTCTCCTTGATTGGCTCTGGCGCACTCTCCATCGTCCCACTTTTAAAACCCGCATCCTGGCTCAGAGCCTGGACCGCTTTGGCCCTGTGCATCACGGTTTTCGGCATGGCCCTTGGCCAATTGGCACAACAGAGCATCCCCCTCAAAAACCACGTTTTTCTGGAACTCAACCCGGGCGAAAGCCTCGTGCTTTTGTGCCTTACAGCACTGGCGCTCAACGTGTCTGCGGCCCGACCGCTGCTGTATCATCCCAAAACTCCGCGCACCAACCTGTTGATGTGGGGGGTGTTTGTGACAATCTGTCTGCGCTTCGTGCTGGACCTGAATTTCCTGACCCTCTCCGCCATCCATTTGCCGTTTTTCGTCGTCTCGTCTCTGCTCCTGTGCTTTGTCTGCGAAAGGGGCTTTAGACCGCTCGAACTCCAAGGCATCGCCGCCGCGTTGACACCTCCCCAAAAAAGCGCCGGATCGACGTTTCAAAACAACGATACTGCATCAAAAGACACTGCATCGGATGAGGCTCACGGCCCCACCACCGAGCTGAACCGCAACAGTCGGCTCTATAAAATGACCCTCGAAGAAGGCCCTGCCTTGCTTTTGGTTCAGGACGCCCGCCGTTTGACCCTAAACGTGGCCCCCGCCCTGTGTGACAGTCTGGGCTATGACCGAGCGGATTTGATTGGTCACGACATTGCTGATTTGACCTCCCCCAACACCCGCAGTTTTGTCGATCAGATGCGCGCGCTTGGCGATGGTGTCACACCGCCAGGCAATAAGGTTCTGGAATTGACCACCAAGTCCGGCAAAATTCGTAAAATGACGGCGCAACGGCGGATCATCGACCCGAACGCGCAGGGCGATCAGCCCAAATATGTGATCCTGTTGACCGATGTGACCGAACTCGAAGCACAGCGCAGCCTGACCGAAACCCTGCTCAACCGAAACGCCGCCATTGTCCTGTCACAGGACCGCGATTGGCGTCTGCTCTCCGTCTCCGATGCATGGAGCGCGCATTTTGGCTACACGCGCGAAGAAACCCTCGGACGCGATCTGATCGACTTTATGCCGGCGGAGGATCAAGCGTTGTCCAAATCCTTTAGGCGGCATCTTCTGGCCAATACCCGCGACAAGGAAACCATATCCAATACCCTGACTTTGCTTACAAAATCAGGAGAACCCCGGATCGTTGAGCTGCGCAGCGTGATTGAAGAAAACGAAGATCGCTGGCTCAACATCATCATGGTGATCGACATCACCGAAATCTCTGTGGCGCGGCAAAAACTGGAGCATTTGGTCGCCCATGACGAATTGACCGGCCTCTATTCCCGGCGCGGCTTTAACAGCCGGTTTGCCGACAGCAAGCGCAAACAGGATGTCGATGTGTTTTTGATCGACGTCGATCATTTCAAAAGCGTCAATGACGCGTATGGCCACGAGACCGGCGACGAATTGCTGCGCAAAGTGGCCGGGGTTCTCAAAGACAAAACCCGCACACATGGCTGCGCCTCACGGATTGGTGGCGAAGAATTTGCCGTCATCCGCACGGCCACACAGGGCTGCCCCAACCGTAAATTTGCCGAAGATCTCGCCCGCGCCATCTCTGAGACGGCCGTGACCACCGCCTCTGGCCCGATCACGCGCACCGTGTCCATCGGCGTGGCTCGGTTGACACAAGACATGCGGTTGGAGGACGGGATGAAATGGGCCGATTGGGCCTTGCGCGAGGCCAAAGAAGGCGGGCGCAACCGCATTGTGATCGCCGACGAGGGCTTTTCACAAAAGCTGCGTGACGATGGCAAACTGACCACCCACCGTGACATCATCAGCGCCCTCGAAGCGGGCGAGATCAACAAATATGTGCAACCGATTTGGAATGTCACGCGCGCAGAGATCGTGGGATTTGAGGCTTTGATGCGCTGGCAACGGGCCTCGGGCGAGGTGGTGTTGCCGCGTCAATTCCTGCCTCAGTTGCAAAATGTGGTGCTTGCGGAAGAATATGCCCATATTCCATCGCGCATCCGGCGCAGCCTGTTGAACACGCTCACAGCCTGCCCCGGCACCTATATCTGTTTTAACACGCGATTGGAATCATTGGGCTTTCAAGGCGCGGCGCAGGCGATTTTACGCGAATTCGAACCGCTCTGCGAGCTGTCGCATAGTATCGTTTTGGAAATCGGCGAACAGGCCATCACCGACCGGATCGACATGGATCAGGTGATGGTGGAAATCGCCATCCTGCGGGCGCGCGGCATTCGTGTCGCCTTGGATGATTTTGGTAAAGAGGGCTCAAACCTCAACCGCCTCACCCATTTGCCGATCGACATCGTCAAAATCGACAAATCTCTCATCGACCGGATCGTCATCGACCGCCGCTCGCGCGAGGCGTTGCGTTCGATCGCCCGGCTCGCAGAGGCGTTGGAATTCGAGGTCATTGCCGAGGGCGTCGAAACCGAAGCCCAACGCGATATGTTGCTTGATCTCGGGCTGCATCTGCATCAGGGCTTTCTCTACGCGCGCCCGATGAGCGCCGAGGCCGCCAACGCGCTTTACACCACACACAAATGCAAAAATCAGCCCCCTCAAGACCTGATCTCGACGCTCTAAAGCGCCGGTCACGGTCCCGCAAGGCATTGGCGAGATGCGACCAGTTGGCCAGTTGATCTTGTCCGTTCATTCCGCGACGCTGTGCGTACGATTTCTCTTTCCCATCGACGTGGCCCACATGCTGCGTCCAAACCGCAGAGACCCATGCGCGCATTTCGGCACATGTCCACCGCCGTCAAACCGGGCCATCTCGCCCGGACGGTCGCGATGTTTGCCATGCTGCTGCAAGTGCTGTTTTTCGCCGAACATGCCGGAGCAAGCGCTGTGCGCGCCATGGGACATGCGGCACCGGGAGAGAAAATCGGCTTTCTCGAAATCTGTACCGGAGAAGGTATCGTCTTGATCCCGGTGGGCGCTGTCCCTTCGTCCACCACGGGTCCTGCACAGGGTCAAAGCCATGGCCCATCCGGGTCGTCTTCCTCCTCAAGCTGCGCGGTTTGCGTCTCTGCCAGCGCATGTGGATTTGACACCCCGGAGCTGACGGTCTCGCTTGCCCTGCCTTTTGCTGCGGTCCATAACCTCCCGTCCATTGACGCGCCCGCCGCCATTGTGGTGCTGCGGCTGTTGTCCGACGGGCCGATCCGCGCCCCACCCTTGCTCGCCTGATCCTTTTGGATCTATCGCCTTTGGGGCCGAGCCCACGGTGCTGTCGATCTTCGACCTCTGTGGCGTTGCGGAACTGCCGTGGGTCGAGCAACCGGAGCAGGTGTTCGACTGAGGGTTAGGCGGTTTTGGACGCGGGCGAATACAGCTAGACCGGGACATGGCCGGGACTTACGCAACAGGTGCCAGCGAACGATCTAGTCGCGGTGAACGGCCAAACTTACGGGAGTATTCCCGCGAAAACTGCGCCGAGCTTTCATATCCGACACTGAATGCGATCTCCGACACTTTCGCACCGGAGGTCCGAAGCGCATTGCGCGCGCTGAGCAGGCGTAGGTCTTTCTGGTACTGCAAAGGAGACGTGCCGGTCACGGCCTTGAATTGCTCGAAGAAGGCCGAACTGCTCATGCCGACGCTCCCGGCAAGGTCCGTGACGACGATTGGTTTGGCGAGATGGGTTTGTATGTCACGTGTTGCCTGAAAAATGCGGCTGGCCGTGCTTTCGTGCCAAAGCAGTCTGTGCAGCGCATCGCCGTGCGGCCCAATCAACAATCGAGCGTGGATTTCACGGGCGGTGATCGGGGCCAACAGCCGCCTCGTCGCGTCGGTTTCGCATTGGCTGAAATAGCGCCGCAGAGCGTCTTCGATCTCGGCGTTCGTATCGCACAGGTGAATCGAAAACGGATCTGAGGGCCTGCTGCCCGACAACGGCAATACCGACGGCGCCAGAGAGCGGAGCAGGTCAAGATCAAGGGGGAAGACGAGCGCGATGTATGGGGTATCCGGTGCTGCCTCGGAGATCCGCGACAGGACCGGCAAGGCGTGGCTGATAATCAGGGATTGTCCGGCACGCACGGTCAATGACTTGGCACTTGTCCCGACCTCCTTGGCGCCTTGCAGGACGAGGCACAGCAGCGGGCGATAGACGGTTGCGTTCTGGCCTGTGGGAACCTCGTGGCGGAGCAGATGCGTCGCGCTGTCCTCATGAAACAGCGCGCCCTGCTGAAGTCTCGATTGATCGAGAATAGACGACACGCGGTTCAGCAGTGTTTCAGGTGTCATGTCCGCCTCCGTTTCTCTGCCCCCGAGCCATAGCACGGATAGGCGGGAAAATTTACCAAAAACACGAGAACTGGAGGATCGTGCAAGAAAATAGGACAAATCAGAAATATTTCCGCGATCATCCAGACTATCGTATCCATATTGACATGAAGGGATCGCAAATATGAAAGACGTTCTGATTACCGGCATCGCCGGTGGTTTCGGCAAGCCTACGGCGCTGGCTCTTCTGGCACGGGGTTACGACGTCGCTGGAAGCGTTCGCAACCGCAGGGGCAGAAATGCCGGGACTATCGCCGAGCTTGAGGCTGCGGGTGCAAAAATCGTCGAGATGGATGTGACCGACGCGGCCAGCACCGAGCGCGGCGTGGCAGATGCGATCTCACAACTCGGCGGGCTCGACATCCTGTTCAACAACGCCGGGATCGGCTCTTACGGCATCCAGGAGCTGATGTCTCCAGAGGATATGGCGCGTGTTTTCGACGTGAATGTCATGGGTGTTCAACGGGTCATGCGGGCCGCGTTGCCTCACCTTCGGGCGCAAGGCCGGGGAACCGTGCTTTATACTTCCAGCCTGATCGGGCGGATTGCGACTCCATTTTACGGCACATACTCAGCGTCAAAATGGGCGCTGGAAGCCATCGTGGAATGCTACCGGACCGAGCTTTCTGGGTTCGGTATCGAGTCCTGCATCATCGAACCCGGGGCCATGCCGACGGCTTTCTTCGACGGGTTGATCGTACCAAACGATGCGGCGCGCGAAGCGGAATACGGCGAGTTTGCCGCCGTGCCCAGCTTGTCCAACGCGGGACTGGCCCGGTTGCTTGAGGCAACGCCAGAGCAGCGGCCGGAGCGGATCACAGAGGCAGTCGTCGCCATTCTGGACAAGCCATTTGGACAAAAGCCGTTTCGGACAGTTGTGGACCATGTCGGGGTCGGCCCTGAGATCGAGCGCTACAACGATGTGCTCCACGACGTCACCCGCACCGTCCTGACCAACTTTGGCATCGCCGAGATGCTCGACCTGAACGCATAAGGAAACAAAGATGAAAACCATTCTGATCACAGGGGCCTCCTCCGGCATCGGCGAAGCAACGGCCCGGCACTTTCAGGCGCAGGGATGGAACGTGATCGCCACGATGCGTGACCCTTCCAAGGGCAGCACGCTTGCCGATCTGGACAATACGCTGGTGACCGGCCTCGACGTGACCGATGCAACGTCGATCCCGGCGGCAGTTGCAGCGGGTATCGAGCGTTTCAGCCAGATTGACGTGCTGCTCAACAATGCAGGCTACGGGGCCTATGGCGCGCTCGAGGCGTTCACGATGGACCGGATCCGCCGCCAATTCGACACCAACGTGATCGGGCTCTTGGAGGTGACGAAGGCCGTCCTGCCGCACATGCGCCAGAACGGGTCGGGCACGATCATCAATATCTCGTCCATCGGCGGTCAGATCACCTTTCCGCTCGGCACGCTCTACCACGGCACCAAATTCGCGGTCGAAGGCCTGTCAGAAGCGCTGCATTTTGAGCTTGAACCGCTTGGCATTCGGGTGCGGATCGTCGAACCCGGTATGATCAAGACGAACTTCGGCGGCAGTTCATTTGATTTCGCGATGGACGAAAGCCTTTCGGACTATGCGCCGACCGCCGAGGCCATGGGCCGCCTGTTCGGCAAGCTGGCATCAAATCCTTCCGCACCTGAAACGGTGGCCGAGGTCATCTGGGATGCCGCCAATGAGACCGGAGACCGCCTGCGCTTTCGTGCGGGCGCCGATGCCGAGCGTCTGCTGGACGAGCGGAAGAGCCAGGATGACGCCGAATTCATCGGCGGCATCAAGACGCTGATGCGTGGCTGACAGCAAGGCAGCCGAAACTGAGTGGTGGGGCCGACAGGTGACCAGTGCGGCTGAACCAAAGTCGGCGCTGTCCGCATACGTAGCATTGGCATCATTTCATTTCCTCTGGCGTGCAAAGCAACGAACCCAACCCAGCAATCCGCCACTTTACGCTGGTCTCTCAAGCAACGCGCCTACCGTTTGTTCTAGTTAAGTTGCCATCGACGTCGTTCGGATCGCGCGATTGGGTTTTGGCGAGGATCGAAAAAAGGCCGTTAAAATGTAACGGGGAAACGAGGCCGAACCGGAACGGGCGAGGTTCGCCCAAATTGAGACTGAGGGCCATTCTGAGCCTGAGCCCGGCCAGGCGGCGCGTCTATGAGGTTCGGTCAGTTCCCGCAAACCCCTTCGATAACACGGAAAAATCCGTGCCCATTAGGGCAGTGTCACTGGCTTTCAATGGGGATTGTGGCGGACAGACAGGGATTCGAACCCTGGAGACGGTTCCCCGCCTACACACTTTCCAGGCGTGCGCCTTCGACCACTCGGCCACCTGTCCGTGGAGCGCTCAATAGCGCGAAGCGCGCGACCTATGCAAGACCTGTTGCTATATTTTCTCAAAGAAAAATGCAGCGAAGGAAAACAAGCCACGCCGGCAGGCCATTTTTGTAAAAACAAAGGCTTGGACACGCCTGTCGAGGCGCGAAATCGGGGTGTTTAGTCAAGAATGATGGTGACGCGCCGGTTCATCCGGCCTTTTTTCTCAATCTTGCCAAAACGAATGCGCCCAATCTCAGAAGTCCGCGCCACATGGGTGCCACCGCAGGGTTGTAGATCGACCTGATCCGCCCCCTGCCCGATCCGTACCAAGCGCACCCGGCCCTGCCCGGTCGGCGGCATCACCGACATGGTTTTGACAATCGACGGGTCGGCCAAAAGCGCCTCATCGGTGATCCAATCGTCCGTGACCACCAAATCGCGTTCGATCAAGGCGTTGAGCGCGTCTTCGAGCGCCTGTTTGTCGGCGGGCGGCGCGTCCATGGCAAAATCCAGACGGCCTTTCTCGGCACCGATGGAGCCCCCCGTGACCGGCAGAGGAATGACAACCGACAACAGGTGCAGCGCGGTGTGGATGCGCATGTGACGATGGCGGCGGACCCAATCGAGCCGTTGGATCACTTTGGTGCCGACCTCCGGCATTGGCGCGGGTTCGGCGGGCACAAGAACGATCTCGGCCCCCTCGCCCTTCACGGTCGTGGCAATCGCAAGCCCAGTGTCGCCCCAGATCAATCGCCCGCTGTCGCCCGGCTGCCCGCCGCCAGTGGGGTAAAAAATCGTCTGGTCCAAAATCACCCCGCCCTCGGGCGTATGCCCGGTGACCACGCCTTCGATGTCCTGAAGATAGGCATCTTCGCGAAAAAGCGGTTGCGTCATGTGCTGTCTCCGTCTGCCTCGCCTGCCCCGTCGCCCGCCTCAAAGTCGCTGGGCACAATGGCTGAAATTTCTGCCTCTGTGGCGGTCTCTGTGGTGGTCTCTGTGGCGGCCACGGTCCCGGCCCGACTGCGCGGGGTCAGCGCCTCGGGATTGCGCAGCCAAATGTCACGTTGGGCAAAGGGAATTTCAATGCCTTCTTCGCCAAAGCGGCGGGCGATCTCATGGTTGATGTCGTTTTTCACCGCCACGATAAAGGTCACATCGCGCAAGATCGCACGGATTTCAAACTCCAACGCATCGGCACCGAAATTCAGAAACAACACCTGTGGCGGTGGGTTGACCGAGACCATCGGTTGGGCGTTGGCAATTTCTTTGAGGATCGTTTCGACCTTGCGCGTGTCGGTGCCATAGGCCACGCCGACGGGGACGATGACCCGGCCAATCATATTGCCGCGGGTGTAGTTGGTGACCTGATTGGAAATCAAATCGGCGTTGGGGACGATGACATCGGTGCGATCAAACGTCTCGACCCGGGTCGAACGCACGGAGATGTCGCGGACATATCCCATCTGGCCGCCCACCTCGATCCAATCGCCCTCCGAAATCGGCCGTTCGATCAAGAGGATGATGCCGGACACAAAGTTCTGCACAATGTTTTGCAGGCCAAAACCGATCCCGACGGAGAGCGCACCGGCGACAATCGCCAGCGCCGACAGGTCGATCCCGGCCGAGGTGATGGCAAAAATCGCGGATAGGAACACACCGATATAGCCGACGCCCGCGATGATGGCGTTTTGGCCGCCCTTGTCGAGCTGGGTCTTGGGCAGGACGGCGGTGGACAGCGCGGTTTTCAACAGCCGCGTCGCCCCAAGGCCAAAGGCAAAGACCAGGATCAGCGTCAAAAACACCGACACGGACAGATCAACCCCGCCAACCGGCACACCTTCGCGCATCCGGGCCCAAATGTCCCAAAGCCGTTCTTTGCGCATGCCCCAAATCAACGCCAGAACCGGCAGGGCCGCGAGGCTGAGAGCAAAGGTCAAAAGCACCGGGACCAAACCGTCGCCCTCATCATCCTTTTGGCGGGTGATCAGCGCATAGACATCAGAAGCCAAACGCGACAGCACGGTCAAAAGCGCCAAAAGCGCCAATGACATCACGGTCGGATAGACCGCAGATACCGCTGCCGACATATAGCCAACAGCCCCCAAAAGCACCACGGCCACAGCCACGAGCCGCACCAGACGTGCAACGAGATTGGACAGAAGCGCGGTGAACCTTTGCGGCCCCGCCTCGTCTTCGGTCTCGTCCCCCTCAGAGGGGGTCGGGACTTGCGAGGCTTTGCGTAAAATCAACGAAAACCGATAAAGGGAAATCGCGGTCAGCACCACCAAAGGATAGGACAGAACCGCTCGGGTGTCGTCGCTATAGCCATCCAGATCGGCCAACTGGGTCAAGGTGACGTGCACCGCAATCATCACCGCCATCAAGGCGGCATGCCCGGCCATCTCGGCGCGCTGACCGTTTGTCAGATCAAAAATAGGCCGGTCATGCCCGCCCGCATAAAGTGTACGCCCGACGACCCAGCGCGAAATGAAATAGGACAGGCCAACGGCGGTCACCGCATTGAACAAAAGGACGCCACGCGGCCCCAAAAGCCCGGACGCCTGGGCCCCGGCGGAAATGGCCACAAGCCCAAGGACAGGGGCGATGATTTGCGACAATGAGGCGATAAACCCGGTCACGCCCTGCCCGGCAACCCCGACAAAACGCGATCGGACAAAGCCGGTGAATTGTTCGGACCAATAGCGCCCGCGCGCCACCAAAACCAACGCGATCACCAGATAAAGCAACAGCGTGGCGGCATTGGCTTTGAGTTTGGCAATCCCGGTTTCGGAGCGGGCATTGTCCAAGATCGTGGTCCATGCGGTCACGCCCGTTTGGGTGATCGCGGCCAGTGCTTCGGGCCATAATGTGGGATTGATCGGAGAGCCGCCCAGTTTCATCAAGGCGTCGGTTTGTCGTGAGGTCAGTTCGGAGTCGATCTCTGAAATCAAACCGTTGGCACGGGTATAGGCCTCTTCGGCGGATTTGACCGGGGCCTGTGCCGCCTCCAATTGCGACGTGAGGTCTTTGCGCCGTTTGGCGATCTCGGGTGCTTCGGTTTCGCCCTCGGTGGGTGCCGCCCCCAAGGCCGCGATCTGGGCCTTGAGCGTGTCGATCCGCGCGCTGTTGGTGCTTTGGGCGTTCGAGAATTGCGTGCGCCACCCCACCAACTCATCGCGCAGGTTTTCCAATATGGCATTGGCCGTGCCTGTGTCGGCCAATTGCTTTTCGGCGGCACTGGCTTGGCTCGCCCAGGCTTTATAATCTGGGGCTGCAACCTCCTGCGCGCTGACGCCATGCGGCAGCGCGAGGGAGAGGATTAAAAGAAGGCGGGCGAATATGCGTGTGATCATACACCTTCATATACGTCAGGCAGATCGCGCGGTCCACGGTCCAGCCACTGCGGCACCGGAAGATTTTTTTCCTTCAAAAACTCCGGGTTGAACAGTTTCGACTGATAGCGCGTGCCATAATCGCACAGCACCGTGACGATCGTGTGCCCTGGCCCCATCTCGCGTGCCATTTGCATCGCGCCCGCGACATTGATGCCGGAGGAGCCGCCAAGGCACAGCCCCTCATTCTCCAACAGGTCAAACACAACCGGCAGCGCCTCTTCGTCGGGCACCTGATAGGCATAATCCGGGGTGAAGCCTTCGAGATTGGCGGTGATGCGGCCCTGACCGATGCCCTCGGTGATCGAACTGCCTTCCGAGGTCAGCTCGCCGGTTTTATAGAAACTATAAAGAGCGGCCCCCATGGGATCAGCGATGCCGATTTTGACGCCCTTGGGCTGCAACGCCAAGCCCACGCCCGCCAAAGTGCCGCCCGACCCAACCGCACAGATAAAGCCGTCAACCTGACCGCCCGTCTGTTCCCAAATCTCGGGTCCGGTGGTTTCAATATGGGCCTGACGGTTGGCGGTGTTGTCGAACTGATTGGCCCAAATCGCACCGTTGGGTTCGCTTATGGCAAGCTCTTCCGCCAAACGACCGGAATAACGCACATAATTGTTCGGATTCTTATAGGGGGCGGCGGGGACCTGAACCAATTCAGCGCCTGCAAGCCGCAACATGTCTTTCTTTTCCTGCGACTGGGTTTCCGGGATCACGATCACGGTTTTGAACCCAAGAGCGGACCCCACAAGCGCCAAACCGATGCCGGTGTTGCCCGCCGTGCCCTCGACAATCGTGCCGCCGGGTTTCAACAGGCCCTTCGCCACCGCATCTTGGATGATGTAAAGCGCCGCGCGATCCTTGACCGATTGGCCCGGATTCATGAACTCGGCCTTGCCATAAATCTCACAGCCCGTGGCCTCTGACGGGCCATTCAGGCGGATCAACGGCGTGTTGCCAATGGTCTCAATCAGATCGCGTTTGATCGGGGAAGGCGCAGACATGTGTTTCGTCCTTTTATCTCAAGTGTTTCGCGAAAAACCTGCGACACAGATTTGCGCGAAAGACTATAGCAGTCCCTGAATGTGTAGAACGCGCATTCCCCGAACTCAAGCCTCGCGCCATCAGTCAGGGAGCCTGTTCGCACTTTTGCCGCTCCTACAGAACGCACGTTTCTCACGCCGGGCCATCTCCCAAACGCTCACATCCGCGATCAGGCTGAAAGGCGTGGTTCCAGGCGGAGCCAAATCCCGTCTTTCGAGCGCACGGTCAGATGCGCCACGGGCATCGGCGTTTTGTCCGTCACCACCGTGATGCGGTAAGCGCGTGCCATCATGGCCAAAAGCAATGGTCCCTCGACCATGGCAAACCCCGCCCCGGTACAGACCCGCGGGCCCGACGAAAACGGAATAAACGCATCGCGCAGACATTGCTTGCCGTTCTCGGTTTTGAACCGATCCGGGTCAAAGGCGTCGGGGCGGTCCCAAAACCGTTCGTGCCGCCCCAAATGCCAGGGCGACAACACGATCTGCGCGCCTTTGGGCACATCGCGTTCGCGGAACCGCACCGGGCATTTGGCCTCCCGCACCATCATCGGCACCGGCGGGTAGAGCCGCAGGGTTTCGCGGAACACATCCTTGGTAAAGCGCAATTTCGAGAGATCCGAGAACGTCGGTTGATCGCCAAAGGCCGCGCCCTCTGCCGCGACCCGGTCCTGCACCTGCGGGTTGGCGGCCAAAAGCCAAAGCGCCCATGCCAGCGCCGACGCCGAGGTCTCATGGCCCGCAAGAAAGAAAATCGCCACCTGATCGACCATCTCAGCGGTATCAAACCCCTGCCCCGTGACCGGGTCTTTGGTGGTCATGATCTTGGTCGCCAGATCATCAGGCGCCTGCCCCGCTGCGATCTCGGCCTGTCGCGCGACGGTCAGATCGGTGATCAAACGGCGGATCGCCTTGGCCCCTTGGCGGGTGTGTTTGCGATGAAACCGCGGCATCCATTTCGGCAGCGGTACAAAGGCCGCGATGTTGAGGATCGGTTGGGCGCGTTGGTAGGCTTGGAATTCGTCAAACACGTCGCGCGCGACATGGTGGGTGATCGGGATGGAAAACAAGGTGCGAAAAATCACATCCGCCGCCGCATGCGAGGCATGGGGTTCGATGTCGAACGCGCCGTGCTCTGTGCTCAGGCGCTCGACCATGCCCCGCCCCGCCGCCAACATCGCCGGAAACGTGTCTTTGAGCCGCCCGCCTTCAAAGGCCGGGTCAATGATCCGGCGCTGCCGCAGCCATGTCTCGCCATTGGTCAAAAACACCGAATGGCCCAAAAGCGGTCGCAGCCCCTCGGCAATGCGCGCCGATTTTGGAAAATTCATCGGCTCTTCATTGAGCACGCGTTTGACCAGCGCGGGTTGATTGACCAGAAACGATCGGAAAAACAGCGTTTTATATTCGGCCATCCACGCGCGATAGAGCTTGGCGGGTTGGGCCGACAGGATATCTTTGCGAAACAGTTTCACATACTGGCGCAGGGTGGTTTTTTCCGGGCGCGGGGTCGGTTTCGGCGGGATCATATCAGAGGTCATTATGGGGCCATGTCCGTGTATCTGTTGGCCGGGATGTCGATCCGGCTGGGGCTGGGCATGTGCGTGGCAAAGCGGGTGCGAAGGGTGTGCCCTCCTGCCGTGATTTGAAAATAATCATAGGGTCCGGGCCGATCAAAGGCGCAAAGATATTGAAAATGCAGACGAAAAAATCGCCGCTTGAGCGCGTTCCAACGCGCGGGCGAGAGCGTATTTTTGAAAGCGGCAGAGATCACCAGCGGATATTTTTGATCCTCGGGTGCGACACCGGAGACTTTCACCGGATCGCACAGCGCAAAGGAACAGGGGTCCCCCGGCGCCGTGACATCGAGCCAAAACAACTCCTCGCGCGCGGACAAATAGGCCAAATCCCGGCGCAGTGCCTTGGCCTCGGGCAGGTAGGACACCATCGGCACCACCTGCCCCAATGAGAGGAAGGACAATTCCGGGCCATTGTCCGGCACATCGCCCCTGCGGATAAGCTCCGCCAAAATTGACACCCCCACATGCGCACCAGACGAATGGCCGACGATCAAAACCTCGTCCCAGTCCTGGCGCAAGGCCTCGGCAATATCGGCGCGAAATTCCGCCATTCGAGTGACCAGCGCGGGCGGGTCCGCGCCGCGCCAACGCGCCGAAAACCCGTAATCATGCATCAGGTAATAGGCGAAAAACTTACCGTCCTGGCGTTTGAACCAGGTCAAAAGCGCATAGGCGAGGCCAAGACCCGCCGCGATCCCAAGCCACTGAATGAACGTCCCAAACCGCCCCGCCAGCGCGCTCACGCCCCAAAACAGGCCAAGCGCAACGCCAAGTTGCAACAGCAACACGCCAATCGGATAGAGCGCCGCCAAAACCGGCCCGCGCCGCAATTTCATCAATCGAAACAACGCGCCAGAGCCAATATAGGTCCAGGCCGTGCGGGCAAGGATCAGATAGGTGCGCAAAATCCCGGCGTCCATACTGTCTTGGACAATGTCGGACCAGACCAGCACGTCGATCTCGCTCTCGGTCTGCGCACCCTTAATGCTGCTGCGCACCGACCAGCCAAATCGCCTGCCTTTTTTGGCAGACAGGTCGATCTCATACCCGGAAATCTCCGCCTGCGCGCGGCTTTCTTTACGGTAAAGTTCGCGGTAGCGGCGCGGCGGGATTGGGTCATAGCCGGGGATGTAAAACACCCGCCGCCGCTTGACCTCTTGGTCTCCCATCCCTCTGTCCTGCGCTGTCATGCCCGAACCCTTTGGTTTTCAAGCATCTTAGCGGGTAAATATGATGAAAATAAGCCCGAAACCGCACCGGCACAGACGGGCAGATCAGATGTCAGACAGCGGTGGATTTAACCAAGCTGGCTTAGCACCGGGAAGGCTTCAAGCAGCCAATAGGACAGGCGCGAAAACGCCCCCGTCAGCATCATCAGCCCGACCAAGACCAACAACCCGCCCATGAGTTTTTCGATCACCCCCATATGGCGTTTGAGCCGGTTCATCAGGCCCACGGCGCGGGTGATGAAAATCGCCGACAACAGGAAGGGCAAGCCCAGCCCAAAGGCATAGGTGGCCAAAAGCATGGTGCCGCGCGACACCGAGCCCTCAGAGGCGGCCATGGACAGGATCGCGCCCAATTGAGGGCCGATGCAAGGCGTCCAGCCAAAGGCGAAAGCCAGCCCGAGGATATAGGCGCCGAACGCTGTGCCGCCCTTGTCGCCCGCATCCATCCGCGCTTCGCGGTCCAGAATCGGAATGCGAAAGACCGACAGGAAATGCAGGCCCAAAATCAGGATCACAACGCCGGATATTTTGGCGAAAATCTCCTGATTTTTTAGGAAAAACATCCCGAACGCCGAGGCTGTGAAGCCCATGAACAAGAACACGGTGGACAGGCCCAGAACGAACATGATCGCGGGCACAATCGCCTTGCGCGAGCCACGTCCGCCGCCGGTGAGTTCATTCATCGAAATGCCCGACATATAGGCCAGATAAGGCGGCACGATGGGCAGCACGCAAGGACTCAAAAACGACACCATGCCAGCGGCCAAAGCCACGAGCATGGAGAGCAAGAGGGTTGCGTCAAAGAGATCGATTCCAAACATATCCTGCTCATGCCATGTCCGCGCGCCTGTGAAAAGCGTCCGCTATGTCGCGCCCCCTCACTTTTGCGTTGGGTGCGCGCGTATACATACAAAAACGGCCGGGACTGACCCGGCCGTTTTGATCTTATTAGGCGGAATTAGGCGGATTTAGCGCCCAATACTCCACCAACCGCGGCGTTTCGGACCGTCATCCTCTGGCTCTGATGCGGTCTCGGACGCGCTTTCGGACACGCTTTCCGACGCACTTTCTCTGGCCTCGGCCATCTCCGGGGCGGGCTCTGGTGCCGTTTCTGGCGCAGCCTCGGCGACAGGTTCCGCAACAACGTCAACCACGGGGGTCTCCACCACAGCCTCAGCGGCAATCTCTGGCGCAGTCTCTGCTACAGTCTCGACCGGGGCCTCAGCAGGCGTTTCCGCCACAGGAGCCTCCACTTTAACCGCTGCTGCCGCCTCTGCCGCTTTTGCGGCTTCTTCGGCCTCGCGTTCGGCTTTGGTCTTGCGTTTGCGCGGTGCGGGCTTCGGTTTGGCAACCGCCGCTTCGTCCTTGCCTTCGGTCACAGGCTTTTTGGCCCGCGAACGTGTGGTTTTGGGCTTTGCCGCAGTCTTAGTCTCAGTCTTAGTCTCAGCCGCAGCTTCCGCGCCCTCTTCCGCAACAACAGCAGGCTTGCGCGCCCGGCTTGTCCGTGTGCGCTTGGGCTTTTCAGCGGGGGCTTCCTCAGCGGCAGACTCGGTCTCCGTTGCGACCTCCTCTTTGGTCTCTTCTTTGACCTCTGCGGCCTCTTCGCTCACAGGCGTCGTTTTTTTGGTGCTGCGCGAGCGGGTGCGGGTGCGCTTGGGTTTCTCAACCGGGGCCTCCTCAACCGCCTCAGCCGCCTCCGGGGTCACATCGTCCGGCGCGCTTTCGCTGTCATCAAAACCATTGTCCTCATCAGACCCGTTGTCCTCATCGGAGCCGTTTTCACCCTCTTGACCCTCGGTCGTCTCACCGGGTTTGCGGCGACGACGACGACGGCGACGACGTTTTTTCGGCTTCTCTTCTTCGCCCGTGTCCTCGGTGGCATCCACGCTACGCGGCTCGGACACCTCGACAGCCTCAGCCTCCTCAACCACGGCGTCGATCGGCTCCTCTTCAGGCTCAACATAGTCGGCCATCAAATCGGCGGAGGCCGAAATCACGTTGCTTTGTTCGGCCAAGATCACTCGGGTCGCGGTTTTGAACCGTTCGATGGTGAAATCGGGTGAAATCATGAACGGATCAGCCTCAAGACGCACGGCCATGCCGTAGCGCGCCTCGATTTGGGCGACGCGTTCGCGTTTGATATTGACCAGATAGTTGATCACCGCCACCGGCGCTTTGACCAAAACCTCGCGGGAGCGCTTGCGGGTGCCCTCCTCTTCGAGTTGGCGCAGGATCGTCAGGGCCATGTTGTCGTCCGAGCGGATCAGACCCGTGCCATGACAATGCGGACAGGGCTGGGTCGTGGCTTCCAACATGCCGGGGCGCAGACGCTGACGAGACATTTCCAACAGACCAAAGCCCGAAATGCGCCCCACCTGAATGCGGGCACGGTCGGTTTTGAGCTTGTCTTTCAGACGCTTTTCGACGGCGGCATTGTTGCGGCGCTCTTCCATGTCGATAAAGTCGATCACGATCAGACCGGCCAAGTCGCGCAGACGCGCTTGACGGGCCACCTCTTCGGCAGCCTCAAGGTTGGTTTTGAGCGCCGTTTCCTCGATCGAGCCTTCTTTGGTGGCGCGGCCGGAGTTGACGTCGACAGCGACCAGAGCTTCGGTCAAATCAATGACGATATAGCCGCCGGATTTGAGTTGCACGGTCGGGTTGAACATCGAGCTGAGGTAGCTTTCGACCTGAAAGCGCGCGAACAACGGCAGGCTGTCGGCGTAATGTTTCACGTTCTCGGCATGGGTCGGCATGATCATTTCCATGAAAGCCTTCGCCTCACGGAACCCCGCCTCGCCCTCCACAAACACCTCGTCGATGTCTTTGTTATAGAGGTCGCGGATCGAGCGTTTGATCAGGTCGCCCTCCTCATAGATTTTCGCAGGCGCCGTGGATTTCAGCGTCAGCGCGCGGATCTGTTCCCACATCCGTTTGAGGTAGTCATAATCACGTTTGATCTCGGTCTTGGTGCGTTGCGCGCCCGCGGTGCGCACGATCAGACCAGCACCCTGCGGCACTTCAAGTTCGCCTGCGATCTCTTTGAGTTTCTTGCGATCTGCGATATTGGTGATTTTACGCGAAATACCACCGCCACGCGCGGTGTTCGGCATCAAAACGCAATAGCGACCGGCCAGCGAGAGATAGGTGGTCAGAGCCGCGCCTTTGTTGCCGCGCTCTTCTTTGACGACCTGCACCAACATCACCTGGCGGACTTTGACGACCTCCTGGATTTTATATTTGCGCGGGCGCGGTTTGCGCACCGGACGGAAATCATCAGAGGAGTCATCGTCGGCCACGCTTTCGATGCTGTCGTCTTTGTCGGCGGCGGTTTCGGCGGCGTCGTCTTCGTCGTCGCCCTCATCACCGTCATCGTCTTGATCGTCGGTCTCGTCGTCGGCCACGTCATCAGAGGCGGTGTCGCCCTCCTCCGCTGGCTCTTCCACCGGCGTGTCCTGTACGGCAAAGGCGGGCGATGTGCCCTCTTCGACCGGGCTGTGCCCGGAGGGGTCCGCGATCATATCGTCGGCCTCGGAGGCCTCCGGTTCGATCACATCCATGCCGGAAATGCTTTGGGGAGCGCTGCCTTGTGTGGTGCTGTCTTGATCCGCATCCTCGCCCACGACCTCTTGGGTCTCGACCGCATCAGAGGATGTCACCTCTTCGGCCTTTGAGCGCGTGCGCGAACGGGAGCGACGACGGGGGCGTTTCGGCTTGTCCTCTTCCTCTTCCTGCGCTTTCGCATAGGCCAATTCTTCGGCCATCAAGGCTTCGCGATCCGCAACCGGGATCTGATAATAATCCGGGTGAATTTCAGAAAACGCGAGGAAACCGTGACGGTTTCCGCCGTAATCGACAAAAGCCGCCTGAAGCGACGGTTCGACGCGCGTTACTTTTGCGAGGTAAATGTTGCCAGCAAGCTGACGTTTGTTTTCAGATTCAAAATCAAATTCCTCGACCTTGTTTCCGTCGACCACCACAACGCGGGTCTCTTCCGCGTGGGTGGCATCGATAAGCATCTTTTTAGCCATTGTTGTCTTTCGGCACCCACAACAGACGCGCCTCCCCTTCGGAGCGACACGCGGGTTTTCGGGTGATGTTTTGGGGCGAGCGATCGTGCGGGCAAGGGCGCGGGGACGCAAGCGTCCCGTCTGTGCTCTAATCTTGCCTCGTCGCGTTGCATCGCGGTTCTTCTCCGGCACATCGGGCGCGCCTTTCGGCCCTGCCCTAGTCCCCATACAAATCCCCCTGTCCGGCTTGGACATCAGGGGCGTTTCATGCCGCTGGATGTATCACGTCTGGCTTTGTCATGCCTGACCTTGTCTGCCCAGCGGCGGCATCGGTCTGCGCTACGGGCGGGCGGCGTCGATGGGGTTCACTGATCTCAGATGGATCAAGGACCTCACAGGCGGCTCCAGCTCTCGCATGCAGCGAATGAGTCTCACGCGGTTTCCGGGGCGGCGTTGTCCCAAAGGACCCAAGGGACCTCAAAGGGACACCAAGCCAGACCTGCGTCTTCCTATCAGTAGTGATCCCGCGCCCCTATGACAACACGCAAATTTGCAAAGTGGCAGTTCACGTTGGAAATCGCGGAAAACATGCGCCAATCGACGCGCATATGCGTCCCAAACGACGGGGGGCCCTCATGACATTTGCCTTATTACCCGCAAAAGCTTAACGCATACTCACCTGATCCCGGCTCTCTGCCTCCGCTCTTGCACACCTCAGGCATCTGCGCTTTGCTGATCTCACCGTCCCAATCTCACGCGCCAATCTCGCTGTGCCCAAAGGAACCCGCAATGCCCCGCCCCCTGCCTGTCACAGCCACCTTTTCCCTCATCTTCGCCCTTCTCCCAACATTCGGTCAGGCCAAACCGCTCACCTGTGCGCCCGAATGGCATCGGGCCAATCTGACCAACTATACCTCCTACCCCGCCCCCGACAGCGAGGAATGCCTGGCCTATAATGGCTGCACTTGGGCCGGGCAGTTTTACGGTTTGGAGGACACTCAGACCGAAGCATGGGTCGCCGCGCATAACATCGTGGCGGTGCATGAAAAGGATTGGGGCTGGCTGGGCATGAAAACACTGCACCTGCGCCAAGACGGGCGCGAGATCACCACACAAGCCATCGACATTTGTTCAGATGCGGACTGTGACGGCTGTTGTACAAAAAACCTCGGCGGTGACGGGTTTTTGGTCGATATCGAGATCAACACCATGGAGCGGTTTGGCACCGGCGCTGGGATCGTCGACTTTCAGGTCTGTGAATAGGCCCCGCCCGGTGACTGGCAGATCACGGGCAGGACCAAAACGATCACAAATAATCAGCGCGTTGCAGGCTGTATTTGGCCATTTTCTCGTTCAACGTCCGCCGCGGCAGACACAATTCGTCCATCACCGCGACGATAGAGCCTTTGTGGCGGCGCATCGTGTTGTCGATCAACATCCGCTCGAACGCTTCAACATATTCCTTCAACGGCTTGCCTTCGGTGGTCATGGTTTGCTGTTCCGGCGCGTCCGATTCTGACAAGAGCAGCGAGGTGATCGACCCCGACCCACGCCGGCTTTGCAACACCGAACGCTCCGCCACATTGATCAATTGCCGGATGTTGCCGGGCCATGGTGCTTGCAACAATTGCGCCGCCTCTTGGGCCGACACCTCAGGCGCATCGCAGCCGTATTCCTCGGCAAACTGTTGGCTCAACTGGGTGAACAGCGACAGGATGTCTTCGCCGCGCGCGCGCAGGGGCGGCGTGGTGATTTTCATCGCCGCCAGGCGGTAAAACAGGTCCGGGCGCATCGCGGACTCGCAGGTCCGGCCTTGTTCTTGCAGGTTGCAAATCGCGATGATCCGGGTTTCCGGCGGCGTGCCCTGTTCGTTGATCAGGGTCAGCAAACGCGCCTGAAGCGGCATTGGCATGGCCTCAATGTCTTCAAGCACCAAGGTGCCGCCGCGTGCCTCTTCGAACAGCGGTTGAATCTGCCCGTCCGGGTCGGGGCCAAACAGCCGTTTCGACAGATCATACTCATCGCGTCCGGCGCAGGCAAAGGTGATGAATTTCTTCGAGGCCCGCGCGCCCACCGCATGCAAAGCATGGGCGATCAGCGTTTTGCCGGTGCCGGTTTCGCCGTCGATCAACACATGACCGTCGGCTTGGCCCAGATCCAGAATATCCTCGCGCAGGCGCTCCATCACCGGGCTTGCGCCGATGAGTTTGTTCATGATGCCGGTGCCATCGGACAACTCGCGCCGCAGCGCCCGGTTATCAAGCGTCAGCCGCCGCGCATTGGTGGCCTTTTTCGCCAGTTCCGTCATCCGGTCCGGGTTGAACGGCTTTTCCAAAAAATCAAACGCGCCAATGCGCATCGCCTCAACGGCCATCGGCACATCGCCGTGACCTGTGATCATGATCACCGGCAGGCCGCTATCAACGCTCATCAGTTTCTTGAGAAACTGCATCCCGTCCATGCCCGGCATTTTGATATCGGTGATGACAACGCCGGGGTAATCCGACCCAAGCGCTTTCACCGCCTCCTCCGCCGTGGCAAAGGTTTCCGTGTCAAATCCGGACAGGGCCAGCCATTGGCTGATGGATTGGCGCATGTCTTGTTCGTCATCGACGATCGCGATTTTCATTGCCGTCGCCATGGTCTTTCCTCTTCTTTTTCGGCCCAAACTCTGGGCCACCTTCATTCGGGCCACCCAAATGTGGGCCACGATAAGATACGGCGTTACTGCGCCGCGTGTCTGCTTTCGCGCGACAAGGGCAGCACCATTTCAAAGGCCGCACCGCCCACCGGACGGTTGCGCGCCATCAATCTCCCCCCCAGTTCGGCCACAATCCCCGACGAGATCGCCAGCCCAAGCCCGACGCCATCCCCCGGCGCCTTGGTGGTGTAGAACGGTTCAAACAGCGTCTCGAGATCCTCGATCCCGGTGCCATTGTCGCGCACGGTCACTGCGGCTTGGGTGCCGCCTGTGACCAATATTTCGATTTGGGGTTCAGATGCGGTTTTACAAGCATCAAAGGCGTTTCTAAGCAGATTGACCAAGACCTGTTCCAACCGCACCCGGTCGCCATCGACGATCACCGGCTCGGGCGGCAGGGTGCGAATGATCTCGACCGAGCGCTGTTTGAGCTGTGGTTCCATCATCGAAAGCGCTGAGGACACGCAGTCGCGCAAATCAATCGGCTGAAGCTGATCGGAGCCTTTGCGGGCGTAGGATTTAAGCTGTTTGGTGATAGCGGCCATGCGGTTGATCAGATCGTCAATCCGCCCAAACGAGGCCAGGGCCTCCTCGGAGCGCTTGCGTTTGATCAACAGGCGCGCGCCGGCCAAATAGGTTTTCATCGCCGCCAAGGGTTGGTTCAGCTCATGGCTGACCGCCGCCGACATTTCGCCAAGCACGGCCAATTTCGATGATTGCGCCAAGGTCTGTTCCGCCACCTCTAGGCTTTTCTCTGCCCGTTTGCGTTCCTGAATCTCGCGTTCAAGGGCGGCGTTCAACAGCCGCAATTCGGCACTTTCGCGTTGAAACAGGCCCGCGCGCGACACGGCGCGCCGCGAGGTCAGGTAGAACACACCAGACAGCAACACGGCAAAGCCCATGATCTCAAGCGCCAAAAACCCGTTCACCCGTTCGCGGACTGACGAATAGGCGGTGAATGACGTCATCCGCCAGCCGCGAAACGGAATGCGGCTTTCCAAGCGCATCAAGGCCTCGCCGCCCAAATAGACCTCGGCAGGGCCCGGCGACCAATCCGTAGTGATCTGAAACGCGCGCTCAATCGCCGTTGGCGCGTCGGTGACAGCCAAGGCTTCGGTTTCGGTTTTCGAACGCCAACGGGGTTCGGTCGACAGGATGATCTGGCCTTCCGAATTGGCCACCACCACCGCGTCCGAAATCCCGGCCCATGTTTTCTCAAACCGCGCCAGATCGACCAGCACCACGATCACCCCGGCCAGCGCGCCATTGACATCAATCCGGCGGCTGTAGGTGAATTCATAAGCCCCGTTGTTAAGCTGGGTGGTCTTGAAAATCGTATCATTGGAACGCAGCGCATCGACGAAATAGGGCGATTGGCGATTATTAACCCCCAATAGCGACCGATCCGTGGCCGCCACAACCCGGCCGCTTTCGTCCAAAAGCGTGATCCCCGCCGCGCCAATTTCCTGAATGTAGGAGATCAGATGTTGCGAGGTCTGGGCGAAATCGTTGGAGTTCAGCGCACCGACCAAAACCGGATCGCGCGACAACAGGATCGGCACGATGGAATTGCGCTGAAGTTCCGACAGCAAGTTGCCCGAGTACAGCGCTTGACGCACTTCGGCGCGGTTGCGCGTCAGGATGGTATAGCGTTCGGTCAGAAACAGGTTGGTGACCCAAATGACGCCAATGGCCGCCACGACAAACGCAACAAGCGCCAGCCGCCCGGCCCAGGTCATTGTTCTCGGCCTTTTCGGCCCCATCAGGTCGCGGTCACTCATGTGGACAGAATACGCCCGCCCGCCCCGGACCTGCAAGAGGTCGCGAGCGCGCCTGCCGCGTCAAACCCAGCGGATTTTTGACGGTTTTCAACAATTTGAGCGGAGTTTCGCCACAGAGGGGTCCAAAGCGTGGTCCACGGCGGGCCGGAGTTGACCCACCCTTAACCCGGTTTAGGCAGAGACCACCGCATCGAGCAGCGAGGCAAAGAACAAAGCCCCGTCCTCATTGCCATGCGCAGGTTCGGCGGCGCGTTCCGGGTGCGGCATCATCCCCAAGACGCGCCGGTTCGGTGACAGGATGCCCGCAATGTCGCGATCCGATCCATTCGGGTTGTCAAGATAGCGGAACGCCACAAGCCCCTCGCCCTCCAACATGTCCAGCGTGTCGGCATCGGCGGTGAAATTGCCGTCGTGATGCGCGATCGGGATGCGGATGTGCTGACCCTGGGCATAGGCGGAGGTATAGGGGCTGTCGGTGGTTTCAACGGCCAATCCCACCGTGCGGCAGATGTATTTCAAATTGCCGTTGCGCAGCAAAGCACCGGGCAAAAGCCGCGCCTCGGTGAGGACCTGAAAGCCGTTGCAAATGCCAAAGGCATAGCCGCCGCGCTCAACGTGTTTCTTCAACGAAGCCACCACCGGCGAATTCGCCGCAATCGCACCACAGCGCAGGTAATCGCCATAAGAAAAGCCCCCCGGCACGCCGACAACATCGACCCCCTCAGGCAGGTCCGCGTCCTTATGCCAAACCATGGTGACATCCGCCCCCGCGCGTTTGAGCGCCGTGTACATATCGCGGTCACAGTTCGATCCGGGGAATTGCAGAACGGCGGCTTTCATCGGCAGAGCTCCTTGGCAGATAGGCAGATGGGAGGCATTCGCCCGCCTGATACGATGGGACAGGGTTTGGATCAAGTGGGGATTGAGGGCCGGGTGCAAGCAAAGGGCCAGCACCACTCAGTTTCGCTCTACACCGCGACGCCGAGCGATGGGAGACAGCCGCTGAGCACTTAAAGAAGCTGAGCACTCAAAGAAAATGAGGGCCTTTGAGCCCCACCCTTGCAAGATTGGGCTATCTGTCGGCTATATTTAAAATTGAAAATGCTCTATTTTTCTTCATCCGAAAAAGAGGCTTTTGCATGACACGCCCAAACGACCACGCCGCAGCGATTGCATTCGCGAGAACTTGGAAACCCGGACAGCCGACCGATCCGGCGACGCTGGCAACATTGCGAACCCTGAGTGAGGCGCTGAACCTCGACGACGACGCGTTTGAACGCGTCTGTTCCGTCTATATTGAAAATGCACTGTATGACAAAGCGTTGGCAAACTCTCTTGTCGGGAAACTTGCGACTGTTTTCACCTGTCCAACCTTTGAAACGCTGTTGACTGTCAATCAGGTTATGCAGGCTCTCAATGCCGATTGGGGCGCTCACACTGAGGTGCTTCCTCTCGCAGTTGAGGTTTTAGCGCACCCGGATTTGGATGTTGTTCATGATCTGATCTTTCCAAGTGTGGTTGCGATTGGACATGCGGCTTACAAGGCTCAAGATCACAGGCTTGAGGAGATGCTGATCGAAAAAGGCAGGCAGTGGCAGTCAACAGGAGAGGCGGCCCTTGCCAATCATTGCGCCCTTGGCCTGTGCCTTGCCCAGACCAAAGAGAGTGCCAACTGTTTTGGCAAAACAGTCGATTTAGATCGTCTTTTTGGACATTTTGGACATTTTGGACATTGAAATCAGATATTAAGTTCAGATTAAGAGTCATTAAGGCCCTTCGCGTGCCGCGCTAAGACCCCAAGAGACTAAGGATGATGCGCATTTAAAATCTCGTCTTGGACATCCTTTGGCAGGCCAAAAATATTGACCACCCCCGGAAAGGACGCGCCGCGCAGATGCGCTGAGGCGTGAAACGTTGCATCTTCAAACGATGTTCTGCCGTGAAACACCGCGCCGGAAAAATCTGGGCTGGTCTCGAAAACCGCACCGGCAAAGGACGCCCCCTCCTTAAACTGCGCTCCAAGGAACCGGGTCGCGCCGGAAAACCGCGTCGCGTGAAACGTTGGTTCTCGCTCAAAGCAAACGTTGGAAAAATTGGTATCGCCTTTGAACTGTGCAATCGTAAAAGAGGGCAGATGGCTAAACCACGCCTCAGACAGGTCCATATCCGCGAACTGCGCCGCACTAAAATCTGAAAACGGCCCAAAGACCGCGTCTTTGGCACTGAATTTAGAGGCAAATTTAGCTGCGCAAAGATCCAAGCCAACGGGAAAACTCATGCCAGAGAGATCCAGAGGCGTGGGAACTGTCAGCCCGCGTAGGCTCGGTTGCAGCAACAGGATGACATCCGCGAGGAATTGCCCCGCCGTGTAGGTTTTGATCTCATCCTTAAAGTTCATTGACTGGCCATCTTTGTGGTCAATTCCGGGCGAGCCCGGACGACATGCACTCAGCTCAGGCGCCGTTTCTAACTCTGCAACAAGAGGGGCATGGGCTTGGCTCAGCGCGAGATACGCCTCAGGTTCTTGCAAAATCTTGAGAGAGGCCTGCGCGCGCGCAGGCAAAAAGCGCGCCAGCCACTCTTTTGTCGCGGCATTTCCACCCTGATTGAGCGCATTCACGTTCCACCTATGAGCCGCGACCAAAGCGTCGCGCTCCTGCCAAAACGGGCGCGCCCAAGCGGCATGGTCTAAAAGCTGTTTAAAAACATCGGATTGAAACTCAAAATTCATCTCAAAACATCTTATCTAAGATTGGGGCCTGTGATTCGGGTCTGTGGTGACCGGATGCCTGAACCAAACACGGGCGCGCAGGTGGGATCAAGTCGGGATTGCCCCCCCCCGTGTCGCCTCGCGTCACCCCTCGCGTCATCCCCGCGTCACCCGGACTTGCCAACAATTGTTGCGCGCTGAGCGAATGTCGACGAAAGCGATGGCCTCGCGGGCGAGCAATTCGGCGCAATAGGGTTTGATCTCGGATTGTGGCGTGATCCGCCCGGTGCCGTAGACAATGCGTTCCTCGGCATTATAGGCTTTGAGCAGATAGTCCGGCGAGCTGGTCAACACCTGCGGGATTTCCGAACTGAAGTAAGGCGGGCACTCGGCGGCGCACAGAAAGATCGGCCCGGTTTCAGCATAGGGTTGCGGCGCGGAGAACGGTCGATGCGCACAGATCAACATCCCCGCCCCTTTTGGGACATGGCACAGACAATGCCGACACGGCGCGGCGTCATAGGGATTCAAAACATGCTCAGGCGTCTGGCCATTGGCATCCGGTTTGCCAAGGCGCAGCGCATGGGCGGTGAGGGAGGGCAGTCCTTGAAAGATCATCGAAAGGCTCCTGTGTGGATGTGCCTTAGCCCTAAGAAACCACCCCTCATTTGGCGACCCGGATCATGTGGAAACGGATTGCGGGACCAGAGCGCTGTACCTTGCGGAGGACGGGGCTTGACCAAACAAGGATTGTACACGAACATCATCGCATGAAAGCCACAGAGCGCAAAACACTTGAGCAATTGGAAAAAGACGTGTGGCCTGCGCCGAAATTCGGCTCCTATCTTGTGACAACCTGTCATCAATTGCGTCAAAAACCGTTAAACGCATTCACAGTCGAAGACCTTCGCATCATGATCGGCCAAGGCATTGGCATAAAGTTCCTGCTCCCCAAAGCGATTGAAACCCTTAAGGTAAATCCCTTTTCAGAAGGCGATTTTTATCAAGGTGACCTTCTCATGCAGGTGCTCAAACTTGACCCATGCGTACTAAAAGCGGACCCAGCACTTTACCAGGATTTGATCCATGCGAGCCTTGCCGCCCTTCAATCTCTAGACCCGGTTCTGTCCGATACAGACCGAGCACGAGTGGAGCGGTTTTTGGAGCACCCCTGACGCCCCGGCTCAGAGAACTCTGGGAAAACCCAATCGCCCATCAAAAAAAACCGCCCCCAAAGGAGCGGCTTTTCAATCTCTTACAGACCCAACTCAGATCAGAGCATGGTGATCCGGTAGCTTTCGATCACCGTATTGGCCAAAAGCTTGTCGCACATCTCTTTGATCGACTCTTCCGAGGTGCCATCGGCCAGATCCAATTCGATCACCTTGCCCTGACGGACCTCGTTGACGCCCTCAAACCCAAGCGCGCCGAGCGCGTGTTGGACGGCCGCCCCTTGGGGGTCGAGAACACCGGTTTTCAGCATGACGTCGATGCGGGCTTTCATCGTGGGCAATCCTTTAGGAAGTTAGTTGATCAGGGTCGGCTTGTCGCCGATCGGGCCGTTCGTAGGCAAAACGCCAAGGCGGCGGGCCACTTCGGAATAGGCATCGGTGAGCGAGCCCAAGTCGCGGCGGAACACGTCTTTATCAAGCTTTTGCCCGCTTTCCATGTCCCACAACCGGCAGCTGTCCGGCGAAATCTCGTCGGCCACGATCAGGCGCATGAAATCGCCTTCCCAAACCCGGCCAATTTCGATTTTGAAATCAATCAATTTGATGCCAACGCCATACATCACCCCGGACATGAAGTCATTCACCCGCAAAGCCAAGGCGACGATGTCGTCGAGGTCCTGCTGCGACGCCCAGCCAAAGGCGATGATGTATTCTTCGGGCACCAAAGGGTCACCCAAAGCGTCATCTTTGTAGGAGAATTCGATGATCGGACGCGGCAGGCGCATCCCCTCTTCGAGACCCAGACGTTTGGCCATGGACCCGGCGGCAAAGTTGCGCACGATGACTTCAAGCGGGATGATCTCGCATTGGCGGATCAGTTGCTCACGCATGTTCAGGCGCTTGATGAAGTGGTTCGGCACACCGATGGCGGTCAGACCGTTCATGAAAAACTCGGACAGGCGGTTGTTCAACACGCCCTTGCCTTCGATGGTCGCGCGCTTTTCGGCATTGAACGCGGTGGCGTCATCTTTGAAATACTGGATCAGCGTGCCCGGCTCTGGACCCTCATAAAGAGTCTTTGCTTTGCCTTCATAGATTTTTTTACGGCGCGCCATGGGGCCTCCAAAAGCTGATGGGCCGGGAATCATCGCGACCGGCCTCTTTATGCCGCTCTTTAGGGCAAGGGAACGCCGGGAGCAAGTTCGGCGCCATATTTGCGCCCGCCAGAGCGGAAAACTCTGTCCAAACGCCACCTGCCCCATGCCAACACGCTGTGTCCTTTTAAAGTTTTTGATAAATATTCATTCATGCGTCTTGATATGTCGCAAAGATAAGTCCCATATTTTAAGTAAGATCAGCAGTTGAGGAGGAGCCAACAATGACCACATTTGACGACCGCGAAGCCGCATTTGAATCCAAATTCGCCCATGACGCCGAGGCCCAATTTCGGTTGGAGGCCCGTGCGGACAAAAAAATTGCGCTTTGGGCCGCCGATATTATGGGCAAATCCGCAGCCGATGCTTTGGCCTATGTGGCGGAGGTGATCCGCGCCGATATGCAAGAATCCGGTGCCGAAGATGTGATTGCCAAAGTCGCCGCAGACCTCGGCTCACGCTCAACCGCCGCAGCGATCCGCGAGAAATATGCCGCCTTCATGGTCGAGTCTCAACAAGAGATGATGCAATAAACCCAGCTTGATACGCTGATCTGACAGCCCCGGTTCGCCGGGGTCCGTCGGGTGTATGTCGTCGGGTGTATGTCGTCGGGTGTATGTCACTGCCAAACAAACACCGCCAATTCTGCCATCTCGGCCCGCATACTCATGCGGGCCGTTTTCATGTGGCCTCTGCCCCGCCTCAGACACAGCCCCCTTTGGGTCTTTATTGTTGGAACTTTTGGCCTCGCCGCGATCAAATTGAACGTGGATTAATCGAATCTTGGCAAAACCGGGGCTATTGCTCACGGAGCACGGATTTGCACGCCTTGTGACACAACGTGCGGTAAGCCCCGATTTCAGGCTCAGCTCAAAGGACCACCTTCGCCATGCGCCATAGCCCGTTCGACATCGAAAAGGCCCTTCGCGTCTCAGAGCCGATGCGCCCAAGGCCCGGTTCGGTGCGACCGCACCTCGGGGTGACACGCGCGACGAAATCGGCGAGGACAAACGGCCTGCGCGCGCTTTTGGGCAAACAGCTTTTGCCGCTGGCACTGACCCTGTTCATCGGTTGGCTGATCTGGGGCAAACTTGGCCATCTCGACCTTGCCGCCATTCTCGCATCCGTCGCCACAATCGGCCCCGGTCAATGGGGTCTCGCCGGGCTTGCCACCCTGGGCAGTTTCTGGGCCGTCGGCCAATATGACCGCGTTTTACACGCTCAGCTCGGCACCGGTATTTCTGCCCGTGCGGCCCGCCTTTCCGGCATCGCGGCGATCGGATTGTCGCAATCCTTGGGTTTTGGCGCTTTGACGGGCACGTTGATCCGCTGGCGGATGTTGCCGGAATTGACGCTCTGGCAGGCCGCGCGCCTCTCCGCCGCGGTCGCGCTGTCCTTTTTGGCCGGTTGGGCGGTGGTCGCGGCCGTCGCGGTGCTGGCCTTTCAACCGGATATACCGTGGATGAAATCGCTCGCCACTGGGGCGATTGCGCTGGCAATTGTGATGGCTATGATTTCGGTCTACCCGCCCGGACCGCTGGTGCGTGTGCCGTGGCCCAGCCTGCGCGCCATGGGCACGGTCATCGGGCTGGCCGCTTGTGACACCATCCTTGCGGGCCTTGCGCTTTATGCGCTGATGCCGCCTGAGGTGCATCTTGCCATCGGCCAGACCATTTCGGCCTATCTGTTTTCACTGGGCGCGGGCATCATCGGCTCGACACCGGGCGGTGTCGGCCCGTTTGAGGCCACGCTGGCCTCCCTTTTGCACATGGTTGAACTTGAACAGCTTTTGGGGGCGGTCTTGGCGTTTCGCGTGGTCTATTATGCCCTGCCCGCCATGATTGCCGGGCTGCTGATCCTGCGTGGGCCCCGCTCATGCTCGCTGTCCCGCGAACCCGGTCTGATCAAAACCAAAAGCGCGCCCTACCTCACACCCGAAATGGAATTACAGCTGTTTTCCGCTCCCCGCGCAGAAGCCAACCTGTTGCGCACACGCGATTTCTCCCTTTTGACCTCGGAAAAGGGCCACCCCCTTGGCCTTGCTGCCCCGATTGGCCAATCGCTTGTCATGCTCTCCGATCCGATTGCTGCGCGGGGCTGCCCTTTTGCCGCCCGCGACGCGCTGTCTCGTGCCGCGCGGATGCGCTACCGCATGCCCGCGATTTATAAATGCGGCGCGCGCATGGCGGCCTCGGCACGACGGGCGGGTTGGAAAGTGCTCCCAACAGCGCAAGAAGCCTGGCTCGTCCCCGCTCAGTTTTCGCTCGAAGGCTCAAAAACCCGACAACTGCGCCGGGTCATCCGCAAGGCCGAAGACGCGCATATCAAAGTCCGCGAAGGCTCCCGCGACCTGCCCCTCGCCGACATGGATCGCGTGGCGCAGGAATGGCTCGACAGGCGCGGCAAGGAGCGCGGGTTCTCCATGGGCACCTATGATCGTGGCTATATTTCCTGCCAAAGGGTGTTTCTCGCCTATCAGGGCGAAACGCTTGTGGCCTTCATTTCCCTGCACGAAAGCCGTCACGAAATGACGCTGGATCTGATGCGCGCGGGTTCTGCAGCCCCGGATGGCACGATACAGTTGCTGATTGTCGAGGCCATTCGTGCCGCTGCCGCCTATGGCTGTCCGCGCCTGTCCTTGGCCGCTGTGCCCTGGGACGGTCACGACGATGACGCTTTGACCCGTTGGCTTCGGGGTAAGTTTCTTGCCAAATCGGGGGCTGCGGGTCTGCGCCGGTTCAAATCCGCCTTTGCCCCACAGTGGGAAACGCTCTACCTCGCCGCCCCGTCTCGCTTGGCGCTTGTGGTGGCGGGTATGGATATTTTGCGCCGGGTGACCGCACCGCCACCCAGACCCACCGCGAACCCGATGAAAGCCTCGCGCTTTGCCACCCACCGCACCCTGCATCTGTTTCGCCGCCGCGCCACTGGTGCGGGCTGAGGCGAAGAACACGGCGCATCTCTTCCGCTCGCTCTTGGTCGCGCGAATGTGCAGCACGCTCATGATCTTTATGACCTGATTGAATTTGATAAATCGGGCCAGACATGGCACATGGGCTACAAATCCCCGGTCGGGCCGCCCGTCCGGGACCTTTTTCTTTGTCCGCGCGCCCTCGCGCCCCCTTATTCAGTCCCCCGGAGCCGCCATGACCGACGCCCCCCTGCCCAACGCCCTTTCCAAACTTCTTGAAACCCGTGATTGGCTGATGGCTGATGGGGCGACGGGCACAACGCTGTTCAACATGGGCCTGTCCTCTGGCGATGCACCGGAGCTTTGGAATGTCGACAAGCCCGAAAACATCACCCGGCTTTATCTGGGCGCGGTCGAGGCCGGGTCTGACATTTTCCTCACCAACTCGTTTGGCGGCACCGCCTCGCGCCTCAAATTGCACAAATCCGAACATCGTGTGCATGAGCTGAACAAAGCCGCCGCCGAAATCGGTCGCAATGTCGCTGATCGTGCCGGGCGTGTGGTGATTGTGGCCGGGTCCATGGGCCCGACCGGAGAGATCATGGAACCGATGGGACCGCTGTCCTATTCTGCCGCTGTCGAGATGTTCCACGAACAGGCTGAAGGGCTGAAAGCCGGTGGTGCCGATGTGGCATGGATCGAAACCATCTCCGCCGCCGACGAATATAAAGCTGCCGCAGAAGGCGCCACTTTGGCAGGCCTGCCCTGGGTCGGCACGATGAGTTTTGACACGGCGGGGCGCACCATGATGGGCGTCACCTCGGCGCAACTTGCAGATATGGTTGAAAAAATGCCAATGCCTCCCGTGGCCTATGGTGCCAATTGCGGCACCGGCTCGTCGGATTTGTTGCGCACGGTTTTGGGCTTTTCGGCGCAGGGTCATGAACGCCCGATCATTGCCAAAGGCAACGCCGGCATCCCGCGCTATATGGATGGGCATATCCATTATGATGGCACACCCGAATTGATGGGCGATTACGCCTGTATGGCGCGCGACGCGGGGGCGACGATCATTGGCGGCTGCTGCGGCACCACGCCCGAACATCTGCGCGCCATGAAAGAGGCGCTTGAAACCCGTCCGCGCGGCGAACGCCCGACGTTGGAACTGATCGTCGCGAAACTTGGCGGCTTCTCTTCGACCTCAGATGGCACTGATGACAAAGGCCCCGCCAAACGCGAACGGTCCGGCCGCCGCCGGGCCCGCGATTGATCCATAGAGGGGAAGCGCAGATGACCCGCCCGGTCTCAGAACAGGCTCAATTGATCGCCCGCTTTGGGCGGCACCGCGAACAGATCCTGTCTGAGCGCGGGCAGCTTTGTCATGAGGCCGGTGCGGTTGAGCGCGATGTCAAAGCGTTGCGCCATGAGTTCGGCCCATTCGCCCTCGCCTCTCATCCGCTTGCCCCACTGGCTGTCGTAAACCTGACCGCCGTGCAGCTCGCGCACCCGGTTCATCACCCGTTGCGCCCGGTCGGGCACATGGGTGGCCAGCCAATCCTCAAACAGGGGTGCAACCTCCAAGGGCAGGCGCAACATGATATAGCCCGCGGCCTTGGCGCCGTGACTGGCGGCGGCGCCCATGATGGCCTCCAATTCATGATCGGTCAGCGCCGGGATGATCGGCGCAATCATAACCCGCACGGGGATGCCGGCATCGGCCAAAAGGCGCATGGTTTTCAACCGCCGCGCCGGCACCGGCGCACGGGGTTCGAGTTGCCGCGACAGGCGCGACCCCAGCGTGGTGACAGACAATCCGACCTGCACCAACCCTTTTGCGGCCATCGGTTTCAACAGGTCAATGTCACGTTCGATCAACGTGCCTTTGGTGGTGATCGTGAGCGGATGATTGTGCGCGGACAGCACCTCAAGCAGCCCGCGCATCACCCGGTCGCGCGCCTCGATCGGTTGGTAGGGATCGGTGTTGGTGCCAATGGCGATCGGGGCCACGGTATAAGATGTGGCGCTGAGTTCACGGGCCAAAACCTCTGCCGCGCCCTTTTTGCGGGTCAGTCGGGTTTCAAAATCCAATCCCGCGGACAGCCCAAGATAGGCATGGGTGGGCCGCGCAAAACAGTAAGAACAGCCGTGTTCGCAGCCCCGATACGGGTTGATCGAGCGATCAAACGGGATGTCGGGACTGGCGTTGCGGGTGATGATTTTGCGCGGGCGTTCGTCCACCGTGGTGGTGCGCGCGATGGTTTGCTCAAGCTCAGCGTCCCAGCCGTCGATAAAGGTTTCACGCGCCAGCCGTTCAAAACGGCCGCTGGCGTTCGACTGCGCCCCACGCGCCTTGGGCACAAGCCCAAGCGGCAACGTATCGGCAAGCAAATCTGGGTGTTGAGTGGAATCATGAGCCATGCCCAAGATGTAGAACAAAATGAGAACATTTGCCAATCCCCATTCTTAGGGACCCCTTTGCGCGGGACTTGGCAGAATTCACCGCACACACAGGCGCAGTATGGCGCTGTCCAAAAAGGAATGACAGATGTCTGACAATGAAGACGACCTGATCCTGTCCGATCTCAACGACGACGAATTGACCGAACAGATGATGGATGACCTCTATGACGGTCTGAAAGACGAGATCGAAGAATCCGTGCGCATCCTGTTGGAGCGGAAATGGACCCCTTATGACATCCTGACCAAAGCGCTGGTCTCGGGGATGCAGATCGTCGGCGACGATTTCCGCGATGGGATCTTGTTTGTCCCCGAAGTGCTGCGCGCGGCGCAGGCGATGAAGGGCGGCATGGCCATCCTGAAACCGCTTTTGGTCGAAACCGGCGCGCCGAAAATGGGCAAAATGGTCATCGGCACGGTCAAAGGCGACATTCATGACATCGGCAAAAACCTTGTGGCGATGATGATGGAAGGCGCGGGGTTTGAGATCATCGACCTGGGCATCAACACCGAAGCCGCGAGTTACATTGGCACGGCAGAGGCCGAGGGCGCGGATATCATCGGCATGTCCGCCCTGCTGACCACGACCATGCCCTACATGAAAACCGTGATTGAGAGCCTGTCCGCGCAAGGCCTGCGCGACAAATATATTGTGCTCTGCGGCGGTGCCCCCTTGAACGAAGAATTCGGCCGGGCCATTGGCGCGGATGCCTATTGCGATGACGCGGCGATTGCGGTGGAAACCGCCAAACGACTGATCGCCGCGCGCCACAATCAACTCTAACCGTGTGCCCACGAACGCAGGAGCCAGACATGAAAATTGACAAATTGGCCTTAATCCTTGTGGTCGTGGGCGGCGCGATTTTAGGGACGCTGTGGCTGGGATCCATGATTTTGGCCAGTTTACAAATGCCGGTGATCTGGCCTTTGGTGATCATGGCCGCCGCGGTGGGCTATATTGCATGGCGCGTCCTGGAAGATCGCCTCCGCAGCACCGAAGACGATCATTACGACAAAATTGAAAAGTAAACGGAGTCTTGAGATGCTTGTTTTGACAACTGAAACCGTCGCCGGGAGAGAGGTTGCCGTCTCCCTTGGACTGGTGCGCGGCTCGACCGTGCGCGCCAAACACATCGGCTCTGACATTGTCGCATCCCTGCGCAATATCGTTGGTGGCGAGGTGAAAGAATATGCGTCCCTGTTGGCCGGAGCCCGCGAACAGGCGATGGATCGGATGATCGCACAGGCCACCGAGCTTGGCGCAGATGCGATTGTCGCGGTGCGGTTTCAAACCTCGGCCATCGCCCAATCCGCCTCTGAGGTCATGTGCTACGGGACGGCTGTGACGCTGAAATGAGCGTGACCCTCCTCAGCGATGAGGCCCTGCGCGATCAGGGTCTCGATCAGGTCGGCACAGGCAAGACCTTGGTCATCGCCTGTGGCGCTTTGGCGCGCGAGGTCCTGGCACTGATTGCGGCCAACGGGTTGGATCATCTGACGCTGACCTGCCTGCCCGCGATCTTGCACAACACGCCTGAAAAAATCATCCCGGCCGTCGAGGCCGCGATCCTCAAGCACCGGAACGCGTATGACCATATTCTCGTGGCCTATGGGGATTGTGGCACAGGCGGGCTATTGTCCGATCTGTGTCAAAAATACGGGGCAGAGATGATCTCGGCCCCACATTGTTACTCGTTCTTTGAAGGGGCCGAGGCCTTTGCCGCCCATGGCGAAGTCACAAGTTTCTACCTGACCGACTTCCTCGCCCGGCAATTTGATGCCTTTGTGTGGAAACCCTTGGGGTTGGATCGCTACCCGGATTTACGTGACATGTATTTTGGCAATTACGAAAAACTGGTCTATCTGGCGCAGACCGAGGATGCGGATTTGACCGAAACCGCGCGCGTTTGCGCCGCCCGTCTGGGCCTGACGTTCGAGCGCCGGTTGACCGGTTATGGCGATCTTGAGCGCTTTCTCCGCACCTGATGCGATTACGCTGTGGCTTTGGCCGCCGTCTCGCGAATGCGGGTGACCATGGCCCGCAGCCCGTTTGAGCGTTGCGAAGACAGGTGTTCGTCCAATCCCAGCCGCGCCAATTCCGCAGGGGCATCGACAGCCAAAACCTCGGGCAAACGCAACCCCGCGTAGAGTTCGTGCAGAATGGCGATCAGCCCCTGAACGATCATCGCATCCGAGGCTCCGACAAAGTCAAACCGCCCCCCCTCGATGGTTGGCACCAACCAGACTTGCGAGGCGCAGCCCTCAACCTTGGTCGCGGGCACTTTGAACGCGTCATCCAAGGGGGCGAAGGCTTTGCCCATCTCGATCACATGGCGATAGCGGTCCTCCCAATCGTCCAGAAACTCAAAGGTTTCAACGATCTCTTCAAAGCGCTCCGTCGCCATCGGGTCTCTCCTTGTTCCGTTGATCCTTCACATAAGGCGTCAGGGGGAGAAGGTCCAGCATCCGCGCCGATTGCGACCCTTTTCAAGCCTTCTGTTTTCAGGTAGCCCTTGGTCAAAGAGATTTATGGGGAGAGGCCCGATGCGGCGTCAGGTGATTGTTTCTGGGTTGGTGCTCATGTTGGTAACGGGCTGTGCCTCGATCAAAGAATCGCGGATCAACCCTCTGAACTGGTTTGGGAAATCCGAGCCCGTCACCGTGTTGAATGATGGCACCGCAGCCACCGTCCTGCCCTCCCTGGCGCCGCGCAAAGGCTATCCGAATTTCGTCGACACCCGGCCCTTGGCCCCGGTCATTTCGGATGTCAACGTGGTCAAATCGGCCTCTGGTGCCATCATCACCGCCACCGCAACCCTGCCCACGCTTGGCTATTTCGACGCCGAACTGGTCCGCGTGGCCTCTGCGGATGCCTCTGTCGCCGCCTATGAGTTCCGCCTGCGCCCGCCGACCTCCGCCGCGCCCACGGGCACCGCGGCACAACGTCGGATCACCGCGGCCAAATCGCTTTCGAACGAAGATCTTGCGGGCATTCGCACCATCCTCATCAAAGGGGCCGCAGGCGCACGCCAAGTGCGGCGCTAAAACGGCGCGCTAAAACGGCGCGGGCCACCCTCGGCCCGCCTTTACATCCCGGCTCTGCCAAGACATCCTGCGCCTCGACGAAATACCTAAGAGGCGCGCGATGTCCCCCAACTCCCCCCGCAACATCATCATCGACACCGACCCCGGACAAGACGACGCCATGGCGATCCTTTTGGCGCTTGGGTCGCCCGAAGACGTGAACGTCCTCGGTATTACAGTGGTCGCCGGAAACGTGCCTTTGGCATTGACTGCGAAGAACGCGCGCAAGGTTTGCGAAGTGGCCGGGCGGCCCGATGTCAAAGTGTTCGAAGGCTGTGACCGCCCGCTGGCGCACACGTTGGTGACGGCGGAACATGTGCATGGCAAGACCGGGCTGGACGGCATCGAATTGCCCGATCCAGTGATGCCGCTCCAAGATCAAAACGGCGTCGATTTCATCATCGACACCCTGCGCGCAGAACCTGCGAGCACGGTGACGCTCTGTCCTTTGGGGCCTTTGACCAACATTGCAACTGCGTTTAACAAAGCGCCGGATATTATTGAAAAGGTTCAGGAAATCGTCTTGATGGGTGGCGCGTATTTTGAGGTCGGCAATGTCACCCCCGCCGCCGAATTCAACATTTACGTTGACCCGGAAGCTGCTGATATTGTGTTTAAATCTGGTGTTAAACTGACCGTCATGCCACTGGATTGCACCCATAAGGTACTGGTCACCGCGCCGAGGCTTCAGGCCTTTCGCGATTTTGGCACCCATCTGGGCGATGTCGTGGCCGGGTGGCTGGATTTTTTCGAGCGCTTCGACGTGGAAAAATATGGCTCGCTGGGTGGCCCGCTGCATGACCCGACTGTCATTGCCTATCTGATCAAGCCCGAATTGTTTTCGGGGCGGTTTATCAATGTCGAGATTGAAACCCACTCCGATCTGACCCGTGGCATGACCGTTGCCGATTGGTGGGGGGTCACAGACCGCGCGCCAAATGCGATGTTTATGGCGCAGGCCGATGCGGACGGTTTTTTCGCGCTTTTGACCGAACGGGTGGCGCGGCTGCACGGATGAGCTAGATAAACCTGTGACAGGAAACGGAGGGCGCGACATGGTCCAATTTGAGGTCCAATTTGACAACAGCTACGCCCGCCTGCCGGAGCGGTTTTTCACCAAGATCGCGCCCGAACAGGTGCCCGCGCCCGAAATGGTGCTGTTCAACACAGAGCTTGCGGCGCAGTTGGGTGCCTCTGATTGGGACGCGGCTGTGTTTGCCGGCAATGTGATCCCGGATGGGGCCGATCCTTTGGCACAGGTCTACGCCGGGCATCAATTCGGCGGTTGGTCGCCGCGTTTGGGCGACGGGCGTGCGGTGTTGTTGGGCGAGGCTGTCACAGAGCAAGGTCGCTTTGACATTCAGCTCAAAGGCGCGGGCCGCACCCCCTATTCGCGCAATGGTGACGGGCGGGCGTGGATCGGTCCGGTGTTGCGCGAATTTATTGTCAGCGAATTCATGCATGCGGTGGGGGTCCCGACCACGCGGGCCTTGGCCGCCGTGCGCACCGGCGCGCGGGTGCAACGCGAACGGGCCTTTCCCGGCGCGATCCTGACACGGGTCGCGGCCAGCCACATTCGCGTCGGCACGTTTCAATATTTCACCGCGCAGGAAGATGTGGAAGCGGTGCAAATCCTCGCCGATCACGTCCGCGCCCGCCATTTTCCGCAGGCCGAGGGCACGCTGGGCCTCTACGAGGCGATCCTAGCGGCTCAGGCGCATCTGGTCGCCAAATGGATGGGGCTGGGCTTTGTCCATGGCGTGATGAACACCGACAATATGGCCATTTCAGGCGAAACCATCGACTACGGGCCTTGCGCCTTTATCGACGGCTATTCTCCGAAAGCGGTCTATTCCTCGATCGACCGACAGGGCCGCTACGCCTATGAGCAACAGCCGTCGATCGCGCATTGGAATCTGGCGCAGCTTGGGTCGTGTTTGGTGCCATTGATGGAGGCCGAACTTGGGTCGCAAGCGCAGGCGATTGACGCGCTGTCCGAGGTGTTGAACCGATTTCCTACGCTTTATCAGGCCGAGTGGCGGCGGGTGTTTGGGGCGAAAATTGGCCTTGCGGATGCGGCCGAGGACGATGTGCCCTTGGTCCAAGACCTTTTGGCCCTGATGGCCCAGGACGGGGCCGATTTCACCAATGTGTTCCGTGGCTTGTCGGACGGCACTGCGCGGGATTGGCTGTTGGATCGCGAGGCGTTTGATCGCTGGTCTGAGCGTTGGGAGGCGCGGCGGCCCACAGATTTTGCCGCCCACATGGCGCGCGCCAACCCCGCCGTGATCCCGCGCACGCATCGGATTGAACAGGCGATTGAAGCCTCTTTGGCGGGCGATGACAGTCTGGCCCTACGGCTGGTGCGGGTGTTGTCCACGCCATTTGATCTGGCGGAGGCGGACCGTGATTTGATCCAGCCGCCCGCCGAGGATGAGGTGGTGGCACAGACGTTCTGCGGCACCTAATGGAGTGGGGCAGGCCCGTCTATTTGGAGCGAAATTTGGCGAACAAACGGGCATTGCGGGTGATGAAATCGCGAAACAATCCGGCAAACGGCCCCGCAAATAGCGACCCCCGCTCGCGCGCCACATAGAGCGCACCTGAGATGGCCCCAATCAAGCCGCCCCCCGCATCGACGATCAAATCCCACATCGTGTCTTGCAGTCCGGATTTTTGCATATTGCTGCCAAAGGCCTGATCCATCGCATATTCAAAAATCTCCCAAAGCGCGCCGATGGACATGGCAAAGCAAAAGGCAAACATGCCGATGGCCCAAGGCGGTGCGGCGTAACGGTCGCCTTGGAACAGGATGAAAATCGCCACAAACCCGATCAAGCCAAAGCCAAGCGCGGAGCCTGCGTGCAACACCACGTCCCACCACCAATAGCGATTGTAGAAATCGCCCACCTCGCCCAAAAACAATGTGGCAAACAGGAACAGCACGATCCCCGCCATGAAAGAGCGCGGGACATAAATGTGGTAGCGGCTTGCAAACAACAGCGGCAAAAGCGTCAGACCAAAGGTGCCGAGCGCCACAAAGGACGACGCGTAGCGCGCGGCAATCAGCCCGGCACAAAATTCAAAGATCAGCGCCAGCCAAACCAGCCGCATCACCAATGGCTGAGATTTGGCGTTTTTGAACAACCGTTTCATATCTGTCCTTCACTGTCGCGCCGCACACGCCGCACACAAGGGGCAGCCAAAACAAGACCTCTGCGATGGGATGCAATTGCAATGGGATGCAATCCAAGGCCTGCGTTCCTATGTTATTCATATGATGACGAAGAAGGAAATGGGCGCATTGCGCCTCGCCTCGTATAACCTGCGCAAATGCCGCGGGACCGATGGGCTGCGCGCACCGGGGCGCATCTTGGATGTGATCAACACGATGGATGCCGATGTGGTGGCGTTGCAAGAGGCGGACATGCGGCTGGGTGCGCGTCCGGCCGCCCTGCCCGCCCGGATGATCGACACCCATACGGATTTTATCGCGCTTCCCCTCAACACCTCCCCGGTCTCTTTGGGATGGCATGGCAATGCGATTTTACTACGCAAAGGCACGGTGGCGGAGGCCACGCATCGGCTCACCCTGCCGGGGTTGGAGCCGCGCGGTGCCGTAGCGGTTGATGTGCCGGGATTGCGGATTGTGGGCGTGCATCTTGGGCTATTGCGGTCGTCGCGTCAAAAGCAACTCCATGCCATTCTCGATCAACTGCACGCGTTTGATAACCGCCCGACGGTGATCCTTGGCGATTTCAACGAATGGTCCGCGCACAGAGGCCTTGATCCGCTGCGCGCCACCTTTGACATTCTCGCCCCCGGTCGCAGCTTTCACGCCGCCCGCCCGATGGCGGCACTGGACCGGATCGCCCTCACCGAGGGGCTTGAAATGCGCGACGCCGGGGTGATGGAAACGGTCCTGTCGCGCCGCGCCTCCGATCATTTACCGATCTGGGCCGATGTGGTGACACGAGATCAAGCCTTACGGGGCGGGCAAACTTTCCCCTAGTCGCACGCGCCTCGCCTGATACATAGACGGTATTGACTGGCAAAGGCTTCCCCATGACTCTTCTGCAAATCGCCTCGCTTTTGATCGTCCTCGCAGGCGCGTTCGGCGCGATCAATTACCTGTTTCTCAAACTCCCCTCCTCCATCGGCATTCTCGTCGTCGCCCTGATCGCCTCGCTGGTGATCATCGGGTTGGACGCGGTTTTCCCGGCGTCCATGGTCGAAGAGACCATCCGCACCGAGGTCATGGCCTTTGATTTCTCTGACACGTTGCTGGAGGGCATGTTGGGTCTGTTGCTGTTTGCAGGCGCGCTGCATGTCAAAATCTCTGATCTGCGGGCGCAATGGGGGCCGGTGTTTTTGATGGCCACTTTGGGGGTCGGCCTCTCGACCGTGGTGGTCGGCGTGAGCTTTAGCTGGATGACCGGGATGCCCTTGTTGATCGCACTCACGTTTGGGGCGTTGATTTCGCCCACCGATCCGGTGGCCGTGCTGGGCGTGTTGCGTCAGGCGTCTTTACCGAAAAGTCTTGAGACCAAAATCGCCGGAGAAAGCCTGTTCAACGATGGGGTTGGCTATGTGGTTTACCTTGTTTTGGTCGGGCTGGCCTTTGGCGCGACGGGTGGGCATGGTGACGCGCATGATGCGGACAGTGCGGTACAGGGCGCGGCAAAACTCTTTGCCCAAGAGGCCATTGGCGGCGCGCTTTTGGGACTCGTTTTGGGCTGGTTGACCTTCCGCGTCATGCGGTTGATTGATGATTACGCGCTTGAGGTGTTGATCACCCTCGGGCTGGCATTCGGCGGCTATGAGCTTGCCGTGGCGCTACAGGTCTCCGCGCCGATCATGGCGGTCTGTGCCGGATTGCTGATCGGCGATGTCGGCGCAAAATACGGCATGTCGGAAGAGACCCGGCGCTATGTCGATGCGTTTTGGAAGATGATCGACGAAATCCTCAACGCCATTCTGTTCTTGATGATCGGGTTTGAAGTCTTTGCCGTGGCCTTTGACATGTCGTCGGTTTTGGGCGGTGCAATGGCGGTGCTTTTGGCGCTTTTGGCCCGGCTCACCGCCGTGGCCGTACCGGTGTTGTTGCTCAAACCCTTTCGCAGCTTTTCCAAAGGCACCATCCCGATCATGACATGGGGCGGGCTGAAAGGCGGCATCTCGGTCGCCCTCGCCCTCTCCTTGCCGGACAGTGAATGGAAACCGGTGATCCTGACCGCGACCTATATCGTCGTGGTGTTCTCGATCATCGTTCAGGGCCTGACCGTTGCGCCTTTGGCCAAACGCATGGGCCGCGAACCGAGGTTGGACGTATGACGGCCTATCTCACCTATGATGTGTTCACCGATCGTCCTTTTGGCGGCAACCCTTTGGCGGTGATCCCCGATGCGGCACATCTGCCCGAGGATCAGTTGCAAAAGATTGCACGCGAATTCAATTATTCCGAAACGGTGTTTCTTTTGCCGCCCCAAGACCCCGGCAACACCGCACGTCTCCGTATTTTCACGCCGACGATGGAAGTGCCCTTTGCCGGGCATCCGACCATCGGCGCGGCTGTGGCGCTCTCCGAGTTGGGGCACGGGCCACAGATGCGATTGGAATTGCCGGTAGGATTGATTGAGGCCGAAGCCCGGGACGGCACCGCCGCGTTTACCGCGTCGCAACCGCTCGACATCCTCGCCGAGCCCGCCCCCGATCTGGTGGCGCGCGCCTTGGGGCTTATGGTGTCCGATCTCGCCACCTCCCCGGTGATGGCCAGCATGGGCTTGGCCTTTACCTTTGTCGAACTGACCTCGCGAGATGCCCTGTCACGCATCGCCATCGACGTTGCGGCCCTGCGCGACGGCCACGCCCGCCATCCGCAGGGGTTGGATTTTGCCCAAGCGCCCTATGTGCGCGATGGGGAGACGATCCACATGCGGATGTTTGCGCCACTGGACAATATACCCGAAGACCCGGCGACCGGATCTGCGGCGGCGGCTTTGGGGCGTTTGCTCTGTGAGGTGGAGGGGCGCGATCTGTCTTTGATGATCCACCAGGGCGAGGACATGGGGCGACCGTCGCGCATCTCTGTGACCGCCACGCCAAAGGCCGTGACCATCGAAGGGCACGCGGTCCGGGTGATGCAAGGGCGGCTCTGCTTTTAGCTGCCTCACCCAGGCCGCACGCCGCAAAACGCCTTTTCAACCCGTGTGATCAAAAACTGGGCTGGACCATTCCGGCCCGTTTTCCTACCCTAGCCCCACGTTTACCCGGAGGCCCGATGTCTAACACCATCCTATCTCGTTGCGAGGCCAAGGGGCTGCGCCTGACCGAACAGCGTCGGGTGATTGTCTCCGTGTTGGAGGAGGCTGAGGATCATCCCGATGTCGAGGAATTGCATCGGCGCGCTGCCGCCAAGGATCAGGGCATTTCGCTGGCCACGGTGTACCGCACGGTGAAATTGTTTGAAGAGCGCGGGATTTTGGAAAAACTGGCCTTTGGCGATGGCCGCGCCCGCTATGAGGCGGCAGATCGCGCCCATCATGATCACCTGATCGACATCGAAACCGGCGCAGTGATCGAATTTGTCGACCCGGAAATCGAAGCCCTGCAAAAGCAGATCGCAGACCGGCTGGGCTATGATCTCAAGGGCCATCGCTTTGAATTATACGGCGTGCGCAAAAAGTCCTGAAACGTTCTGGGAACGCCATCCTTTTGGGGTTTTTATTGATCCGTTCACACCCCGTGTTAGGTCGCACGGCGTTTCGGCCTAAACCTGTCTCACGTTTAAGCCGAAACGCTTTCACGCCTTTTTGCACCCCCCATCTGCGGCTTTGATCCGGGGTGCGGGCTTGCGAGACGCGTCAGAACACGGCAAGCGGGAGAGCAACGCAAAGGTCCGCCCCGATGAACAATCTCAACGCCATTCTCCTCGTCGTCGCCGCTATGGCCAGTTTTACGGTCGAGGATATGTTTATCAAACGTCTCTCGGAGACCCTGCCGGTGGGCGAGATTTTGGCGTTGATCGCGATCGGGAGTTGTATGGCCTTTGGGATGATCGCCCGGATCAAGGGCAATGTGATCTTTGTCCGGCGCAATTGGCGCCCGGTGATTTTGGCCCGCGCCGGGACCGAAGCCTTTGCCGCGCTGTCCTTTGCCACGGCGCTGTCCTTGGTTGATATTTCCACTGTCGGCGCGGTGTTTCAATCCATGCCTTTGGTGGTGACCATGGGCGCGGCGTTGTTTTTGAATGAATCGGTCGGATGGCGGCGCTGGATGGCGATTGTCATCGGCTTCATCGGGGTACTGATGATCATCCGTCCCGGGCTTTCCGGCTTTGAACCTGAGGCCTTGTGGGTGCTCGTCGCGGTGCTTTCCGTGGCGATCCGCGACCTGATGACCCGCGTCATGGACGCCGCCGTGCCCTCAAATGTGGTGTCATTTCAGGCCTATCTGACGGTCGCAGTCGCATCATTGGTGATGCTCGCCCTCACCCCCGGTACGCCGCCGCTGATGCCTGATGCCCCCGAGGCGCTGATGGTCCTTGCCGGGATCGTGTTTGGCACCATTGGCTATGCCTGTATCGTGGCAGGGATGCGGTTGGGCGATGCCTCCGCCGTCACCCCGTTTCGCTACACGCGTCTGGTATTCACCATGTTGGTGGGGATCGTGGTGTTTGGCGAACGCCCCGATCTGATGACCTATCTCGGCTCCGCACTGATCATCGCCTCCGGCCTTTACGCCTATCTGCGCGAACGCAAACTGGCGCGGCTTTCGGTGGCGACACTGGCCGATGAGGCGCAAACGCACGGGTTTTGAGGGGCTGGTGTATTGAAGGCGGCTTTGCGGGACTTTTCCACTCGACGCAACGGTATATGGTCCAACAATCTTGGTAACCTGGTAACTTCGACCTATGAGTGATTTAGAAACACAGCTTGCAGATATTATTGGTCGTCCCTCGACGCAAAGACCTTTTGTCTGTCAAGGTCACCCGTCTTCGTGCGACATATGGATTGTCGGCTATAACGCCGCAACGACTGGCGGTGACTGGTGGCGCTTTTGGTCGACAGACAAAGGGTTCGATCTTGTTTCATGGCGCAGGGATTATGACGCCGAACGGGCGGCCCGTGGAAAGGGGCCTTCGGCCACACGACGCCGCATTGATCGGATTAAAAAACAAGTGCCGCATGTATTGGAAACCAATATTTTCGCGACGCCGTCAACCGAAATGGCGAATATGCCGAAGAGCAGAACAGACACCTTCGATTTTCTGCTGGCGACATGCAAACCTCGCGTGATCGTTGCTCATGGCATTCCAGCTGCGAAGCACCTTGCAAGCTGGAATGCCGGAAGGTTGATAACCTGTCCTCATCTCTCGCGGGCAGGCTATCTCGTTGTCGACAACGTTATCGAAAAGCTTCAGACGAACTAAGCCTGCCTATCATTAAAAAGGGCGAAAGGCGTGACCGTGGTAAGTATGAGCCAAAAACAGACATTCACCAAAACACGGGCCATCCACTTGCGTCCAATCTCCTGAAGCGCGCACCAATCCTCCCACTTTGACCCAAATAAGTTACCGCTAACGCCGCTTCTGTCATACAACCCTCAAAGAAGCGCGCGATGTTAGCGCTCAATTGTTGACGCGCGCGTCTTGACTGGTATCAAAGCACCAACGTGACGCGCGAGATTTGCGCCGAACACCCATGCTACCCAATTTCACAAAGGGACCTCCGCCATGAGCACCATCATCGACATCATCGGCCGCGAAATTCTTGACAGCCGTGGCAACCCCACCGTCGAAGTCGACGTCATTCTGGAAGACGGCACCATGGGCCGCGCCGCTGTGCCGTCAGGGGCCTCGACCGGCGCGCATGAAGCCAATGAAAAGCGCGACGGCGATAAATCCCGGTACATGGGCAAAGGCGTTTTGGAAGCTGTGGCTGCGGTCAACGGCGAAATCCTTGAGGCGCTCGTGGGCATGGACGTGACCGAGCAAGAAGCCATCGACGCGGTGATGATCGAACTCGACGGCACGCCGAACAAATCCCGCCTTGGTGCCAACGCCATTTTGGGCGTCTCTTTGGCCTGTGCCAAAGCCGCCGCCGATTACTCCGCCCTGCCGCTGTACCGCTACATTGGCGGGTCCGCCGCGCGCATCCTGCCGGTGCCGATGATGAACATCATCAACGGCGGCGAACATGCCGACAACCCGATCGACATTCAGGAATTCATGATCATGCCGGTCTCTGCCGCGAACATCAAAGAGGCCATTCGCATGGGCTCCGAAGTGTTCCACACGCTGAAAAAAGAGCTCTCGGCGGCAGGTTACAACACCGGGATCGGCGACGAGGGTGGCTTTGCGCCCGCCATCAATTCCGCCCGAGAAGCGCTTGATTTCATCATGAAATCTATTGAGAAAGCCGGCTACAAACCCGGCGAGGACATCTACCTCGCGCTGGACGCCGCCTCGACCGAATATTACGTCGATGGCAAATATGAGATGAAGGGCGAGGGCAAATCCTTGACCTCCGCCGAGAACGCCGATTACCTTGCCGCGCTTTGCGCCGACTACCCGATCATATCGATCGAAGACGGCATGGCCGAGGACGATTGGGCCGGTTGGAAACTGTTGACCGAGAAATTGGGCGACAGCGTGCAACTTGTCGGTGACGATTTGTTCGTGACCAACCCCGTGCGCCTTGCCGACGGCATTGCGCAGGGCGTGGCCAACTCCATGCTGGTCAAAGTCAACCAGATCGGCACCCTGTCTGAGACCCTCAAAGCCGTCGATATGGCCCACCGTGCCCGTTACACCAACGTGATGTCGCACCGCTCGGGCGAAACCGAAGACGCCACCATCGCCGATCTGGCCGTGGCAACCAACTGTGGCCAAATCAAAACCGGCTCCTTGTCGCGGTCGGACCGGATGGCGAAATACAACCAGTTGATCCGCATTGAGGAACAACTGGGCGCGACGGCGGAATATGCCGGGACGTCTATTTTGAAGTCGTGAGGCCGTTAAAGCATTGACGAAATGAACAAAGCCCCGCCAATTTGGTGGGGCTTTTTGTTTAACCCTTTTACAGGAGGTTCCCATGCCAACCCTTTGCTATTTCATGCCTTCGAAGCATTTGATTTCAAACCTCCAAAACCGCCACCTCAAGATATCACGGTTCAATGAATGCAACGATGTCTTTGAACTCGGAAATTTTCGAGCACCAGAGAAGACTGACATCCCAACAAAAAGGGAAATTCGCACAGAAATCCGAGACTGGTCCGCCAAGGCCAACGAAAAAATGGGATTGATATGCTTTTCTAACCATCACTACTCACCCCTTATGTGGGCGCATTACGCCGATCAAAACCGGGGAGCGTGCCTTGTCTTCGAATACGAAGAAAAACCCGGCGTCAAATTGGCCGAAGTAAACTACACGCGCAATCGACATGTATTCCCGTTACGTGAGGCTCAGACCCTGCCATTGCTCACAAGTGAAACGCCACTAGGAGACCTTATCATTCACTGTGCGACGAAAGAGTTGGATTGGTCTTACGAAGAGGAACAAAGACTTTTGATTTTCTTTGATGAGGCGAAAACCCTTGTGAAAGACGTTGGGTGTTTAAAGTTCCTCAAGTGGGAAGACGTTCTTACTCTCAAAGAGGTTTACTTAGGCGCAAAGCCGGATTGCTGCGTAGAGGCTATTAAGGGAGCACTTCCAAAGAACGGCGAAGATGTAAACGTCACCCAAAAGCGCGCTGCATTTCGCGATTTTAGAATTGTTACCCAAGAAAATTCGGGCAGGCACAAGGCATGCAAAGATAGTCACGATTGCTCCTGTCCTAAATTCAATCCTACTTGACCCAGCTTTTAGCTTCAGACATTCCATTCCCCATGACCCAAACATCCCCCCTCCCCGCCTCGCCGCTTTCTGACGGCATCCATCCCCTCCCCTCCGGCAAGCTGGCGGCGGTGGTGACCTATCTTGAGATGACCAGACGTCCCGCGCCGCGCGATGTGGCGGCGCCTGAGGGCGTGACCTTGGTGGCGCATGAGGCGCCGGATTTGGCGTGGTATCGCGGGCTGTATCGCGCGGTTGGCGAGGATTGGCTGTGGTTTTCGCGGCTCTATATGGAGGATGCGGCGCTGGCGGCGATCCTGCATCATAAGGATGTTGAGGTCTCTGCGTTGACCAAAGACGGGCGGGCGTTGGGGCTGTTGGAATTGGATTTCCGCGACCCGGACAACACGGAGTTGACGTTTTTTGGCCTATCCAAAGAGCTGATCGGCACGGGTGCTGGGCGGTGGATGATGGAGCGGGCGCTGGATTTGGCGTTCAAGCGCCCGATCACACGGTTGTTCGTGCACACCTGTACGCTCGACAGCCCGCAGGCGGTGGGATTTTACATCCGTTCGGGCTTTGTGCCCTATCGCCGCGCCATCGAGGTGATGGACGATCCGCGGAAGAATGGGCCGGTGCGCGATGATGCGGCCGGGCATATCCCCAAGATTTGAAAGCAGGTTCCCATGAGCACGCCCACCGCCGAAGCGCTGATCCAGCGCCTGAAGTTGCAGCCCCATCCCGAGGGCGGATATTTTCGTCAGACATGGGTGGCAGAGGCCGAAGAGGGCGCACGTCCGGCGGGAACCTGCATCTATTTTTTGTTGAAAGCGGGCGAGAACAGCCATTGGCACCGCGTCGATGCGGTCGAAATCTGGCACTATTATGCCGGGGCACCGCTGATCCTGTCTCTGTCCGAAACGGACGGTGGCCCGGCGCGGGACGTGATGTTGGGGCCTGATTTTGCGCAAGGCCAAGAGCCGCAACTCATTGTCCCCAAAGGGGTTTGGCAGGCCGCCCGCAGCACGGGCGACTATACGTTGGTGGGGTGCACGGTCTCGCCCGGATTCCGGTTTGAGGGGTTTGAACTGGCCCCTCTTGGCTTTGACATCGCACGCGCGTGACCTGAGCCGCACGGATCACGCAGGGGAAACGCGCACGACCACTCGTCAGGACAGAAAAACAGGTCAGACGCTCCGCGAGAACACAAATGCCACAGCCACAGGCCAAGCCAAAGCAAAATGCGCCATCCAGCCCCACGTCCCTCCCGGCTCATGCCCGCCTTGCCTCATGACAGCGGAAGGGGCAGCCAAAGACGAAGATCATGGGACGCGCCATGAGGCAGAAAACGAACACCGGCGGCAATGAAGATGACCTTACGTTATGCCCTCCCGACAAAGCGGCGGGGCAACGGGGAAATTTACGGCATTTTCCCCGCAAATTTCCCCCAAAGGTAAGGATTTCCACACTAGCCCCAAACTGACGCAAGGTTAACTTAGCGTCAGTTAAAGAGTGCGGGAACGTGTGGTGTGTTTACCTGTCCCGTTGGGTTGGTGGAGTAAGCGCTGGTCGGACAGGAGGGGCTGGGGGGGAACCGCCACTCTACCTGCCCGCCAGCCACGTTCCACATCTCAGCCTTCAAAACCTGATCTTTCCCAATAGCTTTCCAATAGAACCGGCCAGTTCATGCCGCAACTGCATGCGCGCCTTTGGTCGGGTCGGTCGCAAGACCCGACCCACCATGGTCCCGATAGCCGCGAAACATCCCGTCCCTCTAGGCTCACATCAAGAGGCGCGCGAAGAAGAACCTGTAGACCGCAGGGCAAAGCGCCTCGAACAGACTGGGAGGAAAGTCACATGAATCTTATCAACGCTTTGGCGATTTCTATCGGCGTGCTGGCGTCTGTCGCCACATATCTCTGCCTTGGGACCGGGTTGGGCCTACAGGTTTGGGCGCTCTTTATTGGCTGGGGTGCCTATTATCACACCGGGGGCACCGCCTCCTCCATCAGCAAATGCGCCATCAACCACGCTTGGGGCGCGGTTGTCGCCACGGCCGCCTTGTTTGTCGTGGCAACGGTTGGCGGTTCTGTCGCCGTGACCTCGATCATCGTCGGCCTGTCGGTTGTGGTGCTTGTGCTGGGCGCGCATCTTCCGGCCTTGGCGACCATCCCGGCGGCGGTTTATGGCTATGCCGCAACCGCAGGCTTTGCGCTTTTGTCCGGCGTGGCGATTGGCGATCTGGCCGCCTCCGCGCAGGCCACGGTGATGGTCTTGATCTCGATGATCATCGGCACGTTGTTTGGCTTTGTCTCTGAAAAGGGGGCAGGCCTGTTGACCGCAAAATCGGGCGCGACCGAAGCCGCCTAAAGCGATCCAAAAGCGTTGCGCCTTTCCCCTGTCTCAGGTGAAAGGCGTGGCGTTTTAAAGACAAAACACCCCCCTCCGCAGTGGATCGGGGGTGTTCTTTGCTCACACCTTACGGGTCAGATCCTATGAACCGGGCTTCGACACACGCCCACCGCCAATTGCCGCACGCACCCCTGTGGTTGCGGGGCATGAGGTCGGCAAGCCGCGTTTGACGCGCATGGCGAGAAAGGCAAAGGCCTGTGCCTCCAACATGTCGCCATCCAAACCGACCGCTTCAACCGGGAGCACAGGGCAATCCACCCCGGCGGCGAGCATGGTCATCAAAGTGGTGTTGTGCCGCCCGCCGCCCGTGACATAAAGCGCGCTCGGCGGGGTTGGACAATGCTCCATCGCGCGGGCGACACAGGCGGCGGCGAAAGCGGTCAATGTGGCGACGGCATCGGCGTCTGTCAAAGTTGAAACCGCATTTATGATGTCGTGAAAATCGTTCCGATCCAGTGACTTGGGCGGCATTTTGTAAAAATACCGGTGTTCCAGCCCCTGCGTCACCGCGGCCATGTCGGGCGTGCCACTGGCGGCCAAAGCGCCATCGGCATCATAGGCCATACTGCGGCGTTCGCGCATCAGATCATTGACCGGGGCATTGGCCGGGCCGGTGTCAAAGGCCAGCAAAGCGCCCGTCTCAGACGGATCGGCGACGCGCGGATCGACCCAAGTGAGATTGCCAACCCCGCCCATATTGAGAAATGCCACGGGGGATGTCGCGCCGATGAGCCGCGCCAAAGCGTGGTGATAAAACGGCGCAAGAGGCGCGCCCTGCCCGCCCATTTCGACATCCGCGCTGCGAAAATCCCACACCACAGGCACGTCGAACACTTCGGCCAAGACCGCGCCGTCGCCCGCCTGACAGGTGCGGCCATGACCCGGGTCATGGGCCAGTGTTTGCCCGTGAAATCCAATAAGATCAAAGCCTTTGAGGGTTGAAAGCGCTTCCGCATGGGCGGTTTCGATCACCTCGCACAGCTTTTTTGAGGCGGACCACCACCCCAGTTCGGCGCGCAACAGCGCCTGTTCTGGCTCAGAATAGGGGCGAAAATGGCTGTCGCCGAATTCGAAAACCTCCACCCCATCGGTCAGGACCATGGCCACATCGACCCCATCCAACGAGGTGCCAGACATACATCCGGCCACCCAGATTGGCTCTGCTTTACCGTTCCCGCGCATGACACTCTTTCCCTTTGGCCTTTGCCCGGATATATCAGGCCGCGCTGACCCTTTGAACGGAAAATGTGACCGATGACCTACCATCCCAAATCAGACTTTCTGCGTATCATCATTGAACGCGGGTTCCTGGCCGACTGCACCAACCTGCAAGAGCTGGACGATTATCTGAACAAAGGGATGGTCACCGCCTATATCGGCTATGACGCCACGGCGTCCTCGCTGCATGTCGGGCACCTGCTCAACATCATGTTGCTGCGCTGGTTCCAAAAGACCGGCAATAAACCGATCACGCTGATGGGCGGCGGCACCACGAAAGTGGGCGATCCGTCGTTTCGCGCGGATGAGCGACCTTTGCTGACCCCGGAACAGATCGGTGCCAATATCGACGGGATGCAAAAAGTGTTTGCCCGCTACCTCGACTATGGCGATGGCAAGGCCACGCCCACAGGCGGCGACGCGGTAGGGCAAGATAATACCGCAATGATGCGCAACAATGCGGAGTGGCTGGATCAGCTCAATTACCTTGAGTTCCTGCGCGACATCGGGCGGCATTTTTCGGTCAACCGGATGTTGTCGTTTGAATCGGTGAAATCGCGTCTGGACCGGGAACAAAGCCTGTCCTTCCTCGAATTCAACTACATGATCCTTCAGGCCTATGATTTTCTGGAACTGAACCGCCGCTATGGCTGTGTGTTGCAGATGGGCGGATCGGATCAGTGGGGCAATATCGTCAACGGCATCGACCTGACCCGCCGCGTGTTGGACAATGAAATCTTTGGCCTGACCACACCGCTTTTGACCACCTCGGATGGCCGCAAAATGGGCAAATCCCAAGGTGGGGCGATCTGGCTCAATGGCGATATGTTGTCACCCTATGAGTTCTGGCAATTCTGGCGCAACACCACAGATGCGGACACGGGGCGGTTTTTGAAGCTCTTTACCGAAGTGCCGGTGGAGGAATGTGAGCGTCTTGGCGCGTTGGAAGGCTCCGAAATCAACGCGGCGAAAATCATTTTGGCCAATGAGGTCACCACATTGCTACACGGGGCGGAGGCCGCAGCGGCGGCAGAGGCCACGGCGCGCGAAGTGTTTGAAAAAGGCGGAATGGGCGATGACCTTCCGACGTTGGAACTGAGTGCACAGGAGATTGGCGACGGAATTTCCATCGTGCAACTGTTCGTGCGCTCGGGCCTTGTGGGGACGGGCAAAGAGGCCAAACGCCTGTTTGCCGACAATGGTGCCAAGGTGAACGATGCCGATCACAAAGACGCAGGTCTGTTGATCACCGCCGCCGATCTCGCCACCCCGCTGAAACTCTCGGCGGGCAAAAAACGCCACGCTTTGGTGACATTGAAAGCCTGAAACACCGGTCAGGTTTGACCATAAATGAACATTCCGCCGCGCCCCTATGCCTCTGGGCGCGGCATTTTATGCTCACTCGAATGTGCATAAAGACCCGCCCCTGAAACTTGAATGCTGCGACAGCACAAGACATATTGGGTCTATGACCTGCTCTAAACCATCTCACACCACACGGATTGCACTGGTGTCTCTCTGTTTCGGTCTCGGCTTTGGCGCATCCTGTGCCGGGAGGGCCAATGCGGAGTCATGGTTGCTTGGTGGTGGCTGGGTCATGTTGAGTGCCACGGATGGGCTTGATCACAGTTCAAAGGACGAAGGCCTGGCATTTGGCGGCAATGGGACATGGGCCACGCCCACAGAGGGGCTTGGCCTGAGCTTTGGCGCGTTTGGCAATCTTGGGCGCTTGCACGAGACCTACGCCGCGGTGACGTGGCAGACCGCGCAAGAGGAACGGTTTTCGGTTGGCAATCCGCGCCCGGCCTATGATCTCTTTGCCCGACCGGCCCTCACCGATGTGTTTCTGTCGGCGGCCCTTGAGCGCAGCGAGGTGGGCCTCAGCCGCGCCACGGATGGCACGATCACCGAGCCGAAATACTTGCCACTTGGGGCTTCTTATATGCGCGATGGGGCGGCGATGTCGCTACATTATGTCGAGGATTATGACAGCTATATCCTGGGTGTGGCAGGGCGTATGGAGCTACCGAACATGAGCGTCGATGCCGCCCTTGAACTGGTCGATGGCGACACAACCAAGGCCAATGCGAAACTGCAACTGAACCGCGATCTGGGGCCTGGCGCGGCCTCGGCCAGCCTGTTTTACAGCGGGGCCAATGCGGCGGGCACGGAATTGGAACTGGCCTATCGCCATCCGGTTGGTCAGCGTGTGACCCTGAGCGAAATCGTCTCTGTGCCGCTGTCGGAGCCGGATCAAGCGCTTGTGGCGCTGGGGGCGCAGGTCGGGCTTGGCGGGGCATGGTCTTTGAATGCGGCGGCGTCCTATGCGGACACGCAAAGCGCCTTTATGGCGGGGCTGCGGTTGGAGTTTTAATCGGCGGCACATACAAAAGGGCGCCCGAAAGCGCCCTTTGATCTTTGTCTTACGCTATGGCTTAATCGGTGACTTTGACCGATGTCATCACATCCGGCGCGCCGATGACGGCCCCGTTCGGACCTGTGCCACGCTTGATCGCGTTGACCACATCCATCCCCTGCGTCACCTTGCCGACCACCGTGTATTGGCCATCGAGATGCGGCGCGGGGGCGAACATGATGAAGAACTGGGCATTGGCGCTGTTCGGGTTTTGCGACCGCGCCATGCCAACGACGCCGATGTCAAAGGTCTTGTCAGAGAACTCGGCTTTCAGGTCATCAAAATGCGACCCGCCACGTCCGGCCATCTGCATGGAGAAGCCCTCCGCGCCCATTTTGCCGTATTCAACGTCGCCGGTTTGCGCCATGAAACCGTCGATCACGCGGTGAAACACCACGCCATCATAAGCGCCCTCATTGGCAAGTGCGGTGATTTGGGCGACATGACCGGGGGCCACATCCTCGAACAGGTCGATATGGACCACGCCACTGGCCTCGCCTTCAACCACGATGTCGAGACCCGTCGCAAAGCTTGGCGCGGCCACGCAAATGGCCAAAGCTGTCAGAGCGGATTTAAACATCGGCGGCCACCTTCATGGAGACCATGACATCGGGCTCACGCGGCGGCTCGCCACGGGTGATTTTATCCACGGCATCCATGCCCGAAATCACCCGGCCATAGACCGTGTATTGGCGATTGAGGAAATGGTTGTCGGAAAAGTTGATAAAAAACTGCGAGTTGGCAGAGTTCGGGTTTTGGGCGCGGGCCGCACCGATGGTGCCGCGATCATGCGGAATGCCGGAGAACTCGGCCTCGACATTGGGCAGATCAGAGGCACCCGTGCCGGCACGACGCGGCTCATAGTCTTTGGTTTTGTTGCCAAACTGCACATCGCCGGTTTGCGCCATAAAGCCGTCGATCACGCGGTGGAACACAACGCCATCATAGGCGCCAGAGCGGGCCAGTTCTTTCATCCGGTCGCAATGTTTGGGCGCGATTTCGGGCATCAACTCGATGACCACTTCGCCGTTTTCAAGCGTCAGGATAATCGTGTTTTCGGGATCTTTAATTTCGGCCATGGAAGCCTCCTCACCATCATAATTTCGCGCACTCTAAAGCGGCACGCGCGCGAGGGAAAGAGGCAAGCGCGCACAGAGGGGCAGCCCGGAGTTGACGAAAGCGTGTCTAAAGCGCAAACAAGGGCCAAAGATGCTGCAACCTCCCCGAAAGGACGCAAACATGGCATGGAAAACACTCGACGACATGGATTTGGACGGCAAAGTGGTGCTCACACGGGTGGACATCAACGTCCCCTTTGAGGCGGGCCATGTCACCGATGCCACACGGATTGAGCGGATCAAACCCACGATCGACGATATTTTGGCGAAGGGCGGCAAACCCGTCTTGATGGCGCATTTTGGTCGCCCGAAAGGCCAGGTTGTCCCGGACATGAGCCTTGGGCTGATCGTGGATGCGGTGGCCAAGGTCTTGGGCGTGCCGGTGAAATTTGCCAGCGATTGCATTGGCGCACCGGCGAAAACGGCGGTGGCGGATCTTGGCGCGGGTGAGGTGCTTTTGCTTGAAAACACCCGGTTTCATGAGGGCGAAACCACCAACGATCCGAAATTCGCCGCCTCCTTGGCGGCTTTGGGCGATGTCTATGTCAATGACGCCTTCTCGGCGGCGCACCGTGCTCATGCGTCGACCGAAGGTTTGGCGAAATTGTTGCCCTGCTGCGCCGGTCGGTTGATGCAGGCGGAGCTTTCCGCGCTTGAGGCCGCTTTGGCGACCCCGGAGCGCCCGGTGGTGGCCGTGGTTGGCGGGGCGAAAGTGTCCACCAAGCTGGATTTGTTGGGCAATCTGGTGCGCAAGGTCGATTATCTGATCATCGGCGGCGGCATGGCCAACACATTTCTGGCCGCAGAGGGTGTCGATGTCGGTAAATCCCTGTGCGAACATGATTTGGCGGAAACCGCGCTTGAGATCGTGAAAAAGGCCGATGAGGCAGGCTGTGAGATCGTTTTGCCAATCGACGTGGTTGTGGCGCGCGAATTTAAAGCCAATGCGGCAAACGACGTCGTTCCGGTGACCGAATGCCCAAGCGATGCGATGATTTTTGATGCCGGCCCGGCCTCTGTCAAACGCATCATCGAGATCATTGATGGCGCAAAAACACTGATCATGAACGGCCCGTTGGGCGTGTTCGAATTGACCCCGTTTCACACCGGCACCTTCGCAATGCTGGCGGAAATTGAGGCGCAGACCAAAGCTGGTAAGCTGATTTCAGTGGCGGGTGGTGGCGACACGGTGTCGGCGATCAACATGGCATGCTCTGCCGATGGGTTCACCTATATTTCGACCGCAGGCGGCGCGTTCCTTGAATGGATGGAAGGCAAGGCGCTTCCGGGGGTTGTGGCGCTCGGTTAAATGCGCCCCTCTTTGACAAAGATAAAGGCCCGCGCGATCCCCTCGTGTGGGCCTTTGTCATCTGGGGGCCATCGTGGGGCTATGGCGTCACAGCATGGTGGCCATGTCCCGCACGGTTGCTCCAAATCAAATCCTTTGCCTGCAAAACCGCCTAGCGTGCCACATGACGGGGCCGTGAGCGCAATCATCCAAAATGTTAGCGCCACCACGATTGCGACAAACCGCAGGGCACGGTAACCCGGAGCAAGACCCGCAGCCTCCCCTTGATGAGGGGTCACGTGAGCAACGAGTGAGCCAAAAGAGGATACAGATGTCTATTGAACAAATGACCGCCAAGATGAGCGAAGGCCAAGGCTTTATTGCAGCACTGGACCAATCGGGTGGCTCGACACCCAAGGCGCTGAAACTCTATGGCGTTGAGGAAAGCGATTATAACGGCGAAGCTGAAATGTTTGACGCGGTGCATGCGATGCGCTCGCGGATCATGCAATCTCCGGCGTTTACCGGCGACAAAGTGATCGGTGCGATCCTGTTTGAAATGACGATGGACCGCGATGTGGCGGGCAAACCGACCTCGCATTACCTTTGGGAAGAAAAGGGCGTTGTGCCGTTTTTGAAGATCGACAAAGGGCTTGAGGCCGAAGACAACGGCGTTCAGGTGATGAAACCGATGCCGGGTCTGGACGATCTTTTGGCGCGGGCGTTCAAATTGGGCGTGTTTGGCACCAAAGAGCGCTCTGTGATCAATGCCGCCAACCCGGTGGGGATCAAAGCGGTCGTGGATCAGCAGTTTGAGATTGGCGAGCAAGTGATTGCGGCGGGTCTGATGCCGATCCTTGAGCCGGAAGTGACCATCACCATCGCAGATAAGGCCGAGGCCGAAGCGATCCTGCGCGACGAGATTTTGACCCATCTCGACGCCTTGGATGAGAGCAAAAAGGTGATGTTGAAACTGTCGCTGCCCAGTGTTGCGAATTTCTACAAACCGCTGGTCGATCACCCGCGCGTTTTGAAGGTTGTGGCGCTGTCTGGCGGCTATTCCCGCGACGATGCCAACGCCATCCTGAGCCAAAACACCGGCATGATCGCGTCCTTCTCGCGTGCCCTGTCCGAAGGGTTGAACGCCAAACAAACCGACGCGGAATTTGACGCCACGCTGCAAGCGGCCGTGGACAGCATCCACGCGGCCTCCATCGCGGGCTAACCCCCGCCCTATGACAAGACGGCAAAGCGCCCCAATTCTGGGGCGCTTTGTTTTTGAGAGCTTTTTTCTGCCGACGATTCGTTTTTGGGATTCACAGAGCGAATCACTTGTGTCATAAGAGAGTTACGGAGCGACCCGACCAAAGAGGTGGCCCGTTTGAGGCAGTACAGGTGTCAAAAGCACCTATCATACAAAGGTAAGAAGCCTATCATGGCTCATCCGCGCAAACGTCCGTCGCTGGCCGTGCTTTTGTACACCGGCGTCATTGTCACCTTAGGTGGCTATTTCACTTTTGCCTCCGTGCAGGGTGAATACGGACTTTTTCGCCGTCTGCAAATCGAGGCTGAATTGTCCGAATTGCAGACGGTGAGCGGCCAACTTGACGAAGAGTTGGCGGTGATGCGCAACAAGACGATGCGCTTGTCAGACCGCTATCTTGACCTTGACCTTCTGGACGAACAGGCTCGCGATATTTTGGGATACCTGCGTTCGGATGAGATCGTCATTCGCTAAGCCCTCACAAGGCCCAAGGCGGATCACCAAGGACACACGAGCAAAACGAGTCCCGATATGAAAGCCATGTTCCCGACCCGCCTGATGCGCCGCTCCAAATTGGGTTTTGCGGCTCTTTTGCTTGGCACACTCATGGCGTGCAGCGGCGGAGGCAACCCACCACGGGACCCCGAAAACGCTTGCTCCATTTTCAAAGAACGCCCGCATTACCAACAGGCGCTCAAAGCGTCAGAACGCAAATGGGGTGTCTCAATTCCGGTGCAAATGGCACTGATTTATCAAGAATCCACCTTTCGCGCGACGGCCCGCCCGCCGAAACGCTATGTGCTGTTCATCATCCCCAAAGGCCGGGCCAGTTCGGCGCGCGGCTATGCGCAGGCGCTCGATGGCACATGGGACGACTACCGCAACGGGCCGGGACGCGCGGGCGCAAGCCGGAGCAACATTCGGGACGCCGCGGATTTCATCGGCTGGTATGTCAGCGGCAACAACGCCGCCCTTGGCATCTCAAACAGCGATGCGCGCAACAGCTACCTTGCCTATCACGAAGGCCGCACGGGGTATCGTCGCGGCACATATCAGAGCAAATCCTGGCTTTTGAGCACCGCCGACGCGGTCGCCGTGCGCGCAGCGCGCTATGAGGCACAGCTTATCAGCTGTCGTTAAGGGCGTCGGATCAAAGCTATTCCCCAAACGCATAGCTGCGTCCCAAATTGCAACTCAAAAAACCCGTGCATTCGTGACGTTGCGTCTGTATTATATAGTTTAATACTAAACTAAACCCTTTTACGCTTTTTCCTGATCGGGAAAAGCGGCGAAGGACCGCGCCTCTTTGTGGGGTGTGGGCGACTTGCACAGCATCTGTCACCCGGATGTCATGCAGACCACTTTATATGTCGGACTTTGGAGGAGGAGGCCATATGGCAACCCGGAAATCAGCATCCACGCCGGCGAGCAAAGCGAACGTCTCGAAAGACGAATTGCTCGCCTATTACAAGGATATGCTTCTCATTCGCCGTTTTGAAGAAAAGGCCGGCCAATTGTATGGCATGGGCCTGATCGGCGGCTTTTGTCACCTGTACATCGGCCAGGAGGCGGTTGTGGTTGGGCTTGAGGCCGCAGCCAAAGAGGGTGACAAACGCATCACCTCGTATCGCGACCACGGCCATATGTTGGCCTGCGGCATGGACCCGAAAGGCGTGATGGCCGAATTGACCGGGCGCGAGGGTGGTTATTCCAAAGGCAAGGGCGGCTCCATGCATATGTTCTCGAAAGAGAAGCATTTCTATGGCGGTCACGGCATCGTCGGCGCGCAGGTGCCTCTGGGTGCCGGTCTGGCCTTTTCCGACAAATACAAAGGCAATGACAATGTGACCTTTGCCTATTTTGGCGATGGCGCGGCGAACCAAGGTCAGGTCGCTGAGACCTATAACATGGCCGAAATTTGGGACTTGCCGGTGATTTTTGTCATCGAAAACAACCAATACGCCATGGGCACCTCAACCCAACGCTCGACCAAATCGCCGAGCTATTGGGGACGTGGCGCCGCCTATGGGATCGAAGGCGAAGAAGTCGACGGCATGGATGTTTTGGCGGTCAAAGAGGCCTCAGAGCGGGCCACGGCGCATTGTCGCGCGGGCAAAGGCCCCTACATTCTTGAGGTCAAAACCTATCGCTATCGCGGCCACTCAATGTCCGACCCGGCAAAATACCGGACCCGCGAAGAGGTCCAGAAGATGCGCGAAGAGCGCGATCCGATTGAGGCGGTGCGGTCGATCCTTTTGACCGGCAACCACGCCACGGAAGACGATCTCAAAGCCATCGACAAGGACATCAAGGCGGTGGTGAACGCCTCCGCCGAGTTCGCGAAAGAAAGCCCGGAACCGGCGCAGAGCGAACTTTGGACTGACATTTATGCGGATGAAATTCCGCAGCATGACGCCTGATTTGGGAGGATAGACGACAATGGCTACCGAACTGCTGATGCCCGCGCTGTCTCCGACCATGGAGGAGGGCACGCTTGCGAAATGGCTCGTCAAAGAGGGGGACACCGTGTCCGCCGGCGACATTATCGCGGAAATTGAAACCGACAAGGCGACGATGGAATTCGAAGCCGTGGACGAAGGGATCATGGGGAAACTCCTGATCGCGGAAGGCACGGAGGGCGTGAAAGTGAACACCCCGATCGCGATTATCATTGAAGAGGGCGAAGACGCCTCCAACCTGTCCGCCTCCAACCTGTCTGCCTCCGCCCCGGCTGAAGAGGCGGCACCTGTTGAAGATGCGGCCCCTGCCCCGGCCAAAGCGCCCGCCAAGGCCGCCGCACCGATTGTGTCGAAAGCGGTTGAGCCGGATTACCCGGCTGGCACCGAGATGAAACAACAAACGGTGCGCGAAGCGTTGCGCGACGCAATGTCCGAAGAGATGCGCCGCGACGAAAACGTGTTCCTGATGGGCGAAGAGGTGGCCGAATATCAAGGCGCCTATAAAATCTCCCAAGGCATGTTGGACGAGTTTGGTTCAAAACGCATCATCGACACGCCGATCACCGAGCACGGCTTTGCCGGGATCGCAACGGGGGCGGCCTTTGGTGGTTTGCGTCCGATCGTTGAATTCATGACCTTTAACTTTGCAATGCAGGCGATTGACCACCTGATCAACTCTGCCGCCAAGACGCTTTATATGTCTGGCGGTCAGATGGGCGCCCCGATGGTGTTCCGGGGTCCGAACGGCGCGGCGGCCCGTGTGGGCGCGCAGCACTCGCAATGTTATGCCGCATGGTATGCGCATATTCCGGGTCTGAAAGTGGTCATGCCTTACTCGGCAGCCGACTACAAAGGCTTGATGAAAACCGCGATCCGCGATCCGAACCCGGTGATTTTCCTTGAGAACGAAATCCTCTATGGGAAGTCCTTTGAGGTGCCGGTTCTGGACGATTTCACCATCCCGTTTGGCAAAGCGCGGATTTGGCGCGAGGGCACGGATGTGACCATCGTCTCCTTCGGCATCGGCATGACCTATGCGTTGGAAGCGGCGGACAAACTGGCCGAAGAGGGCATTTCCGCCGAAGTCATCGACCTGCGCACCCTGCGCCCGATCGACTATGACACGGTGCTGGCCTCTGTGATGAAAACCAACCGCTGCGTGACCGTCGAAGAGGGCTTCCCGGTGGGGTCCATCGGCAACCACATCTCCTCGGTGATCATGCAAAAGGCGTTTGATTATCTGGACGCGCCGGTGATCACCTGTGCGGGCAAAGATGTGCCGATGCCCTACGCCGCCAATTTGGAAAAACTCGCGCTTGTGACCACGGCTGACGTGATCCAGGCGGTCAAAGACGTCACCTACCGTTAAGGAGAAAAGACAATGGCAATTGAACTACTTATGCCCGCGCTGTCTCCGACGATGGAGGAAGGCACTTTGGCGAAATGGTTGGTCAAAGAGGGTGACACGATCTCTTCTGGCGATGTGATCGCAGAGATCGAAACCGATAAGGCGACGATGGAATTCGAGGCGGTGGATGAAGGGATCATGGGGAAACTCCTGATCGCGGAAGGCACGGAGGGCGTGAAGGTCAACGCGGCCATCGCGATCCTGTTGGAAGAGGGCGAAGACGCCTCTGCGATGGACAACATGGGGGCGGCTCCCGCCCCTGCCGCGGCGGCAGAAGCGGCTCCGGCAGAGGCTCCGAAAACTGAGGCTCCACAGACCGAGGCCAGCGCTGCGGCCCCTGCCCCGGCAGCTCCGGTTGCGGCCTCTGGCGAGCGCATCTTTGCCTCGCCTTTGGCTCGCCGGATTGCCGCGCAAAAGGGTCTCGACCTGACCACCATGAGCGGCTCTGGCCCGAAAGGCCGGATCGTGAAAGCCGATGTTGAAAACGCCACGGCCGCACCGAAAGCGGAGGCTCCGAAAGCAGCCGCGACCTCCGAGGCCGCCCCTACGAAAGCGGCCCCGGCGGGTCCAACCGCAGATATGGTTGCGAAAATGTATGCGGATCGTGAGTATGAGGAAATCAAACTCGACGGGATGCGCAAAACCATTGCCGCGCGTTTGACCGAGGCGAAACAGACCATCCCGCATTTCTACCTGCGCCGCGACATCAAACTCGATGCGCTGTTGAAATTCCGCGCCGAGTTGAACCATCAGCTCACGGGCAAGGGCGTCAAACTTTCGGTCAATGATTTCATCATCAAAGCCGTCGCCAACGCGCTGCAAGAGGTCCCAGAGGCCAATGCGGTTTGGGCCGGTGACCGTGTATTGCAGATGAAATCATCCGATGTGGCCGTGGCTGTGGCGATTGAGGGCGGGCTGTTCACGCCGGTGCTCAGGGACTCGGACATGAAGTCACTCTCCACGCTCTCGAAAGAGATGAAAGACCTCGCCCACCGTGCCCGCGACCGCAAACTCGCGCCGCATGAATACCAAGGCGGGTCGTTCGCAATCTCCAACCTCGGCATGTTCGGCATCGACAATTTCGACGCCATCGTGAACCCGCCGCATGCGGGCATCTTGGCCGTCGGCGCGGGTGTGAAAAAGCCGGTTGTTGGGGATGATGGCGAGTTGACGGTTGCAACGGTGATGAGCGTGACGATGTCCGTGGATCACCGGGTGATTGACGGGGCGCTGGGGGCGAATTTGCTCAAAGCCATCGTTGATAATCTTGAGAATCCGGTGGCGATGCTGGCGTAAAGGCCGGTCATTTTTAAAGCATGAAGCCCCGCCAATTTGGCGGGGCTTTTTATTGTGCCGGCAGCGTTCAAGCGCTAAGGTTTCGCCCATTCATCTCCCTATGCGAGCATTTGACATGAGCTTTTATTGCCGAATTGATTTGACCGGTCCCCTCGACCTTGAGGCTGTCAAAGAGGGCCTGCCTTTTGCCGATGTCGGATATGATTGGATTGACAACCGGGCAATATTTTACCGTGAAGGCGTGTCTGTGCGTGGAGTGTCACTTTACGTCCGCGCAGGCGCGATTGAGCTTGGTCTCAATGCGTTTTCTTCCGTTGAGGATGCCGAACTCTTTACCGCCTTGGTACGGGTTTTCGTTGAGACGATAGGCGGTGTTTTGAAGCTTGAAACGATGGAAAAGCCGATGTCTTCACGCAATCTCCACGATCGCTTTGGCGCGCAATGGGAGGATGCGATCTTTGACAAGGCGTGGTTCTCCGAGCGAGCAGAGGAAACCGTGACATTGCTTGGGATGCTGCCTGATGACGCAGACGACGCTCTGCATATCCTTGGACATCATATTGATTTTTCAATTTCCAAGGCGTTTCTGTCGGAGCCCCGTTTGAAGAGCAAAACCCCAAGCCAAATTGCGCATGAACTTCTTGATGAGGCAAAAGAGCTTCAGGCTTTTGCGGGGGCGGAGGGGACCTATTGCCCAGATTTGGTGAACATTGTGTTAAAACCCAAACGCGTCAAGGCAGGTATGTTGGGGCTTTTGTTGCCCAAAGCGCCAGCGCAAAATGTCAGTTTCTTTTTGCTGCACCAAGGGCTTCGCACCATTACCCCTAACCCCATTGATCAATGCGATGTTGTTCTCAAGCTCGGATCAGAGAGCCGATATTTGCCCTACGAACGCTTTATTGAGGTTGTAAAAGATCACGCCCATCGGACGTTTTTCATAAAGAACCTCGACATCACGCTGCAAGAGACCACTTATCACATGCTGTTTGATCAAGCGCAGGCTCAACCGCGCCAATACACGCCCAAAGTGGCTGTTCAGCCAACTTAAGCCAGACCTCTGAGAGAGGCTTATTTGTCGCGCGCGCCAATGAGTTGGTTCATCGACACGGACGGCTGCGAACAGCCCGCCTCGCCCACCACTTTGGCCGGAACGCCCGCAACCGTGGTGGCGGGCGGCACATCGGCCAAGACAACGGAGCCAGCAGCGATGCGCGAGCAGCAGCCGATTTTGATGTTGCCAAGCACCTTGGCCCCGGCCCCGATCAGGACGCCATCGCCGATTTTCGGGTGACGGTCTTCGTCCTCTTTGCCGGTGCCGCCCAAGGTCACGTCATGCAGGATCGACACATTGTCGCCGATGACGGCGGTTTCACCAAAGACCAGCGAATGGGCGTGATCGAGGAACAGGCCCTTGCCGATCCGGCAGGCGGGATGGATGTCGACGGAGAATTGTTCGGACATCCGCATTTGGAAGAAATAGGCGAGATCGCGGCGGCCTTCGCGCCAGAGCCAATTGGCGACGCGGTGGGCCTGAATGGCTTGGAACCCTTTGAAATAGAGCAAAGGTTGGATGTAGCGATGACACGCCGGGTCACGCTCATAAACGGCGGAAATATCGGCGCGCGCGGAGTCGGCCAAGGACGGGTCAGAGGCATAGGCGGCATCGGCGATTTCACGGATGAGCTGTTCTGACATCTCGGCAGAGGCCATTTTTTGCGCGATGCGATAGGCCAAAGCGGCCTCAAGGGTCTCATGGTGAAGGATACAGGCATGCACCATCCCGCCCAGCAGGGGCTCAGCATCCACGGCCTGACGGGCCTCGGAAACGATTTGAGTCCAAACGGGGTCGAGTTTAGACAGGTGAGTGCGTGTTTTGGCCATGCGCTTTTCCTCTTTTGAGAGAGCTTACTATAGATAGGCCTGATTTCAAAAGAGCAAGAGTGCGATCGGGTGAAACGATGTGAATTTGAAGTCTGCAAACACGAAAAAGCCCCGCACCGAGAACGGCACGGGGTATAGAATGTGTTTAAAGCGTTCCGCCATAAACTTGAAGCACGGGTTTATGACGGAACGCCCACACCATGGATATGTCTGGCAGCGTCACGCCTTTCCCCTGTCTCAGGTGAAAGGCGTGACGCTTTAGGAATGAATTATTCAGAGGGCAGCGTGAACTGCAAACAGTGGATGGCCAGACGGAGTGTGCCAGCCGTGAAATCCCCACCTTCAGCCGTGAGGATAAGATCTTCACTGGAGTAATAGGTCAAAGGTGTCCCGGTCAGGCCGCGAAGCCAACTGCCCTGGGTGGGCGACAAGCCGGAGCCATAGCGGTTGGTGGACCCGGAAACGCCCAGAGAAAACCCTGTAAGACCCGACCCCGTGATATCAGCCAGCACACGCCCGGTGACCCCGTACACAACGGATTGCCCCGGAATAGCATAAGCGGCATTGGACGTCGGCCCGGCAGAGAGCACATGATCTACCTCGATCACCTTTGAGATCATCCCCGCACCATGCGCGGAAAGAGTCTGCATCCCGAGCACCCAACCGGCCCCATCGTGCCCTGCCCAACCGTTTTGATCGGCAACATAGGCGCGCATCCCCAAGGTGGTGGGTACAAAAGCCCAGCCCGCGTTGATGTAAAGTGCAACCATACCCTCCTGTCCGGCCCACTCATTCACGGCAGCCTCGCCCACCCCGTAAGCCTCCCCCTCTTGCGGGGTCAGCGGCGGGGTGTTGAGTGTGACCGATTGGAGCGTGAGTTGCAGCAACCCGTCGATCCGGGTCAGCGCGTCGTTTACGGTTACGTGTTTTTGCGCTTGCGACGCTTGCAGCAGCGGCAATTCAAAGCGGGATGTGTCACTCATTGATCTCAATCCTTTGGAAGAGGCCCGGTCCGAAGCTTTCAGACATCTGGGCAACATGGATTTCATAAGCGCCGGTCACGCCGTCGCTGGTTTTCTGACTGGCGGAGTAGGTCCAATTGGACATCGCCACGACGCTTTCGCGCAAAAGGGCTCCGTCCTGAACGACCCGCACAACATAAAGCTCGGAGGCTTCGCTAAGGGGCACTTCGACCGATTGCCAACTGTCCCCGTCGATCCGTGTGCGCCGCACCCAAGTCAGATATGTGTCGCCCGAGAGGGTCAAATCGGCTTTGAGATGCGCCGGAGCATAGGGCCGCAGACCAATCCCATCAAAGGCTTCGACCACATGCTGATAGCTCGGATCATCGTAGCCACGTTGTGACGGGCCGATGCGGTAATGACGTGCGAGTCCGCGAGCCGATTGGGCAATGTCGATTTGTCGAAGCGCCGAGTTCAACAGGACAAAGCGAGATCCCGCAGGCCAGCTTGCCATAAGCCCGTCGGTCCCCACCTGTCCACGCAACCGCAAGGACAGATCGTAGGTTTGCGGCGCAACCAATTCTGCAGTGGCGAACTGGAACACTTCCCAGTTGCCAGACGATCCATCGCCAATCGCGGCGACATTGGCCCCGTTCAAAACATCAATGAGATCGACCGAAGTCAGTTCCCCTTTGGTCAGCTTGACCCGCAAAGAGGTCCCCCGATCCCAAACAGCAGGCTGTGCACTTTCAAGCGCCGTTTGTGTTACGCCAATGGTGGCCCAGGTTGGCAACAACGTGTTCAACTCATAGCCACTGTCAGATGCCGACGCATAGACCGCAGCCGAGCCCGGCCATGGGTTCGCCGTGACCGCAATATGCGGTGCATGCGGCGTTTCATCACCCGTCAAAAGCGGAAGATCCAAAAACAACGGATAGACCGGAACAGGGGCCGCAAACGGTTTGGCTTCGATGATTTCTTCTACCGCATCCGATGGCACATAGATTTCCTGCTCAACACGCACGGCTTCGATCTGTTGTAGATCACCAAAGGTCGCGTGATCCACCCGGTAGCGCAAAGCGCCATCCTCCGTGGTCACAGTGATCACATCACCCGCACCATATGAAAACAGCGATGGAGGAAGTGAAAATCGGGCCGTATCTCGCGCCACCCGCGATTCTGCCAACCATCGTTCCACAACCTGCCGCCCCTCTGATCGCGTGAGGGCCAAAGGCAATTCGGATTGGGATACAAGCCAGCTTTGCTCATCCGGGAACATGGCCTCTTCGGCGCGGGCAGCATAATCTCCGTCCGCATCGACAAAAGTCAGCTTAACCCGTCCCGCCACTTCCGCTTCTGGAGCACGGGTCCGTTCCAAAACCCCGTCCAACTCATCGGAGACCGCCATTTGATCTTCGCTCAGCGCAACCTTTGCTTTGCCATCACGGGACCGGAAAATGAGTTGGCCTTCGCGTTCGATTGCCTCAAACCCATAGGCCAACATAAGGGGCTGCAACGCGGAGCGGGCCCCCGAGATGTCGCTGACGCTATAGCCGCGCAAAACGCCCCAAAGTTCTTTGACATCCACCTCGTAAATGCCTGAACGCGCACAGATTTCAGTGACGACGTCGGCCAGAGACCGTGACGTACTGCGACCGTTCAACCAATGCCCGCGAGCGTAATTATCCCCATCACTCCAGACAGAGGTGACAGCCGGAAAAGCCGGATATGGTCGTCCATCCCAAGCCCAAACATGGGCCCGGCTCATGTCGATCATTGGTCCACCATAGATGTCGGACATCGGGTTATGGCTCTCATTCTTCCAGTATTCCGTCATCGCACGGACATACTGAAGCTGGATGAAATCATCCCGACGCCCGGAAGAATATTTCGGCAGTGAGCTTTCCGAAGATTTCGCATCCAAAAACTTGTTGGGTTGATTGGTCGCTTTATCAATCGCGGCACAGCCCATTTCAGTAAACCAAATCGGCTTTGACCTCGGCTGCCACACCGTTGGTGTCTCATTACGGACGCCGCCGACCCGTTCGTGATGATCGTTCTGCCACCAGCCCCGAATGTCCTTGTAGCGCCAGACCCAATCTTCACCGTAAGTGCCATCTACAATCGGGGTGCGGATTTGTGCCTTATCGTGCTCATCAAACGCATAATACCAATCATACCCCTCACCGCCTTCGATGTTGGTCTTGAGATACTCAAGATTATAGATCGAGCCAAAATCGGCGTCAGCATGATCGTCGCCATCGCGCCAATCCGACAGCGGCATGTAATTGTCGATCCCAATGAAATCAATGTTCGCGTCGGCCCAAAGCGGATCAAGATTGTAGTAAAGATTGCCGTCCGCTTGATAGCCGAAATATTCGGACCAATCCGCCGCATAGCCAATCTTACATTGTGTTCCAAGGATACCACGCACGTCTGCGGCAAGCTGGACCAAGGCGTCAACGGCCGGGAAACCAGCCGCACCACGAATGCGCGTCAGAGACCGCATCTCTGAGCCAATACAAAACGCCTCGACTCCGCCAGCCAACGCACACAGATGCGCATAATGCAGGATCATCCGGCGATACGAAAACTCGGCCGGCCCCGTGTAAGACACGGTTGATCCGGAGACAGTGAAATCTGATGCCTGCGCGGTGCCAAAAAATGCAGCAACCTCGGCGTCTGCCACAACTGTGCCGTCTGTGGTGTCCGCAACACCCGGCGCCAAAGATGTGGTGATCCGACCGCGCCATGGCAATGCCGGTTGTTCACCTTCACCCGTCCAGGGATCAATCAAGCCATTGCCTGCCAGTTGATCCATCAAGATAAACGGATAAAACATGACCTCTTGCCCCGCATCATGCAGCGCTTCAATGGCCTGAACCACTGATTGGTCCGTCGGCGTCCCACCATACACAGACCGGTCATCAATGTCGCGAGGCACCAGGTTTGCGGCGCTTCGCGACAGTCCAGACACAGACCAGGGCATGTTCGAGGCGTCTGCCACCACTTGCTCCACCTTCGGCTGCAACTGACAGAAACCACAACGCAAATCATCTCCGAACCAAGAGACCACAAGCGACGTCGATCTACAGGATTTCAACTCCTGCGACATCGCCGTCAAAGAGGTTGTAAAATCGGGTTGGCCTGAGGCGGAATTGACGTTGGACGCGGAAACGTCCCCGGCATCCCCCTCCAAATACACGGCAGTTGTCGCCAACGCGTACTCACCCGTCCCTGGGATCATCGCAACAGCTTCGACCAAATGGGTCAAATCACTCTTTTGCCCCACAGCCTGATCTGGACGCATCACTTCAAACGTAAACTGCGGCACCCGGTTGCCAAATGGCGTCAAATCGACATCCTCAAGCACAACGTAAGCAATGCCGCGGTATGCAGGCACTTCGCCCGCCCCTTCCACCGCTTCCATCTTGGGATCTGGCAACTGATCTTCCGTGCCAGAGTAAAGGCGCATATTCAACGTGCTCACATCAATCTCAGCCCCATCGGCCCAGACCCGGCCCACACGAGAAATTTCACCTTCACATAGGGCAACCGCCAAAGACACCGAATAGCTATACTGCTTGACTGTGGGAGCGCTTGGAGCCCCTTTGCCCCCACCACCCGATGTGGCGACATTCTCCTGAAATTCGGTCGCCCAGATCACCTGTCCGCCTACGCGCATCCGCCCGTAAATCTGCGCAACAGGCGTTCCCTCGGAGGCACCCGTCAGACGAAATCGTTCGACTCGACCCGTTTCCACGGTCTGGCTTCCCGCGCCCATCAAGCGTTGGTCAATCGCACGCCCAAGTGTGGCCCCGATCGCACGACCAATGACCACAGAAGACAAGCCTAATACACCTCCGCCAACGGAGGCCCCAATCGCCGCACCTGCGGCTGAAAGTACAATAGTTGCCATCACTTATCTCCCTTAAGTGGGAATGCAAAACAGGCCACAACACGCCTGCGCCATGGTGTGCTCAAAGCATTCTCAACGACGCCGTGACCGGAATAGGCATGAATGAATGAGGGGCTTTCGCCCACCCTCCCGACGATGCCAAGATGCTTGGCCACAGCCCCATCGCGCATTCGAAACAAAAGCACGTCGCCTACGGCCATCTCGCTCACCGGTTTCGATATAAGGTGCTGTTGCGCCGCATTGAAAAGCCGCTCCTCATTTTGAGGCTCACTCCAATCTTTCGTATATGGCGGGATCATTTCGGGCTCTTCGCCATAGACCTCACGCCAAATCCCACGCAATAATCCAAGACAATCGGTCCCCGCCCCTTTGCAAGAGGCCTGATGCCGATAGGGCGTTCCAAGCCAGCTGCGGGCATGATCGGCAATCGTCAAATCCATCATTCTAGCCCCCAAAAATCGAGCTACGGCTGCTACCATCATTGGCTTTGCCTTGGATCGGATAGCTCGCCAGCCAGTCTTCGCCCGGAATATGCGGAAAACCGCGAAAGTTTAGAAAGTTGTCAAACTTCAACCGGCATGTCGCCGCGCGCCGATCACATCCTGCCTCAATCCGAATGAGGTCTCCGGGCGCAATCTCTGCTCTGAGCTCTTCCCAGAGTTCAATTTTACGCCCATCCGCTGACAAGCGATCATTCTTGATCACCCCCACAAGGTGCGCGGCCGCGCCCGTTTGAACACTCAAACGCCCGCGTTCAAACCAACGGTCATCAAAGCCCTCAAAGCTGGAAAACGAAAAAAGTTTCCCCTTCTCAACGCTTTCCACCGTAACTTCGGCAAAATACCCCGGCTGATTGAGGTCAAAGCCGCAGCCTTCTCCACCCAAAACCGCCGAACAACCGGGTTGATAGACCCGCCCTTGTGGCTGGTTGAGCTCTTCGGTCAAACCCCGCAGTTCCGCGCGAAAGCCGCCGGAAACCCGTGTAATCTCGCCAAATGTCCCTTTAAACAACAGCACACGCTGGTCCACATCTGCCCAGTTCACAAGCCAAGAGCGCACCTGAGCGCCATCAAAGCGCCCGGCCCGAATGTCACTTTCTTGTACCGAGGCCGAACTCAACGCGCCCAGCGCCTCAGTGTTGTCAACCGACAGACCCGTGGATTGCTCAAGCGCATTGGCCGTAAGACCCGTATCCGCTTTAAAAACAAACCCGTCGAAACTCAGGTCATTGTCATGATCGGTAAAGCCATAGGTTTCCCCATCGCGACGCACCAGCACCCAAGCGCGACACAGCGTTGTCGTCCCGTTGGCCAAATGCATTTGTAGATCTTCCGGAAAAGCCATCAGACACGCACCTCCACAATCGGCACATTGGGCACTTCTCCAGCCTGAAATGACGCCACAGACGTCGCGATCCGATTGGTGTCAAACCGCACAGGTACGTCAAACTCATATCCGGCACTCACGGCCGCGCTCTCCGCCGGCGGAGTGGCAAAGGTGATCATCCCCGTCAGGGTATTCACCTCCCAATCAATCGCTTCAAAAAGCTCCTGACCTTGCACACCCGCTTTGACGGTTCCCAACACCGGCTTTTTCACCGGGCGAACATAAACCGCATCTCCAGACTGATAGCTCTTGTTGAGCTGGAATTGTGTGGTTTCACCATCGCCATAGGCCACAATCTGATCCTGAAATCCCACGGCTTCAGATGCCCGGCAGGTCTTGTAATCCGACCAGTCTTTCCACCGAAACCCGTAAAGTTGCCCTTGGCGCGCTTCAAAAAACGCGATGAGCAACTCGATATCATCCAAGGACCGCATCCCAAGCCCCGCATCATACCGCCGACGGGAATGTGCCCATGGGGTGTTGCGTTCTTCAAACCCGTTTGCCAGCGTCACAACATCGGTGCGCCGTTCCGGTCCTCCAACAGACCCAAAGCTCAGGTTCGCCGGAAATCTCACATCATGAAAACCCATAGGTGTTCCCCTCCATTCGAATGGCGGTTGAGGCCGGTCCCGGCCCGTATTGCGTTATTGATTGCGTTGACCACGGCCCAGCGCACGACTGAGCTGTGCGGCCACTTGGCTTTGACTGCGTCGAAAGCCTTCGACATCCGGCGTGGTGATATTCATCGTGACATTGACTGGGCTGCCCGACCCGGAGGCCTGAACGCCCAATTTGCCATTGGCCCCGCGCGTCAGTGGCATAATCGCCTCCGCCCCCGCTTCACCCATAAGGCCAGTGCCGCCACGCATCGGGAAATAAGTCGGGCTGGACACGACGCCGCCCTTGGCAAAGGGCATCACATTGCCCTGTGCAAAAGCCCCGCCTTTTTCAAACGGCATGAGACCTTGAATGATACTCTCAAGACCGGAGCCCAGCACAGAGCCCACATGGCTCGTCACCGGCTTCAATGCAGCATTGTAAGCCGCATCCAACATCGACGTGCCAACGCCCTTGAGCGCCTGTGCCAACGTGTCGCCATCAAACACCAAGCCATCAATCGCTTTTTTCAACCCTCGGGAAATCCCGCGCTCAAGTGCGGAAACTTCGCGCTGTGTCTCGGCCACCGTCGCCTGCAGCCGCACCATCTCTTGGTTGAATGCCGACGCCATCGCCTCGGCACCGCCAATGGCGCTTTCCATCTGCGTGACCTTATCTTCAAAGGCGTCAAGGCCATTTACATCTGTGCCGTTGATCTCAGCCATCGTCTTGCCCTTTCATTGCGCCTTCATCGGGGAAGGCTTTGGCCAATTCATCGAGCCGGGTGCGGCCCATCGGTGCCGTGCTGCTTCCAGTGCCCAACATCAGCAACAGTTCGGCAGGCGTCAGTCTCCAGAACTCATCGGGTTTCAACCCAAGCCCCCGGATACCGAGCCGCATCAGCGCGGGCCAATCAAACCCGCCCTTATCTGTCATCAGGCTCATTGGGATCCTCTCATCCAGGCACCATAAAGGCCCGCGTGATCAGCTCTGCGCCAACGCGCGCCGCCTCAAGCGGCCCGCCTTCGATCTCGGTCGTCAAAATGTCGTCATAGCGCCCCTTCCAGCCACCGCCGCGCAGACCCGCCACAACAACACGCAGCACATCCGCGGACGAAAACCGACCCGCCTCATAGCGCTCGACCAACTCCACCAACGTGTCCGTTTGCAAACCCGCCTCGAGTTCCGCCAGCGCCCCAAGCGTGAGCTTCAGGACATGACGTTCACCATCAAGCGTCAGCGCCACTTCGCCTTGAAAGGGGTTCGCCATGACTTACACCGCCGTAAAGGTCAGTTGACCCGCCGACGACATCGCCAGTTCATAGGTGGCCTCGCCGTTATACGAACCCGCATATTCGATAGAGGTCAGTTGAAACGCCCCCTCAACGATGCCAAAATTCGGGATGATCACCTGAAAATTAGGCACTTCGCCGTCAAAGAAAATCTGACGTGCGCGTTCATCTGTGCTCTGGTCTTTGAACACACCAGAGCCCGAAATCGTCGCGCTCTTTACCCCGGCACCGCCGAGGAGTTCGCGCCAACCGCCGGAACTTTCCAGCGAGGTCACATCAACGCTTTCGGCGTTGAATGAAATCCGCGTCGCCCGCAGCCCCGCAATGGTTTCGAAAGAGCCGGAGCCAGTCATGTCCAGCTTGATGAGAAGGTCTTTGCCGTTTTGAGCAGCCATGGTCGTGTACTCCGTCTTGGAATAATCAGTTGTCTTCAACACGCGCGCGGAACTTCAAATCAATCCTGCGCACATCACTGTCCTGAACGCGCCGGGCCTTGGCCGACACGAAATAGAGCCCAACGAGGCTGCCGCGGCTCAACGTAAGATCCGCATCGACAAGCACGTCGGAAATGGCCGTGGCCACCTGTTTTGCCGTCAAAAACCCCGCCGTATCCGCCACCACGGACACCGTGAATTCGTGACGCGCGCCTGCTCCGGTTTTGTCAGACGCATCTGTCACGTCCTCCGGGCCAAGGCTCACATACAAAGAGGGCAAACTGCCGGTCGGGGCCGCATCGTAAATCGCACTGCCCACCATCCCCGTCAGCGTCGCATCGGCCACAAGCGCCTGATACACCGCTGTCTGCAAAGCTGCCGCAACACCGTAACTCATGACGCCACCTCCTCACGCGCATTGCAGGTCAGGTAATGCCCCTGCGGATCAAGCTCCGTCACAGACAAGATGCGAAACATCCGCCCGCCTTCGACAAAGCGCTGATCGGGTTTGGGACGTCGGGGCGATCCAACCGGCGCGCCCCGCACGATGATCTTCATCGGCACACGGCTCACGGTCAGAAAATCCTCCGAGGTCTCAGACCCCGTTCCCGACTGAATGGACGCCCAAAGCGTGCCAATTTGTGCCCAGGTTTCGACATAGCCACCCGCCCCGTCAGAGACCCGATTGGCCTCCTCCAAAACGAGTTTGCGGTTGAGGTGAACGACCGCCGCCATCACAAACGCCCTCCAAACAGACGAATGTTGCGATACCGCTCAAGCAGGGCATTCACCCCAAAGGGCATGGTCGCCTCTCCCACCGCCGTCTCATGGCGATGTTCGTAGTAATGCGACGCCAAAAGCATCACGGCCTGTGCAAGGTCTGCGGGCAAATCGCCCCAAGCATTTGCAAACCCGGCCGTAAATTCAATCCGCGCTTGTCCGGCAACCGGAATCTGCGGCAACACGAACCCCGTCGACACAAGCCGGGGGCGGTGCATATCCTGCTCCAGCACATATTTGGCTGGGTCAATCGTGGTTTGCGCGCCCAAACGATCCGTAATCACAAAGGCAGTGATCGCGCTGACCGGAGCGACAGGAAGCCCCTGCGCGCCAAGATCACGCCACGCCGACAGCGTATAGGTGTAGTCGCGAATGATCAGAACCTTGTTGGTCCGCGCCTCGACAGCCGCCATCGCCGCCCGTAGGAACGTCTCAAGGACCCCGTCCTGAACCCCATCATCGCCGAACCCGGTGCCCAGTCTCAAATGATCTTTGAATTCAGCGACTGGCAATGCCGCGCTGGGCACCTGGGTCTGCTCCATTAACATCATGGTACATCTCCGTTTCCGGGTCCCCCTGGTTGCAGTGAGTATGGATGCGCGTCCCCCCTTGTTGCTCGGACGGAGGGGGAGCAGCTAGACAACACGGGCTTTATGGGGCGCGCATCCACTGCTCATGACCTCACCGGTGCGGTGCGGCCATGAGCACGTCTTCGAACAGCCTTAGGAGATCGAGAACTTCAACAGTTTGATCGCTGCAAAGTCAGACACATCACCGCCCACGCGCTTGGTGGCATAGAACAGCACATGTGGTTTGGCCGAGAACGGGTCACGCAGGATGCGTACATCCGGGCGTTCTGCAACGGTGTAACCCGACGCAAAGTCACCAAAGGCAATTGCTGCCGCATCAGAGGCGATATCCGACATGTCTTCTGCGATCAGAACCGGGTAGCCCATCAAACGCGCAGGCTCGCCCGCTGCAAGACTGTCAGACCACAAGAAACGGCCATCCGCATCTTTGAGTTTGCGCACTTGACCCGCGGTTTTCGAGTTCATCACAAAGGTGCCGTTGGCGCGGTACTGTGCGCCCAGCGCATAGACCAGCTCAACAATCGCATCCGCCGGATTGACCGCATCAAACGCGCCATTCGTACCCGTCGCAACATAGCCAAGGCTGCCCCAGGCCCAGCTGTCATTGGCCACTTGTGCGTGCGCCAAAAAGCCGGTCGGTTTGTCCACGCCATCGCCATTGATAAAGGCAGACGCCTCAGCACTGGCAAATTTGTCGGCGATGCGACCTGCAAGCCACGCGTCAATGTCAAACGCAGAGTCGTCCAAAAGGCGCTGAGAGGCTTTCGGCAAGGCCGACAGCTCAAACAACGGGATCGAAATGCGGTCGATCGTCGGCGTGGTGGTCTCGCCCACAGCGCCGGTTTCCGTGATCCAGCCAGACCCAATATCCGTGGTGTCGATCAACACGTCATAAGAGGTCGCTTCGACGTTCACCACAGTCGCGATAGACCGAATGGAGGCGGTGGATTTCAGCACCGATTTGATCACGTCAGAGGTCTGCGGGTCCACAAGATAGCCACCGTCGCCATTGATGGCCGTGGACATGGATTTGCCTTCGAGTTCAACGCCACGCAAAGCGTCATCGTCGCCGTTGCGGACATAGGTCACAAAAGCCGATTTGTGGGACATGTCCACATCACGTGCTGCGGACAAGGCCGGACGGCCAAAGGTATGGGATTTACGATCAAGCATGGTCAGTCGCTCTTCCTGTTCTTGAAGCTTAGATTTGATTTCGGTTTGAAAGTCTTTGAGATCACTTACGAATTCGGCCAGCGCGGTCTTCACCTCAGTGGCCGGTCCGGTCCCAACATGGGCCCCGGTTTGGGCACCGCTTTGGCTCCCTTTATAGGCCGAGGTCTCGGACATACCGGTCCCGGCCTGAAAGCCGTTCCGGGCCTTCGTCTCGGTTTTGCTCATCCAAACAATCCTTCGTTGTTGTGTTGGGTATCGCGGGTGAATGCGCTGGCGTTAGCTCTCGCTGGCCAGCTGCTTGCGGGCACTGGTAAAAGCGTCCGCAAGGTCACGCAGCATCGCCTCGGTCGCAAACGGGTCATCCCCCTTTGCCTCCGTGCTCAACCGCGCTTCGGGAAGCATCGGAAATGTCACCAAAGACACCTCCCAAAGTTCCAGTTCGGACAAAAGGCGTGTGCCTTTCGCGTCCTTTTGCGCCTTCACGGTGCGGTATCCGATCGACAATCCGTCAATCGCCCCCGCCTCGATCAGCGCCACCGCTTCGCGACCTCTTGCAACATCGGTCAGCAGGCGTCCCTTGACATAGAGACCGCGCGCATCTTCACGCACCTCGTCCCAAATGCCGATGGGCTGGCTCGGGTCATGCTGCCACAGCATCTTCACCGAACGGCCCTTCGATTTCAGCGCCTTGAGAGAGTTGGCGTAGGCGCCTTTCAAAACGACATCGCCGCCTTGATCTGTCAGCCCAAAGAACGAGGCATAGCCTTCGATCTCAACACCATCGGTCACCACAATATCTTCGCCCAAACGGCTAAACTTGTGCTCAAGCCCGCTTTGAAACTCCTTGTTCATCTCAGTTCCCCTCATCCTCTTGGGTCTGATCCTCAGCCTTTGGTGAAGATTCCGCAGCCAAAGGCGGCAGACCCAACATCGCGCGCTTCTCTTCGGGTGTGAGGAAATCGGCACTCGCCACCCGGTTCCATTGCGCGTCGCGTTCACTCGACAGCGCGGAGACCTGATCAAGGTCGGGTTTCAGCTCAATCGCCTCCCCCGTGCGCTCAGACAGCCAATGCCCAATCGCCGCCGTCACCTTGCTCACCATCGGCAGCACCGTCAGGCGATAAAACGCCCGGTTCGCCTCTTGGTAATTCGAATAGGTCATGTCGCCGGGGATGCCCAAAAGCATCGGCGGCACTCCAAAGGCCAGTGCGATCTCGCGCCCCGCGGCCTCTTTGGTCTTTTGAAATTCCATGTCGGAGGGGCTGAACCCCATCGGCTTCCAATCAAGTCCGCCTTCGAGCAACATCGGCCGACCCGCATTGCGCGCGCCCTGGTGATGGCTTTCCATCTCACTGAGCAACCGATCATATTGATCCGCCCCCATCGACGCCTGACCATCCACGCCTTTGTACACAATCGCGCCCGAAGGCCGTGCCGCATTGTCCAAAAGGCTCTTCGACCAACGCGAGGCCGAATTATGCACATCAATCGCCGTCGCCGCCGCCTGGATCGGGGACAGCCCGTAATGATCATCCGCCGGGTGAAAGGTTTTGATGTGACAAATCGAGGAATGCCCATCGATCACGTCAAACCGGTGCTTGCGCCCGCCCACCGCATATTCATAGGCAATCGGCCAACCATCCGCGCCGGGCACAAGGTTCATCCGGTCCGAGCGCAACACATGCAACTCCTGCGGCACCGCGCCCCAGTCGCCAACCGCCTCAAGATAGGCGTTGCCCGACAGCAAAATCTGGGCATAAAGCGCCTCAAACAATTCCGCCCGGCCCTGTGCCGGATTGGGACGTGAAATCACCGACAAAAGTGGGTGTTGGTCATACCGCGCCTCTGCATCCTGCATCACCAAAGGCAATGCCGCCGCCGCTTCCGCAATCAATTTGACCGAACGAAACCCAACCGGGTTGCCGATAAACCCTACCCGCGTCAACGTCACCGTATCGCGCGGGCTCCAGGCCACGCGGCCCACGCCGGAAACCGACGCCACGACCGGTCCGGTCGCCGAGGCCTTCGTCTCGGGCATATTGCTTGCGCCCCGCTTCAGAAAGTCAAACACCATATCCGTGTCTCTCCTCATCTCTTGTCCGGCGATGCCGCTGTGGCATCCATGCCTCCACTGTGCGCGGCCCGCAAAGAACCCCGCCAAGCCTTGGCTGTTACTCTCGATTGTTTCGGCCTCGTGGCATCACACGTCCGGGCAATTGCCCCGATCAACCTGACGCACACGAGGCCCGGAAAGGGAGCATGATGGGGTCTTTCAACCTCACCAAACCTGTCGTGGCGCCCGCGCCTCCCCGAGACCTCTCGCGGGCTCTCCCGCCCCTTGGCCCCCTTGATGTTTCCATCACTGCGCCTTCGGTAAAAACGTTCTAAACGACAGGGTAAAAGAAGTTCTGAGCAGCCCGTGCGCTGCTCCCTTTGGAACGCAACACCTAAAGCGTTCCGCCATAAACCTGTCTCACGGGCTTATGGCCGAACGCCCACACCATTGATATGTCTGGCAACGTCACGCCTTTTCCCTGTCTCAGGTTAAAGGCGTGACGCTTTAACCAAGCGTCCGAATGCGTGGCCGCAAATGCCCCGCCGCTGGCACAATCATCAACTCATGCACAGCCCAAACCAGCGCGTCCAAACGGTCCGGGCTGCCCGGCGCTTGAAACCCTTGCGCGGTCATCTTGATCATCTGATCTTCCAGCGCGTCCAACCCGCCCCAGACATGCCGCACCCGACCCTGATCGTACAAAGCCGCCACAGGTTCCGCCCGCGCCGCCTTGCCCCGCGTCGCGCGCACCGATTTATACGGCACCATCGGATCAATCTGCCGCAACACGGTCTCAACCAAATCGCCGCCTTGGTTCACCTCGGCCACGATCTTGTCGCCCTCCCAGCGCGCCAACGCATCAATCGCCGCCTTGGCCCACACCGTCGGAGACGACGCCGACACCGTCGCGTCCTCCAAAACATAGGCCCGCCAATTCTGCGGCGCGCCTTGGGTCACGGCACCCACCACGACGATCCCGCATTCGTCCGATCCCGCATGGCCCGTCACCGGCGGATCCACCGCCACGACGATCCGGTCAAACTCCGGCAACGCGTCCGCCCGCATCTCTTCAAGTCTGGCCAAAGACCACAGCGCGCCCTCTTCCTCGTCGATCAACACGCCATCCAATTCCTGCCGCCCCAATCGTGTCCCCGCATAGCGCGTTTTGACTTCCTCAAGGAAAGACGCCGCCAAATTGGCCGCATTCGCCTCTGTCGTCGCATGGGTCGACACCGTCGAGGACCGCTGCAACAGCGCTTTCAAAATCGCGATGTTGCGTGGCGTCGTTGTCACCACCGCGCGCGGATCATCGCCCAACCGCAGGCCGAACTGCAGCATGTCCCATGCCTCTTGCGGCTTTTTCCATTTCGCCAATTCGTCAATCCACGCCGCATCAAACTGCGGCCCGCGCAACGCCTCCGGGTCATTGCCCGAAAACACTGTCGCCTCCGCCCCATTCGGCCAAATCAGCGTCCGCCGCGTTGCCACCCATTTCGGACGCCGATCCGGCGGGCTACAGGCCAAAATGCCGCTGTCGCCAAACACCATCACCTCGCGCGCCTGATCATAGGTCTCGCCGACCAAGGCCACGCGTTTGGCCCGCCCCGGATCACAGGCCCGCGATCCTTCCACCATCGCGCGCACCCATTCGGACCCGGCCCGTGTCTTGCCCGCGCCGCGTCCGCCCAAAATCACCCAAGTGCGCCAATCCCCCTTGGGTGGCAATTGGTGATCCAAAGCCCAAGCCTCGAACAAAAAAGGGAGCGCCAAAAGCGCTCCCTCATCGAGATCATTGAGAAATTGGTCCTGAACCTCTCGCGGCTCTGAGGCGACCCAGGCCATCAAGGATCTGAGATCGGGCTGCCCCAAGGTCGATTGCCCCGCCCCCAAGCTCTCCGGTTTTGCGTTTGTGGTCATCGAGACGCTTCCTTTCCTCAAACGAAATATTCAGCGCTTTGTTCAGATCCGCCATATGTTTGGCGATCTCGCTCGCCGATTTCGGATCTCCGGCACGCACGCCGTCAATGGCATCGTGAATGGCCCGGATCGCCCGGACCACACTCTCATTTGCGATCTCAACCAGACTGTCGAGATTGCGGTCATCCCCCACAGATGAAGTCTCTATTTTCATAGGATCTGCCTCTCATGCATTGAATCTCCGCACGAGAGAGGCGAGCGCTTTGATATGGATGGTCCCACGGGATCACCCCAAAGAAAAAGCGGCCCATCGCGCGCACCCCCTCAGGCACCCACTTTGGCCGCTTCACCCACGTCTTCTAGCATGCCATAAGGCTGCCATCAAATCGTTCTCACGTCAAGTTATTTAATACTTTCAATAAGTTAACCAAGAGAACTCTCGGATTTCCGCGCCATTAACCTTTTGCGCCCCAAGCCTTTCCCCCTGAAAACAAACGCGTAATCAAACATCACCGCACACATAGACGCGAAGATATACGCGAAGATGAAAGATCCTCACGACGTCCGGCTTCTCGCCAATGTTTTCACTCTCGGTCCCTCAAAACGAAAAAGGCGCGATGAACGCGCCCTTCTCTAAATTATATTAACGCGTTCCGCCATAAACCCGTGATTCAGGTTCATGACGGAACGCTTTAATGACTTACTGGCTCGCTCTTTGTGCCTCGATTTCGCGCCATTTCACAACATTGGCATTGTGTTCGGCCAAAGTCTCGGCAAAGGCATGCCCGCCCGTGCCATCCGCCACAAAGAACAAATAAGGTGTCGTATCCGGGTTCACCGCCGCCTCCAAGGACGCAAGCCCCGGATTGGCAATCGGACCCGGCGGCAGGCCCTCGACCACATAAGTGTTATAGGGGCTGTCAGATTGCAGCTCAGACTGCCGCAAGCCCCGGCCCAAAACACCCACGCCATTGGTCACACCGTAAATCACCGTCGGATCGGTCTGAAGCCGCATCCCGCGTTTCAAACGGTTCTCGAACACCGACGCCACCTGACGCCGCTCCTCGGCCACGCCCGTCTCTTTCTCGATGATCGACGCCAACGTCAGCATCTCTTCCGGCGTGTCAAACGGCAAGCCCTCGGTACGCTGCGCCCAGATCGTATCAATCCGCATCTGCTGCGCCTCTTGCATGCGTGCGATAAGATCATCCACATCGGAATCGGCACGCACCTCATAACTGTCAGGTGCCAACATGCCCTCTTTCGGCATCTCATCGCCCTCAACGCTGCCTGTGAGGAAATCCGCCTGTTTCAGGCTCTCCACCACGCGCCAAACCGTTGTGCCCTCGGCCACCAACACGCGATACCGCGTGTCCGTCTCGCCGCGCACCTTGGTATAGGCCTCAGGTGTCTCAACCCCCTCTTCGCCCGGTAAAAACTCAATCGTTTCAACATAGGCCGAAGTCGCCGGATCAAGTTGCCGCACCTGCATCTGCGCCCGGTTCACCCCAATCCGGTACACCACTTCCGTGCCACAGGTCGAGGCCCCGCCACGGGTGATCAAATCGGTGATCTGCGCCATCGACGCCCCTTCGGGCACCAAAAACGACCCGGCTTTCAACTGCTGCGCTTTGTCAGAATAATCCGCGCCAATGCGGAAAATCGACGGATATGAAATCGCACCTTTTGAGGCCAGATCATCCGACACCCGGCGCATTGTTGACCCGGAGGGCACGCGCAAACACACCGCCTGATCCAACGGACCAACCGCCGCATATTCGCGCTTGCCCCATGCAATCACACCGGCAAACGCGATCAGCACCACAATCAAAAGTGTCAGCGCATTCGAGGCGATAGACCGCCACATCAATCCGTGACCTTCTTCAACACAAGTGACGCATTGGTGCCGCCAAAGCCAAAGGAGTTGGACAGCGCCACATTGATCTCGCGCTCACGTTTCATGTTCGGAGCCAAGTCCAAAATCGGTGCCACTGCCGGGTTTTCAAGGTTGATCGTTGGCGGGGCCACCTGATCGCGGATCGCCAGGACACAGAAAATCGCCTCAACCGCCCCCGCAGCCCCCAAAAGGTGGCCGATAGAGGATTTTGTCGACGACATGGTGGTTTTCGCCGCCGCATCGCCCAAAAGCCGCTCCACAGCCGCCAATTCAATCGTATCCGCCATGGTCGATGTGCCATGGGCGTTGATGTAATCCACGTCTTTCGGCTCAATCCCCGCGCGGTTCAGCGCCGCTTGCATCGCCCGGAATCCACCATCGCCGTCAGAAGCCGGTGCAGTGATGTGATAGGCATCGCCAGATAGGCCATAGCCGACGATCTCCGCATAAATCTTCGCGCCGCGCGCTTTGGCGTGCTCATATTCTTCGAGCACCACAATGCCCGCGCCCTCGCCCATGACAAACCCGTCACGGTCATCGTCATAGGGCCGCGACGCCTTCGCCGGATCGTCGGAGCGTTTGGTCGAAAGCGCTTTACAGGCGTTAAATCCCGCGATGCCCAATTCGCAAATCGCCGCTTCCGCGCCACCCGCAACCATCACCTCCGCGTCGCCCCACTGAATGAGACGCGCCGCATCGCCAATCGCATGTGCGCCCGTCGAACAGGCCGTCACAACCGAATGGTTCGGCCCTTTAAAGCCGTAGCGGATCGACACTTGGCCCGAGATCAGGTTGATCAAAGACCCCGGAATAAAGAACGGAGAAATCCGGCGCGGGCCCTTTTCTTTCAACAAAACAGCCGCGTCCGCGATTGATGACAGACCACCGATGCCCGAGCCAATCAACACACCCGTGCGCAGACGATCTTCCTCGTCTTCTGGTTTCCATCCCGCATCGGTCAGTGCCTGTTCGGCCGCCGCGATGCCAAAAAGGATGAAATCATCGACCTTTTTACGCTCTTTGTTCGACATCCAATCTTCGGGGTTGAACGTCCCGTTGGTGCCATCGCCGATTTTCACCTCACAGGCGTAATCGGTGGCCAAATGGCTCGCGTCAAACCGCTGAATCGTGCCCCCGGCCGATTCCCCCGCCAACAGGCGCGTCCATGTTTCCTCAACACCGCACGCCAGCGGCGAAACCATCCCAAGTCCTGTGACAACTACTCGGCGCATTCTGGCCCCCTCATTTTGATCAGCCCTTCAATACACGGCCTTTTCCGCTGATGGAAGTCCGAGACAGTGCTCGGGCGCATTTCCGCAACCGGAAAATCGCCCCATGCCCCTTTGGTCTGTGCTGCGCTCCTGTTGCGTAAACCAGATTTTGACGCTTTTTCGGTTATCACGGACCAAAACGCGTGGCCCCGTCTCATGACCTTTAATCTTAAGCGCACTTTTTGGATTTTCCGCTCTGGCCTCGCCCGGATGGCGGTCTTTGGCCTCGCCTCGCTGTTTTTTGTCGCCACACCCGCCTTTTCCGCCCCGTCCTGTCGGCTGGAAAGCTGGCTGAATACGCTCAATGACAGCGCCAACACCTATATCAAATCCCTCGGCACCGCCGACGAACTCCAAGCCGCCCGCATCTTTCGAACCGAAATGGACCGGTACGAGCGCGACAAATTGCTCAAACAAATCAACGAAGCGGACTTAGGCGCCAATGAACAAGCTCTGTTTGATTTCATCACCTCACGCCACCACTTGCTTGATCTACAACGTGACAATTGGGGCGAAATGGCCAAGCGCTACGGCGCGGACCCGCGCTTTTCGTCGCAATCTCAAAGCTTGTCACAGTTCCTCTCCGCAACCGAATGCGACCCCGATGCTCCGGATTTTCTCGAATCCGACGGTGAAAGAAAATCGACACTGCTGCAACGCCTGAGCGAGGGCATCAAAGAAATCGCCGATGTCGTGGCCCATAATGACCCTGCCCCCGCGCCCCCCACATCTTTGACCTTTGACCCCGAAAATTTCGATGAATTCCGCCCTGCGGCCGCCCCGCCCCCCGTCGTCGCGCCTGTCACCCTAAGCCCCTCGGGAAACGCCGCTTTTGCCCTTGGGATTTTCACCTTCATCTCCGCCATCACCTCTTGGGCGTGGATGCGTTATGGCATCGTGCAACGCCGCGCCACCCGCTATCCCTGCATCCTGCCTGTGGTGATTTTCGATGGAATCCTGCCGGTTTTCGGTGAGGCGCTCGATCTGAGTCAAATCGGCGCGAAACTCGAAACCACGCTGGAACTGCGCGACCGCCAGAAAATCAAACTCACCATCGGCCCTGTTGTGCGCAAAGCCCGCGTGATGTGGCGCAGCAATTATTTTATCGGTGTGAAATTTGACAAACTGCTCACCGAGGCGGAGATGAAATACCTTTTGGGGGCGTTTGCCCAAAAAATCAGTTCTGAGCGCGCCAAGGCGCAGGCCCTTGGCCAGAATTTTACCCCGCCCGCCTATGACGCGGCAGCGTTGAAACAGGCGCTCTTGTCCTCCGATTGGGGCGAGGACACACAGGATGATCTCCCCTCACCAGATCCTGATCTGGCCGCCTGACCTCATCGCGCTCGCCTTTGGGACGCTCATCCAAAATAAAAACGGCGCTGAAAAACAGCGCCGTTTTAAAATATTGCGATCCCAAACAGGGCTCAAAGCCGGCTTAAGAGGCTTCCGTGATGAACTTCACCGCGTCGCCAAAAGTCTGGATGGTCTCGGCTGCATCGTCCGGGATTTCAATGCCAAACTCTTCTTCAAAAGCCATAACCAGTTCAACTGTGTCGAGGCTGTCAGCGCCAAGATCGTCGATGAAGGACGCCGTTTCCGTCACTTTGTCCTCTTCAACGTCGAGATGCTCGACAACGATCTTTTTCACGCGATCTGCGATGTCGCTCATGTTCTTTCCTCATAGTTTGGGGCGAAGTGCCCACATTAGCTTTGGCCCGCGGGCCGCTCTTCTTACATGTCCATTGCGAAACGATACTCAAGTCTTCGCTACGGCATACACCACGGTCGCTTTCGCGTCCAAGGCCCAATCTTCGCTGCTCATAGCACAATCCTCCCCCGTGGCAAATGGTTTGTGACCCCACGTTGGACCCAACATGCCAAAAGGTTTTTTTACGCTCAAAGCATCGCCATCCCGCCGTTGACATGCAACGTGGTGCCGGTGGTGTACCCGGCTTCTTGCGAGGCCAAATACAACACAGCCGCCGCAATCTCTTCCGGCGTGCCCATCCGTGCCGCCGGAATTTGCGCGTTGATCTTGCCTTTCTGATCGTCGCTCAATTTGTCCGTCATCGCCGTGGCAATAAATCCGGGCGCCACACAGTTCACCGTGATCCCGCGCGTCGCAACCTCATAGGCCAGCGATTTCGACATGCCCACCATGCCCGCTTTCGAGGCCGCATAATTGGCCTGACCGGGGTTGCCCGTCGCGCCAACGATCGAAGAAATATTCACAATCCGGCCCCAGCGCGCCTTCATCATCGTGCGCATCACGCCTTTGCACAGCCGCATCGTCGACGTCAGGTTCACGTTCAACACGCTGTCCCATTCGTCATCCGACATCCGCATGAACAGATTGTCGCGGGTGATGCCGGCGTTGTTGACCAAAATATCAACCGACCCCATCACCTCAATCGCCTGTTTCGGCAGCGCCTCAACCGCCTCTTTGTCGGACAGGTTGCAGGGCAACACATGGGCGCGCGCGCCCAATTCTGCGGCCAGCGCCTCCAAAGGCTCAACCCGCGTGCCAGACAATGCAACTGTGGCCCCCGCCTCATAAAGCGCCTTGGCAATCGCGCCGCCAATGCCACCCGACGCCCCCGTGATCAGCGCATTTTTTCCTGTCAGATCAAACATGTGACTCTCTCCCGAAGCGTCCTGCTTCTTTTGTCTTTCAATATTCCGGGCAATATCCCGTGGTGAGCCGGGCCTTCAAAAAGGTCCGGCGAGGGGCCGCGCCCCTTCCCTTATTCTTTCAGTTTCGCGATGTCTTCAGGTGTTCCGATGGCCGTGCAAGCGATGCTCTTGTCAATCCGCCGCACCATGCCGGACAGCGCCTTGCCCGCGCCGATTTCCCAAATCTCGGTGACGCCCTGCGCCGCCATATAGCCCACGCTCTCACGCCAGCGCACAGATCCCGTCACCTGCTCGACCAAAAGCGACCGGATCGTTGCCGGATCGGTCACGGCAGCAGCGCGCACATTGGCCACCAGCGGCACGGAAGGCACATGAATATCAACGTTATCAAGGGCTTCGGCCATCACATCCGCCGCGGGCCTCATCAAAGCACAATGGAACGGCGCGGACACCGGCAACAAAACGGCCCGTTTCGCGCCCTTGCCCTTGGCGATCTCAACCGCGCGTTCAACCGCTTCTTTATGGCCAGAGACCACAACTTGACCCGGATCATTGTCATTGGCCGCCTGACAGACCTGCCCTTGGGCGGCCTCTTTGGCGATCTCTTTGACCGCCTTAAAATCCAGCCCCAAAAGCGCCGCCATTGCGCCCACGCCGACGGGCACAGCCTTTTGCATCGCCTCACCGCGGATGCGCAAAAGCCGCGCGGTGTCGCCAATGCTCAAAGATCCAGCCGCGGCCAGTGCGGAATATTCGCCCAGCGAATGCCCGGCCACAAAGGCGGCATCCGTCACCGCATAGCCTTCTGATTCAAGCGCGCGCAGAGCCGCCAAAGACGTGGCCATCAGCGCTGGCTGGGCGTTTTGCGTCAGAGTCAGCGCTTCGATCTCACCATCCCAAATCAGCGCCGAGAGCTTTTCGCCAAGCGCCTCATCCACCTCATCAAAAATTGCTTTTGCTGCGGGATATGCCTCGGCCAAAGCCTTGCCCATCCCAATCGTCTGAGCCCCTTGCCCCGGAAACACGAATGCGCGCGTCATCTTCGCCCCCTCCATATGCCGCCCTGAAGGCGGACTGTTTTCATTTGGATTTAAGTTGGGCATTGGTCTACCCGCCCAACAGGCGCGCGGCAAGCCCGGGCGGGCGCATTTCGAACCGGCATCGGCCCGCAATCCTTAGACAAGATTGGGTGTAGGTCAAATGCAGGTCAAATGTTGAGGCACACGGCGACTCGACCACCCCGCTCAACTCGGGTCGCTGATATATTTTGGCCCCTCTAAGGTATGCACCATGCCATCATGGATCGGGCACGGGATGCGTCCCGCCTCAATCGCGTCGATATGGTCTTCAAGCGCGCCAGAAAAATCGAAATTCGCCCCCGCAACCATGCCCAAAAAGCCAGCCAACACAACGGCAAAGACCGCCGCAAAGAAAACGCCCTGCCCCCAGGCCCAATAGGGTACGGCAGATACGGCATCGGGTTTTCCGGCCACGCGGTTCAGTTTCATCCGTGTAAAATACATGGTCATCACCTTTATCTCTGCCCGCAGAGTAACGCCTGACGTAGGGGCAATATCCAGCAAAAGATCAGGCATTGGTTAATGACCCTAAAATAAACTTTAGTGTTTAAAATGAATACATTAATATGGATATGACCCCCAAAAACAGTGCTTTAACGACGGATGATTTACCGTTTTTATCATCGCATATTTTCATAAAATTTTAAAAGGCACGGCATCAACACGGCCCCGCCAGATCGCGCCGACCGGATGCCCTTACCCCGATGCCTTTACACTGTCTCTTATCTCGGTCTCTTATCTCGCTCTGCTGAGATGTGGCCATCTCCATCTCCTCAAGCCATCTTCCCAAAGCCTTCCTCACCCCGTTTCCCTGCCCCTTAAGTTATGATTAATAAAGGTACGAATACGACCAACGCGGGCCGTTTTTGGGTAACGCCCGTCGCGCCCTGTGGCTCGTTGACCCAAGACATGCATCAACCATAGGCGCGGTGCCGCTCTTCGCGATTTGGACCTTGAACCAAACCTCAAGATGCGTATAAGGACACATCCTTTTCACACGATATGTGAACCGCGCAGCCTCTCGTGGACGGGCCGTGAAAAGGCCAAAATGCCCGCCCTATGAAATGCGCTTGATTTATGAACTGGAGTCTCCATGCCGCTTTACGAGCATGTCTTCATTGCGCGTCAGGATCTGTCCAACGCGCAGGCCGAAGGTCTCATCGAACATTTTGGCACCGTCCTCGCCGACAACGGCGGTAAACTCGTCGAGCACGAGTACTGGGGCGTCAAAACGATGGCTTACAAGATCAACAAAAACCGCAAAGGCCACTACGCCTTCCTGCGCACCGACGCCCCGTCGGAAGCCGTGCAGGAAATGGAACGCCTGATGCGTCTGCATGATGATGTGATGCGTATTCTCACCATCAAAGTCGACGAGCACAAAGAAGGCCCGTCCGTCCAAATGCAGAAACGTGACGAGCGCGAAGAGCGCCGCCCGCGTCGCCCTTGATCTTAGGAAAGGACCTAACCTATGGCCGCTAAACCATTTTTCCGCCGTCGCAAAGTCTGCCCGTTCTCCGGCGACAACGCGCCCGCGATTGACTACAAAGACACCCGCCTTCTTCAGCGCTACATCTCTGAGCGTGGTAAGATCGTGCCTTCCCGTATCACCGCAGTCTCTGCGAAGAAACAGCGTGAGCTGGCTCGCGCCATCAAACGCGCCCGTTTCCTCGCCCTGCTGCCCTACGCCGTGAAGTAAGGAGAAAGCACATGCAAGTTATCCTTCTCGAACGCGTGGCCAAACTCGGTCAAATGGGCGATGTCGTCTCCGTCAAAGACGGTTACGCGCGCAACTTCCTTTTGCCGCAAGAGAAAGCGCTCCGTGCCTCCGACGCCAACATCAAGGCGTTTGAAGCTCAGAAAGTGCAACTCGAAGCCCGCAACCTGGAAACCAAAAAAGAAGCCGAAGCTGCTGCCGCCAAACTCGACGGTCAGATCTTTGTTGTGATTCGGTCCGCTTCCGATTCTGGTTCGCTCTACGGGTCTGTCACCCCGCGTGACGCCGCAGACGCTGCCGAAGCCGCTGGTTTCACCGTCGATCGCAAACAGATCGCTCTCAAAGCTCCGATCAAGGAACTCGGCCTGCACGAAATGCATGTCCTGCTCCACCCGGAAGTTGACGCCACCATCGTTCTCAACGTGGCGCGCTCTGTCGAAGAAGCAACGCTTCAGGCCGAAGGCAAATCCATTCAGGAACTCGCCGCAGAAGCCGAAGCTCAGGCTGAATTCGAAATCTCCGAACTCTTCGACGACATGGGTTCGGCTGCGAATGACGACGATTACGATTCTGCTCCGGCATCCGACGAAGCCTAATCTCATTGCATCCGTGATCAGAAAGCCCCGCCAATTTGGCGGGGCTTTTTTGTGGCGATTTGCCATGCCAGATCCCGCCTCTTGAGGCCGCCCACGGCGTCACGCCTCAGCGTATCCTTGCCGATGCCCCCTGCCCGTCGCGCTTCGGGTCTTGGCGAAACGGAGCGCCCGTGGTTTTGTCCCCGAGACCTTTCGGAGATTTCCCATGCCTCACCCAACCCGCCGCGCCTTTATGCTGTCCACTCTGGCCGCTTCAACCCTCGCGCTCACCGCCTGCGGTCGCCGAGAGCCAGAGATCAGCCGCGGTGGCTATAACCCACCGCTCTTCCCCAACGAAACGCCGGAACTGCGACAGCTCATCAACAAATGGGCCGACACCTACCAAATCCCGCGTGAATTGGTCCATCGTCAGGCCATCCGAGAGTCCACCCATCGCCCAGGGGCGCGCAACGGACCCTATTATGGGCTGTTGCAAATCCTGCCGCAAACGGCGCGCACCATGGGGCATGACGGCCCGCCAAGCGAGCTTTTGGACCCGAATGTGAACCTGAAATACGCCGGTAAATACCTGCGCGGGGCCTATATCGTGGCCGATGGCGACGTTGACACCGCGATGAAATGGTATGCGAAAGGCTATTACTACGAGGCCAAGAAAAAGGGCCTGCTTTATGAAACGGGTCTCAGAAGTTAATCGTCAGCGCAGCGAAATGGCAGGAACGACCCCGTCGCGCCCTCAGCCACAGCCATAAGCGACAGCACATCTGCAAGCTCTCGCTCTTCCGCCGTTCGGGGGCACACCGCCCCGCTGATGGCACAACCCGCCTCAAGAAATACACGGTTGGCTGCGATGAACTCCGGCGTTAATCCATCAATCGTCTCGCCATCTGTCGCCATATCCCATGCCCGTTCAAACCGGACGCATTTCTCAGCCGTCCATTCCGGCGAAATTGCCTGTGCCGCCCCCGGCACCATCAGCATGCATAAAAGCCAAAAGCGCATTCTCTGACATCCCTCACTGCGTTTCCTGTCAGGTCTTATCCAACAAAAAGACCGCCCGTCAAACGGGCGGCCTTCTCATGCGCGGATATAAGCCTCAATCCTCGGTGGACATGATCTTCCAGATCACAGCCCCAATCACAGCCCCCACAAGAGGTGCCACCCAGAACAGCCAAAGCTGGCCCAAAGCGTCAGTCTGCGCAAAAACCGCAACTGCGGTCGAACGTGCCGGGTTCACCGATGTGTTGGTCACCGGGATCGAGATCAGGTGAATCAACGTCAGGCCAAGCCCGATGGCAATGGGCGCAAACCCTGCTGGTACGCGCGACGAGGTCGCCCCCAAAATGAGGATCAAAAACACTGCCGTCAGCAGGGCTTCAATGATCAAAGCCGCCGTCATGCCATAGCCGTTTGGCGACAAAGCCCCATAGCCGTTGGAGGCAAAACCGCCCACGCCCTCAAACCCGGACTGGCCGGAGGCAATGACATAGAGGGCGGCGGCGGCGAGGATACCCCCCATCAGTTGCGCCCCCCAATAGGCCGGCAATTCGCCCGCCGGGTGACGCCCTGCCACCACCAGACCCAGCGTGACGGCCGGGTTAAAATGGCCGCCGGAAATCGACCCGACCGCATAGGCCATGGTCAAAACCGTTAACCCAAAGGCCAGTGCCACGCCCAGCCAACCGATCCCAACGCCCGGCGTCCCGGCGGCATAAATCGCACTGCCGCAGCCGCCAAAGACCAACCAAAACGTGCCGACACCTTCGGCCATAAGTTTCTTCAACATCGTCTTTCTCCAAATGTGATGCTCACGCATATGTGAATATCGCGGTGTCGTGCATGGGGAAAATTTCCAATGTTGCAGCCATTCCTTTAGGGCACCTAAGCGCATCCATGCCACGAAAAGGGCGCGCATAAAAAAGCCGCCCCATTTCTGGAGCGGCTTGATCTGTCCCTCGTTCATTCAAACGAGTGGTCTGTCTTACTCTTCGTCGAGAGCTTCAACAGCCTTTTCGAGCTCTTCTTTCGAGATCTCTTTTTCGGTCACGTCAGCTTGCTCAGCGATCCAATCCACCACTTTGTCCTCGAACAAAGGCGCTTGGATTTGTTGACGCATCTGCGGGTTTTGCTGAACAAATTCAAAGAACTGGCGCTCTTGACCCGGATACTGACGGGCCTGCGTCATCACCGCTTGGGTGAATTCGGCGTCGGAAACTTGCAGCTCTTGTTTCTGACCGATGTCAGCCAACAAAAGACCCAAGCGCACGCGACGTACGGCCAGCGTGGTGTGTTCGTCGGTCACGTCGATTTGCGGGTGATCGTGACCATGCACGTCCGGGTTTTCTTCGTGCCACAGTTGGTGCGCGATCTGTTTGGCTTCGGCTTCAACCAAGGACGGCGGCAAGTCAAAGGACACGAGGCTGTCGAGTTGGTCCAAAAGACCGCGTTTCATCACAGCGCGCGCCGCACCGGCATATTCGGCCTCAAGACGCTCAGCAATTTGACCTTTGAGGGTCGCAAGATCTTCCACACCGAATTTTTTCGCCAGCTCATCATCAATCTCAGCATCCGCAGGCGCTTTGACTTCTTTGATTTTGCATTCAAACACAGCGGCTTTGCCAGCCAGGTTCTCGGCGCCATATTCCTCGGGGAAAGTGACTTCGACGTTTTTCTCATCACCGGCTTTGACGCCAACAAGCTGCTCTTCAAAGCCCGGAATGAACGACCCGGAGCCCAGCGTGAGCGGATAATCTTCGGCCGCGCCGCCTTCAAAAGGCTCGCCATCGACTTTGCCCAAGAAGTCGATCACAACCTGATCGCCATCTTCAGCCGCACCGTCTTTGGAGGCAAAGTTCTGGGCGGTTTTGGCAAGGTTCGCCAAAGCATCGTCAACTTCTTTGTCGGAGGCTTTCACCACCAGTTTCTCAAGTTTCACACCGGACAGGTCGGTCTCGGCGATCACAGGCAGAGCTTCGTAGGTCATGGTGACAACAACGTCGTCGCCCTCTTTCCACTCTTCGCCCGCATCCATTTTCACGTCAGGCTGAAGCGCCGGACGGTCGCCGGAGGCCTCGAAATGCTCGTTCATCGCGCCATCAACAGCGTCTTGCATGGCTTCGCCCAGCACACGCGGGCCGAACTGCTTTTTCAAAAGCGCCATCGGGACTTTGCCCTTACGGAAGCCCTTCATTTCGATCTCAGGCTGAGATTCTTTGAGCTTTGCGTTGACTTTTGCGTCAAGCTCAGCGGCAGTGATCGTGATCTGATAGCCGCGCTTCAGACCTTCATTCAGGGTCTCGGTGACCTGCATCTTGGGCGTCCTTCTTACGTCTCTCTCAGGCCGCAACAAGGCGACCACTAAATCAGACGCCCTTCTAGGGGGTCAATGCCAATCGTGCAAGGCGATTCCAACCATCCGGCGCAACCAGCCTTCCCCGCCCAAGGCTCAAAGCCGGTTCTGCTCTTGTGATGTGGAACAAAGGTCACAGTGAGGATCAAGATGATCCTTGGCATGCACTCGGGCACAAGTTTTCATCGACCCTTGACCTGTCATCGGTTAACCATCTGACATTGGATGCTTTCACCCTCCGGGATTCCGAATGTCCCGGATCACAGGGTCGACCCATATAAGGTCGACCAGACCACTATAAAACCCGTATCCTCAGGGGAACTTTATGAATATTTCGACGTTTACCGGCCTGTCTTTGATTGTCTTTAGCCTGACCGCCTGCGGCACTGCCGGAGGGGATTCAGACTCCAACAGTTCCGGGACGTCGCAAAGTGATTATGAAACCTACAACGCCGCCCATGACGCAATCGCCGACGCGGGCTTGCGCGCATCCGCCGTTCCTTTGGGCACCGCCGCCGCCGATGCGCGTAGTGACACGGTCGAAATGAGCGGCATTTACGGCATCCAGTCCGATGACCTGCTCGGCACCGACGCGATCCTTGGTGAAATGTCGATGACGGCAAATTTCGGCAATGACACAGTGTCTGGCGCCATGACCAACAACTTCATTGCCTTTGATGATGCAAGCGGCGCGCATACCGAAGGTTCCGCCGAACCCCTCAGCGGCTCGATGACCTATGTGGGCACCGTGAGTGGGGACGGTATCACAAGCCATTTTGATGGGATTTTGACCCGCGTTGATGGCACCCAATATGATCTCTACGTCGACATGACGGGCACGTTCTATACGGTCACGGATGGGACGCTCACCGAATTGGGCGCCATTGGCAATTTTGGCGGCAACATCACCGTGGTCGGGGACACCACAGGCACAATCTATGACCTCACCGATGCGTATGATTTCGATCCTGCGGCACCGGGAAAAGAAACCGGTTTTGTCGTTTGCGAAAGCCTGTGCAGCGGCGATTAAGCGCGATGCGCCTGTTGCCATATCACGCAAGGCTTGCGCGCAGACCGAGACGGTTTGCCGCTTGCCTGCTGGCTTTTGCCCTCCCCCTTATGACTCTCCCCGCCCATGCGCTTGAACCGCAAGAGGTGATCGCAAACCTCGCCCGCGCGCAAGCCGATGCGCGGGCGGGCAAAAAAGAGAACGCCTACGACCGCCTGCGCTGGTTGTTGTTCACCGACACGGATCACCCGACCCATAGCCTGACCTATCAAAAAGCCTTGGCGAAACTGCGGGAAGGCAAGCCCCTCACCTTTGGTGCCGCCGCCGCCCTTGCCCCCTCGACCAACCTCGCGCGCGCCAGTTCGCAAAGCTATTTCTACACCGACAGCGACACCTATTATCTCGGTGACAGCGACAAAGACCACAGTGGGTTCGGCCTCAACCTTACCCTCTCAACCAACGCCGCCCGCGCCTATCAGCCGGGGCGGGAAATCTCGATCGGTGTGGATCTTGGCGGCAACCTCTACAGTGACCGCGACCTGTCTTCGGCCTTTCTACGCCTGAGGGTGGGGCACGAGTGGTACGACACCGGGGCCACTTACGCGCTCAGCCTGTTTCACGACATGGCGCAATATTCTGAACATGATGGAGACCCGTCGCTCGATTGGACCGCCTTTGGTCTCTCCCTGTCTGCGGCGCGAAAACTCGCCTCCGGTGACACCCTGCGTGGCACTTTCACCGCCAGTGACCGCAGTTCCGATGAGGCTTATTACGCCTATCGCGATGGCCTCACCACGGCGCTGTCCGCCAGCGTCACCCATCCGCTGTCCCGCAGGTCCCAGATCACCGTTCAAGGCACTCTGGAACAGGCCGATCTCACCCGTGAAAGCCTGTCCTATCGGTCGATCAAATTGGGCGCACGCTATGGCCGCACCACCGCCTCTGGCCTGTCTTGGGAATTGGGTGCTGCCGCCACGTTACGGTCCTACGATGACACGTTCACCGCGCTGTCCTATGCCCGTGAGGATCAAGTCAATGAGGTGAGTTTGGGCCTGTCTCACGCCAAGCTCAAACTCCGCGACACCTCCCCCATGCTCTCCTGCACCCTGCGCGATCATGGCTCAAACGTAGCGCTTTATGATTACAACGCGGTCGATTGCGCCCTCTCGTTTCGGCGCGATTTCTAAGCACGGGACAAAGCCCCCGGCGACGCCGCGTTGCAGCGCAAACATCGACCATATTTCTTCTAAAAATCGGCATATCCTCCCATATTTCACCCGGCACCCTTTCATTTCGGCACGATATCTCCCCAAAATCGGGTGAAACTCTCGGCAACCACATCGCAATCCAACAGGAGATATTTATGCGCATCGGTTGCCCGAAAGAGATTAAACCCCAAGAATTCCGTGTCGGCCTCACCCCCGACGCCGCGGCCGAAGCCGTGGCACATGGCCATACCGTATTGATCGAAACCGGCGCAGGGGCTGGCGCGGGTTTCACCGATGACGATTATATCACCGCAGGGGCAGAGATTGCCCCGGACGCCGCCACCGTGTTTGAACGCGCCGACATGATCGTCAAAGTCAAAGAGCCACAGCCGGTCGAATGCGCCATGCTGCGCGCGGGTCAAATCCTCTTCACCTATCTGCATCTCGCCCCCGACCCCGTGCAAACCAAGGCACTTTTGGCCTCTGGTGCGACCTGCATCGCCTATGAAACCGTGACCGACGCGCGCGGCGGCTTGCCGCTTTTGGCCCCGATGTCCGAAGTGGCGGGGCGTTTGGCACCGCAAGTTGGCGCATGGACCTTGCAAAAGGCCAATGGCGGGCGCGGCGTTTTGATGGGCGGCGTGCCGGGCGTGGCCCCGGCGCGTGTGCTGGTCATCGGCGGCGGCGTTGTTGGCACCCATGCGGCGCGGATTGCGGCGGGCATGGGCGCGGATGTCACCGTGTTGGACCGCTCCCTGCCGCGTTTGCGGCAGCTCGACGATCAATTCGGCGGTGTGTTCAAAACCGGCTACGCCTCCAAGGCCGCAACCATGGAATTGGCCCGTGAAGCCGACATGATTGTTGGCGCGGTCCTCATCCCCGGTGCCGCCGCCCCCAAACTGATCTCCCGCGATCAGTTGAAAGAGCTCAAACCCGGTGCGGTTCTGGTCGATGTGGCGATTGATCAGGGTGGCTGTTTTGAAACCTCGCGTGCCACCACCCACCAAAATCCAATCTATGAGGTCGATGGCGTGATGCATTACTGCGTCGCCAATATGCCCGGTGCCGTGGCGCGCAGTTCGACGCTGGCGCTTGGCAATGCCACGATGCCCTTTGTGTTGGCTTTGGCCAACAAGGGCTGGCAAGACGCCTGCCGCGCCGATCCCCACCTTTTGAACGGGCTCAATGTCCATGCCGGCCAACTGACCTACGCCGCCGTCGGCGCCGCTCTGGGCCTCAACACGGTGCCTGCCGAAAGCGTGCTGTAAGCCGCACAAAACCACCAAGGCCCGCCTGTCTTTGGATGGGCGGGCCGATCCCAGCGAACATAAGGCGCCGCGATGTGCAAAAGAGAGGCCATGGGCACAGAAATCACTGAGCCTCTGAAGTGATCGTCGTCCGGGTTTGGCTGCTCCGCGTCGTCCGCTAGGATTTTGGTGACCTTACCGCCCATAATTCCCGACGCTATCTCAACGCTACCTTGTGCCACTCAAGAAAAGCACATGGGACACACCAAAAAATTCAACAAAAAGGAAACCCCGCACGATCGCGTGATAATCAAAGAAAAAGGCCGCCCAAGGCGACCTATTCAAAGCGGATAAAACTGTTAAATGGCGGAGGAGGTGGGATTCGAACCCACGGTACGCTTTCACGCACGCCGGTTTTCAAGACCGGTGCATTCGACCACTCTGCCACTCCTCCTAGAGCCGTAAAGCGGGTTCGGACAGGATTAGCCTCCCTGTTTTGATTCTAAAACCCATGACATTCATTTCTTGGCCTTTCCTCTGCCGATTTTCGCCCAACACCGCACGCGGGGCTTTCCTGTTTGGGGCTCTGAGGTTAGACTGCACACAATCTATGTGCGCCCCCGCCCCATTTGGCCCGGGCTGCGCATTGGACCAGAGCAGAGCAGAGCAAATAAGACCCGTGCCGCAACAGGCACGCATAAGGGATCACGGGGCAACAACATGGGCAATATCATGGGCCATTCCATGCACGCAGGGCACGCAGAGGCCGGGCAAACCGCGCAGGCCGACCGCTACATCACATCCAAAGACAGTTTCTCACGCACATTGCATCTGGCTTTGTTGGTCTCCTCCGTCCTCGCCCTTGCGGCCTGCCAAGACGGGCAAAGCTTTTTCGACAGTTTGAAAGCCCCTACAAACGGCCCCGCGCCCGCCTCGACCTCGACCAAATTGGTTGAGCGCGACGTCGAAGCGCCCGATGTGTTTCAGGTCACCGATAAGGGCCTTTGGGACGGGCGTCCGTCGCTCGGCGGGGTTTGGGTGGCCCATGCCAAGGTCACAGACCCCGAACGCGTGATCATCCGCAACACCCAAAATGGCAAATTCGTCATCGGCGCACTGTTCAAACGCGAAGTCACCTCGCCCGGCCCCGGCGTTCAGGTCTCGTCTGATGCCGCCGACGCGCTTGGCATGCTGGCCGGGTCTCCGGCCGAGTTGAACATCACCGCGCTGCGTCGCGAAGACGTGGCACCGGAGCCGGAAACCGTGGCGACCATTGCCGAAACGGAAACCATCGCGGCGGCCCCCTTGGATGACCCTATCGCCGATGTCGCCGCCACTTTGGATGCGATCGACGCGCCCGCCCCAGCACCCGCTGCCACCGCAACCCCACCGGCTGCCAAAGCTGCGGCATCGACGATGGACAAACCCTATTTGCAGATCGGAATTTTCTCGGTCGAGGCCAATGCTGAACGCACCGTTCAAATGCTCGCCTCACAAGGGCTTGTCGCGACCGTCAAACCCGGCAATTCCAACGGCAAATCCTTCTGGCGCGTTGTGGTCGGCCCGGCGTCTTCTGCCTCTGAACGCAACGCTCTTCTCGAAAAAGTGAAAAAAGCGGGCTTCACGGACGCCTATTCTGTGACCCATTAAGGGCCTGTTCCAAGCCCGAACCCTGAGACCGATGGGGGCCGCCGCACCGATGGCCCTTGTTGACCCCTCTGGCCATAAGACCAAGGATTGATACCTCTCCATGCTCCGCACGCTACCTCAAACCACGTTTCGCCACATATTTCGTCGCTTTGCCCAAAGCCTCGTCTTTTGTCTCACCCTGACGGGTATCGCCACGCCCGCCGCCGCCTTTGAAACGCGGGCAGGTGCGGCGTGGGTCTATGATTTGACCAGCGAAACGCTGTTGATGGACAAGAACTCCCAAACCCCACTGCCGCCGGCGTCGATGTCAAAATTGATGACGCTCAACATGTTGTTCGAGGCCTTGCGCGATGGCCGGGTGACATTGGACACCCGGTTTTCTGTCTCAACCCGGGCCAAAAGCATTGGTGGCTCCACCATGTTCCTCAACGAAACCGATCGTCCCAGCGTCGAAGAGCTGATCCAGGGCATCATCGTGCTGTCGGGCAATGACGCCTGTGTCGTGGTGGCCGAGGGGCTTGGCGGCACCGAAGACAATTTCGCCCGCCTGATGAATGACCGCGCCAAGGCGCTTGGCATGAACAATTCGACCTTTGCCAATGCCTCCGGCTGGCCCAACCCAAATCAACGGATGTCAATGCAGGATCTGGGTATGCTGGCGATCCGCTTGATCACCGAATTTCCGGAATATTATGGCTATTTTGGTCAGTTGGAATTCCCCTACGACAACCGCGCGCCGCAAAACCGGCACAACCGCAACCCACTGTTGAAACTTGGCATTGGTGCAGATGGGTTGAAAACCGGCCACACCGAAGAATCCGGATATGGTCTGGTTGGCTCGGCCACCCAAGGCACACGCCGGGTGGTGTTTGTGCTCTCGGGGCTCGACTCGATGGCGGATCGGGCACAGGAATCTGAGCGCGTCGTCAACTGGGCCTTTCGCCAATTCGCCGAAAAGCCCATTGCCGAAAAAGGCCATGAGTTTGCCAAAGCGCAGGTCTGGATGGGCGATGACACCGAGGTCGGTTTGGTCGCGGGCGAAGATATTTCCGTGCTCCTGCCCGGCTCCCAACTTGAAGACGGCAGCGCAAAGGTGGTCTACACTGGCCCGTTTGAGGCCCCGATCACCCAAGGCGACGTTTTGGCCGAGCTGGTGATCGCACGCCAAGATCTGCCCGAAGCCCGCATTCCCTTGATCGCTGACCGCTCCATCGCGCGCGGCGGGTTGGTCCCGCGCTTGCGCACCGCCTTCGTGGTGCTTAAGGACAAGTTGGAGGGACAAACGGGATTGGCCGTGTCCGAATAGACGAACCAACACCGACAGGAGCGCCATGTTCATCAGTTTCGAGGGCATCGACGGGTCCGGCAAGTCCACCCAAGCCCGGCTTTTGGCCGAGACCCTGCGCGTGGCGGGCTTTGACGTGATCCACACCCGCGAACCGGGTGGCTCCAAAGGGGCCGAAGAAATCCGCGCGCTGGTGCTCGAAGGTGACCCGGATCGCTGGTCGGCGGAGACCGAGATTTTGCTCTTCACCGCCGCGCGCCGCGATCACATGGAAAAAACCATCCTCCCCGCGCTCAACGCCGGACAGGTGGTGATCTGTGATCGCTTTGCCGATTCCACCCGCGTGTTCCAAGGCGTCACCCGTGGCGATCTTCAGGCCAAGGTCAACCGCCTGCATGACGAAATGATCGGGATCGAGCCGGACATGACCCTGTTGTTTGATATGGACCCCGCCATTGGATTGGCCCGTGCCAAGGGCCGCCGAACCGTCGAAGAGCGGTTTGAAGATTTCGGTCAGGATTTTCAGGAAAAATGCCGCGCCGCGTTTTTGGCACTGGCCCGGACCTATCCGCGCTTCACCGTGATTGACGCCGGGCGCGACATTGACGTGGTGGCCCGCGAGGTGGCCGATCTGGTCACCGCCCGCCTTGTGCGGACGACACAACAGGCCCGCCCATGAGAGCCCCCGTTGGTGAGATCGAAGATCTGCCCGAGGCCGATTGCGCCCCCGGAGCACCGCATCCACGCAAGACCACAACACTCTTTGGCCAAGCCCAGGCAGAGGCCGATTTTCTCGACGCCTTCACCTCGCATCGCCTGCATCACGCCTGGCTGATCACCGGCCCGCGTGGCGTCGGCAAGGCCACGCTCGCATGGCGCATTGCCCGGTTTTTGCTGTCTCAACCGGTTGAGGGCCAAGACGGGCACGGCGGACAAGGCACGGGTCTTTTTGGTGAGGCCCCGCCTGTCCCCACCCATCTCGACATCGGCCATGACAACCCGATCTATCGCCGCTCGGCGCAACTGGCCGAGCCGCGTCTCTGTCTGATCCGCCGCACCTGGGATGAAAAGAAAAACAAATTCGGCGCGGGGATTTCGGTCGATGAGGTGCGCAAGCTCAATGGGTTTTTCCACATGTCCGCCGCCGATGGCGGTCGTCGCGTGGTGATCGTCGACAGTGCCGATGAGATGAACGTCTCCGCCGCCAACGCCCTGCTCAAGACCTTGGAAGAGCCGCCGAAACATTCCACGCTTTTGCTGATTTCGCATCAACCGACCCGGCTTTTGCCGACCATCCGCTCGCGGTGTCGCGAATTGCGTCTTGGCCCGCTTGTGCCTGATGATTTGGCCCGCGCTCTTGACGCGGCGGGCTTTGACGGCGCAGAGCAGTCAGACGCATTGGCTGAACTCTCAGCCGGATCAGTTGGGGAGGCGCTGCGCTTGACGAATTTGGACGGATTGGCCGCCTATCGCGATGTGGTGGCGCTGTTTGCCACCCTGCCCCAGTTGGATCGTGGCCGGGCGTTGAAACTGGCCGAAGCCTGTGTCGGTCCGGCCAATGTGGACCGCTATGAATTGACCCTTGGGTTGATCGATCGGTTTTTGACCCGGTTGGCGCGCACCGGGGCCGGGCGTCCGCCGATTGTCGAGGCCGCCCCCGGTGAGGCCGATGTGATGCGGCGTTTGGCCCCCGATGGCTTTGCCGCCCGCGATTGGGCGGTGTTGCAACAGGAGCTTTCGGCCCGCGCGGCCCATGCCAAGGCCGTCAACCTTGACCCCGCCGCCCTGATCCTAGATATGGTATTTAAGATCAACGACACGGCCACCCGCATCGCTGGATAATCCATTTTGCGCCCGGCGGTCGATAGATTTAGAGCAGCCTCATGACCACGCCTTCCAGCCTCCCCCCGCGCCTCACTGACAGCCATTGCCATATTGATTTCCCTGACTTTTCCGAGGAATTGCCCGAGGTGATCGACCGCGCGATAGCCGCAGGCGTGCACCGGATGGTGACGATCTGCACCAAGTTGAAAAACGTTGATCAAGTGAAAGCCATCTCAGAGGCCTATGCCCCCGTGTTTTGGGCGGCGGGCACCCATCCGATGTCCGTGGCCGAGGAACCGATGGTAACGGTCGAGGGCTTGGTGGCGCTGGCGCAGCACCCGAAATTTGTCGCCATTGGCGAAACCGGCCTTGATTATCATTACACCGCCGAGAGCGCCGAGGTGCAAAAGCACAGTCTGCGCCTGCATATCGAGGCGGCGCGTCAGACCCAATTGCCGCTGATCATCCATGCCCGCGGCGCGGATGAGGACATGGCACAACTGTTGACCGAAGAATACAAGATCGGCGCCTATCCTTGTGTCATGCATTGTTTTTCTTCCTCGCGCGCCTTGGCCGAAGCGGCGCTTGAGTTGAACTGTTACCTGTCGATGTCGGGGATCACGGCGTTTCCGAAATCCGGCGAGCTGCGCGATATTTTCCGCGACGTGCCAAAAGACCGGATTCTGGTCGAAACCGACAGCCCCTATCTGGCCCCGCCGCCGCATCGCGGACGGCGCAATGAACCCGCCTACACCGCCAAAACCGCCGCCATCGCCGCCGAGACCTTTGGCATGGACTACGCCGCGTTTGCCGCCCTCACGGAGGCCAATTTCGAACGCCTGTTCACCAAGGCCGTGCTCCCCGGGGACCCGCAATGAGCGCGCGTTTTACCATTTTGGGCTGTGGCTCCTCGGGCGGTGTGCCGCGCATTGGCGGGATTTGGGGCGATTGTGATCCGAACAATCCCAAAAACCGCCGGATGCGCTGTTCCGCCCTGGTCGAACGTGATGGACCGGACGGCACCACCACCGTGTTGATCGACACTTCGCCCGATATGCGCGAACAGTTGTTGATGACGGGCACGACGCGGCTTGATGGGGTGATTTACACCCATCCCCATGCCGATCACGTCCATGGTCTCGATGACCTGCGCCAGATCGTGTTCAACATGCGCGAGCGGGTCAAAGTCTGGGCCGACAGCGAGACGGAAAACGATCTGATCTCGCGCTTTGGCTATGCTTTTGTGCAACCCGAGGGCTCGAATTATCCGCCGATTTTGGACCTTCATGCCATTCGCGGCCCGGTGACCATCGACGGTCCCGGCGGGCCGATCACCTTTACCCCGGTCCCGGTCAATCACGGTCAGATCAACGCCCTTGGCTTTCGCATCGGCGATCTGGCCTATATCCCAGATGTGCTTGCAATCCATGAGGCCAGTTGGTCCCTGCTCAACGGGCTTGATACTTTTGTGATCGACGCGCTGCGCTATAAACCACACCCGTCCCACGCCCATTTGGCGCTCACATTGGAATGGATCGACCGCCTCGCCCCCCGCCGTTCTGTGTTGACCAATATGCATGTCGACATTGATCACGATACGGTCGATGCCGAGACCGCCGATCACATCATCCCGGCGCATGATGGCATGGTCTTGCCGATCACGGGCGCGATCTGACATGCAAGCGCTGATCGACGTCATCTTGCCGGTGTTCATCGTCATTGGCTTTGGCTATGTGGCGGCGTGGCGGCGTTGGGTGTCGGATACGACCATCGACGGGGTGATGAAATTCGCCCAAAACTTTGCCGTGCCGACGCTGTTGTTCGCGGGCATTGCGCGGATTGATCTGGCGCATAATTTTCACCCGCCGATCCTGATCTCCTTTTACGCAGGCGCGTTTTCGGGCGGAATTTTCGGCTTTTTGGGCGCGCGCTACCTGTTCAAACGCGATCTGACCGACAGTGTCGCCATCGGCTTTATCGGGTTGTTTTCCAATTCGCTCCTGCTTGGGATTCCGATCACAGAGCGTGCTTACGGTGCCGATGCGCTGAGTTGGAATTTCGCGATCATTTCGATCCATGCGCCGCTGCTCTATGCCATTGGCATCACCGCGATGGAGCTGGCGCGCACGGCGGGACAGGGTCTTTCGGCGATGCGGTTGATCCGGCAAATCGGCACCGCGATCCTGCGTAACCCTTTGGTTTTGGGCATTTTGGCCGGGTGGATCGTCAATGTTGGCGGCATCCGCTTGCCGCAACCGATCTGGGACGCGGTGTTTATGATGAATAAGGCCGCGATCCCGGCGGCGCTGTTCGGGTTGGGCGGCGTGTTGCTGCGCTATCGGCCCGAAGGCGACATGCGCATCATCGCTTGGGCCGTGTTCGCCTCACTCATCCTGCACCCGGCGGTCACCTATGGTTTGGCGCATTTTGGTTTTGGCCTTGCGACCCCGCCCTTGCGCTCCGCCACGATCACCGCCGCCATGGCACCCGGCGTCAATGCCTATCTGTTCGCCAATATGTACGGGGTTGCGAAACGAGTGGCCGCCTCCTCCGTGTTGATTGCCACGGCGCTGTCGATTGTCACCATCTGGTGTTGGCTGGTGATCCTGCCATAACGGCGCAGCGCGCCCCGGTCAGATAGGGATGCGCGGGCGGACCGTAGAGCTGTGTCGTCACAAGATCAGCCTTTACAGGATCAAAAGCGGTGCGCGGCACACGCAAGATCGCTTCGAGCGCGGGGAAAAGGCCGAAAAGTTCGGCCCTTGCCACGCGGTCAAATCCCGATAACGCAAAGCGCCCGGGATAGAGGCTTTCCGACAGAGCCCCATTGGCGATGATCACCGCATGACGCGGCAGCAACAGATGGTGATAACACACCTCCCGTTTGCCCCACGCCACGCGCACCCCCGCCTGTGTCGACACAAGATGTTTGGCGCGCGCAAAAACCCGGTGTGCGCCCGCATCTGGGCTGATCCGGGGGTCAGGCACGTAAATCCCATGTTGCGGCGAAACCAAAAGATCGCCGCGATTGCCAAATGTGCCATTGCGGATCAGCACCGGCAAAAGTTCGGGATGCTCGGCCAAAATGTCACGCCCCAGGCAGCGCTTGCCATGCCACAACAGCGGCTGCGGCCCGGCCCCAAGCGTCGTCACCTGATCCCCCGCACGCAAATCCTCGACAGGCACTTCTCCCGAAGGGGTCATGATCCGGGTGCCCGAGACATAACAGGGAATGCCGATGGAATAGAGTTCCGGCGCGGTATCGACCTGTGTGGGCGAGACGCCCCAAAGCGTGACGCTTTCGCCATTCGGAAAGGTCAAAACCGCACTACCGGTCCCATCATCGCTGACCACCACATCCCATGCATTGACCGGGTTGCCATTGGCGTCGGTCAAGGCGGAGACATCGAACTGATCATTGGTGACGCCGTTTAGATCGTCATCCCTCATGTCAAAATCAGTAATGACATCAATGCCTGAGCCGTCCTGAAAGACGAGCACATCGTCGTCAGCCCCGCCCGAGAGCATATCATCCCCGGCACCGCCGACGATGATGTCATAGCCTTCACCACCGGAAATCTGATCCGCACCCTCGCCGCCAAACAGCTCGTCATTGCCCGTTTCACCGGCTATAAAGTCGCCCCCCGCACCGCCGTAAATCTCATCATCCCCGCCGCCGCCGTAGAGGATGTCATTGCCACCTTCGCCATACAGCGTATCGTCATACACGTATTCGGCCCCACCGACATCGTCGATGACATCGTCGCCTTCGCCGCCATAGACGGTGTCACCATCCGACTGGGTCGCGCCGCCCGTTCCGTAATAAATCGTATCGTTGCCATCGCCGCCATAAACGGTATCGGCGCCGCCGCCGGAGTATACGGTGTCATTCCCGCCCCCCGCTTCGATCTGATCGGAAAAGGCCCCCCCGTCATAGGTCTGGCCAATTGCGGCATCATAGGGCGACCAGGAAAAATCATTGTAATTGGGTACGGTTCCCAAACTGGTATCGACGTTGTCCACGGCGGACACAGAATAGGTGACGCCGGGAACGATGGGCGGGTTGGTGAGGACCGCTTGCTCGCCACCACCCATTTCAACCACATAGACATAGACAATATTGCCCTCGCCATCGGAGAGGGTGATGCGCTCTTCGAGGTAAATCTGGCCACTGGCCAAGGTATTGCCAGCCGAATCTTTAATGGTCCCGAATTGGTTGCTGTCACTGCCAACCTCGTCAGAGTTGGCGTCACCGTGAAAGGTGCCCTCATCATCGGTGACGTTGACCTGAAGATAATCAGAGGCCGCGTCCCAAGTGGGCGCAAGTTGGATGACATCGCCCGGAGAAACCGTTACGGAACCCGTCGACGAATAAAAATCACTCAGATCATATCCACGAAGAAAAAAAGTCGTCATGTTTTACACCCAAAAGACCGTCTTGAGGCCGATCACAGCACGTTTCACCATAAAAAACGGGGACTGATAAAAGGTGAATCCTTGCCCTCTACCTTGTTAAAATTTGATTTTATTGCCTGAAATTCGCTTGCGAACAGCGGTCCGAAAGACCATCACGTCGAAACCACTGCCGCATAAGCCCCCAAATTTCACATGAATTGCCCAAACCTGCCCCAATCCCGCCTCAAACCAGCGTCAAAGCATTAACCAAGATCCGCAAAGGCCTGCTGAAACGCATGCTCTCTGCGGGCGTTAGATTTTGACCTCGTACCCAGTGGACTCCCATGGCCGTCTATGACCTGAATTTTTATACGATCACCCCGACGAGCTTTATCTCGAACACCACGGGATCGACATTCACCTATGCTGGCCCCAGCGTGGCTGAAGGCTCGGCATTGATCAACGACACGGGCACAGGCGTCAATCAAACGGCGCTGACCGACGACAATGCGGGGGAAAGCGGCACAACTGGCACCGTGACCGTGGGGGCGAACACCTCCACCGGATCGAATATTGACGCCGAAGCCGTTTGGACGGTCAAAGACATGACCACGGGCGAAGTGTTTCAAATCGCCTCTCTCGACGTGGAAAATGGCGCGGCGGCGGGCACATATACCCTGTCTGAATCGCCGCTGATTCCGGGACATACCTATCAGGTCGTCGCCTATGACTCCCTGCCCGATGCCACGGATTCAACCCCGGATCAGGTGTTCAGCTATGCCGATTACACCGATGGGGTCATCGAAGGCACCGCAGGCGACGACACGATCAACAGCACCACCACCCAAGACCCCCAAGGCGAAATGGTGGATCAGGGGATCGCGGTTGAAAGCACGTTCAGTTGGGAAACGCTTGGGACCGACGGCAGTTCGATTGCGGGTGGCCTGTCGACCGACATCAACGGTGTGCAAGTTGATGTCAGCTATACCGATCTGGGTCCGGGCCAATCCGCCACCATATCAAATGAAACCCTCTACACCGAAAACGGCGATTTCGACCGGGACAGCTCGGTGCTTTTGCTGGGCGATAACAGTTCGGGCGGCGGCTCTGACACCTCAAGCCTGACCTTCGATTTCTCCTCTGCGACCGGGGCTATGGCCGACGAGGTGCAAAATGTCTCTTTTCGGATCAGTGATCTCGACGTTTACAGTTTCACGGATACGATCACCATCACAGCGGTTGATGCCGACGGCAATCCCGTTGCGGTCACAATCACCTCCGAAGGGGCTGTCTCCGTTTCGGGCAACACCGCCACCGGCACCGCAGATGCCACAGGGATCACCGCCGGAAACGCAAATGGCGCGATCTTGGTTGAAATCTCAGGCCCTGTCTCGTCGTTTACAATCACCTATGGCAATGCCGATACCGGGTATCAGGGCATCAATATTTCTGACGTCACTTTTGAGGCGATCTATGCCGATTATGACGATGTGATCGACGCGGGCGCGGGCAATGACACGATTGACGCGGGTCTTGGCGATGACACGGTTTACGGCGGCACCGGCAACGACGCGGTTGTGGCCGGCGATGGCAATGACACCGTTTACGGCGGCACCGGCGATGACATTCTGGATGGCGGTGACGGCACTGACGTGCTCTTTGGCGAAGACGGCAATGACACGCTGATCGGGGGTGCGGGCGACGATACGATGAGCGGCGGCACCGGCAATGACACGTTCATCGGCGGCGCGGGCAGCGATAGCATGAGCGGTGGCTCCGGTCAGGACACCGTAGATTATTCCGCCTCAAGCGCCGGTGTGAGCGTCAATCTGGCCAACGGCACTTTCTCTGGCGGCGATGCGACGGGCGACAGTGGCTCCGGCATTGATGGCATCATCGGGTCGGATTTTGACGACACGTTGATCGGCTTTGATGGCCAAAGCACCGATGGCGTCGACAGCTATACCAACGTCTTTTATGGCGGTGCGGGCGACGATTACCTCGATGGCGCGGGTGGCGACGACGAACTTTATGGTGGCACGGGCAATGACACGATCATTGGCGGCGCTGGTGCCGATCTGATCGACGGCGGCGACGGCGACGATACGATCTACGCCGGTGGCGGCGACACGATCACCGGCGGCGAGGGCAATGATACGATCATTATCGACCCGTCGCAATTGGACGGCAATGCGATCAACATCATCGGCTCGGAAACCGGCGACAGTGACACGGGCGATGTGTTGGACCTGTCTCTGTTGGGGTCCAACTTTGTACATGGTTCGATTGTCTATGACGAAGCCGATCCCGAAAGCGGCTCCCTGACATTGGTCGATGGCACAACCATCACTTTCTCCAACATCGAAACCGTGATTTGCTTTGGCAAAGGCACCCGTGTGGCCACGCCTTATGGTCCGCGCCGGGTCGAAGACCTGAAGCGCGGAGACCTGGTGTTGACGCTCGATCATGGCCCGCAACCGCTGCGCTGGATTGGTGCGCGCGAAGTGCCCGCCCTGGGGCGGTTTGCCCCGATCGAGATTGCCAAAGGCGCTTTGGGCAATTCCGACACTCTGATCGTCTCACCACAACACCGGATGTTGCTGAAAGGCTGGCAGGCGGAGATGCATTTTGGTGCCTCAGAGGTCTTTGCCGCTGCAAAACACCTGGTCAATGACAGCACGATCCGACCGCGTGTCGGTGGGCTTGTCACCTATTACCACCTGATGTTTGACGCCCATGAGGTGATCTTTGCCGAAGACGCCCCTTCCGAGAGTTTCCATGTCTCGGATTACTCACTCACAGGCGTGGCAGATGCGGCGCGTGATGAGCTGTTTGGCCTGTTCCCAGAGCTGCGCGCCCTGCCCTCGGGCCATGGCGACACCGCACGCAAATGCTTAAAAGCGCATGAGGCGGGACTTTTGGTCGCCTAAAGCCTTTGAATAGAAATCTGGGCGTTCAAGCCAATAAGTTCGAACGCGTCATACACGTCATGAACAAATTTTGGGGATGGTTTGCACTTTTCCATAGGAAAGGATTTGGTGCGGGTGGAGGGACTTGAACCCCCACGCCTTGCGGCGCTAGAACCTAAATCTAGTGCGTCTACCAATTTCGCCACACCCGCGTGGCGCTTCAATTAGCAAACTGCATTCCCTGATGCCAGCCACAAAACACGGGTATCGCGGGGCAAATCGTAAAAAATCCTATCCGGTAACCAAAAATTGCCATATTCTGGGTCAATCTACTGAGGCAGTCGCATAATAAGGCCCTGACATGACCGATAACGGCAGCGGGCACGAGAATGAGCGTTATGACGGGCGTAATCCGTCTCAACGACTTCGCGTGCAGGATATTTTCTCCAATTACGCCAATGGCTTGCCCATGGGTACTGAGGTAATGACGGCGGATGGAATCCTGCCGGTTGAATACCTTGAACCGGGTGATCGGATCATCACCCGCGCCGGAATGCGCCGCCTGCGCGACATCGACACGCTTGCGCCAAAACGATTCAAATTGGTGTTTGAGCGCGAAGAAGCGATCTATGCCGGGGGCGTTTTGGTGATGAGCGAAAGCGGATTGCCCTTCGCGGCCTGATCACCGGCCGAGTTCCCGACAAAAGTGACGTATTTTTAGGCGCGCTTTTTCATGTCTTGCTGTTGTACCGCCCCGGATTTTGCGGATTTGGACCCGAAAGCCTGAAAGACTGTGCCGCCCCCTTCATTGCAGCCCAAATACTCATAGCCCAAGCTGACGAAACACCTTCGGCAATTCCTCTGGCAAATCTTCCGCGATCAAACCGGGGCCAAAGCTGCGCGCGGCCTCAGTGTGAAGCCAGGCGCCGGTTTCGGCGGCCCGATGCGGCGAAAACCCGCGTGCCAAAAGCCCGGTGATGATCCCGGCCAACACATCGCCAGACCCAGCGGTGGCAAGCCAGGGTGCGGCCCGCTCATACACGGCAGCGTTGACAGTGGCGCGGCCATCGGGGGCGGCAATCACCGTATCGGGGCCTTTGAACAAAACCACGCACCCGGCACGTTTGGCGGCCTCACGGGTAGCATCGAGTTTGGAATAGGCCGGACCTGTGGTGGCGGGCGCGTCGAGTTTGGCGGTGAGGTCCGGGAACAGCCGTTTGAATTCGCCCGCATGGGGCGTGAGGACGCAGCCGGGATGCAGGGCGGCGAACAGACCCTCGTCCTGCGAGAGCGCCGTCAGCGCATCGGCATCCAGCACCGTGGGGCGCTTGGCGGCCAGCAGAACAGGCAGAACCGCCCCTGCCCGTTCAACGCCAAAGCCCGGCCCGATGCAAAGCGCGTTGATGCGGCTGTCTTTGAGCGTTTCGGTCAGCGCCTCAACCCCATCAATTTCCGTGAGCATGATGGCGGTGAGCTGTGCCGCATTTTCAAACAGCGCGTCATGAGCTGTGCCAAGGGTCACAAGCCCCGCCCCAACCCGCAAAGCCGCGCGGGCAGCCAGACGCGCCGCACCGGTTTTGCCAGAGGGGCCGGAGAGGATGAGGGCGTGACCGTGGGTGTATTTGTGTTGGATCGCCCGCTTTGTCAGAAAATTTGGTTGCGAACCATGTTCGACCGAAAGAACGTGCGATGCCTCCATTGCATGTCTCAATCCAATATCCGCGACAACCGTTTTGCCGCAGCACTGAGGGCCATTCGCCAAAACGTGACCCAATTTCTTTGCATGAAACGAGACCGTAAGATTTGCGACATTTGCAAAATCTAAGGGCTGATCGTCCCCAAGCCATTTTCCGGAGTCAGCGCACAGCCCACTTGGCACATCTACGGCAACAACTCGCGGCCCAATGCGCCGCGTTTTCCACTGGCTCTGACATGTGTTGAGCAACATTGAGAGATGCCTGAATGAAAGAAAGGGCCGCGTGAGGCCCGTGCCCAAAAGCGCATCGACCACAATGGACGGCGGATCGTCTGTCGGAAATGCCCCATCAAACGTGTCATCTTCACAGGGTAATACCGCCCCCAATTCCCCCCACCGCTTATAATTCGCCCGCGCATCCGGCGGGAGTTTTTCGGGGTCGCCATAGAGAAACACCTCCACCTCCCAACCGCGCTGTTTCAGGAGGCGGGCGACGACAAATCCGTCACCGCCATTGTTACCGGGACCACAGAGGACCACGGCTTTGTGCGCGGTGAGGGCAAGCTCGGGCCATTCCTTCAGGATGGCGTCCACGACACCCTGCCCGGCGCGCTCCATCAGGGTCAGCCCGGTGACTGATCCGGAGGCAATCGCAGCCTGTTCAATGGCGCGCATTTGGGCCGATGTCAGGAGTTCGGTCATCGTTTGGGCCTCCGCTCAACCGTTGCGACCGCGCCTGAAGGCGCGGTGGGAATGGCGCGCATTTGGGCACTGGTCAAAAGTTCCGCCATAGTTTTCCTCAAAAGTTTTATTTTTGCACATTTTAAACTCGCATCGCACAAATTATAAGCAGAGCCATGCGAATCCTGTGGGGCTTTCTCGCTTAGTCCAGCCTAGCCGATTGTGGCGGCAGATGAGAAATGGTCTGACAGTCAGCGAACCAAGTTTAGGGAGTCGAAGGTCGATGAAAAAGATCGAAGCGATCATCAAGCCCTTCAAGCTCGACGAAGTGAAAGAGGCGCTACAAGATATTGGCGTTCAGGGTCTTTCGGTTGTCGAGGTGAAGGGGTTCGGGCGCCAAAAGGGCCACACAGAACTGTACCGCGGTGCAGAATACGTCGTGGATTTTTTGCCGAAGGTGAAAATCGAAGTTGTGCTGGCCGCCGATCAGGTCGACAGCGCGATTGAGGCGATTGTTGCAGCGGCAAAAACCGACAAGATCGGCGACGGCAAGATTTTCGTCTCTCCGGTCGAACAAGCCATTCGTATCCGCACCGGCGAGTCTGGCCAAGACGCGTTGTAAGGGGGGCATGGGGCGGAGTGAACCGCCCTCATGTCAATTTATGTTTTTCTAACTCAGAGGGAAAAGGTCACAATGAGCATCCAAGACGTTCTCCAGACCATCAAAGACGAAGACGTTCAATACGTCGACGTGCGGTTCACCGATCCGCGCGGCAAGCTGCAGCACGTCACACTGCGCTACACCGAAATCGATGAAGGCTTTTTTGAAGACGGGTTTATGTTCGACGGGTCGTCGATCGCCGGTTGGAAATCCATCGACAAATCCGACATGAAACTGATCCCGGACCCGGATTCGGTTTATATCGACCCGTTCTATGCGGAAAAAACCATGTGCGTGCATTGCTCCGTGGTCGAACCCGACACCGGCGAAGCCTATGAGCGCGACCCGCGCGGCACCGCACAAAAAGCCGAGGCCTATCTGAAGTCCTCGGGCATCGGTGACGCCTTCTACTGTGGCCCGGAAGCTGAATTCTTCCTGTTCGACGACGTGCGCTTCTCCGTGTCGATGAACAAAGTGTCCTACCAGATCGACGCGCTTGACGGTGCGTGGAACTCCGACACCGAATACGAAATGGGCAACACCGGCCATCGTCCGGGCATCAAGGGCGGCTATTTCCCGGTCAACCCGATTGATGACGCTCAGGACATTCGTGGCGAAATGCTGACCACCATGGCCAATATGGGCATGAAAGTGGACAAGCATCACCACGAGGTGGCCTCTTGTCAGCATGAGCTTGGTCTGATCTTCGGAACGCTGACCACGCAGGCGGACGAGATCCAGAAATACAAATACGTCGTGCACAACGTCGCCCATGCCTATGGCAAATCCGCGACCTTCATGCCGAAACCGATGTCTGGCGACAACGGCACCGGGATGCATGTCAACATGTCGATCTGGAAAGACGGCAAGCCGTTGTTCGCAGGCGACAAATACGCTGACCTGTCGCAAGAGGCGCTGTATTTCATCGGCGGCATCTTGAAACATGCCAAAGCGTTGAACGCGATCACCAACCCGTCCACCAACTCCTACAAACGCTTGATCCCGGGTTTCGAAGCTCCGGTTTTGCGGGCGTATTCCGCCTCCAACCGCTCGGGCTGTGTGCGTATCCCGTGGTCGGAATCCCCCAAAGCCAAACGCGTCGAGGCCCGTTTCCCCGACCCGTCCGCCAACCCGTACCTGTGCTTTGCGGCCCTGTTGATGGCTGGCCTCGACGGCATCAAAAACAAAATCGATCCGGGCCCCTCGTCCGACAAAGACCTCTACGATCTGCCGCCGGAAGAATTGGCAGCGATCCCGACGGTTTGCGGCAGCTTGCGCGAGGCGCTTGAAGAATTGGAAGCCGACATGGACTTCTTGCTGGCTGGCGACGTGTTCACCAAAGACCAGCTTGAAGGCTACATGGCCCTCAAATGGGAAGAAGTGTACGCCTACGAGCACACACCGCACCCGATCGAGTACAAAATGTACTACTCCTGCTAAGCAGGTCGGTTTTACAAAGATTTGGAAAGGGCTCCTTTGGGGGCCCTTTTCTTTTGGGCGCTTTATACGCCAAAACTTTGGGCGCATCTTGCGTCCCGGACCACGCTCCACCATGATTGGCCCATGATCCATCTCCGCCCGCATCACCTTTTGTGCCTGCTCACCTATGTGGGAAAAGGGTATACCCCTGATTTTGTTCATAATTATGACCGCATTGCCGCGCGGATGTCCAAAGGTGAGGAAATTGAAATCGTGGACGGGCCGGACGACATTTGTGCGCCGCTTTTGAAGGAGGACGCAGCGCATTGTCATGGGGACAGCGTGGGCGCGCGCGATGCCTTGGCGGCGCGCGATGTGGGGGCTTTGCTGGGGCTTGAGATCACGGTCGGGGTAAGGCTTACCCTGAATGCCGCCCGGCTTGAACAATTGAGGGCGGGGTTTGCCAGTGGGCATGTCCGCATCGCTTGCCAAGGGTGCGACTGGGCCGATCTGTGCACGGATGTGGCGCAGGGAGGCTTTGCGGGCGTGCGGCTGACGGGAGACCTCTGAGCACCCGCCCCCTGCCCGCCCTTTACTCTCCCGGGCTAAAATTCCCCTTGAAACCGACATTGCGCCTTGGCCTGATGAACATATCTTAAGGGGGAGCAATCATGGTTTTAGAAATCACCAGAGTGACGAAAGTCGTCAATCACAGCACCTCATCCATCGAAATCCGTCAGTTTGAACGCGGCGATGTGTTGACCCTGCCCAAAGGCGGCGTCGCGACCTGTGACATCCCGATCCCGTGGCACAGCTTCACCCATCCGGCAGATAAATTCATGCGGGTCTTTTTCTATGCCAGCCAGCGCTATCATCTGTTGTGGCAACGCGATCAGCATATTTTGACGGGCGACATCAACAACGGCCATCCGACATGGCCGAATGGCAGCGTTCTGGGACCGCGTGATCTCTATATCTATGGCAGTACGGCGCAAACCTATGGCATCCGGCTTTATGATGCGGGCAAAAGTCCGCCACCACTGGCCCTCAACCCGGTGCCGAAAAGCGGCATGAGTGGATTTTCGGCGGCTAAGGCCGAAGAGGATGCGCCCGAGACGGCACAGGCTGCCCTGTTGGCGGAGGCACCCGACTATATCCGGGTCCCGCGTCCCGCCCCCCGGCCCCGCCCCGCAGGATGCCGGCTAAAGCGTTGGCACAGAGGCAAAAAAGACGACGCGACCGGAAAGCGCGCGCACGGCGATCATCGCGCTTGTGAACGCCCCGCCCACGCACATCAAGACGCTGTACTGTTTAATCCCGCACCGTCGAGGACGTGCGACAGTATTCGGTCACGCTGACGTAATCCTTGCGCGGCCCGATCACGCGCCAACGCGCCCGCCAAACCGGCCACTTCGAGAAATCATAGCGCACCTCGTAGCGATCCGGGGTGCAATCATGGTCGGCCTCGGGATGGGTTTGGGTCGGGTCAAAGCTGTGAAAATATCGACCATCGTCAAAAAACACCGCGATCAAAGCACCTTCTGCGCGCCAGAGATAGCGGCGGGTGGCCTCAAACGGTGTGTCGACGCCGGGCATGTACAAAAGCCCGTGTTCCTCTTGCATAAGCCCTTCTGAATCCAAGGTAAAATCACATGTCCCCGCAAGCCGTGCCGCACCCTGTCCAGAGGCGGCACGGCGGTCGTCGATCTGGCGTGAGATCGTCCAAAGTCCTGTAAAATCGGCAAGCTGAAGCGTCATGCCCCCTCTATAACGCGGGTGCACGCAGGGTCAAAGGGGATGAAAGAGGGCCACACCGGATCACGGCAAGGGTGAATCCATGCGGATGTCTGGCAAGGCCTCGCCAACCAGACCACGCGCATGTCGGTCCGCAACAATACTATCCAATTGTCGCGCCACATCGCGCACGGCCTGGATATGTTCGCTGGCCCATTGGCGGCGATGTTGATGCACGACGGACACGCCGCCAACCGCCTGCCCGTTCAGACGATAGGGCACGCCGATATAGGCCATGATCCCCATTTCAGTGACCGCATCACTGTCTTTGACCAGCGGATGAGAGAGCGTATCGTCGATGATCAATTCATGGTTCATCTCAATCACAAGATGGCCAATGGTCAGACGGGGCACGAGCAATATGTCCAACTTTCGGCCCACGGGGTGGTTGGTGTTGGCCAAAACCTCAAGTGTCGGCGCGACTTCCCCGGTGCGGGCACGAAAAATCACCACCCCGGAGGGCAGAATGTCGTCATGCAGCTGCTGCGCAAATCTCATCAGCTTGGGGTCGGCAAAATCAAACACAGAGCTTGTCCACTTCCCGTCCACGCCGTTCAAACGTCGCCCCACCAAGATACCACGTTCTTGCCCAAACCCCAAAGCGATTTGATCGTTTCCTCGCATATGATCCTCATGCATGGTCACACCTGCCGGATGCGCATTGACTTGCTCTTGGCCCGTCAGACGCGTATGAGGCGCGCGAGCGTTTGCGTACACGAAAGGACTGCCATGATCCCCCGTTACTCCCGCAAAGAGATGGTCGACATCTGGGAACCCGCCACCAAATTCAAAATCTGGTACGAGATCGAGGCCCACGCCTGTGATGCGCAGGCCAAGCTCGGCGTGATCCCGCAGGCAAACGCCGACGCCGTCTGGAAAGCCCGCGATGTCGAATTCGATGTCGCGCGCATTGACGAGATCGAAGCTGTCACCAAACATGATGTCATCGCCTTCCTCACCCATCTGGCCGAACATGTCGGCTCGGATGAGGCCCGGTTCGTGCATCAGGGGATGACCTCCTCCGACGTTTTGGACACCTGCCTGAACGTCCAGCTTGTGCGCGCCGCCGACATCCTTTTGGCGGATATGGACAAATTGCTCGCCGCGCTGAAAACCCGCGCGCTTGAGCACAAGATGACCATCCGCGTTGGTCGCTCCCACGGCATCCACGCAGAACCCACCACGATGGGGCTGACCTTTGCGCGCTTTTATGCTGAGATGGACCGCAACAAGGCCCGCCTTCAGTCCGCCCGTGAAGAGGTCGCCACCGGCGCAATCTCCGGCGCAGTTGGCACATTTGCCAATATCGACCCAGCCGTCGAAGAGCATGTCTGCGCGCAACTCGGTCTCAAACCCGAACCGATCTCCACTCAGGTTATTCCGCGCGACCGTCATGCCATGTTCTTTGCCACCTTGGGGGTCATCGCGTCTTCGATTGAAAACGTCGCCATCGAGATCCGCCACATGCAGCGCACCGAGGTCCTTGAGGGGGCCGAGTTTTTCTCCGCGGGGCAAAAAGGCTCCTCGGCCATGCCGCATAAGAAAAACCCGGTGTTGACCGAGAACCTCACCGGTCTTGCCCGTCTCGTCCGCATGACCGTAATCCCCGCAATGGAAAACGTGGCACTCTGGCATGAGCGCGACATCTCGCATTCCTCCGTCGAACGCGGCATTGGCCCGGACGCCACCGTGACGCTCGATTTTGCCCTCAACCGCTTGGCCGGTGTGGTCGAAAAAATGTTGATCTTCCCGGACAACATGCTCGACAACATGAACAAATTTCCGGGCCTCGTGATGAGCCAACGTGTGCTTCTTGCACTCACGCAAGCCGGCGTGTCGCGTGAGAACGCCTATTCCATGGTGCAACGCAACGCGCTGAAAGTTTGGGAAGAGCGTCTGGATTTCCGTGACCTCCTCTTGGCTGACGAAGAGGTTGTGGCCGCCTTAGGCGTCGACGGCATCAACGAGAAATTCGACATGGATTATCACACCAAACATGTCGACACGATTTTCAAACGGGTGTTTGGCGCCTAAGCGACGCCCGACGCTCCAAACCCGGCTGATTCTATGATATGCTCTCCCAAAGGCCACCGCTTTTGGGAGAGTTTTATGTTGAAATGCATCGTCACCACCCTCGCCTGCCTGATGTCCCTGTCCAGTCCGGTTTGGGCCCAGGACCTCACCTGCCCGCACGAACAAAAACTGGCCTCCTGTGCCGAAGGGCTCATCTGGGATAGCAAAACCAGCACCTGCGTCGAACAGGTGATGGGCTAAAATTGGCGTGACCCGGGCTTGAGTTTGGCCGCCGTGCTATCTCAGCTCAAAATTTAGATAAAATCCTGCGCATGCGGGCGTTTGGTCCGCGTCTGGTAGCTTTGCGTTAAGGTTGATCGCCCAATGTAGCCCCGTACTTCGGTGAATCACCAAACACCCAAATCAAGAGGCGCGCGTGGCAGGATTTCCCCAAATTTCGGATGACATGGGTTCTCTCCCCGATCTCGGGTCGATGGGCGATTTTGGCAACATGGGAGATATGGGCGGGTTTGACATGCCCTCGCCCGTCTCGCGCATGCCCGCCAAACTGTCCAAACGTGCGAAAGCCGCGGTCATCGTCAAACTGCTCGCCGCCCAGGACATCAAATTGCCTCTGGCGCATTTTCCCGAGGAAATGCAAGTCGAATTGGCCCATCAACTGACCGATCTGCGCTATATCGACAAGGACACGCTGGCCTCTGTCGTCGAAGAATTCTTAGAAGAACTTGAGGCCATTGGCCTGTCCTTCCCCGGCGGGCTTGAGGGCGCGTTGCATGTCTTGGATGGTACGATCTCGGCCACCACCGCCTCAAAACTGCGTAAAAATGCCGGATTTTCTTTGACGGGTGATCCGTGGGAGCGCATTTCCGACATCGACATTTCCCGCCTGATGCCTGTGCTGCAAGAGGAAAGCGTGGAAGTCGGCGCGGTGCTTTTGTCCAAACTCAAAGTCTCGAAATCGGCTCAACTGATGTCGATGCTGCCGGGCGAGCGCGCCCGCCGCATCGCCTATGCCATTTCTCTGACCTCCTCGATCTCGCCGGCCGTGGTTCAGCGCATCGGCATTTCCATCGCCTCGCAACTGGACGCGCAACCGCCACAAGCCTTTGCCGATCACCCGCCCGAACGGGTCGGCGCGATCCTCAACTTTTCCAGTTCCGCCACCCGCGAGGGTGTGCTTGAGGGCTTGGACGAGACCGACAAAGCCTTTGCCGAAGAGGTACGGCGCAATATCTTTACCTTTGCCAATATCGCCACGCGCATTGATGGCCGTGATGTCGCCAAAGTGGTGCGCGGGGTTGAACAAGACATGCTGATCAAAGCGCTCGCGGGGGCCACGGGCGAAGCGGCGGCCTCGACCGATTTTATCCTGTCCAATATGTCCAAACGCATGGCCGATGGTCTGCGCGAAGAAATCGCCACCCTCGGCAAGGTCAAAGAATCGGATGCCGAGGAGGCCATGAACGCCGTTGTCGCCGCCATCCGCGACCTCGAATCCACCGGGGAGATTTTCCTTTTGACCGGCGACGAAGAGTAAGCTGCGCAGGTCGATCGTTCTTGGTGCAAATGCCCATTGCATTTGGACCATATGGACAAATCCGGCCCTCAGACCTAGCGTCGCGCCATGATATGGTTCTCAACTCTCACCGCCCAGTCGCGCGGCATTCTTTTCATGCTCACCTCGGTGACATTTTTCTCACTGATGGATGCTGTGGCCAAACGGTTGAGCGGGGAGATCGACCTGTCGCAAATCCTGTGGGCCAGATACGGTGGGCAATTGTTGATTTTGGTGGTGCTCTTTGCACCACGGCTCAAAACCTTGCTCAAAACCCAACATCCAAACCTCCAAATTCTGCGCGGGCTTCTGCAGCTCACAGCCGCCGCATGTTTTTTCGCGGCGCTCAAAACCCAAGGGCTGGCCGAAGCCACCGCCGTGGCCGATCTGGCCCCCGTCTTGATCACGCTGGGGGCTGCGGTTCTTTTGGGCGAAAACGTTGGCGCGCGCCGTATTATGGGGATCATCGCCGCCCTGATCGGCGCGTTGATCATCATCCGGCCTGGGGCCGCGGTGTTTTCTTTCGCCTCGCTTTGGCCCTTGGGGTCGGCGGTCTGTTTGGCGGGCTACGCCCTGTCGACACGTTACATCGGGATCAAGGAAAACCCGTTCACCGCCCTGCTCTATTCCGGTCTGATCTGCACCGCGATCATGAGCTTGATTGTCCCGTTTCGCTGGGTTGCTCCAAGCGGCGAGGCCCTGATGTTGATGGCTGTGATGGGTGCGCTTGGCGCGGTTGGGCAATGGATGATGATCCGGGCCTATGCGGCGGCGGAGGCCTCGGCCATCGCGCCGTTTTCCTATGCCGGATTGCTTGCGGCCTCGGGCTGGGGCATGGTTTTCTTTCACCAACTGCCCGATTTTTGGACCGTGATTGGCGCTCTTGTGATCGTGGCAGCCGGGCTTTATGTCTGGCACCGCGAGAAACAGAGCCGTATCTCTCCGACTGCAAACCTGCCCCAAAAGTGAGCCTGCCATGAAAATCAAACGCGCCGATATCGAGGGGTCCTTGGGACAGTACCTTGAAAATCTGCTGATCCGTGGGATTTTGGGCGCAACTTTAGCGATGCCCTATCAAACGCGCGTGCGCATGATGGGGTGGGTGATGGCGCATGTGGTGGCGCCCTTGGCCGGATATGATCGGCGGGTGCGCGAAAACTTGGCGCATGTGATGCCCGATCTGCCTGAGGCGGAGGTCAAACGACTCACGCGTGCCGTGGCAAACAATGCCGGTCGCACATTGATCGAGATTTATTCCGGCGTGGATTTCATTGACCGGATGAAGGATGTCACCTTTGAGGGCCCCGGCGTTGAGGTCCTTGAACAGGCCCGTGCCGCACGGCGTCCGGTGATCCTTTTAACCGGGCATTTTGGCAATTACGACGTCCCCCGCGCCGCGTTGATTGCCAAAGGCTATGACATCGGATCGCTCTATAACCCGATGAAAAACAAGTTTTATAACGCCCATTACGTCAAGGCGATTGGCACCATCGGTCAGCCCCTGTTCCCGCGCGGACGCAAAGGCTATGCCAAATTGCTGGCCCATTTGAAATCCGGCGGGATGATTGGGTTCTTGGTGGATGTCTATGTCCATGCCGGGCCGATTTTGACGTTTTTCGGCAAACCGGCCCGCACCGCTTTGTCTGCGGCCGAACTTGCGTTGAAATATGACGCGCTTTTGGTGCCGATCTACGGCATTCGGCAGCCGGATGGGCTGACATTCCGGGTTCAGGTCGAAGCCCCCGTGCCGCATGGCGATCCAGAGCAGATGACGCAGGCGCTCAACGATAGTTTGGAGGCGGTGACACGTCAACATATGGAGCAATGGTTTTGGATTCACCGGCGCTGGAAACCGGAGCGTTTGGAAGACCAACTGGCCAAAATGGCGCAAGCCGAAGACGAGACACACGAGGCATAGCAGGTCGCTTTGGCGCGCCGGCAACAGATCACATCAAAATATCGGCAATGACCCCAACCGTGATCGCGCCGATCGGTTCACCGGTCGCCGGATCGGTGATGGTGGCCGAAACTTGCGATTGCGACACGCCTGTTGAAGGGTCGAATTCGATGTCACCGACGTGAACGGCCCCGACGCCAACGGAAAACGTCTGTTGAAATTTCGCCTCATCGCCCTGCCAGTAATCAGACGTTGGCATGGAGGCAGCCACGTTCAGACCTTTGGCATCCATGATGAAAATTTCAGTGATAATGCCGCCGTTGCCAGCGACGCTATGGACGAAAAAATTCGCGATATTGCTGTGGATCACCTGATCGACCATTGGGCGATCCTTGGTGACGACCTGGTCACGCCATGTTTTATCAAGCTCAAGGATTTCGGCCTCGCTCAAACTGGCGGTGGTTTCGTTTTGATCCCGAATAGCCCCAAGGAGCGTGGGTTCGCTCAGCCAAGGGGCAATGTTTTCTTCAAAATAGGTTTGGATCACCGCCTTTGCCTCGGGCGAATTCAACCCGATGGAGGCGGCAGAGACCGGCGTGGTGCTGATCAACGTCATCCCCAAAACGGCGCAGGCGGTGGCCGCCAGTGATTGAATCCCAGTTTGCGCCCGAGCGGCACCGAGCGTTAGGACAAGAAAGCGGAACAGCGGCATGTGACCTCCAAAGTGGTATGCGCGACAAGGGTGTCTCCTTGTCAACCGCAAGCCTAATCGCAAATCCTTTAGAGCCTGTTAAAGCGTCACATGTCTGAAACGGGGCGCGCGTTAGTCGGCGCGGGCGACCGAGAGGATCGGACCGGGACCTGCCGCTTGCAGGATCACAGCGGTGCGATCTTTGCCGGGGACATCGAGGATCACGGAGAGCGGCGCGGTGCCATCCCAATCGGCCACAGAGGTCCATTGGGTGACGACATTGGTGTAATCCACCACACGCCCGGCATTTTCGCCGCGTTCAATGTCGACACGCGCATATGGGATGTAACGCACGAGGTACAGCCGCATCAACGGCGGCAAAGCCCCGGTGGGGAGCGCCGTCACGGTCAGGGCCGAGCCCGCACGGAGCACCGAGAGGGTGACAGGGGCGGCGGGGCTGGCGTGGTGATGAGCAACAAGATCGACCAAACGCATGGGTTTGGCACCGACGAGGTGATCAAGCCCCTGCACAATCATTTGCGGTGTGTAGATGGTACGTTTTCCGGCGGCATGGGCATAGGCTTTTTGCCGGTCGGTGAATTGTGGTTGGGCAAACTCATCGCGCCACCCGATATAATCCCAATAGTCGACATGCAAAGAGAGCGGCAGAACGTCGTCACGGGTGGCGAGTTCTGCCATCATGGCATCGGCGGGAGGACAGGAGGAGCACCCTTGGGAGGTGAAAAGTTCGACGACGACCAAAGCGGGCCTGCTCTGTGTGGCGGTGCCTTGAGCGTCCTGAGCGACAAGAGCGCCCGGAAGTGTTCCGGTGATCACACCGGAAAGGACCGCGAAGGTGAGGCCTGCCATAAATTGTCGCATGATGTCTCCGTCTTTGTCCCTTGCATAACGATGTGAGAACGCAGGTGCCAATCAAGGTTTTGCGAGAAAGCGTTACAGTGACGTAAAGACCGCAGGGGTAAAAGAGGCCATGCGCGCCATGGGATATCCGACTTATTTCATAAGGAAAGCGCCAATTCGCCCGGATTGAGCGACGCGCGGCGGGCACGCGGGTTTTTTTGTATACCATTGCACACAAAAATGCATCTCCCCTCTTGAATGGACTCGGCCAATAGGCCAAAAGCAGGGCAGCATAACCCTGTTGACACTCTAAGGGAGGCCAACCCCATGACTGTAGTTGTCGGTCAAGATACCGCAAAAACCCGCCGCGAACTCGACGTGAACGGCAAGAAAATCGCTTATTATTCCATTCCCGCCGCGCAAGCTGCCGGATTTGGCGATTTCTCCAACCTGCCCGCCTCACTCAAAGTGGTGCTGGAAAACACTCTTCGGTTTGAAGACGGCGGTTTTTCCGTCTCCACCGACGACATCAAAGCCTTTGCTGAATGGGGCGCCAATGGCGGCAAAAACCCGCGCGAGATCGCCTATCGCCCGGCCCGCGTGTTGATGCAGGATTTCACCGGCGTGCCCGCCGTGGTTGACCTTGCCGCCATGCGCGACGGCATCAAATCCCTGGGTGGCGATGCCAAAAAGATCAACCCGCTGGTGCCTGTCGACCTTGTGATCGACCACTCGGTGATGATCGACGAATTCGGCAACCCGCGTGCGTTCCAGATGAACGTGGACCGCGAATATGAGCGCAACATGGAACGTTACCAGTTCCTCAAATGGGGCCAGACCGCGTTTGAAAACTTCCGCGTTGTGCCGCCCGGAACCGGCATTTGTCACCAGGTGAACATTGAATATCTGGCGCAAACCGTGTGGTCAGACAAAGATCAAACCGGTGTCGAAGTGGCTTACCCTGATACGCTCGTCGGCACCGACTCCCACACCACCATGGTCAACGGCATGGCCGTTTTGGGCTGGGGCGTGGGCGGGATCGAGGCCGAAGCTGCGATGCTCGGTCAGCCGATTTCCATGCTGATCCCCGAAGTCGTGGGGTTCAAACTCACCGGCGAAATGGTCGAAGGCACCACCGGCACCGACCTCGTGCTCAAAGTCGTCGAAATGCTCCGCGCTCATGGCGTGGTTGGCAAATTCGTCGAATTCTACGGCGAAGGCTTGGACAAACTGCCGGTCGCACAGCGCGCCACCATCGCCAACATGGCGCCCGAATATGGCGCGACCTGCGGCTTCTTCCCGATCGACAATGAAACCCTGCGCTACCTCAAACAAACCGGCCGCGACGAAGATCGCATTGCTTTGGTTGAAGCCTACGCGAAAGAGAACGGGTTCTGGCGCGGTGCGGATTATGCCCCGATCTACACCTCCACGCTTGAGTTGGATATGGGCGAAATCGTTCCGGCTATTTCCGGCCCGAAACGTCCGCAAGACTACGTTGCCCTCACTGGCGCGGCACCTGCCTTTTTGAATGTTGTGACCGAATATCGCGGGATCGACACCAGTGCTGCGGCGGAAAAAATGGCCTCCGAAGGCCCGGCCCCCTCTAACGGGAAATCCAAAGATCCGCGCAAATCACAAGCTGTCGACGGCCAAGACTATGCCCTGCGCGATGGCTCTGTCGTGATCGCCTCGATCACCTCTTGCACCAATACCTCCAACCCTTATGTGATGATCGGCGCGGGCCTTGTGGCACGCAAAGCGCGCGCATTGGGTCTGACCCGCAAACCTTGGGTCAAAACCTCGCTGGCCCCCGGCTCGCAGGTTGTGACCGAGTATCTCGATGCGGCGGGTCTATCCGAGGATTTGGATGCCATCGGCTTTAACCTCGTCGGCTACGGCTGTACCACCTGTATCGGCAACTCCGGCCCACTTCAGCCTGAAATCTCCAAAGCCATTTCAGATGGTGATTTGCTGGCCACCGCTGTGTTGTCGGGCAACCGCAACTTCGAGGGCCGGATTTCTCCCGATGTGCGCGCCAACTACCTCGCCTCCCCGCCGCTCGTGGTGGCCTATGCCATCGCCGGTGACATGAACATTGACCTCACATCCGAGCCACTCGGTCAGGACAATGATGGCAATGACGTCTACCTCAAAGACATCTGGCCGACGAATGAGGAAATTTCGGAGCTGGTTGAGCAAACCGTGACTCGCGAAGCCTTCCTCAGGAAATACGCCGATGTGTTCAAAGGCGATGAGAAATGGCAGGCTGTGGACGTCTCCGGCTCTGAGACCTACGACTGGCCGCCGACCTCGACCTACATCCAGAACCCGCCTTACTTCCAAGGCATGGCGGCGGAAAAAGGCACGATCCACAACGTCAAAGACGCCAAAGTCCTTGCCATCCTGGGCGACATGGTCACCACCGACCACATCTCTCCGGCAGGCTCCTTTGCGCAGACAACGCCCGCCGGGAAATACCTCATTGATCGCCAAGTTCCGGTCCGTGAATTCAACTCCTACGGCTCGCGTCGCGGCAACCACGAGATCATGATGCGCGGCACGTTTGCCAACATCCGCATCAAAAACGAGATGCTCGATGGGGTCGAAGGCGGCTACACCAAGGGTCCGGATGGGCAACAGGCGGCCATTTACGATGCCTCCATGGCCTACCAAGAGGCCGGCACTCCGCTGGTGATCTTTGCCGGCGAACAGTACGGCGCGGGGTCCTCGCGTGACTGGGCGGCCAAAGGCACAGCGCTCTTGGGCGTCAAAGCCGTCATCGCCGAAAGCTTTGAACGTATCCACCGCTCCAACCTGGTTGGTATGGGCGTTGTTCCGTTCGAATTCACCGGTGACGACAATCGCAAATCTCTGGGCCTGACCGGCGACGAAACCGTCTCCATCACCGGCCTCGACACGGTCACCCCGCTGGCAACCCTGCCCTGCGAGATCACCTATGCGGACGGCACTGTGAAGATCATCCAAGTCAAATGCCGCATCGATACCGCCCCTGAGATCGAATACATCGAAAACGGTGGCGTGCTGCATTACGTTTTGCGTAACCTCGCGAAATCGTAAGAGTTTACGCAGGTTGAGATAGAAAAGCCCCGCTTCGGCGGGGCTTTTTGCATATTTGGCAAAGGGGCAACATCACGCTACGCTCATCCGACCCACTCTTTTTCACAAAGTCGATTTCATGCTCTCCAGTCTTCCCCTCGCCCTTCTTCTCGCCCTTTCGCACCCGCCTATGGCGTCCAACAGCGATCTGATCCAAGTCAGCGAAGACCTCTCTCCCTATGGCGACCCACTTGTCCAATACGAGGGCCCAAATAGTCTTTTAGAGATTTGGACCGAGGAGGCCGAAGCCTGCACCCATCAAAATCCCCTGACACGCCCGCAAAAGGTGGTGAAAAGTTGTAGCCTTGTCTTGAACGACAGGGTGCTTGAGGCCGCTTGGCCCCTCTTTTACACGCAGCGCGCCATTGCTTACCACAGGTTGCACAGACCTCAGAACATGCGCGCGACGCGGAGGCTGCGCGGACTGGGACACAGGAGCACATGCTCGAAGATGTGGCGAATAGGTTTTGGACAGCCCAACTTTGGGACGAGCACCGCAAGACCATGGATGCCTTGATCGCGCAGACCCAAAGCGCAGACCACGCGCGCGACTGTTGCGACCGCCTCATCACCCGCCAAGAGGTTGATTTGGCGATGACCTATTGTGAACGAGCCTATCAAATTGAACCGACCTCGGACGCAGTGCTCTACACGCTGACCTATGTGTATAATCTCGCCAAACGCGGCGAAGATGCGCGCCGCATTGCACAAGAAGGTCTCACCCTTTACCCAAGCTCGGTGCCCCTCATGTATGAGATGGCTTGGGCCATTGCGATTTCAGGAGATCAAGAGGGCGCGATTGCCTATGCCACGGACATCTATGCCAGAGCAAACTCTGCCGGGCTGATACAGGCGGAGTTGCTGCAAGAGTTTCTTGAAAAGGCGCGAGAGTGGTGATCTGGACGGTTAGCCCGCTGTCCCCTTTTGCTCAAACGCGACCCTCATCTGGCTGAGCTGATCTTGCTCTGATCGGGTGAAGGACGTTTGCTCCACATCATCCATGATCGCTTTGATCAAAAACCACTCCGTTTTGTTTCGGATCACCCCGCGCCGAAGGATCTTGGTCGCGTCCTTGATGGGATCTCCGACGTCGCTGAAATAGCTGCGGCCATCGTGGCGCGCACAGTAAAATTCTAAAAAATCTTGCACCTTTTTGTCACCAAAGGCGCCCTCCTCATAAAGATCGCAGCTAAAATCATGGATGGCTTGGTTTGTCCCTGAGATGAGGCCACTCAGTGTCGCTTTGCCGGTTTCAACCCAGTTCAACATCGCCTCTCTGGACGGCACCGCGTCAAAGGAGGATAGATGCTCTTTGGGCACACTGCACTTTTTGAACGCAACAATGGTTTCAAAAACCCCATAGAGACGATCAAATTCGGCCCGCATCTCTTGTTTGGATCGCCGTGCCATCGCGCAGTATCCCGCACCTCAAATGATGTTTTGCAGATCATGATTAAAAAGCATTTCTGAATCAACGCTAAAGAGGTGCCCCCTTACAGGAACATACTGTTAGCCGGCGCATGACCCTGCCCCAAAAGCCGCCACAACGCACATGATCACGGCGAAACCGATCTCAATCCGCCAAACGGATCGGAAACTCGGCCAGTGCCTTGGCTTGATCCGGGGTCAGCGCCTCGGGGCGTACAATTTGTGTATGGATCGTGAACACCACCGCCCGCGTGTTCGGCAGGCGCACAAGGCTTTGCCGCTCGACCCGAATATAGCGCGACTGATTTGATCCGTGGCGCAAGTCGCCCTCGGAGCGTGGATAGCTCAGAGGCGCATCAGAGCGCGAGGCGGTGCCGCGCATCAGCCCCCGTCCCGGCTGCACCCCGTTCATCATCCGCTGGACCCGCGCGGCCAGCTCCGGCGTATAAAGTGCAATCGGCTGATGAATCCGCAGCATCGGTTGCATGAATTTCTCCGACAGACGCCAGCCCGAGGGAAAACACAGCGCGCCGCCGGTCAACACGCTTTGCATGCTCGCGCCCGTCGGGTCCGGTTGCATCAGGCAAAAATCATTTTGCATCAGCCGGGCGAGGGTCTTGATCGGCGCGTCCCGCTGAAGCGCCACGGTGACGCCATCGGGTCGGGTCACCGCATCTTGCGAGACCGCAAACCCCAGCCCCGGCAAAAGCCCCAACACCATGTCATATAATTCCTCGGCAGCGGGCCGGGCGCTCTCATCCAACCCCAGGACCTCCCCCGGCTGGGTCGCAATCAAATGATCGCGCAACGCCATTTGGGCACCATACGCGCTGTCGACCTCAAGCCAATCCTCAAGCTCAAATGGCACCACCCCCGGCAACCGCCGGGTGCGCGGGTCCACCCAGGGGGCAAAGCTCAGTTTTGTCTGTAGAATCTGTTCCATAGACCGTAGACTGCATCGGAAACGGGGGCGCGGAAAGAGGCCAGATCAGATCATGGATGAGGCCAGCGCGATCACGGTTTAAACACGCTCTCCAAGGCCGGGGCGGTCAGCTCAAATTGCCGATCCGAGGTGATATAAGAATCGCCATGCAGCCGTGCGATCGGTTGATAAACCTCAGGGTTCACATAGCGGCCTTCACTGTCCAGACAGTCCCGACGCACATGCATCCGCACCACCTCAAGCACGACCAAAACCCGGTTCGGCCAGTCCAAAATCCGCTCCATACGACATTCAAACACGCAAGACGCGCCCACAATGCGCGGCACGTCAACGGCATCACAATCCGTGGTCTCGACCCCGGCCAAGGACAGCTCATCCACGCCATTGGGCACCGACAGCCCAGCGATCAACATCGTGTCCGCCAAAGCCAGATCGACCATATGAATGGCGCAGACGCCACTGCGGCGGATGTTGGCGGCAGTGTCTTTTTCCTGATCCGGTTTAGAGGCGATGCCCAGCACCAAAAGCGCGGGATCGGAGGACATGACGTTGAAAAACGACATGGGGGCAGCATTGTTGCTACCATCCGGGTTGCGGGTCGTGACCAAGGCGATGGGCCGGGGACCAACGAAATTGGTCAACAAGCGATAGCGGTCGCGGGCGGGAAGTGTGGTGAAATCAAACTGCATCGGGACCTCTCAATCGGTTCGGCCCAAACAAGCAGACTGCGCGCGGATTGGCAACGCGCCAAGGGACCTCCCCCGGCGCTTGCGTGATTTATGCCATCTCGGTGAACCTTTGTTGGGCCTTTGTCTCATACGCGGTGGTTTGCGCGATGACGGGCTGTGCCCCACAACGCGCCACCCAGTCCTTGATCACCGGCACGTCTGGCAAAGCCTGCGGGAACCACAAGAACGGCGATGCCAAAAGCAGATCGACGACGCTATAGCGCGCGCCCAAAATGTAATCGCGTCCCTCTAAACCCGCCGCCAGCGCCGTGATTGCCTCCGGCAAGCCTCGAAAGGTTGAGGTCAACATCGGATGGCTGATCTCGGCGATATTGAGCACAAAGACCGGCTCCAACACATTGCCGTACCACGCCATCCAAGACAGCATCGTCGCCCGCCCCGGCGCCCCAACTTTGGGCGCGAAATCGGAAGGAAACCGATCACAGAGGTAAAGCATGATCGCATTGGTTTCGCGGATTGTTTCCCCCTCTTCGGTGACCAACAACGGCACCTTGCCCTCAGGATGCGGGTTGTTCGGATCGCGCCCGCCCGACCCGTCCTGACGCGGGATGTCGGTGAGGCGGATGTCGATCTGATCCATGACATCAAGGGCCGTCAACAGGGTGATGATCCGGGTCGAGCGCGAATTCGGGGCGTGATAGAGCGTCAGCATGGGATGTCCTTTTTGCTTTGCGAATAATCCTCACTCTGGCACCGTACTACTGACAGATTCCGTCAGGAGACCCCTGCCAGAGTGAGGCGAAAGGACAGCATATGAGCAAATCAGCACGCCTGTTTCGTGTCATGCACCTGTTTCGTTGTTTGCCCGCCCCGGTCACCGCGGCGCGGATGGCGGAGGATCTGGGCGTGTCGGAACGCACAGTGTATCGCGACATTGAAAGCCTTCGGGTCGCAGGGGCGCGGATCGAAGGCGAATCGGGGCTTGGCTACACGCTCAGCGAAGACATCGCCTTGCCGCCACAGACCCTGAGCCAATTGGAAATTGAAGCGCTGGTTTTGGGCCTCTCTGAGGTGCAACATCGCGGTGATCCGGCGCTGTCTCAGGCCGCAAGCGATGCTTTGGCCAAAATCACCGCCACCCTGCCCGAGGACAAACAACGCCACATCCATCATGCCGTGGGCCTTGTGCATCGCTATCAAACACCTGCGGTGCCCTCGGTGGATATGTCCGCTCTGCGCGAGGCCTGTTGGCAAGAGCGCGCGATCCATATCACCTATCGCGACCGTGCGGGCGTGAGGAGCGAGCGCGTGGTCTGGCCCTTGGCCATTGTCTATCTGGACCGTGAATTGATGCTCTTGGCGTCTTGCCAGCTCAGGCAGGCATTTCGGCAATTCATCATCAGTTCGATCACCGATTTCACGCTTATGGACCAGAGTTTTCGCCCTCACCGCGTCCGGCTTTTACGCGACTATATTGCCGAATTGAAAACCCGGCATGTGGTCGCCCCGGCCAGTGATCGCCCCAGCCTGTGATCGCCCCAGCCTGTGACAACGGCGCAAAATCATCGCAAACGGTGAGATGTAGCGTTTAAAGCACCGCTTTGACCGCCTCAGGAGGCCGCCCCAGCGCCACGCCTTTCTCCGTCTCGACAATTGGCCGTTCCATCAGACGCGGATGGGCTGCAATGGCATCCAAAATCGCCTCAGGGTCGGAGGTGACGGTGAGACCCATGTCCTTTGCCTCGGCCTCTTTGGCACGCAAAAATGCCCCGGCAGGCAGACCAGAGCGGGCCACAAGCGCGGCCAATTTGGCGCGCGACACCGGGGTCTCAACGTAGAGAACCACCTCGGGCGTGATCCCTTCGGCCAGCAAAAGCGCCAAGGTGTCGCGGGATTTGGAACAGCGGGGATTGTGATAGATCGTTGTCATGGCACGCCTTTTCAACCTGAATTTGACACGCAGAATGGGGCGGGACGTCACCGGGGGCAATGTGAACAAATCAGGAAACCGATTGTTTCCGTTCCACCTCTGTTCACGGTTATCACACATTAACCTTTCGCCCCTAAATCTAAGCTCATGAAACATCTTCTCTCCCATATCCCGCTGCCCATTGGCGAAATTTTGTTGCTCGTCCCTTTCTTGGCCGTGATGATTTTGGCGGGATAGCGGCTTTTGCACCGGCTCTGATCTCTTTCGAGGCCTGATATTCCAATGTTCTCGCGACCCGGTTCACCACCATATCCCTCATCCCTCCGGGGGGTGGTGAGCCGGGAATTTTACGCGTTTTTCATAATCATCTTGAGAAGGTCGATGCTTGAAACCGCCTAAACACATGGTAGGGTCGCCCAAATCGCGAATGGGAGGATCATCATGACAGACCGCAAATTGGGCTTTGACACGCTGCAAGTTCACGCCGGCACCGAACCGGACCCCACCACCGGTGCGCGCCAAGTGCCGATTTATCAAACCACATCCTATGTCTTCAAAGACGCCGCCCATGCGGCGCGGTTGTTTAACCTTGAAGAGGTCGGCTACATCTATTCGCGCCTGACCAACCCGACGGTGATGGCGCTGGCCAACCGGATTTGCGCCTTGGAAGGCGGCGCGGGGGCCGTGACCTGTTCGTCGGGTCACGCGGCGCAAATCATGGCGCTGTTTCCGCTGATGATGCCGGGCTGCAATGTTGTCGCCTCGACCAAGCTCTACGGCGGGACGCTGACTCAGTTTTCCCAGACCTTCAAACGTTTTGGCTGGTCGGCAAAATTCGTTGATTTCGACGATTTCGACGCCGTGTGCGACGCGATTGACGACAACACCCGCGCGATTTTCTGTGAAACCATCGCCAACCCCGGCGGTGTGATTTCCGATCTGGACGCGCTTGGCGCGATTGCCAAATCGGCGGGTCTGCCGTTGATCGTCGACAACACAACCGCCACGCCTTACCTGTGCAACCCGATCAAACACGGCGCCACATTGGTGGTGCATTCGACCACGAAATACCTCACCGGCAATGGCACTGTGACCGGCGGCTGCGTGGTGGACAGCGGCACGTTTGACTGGGCTGCCTCGGGCAAATTCCCGTCCCTGTCCGAACCCGAACCCGCCTATCACGGCCTTGATTTCGTGGACACGTTTGGCCCTGCGGCCTTTACGTTTCACTCCATCGCCATTGGCCTGCGCGATCTCGGCATGACGATGAACCCGCAAGCGGCGCATTATACGCTGATGGGAATCGAAACCCTGAGCCTGCGGATGCAAAAACACGTCCAAAACGCGCGGGAAATTGCGAGCTGGTTGGAGGGCGATGATCGGGTTGAGGCGGTGACCTACGCTGGCCTGCCCTCCTCGCCCTATTACGGGCTGCAAACCCGAATTTGCCCGCGCGGGGCGGGCGCATTGTTCACCGTGGCGCTCAAAGGCGGCTATCAGGCCTGTGTCGATACGGTCGCAAAGCTCGAATTGTTCTCGCATGTGGCCAATTTGGGCGACACCCGCTCGCTGGTCATTCATCCGGCCTCCACGACCCACAGCCAGTTGACCGAAGCCGAATTGATCAAAGCGGGCGCTGGCCCGAATGTCTTGCGTCTCTCGATCGGGATTGAGGACGCCAATGACCTGATCGCGGATTTGGACGCGGCACTTTGCTGATCACCGACCCTATAAAATTGCAAAACCCGCCAAAGATTGGCGGGTTTTTCTTTGCGTGGACGATGGAATGAACTTTGTTTGCAAAGCGCACAAATCTCAGTTTGACTCCCCCGCCGCCTTCGCGATCTCTGGTTTGATGTATTTTTCCATGATCTCAACCGTGATCGGCCCGGCAAATCGGTAGGATATTTTTCCTTTTTCATCAACAACATAGGTCTCTGGAACGCCGTACACCCCCCATTCAAGCGCGGTGCGGCCCGGTTCGTCCGCACCAATCGCCGCATAGGGATTGCCGAGATCGTCGAGAAAGCCCAAAGCATTCGGCGCTTCGTCTTTGTAATTGATGCCGTAGATCGTCACCCCCGCCTCTTGCAACATCTTGAGTTGCGGGTGTTCGGCGCGGCAGGGCGCACACCAAGAGGCCCAGTAATTGACCAGTTTGACGCCGGGCAGGTCCAGCATCTCATCACTCAAAGGCGGCAGATCGCCCAAAGGCGTGACCGAGGCGATGGAGGGCGTGTCGCGCCCCAGTTGCGAACTTGGCAATTGCTGCGCATCTTCGCGCCCCATGCCGAAAATGAACAGACCCGCCAGCCCGGCAAACACCAAGGGCGGCAAAGCCACAAGCAGATTGATTTTAGCCATGCGTGCGACGCTCCTCTGCCTGTTTCAACAGGCGTTTCATTTTCGCCGATCGCGCCAAAGAACGCCAAATCAGCCCTGCCAAAAGCAAAATTGTGATCCCGTAAGCGGTCAACACATCGCCGGCGTATTTTCCCAAATCTGGCATCATTGGCCCTGAACCCTTTCGCGCATGTCCAGCGCGTGTAAACGCCGCGCGCGGATTTCGGTCCGGGTGCGCAGCAACACAAGCGTGACAAACAGTAATATGAACCCGGCAATGGCGACCAAGGCCGGATACCAATAGACATCGGCGACGTTTTCCTGCGCATCGAGTGACAATGATGCGCCTTGGTGCAGGCCTTGGTTCCAGAAATTCACCGCATAGCGCGACAACAGCGCAAAGACCGAGCCGACGAGGCAAAGAACCGAGGTCAGATCGGCGGCGGTGTCGGGGTTCTCAATCGCCTCCCACAGCGCCATGTAGCCGATATAAAACAGCAAAAGAATGAGAAACGAGGTCAGACGCGGGTCCCATTCCCAATAGGTCCCCCACATCGGCTTGCCCCAAATCGCCCCGGTCACAAGCGCGATCAACGTCATCGTCATGCCAATCGCCGCGGCGGATTTCGCGGCAAGAGCCGAGACATGGTGACGCCGCACGATCCAGATCAGAGAGGCCACCAACATCATCCCCCAGATGTTGATTGCCATCATCGCGCTTGGCACATGCAGGTAAAAGATTTTGACCGTTGCGCCCTGGCGATAGTCATCGGGGGTAAAGAAAAACCCCCAGACCAGCCCAATCACAAAAATACAGGCCGAGACGACGGATAAAACCGGCAAAGCCCGGTCCGTCCACGCCATGAATTTTCGCGGGTTTGCCCATTCCCAGATGGATGCCATTGATCCTCATCTCCCTTGATCGCGCGTCACCTTACGGGCAACGGCGCGGTATCTCAACTCACCTTAAAGCGACCCGAATGGCGGCGGCGGCGGCAAAGGGCAGCAAAGCCACCGATCCGGCCGTGATCCCGGCCTGCATCGCCAAAGGTGTCGCCACCAAAAACCCGCCCGCGCCCCGGCGTATCACTTCGGCGCCAAAAATCAGGGTCGGGATGTAAAGCGGCAAGACCAGAAGGCTCATCAACAAGCCGCCGCGTTTGAGCCCCACGGTCAGCGCCGCACCAAACGCACCAATGAACGACAGCGCAGGCGTGCCAATCAGCAACGTGATGATGAGCCAACGGTAGGCCGCAGAGTCCAGATGCAACAAAAACCCCAATGCAGGCGCAGCAAGCACCAAAGGCAAGCCCGTGGTGATCCAATGCGCCAGCGCTTTGACCGCAACCACGCCTTCAAGTGGAATCGGCGCGGTGGCCAGAAGATCGAGCGAGCCGTCTTCGAAATCCAGCGCAAAAATCCGGTCGAGCGAGAGAAGGCAGGCAAGCAACGCCCCAACCCACAAAATCCCCGGCGCAATCGCCATCAGGCGTTCGGAATTGGGTCCCACGCCAAAGGGCACCAGAGTCACCAAGATCAGGAAAAACCCGAGGCCCAAGCCAAATCCGCCGCCAGAGCGAAACGCCAATGTGAGGTCGCGCCAAAACAGCCGGATCATAAAAACGCCTCATCAAAATCGTCGCGCACCACGTCCATACGGGCCTTATAGGGGGTGACGTCGAACACGGTTTCTTCAAACCCCAACTGGATATGGGTGGCGATGATGGCCGCGCCGCCAGAGGCGACATGGGCTTTGACGGCGGCGGCAAACAGGTCCACAGAGGCCACATCCAGCGACACGGTGGGTTCGTCCAGAACCCAGACCGGGCGGTGGGTGACCCTCAAACGGGCCAAGCCCAAACGGCGCTTTTGCCCGGCGGAGAGATTGCCAGCCGGGCGCTCGGACAAGCTGTCCAAATTGAAATCGCGCAAGGCCGGGCCGATGTCGCGACCGCCGTACACCCCGGCCCAGAACATCAAATTTTCGCGCACTGTCAGAGTCGTTTTCAACCCATCCGCATGGGCCGCATAGGCGACCGCATCGGGAGCGGTCTCAACAGTCCCCGCGTAGGGCGGTTGCAGCCCTGCGAGGGTGCGCAACAGCGTGGTTTTGCCCGCCCCGTTCGGTCCGCGCAACACCAAAATCTCGCCTGACGACACGTCAAAAGACAGGCCCTCAAGAACCGGCATCCCGCCCCGCGCCACCGTCAGATTTTTCACATAAATCAGCTTCATCCGCCCACCCTACTCGGCCTTGGCACCGTGTCACACTGGTAAAAGCGCCACTGCGACACGACGCCCCTCAGAGGCCAGCACATTATAGGTGCGCGCCGCCGTGGGAGTGGCCATCGGTTCAAGCCCGATCTCCGCCGCCTCAAACACCTCGCGAAACTCTTTGGGCAAATGGGTCATGTCGGGACCTGTGCCAATGATGATGAAATCAATCTGGCCTTTTAAATCCAACAGGCTGTCGCGGTCGGCATAGCCGCCCCATGGCACCACCTTGGCCCCACACAAAAGCACAGCCCCCTGATGCACCTGTCCCGCGATGCGGAACATGCCGGGGCCGTAGCCCTCCACTGGGATCGCGTCTTCAAAAGGCATTTCGTTGAAGTGCATGATACGGCTCCTCTTCGTGGCTGATTTTGTGGTGGCTCATTTGTGGCAAAAAGGCCCGCGCGGGCGGCGGACCTCTTTATCGTGACTTAAATACTCACCCTAAGGCGACGCGATCACACCGCGCTACCGTCCGTTTGGATGCCCGGGGTCGGCTCTTTCTTGTCCCAGTCGCGTTTGACGCCGAGCCACAACAGAATGTTGGAGGCGACAAACACCGACGACCATGTCCCGACCACGACGCCCAGCGTCATGGCAAACACAAAGCCACGGATCACGTCCCCGCCCAAGACCAAAAGCGCGATGAGCGCCACCAAAGTGGTGCCTGAGGTCATGATCGTGCGCGACAGGGTTTCGTTGATCGACAGGTTCAACACACCGCCCAGATCAAGTTTCTTATACTTGCGCAGGTTCTCCCGCACCCGGTCAAACACCACCACGGTATCGTTCAATGAGTAACCGACGATGGTCAAAAGGGCCGCGATGATCGTGAGGTCGAATTGGATGCCCAAAATCGCGAAAATCCCGATGGTGATCGCCACGTCATGAACCAAGGCCACGACAGCCCCAAGCGCGAATTGCCATTCAAACCGCAACCAGATGTAGAACAACACGGCGACGATGGCGGCGGCCACGGCCTCGACCGCGGTCCAGATCAATTCTCCCGACACTTTCGGCCCCACGGATTCGACCGAGGGGAAGGTGATCGTTGGATCAACGGTTTTAAGCGCTTCTTCGACCGTCGTGATGGTTTCCGGCGTGATCGCCTCGACCTCGTCTTGCGCCTGAATGCGGACCATGGCGACATGTTGGTTCTCGGCAAAATTCGGGTCAAACACTTCGGTGATCGAAATGTCGCCCAGCCCCAGCGTCGACATGGCGCTGCGGTATTCGGCCACATCAACGGCGGATTCGGATTGGGTCCGAATGGTGGTGCCGCCTTTGAAATCAATGCCGAAATTCAGCCCGATGGCCAAGAAGGCCACAACAGCGACCACAACCAACGCCGCCGAGAGACCAAAGGTCGCCTTGGCGCGTTTGAAAAAGTCGATGGTGGTTTCGCCCGGCACCAGTTGGAACCCCTTGAGCGTCCAGCCTTTGCGGTTCTTGCGACCGTACCACCACACGACCATGGCGCGGGTCACATAGATCGCGGTGAAGACCGAGGTGATCAGACCCAGAACCAGCGTCACGGCAAAGCCTTTGACCGGGCCGGAGCCCATGACAAACAGGATCGCGGCGGTGATAAACGTGGTGATGTTGGCGTCAATAATGGCCGAAAGCGCCTTTTCATAGCCAAGCTCAATCGCGCGTCCCACCCCTTTGGCGGTTTTCAATTCCTCACGAATACGTTCGAAAATCAACACGTTGGCGTCCACCGCCATACCGACGGTCAAGACGATCCCGGCAATGCCCGGCAGCGTCAGCGTCGCGCCGATGGCGGAGAGAAGACCAAACAACAGCCCGACGTTGATGATCAAAGCGAGGTTGGCGAACAGACCAAACAACCCATAGGACACGCCCATGAACAAAAGCACGGCGGCAAAGGCGACGACCGTGGCGATGCGTCCGGCGGCAATACTGTCGGCGCCGAGTTCCGGCCCAATGGTGCGTTCTTCCAAAAAGTTGATCTTGGCCGGAAGCGCACCCGCGCGCAGCAACACCGAAAGATTGGTGCTTTCCTCCACCGTAAACGAGCCGGTGATCTGGCCCGAGCCGCCGCGAATGGCATCTTGGATGCGCGGGGCGGAAATCACTTCGTTGTCGAGCACAATGGCGAACAAAGCGCCGACATTGGCCGCCGTGTAATCGCCAAATTTGCGCGCACCTGTCGGGTTGAACCGGAACGACACCGCCGGGCGACCGTTTTGGTCAAACACCGGCTGGCTGTCGGTCAACTCGTCGCCGGACACAACGGCGGTGTTTTCGAGGATGTAATACACACCCGGTTCATTCACAGATGGCGCGATGAAATTGCGCGCGCCGGGGGCCTCATTGGCATTGGTGGTGCGCCCCACGACCGGGTTAAAGGTCAGTTTCGCGGTGGTGCCGATCAGGGCTTTGAGCTCAGAGGCGGACCCGATGCCCGGCACCTGAATGAGAATGCGGTTTTCACCCTGACGTTGGATCGTCGGTTCGCGGGTGCCGACCTCATCCACACGGCGGCGGATGATTTCAAGCGATTGCTGAAGCGTGCGGTCATCCGTGGCGGCTTTTTCGGCTTCTGACAACTGAATGGTGATCACGTCGCCCGTGGCGGACACGTCGATGTCATTTTGCCCCGCAGAGGTCAGCGACACCACCGGCGTGCCAAGTTTGCGGACACTCGCAAGCGCGGTTTCCATGCCGGAAGGTTCGGAAATACGCACGCGGAGCTGGCCCGCAGGCGCGTCAATGCGGCGGATCGTGCCCACCGTGGCGCGCTCATCACGCAACGCATCGCGCACATCCGGCCAAAGCGCATCCATCCGCGCGCCGTAGACCTCGGCAACCTCAACTTCGCCCAAAAGATGCGCCCCACCGCGCAAATCAAGGCCCAGATTGACCAGATTGGACGGCAAAAACGACGGCCAGGCGTCGCGCGCTGCGGCGCGTTCGGGCGTCTCGCCGGATTTTTCAATCGCTGCAATGGCGTCATTATGGCCTTCGACCCGCGGATAAAAGGCGTTTGGCAGCGCCCCCAAAAGGCCAAGGGCGACGAGCCCCCAGATGACGATCCGTTTCCAAAGAGGGAGTTGCAGCATGTTGGGAGCCTGAGCGATTTGGTCTGAAAAGGGAAAGGCCCGCGCGTGTGCCCGGGCCTTGGATGTTTTTGGGACTTAAGCGGCCGGTTCGGTTTTTGACACCACGTTGGCCAGCGTGCCTTTTTGAACGCGCACTTTCACGCCCTCGGCAATCTCGACCTCAAGCGTGCCATCTTCGCGCACTTTCGCCACTTTGCCCATCAAGCCACCTGCGGTGATCACCTCGTCGCCCCGGCGCACTGCTTCGATCATCGCGCGATGCTCTTTGGCCTTTTTTTGCTGCGGGCGGATCATCAGGAAATACATGATCGCGAAAATCGCAATCAACGGTGCGAATTGCATGATCGGGTTTGCGGCGGCGCCACCGGCAGCTTGGGCATAGGCAGGAGATACGAACATTTGGTCGTCCTTTTGTCTGTCATTAATCTGTCAGAGCGGCCCCTCGCCACCCTTCAAAGTCGCCGCGCACCCTATAGCGGGCCTTGGACCTTGGCAAGCAATGCCCGCCAGGTTTTACGCGGCTGTCATCGGCATCAAAAACGGCATCAAAAACGGCTCACAAAAACCGCCCGCCGCGTTCGATCACTTCGATCTTGTAGCCATCCGGGTCGGTGATGAAAAAGAACTTGGCCACGCGGGTGCCCGCAGGCGCGAAATCGACGATCTTGCCGGGGTTCAGCCCCGCCGCCTCCATCCGCGCATGTTCCTCGGCGAGATCTTTGACCGACACGGCAAAATGGCCGTAGCCATTGCCAAGATCATAAGGCTCGGTGGTGGATTTGTTGACGGTCAGTTCCAACTCAAAGGCAGACTCGGGGTTTGACAGGTAAATCAGCGCAAACTCCGGGAAGTCCAATTTCTCCGCCACGTCTAACCCAAACGCCGCCTGATAAAACGCCACCGAGCGCGCTTCCTCTAAGACACGGATGCAGGAATGGATGGCTTTGGCTTGCATGGGTCTCGGTCCTTTGGGCTTTTCATAGAGGTGGTTTGAGCTTCATATGGGGAGGCCATACCCATTTGCATAGAGCCTTTCGATGACTGATTTTATGAATCGCCTGACCCAGATGTTGTCCACCCCATGGGTTCCATGGATCATTTTAGGCGTGATCGCTGTGGGGGTCTTGCTTGGGCAGGTTCAGAAACATGTGCCCGATGATCCGATTGCCCGAATTAAAAAAACATTTGGCGCCGACGACATGCCACATGGTGTAACCGTGGCGATTGTCCTGTTATGGGCCGCGCTTGGTGCAGTGTTGGCGGTGGGGCTTTTGACGCTCTTGGCCGAAATCGCTTGGGGCACTGTGCGGCCCGAAACACCGGCGGGTGAGAGCGACTTTCGTTTTCTGCTCACCAAGACAACGGCGCTCACGGCGGTGCTGGGCGGGTTGATCGCCCTGCCCTTTACGGCCTTGCGTCTCAAACACACCGCCACCCAAACCCGCCATGCCGCCGATGTGTTGTTCAATGAAAAACTCAATGACGCCAACACCGACCTTCATGCGCGGTATCAAACGACGGAAAAGCAGGAGGACGGCACCTATGTCGACCTCTGGCAAGACGACATCATCCGCCGCAATGGCGCGATTGATCGGTTGGAAGCCCTGGCCGTGGAAGACCCAAGTTTTGCCCCCCGCATCGCCCGTATTTTATGTGTCTATCTCAGGGAAATGTCTTCTGAACATCGCGCTGAAGAAATGCCCCAAGGCTTGCAAGGCGTAGCAATTCGCGAATGGGCACGGGGCCTTACCGTCAAACGATCCGACATGGAAACCGCCGCACAGGTGCTGGGACGCTTGCATGATAAAACAGGCGTGTCGCCAGAGAACCTTGCCATTGACCTGAGCGGGGTCAACCTGCAGGCAATGCGGCTGTCCGAGTTGAACTTTGAGCACGCGACGATGAATGGCGCGACACTGGATGGGGCGAAACTCAATCGGGCGATACTCAATGGGGCGAAACTCAATTGGGCGGCACTCAATCGGGCGGCACTCAATGGGGCGAAACTCAATGGGGCGGAACTCAATTTTGCGGAACTCAATCGGGCGGAACTCAATTTTGCGGAACTCAATGGAGCGGAACTCTATGAGGCGGAACTCAATCGGGCGAAACTCTTTGGGGCGAGCCTCATTGGGGCGAAACTAAATCTGGCGAAACTCAATTGGGCGATACTCAATCGGACAGAACTCAATCGGGCGGCACTCAATTTTGCGGAACTCAATGGGGCGAGCCTCAATGGAGACACAGACCTTACGGCCGTGCATGCAACGGGTGCGGCCCTGAGGGCTGTCAACTTGAAAGATGTCCCTAAATTGGAACGTCTTGTCACATCCGCTTTCGGTGATGCCTCTGTGATCCTGCCCGACGACATCAAACACTTGGTCAAAGACACATGGCCAAACACTGTGCTGGATGACAAAGAATACCATGAGGAATGGGACCGTTTCAAAGAAGACCCCAAAGCCTATGCCCCGCAGCAACGCCGCACACCGCTCGAATAACTCGCCGTTGATCCCCCCAGCCCGCTGAGGCATAAGCCTAGCCAAGATCAAATCACTTCTGAGGACCACTCCGATGCATGACATCAAGGCCATTCGCGAAAACCCTGACGCATTTGACGCCGCTTTGGCGCGGCGGGGGCTGTCTGGGGTGTCGTCCGAGGTGCTGGCACTCGACGCGGATCGGCGTGCTAAAATTGCGGCGGCAGAGGATGCCAAGGCGGAACAGAACAAGGCTTCCAAACTGGTGGGTGCGGCCAAGGCCAAGGGCGATGAGGCCGAATTTGAGCGTCTGCGCGCGCTTGTGGCCGACAAAAAGGCAGAAATTGCCCGACTGACGGATGAGGCCAAGGACGAGGACGCCCGGCTCACCGACATGCTGGCCCGCATCCCCAACCTGCCCGCCGCCGACGTGCCCGAGGGCAAGGATGAGAGCGAGAATATCGAGATCAAGCGCTGGGGCAATGTACCCAGCTACGGCTTTGATCCGAAAGAACATTACGACATCACAGCCGTCTCCAAAGCGATGGATTTCGAGACCGGAGCCAAGATTTCCGGCGCGCGGTTTGTGGTGCTCAAAGGCGCTGTGGCGCGCATCCACCGGGCGTTGTCGCAATTCATGCTCGACACCCATGTGGACGAAAACGGCCTGACCGAGATCAACACGCCGGTGATCGTCAAAGATGAGGCGATGTATGGCACCGATAAGTTGCCGAAATTCGGCGAGGACAGCTATCAGACCACCAATGGCTGGTGGTTGATCCCGACCTCTGAGGTGCCGCTGACCTATTCGGTGGCGAATGATATTTTGGACGAGGCGGCATTGCCGATCCGCATGACCGCGCATTCGCTGTGCTTCCGTTCCGAGGCCGGATCGGCGGGCCGCGACACGTCGGGCATGTTGCGCCAGCACCAGTTTGAAAAGGTCGAAATGGTCTCGATCACCCATCCCGATGCGAGCGACGCGGAGCAAAAACGCATGTTGGCCTGTGCCGAGGGCATCCTTGAAAAGCTCGGCGTGCCTTACCGCACGGTCGCGTTGTGCACCGGCGACATGGGCTTTGGCGCGCGCCGCACCTTTGACATCGAAGCGTGGTTGCCGGGGCAAAACACCTATCGTGAAATCTCCTCGGTCTCGACCACGGGCGATTTTCAGGCGCGGCGGATGAACGCCCGTTTCAAACCCGCCGATGGCGGCAAGCCGGAGTTTGTGCATACGCTCAATGGCTCGGGTCTGGCCGTGGGGCGGTGTTTGATTGCGGTGCTGGAAAACGGTCAAAACGCCGACGGTTCGGTGACGTTACCGGACGTGCTTGCGCCCTATTTGGGCGGCAAATTGACTCTGACCGCAGAGGGTATCTTGGCCTAACGCGTCAACAACACCTCACATGATCGTCTGACAAACGGCGCCCTTTCCGGCGCCGTTTTCTGTCCTATATGGAGAACTGCGCGGCCCGTTCCATGCTTGGCCCATGAAAGGACATCCCATGCATATGAAAGCCATTTTCGCCTTTGTCAGCGCTCTGGCCTTTGCCCTTTTAGGCCCGCTTTTGGCCCCCGGTTTTGGCGGCTATGACCCCTCGCTCTTTCCGATCCCACAGGACAATGCGCCGATTGTGCCCGCTGGCTATGCCTTCGCGATTTGGGGAGTGATCTATGCGTGGTTGGTGATTTCCGGCGGGTTCGGATTGTTCAAACGTGCCGATGCAGAAGACTGGGACCCGATGCGTTGGCCGTTGATTGCCTCGTTGGTGATCGGCACGCCGTGGTTGGCCGTCGCGATGGTGTCACCGCTTTGGGCCACGGTTTTGATTTTCGCCATGTTGGGTTTGGCCTTGCTGGCGATGGACCGCGCACCGGTGTCGGACCCTCGGTGGGCCCGCGCGCCGGTGTCGCTCTACGCCGGGTGGTTGACCGCCGCTTCCTTTGCCTCTTTGGGGATTTTGGCCGCCGGTCATGGCGTGATCTTTGGTCAGGTCGGCTGGGCCCTGATCTGTCTTGTCGGGGCCTTTGTCGTGGCCCTGATCGGCCATAAAATGCGCCAGGATGCGCCGCTCTATCCGCTGGGCACGGCTTGGGCTTTGATCGCGATTGTGGTACGCAATTGGGGCACGCATTGGGTCGTGGCCTGTGTGGCCGCTTTCGGGGCGGTGATCCTTTTGATCCTGTCCGCAAACAGTGCGCGCAGAGTCGTGATTTGAGCCGGAGCCGGAAAGACCTATGTCCAAACCATCAGCCTATATCGCCCAACATGGGTTTCCCAAAGATCAACGCGCCACAGTCGCCGCCCTGTTTTGGGAGGCGTTCAAGGCCAAGTTAGGTCTGTTGATGCGACCAGAAGAGACGGCACTGCAATTCCTCACTCAGGTGGCCGATCCGTCACATGCCCTGAGTGTTCTGGACGACGAGGGCACGCTTTTGGGCGTCGCGGGGTTTAAGACCGACACGGGCAGCTTTGTCGGTGGCGGGCTGTCGGATCTGGCACAGGCCTATGGCTGGCTTGGGGCGCTTTGGCGCGCTGTCGGCCTCTCACTTTTGGAGCGCGACCTACAGCCCGGCGTATTGACCATGGACGGTATCTTTGTCGCCCCGCACGCGCGTGGATTGGGCATTGGCACCACGCTTTTGCAAGCGATCAAAACCGAAGCGGCGGCACAGGGCTGCCATGCGGTCCGCCTTGATGTGATCGACATCAATCCCCGCGCCCGTGCGCTTTATGAACGTGAGGGGTTTGTCGCGCAAAAGACCAAACAGATTGGGCCGCTGCGTCATCTGTTTGGGTTTCAAACTGCGACTGAGATGCGGTTTGCTCTTAGCCCCGTTGCGGATACGGCGCGCCCCCAATGAGCGGGCCAGCGTGGCCCCATGTTCGCAGACCATCTGTGCCATCCTCAGTCGCCTCGCCTGACCCCTTTCAGGTCTGTTTCAACGCCTGTTGTGCCACGTCCATGACGTGATCCGAAAGCGACAGATTCACCATATCTGCATCGCTGACCCAAGCCGCCTCCATCGCATCGTCATCGGCCACCGCCACCCCGGATTTATAGGCACAGGCCACGGCGACCAAAAGGAAATGGTGCATCACCTCGGAGCCATCGCGATCAATCAATTCAACATGCCCGATCACCTCGCCCGCCGTGGCCGTCACGCCGGTCTCCTCATGGAGTTCGCGCGCGGCGGCTTCGGCCAAACTCTCGCCAAGCTCGACATGCCCGCCGGGAAAACCCCAAAGCCCGGCGTCCGGCGGGTTGCGGCGCTGCACCAAAAGGAATTTCCCTTCATGCAGACAGACCGCCAGCACCGCGAGTTTCGGGATTTGAGGTGCGCTTTGGCTCATCAAGCTACTCCGCCGCCTTGCGCGCTTTGATCTTTTCAAGCATCGGTTTGAGGTAGCGCCCCGTGTGACTTGCCTCGACCTCGGCCACCTCTTCGGGCGTGCCGGAGGCGACAATGCGCCCGCCACCATCGCCACCCTCGGGACCGATGTCGATGATGTAATCGGCGGTCTTGATCACATCCAGATTGTGTTCGATCACGATCATCGAATTGCCCTGATCGACCAGTTCATGCAACACTTCGAGCAGCTTTTTGACGTCTTCAAAATGCAGGCCTGTGGTGGGTTCATCGAGGATGTAAAGCGTGCGGCCCGTGGCGCGTTTGGACAGTTCTTTCGACAGCTTCACCCGTTGGGCTTCGCCGCCCGAAAGCGTCGTCGCCTGTTGCCCGACCTTGATATAGCCAAGCCCGACCCGCACCAGCGCATCCATCTTTTCGCGGATCACCGGAACGGCCTTAAAGAACTCTTGCGCATCCTCAACCGTCATATCAAGAACGTCAGCTATACTTTTGCCTTTAAACTGAATTTCCAAAGTTTCACGATTGTATCGCTTGCCGCGGCAGGTCTCGCATTCGACGTAAACATCGGGCAGGAAATGCATCTCGATCTTGATCACGCCATCGCCCTGACAGGCTTCGCACCGCCCGCCTTTGACGTTGAAACTAAACCGCCCCGGCTTATAGCCGCGGGCTTTCGATTCCGGCAGACCGGCGAACCAATCGCGGATCGGGGTGAAGGCTCCGGTGTAGGTCGCGGGGTTGGAGCGCGGGGTGCGGCCGATTGGGCGTTGGTCGATGTCGATGACCTTATCGAGGTGCTCAAAGCCTTTGATCGTCTCACAAGGTGCCGGCGTTTCGCGCGCGCCGTTCAGTTTGGTGGCGGCGTTTTTATAGAGCGTCTCGATGGTCAGCGTCGATTTCCCGCCGCCGGACACGCCAGAGACACAGATGAATTTGCCCAGCGGGAACTCCGCCGTCACCTCTTTGAGGTTGTTGCCGGTGGCTTTGACCACGGTCAGCGTCTTGCCATTGCCTTTGCGCCGCTTGCTTGGCACCGACACTTCGCGGGTGCCCGCAAGATATTGCCCGGTGAGCGAGGCGGCGTCCGCTTCGATCTCTTGCGGTGTGCCTTTGGAAACGATTTGCCCGCCATGGACCCCCGCCCCCGGCCCCATGTCAAAGACGTAATCGGCCTCGCGGATCATATCCTCGTCATGCTCGACCACGATCACGGTGTTGCCCTGATCGCGCAGATTTTTCAGCGTACCGATGAGGCGATCATTGTCGCGTTGGTGCAGCCCGATGGAGGGCTCATCAAGCACATAAAGCACACCCTGAAGCCCCGATCCGATTTGCGAGGCCAGTCGGATGCGTTGGCTTTCACCACCTGACAAGGTTCCGGCATTGCGCGACATGGTCAGGTATTCAAGACCTACGTTGTTCAAAAACCCCAACCGTTCGCGGATTTCTTTGACGATGGCACGGGCGATTTCTTGTTTCTGCGGTGAGAGCGCGTCCATCACGCCCAGCGTCCACTCATAGGCCTGTTTGATCGACTTTTCGACCACTTGGCCGACATGGAGCAGTTCGGTTTCCCCATCTACAACGGAGCCGATCTTGACCGCCCGCGCCGCTTCATTCAGGCGATAGCCACCGCACAGCCCGCAAGGCCGGTTGTTTTGATAGCGCTCAAACTCTTCGCGCACCCAATTGCTGTCGGTTTCGCGGTAACGGCGTTCCATATTGGGGATCACGCCCTCAAAGCTGCGGGTCACCTCATAGACGCGGCCACCGTCATCATAGCGGAACGGGATTTCCTCTTTGCCGGAGCCATAGAGAAAGACCTTTTGCACGTCCTCGGGGATGGATTTCCACGGCGTCGAGGCTTTGAACCCGTAATGTTTGGCCAGCGCTTCGATGGTCTGGAGGAAATAGGGCGTTTTGCCTTTGCGCCAGGGCGCGATGGCCCCGTCGGCGATTTTCAACGCCGCATCGGGCACGACCAGGCGTTCGTCGAAAAACAGTTCAACCCCAAGCCCGTCACATTGCGGACAGGCCCCGAACGGCGCGTTGAACGAAAACAGCCGCGGTTCGATTTCCGAAATGGTAAAGCCCGACACCGGACAGGCGAATTTTTCCGAAAAGGTCAGACGCTCTGGATCGCCCTCGCCCTCTTTTGGCGCGGTCTCCAAAATGGCAATGCCATCGGCCAGATCAAGCGCGGTGCGCAGGCTGTCGGCCAGACGCGTTTCCAAGCCCTCACGCACCACCAAACGGTCCACCACCACGTCAATGTCATGGCGAAATTTCTTGTCCAATGTCGGCGGTTCATCCAGCTCGTAAAACGCGCCGTCAACCTTGACGCGTTGAAAGCCCTGTTTGCGTAACTCTAGGAATTCTTTGCGATATTCGCCTTTTCGGTCGCGCACGATCGGGGCCAAAAGAAAGCCGCGCGTGCCCTCCTGCATCCGCATGATGATATCGACCATGTCCTGGATCTGTTGCGCCTCAATCGGCTCACCTGTGGTGGGGCTATAGGGCGTCCCGGCGCGGGCAAACAACAGGCGCAGATAGTCGTAAATCTCGGTGACCGTGCCGACGGTCGAGCGCGGGTTTTTCGAGGTGGTTTTTTGCTCAATCGAGATCGCGGGCGACAGGCCCGAAATGTGATCCACATCCGGCTTGCCCATCATGTCCAAAAACTGACGCGCATAGGCAGACAGGCTTTCGACATAGCGGCGCTGGCCCTCGGCATAGATCGTGTCAAAAGCCAAAGAGGATTTGCCCGACCCGGACAGGCCGGTGATCACCACCAATTCGTCGCGCGGAATATCCACATCAACGTTTTTGAGATTGTGCTCGCGCGCGCCGCGCACTTCGATAGTTTTGAGTTCGACCATAGCCCACTTGCCCTCTGTCCACACCCGATCTGACCGAGATCTTTGCCCCGGCGCAGCCGCTCCCCATATCTAGGCGAGCGTGGCCTATGTTCCAATAGGAAAATAAGAACGTAACAAGAACTTTTGCCGTGCGTGCTGTTTTTTCCACCATCGGCACGCCCGAACAGGGCTTTGGTGATTTCATCACAGACACACGCTTGCCCTCAGGCCTAGAAGCAGCGCAAAGACATGCAACAGATTGCAAAGGTGGAATGAAATGTTTGGACTGTTTGGCGGTGGGCCGAAAATTTCTGTGGATGCGGTCAAAGCGGGTCTGAAACAGGGCACGATGATCTTGGTCGATGTGCGCGACAAGCAAGAGTTGCACATGACGGGCACGGCCAAGGGCGCAATCCATGTGCCGCTGACGGTGATTGCGGCGAAATGTGATCCGCGTTCGCCCGACTGCCTGCCCGCGTTCAAAGACACGAAACTCACCAAGGTGCTGTACTGCGCCTCCGGTGCGCGTTCCTCAAATGCGGCCTCCCTGTTGAAACGGTTGGGCCATGAGGATGTGCAAAACCTTGGCGGGCTGCACAATTGGGTTGCCGGTGGTGGTGAGGTTGTAAACGTCTAAGACGCTTTCACCTCGCGTAAAACACACAAAAGGCGGCCATTTGGCCGCCCTTTATCAGTCTGACATTGAACGGATCACTCAGCGGCCTCGGACACCGTGCCCTCAAACTTCGCCCCATCGGGTCGAATGACGGTATCGGCGGAACTGGCATCCGGGCCCATGTAATAGCCCCGGCGCGCGGTGAACCGTCCGGCGATAAAGCGCATGAATTCGGTCACCCGCGGCACATGGCGCAGGTCCGGGTGGGTCAAGACCCAAAGCGGCGTATGGTCGGTCAGCTTCAGCCCCGGCACCCGCACCAAATGCGGGTCGCTTTCCCCCAGAAAATGCGCGGTGCGGACCATGCCCACGCCCTGACGCGCCAAAGCCATGGCCGTGATCATATCATCGGTACGCATCGCCACGCGGCAACTTGGCAGATCGGCAAAAAGCGCGGTCGGATTGGTCTGCGCCCAAGCCAAAAACGCGATATACGGCAGATGCGTTTCAGTATCGCGCCCCTCGATCACGTCTTTATACTGTTCAATGAAACTCGGGGCCGCAAACCACCCGGCGCGTTGCGACGACATCATCCGGCCCCAGAGGCTTTCCTCGGGCGATTGTGTCACCCGGATCGCCACATCGGCCTCGCGTCGGTGCAGGTTCAACACCTCCGTCGCGCCGACGATTTGCAAATCAATAGCCGGGTGCAGCTCTTTGAATGTTTTGAGATCCTGCGCGAAATGATTGTCGGCCAAAAGCGGCGGGATGGTGACTTTCAATTCGCCTTCTTCGGTCTCGTCGCGAGCAGCGAGCGCCATATCGAGCGCAACCATGCGCGCCTCGACCTCTTCGGCATGGGCAATCGCCACCTGCCCCGCTTCGGTCGGTTGCAGGCCGGAGGCAAGGCGGGTGAAGAACCGCACACCGGCGGTGTCTTCGGCCTTGGCCAATTGCCGCGACACGGTGGCATGGTTCACGCCCAGCACTCTGGCGGCGCCAGATAGGCCACCTTCGCGCGCAACGGCGAGAATATAACGAAGAGAATCCCAGTCAGTCATATTGACACATTACATCACATCTATTTGCGCACAAGGGGCGCGCTATCTTGCGGGGCTTTGCCCACATGTATTTATGAAACGATATGGTTTTGCAAATAAAAAGCGCCCCAGAGCCGGGGCGCTTTTTTCATTCAAAGCGACGTCAGCTTAAATATGCAGCGCACGGCCATAGGCGTCGAGCACCGATTCATGCATCATTTCCGACATGGTCGGGTGCGGGAAGACCGTGTTCATCAGGTCTTCTTCGGTGGTTTCAAGTTCGCGACCGATGACGTAGCCTTGGATCATTTCGGTCACTTCCGCGCCCACCATATGCGCGCCCAAAAGCTCGCCGGTTTTGGCGTCAAACACGGTTTTCACCAGACCCTCGGCCTCGCCCATCGCAACGGCTTTGCCATTGCCAATAAAGGGAAATTTGCCAACTTTGATCTCATATCCGGCATCAATGGCCTTGGCTTCGGTCAGACCAACGGAGGCGACTTGCGGATGACAATAGGTGCAGCCCGCAATCGAGTTCGGCTTGATCGCATGGGGGTGCAGACCGGCGATAAGTTCGGCCACCATGACGCCTTCGTGCGAGGCTTTATGCGCCAACCATGGCGCGCCCGCGATGTCGCCAATGGCGTAAACGCCTTCGACCCCGGTGCGGCAATATTCGTCGGTGACGACATGGGTGCGGTCGATTTTGACGCCCATCTCCTCAAGGCCGAGACCTTCGACATTGCCAACGATGCCGACGGCGGAAATCACCGTGTCAAACTCGTGTTTCTCGATTTTGCCGTTGATTTCGATATGGGCGACGACCTTGTCCTTGCTTCGGTCCAGCTGTTTGACGCCGGATTTTTCGTGGATGGTCATGCCCTGTTTAACGAATTGCTTTTTGGCGAAAGCAGAGATGTCTTTGTCCTCGACCGGCAAGACACGGTCCATGACTTCGACCACAGTCGTGTCCGCGCCGAGCGTGTTGTAGAAAGAGGCAAATTCGATGCCGATCGCACCCGAGCCGATGACAAGCAGCTTTTTCGGCATGTGTTTGGGCACCAAAGCGTCGCGGTAGGTCCAAACCCGGTCGCCGTCGCCCTCAAGGCCCGGCAATTGCCGCGCCCGCGCGCCCGTCGCGACGATGATGTTTTTGGCGGTCAGGATCTCGTCCTTGCCATCATTGGTTTTGACAGAGACTTTGCCATTTCCGGCCAATTTGGCCTCGCCCATAATCGCGGTAACCTTGTTCTTTTTGAACAGGCCTTTGATCCCGGCGTTCATCTGTTTGGCGACGCCGCGTGACCGTTTGACAATGGCGTCAAGGTCAAAGCCGATGTTGTCGACGGAGAGGCCAAATTCCTTGGCCCGGTGCATTTGGTGATAGACTTCAGCGGAGCGCAACAGCGCCTTGGTCGGGATACACCCCCAGTTCAGGCAAATCCCACCCAGGTTTTCGCGCTCGACACAGGCGACGTTGAGCCCCAACTGCGCCGCACGGATCGCGGCGACATAGCCGCCCGGTCCTGCGCCAATGACCACGAGGTCAAAAGATGTGCCAGAAAATGTGTCAGACATGGAGGGTCCTCCCGAAACCAAAATCAACGCCTTTTGCGCCCTGCCCTATGAGGTCAGCGAAAAGGCCCGCGCCATTTCAATCGTGCCGTCGCATTGCTGTTGATCCGCGATCCCGAGCGACGACAAAACAATTTAGTTTGATGCTAAACTATCTTGAAAATCGTGGCAACGGGGCGCGCAACACTCAGCCCGAAAGGCTGCGTCCCGCTCAGCGCATAGCTTGAGCGGGAGACGCATGGATTGGGTCGAGGATTTGAAAGCTCGGAAAACCGCGCCCGGATCAGGCCGCGCGTGCCGCCGCCATGTCTTTGAGCACCGCGCCGTAGCCACCAGAAGTGATAAATTGCGCCTCGACGTGGGTTGAGCGCCGATCCAAAGCCGCGTTGCGGTAAGGAAAGCGGCCAAACATGCGGATCACTTCGCGATGCGCCTGTGCGTGGCGCAGATTGTCGGGCTGTTCCGAAAGGCGTTCAAACATCAGGCGCACACAGCGGTCCTGATCGGTGAGGTTTTCGGAATGCATCAAAGGCAGGTAGAAAAATTGCCGCGCGGGCGCATCAATGCGCATGTCCCAGCCCTTATCAATCGCGGCCTTGGCGGCGGTGAGGGCGATCCGGTCAGAGGCAAAGGCGCGCCCCAGCCCGCGGAACATATTGCGCGACATTTGATCATTGAGAATGATATAGGCCAGCGCGCCGGAGGCATGGGTCAGCCAGAGCGAATAGGCGCCCTCCTGAGCCTTTTCCCAAGTAGAGAGGAACTGATCGCGGATGCGCGCATCAAGGGCCTCATCCACCTTATACCAATCTGCCGGGGTCAACTCATCCAGCCAAAAGGCAAGAATATCCTCTGGCGTTTTCTGCGGGGATTGGGTGTGAGTCTGGGCCATCAGTCGCTCCTCTCGACGGCGTCATCGTTGTAAAACCGTTACAATCCAAAAGAGTGGTGCGCAAGTTAATTATAATGTTGATGTCAAACTATTATCAATGTTGCTGAAAATGCCACTCGCAAGCCTCATCAGCCGTTTTGAGACCTGTGATCTGGCTCATCCTCATGGCTTGCCTCTTCGGCCCGTTCAATCGCCACCTCTTGGGCCATTTCCCCAACCACAGGCGAGGCCGAGGGCATCACGGCGACATAAGACGTGGTTTCATCCACCGGCACAGACGCGCGACGGGTCATCCGCCACAGCGCATAGGCGGCCACGCCCCCCATCAACACCGCCTGCATCAACCAATAGCCACGCGGACCGATATTGCCCATCAACCAACCGGCAATCAGCGGCCCACCGACAGCCCCCACCCCATTGATGAACAACAGCCCACCAGAGGAGGCGGCCATGTCTTCGGGGGCGAGGTAATCATTGGTATGGGCGATCAGCAGCGAATAGAGCGGATTCGCCGCCCCGCCCGCCACAAAGGCGATGCCCAAAACAAGCACATAGTTGCCGGGAATCAGAATGCCGACGAGACAGGCGACCGTGCCCATGCCCGCAACGCCAAAGATCGCTTTGCGCCGGTCAATGTGATCCGAAACCCAGCCAATCGGCATCTGAAACGCCACAGCGCCAATATAAATTGCGGCAATGAAGGTGGAGATTTGGCCCAAAGAAAAGCCCGATTGGGTGGCATAGACCGCGCCCATCGCCATTTGCGAGGCAAAGACACCGCCCATCAGGAACATGCCAACACAGCCCAGAGGCGAGACTTCAAACAGCTTTTTGAACGTCATCGGCTTGGAGGTTTCAAAGGCGGGGGTGGGCGTCACAGACAACAGGATCGGCGCGAAAGAGATCGAGACCAAGACCGAAGGGACGATGAACAAAATGAACCCCGACGGGTCACCTTGGGACAGAATCCATTGCGCAACGACGATGCCGACCATCTGAACCAACATATAGGCCGAAAGGGCCTTGCCGCGCACTTCGTTGGAGGCGGCATTGTTGAGCCAGCTTTCCGAGGTCACATAAACGCCGGAAAAACAGAACCCCAACAAGACCCGCAGAGCGGTCCAGACCCAGGGGTCCGCGACCACCGGGAACAGGATGAGCGCGGCGGAGATAAAAGAGGCAAGGGCCGCAAACACCCGCACATGGCCGACGCGGCGGATGAGCAGCGGTGCGACGCGTGATCCGCCCAAAAAGCCTAAGAAATAGCCCGACATGACGATGGAGATTTCCAGCGTCGAAAAACCTTCAAGCCCGCCACGAACCCCCAAAAGGGAACCCTGCAAACCATTGCCGATCATCAGTAAAAGAATGCCCAAAAGAAGCGGCGAGGAGGAGGCGAGGACTTGTTTCATCCCCGGACCCTATTGGGATTCGAGGAGGAGGGAAACCCGCGGTGTGTGGCGAGGTCTTATGCCACAGACATCGGGCCTCACGACCTCAATCGCGTTGCGGCAGCAAAAGCGAGGCATCGCCATAGGAAAAGAACCGGTAGCCTTCGGACAGGGCATGATCATAGACCGCGCGCATCCGCTCGCGCCCCATCAGCGCCGCCACCAACATCAAAAGCGTGCTTTTGGGCAGGTGGAAATTGGTCATCAACGCATCTGTAATGCGGAACTGATAGCCGGGTTTGATGAAAATATCGGTCTCACCCAAAAACGGTGCAATCACGCCGGGCGCGGGCGCGGCGGATTCGATCAGCCGCAGCGCCGTGGTGCCGACCGGGATCACCCGCCCGCCGCGTTGCTTGGTGGTGTTGATCTCATGCGCCGCGCCTTCTGAGACCTCGCCCCATTCCGCATGCATTTTGTGATCCTCGACATTGTCGACCTTGACCGGCAAAAACGTCCCCGCCCCGACATGCAGCGTCACATAGGTGAATTCGACGCCCTTTTGCGCCAGCGCCTTGAGCAGCGGCTCATCGAAATGCAGCGAAGCGGTGGGCGCGGCCACCGCCCCCATATTGCGGGCCCAGACGGTTTGGTAATCCTCTTTGTCCTGGGCGTCGGCTTTGCGTTTGGCCTCGATATACGGCGGCAAGGGCATCGACCCGGCCTGTGCCAAGGCCGCATCAAAATCCTCGCCTTTGAGGTTAAAGGCGACAATCGCCTCGCCCTCGTCTTTGGCGACCAAAGTGGCGGACAGATCATCGGAAAACCGCACCTCTTCGCCCTCTTTGATCTTTTTGAGCGGCTTGATGAGTGCGCGCCAGATCATCCCGCCATGCCCCGCCTGCGCCTGTGGCTCCAACAGGGTCACTTCGATCCTGGCCTCTTGATAGCCCTGTGCCGTGTCGCGGCCACGTTTGCCGGTCAGGCGCGCGGGCAGCACTTTGGTGTCGTTCAACACCAACCGATCGCCGGGCTGCAACCAGTCCAAAAGATCGGTGACATGACCATCGGTGATACTGTCTGGCGTGGCCACCAAAAGCCGCGCCGAAGAGCGCGGTTTGGCGGGCCGTGTGGCAATCAAAGCCTCGGGCAGATCAAAATCGAAATCAGACAGTTTCATATGGCCTCACATCAGGCGGATTGGGTTACTCGCCCCCGGCGGGCTTTTTACGGAAGATGTCGCGCAACGCCCCCGGCGTCAGGATCGAGAGCGGATTGACCCCGACAGCGGGCGATTTGGCATCCCCCGTGAGCGTATAGGTAAAGCCAAACAGCCCCTCGCCTTTGCGTGCCACAACCTGCCCCAGAGCATTGATAAAATAGACGGGCGAGACGACACCTTGGAGGTCCACCTGACCTGCGTTGGTGTCATAAAGCCCTTCGAGGGTAATGCCAAGAGAGGGGCCTTCGGCGGTGCCATCGCGGAGGCTCAATTTGCCCGGACGCAGGATGAAATCGCCTTGGACTTGCGAAAACTGAATGCCGCCCGCCCCGGTCATCTGATCAATCAGGCCGACGACAGAGACCGCGGACAAAAGCTCGGCCAGCGCCGGGGCGGATTGCACCCGGATGTCATGGATCACCACTCGCCCGTCATAGCTGCCGGCTTCGGGCAAGGCGGTCAGGCCAAAACTCATCTCTCCCCCCGACGCCCGCTCCAAAACCCCCGCCGCTGTCACGATGGACCCGGCATCTTTCGAGGTTGCGGTGATCGTTGGGCCATAGGGACCGGGGCGCACCGTGCCGGTCAAGGTGCCCGTGCCGTTCAGATCGCCCCGGAATGACCCCGTCACCCCGTCCGCCAGGGACAGGCGCGCTGAAAAGGCGTTCAACTCTTGACCCTTGGTGATCTCAAACCGATCAAGGCGCACCTCTATTGGGATCGCAGCACCCGTGCCCGACCCCGAAGAGCCACCAAACGTTGCCCCCGGCAGGTCAAACCGCCCGCCACGGATTTCGACTTTCACAGGCTGACCCGGTCCCTGCCCGACCAAGGAGGCGGGCACATCGAGCCACCCACCCAGTTTGAACCGATCCACATCCAGCCGATCCAGCGCACCCTCGGGCGTCAACGTCACCCGCCCGCCCGTGGCCTCAAGCCCCGCCGCCGAAAGCGCCAGATTGGTGATGTCCGGCCGATCTCCCGCCGTGCCTGAGATCGTAAACGAGCCGCGCGTTCCGGCGGGTTTACCCCATTTGAGCGGCGCGAAACTCAGCCGCATGCCCGAGAGGTCAGAGGAAATATCGAATTTCGGCGGCTGGCCTTTGCGCAGTGCCACGGACAGCGTGCCCGTCGCGTCGCCCGCCACCGTGCCGTCCGGCAAAGCGATCTTGAACGTATCCAAAAGCGCCTGATTGAGGGTGATCCGCCCGGTCATATCCGATGTGCCGCGATGATCAGGGCCGAAGTTTTTGCGCCATTGTCCGGCGGCCTGTGCCGTCCCGATCCGCGCCGACCCCGCAAGGGTCAGACCCGAGGGATCGACGGTCAGCGCCAGTTGGTCGGCGGAGAGCACCTGCCCGCGCATCAGTCGATCCGACGAGACATCGCTCAGCGTGCCGTTAAGCAGGAAATTCACATCCTCAAAGGTCACGATCTTATTGAGCGGAAAGGACATCAGGCCGCGCAGGTTGGCCTGCCCCTTGGCCACATCGGGACCAAAGGCGGCCTCATTGAGCACCGAAAACGGTTTTTCCGCCACCAAGGACAGGCCCGCCTCAATCGTCGATTGGGTGGCCAAAGCGATGTCCAGACGCGCGGGTTTTTCGGTGATATTGGGGATGCGCACCACCGTGCCCGCCATATCGACCGCGCCACCCATAGGGGGCGTGACCGCGCCGCCATCCAAGACCACCGTCAGAGCATTGCCAAAAATCGACCCGTAACCATGCCCGCCCAAAAGCGGCGGTTGCACCGGGATATAGCGCAGGTCGAGGTCGTCAAAACGCCAATCGAGCGCCAGCGTCGGCGCGCTTTGCCCAGGCACAAACCGCAGCGCCGCATTGAGGTCGCGGTAGGTGGCGGAGTGGATGTTTTCGGTCATCCAATCACGGGTTTTGGCGATGGCTTTTGGCGGCCAGAGCGCCATCAATTCGGCATGGCTCAGCGCATCAACCTTGAGATCCAGCCCGGCCTGCCAACCCTCGGACGTGGCCGCTGCGCGCCCCGCGCCGCGCAGCCAAATATCTCCTTGTTTGAGATCAATCTGGCCAATCTCCAGGCTAAAAGGCGCGAGCCGCAATTGCAGATCAGCCATGCCTTGATCGAACACCAAAGGCTCGGAGAACACACCATCGGGGGCAAGTTTCAGCTCGGAAAACCGCCATTGACTGGTAAAGACCTGCGGCCAGGCCCCATCAAAATCACGCAGCAAAATATGGCCGCGCCCGCTGATGTCGAGCGCGTCGGTTTTGAGGCTAAACTGAGGAAACTCAATCCGTTCTTTGCTGGGGTCATAGTCAAAATACCCGCTCGCCCCTTCAAAGGCCAAAGGCTTGGCCCCTTCCCCGGCAACGATCTGACCGGCGCCAATGGCAAGTTTGCCAGAATATTGCGCCAACCTCCCCTTGGTATCAAATTCGGCGCGCATGGCGGCGGAGACGGGCGCATCGACCACGGATAAAAACGACAAGGCCGGGCTTTGCAGGGCGAAATCGCGGGTCGGCGCATTGTCCATGCTCAGCGACATGACCGTCGCCAAAGAGCCTTTTTGCGAGGCAAAACTCACCTCGACATCGGAAAGGTCTTCGGTGCCGTTGAACAGTTCAAAATTCAGCGTGATGTCAAAGTTTTCATCCGAGTTGAGCAGGATCACGGCAGCGTCTGTCGCCTGCCACAAGCGGCCCGATCGCGCGTCTTCCAGCGAAACGGTGATTTCGCGCGCCTCAACGCGGGAGATTTTCGACAAGGGCTCGGTGGAAAAGGCGCGGTCAATCGCCTCCAACACTTCCGCGGCCGAGCCTGCCGTGCCCTGCGCGCCGCCGAAATCCAGGGCAAACGTCCCATCAGCCCGCCGTCGCACCGTGACCTGCGCCCCTGAAAGGCGCAGCGTGTCAGGCCGCAACCGCATCTGTTTGAGCGCGTCTTTTGAGAGCACCGCGCGCAATTCATTGAGCCGGGCGATTTCGGCACCGGAGCCATCAATCAAGCCGACATTGCGGGCGGTGACGCGGGGCACAAAGGTTTTATCGACCAGGACCACGATCTGACCGATGGAGATTTTGGCACCGTTGAGATCAGAGTTGATCTTTGTCTCGATGCGCGAGGTGATCGCGTCGGGCAGGATGACGGTGCGCCCGGTGAAGGCCAGAACCGCGATGCCGATGAACAGCGCGACAAGGGCCATGAGCGCAAGCGACCACAGGCCAAAGCGATGCGCCGGATGCAGGCGCTTGCGGGCCTCGGCGGGGGTTTCCTCGGTCTCGGTTCCCTGCTCAGTCCCCAGTTCAGCCCCCAAGGCTGGCGCATCCACAGCGGAGGCCGCCGCAGAGGGGGACGCAGAGGGGGACTCTGCCGCACTCTCTGCGGTCTGCGCTTCGGACATCTCCGGGCTGTGCTCCGGGTCGGTGCCCGGCGTGTGATCAGACGTGTGATCAGACGTTTGCTCCGACGTGTGATCCGGGGGTGGACGCTCGCTCATTTTAACTGCTCTGAGGCTTGTGTTGGTTTCATCTTGTCGTAAAGCGGCCTAAAACGAAACCGAAAGCCTGCGCAACGCGTAAAAGTATTCACAGCGTAAAAGTGTTCACACGGCATTATAAGGAGATCGACATGCTTGACCAAGGAACCATGGCCCCGGATTTCACCCTGCCCCGCGATGGCGGCACGGATGTGACCCTGTCCGATCTGCGCGGGCACAAAGTGGTGCTGTATTTCTACCCGAAAGACAACACGCCGGGCTGTACCACCGAGGCACTGGATTTTACCGCCCTCAAAGATGACTTTGCGGCGGCGGGCATTCAGGTCTTTGGCGTGTCCAAGGACAGCGTCAAAAAACACGACAATTTCTGCGCCAAACACAGTCTCGGCATCCCGCTTTTGTCCGATGAACACGGCACGGTCTGCGAAGACTATGGCGTTTGGGCGGAAAAACAGATGTATGGCAAAACCTTTTGGGGCATCGTCCGCGCAACCTTTCTTATTGATGAAGACGGTAAAATTGCCCATGTCTGGCCCAAGGTCAAAGTCACAGGACACGCGGACGAGGTTCTTGCGGTCGCCACCGCATGAGCGCGACTTTGAACACAGGGCCCCTGACGCTGGCGCAAATGGCCGAGGCGGTGCTGCGCACGAAGGGTGGGCGCGAAAAAACCGCGCTCAGCCACCGCTATGCCGAGATGTGGCGACAGTCGCGCGCGCCAGACGGCACCCCGATTGAGATCGGCACGGCCCATCCGCCGCTGCAACCGGCGCGCCCGGACAGGCCCGAACAGCTTGACCCGCGCGATGTGCCGCGGCGCAAACCCGGCAGCCCCGAAGGCCGGATCGCGATTTTGCACGCGATTGCCCATATCGAACTGAACGCGGTCGATTTACATTGGGACATCGTGGCGCGCTTCACCCATGTGCCCTTTCCGATTGGGTTTTATGACGACTGGGTCAAGGCGGCGGATGAAGAATCCAAACATTTCAATCTGATATGTGACCGGCTTGAGGCGCTCGGCTCCTTTTACGGCGCTCTGCCCGCCCATGCGGGCATGTGGCGCGCCGCCGAGGATACGGTGGCGGACATCATGGGGCGGCTGGCGGTTGTGCCGATGGTGTTGGAGGCGCGCGGTTTGGATGTGACGCCGGGCATGATCAAGATTTTCCAAAATGCCAAAGACCGCGAAACGGTGGAGGCGATGAACGTGATCTATGCCGAAGAAGTGTCCCATGTCGCCTATGGGGCCAAATGGTTCAACTTTCTCTGTGGCCGCGAGGGACTGGACCCGACCGAAGAGTTTCACGCCCTTGTGCGCCGGTTCTTCCCGTCGGGCACCAAGCCACCCTTTAATGACGAAAAACGCGCCGAAGCCGGGATGCCGCCGGATTTCTATTGGCCCCTGTCCGATGAGATGCCCGCCGCCTGGCGATAAAGCGTCAAGGATACCCCCTGCGACAGGCGGTCGCGGGGGGGCGCAATGTCACCCGATATGGTGGCGCTCACATAGGCAAAAAACCGCCCACAAACAGTCATTTCCCGCCCATGGCTCGCCCAAACCGCCGACAGGAAGGCAAAAGCGTTGCCCGCTTGGACTTCGTTCGCTAACAGAGTGCAACCGCTTGTTTATTGTCAGTGCCGATTTGGGAAAAGCCACGCAAAAGACGTGCAAAACTCAAAGTTCACAAGGTCTAAGGCGGAGAGAGATGGGAATGAGGACGGTTTTAGCCTAACAATGATACACAAGCTCAATCACATGCTTGAGCGCAGACTCCCCGAACGCCGGGTGTTTCTGCGGTCTGACTCTGAGACCCGCTATCTGCGGCTTTCTCCCCTGACACAATTGGTGGCCGTAACCGGAACAACGGTGATCGCGGCTTGGATGATCGTCGCCTCCGCGATCATTTTGATGGACAGCATCGGGTCGGGCAATCTGCGCGAACAGGCAGGGCGTGATCTTGTGTTGTTTGAAAACCGCGTGGCGGAACTGGCCCATGAGCGCGACATGCGCGCCAACGAGGCCGCCGCCGCCCAGGAGCGGTTCAACACCGCGCTCAAACAAATCTCCGCCATGCAATCCCAGCTTTTGGCCTCTGAGGAGCGCGTGCGCGAATTGGAAACCGGCGTGGATGTGATTCAGGCCAATCTGCGCGATGCGTTGAAAGCCCGCGACGAAGCGCAGCTCAGCGAAGAACAGGTTCTGTCCAAACTCAATGGCGACGCGAATGCGGCCAAGGGGATGACGCCGCAGGATATGGAAAGCACCGTGGATGTGTTGGCCGTGGCGCTGGCCGATACGGCGGCAGAACGCGACGAGATGGCCCTGACCGCGTCCCAGGCGATGAAAATGGCCGATGTGTTGGAAACCGATCTCAAGCTGATGGAAGAAAAGAATGACCGTATTTTCACCCAGCTCGAAGATGCGATGACCGTGTCCGTTGCCCCGCTTGATAAAATGTTCAAAGCCGCCGGGATGCCGGTCGACTCGATGCTCGCCACGGTCAAACGTGGCTATTCCGGCCAGGGTGGTCCGCTGACCCCGATCACATTTTCGACCAAGGGCGGCATGATCGACCCGGATTCGATGCGCGCCAATGCGCTGATCGACAAGATGGACAAGCTCAACATTTACCGGATCGCCGCCCAAAAAGCCCCCTTCGCCCTACCGCTCAAAAACGGCTTTCGTTACACTTCGGGCTTTGGCCCACGCTGGGGACGGATGCATGAAGGAACGGATTTCGCCGCCGCCTATGGCACGCCGATCTATGCCACCGCCGATGGTGTGGTGACATTTTCCGGCTGGTCCTCGGGCTATGGGCGTTTGGTAAAAATTCAACATGAGTTCGGGATCGAGACACGTTATGCTCACCAATCCCAACTTCTTGTGAAAGTTGGTCAAAGAGTCTCGCGTGGGGAGCAAATCGGTGCTATGGGGAATTCTGGCCGCTCCACTGGCACGCACCTCCACTATGAAGTCCGTGTACAGGGCAAGGCCGTCAACCCGATGATCTACATTAAGGCTGCCAACGATGTTTTCTAAAAGCAGGATCAATGAACCCGGCCCGAAACAGGGCGAGGATATCACAAAACCCGAAACGGCGGCTGCAAAGCCCGCCTTGCCGAAAACTCCGGCCCCTGACTTCTCCCAATCCGCGCCCAAGGCGAAACCGCCCGCATCGGTGCTGTCCTCTGACCTCACTGTCGTGGGCAATCTGAAAACCTCCGGCGATATTCAAATCGAAGGGACGGTTGAGGGTGACATTCGCGCCCATCTTTTGACGGTTGGTGAAACCGCGATGATCAAAGGCGAAGTGATTGCCGATGATGTGGTGGTCAATGGGCGTGTTGTCGGTCGTGTGCGTGGCTTGAAAGTCCGCCTGACTTCAACCGCGCGGGTCGAAGGCGACATCATCCACAAAACCATCGCGATTGAGAGCGGTGCGCATTTTGAAGGCTCCGTTCAGCGCGCTGACGATCCTTTGTCGATCGGTTCGAAAGCGGGTGGGGCAAAACCCCAGCCTGCGAAAGCGCCGGAACCGACCCCGGCCAAACCCGCCTGATCGGGTCTCATATTTGACTTTTAAAAGGCGGCCTTCGGGTCGCCTTTTTTCGCATCGGGCTCTCGGACCGCCACACTTGCGCAGATTGGGCCGCAGGCGTAGATTATCGTCAGCACGTCCGCCCAGAGAGCGGCGTTTGCGACTCACCGAAATCATCGCCCTGGCTTGGTCCCCGCCTTTTGAGGCCCCGTCTGGCAACCCTGATTTTCTTGAGGGAGACCCCTTCGGCCTGTCGCCGGAGGGTCATATCGACATGCAAGATCATTGGGAGATCATCATGGGAAAAGGCGACAACAAGCGCGGCAATAAAGAAGTCAAAAAGCCGAAACAAGAAAAGACCAAGGTCTTGGCCACCGCCAATTTTGGCGCGGCCAAGCCAATGTCTTTGGGCGAAAAGAAAAAGGGCAAGTGATCTGAGCGGGACAGGGTGCAAAACTGCAAAGCTGTTTTGCCCTTGAGGCCCACAGTCGTCCCGGTCATGGTGGCGCGCACGCTATAGTGGAGCCGCCATGACCCTCGCCCCTGACCTGACCCTTCTCAAAGCCGGAAATCTGCGCGGCGCGCTGTTGATGGTCATGGCCATGGCCGGGTTCTCGATCGAAGATATGGCGTTGAAATCGGTCACCGCGCATTTGCCGGTGGGCGAAGTGTTGATCTTGTTCGGTCTGGGCGGTTTGACGGTGTTTGCCCTGCTGACACGTCAGCGCCGCGAACGGATTTTTCACCCGATCCTCTTCAGCCGCGTGATGGCCATTCGCGCCCTGTTTGAAATGATGGGCCGGGTGTTTTTCACCCTTTCTCTGGCGCTCACTGCCCTCTCCACCACCTCCGCGATTTTGCAAGCCACGCCTTTGGTCGTGGCCGCCGCCGGCGTTTTGATCTTTCGCGAAAAGGTCTCGCCGCTGCGATGGGCCTTGATCGCATTGGGCTTTGTCGGCGTGTTGATGGTGCTCAGGCCGGGATTGTCGGGCTTTACGCCCCTGTCGATCCTGGCAGTGCTGGGCATGATCGGCTTTGCCGGGCGCGATCTGGCCACCCGCGCCGCGCCCCCGATCCTGTCCTACGCGCAATTGGGCGTCACGGGCTTTGCCGCGCTCATCCCCTCGGGCGCGATCCTGTTGCTCTGGGGCGACGCGTGGGTCATGCCTTCGCTGGTCGATCTGGCGTTTTTGTCGGTGGCGGTGGTCGTCGGCGTCATCGCTTACACCGGCATCACCATGGCGATGCGCATGGGCGAATTGTCGGTGGTCACGCCGTTTCGCTATGTGCGCCTGTTGTTCGCGATGATCCTGGGCGCTTTGGTCTTTGGCGAGCGCCCCGACGCGATGGAACTGGCAGGGGGTGCCGTGATTGTCGGTGCCGGTGTGTTGCTGATGATCAGTTCCCGGCGCAGAGCGTAAAGGCGGCCCGCAGACCGCCCTTTATCCTTCAATCCGCAGCGAGAGACCACCGTCCGCGCAAATACCATATGTCACATGACTTTGACCTTAGCGGTCGCAACTGACCCAAATGGAAAACCGAGCCTTCGCCCACAGCGCAGCGAATGGCGGGAACGAGGCCGAACCTCCCAACTTACTCACATGTAGTGGATGTCGGCTTTCTCGGTCTCGAGAAGAATAAGCACCGATCCAGTGCCTCCAAACCCCGAACGCTCTTCATTCAAATTCGATGACGTCTGCCGTGGCTTCCAATTGCTCTCGCACCTGAACAAGAGTTATCAGTGATGCTCTAAGATGCTCATCGTCAACGAGACCCTCTTCGGCGTATTTCTTCAAAGCGATGAACCCTGAGATCATGGGGCCGTCATCGCCTTCCGTCGTGTCAAACAGTGACATCAGCTCGTGTTCTAGCTTTTCAGCTTCTCGGTCACCTATGACAGGCGCGAAACGCGACTTGAAGGTTGATAGATATACTCGCATCGACCCGACGTGTTTTGTGGGGTTCGGTTTTTCCGCCGCCACCTCCTGGTCGATTTCTTTTAGGCAAGCCGCCATCTTTCGCAGCAGCTCAGCAGCTTTTACCCGGTCGGCCTCATTTGCATCGCTGTACTTCGCAATAGCATCCTGCAATGCGAAGACCATCTTTATGAATAGTAATCCATGTTCTGACATTGTGCGAAGTTCGAATGGACCCATCTTTACGTCCCCCTTCGTAATTTTTGGATGAAAGCAGCAATTTCTACACCACCTAAGCATACCCGCATTCCCGATGTCACGACAATGACTGTTGCGACCACCAGCACCATAAATGCAAAAAGCTTCTAAAAATTACTTGCCGTGGTGGGAGTCGCATTCAAGGCCTTTGTTTTGGCCCCGATTCCAAAACCGGACGTTGGGAGAGTTGCGGCTAAAGGCAACTCGGTCCCACATAGCAGACCCCGCTGCACGTTGCGATCAAGGTCCGGTTTGGGTCAGACATGCTTGGCGGTTGGGACAATATGCATAGCACGGTCTGCTGATAGGATGCCGAAAATCCGTCGCATCACGTTAAGGATGCGCGACGAACGTCAGCAAAGCTGCGGCAGCGGATCACACCCATCGCCTTAAATCAAAGCCCGGCGGTAGAGATGCCATGTCGCGTGGCCCATCACCGGCAAGACGATGAACAGGCCCAAAAACAACGGGATCAAGGCTATGATCGACAATATCGCGATCAGCCCTGCCCAGATCAGCATCACCCAGAAATTGTCTTTGACCACGCGAAACGACAACAGCATGGCGGTGACGAAATCGACCTCTTTGTCCAACAGATGAGGCAGGGAGGTCACCGTGAGAGAAAACAGCAGAAAGGCGAACAGGCTGCCCACGCCCAACTCGACCGCGATCATGGTCAAACCGTTCGGGGTCAAAAACACCTCATAAGAGGAGCTGATATTGGTCATCGCCGAAAGGCCCATGAAGAGGGCAAAAAGCATATGGGCAAAGAACGACCAGAACAGCACATAGATGACGATGATTGCCCCCATCCACGGGATTTGCCGGTCTTTTTCGGCCTTCACAACGCTCAGGACTTGATACCAATCGAGCGCCGCCCCCGCCTCCATCCGGCGAGAGACCTCATAGAGGCCAACGGCGGCAAAGGGTGCAAACAGCGGGAAGGCCAGCGAAAAGGCAAAGGTCCACGCCACCGTACCCGCGCCAAACAGGATAAACCCAAACCCGATCAACACATAGACGGCGGAAAAGAAAATCCCAAAGGCGGGGGCGCGGCGAAAATCGCGCCAGCCGCCGCGCAGGGCGGCGCGTAAATCCGAGATCGTTAAATGCGCCACATCGGGCACCGGGGCCGCAGCCACCGCCTGAACCTGTTCCATAAACTCTCCCTGTCGGCAGTGCGCCGTTCTCCTCGCTGCGAGTTCACGACAAAATGTCGCAGCCTGTCAAGCACGCGTGATATGCAGATCCGCTCTTGACTTAGAGTGCGCTCAAAGCCCTAGGGTCAAAAGCGTCGAAGAAAAGAGGGTGGCATGAAGATCGGAGATTTGGCGAAACGCACCGGGATCACCGCCCACACCATTCGCTATTACGAACGGATCGGGCTTTTGCCCCATGCCCATCGCGATGGCTCCGGGCGGCGCGATTATGGCGAAGACAGCGTGGTCTGGATCGGGTTTCTGTCCCGGTTGAAAACCACCGGAATGCCAATCCGCGACATGCTCCGCTATGCCAAGCTGCGCGCCCAGGGCGACAGCACCGGGCCCGCGCGCGCCGCACTTTTGAGCGAACATCGCGACCGGGTGCGCGCGCATCTGGCCGAGATTCACAGCGCCCTCACCGTCCTCGACACCAAAATCGCCGGATATGGCGAGACTGAAAGGATGGACCCAAATGACGCAGACAACACCAAAGACAACATCACAAACCCGACTGGAGCGCGGCAAAACCGCCTTGGCCGCGATTGACGGTGAGGCGGGCGAAAACGTGATCGCCTCGCTTGCCGGGATCGCGCCGGATTTTGCCACCTACCTGTTGGAATTTCCCTTTGGCGATATTTACAGCCGCCCGGACCTCAGCCTGCGCGACCGCGAAATCGCCACCATCGCCGCGCTTTGCGCCATGGGCACGGCACGCCCGCAATTGGAAGTCCATATTGCCGCCGGGCTGAATGTCGGCCTGACACGGGTGGAGATCACCGAGATCCTGATGCAAATGTCCGTCTACGCCGGATTTCCCGCCGCGCTCAATGGCATTGCCGCGGCCAAGGCTGTGTTCGCGCACCAAGAGGCCGGGAAGCAAGAGGCCGGGGAGATGTCTTAATGCGTCAGCAAATAGGACAGAGGCACGATCGAAACCGCCGCCGCCCGATTGCCCAAGGACCATTCAGCCAGCGCCTGAATCGTCTCGGGTTTTGAGCGACCGAGAAGGACGATTTTCTCGTCGATATTGGCGCGAAAGGCGGCCTGATCCAAAAACCGTTTGATCGCGGCGATGTCTTGACCGCGACCATCGAAATCGCGAAACACCAAGGCTGCGGGCGCATCGGCCCGCTGGGCTTCTTGCTCCAAGGCATTGAGCCCACGCGGGAAAGTCAATATCCCCCGCCCGCTGTCTTGGGCCGTTGCGACAACTTGGGCAGCGATGGTGCGCGAGCTTTGGAAAGTGCCCGAGGGGACGTCCAAAAAACCAATGGACACCGGCACAAGCTCGGCGGCCTGTTGCAAGGTCACAGAAGCGTCTTGCGGTGTCCCCCCTTCGGGCAAGGACACCATGGCCATGACTTCAAGCCCCTTATCGCGGTAGGTTTTGGCCCGATCGCCCGCCCGCGCCGCGACCGCATCGACGGCAAAGGTGACCGGGAACGGCAGTTTGGACAGGATCGGATCATTGGGGCCAAGCACGGCAATATCCACCAAAACGATGCTCATCATTGGCCCCGCAGGTGTCCCGGCGTAATCGGCGGAATAGGCCACAAGGGCGGGAAGATCGTCGGCCAGCACCATGGGGGCGGCACCATCGGCATTCGGCTCTGCGGCAATTGAGGGCAGGCGCACGGATTTGCGGGCATCTTCGCGCTCGGTAAAGGAGCCAACCTTTTCGCCCGGTCGAATCGTCGCTTGCGGCTCACTGAGGGGATCGGTCGTTTGCGGCATCCCGGTCTCTGACGTGCCGGGCATCGCTTTGGGGGCTGGGCCACTCAACACCGGCGCTTCCGGTGCGGCTTCCATCAGAGCGGTGTCGATCGAAGTGCTGTCTGGCATCTCGGTCCTTTCTGGCGCCACATCCGATCCTTCAGGCGTTGGCAGAGGCGCATTTTCCACCGCAAAGGGCAGCGCGTCTGGGGTTTCGGCCTCGGGAGCCAGCCCTTGTGGCGGGGTCAAAACCGGTTCGATCACAGGCGCTTTGGCCGTCTTCTCCATCGTTTCATCAGGGGCGGAGTGCGGCCCGGTGGGAGCGGAGATTTCGGGGGCGGCGGCGGCGGCTGTTTCAGTTTCGGGCGGCGTTTCCTGGCCCTCGGGCGTGCGCACATCGGGCTGGGTGCCGGACCGGTTTGGATCGGCTGCGGCCATATCGGCGGCAATCTCCGGGGCCTCCTCGCCCTCAGGCGCGGTGGTCAAGGCGGGGGTGGTCTCTGTTGTGCCCTCGGGGATCACTTGCGTCTCGGCGGACGCAGGTGCCGCAGGGGGGGATGCCATTGGGGTCGATGCCACAGGGGTCACGTCCAACGTCACAGGTGCGACGATCTCATTTGCGACCGTCAGGATCCCAAATCCAACGACACCGCCCCAAATCAACCCAGTGAAAATTCCCCGCCCCATTGTCTTTGGCGCTCCTTGCCCTGTTGCCGGATGTGTCACGCACATCGGCCCTGTCATTTGCTCTATCGGCCCTTTTACAATCAGCGGTATCAGGCCGTGATTACACCCTTTTGGTCAAGGCGAACCCCTTGACCCCTCAGGGTCCTTGGATCATGTATAACCCGGCTTTATCAAAGGATCATCCCCCTTTCATGCCACAAACCCTCCCCGCGCGGCGCTTGGCCGGTGTCTGTGCGGATTTATGTGCGGATTTCACCGCGTCATGTCACGCCAAAGGACCAAAGCGATGCTGCTTCTGATCGATAATTACGACAGTTTCACCTACAACCTCGTCCATTACATTGGCGAGATGGGGTGGCAAGCCAAGGTGGTGCGCAATGATGCTTTGAACGTGCAAGAAGCCATGGCGCTGCGCCCGTCTGGCATCGTGTTGTCACCGGGACCGAAAACGCCGCATGAGGCGGGCATTTGTGTGCCCTTGGTTCATGCCGCCGCCGATGCGGGCATTCCGTTGTTTGGCGTTTGTTTGGGGCATCAGTCCATTGGCGAGGCCTTTGGCGGCAATGTCGTGCGCTGTCATGAGATCGTGCATGGCAAGATGGGCGAGATTTATCATCAGGGCAAAGGCGTCTTTGCCGGCCTGCCCTCGCCCTTGCAAGGCACGCGCTACCATTCGCTGATCGTGGATCGCGCCACCCTGCCCGACTGTCTTGAGGTCACGGCGGAATTGGCGGATGGCACCATCATGGGGCTGCGTCACAAAACCCTGCCGATTGAAGGTGTGCAATTTCACCCGGAAAGCATCCGGTCCGAACATGGTCACGAGATGATCGGCACCTTCCTCAATCAACTCAAAGCGGAGGAAGCGGCATGAGCGCCCCTGTGAACCCCAATGCGATGAAACCGCTGATTTTTGCCGCCTCCGAGGGGCCTTTGAGCCGTTCGCAAGCGGTGGAGGCCTTTGAAATTCTGTTTGAAGGCCAGGCGACGGATGCCCAGATCGGCGGTTTTTTGATGGCGTTGCGCGCGCGCGGCGAGGCGGTGTCGGAATATGCCGCAGCCGCTTCTGTGATGCGCGCCAAATGCGTCAAGGTTGCGGCGCCTGAGGGCGCGATGGACATCGTCGGCACCGGTGGCGACGGGTTGGGCACGCTCAACATCTCCACCGCCACCGCCTTTGTCGTCGCGGGCGCGGGTGTGCCCGTGGCCAAACACGGCAACCGCAACCTGTCCTCGAAATCGGGGGCGGCCGATGCGTTGTCGGTCAGTGGCGTCAATGTCATGGTCGGCAAGGACGTGGTCGAAGAGGCGCTGCGCGAGATTGGCATCGGCTTTATGATGGCACCGATGCACCACCCGGCGATGAAATATGTCGGGCCTGTGCGGGTCGAATTGGGCTGTAAAACCATTTTCAACATCTTGGGCCCTCTGACCAACCCGGCGGGCGTGAAACGTCAACTCACCGGGGCTTTCGCGCCTGATTTGATCTTTCCGATGGCCGAAACGCTGCAAATGCTCGGCTCTGAAAAAGCCTGGCTGGTGCATGGCGCGGATGGGATGGATGAAATCTCGATCACTGGCACAACGGCGGTGGCGGCCCTTGACGGTGACGTGATCAAGTCGATGGAAATCCACCCCGAAGACGCGGGCCTGCCGGTGCATCGCCTGAAAGACATCCTTGGCGGCACACCGCAGGAAAACAGCGCCGCGATGATTGCGCTGTTGAACGGCGAAACCGGCGCCTATCGCGATGCGGTCCTGTTCAACGCGGCGGCGGCATTGGTTGTGGCGGACAAGGCGACGACCCTGAAAGACGGCGTCGAGATTGCCAAAGAGAGCATCGCCTCAGGTGAGGCCATCGGTCGCCTGACCGCGCTGGCGGAACTGACCTCACGGCACTAAGCCCTCTTTACCGTGACCTAAATACTCAAACAAAAGGGGCCCCAAAAGGCCCCTTTTTCATGTCTGTGCTTTGGCTCAGATCACTTTGTTATAATCTCAGGCCCCATCAACGCATTCGGCAGAACCGTCGAAATCCACGGCACATAGGTCACAAGGATCAAGAACACAAAGAGGATCGCAAGGAACGGCAGGGCTGCGCGGACCACCGCCATCATCGGCATCCCGGCGACGCCGGAGGTGACGAACAGGTTCAGACCCACCGGCGGCGTGATCATGCCAATCTCCATGTTCACCACCATGATGATGCCCAAATGGATCGGATCCACCCCAAGTTCAATCGCAATCGGGAACACCAAGGGCGCGACGATGACGATCAGGCCCGAAGGCTCCATGAACTGGCCTCCGATGAGCAAAATCACATTGACCATGATCAGGAACATGATCTTGCCAAAGCCCGCCGACAGCATCGCATTGGCGATTTGTTGTGGGATTTGTTCATCGGTCAGCACATGTTTGAGGATCAAGGCATTGGCGATGATGAACATCAGCATCACGGTCAATTTGCCCGCATCAAACAGGGTTTGGCGCGTGTCTGGGTGAAACCATGCGGTGAGCAAGGCTTGCGGTTTTCGCAACAAAGGGGTCGGTCCCGCCCCGTTCCGCCCCGCCAGCGGCCCCATGTCGCGATAGACAAAGGAGGCCACAAGGAAGGCATAGACAGAGGCGACGGCGGCGGCTTCGGTCGGTGTAAAGATTGCGCCGGTGATGCCCGGAATGCCATAGATGCCGACCATGATGATGACGATCAACATCAGGCCCCAAAACGCGTCTTTGAACGAGGCGTAGATTTCGCCCCAGCCCGCCCATTCGCCTTTTGGCAGGTGCTTGATGCGCGCGATGACATAGATCGCGATCATCAACATCGTGCCCGCCAAAATCCCCGGAATGACGCCCGCAAGGAACATCCGACCGACCGAGACGTCCACCGCGGAGGCATAGACCACCATCACGATGGACGGCGGGATCAGGATACCCAAAGTGCCCGCGTTACAGATCACGCCCGCGGCAAAGTCCCGCGAATAGCCCATTTTGCGCATCGCCGCGATGACGATGGAGCCAATGGCCACCACGGTCGCAGGCGAAGAGCCGGAAAGAGCTGCAAAGATCATACAGGCAAACACGCCCGCAATCGCCAAACCGCCGTGCATGTGGCCGACGCAGGCGATGGAAAACCGCACGATGCGCGTGGCCACGCCGCCCGTCGACATAAAGCTTGAGGCGAGGATGAAAAACGGGATCGCGAGGAGCGTATAATGCCCGGCCATGGCTTGATACATGGACTGTGCGACGGAGGCCAGGGAGGTGTCGGAGAAGACCAACAAAAAGATCATCGAGGACAGACCCAAAGAGACCGCAATCGGCACGCCGATCAGCAAGAACCCGATGATCATGACGAAAAGAAGAATGACATCCATAGGGGTTATACCTCGTGTTCGGGGTGTGCAGGATGGGATGCGACACGCTCGACGTCTTCTTCGGCTTCATGGGAGACGATCAGGATCGACTGGGTGCCAAGGATGATGCGGATCGTCGCCTGAACCACACGCAGCACCAAAAGGGCGGCTGAGAGCGGGATGATGAAATAGGGCACAACGCGGGGCAGCTTGTCATAGCTGTCGCCATAGTTGATCGCCGCCTCTAACCAGCGGAAAATCCCCAGCATCGGGATTTGATCGGTGACATAAAATGCCCGGTCGCGCACACCCGAGTCGATGCCGGTCGGGAACCAGCGGCCTGTTGTGGGCTGAAGCCCGGCGAAGGGTGCCCAGTAATCCCAGGCCCCTTTCATCAAGAGCGCCGCATAGACGACACAGGCCAGCGCCGACAGCAGCGCCAAAATCCGGTGCCCCCGCGACGGCAACATATTGATCACCGCATCCACACCCAGATGCGAGGTCTTTTTGAACCCGTAAGGGATGCCCAAAAGCACCAGCCAGGCAAACAGGATCAACACCACCTCAAGCCCCCAAATCAGGGAGTCGTTGAACAGGTAGCGCATCACCACATTCACGAAAGTGACCAGCGTCATCAGACCCAAAATCAAAGCGATCAGGTTTTCTTCCAAAGCGTCGAAAAACCCGGCGATGGGCGGTTTAGGCAGGTTGTCTTGAGATTGTGTCATCACTGGCCCCCTCTTTTGGCCCCAGATGCCCAAGCCCGGGCAAAGGATGCGGAAAACGGCCCCGCGACAGATGCACGGAGACCGTTGTTTTTCAAAGGCTTAAGCCTTAGTTTTTGGCATTGATCTCTTGCGCTGCCGCGATGTTGTCTGCGCCGACATCGGCTTCAAACTGTGCCCAAACCGGTTTCATCACGTCGACCCAGGCCTGACGTTGCTCGTCGGTCAATTCGCGGATCACACCGCCTGCCGCCAACACAGCCTGACGGTTGTCTGCGTCCACTTCGGCGATCGCCGCGTTCCGCTCTGCGGTCACTTCGTTCATGATCGTCGCCAATTGATCGCGGGTGTCGGCATCCAGCCCTTCCCACCAATCGACGGAGGTCACGACCATATAGTCAAGCACACCGTGGTTGGTTTCTGTGGTGCCGTCCTGAACCTCAAAGAATTTCTGGCCGTAGACATTGGACCATGTGTTTTCCTGACCATCGACAACGCCGGTTTGCAACGCGCCGTAGACCTCGGAAAAGGCCATCGGTTGCGGCGAGGCATCGAGCGCTTCCATCTGGGCGACCAACACGTCGGAGGGCTGCACCCGGAATTTCAGGCCTGCGGCATCTTCGGGCAACAAAAGCGGTTTGTTGGCAGAGAATTGTTTCAGACCATTGTGCCAGAACCCAAGGCCCAAAAGCCCGCGGCGCACCATGACTTCTTTCATGTTCTGACCGACTTCGGAGCTTTGGAACTCCTCGACGGCATCCATGTTTTTGAACATGAAGGGCAGATCGAAAATGCGGTAGACTTTGGTAAAGGATTCAAATTTCGACAGCGACGGTGCCGCCATTTGAACGTCGCCCTGAAGCATCGCCTCCAACACTTGGTCATCGTTATAGAGCGTGGAGTTCGGGTAGACCTCGACACAGGCTTTGCCGTCCATCTCGGCATTCACGCGCTCCATAAACAGGTTCGCGGCAATGCCTTTCGGGTGTTTGTCGGTGTTGGTGACGTGGCTGAATTTAATCACCATTTCGCCAGCATCACAGCCCATCGTATCGGCAAAAGCCCCGGTTGCGGTGAGCGCGAGTGCGGTGGCAGCGGTTGCGAGAAATTTCATGGGTTTCCTCCCTGTCATGAAATCGAATGTCAGTCGCGGCGCACATGATTTTGCTCCGTGCACCTCTGGGGCAGACCAAACAGGGGCAAGAGATTTGGAACAAGGTTTCGTGACAGGGGCGTGAAAATTTTATAATTCCCTTTATTTTTCATTTGGTTGCAGCACAGATCAAGCGCATAGCAGCCATGCCGCATCTGCATGGTGTGCGGTTCCCCACACGCCCAACTTTCTCAGACGTGCGAAAATCCGCACACATCACAGATATTCAAAACATCGCCACCCGCGCGACTCAGCCCCTGCCGCGTCGCACACATCACGCTCAATTGCGCTCAATTGCGCGCGTTGAAGTCCTGCGCGGCGGCAATGTTGTCAGCGCCCACATCGGCCTCAAACATTTTCCAAACGGGTTTCATCGCATCGACCCAGGCTTGGCGCTGTTCGGGCGTCAGGGTGCGCACGACACCGCCTGCTGCCAAAATCCCCTCTTTGGCCTCCTGATTGACCCGCTCAGACTCGCCATTGCGCGCCACGGTCACCTCATGAAGGATGGTGGCAAACTGATCCCTGACATCCGCATCGAGGCTCTCCCACCAATCGACCGAGGTCACGACCATATAGTCAAGCAACAGGTGGTTGGTCTCGGTTGCCCCGTCCTGAACCTCATGGAACTTTTGGCCATAAATGTTCGACCACGTGTTTTGCTGACCATCCACGACGCCGGTTTGCAACGCGCCATACACCTCAGGAAAGGCCAGCGGTTGCGGGTTGGCGTTCAGGGCGCGCATCTGTTCAATGATCACCTCGGCGGGCTGAACCCGCATTTTGAGTCCGGCCACATCTTCTGGCATGATAAGCGGCCTGTTGGCGGTGATTTGTTTCATGCCATTGTGCCAAAACTCAAGGCCCAAAAGCCCGCGCCGCACCATGCCTTCTTTCATCGCCTGCCCGGTGTCCGAGGCCTGAAACGCATCCACGGCCTCCATGTTTTTAAACATGAACGGCAGATCGAAAATGCGGAATTGCTTGGTGAAGGATTCGAATTTCGACAAGGACGGGGCCGCAAGTTGGACATCGCCCTGAAGCATCGCCTCCAACACTTGGTCATCGTTATAGAGCGTGGCGTTGGGGTAAACCTCCATACAGGCGGTCCCGTCCATCTCTGCGTTCACCCGGTTCACCAAAAGTGTCGCGGCGATGCCTTTCGGGTGTTTGTCTGTGTTCACGATATGGCTGAACTTGATCACCATCTCACCCGGATCACAGCCTTCGGTTCCGGCGAATGCGCCAGAGACGGACAGCGTCAACAGTCCAGCGGCCAAAGCGCAGGTCAAATTTCTCATGGATTTCCCTCCCGTATTTCGTCCCGTGCTTTCGGTCGGGACACGGGCAAGAAACAAAGGCGGCGTGTTTTATGCAAGGTATCAGGTCATGCTTTTGAGGCACCGCAAGGGTCTCAACCGCGATACAATTCCGCCCGCACACCATGGCGTGCGAGTTTGTCGTAAAAGGTTTTACGCGGCAATTTCAACCCTTTAGCGGCCTCAGTGGCATTGCCGCCGTGACGTTGCAGGGCGGCGATCAAAAGCGAGCGTTCGACTTGCGCCAGTTGTTCGGCCAGCCCCAATTCATCCTCTTGCGCCTCGCCTTCGGACAGGCCCATGGCAAAGCGCATCGCTGCATTCATCAGGCTGCGCGCATTGCCCGGCCAATCCTGTGCAATCAGGTTGGAAATCACCTCAGGCGTGATCTCAGGCACAGGCAGGTCGGATTGCTCGCAAGCAATATCAACGTAATGACGGAACAAGGTCGGGATGTCTTCGCGCCGTTCGCGCAGAGGCGGAATGCGGATCACCGCCGCCTCAAGCCGGTAAAACAGATCGGGCGAAAACGTCCCTTCAATGGTCTCATGGCGCAGATCGGCATAGGTGCCCGCAATCAGGCGCGGGCGATCATGACCTTCGAGCAGTTCCAAAAGCGCGAATTGCGTCGGGCGCGACAGGGCAACGATTTCATCCAAAAACACCGAACCATCTTTGGCGGCCTCAAAGGCAGCGGCGAGGCTTTCGGGGGTTTGCGACACCGCCGGAAATTTCAAAAACGGTGCCATGGAGCCCGCCGAGAGCAAATGCACCACCTCGGCCATTTTCGCGGTGCCCACGCCCGGCTCGCCCGTGACCAACACATCGGCGGCGGAGCGCGCCACGGCGCGGGCCTCTTCGCGCATCCGTTTGGAGAACTCGGAGGTGCCGCGCAACAGCCGTGCGGCGGCGTCACCCTGTGCCACTTGCCGTTTCAACCGCCGGTTTTCCAACACCAAGGCACGGGTTTTCAGTGCCTTTTCGACCACGGCAATCAGGTCTTTCGGGGCGCAGGGTTTTTCCAAAAAATCAAAAGCTCCAGACGAAATGCCGCGCACCGCCATCGGCACATCGCCCTCCCCCGTCAACAAGATCACCGGCAATTCCGCATCGACCGATTGGGCAAACTCCAATAAGGCAAAACCGTCTTTGCCGGGCATCCGAATGTCGGACACGATCACCCCCTCAAAGCGGGGCGTGATGTGATCTTTGGCCTCGATATAGCTGCCCGCCAAGGTCGGCACGAGATGGGCCAGCTCCAGCGTCTGCCCCAAAGCCTCACGCACCGAGGCGTCATCATCGACCAATAAAACCCGCTCCACGCGCCCTGCCCGGTTCATTCACTGGTCTCCTGTGTCCTATCTATACGCGCCGGGATCAACTCGATGGTAAAGATCGCGCCCGAAATCGCCCCCTTGGGAGACTGACCGTCTTTGGCGCGGTTTGCACCGCGAATACGCCCGCCAAAGGATTGGATCAAGCCGTAAGAAATCGACAGGCCCAGGCCCATGCCCTCGGACGCGCCAACCTCTTTGGTGGTGTAGAACGGATCAAAGATTTTGTCCGGCTCGGCGATGCCCGGCCCGGTGTCGGCCACGGTCAGCCGGGTGGGTGTACCCCCCTCCTGGCCCGCAAATATGCGAATCTCGATCCGTTTATCAGGACTGTCCGACATCGCGTCCACCGCATTGGACAACAGGTTCATCACCACCTGTTGGAGCCGCACCTCGCCGCCACGCACCCAGACCGGTTCCCCCGGCGTCCAGTCCAAAGTGACCCCCGCCCGCGCGACCTTGCCCATGGTCATTTCCAAGGCTGCCTCAACCACTGCGGTCAGTTCGACATTGGTGATGGTCTCGGATTCTTGCCGGGCAAAGGCGCGCAGGTTTTTGATGATCCGGCCCATGCGGCGCGCGAGTTCGGAAATCCGGCCCAGATTTTCCGCCGCCTTGGCCGCATTGTCGCGCTCTAAAAATGCCTGTGCATTCTCGGCAAAGGACCGGATCGCCATCAGCGGCTGGTTCAATTCGTGGCTGATCCCTGCCGACATTTCGCCCAAGGCCGAAAGTTTCCCGGCCTGCACCAAATCGGCTTGGACGCGTTTGAGGCGGGCTTCGGCCTCAAGCCGTTCTGTGACCTCTCGGGTCAGGTCGCGGTTGGCAATTTCTAGGGCTTGGGTGCGGGTCGCCACGCGGGCCTCCAACCGTGTGTTGGCCTCGGCCAAGGTGCGTCTGCGTTCGCGGGCGAAAAACCAAAACGTCGCAAAGACCAAAGCCAGCGCCGCCGCCATCCCGGCCTGAAGGCTTGAGAGCGCGATCACCGGTTTGAGATCCATCAGCAATTCGGCCTCCAAGCCGATGACAGGCAAGGGCCGGGTGATGTGCAGCGCGGGCGAGGGAATATAGGGCCCGGCCTCATGCATCCAAAGATCATGGCCCGAAATCTGACGGCGCGCGGTGACCGGCATCGGCCCGGCCAAGCCGCCACGCAGCACCAATTCGGAGCGGTTGGAGACGAAGACCACGCCATAGTCATCGGTGAAATAAATCGCCGAGGGTTCCGTCGGCCAGCCCCATTCCAACAGGCCGATGTTGACGTTGACGATCACGGCGGCGCGGGCCGGGCCACCCGGATCAAACACCGGGGCGGCGAACACATAACGGCGCTGCTGGTCTGTATCGACAAAATGCGCCACGCCCAAAGCCCCGCTCATGGCACGGTTAAAGGCGGCTTGGGCCCCTTTGGGCAGGGTCTGTTCGCCCGCCGCAGCCAGAACAGTGCCATCGCGGGCCACCAACATCAGTGAATGCGCACCGGTTTTATCGGCCAGATTTTGCAACACATTGGTGGTGGCGCGGGCGACGTCCGCAGATTGATCGGGGCTGAGCGCGCGCGCCCAAACAGTGGGGTGATCCGACAGGAACACTGCCAATTCGCGATAGCGTTGTAACCCGGTGGTCAACCGATCAGAGGCCAAGGCCAAATCAGATGCGCCCCGTGCAGACGCCTGATCCAATCCCGCCCGAAAACTCAAGCCAAAGACCAAAAGCCCAAAGGCTACGACAGCGACAAACATCCCCAACGCCAAAGACAGGCGGGGGTGGGCCGGGGGGGTGGCCGGATCAAGGGCTGGGCTGGGCTCTGTGGTCATCTTGGCCGAGAGTAGAAAACCTGTCTTGCAAAGGAAAGCGGTTCCCGACAAGTTCGCGGCATGAAAAACAGATCACGAAAACACAGAAGAATGAAAAAACACAGCCAATGAAAAAACTCAGCTGCGCCCCCACCGATCCCGGTTTTGTCCAAAACCCTTATCCGTTTTACGATCAACTGCGTGAGGCGGGTCGCATGGTGTGGTGGGAAGACTTGGGCCTTCCGGTGATTGCAGGTTATGACGGCGTGTCAATGGCGCTGCGTGACGCGCGGTTTGGCCGCGAGGCGCCAAGCGGGTTTGAACCCGACATCCCGGCGCATCTGCGCCCGTTTTATGACATCGAAGACCATTCGATGTTGGAGCTTGAGGGCGATCGGCACAAGCGGTTGCGGGGGCTGGTGCTGCGGGCGTTTACGTCGCGGCGGATCAAGGGCTTGGTGCCCGATCTGGAAGAGATCACCAATGATTTGATTGACCACTTCCCGCAAGACGCGGATTTTGATCTTTTGCCCCTGTTTTGCAAGATGGTGCCAGTGCGGATTATTTGTCGGCTTTTGGGCGTGCCCGAGGCAATGAGCGAACAGCTTTTGGCCTGGTCCAACGCCATGGTCGCGGTCTACACGCCGGGGCGCACGATTGAGATCGAGAGGGCGGCAGCAACCGCCGCCACAGAGTTTGCCGCCTTTATGCGCGGCTATATTGACGAACGTCGCTCCTCCCCCGCCGATGATCTGATCACCAGCCTGATTGCCGCAGAGGAAGAGGGGGAAAAACTCTCGACCGATGAGTTGATCACCACCTGCATTCTGTTGCTGAACGCCGGCCATGAGGCGACGGTGCACAGCCTTGGCATCGCGGTGAAGACGCTTTTGGAGCAGAACACACCGCGAGAGATGATCATGGACGCGCGCATCGACGGGGTGATCGAAGAGGTGATCCGCTTTGATCCGCCGCTACATCTGTTTCAGCGCTGGGTGTATGAGGACACCAGGTTTTTGGGCCAAGAGCTGAAACGTGGCGACAAGATCGGGCTTTTGCTCGGCGCTGCGGGGCGTGATGATGACGCATGGGACGATCCGAATGTGTTTGATCCGACCCGTCCGGTGAAACAAAACATGGCCTTTGGCGCCGGTCTCCATTTTTGCGTCGGCGCGCCTTTGGCGCGGCTTGAACTGCGGGTGGCCTTGCCGATCCTGTTTGCCCGCTGTCCCAACCTGCGCCTGACGGAACCGCCGCGCTATGCACCGACCTGGCATTTTCATGGGCTGGAGCGGCTCATGGTGCGAACCTGATGGCACGTTTGACATCTTTCCTTTGACCCCAACCCAAGGTATTCCAAGCCCCATGGCAACCGTACTCGATAAAATCAAAGCCTATAAACTCGAAGAAGTGGCTGCGGCGAAAACCGCCGTGCCGCTCCCGGAGTTGGAGGCGACAGCCAAGGCCCAAAGCCCCGTGCGCGGCTTTGGCTTGGCGTTACAACAGGCCGCGACGACCGGCTATGGGTTGATCGCGGAGGTCAAAAAGGCCTCCCCCTCCAAGGGCTTGATCCGGCCGGATTTCGATCCGCCCAGCATCGCCCGCGCCTATGAGGCGGGCGGCGCAACCTGTCTGTCGGTGCTGACCGACACGCCGTCCTTCCAAGGCGCACCGGAGTTTTTGGTGCAAGCGCGCGCGGCGGTGTCCCTGCCCGTCTTGCGCAAGGATTTCATGTATGACCCGTATCAGATCACCGAGGCTCGGGCTTGGGGGGCAGATGCGATCCTGATCATCATGGCCTCCGTGTCTGACGCACAAGCGGTTGAGTTGGAAGACGCGGCCTTTGCCTGGGGCATGGATGTGTTGGTCGAGGTGCATGACGCCGAGGAATTGGAACGGGCACAAGTGTTGAAATCGCCGCTTTTGGGCATCAACAACCGCAATCTCAAGACCTTTGAAACCACGCTGGACACCACCCGCACCCTCTCCAAACTCGCCCCTCCCGAACGCACACTGGTTTGCGAAAGCGGGCTGTTCACGCCCGAGGATCTGGCCGATATGGCCGGTTTTGGCGCGCGCTGTTTCCTCATTGGCGAAAGCCTAATGCGGCAAGAGGATGTCGAGGCCGCAACCCGCGCGCTTTTGGCGAACCCTGCCCCAGCCAAGCTGTAACGGAGGCTCCCATGGCCGATCTCACCCATTTCGACGACGGCGGCAACGCCCATATGGTCGATGTCTCCGGCAAGGCGGTGACCGACCGTTTGGCCGTGGCGGAGTCTTCGATCACGATGACGCCTGAGACGCTGGCCTTGGTCACGCAGGGCACGGCGAAAAAGGGCGATGTGTTGGGCGTGGCGCGGCTGGCGGGCATTATGGGGGCGAAAAAGACCGCTGATCTGATCCCTTTGTGCCATCCTTTGCCGATCACCAAAGTGACCTTGGATTTGGAACCGGACGAGACCCTGCCCGGCGTGCGCATCCGCGCCACGGTGAAGACCTCGGGGCAAACCGGCGTCGAGATGGAGGCGCTGACCGCCGCCTCGATTGCCGCCCTGACCATTTACGACATGCTCAAAGCCGCTGAAAAAGGCATGGAAATCGGGCCAACTCGATTGCTGCGCAAAGAGGGTGGAAAATCCGGGATGTATGAGGCAGATCAATGATTTCTGTCGCGGACGCGCTTGAAAAGGTCTTCGCGCTTTGTACCCCGCTTGATGTGGAAACCGTGCCCCTGCGCCGCGCCCATGGCCGGGTCTTGGCCAAGGATGCCGTGGCCAAACGCGACCAGCCGCCCTTTGCCTCTTCGGCGATGGATGGCTACGGGGTTTTGGACCTTGATGTGCCTGTGGGGATGCAATTCACCGTTATCGGTGAATCCGCCGCAGGCCACGGGTTTGACGGCACTTTGTCCAAAGGGGATGCCGTGCGCATCTTCACCGGCGCACCTGTGCCAGAGGGCATCACCCGCGTGATCATCCAAGAGGACGTGACCCGCGAGGGCGATGTCATCACCGTCACCGAGACCTTGTCAGAGAACACCAACATCCGCCCCCTTGGCGGCGATTTCCGCGTCGGCGACATCGTCTCCGCCCCCCGTCGCCTGAGTGCACAGGATGTGGCGCTTTTGGCCGCGATGAACATTCCCGAGGTCACGGTCAGCCGCCGCCCTGTCGTGGCGCTGATCGCGACCGGCGACGAATTGGTCATGCCGGGCGAGACGCCGGGACCGTCGCAAATCATCGCCTCCAATTCGTTTGGCTTGGCCGCGATGATCGAAGAGGCGGGCGGGATCGCGCGGATGTTGCCGATTGCACCCGACAATGAGACCGCGTTGCGCGCGACTTTCGAGTTGGCCCAAGGCGCGGATGTGATCGTCAGCATCGGCGGGGCCTCGGTGGGCGATCATGATTTGGTCGGCAAGGTCGCCACTGACATGGGCTTGGATCGGGCGTTTTACAAAGTGGCGCTGCGGCCCGGCAAGCCTTTGATGGCGGGGCGTTTACAGGGCGCTGTGATGATCGGCCTGCCGGGCAATCCGGTGTCCTCTTTGGTGACGGCCAAGCTGTTTTTGATCCCCGCACTCTGCGCGATGCAAGGCCTGCCCGCCGCCCCTGCCCCGCGTCATAAAGCCCCGCTTTTACAGGATATTTCCGCCAACGGCCCGCGGGCCCATTATATGCGGGCGCGGCTTGAGATGGGCGGCATTCGCCCCTTTGAGCGCCAAGACAGTTCTCTAATGTCGATCCTGTCCTCGGCCAATGTGCTTTTGGTCCGCCCGCCGCTTGACCCGGCGCGCATATGCGGAGAAATCGTCGACTATATTGCGCTCTGAATCGCGTACCACATGTCACTTTGACGCCTTTTCATAAAATTTTCCAAATCCACCGCACGTTTTAACTCCGAATTAACCAAGCTCCCGTCTTCTCTGCTCAACAGGTCCAAAACCTTGCGGTCCAAAAGGAGAGGAACGTTGACACATTTCGGGAACGACGGTAGAACATTGTCAGAACATGGTGCAAAACCCGTCTGGGGACTTGCGGACAATGGCGGACCTGTCGCCTTTGGACAAAAGGGTCAGAGTGGGCGTGATGACCGATCAATGATGCGGATTTCGGGCGCGATACCGTCCGTGCCGGTGCATTGGGTCAAAACGCTTTCGGGGGATGCCGTGACCCACGGCCCGATCCAGTCGGGACCAAACGATCCCGAACCGGGGAAGAGGACCGAGCAGATGCTGACACGCAAACAACTCCAGCTGTTGGAATTTATCAACACGCGGATGCACAAGGACGGCGTACCACCCTCCTTTGATGAAATGAAAGAAGCGCTGGATCTGCGCTCGAAATCGGGCATTCACCGCTTGATCACCGCTTTGGAAGAGCGCGGATTTATTCGCCGCCTCGCCCACCGCGCCCGCGCCATCGAGATTGTGAAACTGCCCGAATCCATGGGTGGTCCATCCACTGCACCAACCTCCGCCGGATTTTCACCGCGCGTGATCGACGGCGACCGCCCCAACAGCCCGCCGCCAAGCCATGCTTTGGATGTCGAGGTGGTCTCTGCGATCAACCTGCCGATCATGGGCAAAATTGCCGCGGGCGTGCCGATTGAAGCGGTCTCTGACGGGGCGATGAACGTGGCTGTGCCAGGGTCGATGCTTTCGGGCCGCGGCAATCACTACGCGCTTGAAGTCAAAGGCGAATCCATGATTGAGGCCGGGATCAACCACGGCGACATTGTGGTCATCCGCGAGACCTCAAATGCCAACAATGGCGACATCGTTGTGGCGATGGTCGAAGGCTATGAAACCACGCTCAAACGCTACAAGCGTCAAGGCGACATGGTGGCTTTGGAGGCGGCAAACCCGGCCTTTGAAACCCGCGTGCTGCCCGCCCATCAGGTTGAGGTACAGGGCAAGCTTGTGGGTCTGATCCGCAGCTATTGATCGCGCATTGCTTAAAGCGTTCCGCCTTTCCCTGTTTCAGGTGAAAGGGTGACGCTTTAGATGTGAAGCCGCCGCCAAAGGAACCTTTGGTGGCGGTTTTTTTGTGATTTCGTTTCCGTCATGTTTTTCGTTTCCGTCAGCTTAGTGCCTGTTCGCCAAACGCACCGCATCGGGGGTGAACCGTGTTCCCAAAACCATGGGCGGCAATGCATCGCGCGCCTCTCGCGCCTCGCCCGCGCGTGGCCCACGCAAGGCGGGCGTGTTCCACAGACGCACACCGGAGGTGGCATAGGCCGTGCGCATCTCCACCGTATCGCCCCGAGGCGCGAGCGCCAAAGCACCGCTTTGACGGAGGAAACCAACATCAATCAACAGACAGCCCTCCGGCACCGCCTCCTCCCAAAGCTGATTGACCACCACGAAATCATGGCTGGCGCAGGCCGTGCGCGTGGCCTCCTGCCACCCCCGTCCGCTGACATGGGCAATGCGCAGGCCAGACAGGTCCAAAACCGGCATGTCGCGAGCGGCGGCCGTGATTTGATCGGCAAAATCGCCGTCATTTTCCAACCAGACGGAGGCGACAAACCCGGCCCCTTTGGCTTTGTTCAGCACCCGCCCCTCAGCCCCCATCCGACCGACCAAACTGCCATCATCCGAGATCAAAAGCGCGGGCCGATCCGCCATGGACCAAAGCACAAACCCGGCCAACACCGGCAAGATGCCCAAAAGCTGGCCACGCCCACGCCAAAGGATAACAAAAATCCCGCCGATCGCGATGAGCGGCAAGGTCTCGGGCGGCGGGGCGGCAAGGTGACTGACCGCGCCGTCCCAGCCCGAGACCATATGGGCCACCGCCAAAATCCACCGGATGCCACCGCCCATAATGGCAAGGGCAAGGCCTTGCAGCCCCAAGGGCGTCAGCAGAAGTGCTAAAATGGCGGCGGGCATGATGACAGCGCCCATCATCGGCACGGAAATCACATTGGCCAACAGGCCGAAATCCGCGATGCGATTGAAATGCGCAGCAGCAACCGGAGCGGTGGCGATCCCCGCGACGGCAGAGGACAGAACGACCGTGGCGACCCCGCGCAGCCAATTGGGCCAGCCCGACATCAACCGCAATCGACGCACGATGCTGAAGACCGCGACAAGGGCAGTTGTGGCGGCAAAAGACATTTGAAAGCCGGGTTCAGGCAGGACTTCGGGACGCAACACGAGGATCAAAAGGGCAGCAATGGCGACGGCGCGCAAAGAGATGGCTTGGCGGTCCAACAGCACGGCGACAAGCATGACTGCAACCATGACAAAGGCGCGTTCGGTGGCGACGTTGAAACCGGAGAGCGCGAGGTAAAACAGCCCTGCGGCCAATGCGCCGGAGGCGGCGATTTTCTTGAGCGGCCAGGTGAGTGCTGCGCCGGGGATCATGGCAAGACAGAGGCGCAGGGCAAAGAACACGGACCCGGTCAAAAGCCCCATATGCAGGCCGGAAATCGCCAAAAGATGCGACAGGTTGGCCCCGCGCAGGGCCTCGGCCGTGTCCAAAGTGATGCCGGATCGGTCGCCGGTGAGGATGGCGGCGGCGAAGGCGCCGGGTTGGCCGGGGATTTGGGATTGGAGGGTAAAGGACAGGGTTTGGCGCAAACGATGGACCCAGAGCGTAAGCGAGCGATCGGTATCAGCGATGCGCAGCGCGGGCACGCGAGTGTAACCGACCGCGCCCAATTTGTCGAACCAGGCCATGCGTTGAAACTCGAACGCGCCGGGTTCAGAGGGGCCGGAGGGTGGCGACAAATGGGCGGTCAGTGCGAGGCGCATACCGGGTTCGGGGGCGACAAAGCTTTGGTCGCCATACAGCGAAATACGCACTTTATGCGGCGTGCGGTCCGGGGCAAAATTTCGCAACGTGACCTGATCCAAAGTCAGGCGCAGGGCGTCGGAGGCGGAGCGGTCGATATGGACCACCCGCCCCTCGACCGGGCCGTAATAGCGGAAGGTCAACACCGGCTCAGAGACCATATGGCTGCGCAACCCTGCCGCGAAAAAACCCATTGAAACCGTCAGCATCGCGATCAACAGAGGGGCTACGCGCGGCGGGGTTTTGATCAGGGCCAAAAGGCCCAGGATGACCCCGGCGAGGATCACGCCCAGCAGGGTGACCGAGGGCTCCAGAGGTTGGGCGAAAAACACGCCAATGCCGATGCCGAAACACACCGGCAGCCAAAGGAAAAGCCGCCCGCGTTGCGCGTCGACGATATCGAGAGGGACCTGTGCAATGAGCGTGAAGAGGCGCACCCTTGTTTCCCTATCCCCGTTCCCTTATTCCGTGCTCAACACCTGTCTGCCATCATGGCGCAATCTTGGTTACCAAAGGGTTAATTCTCGCATGTCCGCCACCTCTTCCGCATCCGCCAAAACCTCTCCTGTTGTTACCCGTATCGCCCCCTCGCCCACCGGCGACATGCATATCGGCACCGCCCGCACCGCGCTGTTCAACTGGTTGTTTGCGCGCGGCCATGGCGGCACGTTTTTGATGCGGATCGAGGACACGGATCGGGCGCGTTCGACGCCTGAGGCAACGCAGGGCATTTTGGACGGGATGGCTTGGCTGGGCTTGGACTATGATGGCGAAGCGGTGAGCCAATTCGAGCGGGCCGGGCGCCACGCCGAGGTCGCGCATCAGATGTTGGCGGCAGGCACCGCCTATAAATGTTTCGCCACCCAAGAGGAGATCGAAGCCTTTCGCGAGGCAGCACGGGCGACAGGCGCATCGACGCTCTACCGTAGCCCGTGGCGTGACGCCGACCCAAGCACCTACCCCGATGCGCCCTATGTGATCCGCATGAAAGCCCCGCGCGAGGGCGTCACCGTGGTGCAAGACGCGGTGCAAGGCGAGGTCACGTTCAAGAACGAGTTGCTTGATGACATGATCGTGTTACGTTCGGATGGGACACCCACTTATATGTTGGCCGTGGTCGTGGATGATCACGACATGGGCGTGACCCATGTGATCCGTGGAGATGACCACCTGAGCAACGCTGCACGCCAAATGACGATCTATACTGCGATGGGCTGGCCCCTCCCGGTTTATGCCCATATCCCTTTGATTTTTGGGCCTGATGGCAAGAAAATGTCGAAACGCCACGGCGCGACCGGGGTCAAGGAATATCAGGCCATGGGTTACCCCGCCGCCGGGATGCGCAACTATTTGGCGCGGCTGGGGTGGAGCCATGGCGATGATGAGTTTTTCACCGATGCGCAGGCGCAAGAGTGGTTTGAACTGGATGGAATCAATAAGGCTCCGGCACGGTTTGACACCAAAAAACTTGAGAATATCTGTGGTCAACATCTTGCAGTGATGGAAGATGCCGAAATCTTGGGCGAAATCATCGGCTATCTTGCCGCCGCCGGTGAGACAAAATTGACGGATGCGCAGGAAACGCGGCTTTTGGCGTCTCTGCCGTTTCTCAAAGGCTCGGCAAAGACCTATCCACAACTCATTGAAAAAGCACGGTTTTCCTTGGTGGATCGGCCTGTTTCTATGGATGAAAAGGCGCAAAAACTGGTGGGCTCAGTATCCAACGGTATACTGGAAGAATTGACGCCGCACCTGCAAAGTGTTAGCTGGGAGCGCGACGCGTTGGAGGAGGCTGTCGGCCGCGTTATGGAGGCGCAAGAGATCGGGTTTGGCAAGGTGGCCGCACCTTTGAGATCCGCCCTCGCTGGCCGCAGTGCAACCCCCAGCGTGCTTGATATGATGGTGGTTTTGGGCCGCGACGAAAGCCTCGCCCGGATCGCAGATTTTATGGCAAGTGAGCCCGAACAAACGGGCGGGACTGCTTGATTTGGCCGAAAGACTGCCTGAGATCAGGGTCACTTCGGCATGTGGTGACCGAAACGTTTTGGTGACGGTCACATGAGATTTATGCCGAGGCTGGACAGGCTTCGGACGCCCATAGGGTAAGGCATCGCAAATATGCGCGCCCCTCGCCCACGGGATCGGAATTGGAACCAGATATGAGGTTCCCAAGCCAAGACGGTGCCCGAGAGCTTCTTGGGCGCTCGCCTGATCACCAACGGCCCTTTGGCGTCTGCAGGCAGCAGATCAAAAGGGCACCGTTGCCAACCGAAGGAACGACCATGGCAGACACTCAAAAGACCGCGACCCTGACGCTTGACGGCAAGACTTTCGATCTTCCGATTTATTCGCCCACCGTGGGGCCTGACGTGATCGACATCCGAAAACTCTACGGCCAGGCCGGTGTTTTCACTTACGATCCGGGCTATACTTCCACCGCCGCCTGCGACAGCGCCATCACGTTTATCGACGGTGACGAAGGCGTTCTTTTGCACCGGGGCTACACCATCGGTGAACTGGCTGAAAAATCGCATTTCCTCGAAGTGTGCTACCTGTTGCTGTACGGGGCCCTGCCGACCGCGAAAGAGATGGAAGACTTCGAGGCGCTGGTGACCCGCCACACCATGGTGCATGAGCAGATGCACAGATTCTTCACCGGCTTCCGCCGTGACGCGCATCCGATGGCCATTATGGTCGGTGTTGTCGGTGCGATGTCCGCCTTCTACCACGATTCGATCGACATCGCCGATGCGCATCAGCGCGAAGTGGCGACCATCCGTTTGTTGGCGAAAATGCCGACCATCGCGGCTATGGCCTATAAATACACAATCGGTCAGCCGATGGTCTACCCGCGCAACGATTTGGATTACGCCTCCAACTTCTTGCACATGTGTTTCTCGGTGCCTGCCGAAGAATATGTGGTCAACCCGATCCTGGCCCGCGCCATGGACCGGATCTTTACCTTGCACGCCGATCACGAACAAAACGCCTCGACCTCGACCGTGCGTTTGGCCTCCTCTTCGGGCGCCAACCCGTTCGCCTGTATCGCCGCGGGCATCGCCTGTCTTTGGGGTCCGGCGCATGGTGGCGCCAACCAAGCCTGTCTTGAAATGCTGCGCGAAATTGGCACCGTGGACCGTATCCCGGAATACATCGCCCGTGCCAAAGACAAGAACGATCCGTTCCGCCTGATGGGCTTTGGTCACCGCGTTTACAAAAACTTCGATCCCCGCGCGACGGTGATGAAACAATCCGCCGATGAGGTTTTGGAACTCTTGGGCGTGGAAAACAACCCGACGCTTCAGGTCGCAAAAGAGTTGGAAAAACAAGCGCTTGCCGATCCGTATTTCCACGACAAGAAACTGTTCCCGAACGTCGATTTCTACTCCGGCATCATTTTGGAGGCCATGGGTTTCCCGACTGCGATGTTCACCCCGATCTTTGCGCTCTCGCGCACCGTCGGCTGGATTTCGCAGTGGAAAGAGATGATCGAAGATCCGGCAATGAAAATCGGTCGTCCGCGTCAGCTTTACACCGGCGAAACGCAGCGTCCCTATGTGAACGTCGAAGACCGCGGCTGATTCCAGCCGTTATACGACATGCAAAATACGACATGCAAAACCCGCCCTTTCGGGCGGGTTTTCTTTTGTCTAACGCAGGCAGGAGCAAGAGGTTTGACCAGTACGCCACACAGGCAAGACACGCCTGCCTTTCGAAACGCGCATAACATCACAAAGATGTCCGCGTCGCCTGACAAACCTTAAAGCGTCACGCCTTTCACCTGAGACAGGGGAAAGGTGTGACGCTGCCAGACATATCAATGGTGTGGGCGTTCCACCATAAACCCGTGAGTCAGGTTTATGGCGGAACGCTTTAGGGCAAATTTATCGCGAAACGCTTTAGCGGCCTTCATATTTGGGTTTGCGCTTTTCCAAAAAGGCGATGACGCCCTCTTTGAAATCGCGGGTTTGGCCGCAATGGTTTTGCAACTTCGCCTCAAGGGTCAATTGCTGGGCCAGAGTGTTGTCATAGGAGGCATGCATGGCCTCTTTGAGGTGGCGATAGGACACGGTCGGCCCCTTGGCCAGATACCCGGCCCGCGCACGCCAATGAGCGTCGAAATCGGCGTCAGGCACGGCCTCGTAAATCATGCCCCATTGCATCGCCTGAGCCGCCGAAATTTCATCGGCAAACAGCGATGCCCCCATAGCACGCGCCAGCCCGACCAAGCGTGGCAAGACATAGGTGCCACCCGCGTCGGGGATCAGGCCGATGCGCGAAAAGGCCTGAACGAAGACGGCGGATTGGCTTGCGATCACCACGTCACAGGCCAGCGCCAAAGAGGCCCCTGCCCCTGCCGCCGCGCCATTGACGGCGGCGATGGTAGGCACCGGACTGTCATGAATGGCGTGGAGCATCGGCTCATATTCATCGCGCAGCGTACGCTCAAGATCGGCGGTGGCGGCATTCACCCCATCGCCCAGATCCTGACCGGAACAAAAGGCGCGGCCTTCGCCGGTCAACACAACCACCCGCGCCGATTTGGCGGCATCGCGCACCGCATGGGTGATTTCGGCACGCATCTGGGTGTTGAGCGCATTCATCACCTCGGGGCGATTGAGGGTGACGACGGCAATGTCGTCCGCCTGCTCAAAGCGAATTGTGTCGTACTGCATGGACGTCTCTCTCCCTGATTGGTTGCCCCAAAGATAGGCATCGCGGGGCCAAAAGGAAGAGAGACGCTCCGTCATCGCGTAAGAATCATGAGATGAGTCCCATTACAGGCCAAAGAGCGCAGAACTTCGGTCCGGCACCTCGGGGTTGGCCTGCCGTCTGCGCGTCACGGCGCGGATCACCGCCAAGGCGGTTGCATCGGGGCGCGCCTCAAGGCGGATGTAGCGTGAACCATCGCGGTTGCGTTCCAAAAGCCCGTCCTCAATCAAAGAACGGCGGATTTGGGCGGCATCGCGAAAGGTGGTCATGCTGTCGAACAGATCGGAAATCTCGCGCTCAGAGAACACATGGCGCGGCGGCACCTGGGCCCAAAGCGCCCAAAGCCCGTGTTGACGAACCTTGCGTTTGGTAGACCATGAGGTCAAACGCCCGGTCTCATCAAACCGCGCCAAAGCGCGTGACACGGCCCGTCCTTCGGCGGCCATGATCGGTTCCGCGCCGATTTGCGTGGCTTTGAGATGTTGAAAATTGCGATATCCTCCGGCGCGGGCAATCGCATTCAACAGCGATTGATGCGGCGGGGCGGCTTCGCCCAGATCGGATTTGAGCGCACGCGCAAAGGCGGACACGTCGGGAAGGGTGAGTGAAATCACGTCACGAGTCATCGGTTCTCTCCGTTGATCGCGTCTGTTACATCGTGCGGGAGCTGTCCTTGCCACGCTTATAGACGCGCGGGAAACCGGGAGTGTTCAAAGGCTTAAACAGGTTCAGCATATTTCCATGTGGAAACGACAGCGACTCGGTGAACTGCGGACCGTGGCGCGGGTATACAAAACCCCGCCCTGCGATGGCAAGCGGCGGGGTTTGAGTATTTGGATCTGGGCCAAAAAAGAGGGTGCTTTACTCGTTCAAAAGTGCCTGTAGCCGCTTTTCTTCGTCCTCGGTTAAATCGGATTGTTCGGGTTCCGATTGCCGACGACGCAGAAAGCCAAAACCGATGCCAAGCGCGATGATCAACATGGCGGGGCCCGCAATCCACAGCAATTTATTGGCCCCGGTCAGGGTTGGTTTCAACAGCACATATTCGCCGTAGCGGTCGACGATATAGGCCACGGTTTGCTCATTCGTGTCGCCCGCGACAAGACGTTCGCGGACCAAAAGCCTCAGGTCTTTGGCCAGCGTCGCATTGCTCTCGTCGATGTTTTCATTGCGACACACAAGACAGCGCAGCCCTTGGGAAATATCCCGCGCCCGCGATTCCATCACCGGATCGGTCAGAACTTCGTCAGGCTGCACGGCATAAAGCGGCGTGGCAAGGAGCAGGGTGAGGGCAAGGATCAAACGTTTCATTCTGCCGGCACTCCTTTCGGCGCAGAGGCGGCAGATTTGCGGGCACCGGCCGCGACCCGGTAGCGACGATCGGTGAGCGACAACAGCCCACCAAAGGCCATGATCAAAGTGCCGCCCCAAATCCAGTTGGCCAGCGGTTTGATATAGGTGCGCACGGCCCAGCCGCCGTTGGATTGCACATCCCCGATCACCAGATAGACATCGCGCCAAAAGCCGTTGTCGATCCCGGCCTCGGTGGTCGGCATTTGCGCCACCGGGTAGGAGCGTTTTTCGGGGTGCAACGTGGCGACTTTTTGAGGGCCTTCAAAGACAGACATGGTGGCCATGGTGGTGAGGTAATTCGGCCCCTGTTTGCGTTCAACCGCATCAAGCGTGATGGTGTAGCCCGCAACATCAAAGGTTTCTCCGACCTGCACGATGCGGATGTCTTCGACGGTCCAGGCGGTCAGCCCGGCGATGCCCGCGATGGTGATGCCAAGGCCACCATGGGCAAACAGACGTCCCCAATCGGCGCGCGGCAAACGGAACAGGCGCGACAGGGTGCGGTTTTGACCAAGCTTCAGAACAATGTCTTGGATCGCACCAGCCACCACCCATGTGCCAAGACCAAGGCCAATAGGTGCCAGCAGAGTCTTTTGCGTTTGCATCGACCAGATCAGCCCCATGACCGCAAGCGCAAGGATCAGCGCCGGGATGAGTTTTTTCACTGCCACCCCAAGGCGCGCGCGTTTCCACGGCAGGATCGCACCAATGGGCAAAACCACGGCCAGCATGGTGAAAAACGGCGTGAAGGCGGCGTTGAAAAACGGCGCGCCGACAGAGAGTTTGCGCGCCCAGAAGGCTTCGGCGACCAAGGGCCAGATCGTGCCGGTGAAGACAACCAGTGCCGCAACGGCGAGCAGGATGTTGTTCACCACCAAAGCGCTTTCACGCGAGACCATGGAGAACACGCCCTTGGCGCTCATCACATTGGCGCGCAAGGAGAACAGGATCAACGCGCCGCCCATGAAAAAGGCCAGGATCATCAGGATGAAAATGCCGCGTTCCGGGTCATTGGCAAAGGCATGGACCGAGGTGATCACGCCCGAGCGCACGAGGAAGGTGCCGATCAGCGAGAAGCCGAAAGCCAAGATGGCCAGCAAAATGGTCCAGCTTTTGAGCGCCTCGCGTTTTTCCACAACGATGGCGGAATGGAGCAAAGCGGCGGCAAAGAGCCACGGCATGAAGGACGCGTTTTCGACCGGGTCCCAGAACCAAAAACCGCCCCAGCCGAGTTCGTAATAGGCCCACCACGACCCAAGGCCGATGCCGATGGTGAGGAAAATCCACGCGGCCAAAGTCCAGGGACGCACCCAGCGGCCCCAAGCCGCGTCCACACGGCCCTCTAAGAGCGCGGCGACGGCGAAGGAGAAGGTCATGGAGAGGCCAACATAGCCAAGATAAAGGAACGGCGGGTGGAAGGCCAAACCCGGATCTTGCAACAGCGGGTTGAGGTCTTCGCCATTCATCGGCGGAAATTCCAGACGGGTGAACGGGTTGGACGTGAACAGGATAAAGGCCAGAAACGCCAAGCCAATCGCGCCCTGAACGCCCAAAACCCGCGCCCGCAATGTGTCCGGCAGGTTGGAACCAAACAGTGCGGCCGCCGCCCCGAACAGCGCCAAGATCAGCACCCAAAGCAACATCGACCCTTCATGGTTGCCCCAAACGCCGGAGACTTTGTACAGCATCGGTTTGAGCGTGTGCGAATTGGCCACCACCACTTTAAGCGAGAAATCCGAGGTGACGAAGGCGTAGGTCAACGCGCCAAAAGAGAAGGCGATCAACACAAGTTGCACCAAAGCCGCCGGTTCGCCCACGGCCATCAAGGCGCGTTTACTCGTTTGCGCGCCCCAAAGCGGCAAAACGGTTTGAGCGATGGCCACGACAAAGGCCATGACAAGGGCAAAATGTCCTAGTTCTACGAGCATGTGCGTCTCCCTTTTGCGACTGTTCTACCCGGTTGTGGGCGACCCGCCAATGGGCTGCGCGCGCATGTCGCAAGCGGATGCAATGAGACCTGCGACCAAAGCACAAGAAAAAAGGGCCAAAGCGGCCCCTTTTCCCGTCTCACCCCACTCCCCCTTGTCGCTAAAGCAACAAAAGGGCCCCAAGAGAGACAAGCATTGCGCCAAACACCGGCCAAAGAAAGGCCACACCGTGCAAGCCAAAGGAGCCTTGGATCACCGAAAAGTGAAGCACCGCCCCCGAGATCAGCAGCGAGAGGAACAAAAACAGCGCCGCCGCTTCGGCGCCCCAAGCCGGATTCCCGGCAATCTGCATCAGCCACCACCACCCGATGGTCAATCCAGACCCCGCCCAAGACAGCGACATGCCAAGCGCCAAAGGGGTTGCGCGCACCACCCAGAGCCACAAAAACGTCACCGAGATCATCAACGCCATCAAGGCGATGGCCCCGTAAGCGATCAACACCGCCTGATCATATCCGACGGTCTGCACCGCCAAAAGCGCCGCCACGACAACCGCCGCGTAAAGAATTGCTACCTGTTTCATTGTTCAAGCATCTCCTTGACGACAGCGTCCAATGCGGCGGCTGCCTCTCGGTTTTGGCGCAGGGCCGTGGCGAGCGCTTCGCCCCACCAGAGTCCGCGAAGTTTGGTCCAAATCTTGCGAAAAGGATGTGTCATCACGTCATCCCCTCGGCAGCCGTTCGCGGATCATCGTGGTCATTTCCACCAGAATCTGCGTGTTTTTATTCAGCACATCGCGAGTCGCCTGATCTTTTTGCGCATCGCGGTAGAGCAGGAAAAACACCATCAACACCCAAGGCCCGTGCTCAGAGACAGCGGCAATCAATGCGTCACTCATCCCGCCCCCCTTTCCAGGCCTCAAGAGCGGGATTCTCCGCCGTCGCCCCCGGCACATAGACCGGCTTGGCCTCCCAAGAGGGCGCTGATGCCACAGGCGGAACACCCTGCCCCTGCGCCCCCGCCTCAAGCGCTTTGAGCGCCGCGATATTGGCCGTCACAATCGGCGCTTGCGCCACGGTGGCGGCGACAGAGCGTTGAAACTCTTGCGATTTCACCTGATAGCGCGCACCAAAGTAAAACGACACGATCGTGCCCAACAGCCACCAAAGCGGCTCCGGGATCAGCGCGACCCCCTGCATCCTTGAGGCAAACCAAAGCGGATCGACCATGGCCGAGACGCACAATCCGATGGTGCCAAAGGCCATCAATGGTCGCGGCACGCGGTTGAGCGCATCCATCAGCCGATCAAACGCGCCTTTGCGTTCGACCGCAAATTCGGCGGCGAATTGTTGCATCGCGGAGCTGCGGTAATTGGCCTCGCGCACAGCTCCTGCCTCTTTGTTCTCGAAAAACACTTCGGCCGTGTCTTTGACCAGATTGCGCCCGTCGCCAAAGATCGCATCAAACAACTTGCCGATTATCCCCATGACGCCACCCGCGCTGCATGCTCAGAATCTGTCAGGTGATAGCGTGGGGAAATGAAGTCCTCGGCCCGGATGATCCAACCGCCTTTGCCGCCCTTGCGTGTGCGCGCGTATTTGCGTGAGGTCGGGCGGCGATCTGCCAGAGCGTAATAGTAATTGCGCCGGGCAATGCCGTAAGCGTCGGCCAAGTGATGCGGGGCCAAAGATTGCGCAATATGCGCGGCCTCGATGGTCTGTGGCCCAATCGCCCCATCCACCGCAATCCTCTGCCCCATATCGGTCAAAAGCCGCTGCAAAATCCGCACGGCAGTGCCGCCCGAGTTGACATACATGTCGAACACGCTGGCTTGCAAAACCGGGGGCAATTCGTCGATGCGGGGGCGGTGAAAGTAATGTTCGACAAAAATGTCGCGCGCCTGAACCCGCGTCAGCTTGCGCAGGTCGGATGTCGTCACCCGCCCGTCGCCATCCACATCGACGCCCAGCGTGCGCATCGTGCCGATGGTGACGCCATATTTGGTTGCCCCGCCCGGATCGTCGGGGTCATTGACGTATCCGCCCTCACGGGCAATGATCTCGTCTGCGATCTGTTGTACTGTTTTCATATGCCTCAATCCCACCAATTGATGGGATCAAGGTTGCGCAAAAAGGTTAACGCCCGTGGACCTGAGCGCGCGTGTCAAAATTTACCACATTATTACAATATCTTGTGAAGAATATCCGGCCCCTTATCCGGAATGAAAGAAATCTAGCCGCCCCCTTGGCGCTCATCCTGTTTCACCTCGAATTGCTTCCAAACATGCATTCGCCCTTTTTGGCGCGCATCGGCGAGCCAGAGCTTTTTGCGTATATCTGGGACTTCCATAGACTGATAGAGACCGCCAGAAAACTTGGGCCAATCAATCGCAAGGCCTTGCTTGACCATTTCCGCAGATAAGTCGCGCCCATCCGGCAAATAACACCGCGCAACGGTGCGACCATGGCTATCCACATCAGTCACCTCGGCACGAATAGATTGCCCTTTGCAAAGACGGACCAATGCCCATTTCGCCTTTTTCCCATAGGGGTGGTTCATCTCCGGCGCATCGACACCGAAGAGACGTATTTGGGTTTTCTGGATCACAATCGTGTCGCCATCAACGACATAGGCACTCCCCCGCAGAACAGGTTTTTCCAGTGCCTCTCGTGAGGCCTTTTCGTTGAATGCGTTGGCGGGAGAAACAGGTTTGCTTCGATTAGGTGGAGTAGATGGTTTCAACGCGTGACGTGCGGCGCGTCTCACCTCTTTCTTCGCATGACGCATAAATGCAGCGCCCGCTATAAGAGCGATAATAAAAAGTAACTCAGCCAAATACCAACCCTCCCAAAAACAAAGAGGATTAGAGTTCACAGATGCTAGGAATTCAAGAGGCCAACAGCTTCGCGTCTCGCCTTTTAAAAAAGGGCTTAGCTTTCCGGCTCTTTATAGAGTCCCTGTTCCTTGAGGGCGTCCACAACCTCTTTCGGCATATAAGACTCATCGTGTTTGGCTAGGATCTCGGTCGCCACAAACACCCCGTTTTGCAGGCTGCCGGTGCCGATCATGCCCTGATTTTCATCAAACAAATCCGGCAAAACACCCTCAAAGCGCACCGGGATCGTTTCATTGGTGTCGGTCACACTAAAGGTCACATGGGTGCCCTCACCGCGCACCAAACTGCCCTCTTCGACCAACCCGCCGATGCGGAAAACCTCGCCTGCGCGCGGCGGTTCTTCGACCACTTGCGTGGGCGAGCGAAACAGGTTGATGCCATCGCGAAAGGCATAGCCGATCAGCGACACCGCCACCACAAGGGCCACGGCCGCAATCGCAATCACTTGAATGCGACGGGTCTTTTTCAGGGTCTTCAAACCGGCCATGGCGTCCTCCTGTGAGACAATGTTACGGGTAAATTCGGTGTTACGGATACATCGGTGCGTTCATAAGACCGGCGGTCTCATCCAGCCCAAGCATCAGGTTGGCGTTTTGGATCGCTTGACCAGACGAGCCTTTGGTCAGGTTGTCGATCACCCCCACCACGATGGTCCGGCCTTGGATACGATCCTCCACCACGCCAATATGACAGAAATTTGAGCCGCGCACATGTTTCATCGCCGGCACCTGCCCCAGTGGCAGCACTTTGATAAACGGCTCGTTCATATAGGCATCGGCCAGCGCGTAATGCACCGCACTCGCCTCGCCCTGAACATAGGCGGTGGCCAAGATGCCGCGGGTGGCGGGGATCAGATGTGGGGTGAATTGAATGCGCACATCGCGCCCGGCGACCAGGGAGAACTCCTGATCAAATTCGCCCAAATGCCGATGTTTTCCACCGACCGAATAGCCAAAGCTGTTGTCTTCAAGCTCCCCGAACAAAAGATGCTCTTTCAGCGCCCGCCCCGCGCCGGAGACCGCCACTTTGAGATCCAAAATGATCTGCTCAAGGTCGATCACCCCGGCGCCAATCAAAGGCCGCAGGATGAATTGCCCGGTCGCGGCGTTACAGCCGGTCCCGGCCACAAGCCGCGCCGTCTTGATCTGCTCGCGGTAAAATTCGGTCAGGCCGTACACTGCCTCTTGTTGCAGCTCGACCGCAGAGTGCGGTTTGCCATACCATTTCTCATACTCCGCCGGGTCACGCAGCCGGAAATCGGCAGACAGGTCCACCACTTTCGTCGTTGCAGGCAGTTCTTTGATCACCGCCTGAGAGGTTGCATGGGGCAGCGCGCAAAAGGCCAGATCGACATGTGCGAAATCAATATCCTCGATCTTGCACAGCGCCGGAAGGTCCATGTGGCGCAGATGCGGATAGACATCGGCCATCGCCATGCCCGCCTTGCGATCACCAGACAGCGCCACGATCTCCATTGACGGATGGGTGGCGATCAAACGGACAAGCTCGGCCCCAGTGTAGCCAGACGCGCCCAAAATGGCGATTTTATGGGTCATCAGTGTCTCTTTCGTGCATCGAGCCTCTGAGAGGCTCGGTTGAACTATAATCTAGGGAGGAACGCGCCCCGCCGCAATTGCGACAGGACCGCGCGGGGCATCATACGGGTCACTCTTTGGCGATCACGCCTTTTGAAACGTCACCGGTCGTCGCAAAAACTGCGTCGCCCCGCGCGACACCTTGGCCGGGTCACCCGTGGTCAAGAACATCGACTCGGTGCCGGTGCCAATCATCTTTGGGTGGCGTTTGAGGTAATCCTCAAGGCTCGCGGCCACCAGATTGGCCTGAGAATAGACTTTCACCTCCGCGCCCAACGCATCTTGGAACGCGTCTTGCATGATCGGATAATGGGTACAGCCCAAAATCGCCGCGCCCGGATGCGGCATTTTGCGTTTGAGCGCGTCCACATGCGAGCGCACCAAAGCATCCGCCAGGATCATATCGCCGTCTTCAATCGCATCCACGACACCGCCACAGGCCTGCGCCTCGACATCCACGCCAATGGCGCGAAACGCCAATTCGCGCTGAAAAGCGCGTGAGGCCACGGTCGCGGGGGTGGCAAACAGCGCCACATGTTTGACCTCAACTTCGCGCGGCGGCGAATTGTCGCCCCATTGCCGTTCGGTCAGCGCTTCGATCAGCGGCACAAAGACGCCCAAAACACGCTTGTCCGAGGGAATCCAGCTTTCCTGCATCCGCCGCAACGCCGCCGCAGAGGCCGTGTTGCAGGCCAGAATCACCAAATCACAGCCCGCCGCCCAAAGCCGCTCCACCGCCGCCGTGGTCAGGTTGTAGACATCATCCGCGTCGCGCACGCCGTAAGGGGCGTGGGCATTGTCGCCAAAATACACAAAAGGCACGTCCGGCAACCGCTTGGACACTGCATCCAAAACCGTCAGACCACCCAACCCGCTGTCAAAAATACCCACTGCCATGTTCAATACCGGTCCTTTAGACCCTTGTTTAATATCGGTCTTTAAGACCCTTGCGGGGTTTGGCCCCGTGTTTGATTTCAAACTCATACCCCAAAGCCGGATTTGGCATCGGGGTTGAGGATAAGGCATAGGTCTCGGCGCGCAGAAAATCCATCAACTTTTTCGGGTCACCCTTAAATTGTGCCAATTTTTCCGGCCCGATCGGTGCTCCCACCGACACCCGCACGGGTGCGCCGATTTTGGCGCGAAATTCCCGGATCAAAAGCCCCATCCGCAGGGTCGTGTGCAGGTGGCTGGCCAATTGAAACAACCGCGAATTGGCCCCGTCAAAATAGAGCGGCACCACCGTCGCCCCAGATTTTGCCACCATCTTTGCCGTAAACGCCCGCCAGCCCGGGTCCATCGGTCGTCCCATCGGGCGCGCCGCCGTCGACACCGTGCCGCCCGGAAAAATCCCAATACACCCGCCTGCGTCCAAATAGGACAGCGCCTCTTTGCGCGTCGCCAGATTGAGCGCCACCGCCTCTTTCGTCTCCTCAAACGACACGGGCAGGATCATCCGATCAATGTCCTCGGCGCGTTTAAACACGCTATGGGCCAAAATCCGAAAATCACCGCGCACCACGGACAGGATATGCCCCAACATCAACCCGTCCAAAATGCCATAAGGATGATTGGCCACCACGATCAAAGGTCCGGTGGATGGAATCGCATCCAACGCACCGTTGATCACCTCAAGCTCCAACCCATAGCGTTCAACCATCACCGCCCAGAAATCGCGCCCTTCGGCGACATCAAGGCTATACCCCTTCGCCCGCCGGATCAGTGACAAGCGACCCGTTGCATTCTCCATCAACCGGATCAGAACCCGCCCCGTGCGCGTGCCCGCCGAACTGGCATAGGAAATATCGCGCGCCACCTGCCGCTCGCTCCATTTGGCCGTCTGCCATTTGGCCGTCGGACTGCGCCTCAGTTGCTCTTGCATGGCCCTACTGCCCCTCCCGTTCGCGGTCCACGACTATATCCCGTCCACACCCAAAGGCCAATCGGCACGAACCCGCCAATGTAATGCCTTAAAAATTTGCATTTCCTTCACTCGTCTCTGCCAATTTGCGTTAGCGCAATGCATTCCTCTTGCGGTCTGTGCGAAAAACGCGAATGAAACGCCCAAATGACCTCACATCCACATCATGTTAGCGTAGGATAGATGTGCGAGACTTAAATATGTGTGGTCTTTTAACAGGTGACGGGTATGGACTGGGACAAACTTAGAATTTTTCACGCCGTGGCAGACGCGGGATCGCTGACTCATGCGGGGGATACCCTGCATCTGAGCCAATCGGCCGTGTCGCGACAGATACGCTCGCTCGAAGAATCACTCGGCACCACCCTGTTTCACCGACATGCCCGTGGGCTGATCCTGACCGAACAGGGCGAGTTGCTGTTTGATGCCACCCGCTCCATGGCCAAACGTCTGGACGCCGCCGCCGCGCGTATTCGCGACAGCGAAGAAGAGGTTTACGGCGAATTGCGTGTCACCACCGCCACCGGCTTTGGCACGCTCTGGCTCGCGCCACGCCTCTCCAAACTCTATGCCAAATATCCCGAACTCAAAATCGACCTGATGCTTGAAGAACGCGTGTTGGACCTGCCGATGCGCGAGGCCGATGTGGCGATCCGCATGAAAGAGCCGTCTCAGGCCGATCTGATCCGCAAACGCCTGATGAACATCCGGATGCGTCTGTTTGCCACCAAGGAATATCTGGCCGAACACGGCACACCGCTCACCATGGACGACCTCTCCACGCATCGGTTGATCTGCCAAAACCCGAACGCCCCTCAAGTCGCCGCTGGCGCGCGGTTGGTCGAAGAGTTGAATGAACATGACATTCGCTCGAAACTCTTCGTGAACAACTATTTCGGCGTGCTTCAGGCCGTGCTCAACCATTTGGGCATCGGTGTTTTGCCCGATTACCTGGTCGAAAGCGCGCCGGATCTTGTGCGCGTGCTGCCCGATTTGGAAAGTGGCGAAGTGCCGGTGTTCCTCGCCTACCCCGAAGAATTGCGTCATTCCAAACGGATCGAAGTGTTTCGCGACTTCATCACCGAAGAGATCAGCGCCCATCGCAAAAACATGCGCGACGACGAGGGATCACACTGATCCGCATCTTTGACTTTTTGGTCAATGTTTTGCCGCAGTTACGCAAGCTATGCGCAATCAGCATATCGGCATTGCGTGAAATGTGATGAAAATACCTTGAACCGTTCACAAACCGCCCCTAAATGCATCAATGAAGCCGCCGAATGAGGCAACTCCTAGCGGCTTTACCTCCCTGTTGGACTTGGGCCGAGCTTTTGCTCGGCCTTTTTTTTGCCCCCCGCCTTTTTTGACCCCGACTTTTTGGGACCGCCGCCATGCTCTGTCTCTCGGAGTCTCTCGCGGATTTGACACATGCGCGCGCCCCCTCCAACATTTCCCCTCCAACACTCCCCCAATACTTCCCCTCAAAGCACCGCTCCGATGCCCCACAGCCCCGTTTAGCCCCTTCCCCATTGGCCCCACTTGCCCTAAGAGAACGCGGGAAAGACAGCTGCCGCCGAGGGACACACTATGACCGAGCCAATGATCACCGAGGACCTGATCGCCGCCCACGGGCTCAAGCCGGACGAATACGCACAAATTCTGCGTATTCTGAACCGCGCGCCGAGCTTTACCGAGCTTGGGATTTTCTCGGCGATGTGGAACGAACATTGTTCCTATAAATCCTCCAAAAAACATCTGCGCGGATTGCCCACAACCGGCCCGCAAGTGATCTGTGGCCCGGGCGAAAACGCCGGTGTCGTCGATATTGGCGATGGTCAGGCTGTGGTGTTCAAAATGGAAAGCCACAACCACCCCTCCTACATCGAACCCTACCAAGGGGCTGCGACCGGTGTGGGCGGCATTCTGCGCGATGTGTTCACCATGGGCGCGCGCCCGATTGCGGCGATGAACTCGCTCTCCTTTGGCGTCAAAGATCACAAGAAAACCAAACAGTTGGTTCACGGCGTCGTCGAAGGTGTCGGCGGCTATGGCAACTGTTTCGGCGTCCCCACCGTGGGCGGTGAAGTCCGCTTTCATGCCGCCTATAATGGCAACTGCCTTGTGAACGCTTTTGCCGCCGGTCTCGCCGATGCCGACAAAATCTTTTATTCTGCCGCCTCCGGCGTCGGTATGCCCGTGGTCTATCTGGGCGCCAAGACCGGCCGCGATGGCGTCGGCGGCGCGACCATGGCCTCAGCCGAATTTGACGACACGATCGAGGACAAACGCCCCACCGTTCAGGTCGGCGATCCGTTCACCGAAAAATGCCTGATGGAAGCCACGCTTGAGCTGATGGCCACGGGCGCTGTGATCTCGATCCAGGATATGGGCGCGGCGGGTCTGACCTGTTCTGCGGTTGAAATGGGTGACAAGGGACACCTTGGCATTCGTCTTGATCTCGAAAACGTGCCACAGCGCGAATCCAACATGACCGCTTACGAGATGATGCTTTCCGAATCCCAAGAGCGCATGTTGATGGTGCTCAAGCCTGAAAAAGAGGCCGAGGCCCGCGCGGTGTTTGAAAAATGGGACCTCGATTTCGCCATCGTCGGCGAAACCATTGCCGAAGACCGCTTTTTGATCATGCACAACGGCGAATGCAAAGGCGACTTGCCGCTCTCCACGCTGGCCTCCTCTGCCCCCGAATATGATCGCCCTTGGGTGCCGACCCCCGCCGCCGAACAGGTCGCGGATGTGCCACAGATCGACCCGATTGATGGTCTCAAGGGCCTGATTTCCTCGCCGAACTACGCGTCCAAAGCGTGGGTCTATGAACAATACGACACCCAGGTCATGGCCGACACCGTGCGCGCGCCGGGTCTTGGTGCGGGCGTGATCCGCGTCCATGGCACCGGCAAAATGCTGGCCTTCACCTCCGACGTGACCCCGCGCTACGTCAAGGCCAACCCGGTTGAGGGCGGCAAACAGGCGGTGGCCGAAGCCTATCGCAATCTGATCTCCGTCGGCGCGACGCCTTTGGCGACCACCGACAACCTCAACTTCGGCAACCCGGAAAAGCCCGAAATCATGGGCCAGTTTGTCGGCGCGCTCGATGGCATCGGTCAGGCCGTGTCGTTCCTCGACATGCCGATCGTGTCGGGCAACGTCTCGCTTTACAATGAAACCGACGGTGAGGGCATTCTGCCGACCCCGACCATCGGCGCTGTGGGCCTGATCGCCTCCGAAGAGGACCTCATCTCCGGTCTGGCACAAAATGGCGATGTGGCTGTTTTGATTGGCGAAACCAAGGGCCACCTTGGCCAATCCGCGCTTTTGGCCGAAGTCTTTCACCGCGAAGATGGCGATGCGCCACATGTCGATCTGGCAACGGAAAAGCGCAATGGCGAATTCCTGCGCGCCCATGGCAAGCTGATCCACGCGGTCACCGATCTCTCGGACGGTGGGCTGGCTTTGGCGGCGTTTGAACTGGCCGATGCGGCCGGTGTTGGCGTGCATCTGGACAGCGACGACACCGCCACGCTCTTTGGCGAAGACCAGGCGCGCTACCTCGTGGCCTGCACCTTTGATCAAGCCGAAGCCCTCATGGTCGCGGCGGGTCAGGCCGGGGTTGTCATCTCCACCGTTGGCAAATTCGGCGGTGACGCGGTCAGCATGGGCGCTGCCTCCGCGCCTCTCGCAGAGCTTTCCACGATCTATCGCAACAGCTTTGGCGAGATTTTCGGCTAAGCCTTATCGCTGTGTAAACGCATCGATCAGGCCCGCATCATCGCGGGCCTTTTTACGTCAAAGGACCTCGGATGGACCTGCCCGACCTCACCTCAGATTGCTCCAATTGCGCGGCGCTGTGCTGTGTTGGCCTGACGCTCGACAAAGGCGATCTCTTTGCCTTTGACAAACCGGCAGGCACCCCTTGCCCCAATCTCAAAGGTCACCTCTGTTCGGTGCATTCCACGCTCAATGACATCGGCAATCCTGGCTGTGTGCTTTATGACTGTGCCGGTGCCGGGCAACGGGTGACGCAGATGCGCTTTAACGGCGAAAGCTGGCGCGACGCCCCGGAACTTTTGCCAGCCATGATCCGTGATTTTGAACGGCTGCGCCCGCTGCACGAACGCATGACGCAACTTGTGGCCGCCAAAGACCTCGCCCTCCCGCCCGCGCTTGAAACAGAGCGCCTCGCACTTTTGACCCGCCTGTCGCGCGCCTGGTCCGACACGGACAAAATGGCGGCGGAGTTTGACGCCTTTATCGCGGCCCTGCGTCAAGGTGGCTTTGAGTGATCTCACCAAACCCGCTTGCAGCGCCGCGCCCGCGCCCTTACATTTGGCCCAACACCAAAGATCAAGGAGCGCCATTCATGGCCATCACTGCCACCGACATCGAACACCTGATCCGCGAGGCTTTTCCCGACGCCCATATCGTTGTGCAAGGCGATGACGGGCAACATTTCGCCGCCGAAGTGGTTGATGCATCGTTTGCGGGGATGAACCGGGTGCAGCAACAGCGCGCCGTCAATGCCGCGATCCGTGAAAAACTCGACAGCGGTGAATTGCACGCCCTCGCCTTGACCACCCGCGCCCCCGAATAAGTCCCTCACCCACATCCGTGCTGAGCGACAGCCGAAAGGACCATCCAATGACTGCCCAAGACACCATCCAAAAAACCGTGACCCATAATGACGTTGTGCTGTTTATGAAGGGCACGAAAATGATGCCGCAATGTGGCTTTTCGTCAAAAGTTGCGGGCATTCTCAATTTCATGGGTGTGGACTATGCCGATATCGACGTGCTGGCCGATGCCGATATTCGTCAAGGCATCAAAGAGTTTTCCGACTGGCCGACCATCCCGCAGCTTTACGTCAAAGGCGAATTTGTTGGCGGCTGTGACATCGTGATCGAAATGACGCTTTCGGGCGAGTTGGATCAAATGTTCGCGGACAAAGGCGTTGTTTTTGATCCGGAAAAAGCCGAACAAATCCGCGCGGCCAACGTCTAAGCTACAGCCGAAGCCACACTGAGCCATATAACTGGGCCATATAAATAAATAGAAAGGCGCGTCGGGGCCTCCCGCGCGCCTTTTTTATGCTGTTAAGGACTTTCGCACCCGCTCTATTCAGCCACGGTGCAAAAGGCAAAAAGCGTCACGGATTCGCCGTAGTTGGCGTCAAAGTAACTCAGTGTTGCCGTATCGCCCTTGGTCCACCACTCATAGCCAGAGCCCCCTGCAGCTTCTGCATAACGCGCTCCTGAGGCCGACACCGCCTGTGACAATGCGATCAACCGCCCTTCGGCGTGGATCACCGCCGCAGGGGCGGCATCTGTGCCTGTGTACACCGCATCAATGCCAACACCGCGTTCGCACACGTAGTGAAAAATCTCCGGCGCGGCGGCCATCTGCGGCATCGCATCCGTCTGTGCCATCGCTCCGCCCGCACAAAGCACAAGCCCCGTGAGCGAGATCAGATCCTTAAATCGCATCTTTGACGCCCAACCGCTCTTCAAACGCGGCGGCCATGCTTTCCGCCCGCGCCGCCATTTCGGCCAAAGTATCGGTCACCTCAATGGGCACCACAGGCACTTCAACCCGCTCGGGCGCCGGGGTGGGACGGGCGCGCATTTCTTCGATCAAGGCTTCTTGTGCCCCAAGTTTGGCTTCAAGCGCGCGCATCTGTTCTTCCAACCCTGCGGTTTTATCCGCCAACATCAAGCCCGCCATCAACAGCATCCGCTCGGCGGGCAAGCGCCCGATCTGGCTCGACAAAACCGAAGCCTCATTGTCCAAAAGCTGAGCTGCGGATTTGAGGAAATGCTCTTCGCCGCTTTGGCAAGCGACTTCAAATTCGCGTCCCCCGATGGAGATTTTCACTTCGGGCATATCACACCTCCTCGTTGGACAGGTCAGACGGCGCGGGCGCGTCGGTTGGCACGGCCCCATTGGCCACCCGCGCCATCACCGCGCGCAGCTCGGTCAGGATCGCGTCCATTTCGGTCACATCCGCCTCCCGCGCCACTTTGAGCGCCTCAAGTTCAATGCGCATCCCGGCGTCAATCAGCGCCGCATCGCCCAGCCCTTGCGCATTGGCGGCCCGAAGCCCCGCGTTGTTTTCGCGCAATTGCGTGTTCATCAGCCGCAGTTTTTGCATCTCGCGGTCATGGTCCATCAATTGCCGGCGCAGCGTCTCGACCTCCTCTTCGAGGGCTGCCACATGATGTTCTTGCCGATCATGGATCGCCCGCACCCGCTCTTCGAGCTGGTTGTTGGCGACTTTTTCCGCCTCCAACGCATCGGTCAACCGCCCAAGTTCCGCCTCCATCTCTTCAGAAGCGATTCCCCCCGTCGTCGCCTCGGCACGCTCCTCGGCCACAGCCACAGCCCGCCCAATGCGTTCCAGCGCCGCGGTGATCCGGGCTTCGAATTCAGAAATATCATTCATCGCCGTTCACTCACACTTTGACTTTCTTTGTCTCTGCTCTGTTTGGTCCAAGTGACAGGCTGGACCTTTCTCCGCCCCGCTTTGGTGCCAAAACCAGAAACTTCCTTTGGCATCAAAGGCGAAGCGCACGGGCCTCATCCTATCGCACTTGATTCGAGAGCCTAGCGCATGGGGCAGGCTTTACCAATATGTCTGACCAAGTTAGCCCCAAACACAGGCGAAAAGGGGCAGATGTCCCGCTCAAACGCCCGCGCCGCCTTGCACTTTGCTGTCACATCGTTATCACGAAACCGGAAAAGCCAAGGAATGCGGGGCTTACGCGCGCGACTTGGTTGTTTTGGGAGAGCAAGGAGATCCGCTTATGGACATCGCAACCCTGCGCGAGGCGCACCCCGACCATTGGATGCGCGCCACCGCCATCCGCACGTTGACCCTCGATGCCGTTGCCGCCGCCAATTCCGGTCACTCCGGGATGCCGATGGGCATGGCCGATGTCGCCACTGTTTTGTTTGGCAAACACCTGAAATTCGATGCCTCCGCCCCGACATGGCCGGACCGGGACCGGTTCATCTTGTCTGCGGGCCACGGGTCGATGTTGGTCTATTCCCTGCTCTATCTCACCGGCTACAAAGAGATGCCGCTGGAGGAGATCAAAAACTTCCGTCAGATGGGCGCAAAAACCGCCGGTCACCCGGAAAACTTCCTGCTTGAGGGCGTTGAGACCACCACCGGCCCACTGGGTCAGGGCATTTCCAATGCTGTCGGCTTTGCCATGGCCGAAGAAGCCCTGCGCGCACGCTTTGGGTCAAAACTTCAGAACCATTACACCTATTGCATGGCCGGTGACGGTTGTTTGATGGAAGGCGTGAGCCAAGAGGCCATCGCACTGGCAGGTCGCCAGAAACTTGGCAAGCTCATCGTCTTTTGGGACAACAACAGCATCACCATCGACGGCCCCGTCGATCTGTCCGATCGCACCGATCAGGTGATGCGCTTCAAGGCGGCTGGCTGGCATGTTCAGTCCATTGACGGCCATGACCCGGAACAAATCGACGCCGCCCTCGAAGCCGCGAAAAAGTCCAAAAAACCGTCGATGATTGCCTGCAAAACCCACATCGCTTTGGGTCACGCCGCACAAGACACCTCCAAAGGTCACGGGGCTTTGACCAATGCCGATCAGTTGGCTGCCGCCAAGGCCGCTTACGGCGTCACTTGGGGTCCGTTCGAAGTGGCCGCCGATGTGAAAGCCGAATGGGAAGCCATTGGTGCACGCGGTCACGAAGATCACGCCGCATGGAAAGCCCGTTTTGACGAGCAATCCGAACGCCGTCAGATCGAATTCAACCGGGTGTTCGCAGGCGAGGTGCCGAAAAAGCTCTCTGCCACGATCAAGGCGTTCAAAAAACAAATCTCCGACTCGCAACCAAGCCTTGCCACCCGCGCCTCCTCGCAAAAGGTGCTTGAGGTGATCAACCCGATCATGCCGGAAACCATCGGCGGCTCGGCCGATCTCACCGGCTCCAACAACACGCTGACGGCAGATATGGGCGTGTTTGACGAGGCCAATCGCAAAGGCCGCTATGTCTATTACGGCATCCGCGAACACGGCATGGCCGCCGCGATGAACGGTATGGCGCTGCATGGTGGTATCCGTCCTTATGGTGGCACCTTCTTCTGTTTCACCGACTACGCCCGCCCGGCGATGCGCCTGTCGGCGTTGATGCAGATCCCGGTGACCTATGTGATGACCCATGATTCCATCGGCCTTGGCGAAGACGGTCCGACCCACCAGCCGGTCGAACATCTCGCCATCTGCCGCGCCACGCCGAACACTTTGACCATCCGTCCCTGTGACACGGTCGAGACCGCGGAAGCCTGGGAAATCGCGCTGACCTCGCAGAAGACACCGTCTGTCTTGGTGCTGACCCGTCAAAACCTGCCAACGCAACGTGTCGAGCATAAAACCTCCAATCTCGTGGCCAAAGGCGCCTATGTGCTGGCCGAAGCGGAAGGCAAACGGGATGCGATCCTCATCGCCACCGGCTCTGAGGTCGAGATCGCCATGGAGGCGCGCAAAATCCTGCAAGAGAACGGCATCGGCACTCGTGTGGTGTCCATGCCCTGTATGGAACTGTTTGCCGAGCAAGACGAAGCCTACCGCCGCAAGGTCCTGCCCGCTGGTCCGGTGCGCGTCGGCGTTGAGGCGGCTGTGCGCGATGGCGGTTGGGATCGTTGGCTTTTGGGCGAACGTGGCCGCGAAGCGAAACAGGCCTTCGTGGGCATGACCCGCTTTGGCGCGTCCGCACCCGCCGAGGAGCTTTACGCCAAATTCGGCCTCAGCGCGGAAAATGTCGTGGCTCAGGTCAAAGCACTGTTGGGCTAAACCGCCCCACATCAAGATCACAAAAGCCCGCGCCACATGCGCGGGCTTTTTTATGGTCTGACGCCTCTGTGAATTGACGTTTTGGCGCACAGTGATGTTCATACGCCCATGCATATCCTCGCCCTGTCCGGCAGCAATCGCCGCGCCTCCACCAACACCTCCCTGCTCAAAGCCCTCTCAGCCGTTGCGCCTGAGGGCATGGAGATCACCATATGTGACGGGCTGGGGCAGTTGCCGATCTTTTCGCCTGATCTTGAGGGGCCTGATCGCCCCAAAGCCGTGTCGGATTTCATCGCCCGGATCAAAGCCGCCGACGGGGTGATCATCGCCAGCCCCGAATATGTTCGCGCCCTGCCCGGCGGATTGAAAAACGCTCTGGATTGGTTGGTCTCCGGCGAAGAATTGATCGGCAAACCCATCGCTTTGGCCCATGCCTCCCATCGTGGCGATGACATGCTGACCGATCTGAGGCGGGTGCTCTCGACCCTGTCCACCGGCTTTGCGGCGGATATTTTTCTGCGCGTCCCCGTGATGAAATCATCGCCTGAGGACATTCATGCGCTGGTGACCCACCCAGACACAGCCCAAGACGCCCGCGCCTTTTTGATCCGCTTTTCCGAGTGGGCACATAGCCTCGCCCCCACCCGTTAACCACGCCATCGCCAAATCATCGCCAAATCATCGCCAAATCACTGTGCAGTGTTTGCGCTAACCCTTATGTTTTCGCTAACATGTTGGCGCTAAAGACTTTTCCTATGCAGCATACGCCCGTATACCACGCTCAACATCCTGCCGGTCTGCGAACCGCGATCCCTGCCACGCGCCGCATGTGACACGACACGAGAGACCGCACGGAACCGCACAGACGGCGGGCAATGCCCCGCCAACAGAGAGCTCGGGAGACGCAAGAATGACCATCAGACTTGGGATCAACGGTTTTGGCCGCATCGGTCGCTGCACCTTGGCACATATCGCCGAGGCCGGCCTCAATGAGGTTGAAGTGGTGAAAATCAACGCCACCGGCCCGATCGAAACCAACGCGCATTTGCTCAAATACGATTCTGTCCATGGTCGCTTTGGTGGCACCGTGCGCGTTGAGGGCGACACGATGGATCTGGGCCACGGCCCGATCAAAGTCATGTCCACCTACGATCCGCAGGAACTCGATTGGGAGGGCGTTGACGTCGTGCTCGAATGCACCGGCAAATTCAACGACGGCCTGAAATCCGCCGTTCACCTTGAGCGCGGCGCGCGCAAAGTGTTGATCTCGGCGCCTGCGACCAACGTGGCGCGCACCGTGGTTTTCGGAGTGAACCACCGTGATATTTTGGCGGAAGACCGGATCATTTCCAACGGGTCTTGCACCACCAACTGCCTCGCGCCCTTGGCCAAAGTGTTGAACGACGCCATCGGCATTGAAAGCGGGATCATGACCACGATCCATAGCTACACCGGCGATCAATCCACCCATGACCGTCGCCACAAAGACCTCTACCGGGCACGCGCGGCCAGCATGGCGCTGATCCCGACCTCGACCGGGGCCGCCAAGGCGCTGGGTCTGGTCCTGCCGGAACTTGCGGGCAAATTGGACGGCACCTCGATCCGCGTGCCGACACCGAACGTCTCCGCTGTCGATCTGACCTTCCAGGCCAGCAAAGACGTCACCGTTGCGGATGTGAACGAAGTCGTGCGCCAAGCCGCCGCCGGTCACATGGGCGCGGTGCTGGGCTATGACCCGGAGCCGAAAGTGTCGATCGACTTCAACCACACCACCGAATCCTCGATCTTCGCCCCGGATCAGACCAAAGTCGTCGGTCGCACCGTGCGGGTTCTGGCCTGGTATGACAACGAATGGGGCTTTTCGGCGCGTATGGCCGATGTCGCCGCTGCGATGGGCCGCCTGCACTAAGTGCTTGGGGCCGATTAATCCAAAGTTTTGGGGTCCGGCATGGCTTTGCCGGGCCTTTTTTTGTTTTTTTGATCTGAACCCTTTTTTTCTTTACCTCTCTGACGCATTGTTCGGTCAAAGAAACAGTTAGCGCTACACATGACCAACCAAATTGCCGTCGGGCTCGCCATTGTGATTTTGATCGCGCTCGGTCTTGATTTTGGGCTGAACGGAGGGCACGCCTCTCTTTTCCTGACCCGTAAGTTTCTTGAATTGCTGCAATTGGTCGCCTTTTGGCGATGAAAGTCGCATTCCGGTTGACCTTTTCGCTCGGATCGCGATGTTAGCGATAACAGCGAATGACTCACGAATTTCTCCATGGCGGGATTTGCCACAGCGCACCATCATGGATCCCATCTGAGAGGGCCCTCTCCCATCGCCCTCTTTCCTGCCAAAGCGTCATAGGAGGTGCTGATATGGCCGTAAAAGTTGCAATCAACGGATTTGGACGAATTGGGCGTAATATCTTGCGCGCGATCATTGAGTCGGGGCGTACCGACATCGAAGTGGTCGCGATCAACGATTTGGGCCCGGTCGAAACCAACGCTCACCTGCTCCAATACGACTCGGTGCATGGCCGTTTCCCGGTGGAAGTCACCTTCACCGAAGACTCCATTGACGTCGGCCGTGGCCCGATCAAAGTGACCGCCATCCGCAATCCGGCGGATTTGCCTTGGTCGCACATCGACATCGTGCTCGAATGCACCGGCATCTTCACCTCGAAAGAAAAATGCCAGGCGCATCTCGAAAACGGCTCCTCGCGCGTGCTGATTTCCGCGCCGGGCACCGATGCTGACAAAACCATCGTTTACGGCGTGAACCATGACCAACTGAGTGCCGATGACATTATCGTCTCCAACGCCTCTTGCACCACCAACTGCCTCGCGCCGGTGGTCAAAGTGCTCAACGACAATATCGGTATCATCAAGGGCTTTATGACCACCATCCACTCCTACACCGGCGATCAGCCGACGTTGGATACGATGCACAAAGACCTCTACCGCGCCCGTGCCGCCGCTTTGTCGATGATCCCGACCTCGACCGGGGCTGCCAAAGCCGTGGGTCTGGTTTTGCCGGAACTCAATGGGAAACTCGATGGCGTTGCCATCCGCGTGCCGACCCCGAACGTCTCTGTCGTCGATCTGACCTTTGAAGCCGCGCGCGACACCACGGTCGAAGAGATCAACGCGTTGATCCGCACCGCTGCAGACGGCCCGCTCAAAGGCATCCTTGGCTACACGGATCGCAAACTGGTGTCCACGGATTTCAACCATGATCCGCACAGCTCGACCTTCCATTGCGATCAGACCAAAGTCATGGAGGGCACCATGGTGCGTATTCTGACGTGGTATGACAACGAATGGGGCTTTTCGAACCGTATGGCAGACACAGCCGTCGCTATGGGTAAGTTCCTTTAAGCCAACGAAACCACAGCTATCCCGCGCGAACGGGAGGTGGGCGCTCCGAGCCTTTGGGTTCGGGGCGCTTTTTTCCGCTTTACCGCCAAATCAGAGCCACCCCCTCTTGTGTTCTAATGTCCTGCGGCTATTTCAAAACAAACCCTCCAAACGCGCGTGCCCATGTTCAATTTCTCCACCCTCCTGAGCGAATTCATCACCCTGTGGGTCGTCATTGATCCCATCGGCACCCTGCCCGTGTTCATCGGCGCAACCGCCAGCCTGGAGCCTCGATTGGCCCGCATGGTTGCGGCGCGCGCGGTGTTGACGGCCTTTCTCATCCTGTTGCTCTTCATCCTGTTTGGTCAGGTGATTTTGGACGCTTTGGGCCTTGGCCTACCCTCATTCCAAATCGCTGGCGGGCTGGTGCTTTTCCTCTTTGCGCTCACCATGATCTTTGGCGATGGCAAACCCTCGCATGAGGTCGCACAGGTCGAAAAACCGCTCTCCGACCAACAGGTGCAGGCCCGCCGCGTGGCCGTTTTTCCACTGGCGATGCCCTCCATCGCCTCCCCCGGTGCAATGCTGGCCGTGGTCATGCTCACCGACAATGATCGGTTTTCCATGGCGCATCAGGCCATGACCGCCTCGATCATGACCGTTGTCCTGTTGATCACTCTGCTGATCCTTCTGGCCGCCGCCCCCATCCTCAAGGTGCTGCGCGAAACCGGCGCGGCTGTGGTCAGCCGGGTGATGGGAATGATTTTGGCGGCTGTTGCGGTGGACACCGTTCTCAAAGGCTTTGTGGCCATTGGCGTCATCCCAAGTTTCTGAGCACCCTCAAAAGCCATGCAGTTTCACATTGACCCATGCGCAAATCGCATGACGACTTTGGCGAACCGGCATTGGTGTTAGCGCTAATTCAGGCGCATATAGGGGGCAGAAATTCATCATAGCCCAGAAAGGATCGGCACCATGAAACTTCTCGCCAACCTGAAAAACGCCGCTCAAAAACGGGCCGCTTATCGTCGTACACTGGCCGAATTGGACGCCCTGCCGCAAAAGGTCAAAACTGATCTCGCCATGGACCATGGCCGCGCCTGCGACCTTGCCCGCCAAGCCATTTACGGCTGAGCGCCCCAACAGTTTCTCATGAAAAAGCCCCACGGGTTCTCCCGGCGGGGCTTTTATCATCTCGGGCTTTTATCATCTCGCAGGGCCGCCTTTCGACGGCAGAACTGGTCACCTCTTGAATTTTGCCAAAAGCCGGTCTGCCACATCGGGGGCCACGAATTTGGAAATATCGCCGTCCAGACGCGCAATCTCTTTGACCAGTTTCGATGCAATCGCCTGATGTTTGGCATCCGCCATCAAAAATACGGTCTCGATATTGCTATCAAGGGCGCGGTTCATGCCAACCATTTGATATTCATACTCAAAGTCTGCCACGGCTCGCAGACCTCGGATGATGATCGACGCGTTCACATCGCGGGCGCATTGGATCAACAGGTTTTCAAACGGATGCACCACAATCTCACAGCCGGTCTCATTGGCAATACGGCTTGTGTACTGTTTCAGCATCTCCACCCGCTCTTCGAGCGTGAACAACGGCCCTTTGTCGCGGTTGATTGCCACGCCAATGACCAAACGATCGACCAAAGCACAGGCCCGGCGAATAATATCGCCGTGGCCGTGGGTCACAGGGTCAAATGTGCCGGGATAGAGTCCGATGCGCATGGGGGTCCTCCTCTTTCTGCGGTGCACGCAACTATATTGCGGGTGCAAAATCAAGGGGATTGGGGCGCGAACGCCCCGTCACCCCGTCATAATCACACCAAACCGCGATGAGAGGGCTCAATGCCCCATGATCATCCCTTCAAGAGCGTTGTTTTCCATCGCCAATTCATCAAGACGCGCCTTCACCACATCGCCAATCGAGACGATGCCGATCATCTTATCGCCTTCCATCACCGGCATGTGGCGAAACCGGCCCTGGCTCATCCGCTCAAGCACGGCAAGCGCAGTATCGGTCGGCTCACAGCTCACCAGTTTGCGGGTCATGAAATCACTGACATGATGCCCAAGACTCTCGCCGCCGGTCTTGCCCAATTCGCGCACAATATCGCGCTCGGACAGGATGCCTTCGGGGCGCTCAGGGTCTGTGGCCACAATCACCGCACCGATTTTGCGCACCGACAAAAGAGCGGCCGCATCGCCCACGGTCATATCCGGGCGGATCGTGATGGCTTCGCCAATGACTTTCGATTTCAGAATTTGTCCTACAAGCATAGGCCCTCCCTTATGTGTTTGAGTTCAATCGACTCCCTGCCCTCAGCGTCCACTGAGCGGGCCATATCTGTCAAGTCTCGGCTTCAAGACTTTCAACCACAGCGCGCATGTCCACCGCCAACATATCGGCAAAACGCGACAGCCGCTCGACCTTGCGATCATCGGCATGGCGGACCAAATAAAACGCCCGTTTAAGGCGGATTTGATCGGGCAAAAGCCGTGTCAAACGCGGCACATAGGGCAGGCAAAAATCATGCACGACCCCCAATCCAAGTCCGGCGCGGATCATGTTCAGCTGAACCGAAACCGAATTTGACGTATAATCGACCTTTGAAACCCCGATTTCCTCAAGATAATCGAGTTCCTTGTCGAAAATCAGATCGGGCACATAGCCGACCATCTTATGGGTCGACAGATCCTCTAGCCCGCTCACCTCGCCATGTTGGCGCATGTACCATTTCATCCCGGCAAGCGAGAGGTGATAGTCGGTGATCTTCTGCACCAAAAGCCGCCCGGAGGTCGGCGCAGAGACGCTGACCACAAAATCGACTTCGCGTTTGGACAGGTTGAAAAGGCGGGGCTGGGCCACGATTTGCACCTCAAGGTCCGGGTGCGCCTCTGCGATTCGCGCAATCACACGCGGCAACACATAATTGGCACAGCCATCCGGCGCACCGACCCGGATCACGCCCTTCAGGCCCCGGTCTCCCTCGCCACTCATATCTTCGGCCCCAAAGGCCACCGCCTGTTCCGCCGCCTCCGCATGGCTCAACAACCGTGCGCCGTCGCGGGTCAGATCATAGCCTTGGGGCGATTTGGCAAACAGCGCCACACCAAGCCCGTCTTCCAGCCGCGCAATCCGCCGCCCGACCGTCGCCGGATCAATTTTCAACTGACGCCCTGCCCCCGACAGGCTTTCGGTGCGCGCCACCGCCAAAAACACCTTTAAATCGTCCCAATTCATGCTCATAGGCGTGTCTCCCCCCTGATGTGAGTTGTCGAACCTCGTGACCTGTACTGGATACCAGCGCGCCGATGTCTCACCGCGCGCCTTTTGCAATACTGCAAAACGTTTTTGAAATCTTCCCTCTTTTTAACTCATTTTCGCAAGGCTACCGTGGTGCAAATGAAAAGGAGACCCCCATGCAAGAGCTGCAACATTACATCAACGGTGCCTTGGTCGCCGGAACCTCTGGTCGGTTTTCCGATGTGCTGAACCCCTCCACCGGCGACGTGATCGCGCGCGTGCCGCTGGCCAGCCCCGCCGAGCTTGACGCAGCGGTGCAAAAAGCCGCTGTGGCGCAACAGGCTTGGGCCAAGGTCAACCCGCAGCGCCGCGCGCGGGTGATGATGCGCTTTGGTCAGTTGATCAACGACAACATGGACAAGCTGGCCGAATGCCTGTCGCGCGAGCATGGCAAGACCCTCCCCGATGCCAAAGGCGACGTGCAACGCGGGCTTGAGGTGGTTGAGGTCTGCATGGGCGCGCCTGCGATGCTCAAGGGCGAATATACCGGCGACGCGGGTCCCGGCATCGACCTTTATGCCATGCGTCAACCGCTGGGTGTGGTCGCAGGCATCACGCCGTTCAACTTCCCGGCGATGATCCCGCTGTGGAAAATGGCCCCGGCGATTTCGGCGGGCAACGCGATGATCCTCAAACCCTCTGAACGCACGCCAATGACCTCTTTGATGCTGGCCGAGCTGTTCACCGAGGCGGGGCTGCCCGAGGGCGTGTTGCAGGTTGTCCATGGCGACAAAGAGGTCGTGGACGCCATTTTGGACCATGACACCATTCAGGCCGTGGGCTTTGTCGGCTCCACCCCGATCGCGCAATATATCTATGGCCGCGCCGCAACCAATGGCAAACGCGCACAGTGTTTTGGCGGTGCGAAAAACCACATGATCATCATGCCGGACGCCGATCTGGACATGGCCGCCGATGCGCTGGTCGGTGCGGGCTATGGTGCCGCTGGCGAACGCTGCATGGCGATTTCCGTGGCCGTGCCGGTGGGCAAAGAGACCGCAGATCGTTTGATCGCCAAACTGATCCCCAAAATCGAAGCGCTCAAAGTCGGGCCCTACACCGCGGGCGCGGATGTCGATTTCGGTCCGCTGATCACCGCCGCGTCGAAAACCCGCGTCGAGGGCCTGATTGCCTCCGGTGTCGAACAGGGCGCAAAGCTTTTGGTCGATGGTCGTGGCCTGAGCATTCAAGGCTATGAAAACGGCTTTTTCACCGGGGCCTCGCTATTTGACGATGTGACCCCCGACATGGACATCTACAAAGAGGAAATCTTTGGTCCCGTGCTCTCCACCGTGCGGATGGACAGCTATGAAGAGGCGCTGCAACTGATCATCGCCAATGATTATGGCAATGGCACCGCGATCTACACCGCCGATGGTGACACGGCGCGCGATTTTGCCGCGCGCGTCAATGTCGGCATGGTCGGCATCAACTTCCCGATCCCGGTGCCGCTGTCCTATTATTCCTTTGGCGGCTGGAAAAAATCCTCCTTTGGCGATTTGAACCAATACGGACCCGATGCGTTCAAATTCTACACCAAAACCAAAACCGTCACGGCGCGCTGGTTCTCCGGCATCAAAGACGGGGCGGCTTTGAACTTCAAAGCGATGGACTAAAGCCTCTTCAAACCGAACCAATTTAAACGGGAAATCTTCGGATTTCCCGTTTTTTTTGCACATATCGAACAGTCTTCGTTTTCACGCGGATCAAACCCGCGCCGTGCCGCTTGTGAGTTTGTCACAGACAGAGCGGCGAAAACCGCCTATGGTTAAATCAGTGTCATAAATGGAGAGTCCCATGCTCAAAAAGAACATCGGTCAGATCGACCGCATTTTGCGGATCGTCGTCGGCGCGGCCCTTATCCTCGGCTTTTTCATGAATCCGGATGCGTCGATGCGCTGGCTGTACCTGCTCGGGATCATCCCGCTGGCCACGGGCCTGATGTCGAGCTGCCCGCTCTATTCTCTCTTTGGGTTCTCGACCTGCCCGATGAAGAAGTAAGGCGTTACGCCGCTTCTGACAGATTTCTCAATGCGGCGGGGTTGACCAAAGTCACTTCGCCGCGCGCGGTTTCAACCCAGCCCCGGCGTTGAAATTCCTGCAACTGACGCGAAATGACTTCGCGCGCAGTGCCCAATTCGGCGGCCAGTTGCGCATGGGTGGCTTTCAACCGGCCCGCCCCTTTCGACAATTCCAACAGCTTTTGCGCCAAACGAATATCGACCTTTTGAAAGGCGATTTCTTCGATCACATGAAACAGATCGGTGATCCGGCGCGAATAGGCGGAAAAGACAAAGGTGCGAAAACTTTGCGATTTCGCCACCAGATCGTCAAACACCCGGCGCGGAATGGCCACGGCTTCCACCTCGGTTTCGGCGATGCCTTCAGCGGAATAATCCTCATAGGCCAGGAGGCACGCCGTGGTCAAAACACAGCTTTCGCCCGCATGGACCCGGTAGAGCACAATCTCGCGCCCGCCTTCGGTGGTTTGTTGCACCCGCACCGTACCTTCAAGCAACAACAACAGGTTTTCGGGGCTTTTGCCCGGCCCAAACAACACCGTACCCAGCGGCAAATGGACGATCTGCGATTGCGCCACAAGCCGCTCTCGCACGCGCGGCTCAAGGGATGATAACCCCGCAAATCGGTCGATCCAGTCCATAGGCCTCATCCCTTTGGTTCAGAGGCTACATCTAGAAGCTTGTGGCCTCTTCGACAATCTCTGTCAGCAAATCTTCGACCGCTTGCATCGGGCCATCGGGATAATCGTGAAATCCGATGGTGACTTTGCCGGCTTGGTCGGCGACATAGATGGAATAGGGGCAATAGACGATATTGGCCGGATCGGCCTCCATCACCTGACGCGACACCACGGCAGAGCAGAACAAAAACACGTCAGCGGCATCGAACAGCACGACGTCAGAGCCAACATCCGCGCGGGTGCGCTCCAACATTTCGCCGGTGTGCGAGCGATAGTCGATGACCAGACCTTTCGAGACAATGGCATCTTCAATCGCAAAGGTCGCGTCCTCAAATGTGCCGTCATAGTCAAAGGTGATGGCCTGATCTTCCGCGAAAGCCGGGGATGCGCAAATGAGACCGACCGCAATTGCCTTTATCATTGTTTTCATGTGATTTTCCTCCCTTTGATCTCAGTCTACCACAGAAAAAGGGCGACCCATAGGCCGCCCTTTCCGATGCGCGTCGCTTACTGCGACACCGATTTGAGATATTCGATCACTGCGGCGATTTCGCTGTCTTTTTTCAGCCCCGCAAAGGTCATTTTGGTCTTGGAATAGACGCTCTTGGGTTTGGCCAGGAATTCCGCCAGATGCGCCTCATCCCAAACCGCTCCAGCCTCATTCGCGCCCAACATATCGTTGGAATATTTGAACCCATCGACATGCGCGACTTTGGCCATGAACACGCCGTTGAGAATGGGACCGGTCTTGTTTTTCGCGCCCTCGCCGGTCTGGTGACAGGCTTTGCATTTTTTAAAGACCGTTTCGCCCTTGGCCGCGAGATCGGCGTCAAAGGCCGCGGTCACGACCTCGGCGGGGGCCTCAACCGGGGCCTCAACCGGCGCTTCTTCTGCCACGGCGACCTCGACAGGCGCGGCCTCGGGCGCAGGCTCGGCGGCCGCCTGATCCGTGCCCGCCTCATCGGGGGTCACGTCCAAAACAGTCGCCCGTTTGGTGATCTCAACGCTGTCTTTGCAATTCTCGTAACAGGCGTTTTCCTCGGTAAAGATCGTGTATTCACTCGAAGGACGATCATCGATGATGAACCCGTCGGCATTGGGCATGTCGACATCGAGGAAGTTCTCGTTGGACAGCACAAAATCATCCTCAACGATGTAGTTCGAATAGAGGATATAGGCGGTGATCGCGTAGACATCATCATCCGACATGGTCTGCGCATTGCCAAAGGGCATGGAGCGGCGGACGTAGTCATAGACGGTCGAGAGATACGGCCAATAGGAACCGACGGTTTTAAGCGGATCTTTGTCCGCCAAAGTGCCGTCGCCGCCCGCAAGTTTCGGCCAATTGTCCACACCCTCGGCAAACTCGCCGTGACACACCGCGCAGTTTTCCGAAAAGATCATTTCGCCATCTTCAACCGAGCCGGACCCGACAGGAAGCCCATCGCCATTGGGCGAAATATCAAGGTTCCATGCGGTGATTTCTTCGGGCAAAGCCGGACGGCCCAGACCGAAGCCCTCGGCAAAAGCCGGGATGGAAAACGTGGCGGCCAGCGCCGTCGCCGTCATGAGTTTAGGAAGAAACTTCGACATTCTCTGCCTCCCCGTTGGCTTTGACATGCCATGTCTGAATACAGTTGTTGTGATAGACCGAGTTCTCGCCCCGCACCTCGCGAAGCTGCGCTTTGGTCGGTTGAACATAGCCGGTGTCGTCATGCGCGCGGCTTTGCAGCAACATCTCCGAGCCGTCCCAATCGGTATCGAGATAAAAGCGGGTGAGCGCCATTTTCTCGCCGGGCTTGGCCAAACGCGCCTTTTCCCAGGTCTTGCCACCGTCTTTCGACACATCGACGCCGGTGATGGCGCCGCGCCCGGACCACGCCAGACCGGTGATCACCAAAGGCCCGGTGCCATGGGTGATCGGGCTTTGCGGGCTGGGCGAGGTGACGACGGATTTCGCATCCATCACCCATGTCCATTTGCGCGAGGTGCCATCCGCCAGAGTGTCCGTGTATTTCGAGGTCTCTTCGCGACCTTCCACGGCCTGCGCCGTCACTTCGATCCGACGCAGCCATTTGACCCACATGTTGCCTTCCCAACCGGGCACAACCAAGCGCACCGGATAGCCATGCTCCATGCGCAGCGCTTCACCATTGGCCTTAAACGCCACCATGACATCATCAAGCGCCTTTTCCATCGGAATGGAGCGCCCGTTTGACGACGCATCCGCGCCCTCGACATAGACCCATTTGTCCGACAAATCGCCAGCGGCAGACAGCCCGGCCTCTTCGAGCAACGTGCGCAGGGAGACACCGGAATATTCCATGTTATGGATCATGCCATGGGTGAATTGCGCGCCGTTCAATTGCGCCCCCGCCCATTCCATCCCGGTGTTGGCCGCGCATTCCAAGAAAAACGTACGGTTTTCGCGTGGGAAACGCTCCAGATCGGCATAGGTGAAGACCAGCGGCTGATCGACCAAACCATTGATCATCAAACGATAATCTTCTTTCTTCACTTCAATCGCACCGGAGTGATGGCGCTCAAAGGCACAGCCCTGCGGCGTGATGGTTCCGTCAAGCGCATGGATCGGCGTGAAGTTGATCGAGGAAATCGGATCGGCGGTGAGCCATGGCACATTGCGCCGGATCACATCGCCTTCGTATTTGATCGGCAGACCATAAGGCGTTTCATCAACGCCCGCGCCGGTGGTCATGGCCCAGTCCTGTTTTTCAGTGATCAACGGATCGGGCGTGCCTTGTGCGGCGGCTGACCCTGCGGCCAAACCGACCCCCGTTGCCGCAGCTCCGCGCAAAAACGCGCGGCGCGAGGGGCTTATGTCCTTTTGGGTGTCACTCATGGTGCGTGCTCCCTTTTGAGATTGTGACGTTTCCGCCCGGCCACTGTGCAGCCCGGGCGACATGTTCAAATGCGATCAGGCGCCAATGACCTGAACCGAGGTGTTCGGTTGCAAGGTGATCGTGCCCTGTTTGCGGATGTGATCTTCGACCACGTCCCAAATCTGCGGCCCTTCGGTGGCCTCATTGACCGAGGCCCAGCCGGCAACGACGTAGTTTTTCGCCGGGTCGAGCTTTTCGCCGGTTTTCAACAGCGTCAGCTCGGAAATCCGTTCGCCCTGTGGTTTGGTGATGTCGATGCGGTAGCCAAGGCCACCCATCCGCACCATATCGCCGCCCTGCTGGTAATAGGGATCGGGGTTAAAGATGTTGTCGGCCACGTCTTCCATGATCGTACGGATGAACTCGCCGGTCATCTCGGAGCGGTACGCTTTGCCATAGGTCATCGAGGTGGCGTTCCAAATGTCTTCGCGGGTGATGTCATCGCCCGGAAGCAGCGAGGGCCCCCAACGTACGCCCGGGCTCATGGCAATATCCGCCTCGCGCTCAGAGATCAGCGCATCACAGATCAGGTCATCCCATGTGCCGTTAAAATTGCCGCGACGGTACAAAAGGCTGTCGGTCTGGCCGATCACCTCGGACATATCGGCCTCATAGGGCGCGCGTTGTTCGTCGATCAGCGCCGCGACCTCTTTGTCCGGCTCGATCACATCCGAGAAGATCGGGATCAATTTGTGCCGGAATCCCATCATCCGGCCATCGCGCACGTCCAGATCGACACGGGAGACGAATTTGCCGTTTGACCCGGAGGCAATCAGGATCGTTTCTCCGACCAGCACAGGTTCGGGCAGCGCGTCATGGGTGTGGCCCGTCAGGATCACGTCAATACCGCTGACCAGACCCGCCATCTTTTTATCAACGTCAAACCCGTTGTGCGACAAGAGCACGACCAGCTCCGCGCCCATGGCTTTGACCTCGTCCACCACTTGCTGCATCCGTTCGGTGCGAATGCCGAAAGAGTATTCCGGGAACATCCAACCGGGGTTGGCGATCGGCATATAGGGAAAGGCCTGACCGATCACGGCAATCTTCACGCCACCGCGTTCAAAGAACTGATAAGGCGCGAAATCCTCGCTTGGTTCGTCCCATTCGGCGTCGAAAATATTGGCGCCGAGCGCGGCAAAGGGCAAATCGCCAACAATCTCGCGCACCCGCTCCGAACCCAGCGTGAATTCCCAATGGAAGGTCATCGCATCGGGTTTGAGCGCGTTCATCACATTGACCATGTCCTGGCCTTCGGTGTGATAACAGGTGTAGGAGCCGTGCCATGTGTCGCCACCATCCAAGAGCAACGCATCAGGACGCGCTGCGCGGATCGCGTTGATCACCGTGGCCATACGGTCCAGCCCGCCGACCTTGCCATAGGCCTGACCCAGCGCCGAGAAATCACCCGCCGAGAGCGCATAATGCGAGGGCGAGTTTTCTTCGATCCCGTAAAGTTTGCGGAAATCGGCGCCGGTGACATGGGGCACAGCCCCTTTGTTGCCGCCCACCCCGATGTTGATCGAGGGTTCGCGGAAATAGATCGGCTTGAGCTGGGCATGAATGTCGGTGACGTGGATCAGGGAGACATTGCCAAAGGTGTCAAAGTCCAAAAGCTGATCTTGGGTCAGCGCCTGTTGCGCCGCCAAACGGGACCAATTGCCAAAACCCGAGGCACCCACCAAAGCGGAGGCGGCCATGGAGACCTGAAGGAAGTCACGACGAGAGATCATGCGTGTTGCTCCGTTGCATTTTTGCCAAAACCGGCGCATTTGCGGCCAAGTTTCATGCGTAAAATTGAATATATTGAGGAAAACAAAGCCCCGCACAGCACAGCCGGCGGGGCATTGTCAGATCAGTTGCGGACAGACGGACCTTCGACCGACAGGCCGTTGCCACGCGACGCAACATAAAGCTCAAGCGCCAAAAATTCGGGCGAACCCGGCGCGAAAGTCTCGGCGCGGGTGTCGCGGATACAGCCTTTGAAACGGCCTTGTGCACCGGTCAGCTTGTTGTCCTTGATCCGGTACACCGGGAACCCATTGGTTTGACCCTGCGACAGGTGATCGGCGCGGATCATGTTGCCGTAGTTCTGTTCGTGGCAATTGGCACAGGACAGATCAAGTTGGCCAAAGCGTGTGTAATACATCTCTTTGCCCTGCTCCCATGTCGACTGGGCCGGACCATCAATGGCGACATTCATCGGCGTTCCGCGGGCCACAGAGGCCAGAATGGCTTCGAAATTCAGCATTTTCTTGCTGTCGTATTTCTCAGCTTCCGCGCCCATCCGCTCGGTCAGACAGTCATTGATCTGCATCTGAATGCTGTAAACCGCCTCTTTGGCGTCATTCCATTTCGGATAGGTCGGACGCACAGAGGCAAGGCTCTCCACACCATTGTGACAATCGACGCAGGCTTTGCCCTCCGTCCCCATCACGGTTTCGAATTGGGAAAGACCCTCTTCGGCCCCCAACATGCCGGGGTTGTCGAAATCGTCCATTTCCATCGCCTGAGTGTCATCAGAACGGAAGCGCCACCCCGACATGATTTCGGTGAGGTGGCCATCAAGATGCGCGGGTGCCGTCGTCTTGGTGACGATCTCAATCTCGCCGTTGATCACCAATTCGGCATCCTCATCGGCGAATGCGGGGGCCGCAACAGCAAAAGCGGTCAGGACCGCAGCCGTGCAGAGCTTGGTGGTGAGCGTATTTTTAATGTTCATGCGTTTCTCTCCTCCCTGGGTGTGCCCTATGCGCCCCGATCGTCCGGGGCGCATAGGCTGACCTTGGTCAACCGATTGCGATCGGTTTCACGTCTTCGTAGACGGAGCCATCGTCATCGTACCAGGTGAATTTAAATTCACCTGCTTCGGGGACCTGCGCATCGAATTCGAAATACGGGTTGGTGGAAATCGCCGGTTCCATGGTCACGTCGATCACCGACTGACCGTTGAACTCACAGGTAAAGCGATTGATGATCGAGCGCGGGATGATGTTGCCATCACCGTCTTTGCGCTGACCCGATTCCATCGGATGCGAAATCAGGGTTTTGATCGTGATCACCTCGCCAGCAGCAGCCGACTTGGGGACCTTCACGCGGGGTTTGACACCAGATGCCATTGTTTTTGTCTCCTAGAATAAGTCGATTTAGCCGCCGCAGCCGCCGATGGTCACTTTCACGGTCGACGCCGCTTTGATAAAGGAGCCGTCCGCCAGTTTGGCGATGGCCACCACATCCTGCGTGCCAGCAAGACGAATGCGGGTCGAGGCGGATTGCGATCCGGCCAGCGGGCCGAAGTTGAACGTGGCCACGCCCGGAGTCGGGTTGCCCGTGGCAAACACCGCAATGGCGACTGCGCCCGGCGCGTTGACCGAGACCGGCACAGTGTTGCCGTTTTCGGCGATTTCCGGCGCGGTCAGGGTGATGTCCCCGCTGCCTGCCTCTGCACCACCGGTAAAGGTGGCCATTTCATCCTCGGCTGCGGCCGTGGCGCGCCAGGGCAAAAATGCCGCAGCCGTCGCACCAAGGCCAAGAGCCAGAGCGTCACGTCGTGTGAGATTCATGGTTTGCTCCTCATAAATTCAGGGGGCCGAAAAGGCGATCACTCGTCTTTCAGCGTCATCAAATAGGCCACCACATCTTCGACCTGTTGCGCCGACAAAAGCGGCGGCAGATCAGCCGGTGCGGCTTTGCCCGTAAAGGCGTCGCCCGGACGGGTGAACCCGTCGACCTTATAAAAGGCAGGCATAACAGTGCCGTCGAACGTCATTTTCGGATTGACCACCAGACCGCGCAATTCCGCCTCGGTCCAACGCGATCCCGCCCCGTCCAACAGCGGGCCAACTTCGCCGGGAAACGGCACATCGGCGTAATCTGTGGCGGCGTGACACGACACGCAGTTGCCAACGGATTTCGTGGTCATGATCGTGCGGCCTTCGGCCGGGTTGCCCGCAGTACCGGTCAGAGACTGCGCCACGGCGCCTTCCTCAAACTGAATGCTACCCGGGGCCACTTCGGCCATCGCTGCGCTTGCCGTAAGGCCCAGCGCAACAAAACAAGTTGCGATACGTTTCATGTCTCCTCCCAAAAGACTTGTGTGTCCTAAACTGTGCGACCTTCCGCATTTCTGCGGTATTGGTTTTGCATACCGTAGCGCACCATTTTGTCGCAGGGCAAGAACAAATTCAAAAAATCGAATTTTTCTGCGCTGCGGCAGGTGTAACACCATCATATCCCCCTATTCCTTCAGCTTCAAATGGCCTGCTTCCTGCTGAAGAACCACTTGACGCGCATGGTATTTTTGGAACGGCTCATCGCCCTCATAGCCATGCTCCAACACCCAGCTCATCATGTTGAACGTGGTGTATTTGCCAAAGGCGCCGGGCACGGTTACCACCGCCGCATCCTTGGCGGAGACACCTTCGGCCACCTCTTCGGGGAAATAGAGATTCGTCGGCGTGAACAGCGCCCCCCATTTTTGCACCATGTCTTTCTCCGGCAAGGTCTCGCCGTCAAAATCGGTCACTTCGATGTCGCCAAACATGTTGATTTGAATGACGAAAAAGTTGTCTTCGATCATCTTGGTGATCTCGGGATCGGGATAAACCTCTTCGTGCATCTTGGTGCAATAGATACAGCCGCGCTGTTCGATCATCACCAAAAGCCGTTTGCCTTCCGCATTGGCCTCGGCCAAATCATCGCGCAAATCTTTGAACGTGTCGCGTTGCCACGCGGTTTTGTGTAGCCCGTCATCGCCCATTTCAACCGCCAGAGCGGGAGAAAAGGCGAGTACAGAGAGGGTTGCGGCCATCATTGTGCGCCGTGCGATTTTCATCATTTTTAAAGACTCCCTTTTGATCCGATTTTAGCAAAGCTCGGGAAGGCTTCCAAAAGCCATGCCGCGATCACATTGACCGAATTTGTAACGATCAGCAGAGCGAACAGGATCAGGAACAGCCCCATCACCTTTTCCACTTTCGGCAAATGGCGACGGAATTTTGCGGCGAATTTGAGGAAAGGTTTAATGAAAAACGCCGCCACCACAAAGGGCGCCGTCATCCCAATCCCAAACACCACCATCATGATCAACCCGCGCAGCGCCGTCGCTTCATTCGACGCCATCATCACCACGCCAACCAAAACCCCGCCCACGCAGGGTGTCCACCCGGCAGCAAAGGCCAGCCCGACCACATAGGACGACCAGATGTTCATGTTCTTGGTGTCACCGGCCTGCATTTGGAATTGGCGGTTGAGAAATCCGATTCGGATGATGCCTAAAAAATGCAGCCCCATGACAAACACAATGGCAGCAGAGGCAAAGCGAAAAATGTCCTGATGGCTGCGAAACGCCTGCGACAGAGAAAAAGCGGCCGCGCCCAAAAGCACAAAGACCGTGATGATTCCGAGCGAAAACATCACACTTGATAACACGGCCCGGCGGCGCACGCCCGGAGCCAAATCGCCCTCGGCGTTGATTTCGCCCATCGAGGCCCCGGCCATATAGGACAGGTAAAACGGCACGATCGGCAGGATACAGGGTGAGAAAAACACCACCAACCCGCCCAAAAGGGCCGAGATAAAATTAACATCGAACATTCAGTCCTCCCTATGTGAATGTGGGGTCCATCGCCGGATCTGCCCTTTGGGCTTTTCCATGGCGCGACCCCTTCCCTCCCGTGTCACGAGTGATCCGTGACTTGTGTCATTCACATATTCAAATTAGGTTGTTTATGTCACACCCGTCAATTGGTATACATATGTTGACAAAAATTCTGGCTTCAACCGCCGCCCTGCTCGCATCGATTCTCTCCGCCTTTGCCACCGAATTGGTTATGGTGGAGCAAGACGGATGTGCCTATTGCGCCCGCTGGGATGCGGAAATTTCTGAAATTTATCCAAAAACGCCTGAGGGTAAATTTGCCCCCTTGCGTCGGGTGGATCTGCACGCGCCGCTGCCTGCGGACCTGACATTCACAGGCCCGGTGATCTTTACGCCCACTTTCGTTCTCGTGGAGGACGGGGTCGAACAGGGGCGGATTGAAGGCTATGCTGGTGACGAACTCTTTTGGGCGATGCTAACCATCACCCTACGCGATCATAGTGATTTTGAGATGAGTGATTTTGAGATCGAGACCACTCACACCACACAAACACCAAAGCCCTAAATCTCTTGGGAGGAGATCCAATGAAAACCCTTATTTTCGCCGCTATAACAGCCACTTGTGCACTCACAACCCCGATCTTTGCTCAGGACAGCGACGACGCGTTTGTCACCTTCAAAGTGCTCAAACCCGAGATCGCCCAAACCGCCGCCATGGCCGCGATGCAAAGCTGTCGCGAGGCGGGCTATCAGGTCGGTGTCATGGTCGTGGACCGGTTTGGCATTCCTCAGGTCTATCTGCGTGACCGCTATGCCGGGCTACATGTGTTTGAAACTGCGCGGCGCAAGGCCTGGACCGCCGTGTCTTTTCGCACCGATACGATGTCTTTGAGCGACCTTACAGAACCCGGCCAAATGATGGCCGGGATTCGCGAGTTGACAGAACCCCTTGCCTTAGGCGGAGGTCTTGTGATTGAAGCAGCAGGCTCTATAGTGGGCGGCATCGGCGTTTCTGGTGCCCCCGGCCCGGATATCGACGCAGAGTGTGCCCAAGCGGGCATTGACGCGATTATGGATGAAATCGCCTTCTAAAGGACAAAAGGGGTGGACACAGTGAATTCGCCTTTGCCGGTAATTTCTGAGACCATGTCGGACCACGACATGGACGTCATGATGGCCTCCGCCTGTGACGCGTCTCAGCTTTTGAAAGCGCTCTCGCATGAAGGTCGCCTGATGATCCTCTGTCATCTGGTCACGGGCGAGAAATCCGTCACCGAGTTGGAAGACCTCTTGTCCGCCCGCCAAGCCGCCGTGAGCCAACAACTTGCCCGGCTGCGTCTCGAAGGTCTGGTCACGCCCCGGCGCGACGGCAAAGCGATTTACTATTCCTTGACGGATGATCGCCCCAAACGCATCCTTGAAGTCATCTACGACATGTTCTGTTCGGTGGATGGCGGGAAAATGAAGCGCGGCTAAAGCCCCCTTCACGCTCCCGGTAGGGAGGGAGACCCCATGTTTGATCTATTAGACCCGGGGCTGCTTGCAGCTCTGATTGGTGGAGTCGGCGGCCTTGTCTTGGGGCTGGCCGCGCGTTTGGGGCGATTTTGCTCCATGGGCGCCATCGAAGACGCCCTGTACCAAGGCTCCGATCTGCGTGCCCGGCAATGGGGCGTGGCGCTTGGTGTGGCCTTGATTGGCACCTTCACCCTCATCGGTTTCGGCCTGTTCGATCCCGCCATGTCGCCCTATTTGGCCCTTAAATGGTATCCCATGGCCTCGATCACCGGCGGCTTGATGTTTGGCTATGGCATGGCGCTGGCGGGCAATTGCGGCTTTGGCGCATTGGCGCGTTTGGGCGGTGGCGATCTGCGCAATTTCGTCATTGTTTTGGTCATGGGGCTGGCGACATATGTCACGCTCAACGGCCCACTGGCCGAATTGCGCGTCACCCTGTTTCCGCCCCGCCCGGCCTCCGCCCTGCCCGGCTTTGCCCAGGCGGTTTCAGCGACGCTTGGCCTGCCAACCGTGGCCACCGGGATTGTCGCAGGTCTTGCCATCCTCACCCTCGCCCTCTCCTCTCGTGCCTTTCGCGCACAGCGGCGCTTGATCCTCTGGGGAAGCGCCGTGGGTCTGGCCATCGTCTCCGGTTGGGCCGGGACAAGCTGGCTCTCTTTGGCCACATTCGAGGCCGAACCCGTTGCCTCCCACACCTTCGCCGCCCCCATCGGTGACACGTTGTTTTACCTGATGACCTCGTCTGCCTCATCGCCCGGCTTTGGCGTGGGCTCGGTCATCGGTGTGCTTTTGGGCGCGGCCATCGGTTCGCTGATCAAAGGCCAGTTCCGCTGGGAAGCCTGCGAAGACCCGCGCGAATTGAAACGCCAGATCGGCGGCGCGGCTTTGATGGGCGTCGGCGCTGTGGTCGGCTTTGGCTGCACCGTCGGCCAAGGCCTTTCGGCCTTTTCCGTCCTGGCCTTCTCCGCCCCCGTGACCATCATCGCCATCATCATCGGCGCTGCCATCGGGTTGCGGCAATTGATCTATGGGTTTGCGTTTAGCCGCTGAGACGGCCCGGGCGCTCGTCGCGGTCTATGCGGAGGTTCGAGGTGTGGGACGAAACCGCCGTTGACGGTTCGCGAGGAAGGCTGCCAAACTGCCTCTCGTTTCTACCTCTCGAAAGATTTCATTTATGCTTACAAAACAACTCTTTTCGTTGCTGAAGACAAATCCAATACTCCATCCGACTGTTGTTCGCCAGATCACAGTATCTAATGGCACAATTACTATGGACCTGACTGGATTTCCATGGTGGCTTCCATCCGGAGACGCCAATTCAAAGGACACCATGTCGGCAACGATCGAATTCACGTCTGTATCCAGAGCGAATCTGACGGGACACTGCTTAAATCGCGATGTTTTTTGCGAAGATCTTGACACATTTGAAATATTTCAACTGGATCAAGTGTCTTGGAATAAAGGGAATATTTCTAGCGTATTCTGTTCGGAGCCAGTGCGCGACCCCATCTCAGTCTTCGCAGCCCTTGAAGGTTTTTTGATGGAGAGCGGATGTCCCTTTGATTGTTCGGAATTTTTCAATTGCGGCGAAACGATCAATGGTTTCGTTGATCTGACCAAGTCTGCCTCTTTCGAAATTGCAAAAGGGCCAAGCGCAATATGTGACGTGGTCTCCGAAGCTCTTGCGCAGCAAGGAGTGCGGCATACAACCACGAGATCAGAAAACAGATTTGCAACTGGATATATGATCCAATGGTGGGACGGATATTTTATCTGCGAAAGCGCAAATTTCAGCTATCATAACGACACGCACTGACTGATTGCGCTGGTCTCAAACCGGACTTTCACAGCACATCACAGACCAGTCGATGATCCCTATTCACATGCCCCCAAGTCAGAGGAACGCTCAGCCCCCCTCACCCCGGATCAACACCTGAAGGTCGGCCACATTCGTCCCGGTCAGCGCGCCTATGCGAAGGTTCGAGTGCGGACTTCGCTGCCTTTAATGCGTCTCGTCTTTTATCTGATCGACGCGGGTTGCATAAGTTGCATAGCGCCCCGGGAACAACTCTTCATAGAGAGGAAAGCCAATACCTAACGCATCAACCCAAAGGTCCCGCTCACCATCAAACTCGCACGCAAACAGTACGACATCCAAACATTCGATTTGAGCACCTTCATGGTCGAAAACGGTCAACCCGACCCAACGCTTTAGCGCAGGATCATTGTCTTGCTCCGGTGAAACCCTCGCTAGAAACTCTGAAAACCCTTCGCATGGCATGAAGCGGCCTTCTGCGCACCCCATGGCCGGATCGCCTTCTTCTAATGCAGAACGACCAATAAGCTTACCATCAAAGAAAATATGAAACATAGCTGAACCCGAATTGCTTGATTGCGACTAATCAACTTAGGGCCGTTGACTGCAAACGGGGCTTGGACGCCCCCTCACCCCCGGATCAACACCTGAAGGTCGGCCACATTCGTCCCGGTCGCGCCGATTTGCAACAAATCCCCTGCGGCCTCTAGCCCATGATAACTGTCATTGCGGGCCAGAACATCTTGCGGATCAAGCCCAGAGGCGCGCATTCGATCCAGCGTGCCGGGATCGACCATGCCGCCCGCCGCATCTGTTGGACCATCGCGCCCATCGGTGCCGCCCGAGAGAAACACATAGTCGCTAAGTCCCTGTTCTTCGGCCAAAACCGCCACACGCAGGGCCAGTTCCTGATTTCGCCCGCCCATGCCGTCTCCGGTCAATTTCACCGTGGTTTCGCCACCAAACAGGAAAATCCCCGGCTCGATCGCGCTCTCAACAATGGTGCGCGCCGCATCCGCGACATCGCCCTCAAGCGGGATCGGAAAGACATGAACCCCATGCGTCGCGCCGCCGCCCGCTTCGCGCGCCATGGCCGCCACCGATATTTTATTCGACCCGATCAACGCCACTTCACTCTCGGGCAAAGGCCCAAGATCGGGACGTGGGCGGGCCAGATAATCCGTCACGGCGGCGGGCAATTTGTCCCACAGATCAAGCTCTTGCAACATCTCAACCGCCTCTTCGCGGGTGCCAATGGGCGAAACCGTCGGCCCCGAGGCAATGGCGCGCAGATCGTCTGACACCACATCGGACAGCAACAGCGCCGTCACCTTTGAGGGCGCCGCCGCGCGCAAAAAACCACCGCCTTTGAGCCGCGAAAGCTGTTGGCGCACCAGATTCATCGCCACAATATCCGCACCCGAACCCAGCAAAAGCCGATTGACCTCCGCCTTATCCTCAAGCGAGACACCGGGCACGGGGGCGGGCAAAAGCGCCGAGCCGCCGCCCGAAATCAACGCCAAAACATCGCCCTTGGCATGGGCCAGCGCGTCCTCAATAAAAAGGGCGGCGCGGGCGCCTTCGAAATCGGGCACCGGATGCCCGGCTGCACGCACCACGGCCCCTTCCAAAGGTTTGGCATTCTCGTAATTGGTCACCACGATCACCCGCGCCGCATTGACTTGCCGCATCGCCGCCTCGGCCATGCTGCGCGCCGCCTTGCCAACCGCGATGATCAAAGGCGCGTTGAACCTGCGCCCCTTGAGGGCGTCTTCAACGGCATGGGCGGGATCGGCGCTCGCGACACCTGTGAGGAAAATCTCGCGGGCTTGCCGGCGCATCTGGTCCAGTTCTGTCATGGCTGGGGTCTCTGTTTGGGATTGTCTGTTTGGGAATGTCTGTGCTGCATCTGCATAGGCGGATGGTGTCACGATCAGACTGCGGCGTCCAGCACCCTTGCCAAGACGCCCGGATCAGACCAGATTCCCCCCAACACAACACAGAACGGACCCCGCCATGCAAGAGCTTCCCCTCACTCGCGATTTGGTCCTGATTGGTGGCGGCCACACCCATGCGTTGATCCTCAAACGGTGGGGCATGAAGCCCCTGCCCGGTGTGCGTGTCACGGTGATCAATCCGGGCGCGGTTGCCGCCTATTCCGGCATGTTGCCGGGGTTTGTCGCCGGTCATTATCAACGGCAGGATTTGGAACTTGATCTGTTGCGCTTGGCCCGGTTTGCCGGGGCGCGGGCGGTTTTGGGGCGCGCCACTGGCATTGATCGCGCGGCCAAGCTGATCCATGTCGAAGGCCGCCCCTCCATCGCCTATGATGTCGCCTCCATTGACATCGGCATCACCTCCGCCATGCCCGATCTGCCGGGCTTTGCCGATCATGGCATCGCCGCCAAGCCGCTTGAGGCCTTCGCCAGCCGGTGGCACACGTTTCGCGCCCGCGCGTTGCGTGGCGAGGTGGTGCCAGAGGTGGCGGTGATCGGCGGCGGGGTGGCCGGCGCAGAATTGGCCATGGCCATGGCCCATGCCTTGCGCGCGCTCCCTTCGGCCAAAGTCACTCTCATCGACCGCAGCGAGATCCTGTCCGAGTTGCGCCGCAGCACCCGCCGTGTCCTTTTGGACGCTTTGGCCACAACCGGCGTCGTCCTGCGTCCGCAGTCCGAGGTGGCCGAAATCGGTGCAGAGACGCTCACCCTGGGCGACGGGTCCACCCTGCCCTCCCGCTTTACCTTGGGGGCGGCGGGTGCGCGGCCTTATGACTGGTTGGCACAGACCGGGCTTGATTTGAGCGACGGTTTCGTCACCGTTGGCCCGAGCTTGCAAAGCTCCGACCCTATGATCTTAGCAGCGGGCGATTGCGCCCATATGGCCCATGACCCACGTCCCAAAGCCGGGGTGTTCGCCGTGCGTCAGGCCCCTGTGTTGTTCGACAACCTGCGCGCGCTTTTGTCGGAGCCCACCGAGCGCGCCGATCTGCGCGCCTATCATCCGCAAAACGACTATCTCAAACTGATCTCATTGGGGTCCAAATCGGCGCTTGCCGATAAGTCTGGCATCCGTATGTCTGGGCCAATGATGTGGCGGTGGAAAAACCATATTGATCGCGCATTCATGTCTAAACTCAAAGACTTATCTCCGATGATCGCAAAACCCTTACCAGACCGCGTGGCCTTGGGGTTGCGCGATGAGGTGGAGGGCAAAAAGCCGATGTGCGGCGCTTGCGGTGCCAAGGTCGGGGGCGATATTTTGACCCGCGTTTTGCACGCCTCGGATGGCACAGATCCGCGCCCGGATCGCGGTGACATTTTGCATTTGCCCGGCGATGACGCCGCGATTTTGACCCATGGCGACACTTGGCAAGTGGCCTCGGTCGATCACCTGCGCGCCTTTGTCTCCGATCCGGTGTTGATGACCCGCATCACTGCCACCCATGCGCTGGGTGACATCTGGGCGATGGGGGCAGCACCTCAGGCGGCTTTGACCGCGATCACCCTGCCACCTCTGAGCGCCGCGTTACAGGAACGCTGGCTCACTGAGATCATGCAGGTGGCGCAGGACATTTTTGCCGCGGAGGGCGCGCAGATCATCGGCGGGCATACATCTATGGGGGCGGAACTGTCGATGGGCTTCACCGTCACCGGCCTTTTGGACCGTCCGATCACACTCAAAGGTGCGCGTCCGGGCGATCAGATTATTCTGACCAAACCGATTGGCACGGGGGTGATGTTGGCGGCGGACATGGCGATGCAGGCCCATGGCCGCGACATGGAACGGGCCTATGCCTCGATGGTGCAAAGCTCGGGCGCCGCCTCGCGGATTTTGAATGCGGCCCATGCGATGACCGATGTGACGGGATTTGGACTGGCCGGGCATTTGCTTGGCATGTGCCGCGCCTCACATGTTGGCGCGCATCTGCGGCTCTCGGATGTGCCGCTTTTGCCGGGGGCTTTGGCACTGGCGAAAGCCGGGATGCGCTCGACCATTTTCCCCGCCAACCGCGCCTATGCCGTGGAGTATCAAGGGCCAGAGACCGCCCGTGCCGATCTGTTGTTTGATCCGCAAACGGCGGGTGGGTTGTTGGCAACCGTGTCGCCGATGCGGGCGGAGAAAATCCTCAGCGCTTTGCGCGAGGCGGGCTATCCCGCTGCGATCATTGGCGAAATCACGGAAACTGTGGGCATCCTCTCGGTGACGGAGTGACCCTGATCAGAGCGCGTTGAGCCGCGCAACGATCCGCGCGGCAGCCGCCGACCGCGCGGTCTCGCTCATGTCCAAAAGATCAATCTGCGCCAAACTCTCATGGGCATAGCGCGCCCGAGATTTCTCATATCGCGGGTCGTAATGATGCGCCATCAACGCCTCCGCCAGTTCGACAAATGCCCCGTCCTGCGCCATTGCGCGCCACGCATCAATGCGCTCATAGCCCTGCAACGGCACAAGCTGATCCAGGCGCTGATCCATCTGATCGCGATCCGCCACAAGATCGGCATAGGCCGCGGCCAAATACCCGGCCCGCGCGGCCAGCGTGGCGTTTACCTCGATCCGGGGAGCGGCGCACATGGCGGCCCAAAGCATGGACGGCAGGTTGCGCGCGCCAATGCGCGAGCTTTCCGCCTCGACCAAGATCGGGCGGCTCGGATCAAGCGCAGCGAGCGCAGTGGCCAGCGCGGTTTCAAAGCCTTTTTGCGAGGGCTGCGCCCCCATCGTGCCAAAAATAGACCCGCGATGATGAGCCAGAGATTCGAGGTCCAAAACCTGCCCTCCTCGCCTCTCAACCCTTTGAAGAATATCCGTTTTCGCAGTCCCCGTATTGCCATCCAACAAGACGATCCGGTGCGGTAAGGCATGATCGTACAGCGCCTCCACCACCAGCCTGCGCCAGGTTTTATAGCCGCCCTCCAACACCTCAACCCGCCAGCCGATCTGTTTTAAAATCGAGGCAAAAGAGTTCGATCTTTGCCCGCCGCGCCAACAATAGACCAGCGGTTGCCAGCCGCCGTCCTTGTCCGCAAGCGGCCCTTCGATATGGCTGGCGGCATTGCGCGCGACCATGGCAGCACCGAGTTTGCGGGCCAAAAACGGCGACTGTTGTTTGTAAATCGTGCCCACTTCGGCGCGTTCAAGGTCATTCAACACGGGTAAATTGATCGCGCCTGGGATGTGATCCTCGGCAAATTCCAAGGGCGCGCGCACGTCGATGACCGTGTCAAACGGCGTATCCAAGAGTGTCTTGAGACTGGAAAATGGGCTATTCATTCCCCCTTTTAGCGCCAGATCAAGGGCGAGAACAGCGACAAGATCGTGCGGCGTTTGACCTCTGCCGCATCGCTTGGGGTCAAGTCCGAAATAGAGGCGAAAAAACACACCCCTTTTGTGCAAAAATGCCCCCCAAGCGTTTGACCTCAGAGGCATTTTACCGCAACCTGAACAGGACGATTTTCCCATGAAATATGGGAAATCTGCTGTTTTTCGATGTGCGGGGCAGGCCTCGCTCATCGTGCCCTTGTGACATAACGCGATAGATACATTCGCACCGGGAGGAGACCCCATGAAAACGCGCGCAGCCGTGGCCTTTGAGGCCAAGAAACCGTTGGAAATTGTTGAACTTGACCTTGAAGGCCCGAAGGCCGGCGAAGTTTTGGTTGAAATCATGGCGACCGGCATTTGCCACACCGACGCCTATACGCTCGACGGATTGGACAGCGAGGGATTGTTCCCTTGCGTGTTGGGGCACGAAGGTGCGGGCATTGTGCGTGAAGTCGGTGCGGGGGTTAAGTCCGTGAAACCCGGCGATCACGTCATTCCGCTTTACACGCCCGAGTGTCGCGAATGTAAATCTTGCCTCTCTGGCAAAACCAACCTCTGCACCTCGATCCGCGCCACCCAAGGCAAGGGGGTGATGCCCGACGGCACCTCGCGGTTCAGCTACAAAGGCGAAACGCTGTACCATTACATGGGCTGTTCGACCTTTTCGAACTTCACCGTTTTGCCGGAAATCGCGCTGGCGAAAATCCGCGACGACGCCCCGTTTGACAAAGCCTGTTACATTGGCTGCGGCGTGACCACCGGCGTCGGGGCAGTAACCAACACCGCGAAAGTCGAAGTCGGGTCGAACGTGATCGTGTTCGGTTTGGGTGGCATCGGCCTGAACGTGTTGCAAGCCGCGCGCATGGTTGGCGCAGATAAAATCATCGGCGTCGACATCAATGACGACAAAGAAGAATGGGGCAAACGCTTTGGCATGACCCATTTCGTCAACCCGCTCAAAGTCGAAGGCGACATCGTCCAACACCTTGTTGAGTTGACCGACGGCGGCGCGGATTACACCTTTGATTGCACCGGCAACACCACGGTGATGCGCCAAGCACTTGAGGCCTGTCATCGCGGTTGGGGTGTTTCGACCGTGATCGGCGTGGCCGAAGCGGGCAAGGAAATCTCCACCCGCCCGTTCCAATTGGTCACCGGACGCGTGTGGCAAGGCTCGGCTTTTGGTGGCGCGAAGGGGCGCACCGATGTGCCGAAAATCGTCGATTGGTACATGAACGGCAAGATCGAGATTGACCCGATGATCACCCATGTTCTGACCTTGGATGAGATCAATACAGGTTTTGATCTGATGCATGCGGGCAAATCGATCCGTTCGGTCGTGGTGTTCTGATGACGCTTGGAACCGTTTCAACCAACACGGCCTTCGGTGGCACGCAGGGGGTTTACACCCACCCGTCCACCGAGACCGGAACGGAAATGACCTTTTCCGTTTTCGTGCCAGATCACGCGCCGGGGGAAAAACTCCCGGTGCTTTGGTATCTTTCGGGCCTGACCTGCACCCATGCCAATGTCACCGAAAAGGGTGAGTTTCGCGCGGCTTGTGCTGAACATGGCGTGATTTTCGTTGCCCCCGACACCAGCCCTCGTGGCGAGGGCGTGCCGGACGATGCCGATGGCGCTTATGATTTTGGTCTGGGCGCGGGGTTTTATGTCAACGCGACGGAAGAACCATTTGCCAAAAACTATCGGATGCAGGCCTATATCGAAACTGAACTGCCCGATCTGATCGCGGCCAATTTCCCCGCCGATATGACGCGTCAGGGCATCACCGGCCATTCGATGGGCGGGCACGGCGCGTTGACCATCGCGCTACGCAATCCGGATCGGTTCAAATCCGTCTCCGCCTTTGCGCCGATCGTCTCGCCGCTGAATTGCCCTTGGGGCGAAAAGGCGCTCACGGGCTACATCGGTGCGGATCGCGCCGATTGGCGCGCCTATGATGCCTGCGCTTTGATCGAAGATGGCGCCTCTGTCCGCGATATTCTGGTCGATCAGGGCACCGGGGATAATTTCCTCGAAGGTCAGTTGAAGCCCGAGTTGCTACAAGCGATCTGTGACGCCAAAGGTCAAAAGCTGACCCTGCGGATGCAGGAGGGCTATGATCACAGTTACTATTTCATCTCAACTTTCATGGCCGATCACGTCGCGTGGCACGCCGCGCGGATGTAACGTTTTGGGGCCGCATCACAACACGGTTGCGGCCTCAATCACCAACGGATCAAGCCCCTGCCCGCCTTCGGCCAAATAGGCGCGCAGTTGCGCAATCATCCGTGGTTCCCAAAAATCTTTAATGTGCTGTGCCACGCCGCGCGCCTGATCCACCCCCGGTTGGGTGTTGAAAAACGCGGCAATTTGATTGGCCATCAAGATCATTTTATCATTGGTCACAGAACGGTTTCCTTTCCTGTCTGCGCATGGGCATAGGGCACAATCGCCTCGCGCCGGATCACGCAAAGCGTCATGCCACAACGCCCGGCCAAATCGACCGCCGCCCGTGTCGGGCTTGAGAGGCTGAACAATCCGCGCAGGCCCACGCGCGCGCATTTTTGCACCAAATCGACCGAAAGCCGCGAGGTGATCAACACCGCGCCTTTGCTCAGATCGCGATCCCCAAGCGCGCCGATGAGTTTGTCCAACGCATTGTGCCGCCCGACATCTTCGCGCAGCGTCACCAATCCCGTGGCGTCAAAAAACCCCGCCGCATGCATCGCGCCCACGTCTTCGCGCCGTTTCTGTCCGGCGGTCAACGCCGCAAGCGCCGCACGGGCGTGATCCATCAGGCCCGGCTCCATCGGTGCAACCTGTCCGGGAAAGGCACTCGCCTGCGCCAGACTGTCGATGCCACAAAGGCCACAACCGACGGGACCAACGGCGGCGCGACGGCGCGCATCCACGGCCTGCGCGCGCTCCTCAGGGATGCGCCCACGCACCTCAAAGCCGGTCTCATGCCGGATCGCCGTCACCTCTGTGACCTCTGAGCCGCGGGTCACGATGCCCTCAGAGCAGGCAAATCCGCGCAAGAAATCCGGCAAATCAAACGGCGATGCCATCATCACCGCCGCCGTCGAGCCATTGAACACCAGCGCCACGGGTTGTTCCTCCGGCAGGGCATCCACTGTCATGGGGGCCCCGGACTTGGAGGTGGTGACGCCACTCATTCGGCCGCCGCAATCCGGCGGGATTTTTCCGCCTGTGCCGAATAGGTTTGTTGCCATTCGCTCGGCCCGTTTGAGGCCGCAACCTGCACCGCTGTCACCTTATATTCCGGGCAATTGGTCGCCCAATCGGAATACTCCGTGGTGATGACATTGGCCTGTGTGTCGGGGTGGTGGAAGGTGGTATAGACCACGCCGGGGCTGACCCGATCCGTCACTTTGGCGCGCAGCGAGGTTTCGCCCGACCGCGAGGCCAAGCGCACCCAATCGCCATCCTTGAGGCCGCGATTTTCGGCGTCATGCGGATGGATTTCCAACAGGTCTTGGTCATGCCAAAGCGAATTCTTGGTCCGCCGGGTTTGCGCGCCGACGTTATATTGGCTCAGAATCCGCCCGGTGGTCAGCAACAGCGGAAAGCGCGGCCCGGTTTTCTCGTCGGTCGGGATATATTCGGTGACGATGAACCGCCCCTTGCCGCGCATGAACCCGTCGACATGCATCAGAGGCGTCCCAATCGGATGCTCCTCATTACAGGGCCATTGCACCGAGCCTTCGGCCTCCAAAAGCGCATAATCAACACCGGCAAAAGAGGGCGTGGTGGCGGCGATCTCATCCATGATTTCCGCCGGATGCGTGTAGGTCCAGCGCCCGCCACCGGTTTCCTTCAACACAGCATTGGCCAGCATTTGGGTGACTTCCCAATCGGCATAGCCGTTTTTCGGCGCCATGACTTTACGCACCCGGTTGATCCGGCGTTCGGCGTTGGTGAAAGTGCCGTCTTTTTCCAAAAACGTCGATCCGGGGAGGAACACATGGGCGTAATTGGCGGTTTCGTTGAGGAACAGATCATGCACGATGACACAGTCCATCGCCGCAAGCCCCGCTGCCACATGTTTGGTGTCCGGGTCCGATTGCAGGATGTCTTCGCCCTGACAATAAAGCCCCTTAAAGGTCCCATCGACCGCCGCATCCAACATATTCGGAATGCGCAGGCCCGGTTCCGCGTCCAAACTGACGCCCCACACCCGTTCAAACATCTGCCGCGCCTCATCCGTTTTGACATGGCGGTAGCCCGGAAATTCATGCGGGAAAGAGCCCATATCGCAGGAGCCCTGAACGTTGTTTTGACCGCGAAGCGGGTTCACCCCCACGCCTTCGCGGCCGATATTGCCGGTCATCATCGCGAGGTTGGCGATGGCCATGACGGTGGTGGACCCTTGGCTGTGCTCCGTCACGCCAAGCCCATAATAGATCGCGCCATTGCCACCCGTCGCAAAAGCCCGCGCAGCCTGCCGCAGCGTTTCGGCGGAGACACCTGTGAGCGCCTCTGTGGCTTCGGGCGCGTGGCGATCTTCGCTGATAAAGGCTTTGTAATCCTCCCAAGCGTCAAGATCACAGCGCGCGTTGATGAACGTCTCGTCCATCAGCCCTTCGGTCACGATGACATGCGAGAGGGCCGAGACCACGGCGACGTTGGTGCCGGGTCTGAGCGGCAGGTGATGCCCCTCGCCCATATGTGGCGTCTGCAAAAGATCAATCCGACGCGGGTCCACCACAATCAGTTTCGCGCCCTGACGCAGACGTTTGCGCAGGCGCGAGGCAAAGACCGGATGGCCATCCGTCGGGTTTGCGCCGATGACGATGATCACATCTGATTTCTCAACGGAATCAAAATCCTGCGTGCCCGCAGAGGTGCCGAATGTTTGGCCTAACCCATAGCCCGTTGGCGAATGGCACACGCGCGCGCAGGTGTCGGTGTTGTTGTTGCCAAACACCGCGCGGGTGAGTTTTTGCACCAGATAGGTTTCCTCATTGGTGCAGCGTGACGAGGTGATCACGCCGATGCTCTTTTGGCCGTATTTGGCCTGAAGCCCGACGAGTTTCTTGGCGGCAAAGCCAAGCGCCTCCTCCCAGGACACCTCTTTCCATGGCTGATCAACGCTGTCGCGGATCATCGGGTTGAGGATGCGATCCGAATGCGAGGCATAGCCATAGGCAAAGCGCCCTTTGACACAGGAATGCCCCCGGTTCGCCTTGCCATGTTTATAGGGCACCATGCGGACCAATTGATCGCCCTGCATCTCCGCCTTGAAGCTACAACCGACGCCACAATAGGCGCAGGTGGTCACCACCGAACGGTCCGGCGTGCCCAGTTCAATGACGGATTTCTCCTGCAAGGTCGCGGTCGGGCAGGCCTGAACACAGGCACCGCAGGACACGCAATCGGAGGCCATGAAATTCTCCGCGCCGACCGCAACGCGGCTGTCAAAGCCCCGGCCTTCGATGGTCAGGGCGAATGTCCCCTGAACCTCTTCGCAGGCCCGCACACAGCGGTTGCAGACGATACATTTGGAGGCGTCATAGGTGAAATACGGGTTGCTGTCGTCTTTTGGCAGCCATTCGGGATTGGCCGCCCCCGACGTATCGCGCGCCTCGAAATGGTTGGCCAGTGGCGCGCTTTCCGGCGCTTTATAGCGCACATCGCGCAGGCCCACAGCCCCGGCCATATCCTGCAATTCACAATCATTGTTGGCGGCACAGGTCAGACAATCCAGCGGGTGATCGGAAATATAAAGCTCCATCACCCCCTTGCGCAGCTTACGCAGTTTCGCGGTTTGTGTGTGGACTTTCATCCCGGCGTGAACCGGCGTGGTGCAGGACGCGGGCGTGCCTCTGCGCCCGTCGATCTCGACCGCACAGAGGCGGCAAGACCCAAAGGCCTCAAGACTGTCAGTGGCGCATAATTTCGGCACCTGGATGCCCGCCTCACTGGCCGCGCGCATCACCGATGTGCCCGCAGGCACGGTAATCTCCATGCCGTCGATGGTCAAAGTGACCGGCGCGCCGGTGGCGGCGGGGGTGCCACGATCCGTCTCATCCTGAATGCCATTGCCCCACGCCCCAGCCTGTCCGGGGATGATGAAATCTTTCATTCTGCGGCCTCCTTGTGCGGGGCGAAATCTTCGGGGAAATGTCTGAGCGCGGACATCACCGGAAAGGGCGTGAAGCCGCCCAAGGCGCAAAGCGAGCCATCGGTCATCACCTCGCAGAGATCCGTGAGCAACGCGATTGCACCCGCGTCGCCTTCGGCAATCCGATCAATCGTCTCAACACCGCGCACCGCACCGATCCGGCAGGGCGTGCATTTGCCACAGCTTTCCACCGCGCAAAATTCCATCGCAAACCGCGCCATCGACAGCATGTCGGCGCTGTCATCAAACACCACAATCCCGGCATGTCCGATGAGCGCCTTTTGCCCGTCGAATTCTTCATAACCAAAGGGTGTGTCAAACTGATCCGGGTGCAGATAGGCCCCCAAAGGCCCACCGACCTGCACCGCCTTGACGGGCCGTCCAGAGGCGGTGCCCCCCGCAACTGTATTGACCAATTCGCCCAATGGCATGCCAAATGCGGTTTCAAACAGTCCACCAAATTGCACATTTCCTGCAATCTGGATCGGCATCGTGCCTTTTGAGCGACCAAGGCCAAACCCCGCATAATGCGCGGCCCCCTTGGCAAAAATCACCGGCACTGTGGCCAGAGAGATCACATTGTTGACCACGGTCGGGCGGCCCAAAAACCCCTCCAACGCGGGCAAAGGCGGCTTGGCACGGACCACGCCACGTTTGCCTTCAAGCGAGTTGAGCAACGAGGTCTCTTCGCCGCACACGTAAGCCCCAGCCCCAGTGCGGACCTCCATGTCAAACGCCTTGCCAGAGCCGAGGATGTCCACGCCCAAAACGCCCGCAGCGCGCGCAATTTCGACCGCGCGGGACATGACGGCGATGGCGTCCGGGTATTCGGAACGGATGTAGATATAGCCTTTGGTGGCGCCACAGCCGATCCCGGCGATGGCCATGCCTTCGATCAAGGTAAACGGGTCGCCTTCCATAATCATCCGGTCGGCAAAAGTGCCGCTGTCGCCTTCGTCAGCATTGCAGACGATATATTTTTGCGCCGCATGGGCCAAACGCACCGTGTCCCATTTGATCCCGGTCGGAAAGCCCGCGCCGCCACGTCCGCGCAGGCCGGAGAGTTTGACCTCATCAATGATCGCGTCTTGCGACATGGCAATGGCGCGCTTGAGGCCGGCGAGGCCCCCATGGGCCTCATAATCCGCGATGGAAAGCGGGTCGATGACGCCACATCGGGCAAAGGTCAGGCGGGTTTGACGGGCGAAAAACGGGATGTCTTCAACCGAACCCAGCGCCTCAACGCGACCGTCCAAAAGAGCCGCCGCATCATCTGGGGCAATCGGACCATAGGCCAGACGCACACCGTTTTTCTCAATCTCAACAAGCGGTTCAAGCCAGATCATGCCGCGCGTACCATTGCGGATGATCTCGACCTCAAGACCGCGATTTTGCGCCTCGACCATGAGCGCGTCAGCCACCTCATCGGCACCCAACGCCTTGGCGGCGCTGTCTCGGGGGACATAAATCCTCATGCGCCGACCTCCGCCAAAACCACATCCAAACGGGTGTCACTGACCCGACCGATCACCTTGCCGTCCACCATCGCGGCGGGCGCGCAGGCGCAAAGACCAAGGCAATAGACCGGCTCAACGGTGACCGCGCCATTGGCGGTGGTGCCGTGCCAGTCCACACCCAGTTTTTTGAGCAACCGCTCCGCCATGGCGGTCGCCCCCATCGCTTGACAGGCCTCGGCCCGACAAATTTTCAACACATGTTTGCCCGACGGGCAGGCGCGAAAATCATGGTAAAACGACAGCACGCCTTTGAGTTCGGCGCGGGTGATTTTGAGCGCGGCACAGAGCGGCGCGTGAGCGGTCTCGGGGACATAGCCATAGACCTCTTGCAGCGCATGCAGCATTGGCAAGAGCGGGCCTTCGAGCGTCAAAAACGGGCGGATCACCGCCTCAATTTCGGATGCATCAGGCGGCGTCAGATCGGACTGGGCTGGCATTCGGGTGCGCATGGCTGGCCTCTTTGGTCATTTCCACCACAAGACCCGAGCGACACACAAAAGGTCAATATCGCTATTCCGTCAACTGATAGAAATTTCCTATCAAACTGCCCCCGTTTCCGCCCGTATCCGCCGCGCCTCGGCCAACAGCGCCTCAATCACTGGTGTGTGGGGCGCGCGTTGTGGCACGACGAGGCCAACCGTATGGCTCTCCCGGCCCTCTTTCCCACTCATCGGCACCAAGGACAGCCCCTTGCCCACCGCCAAAAACCGCGCGATGTCATCGGGCAGGACCGTGATCCACTCCCCCGTCGCCACATTGGCGATCAGGGCGAGGATCGAGTTGGATTCGATCTGCGCTTCGGGCGCAATGCCCGCGCGCATGAAGGCTTGGTTGATGATCCGGCGGTTTTGCATGTCCGGGGTCATCAGCGCCAGTTTTTGCCCATTCAGCTCACCCCAATCCACTTCTATGCGGCTGGCAAAGGGTGACGTCTTGGCACAGACCAACATCAAGCGCTCTTGGCCCAAGGCCTCGGTTTCGACCCGGCCCATCGGTTCGTTGTCCAGATAAGACAGGCCCGCGTCGATCTCGAAATTCTCCAACATCGCCAAAATATCCCGCGAGGGGCGCGACAGGATGACAAAGCGCACTTTCGGGTGTTTGCGACTGACCGCATCGGCCAATTTGGCAACCAGGTTCAGCGCCGTTGGGATCACCGCAATGCGAAGCTGACCGGACAGCCCATGCCGGGTCGAGCGCATTTCCTCGCGCAACTGTCGCGCGTCCCCCGTGATCCGCCGCGCCCAATCCAAGGCCCGCGTTCCCTCCGGCGTCAACCCGCCATAGCGCGAACCGCGAAAGATCAGTTGCACACCCAGTTGATCCTCCAACTGTTTGATCCCCGCCGAGAGCGTCGGTTGGGTGATGCCAAGGCTCACGGCTGCGCGGCCAAAATGATGTTCGCGCGCCACCGCGATAAACATGTCGAGCTTGTCCAGCATGATAGAAATTTCCAATCGCTTTGCGCTAAAGTGATGGAAAACACCCCGTTAGACAATGAAAATCCCAAGACAAAATCCCGAGACCATGAAAATCCCTCAGCTTGACCGCGCGTGTCAGGAATCAGGCCATGCGTTTACCATTCCGGCGGCGAAACCGGCGAAACCGGGGGTGCCGCCGGGATTTGGCTTTGACGTCAATGCACGGCACGCAGTTGGCGGGCGATGGTGAATTTTCTCTCTGAGGTCTTCAGATAGACCTGAGCGCCCCCGTTTGACACCGAGTAGCAGAGGTGCGACCTTTTAAAGAGACACACGGGACAATTGACTATGAGTACGCAAATTTTCCAAATTCTCATCACCGATGGCCCCGTGGATGACCAGCGTTTTTCGCCCTCGCTGACACAAAACATCGCCTCATTCAAAACGATCTACCCTCAGGCCAGCTATCACCTCTACACGCATGAAGAGATTTCCGACTATCTGGCCTCCGCCTTTCCAGCCGAGGTGGCTGAGGCCTATCACGCGTTGATCCCCTTTGCGTTCAAGGCCGACCTCGCCCGCTACTGTCTTTTGTATGACAAAGGCGGGATTTATTCGGATCTCTCGCATTTGCACATGCGAGCCATTGAACCAGACTCTGGCAAAACCCTTGTGGTGTTTCGCGACATCATGGGACATCCGTCATGGGCCACCAGCAATGCACTTATTCATGCGGCCCCGAACCTTCCGGTGTTCCAGCGGGCTATTGAGCGGATCGTCTCGCATCATCGATCAGGGTATCACGGGCAATCGACCCTGGATGTCACCGGGCCCTACCTGTTTGGCCGTGTGCTTTCGGAGGGGGAGGATTGGACGACAACGCAATTCGGAGAGTCCCGCCTGATCTCGCGCGAACCATCGGGACGCGCCAATATCGTCAAAATGATGCCCAGCGGTGCCATTGTCTCCCTGCGCAATAAGGAAAAGGACTCGTCTATCGACGAAATGGTCGAGGGCCATGCGAACAACTACGCGCGGCTGTGGAAGAAAGGGCAAATCTGGGGCGACCGCAGCAAACCGGGACTGTTTAAACGCGGACCCAGTCGGCATTTAGGGCGTCCTTAAAACAAAGTCTTTCGACACTGCGGCACCTTCGGGCTACACTTGCCGGATAAAATGGCTCAAAAAGGGGATGTGATATGCCAAATCCTTCTGTAGACGCACTGAAGCAAGATGGGGTGTGCTGCCTCAAGGCAGTCTTCCGTCCAGACGAGGTCGCCCATTTTCGCGATAAGGTTTTGCAAAACCTAGATCAGATGGGACGAACACGAAGCGCCAGCCATTCGCACCACCTCGCGGGGTTTCATCGGTTTCCCACCTTTGCCAAACTTCACGCGGAATTGGCCACCCATCCGACCGTCACGGCATTTCTGTCACACGTCTTTGATCAAGACCCGTATCTTTCGATCGGTCTGAGCGACATCACCGTCAATCGCTCGCAACATTGGCACACAGATTTATTGCGCGGCCCTTACGCCCAGCATTTAGAAGGCATCGATCCTTGGGCGCCCACTGTCGGCCCCTGCATCAAAGTGTTGCTCTATTTACAGCCCGGCAAAAGCCTGCGCATTGTACGTGGGTCCCACCTCTCTCCCACGCCGCTTGATGACGCGGCTCTCGAACAGCTCGCCCAATCTGAGACTGTCGATCGGCTTGAACTTGAAACCGGTGACGTGGTGATGATGGACCTGAGGGCATTGCATCGCGGCTCCACCGACGAGGAAATGGCGGCAACGGCAGGAGGGGCGCAATCGAAAATCCTGATGTCCACCGTTTTCGCGCCGCTCTCCTCCCCCCTCTCGCAGGCCATTCAGGTTGGAAACGCACATCGCATGGTCGATTGGGACCGGCGGCATTTGCTATGAGCCGCGCTTAGGGAATTTCGATCATCTTGCGCTCATATTGCGCCTGATCGGATGTGCCATCGTCAAAGATCACATTCACCGACACGGTTTGCACCGATCCGGGCGCGAACATCACCAAAATGCTGTCGAGGCTTTCCGCCTTCAGAGCATTCGGTTGCGCGGTATCACCGTAACAAGGTTCGGCCTTGAACGGCACCATGTCACCGCCATTGACCGCATAAAAAATCTCGCTCACACCGCAACGCCACGACAAAAGATTGGTGAAATACAAAAGGTCTTGGCCGTCATAGCTGCGCACCGCGACCCATTGCGGTTTGGTCGCTTGCAAAATCGGCTTAACTTCCGCCGCTGTGGTGAAATTTTCAGCCATTGCGGGGGCGTGGGCACCAAAGGTGGCCGCGAAAAGTAGAAGAGTGGTGATGACGGGCCTCATGGAAACAATCCTTTTGCAAACAAGGGAATTAGCACCTTTTGATACACAGCGAACCACCGTATAGTCCGACGAACAGGTGCCCTCCCGATCAGATCAAAGTAGTGCGTATGACCAGTAAGCCTCAAAATCCCACTCCATTCAATATTGTCATCGTCGGCCAAAACGGTCGCTTGATGTATGAGGCTCTGCTGTTCGCGGCCTCTCTGCGTGCCTCGGACCCGGAGTTCAAAGGCCGGCTGTTTATCGCCGAACCGCAACCGGGCGCGCTTTGGAATGGCGATCCGCGGATGAAACAATCCGATGCGCTGGAGGCGTTCAAACGCCTTGATGCGGAGATCCTGCCGTTTGAATCGCGCCATTTCGGCCAGGCCTACCCCTATGGCAATAAAATCGAGGCGCTGTTTGCCTTGCCCAAGGGCGAGCCTTTCGTGTTTTTCGACAGTGACACGCTGATCACCGGGCCGCTCTCCGCAGTGCCGTTCGATTTTGACCGTCCCTGCGCCAGTCAAAAGGTCGAAGGCACCTGGCCACAAATCGAACTCTACGGGCCGGGTTATGGCGAGATTTGGAAATCGCTCTATGACAAATTCGGGTTGGAGTTTGAAACCACGCTCGATCTCGATCAACCGGACGAATATTGGCGCCGCTACCTCTATTTCAACGCGGGTTTTTTCTTTTACTCATGTCCGCATGAATTTGGTCAGCGGTTCTTGGACTACGCCCTCGCCATTCGCGATGATCCGCCCCAAGCCGCAGCGCTTCAGACCTTTGATCCTTGGCTCGATCAGGTCGCTTTGCCCTTGGTGATCCATTCCTTTGGCGGTGCGCGCACCACCTTGCCAGAGAACACGCTCGATGGCGCGATCTCGTGCCATTACCGCACTTTCCCGCTGCTCTTTGCCCGCGAAAGCGATCACGCGGTTGACGTGCTGCGCGAGATTTCTTCGCCCAACTGGATCAAAAAGGTGCTCAAAGAATATGAGCCAATCAAACGCTTGGTCTATCAGCCCAAAGGCGAAAAAATCCGCGCCATGTTTGATCGCGACCATTTGCCCCGGCGCGAACAGATGATCCGCAATCAAATCAAAAAAGCCGGGCTTTGGATGCGCTAAGGCGGGTTTGACTCGGGCGGGGCTGAGGCACGGTCCTCCCGGCGGGGCGGCAAGAGTTCGCCCGCCGCAGCACCACGGCCAAATCCGGGGTCGGTTTCGCTTTGCACCATCCAAAAGCTGCGTTAGGGTGCCTCTCGAACCGCGTCAAACCGAGCCAGTCCCCGGAAATGAAACCGAATTTTGCCCTCAACCTAAGCCATGATGGCATCGTTCTGTTGCACCGCGCCTCCGCCGGGTGGCATCAGATGGGCGAGGTCGCACTGGACGCCCCCGACATGGCCAAAGAGCTGGCCGAGCTGCGGCGCACCGCCACCGCTGTCTCGACCGCCGGTCTGGCCACCAAACTGGTCATCCCGAACAGTCAAATCCTCTATCGCAGCCTGCCCGATCCCGGCGGTTCAGACAGAGCGCGCGAGACCGCTATTCGCGCCTCTCTTGAGGGCGCGACCCCCTATGACTTGACCGATTTGGTTTGGGATTGGGTGGTGACATCCGGCACCATCCAAGTCGCGATCGTTGCCAAGGAAACCCTTGAAGAAGCTGAATATTTCGCAACGGAGCATCGGTTCAACCCGGTGTCTTTTGTCGCTCTGCCCGCGGCTGAATCCTATCTGGGCGAGCCGTTTTTTGGCCGCGCCAAAGCCGCCGACGATTTGGTCGGGGCAAAGACACGGATTGAACCGGACGTTGACGCGATTACGATTTTGGCGCATCGCGAGGTGGAGCCTGCGCCCGTTCCCGAACCTGTTCCTGCGCCCGTTCCTGCCCCTGCGCCCGAACCCGCAGCGATTGCCGATATAGACGAGGGCCAGACGGCTGAAGAGACGGCTGATGTTGCCCCCAAACAGGCAGAGCAGATCGAAACACCTGCCCCGCGACACGAGCCGGAACCCGCGTTTGAGCCTGAGGATGTGACGGCCCCCGACAGGCTTGAGGCCAATCTGCTTACACCCGAGGCACAAGAGCCAAAGGTCACCCCGCCTGATACGCCAGACACAGCTGACGCTTTCAGAGCCGCGACGCCCGAAGCGCCCTCTTCGTTTCAATCCCGTCGCGCTTTGGGTGCCGCACCGGCTGACAATCCTGAGGCCCTGTCGGGTGTGCCACGTGTGTCGGCCCAGCCGCTGCGGGTCCTGGCCGATGTGCACAAATCCCCTGAGGTCACATCCGCACAGATGCCCAACGTGGCGGCCCCTGCCTCTACCCCTACCCCTGCCCCCGCGCCGCAAGACCATCCGCATATCGCGGTGCATGTGCCTGTGACCTCGGGCGACCTGCCTTTGGCCCCGGACGACAGCGCGCCCAAACCCAAACCGATCAAGCCGCGCAAAACCGGGCCTTTGCCGGAACCGCCCCCCATGCCCGCGCCCCTGCCTGCACAGACGCGACCGTCCCCCGCGTCGCCTTCTGATAAACCCAGCAAAGCGGCCGCGACCCTTGGCAAGCTCAAAACCCTCTCAGTGCGCGCCGCGCAAAAGGCAAAACCTGCCGTCACAAAGGCCAAAACCGAGCTTGCGACCCCCGCGAAGAAAAGCACCAAAGGCTTTAGCACCACCGATATCCTCACTGCACCTGTCGCTCAGAACGGCGGTGACGACACGGCGATGAGGCCGCTTTCAGATCGCGCCGCGGGTCTCGACTCGGTTGACAACACGCGCGATGAAGCCGAGGCGATGACCGTCTTCGGTGCCCGCCGCCGCAACCGCGAGGCCGCGCGCAAACCGCGTCGCCTTGGGTTGATCCTGACCGGGGCGTTGGTGGCGTTGCTCTTGTTGGTTGGTCTGATTGCCGGGCTTTTGCCAACGTCTGAAACCTCAGAGACACCCGCCGAGACCAGTGCAACGGAGTCTCTCCCCGACGACGAGCCAACTGTACCCAACACGGCTCTGGTCGAAGCCGATCCCGCGTCTGACACGGCGGGGACGGCTCCCGCATCTGACGCGGTGGGGACGGTCGAAACCGATGTGGCTGACGAAGAGGCGGAATTGACGCCTGAGCTTTTGGAAGAGGCCTCCCGCCCTGCCCCGCTTGGCACTGTGGATGAGGCGCCCCAAACCGATCTGGCGGATCTCACTGCTGATTATGCCGCGACCGGCATCTGGCCGCTGGCCCCCGATGCGGGGGACGGCGCGGTTGTGGAAGACAGCGTGGATGACGTCTACGTCGCCTCGATCGATCCCGGCATCCAGTCGCAAGATGCGGGGGCTTTGGTCGATGTGGCCCGCCATCAAGGCGACGTGCCACCACGCGCGGCCCCCACGCCTGCGCCTTTTGGCACACGCTATGACTATGATGATGCCGGGTTTATCCGTGCCACACCCGAGGGGACCGTGACACCGGATGGCACGGTGATTTATGCCGGACGTCCCGCAATTGTCCCCGGTGCCCGCCCCGGCAGCGCCGTGAATGAGGCGGTGGAAACCGCACTCAATCCGGCCCCTGTGGCGGCGGATGATCCGGTGCGTTTGGCGCTTGCTGAATTCCGCCCCAAATTGCGCCCCGAGGCCTTGGTTGAGAACAATGAAAAGGCCAATCTGGGTGGTATCACCCGCGCGCAACTGGGTGGGTTCCGGCCAAAATTCCGCCCGGCTTCCGCTCAGGAACAAGCCGCCCAAGAGGCGATTGTGGCCGGGGCCAACGCCCCCGCACCGACCGCGCCGGTCGTGGTTGCCTCTTTGATCCCGAAAGAGCGCCCAAAAGATTTCTCAAAACTCGCCGCTGCCGCCGCAGCCGCAGCGGCTGCCGCCGCCATTGCCACCGATGAGGGCACAACGAAAACCTCCGCCGCCTCGACCGTCACGGCGCGTGTACCCGATAGCAAAATCCCGTCCAGCGCCCCCACCACCGTGGCGCGCGCCGCGACGGTGAAAAATGCGATCAACCTGCGCGCCTTGAACCTGATGGGCGTCTATGGCTCCAGTTCAGATCGCCGCGCCCTTGTGCGTCTGCCATCTGGGCGTTTTGCCAAGGTCAAGATCGGTGACAAGATCGACGGCGGACGGGTGCAATCCATTGGCTCTGACTCTCTGACCTATGTGAAAAACGGCCGTTCGATCACACTTGAGGTTGCGGGCTAAGGCACAGCAGCGCCGTTTGCCCGATTGCGGACATTTGGCGGGTTTGCGACGATTTAAATGCCCTCAGCGCAACAATCTTTTGGAAAATGGCCACGCGCTCTTGTCGCGCGCGCGCAGGCCTATACCTCTTAGATCAAACAGACACACCCCAGATCGGAGTCCCCGGATGCAAGGCATGTTGGCCCAAGCCGTCATTTACCTCGCCGCCATTGTTGTCGCCGTGCCTCTGGCGCGCAGGCTCGGGTTGGGGTCTGTGTTGGGCTATTTGATTGCCGGGATGATGATTGGGCCGGTGCTTGGTTTGGTCCAGCATTCGCAGAGCACCGATCTGATGCATTTTGCCGAATTTGGCGTGGTGATGATGCTGTTCCTTATCGGGCTTGAGCTTGACCCGCGTGCCCTTTGGGAGATGCGCCATCGGTTGATTGGTCTGGGCGGGCTGCAAATTATCGCCACTGGCGCCGCGATCACCGGGGCTTCGGTCTGGGCCGGGCTGGAATGGCAGACCGGGCTGGCGCTTGGGATGATCTTATCCTTGTCCTCGACTGCCGTGGTGCTTCAGACCCTCTCTGAAAAGAAACTGATCCATACGGGCGGTGGGCGCGCGGCGTTTTCCGTGCTTTTGACCCAAGACATCGCGGTGATCCCGATGTTGGCCGTCATGCCGCTTTTGGCCACGGGATCGCTCCTGACGATCAACCCGGATGGCTCGATCAGCCGTCCATCGGATTTGGCGAAAGTGGCCAGCGAACATAGCGTGTCTTTGGTCGAAGGCCTGCCCGCATGGGGTGTCACCTTGGTGACTTTGGGTGCCGTTGCGGCGATCATATTGGCCGGGATTTTTCTGACCCGTCCGGTATTTCGCTATATCCACGCCGCCAATATGCGCGAGATTTACACGGCGGTGGCCCTGCTCATCGTCATCGGCATCGCACTGTTGATGAGCTCCGTCGGTCTCTCCCCCGCCCTTGGCACATTCCTGGCCGGTGTCGTCTTGGCCAACTCCGAATTTCGCCATGAATTGGAAAGCTCAATCGAGCCGTTCAAAGGTCTGCTTTTGGGGCTGTTTTTCATCGCGGTCGGCGCCGGTATCAACTTTACGGTGCTGTTTCGCGATCCGATTTTGATCATCGGGCTGACCGTGGTGTTGATGGTGTCAAAGGGGGTGATCCTGTTTGTCATCGGGCGGATTTTTGCGCTGCGCAAACAGGCGCAATGGCTCTTTGCCCTCTCGCTGGCGCAGGCCGGGGAGTTTGGCATGGTCTTGACCACTTTCGCCCTGCAACAGCATGTTTTGTCGACCTATTTGGCCGAACGCGTGTTGCTGGTCATTGCCCTGTCCTTGATGTTCACGCCGCTGTTTTTCATGCTGCATGATACCCTGCGCCAAAAATTGGCCGACCGGGTCGAGGATCAGCCTGACGACAAGATCGACGAACAACATTCCATCATCATCGCCGGGATCGGGCGGTTTGGCCAGGTGGTGAACCGCTTGGTGCAGGCCTCAGGCTTTCACACCACGGTGTTGGATCATGATCTGAAAACCATTCAACTGATGCGCAAATTTGGCTTTAAGGGCTTTTTTGGCGACCCGACCCGCCCCGAACTTTTGCATGCGGCCGGGCTTGAGACGGCAAAGATTTTGGTGGTGGCGCTTGATGATCAAAAAGCGGCGGTGCATTTGGTCGCCTATGCTCGCAAACAGCGGCCCGACCTGTTCATCATCGCCCGTGCCCGCGACCGCATCCATGTCTATGAATTATACCAAGCCGGGGCCGATAAAATCGTGCGCGAAATGTTCGACAGTTCCCTGCGTGCGGGCCGCTATGTCTTGGAACAGATGGGGTTTTCCGAATACGATGCCTCGGTCACCGAACAGGCCTATTACCAACATGACCGCGAGGCGTTGCGGATCATGGCACAGCTTTGGGACCCGAATATTCCGACGGCGGAGAACACCGCCTATATCGAACGCTCGCGCAGTTTGGCCACCGATTTTGAGGCGGAATTGATTGCGCTTTTGGAAAAGAAGCGCGCGGAAATTAAGGATAAAAGCAAAGAGCCTCAGGAGCGCGCGTAGTCAAACCACGCGCGCCGTGACACCCGACGCTCCGTTTACCCCGCCGACACGCCAGCCTCGGCAAAGGTCGCCATGCCCGACAGGCATTCGACCGCGCCTTTGACCAAAGGGATAACCAAGCCCGCGCCCGAGCCTTCGCCAAGGCGCAGACCCAGTGACACCAACGGCTCTTTGCCGATCTCCTTGAGGACGGCGCGATGGGCCGCTTCGGCGGACTGATGCCCGGCGATGCAATGGTCCAAAGCCCCCGGCACCGCCTTTTCAAGACAAGCCGCCGCCGCACAGCAAATGAACCCGTCCAAAATCACCGGGATGCGCAGGACCCGCGCCCGCGCGATCGCGCCCGCCATCGCCGCCACTTCACGCCCGCCTAAACTCGCAAGGATCGCAAGCGGGGCTTTGCCGCCATGCAGGGCCACGCCCGCGGCACAGACCTCTTCTTTGATCTTCAGCCCGGCGTCATCCACGCCGGTGCCGCGCCCGACCCAATCCGCCGCAGTGCCGCCAAACAAAGCATTGGCCATCGCCGCCGCCGAGGTGGTGTTGCCGATGCCCATTTCGCCGACGACCAAAAGATCGGCCTTTGGATCGACCGCGTCCCAGCCAGTTTTGAGGGCGCGCACGCAGTCCTCATCAGACATCGCCACGGTCTCGGTGAAATCCCCGGTTGGGCGGTCCAGATCAAGCGCATGCACCGACATCGACGCGCCTGCGTTGCGCGCCAATTGGTTGATCGCCGCCCCGCCCTGTTGGAAATTCGCGACCATTTGCACCGTCACTTCGACCGGAAAGGCCGACACGCCGCGCGCGGTCACACCGTGATTTCCGGCAAAAATCGCCACCTGAGGCTTTTCAATCCGGGGACGGCCCTCACCGCGCCAGGCCGCATACCAAATGCCGATCTCTTCCAAACGGCCAAGGCTGCCGGCGGGTTTGGTCAGTTGCGCATTGCGCGCGGTCGCTGCGGCTTGCGCCTCCATATCCGGGCCGGGGGCCTGTTTCAGAATCCGTTCAAATCCGGCAAGATCGGAAAAAGCCATGTACCGCGCTCCCTCATTGTTTGTCTGGGCATTGTCTTTGTCTGGCATTGTCTTTGTCTGGCATTGTATTCGTGTCTCTGGGGTTTTATCCCGAGAGACAGACCAAGGACAGGACCGATTTGCCGCAAAGGAGACGTCCATGACCAAAGCCGACACACCACGTTTCACACCGCGTTTTAAACCACGGGCCGAGGACATCGCCACCAGCCTCGCCCTTCTGACGCGCATCCCGGTCAAGGCCGGGTTCACCCGCACGGCACAGGCGGCTTGGGCCTTTCCTGTGGCCGGGCTTGCGGTCGGGCTTGTGGCCGGTGCCGTGGCAACCATTGCCGGTTGGTTTGGATTGGGCGCGAGCCTGACCGCCGGGTTCGCCATGGCGGCGGCGGTGATTGTCACGGGCGCGATGCACGAAGACGGCTTGGCCGATTGTGCCGATGGGTTTTGGGGCGGCTGGGAGCGCCTTAGGCGCCTTGAGATCATGCATGACAGCCGCATCGGCACCTACGGGGTTTTGGCGCTTGGCTTGGCCTTGCTGTTGCGGTTCTCGGCGCTCTCCGTTTTGGCGCATGAGGATGTGATCGTCACCGCGCTCATCGCCTCTGCCGTGCTGTCGCGCGCCTCTCTGCCCTATGTGATGCTGCTTTTGCCCCATGCCCGCGCGGATGGTCTCTCCGTCAAAACCGGGCGGCCACCGCGCGATGCGGCGAGTCTTGGGGCCATGGTGGCTTTGGCGCTGTCTTGGATTGTGGTCGGCTTTGTCCCGACCGTGATTGCGGCCTCTGTCGTCATGCTGACCAGCTTTGTCGCGGGCAAAATCGCGCGGTCCAAAATCGGCGGACAAACCGGCGATGTTTTGGGCGCAACCCAAGTGCTTTGCGAGATTGCGGCCCTGACGGTGTTTACGGCGCTGACTTAACTTGGCTGACTTAACTTGTATGCCGATAAAAAACCGCCGCAAGGTTTCCCTTACGGCGGTCATCATGTCTACATCACAGGCGTGATCAGGCGGCGGCCACACGGCCGACGAGCACGTCAGAGATTTTCTTTTGCGCCTCGGTCTCATCCGAGCCGGACACGGCCGCGAATTCGCGGGTCAGGCGGTCGAGGGCGGCTTCATAGAGCTGACGCTCAGAATAGCTTTGCTCGCGCTGATCGTCGGTGCGATGCAGGTCGCGGACCACTTCGGCGATGGCGATCAGGTCGCCGGAGTTGATTTTTTGCTCATACTCCTGCGCCCGGCGTGACCACATGGCGCGTTTGACCTTGGCCTTGCCTTTAAGCGTACGCATGGCTTCGTTGACCACATCGGGCGAGCTGAGTGAGCGCATGCCCACTTCGGTCGCTTTGTTGGTCGGAACGCGCAGCGTCATCTTGTCCTTTTCAAAGGAGATGACGAAAAGCTCGAGGGACATGCCCGCGATTTCCTGTTCTTCGATCGACACGATCTGACCCACGCCATGGGCGGGGTAAACAACGAAATCACTGGGGCGGAAGTCTAATTTTCTGGTCTTGCTCATTTGCAGTCTTTTTCCTCGCAGGAACCTTTTAGGCACATCATCGGGCGCTTATCCTCGGCGCGGGTCTCACATTGCCTCACCCAATCCGGCACCATAAACGCCTACGGTCGGGAACCATCTGGCCCCGAGGGAGCTTTTGGGTCTAAATTTGGCGCGAAAAACCCAATCCCCTGAAAAGCAAGCTTTGGGGGTTGAGGTTGATATGCCCTGATGTGGTTTGATCAATATAGCACAAAAATAGGGCCAAAGAAAGCGCGGCGCGCAGCCCGGATCGGATATCCACCCGGTTTTCAGGCCCCTTCCCCTTGTTTTTAAGAGGATGAGCCGACTCTAAAGACGAAAACGGCTCCGAAATCGAAACCATGAACACCGCGAATCATCTATAGAAATCTGCATCTGTGCCGCAAGGCGGGGTCGGCGCGTGGTTTAAAGCGTCACGCCCTTAACCTGAGACAGCGGAAAGGCCGAACGCTTTAGGAACCTTCACCCGGTGCTTCGGAGAAATATTTCTCCATCTTGCCGCTTTCGCCGTCTTTTTCTTCGTAGCCCGGCAGCGGGTCTTTTTTGGCCAAAATGACCGGCCAGGCTTCGGAATATTTGCGGTTGAACTCGACCCATTTTTCCATGTCCGGCTCAGTGTCCGGGCGGATCGCATCGGCGGGGCATTCCGGTTCGCAGACACCACAGTCAATGCACTCGTCCGGGTGGATCACCAACATGTTTTCGCCCTCGTAGAAACAATCCACAGGGCATACCTCGACACAGTCGGTGTATTTGCAGGCGATGCAGTTCTCGATAACGACGTAGGTCATGTCGGCTCATCCAAATCTAATATCTCGCGCCTTTGCTAACTGGATAGGCGCGATCATTCAAGCATATCGGAGCGAGAAAGGAGACCAGTGCGACGATCTTTCTTTGTGGGACGCCCTTTTCCCTCAAACTTTGGCGCGGGCGGAACATAATCCTTATCTCCCGGCACATGGGTCATCGGCGGGCTGAGATCCTCGTACAGCGCTTGGGCTTCGGGGGCAGGTCCGCGGCGGGTGCCACAGGCGATCAGTTTAACAACGCGGACGTGATTGCCCTGTGCAAAGGTCAAAACATCCCCTGCCCCAACGGCGGTGGAGGCTTTCGACACTTTGTTTGCGTTGACCCGCACATGGCCGCCGGTGACGATCTTGGCGGCCAAGCTGCGGGTTTTGAAAAAGCGGGCATACCAAAGCCACTTGTCGAGGCGAAGGCTGTCCCGCTTTTCCATCATAGGCGCACCGTAGACATTGGGGCCTCTTACTTTTTGTCTTTCAAACCCATCAGCGCAGCGGCGAAGGGGTTATCCATGTCGATCGGCTTTTCTTTGCGCGGCGGGCGGGCGGAGAAGCTTTGCGGCTTGTTGCCGTCTTTGCCTTTGCCCCCATCCCGGCGCGGTTTGCCACCTTTGCCATCGGGTTTACCATGTGGTTTGCCGCCGGATTTTTTGCCCTGCGGACGCTCACCGCCTTGGCGTTCGCCAGCTTGGCGATCCCCGCCCTGACGATCACCACCTTGACGGTTTTGACCCCGGTTGCCGCCACGGTTTCCACCGCGATTGCCGCCCCAAGTGAAGGTCACAAAGCTTTCCATCTCAGCGCCAGCCAAAGCCGCATCTGCGGCCTCACCTGTTGGCACTTCGGCATCTGTGACCTCGGAAATGGCATCAGCCGGAGCCAGATCAGCCGCGATCTCGGCGCTTGGCGCAAGGCCCTCGTCGATGATTTCAGCCGCCTCAGCCACAGCATCCGCAGCAGGCAAAGCCTCTTCGGTCACAGCGCCCACATTGACCACAGCCGGCGTCCCGGCGTCAAACACCGGCGTGTCGGTGACTGCGTCGCTCGCGTCAGGGTCGGTCGGTGCAGCGTCAGTTGGTGCGGCGTCAGTCGGGATCACCTTATCAACGGCTTTGACCTTGGGGCGTTCGCCCTTTTCGGCCTTATAGCCCAGACCCACCATAAGATCGGCGAATTGTTCCAATGTCATGCCGGTGATCGACAACATGTCTGGGTTGGCCTCAAAGCCGCCCCGGCTGTCTTGTCCGCGCAGCAAATCGGCCAGACGTTCCAACATGTCGATGCGGATCGCACGCGCACCGGCCAAACGATAGCCGGAAGTGACATAATAGCCCTCTGGCGCATCCACAACGGCGGGAATGGTCACCAGACCTGCGGGCGGGCTGTCGGGGAATTCGTCGAATTTCGCGTTCAACGCCCAAAGCAAAAGCCGCAGCCGGGTCGGCGCGGGTTTCAACAAAAGCGGCAGAAAGATCGTGAACTGACCAAAGCGCACACCATGTTTGCGCAGCGCGCCACGGGCGTCTTGATCCAGTTCCTTGACCTCTGTTGCCACCTGATCGCGCGGGATCACGCCATAGCTTTCGCCCAAACGGAAGGCAAAGCCACGCGCCAACCCGGTCAGGGTCTCGTCGCGGGTCAGATTCAACAGCGGTTCAAACAGGGTCGCGATTTTGCGGTCGATGAAATGCTGCAACCGGCGTTGGACTTTTTCAGCCACATCAACGCTTGCGCCCTCGGCGACAAATGCCACCGCGCGCGGTTTCAAAATGTCATCGCCTGCAACCAGTTTGCCCACGGCATGTTCGCCCCACATCAGGCCACCTTGATCGGTGAAATCCATTTCTGTGTCCGGCGCATTATAGAACCGGTCGGCACGCAGGCTAAATTCCGGTGCCAATGCGGCCAACGCGGCTTGTGCCAACGTCTTTGCCTCATCCGGCGTTGCGGATTTGTCCTGAATAAACTGGAACCCTTCAAGACGGCCGATGAACTCGCCCTCAACCGTCACTTCACCCTTGTCGTTCACGTCGGCCACAAGGCCCTCCTTCTGTTTGAGCCGCCGAAGGAGCACACTCGTCCGCCGGTCCACAAATCTCTGCGTCAGTGCACCATGGAGCGCATCCGACAAACGGTCTTCTACAGCGCGCGTCTCGCCGCGCCAATGGCTTTCGTCATCAACCCAGTTTTCGCGTTGAGCAACATAGGTCCAAGTCCGAATATAGGCGAGTCTTTTGGATAAAGTGTCGATATTGCCCTGCGTGTGGTCAATGCGTTTGATCTGCTGGGCCAACCAATCGTCGGGAACCCGCCCATATTCGTGCAAAAATTCATAAATCCGCTCAAGCAGAGTCGTGTGTTCGCCGTGACTGATTCCGCGAAAATCGGGGATTCGGCATACGTCCCACAACAGCCGCACATCGCGCCCGGTGCGCACCCGCGGCCGCACCGATTTGAGATCCGAGAGCGTTTTGAGCGACAAAAGATCATCGGCATCACGCGCGCGCACCAAGGCCGGATCGGTGGGCATTTTTTCAAGCGACTGAATGAGCGCCTCGACAGAGCCGAATTCAAGCCGTGAATTGCGCCAATTGAGCTTTTTGATCGGGGTAAACCGATGTTCTTCGATGGCGAGGGTCACCTCGTCGTCAAATGGCTCCGCCTCGCCTGTCACGCCAAATGTGCCATCGGTTTGATAGCGCCCGGCACGGCCTGCGATCTGGGCCAACTCATTGGGCGCGAGATGCCGCATCCGGCGGCCATCGAATTTGATCAATGAGGAAAACGCCACATGGGTGACGTCCAAATTCAACCCCATGCCAATCGCATCGGTGGCGACCAGATAATCGACATCGCCGTTTTGATACATCTCAACCTGGGCGTTACGTGTCCGCGGGCTCAGCGCCCCCATAACCACCGCCGCACCACCTTTTTGACGGCGGAGCAGTTCGGCAATGGCATAGACATCATCGACTGAGAACCCGACGATGGCGGCGCGCGCGGGCATGCGGCTGATCTTTTTTGACCCTGAATAGGTGAGTCGTGAGAATCGATCCCGGTGCATGAACTGTGCTCTGGGCACCAGATTGGCAATCACCGAGCGCATCGAATCGCTGCCCATAAACAGCGTCTCATGCAGGCCGCGCGCGTTCAAAAGCCGGTCGGTGAACACATGGCCGCGCTCAGGATCGGCACAAAGTTGAATTTCATCAACGGCCAGAAAATCCGCCCCCATGCCCGTCGGCATCGCCTCAACAGTACAGACCCAATATTGCGCCCGCGCGGGGACAATCCGCTCTTCGCCCGTCACCAACGCCACCACGGAGGGGCCGCGCCGCGCGACGATCTTGTCATAGACTTCCCGCGCCAAAAGCCGCAACGGCAGGCCTATCACGCCGGTGCGATAGGCCAACATGCGTTCAATCGCATAGTGGGTTTTGCCTGTATTGGTGGGCCCGAGCACCGCAGTGATGCGCCCCCCCGTCCCCATCGCGCCGCTCATCGCTTTGGTCTTTCTGTTTGGCCCCAAATGGGCGTCTGTGTCAGGGATGTTTAAAGCGCTGTTCCGCCAAGCGCCAGTTCCAGAGCGGCAATGCGTGCGCTGAGCCCCTCCATCTGCGGATGTATCTCGCGGATTTTATAAAGCACCTCCAACGCCACCGCCTCGTCTCCGGTTTCCTCCAAAATCACCGCCAGCCCAGAAAGCGCGCCAAAATGGCGTGGCTCACGGGTCAGCACCGTACCGATGTCTTTGAGCGCCGGGCCATACAGCCCCGCCATGAAATAGGCGGTGGCACGGGCGTTATAGGCCTCAGGAAACTCAGGCGCATGATCGACAAGCGCGGTCAGATGACCGATTGCGCTGGAAAAATCGCCGGCCTGAGTGGCCGCCCGGCCCCGCTCCAACAATAAATCCATCGCATCTGATCCAGAGCGTGACATTTCAACGACGATGTCCTGTTCGATCCGGCCCGCCTCATAGGGGTCGGCCTGTGACAATTGGTCAAACAGATCATCCAGGCGCACCGCATCCGCCGCGAAAGCGACCGAACTGGTGCAAAAAACAACGATCCCGACAAAAAACAGCCCGGACGCAACGGCACATTTGAGAAACTGTCGTAATGCTTTCATAACAGTTGGGATTGTAGCTTTCTGGCGCGCGTGGTCAAAGTCACAAATCCGCGTTCACACAAAACGCGCCATAATATTTTTCGGAGGAAGACCAAATGAGCGACGTCATCACCAAAGCGGTAGAGGCTCTGAATGAAAAAATGGGCGGTGGTTTCGACGCCGGCGTGGCGAAATTCGTCATCGAAGGCGAAGGCGCGATTGTCGTCGACGCCGAGGGCGCGCGCGCCTCTGACGATGCGGCCGACGTGACCCTGACCGCCGATCTTGAAACCTTTCAAGGTATGATCGAGGGCGACGTGAACCCGACCGCCGCATTTATGCAGGGCAAATTGTCCGTCGACGGCGACATGGGTCTGGCGATGCAACTCGGCTCCGTGCTGTCGTAAGTGCGATGACGGAAACCGCCCCCTATTTCGCAGATCTGGCCGAAGGGCCTGAGGGTGGATCGGCCTATTGGCTGACCACATCGGATGGGGTGCGAATCCGTGCCGCGCTTTGGCCCTATCAGGGGGATGGGACGTGCAAAGGCACGGTGTTCATCCTGCCGGGGAGGACCGAATGCATTGAAAAATATGGGCGCGGTGCGGCGGATTTGGCCGCCCGCGGCTTTGCCTCTTTGGCGATTGATTGGCGGGGTCAGGGCATTGCCGACCGGCTTTTGGCGGATCGCAACATCGGCCATGTCGGCACCTTCCCGGATTATCAAAAAGACCTCGACGCGGTGATCACCTTGGCAGAGGAAAAAACCATGCCAAAACCGTGGTTTATCCTCGGCCATTCGATGGGCGGGGCGATTGGATTGCGCGCGCTGATGGAGGGCAAACCCTTTCTGGCCGCCGGATTCTCCGCGCCGATGTGGGGGATTGGCCTGACCCCGATCCAAAAGGCCATGGTGCGCTTTCTCTCGCCGGTGATGCATGCGCTTGGCCTGCAAAACCGCCGTGCACCGGGCACGAAAGCCCAGACCTATATGCTTTGGCACCCGTTTGAGGACAATCTTTTGACCTCCGACGCCGAGACGTACCGCTATATGACCGACCAAATCATCGCCCAGCCCGATCTGGGCCTTGGCGGGCCCTCGACCCATTGGGTGAGCGAAGCGATTGCGGAAAATGATTGGGCCCGCGAGCAACCGCTGCCGGATGTGCCTGTGCTGTGTTTCTTGGGCACCGATGAGAAAATCGTCAACACCGCTGCGGTCAAAGATCTGGTCGCGCGCTGGCCGTCTTGTGAGTTGGTGCCGGTGGCCCATGGTCGCCACGAGATCCCGATGGAGGCTCCGGCCTCTCGCGCGTTGTTTTATGACCGTCTGGCCGCAGTTTTTGCCGCCCAAAGCGCCTGATCCTTTGCATCACGGCGCAGGAGTGCCTATCTCTGTGTCACAGATACAAAACGGAGAGACGCAATGCGGTTCACGCAGCCCCAATTCGCCCAAAACATGGTTTTCGACGCCAATGCCACCGGAGGTGACGCGGCCTTTGGAGACTTGCCGGAATGGGACCTGACCGATCTCTATCCCGCCCCCGACGCCCCCGAGGTCAAACGCGATCTCGATTGGATTGAAGAGGCCTGCCTGTCCTTTGCCCGCGATTATGAGGGCAAACTGGCCGGTCTCGACGGTGCGGGCATGTATGATTGCATCCTGCGCAACGAACGGATTTCGCAGGTGGCCGGGCGTTTGGGATCGTTTGCCGGGCTTTTGTATTACCAAAACACCGTCGACAGCGAGCGCGCGACGTTCTTTTCCGACATTCAGGACAAGCTGACGACCTACACCGCGCCGATGGTGTTTTTCTCGCTTGAAGTGAACCGCATCCCGGATGAGACGATTGAGGCGATGCTGACCCATGAGGGCCTGTCGCGCTATCGCCCGATCTTTGAGCGGATGCGCAAAATGCGCCCGCACCAGCTTTCTGATGAGTTGGAGCGCTATGAGCACGATATGTCGATTGTCGGGGCCTCCGCGTGGAACAAACTGTTTGACGAAACCATCGCCGATCTGAAATTTACGGTGGAGGGCAAGGAGCTTGGGCTTGAGGCCACATCAACCCTGATGATGGATCAAAACCGCGACAAACGCGAGGCGGCGGCCCGCGAAATGGCCCGTGTCTTGGGCCAGAACATTAAGATTTTCTCTCGTGTTCACAACACTTTGGCCAAAATGGGTGAGGTCGAGGATCGGTGGCGCGGGATGCCGACGCCGCAAACCGGGCGGCACCTGTCCAACGATGTCGAACCCGAGGTCGTGCAAGCGCTGCGTGACGCCGTGGTTGCCGCCTACCCAAAACTGTCGCACCGCTATTACGAACTCAAACGCGGTTGGTTGGGCTATGACAAATTACAGGTCTGGGACCGCAACGCGCCGCTGCCGATGGAAGAAACCCGCGTGGTCGATTGGGACACCGCACGCGCCATGGTGATGGACGCCTATGCCGGGTTTGATCCCAAAATGGCCGAGATCGCCAAGCCGTTTTTTGAGCGCGGCTGGATTGATGCGGGTGTGAAACCGGGCAAGGCACCGGGGGCCTTTGCCCATCCGACCGTCACCGATGCACATCCCTATGTGATGCTCAATTACCTTGGAAAACAACGCGATGTCATGACATTGGCGCATGAATTGGGCCATGGCGTGCACCAGGTTCTGGCCGCCGAGCAAGGCGAGCTTTTGGCCGACACGCCGCTGACCTTGGCGGAAACCGCCTCGGTCTTTGGTGAAATGTTGACCTTTCAAAAACTGTTGGCCGACACCACCAACCCGGCACAGCGCAAGGTGCTTTTGGCCGGCAAAGTCGAGGACATGATCAACACGGTCGTGCGCCAAATCGCCTTTTACGATTTCGAATGCAAACTCCACGAGGCGCGCAAAGGCGGCGAATTGACCCCGGAGGCCATCGGCCAACTTTGGATGTCGGTGCAGGGTGAATCCTTGGGCCCGGCGTTTGAATTCATGGACGGGTACGAGACCTTCTGGGCCTATGTGCCGCATTTCGTCCACTCGCCGTTCTACGTCTACGCCTATGCGTTTGGCGACGGCTTGGTCAACGCGCTCTACGCCGCCTATCAAGAATCCCCCGAGGGCTTTCAGGACAAGTATTTCGACATGCTCAAAGCGGGCGGATCGAAACACCATTCCGAGCTGTTGAAACCCTTCGGGCTTGATGCCTCTGATCCCAAATTCTGGGACAAGGGCCTGTCGATGATCTCAGGCTTTATTGATGAATTGGAAGCGATGGAGTAATCGCCCCCGCTTTACGAAAAAGCCCCCGGCCAGATGGCGCGGGGGCTTTTTATGCGTGATTTCAGGATGTTTTCGTCAATCCAACTCGGTCCAAGGCCAAGGTTTTTCCTCGGAATCGGCGGTGATATAGCGCGTCGCTTTGGCGAACCAGATGCCGACATCGGTGCCAAATCCGGCGATGCGGGCGTTTGGTTTTTTGCCTGTGGTCAAAAGCACAATCGCCTGTAGCACCGCCAAAAACCCGATGATGGTCGAAGCAAAGCTCATCATCATCCAGATCAGCACCGAAAACAGAATGCGTGCACCAATGTTTTCTTGGACCTCTTCCAACCGTTTGGGCGCGGAAGACGACATATTGGGCATGACGTGATCAAATTCATGCGGGTCGGCCATGGGTGATTCCTTTATGTTTCACCAGACAGTTTACAGGGTTTGGCCGAAGACAAAAATCGCTTCACGCATCTGCAGCATAAACAGGTGTTTAAAGGGAATGCGCAAACTGACGTGAGGTTTCGCTTGGTGCCCGTGTCTGCCCGCTCGTAGGCTCGCGAAAACGGGAGGATTTCAAATGATCAAATGGATTGGGCGCGGAATTGCTGTGCTGCTGGTCGCGGGCGCGATTGTGTTTTTCGGGGTGCTCCCCGGTCTTGTCGAAAAGGGCCAAAACCCGGTGGTGGCGCATGACCCCTACCCGGTCTCGCCCGAAGCACAGGCGCTGCATGACAGCCTGATCATCGGTGATTTGCACGCCGACAGCCTGATGTGGAACCGCAATCTGTTGCAGCGCGGTGATCGCGGTCAGGTCGATTTTCCGCGTCTGCGTGAGGGCAATGTGGCGGTGCAGGTGCTCACCACGGTGACCAAAAGCCCGGCAGGGCAGAATTATGACCACAATTCAACGGATGCGCGCGACAACATCACCTTGTTGGCGATGGCCGAGATGTGGCCGATCAAAAGCTGGTTCGACCTGACCGAACGCGGGCTTTACATGGCCGACAGGTTGGAGGGCTACGCCGAAAAAGCCCCTGATCAGGTCCATATGATCCTGACCAAAGAAGATTTGGACGCCGTTCTGGAGGCCCACGCAGGCGGGTCCAAGGTGGTCGGCGCCCTGCTTGGGTCCGAGGGCGGGCATGTGCTTGAGGGCGAGATTGAAAATCTGGATCGGATCTATGACGCCGGGTTTCGCCTGATGGGGCTGACGCATTTCTTTGACAACGCACTTGGCGGCTCGCTGCATGGCGAGGGCAATGCCGGGCTGACCGCCTTTGGCCGCGACGTGGTGTCGCAAATGATGGACAAGCACATGGTCATTGATCTCGCCCATGCGTCGCCACAGATGGCGCAGGATGTTTTGGCGATGGTCGCGGATCAAAATATCCCCGTGATTGTCTCCCATTCCGGCATCCATTCCCATTGCGCGGTCAAACGCAATTTCGAGGATGATCTGATGCGCGCGATTGCGGCCACGGGCGGGGTGATTGGCATTGGCTATTGGGAGGATGTGACCTGTGACGCCACGCCCAAAGGCATCGCCCGCGCGATCAAAGCCGGGATTGGCGTGGTGGGGGTGGATCACATCGCACTGGGATCGGATTTTGATGGTGCGGTGGAGACCCATTTTGACGTCGCGGAATTGGCCGCGGTGACGCAGGCGCTGATGGATGAGGGGCTGAGCGATACGGACATCGCGGCGGTCATGGGCGGCAATATGATGCGGGTGCTGGGGCAGATTTTGCCGCAGTAAGCCGCGTTTTACCGCAGTAAGCCGCGCCAAAGCGACAACACCCCAAAACAAACACGGGCGCCCAAACGGGCGCCCATCACATATATACCTCCCCAAATCCTCCCTGCCGAATCCTCCCTGACATCGCACGAAGGGCATCCCACGCGGGTCATCCCCTGATGGTCGCAGCCCGGTTTCCCTCCAAAATCCCGGACCGCCTCACATGTCGGGCGGATCGCCTGTGTCGTCTTGGCCAGAACCTCGGGACAGTCTCATGTCACCCTCCTTTCCTTGCCTTTCCAACATCTTAACTATAGCCCGAGTCGCCTTGGTTAGCCTTGATCCGCGTCAAAAACCGCATCAATCATCGCCTGTGTGCCGCGCGCATTTTCCAAACTCCACGGGTAGTCCGCCCCATCGCGCGCAGAGCGCACAAAATTCTCAACCTGAACAACATACTGCCGCACGGTCGGGAAGGTCTCGATCCGGGTGATGCCATTGGCGGTGCGGATATGCAGCTCCGCGCTGCCATAGGTGCCGGCATTAAACGGCGTTTTGACGGTGATCACGCCTGTGCGGCCATGAAACCGCACCTCTTGGAATGGCGACATCCGCATGGAGACATAGGCGCTATAGTCAAAGCCCGCAAAGCGCGCGGTGAAGGCGGAGGTCACATCGACGCCATTCTCATAGGTGATATTTGCGGAGGTGATCACATCTGGCTCTTGGCCCGTGGCAAAGCGCACTGATCCGATCGCATAAACGCCAATGTCGCCCATCGCGCCGCCGCCTGTGCCGGGTTTGTTGCGGATGTTGTCGAGGTCCGGGTTGTCAAAGGAAAACGCCACATCAACGCGGATCAGATCGCCGATCTCGCCCGCCGACAGCATCTCTTTCACCCGCGCCCATTGCGGGTGATGCACGATCATGAACGCCTCCGCCGCCATCAACCCGCTCTCATCGCGTTTGGCGATCAGCGCGTCAATTTCGGCGGCTTTCATCGCAATCGGCTTTTCGCACAAAACATGTTTGCCCGCCGCGAGCGCCTTGAGGCTCCATTCGATATGCAGGTGATTGGGCAGCGGGATATAAACCGCGTCGATCTCGTCAGAGGCGAGCATGGCGTCATAATCGGTAAAGACGTTAAGCCCCGGACAAAACGCCTGAAACGGCGCGGCTTTGGTCAAGGATGAGGTGGCAAGAGCGGTGAATTGCGCCCCTTCGGCCTCATGGATCGCGCGCGCCATATGGTCGAGGGCAAATTTCGCCCCGCCCAAAACGCCAAACCGGATTGGATTGCTCATGTCTGTCTCCCCTCTCAAACTGTTAGCGCCATCATGGCGCAAACCAACGCAAAGAAAAAGGGGCGGCCTTGACCACCCCTTTTTAATCTCTTCAATTATGACCCTGCGCGGCGATCAGGCGTCTTCGCTAACCCCGGTCTCCATGCCGGCCTTGCTGGCCAGCTCACGCATCCGGTTTTGCAACTTTTCAAAGGCGCGCACTTCGATCTGACGAATGCGTTCGCGCGACACGTCATAGCGGCCTGACAGTTCCTCAAGCGTCACCGGCTGATCCTCAAGACGGCGTTGCATCAGGATGTCTTTTTCACGCTCATTGAGCACATCCATCGCCTGAACCAAAAGCGCACGACGGCTTTCCAACTCGTCCCGTGCCTCATAATCGGCGGCGGTGTTGGCGTTTTCATCCTCAAGCCAGTCCTGCCATTGCCCCGACCCTTCGTCGTCACTGCCGACCGTGGCATTGAGCGAGGCGTCCCCCCCGGACATCCGGCGGTTCATCGACACGACTTCGGCCTCGGTCACGCCCAGATCGGTGGCGATGCGTTTGACGTTATCGGGATGCAAATCGCCCTCTTCCAGAGCGCCGATGCGGGCTTTGGCCTTGCGCAGATTAAAGAACAGTTTCTTTTGACCTGAGGTGGTGCCAAGTTTGACCAAAGACCATGAGCGCAGGATATATTCCTGAATGCTGGCGCGAATCCACCACATCGCATAGGTCGCAAGGCGAAAGCCCTTTTCGGGATCAAAGCGTTTGACCGCCTGCATCAAACCGACATTGGCCTCGGAAATCACTTCGGCCTGCGGCAGACCGTAACCGCGATAGCCCATGGCGATTTTTGCCGCCAAGCGCAGGTGCGAAGTCACAAGTTTATGCGCCGCCGAGCTGTCTTCATGATCGACCCAGCGTTTGGCCAACATATATTCCTGCTCCGGCTCCAGCATCGGAAATTTGCGAATTTCCTGCAAGTAGCGGTTCAGGCCCTGTTCCGGGCTTGGGGCTGGCAAATTGGTATAGCTGCTCATCGTTCACATTCTCCCGCGTCATCTGCGCCTTATGTAACAACCTTTAACATGGGGCGCGCCATGTTACAACACTTAACATCAAACACCGTATCCTGACTTAGGATCGCACCACGCGCCCTTCAAGGGCGGCGCCTTATGGCTGCACATGATGGCAGCAATGACGTCCTACATTCAGATTTCTAACGAAGGGTGAAACAAATTCCGCCGTGACACCACGGTATTTCATCCCTCTCACGGCAATGTGCCGTCTGTTACACCGTTATATATTGCACCAAAGAGTCGAACAATGCGCGAATCCGTGCAGAAGTGCGCAACTCCCTATGCGCCACCGCCCAGAGATCATACTGGATCGGTGGATAGGCCCCGACCCGCACCAGATCCCCCATCTGCGCGGCCACCCGCTCCGGCAATATCCCAACCCCAAGTCCTGAACGCACCATATCCGCCACCACGAGATGCGAATTCGACAGGCGCATAAACTGGCGCTCCGCCACCTCAAGCCCAAGCGCCGAGAGCGCGGCGCGCAGCCGCGGGCCACTGTCATAGCCGATGAAATCCGCCTGTGAGAGGTCCGCATCGGCGGGGTTCGGGCCCAGCGTGGCGGCATAGTCTTTGGCGGCATAGAGATACACCGCCTCAGAGCGCAGTTTGCGCGCGATCAGGTCGGGTTGGGTCGGGCGAAAGGATCGGATCGCCACATCGGCCTCGCGACGACGCAGATCGGCGGCCTCGTTTGAGACCAGGACCTCGATTTGCAACCGGGGTGCCGAGCTGCGCAAAGCGCTGAGCACGGGCGCAAGGTAATAGGCCGCGACGATTTCCGACACGGACAAGGTCACACTGCCCTCAAGCGTTGTGGCCTGCCCCGAGGCCACCCGCGCCGCCTGGGTCGCGGCCGCACCCATGGCGCGGATATGGGGCAACAGGTCCAGCCCCGCCGGGGTCAGGCTCAGTCCGCGTGGAATGCGGTCAAACAGCGTCACGCCAAGCTCCGCCTCAAACGCCGCCACCTGCCGCCCCAACGTCGGCTGGCTCATATTGAGTGCGCGGGCGGCGGCAGAGAAGGACCCGGTTTCCGCCGTGACCAAAAAGGCGCGCGCATGGGTCCAGTCAAAGCGGGCGGCGCGAAAGTCGGTGAGGGGTGTGTTTGGTTTATCCATGCAAATATGAATACCATAATGGCAAATATAGGCAATATGACACATATGTACGCATAGGTATGAGTGGGCATCACATGTTGTTCCCGAAGGAGACCCCGATGTTAACGCCCTCCCCTGCACTCTCCACCCGACTGCGCCGAGCCGGGATGGCCTATTGGGTCATCATCCTCGCCGGAATGAGTTCCGAAACGATGTTTCGCGCCACAGCCCGATCGACCCATGACGCGGTACAGATGATTGCAAACCTGCGGATCAGCACGATGCTCGACACCGTGATGATCTGCGCCGACATCTATGTCGCACTGACAGTCTACGCGGTGTTTCGCACGGTTGATCCGGTCAAATCGCTCTTTGCCATGGTGTTTCGCCTGACGCAGGGGGCGGTGATTGCCGGGTCTTTGATGCTGCAACTGGCCGCTATTCACGCCCCGGATCAGGCCGCTTGGCTCATGGCGGCGCAGGCGGATGGTTATGATCTTGGCTTGCTGTTCTTTGCGCTCAACACCGCGCTGATGGCACAGCTTTTGTGCCAATCGGGGCTGCTGTCGCCTATGACCAAGCGGGTTTTGCCCCCTTTGCTGATGCTATCGGCCTTGATTTATGGCGTCAACAGCACTCTGGCTCTTTTGGGCTCAAACTTTGCCGAGACCCTCGCACCGAGCTATGCCATTCCCTTGGTATCTGAGAGTTTTTTCGCCCTCTGGCTGCTGGTCTCACGCCCCAACCAAAGCGTCACCACCTCGCCTCAGAGGTGATCCAAAAGATCCTGCATATCCTCGGGCAGAGGCGCCTCAAACAACATATCCTCGCCGGTCACAGGATGCACAAAGCCCAAAACGGCCGCATGAAGCGCCTGACGCGGAAAGGCCGCGACGGCATCGCGCGCCGCCTCTGAGAGGGCTTTGTGATTGAGCTTGCGCCGCCCGCCATAGGTTTGATCCCCGACCAAACCATGCCCAGCATGGGCCATATGCACGCGAATTTGGTGGGTGCGCCCGGTTTCCAACCAGCATTCCACAAGGGAAAGCTGCACAGGCGTGCCATACATCTCAACCACCCGCGCGCGGGTGATGGCGTGACGGCCCTCGCTAAAAGACACCGCCTGTTTTTGCCGATCGGCCTTGTGGCGGCCCAACATGGTGGTGATGCGCATCACATTGGAGCCCTCAAAGCTCACCCCTTTGACGCCGCGCAGACGCGGGTCCATGATGTCGGGCATCCCATACACCAGCGCATAATATTTGCGCTCGACCGTGTGTTTTTCGAACTGTTTGGCCAGGCCTTGATGCGCCTTGTCCGACTTGGCAACGACCAAAAGCCCCGATGTGTCCTTGTCGATCCGGTGCACGATACCGGGACGCTTTTCACCGCCGATGCCCGACAGGTTCTCACCAAAATGATACATCAACGCGTTGACCAACGTGCCAGACGGCGAACCGGGCGCGGGGTGCACCACCATGCCGACGGGTTTGTTGATCACGATCAGATCGTCATCCTCATAGATCACCTCCAAAGGGATGTCTTCGGCGATGATCTCGACCTCAGCGGCCTGTTCCACGGTGATCTCCACCCGATCCCCCGCCGCGATTTTGCCGGTCTGATCCGTGGCGACCACGCCATTGACGGTGATCGCCCCCTCGGCCAGCAATTTTGCCAAACGCGACCGCGACAGGGTGGCTTCTTCTGGCACATCGCGGGCAATCGCCTTATCAAGGCGTTTGGGCGGGTTGTCCGCAATGACGAAAGCAACGGTGGTAACAGACATGCGTGATCCGATTGAGCTGGACCCAAAAGACATGGCGGGAGTGACGCTGTTGCGTCGACTGGTCACCGGGCTTTTGGTCGTGATGATTTGCGGGTTTCTAGTCCTGATTGGACTGCTTGTCACCCGTTTCCCTGATATGAAAGCGCCAAACCCACCTGCGATTTCTTTCGATCTGCCCGAAACGATCACCTTGCCCGACGGCATGACCCCCACCGCGTTTACCCGTGGCTCGGATTGGGTGGCGATTGTCGCCGGGGATGCGATCTTGATTTACGACGCCGACAACGGCGCGCTGCGCCAAACGGTGACGCTGAAATAACGCCGAACAGCACGACAGCCCTGAAGCTGTCACCTAAAGATGCGTCACATAAAACGGATGGGTTAAGTGGTACCACCACCCCGGCTCGAACGGGGGACCTCCTGATCCACAATCTCTAGGTCCCGACTTTTCTCCAAAATGCACGGTCTTGCATATAGGCTCATAGCCTATTGTTTTATAAAGATTAATGCCGTACTTTCACCACATGGGCTTGCACTGACTTTCTTGCACCGTGGTAGCCCGGTGGTAGCCGCGTGGTAGCCCGGTGGTAGCCAGAACATGAAAGGCCCGACAATGACCAAGCTCACAAAACGCACTGTTGACGCCGCCAAGGTTCAGCCAAAGCGATATATCCTCTGGGATAGTGAGATCGCGGGCTTTGGCCTTCGCGTCTCTCCCACAGGTAAGAAAACCTATGTCCTCAAATATCGCATCGGCGGCGGACGTGCGGGCCGTGTGCGGTGGGCTGTGATTGGCACTCATGGAACCCTAACCCCTGAGCAAGCGCGTGACGCGGCCCGCGTTTGGGCCTCTGAGGTGGCGCAGGGCGGTGATCCGGCAACGGACAAAGCGGACGCAAGAAAAGCGCCCACCGTCAAAGAGCTTCTGGAAAGCTATGTGAGGGATCACGTCAAAAGAAAGAACAAGGAAAGCACGGCGGCGGATATTGAGCGGCAGGTGGGTAAGATAATCGTCCCCGCACTTGGCAAGCTCAAGGTGGCTGACGTGACCCGCCCGGACATTGCCAAATTTCACAACGCGCTTGCCGCCACGCCATACCAAGCCAACCGCGCCCTTGCCACACTCTCTAAGGCGTTCAACCTTGCCGAAGTCTGGGGGATGCGGCCCGACAACTCCAATCCCTGCTACAAGGTCGAACGCTTCAAAGAAAAGGCGCGGGAACGCTTTTTAAGCGCAGTTGAGTTCCAGCGCTTGGGTGAGACCCTGACGCGGGCAGAACGCGAACCCATGACGCAGACAAAGGCGGGCCGGGATCGCTTGATTAGAGTGAACCCCGAAGCCATCCGCGCAATCCGTCTCTTAATCTTCACGGGTGCCCGCGTTGGCGAAATCTTGTCCCTCCGTTGGGAATACATCGACGCCGAAACAGGCCGCGCAAACTTGCCGGATTCAAAGACCGGAAAAAAGGTGTTGCAACTCCCTGCCCCGGCCCTTGAGGTTCTGAACCTCTCAAAGCGGCCCGACAACGGCAAAGGCTTTGTGATCCGGGGCGGTGACGCCTCAAACCCTGAGGCCCCTCTGGTGAACCTCAAAGACCCTTGGTTGATGATCCGCACGGCGGCTGGGCTTGAGGACGTGCGCCTCCACGATCTGCGCCACGCCTTTGCATCGGTCGCGGTCACCGGGGGCATGTCACTGCCGATGATTGGCGCTTTGCTGGGCCACCGCGAAACGCAAACCACACAGCGATACGCTCACCTTGCGGACGATCCTCAGAAGGCGGCGGCGGGTCAAATCGCCTCCCGGATTTCTGACGCAATGCGCGGCGGAGACGGCGGCGCTGAGGTGATCCCGTTGCCAAAAAGAGGATGATCTGAGCGGCATATTTAGGGGGCGGCACCTGCCCGGCCAATCAATATCTAGGGGCCACTCCCACGCCGTTACGTTCTCATACACACTCTAAAACCGTGTTACTTCTGTTACTCTGTTACCTTACCATCAACTTATTGATTTTAATATAAAATATCGTAACTATTTTTTGTGACCAAGAGTTTGGGTTTTGTTACTTGTTACCTTTTTCAGCCGCCAAACCCGCCCAGCGCACCCTGATGCAAGAATATGAAAGAGCGCCCCGCGCTGGGCGGGTGTCAAAAATCGCCTTAAATCGCCTGTTTTTCCGACTTTATGAAACACAACATATAGTGTCTTGGCGATGTGCTCAACCGATGACAAAAAACTTATCCACAGCCTTCACAACTCCGATTCCGATGTGAGATATTACAGTGTGGGCGGCTAGGGTAGCTCCCGAACATGGCAGACCTCACGCGCCATTGTCGTCCACTTCTAAACGCGTGAGTACAGGAGTGTGGGGGCACATGAACACAGCATTTGAAATGTTTGACGATAGCGCGTTTGCGGAAATGGCGCGGGTGGCTCAATCTATAGAGCGAATAAACACAGCACATAAATTTGACGACAACACATCTGCTAAACTGGCGCTGGCCGCTCGCTCGATGGAACGCATAAGCACGCAGATCGGTGAGACAATCCCTAAGGATTTTTCCAAACGCCTCTCTTCGCATCTTCAAGGAATCGACTTTAAGAACACCATCCAATGGCAAGAGGGGATGTTTGACCAGATCGCAAACAGCCTTTCTATTCCAAATCTCCCCGCTCTTACCTCTCTCTCGGATAGTTTAACGGATACTGCGGAACGGATGCGCCGTTCCCTTGTCGTTCCCACGCTTATTCGCCCCACTCCTGAGGAGGTCGCTTCACCAAATACGGAAACCGCGCCGCCTCCTAGGAACAAAGGTGGGAGGCCATCATACGCATGGCGATATGTGGGCATGGAATTATTAGCCATTGATCTACTGCGGCGCGGCGAAGAGAAAAGCCGCCACGGGTGCGCAAAACGGCTGGTGGCGACATTTGGCTTCACGCCAAGTCATAACACTTGGGTTGAAAAGAGCGGGCTAATTGTATTTGGAAACAGTGAGCGCGCGGCAATTGATCGCCTTTCCGAATACTTAAAAAACTTCATAACTTAAACAGGTTGACATAGTTTCCGCGAAAAACAGAAGAGCTTTTCAGTAAAAAGAACAGGGTTTTCGGAAAAGACAATCGTGCCGCACTTGCACAGTTTCATTCCATGCAACGCAAATGGAAAGGATGTTGTGCAATGTTTGAACTCTTGCAACCTGATCGCCTACTTTCTCGCTCTGAAGTAGAACTGAACTTTGGCGTATCGCGCCGCTTTCTCGAAGTCTCCGCTGTGCGCGGTGACGGCCCGCCGATGATCAAGATTGGCCGCTCTGTCCGCTATCGCGTGGGGGATCTGCGTGAGTGGATTGAGGCCCGCAAGGTCACGTCCACCTCTCAGGAGGTGCAATAATGACCACCCGCGTCCCAACTCCTAAAATCTTTATCGGGTCGGATGGGCAATTGAGCTTAGGGCGGGCGGATCAAACTCGCTTTCACAAGCTTGATCTGACCAATCACGACGAAACCATGCTGGAAAAGCTGGGGTTTGTAATCAAAGCTTACAACCGCTTTGCGGCTTTCATTGAAGCCGTTGAACGCGTTGAAACGGTTATCCAAAAATACGAAAGCCTTGGGCTTCCGCTGCGGGAGGACAAATCCCATGACTGAGGCCGAACGCATTACCCGCGCGCTTGGGGGCGAATGGCGCGGCTCTTCTGGCCTTGCGCCCTGCCCGATCTGCCAACCTGAGGGGCGGCGCGATCAACGGGGCTTGTCTCTCTCTGATAGCGCTGGGCGGCTCTTGGTGCATTGCCATAAGAGCGGCTGCGATGTGTTGCGGGACTTGCAAGCCCGCAATCTGACCGACACACCGCGCGACCGCGTGCCCTATGATCCCGAAGAGGCCCTGCGCCGCAAGGCCGAAGAGCGCAAACGCGAGGCCAAGCGCCTCAAGACGGCCCATGATCTTTTCGCGGAAGGCGTCTCTTGCGAGGGCACCGCCGCACAAGCCTACCTTGAGGGGCGCGGCATTATGGGGATGCGGTTCAACCGGATCGCCCGCACCCTGCGCTTTCATCCTTCTGCCCTTCACGGGGCCTCCGGCCAACGTCTCCCGGCGATGTTGGCGCAAATCCGTGGCCCCAAAGGCGAACCGTTGGGCGTACACCGCACCTTTCTTAAACCGGACGGCAGCGGCAAAGCCGATGTTGAGCCGCAAAAGATGATGCTTGGGCCGTCCTCCGGGGGCGCTGTGCGCTTTGGGCCGGACAATCGGGTGATCGCCCTTGCGGAGGGTATTGAGACCGCTCTGTCCGTGTCTCAGGCCTCCCGCCTGACGGTCTGGGCCACCTTGTCCACCTCTGGCCTCAAAGGGCTGATCCTGCCGCCGCCTCCCGTGGCGGAGGTGATCGTGATTGCGGCGGACCATGATCCTGCGGGGATCTCGGCGGCGGAGCAAACGGCAGAACGCTTTGAGCGCGAAAGCCGCGCGGTGTCGGTGATCTATCCACGCTCTCCGGGGAGCGACTTTAACGACCTTTTGAGCGAGGCGGACCAATGAGCGAAAAAGACATCGCGCGGCTGGTCGAAGAGGCCGCACAAGAGGCCGAAGCCAAGAAACAAGGACGCGCTGGGCGGGGCGGAAAGGCCCAGACGCGGACCAAGAAAGGCCGCTTTCCGTTCAAGGTCGAAAAGGGCTTTGTGTGGCACGAAATCGACGAAAACACGGAGGACGGCGGCACCCGCAAAAAATGGTTGCCCTTTGTCTCTGAGGTTCACGTCAAAGCCGCCACCAGATCGCCCGACAGCGACGATTGGGGCCTTCTCTTGGTGGTTGTGGACCCTGACGGGCAGGAACATGAATGGCCCATGCCTCAGGCGCTCCTTGCGGCCTCTGGTGAGGCCTTGCGGGCCGAACTCTTGCGGCTTGGGATGCGCCCCGCGCTGGGTAGTCGCAAATGGAAAGAATGGCTGACCGAGTACCTGGTCTGTGCGTGCCCCGAAGAGCGGGCGCGCTGTGTCGGGTCGATCGGCTGGCACGGGGAAACCTTCGTCCTGCCGGATGAGGTGTTTTCCAATGCCGAGAGCAAAGAGCGGATTGTGCTACAAAGCACGGCCCGCCTCGAACACGCCTACAACCAAAAGGGCACCCTTGCCTCATGGCGTGACGCAATCTCGGTTCCGTCCTTGGGCAATTCCCGGCTTGTGCTGGCTATCTCCGCCGCCTTTGCCGCGCCCCTCTTGACCATCACGGGGGATGAGAGCGGCGGGTTTCACCTGCGCGGCGGGTCATCGCTTGGCAAATCCACCGCGCTTGAGGTGGCCGGGTCTGTTTGGGGTGGCGGCAATCAGGGCGGCTATAAGAAGACATGGCGCGCGACAGACAACGCTCTTGAGGGCGTGGCCGCGATGCACAACGGCGCGCTCCTGTGCCTTGATGAGCTTTCTCAGGTCGATGCCAAAGCGGCGGACAAGGCCATTTACATGCTGGGCAACGGCACGGGCAAAGGTCGTCAAAACAAAGAGGGCAACCTGAAAAAGGAACAGACGTGGCGCACCCTGTTCCTGAGCAACGGCGAGGTGTCCTTGGCCGATAAGCTCAATGAGGCGGGCAGCAAAACGGCGGCGGGCATGGAAGTGCGCTTGATCGACCTGCGCGCCGATGCCGGGGCGGGCCTTGGCCTTTTCGACCAAGTGCCCAACGGCGTCACCCCTGCGGAGTTTTCCCAACGCCTCAAGGCTGCATCCGGGGCACATTATGGCACAGCGGCACGGGCGTTCTTGCGGGAACTGGTCGGGGATCTCCCGTGCTTTCGTGACGAACTGGCAAAGCTGCGCCGGGATTTTCTCGCGGATGCCGTGCCGCCCGGTGCGGACGGTCAGGTGCGCCGGGTGGCGGATCGCTTTGCGCTGGTGGCCGCTGCGGGGGAAATGGCCTCTGTGTTTGATGTGACGGGCTGGCCCTCAGGTGCCGCGCGTGAGGCGGCGTTGCGGTGTTTCAAGGATTGGGTTTCTGAGCGGGGCGGTATTGGATCGGGTGAGGTGGCGGACGCACGGCGGCGCATTGCGGAGGCGATTGAGATTTATGGTCAGGCGCGGTTTCAGGATTGGAGCAATCGGGACCGGGCGGTCATTGCGCCCCGTTGGGGCTATGTCAAAGGCTGGGAAGAGGATGAGGACGCCGAAGCGGTCGGGCGGTGGCGCAAGCTGGAATATGATTGGTTTTTCACCAGTAGCGGCCTGAAAACCGTCCTCAGCGGGTTGGATTTCAAATCCGTGGTTTCAAGCCTGTTGGATCAAGGGGTGATCGTCGCCCAAGGCCCCACCAAAGGCCCCACCAAAACCTTTCACGTTCCGAACGCGGGCGGCAAGGTCCGGCTCTATCAAATCAACGCAGCGGCGCTGGGCGATGATTTAGACGCCTCTGAGGGGGATGCAGCGTGAGCATGACGCCCGACAAGTGGGATCGCCTGAGACGGGTCTTTGCGCCCGTCTCAACCGCCCCGACGCAACCGCCGCTCTATGACCCCCGGCAAGATCCTGAGATTGCCCGCGACATGGCCGAAGAACGCGCCGCAATCCTTGAGTTCGACGCCGGGTTTAGCCGCGAGGAGGCGGAGCGGCGGGCGTTTGGGGGGATCAAGTGGCGGTAAGGCGGTTACCCATTTAGGGATGACAGCGCCAAGGCAAATGAGAGAGCGGCCCATACCCGCCGTTCGAACTCCCTCCGAAATGCTGTATATTGGCCGTCACAGGAGACATTCGCTGCAACGGCATGATCCCAACACTATCCGCAAGGTGCTTCACTTGTACGAGTTCAATCCCGAACCTCAAACTCCTTTAGGTCTTTGCCTACCAAACAACGCAGTGTGCTGCGTTCAGGATCGAATATCGCGAGAAAGTCTTGTTTGTTGGAAAGGGAACCGAATAAACTCACCGAACTTAACTTGTTCCATCTCCGCTCCGATGTGTACTCTCCCACTAGTACCGATCCGATAAATTGGCCCGAAACTGTAACATCGTAGATATCTGGAGACTTTTCGGCGCTTCCTGTCATCGCAAAAGCATTGTCTGTTTGGTTTCTTTGATAGCTTCCCTTGGCTACGACACGGTCATTTTCCTTGCTCACAACAAGTGAGACTTCGTTATCGATCCATGTTTTGCCGATTTCAGAAGGCATGGTTTGCCATATGAAATGTCCAACCGCAGATAGAAACTGGCTTAGTTCTGGTGCGCCCTCAAGTTTATTTGCTTTGTTTTTCTTTTCATCCGAGGGAATCGCGTCGAGCCGCACTTGTGAGATCGCGACGTTTTCGTGTGCGGAATCTATATCTTTCGCTCGTTGAAGTTCGTTCTGGGCTTCTTTCAAAAAGCCTGCAGACATTAGTCTCTCTGAAAGGTTGCTCATCGCTAGAGTCTCGCCTTGGTTGGCGGCAGCTTGATAAGCAGATACAGACATACCAGACAGTGAAAAACTTTGATAAACTACACCCAAATTATTCCAAGTGGTCGGGTCGCGTTGGGCATAGGGGATCTTTTCATAGTGATACATTGTAAGCGAATTATTATCATTTTCGGAATGCGCATATGCAAGTTGAAACCGTTTCTGCGTATCTGCGGGATCGATTTCCAACTCTCGCTCCATCAATGCTAACTTCAGAATCTTGTTTTCATCGTGCCAAGCAGGCAATTGCTCCAGCGTCGAAATTAGGAATTTTTCGTCCTCCGACGACTCGACCAAAGAGCGCATTTCCGAGATTGTGGTTTCTACACCATCTTTGTCTCCGAGAGTCTGGTACACTCTTGCAAGGTTAGCCAACGCACCCCGTTTTTCTTGTTTGCTTTCACTATTGTCCAAGGCACTCTGGAAATGCTCCTTCGCCCGCTTGTAATCTTCAAAATGCTCGTATGCTTGGGCCAAGTTTTCCTGAATTTTTGGGTTATCTGGATACTTATCGGCAATCAATTTTATTTCCGGCAAACGGTTCTCATCAGTGTATCGCGTCTTATTTAAATGACATGACGCATCCCAAACAGCCGCTGCCTCAGAATTGGATCCGACCCTTCCGAGCCAAGCTTCTGAGATAACCTTCGCGCGTTCTTGATCCCCAACAATCGCCGCCTTGAAATATTCGAATTCAAACTTCCACTCGCCCCACGTCGCGTTTGGATCTTCTATGCCATGATCTACTACTTCTTCATGGTCTTCGCCTGATGCGATGCCCTCGCTCAGAGAGGCGCGTGCTCGGCCGACACGCGAACCTTGCATGTTCGTTATCATCCCCAAAATACTGCTGAATGACTTTTCAATCGCGTCTCTATCGAACGGAATGTACTCAATATTCCCTTGCAAGCTGCCCGGTTGTCTTACGCCCCTTTGAAGTAGGATGATGATTTTCATCTTTCGCCCGATCGCCAGACCAATTTCTTGAATGATCCAATCAGAAGTTTTTGTTTGGAGGTCCTCTTTTTCTATTTTAAGACGTTTTCCAAACCGCGAACTGTTGAATTTATTGTCTTTTGCAACGCACTCATTTGGCGTGCAAATGCCGATGAACAAGTTCCGGCCTTCGATGAGATCAAGTACCTTAAATGCCACCTCATCAGGGCGTGGATCGGTAGCGTGAACCCAATCGAAATTGTGGCTCTTGGCAATTTGGTCAAAAAAATCAGTAAATTTCCTCACCACAGCTTCATCTTCTGGCAGGAAACTGTGCCCCACGAATGCGTTTATCTCTGCCATGTTTGTAACTATTGCTCCGTTGATCATGAAATAATTTTCCCAAGCCTCAGCTAAAAGCTAACCTAGCTGCGTCTAGACTTTTAGCTTCAATCTCCCTTTTGGAAAGTTCTTGCTTGTAGAAAGAAGCGAGTGCTGCATTGAAGGTCTGCTTTCCATCTTCTGGGGCGATTTGTTCGCACCACAGAGTATTATTAGAATCCGTCCGTCCACACCTAAATTAAGAACCCCAGCCCTTTACTGTTGGAAAAAACCTCTTTTCAGCCGATCATAGCAGAGCATTCCGGACTTAGGTTACGTTCCTTCGCCGGACTTTAACACCACACCCCCGCCCAGCGCTTGCTCTCCCTCATCAAGAAACTGAACCCCATGCGCCTCTAGCGCAGCTTTGACGGCTTCAACGGTTTCTTGTGACACAAGCCCCTTATGTTCTGGCTTCCCCTCTATACGCCGCAATGTGATGAGAGGGACGCCCGCGCTTTCGCATAGCTGGGCTTGGGTCAATCCGGCCAGAACGCGCCCCGCTTTAATTTGTGCTTTGATGTGATCCATTGCGTCTTTCCTTGGTGGTAACTTTTTCTCACTGATACACTTGTTATCACCTCAGTCTAGTGATATATAGTTATCACCAAGTGAAGGAGGCAACCATGACAATCAACCTTTCCACCCTCATGTCCGAAGCATGGAAAATCATCCGGCGCTTTCGGGGCAATGGTGAACCCCTTCGGGACTTGCTGTCCCGCGCGCTCAAGTCTGTTTGGTGGCGCGCCAAACGGGACGCCGCCATTGCCGCCGCAGCGGCGGCGCGCAAGGCCCGTGATCTGGCCGAACGTGCCCGCCCTGCCGCTGTAATCTTCGCGGATATTCTCAGCCTCGAAAACAAAAGCCGCCTTGGCGTTGACGGCATTCATCGCCTGTCCGCCCTGCGCGCGGCGTATCGCACCGCCCTTGCCAATGAAAGGAACGCCGCATGACCCAACGCGTGACCCGCCGCACCCTCTTGATCTCCCTCCCAGCCGCTGGGGTGACCGCCGCCCTGCCCGCGCCCGGACATGCACAGGGCCACGGCACACCCGCCCAGCGCCTCTTTCTCGAATGGCGCACAGCGATTGCACAAGAACAAGCGGCCTATGATGCGGATGAGAGCGACGAGGTTTGCGCGCGGCTTTTGAAGGGACGCACAGCGCTTGAGGACAGGCTCATGGACACGCCCAGCCAAACGCCGCGAGATCTCCTTTGCAAGATTGCCGCCTATACCAATTTCGGCCTGTTCGCCCTGCCTGAGACCATCGGCCAAACTCAAATCTGGAATGAAGCCCGCGCCCTGATCGGCGACGCATAACCCACAAGCGAACGAAAGGAACGCGCATGACCAAGCTCCGCCCCATCCCATACACCGCAAATCAGGAGACGCACGGTTTGGCTTTGGCCGCTGATGTTGTTTACACCTCTGAGATTGCACAGATCGACAGGTTGCGGGAACGGCAAGCGGCCTATCGTGCGTCTCTCCCCACATCGGTTGAGGCCGCAAACCGCGAGGCTATATCGGTTCTCTCTGACCTCATTGAACCCGACGAACGCGGTGGCTTTCTTGAGGCCCTGCACCTTTCTATTGCTCTGGGCGCGATGATCAAAAAGGACGGGAACGCGTTGGGGTGCGTTGGCCCAGAAAGAGACGCGGCGATTTTTGTGTCTGAGCGGGTATCGGATGCCCTTCTACAGGTTCACGGCGAGCTTGAGCATATGAACACGGCGCTTCGGACGCCCATCGGCATTGGATAAGGCGGCAACCGCCTAAATTCCCCATTTGATTGAACACGGCCTAGGGCAAGCGCTCTGGGCCTTTTCTGTATCCCCCGCGCCCCGGTAGGGCATGTGGCACTGTCGCGCCAAAATATCCGGCTACAGCACTGCGCGGCACGGATTGCCGCGAAAGGCCAAGGCCCAGACAAAAAAGCCCATGCGGTCCGCGCCCTCGGGGCATCGGCTGACCGCTCTGCGCCATATGGGGGGGGGGTATGCTGAAAATCTCGGATTTAGGCTAGGAACCGGAGAGAGGACTATTATTTTCGCAAGTGTGTAAATAGGGAAAAAAGACCAAGGTGAAATTAGTTTTTGTTTATTTTCAATGAGTTATGCGTAACAGGGTAACAAAAGTTAAATTGGGTTTTGTTACCACCCAAACCAAATAAAATATAATAATAACAATAGTTTATAGAATAGGTAACAGAGTAACAGAAGTAACAGGGGTTTTAGTCACGCCGGATTTGGTTTTCCGCTGAGGGTCAGACCTGAGGCGCATCCCCCTGTCTGAATTTCGAACGCCGCCACCCGGCGCGGCCCGTCAACCAAGTGGGATCTCCCCCCGACCGGATTGCCCTTTCCGCTTCATGTCTTGAACACGATCACAGCAAGCGCGACCTCTCCCCCTGCCCATCCGGGGCGCGGGGATTCTATAGGCTCAAATCACCGCGAAATTCTGCACGGTGGTAGCCCGGTGGTAGCCAGAGTTTTTTGGATCATCGCCCAAATCGTGTAAGTCATTGATTTTAATGGTACCACCACCCCGGCTCGAACGGGGGACCTCCTGATCCACAATCAGGCGCTCTAACCTACTGAGCTATGGCGGCACTGGCGGGGGATTTACCTGTCCCTCCACCTGAATGCAAGGGCAGTTTACGAAAATATCCACCCAAATCAAAGCGGCTTGTGATCAAACGCCCAAGGTGGTGCGCCTTGGCTAAGCTGACCCTGCGCCCTCTTGTCATCCAGAGCCCAAAGTCGTACTTCCTTTTGGGTCGAAAAGGAGCCAAGCGCATGGGCATCAACTCGGAACAAGATATCGAAGCAAATCTGCAAATCGGGCCAACCTCGCTTGGCATGGTGCGTTTGTTCATCGAGGCCAAGGGCGTTGAAATCCCGATGGATTTTGAACCCGAAGAGGCCGAAGAGATCGCCGAAGAGCTTTGCGCCGCCGCCGCCCAAGCGCGCAAACTGGCGAAATAGGCCTCAACCACCAAACAGCGCCGCCACGCCCGGATCGCGGTAGCTTTGCAACCGCAGCGCGGCTTGGCGCGCGAAACTCAGGTGTAAAACCTTGCGCCGTGCTGTGGGCAGCTTGTTTTCATCCGGCATCCGAACAATCTCCGCGCCATAGCCATCAGCAAGGATCAACCCGGTCTCCTCGGGCAAAATCTCCGTCGGAAACACCTGATCCACCGCAAAGAAATACCGATCACACCAAGGCAGATAGCCCTGCCATTTGCTGTCCGACATGAAATCGGCGCGGCTTGATTTGCACTCAACCACCCAGATCTCCCCCTTCGGCCCCAGCCCCATCACATCAACGCGCAATCCGCGTGTGGGCACCATTTCCTCGACGCAGGTGACATCAAGCGTGCGCAAATACCGACAGACCCCGCGCGCCAGAACCTGGCCGGGTTTGGTGTGAACGGGTGGACAGGGAAAATGGGCGGGATCATCGGTTTGCATAGCCCAAAGGTGAACAAACCGTAAACAAATCGCAAGCGAAAATTCACTCTTTCCCGTTTCCGCAGTCCCTCTATTGTTCACCCATGCTTGATCCGTCCCCCTATCTCACGCTTTGGTCTTTACATGCGCCCCTCCCGCTCAAGACAGAGGGCCATGCCCATGTCTGGCGCGTGATGGACGCAAAAGGGCAAGCCGCCGCGCTCAAACTGTTTCAGCCCGGCAAAGGTGGCAGCGAACGGGCGGCAGAGCCGTGGGACCGCGCCTTTGGGGCCTCGGGTCTCATCGCCCGGTTGCGCGCGGCCCATTCGGATGCGCTTTTGTTCGACTGGGTCGAGGGCGCGCCTTTGGGCGATCTGTCGCGAAACGGTCACGATGACCGGGCCACGTCAGAGTTGGCGTGTTTGACCGCCGCTCTTCTGCGCGCCGCACCAAAACAGGCCCAAGGCTTTGCCGCCCTGCCCGACTATACCCGCGCGCTCAGGCGCTTTGCCGGCGACCCACGCCTCCGGGCCTCGGAACATGCCGCAATGATGCGCGCCAAGGCCTTGATCGAAACCCTGCTGATCAGCACGGAACGGGTGCAACCGCTGCATGGCGATTTGCATCATGACAATGTGATTGGGACGCCCGGCCACTGGACGGTGATTGATCCCAAAGTGATCTGTGGCGACCCGCATTATGAGCCCGCCAATGCCTTTCGCAATCCAAAGGGGGCAAAGGACGAAACCCTGTCCGTTGCGCGTTTCGCACGGATGGCCGAAGCCTATGCCCATGAAACCGGTCTGGATCGTCAGCGGCTTTTGGACTGGGCAGTGGTCAAATGCGCGCTCTCCATCTGCTGGACCTTGGCCGCTCCAGCCGCCCAGCCGCCGCGCCTTGACCTGATCCGCCTGCCGCGCCTGCTGCGCCTATCGCGGGGCGGCCCCTTGTCTTTGGCCCGCTGACGGACTATCTCCTGCGGTGGCGGGATCTGCTCGTTTCGTACATATGGGTGCAAGACTCCGGTGGCCTTAAGCAACCGAAAGGGGGCTGGCTCTGTCCAGACCGTGGTTTGGTTATCTGGCGCCCACCTGAATATTCAGGCTTCGGGAGCAACGCACTGCTACGGATGCTGTGGTCCCCCGCCACTTTCAAACACGAAACGCGCCCTCGCTTTGGGCGCGTTTTGTTTATGCTTTGACGAGGATTTAAGCGACGGGGATTTAAGCGCGATCGCTGTGCTCAACCCGGATCGGTTCCAACACGCGCAGCGGAATATCATCGTGTTTGCCGCCATGGTCGTCATCGTCTTTCCCGGCCATCCGCATGATCGTGATCGCGAATTGCACGCCGGAAAACACCACACCATTGGCCAGCCATAGAATCAGCGCCGCAAGCCAACCAATGTCGGAATGGGTCACAAGGTGCCACATATTGGCGACGTTGAAATAGAGCAGCGCAGCGACAAAGGTCGCTGAAATGGCAAAGCCGATCAGCACCTGAGTGATGTAAAGTTTGATGAGCTTGGGCATGGCAGCGCTCCTATGCGAGAACATATTCACAAGATGTAGCATGTTTTGGTGGATTTTCCACGTCCCCTTTCGCCGCAGGGGGCATGTCCCCCCTCAACGCGACAACGCCCCGACGATTGCGGGGCGTTTGCTTCGAGAAGGTTCAAAACGCGTCAAAACGCGCCTCACCTGTTGATGTGCTCCGCGCTCAGGCCTCAAAAGGCCTCGGGTCTCACTTCGCGGGCCATATGATCCAACACCGCGTTGACGAATTTCGCCTCGCGCCCCTCGGGGTAAAACGCTTTGGCCACGTCGACAAATTCCACAATCACCACTTTCGGCGGCGTCAGCCCGGACAAAAGCTCCGCCCCCGCCGCCCGGAAAATCGCCCGCAGCGTCGAATCAATCCGCGCAATCGGCCATTTCGCCACCAGCGCGCGGTCGGTCATTTGGTCGATCTTGGCCTGTTCATTGACCGCCACTTCGGTGATCTCATGGAACAGGTCGCTGTCGCCGTCGATGAATTCGCCCTCTTCCTCGGTCACCAGACCAAAGAAGAAATCGTAAAACTGGCGGCGCACCTTATCGACCGTCATGTCAGAGGCTTCCATCTGAAACAGCGCCTGCACCGCATAGAGGCGCGCGGCAGATTTCTTTTCGCGCTTTGAGGGCGGTTTCAAATGGTCGGTGTTGTCAGAGGTCATGCGTTTTTCGGTCCTGTGGATTCACTTGCCTGAGTGTCTTGGGCCATACGGATCGCGTCGGAATGAAATCCCACGCCCTTGCTCGGGTTTGCCCATTTGCGCGAAAGCGCGATGAGATGCAAGGCCGCAGCCGCCGCTCCACCACCTTTATTTTGCCCCTTGGCCTCGGCGCGCACCACAGCTTGCTCACGATTTTCGACCGTCAGGATGCCATTGCCGATGCACAGCCCTTGCAAGCCCATGAGTTGCAAAGCCCGCGAGCTGTCGTTGCAAACCGTGTCATAATGGGTGGTTTCGCCCCGGATCACACAGCCCAGCGCGACATAACCGTCAAAGTTCGACATTTTATCAGCGATGGAGATCGCGGTCGGCACTTCCAAAGCGCCGGGCACCTCGACCAGATCCCAGGTGCCGCCAACCTCTTCGGTCACAGCCTTGGCGCCTGCGACCAATTCGTCGGCAATGTCTTTGTAATAAGGCGCGACCACGATCAAAAGTTTGACCGGCTTGTCGAATGTCGGCAGATCGAGGATGTGGTGCTGTTCATTCGCGGCCATGTCTTAGCCCTCCTGAGAAATCTTGCGCGTGCCGGTGATGGTCAGGCCAAAGGCCTCAAGCCCCGGCACTTTCGGCTGTGGGTTGTCAGTGACAAGGATCAGATCATGCAGGCCAAGGGCGGCCAGAATCTGCGCGCCGATGCCGTACTGGCGCAGGGTGTGCGGCGAGGCTTCATCCGCGGCCAGCTTCATCGTCAGGTCTCGCAGCAAGACCACGACGCCCCGGCCCTCATGCGCGATCACATCCATCGCGCCTTCGATTTCGCGCGAGGTTTTGCCAATGCCCAACACGTCTTCAAGCGGATTGAGCGCGTGCATCCGGGTCAGAACCGGCGCGGGCGTGGTGATGTCACCCTTGGTCAAAACGATATGTTCCGCGCCTTGCAGCACGTCGGAATAGATCGTCATGTCCCATGCGCCGCCAAATTCCGACACCACTTCGCGGTGGGCGGTTTTGGTCACAAGGTTGTCGTGACGGCGGCGGTAGGCGATCAGATCGGAGATGGTGCCGATTTTCAGCCCGTGTTTTTGCGCGAAGGACACAAGGTCCGGCAGACGCGACATGGTGCCATCCTCGTTCATGATCTCACAGATCACCGAGCTGGGCTGAAGCCCCGCCAGACGCGCCACATCGACACCGGCCTCGGTGTGACCGGCGCGGACCAACACACCGCCGTCGCGGGCCCGCAGCGGGAAAATATGTCCCGGCGTGGCAATGTCAGCGGCGGTTTTCGACGGGTCAATCGCCACGGCGACGGTGCGCGCGCGATCATGGGCGGAAATCCCGGTGGACACGCCCTCTTTCGCCTCGATCGAAATGGTGAATGCGGTTTCGTGGCGCGAGGAATTGTTCGACGCCATCATCGGCAGGCCCAGCGCGTCAATCCGTTCCCCGGTCAGCGTCACACAGATCAGACCGCGCCCATGGGTGGCCATGAAATTGATCGCTTCTGGGGTGGCCATTTGCGAGGGGATCACCAGATCACCTTCGTTCTCGCGATCTTCGTGATCAATCAGGATAAACATCCGCCCGTTGCGGGCATCCTCGATGATTTCCTCAATCGGGGAAATCGCGGTGTCGTAGCTGTCAGTCTCTGTGATGTCGGACATGGTCTCGGGCGGCCTCTTGATCCTTAGGGTGCCTCTCCGTACAGCGTCATGATCGCAAATGCCAGTCAAACGCGCAGGGCGAGGACGATGATGCGCGCACAATTGCGCTGCATTTTCGCGATTCTCCAAGGCCCGTCTGGAAGGCCCGTCTGGTCAGGCCGTAAAAAACGCAGGGGCCGGGATAAATCCCGCCAATTTCCCGACCGCAACCCATTCCGCCTCAAACGGCGCATCATGGATCAGCAAAACAGAATCGCGCGGCAGCTTTGTGCCCTCAAACAGGGCATTCAACGCCGCCCGCTGCGCGCCCCACCCGGCCAAGGGCGCGGGCGCGCGTCCTGCGCGATCAATCCCTGCCAGCGCGGCAATCGTTTCGGTGGCCAAAGGCTGGTGAACCGCCGCGATCCGCGTGGCTTTGATCTGTGCCAGCGTGTCGGCATGGCGCGCGGGCAAACTGTCTCCGGCCCGGATCAGCCGCAGCGCGTTCGACGAGAACAGAAATCCCAAAACATCGCGCCCGGTGCTGGCCCGGATCGAGGCGTAAGACCGATACGGCAAGCCCAGCTCTGCGGCCCGGCGCACCCGCATCCGGATCACTTCGATCGGCAATGTCTCTCCCAACAACCCCTTGCGCGCTTTGCTCCAGGCCAGTTTGCGAAACCTCACGCCGCGATCAAAGGCCGGGCCGTTGTTGTGCCCGATGCCGCTCATGCCTGCCACTCCTGAAGCCGCGCGACATAGCGCGCCAATGTGTCGATCTCCAAATTCACCCGATCCCCGACCTTGGCCGCGCCCCATGTGGTCACCTCCTGGGTGTGCGGGATCACGTTGATGCCAAAGCTGCGGCCCGCCACCTCATTGACCGTCAAAGACGTGCCATTGAGCGCCACCGAGCCTTTCGGGGCAATAAATTTGGCCAGAGCTTCGGGCGCCTCAAAGCTGATCCGCGTGCTCTCGCCCTCGTCCACCATCGCTGTGATCACCGCCACGCCATCGACATGGCCCGACACAATGTGTCCGCCCAATTCGTCGCCCAGCTTCAAGGCGCGTTCAAGATTGACCGGCTTGCCCACCGTCCAGGCGCCGATGTTGGTTTTCGACACCGATTCCGCGCTGATCTGCACGTCGAACCAGTTTTGCGGCGACACGCCAAGCGCCACCACCGTCAAACACACCCCGTCACAGGCGATGGACGCGCCGATCTCGATCCCGTCCACGTCATAGCGACAGCCGATCCGCGCCCGCAAATCGCCGCGCTGCTCCAATTCAAGCACTGTTCCGACGTCGGTGATGATCCCTGTAAACATGCCGCCTCCATGCGTTGATCTTTGGGTTGCGTTTAGGGGTAACGCCCCGCTTGCGCCCCTGCAAGCACCCGCATGACGGGCGCAGAGGGTTTGTTCACCTTTTTGCGCCAAACTGACCCCTGCTCTTTCTCACCTGCGATCTGGCCACGCGCTGCGCCCTTCAGGTCACAAATCCGCCTAATTCTTAATCTAATCGTCAAAATAACAAAGACATTGCCCCTCACATGCCCCAAGAAAGCAACATGCGGATCACACCAAACACCAAAACCTCCTCCAAACGGGTGTTCCTGATGCTTCAGGGCCCGCATGGGCCGTTTTTCTGGGCGCTTGGACGGATGTTGCGCGCGGCAGGGGCGACTGTGTGGCGGGTGGGCTTTAATGCCGGTGATCGCGCCTTTTGGTTTTCGACCAAAACCTTCCTGCCCTATTCTGACCCCGCCGATGATTGGCCCGATCACTTCGCCCAAATCGTCGCCGATAAAAACGTCACCGACATCGTGCTTTATGGCGACACCCGGCCCGTTCATGCCTTGGCGATTGAACGCGCCCGCGCGCTTGGCCTGACCATCCATGTGTTTGAAGAGGGCTATATCCGCCCCTATTGGGTCACCTATGAACGCGGTGGGTCCAATGGCAACTCCTCGCTGATGACCCTCACTGTTGCGGATATGCGCAAGGCGCTTGACACGATTGACCATGACAATATCGAACCGCCCGCGCATTGGGGCGACATGCGCCAACATATCTTTTATGGCGCGCTCTATCATTGGTTCGTGATGTTCCGAAACTCCGCCTTCCGGCATTATCGCGGCCATCGCGAATTGCCGGTCACGCGGGAGTTTTTACTCTATTTCAAACGCTTGATCATGATGCCGCAACATTACATGTCGCGCGCATGGCACACGCGGCGCCTGCTCGCGGGGGGCTTTCCGTTTCACATCGCACTGCTGCAACTCGAACATGACACAAGCTTTCAGGTCCATTCGCCCTATGCGACCATGCCCGAATTCATCGCCGATGTGATCGCGGGCTTTGCATCCGGTGCGCCGCAACACCACCATCTGGTGTTCAAGGCCCATCCTTTGGAAAACGACCGTCGCAACCTCACCCATGAGGTCCGTCGCATCGCTGCCGAATTCGGTGTTGCGGACCGTATTCATTATGTGCGCGGCGGCAAACTTCAGCGGCTGCTGCACACCGCGCGCTCCGCCGTCACGGTCAATTCCACGGCGGGGCAACAGGTGCTTTCCCTCGGCCTGCCGCTCAAAGTGTTTGGCCATGCGGTCTATGACAAGCCGGAATTCGTCTCTCACCAAACTCTGGAAGCGTTTTTCACCCGCCCGGAACGGCCCGACACCCGCGCCTATCGCGACTACCGGCAATTCCTTTTGGAAACCTCGCAAATTCCGGGCGGCTTTTATTCCGCCCGTGGACGCAGACAGCTTTTGCGCCTTGTGGTTGATCTGATGTTGGCGCAAGAGGCCCCCGATGAAGCGCTGTTACACGGCACGGCGCATCCCCGCCAACCCCTGCGCATCGTCACCTGATCCGGGGACATCCACGGAGACAGCGCGCGCGTTCGGTTCAGATCGGATCGCGCTTGGGATTCGCAGTAAAGACCACATCAAAAACACCGCCTAGCTCCCCTATATCATGGGGCATTTTCCCAATTCGACACATCCCCTGTCATTGCAGAGGCCTCCCTGCAACACACTGCCAAAGTCGACGAGCCACACCACCGCCAAACTGGATTTTTGACTCGCTATTCATTAGCCTCCTGATTAAACCCAATAAAAATCGGGGCAGAGGAGATCTATCAGTGACATTTCTGACATCGCGGACCACCCGCGCGGTGACGCTTGTGGCCGTGCTCGCCAGCCTCACGGCCTGTGGCCTGCCAAGATCCGGCCCGAACAAACGCGAAGTCTTCGCAGGGTCTATCCTCAATGAGGGCGATGCCTTTGTCGTCACCGTCAATGACCGCGTGAACGCCGCCAGCGCCCTCAACAATGAGCTTGGCTTTTCCTCCGCCTTTTTGAACGCGGGCGAGATCGGGTCCGACACGATCGCCCCCGGCGATGTCTTGTCCTTGCGCATTTGGGAAAACGTCGATGACGGTCTTTTGGCCGGCGCAGGTGCCAATGCCACCGTGCTCTCCGAGGTTCAGGTGGACGGCGGCGGTTTTATTTTCGTGCCCTATGCCGGTCGGATCAAAGCCGCGGGCAATAGCCCCGAAGCCATTCGCCGCATCATCACCGAAAAACTCGACACGCAGACACCGGACCCGCAGGTTATGGTCACCCGCGCCGCGGGCGATGGCGCGACCGTCACCATCACCGGCAAGATCAACGGCCAAGGCGTCTATCCGATCGAGCGTCCGACCCGCCGTCTGACCGCCATGCTGGCCCGTGCGGGTGGCGTGGGCGTTGAACCCGAAGTGGCACAGATCAAAGTCATCCGTGGTTCGCGTGTTGGGACGATTTGGTTCCAGGACCTCTATGAAAACCCAAAATTCGACATTCCGCTGCGTGATGGCGACCGCATCCTTGTCGAGGCCGACCCACGCTCCTTCACCGCGCTTGGTGCAACAGGTGCGCAACGCGTTGTGCCGTTCGAATCGCGCAATCTGTCCGCGCTTGAAGCCATTGCGCAGGTCGGCGGTCTGCAAACCAATGCCGCCGATCCAACCGGCGTCTTTGTCTATCGCAACGAACCGGAAGAGATTTCCAAACTGGTGCTGGGCCGTGACGACCTCGTCGGTCCGCAGCGCCTGATCTATGTGCTGGATCTGACCCAACCGAACGGGTTGTTCTTGGCCCGCGATTTCCTGATCCGCGACGAGGACACCGTCTATGTGACCGAAGCCCCGTTCGTCCAGTGGCAGAAATCAATTTCGGCGATCACCGGCACGGCTGCCTCGGCCAACACGCTGAGTTCCGCCGTCGGCCAATAACCCTATGGTCGCTCACGACCCTGACATGAGGACCGCCCCTGCTAGAGTGCAGGGGCGGCTTTTTTCTGCCCAGCCTCTGCTCATAGAGCTGTTACAGGATGCCGGATTGCCCACTCCCGAAGCAAACATCGGCATGGAACTCCCCACGGTCTTGCGTGACGCGCCCTTGGATGATGCCGCGCTTTTGAACCGGGCGCGCGATGCGATGGATTGGCTGGCAAAACTTGAATTGTGCAAATTCCCGGCGGATCAAGAGAAAATATCACATCCGAATGCACCATATGTTCTGGTTATAGATCAGGCTGACCCGGTCATCACCAGGGCCGATTTTCAGGAAATGTTGGTGTTTGCCCAGACCGAACACTTGAACAGCCAAGTTGTGATCTTGCCCTGCGAAAACGGCGTGGCGCAGCCCGACATGGCAGGTGACCGGGTCGCCCTCGCTGACCCCAAAAGCAACCCTTGGGTGCTTTTTGCCGCCGCCACCGCCGTTTACACCCACAGTTCCGGCCTTGGCTTTGACGCCATTTTCGCCGGTCACCGCCCACGCGTCTTTGGCCAGCCGTGGTATGGCGGCCTTGACCTTACCCATGACGAGGCCCCCGATCCGCATCGCTGTCGCCGTCTCACCCGCGCCCAAGCCTTTGCCGCCGCGATGCTGCTCACTCCAAACTGGCAGAATCGACATGGCACACCTTGTGCCTTTGAGGACATCCTCGCCCATCTCGAAGCCACAGGGCGCGCCCGTCGCGAGGATGCCAAAGGCTATGTCGCCAGCCATATTTTGCGCTGGAAACGTCCGTTTCTGCGTCAATATTTCGGCTCAAACGGCATCCATTTCACCGATGAGCCAGAACGCATCGCCGCCGACGTCGCCCAAGGTCGCAGACATCTGGCTTGGGGTGCTGATCCCAAAGCGGCCCTGCGGCTGGAGGATGGGTTCCTCCGCTCACGTGGCCTTGGCGCAGCCCTTGTGCGGCCCGTGTCGTTGATTTTGGACGATGACGGTATTTATTTCGACCCGACGCGCCCCTCGCGTCTCGAAACTCTGATCTCTGCGCGCACCACTCTTTCTGCCAGTGCGGCGCATCGGATTGAGCGGTTTCTCACCCGTCTCAAAGCGCTGAATCTCAGCAAATACAATGTCGGCACGGGGGCCCCCGCCCTGCCCGAAGGTCGCCGCATTCTCGTCGCCGGGCAGGTCGAAGATGACGCCTCGATCCGCCTTGGCGCGGGCGAGATTTGTACCAACCGCGCCCTGCTTTTGGCGGCGCGCGCGGCGCATCCTGAGGCGGTGATCGTCTACAAACCGCACCCCGATGTCGAGGCGGGCCTGCGCCGCGGCAAGGTGACGGATGCCGATGAGATCGCCGATGTGGTGGCGCAGTCTGCCGATCCATTATCGCTGATTGAGGCCTGTGATGAGGTCTGGACCATGACCTCGTTGATCGGGTTCGAGGCGCTGTTGCGCGACACCCCAGTGACCTGCACCGGCGCGCCGTTTTATGCCGGATGGGGCCTGACGCAGGACCTTGGCAACACTCCGGCCCGACGCACCGCACGCCCGTCACTCATGGCCCTCGCCCATGCAGTTTTGATTGATTATCCGCGCTATTTTGATCCCAAAACCGGGGTGGCGATTGCACCAGAGGAGGCTTTGGATCTTTTGGCACAAGCCTCCCAAGGCCGCAGCCACATGGTACAGGTCATGCTGGCCAAACTGCGCCAATTGCGCGCCGCGACCCTTGGCCTTAATCGGTAGGTTGTGCGCGTTTCCAATGGCTTAGAGCATCTGGTCCGAGCTGTTCGATGTGCTGCAACGCATAACGCGGCGCCTGTCGCAACCGATCAATTCCAAGTGCGCCCAGCCCCGGCATCCCCTCCGCGCCAATCGCAAGCCCGGCGGTAAACAGCGCCACATGATCGGGCAAATGCGCCCCCATCAACGAGGCCGCCAATGCCCCGCCGCCTTCGCAAAACACTCGCGTTAAACCGCGTGCGCCAAGCGCTTCAAGGCTCGCTTTGGGATCGAGTTGGCCATAGACCACAGGGGCCTCGATCAGCTCCGCGCCGAGTTCCCTCCAGACGGATTTCAGCTCGGGTGAGACATCGGGACCATGCACAAGCCAGACCGGCACCTCCTGCGCCGTGCGCGCCAGTTGCCCGCTCAAAGGCAGGTCAAGACGGCGCGACATCACCACGCGCACAGGTTGATGCGACACGCCAAGACCGCGCACGGTCAGGTTTGGATCATCGGCGCGCGCCGTGCCCGCCCCGACCAAAACCGCATCATGATTGGCCCGCATTGCATGGACGCGACGCCGCGCCATGGGGCCAGTGATCCATTGGCTTTCACCCGTCGCCGTCGCAATCCGGCCATCCCACGAGAGTGCAAGTTTCAGTGTTACCATCGGACGACCCAAAATCACCTTGGACAGGAAGCCTTCTTGCGCAGCGCGGGCCTCCGCTTCGCAGACACCCGTGGTTAATTTTATCCCCGCATTTTGCAAAAGTGCAAAGCCGCGCCCGTTCACCCGAGGGTCTGGATCGCCCAAGGCCACGACCACACGGGCGATGCCCGCCGTGATCAGCGCCTCAGCGCAGGGCGGGGTTTTGCCGTGATGGGAACAGGGTTCCAACGTGACATAGGCCGTGGCCCCACGCGCCGCGTCGCCCGCTTGGGCCAAGGCCATGGTTTCAGCATGGGGCCGACCTCCCGGCTGAGTCCATCCCCGGCCAACAACCCGGCCCTCGCGCATAATCACACAGCCGACCGCCGGGTTTGGCCAAGTGCGACCAAGCCCGCGCGCCGCCAGAGAGAGCGCGTGCCGCATGGGTCCGACATCGGGCATAAAAGCTTACTCGTCGTGCTTGCCTTCCGGGCGCAACTCACTGACAAATTTGTCAAAATCGTCTGCGGCCTGGAAGTTTTTATAAACCGACGCAAAGCGCACATAGGCCACGGTATCAATCCGCGCGAGGCTTTCCATCACGATCTCACCGATGGTTTTCGATGGGATATCCGTCTCGCCCAGGCTCTCAAGACGCCGCACGATGCCAGAGATCATCTGATCCAGACGCTCGGGTTCAATTGGGCGTTTTTGCGCGGCGATCCGGATTGAGCGCTCCAGTTTGTCGCGATCAAAATCCTCACGACGGCCATTGGTTTTCACCACCACCAGATCGCGCAGTTGCACGCGCTCATAGGTGGTAAACCGCCCCCCACAGGCCGAACAAAACCGCCGCCGCCGGATGGCGACATGGTCCTCAGCCGGTCGGCTGTCTTTCACTTGGGTATCTACATTTCCGCAAAATGGACAACGCATGTCGCGTCCCCTCTTCTGTTCACTGCCTCGTTGTTGTGGGGTCTTTGCCCCACTTATCCACAGGCACTATAGGGCGAAGCCTAGAATTTGGGTAGATCAAATTTTAACCACGACATGTGGTAGCGACATTCATTTAGCGCAGCAAGGCCACAAGCTTGCGCAGATGCGGTCGGGTGCGATGTTCGAAAAGGTAAAGCCCTTGCCATGTTCCTAGGGTCATTCGCCCCGAAATGACAGGAATTGTGATACTTGTCGGCAGCAAGGCAGATTTGATATGGGCTGGCATATCGTCCGGCCCCTCATAGGTATGGGTCAAATAGGCCATGGTGGGGTCCGTCGTCGGCGGCACCAAGCGGTGAAAAAATGCGGCGAGGTCGGTTTGGACCTCGGGGTCGGCGTTTTCCTGGATCACGAGGGAGGCGGAGGTGTGTTGGACCATCAGGGTCAACGCCGCCTCCATGGGCCCCTCCCCCGCGACCCAATGCGCCACATCTGCGGTGATCTCATACAAGCCCGGCCCATGTGTCGGGATTTCGAACAGGCGGAGGCTCATTCACAGCTCTCCTGCCAGATGAAATCCTCAAAGTTCCAGCAATAGCCCGCCGCCTCATAGGCATCCGAAAAGCTGAACACGGCGTAATTGAGACTGTCGGGGAGACATTCAAGCCGCGCCAGCTCTTCGTCGCCTTTTTCAACGATCAGCCCGGCGGACAGGTTATGATCCTCACTCAACCGATCCAATGCGCCCCAAAGGCGATAGGTCACCGCACCGTTGTGCAGGCTCAAATCCTCCCAAATCGAGCGTCCGACACCGGGCCAAGGCGTGACATTGATCTGATCGTAAGGGCGATGCAGAGCCAATTCCGGCGTCTGACCGGGACGACCAAAGCGGTAAGACACGCCCGTCTCATCGGTTTCAAGCACCACCGTTTTGCCATTGGCAAAGGCGCATTGAAACAGCGGCTCCGCCTGTGCGACAGCGCCAAAAGGCACAGCGCTTAACACCAGAACACTCCATCCAATCGAAAACCGCGCCATCTTGGCCCCTCACATAAACCTGTTCGCGGCAAATCTAACGGCGCGGGCGGCGAATGAAAATGGGGCTGTCGCGCTATTGCGCCACGCAGGTCACTGTTGCCCCCGCAGCATCCGATGAGAGCGCGGCACTGACGACCGTGGTGTCACGGACAGGAGCAAAAAACACCGCTTCAAGCGTTGCGACACAGCGATCGAGGTCTTCGGGCAGCACGGTGATGACAATGGTCTCAGGTTCGGCAAGGGCCTGCGTTTGCGCCGTCCCATCGGGCGTGGCAAGCGCAGCCCCGGCAAGGGTCAGGGTCATGGCAATCAAGGCTTTGATGGTCCAGGGCATGGCAGCTCTCCTGTGGATCTACACAGAGGAAACGCTTCAAAGGTTAATTCGGATTAAAAGCCGCCACAGCTTTCTGTGGATAACCAGATTTTAGTCCTCAGACGCCGCGAACACATTCCGGGCAGCCACAATATCAGGCATGTTATGCCCGGCCCAATCAATCATCGCATGCAGCGGCGTCAGGAAAGAGCGGCCAAGATCGGTCAGGCTATAGGCGACGCTGGGCGGTTTGGTGTCAAACACCTCACGACGCACCAGCCCGTCACGTTCCAGATCGCGCAGGCTTTGCGTCAGCATCCGTTTGGAAATATCCGGCAAGGCCCGCCCCAGCGCATTGAACCGCTGCGCACCATTCTCCAGTTCCAGCAAAATCAGCGTCGTCCATTTGGCCGCCAGATGATCCAACACCTGCCGCACCGGGCAATTTTTCGGGTCAAACCCGTCGGCTTTCCATTGTTCGATCCGGCTTTGGGTGCTGTCTCGCATTTGACGTGGTTCCCTCTGTGTGCCCTGGGACTGAAAAAGTGCCTCCTTTTCACGTCCGGCATAAGTCTCTAAGTGAGACCTATACTCATTTTCGCACTGAAAGGGAAGACACATGACAACCTATCTCGTCACCGGCGCCTCCGGCCAATTGGGCCACCGCGTCATCGACGCCCTCGCCACCCGTGTTGCCAAAAGCGACATCATCGCCTTGGTGCGCTCGGACAAAGCCGCAGAAGACTATGCCGCCAAAGGCATCGCCACCCGCTTTGGTGACTACACAGACACAACCGCGCTTGAGGCGGCCTTTGCCGGGGTGGATCGCCTGCTTTTGATCTCCTCCTCCGAAGTTGGCCAGCGCGCCGTACAGCATGGCAATGTCATCGCAGCGGCCAAGGCGGCGGGCGTGTCCTTCATCGCCTACACCTCGATCCTGAATGCCCAAGACAGCACCATGGCGCTGGCCGAAGAACACAAAGCGACCGAGGACATGTTGGCCGCCTCGGGCATTGCCCACACGCTGTTGCGCAATGGTTGGTATTCCGAAAACATCACCATGACGCTGGGCCAAGATATTGAATTAGGACAACATTTCGGGGCGGCTGGCGCGGGCAAACTCGCCACCGCCACGCGTCAGGATTACGCGGATGCGGCGGCTGTTGTGTTGGCTGGCGGCCATGATGGCGCGGTGTTGGAGCTTGCGGGCGATGAGGCCTATACGCTGGCGGAATATGCAGCGCTTGTCACTGAGCTGTCCGGCAAAGCGGTCGCCTATACCGACATGCCAGAGGCGGCATTCACCGAAGCGCTCGTCGGCGCGGGCCTGCCCGCAGGGTTTGCCGCGATCTTGGCGGATTCGGACGCAAAGGCGGCTGAGGGCGCGTTGTTTGACGGTAGCAAGACGCTCTCAAAGCTGATCGGTCGCCCGACCGAGCCGATTGCCAAGACGATCAAAGCCGCGCTCTGATCCGGCACCTCAAGACCCTGACCGTGCGCGGTCGGGGTCACATCCGGGAATCGTCAAAAATCGCATCGCCCATCTGGTCGATAAAGATTTGCGCCTTGCGCAGACTTTCCCGCCGCGCATCGTCGATGTCGCTCATGGTATCGGCCCGGATCATCATATGCGCGCGGGTCTCGCCGCCAAAATCCTTTTCGATCTTGGCCGCAATGCGATAGCCGTTCTCGGCCTTCATCGGCTCAGGAAAGATGCGGTAGTCCGTGCCGTAAAGCTCAGGCTTTGCGGTGGTTTTTTGGGTGGCTGTGGGTTTTGGCGTGCCGTCGGGTTTTGACGCACCACCAAAGAGTTTCGAGAAAAGCGACATGCGGGCCTCCTGTTTGGGGGGTAGTTTGAGGCCCCTGCCCGCGAAGTGCAAGCCGCGGATCGCCTGACCGGGGGCTGGCGATCCTAGGATAATATGGGGCAGTTTATGCCCGCCAAGCCGTTCGGACATTTGTGCGAGTCAAAACGCTCACAAAATCGCCAGACCGCCGGACGGTCAGGCGATGCGCGGCGGCCTGCGGCCTTGTTCCGCGCTCATGATCATTTAATCCAGCTTCTTAAGTGCAGCATTAATTGCATCTATCGCCACGGCACCTTCACCTTCGGGACTGCCTGCGTCTTCAATTAATTCCCTAGCCTCAGACAGGATTTCTTTGATTTCAAAAACTGTCTTTGCTCCAACATAAGGCCCCGGAGGAGGCAGCTTATCCTCTGTAAAGGCTGAGCATTTGGATAGTCACATTTTCCAGTGGAAACCTCTGCAATCCTTCCCCCGTTCACTCCGAAATAAGATGCAACGCCGTGCTGCTTGTCTCCACGATTCAACATACCCTTAACAATTTGCGTCTCCCGATATGTAAAAGCCATATTTCCCTCCAATAAAATAAGGGAATTATGCGCGATAAAGACGCAAAAGCTAGAAAAATAAAAGGCGCTCCAAAGAGCGCCTTTTAAACTTACTGATCCAAGAACGACCGCAGTTTGCGCGACCGGCTCGGGTGTTTCAGCTTCCGCAGAGCCTTCGCTTCGATCTGACGGATGCGTTCGCGGGTGACCGAGAACTGTTGGCCGACTTCTTCGAGCGTGTGGTCCGTGTTCATCCCGATGCCAAAGCGCATCCGCAGGACGCGTTCTTCGCGCGGGGTGAGCGAGGCCAAGACCCGGGTTGTGGTCTCTTTCAGGTTTTCCTGAATGGCCGCGTCCAGTGGCAGGATCGCGTTTTTATCCTCGATGAAATCGCCGAGCTGGCTGTCTTCTTCGTCGCCAATCGGGGTTTCCAAAGAGATCGGCTCTTTGGCGATTTTCATCACCTTGCGGACTTTTTCCAAAGGCATTTGCAGCTTTTCTGCCAATTCCTCAGGCGTCGGTTCGCGGCCGATTTCGTGCAACATCTGACGCCCGGTGCGCACGAGTTTGTTGATCGTTTCGATCATGTGCACAGGGATACGGATGGTGCGGGCCTGATCGGCGATGGAGCGGGTGATCGCCTGACGAATCCACCAGGTCGCATAGGTGGAGAATTTATAGCCGCGACGATATTCAAATTTATCGACGGCTTTCATCAGGCCGATGTTGCCTTCCTGAATGAGATCAAGGAATTGCAACCCGCGGTTGGTGTATTTTTTCGCGATCGAAATCACCAGACGCAGGTTGGCCTCGACCATTTCTTTCTTGGCCTGACGGGCCTCTTTTTCGCCCTTTTGCACCTGTTGCACGATGCGGCGGAATTCAGAAATATCCACACCAACGTACTGACCGACCATGGCCATTTCGGAGCGCAGTTCTTCGACTTTCGGCGTGTGACGTTCGACAAACATCTGCCAGCCACGCCCAGCCTTTTCGGCCATGCGATCCAACCAAGACGGGTCCAACTCATAGCCGCGATATTCGTCGATGAACTCTTTGCGGTTGATCCGCGCCTGATCGGCGAGTTTCACCATATTCGAGTCAATCGCCATAACGCGTTTGTTGATGCCGTAAAGCTGGTCAATCAGCGCTTCGATCCGGTTGTTGTGCAGGTGAAGTGAATTCACCAAAACCACAATCTCGGAGCGCAGTTTTTGATAGATCGCTTCCTCATTGTCCGAAAAACTGTTGTCCTCGTTCAACGTCGCAGACATCCGCAGATCCTGCATCTCGGACAGATTGGCGAAGTCTTCGGAAATGCGCGCGAGGGTCTCAAGCACCTGCGGTTTCAGCGCCGCTTCCATCGCCGCCAAAGACATGTTGGCCTGTTCGTCGTCGTCCTCATCGTCGTCATCTGTCGAGATCGGATTGCCGTCGGCGTCGTATTCCTGCGCCTTCTCTTTGCTCTCATCCTCTGAGGAAGTGCTGCTCGCGGCCAGACCGCCGACAACGCTTTCTTCGTCATCGCCATCCACGCCCGTGCCAAACGTGGCCTCAAGGTCGATCACATCGCGCAAAAGAATGTCTTCGGACAAAAGTTCGTCGTGCCAGATGGTGATCGCCTGAAAGGTCAGCGGGCTTTCGCACAGCCCCAAGATCATCGTGTTGCGACCGGCCTCGATGCGCTTGGCAATCGCGATCTCGCCTTCGCGCGACAGCAATTCGACAGAGCCCATTTCGCGCAGATACATCCGCACGGGGTCGTCGGTGCGATCCAGTTTCTCGGTCTCAGACGCCGCCATGGCGACATCGCGCGAGCCCGTGGCCTGAACCAAAGCACCGCCCTTGGCGTCGCCTGCGTCTTCGTCCTCGACCTCTTCATCTTCAATAATATTGATGCCCATCTCTGAGAGCATCGACATCACATCTTCGATCTGTTCAGAACTCACCTGTTCCGGCGGCAACACTTTGTTGAGCTGGTCGTAGGTGATGTAGCCCTTTTCACGAGCCTCAGAGATCATCTTTTTGACCGAGGTCTGGCTTACATCCAGCATGCCATCCTGATCTTGATCTTCGGTCTTGGCGTCGTCGTTGTCCTTAGCGGCCATACGGCACTCCCCTTCACGTCACTGTTGGGCCCCATCAGACGCATCGGATAGGCCCGACGCCCCTGTGGTTGACCCGCGAATCACCCCTGTCCCGAGGGCTGATCTTCGGATGAAACGAATCATGTCATGCGATTCGCCGATTCGCTACCCGAATACCCATATTTCCTTAACCATTCCTGCACCAGAGGCCACTGAACGCCGCCCCCACTTGCACAACAGATAGTGCACAGGTGCCGCATGTCATCCATACCCCGCACATCTGAGCGCAGGACGCGCTCATTTTTGCGGATTGATCTTAGACAAAAGCGCATGAAACGCCTCGCGTTCACTGCGCGACAAGGCCAACCCATTGTCAGCCACATCAAACTCGGTGCGGTCCTCCGCCTCCGCCTTGGTCGCCCGATTGCGCGCCTCGGCGGCCTGTCGCAACCGCCAGGTTAATTTTTCATCATCCGCCGCCAAAAGCGCCTCGACCCCTTCGTCCAACTCGGCCCGATAGCCGCGTCTGGCTTTGAGCTTGGTCAATTCTTCGGTCAGGCACATCTGCGCCGTGTCCGCATCGGGGCGGCGCACGGGCGGTGCGATTTGAACATGGGGATGCGACATCAAGCGATCAAGGGTCTCTTGTCCAATCATGGCGATCACATTTTGCCGCAAAGCCGCTGCGTCTGTCTCCTCGGCATGGGTCAGGATGGCATGGAGCAACGCGCCATGTTCCTCGGTGCGGGTCTGAAGCCCTTCCAATTGCGGCAAGAACTGCAAAGCCAGACCGGGGTTGCTGATCAACACGGCCAACACCACCGCTTCGCGCATCAAATCGGCGTTATTGTCATCGCCGGAGACGATCATCGAGGCCTTAAGCCCTGCGGTGGGGACTGCGGCAATCTGATAGCGGCCCTGCCCGCCCGGTCCCGGCACCCAAGCGCGTCTTGGCGCGCCGTTGCCCGCGCCATTGCCGCCCCCGCCACGCGCCCCACCATTGCCCGATCTTTGCGGACGGAACAGTTGAAAGCGCATTTCTTTGAGGATTTCGCCGTAATGGCCTTTGATCGAGGCATCTGTAATGGGCCTAATCGCATCGCGCAGCGCCTTGTCCAACGTGGCGCGCCGTTCCGGGCTGTCGAACACTTTGCCCTCGGTCTCACGCCGCCACAACAGCGTGACCATCGGCACCGCCGCGTCCAACACCTCCTGCATCGCGCCCGCGCCTTTGGTCTTGATCAAATCGTCGGGGTCCTGGCCCTCAGGCAGGATTGCAAAGCGCAGCGATTGCCCGGCCTGCAGCAGCGGCATCGCCAGATCAATCACCCGGTAGGCGGCGCGCAATCCGGCTGTGTCGCCATCCAGCGCAATCACCGGCTCCGGTGACATCCGCCACATCAGGTGCAATTGCCGCTCGGTGATCGCCGTGCCCAGTGGCGCGACCGTGGCCTCAAACCCCGCCTCCGAGAGCGCAATCACATCCATATAGCCTTCGGAGACGACCAAGGTCTGACCTTTGCCACAGGCGGCGCGCGCCGGGCCGTTGTTGTACAGGGCCGCGCCCTTATCAAACAACAACCGCTCCGGGCCGTTAAGGTATTTTGCCCGCGCATTCGGGTCCATAGCGCGACCACCAAAGGAAATCAGCCGCCCCCGGCCATCGCGGATTGGAAACACGATTCGGTCGCGGAAAAAATCATAAGGCTCGCGGCCATCGTCAGGCTTGGCGGCAACCCCGGCCTCAATCGCCAGTTCTGCCGAGATGCCCTGATCCTTGAGCGCACGCAAAAGCGCGTTGCCGTTGGGGGCAAAGCCGATCTCAAAACGATCGCGGGTCTCGGGCAACATCCCGCGCTTGTCCAGATAGGCCCGCGCCTCGGCCCCGCCCGATTGTTGCAACTGAAGCCGGAAAAACCGGTTCGCCGCCTCGTTCACCTCGGCCAGTTCGCTGCGTTTATCAGATTGCTGTTGCGCCCTTGGATCACGCTCGGGCATCGGCATCCCGGCCTCGCGCGCCAAAATCTCGATCGCTTCCATGAAGGAGACGTTCTCCGTCTCGCGCACGAATGTGATTGCGTCGCCTTTGGCGTGGCAACCGAAGCAGTAGTAAAACCCTTGTTTGTCATCGACATGAAAGGAAGCGGATTTTTCGGTGTGAAACGGGCATGGTGCCCACATGTCGCCTTTACCGGCGTTGGATTTGCGCACATCCCACATGACTTTTCGCCCGACCACATCGGTCAGTGACAGGCGGGTGCGCAGTTCATCCAAGAATCCGGGTGGCAATGACATGGGCGGCAGTATCCTCCGTCCTGCGACCAAGGTCCAGAGGGGCCGCGCATCAAGGGGATATGTCTGCGGCTCACCCGCGGGCCTGCGCTCTGACTTTCACCGTTCCCGGCGGCCAAAAGACCCATTTTTCCGCCAAAAGCTGCGCACAGACTTAACTCTGCCTTAACAACGATGAATCACTTTGTGACAAAATGGTGCGCCAAATATGGCGCTTCCAAGGCAGATTGTGGCAAAATCTTGACCACCTCCTCCGTCAGCCCTAAAAGTCCCACCCCAAAGCGCTTTGAAAGCCTGCATTTATGACCTTATCAGGGCAGAGCATTCCTCTATTTACTTTAAGTCAATGGCGGATCAACATGCTCTGGATAGGGATTGAACAAAGCACGGAAAATTCCGGCCTTTCACTATCAAACTGGGAAATGGGGGCACCGCTTTGATGAAAAGATGGTGTCATGTTAGGTATTTTTCGCGGCGATGAAATCGTCGTAGACTTGGTGAACACACAACGGGCTTCTGGCTTGGCGCAAAATGACGCCGCACGGGAGCTGCGTGGCAAAAAAGTCCTTTCTTCGCTGCGGCGTAAGGGACATCGTGGGAGCTTGCTCTCACATCTGCGTTTGCCCCACCCTGCCCTCTATGCCAAAGAGGAACAGGGGTCATTGGCTGTGTTCGGCCTGTTCACCTTTGTCATCGTGATGATTCTGGCCGGGATTGGCGTCGATATCATTCGCCATGAAACTCTGCGGACCGAACTTCAAAACACGCTTGATCGTGCTGTGCTGGCGGCCGCCAACCTTGAAAACAGTTTTGACCCCGAAGTCGTGGTCGAAGACTATTTCGCCAAGGCCGGCCTGTCGCAATATCTGACCAACGTCAAAACCGAAGTGTCCGGCCAAGGCCGCCGCGTGACCGCAACCGTGTCCGCAGACATTCCGACCTATTTCATGAAATTCGCCGCCGTCGACACTCTGTCATTGGCAAGCCATGGTGCCGCCGAGCAAGGCTTGGCCAATCTCGAAATCTCGCTTGTGCTTGACGTGTCGAATTCGATGAACAGCTCGAACCGGATTGGCAACCTGTCCATTGCGGGACAGGAGTTTGCCCAGACCATTTTCGACAATTCCGCGCCTGATGCCGTCTCCATGTCGGTGGTGCCCTATTCCACGCAGGTGAACGCGGGGCCGACCATTCTGTCGGAATTCAACGTCACAGATGCGCATAGCAATTCCTATTGCCTGAACTTCACCTCAAGCGATTTTGAAACCACGAACATCGAACCCAAAGACTATGCCGGGGCCAAATATTACCAACAAACACTGGCGTTTGACCCGTGGTATTACAATGACTTCAACCAAGGCACCATCCTGGAGGTCTGCGATCCGCATAGCTACAATCGGATTTTGCCTTTCTCGAATTCGCTGTCCGAGGTTCAGAGCAAAATCTCCAACCTGCGCGCCGACGGCAACACGTCTATTGATGTGGGTGTGAAATGGGGGGCGGCGTTGCTTGACACGTCCGCAGCCCCGCTGACCGGCGCACTGATCGCGTCGGGGGAAGTGTCCCCCTCCATGACGGGCCGCCCGGCTGTGGCCTCTGCATCGACCCTCAAAGTGATGGTGGTGATGACCGATGGTGTGAACACCACGCAATATTACATGCCCTCCAATTACCGCTCCGGCAATTCGGATATCTATCTTGCACCAGACGGCAGGGTCTCTTTCTCGGTCCGCAAAAGAACATGCAGCTATTATTCCTGCTGGTACGAAACCAAATGGTATGAACCGCAAAGCCGCAATTACTACAGCTCGGTCTATGGCGGCTCAAACGCCACGCCCCTGACCTGGCCCGAAGTGTGGCAGCGCTTCACGGTCGAAAGCCACGCCTATGCCCGCTACTATGGCTCCGGCAGCTCAAATGACTATTACTTCTGGACCGGAGCCACCCGCACGGGCGTGAGCGGCACAACCAAAAACGAGCGCCTGAACGATATTTGCACGGCCGCCAAAAACAACGGCGTTCTGATCTTTACCATCGGGTTTGAAGCCCCAAACGACGCCGAACAAGTGCTGATCTCCTGTGCTTCCTCTCCGGCGCATTACTATGATGTGGATGGTTTGGAAATCTCGGACGCTTTCGCCGCCATCGCCACGAAAGTGACAGAGCTGAGGTTGGTCGAATGAATATTCTCCGCGCCCTCAGACAGCTGTCGCGCCGCTATCGTCGCGGCGAGACTGGCAGTTCGACAATCGAATTTGTCATCGTGTTTCCGATCTTCGCGTTCATGATGATGGGCAGCTATGAGATTGGCTATTATACGGTCTCCGCCTCCATGCTGGACCGTGGTCTCGATCTGGCTGTGCGCGATGTGCGCCTGGGCACCGCCTCCAATGTCACGTTGCCTTCGCTAAAAACCGCCGTCTGCACCTATGCCCGCTATGTGCGCAATTGCGAAGAAAACCTGCACATCGCGCTCGAACCTGTGGATGCAAACAATTTCGTGCGCCCTGCCAATATCGCGGAGTGCATTGACCGAAGCCAAAACATCGCTCCCGCCACCACCTTTACCGATGGGGGCGAGAATGAACTGATGCTCGTGCGCGCTTGCGTGATTGTCGATCCGATTTTCCCGACCACTTGGCTTGGGGCCACTTTGGAAGGCACTCCGGGCTCTGGCTATGCGATGGTGTCCACCGCAGGCTTTGTCAACGAACCCAACACCTGATCGGAATGCTCATGACCTCTCTGCGCGCCCCTTTGCTGTCTCTTGCCCGTCGCTACCAGCGCGAGGACCAAGGCACATGGTCCGTCGAAGCCGTCATCATGGCACCGTTGATCATGTTCTCTTTGGTGTTTTGTTATACGTTCTTTACTGCGTTTCAGGCCAAATCCGAGGCCAACAAAGCCAATTACACGATCTCCGATTATCTCTCGCGGCAAACCGACCCGGTCACCCCGGCCTTTCTCAACGGGACCGCAGATCTCTATCGTTTCCTCAACAACTCCGGCGACATCGACATGCGCGTCTCCGAGGTCAAGTTTTCGCTCGATAGCAATGGCAACGGTTCTTATAGTCTCGTGTGGTCCTATGCCGTGGGGGATTTCTCGCCATTGACCACAAACAGCCTGTCCGATGTCGAAAACCGTTTGCCGCTTTTGGCCAATGGCGAAGAGGTGCTTTTGGTCGAAACCGTCCGCACCTGGTCACCATTGTTTGATGTGGGACTCGCGGAACTGACCTTTGCCGACGCCGTCACAACCAAACCCCGATTTGCAACACAGGTTTTGTTTGATGACGGGTCTACCTCCTCCGGGTCATCGAACACGGACACCACGGACGATCCCAACATGGACCAAGGCAGCGGCGGTCGCACATATAACAGATATTACTGATCGCTTATTGCTGATCGCTCAGAAGCCTTCCCTGAAACCTTCTGCGGCCTTCCCCGCATTTCACATGGGGGGGAAGGGCACAGGGCACGGCCGATCATTCGATGCGGCCAGCGCCTGAAAGCCGTGCCGCAATCACATCGGCCATCGCTTTGCCCTGCCCAGCGGGTGTCACACCTCCGACACCGATCCGATGCCCCAAACGCCACCACAGACCCGGCACCCAAGCCCGCGGGTATTTGGGCCGGTCCTGCCCGGTTTTCAATCGGATCATAAAGCCGTTCGAGGGCTTGAACGCAAAGGTGCCGCGCTCGACGGCAGAGATCTCGTCCAACCGGCACAAAACCCGCCCGCCCTCTTCGATCAAAGCCTCTTCGGTCAAAACCAGCCCCCGCCCAGTCGCCCGCCACACCAGCCAGGCAAAGGCAAAAGCCAGCACAGCCATTGCCAAAAGCAAGGCGATCCACCCCATCCCAACCGCCTCGGGCCGCGTCGCGACCCAGACAAGCAAGGCCCCCAATGCGGCCAGCATCATTGCGGCACTGGCGCGTCGGGCGGGTGAGGGCGTGAGGGTAAAATCGGACATTTGGGGTGCTCCTGTTGGGGCTTTATGGGGCTTTGGCGCGCACGCTCATCACCAGCGCCGCGCCAGAATCGCGCCAGAATCGCGCCGTCAAACGCTGTACAAGCTTGCGATGCCTTGCAATGCCATGTGATGCAATGGGCCTTTTGCCATTCACCTGTGCCTCAGGTTCATTGCAAAAGGCTTTAGCGCAAAAGCCGCAGAACGCAAAGCCATCTTGTTCCGAAGCGCCGCAACGCGTAAAGCAAACCAAGTTTTTCTTGCGGACGGACCCTGCCAATCATGTTGCGCCATCGCCCCTTTCGCTGTTTTTATCTGGCCTTGCCTCTCACGGCTGCGCTTGCGGGCCTCTCTGGCTGCGCCGATCGTCCGGACCTGTCGGGCCGTGTGGCCCCGGTCGATACGACCCTGCCTTGGCCAAACCTGTTGAGCGCGCCGATGATCAGTGCCACCACCCCCGCGGACGAGGCCGGCACAGAGGCCGCCACGGCTTTGGCGGGAAGGGCCGCGGCTCTGGCGGCGCGGGGACGTACCTTGTCAAAGACCCCGGTCCTGACACAGGCCGAACGCGCCCGCCTGATGGCCGCTCTCGCCCGCGCAAGCGCCCCCTCTTAACCGCCCCTACGCGGTGTGTCGGCACCTGTTCTGCCATTCTGCAAAGCCCATGGCGCGGTGACCGCCATCACAGTTGCACCTCAGGTCATTCACCGCTATCAGAGCGCACATATTCTTTTGTGATGCGGAGCCTCCCATGCCGAAAACCCCTTCTGAAACCGCCCCCTTGCGCCTCGGGATTGCGGGTCTCGGCACCGTTGGCGTTGGCGTGATCAAAATCATCCAGCGCAAAGCCAATCTTTTGGCCCAACGCACCGGTCGCCCCATCGTTGTCACCGCCGTCTGCGCCCGTTCGCGCGACAAGGATCGCGGCGTCGACATGTCCCATTACGCCTGGGAAGACGATCCGGTCGCGCTTGCCCTGCGTGATGATGTGGATGTGTTTGTCGAACTCATGGGCGGCTCCGATGGCCCCGCCAAGGCCGCAACCGAGGCCGCTTTGGCCGCCGGCAAAGACGTGGTCACCGCCAACAAAGCCATGCTCGCGCTCTACGGCCAAGACCTTGCCCTGCGCGCCGAATCCAAGGGCGCGGTGCTGCGCTTTGAGGCGGCAGTCGCGGGCGGCATTCCGGTGATCAAGGCCTTGACCGAAGGCCTCGCGGGCAACCGCATCGAACGCATCGTTGGCGTGATGAACGGCACCTGCAATTACATCCTGACACGGATGGAAAACGAAGGCCTGTCCTATGACGAGGTCTTCGCCGCCGCCAAGGCGCTTGGCTATCTCGAAGCCGATCCGACGCTTGACGTGGGCGGCATTGACGCCGGTCACAAGCTCGCGTTGCTGGCCTCCATTGGCTTTGGCACACAGGTCGATTTTGAAAACATGGTGCTTGAGGGCATCGAACGCATCACCATCGAAGACATCCACCACGCCGCCGATATGGGCTTTCGCATCAAACTTTTGGGCGTGGCCCAGATGACCGGGCGCGGCCTTGAACAGCGCATGACGCCATGCCTTGTCCCCGCCACCTCGCCTTTGGGTCAGTTGGAAAACGCCACCAATATGGTGGTGCTTGAGGGCGATGAGGTCGGTCAGATCGTGCTGCGCGGCGCGGGCGCGGGCATGGGCCCCACCGCCTCTGCCGTCATGTCCGATGTGATCGACATTGCGCGCGGTGTACGCATCCCGACCTTTGGCGTCCCTGCCGATGTGTTGGAAAAATCCACGCCTGCCGTCGCCGCAACCCCTGCGCCCTATTACTTGCGCATGTCCTTGCTCGACAAACCCGGCGCTTTGGCCAAAATCGCCGCCGCCTTGGGCGATGCGGGTGTCTCCATCGACCGGATGCGCCAATATGGCCAGGAGGCCAATCCCGAGGTCGCGCCGGTATTGATCGTCACCGATGCCACGTCGCGCAAATCCTTGGACGTGGCGTTGGACGGTATGTCGCAAACCGGCGTTTTGGCCTCTGATCCGGTTGCCATTCGCATTGAATCGGTGTGATCCCTATTGAATCGATGTGACCCATGTCGATCTGACAGGTCTTGAACGGCCCTGTCGACCTGTACTGCGAACGGCTTGACCCATCCTTTTGGGCCGAGCCGTTGCATGCCCTCTCCAACATCCAGTTCCCCCAACACCGCCGCGCTCCAAAGCGCCAGCGCGCGCTCAGACACCGGTGCCTATCTGAGCGGCGATTGCGGCAAGTTGACGTAATTTTGTTACGTCTCGCCAATAAGTTAGCGCAAACAACGCCCTGTTAGCGCACACAGATGCGCGCCCGCCTTGCCCCGCCGATGAACATATGGTCATGAGGGGGAGACCTTCCAATCCGTCCGTCGAAAAAGGACCATCCCATGTCAAAACCCATCGCTTTTCATGACCGAATGCTGTCGCTCGGTCTCGCCCGCGTCGCCGAACAGGCCGCCCTCGCCTCCGCCGATTTCGTTGGCAACGGTGACGAAAAAGCCGCCGACCAAGCCGCCGTGAACGCCATGCGCGAACAGCTCAACTCCCTCGACATCAAAGGCGTTGTGGTGATCGGTGAAGGCGAGCGCGACGAAGCGCCGATGCTCTACATCGGCGAAGAGGTTGGCACCGGCGAAGGCCCCGCCGTGGACATCGCGTTGGACCCGCTCGAAGGCACGACATTGACCGCCAAAGACATGCCGAACGCGCTCACCGTGATCGCCATGGCCCCGCGCGGCACCTTGTTGCATGCACCGGATGTGTACATGGACAAACTGGCGATTGGGCCGGGGTACGCCAAAGACGTGATCAGCCTTGCCATGTCCCCGACCGAGCGTGTCGAAGCGCTGGCCAAGGCCAAAGGCGTGCGCCCGAACCAGATCAATCTCTGTGTCCTTGAACGTCCCCGCCACGAAGACCTGATCGCCGAATTGCGCGCCACGGGCGCGTCGATCCGCCTGATCACCGATGGCGATGTCGCCGGTGTGATCCACTGTGCCGAGGCCAAAACCGGCATCGACATGTATATGGGGTCCGGCGGCGCACCCGAAGGTGTTTTGGCGGCTTCTGCTTTGAAATGCATGGGCGGTCAGATGTGGGGTCAGCTTTTGTTCCGCAACGATGACGAACGCGGCCGCGCCACCAAAGCCGGCATCACCGATTTCGACAAAATCTATTCGCGTGACGAATTGGTCACCGGCGACGTGATCTTTGCCGCCACCGGCGTGACCGATGGGTCCATCGTGTCGGGCATCAAACGCGAGCCGGGCTATCTGACCACGGAAACCATCCTGATGCGTTCCAAAACCGGCTCTGTGCGCCACATGACCTACCGCAACCCGATCTCGAACGCGCACCAGCTCTAAGAACACGCCTGCTTTAAGAACACACCTAGGCCTCGCTCGCAGATGTCTCATCAGAAAGGCGGCTCTTTTGGGGCCGCCTTTTGCATATGCCCGGCCGCTAGTATTTGCAACTGACCCAGCCATGGGCGATAAGCTCAGCCATGAGCGATTTTTTGGATGTCACCACCTCTTTGACCGCCCGCCGCTGGGTTGGCCCCACCGATGATCTGATGCGTCAGGCGGAGGCCTTGGCCCAGCACACCGGCTTGCCCGTTGCCCTGTGCCAAACTCTGGCGCGCAGAGGCGTGTCGGCAGAGGAGGCCGATCGGTTTTTGGACCCGAAGCTCAAGGACCTTCTGCCTGACCCTTTGACATTGAAAGACATGGGCCAAGCCGCCGCGCGGTTTTTGACGGCGCTGAAAGCCCGCCAACGCATCGCGGTGTTTGCCGATTATGACGTCGATGGCGGCACCTCGGCGGCGCTGTTGTTGACGTGGTTGCGTGACATGGGGCACCACGCCACGCTGTATATTCCCGACCGAATTGATGAGGGCTATGGCCCCAATGAACCGGCCATGGCGGCACTGGCACAGGATCACGATCTGATTGTTTGTGTCGATTGCGGCACGCTCTCTCACGGCCCGATTGCGGCGGCACAGGGCGCGGATGTGATCGTTTTGGATCACCATTTGGGCGGGGAGACCCTGCCCGACTGCGTCGCCGTGGTGAACCCGAACCGCCAGGACGAGAGCGGCGATCTCGCCCATCTCTGTGCCGCCTCCGTGGTGTTTTTGATGCTGGTCGAGGTCAACCGACTGATGCGCGCCGAGGGGCAAAAAGGCCCCGATTTGATGGCGGCGCTCGATTTGGTGGCGCTGGCCACGGTCGCCGATGTCGCGCCGCTCATTGGCGTGAACCGCGCGCTGGTGCGGCAAGGGCTTAAGGTCATGGCCGGGCGGCATCGCATCGGGTTGCGCGCGCTCGCCGATGTGGCCCGGATGGACACCGCGCCGACCTCCTATTCGCTTGGGTTTCTCTTGGGCCCTCGGATCAACGCCGGTGGTCGAATTGGGGCTGCGGATTTGGGCGCGCGGCTTTTGGCAACCCAAGACCCGATTGAGGCACAGGCGCTGGCCGAACGGCTGGATCAGCTCAACACCGAACGGCGCGAGATCGAAAACGCCGTGCGCGAGGCGGCGATTGCGCAGGCTGAGGCACGCGGGCTTGACGGTCCGCTGGTCTGGGCTGCGGGCGAGGGCTGGCATCCCGGCGTGGTCGGCATCGTCGCCTCCCGCCTGAAAGAATCGTCCAACCGCCCCGCCATTGTCATCGGCTTTGACGGCGATGAGGGCAAAGGCTCTGGCCGCTCGATCTCGGGTGTCGATCTGGGCGCGTCGATCCAAAAACTGGCCGCAGAGGGGCTTTTGGTCAAAGGCGGCGGGCATAAAATGGCGGCGGGTCTGACCGTGATGCGGGACAAATTGGAACCCGCGATGGCGCGCCTGTCCGAATTGCTTGCCAAACAGGGCGCGGGCGACGGCGGACCAGCGGATTTGAAACTCGACGGGATGCTCATGCCCGGCGCCGCCACGATTGACCTGATCACCCGGCTTGAGGCCGCAGGGCCGTTTGGGGCCGCCGCCCCTGCCCCGCGCTTTGCCTTTCCGTCCTGTGCGATCCATTTCGCCCGACGCATCGGCGAAAGCCACCTGAAAATCAGCTTTTCCGACGGGCTGGGTCCGCGTTTGGAGGCGATTTGTTTCGGTGCCTATGATGGCCCTCTGGGTCCGGCGCTTGAATCGCATGGGGGCGCGCGTTTCCACTTGGCCGGACGGCTTGAAATCAACACTTGGGGCGGGCGACAGTCGGTGCAATTGCGCCTTGAGGACGCGGCCCGAGCGTGAACGCCCGCGTGATGCATCCTCGCTGTCACCAAGTTGTAAGATTCTGCCGCCAATGCGCAAAATTCCTCTTGCACCCACGCGGCTGCCCGTCTAAACACCCGCTCACACCAAGCGCGGTCCATTCGTCTATCGGTTAGGACGCCAGGTTTTCAACCTGGAAAGAGGGGTTCGATTCCCCTATGGACTGCCACTTTCCCCCGCACATCTGTGAATGACATATGGCACTGTGAACGGTGTCGGTCTTATGTTGTCTGTCCTGATCGCGAGGCGGAGACTTGAGGGCGACGAATGCGCCCTTGTCTTCTCTCCCTCGTCTTCTCTCCCTCCTCTCCCAGTCACGCCTGAAACACATAGGTTCCGGGTGCCGCGCAAATTGGCGCATAGCCCGCCTCGGCACGCCCCATCGGCGGCACATCCCCCAGCGGGCCGGAGCGCTCTTTCAGCCACTGCGCATGGGCGGTCCACCAAGACCCATCCTGCGCAGGCACTGCCTCTTGCCACTCCTCCGCGTCACGGAAGGGCGCATCAAACGCCGTCGTCGCCATGCGGAAATGGCGGCCCGGATGGCCGGGTTCGGTGACGATCCCGGCGTTGTGCCCGCCATTGGTGAGGACAAAGGTCACATCGGCGTCGGCAAAGCGATGGAATTTATAGACCGATTTCCACGGGGCGACATGGTCATCCTCGGTGCCGACGGCAAAGATCGGCGCGCGGATGTCCGAGATCGCAATGGGCTTGCCCGCCACCTCATAGCGCCCTTCGGCCAGATCATTGTTCAAAAACAACTGGCGCAGGTACTGGGCGTGCATCGTATAGGGCAAGCGCGTGCCATCGGCATTCCACGCCAAAAGATCGAACATCTTCATCCGCTCGCCCATCAGATAGTCATGCACATTGCGCGACCAGATCAGATCGGCCGAACGCAACAGGCGAAAGGCACCGCCCATCTGCTCCGTCGACAAATAGCCCTGATCCCACATCATATCTTCGAGAAAATTGACCTGACTGTCATTGATGAACAGGGTCAATTCGCCCGCTTCGGTGAAATCGGTTTGCGCGGCCAAAAACGTCAGCGTGTCAAACCGTGTGTCGCCATCGCGCGCCATCGCTGCCGCCGCAATCGCCAAGAGCGTACCGCCAAGACAATAGCCCAGAGCATGCACATGATCGGACCCGGTGATCGTCTGAACCGCATTCAAAGCGTCCATGATGCCCATCGCACGGTAATCCTCCATGCTCAGATCACGATCCTCTGCCTCCGGGTTGAGCCAAGAGATCATGAACACGCTAAACCCCTGCCCGGTCAAAAATTTGACCATCGAATTTTCGGGCGACAGATCGAGAATATAATATTTCATGATCCAGGCGGGCACGATCAGGATCGGCTCGGGATGGACCTGATCCGTCGTCGGCGCATATTGGATCAGCTCGATCAAGCGGTTGCGATAGACCACCTGACCGGGGCTGGTGGCCAGATCGCGACCAAGTTGAAACGCCTCAAGTTCGGGCGATTTCTCTTTGGTCACATAGCGTTTGACGTCTTCGCCAAAATTGCGCGCCCCGCGCACAAGGTTCATGCCCCCCTGCGCCAGCGTCGCCTGCAAGACTTCGGGATTGGTCAGCGGCAAGTTTGACGGCGACATCATATCAAGCATCTGACGCGCCAAAAACGCCATCACGTTTTCATGCTGTTTTGTCATGCCCGGCACATCGGTCACCGCGTTGTGCCACCATTGTTGTTGCAACAAAAACGACTGATACATCATATTGAACGGCCATTTCTGCCAGGACGGATCGCGAAACCGGTGGTCCTGTGGCAGGCTTTCGATACAGGGCTGCACATCCGACCCCGCCAGGCACCGCCCGGCATATTGCATCTGGCGACGGGCCTTTTTCCCGGCCTTCTCAACCAGTTCCACTTGTTTGCCGGGTGCCGTTGCCAGATGGGTCAGCCAATCCGCCCAAGCCGCCGCCAGAGCCGTGGGGGCAATGCCCATGGTCACCCGCGCCAATGCGGCATGGGCCGTCTTGTCCATCACGTTATAGACGCTGAGATCCAGATCTGTGTCGCGTTGCGGCGTGAGATGAGGCTTTGGCACCATGGCCATGCTGTCATGCGTCACATCCGCCGCCACCAAAGTGATCTTGGCCGCAGGCTTTCGAGGGGAATTGACTTTGGGTGTCGTCGTTTTGATATGGCTTGGCATTGCATCCTCCACTCACTCAAGGCGGGATTGCCCGCAGCTTGCGCCAATCTTGCCGTGTTCTACGGTGCAGGACACTGATTTCAGTCAAACCCCATCCGTCTCAGCCCAATTCCGCCACAGCGCGGGTTTTCATGCCGCGCCCTTTCCGCTGTTGTCCTCCGTGAACGCGGCGTGGTTTGCGTGCAGACAGAAAAATACAAATCGGTTCAAAACCCTCTTGCGCTTCGCTCTCATGCCGTCTAATTAGCCGCCTACCAAAAGCGCGGTCCATTCGTCTATCGGTTAGGACGCCAGGTTTTCAACCTGGAAAGAGGGGTTCGATTCCCCTATGGACTGCCATATTATTCTGTAACATGTTGATTTTGCTGCGAAATTTCAAAGCACCAGAATCCTACTACAGAACTACTACAGCGAAAAATCAGCCCATTTGACTTCCGAAGCGCCGGAGCCGATTACGCGAACGTGAACGGGCTAGGCGTGTCGCCACACCTTCACGGCAGAAATCAACAGGATTGCGGCAAGCGCGGGAAGCAAGACCCCGCTGGGGATCACGCCCAAAAGGTGCCCGCCGATGAACGTGCCGACGATGGAACCCGCAGCCATGACCAACAGGAACGCCCGGTTGCGCCCAAGAACGGCGAAGCTTTGGTCGCGGCTGTAGCGGGCGAAGCGAAACATTCCGATCAAAACCGGAAGCCGAAATTCGGCCCCGCCAAGGCCGATCAAACCGCCAAGGGTTCCAATAGCTGCGCCGCCTATGAAGGCTGCGGGCTTACTGCGGTTCGGGGCTTCGGCGTCGGTTTCTTTCATCATACCGATATAGCTACACGGACATTTCGAACATGCAACGAAAAAGACCCCCGAAACCTTGCGGCAACGGGGGTCAGGTAGCTTCCGTAGTGGCCCTGCGGAAGAACTTAAAAGGCCGACGCCATGATGCCCACAATCAAGCGGTCGGCGGCGGGGGTCACGCCCGCGGCAAAAGCCGCGTCGCGCCCGATCACCTCTTGACCCCGGTGCATCGGGCCAAAGCCGGGTACGCATTTGCCAATGTGACGTGACGCTCAGAACACACAGAAACCCCGCCACGGTGAACCGCAGCGGGGCCAGGGGTGCATCGGCACCGATTTACGAAACTGGTATCAGTTCGCCATCGCAAGTTGTTTCGGCAATTTGAAGGTCCAGACCGTGCCACCTTGGTTCAGGTAGTTGACCTTTTTGGCGACTTCACCGCCCCAAAGCGGAACTGCGCCACCCCAGCCGGAGACAATGGTGACATACTGTTCGCCGTCCATTTCAAAGGTCACAGGCTGACCAACGATGCCGGAGCCGGTTTGGAACGACCAAAGTTTCTCACCAGTCTCATCGTCGAGCGCGATGAATTCCCCTTCGGGCGTGCCAAAGAATACAAGACCGCCTGCCGTGGTCATCACACCGCCCCAAAGCGGGGCTTCGTTTTGGAAGTCCCATTTGATCTCGCCGGTTTCCGGCTGAATGGCTTTCAAAGACCCGATGTGGCTTTCAAAGATCGGTTTGATGGTAAAGCCCGCGCCAAGGTAAGCCGCGCCTTTTTTGTAGGAAATCGGTTCGTTCCAGATGTCCATGCCCCATTCGTTCGACGGCACATAGAACAGGCCGGTCTTTTGGCTGTGCGCCATCGGCATCCAGTTTTTGCCCCCCAGGAAAGACGGGACGGAGAACACCATTTCGCCCTTTTCCGCCTCAAGCGGATTGCCCGGACGAGCCTCTTCGACGTAGATCGGACGACCGGTTTCATCAATCCCTTTGGCCCAGGTGATGTCGGAGACAAACGGGGTTGCGTTCACGAACGCGCCGTCTTCGCGGTTCAACACGTAGAAAAAGCCATTGCGGTCGGCGGTGGCGAAGCGTTTGTTGCCGTCTTTGTCGGTAAAGGCCACAACTTCGTTCACCCCGTCAAAGTCCCAGCCTTCGCGCGGCGTGGTCTGGAAATGCCATTTGATTTCGCCGGTGGCCGGATCAATGCCCAAACGCGATGCGGCGTAAAGGTTGTCGCCAGTGTTGCCCTCAACCGGTGTGCCTGCGTTGCGCAGATGCGAATTCCACGGCGCCGGGTTGCCCGTGCCAAAGACCAGCGTGTTGGTGTCGGCATCATAAGAGCCACCAAGCCAGGTTGCCCCGCCGCCGGTTTTCCACATATCGCCCGGCCATGTCGCATTCAGCGTCCCGGTCATGGTCGAGTCTTCGCCATTGAGCGTGCCCATATGACCTTCGATCACCGGACGTGTCCAAACCATTTCACCGGTTTCCGCATCCCGCGCCTGCACTTCGCCGACGATACCAAATTCACCGCCGGAGTTGCCGGTGATGACCAGACCGTTCACAATCAACGGCGCGGCTGTGTAGGAATAGCCTTCCTTATAGTTGGCGATCTTTTTGTTCCATTTCACATCGCCGGTTTTCAAATCCAGCGCCACGATGCGCGCGTCCAACGTGCCGAAATAGATGTTGTCACCATAGATCGCGCCGCCGCGGTTGATCACGTCACAGCAGGGCAAAATGCCTTCGGGCAGACGGGCGTCATATTGCCAGATTTCTTTGCCGTTGGTCATGTCGATCGCATAGAGGCGCGAATAGGACCCGGTCACATACATGATGCCGTCATGCACCAAGGGCTGGGTCTCTTGCCCGCGCTGCTTTTCGCCACCAAGGCTAAAGGCCCAGGCCGGAACAAGGTTTTTCACGTTGTCTTTGTTGAGCGTCTCAAGCGGCGAATAGCGTTGCAGATCACGCCCCATGCCGTTGGTCAAAATATCGCCCGGTGTGTTGGCGTCGTTCAACAGATCCTCTTCGGTGACGCCCGCCAAGGCGCCCCCCGCAAGACCGAACGCCAGAACAGCCGCAGATGCGGCAGATAGAAACCTGTTCATGTGTTTTCCTCCCATGGATGACCAGATGCGCGATCCCTCCTGGACCCGCGCAGATAAAGCCTGACCAATGATCATCAAAGCGAGGCCCTGTCCGAAATTGGCCATTGGTCGTAGGTCCCATGCGACCTCGGGGCCTTTTCCCATCCTTTGGTCGTATTGTGCCACGCCCGCGCGCTCCTACTCTGAGATCAGGCTCTGAGATCAGGGAGGATCAACCATGACCAAGTTCACCAAAGGCCTCGCGGCCCTTGCCACAGCCGCGGCTTTGAGTGCCGCCGTTTCCGCGCCGTCCAAGGCCGAAGATCTGCCAAAACTCAAAGCCGCGCTGCAAATGTCCGGCACCGTCGCCTGGGAGGTGGACACCATCCACCATTACGGCTTTGACACCGCACAGGGCTTTGCCCTTGAGGCGCTTGATGTCGCTGGCTCCCCCGCCTCGCGCGTGGCCTTGGCGGCGGGCGAAGTGGATATGATCGTCGCGGATTGGCTCTGGGTTGCGGCCCAGCGTGCCGAGGGCAAGGATTACGTCTTTGTCCCCTATTCCAAAGCCGTTGGTGGCCTCTATGTGCCCAAGGACAGCCCCGCCCAGACGATTTCCGACCTCAAAGGCGGCAAAATTGGCATTGCTGGCGGGCCAAGTGACAAAAGCTGGCTGATCCTGCGCGCCTTTGCGGCCCAAACGCAGGGGCTCGATCTGGCTGCCAACACCGAACAGGTCTATGGTGCGCCGCCTTTGATTTTTAAATCCGCCCTTTCCGGCGAATTGGACGGGGCGATTAATTTTTGGCATTTCGGGGCCAAAATGGACGCCGCCGGAATGCGGCTTTTGACCTCCACCTCCGAGGCCGCCGTGGCGCTTGGGCTGAATCCCGACACGCCGCTTTTGGGCTATGTGGTGCGCGGTGAGGTGTTGAAAAACCACCCGGAACTGGTCGCCGGATTGGCCGCCGCGTCACGTCAGGCCAAAGATCTTTTGGCCACCGATGACGCCGCATGGGATCGTCTGCGCCCGCAGATGAATGTCAAAACCGATGCACAATTTGCGGCGCTCAAAGCCGGATGGATCGACGGCATTCCACCAAAGGGTCCGGTGTCTGACGCGGATGCGGCCAAGATGCTCGATCTGATGGCACAGCTCGGCGGCGCGGATTTGGTCGGCCAAGCCACGACGCTGCCTGAGGGCACATTCTACCATCCCGGCACATGAATGTGATGACGATCACCGCGCCCAATGCCCCCGCTCCCGCACGCCCACAGGCAAGCCCGAGTGGGGGTGTCCATGTGGATCTGCGCTCGGCCCATGCGGGGGGGGTGCACATCCTCGGGCCGATTTCGTTTTCGATCGCGCCCGGTGCGTCCCTTGCCCTCGTCGGCCCCTCCGGCGTTGGCAAATCAACGCTGTTGCGGGTGATTTGTGGGTTGCATTCCGACTATGACGGCACCTGCGAACGCCCTGAGCGCATCAGCACCGTGTTTCAGGAACCGACCCTTTTGCCCTGGCGCAGCGCCTTGGACAATCTCACCCTGACCACCCGCATCGACGCGTCGAACGCGCGGCAGTGGTTGACGCAGGTGGGGCTTTCCGATCATGCCGATCTGTTTCCCGGCCAGCTCTCTTTGGGCCAACAGCGTCGCTTGGCCTTGGCCCGCGCCTTTGCCGCAGCACCCGATCTTTTGCTGATGGATGAGGCTTTTGTGTCGCTGGACCCAAGGCTCGCCGATGAGATGATGCGCCTGTTTGAGACCCTGCGCGCGCATCATGTCACCACGACGATTTTGGTCACTCACGACCCAAAAGAGGCGGCGCGACTGTCTGACCGAGTGTTGATCCTTGGCGGGCGGCCGGCACAGGTGCAGACCGCCGAACGCGCCTAAAACAAGGTCCGTTTACACGGGTCGGATCATTCGGAAATCGACGCCAGATAGGTGACGATGAAATCCTGAACCGTCGCGTCCACAACACCGACATGACGCATTTTCGTGCCCGGCACCAAGCCGTCATTGTCTTCCATCCACGCCCGGATCGCGCCTGCGGTCCAGGTGAAATTGGCGTTTTTCAGGGCGTCCGAATAGGGATAGCCCTCAAAGCTGCCGGCTTTGCGCCCGATCACCCCGGTCAACAACGGGCCATAGCTGGCGCGATCCGCATCGACCGAGTGACAGCGGTGGCATTCCTTGTCAAAAAACTCTGCCCCGGCGGCGGTTTTGATCGCGTCATATTCACCCGCCACCGCTGAGGCACCAAGCGTGGCGGCAAAGATTGCAGGGATCAGGGCAGTGGCAAATGTGGGAGAAAATCGAATGGCTTTCATGGCGGACTCCTATGGCATGTTCACCGCCAAGATCGCCCGTTCCGCCGCGCAAAGTGTTGATGTACATCAACAAAGCCCCCCGACATTGGTCGCAGCCCACCTACGACTTTGGTCGTAAGGCACGCTTTAGAACAGGTTCAAATAGCGCCACTCATCCGCATCCGGCGTCACCTCGTCCAAATCATACTGCGCGCTCTGCAACCGCTGCGCCACGTCCAAACCGTCCCGCGCCGCCTCATCGACCATGGCGCGCCCTGCCGCCTCGTCGCGTGCCACGCCCCAGCCGCGCATCAAATCCAGCCCGTGATTGAACTTGCCAACCGGATCGCCGGCCTCCGCCGCCTTGCGGTTCCACTCCGCCGCAGCCGCCAAATCCTGCGGCCCGCCAAGACCACGATCATCGAGCTGGCTCATCCATGTCATCGCCCCGGTCCAGCCGTGATCGGCACAGCTTTTAAACAGCTCGCGCGCCATCTCGTGACGGCCGGATTTGGTCACCAAATAGCCCTGCGAACAAATCACCATCCCGGTGTCGCCATTGCGGATGCTCTCCATCACCTGCGCCATCGACATCTCATGCGGATTGAGCGTCCCCTGCTCGCTCACCTCGGTGTCGGGGCCAAGCTCCATGGCTAAATCTTGGGCCAAATCTTGGGCTAAATCTTGGGCTAAATCTTCGGATAAATCTTCGGCCCAAACCGGCGCTGCCATGGCAAGCGCCATCACCAAAATTGCTGATCTCATGTTAAATCCTCCCATGCCCATGCTGCCAGAGCACGCGGCTTTGTCACATCCGACCAAAGTGTCGCCTTTTCTACGACCTAAGCCGCTCTACCCCTTGCGCCCCATCGTCCGCTTGCCCGGATCATAGCCCCAAAGCGCCAGCGCCATGAACACCGCCACAGCCGCCACGGTGATGGCCCAATCCACAGGATCGGCCTTCAGGTAAAGCGCAAATCGGATCGTCTCGACCCCGTGCGAAAACGGGTTCAGCGCGCAAATCCACCACAAAAGTTCAGAGGCCTCGGCCATTTTCCAAAGCGGGTAAAGCGCGGTGGAGAGGAAAAACATCGGGAAAATCACGAAATTCATCACGCCGGCAAAGTTTTCCAAGCTGCGAATGGTCGATGAGAGCGCAATCCCCAAAGCCCCCACCATCAGCGCGCATAAAAACATCGCGGGCAAGGCTGCGACATAGCCCATCGGCGCAAATCGGATGCCGTAAAGCGCGCAAATCGCCAAGAATACAACGGCTTGCAACACCGAAATCACCGCCCCCGCCACCAGTTTGCAACTCAACAGCCACCAGCGCGGCAAGGGCGCGGTCAGCAAAAGCCGCATCGTGCCCATCTCGCGATCCATCACCAAAGAGAGCGAAGATTGCATGCCGTTGAACAGCAAAATCATCGCGCAGAGCCCCGGCACGATGTAGGTTTCATAGCTGATATAGGTCTCATAAGGCGGCGTGATCGACAGGCCCAAAGCCGCACGAAACCCCGCCGCAAAGACAAAAAGCCACATCAAAGGCCGCACCAAAGCGGCGATCATCCGGGCGCGTTGGCCAAAAAACCGCAACGCTTCACGGTGGCAAATGGCAATCAGGGCGATGATATAGTGCCTCATGCGGGCTGTCTTTCGCCCGCCAACCCGCCAGCCAACCCGCCCGCCAACCCGCCAGTGAGTGCGAGGAAATGTTGGGTCAGCTCCGGCCCGACCCGTTCGGCCACACCGCGCTCAATCACCCGTCCCCGATGCAGCACCACCAATGCATCCTGCGCATGGACCTCATCGGTCAAATGCGTCGCCCAAAGTACGGCGAGCCCGCTGTCGCGCGCCAATTGATGCACATGGGCGACCAAATCTGCCCGCGTTTGCGCATCCAAGCCCACGGTCGGCTCATCCAGCAACAAAACCTCGGGCCGGTGCATCAAAGCGCGGGCAATTTCCAGCCGCCGCCGATGCCCGCCATTGAGATCGCGCACCCGTTCCGAGCCACGTTCAACCATCGCCAACCGCTCCAGCGCCTCAGAGGCGGCCAGTTTGGCGGCGCGCCCGGTGATCCCGTGCAGCCCGGCGAAATACAACATGTTGCGCCAGACCGTCAGATCCAGATCCAGCGTCGGCTGTTGAAACACCACACCCATACGCGCCAGCGCCTTGAGCGGGGCACAGCTCATGTCATATCCCGCAACCTCCACCCGGCCCGATTTGGGCGCAAAAAGCCGGGTGAGAATGCCAAAAAGCGTTGATTTTCCCGCACTATTTGGTCCCAGAAGGGCACAGAACTGGCCGGGGTCCACCGAAAAACTCACTTGGTCCAAAGCGGGCGGATGATCGGAACGTCCGGCGTAGCGATGGGTGATTTTATCAACGACAAGCCCGGTCATGATGTCCCCTATTCGATTATGATTTCAAGGCGTTGCAAATCGCCTTTTGCTTTGGGCACATGCAAATCATAGGTCCCGGGCTTGATCGCGACAAACCCGATTTCCATCACCCCCGCCTCATCAAATTCGACGCTGTCAATCCCCAAGGGGCGGATTTCCAAGCCTTCGATGACGATCTCGTCAATCCAGATGGCGCGGAAAAACCCCGCCCCCTCAAGGCCAAGTTCTTGTGACCCGTCGGCTTCGATTTCGATCTCGTAATAGGTGCCGGATTTGAGGTGCAACGGGGCGTCGGCCAAGGGTTGGCCTGCGGACAAAAGGATCGGCGGCAGGGTTTCGGAATTGCTTGCCGACAGGATGCCGGCCATGCCGAATTTTGCGTCATCATCGCCGTCATCATCGGCCAAGACGGGACTGGCTGCGATCAACGCGATGGCTAAAATTGGGAAACGCATAGTAAAACTCCTTTTGGATATGGTGTCACGGATTGGGGCCGAATGGCGGCCCGCAGATCTGGTTAGGGCCGCATGGCGGCCCGCATAGCTGATTAGGGCCGCATGGCGGCCCGCATATCTCATCAGGGCCGCATGGCGGCCCGCATATCTCATCAGGGCCGCATGGCGGCCCGCATATCTCATCAGGGCCGCATGGCGGCCCCCCAGGGAAACCGCCCAACCTTGATGGATTTGATTGCCTCGCGTTTGGCCACATCAATCACCGTCACATCGCCGCTCACCCCGTTTGTGGTGAACAAAAGCCGATGATCCGGGCTAAAGGCCATGTGCCAGACCCGCCGCCCGGTCAGGATATAGCCCTCGACCTCAAACGTCTCCGTGTTGACCACGGCAACATGATTGGACGGCCCAAGGGCGACAAAGGCGGTCTTTTGATCCGGGGTCAGTTCGAACCCTACCGGCTGGATCAAATCGGGATGCACCCCTTTGATCTCAAAATGGATTTTGCCGATTTCATTCTGATTCCCGGCGTCAAACACCGAAATCGTCCCGCCGATCTCCGAACTCACCCAAAGCTCGGTCCCGTCTTTGACGAATTCAGCATGGCGTGGACGGGAATCAACCAAGGTGTTGGCGTAAATCTCATGGCTCTCGGTGTCGATCCAATGCGCCATATTGGTGGTCTCGGAGGTGGTGATCACCGTCTTGCCATCGGGCGATACGGCCATGCCTTCGGGTTCAATCCCAACGTTGATTTGCGCCACCACAGTGCGGCTGTCGACATCGACCACCGTGGTCACCGCATCATCTTCGTTGGCGATCCACAGGTGCCGGTCGTCCGGGTGCAACACGAATTGCTCCGGGTCCTCGCCCGAGGGCAGATCAAACAGGATCTCACCCGTTTCCGGGTCCATCACCTGCACCGCATCACTGTCAGAGGCACAGATGTAAAGCCTTGTGAAATCGGCATTAAACGTGATCCCACGCGGGCGTTCACCGGTCTTGAGCGTGCGGATCACCTCCAATGTGTCGATGTCGATCACCGACAGCGTGTCGTCCTTTTCATTGCTGACCCAAATCTCGGCGGCCAAGGCGGGCTGCGCCAAACAGGCGGTCAAAAGCCCCGCATATATCACTTTCATCTTACTCTCCAAAGGCATGACATTCACTTTCCGGCTGATCTGTTCCCAACGTGTCCAAAGGGTTCTGCGGGTGTTCAAACCCCTCCAAAGGCGCTGCCACCACCTGTGCATGGGCATTCACCACCGGCACGGGTTGGCGCATCTGGCCGTTCCAATTGCGAAAGCTCAAAGGGCGGCCCTGAAACCCGGCCAATTCAAACCCATCGGACAAAAGATAGGCGCTCAGCGCCGTCTCCTCTGTGCTCCCGGTCCGCGTCACGGCTTCGCCCAGGGCGCGCACCGCCGCCCAGGCCGCATAATCGCGCGGTGTCATCACGCGCCCAGTCATATCGGTGAACCGCGACTGAAGCTGCGCCGCGCCCCATTGTTCGATCACCGGCGCCCAGGCCACAGCGGTCAAGCCGCCCGCCCCCGCCACCGGGCGCGGCTCCCAGGTGTTGTGTTCGATGTAGCGGGCGAAATCGTCATGGGCGTCGGCGATCAACACCACGTCATGCGATTTGAACCCTTGGGTCAGCAAAGGCACCTCGCGGCTCGCGGCGCGCCGCAGATCGCTGTCAAATGTCCATGTCGCCTCTGAGACGATCTTAAGCCCGAATTTCTGCGCCGCCTGACGGTAAGTTTGCGCCCGTACCCCATCCTCGGGGGTCGGCCCCACAATCATCGCCAGCTTCGTCCAGCGTTTGCTCAGCAAAACCTGCATCAACGCATCCGCCGCCATGCCGTCTTCCAAGGCCGTGTGCAGCATGTTCGCGCGGCACAACGCCCCGCGCAACGCCACATCACCACTGGCCGCATTGATCAGAATCGCGCCCTTGGCCTCGGCCAAATCCGCCACAGCCAGCGCCGCCTCAGAGGACATGTCCAACACCACAACGCGGGTCTTGGCCAACATGTCCCGCGCCGCCGCCGCGACATCGGCCGCGGGGGCCTCAGGCGCAAGACTGACCACATCCAATGCATAGGAATGGCCTAAAAACCCGCCCGTCGTCTGGTTGTCCTTCACGCCAAGTTCGGCGCCCTCAATACCACGCCGCTCCGGCACCGGGTCCAACCCCGACAACACCGGATGCGCGGGCTCTTCGAGCCGCAAATAGCCAACCGTCAAATTCAGTTCAGCCGCCTGCACGCCTGTCTGCACGCAAAGCGCACAGAGCAGTCCGGCAGCCGCCACACGAAATGTGCGCCGCATATGTGTCATTGTCGTCCTCCCGTGGTCTCACCTTAAATTCGGGCCCTGCTTCGCCGAAATGGGACCAAGGTCGCATGACGGTTTCGGCAGTTGCACCAAGGTCGAATAGCGCATGGTGCAACTGCGGCGATATTGCTTGGGAAACTTGGGAGGATCCTATGAAACGTACTGCTTTGATTGCCGCGCTCACCGCCGCCACATTCGCCACATCCGCCTTCGCACATGGCGATGTCACCCCGCAGGCGATCAACACCGACATGTTGCCCGATGTCGGGGTGGAGGGCGAAGATTGGTTGATCGAAAACCCCTATCGTGCCGAGGCGGCGGGCGAAGAGGTCTGGCTCAAAGCCATCGAAATCGGCTCCTCCGGGTTCAACCAAAACTGTGCTCGCTGTCATGGGCTTGGGGCCGTCTCCGGCGGTCTTGCCCCCGATCTGCGCTATCTTGAGGCCGCTGAATATGGCGACGAATGGTATGTGGAACGGTTTCAATTGGGGATGACCCAAAACGGCGTGACCAAAATGCCCGCCTTTGGCGAAATTCTGGGTCAAAAAGCCGCCTGGGCGATCCGCACCTATATCGAAACCCGCCCCGATGATGGCGCTTTGGACAGCCACATGACCCGTTTGACCGAAATCCGAGATCACCTTTTGGCGGGCGATATTGATGATCCGATGGCTCTCAAAGAAGAGCTGGGCATGATTGCTGCCGAAGTCGAAACCGGGTCCGGCGCGCCCGTCGCCGACAGCATCGCCTTTAAGGCCTCAAACAGCCTGTCTGATGATCCAGAGACTTGGAAACACACAGCGGACCTGTTGACCGTTGGCCTGTCTGCCGCGCATTAAGGGTTTGTTTCCATGAAACATTCCCTCTTTGCTCTGACCTTTTTGACCGGTCTCGCTTCTGCGGGGCCGGTTTTCGCCCGGTGTGAGGATGTGGTGCCGCAACTGCGACCGCAAAACACCTTTGCCCAGGACATTGGCCGCGATTTCGACACGATCATCGACGAGGGTTGGATCGAATTTGCGCTCTACGAAAACTTCGCACCTTGGTCCTTTCTCAAGGACGGCAAACCCGCAGGCATCGACGTTGAGATCGGCACGCTCATCGCCGAAGACCTCGGTGTCACCCCACGGTTTCGTCTTGTTCAGGCTGATGAAACGCTTGAGGGCGATCTACGCAATTACGTTTGGAAAGGGGCCGCCGTGGGTGGGCGCGTCTCCGATGTGATGTTGCATGTACCCTATGATGGTGAATTCGCCTGCCGCGTCGAACAGGCTGTTTTTACAGGACAATATGCGGCGGAAACCCTCGCCATCGGCTATAGCCTGACCGACTACCCCGACCCGGATGACATCCCGACGCCGGCCTATTTCCGCTATGACACCGTCGCGGTCGAAAACGACAGCATTTCGGATCTTTACCTCGCCTCCGTCGGGCGCGGCGTGGTGTCCGATGCGATCCACCGCTACCCCAGCTCAGACCGCGCCGTCTCCGCCATGTTGGCAGGCGACACCATGGCCGTCATGGCCCCTTTGGCGGTGATCGAAGCCGGGATCAGCGCGGATGAGACCCATGGATTTGCCGTCCATACCCCACCGCTTCCTGGTCTGGTGCGCTCTAAATGGACCGTTGGCATCGCCGTCAACCAACAGCATCGCGATCTTGGCTATGCCGTTGATTACGCGATTGAAAAGGCGCTCTCAGATGGGCGTATCCCGGCCATTTTTGCCACGCATGGGCTGAGTTTCCTCCCCCCTGAGCGTTAAGACCATAGATCGGACCCTTGAACACGCTCACAGCGTTTCAAGGTTCCCTTCAAAGTCAATCATCATCACAGGCCCCAGATCAAGCCGTTCGCAGACCCGCGCCATCTGATCGCGCGGCATCAGGCAAAACGCGGTCGAAATGGCATCCGCAAGCGCGGCAGACCGCGCCTCCACCGTCACCGTCGACCACAGCGGCACGCCACCTTTGGGGTGCAGAATATGGGTTTCATCCCCCACCTGCATCGCGCCGGGGCTGGAACTTGCCACCGCGCCATCCGTCAGGCTCAGGCGGCCAAGTTGCCCCGCCGCGGGGTCGGACACACCCAAATGATAGGGCCCGCCCATGGCACGAAATTCACCCATATTGACCAACGCGTGATCATAGCCACGCCGCCGCAAAAGCGCGGTGATCCGGTCGGTGGCATAGCCCTGCGCTATGCCGTTGAGGCAAAGCTTTTGACCGGGCGCAAGGCGCACATGACTGCTGCCGATCTCGACATGCTCAAAGCCGATCAAAGCCCGCGCCTCCGCCGTATCGCGCCCCTCGACAAGGGCCTCCCAAAGCGGCTGAATCGTCGGATCAAACAGGCCCTCACTGGCCAGATGCACCCGGCGCGCCAGCCGCAAAATCTCATGCATGTCCTCGCTCACCGCAATCCGCCCGCGGGCGTTCAATTGCGACAGTTCTGAGCTGGGTGAAAAGATCGAAAACCGCGCTTCGATCTGGCGCAGTTCTTGCACCACCGCGTCCAAATCCTGTTGCACCTGAAGCGCATCGCTCGACAGTTCAAGTGAGACCTCGGCACCAAAGGCCTGCCCACTCCACACCTGCGTTGCGGCGCGCGCCGCACTGGCCAGCCCCATCGCCGGGGCCGAGGCGCAGAGGGTTAAAAACCGGCGGCGGGTCAGCTGAGATTTGGCGGGCATGTGGCACGCTCCTGTCGTTTGGCGGCCAAGATCAGCGGCACGCATTGGCGCGGATCGTCATGGATTTTGACGCAATCAAGGCATTGAAAACATTCGTCATACTGGATTTCTCCGGTCTTTTTGATCGCACCATAGCGGCATTTGACCCGGCACAATTGGCACGGGCTACCGCAGGCCTCGCGCCGGGCAATCCAATCGCGCCCGCGCAACAGGCCGCCAATCGCCATGACTGCGCCCAAAGGGCAGACATATCGGCAAAACCCTTTGAAAAAGACGAGGCTGAGCCCCAACCAAAACGCGGCATAGGCAACGTAATACCATTCGCGGACGAAATAGACGGTGACGGCGGTTTTGAACGGCTCTATTTCGGCGGCTTTTTCGGCATAATTGGGGGCGGCAAATGTCACCGCGATGACGCCAAAGAGCGCCAGATATTTGATTTTTTTCAAACGGTTGTCCCAGTCATCCGAGACCTTGATCTGACGGATATCAAGGCGTTTCCCGACATGGTGGAGCAACTCCTGCATCGCACCAAACGGACAGAGCCAGCCGCAAAACAGACCCCGCCCCCAGAGCACAAAGCCAAAGATCGCCACGGCCCAGATCATCAGCGAAAATGGATCATAGAGCAGCACCGAAAAAGAGCCTTGTCCAACGGCGGCGCGCAGGCTGGCCAGGACGGTGACAATCGACAATTGTCCCTGCCCCCACCAGCCGATGAAGACGATGACAAAGGTCAATATCGTCAGGCGGATGGCGGTGAAATTGGGCCGTGCGGCAAGGCGGGTCATGCCGGGGCCGACAAGGAACAACAGCCCGGTCAGAACCACGGCCAAACCGATCAAATCCGCCCGCCGGTTGAGCGCCGCTTCGGCCCATGCGGGCAGCGGTTTGTGCGGTTTTGAGACTTCGAAAAACCGCTCCGGCGCGGCGTAGGTCAGGGCGAAATGGGTGTCGCCCAAACGCGGTTGAAAACTGCCATGGGCGCGCACGGCTTGCACCCGCAACTCCCAGTCTGAGATTGGATCAAAGCCCAAACGCCGGTCCGCCCGAAGGATCATCGCCACCCCGGCCTGTGTTCCGGTCTGTGTTCCGGCCTGTGGCACATCGGGGGCCAATTCGACCAGCAAATCCGCATCGCGCAGCGCCACGGGCAAGCCCCCCTGCTCCGCCGAAAGCCGGTCTGGCGCGGTGTTGCGCACGAAATCCTCGGAGACCAATCCATGCCGCCCCGCCTCCAACATCAGCAAGGGTTCCGCCTCAGGTGAGACCGCCAGAAAATGTTGTAAATCGCTCAGCGAGTCGTCGGACAACACCGCCCGTGCGACCGCAGGCGGGCCCAGATCCACCAGCCAGAGATCAAGATAAAGCCCCTCTGGATCGGCCTGCGCCTCCGGGTCATCATCGGCCCAAATCGTCCCGGCAAAGGCGGCGTCTACTTCGGCATTGCTGACCCGCAACGGCTTGGCGATGCCCTGATCGACCAAATCCTGCCAGATCAATGTTTCGCCATCATCGGGCTTGGGACGCGCGGGCGGCGTTTGCGCCAGCCCTTGCATTTTGTCGCGCGCCACCGAAAGCGCCGCCGCCAAAAGGCTTTCATGGGCGATGCGGACACTGGCCGTCGCTTTGGTCACGCCGTCCAAATAGACAAGGTCCGATCCGCCACCGCCGCTGGCCCCGTAAGGCACGCCGACAACAAGGCTTTGCGTGATCGCAAGGCCTTTATATTGTTCAATAAACTCTCGAAACGGCGCCTCTCCAAGGCCTGACACAAACACCGGCTCGCGTTGCGATACCAACCGCACGTCCAAGAACACGCCGCTTGTGTCCATCAACACCAACATGTTGATCGGCGCGCCGGAAAACCCCGGCAAGGGCGCGAGCGGGCCGGTTTCAAACACATAGCCGATCTCCGCGCCGCCGGAATTCAACAACTGATACACGCCATTGTCGGAGAGGCTTTCACCCAAGGCATAGGGCGGGATGATCATCGCCTCAACCTCCGCGCGGGGCAACGGATCGGGGGCTGCCGCCGAGACATGCATCGGGGCAAGCAGAACGGCACAAAGCAGGGCCAGAATGAGGGCGTAACGTGTCATCATATGATGACGCTAACGGGGCATGGGGCGGCGTTGAATACGACCAAGGTCCAGAGCGCTCTAGGACCCGGACGGCGATAGGATCAGGGCCGGGAGGATTGGATGCGACAGGAACGGATCATCATCGGACAGGCCGTGTCAAAAGCTGCGACCACGGGACTGTCTCTTGCGGCCCTGATCGGGCTTTGGTCTTTGGCCGCGTGGCACAAGGCAGACCCGGATATTTTGCCCTCCCCCATGGTGGTGCTGCGCGTCCTGGTCGACCTGATCACCTCCGGCACGCTCTGGCCGCAGATGCAGGCCACGATGATCCGCGTCGCCTTGTCCTTTGGCTTGGCGATGGGATTGGGAACGATTTTGGGCATCGCACTTGGGCTGATGCCGCGATTAGAGCGGGCGTTTGCGCCGTGGATCACGGTGTTTTTGAACCTCCCGGCGCTGGTGATCATCGTATTGTGCTATCTCTGGATCGGCCTCAACGAAATCGCCGCCATCACCGCCGTGACATTGAACAAATTGGCGCAGGTGACGGTGACCCTGCGGGACGGAACGCGGGCGCGCGATCCGAAATTGGATGAAATGGCGCGGATGTACGCGATGTCACTCAGGGCGCGCCTGCGGCATGTTTTGCTCCCGCAACTCGCGCCCTATTTTGCCATCGCCGGGCGCAACGGGCTTGCGATGATTTGGAAAATCGTTCTCGTGGTCGAATTTTTGGGCCGCTCAAGCGGGATAGGTTTTAAAATTCACCTGCATTTTCAAAACTTTCAGACCGCTTATGTCTTGGCCTATGCGCTCAGCTTTGTGGCCGTGATGTTGCTCATCGAGGTCGTGGTGATCCAGCGCTGGGAACGGGCGGCGGCGCGGTGGCGCTCGGCCTAAGACGCCCTAAGACGCGCTAAGGCGCATTGAGCGGCGTCATCACAAAGGTCTCAAGATCCTTGGGCGCGATCGGTTTATAGAGGATTCTGATCTGCGCCGCCTGACAAGCCTGTCGCACATCGCGCGACCGATTGGCGGTCACAAGACGCGTTGGCATGCGGCCGTATTTCGCCCAAAATGTCTCGATAAAGGCGATCCCGTTCATCCCCTCGCCCAGTTGATAATCCACCAACATCAAATCCGGCGTGACATCCAACTCCTCCATCAACGACAGCCCCTCTTCGCCGGTTGCAACACCGACCACAGCCACGCCCCATTTCTCCAGCAAAAGCGTGACAGCGCGGCGCACATCGGCATCATTTTCGACCAAAAGCACCATCAACCCGCCAGAATGTTCAAGACTGGCCTGCTCGGGCAGATAGGTCCCGGTCTTTTTCGCCACCCATTGCCGCGCGGGCGGCAAGTCGATGCCAAACACCGTGCCCTTGCCCACGACGCTGTCCAGATGGATCGGATGGCCAAGCTGGGCACAGGCGCGATCCACAATCGCCAGCCCAAGCCCCATCCCGACCGAGGCCGAGGCGGACACACCCAGACGGTGAAATTCCTGAAACACCGCTTGGTGTTCGATCTCGGGAATGCCGGGGCCGGTGTCCCAGACCTGAAGCCGCACCCGCCCAGACCCTTTGCGTCGCACCCCGACCAAAACCCGTCCGACGTCGGTATAACGGATCGCGTTCGACATCAGGTTTTGCACGATCCGGCGCAGATAGGTCGGGTCGCTTTCGACGATCTGATCCGTCTGCACCACCCTTAAATCAATGCCCTTGGCCTGCGCCGCCAACATGAATTCGTCGCGCAACTGCGCCAACATCGGCGCAAGCGGCACGGGCATGATGTCCAAGGCCGAGCGTCCGGCCTCAAGTTTGGAGATATCCAAAAGCGCCGAAAGGATGTTTTCGACACTCTCAAGCGCGTTTTGCGCCTTGCCCAGAACCTCGCGGGTGTCGTCATCGCTCACGCCATCTTCGGCGGAGGCGACAAAGAGTTTGGCGGCCGATAAGGGTTGCAACAGATCGTGACTGGCCGCCGCGACAAAGCGCGAGCGCGCCGCATTGGCTCGTTCGGCGCGCGCCAAGGCGTCTTCAAGATCGAGCGTGCGCGACATCACCCGCGCCTCCAACGTCTCATTGGTCCGGGTCAGTTCCGCCATGGCGCGCCGTTCCGCGGTCACATCCGTCACCGACATCACAAACCCGCCGTCCGGCAAATCCTCCGCCGAGACGACAAGAACCCGGCGGTCCAAATGGCGCATCTCAAAGGTGATCGGCACGCGCGGCGCCGTGCCATAGACCCAGGCCAAAAGCTCCTCTGGCGTCAATTGCCCACCCACGGCCAATTCGCCACTGACACGCTGATACACGGCCTCAAAGCCTGCGCCCAATTGCAACTGCGTCATCGGCAGGCCCAGCAAATAACCCAGCCTTTGGTTGAACCCGGCAAGCTGACAATTCTTGTCAAAAATACACACCCCAAGGGACACATGCTCCAAGGTGGCGCGGATCATTTGGGCCTGATCGTCCAGCATCCGCCCCCGCGTTTCGCGTTCGGTCAGCACCAGATCGGTCACGTCGGTCTGAAGGATCACCGTGCCGTCATCCGGGGTGCGGTGTTCGGAAATCTGAATCCAGCGATCCCCCACCACATGGACGTTAAACACCACATGCCGGTCCCGGTGCCGTTCAACCCGGCGCGAGGCCCAGGCATAGGCGTTGTCCGTCCCCGTCAGGTCGAGATACTCCGATGTGCTGACCATTTCGGCATAGTCAGAAAAGCTGATGCCCTGTTTCAGACGCGGCACAATGTCCGGCAAAAACATCGCAAAGCGCGAGTTGTAGAGCACCAACACATCGTCTTGATCAAACAGCGCAAACCCTTCGCGCACGGTCTCGATGGCATTGGCGAGGTTGCGCTGTGCCACCTCCATTTTGCGATTGGCCTCGGCCAGTCGCGCATTGGAAACGTTGAGCAAATCCAGCGCATATTCCAAATCCGCCGTGCGTTGGCGGACCTGATCCTCCAACATCGCGGCGCGCTGAAACTGCGCGTAGGCGGCGCCGTGTTCGTTTGATCGCTGTTCAACTTGGCGCATCAACACATCGACGATTTTCAACAGCTTCTCGCGGGTGCGCTCGGAACTGTCCTCTGGGTTCAACAGGTTTTCTGAGAGCTGTGTCATCGTGTCTCTTCACTCTCAACCATGTTGGGTTTGCCCGTTGTCGGCGTGCTGCCGGGCGGGTAAATCGCCACGCCCGTGAAAGTTTGGTTGACGTGGATCGACCCAATCTGTTCGCCATAGGTCGAAAACCCGCGCACGTTATGTTTGACCAAAAGCGCGGAAATTTCGGCGCTTTTCTGACTGTTGCGGGCTTCGATACGGCGAAAAATGCAATCGCAGGCCAAAATCATCTCTGGTGTCGCGCCTTGTGACAGCCCCTCCAAGGCGCCTTTGAGATGGGTGGCCATGTCCATCGGTTCCGCCAGCGTCAAAACCAAGCCCTCGTCAATCGCGGCAAAAAACGACATGTCGCCATTGGCCGCAACCGATTTGATCGCCCGCACATGTTGCTTGCCGCCGACGCGCACCACCACCGGATGTGCGGCAAAGACATTGTCATTCAAAAGTGCCGGATCGCTGCCGATCAGACGGGCATATTCCGTCCCCGCAGGTTCGGCGTTGATCTCTTTGACGATGCGCGCATTCGGTTCCGCCGCCGTCACCACCATGCGTTTCTCGGTCGCACGCAAATGGTCGTAGGAAAACACCCGGACCGGGCAATCGGTGCGGAAAAACGTCAAAATCGCTGCGTTTTCAATGATATCCCGGCCATTGATGATAAAGGTCTCCTCGAACCGTGCACCATCCCCCGCCGATCCGCCAAACAGCGGCACCGAGCCGAGGCCCGAGGCCAGTGCGGCGGTCAATTGATCCTCGCGTTCAGAGAGACCATCAACCAAAAGCATGGCAAATTCATGGGTGAAATGCGGATAGCGGCGCGACAACAACTGTCGGGCGCGGATCAACCCGCCCATCAGATCATGCGGCGTACAGGTTTTGAGATCCGACACCAAAAGCGTCTCCACCCCAAAATGTTCGACCGGAAAGGCCAGGGCGACAATTTTGCCCTCATCATAGCCCATCGAGGTCAATTCCCCCGCCGTTGAACAGCCCATCACCCGACCCCAAGGGATCTCGGCCTTGAGGTTGCGCGCCAGGGCCACCCGGTCAGTTTCGGGTGAGAAAAACATCAAGACGATGGAAAACGGTCCCGGTCCAAGCCCTTTGATGATTTTGCGCACGGCTTCTGGATCATCGGCGTCCACCTCTGCGCGGCGCACCAGCGGGGCGGCCGACAGGTCGGTCATGTGTGGCGTTTGGCCATATGTGTGCATTGGAACCTCCATCCCTTCCTCAAGGGTGGCGGAAAGTCAGCTTCCAGACAAGAGACTGTTGAAATTCGCTTCCTGCGCGATCAACACCGCCTGGGTGCGGCTTTGCACCCCAAGCTTGCGCATGATCGCGGTGACATGGGCTTTGACCGTGGTTTCCGCAATGGTCAGCTCATAGGCGATTTGTTTGTTCATTTGCCCTTCGCAGATCAATTGCAAAATGCGCGCCTGTTGCCGGGTCAGATGCGACAGCCGGATCAGCGCATCTTCGCGTGCACTGAGCGGCATATTGGCATCGCCCTCCGAAAACGCGCCCTCGGGGGCGTAAATCTCGCCACCTGCGATATGTTCAAAGGCTTTGCGAAAGGTTTCGCGGGTGGAATGTTTGGGCACAAACCCCGCCGCCCCCACCCGAATGGCAGAGCGCACCACCCGTGGCTCAGCCATGGAAGACACGATCACGATTGGCGTGTTCGGACACATTTTGGTCAGCCGCACCAAACCATCCAGCCCGTTGACATCCGGCAGGTTCAGGTCGAGCAAGATCACATCCGGTGCCTCGCCCAAGGCCAGTTGTTCCAAGGCTTCCTCCAACGCGCCTGCGGTTGCCACCGTTGCAATCCCGACCCCCGCCCGCAAGGTCATCGACAAAGCGTCGCAAAACAGCGGGTGGTCATCAACAATCAACGCTGTTTGAAAAGCACCTTCAACGCGGATGGGAGTCTTTTCGATCATGGGAAACCGCTTTCAGTTTGGGTCTGACCCGAGATTAGCAAACAGTTAGCGTATTACAAATTGCCCAAAGGTCTATGTTGTCGCTTTGCGCGCCTCACGCTGCGCAGACACTCTCTGATGGGCTCATCAAGCCCGGATTACGGCAGTTTAAACACAAGTTTGCAGTTTTCCTAAAACATTCCGAGCACGCACCAGATGCAAGATCTGCTGCGTTTTGCGCGTTTTCGCTCTATCCTTACCCATATCGGTATGTCACGCCTTTACAAGGGCCGCACCGCCTGATCGTGCCGTTCAACAAGGGAGAAAGACGATGTTTGATCTGATTGTGAAGGGCGGCACATTGCCGGATGGGCGTGTGGCAGATGTGGCGATATTGGGCGACCGGATTGCCGAGATTGCCCCCAATATCGAATTTGAGACCCGCAAAGTGATCGATGCCACGGGGGATCTGGTTTCGCCACCCTTTGTCGATCCGCATTTTCATCTTGATGCCACCCTGTCCTTTGGCACGCCGCGGGTGAATGCCTCGGGCACCTTGTTGGAGGGGATCGGCCTATGGGGTGAACTGCGCGACGTCGCCACGGTGGACGACATGGTGGAGCGCGCATTGAGCTATTGCGACTGGGCCGCGTCGATGGGGCTTTTGGCGATCCGCTCGCATGTCGACACCACGCCCGATCACCTCAACACCGTCACGGCAATGTTGGAGGTGCGCGAAAAGGTCAAAGAGTACATTGACTTGCAACTCGTGGCCTTTCCGCAGGACGGGTTGTACCGATCCAAAACCGGGCGCGACAATGTGATCCGGGCGCTCGATATGGGCGTCGATGTGGTCGGCGGCATCCCGCATTTTGAACGCACCATGGCCGATGGCGCGGCCTCTTTGACCGATCTGTGCGAGATCGCCGCCGCGCGCGGCTTACCCGTCGACATCCATTGCGATGAAACCGACGACCCGATGAGCCGCCACATTGAAACGCTGGCCTATGAAACGACGCGGCTTGGGCTACAAGGTCGGGTGGCGGGCAGCCATCTGACTTCAATGCATTCGATGGACAATTATTACGTGTCGAAACTTTTGCCCTTGATCGCCGAAGCCGGGATTTCCGCTATCCCGAACCCGTTGATCAACATCGTGCTGCAAGGCCGCCATGACACATTCCCGAAACGGCGCGGCTTGACACGGGTCAAGGAAATGCAGGCCATGGGCATTCGCGTTGGCTGGGGGCAGGATTGCGTCATGGACCCGTGGTATTCGCTGGGCACCGCCGATATGTTGGATGTCGCGTTTATGGGGCTGCATGTGGCGCAGATGACCCACCCCGATGAGATGGCGCGCTGTTTCACCATGGTGACCGAGGACAATGCCGCGATCATGGGGCTTGCGGACTATGGTCTGCGCAAAGGGGCGCTGGCCTCTTTGGTGGTGCTGGACGCCGCCTCCCCAACTGAGGCGCTGCGGTTGCGACCCGCGCGTTTGGCGGTGATTGCCAAGGGCAAGGTCATTGCCCGATCGCCGCGTGGCGATGCGACCCTGTCGCTGCCTGGACGCGACGCCACGGTGCGCCGTCGCCTGATGTAAGGGCTAGAGCGCGCCCTTTGGCTCATGAACCGTGTCCCTCACCTCTCGTTTGGTGGCCCTTAAATGACATAGCCGGGTACATGTCGTGAGCCGGCGATTTTAGCGCTTTGATGGCGCGATTTGCGCCTCTGGCATCCCGCCATCATGTCTGTCTGGGTCGTATAGAGTCGCTTGGGCGCGGCCTTCGTGTTTTGATCCGTAAAGGGCCAGATCCGCATCGTGAATCATTTTGTCAGCGCTCGGAGACGCGTAGAATTCCGTGGTTGTGATCCCGATAGACCCTGAAATCCGGCAGACTGTATCCTGATATGGGATCGGTTCCTCCAGCCGGGAAATGATCCGAGAGGCTGTGCGCATCAAACGATCATGATCAACAAACTTATTGAAGACCAAAACAAATTCATCGCCACCCACCCGCGCCACCAAGTCGTCTCCACGGGTTTCTTCCAATAGGATTTTCGCCACCCGTTGCAACACCGTATCGCCTGCGGCGTGGCCCAGCGTGTCATTGACGGATTTGAAGTAATCGAGATCAAGGTGCATCAATGCAAAATGAACACCGCCGCGCAACATCCGGTCCAGCACATAATCCATCGCGCGCCGATTTTTCAGCCCGGTGAGCGTATCGGTGTAGGCCTGTTCTTCGGCAGCGACCTTTGCGCCTTGCAGACGTGCGTTGAGCTGTTTGGTTTCTTCAAGAACCGCCGATTTCGCCTCGACCAGATAAAGCATTTCAATCGCAAGGTCGGTATGAGCAAAATCTCCCGAGGTCAGTCGATAATCGGCCACAGCGTCAAGGATCGAGATGCCAAAAGACAGGTTCAGAATGTTGAGATTGGCGCCGTCAATGGCAATGGCCATCCCTTTCAGCGGGGTCGAAATACCGGACGTGAAGTTCAGATAGAGTTTCGTTGACAATGGCACAGGACCATCGCCCGTCCCGCGCCCGTTGTCGCGAACGGAAAACACCTCACTGATTGTTTTGCCAATCAACGTATCGGCCCTGCGCAGTTTGCCAAGCGTCGGGCCGACAAATTGGATGATCCCATCATCGTCATAAATGAGTCCCATGGGCATCAAGGCACAAACGGACGTGGGATCAAATGTTGCGTGTTTCATAAGCCATCCCCAATCCGCCCGAACAAATCGAAGGCGCGCCCTTCGGCATAGGCGACTTCAAGCAGGTTGATGGTGATCACTTCTTCGCCCGAATCCATCCATCCCGAATGTTCCAAAAACACCAAGGCCCCATAGTCATCCGCCATCGCCCGCATCACGCCAACCATAGCATAGCCAAACCCCGGCATCGCACTTGAACACCGAAGTCGGAATGTCCCGTCGCCACAGGATTCGACCGAAAGCGTCGGCACCTCAAGATCGGGCAGCGCCAATTTGGCGCGCCCTTCCAAGTCATTGAGTGAGTATAGGAATTCCGTAAAATTTTCGCCGCCAAAGCGCAATAATCGGCGGATTGCCTCCACATTTGGATGCGACACCAGATAGGTTCCGAGATCCTCAAGAAAGGTTTCAACAGGTTTATGCAAATGCCGCGCCGCCCGGCCCAGCACGTCCAACGTGATCTGATCCGGATAGCTCAGCATGGCTTCGAAGTTTTCAAAGCCAAGATCCGCATTTTCAGCAATATCCAACCACGCCTGCGCCCCGTAGGTATCACGCAGAAAACATTGGATCGCTCGATTTATCATCCCGTGCATGACCGGCACGCCTCTCACTTACACATGCGAAAGCCTTACGTGCGCACTCTTAAGAAAGTACCAATGTCAGCGGGATTTTCCGCGTCACAGGGGCACACATCGGTAAAATTCTAAATCTCTTTGTGGCACAGCCAGTCAAAGAGGTCTGCAACACTGTCCAAGACCACATCGGCATGGGGCGCAAGTTCATGGGCCTGCGCGACCCCGGTCAAAACCGCGACGGTCATCATTCCTGCCGCACGTCCCGCCACCAGATCGTGAAGACTGTCACCCACCATCACACAGCCCGAGGGGGCGACGCCAAGCCGTTCGGCCGCGCCCAAACACGGCCCCGGCGCGGGTTTGCCGCCATAGCCACTATCATAGCCGACCACAGCGGAAAAATGCGCCGACACATCCATTTGCCGCAGATGATCATGGGCCGAGGCCTCGAAATCATTGGTCACGACAGCAAGCGCATACCCCGCCTGCGTCAGAGCGGCACAGATGTTGCCAAGCCCCGGCACGGGCATCGGCAGAAACCGATCGGGATCGGCATCGAGCCGGGCCAAAATCTGTTGTTGAGTGAGTTGTGGAAAATGCGGCTGCAACACCTCCAAAACATCTTCGGGCGTGCCCGCGATCATCGCACTGTCGGGGTGAAACCGCACCTGTGCCATGTCAAATCCCATCGCCAGCGCCACGGCTTCCGCCTTTTCCCCCGACCCGCCGCAGATCTCAAGGATCACGCCCTGCGCCCATGGCCCCCAACTGCCTTGAAAATCCATCAATGTACCGTCTTTATCAAACAGGATCGCGGAGATCGCAGACGGCGTTTGCTGCGGTGTCTTTGGAAAAAGTGACATGGATGATCCTCAGGTCCAGTGGATGTCTGCGCCGCCCGGAAGCGCCTGACGCGCACGCATTGGATCGTGTGGATCAAGACCGGTCGCCGTGGCACAGGCGTTAACCCATTCATCGTTCATGGTCACGAAATCGAGAACCGCCGAGAGCACGTCCATCTCCGTGGCGCGCGCGCGCAACTCCTCTGGGCTCATGCCGCTAGAGCCCAGAAAAATAGGCAGAATTTCTTCATCTCCAACCAGCCACGCCAAGGTTTTGAGGGCAATCACTTCGGCGGATTCCTGCTTCATCTGTGGATAACTCCGTAGGTTGGAAACGCTTTCTTAACCTTTCTCAACCAAATTCCCTAACAGGTGCAACAGCATTCGACACACGAAACCCAAAGCCGGCAAAATAACACGGCTCTCTGAGAGGTCCCTATGGCGGGCAGGATTTTGATCGCGGACAACGTGCCGACCAATCGCATCATCCTAAAGGTGAAACTCGCTTCTGCCTTTTATGATGTGTCTCAGGCGGCCACAGGGTCTGACGCCCTTGCCCGCGCGCGTGAGTTGCGGCCAAATCTGATCATTCTGGATGGCAATCTGGGCGATATGACGGGGTATGCGGCCTGTGCCGCGCTCAAAAAAGACCCGCTCACCGCCCATATTCCCGTCGCCATCATCACCCCGGCCCATGACACGACGGCGCGGATTGCCGCCCTCAAAGCGGGCGCCGATGAGTTCCTCACCAAGCCGCTGGATGAGCTGACGCTGACCGCCCGTGTGCGCGCTTTGATGCGGGCCTCGGCCACCTCCGAAGAATTGCGTCGGCGTAACGAAACGGCCCATGCGCTTGGGTTTTCCGAACCGGCGAGCCATTTTGAAACCCCAGGCAAAATCACCCTCATCGGGGCCACGGCCGAAGAGGCGATGACCTGGCGCGCCGGTTTGCGCGGCATGACGTCGGACGAGATCGTGATCGAACGGGGGGATCATGTGTTGGAGGCGATCTACAATGGTAATGTCTCTGACCTGTATGTGATTTCGGCGCAGTTTGGTGGTGGAACGGAGGGGCTTCGGTTGATCTCTGACCTGCGCGCCCGCGATGCGACCCGGACCTCCGGCATCGTCGTTGTGCATGGTCAACAGGACCGGCGCGAGGCATTGATGGCGCTTGATCTGGGTGCCAATGATCTGATCACCCGCGGGGCTGACCCGGAAGAAATGGCCCTGCGCCTGCGCACGCAAATGCGCCGCAAAAAAGAATCTGATCAGCTCAAACAAACCTTTGATGAGGGATTGCGTTTGGCGACAATCGACAGCCTCACCGGGTTGTACAATCGCCGCTATGCCCTGCCCCATCTTGAGAAAATCGCTAAGGAAGCCGGTGAGAACGGGCAACATTTTGCCCTGATGTTGGTGGATATTGATCGGTTCAAATCGGTCAATGACAGCTATGGTCATGCGGTCGGGGATGATGTTTTGGTCGAAGTGGCGCATCGGATGCGCGACAATCTGCGCGGCATGGATTTGGTGGCGCGGTTTGGCGGCGAGGAGTTTTTGGTCTGTATGCCGATGACCACTTTGATGGAGGCGCGCGCCGCCGCCGAACGGTTGCGCGTGGCGATCTGTGCCCGCCCGGTCGCGATCTCCGCCGATGGCACACCGATCACCGTCTCCGCCTCGATCGGTCTGGCCATGGGCGGCGGAATGGGCGTGCACGCCCCGAAGGTCTCCGACCTGATCGCCATCGCCGATCAGGCGCTTTACGGGGCCAAAGCCGAGGGGCGCAATCAGGTCGCTCTGGGCTCCTACGCGGCCTAAGCCTCTCACCAAAATAAAAGGCGCCCGCAGGCGCCTCTTTTATGCGGTTTTCCCTCTGGTCGCGTCTTAATTCTGCTTTTGACCTTCGCGCGGCGCATCGCGCGATCCATCACCCGTATGTGGCGAGCGTGGCGGTTTTTTCAGCATTTCCTCAAGGCGCGTCGCATAGGCGGCACGATCTGGGGCACTCATCTGAGCGATTTGATCGACAACGATCTGTGCGCCGATCTCTTGGTGGCTGGAAAATTTCTGTTGCTGTTGCAGCAAAAGCGTTTCAAAGGCCTGCCGGTCAAACGGTTCGGCCTTCAGCGCCGTAATCATCTGTGCGAACACGACTTTCACCTCGGCCCGTGCCGCCCGCGGGTCCCCGGCGGAGCGAATAAACATGCGCCCGACATCACGGCGATCTTTGGTTTCCAACGCGCCGACGAAGGGACCAAAGCCAAAATCGCGCACCTGCATCGCCCGCGCCCGGTCCATACCCGCATCCCAGCGCAACAATGCGCCTGCCACCGTGCCAATCACCGCAAGGTTCAGCGCCAGCGACACCACCAAAACCACGCGGCTCCAGCGAAACGGCTTTTTCGGCGTGCCCTCGGCGACCACAGGCTCGGGCGTCATTTGGCTGTCATCCGTCATGGCTTATCCTTCCAAAGCGAGATCGTAGAAACTTGGGACCAAAGCATCAAGCGCATCGCCCGCCGCTGTCGTCTCGACCGTGGCGCTCTCGCTGTAGCTGCCCGTCGCCAAATTGGTCACCGTTGAGGGCGCGCCCAGCCCAATCGCCAGCCCCGTCACCGCAGCCGAGGCCAATCCCGCCACCGCCCGCCATCCGCCCAGCGCCGCGACCATGGCCGCCAGCATGGGATGACCCTGTGTCGGGCGCAGGGCCGCACGACGTGCCGCCTCTTGGCGCGTACGGGTGGCGATTTGGGTTTCGGCATCGGCCATGACGGCGGCCAAAAGCGCAGTCGAGGGCATCACAGCCTCGTCGCGCGCCTCGGCAAACAGCGCCTCAAGCGATTGATCTGAAAGACCATCTGTCATTTTGTCATCACGATGCGTCATCTTCGAACCCCAGTCTGTCGCGCTGCGCGGCCAAAGCCTGCGTCAGGGCGCGTTTGCCTCGGGCGGTCAAACTTTCCACCGCCTCGACGCTAATGTCCAACACTTCGGCAATCTCAGGATTGCCCAAACCTTCAATGTGGCGCAACACCACCGCTTCGCGTTGTCGATCCGGCAACGTTGCCAGTGCCGCGTTCAACGCATCAATCCGCTCCCGCTGGATCATCACCGCCTCTTGCGAGGGCCGATCATCCTCGGGCTCGGCAATCTCGTCCAAGGCACTGCCGCGTTTTTTGCGCAGCCGATCCGTGCACAGGTTGGTCACCACCCGGTAGAGCCATGTGGTGACCTTGGCCTCGCCTTGCCGCCATTCGGGGGCGATTTTCCACAGTCTGAGCATCGCCTCCTGAGCCACATCTTCGGCCTCCGCCCGATCACGCAACAGTCGCGCGGCATAGCCCAGAACCTTTGGTGTCAAACGCAACGTCAACGCGCGCGCCGAGGCCGCATCGCCATTGCCAAAGGCAATCAGCAACGCGTCGTCAGAGACATCGTTCAGGGCGTCAAAGGGCATATCCATCACCGGCTATGGCTATCTCAAACGGTTGGTGGCGTCCACCGTGAGGCGGCGGGGAAGAGAGATCTCTTCCCCGCGCACCCAACGCTTAGTTCCGGCCTTGACCCGGGCCTTTCATGCCTGAACGCCCGTCTTGCATATGGCCCTGCATCCGCTGTTGCATCAGTGCCAGTTCTTCTTGGCTGATCGCGCCATCCTTGTCGCGGTCCAGCCGGTCAAACAGGCTCACGCGCGGGGCGTTGCCCATTTCTTCGGCGCTCAACACACCATCGCCATCGGTGTCACGGTTTTGGATCATGGCTTCGGCGCGCATCTGCATCCGGTTCATGCGCTGTGCCTCTTGGTGGGCGAGCAATTCAGTCGCATCCACTGTGCCATTGCCATCCGCATCCACTTCGGCAAACCGTGCCGCTTTGAACGCATCGACCTCGGCCAAGGACAGTTTGCCATCGCCATCGCTGTCCACAGTGGCAAAATCAAACTCCGGTCCAAACGGCATAAACCCGTCTTGGCCGGCCATTCTCATATCACCACGCATCCCGCCCATTTGGGTGTGATTGCCCGAGCCACCAGCGGCAAACGCCGCGACAGACCCGCCAAGCACGGCGACAAAAGCGAGGGCAGAGACAAATGTATTGCGTTTCATGTTCATTTCCTTTTCACAGGGTTACTCCTGCGCGCCACGGCGACCTCGCTTCGAGACCTACATGCGGCGCGCTTTGATACTTATGAAACGGGCCACCCTCGCACTTCCGTCGCAAACGGCTCAAATAATGTGAAAGACACTCACCCCGCCCCGGACGCGACATCGGGACGCAAGGACAAAGCGCGCAGCTTTGCGTAAGACTTTGTCGCTTACACTCACGCCCATATCCGCAAAGAGGCGAACCGCACATGACCGACACGACTCAGGGCCTCAGCGCCACCCCTTCTTCCCTGTCTGACACCGCCTTGGCGCGTGCTGGCGAACGCGAAATGCGCCCCGCCCTTTTGCGCGGCTGGAAACGGCGCTGCCCTTCCTGTGGCGGTGGTCCGATGATGAAAGGCTATTTGAAAGTCCGCGATGAATGTCCGGTCTGCGGTGAGGAATTGTTTCATCACCGTGCCGATGACGGCCCCGCCTATTTGACCATTTTGATTGTCGGTCACCTGATGGCGCCGCTTTTGGGCTGGGCTTTTATCGAATTCCGCCCCGATCCTTTGGTCTTGATCGCGATTTTTGCCACGGGCACCGTTGCCTTGTCGCTGTTCCTGTTGCCGCGGTTCAAAGGCATGATCGTGGCGTTTCAATGGGCCAAACGGATGAATGGCTTTGGCGATGACGCCTGAGCGATCCGCCCTTATAGCTCTTTTATAGCTCTTTGCTGAAATGCACCCGCTGATACCCGTCGCTTTCACCGCGATGGGTCTCGGAAAATCCCAGTTTGGGATAGAGGACCAGCGGCCCCTCCATCACCACATTGGTATAAACGTCGATACGCTGCGACCCCATCCTGCGCGCCTGCTCTTCGGCCCGCGTGATCAACAACCGCGCCAGCCCGCGCCCCTGCGCCGCCTCAGCCACCGCCAGAACATCCAGCATCGCCGTGCCGTCGTCTTGGGCATAGAGATAGACCATGCCGAGCACCTCCGCGCCATCAATGGCCACGCTCACCAAGCCCGTTTCGATCAACGCCGCATAGTCATAAAATGTCGGTGCCGGGGGCTTGCCAATCTTTGGCGTGTAAATCGCAAAGGCCTCGGCCACCAAGCGCGTCACCGCCTCTGTGTCCGCGCGCGTCGCGGAGCGTAACACGATCTCGTCCATGCGCGTCCTGTCGTCTCTGTCTGCGGTTCCGCCCAGCCTAACCTTGCCATAGCCTTCTGGCGAGCCTGTTCTTGCGCACCCCCTGCGCACCCCCCTGTGCACCCCCTGTGCATCCGCCTGCGGTCGCGCCCCGGTTGACAGAGGCGCGTGGTCGCGAAACGGTGTTCCAACCGACGTCCCCCGTAAAGAGACCGCCATGCCCCAAACTGACATGCCACAAACCCACGTGCCACAAACCGACATGACCCAAACAGATTTCCCGCTGCTCGACCTTGCCGCCTTTGCCGCAGCCGATGCCACCGGCAAGGCCAAAATCGCCGCTGAGGTGGACCGCATCTGTGTCGAAACCGGGTTTCTTGCCGTCACGGGTCATGGCGTGCCACAGCCGGTGATCGACGCGATTTGGGCCAAGGCGCGCGGCTTTTTCGATCTTGCGCCCGAGGTTAAACACGGCGTCGCCCCGGCCTCCGGCGCGCCCTATGGCTATCTTGGTCCGGGCACAGAGGCCTTGGCCAAATCACGCGGCGAAGACACGCCACCCGACCTGAAGGAAAGCTTCAACGGCGGGCCTTTAAGCACCCCACCCGGCGAGACCGATCCCGATGCTTTGGCCTTTTGCTATGCGCCCACACCTTGGCCAGACATGCCCGGTTTCCGTGCGGCATGGTGCGCCTATTATACTGAGATGGAGACGCTCGCCGCCCGGATCATGGAGGTCTTTGCCATTGCGCTCGATCTGCCGCAGAATCATTTCGCGGCCTTTATCGACACGCCGATCTCGGCGCTGCGCGCGCTGAATTACCCGGCCCAAGACAGCGCCCCGAAAGAAAACCAACTGCGCGCCGGGGCGCATACGGATTACGGCTCGCTCACAATCCTGTTGCCCGAACCCGGCTCGCGTGGCCTTGAAATCCTCACGCCTGAGGGCGAATGGCGCGGCGTACCGCCGATTGACGGCGCGTTTGTGATCAACATCGGCGATCTGATGACGCTCTGGACGGCTGGGCGCTGGACCTCGACCTTGCACCGTGTTGTCACCCCGCCCGATTGGGCATTCAGGCGGCGGATGTCCTTGGCGTTTTTCCACCAACCCAATTGGCACGCCGAGATCACCCCGCTGTCCGGCGCAGAAGCGGAAACGGTTATTTCCGGCCCCTATCTGATGAGCAAATTCGCCGCCGCCAACGGCTGACACACAAAAGTCCCATCCTTGCGGACAGGGCCTTTGCCTTCATTGCTGCTCAAATACTCTAGCCTGAGGTGAGCCGCCCCTTAGACTTTGCCGTTGCGTCCGCGCCGCGCGTCCGGGTGCAACGCCGTGCCTAAAGCGTCACGCGAGCGGTACTCCATTCATGAATCCGTGCCCCCCTATGACACGCCCCTTCTCTTTGCCTTGATCTGAGCCAAGGTTTTGACCGCTTTGCGCACCCGCATGCCTCAACAGCTTGCGTCACCCGGTTCTGAATGGTCTAATCCTAGCCCAACGAGCAAACTCTAAGAATCGAGCGCCACACCCATGTCCGACGATCTCCTTTCCGGCCAACCCGATCCCAATCTCAAAGCCAAAGCCTCCACCTATGACGCCTCCTCCATTCAAGTCCTCGAAGACATGGAACACGTCCGGTTGCGCCCCGGCATGTATATCGGCGGTAAGGATGAGCGCGCTTTGCATCACATGGTGGCCGAGATCATCGACAACTCGATGGACGAAGCCGTCGCCGGACACGCGTCCTGGATTGAGGTCGAGCTGCATGAAAACGGCCATGTCTCCGTGCGTGACAACGGTCGCGGCATCCCGATTGGCGCGCATCCGAAAGACCCGTCAAAATCCGCACTCGAAATCATTTTCTGTACCCTGAACGCCGGCGGCAAATTCTCGGGCGACAGCTATGAAACCTCCGGCGGTCTGCATGGCGTCGGCTCCTCTGTGGTCAACGCGCTGTCCGATCATTTGCGCGTCGAAGTGGCGCAAAGCAAAGAGCTTTACGCCATGGAGTTTTCCCGTGGCGTGCCACAGGGCAAGCTGGCCAAAATCGGTGCGGCTCCGAACCGGCGTGGCACCTCCGTGACCTTTCACCCGGACCCCGAGATTTTCGGCGCGCTCAAACTCAAACCCGCCCGCCTTTTTGCCATGGCGCGGTCCAAAGCCTATCTGTTTTCCGGCGTCGAAATCCGTTGGAAAACCGCGATCAAGGACGGGGACACCCCGCTTGAGGCAAAATTCCATTTCCCCGGCGGGCTTGCCGATTACCTCTCAGAGACCATGGGCGGCGCCACCACCTATGCCGACAAACCCTTTGCGGGGTCCGTGTCTTTTGAAAAATTCAAAGCCCCCGGCAAGGTCGAATGGGCGATCAATTGGACGCCTGCGCGCGATGGTTTTATCCAGTCCTATTGCAACACCGTGCCCACCCCCGAAGGCGGCACCCACGAGGCCGGATTTTGGGCCGCGATCCTGAAAGGCATCAAGGCCTACGGCGAGTTGGTCGGCAACAAAAAGGCCCAAAACATCACCCGCGAAGACCTGACCACGGGGGCCGGCGCTTTGGTGTCCTGCTTCATCCGCGAGCCGGAATTCGTCGGCCAGACCAAGGACCGTTTGGCCACCACAGAGGCGCAGCGCATGGTCGAAAACTCCGTGCGCGATCACTTTGACAACTGGCTGGCCGCCGATACGAAATCCGCCGGTTCCATCCTCGACTTCCTCGTGTTGCGCGCCGAGGAACGCCTGCGTCGTCGCCAGGAAAAAGAGACCCAGCGCAAGACCGCGACCAAGAAACTGCGGCTTCCGGGCAAGCTCACCGATTGCTCATCGAAAGACCGCGTCGGCACCGAATTGTTCATCGTCGAGGGCGACTCTGCCGGCGGCTCCGCCAAGGGCGCGCGCAAACGCGAAACGCAGGCTTTGCTGCCGCTCAAGGGCAAAATCCTAAACGTCTTGGGCGCGGCCTCCGGCAAGCTCAACACCAACCAGGAAATTTCTGATCTCTGCGAAGCCTTGGGCGTCCAAATGGGCACGCGCTTTAACGTCGAAGACCTGCGTTATGAGAAAATCATCATCATGACCGATGCGGACGTCGATGGGGCCCATATTGCCGCGCTGTTGATGACCTTCTTCTACACCCAAATGCGCCCGCTGATCGACCAAGGCCACCTGTATCTCGCCTGCCCGCCGCTCTACCGCCTGACCCAAGGCGCGAAACGGCTTTATGTCTCTGATGATGCTGAGAAGAATGAGTGGATGGAAAAGGGTCTTGGCGGCAAGGGCAAGATTGACGTGCAGCGGTTCAAAGGCCTTGGCGAAATGGACGCAAAGGATTTGAAAGAGACCACAATGGACCCCAAATCCCGCAAGCTGATCCGGGTGACAATCCAAGAGGATTTCCCCGGTGAAACGGCGGATTTGGTGGAGCGTTTGATGGGGAAAAAACCGGAACTGCGGTATCAGTATATTCAGGAAAACGCGCAGTTTGTTGAGGAACTGGATGTTTGAAACGAACCCATTGGATATCTCTGCGGAGTATTAAAGTTCATGAGTTTACACAAACTTTACGTTTCCTTAAAAAGTCTGGTCATCAATGGCCCGAAATTCTAACGCGACTATCTCAGATTCAGCAGGAAAGCACACGCAAAGCCTTTAAATCTCTCGGGATGCCGATTGCATTTTACTACGCAATCAAAACGTTTGGCGACACAACAGAAGTTGCTATTTCATTCAATGAACTAAAGCTTGCCGCACCAGCCGGTCTTGTCTCAATGTTCGCAAGCATTACGATACCGTTTGTTGTGCTGTATCTCCAAAATGCGTTTATGGCGATTATTGTAAGAGCCCGTGAGGTGGGGAGAATCCATGTTCGAAACTTCTCGGTTTCTGCCTATTCTCAGTTTAACGGCGACGAAGAATTTGGGCTTTCCATACCTTCCCTTCCATTTGGTTTTTTCGAGGAAAAGTTCCCGGCGAGTAAAATACTAGAAATTATCTTACTGCTTTTGTTGCTTTTCATGTTTCTACCGATATTTCTGCTTTCAGTATTCTTAGTGAAATATCAGTATGAAGTACTCATGACGGCAGAAACAGGTTTTACAAACAACCTTGGAGCCTCGCTCGGCCTCATATCAATCGGTAGCGCGCTCATTTACATTGTCCTTTTTAACTGCCCTTTGCCAATGAGGAAAAATGTTCCTCACATTCGCTGGGGATTTTTGTATAGAGTTTCAAAAATCATTCCCCACCCTCAGCTAGAGAAGTGGCTACAATAGAGCCAAAGCCCCCGTGAGGACGAACCACACCCGCAAACCCCAAACATCAGCCCTCTTCCGCCCATCACGAAACTGTCAGGCAACCTTCCCCCGCCGCCTCCGGTATAGTGCGGAAAACCCATTTGGAGGCTCGCATGTCCAATCTGACCAAACCGCTTCTTATCGCCGTCATGGCCCTCACCGCCGCGCCGGCCTTGGCGGATAAAGGCCATAACAATGGCAAAGGCTGGGGCGTTGGTCACGTCCCGCCCGGTCACGCCAAGAAAATGCGCTATGGCTACGGGGATCGCCTCCCGGAGGGCTATGTGATCCTGCGCGATTATGATCGCTATCACCTGCCTGACCCGGATGGCGACCGCTATGCGCAATATGACGGGCAAATCTATAAGGTCGCCCGCGATGCCGCCACCGTGGTTTCGGCCATCGGGATTATTTCTGATCTGTTGAATTGACCCTTTAGGGGTCGGCCCTCAGCACGGGTGGGGCCGACCCAAATTCTCCCGACACACATCATGTATCTTTTGCATGAAAACAGCGGCTTACGACCGACATCTCACGCAGGGACGACCTGTCCCATATCCAGCTTCACCACCCGGTCCATCTTGGCCGCCAACTCATGATTGTGCGTGGCGATCAGCGCCGACAGCCCCTCGTCGCGCACCAATCCCATCAGCACGTCAAACACCAAATCCGAGGTCTCGGGGTCAAGGTTCCCGGTCGGCTCATCCGCCAGCAAAAGCCCCGGCCCATTGGCCAGCGCGCGGCAAAACGCCACCCGTTGTTGTTCGCCCCCCGACAGCGCGGCGGGGCGGTGCAAAGCGCGCGACGAAATTCCGACTTTGTCCAAAAGGCTCATGGCGCGGGCTTCGGCCTCAGCCACAGGCACGGCATTGGCAAGTTGCGGCAGGACCACGTTTTCAAGCGCGGTGAATTCCGGCAACAGGTGGTGAAATTGGTAGATGAACCCTACACCCGCGCGGCGCATCGCGGTGCGCCGACGATCGCCCAGACCCGTCATGTCCTGCCCATCAATCGTCACCGTCCCCGCGTCCGGCACGTCCAACAGCCCGGCGATGTGCAACAGCGTCGATTTCCCCGCCCCGGACGGCGCGGTCAGGGCCACGACCTCGCCGCGCGCAATATTCAAATCAATGCCGCGCAGGACCTCGATTTGGTTGGGTTTTCCGGCGTTGTAGGTCTTGGTGATGCCTTTGATCTCCAACATATTATTCATAACGCAGCGCCTCCACCGGGTTCATCCGCGCGGCTCGGCGCGCCGGGAAAATCGTGACCACAAAGGACAGGCCAAGCGAGAGCGACACCGCCTTAAACACATCCGCCGCGCGCAATTCCGCCGGCAGAGCATAGATGCCCCGGATCGACGGGTCCCACACACCGCCGCCATTCATCCAATTCACAAAGGACATAATCTGATCAATGTAGATGGCAAACAGCGACCCGATGAGCACGCCAAACACTGTGCCGACCAGGCCAGTGAGCGAGCCACAGATGAAAAAGATCCGCAGCACGGAAGCCTCGGTCAGCCCGATGGTGCGCAAAATACCAATGTCGCGACCTTTGTTTTTGACCAACATGATCAGGCCGGAAACAATGTTCATCGCCGCAATCAGCACGAGGACCGAGAGGATGACGAACATCACATTGTCCTCGATGTCGAGCGCGCGCAGGAATGACCCCGACGCATCGCGCCAGGTCCAAACCAGCCCACGCTCCCCCACCGCTTGCAGCAGGGGAATGGCCATCTCATCGACCGCTTCGGGATGGGTCACCATGACCTCGATCTCATCGGCGGTGTCGCCGCGGTTGAAATAGGTTTGCGCTTCAGAGAATGGCAGGTAAACCCGAGTTTTATCAATATCATAGCGACCCGCAGAAAAGACATAAACGACCTCGAAAGAGGACACGCGCGGACTTGTACCAAAGGCGGTCTTGGCCCCGTCCGGCGAGATCAATTTGATCTTATCGCCGACCGTCACGCCCAGATCACGCGCCACACCGGAGCCGATGGCAACGCCGTCCGCAAAGCGGGTGACATCGCCCCAGTGGTCGTCCGGAGTGATCGCCACGCGGGGGATCGTCATCAGGTCGTCAGGTGCGATGCCGTAAATCTCGACCCCCGCATTGGAGCCACGATAAGAGGCCAAAACCTGTCCCTTCACCAAAGGTGCGGCACGGGTGACGCCGGGCACGGCGGCAAGGGATTTGGCCCATTGCGTGTAGTCCGGGATGGTGCGCGCGGTTTGGCCCGCCTCATCGACATAGATCGAGGAATAGACCGTCACATGGGCGTTGGAGCCAAGGATTGTGGCAACAAATTCATCGCGGAACCCAGTGCGCACGGCCAATGTGATGATCAGCGCCGCCACCGCCAAAGTGATCCCGATCAGAGAGATCCAGGTCATCACCGAGACGCCGCCTTCTTCGCGTCGGGCCCGCAGATAAGCCCATGCGATTTTCCACTCAAAGCGTGAGAAGGGCTTGGTTGATTTGGCCTGTGTCATGGTCCGATGGGGCTCCGTTTAAAGTTGCCAGACCATTCCCTTTGACAGGGCAAAGGTCAAGCGCCCGCCCGGATTTTGCACAAACAGACGCGTGAACAGAGCGTTACAGTAATGGCTTAGAAGGTCAGCCCGTCTTTGGATTTGCGGCGCTTGAACGGCCAAGCCAAAAGCCACAACACGGCAAACACGCCGCCCCATCCGGAGAAATATCCGATCAGCGCGGACAGGCCACCCGCCACAGAAAGCGGCATGGCAGGCACGAAATTGTCCCATGTGGTGCGGGCCAATTCAAAGTCGGAGATGCGCTGTGGCATGGTCAGACGCTCCAGCGGCGAGGCATCGCGCAGCATCGCCAAATCTTCGGACAAGCGATCATAGCGGGCGAAGGTGATGCGCATATCGCGACGGCGGTTTTCCAAAAACACCGAACCGCCCATCGAGGCCAGTGCAGCCTCGCGCGTCATATCGGCCTTTTGCGCCGAGGCGTCAAAATCCGTGATCACAACGGCAAGTGCATCCACCTGACCGCCGAGCCTTTGGGTATATTGTTGGGAAAACTCTGGGAACTGGGAAACAATGGCAGCCCCAAACAGGCCACCCACAAGTGTGAGTGTTTTGACGATCATGTCGCGCTCCTCTGCCTCGCCCCCATCTGACGCGGGGGTCGTGGCGCGAAGGTTAAAAGGATTCGGGGGCGCAAGACAAACATGTCCCCGCCCCCGATGATCAAAACCGCGATTTCTTGCCTATTGCGGCCAAGATCGGCGTTTATAAATCCGCGTAAATTTTAGCAATTTTCGCGATGGCCAATTCCGGCGTCAACTCTTCGCTCTCCCCCGTGCGCCGCGAGGTGACTTCGACAACACCGTTTTTCAAACCGCGCGGACCAACGGTGATCCGCCACGGCAGGCCGATGATGTCCATGGTGGCAAATTTGCCGCCCGCGCGTTCGTCCCGGTCATCATACAAAGGCTCAAGCCCAAGCGCCTCGAAGGATTTGTACAGCGCCTCACAGGCCCCATCCGCCTCCGCATCGCCCTGTTTCAGGTTGACGATGCCAACATGAAAGGGCGTCACACCTTCGGGCCAGATGATGCCTTTGTCATCGTGATTGGCTTCGATCAATGCGCCCAAAAGGCGGGACACACCAATGCCGTGCGAGCCCATTTGGACCGGGGTCGGTTTGCCATCCGGGCCTTGGACGGTTGCGCCCATGGCTTCGGAATATTTGGTGCCAAAAAAGAAAATCTGACCGACTTCGATGCCACGCGCTACGCGACGGCGCTCTTCGGGGACCTGTTCGAACAGGGCGGCGTCATGGGTTTCATCGGTGCGGGCATAGAGCGAAGTGAATTCTTTCATCACCGCATGACAGGCCTCATGGCTGTCGTAATCAATCTCGCGTTTGCCGAGTTTGATGTCGGTGACGGCGGCGTCATAAAACACCTCGGATTCACCCGTTTCGGCCAGCACGAGGAACTCATGGGTGTCATCGCCGCCAATCGGACCGGAATCGGCGCGCATCGGAATCGCCTGAAGGCCCATGCGCTCATATGTGCGGATATAGCTGACCAGATGACGGTTGTAGGAGTGCATCGCATCCTCAACGGTCAGATCAAAGTTATAACCGTCTTTCATCAGGAATTCGCGGCCCCGCATCACGCCAAAGCGCGGACGGACTTCGTCGCGGAATTTCCATTGAATGTGGTAAAGTGTGAGCGGCAAGTCTTTGTAACTGCGCACATAAGAGCGAAAGATGTCGGTGATCATCTCCTCGTTCGTGGGCCCGTAAAGCATATCGCGGCCATGGCGGTCGGTGATGCGCAGCATCTCTTCGCCATAATCGTCATAGCGCCCGCTTTCGCGCCACAGATCGGCGGACTGGAGCGTCGGCATCAAGAGCGGGATATGACCCGCACGCTGTTGCTCTTCGTGGACGATCTGTTCCACTTTTTTCAGGACCTTGTAGCCCAAAGGCAGCCAGGAATAGATCCCCGCCGCCTGTTGGCGGATCATGCCCGCGCGCAACATCAGGCGGTGCGAGACGATTTGGGCCTCAGACGGCGTTTCTTTCAGAACCGGGAGAAAATAGCGCGACAGACGCATGCGGGGATGCCCTCAAGTGATGATCAGGTTTGCTTCGGTCTAAGCGATCACCATGGAGCACACAAGCCAAAGCAGCACCAAACGCCTGTTCCCCGACCGTTCCGGCCCTTGCGGCCCTTGCGACACAGGGCCATGGCGGGTCTGATCGCGTCGCTTCCCCTTGAAACCTGCCCCTTCACAGGCGATATGGGAGCAAAGCAAAGCGACACCAAAGGGATACTATGGCCTTACCAGTCCGCGATCAGATGAAATACTGGGGCTTTGCGGCGGCGGGGTTCTTTGCGCTGTTGTGGTTGCTCGGCGATGTGATTTTGCCCTTCGTCTTAGGCATGGCGGTGGCCTATATGTTGGACCCGGTGGCGGATCGGCTTGAATCTTGGGGGTTTAGCCGGGTGGCCGCCACATTGACGATCACCCTATCCGCCGTCATTCTGTTTGTGCTGGCCGCCCTGGTGGTCTTGCCGACACTGGTGCGCCAAGCGACCGATCTGGTCAACACGGCGCCGGACCTGTTCAACAATCTCCAGACATTTTTGACCGCAAAATTCCCGGTTTTGCTGGATGAAAACTCGCAATTGCACCAAACCCTATTGCAAATCGGCGAGGCCATACGCTCAAAAGGCGGCGAACTTTTGTCCTCTGTGCTCTCCTCGGCGATGAGCGTGTTTAACATCGCGGTGCTGCTTGTGTTGGTGCCCGTGATCACCTTTTACCTGTTGCTCGACTGGGACCGGATGGTCGCCGAAGTCGACGCGCTTTTGCCACGCGATTACGCCCCGGTGATCCGCACTCTGGCCTCTGACATCGATCGCACGCTGGCCTCGTTCATCCGCGGTCAGGGCGCGGTCTGTCTGATTTTGGGAACGTTTTATGCCGCAAGCCTGATGCTGGTGGGGTTGAAATTCGGCCTTGTCGCCGGTGCCATTGCCGGAATCCTGACCTTTATCCCCTATGTCGGCGTCGCCGTTGGCGGCGTTTTGGCCATCGGCCTGGCTTTGTTTCAGTTCTGGGGCGAATGGTATTGGATCGCCGCCGTGGTTGGCATTTTTGTCTTTGGGCAATTTGTTGAGGGCAATATCCTGACCCCCAATCTGGTCGGCTCCTCCGTAGGCTTGCACCCGGTGTGGCTGATCTTTGCGCTGTCTGCCTTTGGCACGGTGTTTGGCTTTGTCGGCATGTTGGTGGCCGTGCCGCTTGCCGCCGCCCTTGGCGTTGTCGCGCGGTTCGCCGCCAATCAATACCGCGAGGGCCGTCTCTATAGGGGCCTTTCCGATGAGGCTGCGCCGATGCCCGCGGAGCAATCTGAACTTGACAGCACACGCGGCGGCGAAAGCTAAGCCATGGCTGAGCAACTCACCTTGGATTTGCCAGCCCGCGAAGCGCTGGGACGGGATGCATTTTTTGTTGCGCCCTCCAATATGTTGGCGCTGGCCACTTTGGACGCGACGGAGACATGGCCCTCGGGCAAGCTGGTCCTGATCGGCCCGGCGGGCGCGGGCAAAACCCATATGGCACAGGTCTGGGCCAATGATCGCGATGCCGTGATCCTCGCCTCAGCAGATTTGGCAGAGGCCGACATCCCCGCCCTCGCCGCGCGCCGCTTTGTTGTGGTTGAAGACGCTGATCGGCTGCCTGATCTGCCCGATGCGCGCGCCGCCGAAGAGGCGTTGTTTCACCTGCACAACCTGACCTTGGCCGAGGGTGGACGGCTTTTGCTGACCGCATGCACGGCACCAAACCGCTGGGCGCTGTCTCTGCCCGATCTGGCCTCGCGGATGCAGGGCACCCCCGTGGCACATATCGAGCCGCCCGATGACATGTTGCTCACCGTGCTTTTGGTCAAACAATTTGAGGACCGCCAACTCATCGTGCCCGAGCACCTGATCACATGGCTGGTCAAACGTATGGAACGCTCGGCAGCGGCGGCGCGCGACATTGTCGAGGCTTTGGATCGCGAGGCCCTGCGTGCCGGAAAACCGATTTCACGCGCCTTGGCGGCGCGGATTTTGGAGTCTGAGCGCTAAATCCAAACCCGTTTTCTTTTCTGCACAGATTTCAAGCAATTGACAGGACCCTATCGCATTTGGCACTGTCGCACGCGAAGCGAAAGCCTTTTGCAATCGACTTGAGACATGGGTAAATTGTAAAAGGCTCACACCTTCGCAATGTTGCACGGCGTTTCCCGAAAACCTGTTTCTCAGGTTTTTCGCAAAACGCTTTAGGGGATACACTTTGACCACATCGACGGATGCCGCCCAATCTGGCGCGGAGCAACAGGATTGGGGCGTGTTTGGCCGCCCTCTGTTTCTCGACGAAGAGGCGCGGGCCTTGTCCCGTGTGGGCGTAGTCGATGTTGGATCAAACTCCGTACGCCTTGTCGTCTTTGACGGCGCGGCGCGCAGTCCGGCCTATTTCTACAATGAAAAAATCATGTGTGGATTGGGCGCGGGGTTGCGGGAAACCGGGCGGTTGAACCCCGAAGGCAAATTGCGGGCCATGGTCGCCATCCGGCGGTTTCAAAAATTGGCCCAAGGCATGGGAATCCCCCCGCTCACAGCCGTCGCCACGGCTGCGGTGCGGGAGGCTGAGGACGGTCCTGCTTTTCGGGAGGAGATTGAGCGGGAGACCGGCCTCAGCCTTTGGGTGATTGACGGCGAAGAAGAGGCGCGGCTCTCGGCCCAGGGCGTGTTGCTGGGCTGGCCGGAAGCGGACGGTTTGGTCTGTGACATCGGCGGCTCGTCGATGGAGCTTGCGGTCGTCGCCGGCGGCAAGGTTGGCAAACGTCTGACCTCGCCGCTTGGGCCGCTGAAACTTCAAGGGCTTAAAGGCGGGCGCAAAGGCCTTAAGGATCATATCGCCCCGATCATGGCCGATCTTGTCGCCAAAATGGGTAAAAATCACAAACGGATTTACCTGGTCGGCGGCTCATGGCGGGCGATTGCGCGGATCGACATGGAACGGCGCAATTATCCGCTTCATGTGTTGCACGAATACCGGATGTCGAGCCGGGCGGTCACGGACACGATCAAGTTCATTCGCAAAAGCAACATGGATGAGCTGCGCGCCAAAACCGGCACCTCATCGGCGCGGATGAGCCTTGTTCCGATCGCCTCCGAAGTGCTGCGCCAACTGGTCCATGCCTTTCATCCCAAAGAGATTTGCATCTCGTCCTACGGTATCCGCGAGGGGCTTTTGTATGAGCAAATGCCCGAACAGATCCGCGTCCGCGATCCGTTGATCGAAGCCTGCCGGTTTTCCGAAATGAAAGACGCGCGCACACCCGGATTTGGCAAGCGCTTGCATCGGTTCATCGAACCGATGTTCCGCGCCCGCCAGTATGAGAAAATGCGCATCGTGCGTGCCGCCTGTCTGTTGCATGACGTGACGTGGCGGGCGCACCCTGACTACCGCGCCGAGGTGTGTTTTGACAATGCGACCCGCGCCAATCTTGGCGGGCTGACCCATAGTGAGCGGATTTTTCTGGGGCTGGCGCTGTTGCACCGCTACAAAAATTCGCGCGACGGCACCCCTTTTGCCAACTTGATCGAGATGCTGTCAGACAAAGAAAAACGCGATGCGGAGGTTTTGGGCAAAGCCATGCGATTTGGTGCGATGTTCGCGTTTGAAGCCCCGGATGAGCTGGCCAAACTCGACTATTTCCCGAAAAAGAAAGTGTTGATCCTGACGTTGCGCCCCGAGGCCGAAGACCTGTTTGGCGAAGTGGCGCAAGCGCGGTTTCAGTCGCTTGCCAGCAGTTTGGGCGCGCAGGCCGAAATCAAACACGCCAAGTTTTAAATATCCATTGCACCCTCCGGTGCATCGTCAGGTGCGGCCTCTTGATCCGGCGTGGGGGCCTCTTTGATCGGCGGCTTGCGCCGGATCAGGATGTCGCCATTGGGCAAGATCACAGGCGGATCATAGGCCGTCACATCATCCATCACCCCGTCCAGCTCTTTGAGCGCGGGCTCCATCTTTTGAAACAACTGCTCCAGCAACATGCGCGCCCCTTCGCGCATCAAATCCATGCCCTCAGACGCCTCCTGCGCCGCGAGCGGGGAGGTGGAGAGCACAAGAAGGCTCAGAGATGTGCGGGCGACAATCTGTTTCATGATGACAGCCTACACGATCTGCTCCGAGATTTCAGCCTTTGGTGGCAAGGTGAGATCAATCGTGACCGGGAAATGATCCGAGGCGGTCAAAAGTGCGTGTTGCAACTCCGGTGTGGTGAAACAGACCGGATCATCAAACGGGTGCCAAATCCGCCATGTCGTCCCGGCGCGCAGGCTCTGCGAGACCATCACATAGTCCAGCAGGGCCGACAGATAGCGTTTTTCCTGCTGGATATAAAACCGCGCCGAAGACAGGGCCTCGCCGCCGCGGCGCGCAAAGGCTTTGATCGCATGGGGATCATAGAGGCGCATATTTTGGTCCACATCCGGGTCCTCGCGCCCCATCACAACCTCAACGCCTGAGCGACCGAACAGCTTTTCATACTCATCCAGCCCCGGCCCATCGTTGAAATCGCCCAACACGATGATCGGCTCCCCCGCCGCCAAATGCGCCTCGACCCGCTCACGCAGCCAAATGCATTGCGCCAATTGTTTGCGGCGGTTTTCAATCGAAATGCGGATCTCGTCTTTTTGACCACGCGCGCCATGCGGGGCCTTGGATTTCACATGCACGCCGATCATGCGAAAGGCAAAGCCATCGGCACAGGTCTCCATCGCAAGCTCCAGCGGCGGCTTGGAAAACCGCACCTCTTCGCGATCACGGTCGGTATCAAGATCCAGTCGAAAGACCGAATTGAACGCCGGAACGTCAAGCCCGGTGCCAATATCCGCCGGCGCCCCCATCGGATCGTGATGCGCCCGCAGCACCTTGGGGTCATACATCAAGGCGATCTCTTGCTGGGTCTCGTTGACAAATCCTATTTCCACGGCAGTGGTGCGCAGCCCGGCCCAGAGGGCGAACTGTTCAAGCGCGCGCACCGTGTCGCGGCGTCGGTTGGTGTCCGGGGCCTCGATCACCATCACCGCATCGGCGTCCATCGCGGTGAAGACAATGCCCAACGCCTCAAGCTGTGCGGCGCGGGTGATGTTGTATCTGGCCGACCATTCCGTGTCGGCGAGCGGGCGTCCTTTGGTGTCAAACAGCGCATCAAACCATTCGACATTATAAGTGGCAATGCGCATGTCAGGCCGCACGCTCTGCGCTGATTTCATCCCAGGCAGCGTTGATTTCACTCATCCGGTCATTGGCCAACTGCACCGCCTCTTTAGGGACACCACGGGCGACCATCCGGTCGGGATGGGTTTCGCGCACCAAGGCGCGATAGGCCAATTTGATCTCACTGAGCGGCGCATCGGGGGGCACGCCCAAGACCTCATAGGGATCGCGCAATGCCTCTGGCACATAGCGCGCGCGCAGGGCGCGAAACGCCCGGTCATTGACGTCGAAAATCTCCGCCACCCGGGCCAAAAATGCATCTTCGCCGGGGTGATATTCACCGTCCGCCATGGCGATGTGGAACAAGCCATCCAGCAAATCCATCAAGGGACGACAGTCCTTGCCATACATTTTCTTCACGCTCTTGGCGTAGTCTTCAAACCCTGCCACGTCTTGACGCGCGAGGTTGAACACCCGCGCGGCGGCGGCTTCGTCCTCTTTGGCGATTTGGAACACTTCGCGAAAGGCCGTGACCTCGTCTCGGGTGACAAGCCCGTCCGCCTTGGCCATTTTCGCGCCCAAGGCGATCACCCCAATGGCAAAGCCCACGCGCCGCTCCGGCTCTGAACGAAACTGTTCAAAGACCGCGGCCAGGCTTTCACCGGCGCGAAGCGCTTTCAGCGCCTCCATGATGAGGGACCAAATCGACATGAGAGGACTTTAGCCTGTGGCGCCTGCGCTGTCAGGCCGCAAAACACTCTGCAGCCACGACATTTACGTGACAGATGTTACAAAAACTTCTGCATGAACAGGACATCGAGCCACCGCTCAAATTTAAACCCGGCCTGCGGCACACGCCCCGCCTCTTTGTAGCCAAGCGCCTTGTGAAAGGCGATGGAGGCGGCGTTGTCACCATCAATCGCCCCGATCATCGAATGCAGCCCCGCCTCGCGGGCATGTTCTTCGATCATCAGCATCAACACCCGGCCAAGCCCCCGCCCCTGCGCCGCGTCATTGAGATAAACCGAATGCTCCATGGTAAAGCGGTAGCCATTGTTGCCGGGACGGAACTGATCATAGGTGGCATAGCCCACCACCTCGCCCTCAAGCTCGGCGACATAAAAAGCGCGGCCGCGGGCGTGGCGATCGGTGACCATGGCGGCCCATTCGGACGTCTCGCGTTCGACGGAGGAAAACGACGCGGTCGAGTCCGCAATCACCGGCGCCATGATGGCTTTGAGGGCGGGCGCGTCCTCAGGTGTGGCCGCGCGCAGGTGGGGATGATGTGTCATGCGATCCAAATCTCTCCAGAGGGGGTGCTGATTTCGGCGGTCAGGCCGGGGGTGTCCGATTGTACAATGCGCACATGTTCCATCGCCGCAACAAAGGGCGACAAAGCGGCGCGTAGCGCGTCTGGTTCGGGGTGGGAAATCTTGAGCCGCCGCATCAAAAGACCTGCGTCCGGCAAGGCGCGCACCGGGCGGGGCGAATGCCATTCGATCAGCGCCGGAAAGCAATCATCAAAGGGCAAAACACCGGTTTCCGGCACAATCATCCGCCATGCATAATCCCCCCGGCGAAAGGACAAGATACGCCCAACATTGGCCGGTGCCAATTCCCACGCCTCTTCAAGATCGGGGCAAGAGACGACCCAATGAGTCAGGCGTGGCGGGCCACCAAAATTGTCCAAATCAAACCATCGCGGATAATCGGGACGCAGCGCGTCATGATCGGGCGCGATGACTTCGAGATAGGCGTCGGGGCGCATTGCCACCAGATGATTCTGCGTGCCCATATCGGGATGCACGCCGCGTGGACCAAATTCGACATCCAGCAACCCCTCAGCCCACTCTTTCCCCTGCTGTAAATCGGCAGCAGAAACCACTAAATGGTCAATCCGATAGGGCATTTTGTTTGTCCTGACTAAAATGCTGTTGAAATCATCGAGGCTGCCCCCATCTCTAGGTGACACCCATTTTGATCAACCTTCAGGAAAGAATAGAAAAAGACAATGCTCCTGCGCAAATTGGAACAATTCTTCGACAGTGAGGCCTCCGGCGGTATCGTGCTTATGGTGGCTGCCGTCGCCGCGATGTTCGTGGCAAACTCTTCGCTTTACCCGCTTTATGATGGCGTTCTCTCCTCATATTTCTCCGTAACCCTTGGGGGAGAAGGATTATCCAAACCTTTGATTCTATGGATCAATGACGGCCTGATGGCGGTGTTTTTCCTGTTGGTTGGGTTGGAATTGAAACGCGAGCTTTTGGAAGGCAAACTCAAGAATCCGCGCGATGTGGTTTTGCCGGGCATGGCCGCCGTGGGTGGCATGTTTGTGCCGGCGATCATTTATTTTACGCTCAACCTCTCCTCACCCGAGACTCACTCCGGCTGGGCAATCCCGGCGGCCACCGACATTGCCTTTGCTTTGGGTATTTTGGCACTTGTGGGGGATCGCGTCCCCTCCTCGCTTAAAATCTTTTTGCTGACGCTGGCCATTTTGGACGATTTGGGCGCGATCCTGATCATCGCGTTTTTCTACACCTCAGAGTTGCACCTCGATTACCTGTTCCTGGCCGCGATCCCGCTGTTGATCATGTTCCTGATGAACCGGGCGGGCATTCACCGCATCGCACCGCTCATCCTCATGGGCACCATCCTTTGGGTGTTGGTGCTGAAATCCGGGGTTCATGCGACCTTGGCCGGGGTGATCACTGCCTTCTTTATCCCGCTCAAAGACAAATGGGGCAAATCGCCCCTTCATGCGCTTGAACATGCGCTCTCGCCCTATGTCTTCTTTGTCATCGTGCCGATTTTTGCCTTTGCCAATGCGGGCGTAGTGTTGACGGGCGTGACCATGGCCGATGTGCTTTCGCCGCTGCCTTTGGGCATCGCTTTGGGCCTGATTTTGGGCAAGCAAATCGGCGTGTTTGGCATCACATGGCTGTTGGTGAAATTCGGCGTGGCGCGCAAACCCTTTGGCGCCACATGGATGCACATTTATGGTGTGGCAGCGCTTGCGGGCATCGGTTTCACCATGTCGCTGTTCATCGGTGGGCTGTCCTTTGAGGACGCGTTCTACATGAACGAAGTGCGCATCGGCGTGCTGTCAGGCTCTGTGATCTCCGCGATCATCGGCTTTACCGTGCTGAAACTCGCGCCCTCTGCCAAGGACGACAAGGACACAGAAGAAGAGCTTCTCTCCCCTGCGGTTCACGCCTCACATTGAGCGCAACCTGTGGTTTGAAAGAGAAAGGGCCGGGATATGTCCCGGCCCTTTTAACATGTCTCTGAAACCTGGATCAGTCCTGACCCGCGCTCAGAATATCCAAAATCTCACGCGCCGCTGTCGGGATATTGGTGCCCGGACCAAAAATCGCTTTGACGCCCGCGTTGTAGAGATACTCGTAATCCTGCTGCGGGATCACACCGCCACAGATCACGATGATCTCTTCCGCGCCCTGCGCTTTCAGCGCTTCGATCAGCTTCGGCGCAAGGGTCTTGTGACCCGCCGCTTGCGAGGAAATGCCGACGATATGCACATCGTTGTCGATGGCATCTTGGGCGGCCTCTTCCGGGGTTTGGAACAGCGGGCCAACGTCGACGTCAAAGCCGATATCGGCAAAGGCGGTGGCGATGACTTTTGCGCCGCGATCATGGCCGTCCTGGCCCATTTTCACCACGAGCATCCGGGGACGACGCCCCTCTTTCTCGGCAAAGATTTCCACGTCTTTTTGGATTTGGGCAAAACCTTCGTCGCCCTCATAGGCCGCGCCGTAGACGCCCGCCAAGGTTTTCACTTCGGCGCGGTGGCGGCCGAACACTTTTTCCATAGCCATCGAGATTTCTCCCACGGTTGCACGGGCGCGGGCGGCATCCACCGCCAACGCAAGCAGGTTGCCCTTGCCGGATTTCGCCGCCTCTTCCAGTGCGGCCAATGTCGCCTCGACCGCCGCCCCGTCGCGGCTGGCACGGATGCTCTCCAACCGCTTGACCTGGCTGACGCGCACGGCAACGTTGTCGACGTCCAAAATGTCGATCGGGTCTTCTTTGTCCTTGCGGTATTTGTTGACGCCGACGATCACCTCGGTGCCCCGGTCGATCTGGGCCTGACGCCGGGCGGCGGTTTCTTCGATCCGCAGTTTTGGCATGCCGGAATTGACCGCCTTGGTCATGCCGCCCATCTCTTCGATCTCTTCCATCAAAGCCCAGGCTTTGTCGGCAAGTTCCTTGGTCAGGCTTTCAACATAGTAAGAGCCCGCCAACGGATCGACGACATGGGTGATGCCGGTCTCTTCTTGCAGGATCAACTGGGTGTTGCGGGCGATGCGGGCCGAGAATTCGGTCGGCAAAGCAATGGCTTCGTCGAGCGCATTGGTGTGCAGTGATTGCGTGCCGCCCAAAGCCGCCGACATCGCCTCATAGGCGGTGCGGATGACGTTGTTATAGGGGTCTTGCTCTTGCAGCGAGACACCAGAGGTTTGGCAATGGGTGCGCAGCATTTTGGATTTGTCGGATTTCGGATTGAATTCCTCCATCACGCGGGTCCACAGGAACCGCGCGGCGCGCAGTTTCGCCGCCTCCATGAAAAAATTCATACCAATCGCAAAGAAGAACGAGAGGCGCGGTGCGAACCGGTCCACGTCCATCCCCGCCTTGATCGCCGTGCGCACATATTCGCGGCCATCGGCCAGCGTAAACGCCAGCTCTTGCACCAGATTCGCGCCCGCTTCCTGCATATGGTAGCCGGAGATCGAGATCGAGTTGAATTTCGGCATCTCATTGGCGGTGTATTCAATGATATCCGCGATGATTTTCATCGAAGGTTCGGGCGGATAAATATAGGTGTTGCGCACCATGAACTCTTTGAGAATGTCGTTTTGGATGGTCCCGGCCAGAAGCGCCTTGTCATGACCCTGCTCTTCGCCGGTCACAATGAAAGACGCCAAAATCGGGATCACAGCCCCATTCATCGTCATCGAGACGGAGACTTTATCAAGTGGAATGCCGTCAAACAGGATTTTCATATCCTCGACCGAGTCAATCGCCACACCCGCTTTGCCGACATCGCCCACCACACGCGGGTGATCGGAATCATAGCCACGGTGGGTGGCCAAATCGAAGGCCACGGAGACGCCTTGCTGCCCCGCATCAAGTGCCTTGCGGTAAAACGCGTTTGATTCTTCGGCGGTGGAGAAGCCCGCATATTGGCGGATCGTCCAAGGCCGCCCGGCGTACATCGTCGCCTTCACGCCACGGGTAAACGGGGCCTGCCCCGGCGTATTGCCAAGGTGCTCCATGCCGACCAAATCGTCCTCGGCGTAGAGCGGCTTGACCTTGATGCCCTCAAGCGTCTCCCAGTCAAGCGTCTCAAGCGGCTTGCCCCGCAGTTCACTTGCCGCAAGCGCTTCCCACTTTTTCCTGTCCGTCATTTTCAGGCTCCTCTCCGTTTTCTTTCACCGCATCCCATATGGGGGGCGCTTAAGCTTGGTTTGGTCCTCGGGACACCCTATATAGAGGGTATCCGGGAGGTCCGATGAAACATATCTATGCCGCAGCACTTACAGCCGTCTTTCTTATGTCATCCCCCGCGCTCCGGGCGCAGGAGGTGGAATTTGTCGCACAGGATGCCGGCGAGATCGCACTCTCCGAGTTCAAATGGACCCACAGGGTCTTGGTGGTTTTTGCCGACAGCCCGCTGGACCCGAGTTTCCGCGAACAATTGGACCTTTTGGCCACACGCCCGGAGGCGCTTTTGGAACGCGATGTGGTGGTGATCACCGACACCGACCCGGCGGCCAAAAGCATGGTGCGCACAGAACTGCGTCCGCGCGGATTTGGTCTTGTGATTGTCGACAAAGATGGCCGCGTGATGCTGCGCAAACCCGATCCGTGGAACGTGCGCGAAATCACCCGCGCGATTGACAAAACGCCGCTGCGGCAACAGGAAATCCAAAACGCGCTGCACGGTGGCGGCTGAGCTACTCGCGAAAATCTTCGACCGTCGGAATGCGGCCAAAGGCGATTTTGGCCCCGGTATAGGCCACATGATGCGGCGGCAAGAGGCCATAACGCACGGTGTCCTGTCCGAAACGTTGATTGAGACGGTCGATGGCAAGGCACAAAGCGCGCCGATCCGTCTCGGGCGCAAACAGATCGTCCATCACATCGGCTGCGGGCAAAAGCCCCGCCAATGTCACCGAGACAGAGCGCAGTGGCACGGCGGGTGCCGCGGCCCAAAGCCCGGACAGGGTGTTGAGCAAAAAGAACGTGTCCTGCGTGGCGCGGATCGTGCTGTCTTGTGTGATCCCCTGCCCCGATATCGGGCGTAGGCCCAAAGACAGGCTGCGGGCGTAAAGCCCCTCGCGCCGCAACCGCGCCGCCGCCTTGACCAGCAACCGCCGGGACACCAAACGCGCGCCCTCTGGCGTTTTGTTCCCATTGGTCAGCACCTGCCCATGGCCGATCATGTTTCTGCGGGTCTCTGGCCAGACCACGGTCTCGCCCCTGAGTTCGCGCACAAACCGTTCGCCCGACACGCTGCCCCAAATCGCACGGGCACGTTTGGGCGCGATGCGATAGAGCGTTGGAACATCCATGATCCCCGCCGCCTCCAACCGCGCGCGCATCCGCCATGACACCCCCGGCAAATCGTCCAGCGCCAGATGGGCAATCCGGTCTGGCAGCACATGAGGCAAAAGCCAATGCAACCCGCCCGGTTTTTCCAACCCGGCGGCGAGTTTGGCCAAAAGCCGGGTCGGCCCAAGCCCGACAGAACAGCGCAACGCCGGGCTGACCTGCGTCAGAACCGCCTGTTGCAAAGCGCGTCCGATGTCCAAGGCGCGCGGCAGCTCTTGTTGTGATCCCATCAAGAGACAGGAACATTCGTCGATCGACCAGATCCGATGCACCGGGATGATCGTCTCGACCGCCTGCAAAATCGCGTGGTGAAAATCGACACAAATGTCGTGTTTGACCGGACGAAACACGATGCCCGGACAGAGGCTGCGCGCCTCGTCCTGCCGTGTCCCCATGCCGACACCTTTGCGCTTGGCCTCGATGCTGGCGGCAATACAGGCCGCATTCGGCGCATCGGCTGTCAACACCCCCACAGGCCGCCCCATCAGCGCAGGTTCTTCGGCCTGCGCCACGGAGGCGTAAAAGCTGTTCATATCGAAAAACAGCGTTGAAACACGCAATGTCATGGCCGGGCGCCTCGCGACGAGAGAGAAGGTCTAAGTTAGAACAAAATGAGAACATTTGTCCAGCCCCTCCCCGCACGCTCTCGGCGCGATATGCCCGCCCGGCCAAGATCACCTTATTCGAACTCCATGATCACGTCGTCGACGGCCAGACTGTCACCGGGGGCTGCGTTGATTTTGGACACGATGCCTTTGCGTTCAGCGCGCAGGATGTTTTCCATTTTCATCGCTTCAACCGTGCACAGCGCCTGGCCTTCCTGGACCTCATCGCCCTCTTCGACGTTCACTTTGACGATCAGGCCCGGCATCGGGCAGAGCAACAATTTGGACGTGTCTGGTGGCAGTTTTTCGATCATGAATTTGGACAGTTCGGCTGCGCGCGGCGAGCGGACATAGACCTTCATATCGGCACCCCGGTTGCGGATGCGGAACCCGCCCGGCGTTTTGCCCACTTTCAGCGTCAAATGGCTGTCACCCATGTCGATCACGGCCAGACTTTCGCCCGGCACCCATGTGCTTTCACAACGCAATTTCTTGTCGTTGATCAACACGGTCGAGCCGGATTTATCCGCCTCAATCGTCAGTGGGAAATCGAGATCGCCGATCTGCACGACCCAATCATTGGGCACCACGCGTTCATGGTTGTCCATCCGCCCCGACACGCGGGTGCGGCGAATTTCAGCAACGCGGTACATCGACGCCGTGGCTGCAGCGATCCGTTCCAGATCCGCGTAGGGCAGTTCAACCCCTTCAAATCCTTCGGGATATTCCTCTTCGATAAAGGCCGTGGTCATTTCACCCGCGATGAATTTCGGGTGATCATAGACGGCGGAGAGGAACGGCAGGTTGTGACCGATGCCTTCGACTTCAAACCCATCGAGCGCATTGCGCATGTTCTCAATCGCGGTTGCGCGATCCGGGCCCCACGTGCAAAGTTTTGCAATCATCGGGTCATAATACATCGAAATTTCGCCACCCTCATAAACGCCCGTGTCGTTGCGCACGACATTGGTGTCGGTGACGATTTCCGCCGGTGGGCGGTATGTCGACAGACGCCCGATGGACGGCAAAAAGCCGCGATAGGGGTCTTCGGCGTACAGGCGGCTTTCCATCGCCCAGCCGTTGATTTTCACATCGCCTTGGGTGATGGAGAGCGGCTCGCCATTGGCGATGCGGATCATCTGTTCGACCAGATCGATGCCGGTGATCAACTCGGTCACAGGGTGTTCCACCTGAAGGCGGGTGTTCATTTCCAAGAAGTAGAAATTGCGGTCGCCATCGACGATGAATTCCACGGTGCCCGCGGAGGCATAATCCACCGCTTTCGCGAGTGCGACGGCCTGTTCGCCCATGGCTTTGCGGGTCTCTGGATCAAGGAACGGCGACGGGGCTTCTTCGATGACCTTTTGGTTGCGGCGTTGGATCGAACATTCGCGCTCATTCAGATAGATGCCATTGCCATGGGTATCGCAAAGCACCTGAATTTCGATATGGCGCGGTTGGGTGACGAATTTCTCGATGAAAATCCGGTCATCGCCAAAGGAGCTTGCGGCTTCGTTTTTCGACGACTGAAAGCCTTCGCGGGCCTCTTCGTCCGTCCATGCGATCCGCATCCCCTTACCGCCGCCACCGGCGGAGGCTTTGATCATCACCGGATAACCGATCTGGTTGGAGATTTTCACCGCCTCATCCGCATCCGAGATCAGGCCCATATAGCCCGGAACGGTCGAAACACCGGCCTCTTGCGCCAGTTTTTTCGAGGTGATTTTGTCGCCCATGGCCTCAATCGCACCGACCGGGGGGCCAACAAAGGCCACGCCCTCAGCCGCCAGAGCCTCGGCGAATTTCGAGTTCTCGGAAAGGAACCCATAGCCCGGATGGACCGCCTGCGCGCCGGTCTGGCGGATCGCATCCATCACCTTGTCGATGACGATATAGGATTGGTTTGCGGGCGGCGGGCCGATGTGAACCGCCTCATCCGCCATCGCCACATGCAGGGCGTTTTTATCCGCATCGGAATAAATGGCGACCGTTTTGATCCCCATTTTCTTCGCGGTTTTCATCACACGGCATGCAATCTCGCCGCGGTTCGCAATCAGGATCTTGTCAAACATCCACAGTCCCTCTCCCTTTTCTCAAGTCTCAGCAGGCCACGCGCACGGTTGCACGGGTGGTCTTTGAACTTTCTGTCATGATGGTCGGTATGGTTTTGGCCACAAAAAAGCCTCCCCGGCGGACCCCGCCCGGGAAGCTGTGGTGTGATCGGTCAAACGGGCGCGCGGAGCGCGGGCCGGTCAGACAAATAAAGTTAGTTACAAACGCCGGCGTCGTCGCAATAGGTGCCCGCAAGCGCGCCCAAAGCGGCCCCCGAGAGCACATTGTTGTCGGTCGCGTCTGCGACGACAGCGCCCGCTGCGGCACCTGCGAGTGCGCGCTCCCCGTCGGTTTGCAAACAACCGGCAAGGGCTGTGACGGAGATGAGGCCAAGAACAAGAATGGATTTGCGCATGTTTTTTCTGCTTCTGATGATGTTACGACTGTGTCGATTCTATCCCAGCCCAGCCCTCGCGCAAAGCAACAAATGCGGCTCACCGTGAAATCGGCAAAACCAAGCCCATGTGCGCAAAAATCCGCGCGAGAAAAACCCACGCATAAAGAAGAGCGGCGAGATCCGCATGGGGGACACACAGACCTCGCCAAAGGGGAAGGGTAACGGTTTTCAGAACAGGGCGAGGTGTTGCTGGTCACCTGCGTCCTGTGACCAAGATGGGGTGCATCGCTTTCGCTCGCAAGAGCACAGCCAAACCGCCCGCCAAAACTGGCAGCAGTTCGCGCAAATGCCGATGTGCCAAGCGAAAACCCGCGCATCAGTCCTCTTGCTCCCCGTTCCACATCTCGTCCCAATCGGGGGTTTCTTCGTCCTCATCCGAGGCGAAAATTTCGGGATAGGAGGCCATAGCGCGGCCCATATCGACCTTCAGCAGCGCCTCATAAGAGGCCGGATCGAAATCCTCGGGATCGGCGGGCACAACTTCGCGGCCAAACAGCCAGGACAAGCGCCCCGCATCGAGATTGCCGCGCTCAAACGGCTCCTCGCCAAACTGTTCGACCAGCGCCATCAAAAACGCCGCATCGACCCGCTTGTCGAGCGCCTTGCGGTCTTTGTAGCGTTCCAGCGCCTTGAGCGGCGTCACCCCTTTGGGGTTCGCGCGGCGAATGGTGAATTGGAAATCGGTTCCCGGAAAACGGCCCGGAAATCCTTTGTGTTTGGTCATATAATCGCGTGCCATCAGCTGTCTCCCTGATCTGGTCGGCGCGCAATGAGGTCAATCTCAACCAGCGCACCAACGGCCAACGCGGTCACGCCCACAGTGGTGCGTGCCGGAAGCCTCTCACGCGGGAAGTAGCTTTTGTAGGTGTCATTGAACAGGGCGTAATCGCGCTCGAATTCGGTCAGGAAGCACCGACATTGCACAATATGCGCCGCGCCAAGGCCCAATTCGGCCAAGATCAACAAGAGATTGTCCATCACGCGGCGTGTCTGCGCCTCGATCCCCGCGGGGAGCGGCGCGTCAGGCGCGTTCGGGTCGGTCGGCATTTGCCCGGTCAGGATCACCCAACCGTCATCTTCGACCGCATGGGAAAACGGCGCGACCGGGCGCGGACCGTTGGAGAACATATGAAACTTCGGTGCCATATCAAAAGGCCTCCCATTCACAGGCCGCACCCGCATCCGTTTCAGCCGGACGGTAGGCCTCAAACACCTGCGCCACCTCGGGGTCGGGTGCGCCAAATTCGGTCGGGCGCTCGGAGAGCGAAATCACGATGATCGAGGGCATAGGTTCGCCCAGACGCGGCAGGGCGTAGCTTTCGCAGAGCGCCGAAAGATCGGCCTCAAGCGCCTCATAAGGCATGGTCTTGATCCGCAGGCCAAGCTCGGGCGCGACAAACCGGAACCGGGCAGTCAGGCCCATCGCGGGGCGATCCATCAGGGTTTCATAAAACGCCACCGGCTGCCCCGAGGGCACGGTCACATCCTGCGCGTCAACGGGGGTCAATTCCGCCGCCGCAGAGAAGGCCAAAACCGACAGGGCCACAGCAAAAGACGACAAACGCAGGATCATGTGGTCTTCTCCTTTTGATGGCTGGCGGCTTGATGGCTGGCTGGATGGCTGGCGGCATATCTGGCCCAACGGGCGCGCAGGTTTGGATCGTCTAACAGCGCGGCCAACCGCGCCTCTGTGGTGGCTTTCGGGAACCGTCCATTGATGGTGCCGCCGGCGGTGATTTCCAAGTCAGACCCGTTTGTGGCGACACGCACCACCGGGCTAAACCCGCGCAGATTTTGCAGCGCCCGCCACATATCCTGACGCAGCTGATGGGCGATGCGCGCTTTGCGCAGCCCCGCACCGTTTGAGATCACGGTTTGCACCGCAACATCAAACTGTGCGGGCAGACGGCGCGACAAAGTCAACGCGCCATCCGCCTCAGAGATATGCCACTGACTGCGGGTCATCTGTCCTCACGACCCCGCTTAAAGCGGGATGTTGTCGTGTTTTTTCCACGGGTTTTCGAGCTTTTTATTGCGCAAGCTGGCGAAGGCGCGCGTGATGCGTTTGCGGGTCGAACGCGGTTGGATCACCTCGTCGATAAAGCCACGCTCTGCGGCGACAAACGGGTTGGCAAAGCGGGCCTCGTAGCTGGCCGTATGTTTGGCGATCTTTTCCGCATCCTTCAGATCGGCGCGGTGGATGATTTCTGTCGCGCCTTTGGCCCCCATCACCGCGATTTCTGCGGTCGGCCAGGCGTAGTTGAAATCACCGCGCAAGTGCTTGGACGCCATCACGTCATAGGCCCCGCCATAGGCTTTGCGGGTGATCACGGTCACTTTCGGCACAGTCGCTTCGCCGTAAGCAAACAGCAGTTTCGCCCCATGTTTGATCACGCCGCCGTATTCCTGAGAGGTGCCCGGCAAAAAGCCCGGAACGTCGACGAGGGTCAAAACAGGGATTTCGAACGCATCGCAAAAGCGCACAAACCGCGCGGCTTTTTTCGAACTGTCGATGTCGAGGCACCCGGCCAAAACCATCGGCTGGTTCGCCACGACGCCGACCGTCTGACCTTCGAGGCGGATGAACCCGGTGATGATGTTTTTGGCGTGATTTTCCTGAATCTCGTAAAAATCGCCCTCATCTGCGATCTTGTAGATCACTTCTTTCATGTCATAGGGGGTGTTGGCGTTGTCCGGGATGATCGTGTCAAGTGAGGCGTCAACCCGATCCGGCGCATCAAAGAACGGGCGCACCGGGGCTTTCTCGCGGTTGTTGAGCGGCAGGAAATCGACGAGGCGGCGCACTTCGGTCAGCGCTTCGATGTCGTTTTCAAAGGCCCCATCGGCGACCGAGGATTTTTTGGTGTGGGTCGATGCCCCGCCCAATTCCTCGGCGGTCACCACTTCGTTGGTCACGGTTTTCACCACGTCGGGGCCGGTGACGAACATGTAGGACGTGTCTTTGACCATGAAGATAAAGTCGGTCATGGCAGGCGAATAGACCGCCCCCCCCGCGCAGGGCCCCATGATCACGGAGATCTGCGGCACGACGCCGGAGGCCATGATGTTGCGCTGGAACACTTCGGCATAGCCCGCAAGCGAGGCCACGCCTTCCTGAATGCGCGCGCCACCCGAGTCGTTCAGCCCGATCACAGGCGCGCCGTTTTGCACCGCCATATCCATGATCTTGACGATTTTTTCCGCGTGGGTTTCCGACAGAGACCCGCCGAATACAGTGAAATCCTGACTGAACACATAGACCATGCGGCCATTGATCGTGCCCCAGCCGGTGATCACACCATCGCCGTAGGGCTTGCTCTCTTCCATGCCAAAATCGGTGCAGCGATGGGTTTTGAACATGTCAAACTCTTCAAAGCTGTCCTCATCAAGCAAAAGTTCAACCCGCTCGCGTGCGGTGAGTTTGCCTTTGGCATGTTGGCTGTCGATGCGCTTTTGTCCGCCTCCCAGACGGGCGTCGTCGCGGCGATCGTGAAGTTCTTGGATGATGTCTTTCACGGGTGGGCCTCCTCGTCATTTCAGGGCGCACCTTACGCGGGCATAGCCCTGCATCAAAGCAGAGTCTGGCAGATTTGCAAACTATGCAAAATGATTTTTTTGCTAATCGCAAATTCGCAAATATTCGGCCCTGGAAAATTGGAGTGGCAGATTTGCGCCGATCGCAAAATCTAGCCCCTTGGGTCTCCCCTCTCACGGCTGATACCCTCACAGCAATGATCAACACGATCTCTTTGTATGAGGCATATATGTATAGAGTTCCCCATTCCCCCTCCATCGCGCTGACCTTTGCCCTGATGGCCCTCGCCTGCCCCGGCTTCGCAGACGACACCTCCTTAGGCGACAGCGCCGAAACGAAATCCTACCGGATGATCTGCGCCTCTGAGGCCTTCGACGTCACCTTTGCGGGTGAGGTCGCGGGCGAGGCCCTTGTGGTCACGACAGACAGTGACAGCTTTACCCTGCCCCACGTGCCGTCCGCAGATGGGGCGAAATTTGCAACCGAAGATGAAAGCACACTTGTCTGGGTCAAGGGCAGCGCTGCGGTGGTCTCGCTCAACGGTATGCCCCTGACAGATTGCCGCCTTGAGCCCCTCACCGCCCCTTGGAGCGCGCAGGGCAACGAACCCGGTTGGCGGGTTCAGCTCACGGGAGAGCGGATTCTCTTTGATCTCAATTATGGCGAAGACCGTCTTGACCTGCGCCAGCCTGACCCCGTGCAGGATGGGGCGCGCACGATCTACGCCATCCCGGCCTTTGGCCTCACCCTCACCCGGCAGGATGCGCTGTGCTACGACGACATGAGCGGACGGCCCTACCCGCAGACTGTCACCCTCACCACCGCGACAGCAGAGTTTCGCGGCTGTGGCGGCGACACGATGGCGCTTTTGCAAGGGGACTGGCAGGTGAAAGACCATGCTGGCCGCCCCCCGCTTGCGGCGCACCCCATCACCCTTGCCATCACAGACTCCGGTCAGCTTTCAGGCTCGACAGGCTGCAACCGCTTTGCCGGGCAGATGTCGATCACCGGCGAGGGCCAGGTGATCATTGGACCACTGGCCACAACACGCATGGCCTGCGCCATGGATGCGATGCAACAGGAACACGATTTTTTGGCCACATTGGCCACTGTGGACCGCTTTGACATCAACGAGGCCGGGGATTTGGTCCTGATGCACGGCAATGAGGTCGTCATAATCGCAGGACGGTAATCGCAGAGCAGTAATCGCAGAGCAGTAATCGCAGGACAGTAATCGTAAGACGGTGAGAGTCTCTATCCGCAGAGAATGCCCTGTGCAAAAACATGTATGGGTTTGCCATGGACAGCCGAGCACGGCCCCCTATTGTTGCGCCATGACACAAAAGCCCAACACTTCGTCAAAGCCCGTTGTCCGGTTCCTCGACCGGACCACGCCACCGCATATTGTCACCTTGGTGCTCATGGCCGGATTGTCCGCCATGACCATCAACGTGTTTTTGCCCGCCCTGCCCGAAATGACCGCCTATTTCGGCACTGAATATCGGGTGATGCAACTTTCCGTGGCGATTTTCCTTGGCGTCAATGCGGTGCTGCAACTTATCGTTGGTCCCCTGTCTGATCGCTACGGTCGCCGCCCGGTTTTGATCGGTGGCATCGTGATTTTCCTGTTTGCCACGCTTGGTGCCATCTTTGCCCCCACCGCCGGGGTGTTTTTGGTGCTGCGCGCCACCCAGGCCGGGATCGTCACCGCCATGGTGCTGTCGCGCGCCATCGTGCGCGATATGGTGCCGGGCGAAGAGGCGGCACAGATGATCGCCTATGTCACCATGGGCATGTCGCTTGTGCCGATGATCGCGCCCTCCGTGGGCGGCATTTTGACCTCGCATTATGGCTGGCAAAGCAGTTTTTGGTTGCTGTTGGGGGTCGGTCTTTTGTTGTTGGTCCTGGTGTTTTTTGATGCTGGCGAGACTGCGCCGCGTCGTTCGGGCACGATGAAAGACACGCTGCGCGGCTTTCCCGAACTGCTCAAATCCCAGCGCTTTCTGGGCTACGCCCTCTCTGCGGCCACCGCATCAGGAGCCTATTTCGCCTTTCTCGGCGGCGCCCCCTTTGTGGGGTCCACGCTGTTCGGCCTGTCCGAGGACCGCCTCGGTCTTTATATGGCCGCGCCCGCTGTTGGCTATTTCTTTGGCAACTTTCTGGCCGGTAAATTTTCCACCCGCCTTGGCATGAACAGCATGATCATGATCGGCGCAAGCATCAGCACGTTGGGCATCCTCGGCTCGCTTGTGTTGTTTCTTCTGGACCATGCCACGCCCGAAAGCTTTTTCTTTTTCATCACCTTTGTCGGCCTCGGCAATGGCATGCAATTGCCCAACTCCATTGCCGGATCGCTCTCCGTGCGCCCGCATCTTGCGGGCACGGCGGCGGGGCTGGGCGGGTCAATGTATATCGGTGGCGGGGCGATTTTGGCGGCCTTTGCCGGCTCGGTCCTGACCGTCGAAGGCGGTGCGCTGCCCCTCCTGTACATCATGGCCGCCGCTTCAGCTGCGTCGATCCTGGCCGCGATTTGGGTGGTGCGACGCGAACGGGTGATTGCCACAAGCTGAGCCACCGCCCCCTCTGTGAACCCTCTTGCCAAGGCGAGTTTGCACTGGCAAACCTTGCTTTGCAAACAACTCAGACACACGAGGGCGGCCATGGCTCAGCAAAAACTCTATGCCGGTGCGAAACTGCGCGAGACCCGGACACGGCTGGGCCTGACCCAACGCGCCTTTGCCGAAAAACTCGGTGTGTCGCTGCCCTATCTCAACCAGATGGAAAACAACAACCGCCCGGTCTCAACCGGCGTTGTGTTGGCACTGGCGCAGGAATTTGGCTTTGACGTGACCGAGCTGTCGTCAGGCGACGCCGAACGCATGGTCACCGATATGCGCGAAGCCTTGGTCGATCCGGTCTTTGCCGATGGCGCGCCGCCTTTGGCCGATCTGCGCCTTGCCGCCTCCAATGCGCCCGCACTGGCGCGGGCGTTTTTAGAGCTACACCGCGCCTATCGCCAGACCACCGAACGGCTTGCCTCGATGGACGAAGCGTTGGACCGCGAAAACAACCCCGCCCGCCCGAGCGCTTGGGAAGAGGTGCGCGATTTCTTTCATTATTGCGACAATTACATCGACCCGGTGGACCGCGCGGCAGAAAACTTTGCCCGCCCGCATGGCGAGACCCGTGATGTGGTCAAAGCGGCCATCGACACATTGGAGCGCAGCGGCATCACCCTGCGCGCATCGGGCGACACGCTGCGCCGGTTTGACCCGGAGCACCGCACGTTGACCATTTCGGCCCGTGCCTCTGGGGCCACGCGCAGCTTTCAAATCCTGCACCAACTCGCTCTTGTGACCCAAGGCAAATTGTTGGACGCCACGCTGGATCTGGCGCGGTTTCAATCCGAACAAGCCCGCCAAATCGCCCGCATCGGCTTGGCCAATTATTTCGCCGGGGCCGCCCTTTTGCCCTACACCGAATTTCTGGCGGCGGCCCAAGAGGTGCGTCACGATCTTGAGCTTTTGTCGGATCGGTTTGGCGCGTCTATCGAACAGGTCGCGCATCGGCTTTCGACGCTTCAGCGACCGGGGGCCAAGGGCATTCCGTTCTATTTTGTCCGTGTCGATCAGGCCGGAACCATCACCAAACGCCACTCGGCCACGCGGTTGCAATTTGCCCGGTATGGCGGCGCGTGCCCGCTTTGGAATGTCCACCAAGCCTTTGAACGGCCCGGACATTTTCTACGGCAACTGGCAGAAACGCCGGATGGGGTGCGCTATCTGTCCATCGCGCGCGATGTGTCCAAACCGGGTGGGGCCTTTCATGCGCCTGTGCGGCGCTATGCGATTGGATTGGGCTGCGAGGTGACCCATGCCTCAGAGATGGTGTATGCCGATGATTTGGATGTGACCAAACCGGCGGCGTTTGAACCGATCGGGATTTCCTGCCGCATATGCGAGCGGCGCGATTGCCATCAACGCTCCATCCCCCCACTGGAACGGCGCCTGACGATTGATCCGAACAACCGTGGCACCCTGCCGTATCGGATCGACTGACCCCATCAGCCGCGCGCGCTGAGCCAGACCCCGCCCAAGATCAATCCAGAGGCCATCACCAGCCGCACTCCCATGGGTTCCCCCAGCAATAGCGCGCCCGCAAAGGCGGTGATGACCGGCACTGAGAGTTGCGCACTTGCGGCCAAGGACGGCGGTAGGCGCGGCAGGACCGCATACCATAGTGCATAACCCAAGGCCGAGGTCACAGCGCCGGAGGTGAGGGCCATGAGCCAGCCAAAGCCGGTGAGCGCCGAGGCCATTGGGCTGAGGAAAAACGCGATCAGCGCCAAGGGCACCGTGCCGATGAAATTACGCGCCGTGCGCGCCAAAGGTTCCGTGGCCCCGCGCCCAAGCAGGCTATAGATGCCCCAAGCCACCCCCGCGAGCGCCATCAAAAGCGCTGCCTCCAAAGGCGGGGCAGTCAAGCCGGGGAACAGCAGCCATGCAAGGCCAGATAAGGCGATCACAACGCCCAAAATCGCCCGTCCACCGATCCTGTGGCCACGCAGATAGCCCAGCACCAACATGGTGACCTGAACCATCGCGAACAGGATCAAAGCCCCACTGGCCGCCGCCATCGAGACATAGGCAAGCGAGAAGGCGGCGGCATAGGTGAACAGGGCCAAAATGGTCGGCAGATCGGAGCGGCCTGGGCGCAAAGACTGGTGTCGCGCCATGGTCAAACCCGTCAAACCCGTCAAACCCGTCAAACCCGTCAAACCCGCCAAAACCACCGCCCCCGCGATCAACCGCACGGCAGCGAACGCCATGGCGCTGCCAAGCGTGCCATGCGCCGGGTCCGACAGCGCGGCGCGGGTCAAAAGCGAATTGCCCGCAAACGCGAGGAGCGTGAGCAACAAGAGGCCGAAGGTTTTGATGTCGATACGGCCCATGGATGCCCCCTGTTGCGCGCTATGCGAGAGGTCATGCTGCGGGCTCAGGCGCAAAAGCGCAAGATGGGCAAAGCTATGACAGAGACCATCATGGAGTTCAGAGGGAAAAGGCTGAACATTCTTTGAGGAAAGGTCTTTGAGAAAGAAAGTGGCGCGGTTGACGGGGCTCGAACCCGCGACCCCCGGCGTGACAGGCCGGTACTCTAACCAACTGAGCTACAACCGCGCATTGCCAAAAGAGGCAAGGTCTTTCCTATGCGCCCTTTCAGACGCGCGCCGTTTCCGGTGTGGTAGCGTGGCGCGGTTGACGGGGCTCGAACCCGCGACCCCCGGCGTGACAGGCCGGTACTCTAACCAACTGAGCTACAACCGCCCGCTACCCGACCGGGGCCGAGCCCCGAACGTGAGGGGCGTTCTATGGCCGGTACGCGCCCCCGTCAAGCGGGGAATCGCGAAAAAGTGCCGGGGGCGAGAAAAAACTTTAAACCGGCAAAACTGCGCCCCCAAGTCCATCTCCGCCCCGGCAAGCCCCCCTCTTGCCCGACGCGCGTTTCACTTTCTGCGCCGTCTTTTCTCAAGCCTCTTTTCGAACGCTTCCGGCGTTGTTGGAACGGTCCAGACGCCCCAAACATAGACAAATGGCATGAGGCCAGCCAAGACATGTGCAAGATAAGGAAGATAACGGCGATCCTCCCTCCACCACTGGGGCTCGTAGAATGCCAAATAGAGAAGAAAGATCTCGATGCCTGCACAAATCAGAGTGGCCTTCACCACGCCGCCCTTGCTGGCCTGGTTCCTGATCCGTATTTCTTCGACGATCCGCACATCCACCTCCCGCATATTGAGAGACCACAGGCCTTTCACAGTCATTAAGACAGGCGCACACCTCGCATTGCAAGCGCATGCCACAGATCTCGCAGGATAAGGGAAATGGTGGGTCGTGAGAGGCTCGAACTCCCGACATCTTCGGTGTAAACGAAGCGCTCTACCAACTGAGCTAACGACCCGGTGCAGAGGCGTTTAGGCGAAAATTTCGGGGCATGCAAGGGGGGAAACGGCTTTGTCATGCTTTGACGTGGATCAGCCCTGTGCGCGACGCCATCCGGCGGCCTGTGCGTCGTCTTCTGAACAAAACCAACGCTCGCCGGAGCTGAGAGAAATCCGCGTGCCCTCATACCAACGCCCGCCGGGCAGGTGGTAGAGTTTGCCGGATTTCGAGATATTGCCTTTGATCGCACAGCCCTCCGGCGGGGATTGAACCGGTTTTGATGCGAGCTGTGTGGCGCGTTTGTCGGCGCGATATTGCGCTGGAGGGATCACCGCCGCGCGCCACAGCCCGATGCCACCGGCGCGCGCGTCTTGTTCGGTTTCGATGTAATCTTTGGCGTATTTGACATAGGCATAGGCCGCGCCCGCCGCGACCATTGCGGCGTTCACATCCACGCCCTTTGGATCATAACACACGGCCACCGTGCGCCCGTATCGGTCGGTGTCTTTGGGCGCGCAGGACAGGCCGGGGTGTGCCAACCGATCCAACACCGCTTTCGACCATGTGCCACAGTCCCAAGACGTGCCCTGCATGTCGCTACAGCGCTGCGACAACTCAGGCGCGTCAATGCCAAACAGGCGGATGCGCACCTCTCCCAAGACCAATGTGTCGCCATCGACGACGCGGAAGTTTTTGCTATAAATGGATCCGGGCTGGCTGGATTTCTGCGCGGCTTTTTGGGGGGCATTTGAGGCGAATTGTCGGGCTTTGGCGGCCTGCCCGCCCGTTTGAGCCTCAATAGCCGTCCTCTCCCCCACAGCCTGCGCTGTCTTCGGGGGAATCAGGGCGAATCCAAGCCCCAATGCGGCCCAAAGAACCGCAACATATGGTATTTTACCCAACCTCACACACTAATTGTGCATGATTTGTTCTCACAACGCAAGAGGGCGCGTTACCTCTCGGTTAACGCGCCCTTTCTCTGTTTTTTGCCGGGTTTCATCGCCTCAAAAGAGGTGAATCTCACGTCGGCGCGGTCAAAATCCCGTATAGCTCATCCTTCAGAGCCATCCGTTTTTTGCGCAACTCGGTCAAAGCCAGATCTTCCATCGGATTGATATTGCTTTCGGCCAAATGCACCTGATCGTTCAGCTCATTATAGTCGTCCATCAGACGTGAAAAATGTGCATCTTCCAGTTTCAGTGTGGAAATCTTATCCGCAAGATCTGGGAAATCTGTGATCAGTTGGTGTGGCGTATTGGACATGCGCTTCTCCTTATGTCTGCGTCCTGAATTGATGTCAGTGTGACCGGATCACACGCCCGCGACATTGACCAAGATCAACACAAATCACGGTTTCTCAACAACAGCCGCGGCACCACGCCCAGAGCGTTTCGCCCGCGCTTCGCGCCATGTGATAAAGGACACCGCACTGATGATCATCGCCCCGCCCAACACCACAAACGGATCAAACGCCTCGCCAAACAACAGCATCCCAAGGCTCACCGACCAGATCAGTTGGATGAACACCACCGGCTGCACCACCGATTGCGGCGCACAGGCAAAGGCGCGGGTCATGGAATAATGGCCAAAGGTGGCGAAAGCGGCGGTGAAGAACAACAGGACCAGCTCATGCAGCGTTGGCGTCTCCCACTGTAAGAGCGCGAAAGGCGCGATCACGAAGGGCACGGTCACAGACATCAAAAACACCACGACAGAGGCGGGCAATTCACGCGTCAATTGGCTTGCGATCAGATAGGAGCCGGCAAAGGCGATGGCGGAGACGATCATCGCCAAATGGCCGGGGTCGATCTCGCGAAAACCCGGCCTGAGGATCACCAAGCCGCCGAGGAGCGCCACGACCAGCGCCAAAATGCGCGGCAAAGCGATGCGTTCGCCAAACAGCACCACGGCCCCGATCGAGACATAGATCGGGTTCATAAAATTCATCGCCGTGACTTCGCCCATCGAGATTTTTGTCATGGCAAAAAACCAACAGGTCATGGCAATGGCGTGGAACACCGCGCGGGCCAAAGTCAGTTTGAACAGGCGCGGCGTGAACTGAACCTTGGCCACCGATTTCAGCGCCGGGATCAGGAACACCAGCCCCAAAAGAAACCGCAAGAACGCCGATTCCAGGACCGGAAGGCCGCTGCCGACATATTTGACCAGGACGTTGACCATCACGAAGTTCAACGTGGTCAAAAGCATCCATAAAATGCCCTGAACGGGTTTGCTGATCTGTACCATGGCGCGACACTCGCGGGATTTGCCCGCAATGGCAACTCAGCCGCCGCGCACAAGGCCGATGGCAATTGTCCACATGACACCGGCGATCACGGCGTCCAGTACCCGCCATGATGTGGCGCGGGCAAAGAGCGGTGCCAAGAACCGCGCGCCAAAGCCCAAGCTGAAAAAGAAAGCAAAAGACGCGGTGATCGCGCCGATGGCGAATATGCCCTGAGCTTCGGAAAACCGCGCCGAAACCGCGCCCAAAAGCACCACCGTATCGAGATAGACATGCGGGTTGAGCCAAGTCAGCGCCAGCGCGGTCGAAACCGCCGCGACCAGTGACCCTGCCCCGCCCGTTGCGGCCTCAAGATGCCCGCCGCCCTTGATCGCAGCCCTTGCGGCTTTCGCGCCATAAAGGGCCAAAAACGCCGCCCCGCCCCAACGCATCAACGGCAGAACGTGCGGAAAGGCCTCGGAGACCTGCGCTGAGGCGAAAACGCCGACCGCGATCAGCACCGCATCCGAGAACGCACAGACCAGCACGATGGGCAACACATGCGCCCGGCGGATGCCTTGGCGCAGCACAAAGGCGTTTTGCGCGCCGATGGCAACGATCAGGCTGAGCCCGGTCAGGAACCCAGTGAGGAAAACGGGGAAAGCGGGGTGCATCATAAGCGCTCCAATGGGTCTGTCACATCGAGACAGGGGGATAAGGGTAAAATTTTGATTAGACAAATTAAAGATAATCCCCCAAGATTAGATATGCTTACTCCCGCCGATTACCCCGCCCTCACTGCCCTTGCCCATGTTCTGCGCTGTGGCAGTTTCGAGGCCGCAGCCCATGCGCTCCACGTCACCCCATCGGCGATTTCGCAGCGGATCAAGGCGCTTGAGGACCGGATGGGCACGCCTTTGGTGCTGCGCGGATCGCCCTGTACCGGGACCGCAACCGGACGCCGTCTTGCGCGGCATATGGAGGATGTCGGCCTGTTGGAGGCGCAACTGAGCCACGATCTGGGGCAGGACGAGCGTGTGACCCGGCGGCCTCTGCGCATTGCCGTCAATGCCGACAGTCTTGCCACATGGTTTTGCGATGCGATGGCGCAAGCGCTTGCGGCACAAGAGGGGCTGTTGTTTCAACTGGAGATCGACGATCAGGACCACTCTGCCGATGCCTTAAAGCGGGGCGATGTCATCGGGGCCGTGTCGGCGCGGGCCACGGCTGTGGCGGGCTGTGACATCCATCCGCTCGGTGCGCTGCGGTATGAGGCGGTGGCCTCTCCCGGCTTTGTCGCGCGCTATCTCCCGGATGGGATCACCGCCGCCGCCCTCACCCATGCGCCCTCTTTGGTCTATAACGAAAAGGATCGGCTTCAGGACATTTGGGCCACGCAGGTGAGCGGGCAACGCCTGTCCCTGCCCGCGCATCGCATCCCTTCGACCCATGGCTTTGTCGATGCGGCGCTGTTGGGGCTGGGCTGGGGGCTGAACCCCGTGGGCCTTTTGGCGCCGCATCTGGCCTCAGGCGCCTTGCTGCGCCTCTCACCCGACCCCGTCGATATTGCGCTGTTTTGGCATGTCTCGCGGTTGAATGCGCTTGTGCTTGCACCCGTGACACAGGCCATCGTTGGGACGGCCAAATCCCAGCTCATCCAAACAAAAACCCCCGCCACTTAGCGGGGGCTTTCGAAATCGGTCGCGTCAGCAATTAAAGCTGTGCGGCCACATCGTCCGGCACGTCAAAGTTGGCCGTCACCGATTGCACATCATCATCATCTTCGATGGTTTCAACCAAACGCATCAGCTTTTGCGCGGTCTCAAGATCGACCTCAGTGCGGTTCTGCGGTTTCCAGATCAGCTTGGTCTCCTTGGATTCGCCCAAAACGGCCTCCAAAGCGTCAGAGACCGCCGACAGATCGCTGTCCGCCGTGTAGATCCAATGACCGTCTTCGTCCGATTCCACATCCTCAGCACCCGCCTCAATCGCGGCCATCATCACCGTGTCGGCATCGCCCACGGAGGCGTCATAAGTGATCTCGCCCACGCGGTCGAACATGAAGGACACCGAGCCAGAGGTGCCCAAATTGCCACCCGCTTTGGTGAAATAGGAGCGCACGTTGGACGCGGTGCGGTTGACGTTATCGGTCATGGTTTCGACGATAAAGGCGATGCCCGAAGGGCCGTAGCCCTCATAGCGGATTTCATCATAGTTTTCCGCATCGCCGCCCATGGCCTTTTTGATCGCGCGATCAATCACGTCTTTCGGACAAGACGCCGTTTTCGCCGTCTTCACCGCCAGACGCAACCGCGGGTTTTTCTCCGGGTCGGGGTCACCCATTTTCGCCGCCACGGTGATTTCCTTGGCGAGTTTGGAAAACAGTTTGGACCGCACCGCATCCTGGCGCCCTTTACGGTGCTGGATGTTTGCCCATTTAGAATGGCCTGCCATTGAGGCACCTCCGCAAATTCAATTAAGTCAGCATTCGCGCCTCTATAGGCGATCCGCCCCCCGGCCCGCAAGATCACGCGCGGGGATCAATGGGCCGAAAGCGGGCAAATTCAAAAGAATTCGCCCTACATCGGCCAAAGAAACGGGATAACCGCAGAGGCCAGAAGCCCGATGGAGATGTTCAACGGGATACCGATTTTCATATAATCGGTGAATTTATATCCGCCCGGACCGTAAACCATGGTGTTGGTTTGATAGCCAATGGGCGTGGCGAAGGACGCAGACGCCGCCACCATCACCGCCACCACAAGCCCACGCGGGTCAATGCCCATCGAATGCCCAAGGCCAATTGCAATCGGCGTGATCACCACGGCAACCGCATTGTTGGACACCAGTTCGGTCAAAAGCGAGGTCAAAAGATAGATCGACCAGACCACGAAAAACACCGGCAAGCCCTGAAGATGCGGCGTCAGTGCGGTGACGATCAATTGCACCGCACCCGAGGCCTCCAAGGCCGCGCCAATGGCCAGCATCGAAAAGATCATCGCCAAAAGCCGGCCATCGACAAAGGAGAACGCTTCTTCGGCGTCAATGCAGCGCGTGACCAAAACGATGGCCACGGCCACAACAGACAGCATCAGGATCGGAGCCACCCCAAAGGCTGCCAAAAAAACGATGGAGAACATCGCAATCAGCGCGATCGGCGCGTGCGAGCGGTGATAGGCGCGTTCGGTCGGAACCGAGACGTCGCCCATGTCCATATCGGAGGCAAGCCGTTGAATATCGGCGGGCGCGCCTTCGAGCAAAAGCGTATCCCCCACCCGCACCACAAGGTCCTGAATGTTTTGACCCAGGTTTTGATTGCGACGATGTACCGCAAGCGCATAGACACCGTAGCGGCGACGCAGGCGCATCGACGACAGCGACCGACCAACCATTTTACACCCCGGCGTGATCAGCACTTCCATCGTGGTGGTTTCCACCGCCGAAACCTGATCCACGCGTTTGAGCGATTTGTCGCGCTGGAGGCTGAGCAATTCGGTGATCTGCGAGCGCAGCACCACGCGGTCCCCCACCTGAAGCTGAAAGCCGTTCAATTCATGACGATAGGATTTGTCGCCGCGAATGACGTCGATCAACCGCACACCTTCGCGTTTGAACAGTTGCACCCCGGTGACTTCACGCCCGATCAGGTTGCTGTCGGGCGGCACCACGGCTTCGGTGAAAAATTTCATCCTGGCGCGCCCGGAGGACAGCATCGCCGCCAGACTGTCGCGATTTGGCAAAAGATGCCGCCCGATGACCAAAAGATAAAACAGTCCCCAAGCGGTGATGATCAGGCCCAAAATCGAGACCTCGAAAATCGTGAACGGTTCCATGCCTTGTGTCCGCGCCACACCATCGACCAAGAGGTTGGTCGAGGTGCCCAAAAGCGTGATCGTCCCGCCCATAATAGCACAATAACTAAGCGGTATCAGTAACTTAGACGGCTGCACCCCGAGCTTGGCCGACAGTTGGATGAACACCGGGATCATCACCACAACCACAGGCGTGTTGGCCACAAAAGCCGACAGGATCACCACCACCAGCAACAGCAAGGCGATGGCCACAGGCGGGTGAGTTTCGGCGTAGCGCCCAGCTTGGCGGGTGAACCATTCCAGAGCGCCGGTGCGCACCATCGCCCCCATGACAATGAACATCGCCGCAATGGTCCAAGGGGCCGGGTTTGAAAGGACCGCGAGGCCTTTATCATAGGGCAAAATGCCCAAAACGATCATCAAGGCCGCGCCCGTTATGGCAACCACTTCGGTTGGAAAAATCTCGCGCACAAACAACACGAACATAACGCCAACCACGACAAGTGCGACCACCGCCTCCGTCATAGGGCTGAATTGAAAAAGCTCCATGCATCCTCGCGCTGAGTGACTATATCCAGCGCAATATGACCTGTAGCTCCCCCGGTTCACAAGCTCGAATAAAGGGCAGTTTCAAAACACTCTTGCGGCCAAGCCACCGAAATCAGAACAATTTTCCCCTTACGGGAGGCTTTGCTCCAACCGCCCGCCTTGGCGGATTTGGCGCACCCGTGTGGCCAACCCGGTTTTGTCATCGGTCTCAACATAAACGCCCGACAAAGTCGCCTCGCCTTTGGCTGGTTCAAACCGACCTTTCGCCATGCCCGTCACAAACCGGCGCAGCGGCTCCGCCTTGTCCATGCCGATCACCGAATTGTAGTCGCCACACATGCCCGCATCGGTCAAATAGGCTGTGCCACCGGGCAAAATCTGCGCATCGCCGGTACAGACATGGGTATGCGTGCCGACAACGACCGAGGCCTTGCCATCGCAAAAATGCCCCATCGCCATTTTCTCAGAGGTGGCTTCGCAATGGACATCAATCAAAGCGGCCTGAATCGAGCCGCCCAGTTTGTGGGTCATAAACACCTGATCTAACGCGGAAAACGGATCATCAAAGGCGCGTTTCATAAACACTTGCCCCAAAACCTGCGCCACCAAAATGCGCCGCCCACGCCGATCTTCAAAAATCCGCACACCACGTCCGGGGGCCGCCTTGGCGAAATTGATCGGCCGAATGATCCGCGTGTCGCGTTCGCAATATTGCATCATGTCTTTTTGGTCAAAAGAATGATCGCCCAGCGTCAAACAATCGACGCCCGCCTCCAACAGCGCCTTGGCATGTTCGCCCGAAAGCCCCATGCCATTGGTCGCGTTTTCGCCATTGACCACGATGAAATCGAGGCCCCAATCGACGCGCAGTTTCGCGATCCGCTCAAGAACAGCTTGGCGTCCGGCACTGCCGACGATGTCTCCGAGAAATAGAATTTTCATGGAAAAAAGGCTTAGGGCCCCGCGCAGCCATTGGCAAGAGATGTGGCAAGAGATGCGCCTTTACCGTGAGCGAAATACTCACATTGCGCGCTCAAATGTCCTGAAAACGTGCCAAACTGGCCCGTGCCGCCGCCATCAACCACGCCGCATCAATGCCAAGCGCCGTAAACCGCGAGCCCGCCGCGATATAGCGCCGCAACGCCGCCTCATCGAGGGTGATGATGCCTGAGGGCATATCAAGCGCCTTGAGCCGGGCAAACCCGTCCAAAACAGCCGCCTCAACCTCGGGTGCCGCCAAATTGCCGGGATATCCCATATCGGCGGCCAGATCGGCCGGACCGATAAAAACCGCATCGACGCCGGGGACAGCCGCGATCTCTTCCAGCGCGTCCATCCCGGCGCGGCTTTCGATTTGCACGATCAGGCACAGCTCACTTGCCGCTTTAGCCACATAGTCAGAAATCGCGCCAAACCGGCTGGCCCGCGTGATGCTATTCATGCCGCGCAGCCCTTCGGGGGCGTAGCGCATCGCCGCCACTGCCGCGCGCGCCGCCTGTGCCGAATGCACCATCGGCACCATCAGCGTCTGCGCGCCTTGATCGAGGTGACGTTTGATCAGCGCCGTGTCATTCTCGGCGATCCGCACAACCGGCGCACAGTCGGGAAAGCCCGAAAGCCCTTGCAGCACCGGCAGCACATCCGCCACCTCCATCGCGCCATGTTCGCTGTCGATCAGCACCCAATCATAGCCCGCAGCGGCCAAAAGTTCGGCCTGTTGCCCGCCCCCCATCGTGTGCCATGCCCCGAATTGTTGACCGCCCTCGCGCAGGCGGCGTTTGAACAGGTTGTGCGGGATTTGCATGGGGGAAGCCTCCAAAACAGGTCTTAAAAGGTTAAAACTTCGCGCTCGGTCACAATCGCATCCAGTGGCGCGTCGGTGCCTTCGACCGGAAGATCCGGTGCCTCTTGCGCGCCATACGCCAGACCGACGGCAAAGACCGACCCCTGCGCGCGCAGTTGCGCCAAGGTCCGATCATAAAACCCACCGCCATAGCCAAGCCGATGGCCATGACGGCTAAACGCCAGCATCGGCACGATCAAAACAGTCGGGGTCACGGGCATGGAGCGTTCCGGGGTCAGTGTCCCAAACGCGCCTTTGACCATCGCCGTATCGGGCGTCCATAGATCAAAGCGCAAAGGCTGGGCCTTGGCTTCGACCACAGGCACCGCGACCGGGCCCGTTCGGGCAAGCGCGGTCATCACGGCACGCGGGTCGATCTCCGTATCAATCGGCAGATAGCCCGCGATCACTTGGCCGCGAAACGGGGTCAAAAAACCCAAAAGCAATTGCGCCGCCTGACTGGCCGCAAGCCCGCCGGTCTTGTGCGCCTTGGCGCGGGCCACCCGCGCCCGCGCGCGCAGAGCCGATTTCAAATCATCCGTTACAGTCACAGAAGAACCACACCCGCCAAACCTAAAAATGCAAAGAAACCAACAACATCCGTCACGGTCGTCACAAAGGCCCCAGAGGCCAGCGCCGGGTCAACCCCGATGCGCTCCAACACGACAGGCACCCCGATCCCGGCCAGTCCCGCGATCACCAGATTGATCACCATTGCCGCACCTATGACGGCGCCCAGCGCAGGAGAGCCAAACCAGGCGACCCCAACGGCCCCCATGATCACCGCGAAGACAATGCCATTGGTCAGCCCGACGAGCACCTCACGACGGATCACCCGCCAGACGTTCGCGCCGGTCAAATCGCGGGTGGCAATCGCACGCACGGCCACGGTCAGTGCCTGTGTGCCCGCATTGCCACCCATCGAGGCCACGATGGGCATCAACACAGCAAGGGCCACAAATTGCGAGATCGTCGCTTCGAATTGCGCAATCACCAAGGACGCCATGATCGCGGTGACAAGGTTGACCGCCAACCACGGCAGGCGTTGTTTCACCGTGTCAAACACCCGGTCGGCCAAAGAGCCTTCACCAACACCGGCGAGACGCATGATGTCCTCTTCGTGCTCTTCGTCCAACACGTTCATCGCGTCATCAATGGTGATCACGCCGACCACCCGGTCGTCCTCGTCCACCACGGGAGCCGCGATCATATGATACTGGTTGAACGCATAGGCCACATCGGTTTCGCTTTCATCGACGCGAAAGGTGCGAAATCCCGGCTCCAAAAGCTCGACCAAAGGTTGCTTGCGCGGTGCCCCAAGGATTTTGCCAAGGGTGACATGGCCCACAGGATGCAGTTTTGGATCAATCAGCACCATGTGGTAGAAATCTTCCGGCAGTTCCTCGGCCTCGCGCATGAAATCAATCGCCTCGCCCACGGTCCAATGCTCCGGGCCCATCACGACCTCGCGCTGCATCAAACGACCGGCGGAGAATTCCGGGTAGGACAGGGATTTTTCGACGGCAACCCGATCAGCATCCTCAAGAGAGGACAGAATCGCCTCTTGCGATTCCTCATCGAGGTCTTCGATCAGGTCGACCACGTCATCGGATTCAAGTTCGCGGACGGCTTCGGCCAACACTTCGGGCCGCAGGACGTGGATCACCTCGTCGCGGATGCCTTCGTCGAGTTCTGAGAGAATATCACCGTCAAACTCAGCACCATAGAGCAGAATCAGCCGCCGCCGGTCAAAGGCGTTGACCTGTTCGAGCAAGTCGGCGATGTCGGCCGCGTGCAGCGGTTCCATCAGTTCAATCAGCTTGGTCCGATTGCCTGTATCGACGGCAAAGAGGATTGAACTGAGCACACGCGCGCTCAGCGAATATCCATCCTCTTCGGCCTCTTCGACCTCCGCCTCTTCGGTGATGTCCTGCTGATCTTCGCTCATATCCTGCCCGCTTGTTCGTCACGGGGGACTTTAAGGCAGCTTGCCCAAGAGAAACAGAGGCAAGATTGATTTACCTCCCTGATCTGCGTGCTTAATCTGTTTCCAACGTTACACGTCTTTTACCAAAGCAGGTTCCCATGGAAACACTCATCGCCGGTCAGGTTGTCCAATTTACAGGCGACCCGTTTGTCATCCCCGCGCAAGAAGCCGTTCAGATTCAGTCAGACGGCGCGATTTTGATCCGGGACGGCAAAGTGGTCTCTGTCGGCGGACGCAATCACATGCGTGCCAAACACCCCGACGCGGTGTTTCATGACCATGGTCCGGGTTTGATTGCGCCCGGATTTATTGACGCCCATGCCCATTATCCGCAAACCGCGATGATCGCGAGTTGGGGCAAGCGGTTGATTGACTGGCTCAACAGCTACACCTTTCCCGAAGAGATGAAATTCGCGGATCGGGCCTATGCCGATGACATTGCCGGGCGCTATCTGGATTTACTTTTGGCCAATGGCACCACCACGGTGACCTCGTTTTGCACCATTCATCCCGGCTCTGTTGAGGCGCTGTTTGAGGCGGCCGAGGCGCGCGGAATGCGGATCGTGGCGGGCAAGACCTGTATGGACCGCGACACCGCACCTTTGGGTCTGCGCGACACCGCCCAATCCGCCTATGACGACAGCAAGGCCTTGTTGGAGCGCTGGCATAAACGCGGGCGCGCCACCTATGCGATCACGCCCCGGTTTTCACCAACCTCGACACCGGAGCAGTTGGAGGCCCTTGGCACATTATGGGCAGAGCACCCGTCCTGTTTGATGCAAACCCATCTGTCCGAGCAATTGGACGAAATCGAATGGGTCAAAGGGCTGTATCCCACTGCGCGCGATTATCTGGACACCTATGAGCAGTTCGGATTGGTCCGCGAAGGGGCGCTTTTTGGTCATGCGATCCATTTGGAACCGCGCGAGATGGATCACCTGCGGGCCAATGATTGTTCGCTGATCCATTGTCCGACCTCGAACACCTTTATCGGTTCGGGCCTGTTTGACATGGGCGCGCGCAAGGCGGAGGGGCAGCGCGTGGGTCTTGCCACCGACACCGGCGGTGGATCGTCGTTTTCAATGCTGCGCACCATGGCCGCCGCTTATGAAATCGGCCAGTTGACCCATACGGCGCTGCACCCGGCACAGCTTTTGTGGCTGGCCACCTATGGCTCGGCTCATGCGTTGCATATGCAAGATCGGATTGGTTCGATTGCGCCGGGGATGGAGGCGGATTTCACGGTGTTGGATCTGGCCTCCACCCCCGCGATTGCCCAGCGCGCGATCCGGGCCGAAACAATTTGGGAAGAGGTGTTTCCGACCATCATGATGGGCGATGACCGCGCGATCATCGCCACCTATGTGATGGGCCACAGGGTCGCGGTTTGAGATCGCGGTTTGACACCGTGGTTTGAGGTCGCGGTTTGAGGTCGCGGCTTGACCTTGGGCCTCAGCGGCAGCCCTTGGCAAACACTGCGACGAATAAATTGTTTGGCCCGATGCCAATGCCGATGTCTTTGACTTGGGTGTTCAAAACAATGCGGCGGTGGCCGTCGGACGTCATCCATCCGGCCATGGCCTGTTCGACGGTTTTCCAACTGTAGGAAAGGGTTTCGCCTGCCAGACAGCTTTGATACCCGGCCTGCAACACGCGCTCGCGCGGCCCAAGCCCCTCAGGCGACGTGTGGCCGAAATAGTTGCGCCGGGTCAGATCGTCCGCATGGGCTTGGGCAGCATGGGTCAACGCTGTGTTCACCTTCAGCTTGGCCAACCCATGCGCTCGTCTTTGGGCATTGATCGCTGCGATCAGCGCGCGGGCGGTCTCCTTTGGCTGCTCCACCGCAATCGTCACCGTCGCCTTTGGCATCGGGCGCACATCCGCCGCATGGGCCATACCGCCCAACCCGCCAACAGCAATCGCAAACACGATCAAACCGCGAATAATGCTCATCATCGCTCTCCCCTTAGAACCTATTGTCTTTTTCAAAGGAAAAAGTGACGGTTTAAGGGCGGATTTTCGGCGCATACTCAACACTCATGTGCAATTTGATTAGGTTTTGAACGGTATCATGCAATGGCGGTCAACATCCTCTCGCAAAGACGGCAACGATGGTCATGTTGTCACTGACGCCAACACCGACGCTCTGCGCCTGCTTGAGCAGGATGTTTTTGCGATGCCCGGAGGAGGTCATCCACCCCATGACGGCCTGTTGGATCGTCGGATACTGCGCCGAGAGGTTTTCGGCCACGAGACAATGGCGATACCCCACCGCCGTCACACGATCACCCACAGAGGACCCGTTTTTGCCCGTGTGGGAAAAGTAATTTTGCGCCACAAGATCATCGGCATGTCGTTGTGCGGCCACCGCCAGCTTGGCATTGAGGGTCAGGGCCGCGCGCCCGTGTTTGGTGCGTTCGGCGTTGATCAGGCTGACCACCTCAGCCCCGGTCACGACACTCCCGCGCAGGGTCTGTATTGCGGCATTTTCGCTCGGCACGGGAGTGACGTGATCGAACCCGGCGCCGGTTTCTGGGCCGCAGGCCGTTAATATCAAGGCCGCGGTGATGGCACAGGCCGTTGTGCGTTGCCTCATGGTCTCGCTCCCTCGTCTTGCACAGGCGTCCTCACCCGTCCATCAACCCCTTCAAAAGCCGCGCCTGTGACGCAAGCGTCGTCTCCATGTTGATTGTGGTGATCCAACTGTCAGACACCACATGCCGACCTTCCACGAACAGATGTTTCACCACCATCGGCCCCGCCAGCAACAGCGCCGCCGGGTCCCAACTGCCGGATGCCTCGACATCGGACATGTCCCAGATTGCAATATCGGCGCGCAGTCCGGGGGCAAGCTGACCAATGTCATCGCGGCCCAAAACCTTGGCCCCGCCGCGCGTTGCAATCTCCAAGGCCTCGCGCGGGCTCATTTTATCGGCACCATAGGTGACACGTTGCAACAACATCGCCATGCGCGCCTCTGCCACCAGATTGCCGATGTCATTCGAGGCCGAGCCATCAACGCCAAGCCCGACATTCACCCCCGCATCGCGCATGGCGCGCACCGGGGCCACGCCAGACCCAAGCCGGCAATTGGAACAGGGGCAATGGGCGACGCCGGTGCCGGTTTTGGCGAAAAGCTCGATCTCGCTCACATCCAGTTTGACGCAATGGGCGTGCCACACATCCGGGCCGGTCCAGCCCAGATCTTCGGCATATTGACCGGGGCGACAGCCGAATTTTTCCAGAGAATAGGCGATGTCTTCGTCGTTTTCGGCCAGATGCGTGTGCATCATCACGCCCTTGTCCCGCGCCAGGATCGCCGCATCGCGCATCAAGTCGCGCGACACCGAAAAAGGCGAACAGGGGGCGACGCCAACCCGGATCATCGCACCGGGATTTGGATCGTGAAACGCGTCAATGACACGGATGCAATCGTTGAGAATATCCTCTTCGCGCTCGACCAAACTGTCGGGCGGCAAGCCCCCGGCGCTTTCGCCAATCGACATGCCCCCGCGCGTGGCGTGAAGCCGCAGGCCGATGGCTTTGGCGGCATCAATCGTATCGTCGAGCCGCGCACCGTTGGGGTAAAGATAGAGGTGATCAGAGGTGGTGGAACAGCCCGAAAGTGCCAATTCCGCCAGACCGACCATGGCCGAAACCCGCATATGGTCGGGGCCGAATTTGGCCCAGATCGGATAGAGCGTTTTGAGCCAGCCAAACAACAGCGCGTCTTGCGCACCGGGCACGGCACGGGTCAGCGTTTGGTAGAGGTGGTGATGCGTGTTGATCAGCCCCGGCGTGACCAGACAGCCCCGACCATCGACGATTTGGGCATCATCGTCATAGAGCCCCTGCCCGACCGCTTCGATCACACCATCGCGGACCAAAATATCGCCGCCTTTGATCTCCTGTCGCCCGTCATCCATGGTGAGAATGACATCGGCATTACGGATCAGAAAACAGCGGTGCATTTTGGAGCCTCAAAGATGGGTCAATAGGTCGACAGTACCGCCAAAGCCGCGTCATGCAACTCTTTGCTGGCCGCGGCCAAAACCCGCCCGCCCTCAAGCACCGGCCTGCCCTGCCAATCGGTGACAATGCCACCTGCGGCTTCGATCACCGCCAATGGCGCAAGAATGTCATAGGATTGCAACCCGGCCTCGACCACCAGATCAATCTGACCCGCGGCCAAAAGCGCGTAGGCATAGCAATCCATGCCGTAGCGGGTGAGCTTGCAGCGCCCGGCCAGATCGTGAAAGGCGTGCCCTTCGACCTCGGAACCGACTTCGGGGAAGGTCGAAAAAATCACCGCCTCATCGAGAGAGACGCCGCGACGCACGCCCAAGGCCCGTGTGCCATGCGGGCCGGTCATTTCAGACAGGCCAAAGCCGCCCACGAACCGCTCGCCGATATAGGGCTGATCAATGATGCCAAACAACGCTTGATCGGCATCGCGCAGCGCGATCAACACGCCCCATGTCGGTGTGCCGGAAATAAATCCACGGGTGCCATCAATCGGGTCCAAGACCCAGGTCAACCCGGATGTGCCCGCTTTGGGGCCGAATTCTTCGCCCATGATCCCGTCTTGCGGGCGGCGGTCCTCGATCAGCGCGCGCATGGCCCGTTCCGACCCCCGGTCGGCCACGGTCACCGGATCAAAGCCCGCGTCTTTTTTGGAGGTTGTATCAAGGGCCGTGCCGCGAAAATATGTGAGCGTCACCTCTCGTGCCACCTCGGCTGCGGCATGGGCCGTGGCGATGATCTCTGCGCGGTCTGTCTCGCTCAGAGGCTGTCCCAATTTGGCTGTGACATCGCTCATCATCTTCTCCTTGGCATCGGGATTAAAGGTTTTTGACTTTAGATTTGAGGCTGTGATCTTGGCGGTAGCCGCTTGGCCAAGTCAGGTCAAGCAACAGGACGCAAAAGCCCGATGACCCAGGGCAAAACCCGCCCCGCTGCCACAAGATAAGGCGTAAAAAAACGGCCCCAATTGCCACTGAGGCAAGGGGGCCGATCATTTGGGGGCTGTCATGAAGGCCACACACACCACTTCGTGTGCACCTGGCTTTGCGCAGATCAAAGCTTAGGCAACGTCGGACAGAACCCGCGCCAGTTCAAACAAACGACGACGTTGGTTTTCTGGGATCGCATAATAAGAGCGCACCAGTTCAAGCGCCTCTTTGTCTGCCAGAATATCGGCGGGAACAGCGTCTTGCGCGGCGACCGCATCTTTCATATCGCGCACATGTGCCTCCATGCCATCAAAGAAAAACGCGACCGGAACCCCAAGAGATTCCGCAATATCCCACAAACGGGATGCGGACACACGGTTCATGCCCGTTTCGTATTTTTGAATTTGCTGGAATTTGATTCCAACTTTTTCTGCAAGCTGTTGCTGCGTCATACCAACCATCCATCGACGATGGCGAATCCGCTTGCCCACGTGGACGTCCACGGGATGTTTCATACTAACCGCTCCTTGTTCGTGCTGCGCGCAATAACCTATGCGTGTATAGCACGTTTCTTAGGCTTGAGCCTTTCGCTCAACCTGTCTTTTTGGATAGGATTGGAAACATACAGATTAAGCCACTGATTATAAAAGACATATAACTATTGACCTTGGTAAAATACCGCTAAATCAGATGATTGTCAGCAAGACACTTACTAAACCTGCGCGTGTTTTTTGATCACTTGTTGCATTTTGCAAATTGCACCTCCCGCCCCACTGGCCTCCCCCCGCACCGTATCCGCCCTGTAAAGAGAGGCAAATGCGACTCGCACAGGCCCTAAATCGCATAGACAGGTCACGCCAGACAGGCCAAAATCGCGCCATGACACAAACAACCAAAGCATACCGCGTTACCGCGTTTGATCTGCCACCCGAGCTAAAAGAGATGCCTCTGGGCTCCCCTGACGCGGATCAAGTGCAGGTCAAAATCCATGCAAGCGCCCTCAATTTTGCCGACACATTGATGTGCAAAGGCACCTATCAGGACACGCCGACACCGCCCTTTACCCTCGGGTTGGAGTTGGCCGGTGAGGTGGTGGCGCTTGGCAAGGAGGTCACAGACCTCGCACTTGGGCAGCGCGTGGCGGTGTTTTCCGGTCAGGGCGGGCTTGCGACCTTTGGGAACTTTTCCGCCTCCCGCTGTGTGCCAATCCCCGACGGCCTTGGCTATGACACCGCAGCGGCGCTGCAAATCGCCTATGGCACGTCGCATATGGCGCTGAGCTATAAGGCCCGGCTGATGCCCGGCGAACGGTTGGTCGTCACCGGGGCGGCGGGGGGTGTGGGGTTGACGGCGGTGGAGATTGGCAAACGGATGGGCGCGGAGGTGATCGCCATCGCGCGCGGAGCGGATAAATTGGCCGTGGCGCAAAGAGCCGGAGCCGATCATCTGATCGACGCTGAGGCGGGCGACATCCGCGACCAGATCAAGGCGCTTGGCGGTGCCGATGTGGTCTATGACGCGGTCGGAGGGGACTTGTATGAGGCCTGTTTTCGCGCCACCAACCCGGATGGGCGCATTCTTTTGATCGGGTTTGCCGGCGGCGGACTGCCCCAGATCAAACCCAATCACATGCTGGTGAAAAACATCACGCTGATCGGCTTTTACTGGGGCGCCTATTTGGGTTTTAAACCCGCGCCGTTTTTGGCCTCGCTGAGCCAGTTGTTCGACTGGGCCGCGCGCGGCGAGATCACGCCGCATATTTCAAATCGCTTGCCGCTCTCACGGGTGGACGACGCGATGGATCTGATCCGATCCCGTCAGGCCACGGGCAAGGTGATCGTCACGCCCTGAGGCGCAAGGCGCATTCACTGTGCCGCGAGCCGCGCCCCTATGCGGTAGTTATAGGCGTTGCGGATCAAATCGCGCAGGGTGGTCTCCGCCTCGCCCTTCATCAGATCAGAGGCGTAGAGGTTGATCTTTTTATGGGCCAGTTCCGGCAGCGCCCCGCCATGATGAATCGGCTCCGTCTGCGGCGGGGTCGAGCCTTCCAAGATCGCATGCACCGCAAGATCGGCGGACACGGAGGCCTCGATCGTGCGGGTTTGATCGCTTTCAATGCCCATTTCCCACGGAATGCCCGCCCGATCCAACGCCTCCTGAACGCCCTTGCGGAACACGCATTTGTGCTCAAACGCCAGACGCAGTGGCCGTTGCCGCCAAGCACTACCGCCAATTGCCCCGATCCAGACCAAAGGCAGTTCGGCAATGGTTTCGCCGCCCGCATCCAACCCGTCTTCGGTGGTCATGATCAAATCCGCCTCGCCGCGCGCAAACATCTCTTTCAGTTTGAGCGTGTAGGAGGAGACAAGATTGACCCGCATCCGCGGAAAATTGGCGTGAAACTGTTGCAACACCTGTGGGATCGACGGGTAGACGATATCATGGGGCACGCCGAGGACGATCTCGCCCTCGTATTCCTGCGCAGTGAGACGGCCATAGACCTCATCATTGAGTTCCAACATCCGCCGCGCATAGGACAAAAGCTGTTCGCCCGACGCGGTCAGCGCGATGGTCCGGGCCGAACGATCCAACAGATGGGAATCGAGGCTTTCCTCCAGCCGTTTGAGCTGCATCGACACTGCCGATTGCGTCAGATTGAGATAGCCTGCCGCACGGGTCACGCCGCCGCAATCGGCAACGGCGACAAAGGAGCGCAGGGCGGTGATGTCGAGATTACGGGCCATATCAATTCCTGTGATCTATTTCGCAACAAGCATTCATTTTATTTGTTGAGCATGATCAGCGATACAGATCAAGGAAAATGATTCCACGCCCAGCATAGTTCACCATTTAGAAAGGATTGACGATGTTCGCGAAAGCTCAAACTCTGGCCCCGACCTGCACCACGGGCGCACGCCGCGCACCGTCCTTTTTCTCTCGCCTGCGCGCTGCCATGGCCCTCTCAAAACAACGCCGCAGCTTGGCACAATTGGATGATGCTTTGCTTGACGACATTGGCCTGACCCGTTTTGAGGCCCTGCGCGAGGCAGAGCGTCCGCTTTGGGATGCGCCACGCCATTGGATGCGCTGAACAGCCGTTCGATCATGCGACAAACAGGCCAGACTCCGGGCCAGCGCCCCTGCCCCACCCCCATTTGAACCGCGACATCTAAAAGTGTCGCGGTTTTTTGATTTTTTTCGCCTCACGACACATATTAATAGGGGCCAAAAAGAAACACGCTGATTGTGACCCGCATGAGCTTGAAATCCCCTCCCAAACTGCCAATATCAGAGAGGAAATCCCGAATTTTTCGGGGCGTAGTGATTTTGACGCACAGGAGTACAGTCCATGGCTGACTACAGAACGGTCCACGCAGGCGCAGGTGCCCGCTCTGCTGAGGTGGACGCGGGTCTTCGCACCCATATGAACAAAGTATACGGCACCATGTCGGTGGGCCTTTTGGTCACCGCTTTGGCCGCTTGGGCGCTGTCCAACCTCGCGGTGAGCGCCACCCCGACCGAATATATGGTGAAGGATGGCGAATATCTCACCAGCCTTGGCTATGCGCTTTACGCCTCCCCGCTGAAATGGGTGGTGATGTTTGCGCCGCTGGCGATGGTGTTTGGCTTTGGTGCCGTGGTGTCCCGCCTCTCCGCCGCCGCGACCCAAACCTATTTCTATGCCTATGCCGCTTTGATGGGCCTGTCGCTCAGCTCGATCTTTTTGGTCTTCACCGGCGCTTCCATCGCGCAGACCTTCCTTGTGACCTCCGCAGCCTTTGCCGGTCTGTCGCTTTGGGGCTACACCACCAAAAAAGACATCTCGGCTTGGGGATCGTTCCTCATCATGGGGGTGATCGGCCTTTTGATCGCCTCTGTTGTGAACATCTTCCTCAAATCTTCCGGGCTTGAGTTCGCGATCTCTGGCATTGGTGTTTTGATCTTTGCGGGCCTGACCGCCTATGACACACAAAGAATCAAAACCGACTATATCGCCCATGCGCATGCGATGGACGGTGAGTGGTTGGCGAAATCGGCCATCATGGGCGCGCTGAACCTCTACCTCGACTTCATCAACCTGTTCATGTTCCTGCTGCAATTCCTGGGCAACCGCGATTGATCCGCAGACGGACTTGAAATGCCAAAGGGCCGGTCACTGTGACCGGCCCTTTTTATGTCTCTAAACATGTCAGCTTACGCGATCAAATCCCGCGCCATCTGTACCGCTGGCAGGGCCACACCGGGCCGCAGCATCAGATCGACATCACCAGACATGGCAAAGCCATGCGCCTCATAAAACGGTTGGGCCGTCAGGGTGGAGAGGCAACACATCCGCGTCACGCCGGTGCGCTGCGCATTGGCCAGAACGTGATCCAAGACCACGCTGCCAACCCCACGCCGGACATAATCGGGATGCACCGCCACGCGCCGCATATGGCCGATCTCGCGCGGGCCAACACCGCCAAAGGGGCTGGCCTGGGTCCATCCCCCCGCCGCAATCAGATCGCCGCCGCCGGTTTCAGCGACAAAGAACGTGCCGCTGTTCAAAAGCCGTGGCGAGGTCACCAAGAGGGGCGGCAAAACCTTTGCCAAAATCGCTTCGGAATAGTCGGCTCTGAGCAACTCGCCGTAAGAGGCGCGGAACAAATCGTCAATCTGCATCGTGTCCGCCGGCATCGCTTGGCGCATCACAAAGGGTGGCAGCTCAGGCCGCCGGTCCATCACCGCCAAAGCCTCGCTCAGGCTCGATGGTCTCTCATCTAATGGATCACACTCTAACATATCTCAGGCCTCTCCTGTGGGCCGCGCTTGGCGGCAAACGGTGATCTCTCAGGGTCTCTCTATGGGGATCTCTGGGGATCAGGGGGTGAGGCAGTCAGGCGGGGGGATGTTGAAAAAGAAAACCCGCGTGACCGTCTCTCGGGTCGCGCGGGTTTTGCATTTCGGTGTCTTCGGAAGGGCTTACTTGATTTTGCCTTCTTTGTACTCGACGTGCTTACGCGCGACCGGGTCGTATTTTTTTACGACCATCTTTTCGGTCATGGTGCGGGCATTCTTTTTGGTCACGTAAAAGTGGCCCGTGTCCGCGGTCGAGTTGAGACGGATTTTGATCGTCGTCGGCTTCGCCATTTTGAATACTCCAGTTATCTCATGCAACGGGGGCGTCCGGGCCGACCCGTGGAATCCTTGAAGCCCGCCTTTTAAGCCCTTGCGGCCCCGAGTCAATGGTGTTCGGTCGGGTTTTGCCAAAAAACCACATGTGCCGTCCATTCCTTTTCTCGCACAATGCCCCTGCACGTCTGACACTTGCGCCGATGCCGCGCTGTGCATAGCTTACGCGTCGCGGTCATTGGGACCGCAAAACCTCTCAGGGCGGGGTGAGATTCCCCACCGGCGGTAAGCAACGACGCGCAGGCGTTGATGTAAGCCCGCGAGCGCCACGGGCACCTTTACAGAGGCGCCCTGGGACAGCAGATCCGGTGTGACTCCGGGGCCGACGGTATAGTCCGGATGAAAGAGAGTTGGATGCGGGATGGGGGCTTTTGGCCCCTGCCCCATGTCCTTCTGTGCCTTGAGTTATGTGCGGCAACGAAAAAGGACACGCCACATGACTCGTTCCCCCTCCGGCCTTTGGGCCACGCTCGGCCCCGCGCGCGCCGGTGCGCTTTTGATGATCCTCGCAGGCGCTTTGTTTGCCGTGATCAACACCCTCACCCAATATGTCACGATGATGCAGGGCGTGCCCTCCGCACGTCTGGCGTTTTGGCAATATTTCATCGCCTTGCTGTTTTCCGCCCCATGGGTGATCCGCCACGGGCTGCGTGCCATGGCCACCAACAGCCTGTGGTCACATTTGATGCGGGTGGCGGCGGCCACCATCGGAGTCCAGCTTTGGATCGCCGGGCTGGCGCATGTGCCGATCTGGCAGGCCATCGCCTTGATCATGCTCTCGCCGTTTTTTGTCACCTTGGGCGCGGGCCTCATTCTGCGCGAAGACACCAGTTTGGCGCGCTGGTTGGCCGTCACCTTGGGGTTCGTGGGCGGGATGATCATCCTCGCGCCCTGGTCCGAACGCTTTTCGATCTACGCGCTCTACCCGGTGGGCGCTGCGGCGTTTTGGGCGCTGACCTCATTGTTGACCAAACGCATGACCCGGACCGAGACGCCCGAAAGCCTCACCGTCTATCTGTTGCTCTTGCTGACACCGGTGAATTTCGGCCTCGCTTTGGGTGACGGCATTGCGCTTGATCTTGGCCTGTCGGGTGGGATCGTGTTGCTGGCGGGGGTTTTGACCGCCATGGCGCAATATGCGATTGCCAAGGCCTATTCCATCGCCGATGCCGCCTATCTTCAACCGTTTGACCACCTCAAATTGCCGCTCAATGTGGTGTTGGGGGTTGCCGCCTTTGGCTTTGTCCCGCCGGGGTCGATGTGGATCGGGTCACTGATGATCCTGTCGGCATCGTTTTATTTGCTCCGCCAAGAAAGCCGGAATGCACAGATGGCTGCCGCCTGAGAGCGCGAGCACCGCGTCGCGCAATGTTGGGCTCAACGTCACGCATGTCTGACCCAAGCCGACCTTTAACGCAAGATCCACGAAGGTCGGCTGTGCGAAACTTTTCTGCCGTCAGCCGATGTGCTAAAGGCTTGGCATGACACGGCACGAGATCAATACCGAGCGGCTACTGCTAAGGGGCTGGAAGCCTGAGGATCACGCGCCCTTCGCGGCAATGTGCGGCGACCCTGAGGTCATGCGTTACATTGGAAATGGCTCAACCCGGACCCCAGACGATGCGGCGCGATACATTGGGTCGTTTGAGAGAGAGTGGACCGAGCGAGGCTTCGGGTTGTTTGCGGTTGAATCCAAGCAGACCGGTGGTTTGATTGGATTTACGGGCTTGTCTTGGCCGGGTTTTTTACCGGAAGTCCTGCCGTCCATTGAAATTGGCTGGAGGTTTTCCAAGCCAAGCTGGGGGAAAGGTTACGCAAGCGAAGCCGCATCTGCCGCTCTTTCGTTCGGCGTGAATGAATTGGGCATCACGGACATTGTGAGCATTTATCAAATCGGGAACGGAGCGTCGGCGCGCATCATGCAAAAGCTCGGTATGGTTTTTGACCGAAGAACCATTGACCCAACCTGCGAGCGCGAGGTCGAGGTCTATCGCCTACCTTAGCACTAAGGGGAGGCGTGGGCGCCTTTGATCCAGCCGACGCATCTCGTACCACCGTCCAACGTCCCATTTTGGCTCAGTTTGCCACGCGGAGATCAAAATCATCTGACGGTCAACAGCCCCCAAAAGGGCGGCCCGAAAACCGCCCTTTCGCCTCAAAGTCTCAGCTTACAAAACCGGTTTGCCCATCGACTGATGGATTTCCGCCTGTTTCGCCGGGTCCATCATCAAGGATTGCGCGAGACCCATCAAAAACGTCTTTTCCGCCTCGGTGTCGACAGAGATGGCCATCAGGGCTGCGGCATAGACCTGAGCGCTCGCAGAGGTGCCCGCATCCTTGGCCAGCGCCATCGGATCAACAGGCGCGTCCAATTCCGCCTGCACAAAGGCGATTTCTTCGTCCGAGGCGTCTTTGAGTTGATCCAGAATTTTGGTGCGCTCTTCGGCGTCAATTTCGCCGTCCGCCTTGGCCGCCATGATCATCGCCCGGATCATCAGCTTGGCGTTTTCTTCAGAAGCCGCGCCGACCGGCGTGCCCTGTGTCACCGAGGCAAACATATCGGTCATCGAAGCCGCGCCAGAGGCCGCCGCCCCGCTCATCGCCGAGAACAATGATCCAAGCCCGGCTTCGGTCGCCTCGGACATATCGGCGGCTTGGTTGCCAAATTTGCCCATCATGTCACGCACCGCAGCAGAGCCGCCCGGAAAGCCGAATTTCTCAGCCATCTGGCCCATTTGATCGGCCACACTGCCGGGATTGCCGGATTGACGCATGGCTTCGCGCACGCCATCCATCCCGCCCATCTTTTTCACTTTCTCCACGCCTTTTGCCGCGGCAAAGCCGATCGCCAAAGTTGTCAAAGTCCGTACAAAACTCATTGGGACACTCCCTTATAGATTTCTCTCAAACTCATACTGCGCGCAAAAATCCTTTGTGCCAACGGGGAGAATGCCGCCATCCCCCCAACAACTGGAGTTTTGCGCGTTAAGACCCAGTGGTAAGATCCAGTGGGCGGCACCCGCACGGGAGGGCGTTGGTCTATTTGGAAATCAGTTTCTAAAGTGTTTTGCTATCATATAATCTTAAATTTAAGATCATAATCCCGCTGCCTTATCTCGTCTGCTCGGGGGATTTCGGACCTTCGCAACAGGTTGCACGGAATTCACCTCAGCGGACAAACCGGACACTGGCTGTTTGTTTGCCGGTGTCCGGTTTATCGTTCTACAGTTTATTTATGGAGTTTCCCCCATCGGCGATCATGGCGCTGCCGGTCACGAAAGACGCGTGATCGGAAAGCAAAAACAAGGCTGCGTTAGCAATTTCGGACGGCTCTGCCATGCGCTTGAGCGCGTGGAAACCGCGCACGACGTCATGAAAACCGGCATCATCACCGGCCATGGGCGTCATCGTGCCTCCCGGGAGGAGCGCGTTCACGCGGATGTTTTCAGGCCCGTGTTCTACCGCGAGAACCTGTGTCATGCCGATAAGCCCCGCCTTCGCAGCGGCGTAGGCCCCCATGCCGGGCAAACCGATTGTGTGTCCCACGAATGAGGAGGTGAACACAATCGAACCGCCACCACGTTTGCGCATCGCAGGGATCTGGAATTTGGCCGCATAGAACCCGCTATTCAGGTTGACTGCCATCACTTTATGCCAATTGCTGTCTGCCATGTCGGGGATTGGACCCATGTCTCCCGTGACACCCGCGTTGTTGAAAGCGCCGTCGAGGCCGCCAAAACGCGACTCCGCAAGCGCCACCAACGCTTCGGCGTAGCCGCCATCCTCGACGTTCCCCGCGAGGAAAGCCGCCTCGCCACCGTTGGCAGAAATGTCCTCTGTGATTTGCTCAAGCAGTTCGTCTCGGCGCGCTCCGAGAACCAGCTTCGCTCCTTCAGCTGCGAAAATTCTGGCGGCGGCGGCTCCAATGCCACTGCTCGCGCCGGTGATGATAATTGTCTTTCCGTTGAGAAGCATTCCTATCTCCATATGTTGAGGACTGGGAGATGCTTAGCAAGATCGAGACTGCTGACCGACCCGCTTCTTGCGCAATTACCATCTGTCTGCTCCGAAAGACCGCCGTTCATTGCCGATGCAGCGTCGATCACTCAGGGCTGTTCCTGCCATTCTCTACGAAAGGCGCCAATCTCGGCTATGCCCCGTTTGAAAAGATGAAAGAAATATACGCGGACGGCCTATAAGCCGGATTCTGTCTCAGCGGTATGACCCGCCGTGGATAACCATTCCTCTAGGCCTGCTGTTACCAACAGGCTCAAGCTGCCAACCCGGACGTCTCGGGCTCAAGCGTCCCTGCGGGCGGTATGCAAAGCACACGGTCCCCGCGCGAAGTCCCTATTTGGCATTGCTCCCGGTGGGGCTTGCCGTGCCGGTCCTGTTGCCAGTCCCGCGGTGGGCTCTTACCCCACCGTTTCACCATGACCCCCGTATGAGAGGGCTGTCTGTTCTCTGTGGCGCTGTCCCTAGGGTTGCCCCCGCCGGGCGTTACCCGGCACCGTTGCTTGATGGAGTCCGGACTTTCCTCGCGCAAACGCCCCCGAAAGGACGCGTTGCCCGCGATTATCCAGCCATCCGCGTATCTGTGCGACTTAGGCGAGCCAGTCGTCCGGGTCAACGGGAAAGCGTGTCGCCAGATCATGCGCCATGGCCATATCTATGGCATCAAGGGGGCCGTGATGATTGGGCCGAAAGCGGGCGCGAAAGGCGGGCAACAGCGCCTCAATCGGCGCATCGGGATAGCCAAACGCCGCGAGACCTTGCAAAAACTCACCCTCATGGGCCTCAAAATCCAGTGAAATTTGCGGCCAGACGGACAGGCCGCCGAGCGCCAGTCTGCGCCAATCAAAGCGCGGGCCGGGGTCGATTTTGCGCGAGGGCGCCATGTCGGAATGGCCAATGACGCGTTCGGGCGCCATGAACCAGCGTTCGATGATGTCGGTCAAAAGCCGCTCCAACGCGTCCATTTGATCAGCGGCAAAGGGCGCTGTGCCGGGGCTGGCCAGTTCGATGCCGATCGAATGAGAATTCACATCGGTGACGCGGCCCCATTGCCCCGCCCCCGCGTGCCAGGCGCGTTTGTCCTCATCGACAAGACGCAAAATCGCGCCCCGACCATCAATCAGGTAATGGGCGGACACGTCGTGATCCGGGCAACAGAGCCGTTCCAAGGCGGCATCGGTGGAGGTCATGGCGGTGTAATGCAACACCACCATATCCGGGCGGACACCACCGCGCCGCTCGCCAAAATTGGGTGATGGGTGATCAAGGATATCAGGCACGACAGTCAAATCGCGGATCAGCGCGCACGCGCAGCCAAACGGAAGGGCGCGGGGTCCCAGCTACAGGCGAAACCATCGCCATCGGGATCAAGCCCCTTGGCGTTGCGTTCCGGCCCGCCACTGGACAGGAAATCCTCCTGTGCCAGATCGGGCGACGGGTATTTGGCACAGGCGCGTGCCGCACGGGTCTGCGCGCCGGGGATCAGACGTGAATAAAGCGCTTCGCCAACGCGATTGGTGGTCGACAAGGCGAACTCAACAATCGTGGCCGCATCCTTGGTTGGGCGGGTCGGCACGGCAGTCGGCTGAATGGTCACATAGGAGTCTTTGTTGGCCGCGACACGGGCGGCGTCTTGTTCGATCGAACGCTCGGAAGCAACCGCATCGAAATTGTTTTCCGAAGAAATCCCGATGGCGTTGGTCACCGCTTTGGGCGCGGGCCCCACAGGTGTGGACGTGTTTTCCGCCGCATCAATCGCCGCGGTGGCTTCCGCCGAAATCGCCTGAGTGTCGAGACCTGTGGTTGCGCCTGTGGTCACGCCTTCGCTTTGACCACGCCCATCGCCATTGGCAATCAACTCGGCCTCACGTTGGGCCTGATAATCCGCATAGGAGTTAAAGCCCACGCCGGAGCCGCTGTCCGGCACGGGAGTTTCGCAAGCCGCAAGGGCAATCAAGGAAATCAAGGCGTAAGAGGCGCGGCGCATCGGCGGCAAGCTCCAAGGATGAGGTCAGTTCGGCGTCCCTTACCACCATTTTTCCGGCTTGGAAACAAAGCCCGCAGCCGTCTCAAGCGAATGGGCGATATTCAGCAGATCACCCTCTTCCCACGGCCGCCCGATGAGTTGCAACCCCAACGGCAGCCCCTTGGCCGACAGGCCCGCCGGCACGGACACCCCCGGCAGACCCGCCAAGTTGACCGTAACGGTGAAGACGTCATTGAGATACATCTGGATCGGATCGCTGTCCGACATTTCACCCAGACCAAAGGCCGCCGACGGCGTGGCGGGAGTCAGGATCGCATCGATCCCTTGGGCAAACACGTCCTCGAAATCCTTTTTGATCAGGGTGCGGACTTTGCGCGCGCGGTTGTAATAGGCGTCATAGAACCCGGCCGAGAGCACATAGGTGCCAACCATCACGCGGCGCTGAACCTCGTGGCCAAAGCCTTCGGCGCGGGTCTTTTCATACATGTCATCAATGCCGTCACCCGCCGCCAATTTGGCACGGTGACCATAGCGCACCCCATCATAGCGCGCGAGGTTGGACGAGGCTTCGGCGGGCGCGATCACATAATAGGCGGGCAGCGCGTATTTGGTGTGGGGCAGCGAAATCTCGACCACCTCAGCCCCCGCCGCGCGCAGCATGTCCGCGCCTTCGTCCCAGAGTTTGGCGATCTCTTCGGGCATCCCGTCCATGCGGTATTCTTTCGGGATACCGATTTTCTTGCCTTTGATGTCGCCGGTCAGCATGGCCTCAAAATTCGGCACGGCCAGATCGGCGGAGGTGCTGTCTTTCGCGTCATGGCCGCACATGGCTTCCAACATGATCGCCGCATCGCGGGTGGTTTTGGTCATCGGCCCGGCCTGATCCAGAGAAGAGGCAAAGGCCACCACACCCCAGCGCGAACAGCGCCCGTAGGTCGGTTTGATCCCGACAATGCCGGTGAAGGCGGCGGGTTGGCGGATCGAGCCACCGGTGTCGGTGCCGGTTGCGGCCAGACACAGGTCCGCCGCCACAGCCGCCGCAGAGCCACCAGAGGAACCACCCGGCGTCAAGGCACGATCATCGACCTTCCACGGGTTGACCGCATTGCCATACACAGAGGTTTCATTCGACGACCCCATGGCAAATTCATCCATGTTGAGCTTGCCCAACATCACAGCACCCGCGTCAAACAGTTTGGTGGTGATGGTGCTCTCATATTCGGGTTTGAAGCCCTCAAGGATGCGCGACCCCGCCTGGGTATCGACACCTTTGGTGGCAAACAGGTCTTTGATCCCGATCGGCAGGCCACACATCGCAGGCGCATCGCCAGACGCAATGCGGGCATCCGCCGCTTTGGCCTGTTCCATCGCGATGTCGGGCGTGTTGTGCACAAAAGCGTTGAGCGCGCCGGAGGCGGCAATCGCGGACAAACAGGTTTCGGTCACCTCAACAGAGGTGAAATCGCCTTTGCGCAGACCGTCACGGGCCTCGGACAGGGTGAGTTTATTGAGATCAGACATTATTCAACCACCTTCGGAACCGCAAAAAAGCCTTCGCGCGCATCGGGCGCGTTTTTCAGGATTTTCTCTTGCATATTGCCATCCGTGATCTCATCGACCCGGCGCTTGAGGCGCTGCGGCGTGACCGAGGTCATCGGTTCGACGCCGTCAACATCCACTTCGGAGAGTTGCTCGATAAAGCCAAGCACAGCGTTGAACTCTTCGGCCAATGCGGGCAGCGCGTCTTCCTCAACCCGGATGCGGGCGAGTTTGGCGACCCGGCGTGCGGTGTCGATGTCAATAGACATGGTTGGGCTCCGTCTTTTCTGTTGCACAGGGCTTTTGACATGGCTTTATCGCGCAGGCGCGCGGCCTTCAAGCCTCCTTCAAGCCAATGTGGTTGGCGTAGACCGCGATCATATGCGCCAAAACCACGGCATTGAGCAGATGCCAGAGGAAATGCGTACCCATGGGCCAGATCGCGCAGATCGGATCATCCAACATGCGAAAGCCGATGGAGAGGCACAACAACCCCGCCCCCACCGCCAAGCCGCGCGCGGTTTGGGGCGCGATGGATTTCAGCAGATAGGCGTAGATGAAAATCAACATTGGCACCGGCGCATAGGCCGCCGACGATCCAAGACCGAGCTTGGCAAACAGCGGCATGGTGGCGGCGGCAAAGGGGAAAAACAGCAGGGTCACAAGACCGGTTTTCAAGGGCGTGAGACCAAAGAAATCCCGCGTGGCTGCGAAAATATAAAGCAGGATAAAACCAAGGATCGGCGCGGTGTCGGCCAAAGCGCCCCAGCGCGTGGCCGTGGTGTGAAAGGCGAAAGACCCAAAGCCGATGAGCATCAACACGACAGCCATGGCCCGCGCCAAAGGGTGATGGCGGGTGCGCGGCCACATCCAAAGCGCCGCCAGCACAAAGGCCAGATTGGTCAGCGCATTGACGGGTTCTGACCAAAATGTGAAATCCACCCGCTCACAATAGCCATCGAATTGCTCTGTCCACATGTGATTTTTCCCGCTCCTGTGCTAGCTTTTCCCAAGCAGCCGTTTGAGGACTATATAGGGAGAGGTCGCATGAAAATCACTTGGCTTGGACATTCCGGTTTTCGCATCGAGATCGCGGATCAGGTTTTGCTGATTGACCCGTGGCTTGCGGGCAACCCGGCCTTTCCCGAAGACCGCGCATCGGAGGCCACCACAGGCGCAACGGCGATCTTTCTCACCCACGGCCATGGCGATCATGCCTCGACCACCCTGCCCGTGGCACGCGACACGGATGCGATGATCTATTGCATCCATGAACTATCACTTATCTTGGGGGCCGAGGGCGCGCAGGTCACGGGCTTTGGCAAGGGCGGCACGATCACCTTAGGCGAAGGCACTTTGGGCGAAGGCGACGCGGCGGTGCGGGTCACGATGGTGAACGCGGTGCACTCTTCCTCAATTGATTTCAAAGACGGCGCACCGCAATATGCGGGCGACCCGGCGGGCTTTATGATCTCGGGCGAAGGCCACACGATCTATGTCTCTGGCGACACCGATCTCATGGCCGATATGGCGTGGTTTGCCGATCTGCATCAGCCCGACATCGGCATTCTCTGCGCCGGGGGCCATTACACGATGGACATGACCCGCGCCGCCTATGCCTGTCAAAAATTCTTTGATTTCAAAACGGTGATTCCGTGCCACTGGGGCACGTTCCCGCTTTTGGCGCAGAGTTGTGATCCGCTGGTCTACGCTCTGGACGACGGCGTGGTCAAAGTGCCCGAGGTGCTTGTCGCCATCGAGATTTAACCACCGTTACGCCCCGAGCACCAGATAACGCCCAATGCCGTACACATAAAATGCGGCAAACAGGATGTTGATCCATTTCAACTGCCGTTCGGAATGCAACCATCCCATCCCCAGCCAAATAAGGCAAAACGGCAGCGACAGAAACAGGTTCAGCGGATACCAGTTTTGTACGATGGCAACCGTCGAGGCGACGCCCAACAGCAGGGCAAGGTTTTTCAGATGCCGTTCATGGCGCAACAGGGTGGTTTCGATCATCAGACACTCGCGCAGAGACCCGCAAGGGCCAACCCACGCGGATGGCCCCAAAAACGGGCGTAATTTCAAGGATTTGGGATGGTGCACGGGCCAAGCCTGTGCGTGCCCTGCCTAACCGATCTTGGTGGCCGATACAAGAGCGCGCGGCTCAGTTCTGACCCGCGGCCTCTTCCATCACCCCAAGCACCACGCCCTGCGTGAGATCAAGCACCGCGTCCAATTTGACCCGAAACGCCGCAATGTCCGGTGGTCACGGTGATATTTTGGGCACATCCGGGGCGCGCGGCGAAGATCAAGGGCAGCATCAAAGCGAGTGCATCGCTGAGCGGCTTTCATCTGTCTCTCCTTTGAGACCTTTGAGACCCTCGATACAGATATTACGGCGACCGACAGGAACTCCTACGCGAGGCACAGACTTTAAGATGGGGCGGGCGCAGTTTAGCGCCGGGTGGCAAAAAACGCCTTAAGCATGGCTTCGGCCCGATCCGCCGCGATGCCGTCATAAACCTCGGGGGCGTGGTGGCATTGGGCGTGCGAAAACACCCGCGCGCCATGGGCGACACCGCCGGATTTTGGGTCTTCTGCGCCGTAATACAACCGGGAAATCCGCGCGTTTGACATCGCCGCCGCGCACATCGGGCAAGGTTCCAACGTCACGTAAAGATCATAGCCCGGCAGGCGTTCTTGGCCCAGTTTGGCACAGGCGGCGCGGATGGCGACGATCTCGGCATGGGCCGTGGGATCATTGTCGGCGCGGGTTTGATTGCCACCGCGCCCGACGATCTCGCCTGTTGGTGACACAACGACCGCGCCCACAGGCACTTCGCCGCGGGCCTCGGCCAAAGCCGCCTCGATGAACGCATCATCCATATAAGAGCGAAAAGACATGGCCTTTCCTGACGTGGAATCGCCGTCGACGCAAGGCACGCTTCGCGACATTGGCCTGCATTTTGCGCCTCACATGCCCGCGCGCGCGCGCCCGACAGATTGACGCAGCCCCAGGCAAATTGATGCAAATCAAAGCTCTTGCCTGATCCGAGGCAGACGGTCCGCCACACGCGCGACGTAAGACATTAGGACACACTATGAAAAAGACGACACTTTTTGCCACCGCTCTCGCTCTCACTCTCGCCGGGATGTCCGGCGCAACCGCGCAAGAGGCGGGCACCATGTCTCTTGGCCTTGGCCTTGGTGGGGTGATGCCAAAATCCGACAACGGAACCATTCTGGGCGGAGCCAACACGCTTGATATCGGCGACAGCGTCCGACCGACCATCACATTTGAGTATTTCGTCGCCAATAACATTGGCATCGAAGTGCTCGGTGCCGTGCCATTCATGCATGACATTGACGCCTCCGGCCTGGGCCGCATCGGCTCGACCAAACACCTGCCGCCGGTCATCTCAGTGCAATATCATTTCAACGGTGGCGAACAGTTCTCGCCCTTTGTTGGCGTTGGTCTCAACTATACGGCGTTTTTCGATGAGACCGCCAAAGGCGCAATCGCTGGTAGCGATCTGGACCTCAGCGATTCTTGGGGCGTCGCGCTTCATGCGGGCTTTGACTACAAAATGAGCGATCACGGCGCATTCCGGACCGATGTGCGCTGGATCGACATCAACAGCGACGTCAAACTCGATGGTGCAAAAATTGGCACAGCCGAAATCGACCCTTGGGTCGTTGGCATGTCCTACGTCTACACGTTCTAAACGGCCCCCCGTCCAAGAGATTGGATGGGGCCTCACACCCCATCCATGATGGCCCGGCCTGCACTTGCCCTCGTGCGGGCCGGTTTTATGTCAAAGGCCTCAGAAAACCACGCAATCCAAGCAAAGCTCTTTTAAACGGGGCTATGTCAGAGTATGAGCGGCCCAAAGAGAGGCCTTTTCATGACCGACGACACGCCCAAAGACACACCCAAAAAACCGTCCAAACCCACCGGCTACAAAAGCCACGCCAAACCGCATTCCAAACCGGGATCGGATCATTCTGGTGACGCGGACAAGCCCCATCCGGGGGATCGCATCGCCAAAGTGCTCTCGCGCGCGGGCATTTCCTCGCGGCGCGAGGCCGAAGAACTGATCAATGAAGGCCGCGTGACGGTCAATGGTCGCAAAGTGGTCTCCCCCGCGCTCAACGTCATGCCGAAAGACCGCATTTATGTCGACGGCAAAGAAGTGGGCGAACCCGAGCCGCCGCGCGTGTGGCTTTATCACAAGCCTTTGGGCCTTGTGACCACGGCCAAGGACGAAAAAGGCCGCGAAACGGTGTTTGACAAATTGCCGGTGGAAATGCCGCGGGTGATGTCTGTCGGCCGGTTGGATATCAACTCCGAGGGTCTGCTTTTGTTGACCAACGATGGCGAGGTCAAACGCAAACTTGAGCTGCCTGACACCGGCTGGCTGCGCAAATACCGGGTGCGGGTCAAAGGCACGGCCTCTGAGGCCACTTTGGACACGCTGCGCAATGGCATCACCATTGATGGCGAGGACTTTCAGGGCATGGAAGTCACCTTTGATCGGCAACAGGGTGCCAATGCCTGGCTGACCGTCGGTCTGCGCGAAGGCAAAAACCGCGAAATTCGCCGTGCGATGGAGCATATCGGTCTGGTGGTGAACCGCCTGATCCGGCTGTCTTATGGCCCGTTCCGCCTTGGCACCTTGCAACCCGGTCAGGTCGAAGAGGTCCGCGCCCGTGTGCTGCGCGATCAGTTGGGCATGGATCTTGAGGTTGGCGATGGCGGGTTTTCCAAACGTGGCGCACCGCAAGGCGCGAAACGTGCGGTGTCGCGCGATGGCAAGCCGGGCGGTCCGCGCACCGAAACCAAAGGCCGCAATGACGCGCGTGGAGGTTCTGGGGGCGGCGATCGCCGCACAGACGGCAAAGCGCCGTTCAAACCACGCGGTGACAAACCGGCCTATGGCGACCGCGATGATCGTTCCGGCGGTAAACCGGGCGGCAAACCGCGCGGCGAGGGCGGCTTTAACTCCCGTGATGATCGTGACGGCAAGCCGGGTGGCAAACCGGGCGGTTTCAAACGTCGCGACGATGCGGGCGGCGGTCGGCCCGAGGGCGGGTTCAAGAAACGTGATGGTGATTCTCGGGGTGATTTCAAATCCCGCAGCGATTCACGAGGCGATTCACGGGGTGAGCGCGATGGCAAACCCGCAGGTCGCCCCTTTGGCAAACCGGGTGGCAAACCGGGCGGGAAACCGGGGGCAAAACCGGGCGGCTTCAAATCCGCAGGGTTTAAAAGCCACGGCGGCGGCGCGGAGGGCAAACCCCGCTCCTCCGGGTTCAAATCCCATGGGAGCAAGCCGGGCGGGAAACCGCCCAGAGGCAAGAGCTGATACAAGAACGCAGGGGAAAGGGGGGCATTTGCTCCCCTTAACTCTTTCACAGTGCGCCGTTTCTTCCTATATCTGGACCTGAACACTGCGTTTGATCGAAAGGGTGGTCATGAGCGACAGTCCGTTTTCAAAACTGGCCTATTATCTTTTGGTCGCACTGACCTTTTACGTCACGATCAAAGCGCAGGGGATGTGATCCATGGCGCAACGGTATGGTTCGACCTATTCGCCCGATGGCAGCCCGAAAACATCGGCAAAACCGGAGGGTGCGGGCACGCCGCCCCCCCCGAAACATCGCCCTTTTGATGGCAAACGTCCGTCCCGTGTTGGCGCGCGTTCGAACCTGTTGTTTTACGCGGGACTGCCCTTGTCATGGAAAGCATTTTCCGCTGAACCCATTGTTATGGCGGGTTATTTGGCGGCCTTGGGATGTCTTGTCGGCGCGGCGTTTTTGACCCGCGAAGGGTTAAAGGCCGAGGAGGCCTATGAGGCGCGCAAAATCTCGCGGCGTCCGGCGATCCCGCGCAAAATCTTTGGCTCTGTTTTGACCGGCGTCGGGCTTGGCCTTGTCGGCTGGTTCGGCTGGGGCGCTCTGGAGACGGTGATTTTTGCCAGTCTCGGCACCGTGCTGCACAGCCTCGCCTTTGGCTTTGATCCGTTGAAAAACAAAGGCATGGACGACATTGACACGTTTCAACAAGACCGGGTGTCCAAAGCGATTGACGAAGCTGAGGCGCATTTGAACACCATGCGCGAAGCGTTGTCGCGGTCGGGCGACCGGGCCGCCGAAACCCGCCTTGACGCCTTTATCAAAACCGCCCGCGACATGTTTCGCACCGTCGAAGACGACCCGCGCGACCTGACAGCCGCCCGCAAATATCTTGGGGTTTATTTGCTGGGCGCGCGCGATGCGACGGTCAAATATGCCGACCTTTGGGCGCGCACCAAAAACGCTGAGGCGCGTCAGGATTGGTTTGCCCTGCTCGACGATCTCGAACAAAATTTCGCCGCACGCAATGAGGCGTTACTTTTGGGTAGCAAAACTGATCTTGATATCGAGATCGAGGTCCTGCGCGACCGTCTTGCCCGCGAAGGCATCAAATAAAACAAACTTTTCAAGTTCTTAACTGGGGAACCGTTCCATGTCCGACACCACCCGCCAAAAGGCCGAAGCCGCATTGAAAGACGTCGAAGCCGTCACCGCCGTTGTCCTCGCCGAGCCAAAGGGCGAGTTGATCGACCCGGTGGCTTTGGCCAACACGCCTTTGAGCGCGGAAATCGAGCGCGCGAAATCCGAGATCAACATGGGCGACACCAATTCGATCGTCCGCTTTGGCTCGGGTGCGCAGGCCGAATTGCAAGAGATTTCACAAGCGATGCTGGAAGATGTGCGCAACAAAGATGTGGGGCCTGCGGGCGACTCTCTGCGCTCCATCGTGACCACCATTCGCGGATTTTCCGTGTCCGAACTCGACGTGCGCCGCAACCGAAGCTGGTGGGAGAAACTGTTGGGCCGTGCGGCGCCAATGGCGAAATTCATCGCCCGTTACGAGACCATTCAAACCCAGATCGACAAGATCACCGACAATCTTTTGACGCATGAGCACAAGCTGCTCAAAGACATCAAATCGCTCGATATGCTCTATGATAAGACGCTGAATTTCTATGATGAATTGGCGATTTACATTGCGGCGGGCGAATTGAAAATCAAAGAATTGGACGAAGGCGAAATCCCCGCTCTGGCCGCCGCGGTGGAGGCCGCGCCCGAGCAGGACCAAGTGATCAAAGCGCAGGAATTGCGCGATCTGCGCGCCGCGCGTGACGATTTGGAACGTCGGGTACATGATCTGAAACTGACCCGCCAGGTGACGATGCAGTCCCTGCCTTCGATCCGGTTGGTGCAGGAAAACGACAAATCTCTGGTCACCAAAATCAACTCCACACTGGTCAACACCGTGCCGCTTTGGGAAACCCAATTGGCCCAAGCCGTGACCATTCAGCGCTCGACCGAGGCCGCGAAAGACATCAAAGCCGCCACGGATCTGACCAACGAACTGTTGACCGCGAATGCTAAAAACCTGCGCGAGGGCAACAAAATCGTTCGTACAGAAATGGAACGCGGCGTGTTTGACATCGAGGCCGTGAAAACCGCCAATGCCGAATTGATCGCCACCATTGAGGAAAGCCTTCAGATCGCCGACGAGGGCAAACGCAAGCGCGCCGAGGCCGAGGTCGAACTCAAAACCATGGAAGCCAATCTGCGCGACACCTTGGCCTCTGCCAAAGCCACAGGCAACGCCGCCGGGCCATCGGTGCGTTCCTGATGCGTCCCTTGGGTCGGGCAAGATTGACAGCCATCGGCGCGGGCGCAGGGCTTGTGCTGTCGGCCTGTGTGCCCGGCCCAACCACGCCGCCCATCGCGCGCCCGCCCAGCCATGCCTCGCAACCCGTTTTGCGTCCAGACAGCACCAACGTCACCCCGCGCAGCACGGAAAGCCGTTTGCTTCAGACCTATTTTGCACGGGTTCAGGCCGATCTTTTGGCCAATGACCTGTTGCGCACGGACGGGGGCGGGCCGGATACGCCCTTTTCTGCGCGCCAGCTTGCGGTGAATTTTGACGCCATCGCGCTCAATGACGAATATACCTCGGTGGGCGGGCGGTTTGTCGCCAAAACCACGCCCTCTGATCTGCATCGCTGGGATGTGCCCGTGCGGATCGGCATTGAATTCGGCACCTCTGTGCCGCTGGAACAGCGCCAAAAGGACCGTGCGACGATTGAAAGTTTTGCCGGGCAACTGGCCCGTGCCTCGGGCCATTCGGTCAGTGTGTCCTCCCGCCCGAACTTCAATATTCTGGTGCTCAACGAAGACGAACGCCGCGCCATTGGCCCGCGTCTGAGCCAGCTCATTCCGGGCATCGGCGCGAATGCGATCCGTTCTGTCATCGACATGCCGCGCTCGACCTATTGCTTGGTGATCGCCTCTGATCCGGCCAATGATGGCGCGTATCGCAAGGCCGTGGCGATCATCCGCGCCGAGAACCCGGACCTGTTGCGCCGCTCGTGTTTTCATGAGGAAATCGCTCAAGGCCTGGGATTGGCCAATGACAGCCCGCGCGCACGGCCGTCGATTTTCAACGACGACGAAGAATTTGCGTTGCTGACCCGCCATGACGAACTTTTGCTGCGGATGCTCTATGATCCGCGTCTGGCGCCCGGCATGAGACCCGAAGTTGCCCGCCCGATATCTGTCGTGATTGCACACGAATTGATGGGCGAAGATATTTGACGACCACAGGAGGCCCCGATGGGTATTTTCGATTTTCTCTCTGGCGAATTCATTGACGTCATCCATTGGACGGATGACACCCGCGACACGATGGTGTGGCGGTTTGAACGCGAAGCGCATGAGATCAAATACGGGGCCAAACTGACCGTACGCGAAGGTCAGGCGGCGGTGTTTGTGCATGAGGGGCAACTGGCGGATGTGTTTTCGCCGGGACTTTATATGTTGGAAACCAACAACATGCCAATCCTCACCACGCTGAACCATTGGGATCACGGGTTCAAATCGCCGTTCAAATCCGAGGTCTATTTCGTCAACACCACGCGGTTTTCCGACCTCAAATGGGGCACGAAAAACCCGATCATCTGCCGCGACCCGGAATTCGGTCCGGTGCGCATCCGCGCCTATGGCACATACACGGTCAAAGTCTCTGATCCGGCGCTGTTTTTGACCGAAATCGTCGGCACAGACGGCGAATTCACCATGGATGAAATCTCGTTCCAAATCCGCAACATCATCGTACAGGCCTTTAGCCGCATCGTCGCAAGCTCTGGCATCCCGGTGTTGGACATGGCGGCAAACACGGCTGATTTGGGCAAATTGGTCGCCAGCGAGATCACCAAAGTGGTGTCTGAATACGGCCTGATCATCCCGGAATTTTACATTGAAAACATCAGCCTGCCCGAGGCGGTTGAGGCGGCGATGGACAAGCGCACCTCGATGGGAATCGTTGGCAACCTCGATGGCTATATGAAATTCAACGCCGCCGAAGCCATGGGGGCAGAAAACTCGGCGATGGCGTCTTCGATGGGGGCGGGCATGGGCGCCGGCATGGGGATGGCGATGGCCGCACAAACAGGCCCATGGGGCGCGCGTCCTGCCGCCTCAGCTCCCGCACCGGTCGCTCAAACCCCGCCCCCGCCAGTCGAACACGTCTGGCACATCGCCGAGAATGGCGAAACAACCGGCCCGTTTTCCAAGGCGGAAATGGGGCAGATGGCCGCAAAGGGGACACTCAAACGCAGCTCTTACGTCTGGACCCCCGGTCAGGACGGGTGGTTGCTGGCCGAAGATGTGCGCGAATTGGCACAGCTTTTCACCATCGCGCCGCCGCCGCCTCCGCCGGGTGCGTAACGCTCATGCCTCTTGCTCCTCGGGTGCATCGGTCGCCAGATTGCGACCGGTCCGCCACAAATGCCAAAGTGACTGAGATCGCCCTCGCCCTCATGGGTGTGGGCGAAGTGGATCATGGGGTGTTTTCTGAGACGGCAAGTTGGGATCAAACCGCGACGCCCTGTGTGCTTGGGCGCGACGCAATCACGGCGCATCTACTGAATAAGGTGCCGCCGCAAAGTATTTCGATTGATCAGGTCGTCTGCCACGGCAAAGCGGCCACCGTTTCCGGGCGTTTGACCAGAGACGGGATTGGGACCATGGTATTTTGCCATGTCATCCGCTTCACCGACTCGTCTTGCCGCCAGGTCGGGCAGGCCGTGAGTTTTGAACACCGTGACGCCGCATGAAACAGCATCGCAGCCTTGTCGCATTAGGAAAACCTGCGGAAATCTTCGCGCCAATCGTTGAGATTGATGATCAACGAATTGGTCATCCGTTTGAAATGGGGCGCTTCATAGCCTTTGCGCGCCGCCGCGCGATCGCCATTTTCAACATGAACCGCGATCTTGCCCGCCTCGACATGAAACCGGCTGTGCATATTTTTGATCGTCGCGAATTTTTTCATCGCCGGATCATTGGCAGACGGCGACAGTCCAGCCAGCCATTTGCCAAATTCGCATTGATCATCACAGGAGATGTCCTGTGATGTCTTTTCCAGTTTACCGTGATCAATACACTCAGAAAACGCCCGCGTCCAAGAGGCATGGGCACAAATGGCATCGAGAACTTGCCTGTCTTCATCGTTATTCAGCAAAAACCATCTCCATATATATCACCGCACATCGTGCTTTGGCGCAGCATGGGCGCAGCGCCCTTAATACCGGGTAAACATGCATGACCTCTGAGGCATTTTCTGAACACAGCACACAGGAGCATCGCTTTCCCTGTTCGACCTGCGGGGCGGATCTTCGATTTGATCCAGAGGCGGCGCGCCTTAAATGCGATCATTGCGGCGCGGATCAGCCGCTGGATAAAAGCGACGCACCGCCCCCGCGCGAGCTGGATTTTCGGACCGCGTTGACCGCGACGCTGCCGGATCAGGCGATGGAAGACACCCGCGTGTCGACCTGTCCCAATTGCGGGGCGGAGGTGGAATTTGACGCCGACATCCATGCCACAGAATGCCCGTTTTGCGCCACCCCCGTGGTCACGGACACCGGCGTGCACCGCCAGATCAAACCACATGGCCTCCTGCCCTTTGCCCTCACCGAGGCGCACGCGCGCAGCGCGATGACGGATTGGCTTGGCCGCTTGTGGTTTGCCCCGAATGGGCTCAAGGATTATGCGCGCAAGGGGCGGCAATTGTCGGGGATGTACCTGCCCTATTGGACCTTTGATGCGCAAACCGCGACCCAATACCGTGGCGAGCGCGGCGATGATTATTACACCACCCGCACCATCACCCGCGATGGCAAAACCCAAACCATTCGTGAACGTCACACCCGCTGGCGGGTCAAATCCGGCCGCGTGTCGCGGTTTTTCGACGATGTTCTGGTGCTGGCCGCGCAGGCTTTGCCAGCGCGCTTCACCGATGGGTTGGCGCCGTGGGATTTGTCCGAGTTGGAACCCTATGTGCCGGATTATTTGGCGGGGTTTCGCGCCTCGGCCTATACCGTGCCGCTCGAAGAGGGCTATGAGAGCGCGCGCGATTACATGGACCGGGTGATTGTGCGCGATGTAAAATTTGACATTGGTGGCGACCGGCAAAGGGTGCATGACCTGCAAACCGCTGTGTCCGGGGTGACGTTCAAACATATCCTTTTGCCGGTGTGGATGGCGGCCTATAAATACCGTGGCAAGACCTATCGTTTTGTCGTCAATGGACGCACCGGAAAGGTGCAGGGCGAGCGGCCCTATTCGGCGTGGAAAATCGCCTTGGCGGTGATTGCCGGGCTGATCGTTGCGGCGGGCATTGGCTATGTGGTGGCGATGAATCAACAGGGCACGGCTGGGTACTGAGGCATTTTATCTTGCACAGATAGCGCTAACACATCTAAAACGACGCAACCCATATCCAGGAGACAGGCCCATGATCCTTTGTGCAGGCGAAGCCCTCATCGACATGCTGCCCCGCACCACGACGCTGGGCGAGGACGCCTATGCGCCCTACCCCGGCGGCGCTGTGTTTAACACCGCCATCGCTTTGGGTCGGCTTGGCGCGGATGTGGGGTTTTTCAGCGGCTTCTCAGAGGATTTTTTTGGCGATCTGTTGAAACAAAGCCTTGCACAGAGCCATGTCGATGGCAGCTTGTCCCTCACCGTGGATCGCCCCTGTACCGTGGCCTTTGTCAAATTGGTCGATGGCCACGCCACCTATGCGTTTTATGACGAAAACACCGCCGGGCGGATGTTGACCGAGGCGGATATTCCCGCCCTGCCTGACCAGATCGCGGCGGTGTTTTGTGGTGGGATTTCCTTGCCGGTCGAACCCTGTGGCGCGGCCTATGAAACGTTGTTTGTTGAGGCCTCCAAAACCCGCGTCACCATGATTGATCCGAACATTCGGCCCGGATTTATCCGCGATGAGGCACGTTATCGTGCACGAATCGAACATATGCTGGCCCATGCCGATATTGTCAAAGTTTCGGACGAGGACCTGTTGTGGCTGATGGGCGCGGGTGAAATTGAGGCCCATATCGAACTGCTTTTGACCAAGGGGCCAAAGCTTGTCTGCCTGACCATGGGCGGGGATGGGGTCAAGGGTTACACCACCGGACATGTCACCCATGTGCCCGCCGAAAAAGTGACGGTTGTGGACACGGTTGGCGCCGGGGATACGTTCAACGCAGGCCTTCTGGCCGGGCTGCAACGGGCGGGCAAATTGACCAAGGCGGATGTAGCCAATCTGGATGACGCGACATTGCGAGCCGCCCTTGCCCTTGGGGTCAAAGCCGCCGCCGTGACCGTCAGCCGCGCCGGGGCCAATCCGCCATGGACGCATGAGCTGTGAGAGCGCTGGTCCAACGCATTTCTGAAGCCGCCGTGCGTGTCGATGGCGCGGTGGTTGGGCAATCCGGGCCGGGGCTTTTGGTTCTGGTCTGTGCGATGCGCGACGACACCGAAACGCAGGCCGAAAAACTGGCCGCCAAAATCTCAAAACTGCGGATTTTTCAAGATGATGCGGGCAAGATGAACCTTTCTGTCCGCGACATCCAAGGCAGCGCACTTGTGGTCAGTCAATTCACGCTCGCCGCCGACACCAAGGGCAATCGTCCGGGGTTTTCCACCGCTGCCGCGCCCGAGATTGGGAATGCGCTTTACGCGCATTTCACCGATGCCCTGCGTCAGATGGGTGTGCCCTGTGAGACCGGGGTTTTTGGCGCGGAGATGAAGGTGAGCCTGATCAATGATGGTCCGGTCACGATTTGGCTCGACACGGATCAGTGACTGGGCCGTTCCGGGCGGAGCGCCCCCACCGATGGACCCCATGGACCTTTGGCCCCATTTGCCCTAAATCGCGCAGATAACTTTTAAAGACCGGACAGGCCCCGTGGCACGCCAAGTGACATTGATTGCGAAAGACGAAGCCGCAACCGCGCGCGTGGCCGTGGCGTTGGCCCCGTTGTTGCGCCCGAGCGATGTGATTTTGCTGGATGGCAGTTTGGCGGCGGGAAAGACGTTTTTCACCCGCGCCTTGGTGCGTGGGCTGGGATCAGACGAAACGGTGACCAGCCCGACCTACACCATCGCCAATATTTACGAGACCCCAAAGGCCACGGTTTTGCATGTCGACGCCTATCGCCTGAAAAGCGCGCAAGAGTTCTATCACCTTGGATTAGAAGACTATTTTGACACAGGCATCGCCGTGATCGAATGGGGAGAACGCATAGCTGAGAGTTTCGACACCGCCCTGTCCATCCGCCTTGGCTTTGGCGAGGATGACACGGCGCGGGTGTTGTCTATCTCCGCCTCTGCCCCGCGATGGGACGCGGTTTTGGACATATTGGAGGCGCTGGCATGAGTGACGTGACGCTTTTAATTCAGGCCTCAAACGGCGTGCCGGTCCTGGCGCTGGCCCGTGATGGCGCGATCCGGTTTGACAGTTCAGAGGTCGAGAGCCTTGCGGGCTCTCGCGATTATCGCCTGATGTTGGAAACCGGGCTTGCACAGATCGGGGCTACGTTGAGCGAGATCACCCGCATCGGCTGTGACATCGGTCCCGGCGGGCTTGGCGTGACGCGCACGGCGGCGGCTTTTGCCAATGGGCTGGGCTTTACCCTTGGGATTCCGGTCGTTGCTCTGCCCGCTTTTGCACTGCTGGGGGCGGAGGCGTTCGACGGTCAAACCCCGGTCGTCCTTCTACGCCGTGCCGGTCGGCCCTATGTGCATTTCGGAATTTACCGCGATGGCGCACTTGCACATTACGAACATTGTTTGGAAGAAACTGCCTTAAAAAAGGCCGCGGAGTTGGACAAATACAGCCTTGCGGGCAATATCCCTGTTGAGGGAGTTGAAGCGCCTAAAACCAACACCGCAAACATGGCCACCCTGCTGGCCTTTATGGATGCCACTCCCGAACCCGCCGTAAACGCCCGCGCCTATCCCATTGTCGAGGTGCTGTCATGACTGTTTCTGAGGCAGATATCGTGCAGTGCATCACTCAAGGTGGCGTGGTGCTTTTGCCGACCGACACGGTGCTTGGGCTGGCGGTCTCCCCGCGACATGGAGCGGCGATTGATCGGCTTTATGGGCTCAAACACCGCCCGCGTGACAAGAACCTGCCGATCATGGTTGCGGATGCGGATCAGATCGCCATGCTCGGCGCACAGATCACGCCAAGCGCGCAGGCCCTGCTCTCAAGCCTTTTTGTGCCGGGCGCATTGACCATCGTCTTTGGTCTTGATCCGACGCGCGCACCCGAATGGCTTGCCGGGCGCGACGAGATCGCTTTGCGCATCCCCAATGATGCGCAGCTCTTGGCAGTGTTGCGCGAAACGGGTCCGCTTTTGGTCACCTCGGCCAACCGATCCGGGGCTCAGACACCGGGCACAACCAATGAAGCCGCAGCACAGTTGAATGGCACGCCGGATTTGATCGTCGCTGGCACAGGACGCCAAGCCACCCCCTCCACCATCGTCAATTGCCGCGTCACCCCGGCCCGGATCGAACGCATCGGCGCGGTGTCTGAGGCAGACATCGCCAGCCTTTTGGAGGGCCTCCTATGAGCGCGCTGATCCTTGGCATCGAGACCTCCTGTGATGACACATCGGTGGCGCTTGTTGATCGTTCGGGCCATGTGGCCGCAATCAAAACCGTGTCGCAATATGAGGTACATGAGGCCTTTGGCGGAGTTTACCCCGAACTCGCCTCACGGGCGCATCTTGAGGCGATTTTGCCGACAATTCAGTCGGTTATGGATGAGGCCTCAGCGACACCGAAAGACCTCACTGCCATTGGCGTGACCCGTGGGCCGGGATTGATCGGCTCGCTTTTGGTCGGGTTGTCCACGGCTGAGGCACTGTCCATGGGATGGGGTGTGCCGGCTTACGGCGTCAACCATTTGCGCGGGCATATCCGCTCGGTTGAGTTGGAAGGCGGTCAAACCGAATTTCCCGCCGTGATCATGTTGGTCTCGGGCGGGCACACGTTGATCGCGGAATTAAAAGACCCGTGGTCTTATCGGCTTTTGGGCACGACACGCGACGATTCAGTCGGTGAAAGCTATGACAAAGTGGCGCGGATGTTGGGGCTTGGCATGCCGGGCGGTCCGGCCATTGACCGGGCGGCGAAATTGGGCAGGCCGGTGTTGCGCCTCCCTAGACCGATGAAAAATGAGGGCTATGAGTTCTCCTTTTCCGGCCTGAAATCTTCGGTCGCGCGCCATATTGAAAACCACCCCGAGGTCAGCCTTGAGGACATGTCGGCGTCTTTTGTCGCCGCCTGTCTCGACGTCTTGGTGGCCAAGGCGGACCGGGCGCTGGCAGAGTGCAAACCGCGCTCTTTGGTGATTGTGGGCGGCGTGTCGGCCTCGCCGCAATTGCGCGACGCGATGGCTCAGGTGGCAGACCATCACGGGGTCAACCTGTGCCTGCCGCCGGTGAAATGGGCAACAGACAATGCGGCAATGATCGCCATGGCGACATGGGATTATATCGAGCGCGGCGTCAAACCCGCACTGTTCCCGAAACCCAATCTCAGCCTTGAGACGCCTTAAAAGGTAAAGCCCGGAAGACTGTCCATCGCGGTCTTCAATGCCTCGCCCCACCTCGATGAAATCGTTTGGAAATACGGATCATCGGCGGTGATGCGGCGTTGGTGGGTGACTTTATAGGTGTCGGCTTCGATGACTTGCAAATCGAACGGCAGGCCGACGGACAGGTTGGCTTTCACCGTGCTGTCAAAGGAAACCAGCGTCAATTTGACCGCATTTTCAAAGGACATATCCGGCTCATAGGCGCGCACCAAAATCGGTTTGCCATACTTGGTTTCGCCGATTTGAAAGAACGGCGTCTCGTCTCCCGCCTCAATGAAATTGCCTTCGGGATAGATCAAAAACAAACGCGGCGGCGAGCCTTTGATTTGACCGCCCAAAAGCACGGTGGCGTTGAAGGTGCTCGACGCACGTTGGCCTTCGTCAGCATGGGTGGTGATCAGATCTTTGAGGGTCTGGGCCACGATCCGCGCCACTTGGAACATCGAAGGGGCGGCCAGGATCGAAGGTTCGCGCTCTTCCGGGGCTTTGGTGCGCTCGTCAAGCAGGGAGACCAAAGCCTGTGTCGTTGCCAGATTGCCCGCCGTCATCAGCGTCAAAACGCGCTCGCCGGGGGATTCCCATGTGAACATCTTTTTGAAGGTGGAAATGTTATCGACGCCTGCATTGGTGCGGGTGTCAGACATCATCACAAGGCCCTTATCGAGCATCATGCCGACGCAATAGGTCATCTGTCCCTCCGGGAACTTTATTGTTGCTGGGCAACTTCAATGGCGACCGAAAGAGTCTCTCCCGCCCCGCCGTATCGTGTGCCAGTTACAGGGGCCGCCCCCTGATAGTCCAGCCCTGTTGCAACACGGACATAACGTGTGTCCGGGCAAATCTGATTGGACACATCAAATCCGACCCAGCCCAGACCACCGACATGCGCCTCGGCCCAGGCATGGGTGGCGTCCTGTTCGATGCGATCATCCATCATCAAATAACCGGAGACATAGCGCGCCGGAAACCCCATTTCACGCGCCGCCGCGATAAAGATATGGGCGTGGTCCTGGCACACGCCTTTGCCCTCGGCAATCGCATCTTCGGCGCGGGTTTCGGACTGTGAGGTGCCGACCTCATAGGCCACGGTCTCGCTGATCACCCGCGAGAGATCGTGCAGCTTGCCGACCGAGCTTTCGCCCTCCACCTGTTTGATCAACGCGCGCACGCCGGGCCCCGGTTTGGTCAGCGGCGTGACGGTTTCAAACAGCCAAAGCGGTGCCGGTCCGCGATGCGCGCCGATGATACCGTTGGTGTCAGAGACCTCAACCTCACCCTCGGAGCGCACGGTGACTTCGGTGACATCCTTGTCAAAGGAAATCAGTTCCACCGCATTGTTCATGTGGTCGTGATATTCGAGTTCCTTTTTGCCACCCGACAGGGTGGTGTTCCAACGGATCACCTCCTGCCCATGACCGGATTTTGGTGTTTTGCGCAGCTGTTGCAGCCCGTAAGTAACAGGATCAGCAAAGGAATATCGGGTGGTGTGGCGGATCGTCAGGCGCATGGGTCCTCACTCATAAAAGCGATAGTCTTGTTCGATTTGGCCACCAAGTTGGCGCAAGCTCGTCAAGACGTTTTGAATATACTCATGCAGCCCGTATTCAAAGACCGCGTCGATATCATGAGCGTTGAACCGATTCACCAGCGCCTCAGCCAAGTCCATCGAGGGGAATTTCGCGCCATAATCGGCCCCAAGATAGGCCAGATTGTCATAGATTTTAGAGACGCAGAAATTCAGCGAACGCGGCATACGTTTGTCGAGCACAAGGAATTGCGCAATGTCGCGGGCGTTGACTTGCGAGCCGTAAGCCATACGGAACCCGCCCCGCGCCGAGACAGAGCGCAGAATGGTTTCCCAATGCACATTGTCGATCGAGGAGCCGACCGAAAAATTCGATGGCAAAAGGACGTAATATTTCACGTCCAAAATCCGCGCTGTGGCATCCGCGCGTTCGATAAACGTGCCGATGCGGGCGAAATCATAAATGTCATTGCGCAGCATCGTGCCATGGGTCGCCCCACGCACCAAGGCGGTGCGTTGACGAATGAGGCCCAGCACGGCCGGAAGGTCGCGTTCGGAGACCTTGCGTTTCAACGCCTCGCGGGTGGCCATGTAACAACCGTTCAAGGCCTCCCAGACCTCGCCGGTCAGGGCCGTGCGTACAAGCCGGGCGTTTTGACGCGCCTCCGAGATGGTCGAGAGCACCGAGGACGGATTGTCCCGAGAGCGCAGCATCCAATCAATCGCGCTGTCTTTGCTGGTCTCATCGTAATGGACGTTATAGCCCTCAATGACGCCCGCCGATTGCATCACCGAGGTCCATTCATCATCGGCCTGACCCAAACGGGTCAAGCCAATGCGTTGCCCCGTGTCCACAAGCCGCGAGGTGTTTTCGGCCCGCTCCAGATAGCGAAACATCCAGTAGAGGCCATTTGCGGTTTTCCCAAGCATGTCTGTCCCCTACCCTTTAATCTTCCAACACCCAAGTGTCTTTGGTGCCCCCGCCCTGGGATGAGTTCACCACCAAGGAGCCTTTTTGCAGCGCCACACGGGTCAAACCGCCGGGCGTGATGTTGATCCCGTCAGGCGAGCAGAGCACATAGGGCCGCAGATCGACGTGGCGCGGCGCAAGCCCCGCCTTGGTAAAGATCGGCACGGTCGAGAGGGCCAGCGTCGGCTGGGCGATGTAATTCGAGGGGCGCGAGGTCAATTTGGCGCGGAAGGCTTCGATTTCTTTCTTGCTTGAGGTTGGTCCGATCAACATGCCGTAACCGCCAGAGCCATGCACCTCTTTGACCACCAGCTCAGAGAGGTTGTCGAGCACATAGGCCAGACTGTCCGGCTCGGAACAGCGCCATGTCGGCACATTCTCTAAGATCGCTTTTTCGCCTGTATAGAATTCAACGATCTCCGGCATATAGCTATAGATCGCCTTGTCATCGGCAATGCCTGTTCCCGGTGCGTTGGCGATGGTGATGCCGCCCGCGCGGTAGACATCCATGATGCCGGGCACACCCAGAGCCGACTCCGGGTTAAAGTTCAGCGGATCGAGGAAATCGTCGTCAATCCGCCGGTAGAGCACATCAATCGGTTGATAGCCACGGGTGGTGCGCATGACGACACGCCCGTCGACAACCCGAAGATCATGGCCCTCAACCAATTCCACACCCATTTGATCGGCCAAAAACGCGTGTTCAAAATAGGCAGAGTTGTAAATCCCCGGCGTCAAGACGGCCACGGTTGGCGGTCCATCACAGGCGGGCGGCGCACAGGCGGCCAGAGAGCGGCGCAGGTCCGACGGGTAGTTTTGCACCGGCTGAACCCGGTTCTTGGAAAACAGCTCAGGGAACATTTGCAGCATCGTCTCGCGGTTCTCCAACATGTAGGAGACGCCGGAGGGGGTGCGGGCATTGTCTTCGAGGACGTAAAACTGGTCATCACCGGTGCGCACAAGGTCGGTGCCGACGATATGCGTATAGATGCCCCCCGGCGGACACATCCCCATCATATGCGGCAAAAACGCCTCGTTGCGGGTGATCATCTCAAGCGGGATACGGCCCGCTTTGATGATTTCCTGCCGGTTGTAAATGTCATGGAGAAAGGCGTTGATCGCGCGGACCCGTTGTTCGATCCCTTTGGACAGCTTTTGCCATTCACGCCCCGAAATCACCCTCGGGATGATGTCGAACGGGATCAACCGCTCTTCGGCCTCCGAGCGTCCGTAGACGTTAAAGGTGATGCCCGTGAGCCGGAAGACCTCTTCCGCCTCGCGCTGTTTTGCTCGGAGCCGTTTGAGGTCTTCGCCTTCAAACCAGCTTTGAAATCCTGCGTAAGGATCGCGCAGGGTCTCATTGCGGCCCCACATTTCGTCAAAGATTTTTGTGTCGCTCATGCTCAGAATTTAGAGGTTCGGTTGAGCGCTTCACAATCGGAATCACGCGTTTTACGGTGATGAAATGCGCATTAGCTTATTTTTTAATCACAAGGCGCCGACGGACCGGATCAAAAGCCGCGATCTCGCCTCTCAATCCGCCACGCTATCTGTATTGTATACCTCGGGATACATTGACTTGAGACCCGTACTCCGCTACCCGAAAGCCCAAGCGCAAAAGGGCAATTGCCCCAATGCAGAATCGCTGAAAAGCATCGCTTAAAGTGGCAGACCCACTAGTGGAGGACCCCATGGCCCAAGAGACCCCCGATATCATCTACACCATCGTAGACGAAGCCCCTGAACTCGCGCGTGGATCGCTTTTGCCGATCATCACCTCGTTCTCCGAGGCCGCAGGGATCAACGTCGAGACCCGCGATATTTCGGTCGCCGCCCGCATCCTCGCGCTCTTTCCGGAGCTGCTTTCGGACGATCAAAAAGTGTCTGACGATCTGGCCGAACTGGGCGAGTTGGTGAAAACCCCCGAAGCCAACGTGATCAAACTGCCAAACGTCTCGGCCTCCGTACCGCAACTTGAAGCCGCGATCAAAGAATTGCAGTCGCAAGGCTACCCGATCCCGTCCTACCCGGCCGATCCGCAAACCGACGCAGAAAAGGCAATCCGCGCCAAATACGACACGATCAAAGGCTCCGCCGTGAACCCGGTTCTGCGCGAAGGGAACTCGGATCGTCGCTCCGCCAAAGCCGTGAAAGAATACGCCAAGGCCAACCCGCACCGCATGGGCACATGGACCTCAGCCTCCAAAACCACGGTCGCCTCGATGCCGGGCAACGACTTTTTCGCCAATGAAAAAGCCGCCACCATCACGGGTGCTCAGGCGGGCGGCGCAAAGATCGTTTTCACCGCCACAGATGGCACCGAGACCGTTCTGAAATCCGGTTTGAAATACGCCGAGGGCGAAGTGGTCGACGCGACCTTCCTCTCCGCCAAGGCCCTGCGCGCCTATATCAAAGCCGAAGTTGAGAGCATGGAGCCGGGCGTTTTGTTCTCCGTGCACCTCAAAGCCACGATGATGAAGGTCTCCGACCCGATCATTTTCGGTCATTTCGTCTCTGTCTACCTCGAAGATTTCATCGCCAAACACGGCGCGTCCCTTGAGTGGAACCCGAACGATGGCATTGGTGAATTGGACAAATTGATCGCCGACAATGCCGAGATGAAAGCGGACCTCAAAGCCGCCCTGGACGCCCGCCCGCCGCTTTACATGGTGAATTCTGATAAGGGCATCACCAACCTGCATGTGCCCTCTGACGTGATCATCGACGCCTCCATGCCCGCCGTGATCAAAGCCGGCGGCATCGGTTGGGGCCCGGACGGCAAAGCGGCTGACACCAAATGCTGCATCCCGGACAATTCCTACGCCTGCGTCTATGACGAAACGGTCGAGTATTTCAAAGAGACCGGCACGCTGGACGTCACCACCTGTGGTGCCGTGTCCAACGTTGGCCTGATGGCGCAAAAGGCCGAAGAATACGGCTCCCACCCAACCACCTTTGAAATGAAGGCAGACGGCAAGGTCGAGATCGTGCTCGACACTGGCGATGTGCTGCATTCGCACGCGGTTGAGGCGGGCGACATCTGGCGGTCGTGTACCGCGAAAAAAGCGCCGATCCTCGATTGGATCCAACTCGGCATCGAACGTTTTGACGCCACCGGCACCGGTGCCTTCTGGCTTGACGCCAACCGCGCCCATGATGCGGAGCTGATCAAATATGTCGCACCGGCGCTGAAAGCCGCAGGCAAAGACATCCCGATCATGGCCCCGCGCGAAGCCACACGTTTCTCCTTTGTCGAGATGCGCAAAGGCAAAGACGTTGTGACCATCACCGGCAACGTGTTGCGTGATTACCTGACCGATCTGTTCCCGATCCTGGAACTGGGCACCTCGGCGAAAATGCTCTCTATCGTCAAACTGATGAACGGTGGCGGCATGTTTGAAACCGGGGCTGGCGGCTCTGCACCGAAGCACGTTCAGCAGGTGATCGAAGAAAACCACCTGCGGTGGGACAGCCTTGGCGAATTCTGTGCCTTGGGTGAAAGCTACGCTTTCTTGGCCGCCTCGCGTGGCAAAGCCAAAGCCGCCGTTTTGGCCACCGCTGTCGAAGATGCAACCCAGAAGCTGTTGTTGAATGGCAAGTCGCCGGAGCGCAAAGTCGGTGAAAACGACAACCGCTCGTCGCATTACTGGTTTGCGCGCTATTGGGCCGAAGCCCTGGCGGCTCAGTCCACCGATGCCGCTCTGGCTGCGCATTTCGCCCCGATTGCCAAAGAGTTGGTCGAGAACGAAGAGATCATCCTGGACGAGTTGAAAATCTCCGAAGGCGAGCCCGCCGATTTGGGTGGCTATTATCACGCAGATCCGGCCAAAGTCGCCTCTGTGATGCGCCCTTCGGCCACGCTGAATGCCATCATCGGCTGACCTAAGTATCGGTTTTAAACAGAAAGGGAGCCCTCGCGGCTCCCTTTTTTTGTTTTTGGACGCCTTAAACCCCTCCTTAAGGGATTACCGATACTGTGCTGTCAGATCGTGGCGAACTCCCGCCATAAGATGACGACATAGGGCTCAAATGTTCAGTAAATTTAAACGCATAAAATCTACGACACTCTCTCGTCCGACGGATGCGGCCCTTCTCTGCGCCGTCGATAAGACCCATTTCATGCTCAACTGTACGCCAGACGGGTCCATCCTCTCCGCCAACGCGCAGTTCTGTCATCGCATGGGCTTTGATGAGGCGGCGATTGTCGGCACCCCCTATAAAACCCTTGTACGCAGCAAAGATCACACGGAATGTGCCGCGCTTTGGGCCAAACTCGCCAAGGGTGAGCCTCATAATCAAATCATGCCGCGCCTCAATGCTTTGGGCGAAGAGGTTTGGCTTGATACCACCTATGTTCCGATCAAAGATGATCAGGGGGCCGTTGCGTATATTGCGATTATTGCCCGTGAAATTTCGGAAATGCACCTGCGCCGCCGCGACAACCGATCCAAAGAGGATGCGATCAAGCGCTCTATGGCGGTGATCGAATTCGACCTTCAGGGCAATATCCTCATCGCGAATGACCATTTCCTCGCTGCGACCGGCTATTCCATGGAGGACTTGAAGGGCCAGCACCACAGCATTTTCATGCCAAAGGATGAGGTCAATACTCAGGCCTATCGCGACTTCTGGACGCGCCTCGGACAAGGTGCCTCCGAAAAAGGGCCGGTCAAACGCATTGCAAAAGATGGCTCGGCCGTCTGGCTTGAAAGCACCTATGAAACCCTGATCGACCCTGAAGGGCGCCCCTTTAAGGTGGTGAAATACGCTTTTGACATCACAACAGCTAAAAACTTGGAGGCGGATGCACGCGGTCAGATCGACGCCATCCAAAAGGTTCAGGCCGTGATTGAGTTCTCCCCAGATGGAACGATCCGCCGCGCCAATGACAACTTTTGTCACGTCATGGGCTATGCCGAATCCGAAATCATTGGCAAACACCACAGGATCTTTATCGACCCGGCCTATGCGGCGTCTTCTGACTATGCACAATTCTGGGCGCGTCTGAGAGCGGGCGAAGCGCTCAGTGACGAATACGCGCGTCTTGGCAAAAACGGCCAACGCATCACCATCAAAGCCAGCTACAACCCGATCCGCAATGCGGCAGGACAAGTTGTGAAAGTCGTCAAATTTGCCGTCGACACAACCATCTACCGCCGCACCGCTGAAACCCTCATGGCAGGTCTTGATGCCTTGGCGCAGGGCAACCTTGCGGTACAACTCGACACCGATCTGGGTGAATTCGATGACATTCGAAAAAATTTCAACATCGCCCTCTCGAAACTCAACCACACGATTGGCAGCGTGGCTGACAGCACGCAAATCATCAAAGCAGAATCAGACGCCATCGGCCATGCCACAGATGATCTTGCCCGACGCACGGAAGCCCAGGCGGCAACCCTCGAAGAAAGTGCTTCGGCCCTCGACGAATTGGTGGCCTCCGTCACGGGCGTGGCGAACACTGCCGGTACGGTCCAGAGCCAATCCAAAGAAGCACAGGGTTACACGGTCCAAGCCGGCGATGTCGTGGATCGCGCTGTGAATGCAATGGACGAGATTGAAAACTCGTCGAAACAAGTCGCTTCGATCACCTCCGTCATTGACGACATCGCGTTTCAAACCAATCTTTTGGCTCTAAATGCCGGAGTGGAAGCCGCCCGTGCAGGCGATGCGGGGCGTGGCTTTGCCGTGGTTGCCTCTGAAGTCCGCGCTTTGGCACAGCGCTCGTCAGATGCCGCGCGTGAAATCGCAACGCTCATCGACACGTCGAACCGTCAGGTCGCGAATGGCGTTGATTTGGTCCGCGAAGCCGGGGCCGCCCTTGGCCGTATTCGTGAAGCCGTCGAGAAAATCAATCACGGGATCGAACAGGTCGCCACCTCTACAACAGAACAGGCCACCGGCCTTGGCGAATTAAGCTCGGCGATCAACCAGCTTGACCAAACCACACAACAAAACGCCGCCATGTCGGAAGAAACCAACGCCGCAACAGTCAGCTTGCAAAACAACATTGCCGCGATGGAACAAGACGTCAGCTTTTTCTCGGTGCAAGACACACAGGCCAGTGCAAGTGTCAAACCATTTGAGACTGGGTTGTCCCGTAGCGCGTAGAGCGTTTTGCGGACAGTCCGCTGGCGAGGCTCATACGGCTGACATCGTTCGTGGTATATCGGGCAAAAGAGGGGCGAATTGCGCCCCCTCTTTATTCCATATTGCTGATTGAGACCTATGTGATCTCGCGCAGGCTGGTTCCTCCCCTCACATTTTGAAAATGCGATAGATGGCTGGGATAACCAGCACAGTCAGCGCCGTCGAAGACAACAGCCCAAACAAGAGCGAAATCGCCAGACCTTGGAAGATCGGGTCCACCAAAATCACCGCCGCCCCAATCATTGCGGCAATCGCGGTCAACAGGATCGGCTTGAACCGCGTGGCCCCTGCTTCAATGAGAATATCAAGCGTCACATTGCCTTGATCATCGGCGTTGCGAATGAAATCGACCAAGAGGATCGAGTTTCGCACAATGATCCCCGCCAAAGCGATGAAGCCAATCATCGACGTGGCCGAAAACGGCGCGCCAAACAACCAGTGCCCGATCATGATCCCCAAAAAGGTCAAAGGCACCGGCGTCAGAATCACCAAGGGCAAGCGGAACGAGCCAAACTGTGCCACCACGAGGATGTATATCCCCAAAAGCGCCACACCAAACGCCGCTCCCATGTCGCGGAAGGTGATCCAGGTCACCTCCCATTCGCCATCCCACAACAGGGTCGGATGATCGGTCTGGGACGGCTGACCATGAAGAGAAATTTCAGGCTTCATCCCCTCCGGCCAATCCATCGCATCCAATTTATCCGCGACGGCCATCATGCCATAAAGCGGCGCTTCATATTCACCGGCGAGTTCGGCCTGAACCATCACCACATCGTAGCCATTGTGACGGAAAATCGGGAAGGAGGTTTGTTCCTCCGTGATTTTAACCACATCCCCCAGCTCCACCACGCCACGCCCACCGGGCAATGCGTTGGCGGGCACCGGCGTCGACAGTGTTTCGGCATTCAGAATCCGATCCGAGCGATCGCGTCCGATCACAATCGGGATCGGGCGGCGGCCTTCGCCACGGTGTGAATAGCCCACCGTGGTATAGCTGTTCAAAAGTTGAAGCGTCTGCGCGGCATCGGTTTCATTGACCTGATAGAAATTCAAATCGGAGGGCAGCATTTCGGCCCGAATGCGCCGCGCCTGAACCCCGAAATTGTCATCGGTATCGACGATGAAATCAACCTCTTCAAACGCCTCGCGCACCTTGCCTGCAACCGCACGCCGGGTTTCGCCATCGGGACCATAGATTTCGGCCAGCAGCGTCGAAATCACCGGCGGTCCGGGGGGAGGTTCGACCACTTTCATCGCGGTGCCCGGCGGCACAGTGATACCCTCAAGGATTATTTCCCGCAGTTCGAGCGCGATGTCATGCGAGGTCCGGTCGCGTTCGGTTTTCGGCAAAAGTTTGAGTTGCACCTCGCCCATCTCCGGGTTTTCGCGCAAATAGTAATGCCGCACGAGACCATTGAAGTTGAAGGGGGCAGAGGTGCCCGCATGGGTCTGGGCCGACATCACTTCGGGCAGGCTCATGGCCAGACGCGCCGCCTGTTGGACAATCGCATCCGTGGCCTCGACAGACGCGCCTTCCGGCAGATCGACCATGATGGCCAGTTCGGATTTGTTGTCAAAGGGCAGCAATTTGACCGTGACGTCTTTGGTATAAAGCGCGCCGAGCGAGCCAAAAGACAACACGATCACCGCCAACAAAAACATCCAAGCGACTTTTTTCGACGCCAAGACGGGCCGCGCAATGGAGGCGTAAAACTTGCCCAATTTGCCCCCCGGAAACGCGCCCTCTTCATCGTGATGAAGCTCCGCGCGCCCGGCGATTTTCAACATCAACCAAGGCGTGATCATCACCGCCACGAAAAAGGAAAAGATCATCGCAGCCGAGGCATTGGCCGGGATCGGGGACATATATGGCCCCATCAATCCCGAAACAAAGAGCATCGGCAAAAGCGCCACGACCACGGTCAAAGTGGCCACGATGGTCGGGTTTCCGACCTCAGCCACAGCGGCAACAGCCGCACCAAACCGGTTTTGACCGGGCTTTTTCATGCCCCAATGACGGGCGATGTTTTCGATCACCACAATGGCGTCATCGACCAAAATCCCGATGGAGAAAATCAGCGCAAACAGGGACACGCGGTTGAGCGTGTAGCCCATGATATAGGCGGCAAAGAGGGTCAAAAGGATGGTCACCGGGATCACGATGGCGACCACAACGGCCTCGCGCCAGCCGATGGCGATCAACACCAGAATAACGATGGAGACGGTCGCAAGGCCCAGGTGAAACAGCAATTCATTGGCTTTTTCATTGGCGGTTTCGCCGTAATCCCGCGTCACTTCGATGCTGACACTGTCGGGGATGATGCTGCCTTCCATCTCGGACACACGGGTCAGGACCTCTTCGGCCACGGTCACCGCATTGGCCCCCGCGCGCTTGGCAATGGCCAGAGTCACGGCGGGGCGGCGGATGATCTCCGCATTCATGTCGATCGCGGCATGGACGCCTTCGACCCCGCTGTCGGCCCCCGCGCGCGTCAGGGTCGCCACATGTTTTTCGTCGAGATCGGAGACAAACCCGATCTCGGCCACATCGCGGACATAGACCGTCCGACCATCGCGGGCGGTGAGTTCGAGGTTGCCGATTTCTTCCGGCGTGGTCAGGGTTTTGCCGATAATCAGGCCAATTTGGTCGCCACCATCGCGCAGCAAACCCGCCGGGGATGAGGAGTTTGCGCTCTGCACTTTGCCCGCAAGCTGTTGCAAGGTAATACCGTAAAGCGCCAGTTTTTCCGGCGAGGGGGCAACACGAAGCGCCTCTTCGGTGCCGCCAATCACATAGGTGAGGCCGACGTTTTCGATCCGGGCGAGGCGCACTTCGACCTCTTTGACGATCCGCGTGAGATCAGAGGGCATCATGCCTTCATTCCCCTCAGCGGGGCTAAAGGTCAGCGCGACAATCGCCACGTCATTGATGCCCCGGCCCACAACCAAAGGTTCAGGAATACCGAGCGGGATGCGGTCAAGATTGGCCATGATTTTATCGCGCACCCGCAGGATGGCGGTGTCGGACGACACGCCGACCATGAAGCGCGCGGAGACCATGACGTGATCATCGCGGCTGTCCGAATAGACATGTTCGACCTGATCAATGCCTTTGACGATGGTCTCCAATGGCTCGGTCACGAGTTTGAGCGCATCCTGCGCCTTGAGCCCAGAGGTATCGACATGAATGTCGACCATGGGCACGGAGATTTGCGGCTCCTCTTCGCGTGGCAAAGACACCAGCGCGATCATGCCCACGGCCAAAGAGGCCAAGAGAAACAACGGGGTGAGCGGGGAGAGGATGAATGTGCGGGTCAAGCGCCCGGCAAGGCCGAGCGCGCCCGAGGGACCGTGCGGATTATTCATGAGACGTCACCACCACATCGCCAGCGGTCAAACCGCTTAGAATTTCGACCCAAACAATGCCGTCTGTTTCAACCCGATTGCCAGGAACGACCACACGGTCCGAGGGGCCGGAGGGCAGATCGACGGACACGAAATCAAGCCCGCCAGATTGGGTCAGCGCGGTTTCAGGGACCAAAAGCCCGTCGTGGCTGCCCACAGGCAAGCGCACCTGAACCCGACGGCCGACGAAGGTGGTCTCAAGGCCCTCGACCTCGACATCGGCTTGCACCCGCCCCCCCTCAATCAGGGGATAAATTTTGGCAAGCGTGCCGGATGTGGCGGTGCCGGCTTCGGTGATTTCAATGGTATCGCCCTGTTTGAGCGTGTCGGCGTAACGTTCAGAGACGCCGAGGCGCAAGAACGCACCCCCTGCGCCGATGGTTGCCACTTCTTCACCGGCAAACACGACGCCGCCTTTGGACACGGGCACGGAGAGAACCAAACCCGCCTCGGGCGCCAGCACTTCACCCTCTTCGATCTGACGTGCTACGACTTGGCGTTCGGATTTCAGGCTTGTAATCTGACTTTCGAGCACGTTCACGTTGGTTTGCAAGGCTTGCAGACTTTGGTTGGAAATCACACCCCGTTCAGAAAGGGATTGGCCACGATCCAAATCGGCCTGCGCTTGTTCCAGTTGCGAGCCAAAAGCGTCGAGTTGGGCGTCGATACCTTCGATTTGGAACAACAATTTGGTGTCTTCGATGATGGCAACCCGTTGACCGGCCTCAACCATATCGCCTTCGGTCACGTCGAGCGCGGAAATCGTCCCGCCAATCCGGGCGCGGGCGGGGACGCGATCGCGGGTCTCAACCTCGGCATAAACCGGTTTCCATTCGATGACCGCCTGTGGGGTCACAGTCAACGTCTCGCCAAAGGCGGGGTCAATGGCCAGAAAGCTTCCGGACATCAGCGGTAAGATGAGCATTAGGGTGCGGCGCATAAGGTCCTCATTTCGGTTCTGTGAGTGTCATCGAGTGGCATCACATAATATTCAATTTTTTGCATATGTAGCAAATCATATGCCATGTGCAAGCGCAGCTTGGTCTTTGAGTAGGAGAAAATAAGCAATCTGTCACGAATTACTGTATTTTACGTCCCTCACCTCGCCTGACCCAAGCGGCCCCGCACCACGCGCCACTGTTTGACGCGCAATCGAGACAGATTTAATCACAGCGTGACAAAGCATACCTTGTTTTAGGTCAAGAGCGGCGGCGGAACGTTTGGTCACCCGCGCCAAAACCACACCCGCAGGTGTTGCGAGCGAAACCATGGCCCCCGGCCCCTCGCCCATGCGGATGTGCGCGATGGTCCCGGGCATAATATTGAGTGCCGAAAGCCCCTTTGGACGCGCGGGCGACAAAATCACATCCTGCGCCGCAATTCTCAGGCGGACCTGAGCGCCCGGTGCCGCGTCCAATTTGGGCAAAAACAACGGCACGCCCCCGGCAGACAGTTCGGTCAGACCGTCCGCATGATGCGCGTGGACCTGTGCCTCAATGAGCGCGCCAGCGCCACGCACACCCGCGGGCATAAGGCTTGGATCGCCCAGGATTTCAACCGCACCGCCCTGCCCGGTGACGCGCCCGGATTCAAAGGCCACCACCGTTGTCGCCAGACGCGCGACCTCGGCGGGGCTGTGACTGACATAGAGGATCGGGATAGAAACCTCATCGCGAAGCCGCTCAAAATACGGGAGAATTTCGTCTTTTCGCGCATCATCAAGTGCCGCCAGAGGTTCATCGGCCAAGATCAAATCCGGCCCGGACAACAGCGCACGACCAATGGCGACCCGTTGCTGTTCCCCGCCAGACAACCCGGCTGGACGCCTGTCCAACAAATGGCCAATGCCCAGCATCTCGACCATCTGTGCCACCTCAGATTCGGGCACATCGCGGTCGGAAAATCGGCGGCCATAGTCGAGATTTTGCCGCACAGACAGATGCGGAAACAACCGGGCATCTTGGAAAATCGTGCCGATCCGACGTTTGTGCGGCGGCAAGCAAATCCCCGCCCCGGTGTCGCACAACACCCGGCCATTGATCACCACCCGCGCCTCATCCGGGCCAAACAGCCCGGCAATCGCGCGGATCACCGTGGATTTGCCCGAGCCCGACCGACCAAACAGTGCCGTCACACCCGAGGGCACATCAAATTGCGCCTCAAGGGCAAACCCCTGAAACTGGTGACGGAGCTGAACCGAAATGCTCATGCGCCGCGCCCCCGTTTGGCCATACGCCGCGCCAGAAATTCAGACAGGATCAGCGCGGTCATCGCCAAAACAATCGAAATCACCACCAATCGCAACGCCGCGCTTTCACCGCCGGGCACTTGTAGGAACGCGTAGATGGCCGAGGGCAGCGTGCGGGTTTGACCAGGAATGTTGGAGACAAAGGTGATCGTCGCGCCAAATTCGCCCAAAGCCTTGGCAAAGGCCAAAACCACTCCGGCGAGCACACCGGGCAAGGCCAAGGGCAGCGTGACGGTCCAAAACACCCGGATCGGTGAGGCTCCAAGCGAGGTGGCGGCCTCTTCCAATTTGGGATCAATCGCCTCAATCGACAGGCGGATCGCGCGCACCATCAAAGGAAAGCCCATGATCGCCGCCGCCAAAGCGGCACCGCTCCAGCGAAAGGCGAACACGATCCCGATCTCTTTGAGCGCCGCGCCCAACGGCGCGCGCGCGCCAAAGGTCATCAACAACAGATAGCCGGTGACCACCGGGGGTAGAATCAGCGGCAAATGCACCAAACCATTGAGAACCTCGCGCCCCGCAAACCGCCACCGCGCCAAAGCATAGGCCACAAATATCCCCAAAGGCAGGCTGAGAAGCGCCGCCCAAAAGGCCACTTTGAGAGACAGGGCCACCGCCTGCCATTCCGCAGCGCCCAAGCCGAACCAATGTGCCGCCTGCTCGGTCATATGTCCTCCGTCATCGCCACTGCCACATTTGCATCAACCGCGTGTCTACCAACACCAAGCAAGGCTGACCTCAGGCGTCGCATCCATCCGATCCCTCTCAGCTCTCCCCTTGTCCCGGAAATTCGCCCCATAATGGTTGGCAAGCATCAAAGTGCAAGCCCCCTCAGGGCTTGGTGTCCTGTCGCAATTTTCCCAACGACGGCGTAAACCGTCTGAAATCGGCGATTTTTTGCGGCTCAAAAATAAAAATGCCACATAAACCTGCGCCTGTGCCATTAAACCGTGATACAAAGTCGCGGGACTGTTATCCCCGTGAAAAGAATCGTGCATCGGCACGGTTGATACTATGTTTACTGTACACGTCGCGGGGGGCGGAGATGTCCATTTTGCCAAAAGGAAATACGCAGTTTTCAAAGGGGGTCCGTCCTGCGCCTCCTCGGTCGGGAATTTTGTATCGAAAGGGTGGTAAGCGCGCTTTTGATTTGCTGCTCGCCGCCGCAATGACTCCGTTCATTTTGCCGGTGATCCTGATACTCGCCTTTTTGGTGAGTCTCGACGGCGGGCCTGCCTTTTATATGCAGCGCCGGGTTGGTCGAAACGGAAAATTGTTCCAGTTTTATAAACTGCGCTCGATGCGTCAGAATGCCGATGAGCTTTTGGAACGGTTGTGCCGTGAGGACCCAGAGATCGCGGAAGAATGGCATAAGTATCAGAAATTGCGCCATGATCCCCGGATCACCAAAGTTGGCCGGTTCATTCGCGCCACAAGTTTGGATGAGTTGCCGCAGCTTTTGAACGTGATCAAAGGGGACATGAGCTTTGTCGGCCCGCGTCCATTTATGACCAGTCAGCAAATGCTCTATGAGGCGGCCAATGGCTGGGCTTATTTTGAAATGCGCCCCGGCATCACCGGTGTTTGGCAAATTTCAGGGCGCGGTGAGACCAGTTTCACCGATCGCGTCCGCTACGATCATCTGTATTACAAACGCCTGAGCCTGAGTACCGATATGGCGTTGATCGCGCGCACGGCCGGGGTTGTTTTGAAACAAACCGGGCACTGAGCGCCCCAAGCCTCAGCGATTATTTGGCAAACAAACACCCGGCGTCCACACGGGTTGCACGCAGCTCCGTGGTCGACCATGTGCCCTCACGCACCAATCCCTCCAACGCGTCCCCCGGACAGGGGATGTCGCCGAAGGACACCACCAAGACAGAGCCGATTACATCCTCTGGCAACGCGAAATTTTGCGCATAATAGCTCGACGGGCGTCCCGTTTCGGGCATGGCATAAAGGGCCACGTCACGATCGCGGCCCGTATAAAACAGATCGGCCAAGATGTCTCGATTAGAAGTCACGACGGGCAGATCCTCGCGCTCGGCCAAGGCGAGAATGCTCTCGGAAAGAGCATGACGGCCAAGATAACGGTTCAAAAGCGGCTTGTCCCCTGACATCGGCCAAGGCGCAAGGATGAGTAAGACCGGGAGCGCCACAGCCAAAATGCCATTGAGCGCAAGGGCGGCAATCCGGCCCCAACGTGGCAAGACCATCACCACCAAAACCATGCCGGCAAAATAGGTGGCAATGGCCCAATTGGCATAGGCTTTGTCCATAAGCGCCTGAACGGAAACAACAAAAATAGCGGGGATCGACAAGAGCACAAGGGCGCGATGGGTCTGTGTGCGCGGGCTCAGATAAGCCCAGATCAGCGCCGCCATCGGGATCAGCCCAAAGACTCCGAACTGGCTGCCAAGGAACGTCAGGAGTGAGCCAAGATCGAATTTTGCGCCATGACGCACCCACCCGGCATTGTCCATCGTGTGCGACACAGTGGTCAGATCATGCGACAGGTTCCACATGACATTGGGGGAGATCACCAGGGCAAAGCCCGCGATCATCACCACAAGATTGCGCCAACCGGGACGCAGCATCGGCACAAAGATCATCGCCAACCCGGCCCCCGCCAAAATGTAAATGGCGGCGTATTTCGCCATAAAGGCCAGCCCGGCGAACAGGCCAACCGCCAACGCATCCGAGGCGCGGCGGGTGTCGGCGGTGCGGAACAGAAACAAAAGCGCGGCGGCATAAAACGGCGCCATGATCGTATCGGTCGAGATCATCACCGAACCGAGGCTGACGAAGGGCAGCGAGAGATAGAGCGCCACGGTCCAAAGCGCGGCGGCGCGTCCGATCAATCGCGCGGCCAAGGCACCCAAGATCAAAGCCGTGATGCCATGCAACACCGCGCCGGGCATCCGCACCCAAAACGGTGCATCGGACCCGGCCAGATCGGTGACCAAACGGATCACCCAACCGATCAAAGGCGGCTTGGAATAATATCCGAAATCAAGGTTTTGGCCCCAAAACCAATATTGAACCTCATCCACGAAAAGGTCGGTTTGATCAAAGATCAGCATGAAAAGTCGTAGGCCAACGGCCACGACCACAAGGATCAGAGCGGTTGGAAGCCACTCATTCAGACGGGGAGGGTTGGGCACGTCGTTTTGCATAAATCAGCCAAAGGTTGCGGGCGTAGATAAAGACGCCAAGCGCCTGACCCAGAATGAACACAGGGTCGCGCCGATAGAGCGCATAGGCCAAAAGCATCACGCCACCGATCAGGGAAAAATACCAAAAGGCGACGGGCATGACACTGTCTTTGGCGCGTTCCGAGGCGATCCATTGCAACAAAAACCGCGCGGTGAACATGAGCTGTGCGGCCAGTCCAAAAACCACCCACCACAGCTCGGCACCACTGTCGACGTGAAGCATATTCATCAGCATTTGCATGGCTTAGCCTTGATTTTCGGGACGGATAACTTCGGTGGGCTGGGCTTTCTTGCGACGCGTCAAAAGCCAGGCAACCCCGATCAGATCAATCGCACCGACAAGCGCGCGCTGAAGATTGGAATAATGCGAGCGACCGCCGCCGCGCGCCGCATGGGACACGTCAACATGAGCGATGGTCCAGCCATCGCGCGCAAACAGCGCAGGCAAATAGCGGTGCATGTGATCAAAATAGGGCAGCGCCAAAAAGTCATCACGGCGGAAGGCTTTGAGGCCACAACCGGTGTCGCGGGTGCCATCTTTGAGAAGTTTCGCCCGCAGCGCATTGGCGAATTTCGAGGCATAGCGTTTGGACCATGTGTCTTGCCGCGCCACGCGCTGACCTGCCACAAGCCCGATCTGCGCACTGTTCAGCCCCTTGAAAGGCGCCAACATATTGGGGATTTCCGAGGGCGGGTTTTGACCATCGCCATCAAGGGTACAAATATAGGTGCCCCGCGCGGCGCGCACGCCGGAATGCACCCCCGCCGATTGACCACCCGAGCGGTTATGGCGGATCACCCGAAGCTCAGGCATCTGCGTCATCCGGCGGGCCAGAATGTCAGCCATGCCATCATCAGAGGCGTCATCAATGACGATCACTTCCCACGGGCCAATGGCGGCACAGGCTTGAGCAATGCCATCGAGCAAAGTCTCGATGTTTTCGGCCTCATTGCGGGCGGGAATGATGATGGAAGTGTCGCACATATCTCGTACTCAAAGCCTTTTTCCGTTCACGCGGTCCATCACTGTGCGATTAAAGGAGCGCTGCCTTGATGTAAAGAGCAAGCCCCTTTGGACGGGGGGGGGAGACGCCGCATATGAACAAGCCCCCCACTCCGCACGAGATGGGGGGCTTGACCTTCGGGCCGCTCTCGCTGGCCGTCAGGATGCTGGGTCGCTTTGCGGCTTTTTGATCAGCGACTGAACGGTATAGACCAAAATCGCCATGCCGACCGCGCCCATAGCGGCCACCCCCAACAGCACGATCACATCAATGGCCCCGCCAATATCCGAAAGCGCTGAATGGGTCATCGCCATCACGAACCAGACGGCCGCAATCGCGCCCAAAGGCATGGAAAGTTGCGCCCAAAGGAATTTGTGCCAACTCACCGACCGGTCCCGGATCAGCACATAGACATAGCCGACAGTCACCAGAACAGCCGCGATAACCATGGTCCAAAACAGACCCCGGCCAAAGATTTCCTCGAAGACCGCAAGAAGGGTTTGGAATGTCATATCTTTCATATCATGCGCTCCTTACGCTTTGCCACGCAGCATGGCGTTATAGGTGGCTTTGAGGGCAACCTCTTTCATCAGCCAGGAAATCCACAGCTCTTCGAGCGGGGGAATGATGCCGGGAAAAGAGGGGGTGAGGTTGTTGTTGTAGTCGAATTCCACCAACATCGCGCGGCCGATTTTGGTGATCATCGGGCAAGAGGTATAGCCGTTATAGGTCTCGGTCGGTTCCGTACCCGCGATGGCGGAGAGGATTTGATCCTCAATTACAGGCACTTGCCATTTCACCGAGGCGGCGGTTTTGCCCTTTGGCACGCCGGCCACATCACCCAAGGCCCAAATGTCAGGGTAGCGCAGGTGTTGCAACGTGGCCATGTCGCATTCGACCCAACCTTGGTCGGTCCATTTGTCGGCCCAAGACAGGCCGGATTGGCGGATCACCTCAGGCGCGCGTTGCGGCGGGATGACATGGAGGTAATCATAGTCGATCTCATCCGTGCCCTCGGGCGTGGTGAAGGTGGCACGTTTGCTGCCGGGGTCGATGGATTTCAGAACGTGATTGTACACCGGCGCAATGGTGCGATCACCAAAGAGCATACGGACCTTTTCGGAGACAATCGGCACCCCGAACAGCGCGCCATCATGGGCGGCGTAAGTGATTTCGGCTTTGTCGCGGCTTCCGGCGCGGCGCAGCCGGTCATCAATCAAAAACGTGTGTTTCAAAGGGGCGCCGGCGCATTTCATTTCGGTGCCCGGACGGGTGAACACGCCATGCCCGCCCTCTTCGATAAACTTAGAGGCGGCTTTCCATGTGGCGGAGGCATATTGCGGCCCGGCATACAAAGCGCCGATGCCGTTTTCACCCACCATATCAAGGGAAAACCCCTCAATCGCGTCATGGTCCAGCACAAGCCCGGGGGCCACGACGAGGAAATCGTATCCAAGCGTGTCACCGCTTTCGGTCGATACGGTTTTCGCGACGGGGTCGATGGCCACGGCTTTTTGCGCGATCAAAGTAACGCCTTTGGGCAACCAATCGGTGGTTTTGGAGGTGACGTAACCGGCGGGCTTCAATCCGGCTGCAACCAATGTCAGACCGGGTTGATACAAATGCTCCTGACGCGGATCAATGAGGGTGATTTGCGCACCGTCAAGCCGGGTGACCAATCGGTTGGCAAGGGCAGTGCCGCCCGCGCCTGCCCCGATGATGACGATTTTGGCGGCTGTTTTCAGCGGCGCGGCCTGAACCGTGCCAGAGCTTGCGGCAAGGGCCGTGGCACCGATGGCGAGGCCTAAAAATCCGCGCCGATCCAACGGCCGATCCAACGTAGGTGAAGAACGGGTGTTCATGGGAGTCTCCGCATTATCGTATGCATATGTATGCATTGTTTTGGTGTGAGAAATCCGCCCCGAAGGGCGGCATTTGTTTGATAAGTTCCCCCGAGGGCGGGGAACGACATCCGCCCTCGGGGGTCGAGCCTGACCGGGACGCGAGGTCAGGTGGTCGTGTCTTCGTCGGCCTCACGGATCAGACGCGCATCTTCGCGCATCTCAAGCCACATCGCGTTGAGCACAGCGAAAAGGGCGGCGAGCGGGAGGCCTAAGAGCCAAGCGAAATACCACATAAGTCTTTCCTTTCTCAGTAGCTTTGCGTGTTTTGGGTGACGTCATCTTCGGTCACTTTGCCCCAGAGGACTTTGTAAACCCAAGAGGTGTAGGCAAGGATGAGTGGCATAAAGATCACGGCACAGACCAGCATCACGAAAAGGGTGAGATGCGAGGAGGAGCTGTCCCAGACGGTGAGCGAACTGGAGGGATCAACGGTGGAGGGCAGGATGAATGGAAACATCGTCAGCCCGACCGAAGAGATGATGCCAAAGATCGCGAGCTTGGAGAACAAGAGCGTCGAAACCTCGCGGCCCGCACGCAGGCCCATCACGGCCAAAGCGATGCCGACAAAGCCCATGATCGGTGCCACGGCGATCCAGGGCCGGGTCGCATAGGCGTCCATCCAACTGCCGCCACGGATGACTTCGGAGAACAGCGGGTTGGATGGGCCGTCTTTGACCACCTCACCCACGATCTGATAGCCCTCGATGCCGAAAGCCAACCAAAGCCCCGCAAGCGCATAGGACAGGGCGGCGACGATCCCGGCAATGGACCCGATGCGACGGGCCCGGTCGGCAATCACGCCTTCGGTTTTAAGGCCAAGCCACGCAGAGCCATGCATCAACAACATGGACAGCGAAACGACACCGGCCAAGAGCGCATAGGGGTTCAAAAGGCCCAAGAGCTTCATGATCGAATTGCCCTCATACATCGGCATCAACATGTCGGGGGTGAGGTAGAACGGCACACCTTGCAACACGTTGCCGACCGCCACACCAAAGATCAGCGCAGGCACGGCACCGCCGACAAACAACGCCCAATCCCATGTGGTCCGCCATGCGGCACCTTCACGTTTGGAGCGGTATTTAAAGCCAACAGGACGCAGGATCAGCGCCGCCAGCACCAGGAACATCGCAAGATAAAAGCCCGAGAATGAGACCGCATAAAGCGTCGGCCATGCGGCAAAAATCGCCCCACCGCCCAAGATGAACCACACTTGGTTGCCTTCCCAAATCGGGCCGATGGTGTTGATGATCACCCGGCGTTCGGTGTCGGATTTGCCAACGAAGGGCAGCAATGCGCCCACGCCCAAATCAAACCCATCGGTCAGGGCAAAGCCGATCAAAAGCACACCCAAAAGCGCCCACCAGATCACGCGGAGGATGTCGAAAGAGATCAAGTCGTGAAGGATCATATCATTTACTCCGCAGGGGTTTCAGCAAAGGGGCCTTGGCCATCATGGGTGCGCAAACGGTGCGAATGGCGTTCCATCCATTTGTCTGTTTCTTCAACATCCATGTAGGGGCCTTTTTTGATGTATTTGAGCATCAAACCCATTTCGACGATGAAGAGCGCCGTATAGAAGACCACAAAGCCCGTCAGCGTGATCAAAAGATCGGTGATCGACAGGTTCGAGGCCGACAACGCGGTGGGGAGGATGCCGTCCACTGTCCAGGGTTGGCGACCGAATTCGGCGACAAACCAACCAAGCTCGGCGGCAATCCACGGGGTCGGGATGATGATCACGCCCAAACGCAGCGCCCAGCGCGGGAATTGCATGCCTTTGAACGAAGCGCGGTAAAAGAAAAATGCCATGACCGCGATGAAGCTAAAGCCCAGCCCAACCATGATACGGAAGGCCCAGAAGATCGGCCAGACGCCCGGCACTGTGTCATCAGCGGCCAGTTGGATTTGCGCCTCTGTGGCGTCGCGCGGATCATCGACATAGCGTTTGAGCAAAAGCGCATAGCCCAGATCCTCGGAATGCTCTTCGAACGTGGCGCGCACCTCCGGTGGAGTCGCGTCGCGCTCAGACCGGATCGCCATCAGCGCATCATAGGCGATGATGCCAGAGCGCACTTTGTCTTTTGATTCAGCGACAAGCTGGTCGATGCCGGGGATTTCCTCGGTCAGAGACCGCGTACCGATGAGCCCCATCACATAGGGGATTTCAATGGCATAATGGGTTTCGCGCGCTTCCTTGTCGGGGAACCCGATCAGGGTGAAAGGCGCCGGAGCATCATGGGTTTCCCACATCGCCTCAATCGCTGCGAGTTTCATTTTTTGGGTGTGCGAGGCGGAGTAGCCAGACTCGTCGCCCAAAACCACCACAGACAAGGCGGCGGCCAAGCCAAAGGCCGATGCAATGGCAATCGAGCGGCGGGCCAATTCCGTATGGCGGCCTTTCAGGAGATACCATGCCGAGACACCCAGCACGAACACAGAGGCTGTGACATAGCCTGCCGAGACGGTGTGAACGAATTTGGCCTGTGCCACTTCGTTAAACATGACCTCAAAGAAATTGGTCATTTCCATGCGCATCGTGTCGGGGTTGAATTCGGCCCCCACCGGGTTTTGCATCCAACCATTGGCGATCAAAATCCACAGCGCCGAGAAATTCGACCCGATGGCGACCAACCACGCGACCACAAGGTGTGCGGTGCGCGAGAGCTTGTCCCAGCCAAAGAAAAACAGCCCCACAAACGTGGCTTCAAGGAAGAAGGCCATCAGGCCCTCAATCGCCAGTGGCGCGCCGAAAATGTCACCGACATAATGGGAATAATAGGACCAGTTCATCCCGAACTGAAATTCCATCGTGATACCGGTGGCGACGCCAAGGACAAAGTTGATCCCAAACAGCGTGCCCCAGAATTTCGTCATCTGCCGCCAAATCGGGCGGCCCGTCATCACATACACCGTCTCCATAATCGCGACGATGATCGACAGACCAAGTGTCAGCGGCACAAAGAGAAAGTGATACAGGGCTGTCATCGCGAATTGTAGACGCGACAGCTCGACCAATCCAAACTCCATTGTCTCATGCTCCTATTACGCGAGAAACGTATCTCGCAGATATGTATTTAGGTCATAGCATAAATCTCGGCGCGTATCGGCACTTTGACTCATGTCAATAAATGCAATATTACAGATATATCTTTTTGTGACCGCGACATGGGCGCGCGCCCAGGCCGTTGACACTCAATTCCATGTGACATCGGGACCGCGATCAGCCCAAATTCAGGATCAGCCCAAATTTAGCCCAGTGTCAAATTAGCCCAGCCCCAAATTAGCCCAGTGTCAAAATCCGGTCAGACGCGCCCTGCTCTTCCGCCCGATGCGCCGCCATCAAAACGCCGGTGTTCGGCAAAGCCGCCCGAATCCCGGCCAAAACCTTAAGGGAGGTGGCGTGATCCAGCCCTTCGGTCGGCTCATCCAAAAGCAAAACCAAAGGCTTGCGCAACACGGCCCGCGCCAGCACAAGCCGACGCGCTTCACCACCGGACAGGCCCGCCCCGCGCGGCCCAAGCTGCATCGAAAGCCCGCCTTTGTCCCGCACCACATCGTCCAAAGCCACCACCGCAAGCGCCGCCCAAAGCGCGTCATCATCGGCCTCTGGCGCGACAATTCGCAAATTCTCCGCCACTGTGCCCCGCAAAAGCGACGCGCGTTGCCCGACCAAGGTGACAGAGCCCGGTGAACATTGCGTGACGGGCTGACCACAGAGACGCACCTGTCCCTCCAAGGGCGAAAGCGCGCCCGCGCCAAGCAAAAGCACCGTGGTTTTGCCCACGCCCGACGGCCCTTTGAGCGCGACCCATTCGCCGGGGGCAACCGTCAGATCAAACCCGTCAATCACCCGGCGCGTGCCTGCATTGCGGGCAAAGCTGACGCCCGAAAAAACCAAATCCGCCGGGCCTTCCGGCACAGGCTGCGCAGCGGATGCGACCTCATGGCCAAGCTGCTCAGACACCCGCCGCGCCGCGCCAATCATCCGGCCGATCTCGGCCACGGCCCGACGCAAAGGCGCAAGCGTCTCCATCAAGGCCAGCGCCGCAAAAAATCCAATCGCGGCGCGGGCGGGGGAAATCTCGCCCATTTCGGCCAAATGCCCGCCAATCCAAAGCGCAGCCCCCCCGGCCAGCGCACTGACCGCCATTAAGGCTGCTCCGATTTGACGCTCCAAATGGTCCGTGTCCGTGGCCGCCGATTGACGACGCAACTCTGCCGTGCGGGTGATCTCGGTCTGTGTGGTCAGTTGACCATAAACGGCCAAATCTTCACGCCCGGTGATCAGATCAATCAGGCGTGAGCGAAACGCCTGCGCCGCCGCTTCCATGCGCCGCGATGGGGTTTGCGCCCGTCGAAGACCCCAAACCAACACGCCCGCGCCGCCAATGGTGAACAGCCCGAAAATCGCCAATCCCACACGCGGATCAACCAGCCATGCGATCATCGCACAGGCCACGATTTGCGTCACGGCCCCGGCGATCAGCGGCAAAAACAACCGCAAAGGCACGCCATCAAGGGCATCGACATCGGCGACAATCCGGTTGAGCGCCTGTGCGCCGCGCAGACGGATCAGCCGATCATAAGAGCGCGCCGCAACCCGGCTCAAAAGCGCCACCCGCAACCGGGTCAGCGCCCGCAATGTGGCGTCATGGGTGAGAATGCGTTCGCCGTAGCGCGTGGCAGTACGGCCAATCGCCAAAAACCGCACCATGGCGGAGGGGCGAAACACGTCAAACACTGCGCCCGCGCCGATCAATCCCGCCGCAGAGGCCGCCGTGATGAACCAACCCGACAGGCCCAACAAGGCCGCGCCCATCATCAGCACGAGGGTGGACAGTAACAGGCCACGCAACAGCGATTTCGTCTCGCCTTTGACCATGAGGGTGAAGATGCGCCACAACGCGGTCATTGGGTGGCCTCCGCATCAAGGGGGCGATCTTCGGGCTGAATGTCAACGACCTGATCCATGCGCGCGATCAGCACCGGATCATGGGTGGCGACAATCAACGTCGCGCCACGCGCGGCCAGCGCCATGAGGCCCTCGGTGATGCGATCCGCGGTGTCGCGGTCGAGATCGGCGGTGGGTTCATCGGCCAGCACCACATCTGGATGTGCCGCAAGCGCGCGGGCCAACATCACCCGCCGCGCCTCGCCGCCTGACAGCCCGCCGCCGGTTTCACCCAACAGAGTCAAGTCGCCCTTGGGCAGGGTTTCAAGCACGTCTTCCAGCGCCGCCGTGGCAATCACATCGGACGTCAAAGCCGCGCCGAACGTGATGTTGTGGCGCAGGGAGCGGCCCAGAAACATCGGCGCTTGCGGCATCCAGCCAAGGCGGGCGCGCCATGCGTCGGCACTCTCGGCGTTGAGCGGCTGTCCCGCCACGGTGATCTTGCCCGATGCCGGGTGTTCCAGCCCCGCAATCAGGCGCAGGAGCGTGGTTTTGCCCGCCCCGGACGGGCCGGACAACGCGATGCGCGCGCCGGGGGCGATTGTGAGGTCTGGATAGGTGATCAGGCGCGGCCCCCGTTTGGCAGAAACGCCCGCGAGCGTGATCTGCACCGGCCCAGGCAAGGGCCCAGTGACGGCCCCTGTGCCCAAAAGCGGCGTCGAAGTGGCTCCTTGCCACGCCGACAGGTCTTTGGCCACGGCAAGCCCCGCCGCCTTGTCATGCCACGCCGCCGACAAATCCCGCAAAGGTTGGAAATAATCCGGGGAAAGCAGCAATAGGAACATCCCGGCCCAAGGCGTCAGCCCCGCGCCGTAAGCGCCCCAAGACAATTCGCCCAAAAGCGAAAACCCGACCCAGACCGCCACCATCGCCACGCCCAAAGCGGCGAAAAGTTCGAGCACGGTCGAGGACAAAAATGCAACGCGCAACACGGCCATGGTGCGGGCGCGCAGGTCATTGGCGGCGGTTTCAAATTGCGCGATCACACGCGGCGTTGCGCCCAAAAGACGCATATCCGCAAGGGCTGCCAAACGGTCCACCAACAGATCGTTGAGCGTGCCAATCTCGGACATTTGCCGCTCGGAGGCCTCCTTGGCGGCATAGCCCACAAGCGCCATGAACACCGGAATGAGCGGCCCGGCGATCAAAAGCACCACGCCCACCGCCCACGAATGCCAAAACGCCAGCGCGAGGATCACCAAGGGCACGGTTTTGACCCGCGCCTGCGCCGGGGCGTAGCGGGTGATATAGGGCAAAAGCGCGTCAAGTTTTTCGCAGGCCAAAGCGGCCAGCGCGCCGGGACCGCCAAAGGCGGAGGGTCCGACGCTTTTGGCCTCACGGTCCAAAATCTCTTGGCGGGTGTGGGTGACAATCGACTGGCCTGCGCGAAACAACAGACCCTCTGCGAGATATGAGAGCGCGAGGCGCAGCGCAGCAAGGGCCAGAAAGCCCAAACTACCAACGAGAACAGACACGCCGCCTGCCCCGGTCAAAAGACGAGAAAACACCGAGGCCACCAAAGCCGCTTGCGGCACCCAGAGGAGCGCAGACAGGGCCGTAAGCCTTGATGCGGTTCTGATCCCCTTGGCCTCGCGCGACAAAAGCGCTGCGAGCACCTGTCGCTCGGGCGCGACAGTTTTATCTTTTTTCGTTTTTGTCATGCGCGCGTGATCCGAGCGGTGTTTTTGATTGTTATCTGCCTTTGCTGACATGCTCAGACAGGCAGCGCAATCTTTGATGCCGTATAGAGGCCAATCTGCGGCGGGGTGTCTCACCTTTGGGGCGAAACAGGCCGACTGTTACAAAATCTTCACTTGGTATTTGGATTTAATTCTACTATTCGTGAATTATGGAAAAGATAGCATTCGACTCACCCATGGCTCAAACCGCCTTTGCCGCTCTCGGTCACGAAGGCCGGCTTGCGGTGTTTCGCCTGTTGATGCGCTTTGCGCCACATCCGGTGCGCCCGTCCGAAATGGTCACCGCACTGGACCTAAAAGCCAACACCCTGTCCGGCTACCTGTCTGATCTGACACAGGCCGGGCTGATCCACGCCAAACGCGATGGGCGCTCGCTGTATTATCAGGTCGATTTGGCCGCTTGCGAGGGCTTGGTCGGTTATTTGGTCAACGATTGTTGCCGCGGACGTCCCGAAATTTGCCCACAGGAGGCCAGCTTGTCCCACACATCCCCCTACCGCGTATTGTTCCTATGTTCAGGCAATTCCGCGCGTTCCATCATGGCCGAAACGATCTTAAACACATTGGGCAAAGGCCGATTTGCGGCCTACTCGGCCGGGACACGCCCCAATGGTGCGGTCCACCCGATGACCATAGCGCTTTTGGAGCGCAATGGGCATGACACCACTGGTCTGACATCCAAAGACATTGCCACATTCCAAACGGCAGAAACCCCTGCGTTTGATTTCGTGTTTACCGTGTGCGACATGGCCGCAAGTGAAGAGTGCGCGCCGTGGATTGGCCAGCCATTGAGCGCCCATTGGGGATTGCCTGACCCGGTCAAAGTGACAGGCACCGAGGCCGAGAAAGCCTTGGCCTTTGCTCAGACCTACAGCCAGCTCTTTCACCGGATCAAAGCCTTTGTCGCGCTGGACGAAAACCGCCGGATTGATGGCCTGAGCCGGCTGTCGCTTCAGGCTCAGATCGACCAAATTTCAGAGTCTTAAAGGACCCTCTCATGACCCAGACCTCAGCTCCAAAAATCGCGCTCAATGGCCTTGGCCGGATGGGAAAACTGGCCCTTCGCGACCTGTTTGACCGCGGGCTTGGCGAGAATATCGTGTTGATCAATGACCTCGCCGGGGATGCGGAGCAGCACGCGCTTTTGTTGGAGTTCGACTCGGTACATGGTCGCTGGGGTGCACAGATTTCGCATGATGCGGACAGCCTGACGGTGAACGGCACCCAGATGAGGATGACCCATCACGCCCAGATCGAAGACCTGCCTTTGGCCGCACTTGACGTCGATCTGGTGATCGACTGCACCGGGGTGTTCAAAACCGCTGACAAGATTGCGCCCTATTACGCGGCCGGGGTGAAAAAAGTGGTGGTCTCTGCCCCGGTCAAGGACGGCGGCGCGCTTAATCTGGTCTATGGTGTGAACCATCACCTCTATGACAGCGACGCGCATGATCTGGTGACAGCGGCGTCCTGTACCACCAATTGTCTGGCCCCGGTGGTCAAGGTGATCCACGAAAATCTCGGCATCAAACACGGCTCCATCACCACGATCCATGACGTGACCAACACACAGACCATCGTTGATCGCCCGGCCAAAGACATGCGTCGGGCGCGCTCGGCCATGACCAACCTGATCCCGACCACCACCGGCTCGGCCACAGCGATCACGTTGATCTACCCCGAACTCAAAGGCCGCCTAAACGGTCATGCCGTGCGGGTGCCTTTGCTCAATGCCTCTTTGACCGACTGCGTCTTTGAGGTCGAACGCGAAACCACCGCCGAAGAGGTCAACGCCCTGTTCAAAGCCGCATCCGAAGGCGAACTTGCGGGCATTTTGGGGTATGAGACCCGCCCGCTCGTGTCTTGCGACTATATCAACGATCCGCGCTCAAGCATTATTGATGCGCAATCGACCATGGTGATCCATGGCACGCAGGTCAAAATCTATGCGTGGTATGACAATGAATGGGGCTATGCCTGCCGTCTGGCCGATGTGGCGCGACTGGTTGCGGGATCCATGTGATGAGTTCGACCATGCCTGCGCAAAACCCCTTGCGCGCCTATATGGCGGTGACCGCCTCCTATTGGGCTTTCATGCTCTCTGACGGCGCGCTGCGCATGTTGGTTTTGTTGCATTTCAATGGGTTGGGTTTTTCACCGATCCAATTGGCATGGCTGTTTTTACTCTATGAAGTGGCGGGGGTTGTAACCAATCTGACTGCCGGGTGGCTGGCCGCGCGGTTTGGTTTGGCGGCCACCTTGTTTGCCGGGCTGACAATCCAGATCGCCGCGCTGATCGCGCTGGCGGGCCTCGATCCCGCGTGGTCTGTCTCCGCCTCTGTCGTCTATGTCATGGCCGTTCAGGGCGCGTCCGGCGTGGCGAAAGATTTGGCAAAAATGTCTTCGAAATCAGCGGTTAAGATGTTGGCCCCCTCACATGATGGCGCGCTGTTTCACTGGGTTGCGGTGCTGACCGGATCGAAAAACGCGATCAAAGGCCTGGGTTTTTTCATCGGCGCGGCCTTGTTGGCTCTGGTCGGGTTCAAACCCGCCGTTTGGGGCATGGCCGCGATCTTGGCCGTGATCCTGATCGCTGTGGTTTTGTTCCTGCCCAAGGGGCTTCCCATTGGCAAAAAAGGCACCAAATTCTCTGCCGTTTTCTCCAAAGACAGGCGCATCAACCAACTGTCCTTGGCGCGGATGTTCCTGTTTGGCGCGCGTGATGTGTGGTTTGTCGTCGGCCTGCCGATCTATTTCCATGATGTTCTCTCCGATGGCACTCCCGAGGGCGGGCGAGAGGCGTTTTTCATCGTCGGCGGCTTTATGGCGCTGTGGATCATCGCCTATGGCGCGGTGCAAGGCTTTGCTCCGAAACTGCTCAACGCCGCCGCTCATAGCGTCGCGCAGACCACGCGGTCCGCCATGCATTGGGCCGGATTTTTGACGCCGATCCCCTTCGCCCTCGCGGCTTTGGCCCTGATCGCCGGGGCACCCACGCTCTGGCTCACGCTCTCTTTGGTCGCCGGGCTTTTGTTGTTTGGCTTTGTCTTCGCGATCAATTCCTCGGTCCATTCCTATCTCATCCTCGCCTTCTCCGGTGCCGAGCGCGTCACCATGGATGTCGGATTTTACTATATGGCCAATGCCGGGGGGCGGCTTTTGGGCACGCTTTTGTCAGGCCTCTCCTATCAGGCGGGGGGCTTGCCCCTTTGCCTGGCGACGGCGGGGATCATGGCCGGATTGAGCTTTCTCTCGGTCCGGCGTTTGACCCGCTGATCCGGCCACACAGCCCCCTGCTTTGCAATCTCTGTGCAATCTGGACAGGTCCATCCGGGGTTTGAATACCCTTTTGCAAACCCGAACGGCTAAAGCGGTTTGGAGTAAAATCCCATAAAATAAGGCTTTACCGCGCCCGTCCCAGCCGGGTAACACTCGGGGCCAAGACCTTTGGCCCTCGAGACCTCCATTTCGTCTGCCAAGCAAAAACGACCCAAAACACGGTCAAAAACACGGCCAAGAACAAAACCGCACCAGACAGAGGACCCACCCCATGACCACACGCGACATCGTATTCATCGCCCTGTTCGCCGCTATCACCGCCGTGGCGGGGATCTTTCCGCCGATCACCTTGCCGCTCTTGTCTGTGCCGATCACCGCGCAATCACTGGGCGTGATGCTGGCTGGCGGTGTCCTGGGCGCGAAACGCGGCGCTTTGTCGATCATCCTGCTCTTGGTTCTGGTCGCGATTGGCCTGCCGCTTTTGTCGGGCGGGCGCGGCGGTTTGGCCGTCTTCTTTGGACCGTCTGCGGGCTTTCTGGCCGGTTGGGTCGTCGCCGCTTTTGTCATCGGCTGGCTCACCGAACGGTTTTGGGACGGCTTGTCCTTCATCCACGCCGCCCTCATTTGTGCCTTTGGCGGCATCGTTGTGATGTATCTGATCGGCATTCCGTGGATCACCCTCTCCGCAGGCGTGCCCCTGTCCAAAGCCATCGCTGGCTCCATTGCCTTTGTTCCCGGCGATCTGGTCAAATGCGTGATTGCGGCGGGTGTCATGATCACCGTCAAGCGCAGCTATCCGATCATCGGCGCGCGCGCCGCGTAATCTGGATCAGACACTCAGATGATACAGTTCGACAGGGTCACTGTTGCCAAAGAGGGTCGCACGATCCTGTCGGAGATCAGCCTTGATTTGTCCGAGCACCGTATTGGCGTGATCGGCAACAATGGCTCCGGCAAAAGCACATTTTTACGCCTATTCAACGGCTTGGAACGCCCAACCACGGGGCGCGTGTGCTACAAAGGAGAGGACAAAACCGACCTGCGTCAACATGTTGGCTTTGTCTTTCAAAACCCCGACAATCAAATCGTTTTCCCGATGGTGGACGAGGATCTCGCCTTTGGGCTGAAGGCGCGCAAACTGTCGAAACCCGAGATCAAAACGCGGATCGACGCCGTGCTCACCGAACTGTCCCTGACCCATCTGCGCGAGCGGCTGACCCATCAATTGTCGGGCGGAGAAAAGCAGATGGTGGCACTGGCGGGTGTGCTGGTCACCCGTCCCGATCTTATCGTCTTTGACGAACCCACCACGCTGTTGGATCTGCGCAACAAGCTGCGCTTCATGTCCGTGCTCGATGCCCTGCCGCACCCTGCGGTGGTGGTGTCGCATGATCTCGATTTGCTCGCGGGCTTTGATCGCATCCTGCATATTGAGGACGGCCATATCATCGCTGACGGAGCGCCCGACGTGGTCATCCCGGCCTATATCGCGCGGTCAACATGCTGACCGAACTCTACGTTGTAGGGCAAAGCCCGCTGCACCTCGCTCCTCCGGCGCTGAAACTGGGGCTGTTGTTCGTCTATTGCACCCTGTTGTTTGTGATCCCGCATCCAGGCGTGTTGGCGATAGGTGCCGCGGTGGTCACGTTTGGCTATGCCCTCGCCGGGTTGAAAGCCTCTCATGCAGTGATGGCCGTGCGCCCGGCATTTTACATCTTGGTGATCATTTTCGCGGTGCAGCTTTGGCTCGAAGGCCCCGGCATGGCCGCCTATATCGTTGCGCGATTTGCCTGCCTTTTAATGGCGGCAAGCCTTGTGACCTTTACCACCAAAGCCAGCGAATTCATCGACGGCATCTTGGCCGCGCTGACCTATGCGCCCGCTTGGGTGCCCAAGGCGAAAATCGCACTGGCGATGTCTTTGGTCTGGCGGTTTATCCCGATGGTGCGCGGGATTTTTGACGAGGTGCGCGAGGCGCAAAGCGCGCGCGGGCTGGGTCGTAATATGACCGCGTTGTTCGTGCCGATTATTGTGCGCACATTGAAATCCGCCGATGAAATCTCTGAGGCGATCCACGCGCGGTCCTTGGAGGATTGACTCTCAAGCGCCTGTTATTTTCAAGAAAATACGACGTGGGATAAAATGTGACAGCGAAAACAGCCATGAAAAAGGCCGGGGGAAATTGGTTTCAAACCGCCCGCTGTCCATCGCGCGCATGACGTGAGCGGCGGCCTCTTTCGGCTCCATCAACATCGGCATGTCAAAGTCATTTTTGTCGGTCAGCCGCGTGCGGATAAAGCCCGGATTGGCGCATTGCACCCGCACGCCGCTTTTGTGCAAATCGGCGTAAAGCGTTTGCGCCAAATGCATCAATCCCGCCTTGCTCGCACCATATCCGATTGCGCCCGGAAGGCCGCGATGGCCCGACAAGGACCCGATCAAAACGATGTGGCCAGCGTCGCGTTTGGTAAACTCCGGCACGATGTGATTGAGCACAAAAACCGCCCCCATCAGATTGACCGCGAACATGGTGGCGACCGATTTGGCCTGCCACTGTTGTGCCGTCATCGGCTCGTAAGTGCCCGCAACATAGATCATGCCATCGACCGCGCCCGCCGCCGTGTAAGCCTGCGCCACGGAGGCCCCATCGGTCACATCCATCACCACGGCGCGGGCGTTTTTTAACGTGGCTGCGACCTCCTTCAACCGATCTTCGGAGCGCGCCGACAGGATCAGCCGCGCGCCTTTCGCGTCCAGTGCCTCGGCCAACGCCCGGCCCAATCCTTCGCTGCCACCGATGATCCAATAGGTCTTGCCCTGATAGGTCATTTCGCCGCCTCAGCGGGCCGCATCGTGGCCACCAGTTCGGCCACTTTGATGCCGAATTTACGCATCTCAGAGCGGTTCACGATCACGCCATTTGGCGCCAGATAGAGCCAATCGGTGACATCCAACACATGCCCACCCGCGTCGTCTTCGAGTTTGATTTTGTAACGCATCGAAAGCGTCGCCCCGGACAATTGGCCGGTGGCGGTGCCAATGATGTCGGGCGCTGTGGCGGTCAGTGCGCCCGTGTCATCAAAGGACAGCGTCCATTCGCGCACCTGCTGACCGCCGCGGGCATAGGTGAATTCCTCGCGCAACGTGCCGTTCAGCCCATCCCATGTCCCGCTCATGCGGGCCACGAACCGCGACACGACCCGGCCATCAAGGCCATAGATCACGCCCTCGGACTCAATCGGTCCGTTGAGGTGAACCTGCGGGTCGAACACCGGCAATGTGTCGGCATAATCCTCCGGTTTTTGCGCGCGAAAATTATTTCCGGGTCGCCAGAGAACCACCACGGCGAGCAACAGGATGACGACGAGCACGATGAGGATGAGTTTCATGATTGAACCTCTTTGGTCGAGGGGGTGAGGGGCATTTTGGGCGGGCTCAAACTGTCTTTTGGCGGCGCAGGACGCGGGCGATAAGCCGCGCCCTTGAGCTTGAGGCGCAATGCCTGGGTGTAGATCAAAATCAACGTGCGCAACGCTCCCAAAGGACGGCGCAACGTGGCGCGCAGGATCGAGCCATTGGTGAGTGGCTGCCGCGCGCCGGTGAGTGTGGCAATCAGGCCCTCTTGGCCATTGTCATGCAGGATGCGGATGGCGATGCGATCCCTGTGAATGGCGAAACTAAAGCTGTATCCGCCTTTGATCTCTTGGAACGGCGAGACGTGAAACACTTTGCGCGCGGTGATCACATCATCGGGTGAAATCGGTGCGAAATCTGGCAGGTGACAGAGGTAATTGTGCCGATCGCCAAAGGTGTTGTTGACCTCGGCAATCACCGCGACAAGCGCATCTTCGCGACAGGCCAACCAAAAGCTGACCGGGTTGAATGAGAACCCGACGAAAGAGGGTTGCGTCAACAGCCGTAGACTGTAGCCCTCTGACAAACCAGCGTTTTCCAACGTCTCCCGCGCCCAAACCGCGCCCTGCCCCGCGTCGCGAATGCCACCATGATCGCGGTCATGCACCGCAAACAGGTTAAAGCGATTGCGCGAAAACAAGCGTGGGTGGCGCGGGCTTTCGGGGTCGATCAAGACATAGTCAACGCCATAGCGAAACGCATGTTTAATCGCCCCGCGCCGGGCGTGAACCGTGTGGCCCGCGATATGTTCGGGGGCGATCATTGCGCGGCAATCGTGGCGGCGCGCGCGGCCACGGACGCCTGCGCACTCAGCGCATCGGTGACGCGCACGGCGCTTGCAAACCCGTCCTCATGGAACCCATTGCCAAGGTAAGCCCCCGCGAACCATGTGCGGTTTTGGCCCTGAAGCGCTGCGATCTCGCCTTGGGCGCGCAGGGCCGCATGATCGAACACCGGATGGCGGAAAATGATCTCGTCATAGACCATCATTGGATCGGGCCTGTGGGCCGGATTGAGCGTGACGAAAAGCGGGTCGTGCTCGGGGATGTTTTGCAGCCGGTTCATCCAGTAGGTGACGCCGATTTGGGTGCGGCTCTCGTCGGATTTGGCCTGATAGACCCAAGAGGACCAACACGTTTTGCGCTTTGGCATAAAGGAGGCGTCGCGGTGCAACACGACGCGGTTGTCTTGGTAACGCAGATCGGAGAGCGCATGGGTCTCAGCCGCAGTGGGCGCGGCAAGCAGTTTGAGCGCCGTGTCGGAATGGCAGGCAAAAATCACCTGATCAAACCGCTCCGGCGCGCCACCGACGGGCGTGATCTCAACGCCGATCGCATCGCGCCGTACCTTGGCAATTGGTGTGCCTGTGCGCAAATCGGCACCACGTCCCATAAGATGTGTCTCAAGGCGGCGGACATATTCGACCGATCCGCCCGAAACCGTCCACCATTGGTGTTGGCCCGTGGCGCTGAGCAGCGCGTGATTGCGAAAAAATTGCACCAAGGCACGGGCCGGAAAGGCACGGATGTCCTCGGGCGAGGTCGACCAGATCGCACCACAGATCGGCATCAGGTAATAGCGCTGAAACCACTCCCCGAGCTTCATCTCCTCAACCATCTCGCCAATGGTCATGTTCTCATCTTTGGCGGCGGCTTCGGCGCCGGCGTTAAAGCGGAAAATGTCGCGAACCATGCGGATGAAACCGGGGCGCAGCAGGTTGCGTTTTTGCCCCACCAAGGCCGCCAAGGATTTCAACCCATATTCCACCCGCCCGCCATCAATCGTTGCACCAAAGCTCATGTCGCTTGGCTCAACCGGCACATTGAGGGCGGCAAACATCTCGGTGAGATGCGGGTAATTGGCGTAGTTGAACACGATAAACCCGGTGTCCACCGGCCTGTCGCCCTTGACCCCGGCCATCACTGTGCGCGCATGACCGCCCAGTCGCGGCTCGGCCTCAAACAGGGTCACAGCATGCGTTCCGGCCAGACGGTAAGCGGCAGCAAGGCCTGAAATGCCACCGCCGATGATGGCAATCCGTTGAACGGGGGCGGGGGATGCGTCAAATGACATATAGATATCTCCTTGGTTACAAAGCACTACGCGGCGAACGTGCGTTTGGATCAAAACGATGATCACAGGCCGAACCAAACGGAGAAGCGGTGCGACAAATCGCAAAAAAGGGAGAGCAAAAGTGATCCACCCCTCGACGGGCCGCGTAAACCAGATATGTTGACCCAAGACCATCATATGTTTGCATCCGCGCTGGGGCCCGCGGCCTCTTTTGAGGCTGGGGCGTTTGTGTTGCCGATTGAAAAGGCGGGCCCGGCCCGCACTCAACGGCGCGCGACCAGCCCCCGGAGCGTCGCGAAAGGGCCGACACACGTGACATCCCCCTCGACGGACACCCCATCGGATCAGACCCAATGGATGCTCAAGGTGCGCGATCAGCGTGACAAGGCGGCGTTTTCCGCGCTGTTTGACCATTTCGCCCCGCGCCTGAAAGGCATGGTGATGCGCTCTGGTGCGTCCTCGGCGCAGGCCGAAGATGTGGTGCAAGACGTGATGTTAAAGGTCTGGCGCAAGGCGCATTTGTTTGATCCTGAACGGGCGCAGGTCTCGGCGTGGATTTATCAAATTGCGCGCAATCAACAGACCGATCATTTCCGCAAAAATGCGCGGCCTGTGCCAGAGGCGTTGAAAACCCCGGAGCCGCCGGAACCAGACGTCAGCCACGTCATTGCGCTCGAACAAGAGGTTCAGCACCTCAAACGCGCGATGGCGGCACTCAGCCCGGATCAAAGGCAGATGGTGGAACAGGCCTACATGGGCGAACTCAGTCACAGTGAAATCAGCGAAGCAACCGGATTGCCGCTTGGAACCATCAAATCCCGCATCCGCCTCGCCTTGGAAAAACTCAGACACGAAATGAAAGGAGCACGGTCATGAGCCATATCACCCATCACGTCTCTGACGATGTTCTTTTGGCCTATGTGTCGGGTCACCTGCCACAGCCCTATGCGGTGGTGGTCGCCAGCCATCTGTCGCTCTGCGACGAGTGTCGCGCACGGTCCGAAGCCCATGCCCATGCCGGTGGCGTGGTGATGGAGGCCGGTGCGACGTCCGATGTCTCGGAGGCGCTGAAATCGCGGCTGTTTGACGCACTCGACGCCCCCGTGGTGGATGAACCGGAATTTGAGGCCAAAGGCCCCTACCCGGCCCCGGTCATGGCGGCGCTTGGCGGCACCGAACCCCGGTGGAAACATATGGGCCTTGGCACGAAACAGGCGATTTTGCAGCATGACAAGGCCGGAAGCGTGCGGCTTTTGTATATCCCCGGCGGCATGGCCGTGCCCGATCATGGCCACAACGGGTTGGAGTTGACCTTGGTGTTGCAAGGCGCGTTTCGCGATGAGACCGGGCGCTATGGCGTGGGCGATCTGGAGACCGCCGATGGCAGTTTGGAACACACGCCGATCGCCGAGCCGGGAGAGGCCTGTATTTGTCTGGCTGCGACCGACGCGCAATTGCGGTTCTTGTCGCTTGTGCCGCGCCTGTTGCAACCAATCTTTCGGATTTGAGGCGGGTTACAACACCCGCTTCAACCCTGACTGTACCTTCAACAATTTCGGCAAATAAACCGGGATCAAGGCCTCCACACGCGCCTGTGTGGCGGCCATTCCGGTGTTGAGTGCCGCCACGACTGCGCCATGGCTGTTCACCAAAGGTACGGCAATGGAGCGCAGCCCGATCTCCACCTCTTGATCAATCAACGCATAGCCTTGGTTGCGCACCAAATCGACCCGCGCCATGACCTCTTCGGGGTCCGTGACACTGAATTTCGTGCGTGGCGAGAGGTCAGAGGCCTCGACCACCGCCCTCGCTTCCTCGCGCGGCAAAGCGGCCAAAAGCACCCGCCCCATCGAGGTACAATGCGCCGGAAGGCGCGAGCCGGGCATCAACCCGATGGACATCACCCGTTTTTGCGCCGCACGGGCAAGATAGACGATTTCGGTGCGATCCAAAATCGACACCGAACAGCTTTCGCCAATATTTTCCGTCAGTTGATCCAGCCAAGGCTGCACGATTTGCGGCAGCGGCAAGGCCGAAATCGCGCCCATCCCAAGCCGCAAAGCGCGATGGGTCAGCGTAAAAAATTTACCGTCATACTCGGCATAGCCCTCCGCATGCAGCGTCAAAAGACAGCGCCGCGCAGTGGCCCGATCCAGCCCGGTTTGTTTCGACACATCGGTGATCGACAGTTTCGGCGTCTCAGCCCCGAAACATTCAAGAACATGCAGGCCCTTGGCCAGAGAGGAGATGGTGTCTGATGATTTGTTCGCCATGCGCACGAGAATTATCAACAGCCGAACAAATGTCAAGATGCGCACAAAATGACTCGGCCTTTTGCGCCTGCAAAGCTAGATCAACGTTAAGAATAAGGAGAGTCTCATGGACAAAACCATCTCTACAGTGGCCGAGGCCATCGCCGAGATCCCCGACGGTGCACAGGTCATGATCGGCGGTTTCGGTGGTTCCGGCGCACCGATCGAATTGATCCACGCGCTGATCGACCGCTTTCGCGAAACCGGCAGCCCGAAAAACCTGACCGTGATCAACAACAACGCGGGCAATGGCGGCATCGGCATTGCCGCGATGATCAAAGCGGGCATGGTCGCTAAAATGATCTGTTCCTTCCCGCGCAGTTCCAACGCCGAAGCCTTTAACGAGAAATATCTCGCGGGCGAGATCGAATTGGAACTGGTGCCGCAGGGCACATTGGCTGAACGCATCCGCGCGGCTGGTGCGGGCATCCCGGCGTTTTACACGCCCTCCTCTTTTGGCACCGAACTTGCAATCGGCAAACCGACCGAAGAGTTCGACGGCAAAATGTATGTTCGTGAGCGTTGTCTAAAGGCCGATTTTGCCCTGATCAAAGGTCAAATGGGCGACACGGTCGGCAACCTGACCTACCGCCTTGCGGGCCGCAATTTCAATCCGCTGATGGCCATGGCCGCGACGAAAACCATCGCACAAGTGTCCGAACTCGTCGCCCCCGGCGGCATAAACCCGGAACAGGTTATCACCCCCGGCCTCTTTGTCGACGTGGTGGTCGAAGTTGCACATCCCCAACAAGAAGAAGTGCTCGTGCGCACGGGAGTGGTTCATTAAATGTCCGATTTCAACATTTCCGACGTGGCGCTCTCGAACGCCCAAATCGCCTGGCGCGCCGCGCAAGACATCGAAGACGGCTCCTATGTGAACCTCGGGATCGGCTTTCCCGAGATGATCGCCAAATTCCAACCCGAGGGCCGCGACGTCACCTATCACACCGAAAATGGCGTTTTGGGGTTCGGCAAAGCGCCGCTTGAGGGTGAGGAAGATTGGGACCTGATCAATGCGGGCAAAAAGGCGATCACGCTCAATCCGGGCGCGTCGTTTTTCCACCATGCCGACAGTTTCGCCATGGTTCGCGGCGGTCACCTCGACCTTGCCGTCTTGGGGGCCTATCAGATTGCCCAAAACGGCGATTTGGCGAACTGGCGCGTCGGCTCCAAAGGGGTGCCTGCGGTGGGCGGGGCGATGGATTTGGTCCATGGTGCCAAACGCGTCGCTGTGGTCACCGATCACGTCACCAAAGATGGCAAGCCGAAATTGGTTGAGGCCTGCACCTTTCCCCTGACCGGCGTCGCCTGCGTGACCCGCGTCTACACCTCTTTGGCGGTCGTCGACATTGAGGATGGAAAATTCATCCTGCGCGAAAAAGTGCCCGGGATGACCTTGGCGCAATTGCAGGCCGTCACGGGCGCAACGCTTCATGTTGACGGCGATGTGGCCGACCTGAATGTACCGGAGGATTTGTAATGCAAGACGTCTATATCTGCGACTATATCCGCACGCCTGTGGGCCGTTATGGCGGGGCTTTGGCCTCGGTGCGCGCCGATGATTTGGGCGCGATCCCTTTGAAAGAATTGGCAAAACGCAACCCCGGCATGGACCTCTCAGAGATTGACGAGGTGATCTTTGGCTGTGCCAACCAAGCGGGCGAAGACAACCGCAACGTGGCGCGGATGTCGCTTTTGCTGGCGGGTTTCCCGGACTCTGTGCCGGGCACGACGATGAACCGTTTGTGCGGCTCCGGCATGGACGCGATCATCACCGCCGCGCGCGCGATCAAGGCGGGCGAGGCCGAATTGATCATCGCGGGTGGGGTCGAATCCATGTCCCGCGCGCCCTTCGTGATGCCCAAGGCCGAGACGGCGTTTTCGCGCGCCAATGCGGTCTATGACACCACCATCGGCTGGCGATTTGTGAACCCGCTGATGAAAAAGATATACGGCGTCGACTCGATGCCCGAGACGGCCGAAAACGTCGCCGAAGATTTCAATATCGCGCGCGAGGATCAGGATCTTTTCGCCCTGCGCTCGCAACAAAAAGCGGGTGCTGCGATGGCAAACGGGCGGCTCGCGCGCGAGATCGTCGCGGTGGCAATCCCGCAGCGCAAAGGCGATCCGATCATCATCGACACCGACGAACACCCGCGCCCTTCGACCACATTGGCGGATTTGCAAAAGCTCAAAACCTTTGTCAAAGCCGACGGCACGGTGACGGCGGGCAATGCCTCCGGCGTCAATGACGGGGCGGCGGCTTTGATTTTGGCGACGAAAGAAGCCGCGCAAAAACATGGGCTTACGCCGATTGCCAAAGTGTTGGGCGGGGCCACGGCGGGGGTTGCGCCGCGCATCATGGGCTTTGGCCCGGCACCGGCGTCGAAAAAACTGATGACGCGGCTGGGCCTCACGCAAGAGGACTTCGCGGTGATCGAATTGAACGAGGCCTTCGCCAGCCAAGGCCTCGCCACGCTGCGCGATTTGGGTATTGCCGACGACGATCCACGCGTCAATCCGAACGGCGGCGCGATTGCGCTTGGCCATCCGCTTGGCATGTCAGGAGCACGGATCACCGGCACCGCGATGTTGGAACTCAAACCGGGTGAAAAATCGCTCTCGACCATGTGCATTGGCGTCGGCCAAGGCATCGCGATTGTGCTTGAGGCGGTGTAAGATCAAAGATCAGCGGGCGGCCATCTGTTCCGCCCGCTGATGAAGCAAACTCGCCAAAAGATCGGCAGGCGTGTTTTGACCAAAGGCGAATTTGCGCGTCAAACCGACCGCGCCGGACATGTAATCGGCCTTCATATCAAGCGTCCCCAATGTGCCCGCCGCCAATTCCCGTGCCACCACGCCGCGCGAGATAAACCACAGCATATCCGATTGCTCCAACAGCGTCAGCGCCACTGGCAAAGCCACGGTTTCAAACACCGGACGCAGCGCCGACAGGCCCATCGCGGAGAGGTATTGATCGACCGTGGCCCGGATGATCGCACCGGGGTTGGGCAGGATCAGCGGATAGGTCGAAAGCGCCTGAACCGGGTCGCGACCCAAGGCCGGATGACCGGCGCGCGCGACCAGTTCAATCGGCTCATCATAGAGATACTCAAAGGACAGGCCGGGCATGTCCTTTGACCCCGGCATCCGCCCGATCATCAGATCAATTTTGCCCGACCGCAGCATGTCGATCAGGTAGCGATTGGGCCCGGTCATCACGCCGATGCGCGCCTCTGGCCGCAGCTCGTGAAACTCCAAAGCGACCGAGGGAAAGAACCCGCCCGCCACGGTGGGCAGGACGCCAACTTTGACCAGATCACGATGCGACGGGCCGCTGAGGACGCGACACCCGGCCTCAAGGCTTTGCAAGGCAGCAATAGCATGACGGCGAAAGGCCTCGCCACCGGGGGTCAGGATCGCGCGCCGCCCTGTGCGTTCAAACAATTCCGTGCCAAGCTGGGCCTCAAGTTCCGACACGGTTTTCGAGAGCGCCGGTTGCGACACATTGCGCACCCGTGCCGCAGCAGAGATGGTGCCCGCCTCAGCAACAGAGAGGAAGGCTTCGAGGTGGCGGAGTTTGAGACCGTTAGGTATATTCATTTGGTTATGGTTTTGGCATGATATTGTATTTTTTCCAATGAAAATATTATGGCAATCTAAAGCAAGGAGGATCACATGCACGCATTCACCCGCCCTTGGGGCACACAGCATTTGAGCCAGACACAGGGCGAGGGAACCGCTTTGGTGTTCCTGAACTCTTTGGGCACCGACCTGCGGATGTGGGACGCGGTTTGCACGCGCCTGCCAAAGGAGTGGGCCACGCTACGGATGGACAAACGCGGGCATGGCCTGTCCGAGACTGCGCCCGAGGGCTATGGCATCCTCGATTTGGCCAAAGACGTTTTGGCCGCGATGGACCACGCCGGGATTGAGCGCGCTGTGATCGTCGGCTGTTCCATCGGCGGGTTGATTGCGCAACATATCGCGCTGATGGCACCCGAACGGGTGATCGGTCTGGTTCTGTCCAACACCGCGCCGCAACTGGGCCTGGCTGAGGGTTGGTTGTCGCGCATCGAGGCCATTCGCAGCAAGGGCATGGCAGCGATGGCCGAGGGGGTTTTGCCACGTTGGTTTGGGCCGGATTTTCTGACCCATCCCGATGCAGCACTTTGGCGCACGATGTTGGCGCGCACCGATCAGGATGGCTATATCGCCACCTGCGCCGCGATTGCGGGCACCGACATCACCGCGCGCCTAAGCGAAATCACCCAACCCGCGCTGGTCATCGCCGGCAAGCATGATCTGGCCACGCCGCCGACCGTGGTCGAGGCCCTCGCGCGTGCTCTGCCCCGCGCCGATTTCATGATGTTCGAAACCACAGGCCACCTGCCCGCGATTGAAACACCCGACGCCTTTACCCAGGCGCTTGTCCGATTTGTCGAAAGGATCACCGCATGAGCACAGCATTCGACCAAGGGATGAAAACCCGCCGCGAGGTCTTGGGCGATGCCCATGTCGACCGCGCCGAGGCCGCCAAAACCGACTTTGATCTGCCGTTTCAAACGCTGATCACCGAGGGGGCTTGGGGGACGGTATGGTCGTCGGACAAAATCTCGCGTCGAGAGCGGTCGATGTTGACCATCGCGCTATTGGCCGCGACTGGAAATTTTGAGGAAATTCCGATGCATATCCGCGCCACCGCGCGCACGGGCGCATCGAAAGAGGATGTGGCGGAGGCTCTGCAACATGTGGCGATTTACGCGGGTGTGCCAAAGGCAAATCACGCCCTGAAATTGGCCAAACAGACCTTTGCCGAAATGGAGGAGAGTGAAAATGACTGATATGGGTCCCTTGATCCCGCGCAATCGCGCGATCCATCCGGTGCCTTACGACCCGGATTATAAGACGAGCGTATCGCGCTCGCCCAACCTGCCGCTTTTGTCGATGGAAAGCAGCCCGTCCGAGGAAACTGGCCCGACGTTTGGCCATAACAAACTCGGCGCTTTGGACAACAACCTGATCCTGAACTGGACCAAGGGCGCAGCCCCCGCTGTGGGCGAACGCATCCTGATGCATGGTCGGGTTTTGGACGAAATGGGCCGCCCAGTGCCGAACACATTGATCGAGATTTGGCAAGCCAACGCAGGCGGACGCTATCGCCACAAGAAGGACAGCTATTTCGCCCCGCTCGACCCGAATTTTGGCGGCTGTGGCCGGACCATTACGGATGAAAACGGATATTATGAGTTTCTGACCGTGCGCCCCGGCGCCTACCCTTGGCCGAACCGCGCCAATGATTGGCGGCCGATGCACATCCATATTTCGGTCTATGGTCACAGCTTTGGCCAGCGCCTGATCACCCAGATGTATTTCGAGGGCGATCCTTTGATCAATCACTGCCCGATTGCGGCGACGATCAAAGACCGCAGCTCGCTGGATCGTCTGGTCGCGCCGCTGGATTTCTCGAAATCGCGTCCACTCGATTTCCTCGCCTATAAATTTGACATCGTGCTGCGCGGTCGCCGCCAGACCATGTTCGAAAACAAGCTGGAGGGCATGTAAGATGGTCCAGAAACTTGACACATTGATTGAAACCGCGTCTCAAACAGCGGGCCCCTATGTCCATATCGGGTTGATGCCGACCTACGCGGGCAATGGCGGCTATTACGACGAAGAGATCGCAACGACGCCTTTTGTGGACGAGAGCAAAGCCAAAGGTGACGTAATTGAAATCGTCGGATCGGTGTTTGATGGCACCGGCTGGGCAATGCGCGACGCTCTCATTGAGTCCTGGCAATGCGATGCCGCTGGCGTGTTTCCTGGCGCTGAGGGTGCAGACCCGGCTTTCACTGGCCATTGCCGTTTTGCCGCCGATGCAGACACTGGCGAATTTACGCTGCGCACCGTGAAACCCGGGTCTTACATGGGCCGAGGTGGCGTCATAAGCGCGCCGCATATCTCCCTTTGGGTGGTGGCGCGTGGGATCAACATTGGCCTCAACACCCGAATTTATTTCGAGGATGAGGACAATGCCAATGACCCGCTTTTGAACCGGATCGAACAGCGCCCGCGCGTTGAAACTTTGATCGCAAAAAAGACCGCCGACGGCATCTATCGCTTTGACATCCGCCTTCAGGGCGCAGGTGAGACGGTGTTTCTCGACCTGTAACTTTTGTACAAATCAAACTATAAGGGGCGGCAACCACCGCCCCTTTCGCCATAAACAAGGACAATTCGATGAGCAGCTCTGTTTTTGATCACCCGTGGCTGTCCGGCCTTTTTGGCGATCCTGAGATGGCCGCGATCCTGTCGCCTGAGCGGCAGATGGCGCATATGTTGACATTCGAAGCCGCATGGTCGCGCGCCTGTGGCGCAGCGGGCATATTTGATCCGACGCTGGCGGAAGAGGCCGCGCGCGCGATTGAACGCGCCACAATCGACTTTGCCGATATTGCCAAAGGCATGGCGCAAGACGGCGTGCCCATTCCGCGCTTGATTGCTCAGCTCAAAGCCACAGCCCCTGCCGCCGCGTTACACAAAGGCGCGACCTCACAGGATGTGGTCGACACCGCATTGGTGCTCACCCTGCGCGAAGCGTCATTTTTGATTGCGGGGCGTTTGATGGCGTTGGAAACCTATTTGAAAGCGTTGGAAGACCGGTTTGGCGATGCGCCGTTGATGGGTCGCACCCGGATGCAAGCGGCCACGGAGATCAGCGTTCGGGATCGGGTTTTGACCTGGCGATTGCCGCTTGCGGATCACCTCAAAACGCTCGATCAAAGCCGTGAAAATGTTGAAAAAGTGCAAATCGGCGGCGCCTCAGGCGACCGTAAAGCACTTGGGGATCAGGCCGATCTGGTCGTCTCTGAGGTCGCGAAAATCCTTGGCCTCGCGCCCACAGACAAGGCATGGCACAGCATGCGGCATGGCCTCGCAGGCTATGCCTCTTTCCTTTCTCTCATCACCGGAAGCCTTGGTAAAATCGGCCAAGACATCGCCCTTATGTCGCAACAAGGTATTGAAGAGATTTCCCTTTCCGGCAGCGGTGGTTCGTCGGCCATGCCACATAAACAAAACCCGGTCGCGGCAGAACTCCTCGTCACCCTTGCACGGTTCAACGCCACGCAGGTCTCAGCCATGCATCACGCCATGATCCATGAACAAGACCGCTCGGGCGCGGCGTGGTCGCTTGAATGGATGGTCCTGCCACAAATGATGATGGCCACGGGGCGGGCGCTCGCCATGGCCATCACATTGATCAAAAATATTGAGCGGATCGGAACGCCTTAAAACGGCAAGCCGATGTAGTTTTCCGCCAAATCACGCCGCGCGGTTTCCGAGGTTGCAAGATGCGTCAACGTCGCTTTGCGCATTTGTTCGGCAAAGGCATCTTCACCGTCAAACCGATGCAACATCGTGGTCATTTGCCAGCTAAAGCGCATGGCTTTCCAAATCCGCTCCAAGGCGCGGGCAGAGTATTCGTCGATGCCAGTCTTTGAACCGCCCTTCACCGCGTCAATGAGGGCTTTGTACAAGTAATAGACATCCGAAGCCGCAAGATTAAGCCCTTTCGCCCCGGTCGGTGGCACGATATGTGCAGCATCCCCAACAAGGAACATATTGCCCCAACGCAAAGGTTCGGCCACGAAACTGCGCAGCGGCGCAATGGATTTTTCAATCGACGGGCCGGTGATCAGACGTGCGGCGGCGTCAGAGGGAATACGGCGGGAAAACGCGTCCCAAAACCGCTGATCCGACCAATCTTCGACCTTATCCGACAGCGGCACCTGCACATAATAGCGCACCAGATTTTCGTTGCGCATCGAGGCGAGCGCAAAGCCGTGGCGCGAATTGGAATAAATCAACTCGTCATGGACCGGCGGGGTTTCGGACAAAATCCCAAGCCACCCAAAGGGATAGACGCGTTCAAACTCGCGGCGTTTTTCCTCGGGGATGGTTTTGCGCGACACCCCGTGAAAGCCATCGCAGCCCGCCACATAGAGGCACTCAAGCCGCTTGCGCGCGCCGTCATGGGTGAATTCGACATAGGATGTGGCTTGGTCAAGATCGTGAATCGACACATCTTCGACGCCGTGGATCACGGTGGTGCCGATGGCGTCTTGGGCATTGTAAAGGTCGGTGGTGACCTCGGTCTGACCATAGACCATGACCTGTTTTCCGGTCAGTTCCTTAAAGTCGATATGGACCATCAACTCGTCGTCAGTGAGGTAACAGCCATCATGCGGAATGCCCTCTTTCTCCATGCGCGCGCCGACGCCCGCCTCGTTCAAAAGCTCGACCGTGCCCCATTCCAAAATGCCCGCACGGATGCGCGAGAGCACATGCGCGCGGCTGGAGCGTTCGAGCACCACGGTCTCGACGCCCGCTTTGTTCAACAGGTGTGACAGTAAAAGGCCAGACGGGCCTCCGCCGATAATGGCGACTTGGGTTTTCATATGCGTTTCTCCCTTTTCTTATCGATAAGTTTAGAGAGAACCACACGTCATCAGAATGGACGGGGTCGGCAATGAATGGTATTATTCAGGCATGAGTGACACAAACATCATCCCGGCCTTCAACCTGTTTGGCGAAACCAGCGCCTTTCCCGATGTGGTGCATTGCGAGCGGGTGTTTGACCGGGCGGGATTGCATGATTGGGTGATCTCGCCGCACCGCCACCATCAAATGACCCAGATTTTCCATATCGAACAGGGTCACGCCCGCGCGACCTTGGATGGCGAAGAGAAAACCCTTAAAAACGGCGAATTCCTATATGTTCCGACAAAAATCGTGCATGGGTTTGCCTTTCAGAAAGGCACCGAAGGTTTGGTCCTGTCCCTCCCCTCGCCTGTGGTGCAACGCGTGGGGCCGCGCACTCCGGCCCTTACCGCGTGGCTGAACACGTCCCATCACGGCCCATTGGGCACGGCGGCCACGCAATTGCTCAATGCGATTGCACATTCCTATGCGGTTTCTGGTACATTTCGTACACAGCGCTTGATTGCCCTCTCAAACGCCCTCCTTGTGACACTGGCCGAGGAAAGTGATGACGGCGCGCCGCCAAATCACGCTCCGACCCAGCAAATGCAACGGCTTGAGGCGCTGATTTCCGATCACTTGACTGAGGGTTGGGGGCCGAGCGAATTTGCAACCGCGCTGCATATGACCACGGGGCATTTGAACCGGATCGTCAAACATCAGACCGGAGCGAGCCTGTCGCAATTTTTGGAAACAACCGTGATGACCGAGGCCTGCCGCCTCTTGGCCTTCACGCGGCTGTCCGTGGCCGAAGTTGGCTACCGTTTGGGCTATTCTGACCCGCCGTATTTCTCCCGCCGCTTCCGGGCGCGCATGGGGGAAACCCCCACCACATATCGCACCCGGGTCGCGGGAGAAGCCGGTTAAGCGGCCAAAGGCAGCCGCACGGGCAAAGGACGGCGCGCCACGCGTTTGGACAGGCGGATCAACTCCGCATCCCCCGTGGCCGCAAGTTTGCACCAGACCGCCTGAAACAAAAGTTCAGAGGTCAAGAGCATGAAATCATGGGATTTTTCGAGGGTCTCATGGGGTATCGTCTCTCGCGCCTCTTGCCAATCGGACAAGAGCGCCAAACACGCCGCATCCCCGCCCGCAAGGGTTTCGACCAAGGCGGCAAAAGCGTTCGGCCCCTCAGGCGCACGCAGCCCCCGCGTGGCAGTAGAGATGGCATGAATGCCATTCGCGCCCTCATAGATCGAAGTGATGCGGACATCGCGCCAAGTCTGAGACACGCGATATTCCGTCAGGTAGCCATAGCCGCCCAGCACTTGCATGCCCAAATCCGCCGACATAATCCCGGCCTCGGTACAGAACACTTTGCAGATCGGCGTGAGGAAATCGACCAACGCGCGATTTTCGCCCAAGGCCAATTCCACCATGGTCAGATAGGCCATGGCGCGCGCACCAAGTGCCAGTGATCTCTGGGTGTCGAGCATCCGGCGCACGTCCGGGTGATCGGTCAAAACCGCTTCTGTGCCGTCCGGCTTGCGGCCCTGTTTGCGCTCACCGGCGTAGGTTGCCGCGATCTGATGGGCACGGCTGGCGTGGGCGACGCCTTGCAGCGCCACATCCAGACGGGCGTGGTTCATCATGGTAAACATCGCCATCAACCCGCCGCCCTCTGGGCCGATCAATTCGGCACGCGCGCCATCAAAGGCCAGTTGGCAGGTAGGCGAGGCATGAAGGCCGAGTTTTTCCTCGATCCGGGTGACGGTGACCGCATTGCGCGCGCCGTCGATGTCAGAGCCACAGAGGAACAGCGACAGGCCTTTGATCCCCTCGTCCGGCGCGCCGGTGCGAGCCAAAACGAGGTGCAAAATCCCCTCCGACATGTCCTGGTCGCCACCGGAGATAAAAATTTTCTCCCCCTCGATCCGCCAAAAATCGCCCTCACGGGTGGCTTTGGTGCGGATACGAGAGAGATCGGAGCCCGCCCCCGGTTCGGTCAGGCACATGGTGGAGAGCACTTCACCTGACACCAGACGCGGAATCCAATTTTGTTGCTGCGCCTCTGAGCCGAATTTCATCAGCGTCGAAATGGCACCGGGCACGAGGTTGCAGACCATTTGCAGCGCGTGGTTTGCGCCCGAAAACATCTCGGATACGCCCGCCGCGATCACCGCGTTTTGCGCCATACCGCCGAACGCTTCGGGGGCTGTGAGACCTTGCCAGCCGCCGTCAGCGAGTTGAGCAAAGGCGCCTTTGAACCCGTCCGGCAGGGTGACGCGACCCTCCACCAAGGCACAGCCCTGCGCGTCGCCCGGCTCATCCAATGGCGCGATCACGCCCTCGGCGAAACTGGCGAAATGTGACAGGATGCCCTCGGCCAACTCATGATCCCAATCGGGCAAACGATCTGCGCCTGCAACCTCTTTCAAACAAAAGAGAATATCCTCCAATGGAGCCTGAAACGGGGTCATGCAGTCACCCCCAAAAGCCGCATCGCATTCTCTTTCAAAATCAGTGGGCGGACCTCGTCGCGGAACTCGGCCTTCTCAAACGCCGCCAACCATTTTTCCGGCGCAATCATCGGCCAGTCCGAGCCAAAGAGCATCTTTTCCTTCAGCATCGTGTTGGCGTAACGCACAAGGATCGGCGGGAAATATTTCGGCGACCAGCCGGACAAATCAATGTAGACATTGGGCTTGTGGGTTGCCACCGACAACGCCTCTTCTTGCCACGGAAAAGACGGGTGGGCGAGGATGATTGGCATGTCGGGGAAATCCACCGCCACATCGTCAATATACATGGGATTTGAATACTTTAGCCGCATCCCATTGCCGCCCGGCATCCCCGAGCCCACGCCCGTCTGACCCGTGTGAAACAGCGCCGGTTTGCCGCTTTCAGCGATGGCTTCATAAAGCGTGTAGGCGTTGCGATCATTGGGGTAAAACCCCTGCATTGTCGGGTGGAATTTAAAGCCCTGAATGCCGTGATTTTCGACCAAATCCCGCGCCTCACGCGCGCCCAATTTGCCCTTGGCCGGATCAATCGAGGCGAAGGGGATAAGGATGTCGGAATGTTTGGCGGCGGCGTCGGCCACTTCGTAATTGTTGTAACGGCGGTAGCCGGTTTCGCGCTCGGCATCGACCGGAAAAATCACCGCCGCGATGTTCATGTCGCGGTAATGCGCGGCGGTTTGATCAATGGTCGGCGGATGCGACCAAGGCGCGCCAAAATAGGACGCCATGGAGGCCTGAAGATCATCATAGCCATCGTCATCATGACAGCCACAGGCCTCTTCGGCATGGGTGTGAAAATCAATCGCGCGGACAGAGGTAAAATCGACCATGTTCAGTTCCTTACACCCGGATCAATGCGGGGTCTTCATTGTCGTACATCCGCTCCAAAAGCGCGGCACGACGGGTGATGATTTTGCGGGTGTTGAGCGACCCTTTGTCGGTGATTTCGCCGTCTTTGACCGAGGGCGGTTCGGCCACAATGATAGCTCGCGCAATGCGTTTGGCGGAGCCGGAGGCGGCGCGAGCCATTTTGCGCAACACATGGTGAATCTCGGCCTGAAGATGCTCATCAATGACGGCCCCTTCAGAGGTGTTTTCGCCATGAACGTGATCCGGGCGCGGGAAGATCATCAGACCGATTTCGCCGCGATCATGACCGCAGACGACCACATCCATCACCAACCCGCGCAGTGCCTCCAACGCATCAAGCCGCAGCTTGCCCGCCTGCACCCATGTGCCGGTCAAAAGTTTGAAATCTTCGGACACACGGCCATCAAACACCAGCCCCCGGTTCATATCCTCAGGGTCGAGAAATTTGACCGCATCGCCGGTGATGAAAAAGCCCTCGTCATCAAAGGCTTCGGCGGTTTTGTCGGGATCGTTGAGATAGCCGGGCATGACATTCGGGCCTTTGACCCGGATTTCACAGCGCATGTCGGCGTCCGGGATGAGTTTGACCTCAACCCCCGGCAAAGCCACGCCAATGACGCCCGAACGACCGATGGGTTCGTGGACCATGACGTTGGCGGGCGCGGTCTCGGTCAGGCCCCAGCTTGAGATCATCAACGGCAGCTTGCCGCGCACTTCGATGGCCATCTCTTCGAGACGGCTCCAGACATCTTGCGGCAGGGAGGCCCCGGCGTAAAACAGCATGTCGAGGTCTTTGAAATAGGCTTCTTTGAGGGCTTGGTTGTGCTCCATTTCATGCACCAGCATGGCAAAGCCAACGGGCACGTTGAACGCGGCGGTGCAGGATTTTTCCGTCACGTTATCAATGGTATGTTGGAACAATGCCTTGGTGGGCTTGCCATTGTCGATATAGAAAGACCCGCCATGCATCAGCATCATATTGACGTTATGCGAGCCGCCAAAAACATGGTTCCACGGCAGCCAATCAACGATGTGCTGCGGGCGCTCTTTCATGAACGGCAGGACCGAGGCCATTTGGGCCTGATTGGCGCACATCATCCGCTGAGTGGTCATCACGCCTTTGGGGTCAGAGCTTGAACCCGAAGTGAACAGGATTTTGGCCAGCGTCTCTGGGCCGACCTTGGCGTGAACCGCATCGAGATCGACAGAAGCCTCGCCTTTGAGCAGATCGGCAAAGGCCGTGACCGGACGCGGCGCGCCTTCGGTGTTGGAGGCGACAATTTCGATCCCGTCGAGATCCGCAAGGGCGAGGGCTTTGCCGTAACGGGCGGCGTCATCGACAAAGGCCATTTTGGGGCTGGTCTTTTTGATCGCGTATTGCAGCCGGAAATGAGCCTCTTCGATGAGCGAATATTGTTCGGCCAAAGGCACGGTCGGCACCCCGGCCCATTGCGCGCCAAAGGAGAGCAAAGCGTGATCGACCGAGTTGCCGGACATGATCAGGATCGGCGTGTCTTGTCCCAACCCGCGGGCGGCCAGCGAGGCGGCGATGGCTTTGACGCGCGCAAACACCTCGCCATAGCCCAACTCGCGCCACCCTGCCCCGTCACGTTCGGCCAAAAACACCGTGTCGGGTGTCTCGGCGGCCCATTTTTCCAACCACACGCCGGTGTGCGCCACGACCGGGTCGAGCGGCACGTCAGAGGTCAAAATCAGGGCTGCATCATCCCGTTTTTCCAGCCGAACAGAATGCTCAACCAGCGTGAGCCCCGTGATTTGGTCTTTCATCATTTCCTCCCTTGGCCCTTTTAAGAGCCGGTATCCGATCATGCCTCCGGGCGTCTGACCCGGCGCAACAGCTCTTTGAGAACAGACACTTCTGCCTCTGTGAGCTTTGAAAACATCGTCGCCTCATGGGCATTGACAGCGGTCTCTGCCTCTTGCCACTTCGCGGCCCCCTCCGGGGTGACGCGCAGGGCATGTTGGCGTCGGTCCCCCGCAACTCGTCCGCGCGAAATCAAATCGGCGCTTTCCAATTCATCGACCAAAACCACCACACCGGAACGTTCGATATGAAGCGCCTCGGCAAGGCGGCTTTGGGAGATGTCGGGGTTCTCAATGATCACCGCCAAAGCCGAAAACGAGGTCATGCGCAGCCCGAGCGGCTCCAACGTGTCGGCCAAATCCGCGCGCACGTTGAGAAAGGCGCGTTTCATATTATAGCCCACGAACTGACGCAGATTTTCGTCGGTGATCTCTTTGGCGGTGCTCTCTTTTTTCACGTCTCTCTCCCGATCAATTGGCCACGATATCGACCAGCCAATAACTCAGAACCGGGAAGCTCACCAGAATGGCGATCCGGAAGAACTCGGCGATGATAAAGGGCGTGGTGCCCCGGAAAATCTGGCTGGTCGGGATGTCTTTGGCCATCGACGAGATGACGAACAGGTTCATCCCCACCGGAGGCGTGATCAGCCCCATTTCGACCACCACCAAGGAGATGATGCCAAACCACATCGCTTGTTGTTCCGGCATGAGGCCGAAATCCAGCGCCATGATTGTTGGGAAAAACACCGGCACGGTCAAAAGGATCATCGACAGGCTGTCCATCAAACAGCCCATGACCAGATAAAAGGCGATGATGCCCAAAAGCACCACGATGGGCGCCACATCTGCGGCGGAGAAGAATGCAGCCACATCAGACGGCATCCTTGAGAGCGCCAAAGCAACGTTAAAGATGTCCGCGCCGTAAACGATGGCAAAGATCATTGCGGTCGATCCGGCGGTGTCGATCAGGCAATCGAGGATCGTTTTTGACGTCAGCCCGCCGGTGAACAGACCCGCGATCAGCATCAGGACGACGCCGACGGACGCGCCTTCGGCCGGGGTAAAGAAGCCGCCATAAATGCCGCCCAAAACCACCACAAAAATCGCCACCACATGCCAAATGTCGCGCAGTGCCTTGAACCGGGTTTTCATATCGGCGGGCGCATGGGTCGGCCCTTCGTTCGGGAACAGACGGACGTAGATCGCAATGGCGATAAAGAACCCGATGACCGCCAAAATGCCCGGAATGGTCGCCGCCAAGAACAGTTTGACGATGTTTTGCTCGGTCAGAAGCGCATAGATGATCAGCACCACGGAGGGCGGGATCAGGATGCCCAACGTGCCCCCCGCCGCCAAGGACCCAGAGGCCAAAGCACCGGAATAGCCATTTTTGCGCATCTCCGGCAACGCCACCCGCGCCATGGTCGAAGCCGTGGCCAAGGACGAGCCAGAGATTGACCCAAACATCGCACAGCCCGCCACAGAAGCCATGGCCAAACCGCCGCGCAAATGCCCGATCCAGGCATTGGAGGCGGCAAAGATCGAGGCGGAAATGCCAGAACGGGTCGCAAGGTGGCCCATGAGGATAAAGAGCGGCACGATGGCCAACTCATAGGACATGAATTTGTCGACCCAGGCGGTGTTGAAATAGGCCATGAGCGCATAGGGCGAGGCAAGCACCATATAGCCCACGGCCCCCACCATCCCCATCGCCAAGGCGATCGGCATGCGAGCAAAGATCAGGATCAACAGCACAATGACCATAATGATCGCGATTGTCAGCGGGTCCATCAGCGTACCTCCATGGCACGAAAGGCGTGGCTCAACATCGGCAGGCTTTGCAAAAACGCGACGACGGCCGACAGCGCGGTGCCGAACAGGGCGGGCAGATAGACCCACCAAACAGGCGCGCGCAACAACATGGTGCGGTCGCCATACTCGTGCATTTCAGCAAGCCCCACCGACAGACGCCACGCCAAAAAGGCCCAGCCGAACGCGAAGAGCAACGTCCAAACCCCGTCCATGCGGCGTTGGGTTTTGGGTGCGAGCCAAAGAGTGAAAAGATCGACCATGACATGGCCTTTGTTGAATTGGCACAGGGGCAAAAACAGCGAGGCACAGGCGGCACAGGCCAATTCGACCAGTTCGAAATCGCCACGAATGCCGCCAAGGCCCAGATTGCGCATGATCACCGAGGCCGCGACCGTGATCGAGGCGGCAAAAATCACCGCCCCGCCCACGCCCGCAGACCCAAAGCAGATCCGTTGCAGGATCAGGAACACTGGGCCTTGGGGCACCTGTTCCGTCTCGGTTGGGAGCCGCTCGGCCATGGCTCAACCCGCGTCCAACAGGGCGTTGGCCCGCGCCACAATCGCCGCACCATCATGGCCTGCGTCATTGAGCTTGCCGATCCATTTGTCATAAATCGGGGTCGCCATCTCGCGCCATGTGTCGATTTCAGAAGCCGCAATGGTGTGAATCTCATTGCCCTGTTTTTCCACCACGGATTTGCCAAAGGCCTCGAATTCATCGAATTGCGCGCCCAGACGACGGGACAGATCGGCACCGGAATGGGCGTCGATCACCGCGCGCAGATCATCGGAGAGGCCCTCATATTTGCGCTCGTTCATCACGAGGGCAAAGGTGTTGGCATAGATGCCGCGCCCGCCCGCTTCGGGTTCATTGGTCACTTTGGTCAGTTCTTGCAATTTGAACGCCGGCACCACCTCATAGGGCAGGCAACAGCCATCAATCACGCCGTTTGACAGCCCGACAACCATTTCGGTCACCGGGAAAAACACCGTTTCCGCCCCCATCAAGGCCAGCATTTCGCCGGTCGCCTGGTTCGGCGCGCGCAGTTTCAGCCCCTTGATGTCTTCGGCGGTGGACACGATCTGACCACGGGTGTGAATTTTGCCACCATCATGGGTGTGGAACGCCAAAGGTTTCATGCCTTTGTACTCGTTTTGACCGAATTCTTCCATCAACGTGTGCATCGCCACCGATGTCTTTTCGGCATTGGTCACCATAAAGGGCATCGCCATGGTTTCGGCCACCGGGAAACGGTCCGGCGTATAGACCGGCAGCGTCCATGCGATGTCACAGATGCCCTGACGCGCCTGATCGGCGAGCTGCGGCGGCTTGCCACCAAGCTGCATCGACGGGAACATTTGCATCTCGATCGCGCCACCCGAGGCTTCAGAGATTTCCTTGGCCCAGACGTCGAAAAACCGCGTCTGCATCGGGGCCACGCCCGGCAGGAAATGGTGCACGCGCAGGGTTACCTCTGCGGCATGGGCCTTTTTCAGGAATGCGGGTGTGGCCAAAGCCGCCCCCAGTGTCGTCATCGCCATCCGGCGTGTCATAGTCGTCATATTGGTTCCTCCCATTGATGACATCTGGCCCCTTGCCCGAGCCCTGATCCTTTTGCAGCGGCCCCGCGTTCCTCCGCGCGAGGCCCCTCACCGCGCGTTACCGAAAGACCGGCGCGCGTTTTTCGAGAAAGGCTTTCAGGCCCTCCCCGGCATCTTCACTGGTCTGCGACACCGCCGCGCACATGCTTTCCATGAACAGACCATCGGATTTGGACATGTCGGAAATCCGGCTGATCGCCTGAATCATCATGTAATTCGATAGGGTGGCGTTTTTGGCAATTTTGGCCGCCAGTTTGCGGGCCAAATCCATCGCCTCGCCCTCATTCACCGCATAATGCGCCAGCCCAAGGTCAAGCCCCTCAGCCGCATTGTATTTGCGGCCCGTCAGCATCATCTCACACATCCGGTCGGCACCCAGAATGCGCCCGATCCGAACGCTCGCGCCACCGCCCACAAAGATGCCGCGCATCCCTTCGGGCAGTTGAAACATTGTCGAAGGTTCAGCAATGCGCACATGGGTCGCGGCCGCCAGTTCCAACCCACCCCCGATCACCGCACCAAACATGGCGGAGATCACCGGCAGGCCGGAGAATTGAATTTTGTCCATGACGCCGTGCCAATTGCGCGAATGGCGCATCGTGCCTTCGGCATCGCGCGCGACATGTTCGGAGAGATCAAGGCCAGAACAATAATGCCCCGCCGTCCCGGTCAGGATCACCACGCGCACACCTTTGGGCGGGTGAGAGAAGAACGCGTCGATCGCGTCCAAAAGCGCGTCGCACATGGCATTGCGTTTGGCCGGGCGGTTCATCGTCAGCGTGGCGATGGTGCCCTCAATCTCGACCTTCAGGATCTCTGTATCAGCTGTCATTTTATTTTCTTCTTTTTATTCGGTTATTTGATCGGCATTCGCGCGGCGGCATCCAGTCGGATCACTGTGCCATTGAGCATCGGGTTCTCCACAATCGACTGCACAAGCTGCGCATACTCATCCGCATGGCCCATGCGCGACGGGAACGGCACGGATTTGAGAATGTCGGCTTTGATCTCTTCGGGCAGACCCGCGCTCATTGCGGTTTCAAACAGCCCCGGCGCAATCGCCATGACCCGGATGCCAAAACGCGCGAGTTCACGCGCGGCGGGCAAGGTCATCGAGGCCACCCCACCTTTGGAGGCAGAATAGGCCGCTTGGCCGATTTGACCGTCCTCAAAGGCGACAGAAGAGGTGTTGATGATCACGCCGCGGGTGCCGTCGTCGTCCAGCGCGTCGGCTTTGGCCATGGCCCGCGCAGCAATGTTCATCACCGCGTAAGTGCCCAAAAGATTGACGTTCAGCGCCTTGGCAAAGGCATCAATCGTCAGGCTGCCATCACGCGGCAGGATGCGCGCGGCGGTGCCGATCCCGGCGCAGGACACGGTGACGCGCGGGGTGCCAAGGGTGTCTTCAATCTCGGCAAACGCGGCCTCAACAGCGGCAGCATCACTGACATCAACGCCAAATCCCACACCACCGATCTTGGTGGCGGCACGTTCGGCGGCCTCTTGTGACAGGTCCAACACCGCCACTTTCGCACCCAGCGCGGCAAGCCGTTTGGCGGTGGCAAAGCCAAGCCCGCTGGCAGCTCCCGTCACAACGGCGACATGCCCTTCGATCTTCATGTGATCTCCTCCCATTTGAGCAAACCATGCGAAGATTTAATTGTTATGTCAATGAACAATTAATGGAATGATCTATCTCGCAGATGCAGCATGAGTAAGATCGCAGGCCGCGATTTGAAAAGGCAAATAAAAAACCACACGGCGCGCAGGCTGTGTGGTTTTTTCGGCCTTAAAACAGACGAGACGCGGCAGCGCAGAAAAATCAGATCAGGGCTTTCGATCAAGAATCAGCGGCGCGCGGCTGAGGTGATTGCCGGCATCCGCAACCTTGGCCGCAAGCCGCAAAAACTCCGCCCGCTCCGCCTCGTTCAGCCCCAAAAGGATCTCATCCTGAAACCGTTTCACCACCGGGATCAACTCGTGCAAAATCTGCTCCCCCTCTGGCGTCAGTGTGATCGTGCGGGCGCGGCGGTCGCGCTCATTCACGATCCGCTTGACCAACCCCTTGCCCTCCAGCCGGTCCACCACGCCGCCGATGGTCGCCCGGTCATAAGCGATCACCCCGGCAAGGCTGGCCTGATCCAGACCGGGTTTGGCGTGCAGCGCATTCATCGCGGCGAATTGCACCGAGGTCAGCGCATGGCCCGTGGCCCGCATCCGCTCATTAAAGACCGACATCGAGATCTGATTCAGCCGGCGAATCAAATGTCCTGCCATGTTGTGGATCTCAAGTTTCATCGGCCCTCTTATCATTATTTTTGCCACCATATGCCTCCTCCATAGCCCACGGGACTTGAGGCAGGTCAATAATAAGTATGCTTACAGACTTGACCCAGATCAATAGTAAGTATACCCACTATCTGCGCAACGGGAGTGCGCCAGATAAAATTCGGAGGAGCTCATATGTTTTCTAAAGCCAAAATTCTCGGCACACTCACGGCCGCCGCGATCCTGTCGGCCACCACCGCCATGGCGCAGGACGTCACGCTGATCATGCACCATTTCCTGCCGCCGGTGGCCAATGCCCATAAGGTGATGTTGGAACCTTGGGCCCAGACCATCGAAGCCGAAAGCGACGGTCGCATCGACATTGAAATCTATCCGGCCATGTCCATGGGTGGCAAACCCAGCGAGTTGTACGGTCAGGTCCGCGACGGCACCGCCGACATCGTTTGGACCCTGTTGGGCTACACGCCGGGGGTGTTCCCGCGCACCGAAGTGTTTGAATTGCCCCGCGTTCACAAAGGCTCTGCCCGTGACACCACCATCGCCCTCAATGCCTCGCTTGATCTGTTGGCCGAGGATTTCAAGGACATCCATGTGCTGTTTTTGCACGCCAATGACGGCAATCTGATCCACTCCGCCAGCAAACCGATCACCACATTCGAAGACGTCGCGGGTATGAAACTGCGCACGCCGGGTCGTTCTGGCGCATGGACGATTGAGGCCATGGGCGCAGAACCCGTCAGCCTGCCCGTCCCTGCCGTGCCGGAAGCCATGGCCAAAGGTGTGATCGACGGTGCCTTGACCACCTATGAAATCGTACCGGCGCTGAAATTGCAGGAACTTGAAAAATACACTGCCGAATTGCCGAATGGCGACCGCTTTGGCACCGCCGTTTTCATGGTGGCGATGAACCAGGACGCCTATGACGCGCTGCCGGATGATCTCAAGGCAGTGATCGACGCGAACTCCACCGTCAATGTCGCCGCAGAAATCGGCCAGATGTGGGAGGATTTCGAAGTCGAGGGCATTGCCGCCTTGGACGCGGCGGGCGTGACCCGCACCGTGTTCTCCGCCGAAGAGGGCGCGAAATTTGACGCCGCCAATGACACCGTCGTGACCCGCTGGATCGACGAAGTCTCCAGCAAAGGCATTGATGGCGCAGCGCTTGTCGACGCGGCCCGTGCCGCTGTGGCCAAAGCCGAAGCCCAATAAACCAAACCTAAGCGGGGGCGCTGGTTCGCCCAATACCCCCGCTGAACCGACCCCCAAACCACCACCCAACCGGGAGGCCTGCTATGCACGCCCATGTGACGCGTCTGGCTGACATCTTTGCGATGCTTGGAGGCGTGATCCTCTTTGTCATCGTCATGGTCACCACCACCAACACCGGCGCATTCATCCTCGACCGCATCCTTGCGCCCGCTGGCGTCAATGTCTCTGGCCTGCCCGGTTATGAAGACTTTGTTCAACTCGCCATTTCCGGCGCGGCCTTGATGTTTTTCCCTTACACGCAGGCCTCGCGCGGCCATGTCGCAGTCGATCTTTTCGTGTCCAATGCGCCGATGGCGGTCAAGCGTCTGCTCGATCACATGTGGCTGACCCTCACCGCCGGTGTGGCGCTGTTTTTGGCCTATTGGATGATTAACGGCCTGTTGGAATCGCGCTCGGATGCGGTGGTGGCCGGGGTGCTCGGCTGGCCGATCTGGCCATTCTATATCCCCGGCATCGCCTCGATGATCCTTTGGGCCATCGTCTCTGTGAGCCAAATTTTCGGAGATGCCCGCTATGCTTGATCCCATCACCATCGGCGTGGTCGGCCTTGTTGTCCTGTTCGCCCTTTTGATGCTGAGAATGCCTGTGGGCATCGCGATGATCCTGGTTGGTGTCGGCGGCACCTATGCGCTGTCTCTGTCTGTGCCTTATGTGCGGTTTGTGCCCTATATTCGCCAATTCAAGTCTTTGCTTTGGGAAAACGTGGCCAATTATGACCTCTCGGTCGTCCCGCTTTTCGTGCTCATGGGCTATATCGCCGCCGAAGCGCGGCTGTCCTCTGACCTGTTCAAAGGCTTGGAGGCGCTGCTGTCGCGTCTGCGCGGCGGCGTGGCCATGGCGGCGATTGCGGCCTGTGGTGGCTTTGGCGCGGTCTGCGGATCGTCCTTGGCGACGGCGGCGACCATGGGCAAAGTCGCCCTGCCGGAGTTGAAAAAACTCGGCTATGCCGACCGTTTGTCGGCGGGCGCTTTGGCGGCCGGCGGCACATTGGGCATTTTGATCCCGCCCTCTGTGGCGCTGGTGATCTATGCGATCATCGTTGAGGGGTCGATCCTCAAAATGTTCCAAGCCGCTGTCCTCCCCGGCCTTTTGGCGGTGCTGTCCTTTATCCTCGTGGTTGCCATTCAGGTGCGGATCAACCCGTCTCTGGCCCCCGAGCCGCGCCCGATGCCGCGCGCAGAACGCAACATCGCACTCAAACGCCTGTTCCCGGTCATCGCCATTTTCGGCGCGATCATTTTGGGGCTGGGGTTTGGCCTCTTCACCCCCACACCCGCCGCCTCCATCGGCGTGTTCATGATTGCCGCCTATGGCTTTGTCCTACGAGCGCTGACCGGTGAGGGGCTGAACCTCAAAGGCCTCAGACGCGCGGTTCAGGCCACGGCCATCACCTCCGGCATGATCTATCTGATCCTGTTTGGCGCTGAAGTGCTCAAGGGCTTTTTCACCCGCTCCGGCCTGCCGCAGGCGCTGTCTGACTGGGCCGCCACATCTGGCTTGGACCCGATGTTGGTGCTGGTCATCATGTTGATCGCCTTCGTGATCCTTGGTTGTTTCATGGAAAGTCTGGCGATGATCCTTGTCGTCGTGCCGTTCTTTTGGCCGACGCTGATTGCGCTCAATGGCGGCGAATATATCAGTGCCGCCGATGCCGCCTTTGGCATGGACATCGAGGATTTGAAAATCTGGTTCGGCATTCTGGCGCTGATCGTCGTCGAACTTGGCCTGATCACGCCGCCTGTCGGCCTCAACGTGTTCATCATCTCCTCTCTCGCCAAGGACACGCCGATGTCGACCGTGTTTCGCGGCGTCATGCCCTTTCTTGGCTCTGAAGTCATCCGTGTGGCGCTGATCATCCTGATCCCCGCCCTCACCCTCACCATTCCGCGCCTGATCGGCGGCTAAAGCGTTTCGCGTTAAACTTGAGACACAAGTTTGATGCGAAACGCACACAACATCTAAATCTTGCACGGCGTTTCGCGAAAATCTGTGATCCAGGCTTTTCACGAAACGCTTTCAGTTCCGAAAAAGGAGACGCCTCATGTCTGATCTTCCTATCCTCATCGCTGGTGGGGGCATCGGGGGGCTTGCCGCCGCCTGTGGCCTCGCCCGCAAAGGTCACCGCTCCATCGTTGTCGAACAAGCGCCCGCGCTTGGCGAAATTGGCGCGGGCATCCAAATCGGCCCGAACGCCTTTCATTGCTTTGACTATCTCGGCATTGGCGACGAGGCCCGTGACAAGGCGGTTTATATCGACGCCCTGCGCCTGATGGATGCGCAAACCGCCGAGGACATCACCTCGATCCCGCTCGACGCGCCGTTTCGCGAACGCTTTGGCAACCCCTACGCCGTGGTGCACCGCGCCGATTTGCATGGGGTGTTGTTGAAATATTGCGAAGACAGCCCGCTGATCGACATCCGCACCAACCATGTTGTCGAAGGCTACGACCAAGACGGCACCTCGGTGACGCTCAAACTCAAAGACCACGATGCGATCAAAGGCTCGTTTTTGATCGGGGCTGAGGGACTGCGCTCTTCGGTGCGCGCGCAGATGATCGGTGATGGCGAGCCGCGGATTTCCGGCCACACCACCTATCGCTCGGTGATCCCCACTGAGCAAATGCCCGAAGATCTGCGTTGGAACGCCGCCACATTGTGGGCTGGTCCGAAATGTCACATCGTCCATTACCCACTCAAGGGCTGGAAGATGTTCAACCTTGTGGTGACCTATCACCGCGACGTCAAAGAGGCCATCGCGGGTCGCCCCGTGTCGAAAGAAGAGGTCGCGCAAGGGTTTGAACACATCCACCCGAAAGCGCGTCAGATCATCGAACATGGCAACGATTGGAAACTTTGGGTGCTGTGCGACCGCGAGCCGATTTCCAACTGGGTTGAGAACCGTGTGGCTCTTCTGGGTGATGCCGCGCATCCGATGCTGCAATATTTTGCCCAAGGTGCCTGCATGGCGATGGAAGACGCGGTGGCCCTGTCCCATTGCATTGAAAACTATGGCGACCATGTTGAAAACGCTCTTCAGCGCTACCAAGACATGCGCCGTGTGCGCACCGCGCGGGTTCAGATGAATTCCCGCCTGATCGGTGAATATATCTACCACCCGGATGACGCCAAGGCGGCCGTGCGCAACCATGTGATGAAGGGCATGTCTCCGGCACAATGGTACGACCAACTCTCATGGATTTATGGCTCCACCGGCCTCGATGAAACCGCGCTGGCCGCCGAATAACCTCCCCTGAAAAGACACAAAGGACAGATCAGATGACTTATGTCTTCCCCCCGGCCCCGCAGGCCACGATTGCAGTTGATGGCACCGACGACCGTCTTCCCGTGCGCCGCATTTTCTGCGTCGGTCGCAACTACGCTGCCCATGCCCGCGAGATGGGCAAAGACCCGGATCGCGATCCGCCGTTTTTCTTTACCAAACCGGCAGATGCGGTTGTGGACAGCGGCGAGACCGTGGCCTATCCGCCCGAAACCGAGAACTTTCACTATGAGGCCGAATTGGTCGTGGTGATTGGCAGCGGCGGCAAAAACATTACCGAGGCGGACAGCCTATCCCATGTCTGGGGCTATGCGGTGGGCAACGATTTGACCCGGCGCGATCTGCAACTTGTGGCCCGCGAACAGGGCCGTCCGTGGGATTGGGGCAAGGCCTTTGACCGCTCTGCCGTGATCGGCCCGGTGTTCCCGGTTGCCAAAGTCGGCCACCCGTCCAGCGGTTCGATCAAGCTCACCGTCAATGGCGAGACCAAACAAGACGCCGATCTCAATGAGCTGATTTGGTCGGTGCCGGAGATCATTTCGATCCTGTCCCATTCCATCGCGCTGGCCCCCGGCGATTTGATCATGACCGGCACGCCTGCGGGCGTCGGCCCGCTTGTCGAAGGGGATGTCTGTGTGGTGTCGATCGAGGGCCTTGGGTCGATCGAAACCCCCATCGGCCCCAAAGATTCTTGAGCGGGGCCGAATGCCATGACCTTGAAGTTACACAACTTCTTTCGCTCCTCCACCTCAACGCGGCTGCGTGCCGCGTTGAACCTCAAGGGGGTGGATTTTGACTATATCCCCTATGTGCTCCGCGACGGGGAAACCCGCACGCCGGAGTATTTGGCGAAAAACCCGCAAGGGCTGGTGCCAACCTTGGAGCGCGAGGACGGCACGTTTATGACCCAATCTCTGGCCATCATCGAATGGCTGGAGGAGACCCATCCCGAACCCGCACTTTTGCCGAAAGATGCGGATGGGCGGGCGCGGGTGCGGGCGCTGTCATACATGATCGCCTGCGAAATCCACCCGCTCAACAACCTGCGGGTGTTGTTCCGCTTGCGCGACCAATTCGGTGCCGATGAAGAGGCACAAAAAGACTGGTTCACCCATTGGGTCACCACCACCTTTGATGCGTTTGAAACGGCGCTGACGAATAGCGCAGACACCGGCACCTATTGCCACGGCGACACGCCCACTTTGGCAGACGTGTGCCTGTACGCGCAGGTTTGGAACAACACACGCTTCGGCATCCCGCTTGATCCCTGGCCAACGATTGCGCGCATTTATGCCGCCCTCGACCAACTCCCCGCCTTTGCCAAGGCGGCCCCGCCCCAACAGCCGGACGCGGCCTGACGCGTTCCCATCCCGCAAGGAGGTTCCCATGAATGAACAGCTTGATCACGACAGTGTAAACCATGCGATGCAGCCCGACGACACGCCGGAATTGCGCGCGCTTTACAAAGGGTTCGAGGCCGAAAGCCTGATCCCGCTTTGGACCCAGCTTGGCGATCTGATGCCGATCCATCCGAAATCCAAGGCTGTGCCGCATGTTTGGAAATGGTCGGCCCTGCTGCCCCTGGCAGAGAAATCCGGCGAACTGGTGCCGGTGGGTCGCGGTGGCGAGCGCCGCGCCCTTGGGCTGGCCAATCCGGGCCTTGCGCCCAACGCCTATGTCACACCGACCATGTGGGCCGCGATCCAATATCTCGGCCCGAAAGAGACCGCACCTGAACACCGCCATTCTCAGAACGCGTTCCGCTTTGTCGTCGAGGGCGAAGGTGTTTGGACCGTGGTCAACGGCGATCCGGTGCGGATGTCGCGCGGCGATTTGTTGCTGACACCCGGCTGGAATTTCCACGGTCACCACAATGACACGGACAAACCGATGGCGTGGATTGACGGGCTTGATATTCCGTTCAGCCAGCAAATGGATGTCGGCTTTTTTGAATTTGGATCAGACCGGGTGACCGATTACGCCACGCCGAATTTTTCGCGTGGCGAGCGGCTTTGGTGTCATCCGGGCCTGCGGCCATTGTCGCAGTTGCAAAACACCGTCTCCTCGCCGATCGGGGCCTATCGGTGGGAGTTCACCGACCGGGCGTTGACCGAGCAGCTTTTGTTGGAGGACGAAGGCCAACCCGCCACCGTCGCCCAAGGCCATGCCGCGATCCGTTACGTCAATCCAACCACTGGCAATGATGTGATGCCAACGATCCGCTGCGAATTCCACCGTCTGCGCGCGGGCGTTGAAACCGCGCCACGCCAAGAGGTCGGATCGAGCGTGTTCCAAGTGTTCGAGGGCACGGGTTCGGTGGTGCTCAACGGCGAGACCACCCCGCTTGAAACCGGCGATATGTTCGTCGTGCCAAGCTGGGTCAAATGGTCGTTGCAGGCAGAGAGCCAATTCGATCTGTTCCGTTTCTCGGACGCGCCGATCATGGAAGCGCTCTCATTCATGCGCACGAAAGTCGAGGGGCAAAGCTGATGGCGCTTGGCGAGACCGATCAGGCCGCCCGCGCGGCGCTCAAGGCCCGCCAAGGCAAGGGCGCGCGCTATGACGCCGCCCTTGCGCCCGCCGAAGACCTGTTGATGGCGCGCCGTGGCACCGCCTATTTTGCGCGCAAACTCAATGAGTTGTCTGACACGGATCTGGACGGGGCGGCATTGCGCCCCGGCTGGACCCGGCGGCATGTGATCGCCCATGTCAGCTATCACGCCCGTCATCAGGCCCTGCGGCTTGAGGCATTGGTCAAGGGTGTGGCCTACACCCCGCCCAATGACGAAAAGCACCAGATGCCCGCTTTGGATCTGGCCGCGACCCTGCCGGCGCGGGCCTTGCGGCATCTGTTTCATCACTCTGAGGTGCATTTGAACGTCTGTTGGCGTGACCTCACGGATGCGCATTGGGACATGCCGCTGACCCTGCCCGATAGGGCGGCGACCACCGTGCGCGCCCTGCCGATGATACGGGCGCGGGAGGTGTGGTTTGGCGCGTTGGATTTGGACAATGGTGGGCGGAGGTCGGACCTGCCGCAGGCGGTGCGTGGACTTTAACCGTTTGATATCGTCCAATCAGCCGGAGCGCTTTGCGCGATCACCGTGTCGGCGTTGATCAAATCATTGCTCTGCGCCCGCGCCCGCGCCGCATCCGGGTCCAACCCGTGATCAATCCAGCGCGCAATCAGGCGGCGTTCAAGTTCCGCCTTTGGCACGTCGATAAAGACGGTCATATCCCAAAACGCCGCGAGATCGCGCCAAATGGGGCGGTCGAGCAAGAGGTAATTGCCCTCGATCAACAGGATACGCGTGGCCTCAGACAGTGCGCCCGCCTCGGGCACGGTGCAATCCCCGGCGCGGTCAAACAGCGGAAAGCGCGGGCTTTCGCCCTTGGCGAACTGTTTGATCAGGCTCAAAAAAGCCGCCGCATCAAAGGTGTCTGGCGCACCTTTGCGCGCCAGAAGATCGTGTTGGATCAGCCACTCATTGTCGCGATGAAACCCGTCCATCGGAATGACCTGCGCCTCTGGTCCGATCTTGTCGGCCAGCGCCTCGGCCAGCGTCGATTTGCCCGCGCCGGGCGGTCCGGCCACGGCGACCAAAAGCCGCGTTCGCCCCTCTGCGGCAGCGCGAATTTTAGCGCCCAAAGCGTTCAGGCGGCTTTCCATCAGGCGGCTGCGGCCTCTGCCGGTGGCTCTTTTGCCCCGGTCATAAAGGCCACGGCATCGGACATGGTGTATTGCTTCGGATCAATCACACAGAGCCTGCGACCAAGGCGGTGGATGTGAATCCGGTCCGCCACTTCGAACACATGCGGCATGTTGTGCGAGATCAAAATGATCGGAATGCCACGCGAGCGCACATCCTGAATGAGTTCCAACACCCGGCGGCTTTCTTTGACACCAAGGGCGGCTGTCGGTTCGTCCAAAATGATCACCTTTGAGCCAAAGGCCGCGGCGCGGGCCACGGCGACGCCCTGACGTTGACCACCCGACAGGGTTTCGACCTGTTGGTCGATGTTTTGGATCGTCATCAGACCCAGCTCGGACAGTTTTTCACGGGCGAAATCACGCATCGCGCCATGATCCAGTGCCCGTAGAAACTTGCCCGCAAATCCGGGTTTGCGAATCTCGCGCCCCAGGAACATATTGTCGACGATGGACAGTGCGGGCGAGAGCGCGAGGGTTTGGTAAACGGTGGCGATGCCTGCGTCCTGGGCCTCAAGCGGCGAACGGAAATGGATCTCCTGGCCATCCAGCTTGATCGTGCCCGCATCGGGTTTGACCGCGCCGGAGAGCGCTTTGATCAAGGAGGATTTGCCGGCACCGTTGTCACCGATCACGGCCAGAATCTCGCCCGGATAGAGTTCGAAATCACAGGTGTCGAGGGCAGTGACGCGGCCATAGCGTTTGGTCAGGCCATGGGCCGAAAGAATGGGCGTTGTGTTGGACTGTGTCATGCCGAAGCCTTTCTGATCCATTGGTCGATGGCGACCGCGATGATGATGAGCCAACCGATGGCAAAGACCTGCCAGAGCACATCCACCCCGGCCAGACGCAGCCCGGATTGGAACACGCCGACGATGAGCGCACCAAACAGAGCGCCAAGGATCGAGCCGCGCCCGCCAAAGAGCGAGATGCCCCCGATCACCACAGCGGTGATGGATTGCAGGTTGCCCTCGTAAAAGGCCTGCGGCGAGATCGAGCCAACGCGACCGATCGAGGCCCAAGCGGCGATGGCGCAGACGAAACCGGAAAGCGCATAGACCGACAGAAGCGTGCGATCAGTGCGAATGCCCGCCAGTTCCGCCGCCTCTTTGTCATCGCCCACGGCGTAAACATGACGCCCCCAAGCGGTTTTGTTGAGCATGTACCACAGCACGGCAAAGACCAGCACCATCAGGATCGAGCCATAGGTGATGCGCGCGCCGCCCATCTCGATGGTCTGGCCAAAGAATTTCAGCAAGGGCGCATTGGCGTCGATGTCTTGCGAGCGGATGGATTGCGCGCCCGAAAGCCAAAGGTTGAGCGCGAAAAAGATCGACCATGTGCCCAGCGTCGAGATGAAAGGCGGCAGTTTGACCTTGGTGACCAAGAAGCCGTTGATCAGCCCCGCCACGGTCCCGCCGACGAAAGCAACGATGAGCGCGATGGGCGCAGGTACGCCGTTATACACCGCCAAATTGCCCGCAATCACCGCCATCAAAACCATGATTGCCGCAACCGACAGGTCAATACCTGCGGTGAGGATGATCAGGGATTGCGCGGCCGCGAGAATGCCGATGATCGACACCTGCTGCATGATCAATGTCAGATTGAAGGCGGAGAAAAATTTACCGCCTGCGACCAGACCGAACACAGCAACGGCGGCGGCCAAAACGATCACTGGGACCAGCGTCGGATTGCCATGCAAAGCCGACTGAAGCCGTTCGATGATATTTCTCTGGGACGTCTCAAACGAGGCGACGGAGCGGTCGCTCTTGTCGAGAACATGTTCAAAGTCTTGGCCTTTTTTGGCCGGGGTGGTGTCACTCATTTCCCTGTCCTTCGAGGTCGGAGGGCGAAAAGAGGGAGGAGAGGCGGCGTGCCGCCTCTCCCGGTGAAACTGCGCGGATCAGGTCAGCCCCAGCACTTGCCGAGCGCTTCCTCGGAGGTGATCGACGGGATCCCTTCGACCGGTTGATCGGTGACAAGCTCAACACCTGTGTTGAAGAAATCGAGCCCTTCGGAGTTCATCGGCTTTTCGCCGGTGTCCGCATAGGCTTTGATCGCTTCGATGCCTTTGGAGGCCATCAACAGCGGGAACTGCATGGAGGTCGCGCCGATCACGCCGTCTTTGACGTTTTGCACGCCGGGGCAACCGCCGTCGACCGACACGATCAAGGCCTGAGACTCAAGACCCATGGATTTGAGCGCCTCATAGGCCCCAGCCGCGGCCGGTTCGTTGATGGTGTAAACCACGTTCACGCCGCTGTCTTTTTGCAGCAGGTTCTCCATCGCGGTGCGACCGCCCTCTTCGTTGCCGTTGGTCACGTCATTGCCAACGATGCGCGCATCGTCTTCGTCACCGATGTCTTTCGGATCTTTGATGTCGACGCCAAAGCCCTGCAAAAACCCGTTGTTGCGCAGGTAATCGACGGAGACTTCAGAGGGGTTGAGATCCAACAACGCGATTTTCGCCTGAGACGTATCGCCCATTTTCGCCGCCGCCCATTGGCCAATCAATTCGCCAGCCAGAAAGTTGTCGGTGGCAAAGGTCGCATCTGCGGTGTCGGTCGGCTCAAACGGCGTGTCGAGCGCAATCACCAGTACGCCTGCTTCACGGGCCTGGGTCACGACAGGTGCCAAGGCGCGGCTGTCAGACGGGGTGATCAGGATGCCTTTGGCGCCCCCTGCGATGCAAGATTCAACGGCTGCGATTTGTGTTTCCACATCGCCGTCAAGTTTACCCGCATAGGTGTTGAGTTTGATGCCCAAAGCCTCGGCTTGTGCGCTTGCACCCTCTTTCATTTTCACAAAGAAAGGGTTGGTGTCCGTCTTGGTCACAAGGCACGCACTGATGTCCTCAGCAAAGGCCCCGGATGCCGTCAAAGCCAGCGCAATTGCGCTTCCAGTCAGAAGTTGTTTCATGGTCGTCCTCCCAAAATATCGTCGCGCTGCCTTTACAGGGCCACGCATCACTCTCACCACTTCCTCCGAGCGGCTCACGGTGAAAAGACATGATTCCTAACGCCCCGTCAATAAATAAATCCATTTGATTTATTAATGCGAGTTCGACAATATGACCCACGGGAGGACGACAGATGAATGATATTGAGGTGCGCCAGCTTCGATCCGGCGTCAATCAGATTGGCGTGCGTGAGATCAACGAAAGATTGATCCTCTCGCTCATTCAACGTCATGGAGGCATGCCCGGAAGCGAGCTTGCCAAACGCACCGACCTCTCCGCTCAAACTGTTTCTAACATATTGAGAAAACTTGAAAATGAGGGATTTCTCAAACGCGGTGCCCCCAAACGTGGCAAGGTAGGAAAGCCCTCGATTCCGATGGAAATCGACTCTGACGGGGCGCTGTCCTTTGGCCTTAAAATCGGGCGGCGCTCGTCAGATTTGGCGGTGATGGACCTGTCTGGCCGGGTGTTGGAACAGCGCTTGATCACCTATCGTTATCCAATGCCCGACCAAATCTTTACCTTTTTGCGCGAGGGCATGGAGGCGCTCGCAGGGCGGCTCACCCCCTATCAACGCAAGCGCCTGTGTGGCATTGGTGTCGCCGCGCCTTCGGAAATCTGGCGCTGGAGCGATGCTTTGGGCGCGCCTGAGGATTTCAACATTTGGCGCGAAATCGACTTTGCGACAGAGATCGCGAATTTTTCCGACCTGCCGCAATACACTGACAATGACGCCACTGCCGCCTGTCGCGCCGAACATTTCTTTGGTCGAGGACGGGCCTTTTCTGACTATGCCTATTTCTTCATTGGCTCTTTCATCGGCGGCGGCATTGTCATGGCCTCCTCAGTCGTCGAAGGTCGGCAACACAATGCCGGGGCCTTTGGCTCCCTGCCCCATATCACCGCCGAGGGCAAAGAGGTGCAATTGATCGACGCCGCCTCGCTCTATCTGTTGGAGGCCGCGGTGCTTAAGGCCGGGGGCGACACCGCCGCAATGTGGCGCATGCCGCAAGATTGGGCCGGCTTTGGCGCGCATTTGGATGACTGGATCACCCAGTCCGCCAAGGCCCTTGCCTCCGCCAGCCGCACGGTCTGTAGCGTGATTGATTTCGAAGCGGTGCTGATCGACGGGGCCTTTCCCGCCGATGTGCGCGAGCGGCTTGTGGCCGAAACCCGCGCGGAACTTCAGGCGCTCGATCTGCGCGGCCTGATCACCCCCCGGATCGAGCCCGCCCAGATCGGCGGCAATGCCCGCGTGATCGGCGCCGCCGCCGAACCAATGTTCTCGCAGTTTTTCCTGACCTGAACCGGATCGACACAGAGCCTGCGCTCAGCGCCTTGATGGCTTGGCAGTGCGGACTGGAAAAGACTGGAGAACTCTCCTTAAAACCCAATACGTTGCCATGAGTAATGACGGAGATGACGTCTTACCCAAAAATCCAACAACAATATGAGGATTGAGCATATGAATGCACGCTGGGATGATTCGGCGTGCGGCCTCTTCGGGTTAAGTGTCTGAATAATATAGACTTATCGATGCTCTTTCGGCAAGGCATGGCAATTGCATGCACGCTCGGACCATAACCATGCACACTTCGAGGACACCAGAACACAAAAAAGGCCCGCAATATGCGGACCTTAGCTCTTCCCTGATGGTGCTCAGTCAGTTTGGCTATGGTGACTTGGCTCTGGATTTTTTCTTTGATCGTGTCTTCTCATAGGCTTCCATCAACTTCGACTGATCGAAGTGCCTTTGGTAGTCTGGCATCGTGAAGGGCGAGTACCCAAGGGGCAGTCCGGAAATTTTCGAGAACGCAGCAGAGAAGTGGTCGATCCTGCAAACTTTGTCAGGTTCATGTGCAACATGACCGAAGGCCTCGATCAGTAGTTCGATCACCAGCCCCCAACGCTGGCATGCTGCAAAAGCGAGGCGATGAGGGAACTCATCGGTCGCGAAGCTATCAACGTCGAGACCGGCCTTGTCTGCGTAGCTAAAGATGACTTGCAGCAACTCCTCCATGTCTGCCTCTCGGGTCAGGTCGATCCCTTCGAACGACACGGTCCGAAGCAACCTGTCGAGCTGCTCCTCCTTCTTGATGTGAATGGAAAGGCTGGGGATGCCGGAGAAGATCAACATCAACGGCCAATGCTGATCCTTGAGGAGTGACTTGAAGCTGTCGAGCATCTTTTGATTGGTGACGGAATCGTCCTCGGTGAAAACGTGCTGACATTCGTCGAAGTGAATACCAACAACACCTTGGAGCTCCGCACACTTGCGGACCTTTGACCAAATCTCGGCTTGCGAATGTCGGCCCCTGAGAGGGTACCCCAGCTCCTCAAGAATTACGATCCCGAGATCCTTCCAGGTGACCTTCCCGGATAGCAGACACGAAACGATGACTGCTGGACGCCCATCCGGCATGATCGTCGTGCCATCGTTGAACGCCTTAAGCATCGTTTGAATTTCGGTGGATTTGCCTTGGCGCGACTCCCCGATGACAACGAGGCCCCGCGCTTCGAAGCGCTCTCCGATGGATGCCTTGATGAAGTAGTCGCTTGCACACCACTTCATCACGTCTCTCAGTTGGTCTGCCCGACCGAACGGGAACCGAGCTGCCAGCAGTGGTGTCAGCATCTTCACAGCGCATCCATCGATGAAACTCATCACTTCAACTCCTTGATATTGGTGGGCCGTGCGAGCTTGGCGGGTTTCTGGACGGCTGGCGCCTTACCAGCAGGCGCGGCCACGTGATCGGTATCTACCGGCGAGGCGAGGCGTTCGTCGGAACCTGTGTCAGAACTGTGACTGCCGGGGTCGTCAAATGGTGCAGCCGGTTCCGCATTCGCGACGCCATCGATAACGGACGCGCCTGCACCGATCTTGAACGCCGTCGCATCTTTTCCGAGGCTGGTGATTGCATCCGGAGCGGTTGTCCCAGCCAACGTTTCCGACCGGGCCATCCGAGCACCGGCGAATACGACTTTTGCCATCGCCTTGCACTCTTCGACGGTAGTGTAGCTGCGCGGCAGTTCGTGTTCGACGCCGATCGACGAGATGTCCTCGAAGCGACGCATTTTAACGGCCATCAGGCGGTCGTGGTAGATTTCGGTAACCTCAGGCTCCTCGCGTCGGTACTCCGCCATGAGCTGCAACACTTCGCCGAGGGTCATATCGGCGAAAACTGTCATCTGCAGGTGGACTTCGATGGGATCAGGTTCTCCGGGCATCAGCACCGTGGCAAACTTCAGGTCATCCGGATCCACGAAAACTTTTACCTTTCCCTTGAAGCGATTATTTTCCCGAGCGTGTTGGAGCTGGTCGGAATTGAACCAGATTCCCTCAAACACCCGGACGCCGTCATCAGTGGGAGTGGTGCTGGCCTCCCACCCAAGGTGAATTCGCCGGGTGTTCGGATCCGGCATCCTCACCTGCCTCCGAGCCACATTGATCGCGTCGTACACATCGCGAGGACGGCGACCACCCATGCCGACGCCATAGTTACGCTCGAAAGGATATTCGTCGACCAGATACCTAGTAAGCATTCCATAGAGCAGCTCTACGTCGACCACCCCATTCTTGATGGCGTCATAGCCCGGAATGTCCCCAGGGCGTCGTCCGGTGTAGCCAGGCATTACCTTGAAGAACCGTGACTCGAGCGTCCCAAAGAGACGTTCATCATGCGCCCGGTCTTTCGGAGAGTAAGTTCGCGTGATGCCATTAATGGTGCCCATCCCCATCAGAGCTTTGATGACCGGTACATTGCGAAGTCCGGTTCCGTTGTCGTTGCGCAAAAAGTGAATGCCACAACCCCGTGCCGCTTTATTCATGCAGCCGTAGCGGCGCTCCTCGCGGGTCTTGTCGCGTGTTGCCATGCGCAGGAGTGCGAGGGTCGCCTCCGCGTTCGGGTTCTCCGCAATAATCCAGGCGAGTGGCATGCTACTCGCAACATCGAAGAGGATCAGAATGTGCAGCCGTTTGCGGATATACTTATCTGCAGCCTCGTAGGCGTCCTTCTCATCTTGTGAAAGGGTATGCCAAAAGCCTTTGAGTTTCGCCGCGGCTACCATGGAGAATTTCTGCTCATCCATGCCGCAGAGCTCGCCGATCATCAGGGCGCGAACATCTGTGCTCCCTCTTCCTCTTTTCCGTTTGGTCTCCCGCATGCCTTCGGTTGCAATCATGTATTCTGTAGGCGTGAGGAGCATATCGCGGTGCCGCGCCAGCGACTTTGCCGCGGGCACGATCAACTCGGGCAAGTCGTTGATAGTTCGGACTTCGTTCTCCTGGTGGATCAGTGTTTGCAACAGGTCCAGGACGTTTGAAACGCCGGTTTTTTTCGCATCCAGGCCAATACGTTCCCAGGCCTCAGTCATCAGCTCTCGAAGCCGTGGGCACAGCCGCGGCTTTCGGTTTCCACGGTCATGCCAGAGAGGCACCAATGCTTCTCTGACCCCACCACCCTCCGAGCCTCCCCCGGAAATCTCCTCCTCTTCTTGTAAGGCCTTAAATCTATTGTAGTAATCCATGATTGTTCGGCCTTTGTAGAGGATCCAGCCGGTGGTCTTTCCGCCCCCGCGCAGTGGGTTGGTCCGGACTGACTCACCCAAAAGCAGCGTCATTTGCTGCGCGATGAACGCGCGGGCGTGGTCCTTGTTCAAAGCGCGGCCGGAGGGCTTATACGCAGCGTCCTTCTCTTGCTGCAGAGCAACATAGATATCCGCAGCTTCGCACATGGCTGCGTGGAAGCGCGCCTGAGCTCTCTGTTGCGAATTGGGCAAAGCTTCGACAGAGGTATATCCGCCAAGACGCAAATTGGGACGATCGCTCGTTGCGGTCGGGGCGGCATTGATCCTTGCGCCAGGGAGTTTGAGATACTCAACCAGGCGCGCAAATGTAACGACAGTTTCTACACCGTCCTCGAGGCGAACCATAGAATATCCGACGTCCGTGGTGCCCGTGACCACCATAGGACGATGCAACAGAGAAACTTCGGAACCGGGCGGGAAATTGTAGCGTGGGGCCGTGGTCATGCCGCGACCCCAATCTGCGAATACTCCCAGAGAACATGGTCCAGGTTCGCGTGGAGCAGGCCACGTGCAACCAGTCGGTAGCAAGCTTGAAACGCGCGATCTTGCGAAATCGGCACGTGCGGAAAAAGATCCTGCATATAGTAGAGAGTCCGCAGCCGACGGGCGGTTTCCAGAACGAGGGTGTCTGCCTCTTCATCCTCATCAAAGAACAAAAGGTACATGCGGGACAGGTTCTCACGACGCTGTCGCGTGTAATCGTTAGCATTCACGACAATCAGATCATCAGCTGCATCCTCCGGGGTTGCAGCGATCACTTCCTGAATGTCCCGCGTGGTATGTGGCTTCTGAAGGCTGCCCTCATGGCGAACAAACACGAGGCGCCGATGCCCGGACCGGAATGTCACAAGCAAATCATGGGTGTAGTCCCGGGGTTTGCCTTCCGAGTCGGTGTAGGTGACCTCGACAGGCTGGAAATGCAAATCATAGACATCTTGGGACATAAGGTACTGCATAGAAACCACCGCTTCTGCGGCACTTTCTGCAATCCCCACCTTGGGCATGTTGTTGTTCGCCTCCGTGCGATAGGGGATGAACACCTTGTGGCTGCTGTTGCTTCGGGAGCTCGGATTGCGCACCCCATCAAACGGCAGGACATCATGGATTTCCCCCAATTCGATCTCATCCATTTTGGGGAGCGTCTTGGGGGCGTAGAGCCACGTGTCGTTGTCTTTGACCATTTCGATATGGTCGGAATAGTTTCGCTTCTTGCGGGTCATTTTATCGCCTCTCAGCTGCCAGCAGCTTCCCAAGTGGGGCGTTGCCGGATTCTTTGTTCGTATCCCGAGCGTTGGACGGTCTGTCCGTGGCTCGCTGTTGTCCGGAACCCGTGGCGGTAGAAAATCAGGCAGCTAGAATGCTGCGGACAGATGTCTCCGGCTACGCCCTGACGGAGCGCATTGGATGTTCCAGGAATGTTGATGTCGGTCTTGTCTGCTGACCAAGCTCATGAATGCTGTGTGTATGAGCGATCCCCAGCAGAAGTGCCGGGCTTCAGAGAGGATCGGCGACAGACCATTCATCCGTTGAAATCACGGACATCCGAGGCTATCTTACCCGTATGTACTGACCGGGCTTTGATCCTGTCTCTGGAGGCCACCGTCTTGCGAGGGCGGGGGCCTCCTACATCTCGCTGTATTGATCTCCTTTCGACCTTTCGTGCGACGCCGCAGGCCATAGAGCTGGCTGCCGCCTGTTTGATAAGCATGCCCGAAGGGAGCCTTCAAGGCATTGATTTAAATGGTAAAAGCGAAAAACTCTGCAAGTTCGTTTTTCGCAATCTTTTTTAGGGCTCCGTTCCTTCGTTTCGCATGTGACGTCCTCGGTTTTCGCAAACAACCTCCTTCTGGAAATCAAGTAGGGGCTGGCCTGCAGCTTTCACAGGGCCGTAAGCGCTTCAGGATGTCGGAATTTATACACTTCGCTCAGGTTGGACTGTTTCCGGATCGACCAAATCTAGTCTTCGTCAAAACCGTAGTGTGCTCTGAGATCGTCCAGCCGATCCTCCAGATAGTGTGTAATGTCCATTTCGTTCACACAAACCATGCCCCCCCAAAAGCCACCATACAGCTTTGAGAGCTCCCTAAGCATTGAGGACCGTGGTTGCGTGCGGGACCGTAGGAGAGCTTCGTTACCTTTCCGAACCTCTGTACCGTTTGGATTTCCGTGCGCCCTGCAGCCATGGTCACGATGAGGAACTCCGCCCCCAGCATACATGATTTCAGACCCACTTTTCGCCTCGCCATAGGCGTTGATGACCATTGCGAAAATTGATGGCTGCAATGGGCGCATTCATACAAATTACGCTCTTTGATCAGCCAAAATTTTTTACTCCGACACCTCGGGCAGTCCCGTCCTTCGGGCCACAGGAGGGCCTCCATGCGCTCAACACACTCGATTTCCGTGACGAATAACGAATCGATTCCCCCCTCCGGGAGGCCCGTGCTGAGCAGTTTCCAATGCTCACGAGTGGCCTGTGGGGAAACGCTCTTCAACATGCAGTGCCTACTATGCTGACATACTGCTGTTGAGACTTGACCAGGTCCACTATGCGGGCGCGTGGCGCCGACGACCGAACACAGAGGCGCACAGCCTTATCGCATGGCATATGGCTGTGCGCCTTCTCCAACTTCGGCGCGCGATGTGCGTCCATGCGATGGCGCTGATGATCTGGCCATGTTGTTCTCATGGGGCGAGGGTAAGATTGATCGAGTTGGATGTCATCAGGGATCGATGGCCTGCTCGCAGCCCTGATGACATCCTGTGTTTAACATGGCCAGCTCATTACCGCATGGCTGACGTACCCCTTTCCTGAACGGGAACTCTCGCCAGGTACCGATCAAGGTCATCCCCATAGAGTACCTTTGTCTGGGCGAGGTAGCTGGCCATCTCGACCAATACATCCCGGTGTTCAACGAGGAGGTTTCTGGCCGTGGTCTCTGCGCTCTGGAGGAGTTCTGCGACCTCTGGCAAGTGGCCGGAAACAGCTTCGCGCACCGATGATGGAGAGCCTGCTGGTGCCAGCCAGATCGGTCCGAGACTACCCATTCCAAATGAGCAAATCTGATTAGACGCCGAACGAGTTGCCTTCGCAATATCGCTATCGACCACCCCTCCCGACCCAACTACAATGGACCCATAGAGCAGACGCTCGGCTTCCCGCCCCGCCAGCGCGACGCACCGAGAGAGGTGAAGGTCGTTCTCTGTCTGCAGGACTCTCGTGACGGCAACCTTACACTCGCCACCCGAACTGCCAATGCGGGCATACTCTATCGACCCGGCAGTCAGCGCAGTCGCGACGATCGCGTGCCCGCATTCATGGACTGCGAGCCGAAGCCATTCTTCATCCGACATCTTAGGCGCATCACCTTCAAGTGCCGCGAGGACATCATCAGTTGTCATCGCACGGTTACCCCGCCGCGCAGTTGCGCCAGCCAGGCGAACTGCGGCGGCACAATCTGCCCCTGTTCGCCCAAGTGCCGCCGCGGCGCATGCAGTCAGATCAATCCCCGATGCAATGCCTCCAAGGTGTTGTCCAAGGATGACCTCAAGATCCTCGAAGGTGGGAAGGCCGATCTCGACCACCACATCAAACCGCCCAGCGCGACGGATCGCTGGGTCGACGAATTTCAAATGATTGCAAGCTCCAACGACGATCACCCCTTCACGGTCGGAGATCCCGTCAAGCTTCTCTAGCAATGCTGCGATGGCTTTGACGTCATAAGAGTCATTGCGCCCGTCCCCACTAAGATCCGTTCGCGTATAGAAGGAATCGACTTCATCGATGAAGAGAATGGACGGTGCCTCGCGCTTGGCTTCGTCGAAACTCTTCTCCATCGCGGTCAGAAAGTGACTTAAAGACCCGGCTTTTTGCCACTGATTGTAGCTGGCGACCACCAAGTGAACGCCAGCTTCGCCGGCGAGAGACCGCGCCAGCTCTGTTTTGCCTGTCCCTGCGGGCCCGGCAATGAGTAGGCCACGTGGTACGGCGTTCCACGAAAGCAGTCCCGCCTGCCAATCGCGAAGTGCTCCCAGCGCGTCTTGCGCTGCGACCTTAGCGGCGCCGAGACCAACCAGGTCATTCAGCGGCACGACAGAACTGGGGCGCCAAAGTTTTGGTTCGGTCGAAGCCTCTTCATCCAAGCTCTGCTCCACGTATCGAGCGATCATCATCGGTACGACGTTGGGATCGCTCTGGCGAAAAGCGAGGACCACGCAGTCTATGTCACCCGGGGGCACAGCGCTCAGGTCTGGTACTCGAGATGCCAATTCTTCGATCTGCCCATCGGTCAACTCTGGGTACCTAATCGCAAATAGAACGGGCAGAACCTCGCGTTCAATACCCCCGATAGACACAACATTGGCGTCAAACATTGCGACTGCGGGATGCAGATCGTCGAGCGACGATGTCAGAAAGACGATGGGGTCGTCATTGCGTGTCATCGCGTCTACGAGGCCATGCTCGAACGACGCGCGGCGCGGGTCCAGATTTGAGGCTCGTATCATTCGGAGTACATGGTGCGGTTCGCTCCTGGTGTCCCAGCTGAACTCAAAGTGATCTGGTAGGAGGCGTTTCCACGACCACGAGACGCGATGGGCGTCCAACGATGTATGCACGATCGTCGTGGCGCCTCGCTGCCAGATGTCGGCGATATCCCCGGACTGAACACAGGCTTTTGCAACGAGGCAAAGTGCGGCAACCTGGGTTAAAGGCAGATCCTCTCCCGCAAGGTTACGGAAATCCAGTGCGCCCGACGCGGACGGAGCCGAGACGCCAGCCACACCGCCCTCGCTGCCGTTTTCCTCTTCAGGCGTATGTGCGGCCGCACAGAATCGAACTAGAGCGTCAAACACGACGGGGCGCCAATCAGTTTCGGGGTGCTGGGTCTGCATATCAATCTCCTGGGCGAGCGGTATCGTTCGCGTAAGCCGCGTGCATTTCGGTTTCTGGTATTGGATGGCCACCAACTGGTGGAACATATGAAGAACATACCGCAGTGGCGAGGTCTTAAAAAGCCCCATTTGGAAGCTAACATATTGCGAAAAAAGAAGGTTTTTTGATTTTCGCGAGCAAGTGCGCCCCTCGTAAAGCGCTGACTCCAAGCCGGATTCTGCGACCTGAAGGGGATTAACGCCTACATTCGTAGAAACCTGACGCGAAAAATGGCGTCGTGCGTGTGTGCGAAGGCAGAACGATGGCTGCTTTTCGCACGGGTGATTCACTGGGGGCTCGTCAAAGACATGTTCTCAAGGGGGGCGCAGCCACGCTCATGGCATGATCGCGACCGTTCCCAAGACGCACGCCAGCGCGGTACGAGGTCTCCGACGGAAGTGGCGGTCAGGCCAGCCGCTCCGCTGGTTGTTCGTTGCTCTCCGTGCCGAAATACCTCAAGTTGCGAGCAAATCAGACGAGAAGATTCCCATGCCTTTGACACTTGCGCAACTTGAGCGCCATCTATTCAGCGCCGCCGACATTCTTCGTGGAAAGATGGATGCGTCGGAATTCAAGGAATTCATCTTTGGGATGCTGTTTCTGAAAAGATGTTCCGACGTTTTTGAAAAGCGGCGTGAGGAAGTGATCGGAAAATACGTCGCAAAGGGCGCTGATCGTGAGCAAGCAGCTAAAGATGCCGAAAACAAGGCGTGGTATGGCAAGACCGGAGAATTCTGGGTTCCGCCCCATTCGAGATTTGACTACCTTGTGGACAACGCCCACTTAAATGTAGGCGATTTTTTGAACAAGGCGCTCGGCGGACTCGAAGCTGAAAACACTGCGCTTGATGGCGTTATCAATCATATCAGTTTCACCAGAACTATCGGTCAGAGCAAGATCAGCGATACCAAGCTGCGGCAGTTGATACTGCACTTCCAAAAATACCGGCTTCGTAATGAGGACTTTGAGTTCCCCGATCTTCTTGGCGCTGCATATGAATATCTGATCGGGGAGTTCGCAGATTCTGCCGGCAAGAAGGGTGGCGAGTTTTATACGCCCCGATCTGTCGTTCGGATGATGGTGCGGCTATTGAAGCCATCCCTGAAGCATCGCATTTACGATCCTTGTTGTGGCTCTGGCGGTATGCTGATTGCCGCGAAAGAGTACATTGACGAGAACGGGGAAGACGGCCGCAAGGCCGAGTTCTTCGGCCAGGAGTATGCTGGAACAGTTTGGTCAATCGCCAAGATGAACATGCTTCTCCATGGCATGGAAAGCCCGAACCTTCAAAACGAAGACACTCTCGGGGATCCAAAGCATTTTGATGAAGAGAATACCGGCGAACTACTGCGCTTTGACCGAATCCTGACCAATCCTCCATTCTCAATCAACTGGGGATCGAAGGACAAGGACAAGTCAGGCAACTACCTCTGGGAACCCAAGTTCCCCGAACGATTTTTCCACGAGGTCCCGCGCGGCTCGAAGAAGGCCGACCTCATGTTCCTCCAGCACATGCTGCACGTCACCCGTGACGGCGGCATGATCGCGACCGTCATGCCCCATGGTGTCCTCTTCCGGGGCGGTGACGAAGCCAAGATCCGCCAGAAGATTATCGAACGCGACCAGATCGAAGCCGTCATCGGCCTCGGCCCGCAGCTCTTCTACGGCACCGGCATCCCCGCCTGCGTCATCATCCTGCGCCAGCAAAAACATGACGGTGCGAAGCTCATCTCCGGCAAACCCGCCGACCGTCAGGGCAAGGTGCTCTTCATCAACGCCGACCGCGAGTATTTCGAGGGCCGCGCGCAGAACCACCTGATGCCCGAGCATATTGAGAAGATCGTCACCACCTTCGAGGAATACCGCGAGATCCCCGGCTTCTCGACCATCGTCGACATCGACAGGCTGAAAGAGAACGACTGGAACCTCAACATCCGCCGCTACGCCGACAACGCGCCGCCGCCAGAACCGCATGACGTGCGCGCCCACCTTGTCGGCGGCATCCCGAAGCCGGAGGTCGAGGCGAAGGCCGAGCTGTTCAAGTCCCACGGCCTGAACCCGATGGACCTGCTGACCCCGCGCGATGAACGTTACCTCGAATTCGCGCCACAGATCACCACCAAGGCCGACATCAAACCGGCCATCGAGACCAATGCGGGCCTCATGGCGCGCGAGGCCGAGATTTGGGACAAGTTCAACGGCTGGTGGGCTGCCCACACCGACGCCATCACCGCGCTGGCGGGGGATGACAACGCGACCGCGCTGATCGCCCTACGCGACGAGCTTCTGTCCAGCTTCTCGACCACACTCGAAAGCCTTGCCATGCTGGACCCGTTCACCGTGCGCGGGATCATCGCGCAGTTCTGGATGCAGTCGCGGTTTGACTTCCTGACCCTCATGGCGCGCGACACAAAGGGCGTTGTCGATGCCTGGCGCACCTCTATCGTCACGGCGCTGGAGGATAAGGGGAACAAGGAGAACCCGCTGGATCACAAGCTGGTCACTTTCCTGATGGGCGACTTCGTGCGTGAGATTTCAGAGCTTGAGGCGCGCAAGGCGGAACTGGATGCGCAGATCAAGGCAGCGACGGCCAAGCCCGAGGAGGACGAGGAAGAAGAAGAAGACGCCGAACCGGTGGACGAGGCGCAGATCAAGCGCTGGAAGAAGGAACTGAGCGAGGTCAAGAAAACCCTGAAAGCCAAACAGGCGCAGTTCACGGATGAGATCAACGCAGGCGTTGACGGGCTGTCACCCGAGGAGGCGGCGGAACTGCTACTGAAGATCTTGCATGATGATATGCAGAAAATCCTGACCCGCTACATCGCCGCGCAGCGCGGGCAGATCGTGGCGGCCTTTGAAATCTGGTGGGACAAGTATCGCGTTACCCTGACCGAGATCGAAGGCGCACGGGCGCAGGCGACCGATAAGCTGGCTGGCTTCCTGAAGGGGCTGGGGTATGTCTGAGACGAATTTCCCTGAAGGACCTATTGGCACATTTGTGGCCGCCCAAGTGGGCGGCGGCACGCCTTCGCGTCAGAATCCCGGCTTCTGGAACGGTCCCATCCCTTGGGCTTCGGTCAAGGATTTCGACGAAGGCCAGATCGAACTCAACGAGACGGACGAGTACATCACTCAAAAAGGCCTGACAGCCAGCGCAACGAACCTCATTCCTGCGAACACTCCAATCGTCTGCACCAGGATGGCGGTCGGAAGAGTGGCGCTTGCACCGATGGATGTTGCCATTAACCAGGACCTGAAAGCGCTCTTTCCGACGTCCTCTACGGACACACGGTACCTGCTGCGGTTGGCCGATTACGCAAAGCCGCGAGCTGAAGCCGTTTCCGTGGGATCGACCGTGAAGGGCATCAAGGTTGCGGACTATCTGAACATTCAAGTTCCGCTGGCGCCGCCCCCACACCAATCCAAGATCGCCGAAATCCTTGATACGTTGGACGCGGCGATACGGGGGACCGAGGCGGTGGTGGCCAAGTTGAAGGCGATGAAGCAGGGGCTGCTGCATGACCTACTGACCCGCGGCATCGACGCAAACGGCGACCTCCGCCCCCCACACCCCGAGGCCCCCCACCTCTACAAACAAACCCCGCTCGGCTGGCTGCCGAAGGGGTGGGATTGGGGCAGGTTGGCAGACTATTGTTCGCGCATTTGCGTCGGGATCGTAATTAGGCCTGCCGATCATTATGTTGACGAAGGTGTTCCAACCTTCAGGTCCGCCAACGTCCGCGAGGGATACATATCGGAGAGCGATTTCGTCTATATCTCGGCGGCGTCAAACGCCTTGCTCCATAAGAGTCAGATCCGGAAAGGAGATATACTTACAGTTCGGACGGGCTACCCCGGAACAAGTGCGGTCGTGCCGGAAAAATACAATGGCTGTAACTGCGTAGATATTTTGATCAGCACACCACTCAACTCAGTTTCTTCAGAGTTCCTGTGTAGCTGGATCAACTCGCCTTTCGGAAAAGGTCAGGTCCTGAGTGGTCAAGGTGGACTGGCTCAACAGCATTTCAACGTTGGTGAGATGCGGGAGTTGATCGTCGTAAAGCCGCTTAAAGCAGAGCAAGAAGAGATCACCTCAAAAATTGATGCGGCCGAAGTGAGAATTCAGACGGAGCAGAATTTACTCGCCAAACTCCGCCTCCAGAAATCCGGCCTGATGGATGACCTGCTCACCGGCAGGACGCTCGTCACCGCGCTGTTGTAACCGAAGGGTCTGCCCATGGGACATGAATACGATGACGTCGAAAAGCCCTTCATCGACCAATGCGTCGCCATGGGCTGGACCGCGCAGACCGGCAGCAAGGATGAGCCCGCCCTGACGGGCCGCACCAGCTTCAAGGAGGTCATCGCTGAGGCCACGCTGCGCGAGCGCCTGCGCGCCATCAACCCGGGCCCGGACGGCCAGCCCTGGCTCGACGACGCCCGCCTGTCCGAGGCTGTCAGCGCGCTCACCCGCCACGGCCATCGCGGGCTGAAGGAGGCCAATCAGGCGGTCACCGAACTGCTGCTCAAGGGCCTGACGGTCGAGGGCCTGCCGGGCTGGGACGGCGGGCGCGGCCAGACTATCCGCTACATCGCCTGGGACGATGTGGGCGCCAACAGCTTTACTGTCGCGAACCAGTTCCGCGTCGACTGCCCGCCCGGCCATGACGTGGGCAAGGGCTTTATCATCCCTGATGTGGTGATGCTGGTGAACGGCATCCCCGTGGTGGTGGTCGAGGCGAAGAGCCCCGCCATTCCCGAACCGCTGGCCGAGGCGGTCAAACAGCTGCGCCGCTATCACAACGCCCGCAAGGCCGCGCTGGAGGTCGAGGAGAACGAGGGCACACCTGCGCTGTTCGCCAGCGTCCAGCTGCTAATCGCCACAAGTTTCGATCAGGCCCGTGTGGGTTGCATCGGCGCGGGGCTGGAGCATTACGGTCAGTGGAAGACGGTCGTGGGGCCGGATGGCACGGGGTCGGAAGATGACGTGATCAAAGCCTTGGGCAAAAAGGGCCTGTCGGAACAGGAACGCCTTATCGCGGGGATGCTGCGCCCTGCGCATATGCTGGATATCCTGCGACATTACCTGTTGTTCATGAACGTGGGCGGTCAGACCATCAAGACCGTCTGCCGATACCAGCAATACCGCGCCGTTAACCGCGCGCTGGAACGGCTGCGCAGCGGCAAGACGCGGCTACAGGATGGCGAGTATGACCGCCGTGGCGGTATCGTCTGGCACACGCAAGGCTCTGGCAAGAGCCTGACCATGGTGTTCATGATCCGCAAGATGCGGACGGATCTGGCCCTACGTAAGTTCAAGGTGATCATGGTCACCGACCGGAAGGACCTGCAGCGGCAGCTGTCGGAGACGGCAACCCTGTCCGGTGATGTGGTCGAGATGGCGACGAGCAACGGATCGTTGAAGAAGCTGGCGAAGCGCAAGGGGCCAGGCCTCGTCTTCGCCACCATCCAGAAATACCGGACCGATGAAGACGTGGCGGGGGTTACAAAGGGACCGGCCTTCGAGGTGCTAAACGAGGATGACACGATCGTCGTCGTGGTGGACGAGGCGCACCGGACCCAGGCGGGGGATCTGCACGCAAACCTGATGGCCGCACTACCAAACAGTGCTCGTATCGGATTCACCGGCACGCCTATCATCATGGGAGAGAAGAAGCGCACCACTCAGATCTTCGGTGACTTCATCGATAAATACACGATCAAGGAAGCCGAGGCCGATGGCGCAACGGTGCCGGTCCTCTACGAGGGCCGGACGGCCGAGGGTGCGGTGAAGGACGGCGCCACGCTGGACGGTCTGTTCGAGGACATGTTCCGTGGCCGCACGGATGAAGAGCTGGAAGCGATCCGCAAGAAATACGCCACCAAGGGCAACATCCTCGAAGCCAAAGAGCTCATCGAAGAGAAGGCACGTGACATGCTGCGGCATTACGTGACCAATCTATTGCCGAACGGATACAAGGCACAGGTGGTCGCCTACAGCCGGACGGCAGTGGTCCGATATCAGGCCGCTTTTCTGGCAGCCCGTGACGAGTTGCTGGCAGAGGCAGCAGCGCTCTCTGACCCGGACAAGGCAATGGATGACGAGGTGCTCTGCACCAAGCCTGCCGCGCTTCAGGCGGTGGTACAGGCTTGGCGCTATCGGGACACTTTGGAAAAGATCGAGTTCGCGGCGGTCATGTCGGGGGGCAACAACGACGACGCCTCATGGAAGCAATGGACGGACGGGTCCGCACAAGAAACGCGCATCAAACGGTTCAAGAAGCCCCTGTTTCACAAGGATGCAACGAAATCGGATCCGCTGGCTTTCCTGATCGTCAAGTCCATGCTCCTGACCGGGTTCGACGCCCCGATCGAAGGGGTGATGTATCTCGACCGCTCCATCCGCGAGGCCGAGCTCTTACAGGCGATCGCCCGGGTAAACCGGACAGGATTCGGGAAAACCTGCGGCATCGTCGTCGATTATTTCGGCGTGGCCCATCATCTGAAGGCTGCCTTGGCCGCCTATTCTGATGAGGACATTGATGGCGCTTTGGTCAGTCTGAATGATCAAATCCCGGTTCTTCAGGATCGGCATATCCGGGTCGTGGACATTTTCCGTCGCGCGGGCCTTGATGACCTTTCGAACGACGAGGATTGCCTGCAGGTGCTTTCCACAGAGAAGGCCAGAGCTGAATTCACTGTCAAACTTAAGGATTTCCTGAAGTCGCTGGAAATCATCCTTCCTCGCCCGGAAGGGCTGCCCTTCGTTCAGGACGCCAAGAGACTTGCCTATTTGCAGGCCCGCGCCCGCAACCGGTATCGCGACATCCCGGTCATCGGGGCGGATGTCGGCGCCAAAGTGCGGAAGCTGATTGACGATCACGTCATTTCTCTCGGCATAGACCCGAAGATCCCGCCCGTGCAACTCACGGATGCCGAATTCGACAACCAGGTTGGACATGCCTCAAGTGGCCGGGCCAAGGCTTCAGAGATGGAACACGCGATCCGTTCTCACATACGCAAGAACCTTGAAACTGACCCTGTACGTTTCAGGAAAATGTCGGAACGATTGAACGATATCCTGAATGGCCTCGGCCAACAGTGGGATCAGATTATTGAACAACTGCAAACCATCATCGACGAACTTCGCGGTGAAGCCAGTGAAAGCGATGAAACCACCTCGGACATCCCAGAGATTTACCTTCCATTCCTCCGCACAGTCTTGGCGGCATGTTCTGCTGATGAAACGACCCCCGCTGACCGGCTCCACACGTTGCACGAGATGACACGCCTTGCTGTGGACCGCATCATTGAGGAGATCAGCGCAAATCGTTCCTTGTGGAGCAGCTTCAAAATGGCCGATCAAGAAAATCTCCGGTCCGAGATCTTCGAGATCATTTTCGACGCGCAACTCCAGGGGTTCGGCGTTGACGAGGCAGAAGCTCTTGCAGATCAGTTGATGCAGCAAGCGAAAGCCAACGAAGACAAGCTGAGGGCGGCCTAATGTCCAAGCTGCCGATGACGCCGATCCGGACCGGCGGAAAGCCAGCGCGAGTGCGCGAGCATCGACTGGAGATCGACGGCCTTGCCTTCGACGTGCATCGTAGTGATCGGCGCAAAACAATGCAGATTACTGTGGAACGTTCTGGCGATCTGTCCATCGTCGCACCTTCGAGCGTTCCCGCTGATCAACTGGTCAGTTTCGTTGAAGAAAAATTGCTCTGGATCCACACGAAGGTCGAAGAGAAGGCGCGTCTCCAACAACGCGCCCCGATGAAAGAATTCGTAGAGGGCGAAGGGTTCCTGTATCTTGGGCGGAGTCATCGACTGCGGCTTGTCGAGAACCAGCTGGTAGATCTCAGCCTGAAGAACGGCCGGTTCTGTCTCAGACGCAGCTCTATCAACAGGGGGCGGGACATCTTTGTATCGTGGTATATGCTACGAGCCCAACAATGGTTCGAGAAGCAAGTCGATGAACTCTCCAACCGCATGGCGGTGAGCGTACAGGAGGTCAAAGTCCAAGACCTGGGGTTCAGATGGGGTTCTTTCGGTTCCGACGGACGCGTTTCCTTTCACTGGAAGTCTATCCTCCTACCCCCAAGAATTGCCCAATATGTTGTGGTCCATGAGTTAGCTCACGCGCATTACCCAGATCATTCAGCCAATTTCTGGATCAAGGTGGAGCAACACCTGCCAGATTGGCGCTGGCGAAAGACGTGGTTGGCCGAGAACGGAATTCAGGTTGAAGGACTGTGATGCTGGTGGGAAAGACATATCGCATATGATGCCCCTACCGATTTCATCCCCTTCGCCAGTTTCACGAGAAACCCTTTATTCCTACCTCGCGCGTCTCGCGGCGACTTGGCGCACGGATGCCCCGCAGCTGGCCTACGACATGGGCGCCTCGTTCAAGAGATTGATGGATCAGGATGACGAGGCGCTGGAGGTGTTCTCGAGCTGGGCCGATCTCTCGCCGGAGGTGATGGCCGAAATGCTCTCGTGGACCGGGATGCGGGCTGGCAACGTTCGGATGCGGTTCCGGGGTGAACTCTATGTTTCCCGGGCATTGCGCAACCCGGTGGTCCGGGGGTGTCCGATGTGCCTTCGGGAAGATGCTGCCGGGACTGATCGCCCGGCACATGAGGTTATGGCCATGCGGGGGATTGGCAGTTTAGGGATGTGATGATCTGCGTTGAGCACAGCCATCCCCTGGTCCCACTCTGGCAGACGGAGACGCTGCGGGACCGCTTCGATATCGGCGCCCGCCTGCAGGAAATCTCCGGCGAAATACTGTCAGGGAAGTTTGATCAGGCGCGATGGGTGCCGTCTGCCTATGATCTGTGGCTCGATCGGCGTTTGCAGGATAGCTCGGATACCACATGGCTTGCGGATCACCCTGTTTTCGTCGTGACAACATTGTGCCGATTGCTCGGTCAGGCTCTATCCAAGCTCGATGGCGCCGAGGGGGGCAGCGTATCTTGCCGCGACCATTCCCGGGGCTTCGACATCATGACGGCTGGCAAGAAGGCAATCAGAGAGGCCCTCGATCAAATCGCAGCCATGGCAACCGATGCCCAGGATGAACCCAGCAAGACATTTGGTCCACTTTATACCCGGTTGAACCGAGATTACGTGAATGAGGCCCAATTTGATCCATTCCGAAAAATCCTGCGCGAGTGCGTCCTTGATCATTGGCCATTTGCCAGTGGCGATGTGATCTTGGGAGAGGCCCTGCCTCAACGACGCAAGCACTCCTTGCGTACTGCCGCCTCTGAGACCGGGGTGGGCGCGAAAGTTCTGGAGCATTACTTGATCGAAGCCGGTGCTATCGCCGAAAACGATCCTCGTCCCGAGAGCCGTAAGCTGTTTGACGCAAAGTCGCATGCCGATCTTCTCGCGGAAGTTCCTAACCTGGTCGGCCCGATCGCCATGCGTGAGGCTATGGGCGCGACAAAGATGGAGCTGATCGCGTTGACGGAAGCAGATTTGCTGCGACCGCGGACACGCGTGAAAAAGGTCAAGAACCCGTGGCAGATTTCTGACGGTGTTTTGCTGGTCAATGAATTGTCTTCTGGGGCCATTCCAGTCCAGGTCGACGACTCCCGTTGGGAAACCCTCCTGCGCGCATCTCGACGCCGAGAGATCGGCTTGGGCGATTTGATCGCGAGGATCCGCGACAAGTCCATGACCGTAGGTCAAAGGACCGGTGAGGAGGCAGGCTTCCATGGCATTGTTGTTCCGAGATCGGAGGTTGACGCAATCGCACCGATGCCCAGGGTCAAACCCGAAGAAGCATCCGAAGAGCTGCAGGGCATGGCTGCCGCCGAGTTCGGCCGGTCAGTCGGACTACGCGATGGTGGTGTATTTCAGTCCATGATCGAAGCCGGATACGTACCCGCCAGCAAGATCATCAATCCCCGCACGAAACGACCACAATACTGGATGACTCCCGAGAACATGGCCACGTTCCGGCGTCAGTTTGCGACTCTGACGACCCTGGCGGCTGAAACCGGCCAGCACCGCAACAGCCTTAAGGGACAGATAGCATCCGGCAGAGTTGCGCGCTTCTCGCCGGAGGGACGGGATTTCGGAGCCGTGTATCTGCGGGATGATGTGACCAACGTATTCGGATTGGATTGACTGCAGCGGTGTAACCCGCAGTTCTCAGGGTTTGTGAGTGGGCGGCCCGCATTGGCCTGCCATCAACAGGAAAGGGCGTATTTTGTTGAAAAACTCGTGCTTGATCGAAGCGTAAGTTGCTGATTCAATTCTTCTGACGGGCGGGAGGGTTTGACGATGATGGGGCCGAGACAGGAAGCACAGGCAGCACTTTTCTACGAGTTCTCGCTTGAGGATCATGTCCCGCAAGACCACCTGCTGCGATCGATCGACCGGTTTGTCGACCTGAGCAGCATCCGTGCCCATTTGGCGGATTTCTACAGCCACACCGGCCGTCCCTCCGTCGATCCCGAGCTGCTGATCCGGATGCTGCTGGTCGGATACTGTTTCGGCATCCGGTCGGAACGACGGCTCTGTGAGGAAGTGCATTTGAACCTGGCTTATCGCTGGTTCTGCCGTCTCGATCTGAACGATCGCATTCCAGACCATTCGACCTTCTCAAAGAACCGCCATGGCCGTTTCCGCGAGAGCGAGCTGCTGCGCCATCTGTTCGAGACGACAGTTGCACGTTGCATCGAAGAAGGACTTGCCAGCGGGCAGCGCATGGCAGTGGACGCCAGCCTGATCGAAGCGGATGCGAACAAGCAGAACTCAACCCCGAAGGAAGAATGGGATGCGTCGACCATCGATCCGGCAGACGCGGGGCGCGCGCGCGGTCCGCGAGTATCTCGACACGCTCGACGATGCCGCATTTGGCGCTGCCAGCGATGTCCAGCCCAAGTTCACCTCGCATTCCGATCCGGCCAGCCAGTGGACTGCGGCCCGCAAAGGGCCTGCTTTCTTTAGCTATTCCGACAATTACCTGATCGACACGGATCACGGTGTTATTTTGGACGTCGAAGGCA
>NZ_FNBL01000006.1 GCF_900102315.1 Celeribacter baekdonensis
GGGCGTATTTTGTTGAAAAACTCGTGCTTGATCGAAGCGTAAGTTGCTGATTCAATTCTTCTGACGGGCGGGAGGGTTTGACGATGATGGGGCCGAGACAGGAAGCACAGGCAGCACTTTTCTACGAGTTCTCGCTTGAGGATCATGTCCCGCAAGACCACCTGCTGCGATCGATCGACCGGTTTGTCGACCTGAGCAGCATCCGTGCCCATTTGGCGGATTTCTACAGCCACACCGGCCGTCCCTCCGTCGATCCCGAGCTGCTGATCCGGATGCTGCTGGTCGGATACTGTTTCGGCATCCGGTCGGAACGACGGCTCTGTGAGGAAGTGCATTTGAACCTGGCTTATCGCTGGTTCTGCCGTCTCGATCTGAACGATCGCATTCCAGACCATTCGACCTTCTCAAAGAACCGCCATGGCCGTTTCCGCGAGAGCGAGCTGCTGCGCCATCTGTTCGAGACGACAGTTGCACGTTGCATCGAAGAAGGACTTGCCAGCGGGCAGCGCATGGCAGTGGACGCCAGCCTGATCGAAGCGGATGCGAACAAGCAGAACTCAACCCCGAAGGAAGAATGGGATGCGTCGACCATCGATCCGGCAGACGCGGGGCGCGCGCGCGGTCCGCGAGTATCTCGACACGCTCGACGATGCCGCATTTGGCGCTGCCAGCGATGTCCAGCCCAAGTTCACCTCGCATTCCGATCCGGCCAGCCAGTGGACTGCGGCCCGCAAAGGGCCTGCTTTCTTTAGCTATTCCGACAATTACCTGATCGACACGGATCACGGTGTTATTTTGGACGTCGAAGGCACCCGTTCGATCCGGCAAGCCGAGGTTGGATCGACGAAGACCATGCTGACACGGGTGAAAGACAAGTTCGATCTGGTCCCTGACTGGATGATTGCCGATACCGCCTACGGCTCCGGCCCGATGCTCGGCTGGCTCGTGGATCGCAAGATCGATCCTTACATCCCGGTGATCGACAAGGCCGGACGAGAGGACGGCACCTGGACACGCGCAGATTTCGACTGGGATGCGCAGAACGATCAATACATCTGCCCCGAGGGTCACGCGCTCAAGCAGTTCCGCCGGAATTACTCTGATCCAAACCGGGGGCCGACGGGCAAGGGCACCGCACGCTATCGCGCCTTGAAAGAAGTCTGCCAGGTCTGCCCGTCCAAGCAAAAATGCTGCCCCAACGCTGATGCGCGCAAGATCACCCGCGAGGAGCACGAAGATGCGCGTCAGGTCGCTAGGGATCTGGCCAAAACCGCAGAATACCAGATTGCAATGAAGCTCAGGAAGAAGGTCGAAATGCTCTTCGCCCACCTCAAACGCATTCTCGGGCTGGGACGACTGCGATTACGTGGGCCGTGCGGCGCAAATGACGAATTCCTCCTCGCCGCCACCGCCCAAAACCTCCGCAAACTAGCCAAGATCCTTCCTGCACCGCAGCAAACGCGAAAAGCCTGACAGAAAAGGCGCGCGCGCCCGATTTGGAACGGCTATTTCTGCGTTTGCAAACGTCTGTTTTTCCACAGAATCGGCTCTCAACAGCCATTCGCCGCAGTCTAAACGAAAGGCCGCGGTCGGGAAATGGGCCAAACTTTGCAAATTCCGTTTCCTGCGCATCGCTGCCGTTGGTCCTGAACGCAGCGAATGTCCCCAATCCGCCCATGCTGTTGAAAAAGTCTTTGTTGCGGCGCGGCAAGTCGTTTGATTCACTCAACTATGAGGGAATTGGAGGATTTCATCATGATGGGAACTCAGGACGCACCGGCGCAGTTGTTTTATGACTTCGATTTGGACCGGCACGTGCCCTCGGATCACATGCTCCGAGAGATTGACCGTTTCCTCGATATGGATGGCATGCGGGAGGTTCTGCGCCCGTTCTACAGCTCCCCTAGGACGTCCCTCAATCGACCCGGGCTGATCATCCAGATGCTGGTCATCGGCTATGTCATGGGGATCGGTTCCGAACGCCGACTTTGTGATGAGGTCCATCTGAACCTGGCCTATCGCTGGTTCTGTCGGCTCGGCCTTGAAGGCAAAGTCCCGGACCACTCGACCTTCTCCCGCTATCGCCACGGCAAATTCCGCGACAGCGATCTGCTTCGGCAGGTGTTCGAGGCGACCGTCGAGCGCTGCCTGAAAGAGGACCTCGTTTCGGGTGAAGGCTTTGCCGTCGACGCCAGTCTGATCCCGGCGGACGCGAACAAGACCCGGTCGATTGCCGCAAGCGATTGGGACGCATATGTCGCGCGCAAGGCAGGCAACAGGGCAGCGCGCGAATATCTGGAAACCCTCGATAACGCTGCCTTCGGAGCTGCCTCCTCGGTCCAGCCGAAGTTCGTCGCCAAGTCCGACCCGGCGGCGCAATGGACCCGCGCGGATGAAAGCCGCCCGTATTTCGCCTATGCCACCAACTACCTGATCGACATCAAAAGCTCAGTGATCATGGATGTTGAAGCCACGCGCGCCATTCGGCAAGCCGAGGTGGGTGCATCGCGCACGATGCTTGATCGGACCGAGAAACGGTTCGGCATTCGGCCGGAGTGGTTGGCTGGTCGAAAGGCGCAGCATCATTCCGTTCATCCCTGTCATTGATAAGTCGGAGCGCACGGATGGCACCTTCTTCAGATCCGACTTCGAATGGGACGAAAAGAATGACCAGTACATCTGCCCCGAGGGCCATGCGCTGAAACAGTTCCGCCACACCTATTCCGATCCAAACCGAGGTCAGGCTACCGTTGGAAGAAAGAAATACCGCGCTCTGAAGGCGGCCCGTCAGGTTTGTCCATCCAAGGACATCTGCTGTCCGAAAGCCAAAGCGCGATACGTGACCCGCGAGCCGCACGAGGAAGCACGCGAGTTCGCCCGGGCATGCCGCAAGACCAAAGCCTACAAGATCTCACGGGACAAAAGGAAAAGGGTCGAGATGCTATTCGCTCACCTGAAGCGCATCCTGAACCTCACGCGGCTCAGGCTTCGAGGACCGAACGGCGCAAAGGACGAATTTCTCATCGCCGCCATCGCCCAGAACCTGCGAAAACTCGCCAAACTCCGCCCGCAGTGCGTTCAAAAGGAGGCCAACGCATGACCTGAACGGTCAAAATAGCCGATCTCCGGCAAACCAACCGGCAAAATCCGTAGCCAAAGGGGCGCTCTGTCACCAACGACGCGAAAATTCTCCAAAACACTCCGACTTTTTCAACAGTATCCGCCCATTCCGTTGAAAAACTCTTTGCTGCATTTGCAAATTGCGGAAATGTGGGAAACGATTCCTCGACGAGCTGATTGCACCTCGTGATGCCGCTAGAGTTTGAATAATTCGGAATATTGTTCTGCCAAATTTGGCCCCAAAGCGCTGCATGAGAGTTTTTCAACACAATCCGCCCATACTCACAAAAAAAGCTTCACAAGGGATTAAGCTTATAAGATGCTTGAACCCCGAAATCATCTGACGAGGAAAGGTGCCTATTTTATGAGCCAGAGGCAGAACTATGGGGGGCAAAGTGGCAAAACTATGGGGCATACCCCAAAGGTTACATTGGTCGGGCTGAGAGGATTCGAACCTCCGACCCCCTGCTCCCGAAGCAGGTGCGCTACCAGGCTGCGCTACAGCCCGACCGTGACGGGCGGGATATAGCGACTTGCGCGGATTTGCAAGGGCCAATTAGCGCTGTTTTACACGGCGAATAAAGGGCGAGATTCGAAAGGAGGCGGCGGAGGAGGCCCGCGAGCGGGTTCTGAGCACGGGCGTGTTTTCCGAATGCCCGCCCCGTGATTCCCGGAACACGATGTAAAGACCAGACAGGATGATGATCCCGGCGCCGATCACCGTGGGCATATCGACGGTTTCGCCGAAGATAAAATAGCCAAAAATCGTTGCCCAGATGATTTGGGAATACTGCATCGGTGCCACGACTGCAGCCTCTGAGGCACGGTAAGCCAAGATCAAAAGCACCCCACCTGTGAAGCCCAACAGCGACACCATGCCGACACCGCCGAGGTCCAAAAGGGGCAGGGGTTTGTAGAAAAAGATCATCATCGCCCCCATGACGACGAAGTTGGCGATCAGCGGATAGAGCATCAAAACGGCGGTGCGTTCTTCGCGGCCGACTTTGCGCACCACGATGGAGGCAAACGCGCCGAAAAAGGCACAGGACAGCGCCGCCATATGGCCAAGTGTGAAGTCTGTCCCACCGGGGCGCAACACCACCAGCACCCCGATCAGCCCGGCAACGACAGCGGCCCAACGGTGAAATCCCACTTTTTCACCCAAGATCGGAATGGACAGGATGGTGATGACAAGGGGGGTGGCAAAGATCAGGGCGTAGACCTGCGCCAGCGGCAAAACGGAAAAAGCATAAAAGGCGGCGACCGTGTTGATCATGGCCGCCATGGTCCGAAGCAGGGTCCACAACGGGTACACCGGGCGCAAATGCCCCTCCGTGCGATCGCGGATCAGCATGAACATCACCAACGGGAAAGAGAACAGTGTTGAGAAAAAGATGATTTGAAACGGCGCATAGACACCGCCCAGGAATTTGATCACCACGTCATGGGTTGAAAAAATGGCAAAAGCCGCAAGGGCGTAAAATGCGCCTGTGATATTCATAAGATCATCCCACCTGCTGTTTGCGCTATCAATAGGCCAGATTTCAAAACACACAAGGGTGCATCCCTTGTCACAGCCATACATCAGCCCCACATTGGGCAGATGTATCGCACACATAAATCGGCAACCTGTTGTTACTGCGGCTCTAAAACCGTGCTGTCTTTCGGACAGGGTGCCCGGCATGAATTGCAATGTAAAGCCTGCGGTGCGCCTTTATCGCGGCTCAAGGCACTGCGCACGGATCATGTCGAAGACCCGTTTATTGTCAGCGGGAAAAAGCGTCCCCCTCCTGAGCGCGGGCCCAAAAAGAAGAAAAAGAAAAACCAAAAATCCATCGCGCATCGGTTGTTTGATGTGGCTGATGATGTGTTTGATCTGTTTGATTAAAGGGCACCCGTGAGGATGCCCTTTCGTATATGTCAATCGCAGTGCCGATGTTCAAAGCGACGCGTTCAGCGCCTCGATGATCTTGTCGCCCATCTCGGAGGTGGTCACAGGCGTTGCGCCCTCTTCCCCCAAAAGATCCGCTGTGCGCACACCATCGGCCAGCACTTTTTCAATCGCGGCTTCCAAACGCGTGGCCTCAGCGCCCTCATCAAAGGAATAGCGAAGCGCCATGGCAAAGGAGAGGATACAGGCGATCGGGTTGGCTTTGCCTTGACCGGCGATGTCGGGCGCGGAGCCGTGCACCGGTTCGTACATGGCGCGCGGGCGGCCATTGGCCATCGGAGCCCCCAAGGAGGCGGAGGGCAACATGCCAAGCGAGCCGGTGAGCATCGCCGCACAATCGGACAGGATGTCACCAAACAGGTTGTCGGTCACGATGACGTCGAACTGTTTCGGGGCCCGCACCAACTGCATCGCGCCATTGTCGGCATACATGTGGCTGACAGCGACCTCGGGGTAATCTTTGGCCACCTCTTCGACGACTTCGCGCCACAGAATGCCAGATTCCATCACGTTGGCTTTTTCCATCGAGCACAGCTTTTTGCCGCGCTTCATCGCCAACTCAAAAGCCGCAATCGCCACGCGGCGGATTTCGGATTCGGTGTAGCGCTGGGTGTTGATGCCAACGCGCTCGTTGCCCTCGGTGATGATACCGCGCGGCTCACCAAAATAGATGCCCGAGGTCAATTCGCGCACGATCATAATATCAAGTCCGGCGACGATGTCTTTTTTCAGCGAAGAGAAATCGGCCAGCGCATCAAAACATTGTGCCGGGCGCAGGTTGGCAAACAGGTCCAATTCTTTGCGCAGACGCAACAGCCCGCGTTCGGGTTTCACCGAGAAATCAAGCACATCGTATTTCGGCCCCCCCACGGCACCCAACAAAACGGCATCGACCTCATGCGCCTTTGCCATGGTTTCATCGGCCAAAGGCACGCCATGTTTGTCATAGGCCGCGCCCCCCACGAGGTCCATTGAGACATCAAAGTTCAGGCCGCGCTTGTCGCCGTACCAGTCAATGATTTTGATGACTTCGGCCATCACTTCGGGGCCAATACCATCGCCGGGCAGAATGAGGAGAGAGGGCGTGCTCATATCGCATCGAGTCCTTATTTTTAGGGTCGACCCGGCGTAACGGACCGCCGCGCGGACGTCAAGGAATCCGCGCGAGATCGACCCAGACAAGCCCATGTCGAAACGGATTTTCCAAACCTTCCGAGGGGGCCCAGGCCACCCCGGCATCCAAGACGGTCATCGCCTTGGACGGCAGCACATAATCGACCCGCAAATTGCCGGGCACAGGGTCACTCCAATCGGCGGTGTCCAAGGTCGGATCACCCAGATGATCGGGTGTGGCGATCGTAGCGTCCAAATCAGAGCGCGGTTTTGGGTCTTGCAGGCGCGGATCGGACAGCAAAGCCACCATATCCACCCGCAGCCCATCGCCATCGGAGGGATCAAGGTTGCTATCGCCAAGGATCACAAAGGGCGCATCGGGCGGTGGCAGGGCCAGCGCGCCATCGAGATACAATTGCCAAAACCGGGTTTCGTCGGCGTTGCGCCGGCCATTGCGATCCTCGTCGCCATCAAACACCGGAGAGGTGGCGGCATAGGTGAACAGATGCAATGGCGTGTCGTTCCAAAGCACGGGAACATCCCAATGGGCATGAGAGGAGAGGCGCAAAACGTCCAAATCTTTTGGATCAAAATAGCCCTTTGGAATGCGTGCACCGGGCAAATCCCGCCACAGCATTTCGGAAAAATCGCGGATGCCATCGACATCAATCGGCAAGCGCGACAAAAAAGCGATGCCACCCTGTCCGGTGAAGTCGCCGTAGGATTGCGCGTCTTCCGGTTCGCCAAACCGCCCGTCTTTGTCCATGTCGATGCCCGTTGAGCGACCGGAATTGCCCGAACGGGTGAAAAGATACGGATAGTCGAGTTCGCGGGCAAATTGCGCCAAGGCGTGGCCATCAAGGTCGGTGTCAAATCCAACGAGCAGCAGAATATCGGGGGACAGCGTTTTGATGTGAGTTTGAGCGGCGAGGATTTGAGCGTCATCGCCTTTGAGAATATCGCGCAGCAAAACTCCCGGCCCTTTGCGCGTCAGTTCGACGGTCCATGTTGCCACGCGCAGCCGATCTTGCGCTTGGCCGACAAGGGGCCAAACGACAAGGCAGAGGGTAAGGAAAAGACGGCAGATCACACCAGTTGGTGGTCGAAATCGGCCTTCGCGTAGGTCTGACGCCGCTTTTCGGCGATCATCGAGGCCACGCGCTCCATGGCGATGCCGCGCATGAACAAAGAGGATGGCAAAAACGCCCATGCGGTCACGGTCCAGATCAGGGATTGGTCGTTGGTGACACTCAAACCACCGAACAGGTTTGAGGCGGATTGTATCACGGCCGGGATGAGGAATGGCAATAAAAAGCCAATCACAATGTTGATCCGCGCATCGCGTTTGAGACGTGCAATCACGTCGCCACCGGCGGTGGGATCGAAGGTGGGCAGGTTGATCCAGACATTAAAGGAGCCGGATTTGGAGGGCCAATGGCCAAGCCGCAAAATGATCACAAAGACTGACAGGGCGACCAAGGAGATGAGATAGCTGAGGCCTGCGGCTTCGCGCATCATCTCAATCTCGCTCAAAGACGCGCCTTCGGGCAGGGCAAGCAACATGAGCCGCACCGGAGAGTAGGGGAAATCGAGCACATAGCCGATCAAAGCCCCCACTGAGGTCACAAAATCGGTGGCGATCGTGGGCTCGGTGGTTCCACGAAAAATCAACGTGAGCAACAAGACGGTGAGAAACAGCGACCCAAACCGCACACGATTGAACGGCGGTGCATCGCGAAACTCGACAAGACCCGGATAGGCGGAGACATATTCGAAAAAGGTCAAAGCCGCGCCGAACAGCGCCACGAGGGCAACGATTTGCGCACCATCAGCGGATACATTTGGCAACAAAACCGACGGCGTTGTGATCAGCATGACCACCAACACCGCGCGCACAATCGCTCCCAGGATGCGATATATCACTGCCCATTTCCCTTCAAACTGGTCGAGTGCGATACGATGCCGCTCTCTTTTCCCATTTTGATCCTGCCAAATATGGCCGACTGCCTCAATCTTGCCCAACTTTTGCCTTCTTTCATCTGCTCCAGCAAGGAATGGTTAAGGTTAACGGGGCAATTGGGGCCGTTTCGTGGACAAAGCGGTGCGATTTTACATCATTTTTCGCGAGCCTATGGGGGGCAAGCAAAGTCGCCACAATATGCTGTGTGCCTGCTCTGTCATCGTTTCTCCGCCCATGGTCTTTTGCCCCACGTTGACCGAGCGCATGGAAATGATCACCCATCCGTGATTTGATTACCCTTGAAAATGGAAAGGGAGGGAGGAAAACCATGCATCTTGCCATATCGCTCCATGACGCGGTCGATCTGATCCCGGATGGGGCCTCTGTGATGCTGTCGGGATTTATGGGCGTGGGCGTCCCCGACGGGATCGTTCATGCGCTGGCAGCGGCCGGCAAAAAAGACCTGACCCTGATCTCAAATGACACCGCGCGGGACACCACCGGGCCGGGGCCGCTGTTTGCCGCGCATTGCGTCAAGAAACTGATCTGTAGCCATATGGGGCTGAACACCATCGTTCAGGCGCAATATGCCTCGGGTGAGTTGGAGGTGGAATTGGTGCCGCAGGGCACATTGGTCGAACGCATCCGTGCCGCGGGTATGGGCCTTGGCGGTATTTTGACACCGACGGGTGTGGGTACGTTAGTGGCCGAGGGCAAACAGATCATCGAGGTCGATGGCAAAGACTATTTGCTCGAACTGCCGCTCTCCGCCGATTTTGCTCTGATCGCCGCGCGCTCCTGCGACTACGTTGGCAACCTGTCCTATATGCTCACCGCCACCAATTTTAACCCGATCATGGCGCTCGCAGGTCGCACCGTGATTTGCGAACCCGAAGAGATCGTGCCCGTGGGTGTGATCCCGCCCGATGCGGTCAAAACCCCCGGCGTTCTCGTTGATCACGTCATCCAAACCACGACATAAGGAGGCACATCATGGACCCCAAAGCCCTTATCGCCCGCCGCGTGGCGCAGGAGATTGAGCCCAACACATTGGTGAACCTCGGCATCGGCATTCCCACGCTTGTGTCTGATTATCTCGACGAAGATATGGGGGTGTTTTTTCAGGCCGAAAATGGCGCGGTCGGGATGGGGCATCGTCCGCCCGAAGGCATGGGCGACCGTCACCTCACCGATGCGGGCGGCAGGTTCGTGTCCTTCGTACCGGGTGCATCGACAATTGATTCCGCTTTTTCCTTTGGTCTGATCCGGGGTGGGCATCTTGATTTGACGGTGCTTGGCGCGCTTCAGGTCGATGAGGCCGGGCATCTCGCCAATTGGACCATCCCCGGCCAGTACACGCCCGGCATGGGCGGCGCGATGGATTTGGTGACCGGCGCGAAAAAGGTGATCATCGCGATGCTCCACAGGGCCAAAGGCGAGGCCAAAATCCTGCGTGAATGCACGCTGCCGCTGACCTCCCAACGTCGGGTCGATTTGATCGTCACCGAGCTTGGCGTGTTCAAACCCGAAGACGACGGCCTGCATCTGATCGAACGCGCACCAAACGTCACGCTTGAGGTGATCCTTGCGATGACGGAGGCCAGGCTCATTCACGACACAAATGTGCCGGAAATGCATCTGGGCTGTTGAATCCCTGCCGGAGGATCAGCGTATTTTATATCAAGGGGGGTCTATGCCGCCCTTTCTCATACGGGCGTCATCTCGCCGATTTTCGGCCTCAAACGCCGCCTATTCGCTGAAAGCTGCCGAAAAATGCGCAAGATGTTGCGAGGCTGTGGCGAGCTTGTGCGCAAAATATTCCAATATTTTTAAGCTCTTGTGCCTTTGCCTTTCAAACGTATCTCTCAAGGCAGCGGTTCAAAACCGTTTCAATGTGCCCGCAGATATGACGCGGGTGCCACACACTGAAAGGACACATGACATGACACGTATCGCTTTGACTTTTGGCGCACTGACTTTGCTCGCAGCCCCGGCTTTCGCGCAGATGACTCTGATGGATGCCGATGAAAACGGCACTTACTCCATGGAGGAAATGCTGATGGCCTATCCCGACATGACGGAAGATACCTTTGCGGCAATCGACACGGATGAGAGTGGGGAAGTGTCCATTGAGGAACTGGCCACGGCGCAAACCGAGGGTCTGCTTCCGCCCATGGAATAAAAGGACTGGATGCGGCGGCCTGTAAGGGCCGCCGTTTCCGTTATGAGCGATGGCTGCGCAGGAACAATCCAAATCCGACCAGACCCGCGCCATTCACCAAAAGCTCAATGCCAAGCAAGATGCCCAAAAGCGACAGCGACACGGCGGCAAAATTGGCAAAGATATAGCCAGCCAGCAGGACGGTCACGGCACCGGACAAGAGCATGGCCCAAAAGAACCGCGTCTGCCGCATTTGCCATGACATCACCAACCGGATCACACCGGAGGCCAAAAGAAAGGCCATGACCACCATGGTCAGGGACAGGGTGCCCTCAACCGGATTGGCGATAAAACTCACCCCGATCATCAAGCTGATCAACCCCCAAAGCAGGCTAAAGATACGGTGCCCTCCAGCCTCTGCGGAAAATCCGGCCCAAAGTTGCGCCGCACCTGTGATGGCGAACAGCGTGCCGAGAAGAATCGTGATGGCCAGCGAGGCGATCACCGCATTGCCCAGCGCCAAGACGCCAAAGAGAAAGGCCAAGGCACCAAGGCCGACCCAAGTTTTCCAGTTGATCATAGCGCCCTCCATGGGATTGGGGATTTTAGACAAGATATAAACACTCAGGGCCAAATTAAAACGGCGACCCGAGGGGCCGCCGCTTCAAATCTGTCGTGATGGTCTTTAAGTTGCGCTTAGACCCAAGGACGTTCCTGTGCCATTTTGGCTTCATAGGCGTCGATATCTTTGACATTCGCCATGGTCAGGCCGATGTCATCGAGCCCTTCCAGCAAGCAATGCTTTTTGAACGCATCGACTTCAAACGGGAACTCTTGGCCGTCCGAAGTGGTCACGGTCTGAGCCTCAAGATCAACGGTCATACGTGCGTTTGCACCCTTTTCGGCATCGGACATCAACACATCCACAACCTCTTGTGGCATCACAATGGGAAGGATGCCGTTTTTGAAAGAGTTGTTGTAAAAAATGTCGGCGAAAGAGGTCGAGATGATGCATTTGATGCCAAAATCCGCCAAGGCCCAAGGCGCGTGTTCGCGTGAAGAGCCACAGCCAAAGTTGTCACCGGCAACGATGACCTGAGCCTCACGATATTGCGGTTTGTTGAGCACGAAATCGGGGATTTCGTTGCGGTCGTCATCATAGCGCATCTCATCGAACAGGTTCACACCCAGACCAGAGCGTTTGATCGTTTTGAGAAAGTTTTTGGGAATGATCATATCGGTGTCGATATTCACAAGCGGCATGGGTGCCGCGATACCCGTGATCTTTTCAAATTTTTCCATGTCCACGAATCCTTTCAGGTCGTTTCACGCGCGGACAATGTCTCGCGCAATTTTTTGAGTTTCCATTTGGGGCCACCGACCTCAAGGCAACGGTCAATGGCATAAAGGGCAAGACCCGGGCGGCGCTCGGCGCTTTTGTTGGCCAGGGTCAGCCAATAGACTTTGCTGTCACGCCGCCGGTCGCGGGCGGCTTTGCGGATGTCATTCACGGGCGGGCCGTCTTCAAACAGACCTTCGAACAGAAGGGGCAGGGATTTGCTGTCCAAAAGCCGCTGCGCCACCTGATGCGAGGCCAGCGGAATTTTGATCAGGGACCACGTCTCATCGGTGTCAAACAGGGCAATCTGATTTCGGTCAGCATTGAGCGGATCATAGAACACAAGCTTTTGCGCCGTCGGCGACACGTGGTCCTCCATCCGATGCACAAACCCGTTGATCCGCTTTGCCGCTTTGCTCCACCGTTTTTCCCAAGGCACAATCGCCCGGTCGATGGAATATTGCGGAGCCACGGCCAGAACCCGATCCGCGCCCAAAGCCCCGGACAGCAAAAGCCCGCCATAAGCGCCCATTGAGGCCCCGTAGGCGACGAGTTTGGTCTCTTTCGGGACAAAGGCCCGGATCGCCCTGGCCATTTCAAAGACCTCATCGTCCTGAAACCAATTGGACATCCGCGCGCGGACATAGACCACAGCCGTGCCGCGTTTGCGAAAGAACCTTTGGCCAAAGCCCGGTTCAGCAAAGCCATCGTCAGCCACCGCATGAGGTAATGAGATCACGACACCATTCGGCGTCAGGGTCTCGCCCTCATACCATGCGTGATACTGGCCGCTGGTCCAAAGCCACTGGCGGATCAACACGCTGTCCTCAAAAGAAGACAGCGCATCGGCAAAGCGTTGCCCCAGTGCCGCAAGCCCGGAGGCCATCAGATGAATGCCGTCAGGACGATGCGCGAGGTCGCGGGTTTCCACCGTTTTGAACGCCGTTACGTCGGCAGAGGCTATGGCGTCGCGCACCAGATCAACGTGATCGCCCGGAGCCGTGATCAGCCCCGCCACAACCGGCAAATCGGGCACACCGAGGTCTTGTCGCAACCGGGCGACAAAACCTTCGAACCGTGCGCCGTAAGCCTGTGCATCCTCAAGATCCAAGGCATCGCTTTCGCCCTGCATCCAAAGTAAGCCCCGCAACCGCATTGGCCCTGTGGCCATTGCGGCGCGCGCCTCGGCCACCAAACGCTGGTAGAGCGGACCACCACGCCCCTCGGCGGACCAGCCGCGGGACAGGTAAGACCCGCCTTTGGCCAGTTTGACGATGGACAGGGGGCGTCCGGTCTGGACTTGCCACTGACGTGCAAAGCTCAGTTCAGGGCCAAACCCCCGTTTCTGATAGCCCGCATCAACGCCGAGCGGCACCCAAGCCCCATCGGCCCAAATGCGCGCACCCTCGATCAGACCCCGCTCTGTTTCAGCGAGATCATCCACACCAACCTTGTGGCCAGCCATGTTGCTTTGGCCAGCCATCAGGATCAGATCAGAGGGTGTGTTTTGCACCATACCCGTGGCCCAAGCTGCTTAGAGCATCTCGCGCACGTCGGTCAGATGACCGGTGAGCGCCGCCGCCGCTGCCATGGCCGGGGACATCAGGTGGGTGCGTCCGCCGCGGCCTTGCCGACCTTCAAAGTTGCGGTTTGAGGTGGCGGCACAGCGCTCACCCGGCGCAAGCTGATCCGGGTTCATCGCCAAACACATGGAACACCCGGCCAGACGCCATTCAAAGCCCGCGTCGATAAAGATGTCGGCCAAGCCCTCCTCTTCGGCTTGCGCGCGCACAAGGCCGGAGCCCGGAACGATCATCGCTCGCATGCCGTCTTTGATCTTTTTGCCTTTGAGGATCGCGGCGGCTGCACGCAGATCTTCGATCCGGCCGTTGGTGCAGGACCCGATAAACACGGTGTCGATTTTGATGTCGGTCAGTTTCTGACCCGGTTCGATGCCCATGTAGTCGAGCGCGCGTTTGACCGCGTCAACCTTGCCGCCGGTGAAATCGTCGGGCGAGGGGACAACTGCGGAGATCGGCAACACGTCTTCGGGCGAGGTGCCCCAGGTCACAACCGGCTGAATGTCTTCGCCTTTCAGCGTCACGACCTTGTCAAAATGGGCGCCTTCGTCGGTGTAGAGGGTTTTCCACCAATTCAGAGCCGCGTCCCACTGTGCGCCTTTGGGGGCGTGTGGGCGGCCTTTGACATAGTCAAATGTGGTTTCGTCCGGTGCGATCAGGCCCGCGCGCGCGCCGCCCTCAATCGCCATGTTACAGACGGTCATGCGGCCTTCCATCGACAGATCGCGGATCGCTTCGCCACAATACTCAATCACATAGCCGGTGCCGCCGCCGGTGCCGGTTTCGCCGATCACCGCCAGAGTGATGTCTTTCGCGGTCACGCCGGGCTTCAACTTGCCGGTGATTTCGACCTTCATGTTTTTGCCCTTGCGCTGGATCAGCGTCTGGGTGGCCAGAACATGTTCGACCTCAGAGGTGCCGATGCCATGCGCCAAAGCGCCGAATGCGCCGTGGGTGGCAGTATGGCTGTCGCCGCAAACCACGGTCATGCCGGGCAGGGTCCAACCCTGTTCCGGGCCAACAATGTGCACGATGCCCTGACGGATGTCAGACACCGGATAGTAATGCACACCGAATTCCTTGGCATTGGTGTCGAGCGCCTCAAGTTGGATGCGGCTCTCTTCATTGGCGATGATGCCAGAGACGCGATCCAGTGTGGTCGGCACATTGTGATCCGGCACGGCGATCGTTTTTTCCGGCGCGCGGACTTTGCGGCCGGTCATGCGCAGACCTTCAAAGGCCTGCGGGGACGTCACTTCGTGAACGAGGTGACGGTCGATGTACAGCAAACAGGTGCCATCTTCGTCCTCGTGGGTCACGTGGGCGTCCCAGATTTTATCATAGAGTGTCTTCGGGGCGGTCATTTCGCTCTCCCGTGGATATGTGAGTGAATTTTAGGAATATGGGTGGCGTGCGGACACACCTGTCCAGGCCGCATCAAAGTCGGGCAAGGACTGAGCACATCGCTCCGAAGAAGCGCCAGGGCAACCAGGCCCGGTCAGCGATTTCAAACATACGTTCCATGCGGATCACATATAGATTGGCATTGAGTCCCGCAAGGGAGTTGACACGTTGCGGGGTCGCTGCGCTTGCGCGCTGGCGCTTTGCCGTGCCAAGCTGACCCAAACACCAAAGGACTGCGCGTGGAACCGACCCAGATCACTGAGCTTTTGAACCAAACCGGCGGTGATATCCTCGGGTTTCTCCAAGGCCTGCTCAGACGGTGGAACCTCTATCAGATCGGCATCACCCTTGTGACGCTCGCTGGCGCGATCTTGATCGGGCGCATTCTCAGCGCCCGGATGCGCAATTGGATGCGCAGCTTAGAAGGTCGGCCAAAATGGCAATTGCGCCTGCTTTTGGCAATGGAAAAGCGGCTGCCTTTGTTGGTTTGGGCGCTGCTCCTCTGGGCCGTCTATCTCGTGATGCACGAGATCACATGGCCGTCGCGCTCCTATTTGATCGCCATCATCGCGCGGGTCGTCTCGGCGTGGTTCGCGGTGGAATTTGTGGTGCAACTGGTCCGCAACCGATCCTTGCGTCGCACGGTACGCTGGGGGCTATGGGCCTATGTGACGCTCTATTTCTTTGGTGGGTTGGGCTGGGCGGCATCGTTTTTAGACAGCATCGCGGTGGAGTTTGGCGATTTTCGCCTCTCCGCCCTTTCGCTGTTGAAGGCCTTGGTGGTGACGGGTCTTTTGGTCACCTTCGCCCGCATCACCGCACGCCAAACCTCGACCCGCATTCGGCGCAACGAAGACATTTCGCCCTCAATGCGCGAACTTATCATCAAAGGCGTTCAGGTGGTTCTCTATGGTGCCGCGTTTTTCATCGGGCTGAAAGCGGTTGGTTTTGATCTGACCGGGCTTGCGGTCTTGTCCGGGGCAATTGGTGTGGGGCTTGGTTTTGGCTTACAGAAAGTTGTGTCAAACCTCGTGTCCGGCGTGATCATCCTTTTGGACAAATCCATCAAACCGGGCGATGTGATTTCGCTGGGCGATACCTTTGGGTGGATCAACACGCTGGGCGCGCGCTATGCCTCGATCACCACCCGTGATGGCAGAGAGTTTTTGATCCCGAACGAAGACCTGATCACCGGGCAGGTGGTCAACTGGTCGCATACAAACGATTTTGTTCGCCTCGACATCTTTTTTGGCACCGCATATGACGATGATCCGCACCAAGTCCGCCAGATCGCAATTGACGCCGCCAAAGCCGTTAATCGGGTCCTGACCACCAAACCGCCCGTCTGCCATATCGTTGGATTTGGCGACAGTTCGGTGGATTACATCCTGAGGTTTTGGATTTCCGATCCCACTGGCGGACTGACCAATGTGCGCGGCGATGTCTATCTTGCGCTTTGGGATGCATTCAAAGAGGGCGGTATTTCCATCCCCTTCCCGCAACGCGAAGTCCGCGTTTTGGAAGGGTCACAGCTTGTCACAAAGGGGGTTGATTGATCGGCGCGCAGGGTACATTGAGATTTACCTCTACTGATGTTATATTGACTATATGCCCAGCGCCGGGGCATGACGGCGCGCTTTGATAGGAGGACTATGTCCTGTCTCAAACTCAGACCGCAGCCCTTGACGCTGCACATTCGGAGATGCCCATGACAGGCGCAGCCTCTGAAAAATTTGGTGGCCAGAAATTGTTGAATTTCATCACCGACTTCCTTGACCAAGACAAAGCCGAAGACATCGTGACCATCAGCTTGCAGGGCAAGTCTGAAATGGCGGATTATATGGTGATCTGTTCCGGTCGCTCGACCCGTCAGGTTTCTGCGACCGCCGAAAAACTCTCTGCGGCGCTGAAAATGGAACACGAGGTGTTTTCGCGCATCGAAGGCAAAGATCAGGGCGATTGGGTTTTGATTGATGCGGGCGACGTGATTGTTCATATTTTCCGTCCCGAAGTCCGCGAATTCTACCAGCTCGAAAAAATGTGGATGTCGGCAGAAGACTCCCGCGCTGCGTCGAAGTCCAAACCGACTGAGAGCTGATGAAAGTTCACATCAATGCCGTGGGCCGGCTGCGTGCCGGTCCTGAAGCGGTGTTGATTGAGGATTATACCACCCGGTTTGACCGCACCGGGCGCGCGCTTGGCCTTGGGCCTTTGATCCTCTCTGAGGTTGAGGACAAAAAGGGCGGCGGGATGAAAGCGGAAGCGGTGCTTTTGGAACGGGCCTTGCCGAAAGGTGCGGTGATCGTGACCATGGATGAGCGTGGCAAACTGCTCACCTCCCCTGAATTTGCAGATAAGTTAGCGGGCTGGCGCGATGCCGGGCGCTCTGATGTGGCCTTTGTCATTGGCGGGGCAGACGGGATTGACCCCTCACTGCGCGCACAGGCGGATTTTTCAATCTCTTTGGGCAAAATGGTCTGGCCGCATATGTTGGTTCGCGCCATGCTCACCGAACAACTCTACCGTGCCGCCTCTATTCTGGCCGGATCGCCCTATCATCGCGAATGATCCAAGTATTTTTGCTGCAATGAAGCCCTTGGTGGTTCAACAAGCGGTGACGGCACGTTAGATAGGGTGCAACTGCTTTGCTCTGTTTAGAAGGAAGCCCGTCATGGCCACACCGAAACCCGTCGTCCTTTGTATTCTCGATGGCTGGGGGATTGGCCCAACACCCGAGGCAAACGCCCCCGTTTTGGCCAAAACCCCAACCTTTGATCGGCTGATGGCGGAGTGTCCGCATGACACGTTGATCACATTTGGCCCGGATGTGGGCCTGCCGAGCGGACAAATGGGCAACTCCGAGGTCGGTCACACCAACATCGGCGCAGGGCGGGTTGTGGCGATGGATTTGGGTCAGATTGATTTGGCGATCGAAGACGGGTCTTTCTTTCAAAACGCCGAAATTGTCGCCTTTGCCGAAAAGGTCAAAGCCGCGGGCGGCACCGCGCATTTGATGGGCGTGATCTCGGACGGTGGTGTGCATGGCCATATCGAACACACGCTGGCCGCCGCCAAAGCCATCACGGATCATGGCGTGCCGGTGATCCTCCATGCCATCACCGATGGCCGCGATGTTGCACCGCAATCCTCGGCAACATTCATCCCCGATCTTGTTGCTCGTCTGCCCATAGGCGCATCCGTCGGCACCGTCATTGGTCGCTATTACGCGATGGACCGCGACAATCGGTGGGAACGGGTGTCCCAGGCTTATTTCGCGATGATCAATGGCACAGGGGTTGAAACCGCCGCCACGACCAAAGACGCCGTCACCGCCTCTTATGCGCGCGGCGAGCATGATGAGTTTATCAAAGCCACGGTGATTGGCGATTACGCGGGCGTCAAAGATGGCGATGGCTTTTTCTGTCTCAACTTCCGCGCCGACCGCGCCCGTGAGATCCTGCGCGCCATTGGCGAGCCGGGGTTTGCCGAGTTTGACACTGGCCCGCGTCCGCGCCTGTCGGCATTCTTGGGCATGGTCGAATATTCCGTCAGCCACGGCGCCTATATGACCACCGCCTATCCCAAAAGCGACATCGTCAACACGTTGGGGGAATGGGTGGCCAAGAAAGGCCTGAGACAATTCCGCTTGGCCGAGACCGAAAAATATCCGCATGTGACGTTTTTCCTCAATGGCGGCAAAGAGACGCCGGAGGTGGGCGAGGATCGGTTCATGCCAAAATCGCCGAAAGTGGCGACTTATGATTTGCAACCTGAAATGAGCGAACCCGAGGTGGCCGAGAAATTCGTCTGGGCGATTGATGAAGGTTATGACCTGATCGTCACCAATTTCGCCAACCCCGATATGGTCGGTCACACGGGCATCTTGGAGGCCGCAATGGCCGCATGTGAGGCGGTGGATGATGGTCTGGGCAAGGTTGTGGCCGAGCTTGAAAAAGTCGGGGGCGCGATGTTGGTGATTGCCGATCACGGCAATTGCGAAACCATGATCGACCCGATCACGGGCGGGCCCCACACCGCGCATACCACCAACCCGGTTCCCGTGATCCTGTTCGGTGGCCCCAAAGGCGCGCGGTTGCGTTCGGGCGGGCGTTTGGCGGATGTGGCACCGACGATCCTTGAGTTGATGGGGCTCGATCAGCCCGCTGAAATGACGGGCGAAAGCCTCATCGTCACATGAGACTGGGGATTGTCGCTGTTTGTTTTGCGCTTCTGACCGGGGCCGCACTGGCGCAGGAGGAAAGCCCTGCTGCGCTGGCCGAAGGGGCCGTGGCGCAATTCAATATGGCGCATTCTGAATTGGAAGCGGCGCAATCTGCCGGGGATCGGGTCAAGGCCCTGACCCGTGTCGTGCGCGCCTATGAAGACGGCTTGGAAGCGATGCGCGCGGGGCTACGGCAAGTGTCCCTGCGCGAAGGTGAGTTGGCCCGTGAGTTTCAGGATGAAAGCGGCCAAGTCGCGCAACTTCTTGGCATTTTGATCAACCTCAAACCCAATGCCTCCCCCGAAGCCTTGGTGCATCCGACCGGGCCTTTGGGTCACGCGCGCGCGGGCATGTTGGTCTCTGCGATCACGCCCGCGATGCAGGCGGATGCCGATGCACTTCGGATCAAACTCGAAGAGGTCTCTATTTTGCGGGAATTGCAAGATGAGGCGCTTGAGACCCTTGCCCGAGGTCTCAAAGACGCGCAACAGGCGCGCACCGACCTGTCTCAGGCGATGTCGGAGCGCACTGACCTTCCGCGTCGGTTCACCACTGATCCCGATCGCTTAAAGACCCTGATTGACAGTTCCGAGACACTTGAGGCCTTTGCCTCCGGCCTTGCCGTGATGGATGTGGTGGATGGGATCAGTCCCTTGCCCGATCTGGACGCGGCAAAGGGCACATGGCCGATGCCAGTCAGCGGCGTTTTCATCCGCGGCTATAAAGAACCCGATGCGGCGGGCGTGGCACGTCCGGGATGGCTTTGGGCCACGCGGGCGCTGTCCTTGGTCTCAACGCCATGGCCCGCCACCATCCGCTACAAGGGCGCGTTTCTGGACTACGGAAATGTGATCATACTTGAGCCTGGAAATGACGTATTGCTTGTTTTGGCAGGGCTTGATGAGGTCTACGGTGAAGTTGGCGAGGTGATCCCTGCTGGCACAGCCGTTGGCCTGATGGGCGGAGCCGCGCCCGATTTGGACGCCTTTGTGGAAAATGCCACCCAGGGCACTGGCGCTGGCCTGTCAGAGACGCTTTATATAGAGGTCAGAGAAGGCGGAAAGCCGGTGAACCCGGAGCAATGGTTCGCGAACGCACCGCTTTAGTCGATCAAGGGCCCGCATGGCGGGCGGGTGAGAGGAACAAGAATGAAGAAATATTTGATGGCGGGCGTGGCCGGTATCCTTGCAGGCACATTGATCTCGACGCAATTCGCCGGCCCGCTTTTGGCGCAAGAAGCCGAGAAGTCCAGCAACGTCTACGAGCAGCTTGATCTTTTTGGTGACGTGTTTGAACGCATCCGTGCGCAATATGTCGAAGAGGTTGACTCCGAAGAACTGATCGAGGCGGCCATTGACGGCATGCTCTCTTCACTTGACCCGCATTCCTCCTATCTGTCCCCCAAAGACGCCGCCGATATGCGGGTGCAAACCTCCGGCTCCTTTGGCGGGCTTGGCATTGAGGTCACGCAAGAAGAGGGCTTTGTCAAAGTCGTCGCCCCGATGGACGGCACGCCCGCCGATATCGCAGGTGTCGAAACCGGCGATTATATCACCGCCGTGGATGGCAGCAGCGTGATGGGCATGACCCTTGATCAAACGGTGGAATTGATGCGCGGGCCGGTTGGGTCCGAGATTGTCATCACCGTGGTGCGCGAGGGGGTTGAAGAACCGTTTGACATCTCCATCATCCGCGACACGATCAAATTGACCGCCGTGCGCTCGCGAGTCGAAGGCCACACCATTGTGCTGCGTGTCACCACGTTCAACGAACAAACCTATCCGAACCTCGAAGATGGCCTGAAAAAGGGCGTTGAAGAACTGGGCGGCATGGCCAATGTTGATGGCATCGTCGTCGATTTGCGCAACAACCCCGGCGGGCTTTTGGATCAGGCGATCAAGGTCTCTGATGCTTTCCTGGAAGAGGGTGAAATCGTCTCGACCCGTGGCCGCACGCCCGAAGACAGCGAACGCGTCAATGCGCGTCCGGGCGATTTGGCCGAGGGCAAACCGATTGTCGTGCTGATCAATGGCGGTTCGGCCTCGGCCTCTGAAATCGTCTCGGGCGCCCTGCAAGATCACCATCGCGCGGTTGTTGTCGGGACGAAATCCTTTGGCAAAGGCTCGGTGCAAACGGTCATGCCACTGCGCTCTGATGGTGCGATGCGCCTGACCACGGCGCGCTACTATACGCCGTCGGGGCGCTCGATTCAGGCGCTTGGCATTTCGCCCGACATCATCGTCGCACAACCGCCGCGCCAGCCCGAAGCCGACGAGACGGCGGATGCGCCGACGTTGCGTTCCGAGGCGGATTTGCGCGGGGCGCTCAACAACGACAGCTTCACCGAGGATGAGCGCCGCAAAATCGAAGAAGAACGCGCCGCCGCCGAAGAGGCCGCGAAACTGCGCGATGAGGATTTCCAACTCGCCTATGCGATCGACTTGCTGAAAGGTCTGTCGAAAATCGGCAATTGATCCTATGGAGAGGGGGCCCGCGTGGCCCCCTTTTTTCTTGCGAGGACCTGATGACCAAAGACCTATCCACTCTGCCCTACCGCCCTTGCGTGGGGATCATGTTGTTGAATGCCGAGGGACGGATTTTTGTCGGTGAACGCATCGACACGCCCGGTGCGTGGCAGATGCCGCAAGGCGGGATTGACGCCGGTGAAACGCCGGAGGAGGCCGCTTTACGCGAGCTTTGGGAAGAAATTGGCGTGAATTCAGATCATGTCGAGGTGCTCGCGCAGTCCGCGGATTGGCTGACATATGATTTGCCGGATCACCTTTTGGGCAAGGTCTGGAAGGGCAAATATCGCGGTCAGAAACAGCTCTGGTTTGTGCTGCGCTTCAAAGGGCCAGAGAGCGCCATCAATATCGACACCGACCACCCGGAATTTGCCCAATGGAAATGGACCGATTCAGCCGGATTGGTGTCAGATATCGTGTCCTTTAAGCGCGATATTTATCAGGCCTTGGTGACGGAATTCTCAGGCCATTTGGCCTGAGATCCTCTTATTTCAACAGTTTCAAAAGCGTCTGTGACGGATAACCATCCGGCGTCACGCCGACCGCGTTTTGAAACGCCCGGATCGCATTGATCGTGTTCGGTCCGATGATGCCATCCACCTTGTCGTCCAAGAAGCCTTTGCGCTTCAAAATCCGCTGCATCTGCATCTTTTCTTTAAACGACAACGGCGCATAGCCGCGCGGCCAAGAGGCCTGAATCGCCGGGCCACCACGCAGCCGGTCGGACAGATGCCCAACCCCGATCACATAGGCATCTGCCTTGTTGTAGCGCTCAATCACCGCGAAGTTGTCAAAGATCATAAAGGCCGCGCCTGACGCACCCGCAGGCAAAAGGATCGAGCCTTTGCCGTAGTTCGGCACGGGCCGCCCGTCGATTCCCATTACCCCCAAGGAGGCCCAATCGGACGGGGCACGCATGGTGTCGCGGCGCGCCGAACTATAGTCAAATCCAGCCGGAAGTCGCACTTCCACGCCCCAGGGCTGCCCTTTTTTCCAACCGTGTTTGGCCAAATAGGCGGCCGTGGAGGCCAGCGCATCGGTCGGATCATTCGACCAAATATCGCGTTTGCCATCGCCGTTGCCATCGACCGCAAAGGCCAGAAAGGAGGTCGGAATAAACTGGGTGTGGCCCATAGCGCCCGCCCAACTGCCCTTCATATTATGAGGCGAGGTGTCACCCGACTGAAGGATTTTCAAAGCCGCCAAAAGTTGGCTTTCAAAAAACCGCCCGCGTCGCCCGTCATAGGCCAGCGTCGCCATGGCTTCGATCACATTGGTGTCGCCGCGGGTCGCGCCATAGGCGCTCTCAACGCCCCAAATCGCCGCAACCACATGTTTATCGACGCCATACACCCGTTCGACCCCGTCCAGAACCGCCGCATGTTTGCGCATCGCCGCCTGACCGTTCGACACCCGTGTGGGGGAGGCGGCACTGTCGAGATAATCCCAGATTTGCTTGGTAAATTCGGACTGTTTGCGATCCTTGGCGATCACATCCTCATTGTATCTCACACCGCGAAAGGCGCGATCAAAGGTGGTTTGAGAAATGCCTTCACGCATGGCGCGTGTTTTGAACCCGGCGATCCACGCGTCCAACCCGGCTTGTGATGTGGATGAGACCAAAGTCACGGCGCTCTCCCGATTAAGATGATGCGGAAATTCCGCCATCGGCCCCGAAGGTTGTGCGGTGGCGGAGGTAAGGCCAAGCCCGAAAAACAGACCAAAGACAGAGAGGAAAACAGGGCGCATTCTAACAACTCCAATAACAGTTACTCGACCGTAAACCAAAACCTTGGCGGGGTTGAAGCCGTGACCTCGGAGGCGGCGATAATCCGCTATCCGCGCCGTTTAACTCCGCCGCCGTTGTACCTTTTTACGGATTTTTTCCTTATGTGCCTTGCCTTTATTGTACTTGCGCGACACCACGCGGCCTTTGGCCCGGCGCGGTCCGCGCGGCATCAAAGCCCCGTCAATCGACAGCAATTCCAACTCCAACCCGCCGGTCACAGGCACCGCCTCGGCAATGCGCACGACGACCTTTTGACCAATCGAAATTTTCATGCCGGTGTCAGCCCCCATGAGCGTTTGCTCGTCTGGGTCGTAATGGAAAAACTCTGCGCCCATCGTGCGGACCGGCACAAGGCCATCGGCGCCAGTTTCATCCAGTTTGATGAAAGCGCCAAATTTTTGGATGCCCGAAATATGCCCGGTCATCTCATTGCCGATCCGTTCGCTCAGATAAGAGGCCAGATAGCGGTCATTCGTGTCGCGCTCCGCCGTCATTGAACGGCGCTCGGTTTCCGAGATGTGTTTGGCCGTCGCCTCCAAGCGCTCGATTTCCTCCGCAGACAACCCGTCCTTGCCCCAACCATGGGCCGAAATCAGACCGCGATGGACGATGAGATCGGCATAGCGGCGGATCGGCGAGGTGAAATGCGCGTAAGAGCGCAGGGCGAGACCGAAATGGCCGTAATTCTCAGGGTGGTAATAGGCTTGGGTCATCGAGCGCAGGGTCGAAATGTTGATCAATTCGTCCTGCTCCGTGCCTTCGGCCTGAGCCAGAAGTCTGTTCAGATGCGAGGTGTGGATCACCTGTCCCTTGGCCAGCGTAAAGCCGGAGGCCTGCGCCACTTCGCGCAGCGCGTCAAGTTTCTCGCCCGAGGGTTCTTCATGCACACGGTAGAGCAGCGGTCGGTTGCGATGAAACAGTTCTTCGGCGGCGGAGACATTGGCCAGCACCATGAATTCCTCGATCAACCGATGCGCATCAAACCGTTCGGCCAGAGCAACAGAGGCGACACGCCCATCTTCGCTCAAAACGATTTTGCGCTCAGGCAGATCCAAATCCAGCGGCTGACGGTCATGGCGCGCGCGTTTGAGAGCCTCGTAAGCCTCATAAATCGGCCCGATCACCGTTTCCATCAACGGGGCACAGGCCTCATTCGGTTGCCCATCGCGGGCCGCTTGCACTTCGGCGTAATTCAGGGCGGCGACCGATTTCATCAAGCCGCGCATGAAGCGATGCGATTTCTTTTTGCCGTCGGAATCAATCACCATCCGCACGGCCAAACAGGCACGCGGCACCCCTTCGTGCAGCGAACACAGATCGCCAGACAGGCGATCCGGCAACATCGGCACAACCCGGTCCGGGAAATAGGTCGAGTTGCCACGATTCCACGCCTCGCGATCAAGCGCGGAACCGGGCGTCACATAATGCGCCACATCGGCGATCGCGACCCAAAGGATGAAACCTCCGATATTGGCTGAATCAGGGTCGAATTCGGCCCAAATCGCATCATCACGGTCGCGCGCATCGGCCGGATCAATCGTCACCAGAGGTAGATCGCGCAGGTCCTCGCGGCCCTTGAGACCCGCCGGTTTGGCGGCATCGGCCTCGGCGATCACATCATCGGGGAAATCATCGGGGATGCCATGTTGGTGGATCGCGATCAGCGACACGGCCTTGGGCGCACTTGGGTCGCCCAAACGGGTGATGATACGCGCCATTGGCAGGCCCATACGTCCCTTTGGCCCGGCCTGTTCGGCCTCAACCAATTCACCATCCTGCGCGCCATAGTCATTGCCCGACCGAACCAGAAAGTCTTTTTCGTTGCCTTTGTCGATCGGTACAACCCGCCCGCCTTCGGCATCTTTGCGATAGACACCTATGATTTTGCGTGGATTAGAGCCTATCTTGCGGATCAGGCGGGCCTCATATTGATGATCCTCGCCCTTCACCTCTTGCAGCTTGGCTAAAATCCGTTCGCCTTCGCCCAAGGCAGCATCGCTTTCACGCAGCACCATCAAGATCCGGGGCTCGGGGCCTTCGCCGGTCCATTCCAGCGGGCGCGCAAACAAATCGCCCTGAGCGTCAGGGGCAAACACGGACAAAACCGACACCGGGGGGAGTTTGTCCGGATCGCGATAGGTCTTGTGCCGCTTTTGCAGGTGACCCTCCGCCTCAAGTTCTTTGAGGATACGTTTCAGGTCAATCCGCGCAGCACCTTTGATGCCAAAAGCCTTGGCAATATCGCGTTTTGCGCTCTCAGTCGGGTGATCGGAAATCCATTGGAGGATTTCGTCTTTGGTGGGGATCTTGTTCATAGGACGAATCTACCACGGCCCGCTGCGCCTCACCACTGACAAAGCAGGGGATGTGATGAAATCATCATGGGCGGTCAGTCGCGCTTACTCAGCCGGCGCAGATCAGAGAGGTCATCGACATCTGAAAGCGTCTCTAACTCGGCCCAACTCATCTCTTTTGCCGAAGCAAGCGTGTCCTCTCGCGCCCATCGTGTTGACCAGCGCACAGAGGTTAAAAATCCGGCGGGTTGCCGTGCCGAATGGCGCAGTCCGATGAGCCAATATCCCCCATCCGTGGCAGGGCCGATCACAGCAGAATGCGACCCTAATCCCGCAAAAGCCTGTCGAATGTGGGATTTTTTCAGACCCGGAATATCGGCGCCAATGACACAGGTTGGATGCGGAGCGCAGGCCCGCATCACGCGCGCCATGCGGGCACCGAGGTCGCCGGGGCCTTGGGGGATTTTGATAAGATCAGCGGGCCAAACCCGACTTAAAAGACCTTCGTGATCTGGCGAGACAGCCAACACAATATCCCAACGAGGATCGCGTAGGCGTCGGATGGTCCCAAGCGCTTGGTGGCGGAACCACCACGCCGCGCGGACCATACCGATGTCGCGGCCCAGCCGGGTTTTGACCCGACCGGGATGCGGCTCTTTGACCATAAGGACCAGACGTGGCCTCACAGGGCGAGGACCATGTCATGATGTGGGATGCCACCGTCCATATATTCGTCGCCAATCACGCGAAAACCGAAGCGTTCGTAAAATCCGATGGCGTGATTTTGCGCGCCGAGTTTCGCGGTTTTGATATGCGGGCGGGTCTTGAGATCGGCCAAACACGTCTCGATCAAAGCCGCCCCAAGACCCGTGCCTCTTTGTGATTTTTCGACACAAACCCGGCCAATTTTACCGATTTCACCAACTTCGATGATGCGCGCGGTGCCAACAGCCATACCTGCCTCATCTTCGGCAAGAAAATGCGTTGCCACATCGTCAAACGCGTCGATTTCTTCTTCAAGTGGGACGTTTTGTTCCTCAACAAAAACCACCAGCCTCAGCGCCAAACAGGCCTTGATGTCGTCAGTCTTGCGAATGGTGATACTCATGCGAAATAGTCTCCAATCAGGCGGGAATAGACCCTTTTTAGGTCCTTGATTTGTGATACGGGCACCTGTTCGTCGACCTTGTGCATGGTCTTGCCGACGAGGCCGAATTCGACCACAGGGCAGTGGTTTTTGACAAACCGCGCATCCGACGTGCCGCCCGTGGTTGAGAGTTCCGGGCGCAGGCCTGTGACCGCTTCAACCGAGCCGGCCACCAAGTCCACGAAGGCTCCGGGAGGGGTCAGGAAACTTTCGCCCGAAATGGAAAACCGCACCTCGATCTCGATCCCGGTTTCCTTGGCCATGCGCGCGGCTTTGGCGCGCAGCCACTCAGACAGCGATGCGCCAGAATGAGCGTCGTTAAAGCGGATGTTGACGGTGGCCTGACAGAGTGCCGGAACCACATTGGTCGCCGGATTTCCCGTATCAAATGTCGTGATTTCGAGGTTGCTCGGGTCAAAATGCGCCGTGCCCTGATCCAGCGTATGCGCCGAAAGATCGGCCATCAGCCGCGCCAAAACCGGGACCGGATTATGGGTCTGATGCGGGTAGGCGACATGGCCCTGCGTACCGCGCGCGGCGAAATAGGCGGTAAGAGAGCCACGCCGTCCTATTTTCATCATCTCGCCCATGGTGTTCGGACAGGTCGGTTCGCCGACGATGCAATCACTCATCGCCTCGCCGTTTTGCGCCATCCAATCGAGCAAAGCGATGGTGCCATCAGTGGCATCGCCCTCTTCATCGCCTGTGATGGTGATGATGATGGCATCATCTTTGGGCTGGGTTTGGGTCGCATAGTCGCAAGCGGCGGCAACAAAAGCCGCCACGCCGGATTTCATATCCGTGGCCCCACGCCCCCACAAAACACCATCGGCAATCTCGCCACCAAACGGATCATGGGTCCAAGCCGCAGCATCGCCGACGGGGACAACATCTGTGTGACCATTAAAGCCCAAACTGCGGGTCGCGCCCTTTTTGCCCCAGCGGGCAAACAGGTTTGGCGTGCCATTGCGATCGACCCGAACACAGGTAAAACCGGCCTGCGTCAACACGCGTTCCAAAAGGACCAGCGCACCGGCCTCGTCTGGTGTGACACTTGGGCAGCGGATCAGGTCGGCTGTCAGTTGAACGGGATCGAGCGGTGTATCGAGCGCCATTGCGGTCTCCTTTGGTCCCCAAATATGGCCTCAAGAGTTACCCGCCCAGCCCGCGCGGGGCAATCCGAAGATTGTTGCGCGGCTGTAACAGATCACACCGCCATTCTTGTGCGGGCGGAAAAGTGTTAACTAAATCTGAATTGCATGTTTGAGTATGATCAAAACAAAGATGAGGCAGGCGTCAGACCCAGTTGCGGGCAAACCCGAACGGTTCTGTCACCCATTAACAAGTCAATAAAACGCGGGTTTCCGTGTGGTTTCCCAGGTGTTGGATCTGCGTCATCGGCACTGTGCAGATTATGGTCTTTGCACAAGGTCATGGTCATGAGGGGGCGGGCATCATATGGCGTGGCTTGGGGCAGTGGCAACAAAGTGCCACCCGGTTTACAACTCACTTGGATTGCAGCAAGGCGCCGCGCGTGGGCCTGTGAGCCGCCGTGTCTTGCACAGCGGCAGTGTGATCCTTGAGACTGCGATCCCGGACCAATTTCGCCAGCCGCTTGATCTGGTGGACTATGAGCGCCACGCTGACGTTCGGCGCAGTTTCCATATGGTGATGGGGCCCAATGGTCGGCTTTGGGTGGCCGTCGAACAGGGTCGAACCCTCTCTGTTCTCTCTCTTGATCTATCCGCATGGCGCAAAGAGACCCCCATTCGCATCACCTACAGTTGGTGTTGTGAGGCGAATAACGCGTGGGTTGGTGCCGAGAATCTTGAGACTGGCGCCATAACATCCAAAGCATCCGCCGAGCGTCCTGTGCCCTTACACGAAGACGACCTTGCGCGGATTTTGTTTGCCATCGACGGCCCGTCTCTGACCTCCGATGTCACCTGTTTTGCCTTTTCTGATCATGTTGAACCTATAGGGTATTCCGAAGGTATCGCCGCCAACGCGTTGGTCGATACCGAACACGGGCCCCGCCCGATCGAAACGCTCACACCGGGGACACTCATTTCCACCCATTCCGGCGGCCTGTCGCCTTTGGTGGCCCTGATCGAAACCACATTGCCAAACATCGGACGCATGAGGTTGGTCCGCCTGCGCCGTCCGTTTCAAAACCTGCTCCAAACCCTCGACGTCACACCGAGCTGTGAAATCCTGACGGAAGGGGTTGATACCGCCTATCTCTTTGGCGTCGAAGACGTGTCGATCAAAGCGATGCACATCGCGCCTTTCCTTCCGGTCACGACCTCTTCGGCCGGATTGGTGTCGAAGCGCTACAATCTCCTGCTTGCGGAGTTTCAGGCCTACCACGTCGCCGGCATTCGCGTCATGCCCCTCGCCTTGAACCATGACCCACACCAATCTGCGTCAACCCGGCTGTCGCATCTCAACGCGATACAGATCCCAAAACGATGCGGTCATGACCCCGCATCCCTGTTGCGCCATGAAGCCCTCGCGCTTCTTTCCGACCGCTACCTGTGATCCGCGATTGAAAGCGAGGCCAAGCTTATGCCATATGCGATCTGGATGGGGGTGATGCTATGAATCACATTTTCCGCCTTTGGGCGTTTCTTTTGCTGTTGTTCAGTCCTATGTCGGGCTGGGCACAAGATCTTAAAATAATGACCGTCTCTCGCGTGCCGTTTTCTATGGTCGAGGCCGGGCGTGACACCGGCTTTTCCATGGAGCTTTGGGACGCATTGGCCACTGAACTTGGCTGGAGCTATGCCATCGAGCGGGTGGACAGCTTTACAGAGATGCTTGGCGCGATTGAGAATAACACGGCAGACGTCGCTATCGCCAATATTTCGATCACCGCAAGCCGCGAGTCGGTCTTGGATTTTTCCCAGCCGATCTTTCAGGCCGGCCTGCAAATCATGACCCCGCTGGGCAATGACAGCAGTTCCATTTGGGCCGTTATCCTCTCAAAAGATCTTTTGATCGCTTTGGCGGGGGCTTTCGCGCTTTTGCTTGGGGGTGGCATGTTGATGTGGCATTTTGAAAAGCGGCATCAAGAGTATTTTGACATGCCCGCCAGCCAAGCGATGTTCCCGGCCTTTTGGTGGGCCTTGAACCTTGTCGTCAATGGTGGGTTTGAGGAACGGCAACCACGCTCGCCTATGGGCCGTCTGTTTGGCGTGTTTCTGGTGATTTCGTCTCTGTTTTTGGTGTCCGTTTTTGTTGCGCGCATCACCGCCGCACTGACAGTGGATGCGATCCAAGCCAATGTGAACGGGCTTAATGATCTCTATGGCAAAACCATCGGCACGGTTGAGCGCTCGACGGCTGCGGAGTTCCTCACTCGGCGTGATCTGACCTTCACGCCTTATCATGATCCCGCGACGTTGATTGAGGCGTTTGAACAGGGCGAGATTGACGCGGTGGTTTATGATGCTCCAATCCTCGCGTATTATGTGACCCAAAAGGGTCGGGGCAAAGCGCGGCTCATTGGGCAAGTCTTTGTGCCAGAAAACTATGGGATTGCGCTGCCCTCGGGGTCTGAGCTGGCCGAGCCAATCAATCAGAGCCTTTTGGAACTGCGGGAAAATGGCACTTATGATGCGATTTATCGCAAATGGTTTGGGTCGAAATAGACCCGAACCGCTTTAATTGTGCCAAAAATCGGGATGTCCAAAACCCCATAACGCCAGCGTCACCAACAGGACCAGCCCGACAGAGATCGCAAGGCTCACGCGCACAGATGTGGCGTGGGCTTTGCTTTTCCACCGTCTTGGGCGGATGCCTTTGAGAACAAAAACCACCTGTGCGGCGAGGTTGATGGCGACGATGTTGACGGCCACGCTCGCCAAGGCGCGCAAGGCCATGTCCCAGTTTTGCCCCCCGATCAAAAGACCGAACCCCGCCAGCGGTGGCAAAAGCGCAGCGGCCACCATGACGCCAATCAAAGCGGAGGTGCCACCAGAGGCAACCATAAGTGCGGCGGCCGCACCTGAGGCCAAGGGCAAGATCACGGTCTGAAGCGACAGGACGCCGGAGTAATCCAAAAGGCCCGTGTCCTGAGGCGCAGGAAACACCTGCCCGATCACCGCACCGACCAGGACCGACACCAAAACCCCCGCCGCCAAAGAGCGCGCCGAGAGTTTCAACAAAGCGAGGTTCCCGAGCGCCGTGCCAAAGGCAAAGGCGATGATCGGACCCAAAAGCGGGGCGATCACCATAGCGCCAATGACCACCGCAACTTGACCTGATCTCAGCCCAATTGCCGCGACACAGGTCGCTAGGGCGGACATGATCAAATAGTCTTTGGTCAGCGCGGCACCGGCACGAATATCACCGTATATGTCTTCGCGTGTCGCCGCCGTTTCCTTTTGGGCGATCCGTTCCTGTTCGTCCTCATCGGTGTTTTCAGGCAGGCTGGATTCCGTGGCCAAGGCATAGAGCCGCCAGCCTGTGCGACCGTCCAATGTCTCGGCCAGACGGTCGACAACCTCTTGGGCATCCGTTTTGTGCAGGGCAATAAAAACCGTCACCCGCCCGTCATCACCGCCACAGGGCACTTGCCACCAATCACGGGACGACATGTCGGCAAGACAGTCAGAGACATCCTCGAAATCTTGTTTTGAAATCACAAGCTGGACGAGGCGATCCGCCATGGCTTAGTGCCTCACACCATCATCGCCTTCAAAAAACGGCGTCAGTTGCGCAACGATGACCGAATTTTCATCCAAGGCCCGCTGCATCAGCTCTCGTTCGTCGTCGGAAATATCGTGGCCCTCGGCCAACCGCTCCTCCAACGTGCCATAGCCCGTCACATCAAGCGGCGCGAGGTCGGCCTGTTTCAGGATCGCAACGCTTTCACGCACGGCCTCGGCTTCGTCCACGCCAGAGGCATAAATCATAAGCGCGCCGCCGGTGGCCCCTTTGGGCAACCCGTCGCCTTCTTTGCGACCCACTTCGACCAACAGGGTGTAGACCTTTTGGCGGCTGATTTTTGGTTCTTTTGTCATGCCATCCGTTTGCTGAGGCGACAGGGGAAAGTCAAGCCTCAGCGGATTGACAAGTGATGATCCCGCCAAACAGGGGCGGGATCATGATAGGCGGCTCAGCGCACCCGGCGCGCCACCCAGATCAAAAGGCTTGCGCCAAGAACGCTTACGACAAGCTGCGGGAGCCAAGCATTCGCGGCGTAAATCCCCATAAGCGACAGGATCAGGTTCAACACAAAGGCGCCGACAATCCCCAGAACGATGTTCATCAGAAGGCCTGTGTTGGCTTTCATCAGGTTGCTTGCGATCCAGCCCGCAATGCCGCCGATGATGATAGATGCGATAAGTCCAAGTCCCATAAAACACTCCACATTTACTGACATTTAAGAACGAAAAGGGCGCGCAAAGGTTGCCCTCCGCGCGCCCGCTCTCAACAAGTATAGGATAGATCAGTCGCGAAGCAACTCATTGATCCCGGTTTTCGAACGCGTTTTCTCATCCACGCGTTTCACGATGACCGCGCAATAGAGGTGCACACCGTTTTTCGATGGCATGGACCCCGCGACGACGACGGAATAGGGCGGCACTTCGCCGTAGAAGACTTCGCCCGTGTCGCGGTCGAGGATTTTGGTCGATTGGCCGATAAACACGCCCATGCCCAAGACCGAGCCTTCGCGCACGATCACGCCTTCGACGACTTCAGAACGTGCACCGATGAAACAATTGTCTTCGATGATGGTCGGGCCGGCCTGCATCGGTTCCAAAACGCCACCAATGCCCACACCGCCGGAGAGGTGCACATGTTTACCGATCTGCGCACAGGAGCCAACGGTGGCCCATGTGTCCACCATCGTGCCTTCGCCGACATGCGCGCCGAGATTGACGAAAGACGGCATCAACACCACGCCCGGCGCGATATAGGCGGATTTACGAACCACGGCGTTCGGCACGGCGCGAAACCCGGCGGCTTTCCATTGATTGTCGCCCCAGCCTTTGAATTTGCTGTCGACCTTGTCCCACCAACCAGAGCCTTGCGGGCCGCCAGCGTGCTCTTCCATGTCCTTGATGCGAAAGCCAAGCAAAACGGCCTTTTTCGCCCATTGATTGACGTGCCAATCGCCGTTCTCCAGCTTTTCAGCCACACGCAATGTGCCGCTGTCGAGCGCGTTCAACGTCTCTTCGATCGCCTCGCGGGTTTCGCCCGTGGTGGCGGAGGTGATCGTGTCGCGCGCCTCCCAGGCGGCTTCGATGGCGGCTTCGAGCAGTGCATTGGACATGTGGGTCTCCCGGATCAACATGGAATATCTGTTGGCAGAGGCTATAGTCGGTCCAGACCCCCCGCGCAACGCGTACGACAGCAAAGCGCGGCAAAGCATAACACTTGTGAGGCACTGCACATCATGACCGACCACCCCAAAGCCCCCTCCACGCGCCGCCATCCGTTGCGTGACAGCCATATGGATATGGAAACGGCACGGCATATTCCCGATACGCCGCAAACCCGTTCGCCGTCTTATGCTTTGGCGTTTACCGATGGCACGTTCATGTGCCGTGATGAATTGCGTCCGGTGCGGCTTCAGTTGGAACTGCTGAAACCTGAATTGATGATGGCCGAATATGGCGTCGAAAGCACGATTGTGCTGTTCGGCGGTGCGCGCATTCCCGAACCTGCCAAAAAGGACACAGCCCGGACCAAGACCTTGGCCGAACTGACGAAATACTACGCGGAGGCGCGCAGTTTTGCCCGAATGATGACCGAGCGCGCCAAGGTGAACGGGCATCGCCATAATGTGATCGTCACCGGCGGCGGGCCGGGGGTGATGGAAGCGGGCAATCGCGGTGCCAAGGATGCGGGCGGGGTGTCAATCGGTCTCAACGTCGTGCTCCCGCATGAACAAGCGCCAAACGAGTATGTCACGCCGGAGCTGTGTTTCAATTTCCACTATTTCGCGATCCGCAAAATGCATTTTCTGATGCGCGCAAAAGCGATTGCGGTGTTTCCGGGCGGGTTTGGCACGCTTGATGAGATGTTTGAAAGCCTGACGCTTATTCAAACCGGGCGGATGAGCCGGGTGCCGTTCTTGTTGTTTGGTCGGGCCTTTTGGGAAAAGATCATCAATTGGGAGGCCTTGGCCGAGGCCGGAACGATTGCCCGGTCCGACCTCGATTTGTTCAAATTCGTCGAAACCGCCGAAGAGGCCGTGGCGGTCATTGATGCGTGGCCCATGGAGGGCGCGCGCGATCATATCGACGGGCGCTGAATTTAGGTTTTTTGGGCGACGGAGACGTCGGCGTCCAAAAGATACTCCGCCGCGCTGTCGGCAAACCGAACACCGTCCATCGCCCGGTGCATGTAGCGATCAAGGGCCATTTCATGCACCACGGTGCCGATGGTTTGACCGCTTTCGCGCGCCAAAAGATGTAGCATTTCAACCGTCGATTCAGACAGCAAAAGGGTGATTTGTTCCATTTTGGAACCTCCTCGCGGCATGCGCGTTAAAAGGGCAGGGTGGCCTGACCCAGAGAGCGTTGAGCCAAGTGCGTATGCGCGTGCCCGGCAAAGGGCGCGCCAAATCGTTTCATCAGGGCCGAGTGAGGTTGGCCAATCTGGGAGGTCTTGCACAGGCGTTCGCCTTCGGTGGTGTGCAAGATCAATCCACCCCCGCGTTCGGTCAATTCATAGCCCTTGGCGCGCAGCACGTCCTGAAGATCCTCCCAGCCAGAGGCATAGGCGAAATCATGAGCCAAATAGGCCTGAAGCGCATGGGGGTGTTTGGGGCCTTTGTAGCCGAACGCCCCTTCACCGGGGCGCACCGCAACGTCTAATATGTCGCGAATATACGCGCCCATGGGTTGACCGGCACATTGGGCCGCGTGTTGAACGCGGGTGCCAAGGTCGTCATCGAATCTGATCTGTATCCATTCCATGTCGGGGACTGTGCCCGGACATGGTTAAAGCCACGTTACCGTTCAAGAACCAAGCGCGAACACACTGTTTCCACAACGTGGTTTCCACAATGTGGAGCGTCACTTCCCGGCTTCGGCTTCGATTTGCTTGCGGGATTTGCGTTCGCGTTCGGTCGCGGATTTGAGCTGACCACAGGCGGCCATGATGTCCTCGCCCCGCGGGGTGCGAATGGGCGAGGCATAGCCCGCCGCCAGGAGGATTTTGGCAAAGGCGTGGATGCGGTTGTTCGACGAGCGTTTGTAGGGCGCACCGGGCCATTCGTTGAACGGGATGAGGTTCACTTTCGACGGGATGCCATCGAGCAGCTTGATCAAACGATAGGCGTCTTCGTCGCTGTCATTCACGTCTTTGAGCATCACATATTCAAAGGTGATGCGTTCAGAATTGGACACTTTCGGATAATCGCGCAGCGCGTCCAACAGCGCCTCGATATTCCAGCGTTTGTTGATCGGCACCAACATGTCGCGGGTCTCATCGGTGGTCGCATGGAAGGACACGGCCAAAAGACAACCGATCTCTTTGGCGGTGCGGTGAATTTCCGGCACAACCCCGGAGGTGGACAGTGTGATCCGGCGCCGCCCAAGGGCAATGCCATCGCCATCCATCACGATTTTCATCGCGTCGCGCACGTTTTCAAAATTATAAAGCGGCTCGCCCATGCCCATCAAAACGATGTTGGACAAAAGCCGTACATCCGGTTTGCGCGCGCCTTTTTCGGGCCATTCGTCCAAATCATCGCGCGCCATCATCACCTGACCGACGATCTCGCCCGCCGTGAGATTGCGCACCAATTTTTGCGTGCCGGTGTGACAGAAAGAACAGGTCAGTGTGCAGCCAACCTGCGAGGAAATGCACAGCGTGCCACGCCCCTCTTCGGGGATATAAACGACCTCGACCTCATGACCGCCATTGATGCGGACAAGATATTTGCGGGTGCCATCCTCGGAGACCTGTTTGGACACAACCTCGGGGATGCGGGCTTCGAACTTTGCGTCAAGCTCGTCGCGGTAGGCTTTGCCCAGGTTCGTCATCTGGGTGAAATCGCGCACACCCCATTGATAAATCCATTGCCAAATCTGGCCTGCGCGCATCTTTGCCTGTTTCTCAGGCGTGCCGTTTTCGATTAAGACCGCGCGCAGGTCCTCACGGGACAGACCGACAAGATTGATCTTGTCGCTGGGGTCCTCCTTGCGGGGGATGGTCAAAACATCCTGCGTGATCGGGGCGCGGGTTTGCATGCTCGGGGTCTCTTCTGTGATGGATTAGCGCGGCACATACAGGATTCTGCCTTACAAGGAAACCCATATGAAAAGGGCCCCGCCGTGACAGCGAGGCCTTTAGGGATGTAGCAAAATGGGTTCAACCGCCGCAGCGTTTGGCGGCCTCTTCAACAGAGGCGGTAAAGCCCAAAAGCGAGAACGTGTCTTTGGTGATCGTGCCGCGTGCAGAGCGCGCGGTCAGTGTCGCCGCAGAGCCACGTTTCATCGCCGCAATGATTTTTGCGTCATCTTCGGGGGTCACGGCCCAGGCCGTTTCATCCTCGGATTTGGTGAACAGGGTGAAATCTGATCCGCCAATGTCGAGGCTGACCTCTGAACCGGGGGCAAAAGGATAGCCGCCCAAGAACGACACCTGACCGTTGACACCGCTGGCCGGACCGTAGGTCACGAACAACAGGATTTCACTGCGGGTGACCGATTTCAAACGGCCCGCGCTGTCGGTGTTGACGGTTTCTTTCGGTTTCGACACCGCCCAACAGGTCTTTGACGGGGCGGCCTCTTCATAAACGTACCAATCGGTGTTTGCGCCGACTTGATTGGTGCTTTCCTGCGCGACTGCATGGCTCGCAACCATAGCAAACCCCACCGCAAGAAGGCCCTGTTTCACGGAAAAACTCATGTTATCTCGCTGCCTCTAGCTATCATGGCCCATATTCGATACGCCTCCGCCGTCTATAGCTGCGGTTTCGTGGCGTGATGAGACCTTTTTCGATGTTCCGCGGGCACAGTAACGTAAATCCGCTGATTTGGGAAAGGCCCCTTGGCGGAAATTCGCTGAAACGTGAAAGGAAAGAGCAAATGGATCAAAAACGCCCCTCCGCGCACCCGATGGTCGACGTCTGGCGCGGACCGATTTGCGAAAGCCGACATGATGGGTTTGCGGTGATTTGCAATGCAAAAGGCGAGGTCATTGAGGGCTGGGGCGATCTCGATACGGTGATCCTGCCGCGCTCTTCGGTGAAGATGATCCAAGCGCTGCCTTTGGTCACATCGGGTGCCGCCGATGCCTTTGGTCTGAGTGTTGAACAACTGGCGCTGTCTTGCGCCTCGCACCAAGGCGCGCCGATCCACACCACGCGGGTTCTGAGCTGGCTGAATGGGCTGGGGCTGAGCCAAGAGGATCTGATCTGTGGCCCGCAACGGCCATGGGACACGGACACGCTTCACGCACAGATCAAAGCGGATGAGAGCAAATGCAAGGTGCACAACAATTGCTCCGGCAAACATTGCGGATTTTTGACTCTGACCCAACATTTGGGCGCGGGGCCGGATTATGTTGATCCTTCCCACCCGGTGCAGGTCGCGGCACTTGAGGCCTTTGAAACGGTGACGGGCGAGACCTCGCCGGGCTACGGTATCGACGGTTGTTCCGCGCCAAATTTCGCCACCACCGTGCGCGGGCTTGGTCGGGCGATGGGATATTTTGCCGGTGCGCGCGAAGAGGGCGACACGATGGAGCGCGCGGCGTTTCGATTGGCCAAGGCGATGCGCACCCATCCCGATCTGGTCGCCGGAGAGGGCCGCGCCTGTACCGAATTGATGCGCGCCGCCGGGGGCAAAGTCACGATCAAAACCGGGGCTGAGGGCGTGTTTACCGCGATTTTGCCAGAGCAAGGCTTGGGCATTGCGTTGAAAATCGCCGATGGGGCCACACGCGCCTCCGAATGTGCGATTGCCGCACTTTTGGTCAAGCTAGGTGCCTTGGATGCCAATGATCCGATGGTGAAAAAGCACCTGAACCCGGATGTGCCAAACTTTGCCGGAATCAACACTGGCGAGATCAAAATAGCCCCCGGATTTCCGGCCTAAAACCAGTCAGCCATGAGTTTCAACGCCAATGCCGTGGAGGCGATGACCAACACCGGTTTGATCAGCTTTGCACCGACACGCGTGGCCAAGGTTGATCCAACATAGGCTCCGGCAATCTGCGCCGCACCCATCGCCAAACCCAACACCCAAAAGGGTTTGGCGACCAGGATAAACCCGGTCAAACCGCCAATATTTGATGCGAAATTCAACAGCTTGGTGTGGGCCGTGGCTTTCAAAATGCCATAGCCCGCAAGACCGACAAAGCCGAGCATGAAAAACGCGCCTGTGCCGGGACCAAGCAGACCATCGTAAAATCCGATGAACGGCACAAAGGTTGTGGCAAAGACCACAGGTGTGATGCGCTGGGTTCGGTCCACATCGCTCAGCCCCGGTTTAAACGCAAAGAACAGCGCGATGGCGATCAACAGGATCGGCAGGCCAAGACGGATCACATCGGTCGGCAGAGAGCTTGCCAACAGCGCGCCGACCAAAGCCCCGACAAAGGACAAAAGCGCCGGGCCGATTTGGCGTTTGAGGTCCACATGCCCCGCACGCGCATAATTGATCGCGGCCATGCCCGCGCCAAACAGCCCCTGCACTTTGTTGGTGGCCAAGGCGGTGATCGGCGGCAGGCCTGCGAGCATCAAAGCGGGCACGGTGATCAAACCACCCCCGCCCGCGATACTGTCGACAAAACCCGCAGCAAAGGCCGCCGCGATCAACAGAAACAGAAGGTCGGTTGAGACCTCAAACATTCTGGCATTCAACGTGGGCGAACTCGGATTTGGCATAGCCTTGGATATAAAGCAGTGCCGTCAGATCGCCATGATTGATGCGAATGTCGCATTCGGCGGCGACAGTTGGCTTGGCATGAAGCGCGACCCCGGCCCCCGCCAGCCCCAACATGCCCAGATCATTGGCCCCGTCGCCCACGGCCATCACGTCATCATGGCCAAGGCCAAGGCGGGCGGTGATGTCTTTGAGCGCTTGCACCTTGGCTTCGCGACCAAGGATCGGCATCCCCGGCGCGCCGGTGAGTTTGCCATCCTCGATCAACAGGGTGTTGGCGCGGTTCTCATGAAACCCAAGGGTCTGTGACACATAGCCCGTAAAGGCGGTGAATCCGCCCGAGACCAGCGCGCAATAGGCCCCATCGCGTTTCATCGTCGCCAAAAGCGCACAGCCACCCGGCATGAAAGTGATGCGTTCGTCGATCACCCGTTGAATGACGGATTCGGGCAGACCTTTGAGCAAGCCGACCCGTTCTTTCAACGCGCCTTCAAAATCCAATTCGCCGTTCATCGCCTTGGCAGTGATGGCTTTGACGTGATCGCCGACGCCCGCGACATCGGCCAATTCATCAATGCATTCCTGTTGGATCATGGTGCTGTCCATATCCGCCAAAAGCATTTTTTTACGTCTATTTTCAACAGGTTGAACGATCATGTCGATCCCCTGTCCTTGAAGTCCCGCCCACACGTCCCAAAGGTTTGATGGCACAACCTCAAGCAAAAACTCCGCCGCATCGCCCATGGACAGCCACCGCAATGCCCCCCCGCCCCATGCAGAGCGCAGCGCTTCAACGGTGGTGAGATCAAGAGCGGGGTTCTTGGGGTCGGTCAAAAGCGTGACAGCGTACATGGGGACAGCTCCAAAGGGGTCATTTGGCTGGGTGATAGCGCGACCCGCGGCCGCTTTCCAGTTTTAACCGCGCGCTGATCTTGCTGCGACAAATCAGGCCTAAATCGCTGTGCTCACAAAATTGGCAATTGCCAGACTCGTTTGAACCCACTACATGCGTCGACGGGACACCTCTCCCCAACGAGAGGCATTTATCTGTAAGGATACCAGCAATGGCTACTAAGCACCCGCAATCGCGTCCTGCGAATCCGCGTTTTTCCTCCGGCCCCTGTGCCAAAATCCCCACATTTTCTCTCGATCTTCTGGCTGACGCCCCTCTGGGTCGCTCGCACCGTGCCGCTGTTGGCAAGGACAAGCTGAAGGCCGCGATTGAGACGACCCGCGAGATTCTCGGCATCCCCGAGGACTATAAAATCGGTATCGTTCCGGCCTCTGACACCGGCGCTGTCGAGATGGCCATGTGGTCGCTCCTGGGCGCACGCAAAGCCACGATGGTGGCTTGGGAATCTTTCGGCGCGGGCTGGGTCACCGATGTTGTGAAACAGCTCAAAATCGACGCCGATGTGAAAACCGCCGACTATGGCCACATTGTCGATTTCGCCGAGATTGATTTCGACACTGACGTTGTCTTTACTTGGAACGGCACCACCTCCGGTGTGCGCGTCCCAAATGGCGATAAAATCCCGGCGGACCGTGACGGTCTGACCATCTGTGATGCCACCTCTGCGGCCTTTGCGATGGACCTGCCTTGGGACAAACTCGACGTCACCACTTTTTCCTGGCAGAAAGTGATGGGCGGCGAAGCGGCTCATGGGATGATCGTCCTGTCGCCGCGCGCTGTTGAGCGTCTCGAATCCTACACCCCTGCATGGCCGATGCCGAAGATTTTCCGCATGACCAAAGGCGGCAAGCTGATCGACGGTATCTTTAAGGGTGAAACCATCAACACGCCCTCCATGCTCGCGGTCGAAGATTACCTTGTGGCACTTGAGTGGGCGCAAAACATCGGCGGTCTGCCGAAGCTGATCGAACGCTCCACCACCAACGCAAAAGTGCTTTGGGACTTCTGTGACCGCAACGACTGGATTGCCAACCTGGCCGAGGATGAGACCACCCGGTCCAACACCTCCGTATGTTTGAAATTCACCGACGATCGCATCAAAGACGGTGCGGCTTTTGCAAAAGCAGTGGCGAAAAAGCTTGAAGACTACAACGCCGCTTATGACATCGGCGCGTACCGCGATGCTCCGGCTGGCCTGCGCGTGTGGTGTGGGGCGACAGTTGAATCCTCTGACATTGAGGCGCTGACGCTCTGGCTCAAATGGGCCTTTGAAGAGTGCATCAACGCGCAGTAACGCGCCGGATTTTCAAACATTCAGTCGGGCGAAACACGCCCGACACCCCATCCAAATTCTCAGGAGTGCCCATCATGGCCCCCAAAGTTCTCGTCTCCGACAGCCTGTCTGAAACCGCTGTTCAAATTTTCCGTGACCGTGGCATCGAAGTGGATTTCGAACCCAAACTCGGCAAGGACAAAGACAAACTCGCCGAAGTGATCGGCAAATATGACGGTCTCGCGATCCGTTCCGCGACCAAAGTGACCGCCGCCCTTTTGGAACATGCCACCAACCTCAAAGTGGTCGGTCGTGCAGGCATCGGCACCGACAACGTCGACAAAGAAGCCGCTTCGAAAAAAGGCGTGATCGTCATGAACACGCCGTTCGGCAACATGATCACCACTGCCGAACACGCGATTGCGATGATGTTCGCCGTGGCGCGTCAATTGCCCGAAGCTTCTGCCTCGACCCATGCCGGCAAATGGGAAAAATCCAAATTCATGGGGGTCGAGCTGACTGCGAAAACCCTTGGCGTCATCGGCGCGGGCAACATTGGTGGCATCGTGTGCAACCGTGCGCTTGGCCTGAAAATGAAAGTGGTCGCTTATGACCCCTTCCTCTCCGAAGAGCGCGCCTCTGAGATGGGTGTTGAGAAAGTTGAACTCGACGAGTTGCTCAAACGCGCGGACTTCATCACCCTGCACGTGCCGCTGACGGATTCCACGCGCAACATCCTCTCGAAAGAGAACCTTGAGAAAACCAAAAAAGGCGTGCGCATCATCAACTGTGCCCGCGGTGGTTTGGTGGACGAGATGGCTTTGGCCGAATTGCTGAAATCCGGCCATGTGGCTGGTGCGGCCTTTGACGTGTTTGCCGTCGAACCCGCCACCGAGAATCCGCTGTTCAACCTGCCGAACGTGGTCTGCACCCCGCACCTTGGCGCCTCCACCACGGAAGCCCAAGAAAACGTGGCACTGCAAGTGGCCGAACAAATGTCCAACTACCTGTTGGACGGCGCGGTTGAAAACGCATTGAACATGCCGTCGATGACCGCAGAAGAAGCCAAAGTCATGGGGCCTTGGGTCAAATTGGCCGAAAGCCTTGGCTCCTTCATCGGTCAGGTCACCGAGGAAGCCATCGAAACCATCAATATCACCTATGATGGCGTGGCCTCCGAGATGAACGTCAAGGCGTTGGAAGCCGCCGTGATCGCAGGTATCATGCAGGCGGTGAACCCGGACGTGAACATGGTGTCGGCACCGCTGATCGCCAAAGAGCGCGGCATCCAGATTTCCAAAACCACCCAAGATGCGTCTGGCACATTTGATGGCTTCATCAAACTCGACATCCAAACGGTTGAGAAATACCGCACCATCGCGGGCACCGTGTTCTCCGATGGCAAGCCGCGCTTTATCCAGATCAAAGGCATCACCATTGATTCCGAGATCGGCGAGCACATGCTTTACACCACCAACAAAGACGTTCCGGGTGTGTTGGGCAAACTCGGGACATTGTTGGCCGAGCATGACGAAAACATCGCGAATTTCACGCTGGGCCGCGCCTCCGAGGGCGGTGATGCGATTGCGATGACTTTCCTTGATACGCCGATCAAAGCGGAAACTGTGACCGCGCTGAAAGACACCGGATTGTTCCAACGCGTGATCCCGCTGCATTTCAAAGCGTAATCAAAGCAACAGTCACGAAAAGATCACCAAGGGCCGCTGGAGTTTTCCGGCGGCCCTTCTATTTTGGCCTCAGCACAGGAGAGACACATGCGCATCTACGCCATCGGAGACATTCACGGACAACTCGACATGCTCAAGGCCGCCCATAAGCGGATTGAAGCGGATAAGGTGCGCGTTGGTGACCCCGATGCGAAGATCATCCACCTTGGGGATTATGTCGATCGTGGCCCGGACAGCAAAGGTGTGATCCAATATCTGATGGATGGGATGGCGGCGGGTCAGCCATGGTTGGCCATTCGCGGCAACCATGACCGGATGTTCACCCGCTTTGTGCGCCACGGGATCGCCCATGATGCTCAGATCAAATCCGGCAAAAGCTGGCTGCACCCGGCGCTTGGCGGGGTCGAAACGCTGGCCTCTTATGGTGTTGAGGCCAAAGACGGAGACTTTGAACTTTGTCACATGCGGGCCCATAAAGGCGTCCCTGCGGCCCATTTGGACTTTATCGAAAACCTGCCGCTGACCCATCAATGGGGGGATTATCTTTTTGTGCATGCGGGCATTCGGCCCGGTGTGGCACTTGAGGATCAAGACGAAGAGGATCTGATCTGGATTCGCGAAGGCTGGCTCGATTATCACGGGACGCTACCGATGATGGTGGTGCATGGGCACACGGCCTTGGACGAACCCACCCATTTTGGCAACCGCATCGACATTGATTCGGGCGCGGGCTATGGCCACCCGATGACGACATTGGTGATCGAACACGGCCATGAAGAGGTGGTGACCGAGACCGGTCGCAAGCCTTTGACACACGCCAAACCCGGATAAGCTGCGACATCGCACGGCCTCGCCATCGGCAATCTGACAGCCTCAACGCATGACATCTCTTGTGTGATCGCGCGGATTTGCGCCTCTGCGCAGTCTTTTCCTGTCAATTTTCGCAATTTGATTAAGACTCTTTTCACCCTGTCTGGACCATTCTACCGCAAAGCCCCGGTTGAACAGGACCGGGCAGGGTTTGAAGAGGTCCCACATGTCATTGTCTGAAACGTTTTCTCAGGAACGCCGCGCGCGTCTTGCCGCTGAACGGCTTCTGGAACTCAAACAGGCCGAGCTTTTCGAAGCCAATCGCAAACTGTCGCAACACGCCCGTCATCTGTCTGATGAGATCATCGTCAAACGCGAAGAGACCGAGGTGCTGCGTGGCGAAAACATGCGCACCAAAGAGGATTTGGAAAAGGCCAATGTGGCCGTCCATATCGCCGAACGCCGCCTTTGGGATTCGCTTGAAACCATTCAGGACGGGTTCGCCGTTTTTGACCCGTCTGACATCATGATCGCCGCCAACCCCGCCTATCTTCGGGTGTTTGACGGGCTCGAAGACATCCAACCCGGCATCAGCTATCCCGACATTCTCAAACTCGCGGTCGAAGAGGGCATCATCGATATCGGTGATCTGACCCGCGATGCCTTTATCGAACGGGCGATGGCGCGTTGGCGTGCGCCGTCGCGTGAACCCCATGTTCTGCGACTTTGGAACAACCAATTCGTCAAACTCGTCGACCGCCGCTCATCGGATGGCGACATGGTGTCCTTGGGCCTGAATATCACCTCGACGATCCGCTATGAAGAACGGCTCAAAAAGGCGCGGTCCAAGGCCGAGGCCGCCAACCGCGCCAAATCCGCGTTTCTGGCCAATATGAGCCACGAAATCCGCACGCCTATGAACGGCATGGTTGGTATGGCCGACCTCTTGGCGGAAACCGAATTGAACGAGGAACAAATCCTTTACGTCGAAACCATCAAATCCTCGGGCGAGGCGCTTTTGGGATTGATCAACGATGTATTGGATTATTCGAAAATCGAAGCTTCAAAACTGTCCTTACACCCGGAACCCTTTGATCTTGAACGCTGTATTCAGGATGTTCTGGTGCTGTTGCAACCGAACGCGACCCAGAAAAAAGTCGATCTGATCATCGACTATGACATGTTCTTGCCGACCAACTTTATCGGTGATCCAGGCCGGATGCGTCAGGTTTTAACCAATCTAGTCGGCAATGCGGTGAAATTCACCCATTCGGGTCACGTCATCGTCCGGGTGGTTGGTCTGCCCGAAGAGGGCGGCAAACGCCAGCGCGTCCATGTCTCTGTCGAGGACACCGGGATCGGCATTGCCCATGATATGATCGAGCATATTTTTGGTGAGTTCAATCAAGTCGAAGACGAGCGCAATCGGAAATTCGAAGGCACCGGCCTCGGACTCGCGATCACCCGTCAGCTTGTGCAATTGATGGGGGGGGAGATTTGGGTCGATAGCGAAGAGGGCGTGGGATCCTGCTTTGGCTTCCACATCACCATGGACGTGATTGCCCAGCCCGAGGATCAGCGCCTGCCCTCATGGATGCACAAAGCCGCGCTTTTGGATCATATTAATGCCAATTCCTTGATCTTGGAAAAACAATTGACGGTGCTGGGGTTTGAGGTCTCGCCCTTTGAAAGTGCCGACGCGCTTTTGGCGTCTCCACTGGATGCGCAGGTCTATTTGATCGACAACAATATGCCACACACCGACATTGGCACGCTGATAAAAACGCTGCGCATACGTGGTGTCACGGCGCCGATCCTGTTGATGACCTCCGGGCCGGTTTCGGCGGGGTCTTTGGACGGGCATGATGCCACAACACTGCAAAAACCACTGTTGCGGGCAAACCTGTGGCGCACCTTATCGTCAATCATCCCAGAAGAGTTGAGCCAACCGATATCCGCATCCGGCCGTCGCATGCGGGTTTTGGCGGCTGAAGACAATAAAACCAACCAGTTGGTGTTTGGTAAAATGCTCAAATCCCTCAACATCGAATTGCGCTTTGCCAACAATGGGCGCGAGGCGGTGGAGCAGTATCAGGGTTTTCAACCGGATTTGATTTTTATGGATATTTCCATGCCCGAGGTGGATGGCAAAGAGGCCACTCGTCAAATCCGCGCGCTTGAAATTGACACCGGGGCGCATGTCCCAATTGTGGCACTGACGGCGCATGCGATGGCGGGCGATGAACAAGACATTCTTGCGGCGGGCTTGGATTATTATATGACAAAACCTCTGCGTAAGGCGTCAATTATAGATCGTATTTTGACGGAACTTCCCAAGGGTTGCTGTTCGATTCTCCCGGAAGAGACCACCGCACGTTCCGTCAGTGGGACCGTCATGGCGGGCGAATGATCCGCCAAGTGTTTCGGGTTTAAGCCGCCGCGATCGCGTCCAACATGGCCGGTCCAAACCGCTCGGCGGGCTTTTCACCGATGATGCGAGCCATCGCGGTAAGATCTCGCGGACGCAACTGGACGATTTTGGCAATCTGTCCGGGCGAAAGCGTCAGCGGCTTCAACGTTCCGCAATCGCCGCGCGCGAGCTGACTCTGAATCTCTTGCAGGTGATCAAACAGATCGCCACCGCCAGAACTCGCAAGTTTACGTCGAGACGGATGCACCTCGGGGCTGGGCGCGCCTAAGATGACCGAGAGAAAGGCATCCCCATAACGTTCGAGCTTTTTGGCTCCAACGCCGCCAATCCGCCCCATGTCATCCAGACTCTGTGGCCGTGTTTCGGCCATTTCGATCAGGGTGCGATCAGCAAACACAACATAGGCTGGCACACGTTGCTCTTCGGCAAGGGCGCGGCGTTTGGCCTTGAGCGCGGACAAAAGCGGCGCGTCTTCGTCCGACACCAGCGCCTTGGCCACCGGGCCTTTGTGCGCTTTCGCCAATGTGTCGCGGCGCAGGGTGATGCTGGCCTCGCCTTTGAGGATCGGCATCGCGGGTTCGGTCATGAACAACGCGCCAAACCGATCCGGGTTGGGCCGCACAAGATCGGCCCCCATCATTTGCCGAAACACCGCATTCCATTGCCGTTTGTCATACTCTTTCCCAACGCCGAACACCGACAATTGGTCGTGATTCCATTGCTTGACCTTATCCGTCAGCGTCCCGGTGAGCACGTCGATCAGATGGCCCGCGCCAAAGCCCTCGTCACACCGCAACACGGCAGACAGCGCCTTGCGCACCGCGACCGTGCCATCAAACAGCGCAGGCGGACTGTCGCACAGGTCACAATTTCCACAAGGCGCCGAGGTCTCACCAAAATAGGAGAGCAAGGTTTGGCGCCGACAGGTTTGCGCCTCCGCCAATCCCAACAGCGCGTTCAAGCGAGCATGATCGGCGGCGCGGCGTTCGGAAGGGGCCGGACTTTCGTCAATCTGGGTGCGGCGAAACCGGATGTCGTCAGGACCAAAGAGCGTGAGGGTTTCAGCCGGCGCGCCATCGCGGCCCGAACGCCCGATTTCCTGATAATAGCTTTCGACCGATTTCGGTAGATCGGCATGGGCGACCCAGCGGATGTCCGGCTTGTCGATGCCCATGCCAAAGGCAACGGTGGCGACGACGATCAGCTCGTCCTCTTGTTGAAACTGACGTTCAACATCGCGGCGGCGCTCCGGCTCCATGCCGCCATGATAGGCCTGCGCGAGGTGGCCCGCATCGGTGAGCGCCTTGGCGAGGCTTTCGGTTTTGGCGCGTGTGCCGCAATAGACGATGCCGGATTGGCCCTTGCGCGCAGAGGCAAAGCCAAGGATTTGGCGGCGGGGCTGATCCTTGACCGCGAAGGCGAGGTGGATGTTTGGCCGATCAAAGCCGCGCAGAAAGGCCTCGGGCGTTTGACCGTCAAACAGCCGGGTGATGATTTCGCCACGGGTTTCTTCGTCTGCGGTCGCAGTAAATGCGGCCAATGGGACATCAAGCGCGCGGCGCAGATCGCCGATGCGCAAATAATCGGGCCGGAAATCATGGCCCCATTGCGACACACAATGCGCCTCGTCCACGGCAATAAGCGACACATTGGCCCGACGCAGCAGGGGCAAAGTGCCACCAGAGGCCAAACGTTCGGGGGCCATGTACAGGAGTTTGAGACGGTTCTCAGACAGGGCTGCGAAGACCTCATCGGTCTCCTCATCGGTGTTGCCAGAGGTGAGCGCGCCCGCCTCGACCCCCACCGCCTTGAGCGCCTGAACCTGATCGCGCATCAGGGCAATCAGGGGAGAAATGACCACGGTCAGCCCGTCACGCACCATCGCGGGAAGTTGGAAACACAGCGATTTGCCGCCACCCGTCGGCATGATCGCCAAGACATTGCGCCCCGCGATGACGGCATCAACGATCTCTTCCTGGCCGGGACGAAACGCGTCAAATCCGAAAACGGAAGAGAGAAGCGCGCGCGCGTGGTCTCCTGTGTGCGTCGGGTCCGCCTGTAAGGTGTCCATGTGATCCTGCTCTTTGTTGCGGGCAGAATCGCACGGGCAGACGTGAGGCTCAAGGGCTTAAGGTGTTTCGGGTTTAAATCATGTCTGAACTTAGCTTTGAAACGCTTTAGTAGAACATGCCCGCGTTGTTGTAGATGATCCGCTCCAGCGCATAGATGGCAATGAAGGCCACAAGCGGGGCAAGATCCAGACCGCTCATCGGCGGCAGGATTTTACGGATCGGGCGATAGATTGGCTCAAGCAGACGCGAGAGGCCTTCCCAGATTTGATAGACCAAAGGCTGGCGCACGTTGAGCACCTGAAAGTTGATCAACCAACTCATGATGATCTGAACGATCATGACGAATTTCACAATGCCGAGGATCATGAGGAGAATGTCGAAAATTGATTTCATCGCTTGGGTCCGCTGTTTCAGATCAAATAGACACCTAAGGGCTCTGTCCCGATCGTGCAAGATGGACGATGCCGCATCCTGTGCCGCAACGTCCCGGCTTGACCGAATTTGCCGCGACTGCGAAAGGTTTACGCATGTATCCATTTGTCCGCATGATCCATCAAGCTCGAAAAGTGCGTAACACGCCGAAACTTGGCCTGTTCGACGCACATCTGTCGCATCACTATTGCCTGCCTTGGGACATCGACCTTTGGCTTGAGTTGAATAACGGAAGAACCTTAACACTCTTTGACCTTGGTCGAATTCCGATGTCGATCCGCAATGGCACGGCACAGGCCGCGAAAGCCGGTGGGTTTGGCATGGCTGTGGCTGGGGCCTCGGTGCGCTATCGCAAGCGGGTGACGACGTTTCAAAAGGTCGATATGTGGACCAAACCTTTGGGGTTTGACGACAGGTTTCTCTATATCGAACAATCCATGTGGGACCAAAAAGGCGAATGTTGTAACCACATTTTGCTTCGGGGGGCCGTGATCAAGAACCGCAAAATGGTACCGCCACGCGACCTTTTGACGATGATCGAGCCTGAGGTCGAAAGCCCAGCCCTACCCGAGTGGGTTCAAAATTGGATTGAGGCGGATAACACGCGGCCATGGCCACCTGTGCGCGATTGATGTCTTAGGCGTTGCGCACGTCACGGTTTGCCTGTTCTATCGCGTCAAATGAGGTGAGAAGGCAGGACCATGGGCGCACCAAGTCACAAAAAACGTATCTGGGGCTGGATGATGTATGACTGGGCGACGCAGCCCTTTCACACGCTCATCATCAGCTTTATTTTCGGGCCTTATTTTGCTGAACAGGTGATTTCTTATCTGACTGCTGGCGGTATGGAAACGCTGGAGGCCAAGGCACAGGCGCAATCCATCTGGGGCTATGGTTTGACCGTGACCGGATTGTTGATTGCGGTCAGCGCGCCTTTGCTCGGCTCCATCGCGGATGAAAGCGGCAGCCGGATGCCGTGGATCAAACTGTTTTCAGCGCTTTATGCCATTGGCGCGGCGGGGCTTTGGCTCGCGGCACCGGGCGATTTTCCCACGGTTCTTGTGCTGATTTTCTTTGGGTTGGGCCTTATTGGGGTCGAATTCACCACGATTTTCACCAACGCGCTGTTGCCTGCTTTGGGCACGCGCGCCGAGATTGGCAAAATCTCAGGCGACGGTTGGGCTTGGGGCTATGTCGGCGGGATCATTTCACTGGTGATCATGCTGTTGCTCTTTGCCGAAAATGCCTCTGGCGTGACGCTTTTGGGCATCCCGCCCCTGTTCGGGTTTGACCCGGAGATGCGCGAAGGCACGCGGTTTGTCGGCCCTTTCGTGGCGCTTTGGTTTGTGATCTCGATGATCCCATTTTTCCTTTGGGTCAAAGAGCCAAAGGTCAAAGGCCTGTCGCTCACCGACGCTGTGTCAAAGGGCATTCGTGATCTGGGTCGCACGCTCGAATCCCTGCCCTCGCGCAAATCGTTGTTCTCCTATCTGATCTCGTCGATGTTTTACCGCGATGCGTTGAACGGCGTGTTCACCTTTGGCGGAATTTACGCCCTTGGTGCGCTCAACTGGAGCGTGGTCGACATTGGCGTGTTCGGCATTTTGGCGGCGCTCACCGGCGCGATTTTTACCTATTTTGGCGGCTTTGCAGATCAAAAATTTGGCCCCAAACCCGTGATCGTTTTCTGCATCCTTGTGCTGGTTTCGACCTGTTTGGTGATCTTGACCATCACCCGCGACAGCGTGTTGTTCATGGCTGTAGATGCCACAAGCAAACTGCCGGATGTGGCGTTTTACATCTGCGGCGCGGTCTTGGGCGCTGTCGCGGGCGTGATCCAATCGGCGAGCCGCACAATGATGGTGCGTCAGGCTGACCCGGATCGGATGACAGAAGCGTTCGGACTTTACGCATTGTCGGGAAAAGCGACGTCTTTTCTGGCACCTGGCTTGATCGCTGTGATGTCTGATGTCACAGGATCGCAGCGCCTCGGCATTATGCCGCTGATCGGGCTTTTCCTTCTTGGGCTTGTGCTGTTAGCTTGGGTCCATCCTGAGGGAACGCAAGAAGGAACGAAGGTGTCAGAATGATGCGTAATTGGGTTGGCGTGTTGGCCTGTGTGATACTTGTCGCCTGTGTGGGCGGCGCAAAAGACCGCGCGCCCGCGCACAAGGTCCCCGCGCACAAGGTCACGGTGTCCTCGTCGGATCACAGGCCCGCCAAAGAGGTCTTTGGTCCAATCGCGGCCCCCTCAAGACAAGACCCCGCCTCCTTTGGCAGCTATGCCAAGGGCTGTATCGGAGGGGCGGCGCAATTGCCCGAAACCGGGCCGACATGGCAAGCCATGCGCCTGTCACGCAACCGCAATTATGGCCATCCTGTTTTGATTGATTTCCTCGAAGATTTGTCTCGCAAAGCGGCCGTGCAACCGGGATGGGTCGGCATTTATGTGGGTGACATGAGCCAGCCGCGTGGCGGACCGATGTCCTCGGGCCATGCCAGCCACCAGATCGGACTGGACGCTGACATTTGGATGCTGCCGCCGAAACGGTTGGATTTGACCGCGTCGGAACGCGAAAACATTTCGTCGATTTCGATGCGACGCGCCGCTGGTGCCTATGTCAACGACAGTTGGACGCCACAGCATCATCAGGTTTTGAAAGCGGCGGCAAGTGACCCTCGCGTGGCGCGGATTTTTGTCTTTCCGGGCGCGAAAGTTCAGATGTGTCAGGATGAAACGGGCGACCGGGCGTGGCTGCGCAAAATCCGCCCATGGTATGGTCACCACTATCATTTCCATGTGCGGCTGAATTGTCCGAAAGGCGATAGATCCTGTGAGGATCAAGCCCCGCCACCGCCGGGCGATGGCTGTGCCGATGCACAGGACTGGGTGAACAACATCCTCAATCCGCCGCCGCCAAATCCCAATGCCAAGCCTGCGAAACCGAAACCCCTAATCACCCTCGCAACACTGCCTGCACAATGCTCCGCCGTAGCCTTCTCGCGCTGATCGCGAGCCTTGTCCCGCTCACAGGACAGGCCGAAAGCGCGCGCTACCTGGGCAGATTTGTGTGGTCCTCAACTGAGGAGCGTTTTGGTGGGTTTTCAGGATTGGAAATCTCTGAAGATGGGCGTCACTTTTACGCGCTCTCAGATCGCGCAAACCTGTTTTCCGGGACATTGACCCGCACGGAGAATGGCGCCGTGTCCGCAGCTCAGATTGAAACGATTCAACGCCTTAAATCAAAGGATGGTATCGCTTTGGGGGTGGTCAAAGGCGATTCTGAAGGGTTTGCTTTGGCACCAAACGGCACCGCCTATGTCTCCTTTGAAGGCAAACATCGGGTCGCGAAACTGTCGCTGGCAAATGGTCAGACGGTGGATCTCAAGGGCCACCCCGATTTCGCCAAGATGCAGGCCAATTCATCGCTTGAGGCCATTGCCGTGGATGCCTCCGGCGCGATTTTTACGCTACCGGAACGCTCCGGGGCGATGGAGCGACCCTTTCCGCTCTATCGTTATCGCGCCGGGACAGGCTGGGATCAGCCATGGTCGATCCCACGGCAAAGTGGCACGGATTTCCTGCCCGTCGGGATGGATTTTGGCCCGGATGGGAAACTCTATCTTTTGGAACGTTGGTTCACCGGGATCGGGTTTTCAAGCCGTGTGCGGCGGTTCGATATGACGCCCAATGGCCCCGCCAATGAGGTCGAGGTGTTGCGCACAATGACGGGCACACATGACAATCTTGAGGGCATTTCCGTTTGGTCCGATGCGGCGGGGATTCATTTGACGATGATCTCCGACGACAATTTTCGATTCTTCCAACGCACCGAATTGGTCGATTACCTGATCCCGAAATAGCGCTTGAATTACATCTATGCTGGGGTTAAACGCGCCCATCGCCTCGCAGTCGCGGGGCCGAGTTGCCGTCACCTTCGATAAAAAACGGATCACATATGAAACGCATCCTTCCTGGCATTCTTGCCATGGCCGCCATTGTTGTGGCCTCCAATATCCTCGTTCAATTCCTCATCGCTGATGGGCTTCTGACTTGGGGCGCATTCACTTACCCCTTCGCCTTTCTCGTCACCGATGTGATCAATCGCGTCTATGGCGTGCAATCTGCGCGCAAGGTGATTTTTGCAGGCTTTGCCACCGGCATCCTGTGTTCGCTCATCGGGACGCAAATCATGTTGCAAGGCGATGGCTACACCTACGCCGCAGTCGCGTTGCGCGTGGCTGTGGGGTCTGCCACGGCGTTCCTTGTCGCTCAGCTTGTTGATGTCTTTATTTTCAATAAGTTGCGGGATGGGGCATGGTGGAAAGCACCATTTGCCTCCTCCTTCATCGGATCGGCCTTGGACACCACGATCTTTTTCACTCTCGCCTTTTCTCAGTCCATTGTTTTCTTTGGCGAAACTGCGGACATGGAAATTTCCTGGGCCTGGGACGCGGTGCCGTTTCTTTTGGTCGGGCCTGCTGTTCCGCTCTGGGTCTCGCTCGCAGTGGCCGATTGGGGTGTAAAACTTGCCCTCGCCTTAATCGCTCTTGTGCCTTTCCGCCTCATTGTTAGGCGGATGACGGCACCTTTGGTATAATTTTACTTGCCATATACCAAATCTGTGCCACGATCCAACTATCGGCAATTCATCGAAAGGAGGTGGTCCAGTGTCTAGAGTGATAGTGGAGAATGAGGTCAAGACAGTCGGGGGGGCCGCGACCTAGAGGCAGTCCTTTGGGTTAAACACCCCTGATTGGGCCTTTCCTAACTGGCCCATCTCCGAAGATCTCGAAGGGCTGTCTGATCTGGACAGCCCTTTTCCTTTGCCCGTCTCTTTGGCCAAAGCGGAGCCAACTCAGATGCGCAACAACACCTCGTCGTAGAAATCCTTGGCGGCCTGTGGCAGCTCCTTGAAGCGGTTGCGGATGATGTAATAGGGCGAAACGGTGATCTTTTCCGCAAGGTCAATGGTGGTCAGATGCCCGCCTAAAATGGGGCCGCTGAGCAAGCTCGCAACCTCTTTGGATTGCGGTGCAATCACGTTCAAACTTTCGAGCATGGCCAACACGATCAACAAAGACGAACTGTTGATAATGCGTGGTGGCGTGGGTTCGCCCGCGCTGTGAAACGCCTCTTCTACCGCAAGCCGGATGGGTGAACCGCGTTCCTGAATGACCCAATCATAGTCATGCAAATCCTCAAGCCGCACATTGGCGCGGCCCGCCAAAGGATGGGTGTCGCGGATGATCAGACGGACGATTTCCTCCTGTGCCGGATGCACCAAAAAATCCCGGCTGTCTTGTGTTGCCGGGATACGGGCAAAGATGAAATCGAATCGACCTTCGTCCAGCCCCCGCACCAGATCGACGGAGGGACCAACCTCGATGGTCACGTCAATATGCGGCGAACGCGCGCGCACCGCCTCAAGCGCGGGCATCAGGGTCGAGACCGCAGGGCCTGTGACGGACCCGATCCGAACCTCCCCCGCCTGTCCGCTTTTGAGCCGCTGAACGTCTTTGTCCAAACCATCGAGTTCCGAGAGGATCACGCGGGCATGGCGGACAAAGGCCATGCCAAGCGGCGTGACCTCCATGCCCTTTGGCCCGCGCTTAAACAGCGGCGCACCCACGTTTTTTTCTATATCGGCCAAGATACGAGAAGCGGCAGGTTGCGACATCGCCATGGAAGACGCGGCCTTTTGCAACTGCCCCACTTCGGCGATTTTGAGGATCAATCCAAGGTGGGTTGCTTTGGTTTGTCGCAGATGGGCCATGGGGATACGCCTTACATAACTTAAATGATATGCAAAACACGCATAATAGAATTTTACAGTTATGTGAACCCTGCCTAGGGTCCGTCCGCAGGGGATCAACCCTGAAACGGGACGTGGGAGACGGCCGGGGAGGCCGTGTGGAGCGTCCGATTGGGAGGAACTATGAAACTCAAAACCATTCTTGCCGCAGCCACTGCGGCAATCGCATTGTCGGCGGCGGCCTATGCAGACGGGCTTGTGGGCATTGCCATGCCGACCAAATCCTCGGCGCGTTGGATCGCGGACGGGGACAATATGGTCAAGGAACTTGAAGCGGCAGGCTACACCGCCGATCTTCAATATGCAGAGGACGACATTCCAAACCAATTGGCGCAGATCGAAAACATGATCACCAAAGGTGTGGACGTGTTGGTGATTGCGGCAATTGACGGCACCACCTTGTCGAACGCCTTGGAAAATGCGGCGGCGGCTGGCGTGAAAGTCATCGCCTATGACCGGTTGATCCGCGACTCGGGCGATCTTGATTACTATGCTACCTTTGACAACTTCAAAGTCGGTGTGCAGCAAGCAACCTCCATCGTTGAGGGCCTGAAAGCGCGGTTTGGCGACGGGCCGTATAATGTCGAACTCTTCGGCGGCTCGCCGGACGACAACAACGCCTATTTCTTTTACAATGGCGCGATGTCGGTTCTTCAGCCTTTGATTGACGATGGCACGGTCGTTGTACAGTCCGGCCAAATGGGCATGGACAAAGTCGGCACCCTGCGCTGGGACGGCGCTGTTGCGCAGGCCCGGATGGATAACATCTTGTCCGCCAATTACACCGACAAAGAGGTCCACGGCGTGTTGTCGCCCTATGACGGCCTCTCCATCGGCATCCTGTCCTCGCTCAAAGGCGTGGGGTACGGCTCCGGCGATTTGAAAATGCCGATCGTGTCCGGTCAGGACGCAGAAGTGCCGTCGGTGAAATCCATCTTGGCAGGCGAGCAATATTCGACCGTGTTCAAAGACACGCGCGAGCTTGCAAAAGTGACCGTTGGCATGGTGAACGCGGTGCTGGGCGGCTCAGAGCCGGAAATCAACGACACCACCACCTACGACAACGGCGTCAAAGTCATCCCTTCCTACCTGTTGGAACCTGTCGCAGTTGACGCCAGCAATTGGGAAGAGGTGCTGATCGGCTCCGGGTATTACAGCATGGATCAGATCAAGTAACCTCCACTTGATTTGAGATCAGCGTCGTCCGGGTCCTTTCCGGGGTCGGGCGACGCGTTTCCTTTGTCCCACCGGGGTGGGCGCGGACAAAGGCGGGACGGAGCGCGTGGCGCTCAAAGGGGACATCATGACCATACTTCTCGAAATGCGAGACATCACCAAAGAGTTCCCCGGCGTGAAGGCGCTTGATCAGGTGAACCTTGCGGTAAAAGGCGGCGAAATTCACGCCATTTGCGGCGAAAACGGTGCCGGAAAATCAACCTTGATGAAGGTTCTGTCCGGCGTCTATCCGGCAGGCAGCTATGACGGCGAGATTCATTTTGAGGGCGCTTTGGCGCAGTTTCAGGGCATCCGCGACAGCGAAGATCGCGGCATCATCATCATTCACCAAGAGTTGGCTTTGGTGCCGCAACTGTCGATTGCTGAGAACATTTTCCTCGGCAATGAGACGGCCAAAGCCGGTGTGATCAATTGGTATGAGGCCAACCAACGCACCAGCGCGCTTTTGAAAAAAGTTGGCCTCAAAGAAAGCCCGACCACGCTGATCGACAGTCTTGGTGTCGGCAAACAACAACTTGTCGAGATCGCAAAAGCGCTCTCCAAGGATGTGAAGCTTTTGATCCTCGACGAGCCGACAGCGGCGCTGCAAGAGGGTGACTCGCGCAAACTTTTGGACCTGATGTTGGAACTCAAGGCGCAGGGCGTCACCTCTATCATCATCTCGCACAAGCTGGGCGAGGTGCGTTATGTCGCCGACACGGTGACTGTGATCCGCGATGGTCGGTCGGTGTCGACATTGGACGCTAAGGCGGGCCTGTCCGAAGATCAGATCGTGCGTGATATGGTGGGGCGCGACATGTCCGACCGCTATCCGGCACGCACCCGCCGGGCGGGCGAAATGTTGATGGAAATCAACGGGTGGAACGTCTGGCACCCCGAACATTCTGAGCGTCAGGTGATCAAAGACATCGCGTTCAATGTCCGCGCCGGTGAAGTCGTTGGCATTGCGGGCCTGATGGGGTCAGGACGAACCGAATTGGCGATGTCGATTTTTGGCCGCTCCTATGGGCGGGGCATCACGGGCACGGTCAAATTGCATGGCAAAGAGGCCGACGTCTCTCGCGTCGATCGCGCGATCAAGGCGGGCTTGGCCTATGTCACCGAGGACCGCAAAAGTCTTGGGTTGATCCTGGACGAAACCATTCGGTTCAACACCACTTTGGCCAATCTGGAAGGCGTGTCCAAAGGCGGAGTTTTGAACGCCAACGCAGAGACCAAAGTGGCCGAAGGTTACCGCGAGGCGCTGCGCACCCGCACGCCTTCGGTGTTTCAAAAGGTCGGCAATCTGTCAGGCGGCAACCAGCAAAAGGTGGTTTTGGCCAAATGGCTGAACACCTCGCCCGAGGTTTTGATCCTTGATGAACCGACCCGCGGCATCGACGTGGGCGCGAAATATGAAATCTACGCGATCATCAATGAGCTCTCGGCACAGGGCAAAGGGGTCGTGATGATCTCTTCTGAGATGCCGGAACTCCTGGGCATGAGCGATCGCATTTACGTCATGAACGAAGGGGCTTTTGTCGGCGAACTCTCCGCCGAAGAGGCCAACCAGGAGCGCATCATGTCGCTCATCGTCAACGAATAAGGGACCGTGGAAATGGACACTCAAACCAAAGGGATCAAGGCACATTTGGCCGCCCATATGCGCGATTTCGGTCTGTTGTTTGCACTGATCGCCATCATGGTGTTTTTTCAAATCGTCACCGGCGGCACGTTGATGCGCCCGGTGAACATCACCAACCTGTTCTTGCAAAACAGCTATGTGATCATCATGGCGCTGGGGATGCTCATCGTCATTGTCTCAGGCCATATCGACCTGTCTGTCGGCTCGGTGATGGGATTTGTCGGCGCTTTGGCCGCCGTGTTGATCGTTCACTACAATATGCCAGTGGCAGTAACTGTGCCGATATGTTTGATCGCGGGGGCCGCCATTGGCGGTGCGCAGGGCTATTTCGTGGCCTATTGGCGCATCCCGTCCTTCATCGTGACCTTGGCGGGCATGTTGGTGTTTCGTGGGCTGTCGCTGTGGCTGCTTGAAGGCCAATCGGTTGGCCCCTTCCCCAAGAGTTTTCAAATCATCTCAACCGGCTTCGTGCCGGAGCTTTTCCCGGCAAGCTGGGGCGAAGGTCTGGCGATGCTTTTTGACGCGCGCAAATTCAACGTGCTGTCCTTTGTCTTGGGCCTTGCCGCCGCAGCCACTGTCATCCGCATGGGTTTGAAGGCGCGCAAACGCGATATGGACTATGGCATTGAGAGCGAACCTGCGGGGCTGTTCTGGGCCCGTACGTTGATCGTCAGTGCGGCAATCGTGTTCCTGATGTTCAAACTCTCGACCTTCCGTGGTCTGCCCAATGTGGTGGTGACCATGGGCGTGTTGATCATGATCTACGCTTTCGTCACCGAACGCACCGTCATTGGCCGCCGCATCTATGCGCTGGGCGGCAATGAAAAGGCCGCGAAACTGTCGGGTATCAAAACCGAACGTCTGACCTTTTTGGCCTTTGTGAACATGGGCGTTTTGGCCGCTTTGGCCGGGTTGGTCTTTGCCGCGCGGTTGAACACAGCGACACCCAAGGCAGGGTTTTCACTCGAACTCGATGTGATCGCGGCGGTGTTCATCGGCGGCGCGTCGATGTCGGGCGGATCGGGCAAGATCATCGGGGCCGTGGTCGGTGCCTTTATCATGGGCGTGATGAACAACGGCATGTCGATCATGGGCATCGGCATTGATTACCAACAGGTGATCAAAGGCTTGGTGCTGCTCGCTGCCGTGTTCTTCGACGTTTACAACAAAAACAAACAAGGCTGAGGCCTGACGGAAAGGAGCCATCCCATGGCATTTACTCCTGCAAAATGGCCGCGCAGACTCAGAAGCCAAGAGTGGTACGGCGGCAATTCCCGCGACACGATTTACCATCGCGGCTGGATGAAAAACCAAGGCTACCCGCATGACCTGTTCGACGGACGCCCGATCATCGGCATCCTGAACACATGGTCCGAACTGTCGCCCTGCAACGGTATCCACATGAAGGAACTGGCCGAAAAGGTGAAAGCGGGCATTTGGGAAGCCGGCGGTTTCCCGGTCGAAGTGCCCGTGTTCTCCGCCTCGGAAAACACCTTTCGCCCGACCGCGATGATGTTTCGCAATCTGGCCGCTTTGGCGGTGGAGGAAACCATTCGCGGACAACCGATGGACGGCTGTGTGCTTTTGGTCGGCTGTGACAAGACCACGCCGTCACTGATGATGGCCGCGGCCTCTGTCGATCTGCCCGCCATCGTGGTCACCGGTGGGCCGATGCTCAATGGCTATTATCGCAATGAACGGGTCGGATCAGGCACGCATTTGTGGAAATTCTCCGAAGCTGTGAAAGCCGGAGAGATGACGCAGGACGAGTTCTTGGAGGCTGAAGCCTCGATGTCGCGCTCCACCGGCACCTGCAACACCATGGGCACCGCCTCGACCATGGCGTCGATGGCCGAAGCCTTGGGCATGGCGCTCTCTGGCAATGCCGCGATCCCCGCCGTGGACAGCCGCCGCCGCGTCATGGCACAGCTGTCCGGGCGACGCATCGTTCAGATGGTCAAAGACGATTTGAAACCCTCCGATGTGATGACCAAAGAGGCGTTTGAAAACGCCATTCGCACCAATGCCGCCATCGGCGGATCGACCAACGCGGTGATCCACCTTTTGGCCATGGCGGGGCGTGCAGGCGTTGATCTGACGCTTGAGGATTGGGACCGTTGTGGCCGGGATGTGCCGACGATTGTGAACCTGATGCCCTCGGGCAAATACCTGATGGAAGAGTTCTTTTACGCCGGTGGTCTGCCTGTGGTGCTCAAACGCTTGGGCGAAGGCGGATTGCTCCACAAAGACGCGATCACTGTCTCCGGTCAGTCGATGTGGGACGAGGTCAAAGACGTCGTGAACCACAATGAGGACGTGATCCTGCCGACCGATAAGGCGCTCACACAATCGGGTGGCATCGTTGTGGTCAAAGGCAATTTGGCCCCGAAAGGCGCGGTGCTCAAACCCTCCGCCGCCACGCCCGCTTTGTTGCAACACAAGGGCCGCGCAGTCGTGTTTGAGGACATCGACGATTATAAAGCCAAAATCAACGACCCCGATCTCGACATTGACGAGACCTGTATCATGGTGATGAAAAACTGTGGCCCCAAAGGCTATCCGGGCATGGCCGAGGTTGGCAACATGGGCCTGCCGCCGAAGATCCTGAAAAAGGGCATCACCGACATGGTGCGCCTCTCTGATGCGCGCATGTCGGGCACGGCATACGGCACAGTGGTACTGCACACCTCGCCCGAAGCCGCCGCCGGTGGCCCGCTGGCCGTGGTGCAAAATGGCGATATGATCGAGTTGGACGTGGCCAATCGTCGCTTGCATTTGGACATCTCGGATGCGGAATTGGCCGAACGGCTCGCAAGCTGGACACCCCAGCATGAGCGCGCCGACAGTGGTTATGCCTGGTTGCACCAACACCACGTTGAGGGTGCCGACACGGGTGCCGATCTGGACTTCCTCAAGGGCTGTCGCGGTTCGGCGGTTGGAAAGGATTCGCATTGATGAAACTCGCACTTGTAGGGATTGGCAAAATCGCGGTGGACCAACATGTCCCCTCGATTGCGGCCTCGGATCAATGGGAACTGGCGGCCACGTTATCCCGCCATGGCACCCTTGACGGCATCGACAGCTACACCGATTTTGACAAGCTCCTGAGCGAGCACCCGGACATCGCCATGGTGTCTCTGTGCTTGCCTCCCGTGCCGCGGTTTGAATACGCCGCCAAGGCGCTCAAGGCCGGTCGTCATGTGATGTTGGAAAAGCCCCCCGGAGCGACCTTGGCCGAATGTCATGCGCTGACCAAACTGGCCGAGGACCAAGGCCTTTCGCTCTATGCCACATGGCATTCGCGCGAAGCGGATAAGGTGGCTCTGGCCAAAGCATGGTTGTCGGATAAGACGCTTTTGAGCCTGAAAGTGACGTGGAAAGAAGATGTGCGGCGCTGGCACCCGAACCAAGACTGGATTTGGGAGCCGGGCGGTATGGGCGTGTTTGATCCGGGCATCAATGCGCTGTCTATCGTGACCGAGATTCTGCCCGTGGACATCCACCTGCGTGACGCCACACTGATGGTGCCGACCAATCGCCAGACCCCGATTGCCACCAATCTGGCATTTTATCATCCCCGTGGCGCCGAGGTCAGTGCCGTGTTTGATTGGCGCCAAGAGGGGGATCAAATATGGACCATTGAGGCGGTGACCGATCAAGGCACGCTGACGCTTTTGGATGGCGGCGCGCGGATCATGGTTGATGGCCGTGAAGATGCGCTTGTCGACAACAATCCGCTCTCTGGCGAATACCCACGCCTCTACGCCAATATGGCCGCTTTGATCGCGCGTGGTGGTATCGACATGGACCTGCGCCCGATGGTGCATGTCTCGGACGCGCTGGCCCTTGGCCGCCGGGTCGCCGTTGACCCTTTTCACGACTGACACGAAAGATTTCCCGCTATGAAACACCCCTTAACTGGCATTCTTCCCGTCGCCCCCACGCCGTTTTTTGCCGATGGTCAAGTCGACAGCGAAGGCATGAAACGCGTGTTGGATTGTATGATCGACCAAGGTGTCGATGCGATCTGTATCCTGGCCAATTACTCTGAACAATTCCTGTTGTCCGACGAGGAACGCGCGCTTTTGACCCGTGTGAGTTTGGAACATGTCGCGGGCCGCGTTCCGGTGATCGTGACCATTTCGCATTTCGCCAATGAGATTGTTGTCGCGCGTGCACGCGAAGCACAGGCCATGGGCGCCGCGATGTTGATGATGATGCCGCCCTATCATGGCGTCGGACTTGTCCCGCCCGAACACGCCATTTTTGGCCAATTCAAAGCCGTCTCTGACGTGGTGAACATCCCGATCATGGTGCAAGATGCCCCTTTGTCCGGGGTGACATTATCTGTGCCCTTCTTGGTTCGAATGGCAAAAGAGATCGAAAACGTGTCTTATTTCAAGATGGAGACACCCTTTGCCGCCGATAAACTCGCCGCCCTCATCGAGGCGGGCGGGGATCACATCGTCGGCCCCTTTGATGGCGAAGAGGCCGTCACACTTTTGGCCGATCTGGACGCGGGCTGTACTGGCACGATGACCTCCGCGCTTCAGCCGGAAAAAATCCGCCCCATCCTGATCGACTACCGCGCCGGCAACATTGACGCGGCTTTGGATCAATGGCGTCTGTGCCTGCCGTTGATCAATCATGAAAACCGCCAATGTGGTCTCAAAGCTGCGAAAACCGTGATGATGGAGGGCGGCGTGATCCAAAGCGATCATGTCCGCGCCCCATTGCAACCGATGAGCGCGCGCACCAAAACACGACTGTTGCAATTGGCGCATGAGCTTGACGTTATCGCCCTGAAATGGGGCAAATAAGATAGGACATCCTCCCATGACCTTTACTCCACACGGCAAACACCTGATCGCGGGCGACTGGGTTGCAAGCGCGGAAAGTTTTGCCTCCGCCCCGGCTCACGGCCCGTCGCATCCGTTCTCACATGGCACACCTGACCTGGTGGACCGTGCAGTGCAGGCCGCCGAAGAGGCGTTTTGGTCCTTTGGCTATAGCTCCCGCGACGATCGCGCGGCGTTTTTAAACGCCATCGCGGACGAGATCGAAGCCCGTGCCGAGACGATCACCGAGATCGGGTCGCAAGAAACCGGCCTGCCCGAAGGCCGCCTTCAGGGCGAACGTGGCCGCACCACTGGTCAGTTGCGCCTGTTTGCAACGCATATCCTCAAGGGCGCGTATCTGGATCGTCGTCACGATGTGGCGCTGCCAGATCGTCAACCTTTGCCACGCCCCGACATTCGGATGATGCAGCGCCCGATTGGCCCGGTTGCGGTGTTTGGCGCGTCGAATTTCCCACTGGCCTTTTCGACTGCAGGCGGCGACACCGCGTCGGCGCTGGCGGCGGGCTGTCCGGTTGTGGTCAAGGGCCACGACGCTCACCCCGGCACCGGCGAAATCATCGCCGAGGCGATCCACGCCGCGATCCAAAAATGCGGTGTGCATCCGGGCGTATTTTCACTGGTACAAGGCGGCTCGCGCGATGTCGGGGCGGCGCTTGTGCAGCATCCGCTCATCCGCGCCGTGGGCTTCACCGGTTCCTTGGGTGGCGGTCGTGCCTTGTTTGATCTCTGCGCCCGGCGTCCGGAACCGATCCCGTTCTTTGGCGAATTGGGCTCGGTCAATCCGATGTTCCTTTTGCCAAACGCCATGTCGGCCCGCGCCGAGGCGCTTGGTGCAGGTTGGGCCGGATCGTTAACCATGGGCGCGGGGCAGTTTTGCACCAACCCCGGCATTTCCGTCGTCATCGACGGGCCTGACGCCGACACCTATATGGACGCCGCTGTCAAAGCCCTGTCTGCCACGGGTGCTCAAGTCATGCTTACCGATGGGATTGCCAAGGCCTACCGCTCTGGCCGTGACAAAATCGCCGCCACAAGCGGTGTGCAGGAGGTGCTGACCACGACCTGCGACCTGCGCAACGCCACCCCTTATCTTTTTGCCGCGACCGGGGCCGAATGGCTGGCCAATGAGGCTTTGGGCGAAGAGGTCTTTGGGCCGCTTGGGCTGATTGTTCGGGTGGCGGATGTGGATGAAATGCGTGCGGTGGCCAAATCGCTACAGGGTCAGTTGACCTGTACGCTGCACATGGATGCGGATGACGCCGATCTGGCACAGAGCCTTCTGCCGATCCTCGAACGCAAAGCCGGGCGCATCCTCGCCAATGGCTTTCCAACCGGGGTCGAAGTCTGTGATGCGATGGTGCATGGCGGGCCTTACCCCGCGTCCACCAATTTTGGCGCAACCTCTGTCGGCACCATGGCGATCCGCCGCTTCCTGCGTCCCGTCAGCTACCAAAACCTCCCAGAGGCCATCCTGCCGGGAGATCTTGTCGGGTGAACACTTGGGCAAACTGGATTGCCGTCGATTGGGGCACGTCGAACCTCAGGCTTTGGGCGATAGATACCCAAGGTCAGGTGAGGATCGAACGGGACTCGGATCAGGGCATGGGGCGGTTGACGCCGAACCAGTTTGAGGCGGTGCTCCTGACCCTTTGCGAGGGGTTGCTTGATCCTGCGCGCACGACCCCTGTGCTGATCTGTGGCATGGCGGGCGCGAGACAAGGCTGGGCCGAAGCGCCGTATCTGTCGGTTCCCGTAGCTTTGAGTGCGCTCGGGGCCGGGGGCATCACCCCTTTGGTCACATCGCCCTTGATCGCCGTGCGCATCCTTCCGGGCCTGTCCCAAGCCACGCCCGCCGATGTGATGCGTGGTGAAGAGACCCAAATCGCCGGGTTCGCGGCCCTTCATCCCGAGTTTGACGGCACCCTTTGCCTGCCCGGCACCCACAGCAAATGGGTGTCTTTGGCGCAGGGCAGCGTAAGCGGCTTTCGCACCGTCATGACGGGCGAGATGTTTGCGCTTTTGTCCGAACACTCCGTGTTGCGGCACAGTGTTGGCCGCGACCTTGCCGGGGATGACTTGGATGAGATCGCGTTCATTGAAGGCGTGCGACAGGCTTGGCGCGCGCCCGATGCGACTTTTGCCACGCTGTTCGCCCTGCGCGCCGAAAGCCTTTTGTACGCCACGCCCCCCGCGACGCTGCGCGCACGGCTGTCCGGGCTTTTGATCGGCATGGAACTGGCCGCGACCCGCGATTTTTGGGAGGGGCAAAAGGTGGCTTTGATCGGTGCCGGGTCCTTGACCGCGCTTTACGCGCGCGCCCTTTCCGAGATTGGTGCTGTGCCGCAAATTGAGGATGGGCGTGATCTTGCCCTGCGCGGATTATGCGCCGCTTACCCACATATGTTTGAGCCATAAGGACATCGCATGACACGCAACATCATCGCCATTTTGCGCGGCATCACCCCAGATGAGGCGGTGCCCATCGCCGAAGCGCTGATCGCTGAGGGCGTCACCAAGATCGAGGTGCCGTTGAATTCGCCGAACCCGTTTGCCTCAATTGCCGCCATGGTCAAACTCTGCGGCACGCGGGCGGTGATCGGTGCCGGGACCGTGCTTGAGACTGCTCAGGTGGCGCAGCTCAAAACCATCGGTGCGCAACTCGTCGTGTCGCCCAACATGGACCCCGAGGTGATCCAAGCGACGAAAGCCGCCGGGATGCTGTCCTATCCCGGCGTGATGACACCGTCGGAATGTTTTGCCGCACTCAAAGCCGGAGCGGATGGATTGAAACTTTTCCCCGGCGCGCTTTTGGGGCCTGAAGGGTTGAAAGCCATCCGCGCCGTCTTGCCCGCGGGCACCGAAGTGCTTTGCGTCGGAGGCGCCGCGCCGGATAATTTTGCCGAATGGGCGGCGGCCAGCGTCGATGGGTTTGGCATCGGATCGGCGATTTACAAACCGGGCGACAGTGTCGATGTGGTCCGCGACAAGGCGCGCAGCATTGTCGCCGCTTATGACGCGGTGTTTGGCCAATGAATGCGCAGGTTTTTGATCCCCGCCCATGTGTTTTGGGCGAAGGGCCACTGTGGCACCCGCTGCGCCAAGAGCTTTTTTGGTTCGACATCATCGCATGCCGCCTGTTGTCCCGTCAGGGCGAGACCACGCGGATGTGGCAGTTTGACGAACATCATTCGGCGGCGGGTTGGGTCGATCATGACACGCTTTTGATCGCCTCGGAGACGGGCCTTTGGCGGTTTGACATTGCAACCGGACGGCGCGATTTGGTTGCGCCTTTGGAGGCGGATCGTTCCGAAACGCGATCGAACGATGGCCGCGCCGACCGGCAGGGCGGGTTTTGGATTGGCACCATGGGCAAGCGCGCCGAACCCGGTCTGGGGGCTATTTATCGCTATTACAAAGGCGAGATTGTGCGGTTGTTTGACGGGCTGACCATCCCCAACGCCATCTGTTTCGCTCCCAATGGGCGCATTGCCTATTTCGCCTGTACCAAGACCGGACAGATCAACCGTCAGGCGCTCGATGCCTCCGGCTGGCCCATCGGCGCATCTGAGGTGTTTCTTGACCTGCGCGACGCGGGATTGAACCCCGATGGTGCGGTGGTGGATGCCGAGGGCGGGATTTGGAATGCACAATGGGGGGCGGGCCGCGTGGCGCGGTATTTGCCGGATGGCTCGTTTGATCGCGCCATATCGGTTGGCGGGGCTCATAGCTCCTGTCCGGCCTTTGGCGGCGCGGATTTGACCACGCTGTTTGTGACGACCGCGCGCGAAGACATCCTGATGCCGGATGCGGCGCAAGGGGTGGTTTATGCCTGTGACGCGGGTATGACAGGATTACAGGAGCCACAAATTATCCTGTAAGGGTCTTATGATGCGCCCAAGCTCTCCAAAATCCGCGTATGTACATCCGCCGGTAGCGCCTGAATGGCGCGTTCAATGGCAAGGCGTTCTTGGTGAGCGGTATGGAGTTGATCAATCAGCGAAATCACCACGCCCAAGGCCGTTTCATCCAGATCCAAATCAAACGACAGATCGCACAGCAATTCCAACCGGGCGATGTCGATCCGCCGAAACACATAGCCCGTCTCACTCCGATCCGGTCGCACAAACTCGGCCTCGATGAAGCGGACAAGTTGGTCCCGGCTCAATCGGGTGATTGTGGTGATCACCTCCTCTTCAGAAAAATGTTCAATCATGAGTGGCCCCCCTTCATCAGATCAATCCGAGGATCAAAAGTGTTTTTGCCGCGCCGCGCCGTCAGGAAGTCCCGCAAATCGGCATCAACCTCGGGCGGGACGACGATTTTAAGCTCGACCTTTTGATCGCCTTTCTCTTTGGCCCCAGCGCGTTCAACACCACGGCCTCTCAACCGCAGAATGCGCCCCGAACTGCTGCCGGGAGGAACGGTCAAATCCACGGGTCCGTGGATCGTTGGCGCGCTGACTTTGCCGCCCAAAAGGGCCTCTTCAATGGTGATCGGTAGCGTCAGGAGAATGTCATCTCCGTCGCGGTGAAACACCGGATGCGAGCGCACGGACACGGTGATCAACGCATCTCCGGCGGGGCCTTGCCCAAATCCGGGCGCGCCCTTACCACGCAGGCGCAAGGTTTGGCCATCCATCGTGCCTTTGGGAATACTCACCGAAAGGGCCTGACCGTCCGGTAAGGTGATGCGCGTTTTCGTGCCCAACACGGCCTCCAGGAACGGCACCTCAAGGCTATAGCGCAGGTCCGCGCCGCGCGCAGAGGCCCCTTGCGCGCCAAACCCGCCGCCGCCGGATTGCCGCGCACGGTTGCGCAGGATTTCGGCGAAAATATCGGCCGGGTCGGACTGCGCGCCAAAGCCGCTCCGTTGCCGATAGGTATTGTCAGAGGTGTCCGCAAAATCGCGGTAATATTGGCGCGGGGGCCGCTCCGCCCCCTGTGCATCAATCTCGCCCGCATCATAGCGCGCGCGGGTTTCGGGCTTTTTCAAAAGATCATAAGCCGTCCCAATCGCTTTAAACCGATCTTCTGCACCGGGATCATCCGGGTGCAGGTCAGGGTGGCTGGTGCGCACCAGTTTGCGGTAGGCTTTTTTGATCTCATCTGCGGTTGCCGACTTGGTGAGACCTAACACTTTGTAGGGATCATCGGGCATCTGGGTTCCTTATCGACCATTGTGGCGTCATGATAGCGCGGTCCCGTAAAAATGCTTACTCATCTGCCTTGCGATTCGCCAGATATCTGGCCAATACGAACGCCGCCGTGAAAGCCACGAGCGACGGTAGGGTTTCGATGTCAGGGTCTGACGGCGCAGGTTTGAGCGCGCGGTGTGGGGCAGGCTGCGGATCTGGCGTTTTGGTCCGTTCGAGGCGAGCCTGATGGGCGGACAGCGCCAAAACGACGGCCGCACAGACGATCAAACCGAGCCCCATCACAAGAGATGCCATGCGTGGGCCGACCTCTGCGCTCAACGTCATATAGGCCCAAAGCAACACGAAGCAAACGCCCACACCCGCTGTCAGACCAGCGATCACAACCGCCAGTGCTGACCAAAGAAGCTTGCGCGCGCCATCTTTGACGTCACGCTCCGCGCGGTGCAAAAGAGAGCTGAACATTGATCTTAACGCCGCGACAGGGCGCCAATCACCAGCCCGGCAAGCGCGGCAAGGCCAATGGCCATAAAGGGATGTGTGGCGACCGATGTTTCAAGCTGCTCCTCTGCGCTGCGGCCTTTGCGTTCGACATATTTTTGTGCTTCATCAAAGCCTTCGGCAATATCAGCGCCCATGTCGCGCCCTTGCTTTGTTGCCGTTGCGCCGACTGATTTTGCAAGCTTTGCAATATCTTCGCGCAAAACGGCCAATTGCTTGGTCAGTTCTTCGAAATCATTGGCAACAGAGGCAGCATCGGGGGTGTTGGTTTCACTTTTCATCGAAAACTCCTTTGGAGATATTGGACCGGGAGGAAGGGAAAGGCAGAGGCAAACGTCTCGACGGCCTGCACGGTGCTTTGACCTTGGAAGGACACATCGGAGCTGTCAACCGCAGCCCCGGTATTGTGAACACGTTGGTCGCGGTCGTGACGACGCTCTCTTTTGGCCTCCCGAGTACGGATGTGCACTGATCGGGGTTAGCGCGAGAGGCGCAAAAAAGGGGCAATAGACGCGAAGTCAAATTTTGGCCCAAATGGAGCGGGGCTTATGGCTTTCCTCTCCTGTCCGGGGCGCAGATCCCGATATGGAAAGATACGCCTTAATACGCCTTAATACGCCTTATCAGAGCATGGCCATCAGACTGCGCAACTCGTTGAAACAAGATGTCGCCTTTTGGCGTAGGTCAACGCGTATGGTAAGCCGTTTCTCGGTCAACCGGACCTGTTTCTTACCACGTCACACACCACCGCCCTTTATTTCCTTGTTTGTCACCAATCGCAGTCCGAGATGGGCAGGCGGGCTGCCGACAGCGCAGCCGCCGCGGGCCGGGTCGCGGACCAGAAACGGGATCGCGGCAACATGTTCGCCGCCGGCAAAAAAGGCCGGGCAACGATCGCGGTCGATGATGCCTCCACCGTCACCGGCAAAGCAATCGTCAGTCCATTCCCACACGGAGCCATCAAGATCGACAATGCCCTCGGGGCTGACGGAAAAACTGCCTTGTCGCACCAGACGCCGCGGCGCGAGGCCTTCGATCAGATAGCTGGAAGCCCAGCTCAACGCTGGATCTGTGAAGATCGGGTCCGGCTCTTCGGGCAAAACATCTTTGGCCATGAAATCCCATTCCTCTGCCGTCGGCAGTCTGAAGGGATGACGCGCATGACGGTTGATCCAGTCCAGGTACTGGTTGACGTCTACGAAATTCAGCCCGGTGGCCGGAAGGAACACGGGGTCTTCATGTGCAGGCGCGCGCAGTTCCAGATCACAGGCGCCATCGGCGTGACACTGATTCCATTCGGCCACAGTCACTTCGAATTTCTGCACGAAAATCTTATGGTCGTCGGACAGCACGACCGCCTGTTCGGCCATCTCGGGCACATAGGACCAGTCGGGGCCGCGCAGCATCCACCACGCGCCCCCGACGAGCGTGACCGTCACCATACCTGCCACGATCCTTGGAAGGGACGCAAAGATCACATCAGATACGGAAACGGTCATTGGTTTGGCCCCTCCTTAGGCTTCAATACTCTTCGGAGCGACGACTTGTTCCATCAGGGCGTTGTTCCATTCGCCTTCGACGACGAAATGCGCGGTGGCACCAAGAAGAGCCGCCTCAATGAGGTTGTGGTTCACATAGGCGTAAACCCCCGGCTGTTCGAACGTATAGAGCGCCGCCCCGGCTGAGCCGCCCCGGATGAACCAGCTTTCAAGACCTGTCTGAGGGGCGTCAGAGAAGGACCCGGCTTCCCAGACATGGTTGCCATGGCCGCCAATAAGGTGTGGACGGGTGTCGCGGTTGGCCTGATTGTGGATCATCAAGACGGTTTCTCCGACCTTGGCCTTCAGCGCGTTCTCACCTGTCAGCGCTCCAACAGAGCCGTTAAACACGGAATGGGTCGGGGTCAGCGTGCGCATGGCATCAATGCTGTCGGCGTAGTCTTCGCCGGCTGTCTCATATGTCTTGTAGTCGCCATTTTCGTCGAGTGGCAGGTAGAAATCCTGTTCGCCGATATAGGCGATGTGGTCGTATGTGAGCGCGTTGCCATCGCGGTCTTTCAACCCATCTCGCGGCAACACCATCACCGCACCGTTCATCCCATGGGTGACGTGATAGGGGATCATCGCCCCGCCCGGTGCACAGTGATAGGTGAACACGCCCGGTTTGGTGGCTTTCCAACGCAACACGGTTTCCTCGCCGGGGAAGACATGGGTCAACCCGCCGCCGCCCAAGGCACCTGTGGAGGCGTGGAAGTCGATGTTATGTTCCATCATCGAATCCACCGGGTTGCGCAGGGTCAGTTCGACATAATCACCCTCATGCACGATGACCAGCGGACCGGGGACGGAACCGTTGTAGGTGAGTGCCCAAATTTCGGCACCCGTGTCCTCATCCACTGTCAACAGCACCTCTTTTGTATCCATGGTGATTTCGACGATTTTGGGGCCGCTGGTTGCCACCTGTTCGTGGACCGGGGCAAAGGGTGGCGCGACAAGGTCCTGTTTCACGCGGGTGTATCCCGACAGGTCCACTTTCGGCGCGACGGCCTGAGCCTGAGCTTCGGCCTGAATGAACTGAGGCGCGGCGGCGCGTGGGGCGGCCAGAGGCGCGGATTTGTGCACCGGTGTCGCCAGAGCGGCACCGCCAACAGCGGCCGCGGCACCGGCAAGAAGAGAGCCGCGCAGCACATTGCGACGATTGGTTTTCACGAGGCCGGGGTTGATATATGTGGTCATGAGACCCTCCAAGATTTTTATGGATTGTTGTGTCTTGTGCGTTGGGCCTTAATTTTGTTCACGGCAATGTTCAGAGTTTGCCGAGTTGTGTCTCAAAGCGTTCCTTGGCCTTTTTCGGCAAACGCCCGGCAAGGAAATCATCAGGTGCGGCGGCATCGCCGACTTTGATCGTCATCACCATGCCCATCGCGAAATGCGGATTGCATTTGACGGCATAGACACCTTCGGCATCGAAGGTCACATCGAGTTCCTGGTTGATCTTACCTTTGAAGGCCTCGGCTCCGGCAGGGATCATGCCATCGACGCTTTCGGCATTATGGGCTTTGTCCGTGGGAATGAATTTGACGGTATCACCGGGCGCGATCTGCACGAGGTCGGGTTCAAAAACCATTGTGCCATTGTCGCTCTTGTTGAGCATATGCACTTCGAACACCTCCGCGTTGGCTACGCTGCCAAGCAAAGCGGCGAGAGCCAGTCCAGAAATCAGGGTACGAAACATTGTCTGTCCTTTCGGTTGATTTGTTTTCGGCTTATTTATAGACCCGCCTCCAAGGCGAAGTTTGCGGTGGCACAAACTTCTCATCGTTTCTCCCATGCGATACGCATCTATTGGACGCCGCGCTCTAACGTGTTTAGAAAGAACAATGTCTGACACAGCCAAAACATTGCCGCGCCTTGATGAGAGCCTGCTCAGTCATGTGCCGCCCTTCTCAAAGTTGGAAAAGCGGCAGATTCGTGAGATTCTGGACATGGCAAGCGTACGCCGCCTCGGCGAGGGCGTTGCGGTCTTTGAAGAAGGCGCGCCGGCGGAGCGTTTCTATATGTTGCTGGACGGCTATATCCGGGTGATGCGGATCACCGCGACCGGAGAGCAGGTCATCGCTCTCCACATCCCGTCCGGCCAATTGTTCGGCATCGCCAGGGCGATTGGACGTGACACTTACCCGGCGACGTCTGTGACGGCGTCTGAGGCGATCATCTTGAGTTGGCCCATGCGGGTTTGGGACGATTTCGTTGCGCGTTACGACGGTTTCGCCACCGAGACTTACAAGACGCTGGGACAGCGCCTTGGCGAAATGAACAACCGCATCGTTGAGATGGCGACGCAACAGGTCGAGCAACGTGTTGCCAATGCGCTTTTGCGGTTGATCAACCAGACTGGTCGCAAGGTTGAGGGCGGCATCGAGATCGACTTTCCGATCACCCGTCAGGACCTCTCGGAAATGACTGCCACCACATTACATACAGTATCGCGTTTGTTGAGTGCTTGGGAAAAACAGGGGTTGGTGTCGAGTCGCCGCAAGCGGATCACCGTGACCGATCCCCACCGTCTTGTGTTGATGTGCCGGGGTGGGGTGCCGATATAACCGCCTCGCGCAATTCCGCGACAAAGGCGTGCTGATCAAGATGGTATTCTGCACAGGCGTCTTCAACTGTGTGAAAGGGCGTGACGAGACAGCCGACACAGAGCATTTTGTGGCGTAAGAAAACCTGAATCGTCGCGGGCCATGTTTCCATGAGCTCATTCAGGGTCAGATCGGTATTGAGCGGGGATGTCAGAGGCATGGCGCGTCCTTTCCCCGATCAATCTAAAGAGCTGAATGTATCGAAACGTTGCGCCAGCGCAAACTTCGCACATTTCAGGACGGTTACCTCTCTGGTCATCAAGTGACCCAAAGAGAGGCCCACCATGGCTGAAATTCTGACCAAAACGCGGGCGCGAAACATCTTTTACGGAGGATCAATCTTCTTCGTTGTGGTGTTCATTGCGCTGACCGCGCAGAGCCACCGACATATCGTCAAAACGTCTACCGCAGGGATGCCGCTGACCGAACAGGTCGCGCTCGGCAAACATGTCTGGGAAAAAAATTCCTGCATCAACTGTCACACGCTGCATGGTGAAGGCGCCTATTTCGCCCCTGAGATCGGCAATGTGATGACCCGCTGGGGCGTCGCCGATGACCCGGAAACCGCCTATGAAATCCTCGACGGATGGATGCAGGCGCAGCCTTCGGGCATCGAAGGCCGCCGCCAGATGCCGCATTTCGAGATCACCGAGGAAGAGATGCGCGCGCTCTCTGAGTTCCTGCGCTGGGCCGATCAAACCGACACCCAAGGCTGGCCGCCGAATGACGCGGGCTAAGGAGAATAAACTATGAAATACCAATCCCAATCTGTGGCGAAAGCCTATTTCTACTGCGCCATGGCGCTGTTTGGCATTCAGGTGCTGGGCGGGCTTTTGGCGGGCTGGATCTACGTTTCACCCAACACCCTGTCCGAGATCGTGCCTTTCAACGTGATCCGCATGATCCACACAAACGCGCTGATCGTCTGGCTGCTGCTGGGCTTTTTCGGCGCGGCCTATTTCCTCGTTCCCGAAGAATCGGAACGCGAACTGTACTCCGTCAAACTCGCCTATCTCCAATTGATCATTCTGATGGTCGGCACGCTGGGCGCGGTCGGTTCCTACCTTGTCGGCATTCACGGCGGTCGTGAGTTTCTCGAACAACCCTTATGGGTGAAATTCGGCATTCTTGTCGCGGCTGTCATTTTCTTGTTCAACATCTCGATGACGGTTCTCGCCGGGCGCAAAACCGCGATCACCAACGTACTTTTGATGGGGCTGTGGTTGTTGTGCCTGTTGTGGGTCTTCGCCTTCATCAATCCCGATAACCTGAGCCTCGACAAAATGTATTGGTGGATGGTCATTCACCTCTGGGTCGAAGCCACATGGGAACTCGTCATGGCCGCGATCCTTGGCTATCTGATGCTCAAGCTCACTGGCGTAGACCGCGAAGTGGTCGAAAAATGGCTCTATGTCATCGTCGCCACCGCGCTGTTCTCCGGCATCCTTGGCACCGGCCACCATTTCTACTGGATCGGTACGCCGGGCTATTGGCAGTGGATCGGGTCGATCTTCTCCACCTTCGAAGTCATCCCCTTCTTTCTGATGATGTCCTTCGCCTTCGTCATGGTCTGGAAAGGGCGCAAGAATCACCCGAACAAGGCCGCGCTTCTGTGGTCGCTCGGGTCCTCCACTGTGGCTTTCTTTGGTGCGGGCGTTTGGGGATTTTTGCACACGCTGCATGGGGTGAACTTCTACTCGCACGGCACACAGATCACCGCCGCCCATGGTCACCTTGCCTTCTACGGGGCTTATGTCGCGCTCAATCTCGCCATCTTTACCTACGCCATGCCGATGCTGCGCGGACGTGATCCCTATAATCAGGTGCTTAACATGGCGTCCTTCTGGCTGATGACCGGCGGCATGACCTTTATGACCTTCGTGCTGACCTTTGCCGGGACGATCCAGACCCATATGCAGCGTGTGCTGGGCGAAAATTACATGGATGTTCAGGACAGCCTGTCGCTCTTCTACCTGATGCGCTTTGGCGCGGGGGCCGCAGTGGTCGTCGGGGCGCTCCTGTTCATCTACTCGCTCGTTGTGGTGCGCAAACGTGAGGTGATTCAACCCGGCCCAGCACAACCCGGCCCAGCGCAATCCGTCGCAGGAGAATGACCATGACCCTCGATCTTTCACCCACGCCCCCCGATCTGCCGTTCTATCAGCCAACGGGTATGGAATGCGGCCTGTTCGAAACGGCTTATGAAAACGGTTTGCCCCTTCTTCTGAAGGGGCCGACCGGCTGCGGCAAAACCCGCTTTGTCGAATATATGGCCGCAGTTCTGGGCAAGCCGATCTATACCGTGGCCTGTCACGACGATCTCTCTGCGGCCGATCTGATCGGGCGCTACCTGCTCAAGGGTGGTGAAACCGAATGGGTTGATGGGCCACTGACCCGCGCCGTGCGTGAGGGCGCGATCTGTTACCTCGACGAGGTGGTTGAGGCGCGCAAGGACGTCACCGTGGTGCTGCACCCGCTGACGGACTCGCGCCGCACTCTGATGATCGACCGCACGGGGGAGGAGCTTGCCGCACCAAAGGGTTTCATGCTCGTTGCCTCCTACAATCCGGGCTATCAAAACGTGCTCAAACGTTTGAAACCCTCGACCCGTCAACGGTTCCTTTCGATCTCTTTCGACTTCCCGGAGCCAGAGGTGGAAATTGCGGTGGTCAGTGCCGAAAGCGGGCTGGAACCCGGACGTGTCGCGCCATTGGTGCGGCTCGCAGGGCATATTCGCGCCCTGTCCGGGATGGATCTTGAAGAGGGCGTGTCCACCCGGCTTCTGACCTATGCGGCGCGGCTGATGGCCAGCAATATGAGTGTCGATCAGGCGATTCAGGTCGCCATCATCGAACCGCTCACCGATGAACCGGATGTGCAGCAGGCGCTGCGTGATCTGGTCTCGACGATCTACGGATAGGAGCCGCGCCATGCGTTTGATGGACCTGATGGAACCGGAAGAGACGGTGGGCAACCTGTGGCACGATTTGGCCAAAGACATCGGTGCCGACACAAGGTTCCCGGAGGCGGGCGTGACTTTTTCCTCACTCCGCCCCTCTCTGACGGTGGTGTTTCGCGCGCTGGGTGGCGATGCGGGGGTGGAGCTTGTCGAAGCCGCCCCAACACCGGTTCGGCATCGCATGGCGTTGCGCCGCAAACTCGGGTCCGCCCGCGAAACAGAACATGTGGCGGCCTTTGATGGCGAGCGCCTGCGCTTGCCGCCGGTCATTGATGTGTTTCCAGAAGTGCGCCTCAACCGCGCGGCGTATTTTTGGCTCATCGCTTTGGCGGCCGTGAGCGGTCAAGAGATGCCGGATTTGCCTGTGGAATCTGTGGGCCCGGCGATGGATTGCGCGCAAATCCGGGCCAATGCGCAGGCCTGCGATCACGCCTATCTGCGCTGTCCCGGTCTGCGCAGGGCCTATCGTGACCTTGCACTTTTGTCCCTCGGACGCCGCACCAATCTGGCGCGCCCTCCCGCCGAAGCCATGATGGAACAGGCGTTGCGGGATCAGCTGGGTGGGGAGGTCTCATCCCCCGCCGCGCTGCCAAGCGAAACGGGCACCTATATGCCGCTCGCTCCGGTGCCGATCTGGCTGCGGTTCGAACGTCTGACATCCGGTCGTGGTGCGAGCGAGGATCAGGCTCAGAGCAAGACTGCCGCCCCCGGTGCGGCCAGCACCAAACGCAAGCTCGGCGAGCGTCGCGATCTCGATCAGACGCGGCGGCGCGACAGTTTTATCATCCACAGGTTTGAATCCATTCTCTCTTGGGTCGAGTCGATGAACATCAACCGCTCGGTTGACGATGACGACGAAGAGAACGCCGCCAAGGCAGCGGATGATCAGGACCAGATCACTCTGAGCAAACACAATCGCAAGGCGGCGACCCGGCTTCGGCTGCATCTTGATCTCTCTCCGGTCGATGCCGAACATGAGCGGCTGGCGGGCACGCATATTTATCCCGAATGGAACCACCGCACCCGCAGCTATATGGAGGGCCATTGCCGCGTGCTCGAAGCCCCTGTTGCCGTTGGCCCCAATGACGGGTTTCGGGCCGATCCGCGCCATATTCGCGCGGTGCGGCGGCAATTCGAGGCGCTGCGCCCGAAACGCATCCTGCGCCCGCGTCAAATCGACGGTAGCGAATTGGACCTCGACGCGGTGATTTGCAACCGCACTGACATCATTGCCAGCGGTCGTGGGACGGATCGCATCTGGCAACAAGCGCGCCAAGTCGACCGCGATCTGACGGTTGCCTTCCTGATTGACACGTCGCGCTCGACCGAGGCGGCGATTGGCGACAGTTCGGTGATCAATGTGGCCCGTGAGGCCATGTCGGCGCTCAGTGCCGGGATCGACGCCGCAGGCGACCGGTTCGGCATCTGGGGGTTTTCCTCGCTCCGGCGCGACCGGGTTTTCCTTGCGCGGGTCAAAGGGTTTTCCGATCCGATGGGATTTCCTGTCCAAGACAATATCGCCGCGCTCAAACCCGGCCATTTCACCCGTCTCGGCGCGGCGATCCGCCATGTCAGCGCGGAATTGGCAAAAGAAAAGGCCAGCCACAAGCTGTTGATCGTTTTGACCGATGGCAAGCCCAACGATCTTGATCATTACGAAGGCCAGCACGGCATCGAAGACAGCCATATGGCGGTGCGCGAGGCGCGCCGGGCCGGGCTGTTGTTGCATGGGGTGATCATCGACGAAGACGGGCAGGACTGGTTCGCCCGCATTTTTGGCCGGGGCGGGTTCACGCTTTTACCCCATCCCGAGCGGCTCTTGCGGGCCCTTCCCGATATTTACCGCAGTCTCACACAGGAGAGTTGATATGCGTTTTCTAATCCTTCTCATCGCCCTCATCCCCGTATCGGGTTTTGCCGAGGCGTTCGACCGCCCAATCCCACAGGCGCAATCCGCCACGGCGGAACTTTGGTTCTTTCTCGCCACATTGGCACTGATTGCCGCACTGATTGCGGTGGCGCGGGTGGTGGCGCGGCGATGACCCGACACGGCACGGGGCACTGGAGCGCGGCACGCATCGCGCTGCTGCTCTTTCCTTTCGGTTGGGGTGCTTTTGCGGTGAATGTTTTTTTCGCCTCGCTCATTGGGTCGTGGCTTGGCTTGCCGGTTGCGACCACCTCGGTGTCGTTGGGGCTTGGCGCGCTCATCGCGCTGCCTGCCACCTATGCCTTTGCCTGTCATATCCGACGCCTGATGGATGCTGCCGACACTTGAAAGGAGTTTGAGAATGCCCGTTTCTTCCACTGAACAGATGCGCCGTTGGACGGGGCCAGCCCTGTTTTCCTATGGGTTTCGCCCGTTTTTCCTCTTTGGATCGCTTTGGGCCGCCTGTGCCATGTGCCTGTGGATTCTGGTCTTGTCCGGGGCGCTCACCCTGCCGTCACGGCTTGATCCGGTGAGTTGGCACGCCCATGCCTTTCTGTTCGGGTATCTCGGCGCGATCATCGCCGGGTTCCTTTTGACGGCTGTTCCCAACTGGACCGGTCGCCTGCCGGTGGTCGGCACGCCCCTGATCGGGGTGTTCGCGCTCTGGGGGATAGGGCGTATCGCCATGCTGTTTTCGGGGCTGATCCCTTTCGGCTATGCGGTCGCCACCGACCTTGCCTTTCCACTGGTGCTCGGGGCGTTCTTGCTGCGGGAGATCGTTGCGGGGCGGAATTGGCGCAACCTGCCCGTGTTGCTCCTGCTCATGGTGTTTACCCTCTCTGACCTTCTGTTCCTTTTGGAGGCCGGGCGCGGGGGCAATGCGGCGACGGGTTTCGGAATGCGGCTGGGGCTTGGCTCGGCGTTGATGATGGTCGCCTTGATTGGCGGTCGGATCATCCCGTCTTTTACCCGCAACTGGTTGGTGAAGGCGGGACATGTGGCGCGTCCGGTGCCGCCGATGCAGCGGTTTGACAAAGCCACATTGGCCCTGAGCGCTCTGGCGCTTTTGGCATGGGGGGCGGCGCCGTCGCATGTGATCACCGCACTTCTCCTTGCTGTGATCGGCGTGTTGCACCTGATCCGCCTGAGCCGTTGGCAAGGGCTATTGACCCGGCGCGAACCGATTCTGATTGTCTTGCACATGAGTTATCTCTGCTTGCCGCTCGGGGCTTTGGCTGTCAGCGCCTCGATCCTGTGGCCGGAGCTGTTGGCGGGGCCTGCCGCAGTGCACCTGTGGACCGCAGGCGTGATTGGTGGGATGACGCTGTCGGTGATGAGCCGTGCCTCGCTGGGCCATACCGGGCGCGCCCTGCAGGCCAGCCGTGGGACCGTGGCGATCTACGTCGCGCTCTTTGCCGCCACAATCCTGCGGTTTCTGGCCGGGTTTGTGCCACTGACCGGGCTGTATCAGCTTTCGGGAGGCTTTTGGATTGTGGCATTTCTGGGCTTCGCCATACAGTATGCCCCGATGCTGTGGTCTGCGAAACGGTCCCATTGAGGAGGTCTGTGACATGAACTGGGTTGCCTATGGGGCGATGTTCGCGTTGTTTTTGTTCAGCCATTCGATCCCGACCCGCCCCGCCGTCAAACGCCGGGCGGTGGTGGCGGTGGGCGCGCGGGGCTTCACCATTCTATACTCGCTTCTGTCGCTGGCCATGCTTTTGCTGCTGATCCGTGCGGCCAACTGGCCCGATCCGGTTCTGTTGTGGCCACAATCTGCGGTCACTCTGACTGTGACACGAATCGGAATGCTGGCGGTCTGCATGATATTCGCCCTGTCGCTTGGGCGGCCGAATCCCTTTTCCTTCGGAGGGGCAAAGAATGACGCGTTTGATCCGTCGCGACCGGGTTTCGTGCGGGTGCACCGTCATCCGCTCTTGTTGGGGTTTCTGCTTTGGGCAGGTTTGCATCTGTTGCCCAATGGCGATTTGGCGCATGTGTTGCTGTTTGGCGCACTGGGCGGGTTTGCCATCCTTGGGATGAGGCTTCTGGATCGGCGGCGGCAAAAAGAACTGGGGATGCAGACATGGCAGACCCTGCGGCAGCATGCAAAACGTGCGCCCCTGCGGACGGTCTTTGCAAAGGGCGATGTCAGGCGGAGTGTCTACGCGCTGTTCGCCTATTGTGGCCTGATTGCTGGCCACAGCGCTTTTGCGGGCGTTTCTGTGCTTTGGTGATCCTCTGAGTGATCCTTGGTCGAACTACGAAGACGGGTGTTGAAACCACAGGTCTTTGTCAGCACCCATCGTCAGCACTCATTGGGGCAGCGGCTTGCACCGCTGCCCCGTGCAAAAGGCGACTTAGCCCTTGGCGCGATACTCTTCCGGCAACACAAACACTTCGTCAGCGCGGCCGTACCCACCATCCTTGACCTCTTCGATCAGGACCATTGTGTTGGGGCGCACGACCTCTCCAAAGAGCCCAACCAGCAGGTCGGTTGTCTTGTGGATCAGGTCTTCTTTCTGTGCCGTGGTGAGGGAGTCTTGTGGCAGTTTGTAGTTTGCAAATGGCATTTGGTCGTCCTTTCAAGGGGAGGGGGGTTAGATCACGCCGCCATTGGCGCGAAGGGTTTGGCCACTGATCCAGCGGCCATCAGGGCCAGCGAGAAAAGCCACAGCGGCAGCGATGTCATCAGGCGTTCCAAGACGCCCAAACGGGTTCATGTTCTTAATGCTTTCGACCAAGGCATCGGGTTTCCCGGTCATGAAAAATTCGGTGTCCACCGGGCCGGGCGCGACGGCGTTGACGGTGATCCCACGCGGGCCAAGTTCTTTTGCCAACACATGGGTCATCGCCTCGACGGCGGCTTTGGTCGCGGCATAGAGGCCGTAGTTTGGCTGGTAGAGACCAACGACGCTGGAGGACAGGCTGACAATGGTTCCGCCCTCCGTCAGGCGATGGGCGGCCTCGCGCATGCCTCTGAAGACGCCCGCAAAATTGACGGCGCATTGTGCGTCAAAGTCATCATCTGTCGCGGTGCCAATCGGGCCGCCGCGCATGATGCCTGCATTGTTGATCAGACCGCTGACGGGTCCGAAGGCCTGTTCAGCAGCGTCAAACACCTCGGCCATGCAGGATGGCTTTGCGACATCGCCTTGGACCGCAATCGCTTGGCCGCCCGCCTCCTTTATCGTTTTGACGACGCGATCAGCACCGGCTTTGTCACGCGCATAATTTATCAGAACAGCATGGCCGTCCCGAGCAAGGCGCAGTGCGATGGCCGCACCGATCCCTTTGCTGGCGCCAGTGATGATTGTGTTTTGAGTAGGGTGCTCCATGTCGATCTCCGGTCTGTTGTCACGGTAGATAAACCGGAATAGATTCCAGATAATCCGGCGATAATTGGAATGATAATTCGGGAATGGCGAACAAATGATAGACCGCCTTGCGACGATGCGCCTTTTTGTCCGTGTTCTGGAGCGTGGCAGTTTTACCAAAGCCGCCGCCGATCTGAACATTCCGCGCTCAACCGCCAGCGAAGCCATTCAACGGTTGGAGCGCGATTTGGAAAGTCGCTTGCTCGACCGCACGACACGACACATCGCCGCCACGCCCGATGGTGCGGCCTATTACCAACGCTGCCTGTCGATCTTGGCCGATTTGGAGGAGGCAGAAGGTGCTTTGCGTGGACACGAACCTTCGGGCCTTTTGCGCATTGATGCCCCTGGCACACTCACACGGGTCTTTTTATTGCCGCGCCTGTCGGGGTTCCTCGCCCGATATCCCAAGATCACCTTGCAACTTGGTCAGACGGAACGATTGGTCGATCTGGTGCGCGAAGGGGTCGACTGTGTCATCCGCGCTGGAGAACCGGAGGACAGCACCATGATGATGCGGCGACTCGCCAGCATCCCGGAAATCACCTGTGCCAGCCCCGAGTATCTCGCAAAATACGGCACACCGCAGTCCGTCAAAGACCTCGACGGTCATCGTATGGTGGGGTTTTTGTCGTCGCGAACCGGAACGGCGATGCCGCTTGAGTTCAAAGTTGGGACGGGTTTTGAGGAAGTTTCTTTACCAGCGACAGTGACGGCCAATGACGCAGACACGGTGCATCACTTGGCAAGGGAAGGATTCGGCCTCGTGCAAGCACCAAAGTATCGTTTTCTGGATGACCTTGAGGCTGGGAGACTGGTGGAAGTCTTGACCAACGCGCCACCCCCACCCATTTTCCTCGCCGCCTACTCACCCCAGAACCGACAACTCTCCCCCAGAGTACGGGTGTTTCTGGATTGGGTGGTTCATGTGTTTGAGGACGCGGCCCTGTAAGGTGCTGTCTCGACGAGGTTCGCCCCGGTTATTTCACCGCATCCACACCAAAACTATCACGCCATTTTTCGATAAAGCGGGCGCGCCTGTGTCGATCCATCGCCACAAGCAAGGTCGGCCCAATGGGAATGTAGCGCGTCGCACTTTCGTTTGCGGCGGTTTCATCGCTGTTGCTGTCATGAATGAGCGTGCTCTGGGACAACAGGGCGCGGCCTCGGGGCGACAGGAGAAAGTCCAAAAACCCGCCCGCCGTAGCACCTTGGTGCGCGCCTTTTTGGATCATAAAAGCGCGCGACAAAAACAACGTGTAATCTTCGGGGTAAATCACGCCCAAATTCTCATGCGGGACGGTATCAACATAAGAGCCCAACACATTATAGGCGATTTTATATCGGCCACTGTCGACCCCTTCGATGATTTCCGCCGAACAACAGGTTGCCACCGCATCGACGCGGGCGAAGCCTTCCAAAAGCCCGCCAAAGGTTGTGGCCTCCTGGCTGTCCATAAAGGCAAAGAGAAATCCAAGGCCGGAGGCTTCCACATCATAGGTGGCGATTTTACCCATAAAGTCGTCAGAGGAACGCCGCATCAAATCCAACAATGCAAAGCGCGTGCGCGGGGCGTCCTCAGCCGAGACCAGATCGGTGTTGTAGATGATCACAGCGGCTTCGCGGGTGATCCCCCAAAGTTCGTCGCGCCACCGACGCGCGGCGGGCAATTGGGCTGTGAATTCAGATTGATAGGCGCTGGCACAGGCACGATTGACCAAATCCACCATCTGATGCACCCCGGAGGAAATCACCACATCCGCAGGCGTGGCTGTCCCCTCACAGGCCGCAAGGCTGTTGGCATACAGCGCGTTGGACCCCCATTGTTCATAGGCGATTTCGACGCTTGGGTTGGCCGCGACAAAGGCCGCCAAAGCGGGGGCAAAAATCGAAATATCGGTGGTGGAGCGCACCACGAGAACGGTGCTTGGCGTGGCGTCTTTGGCAATAAATCTTTGGCTGGCCTCTTGGCCGATCGCTGGGGCGGCAATGAGGCACAGCACCATCAAACTCAAACGCCACAGAGGCGATACATCTCCCATCATACCTCCTCCACGCTATGGTCCGCAGGCAAGGCCAGACTGACACGAAACCCTTGATCATTGCGCGCCATATGCACCTTTCCTTCGAATGCCTCGGCCACAGCGCGCACAATCGAGAGGCCCAATCCCGCGCTGTTGCCCTTTGACGCGGCGGAGCGTTCAAACCGTTGGCCGATGGTGTCGATCACATCGTCGGCCGGGCCGGAACCCGCGTCCTGGACCCAAATCTCGCCTATGCCCTGATCGGCACAGACCCCGATGGTGATCGGTGATGTGCCATGACGCAGCGCATTCGCCAGCATGTTTTTCGCCGCTTCACTCAATGAAATTTCATCGGCCATCACGATCACCGCCACATCCCCGATCTCTAATCGAACCTCGGCCTCCGGGGCCAAAACTTCGTGGTCGCGATCCTCAAAGACCTTCAGCGCCACGTCGCGCAAATCCACAGCGGAGGGCGGGGCGTTATCTGTGCGGTGGATGACCATGGCGCGCGACAACATTTGGTCCAACAAAGTGCCCAAAGAGCGTGTGCGCCGCACCAAGCGCTCCAGCCGTTGGGTGCGATGCGCGGGATCGTCTTCTATTGCCAATTCCGCCTGCGCCCGGATCGCGGCCACAGGGGTGCGCAACTGATGCGCGGTGTCGGAAATCAGATGTTTCATCGCGCCGACTTGTCGGTCCAGACGCTGCATAAAGCGGTTCATCGCATGGACCATGACGACAACCTCGGCGGGCCCGTCGGCGGTCATGGGCGTCAGGTCATAGGGATCGCGTTGCGACAGGTCACGGGTCAGGATTTCGAGCGGTCGCATGGCTGAGCGGATCACTAAAAAAGCCCCTAAAAGCAAAGCGATACCGCCAATGCCCGTGACCAGAACCGCGCCCTTGGTCAGGTCCAGCGCCATCGCATTGCGCGCCCGCAAAGTCTGTCCGACAAAGACAAACACAGCGCCGGAAAAATCCCGCTCCGAGAACCGCCTTGCCACCGTGACAAACCGCGCGCGTTCGCCTTGTAGTGTGCTGTCGAAAAACGCCGGCGTGGTGAGCGTGTCATGGGTGAAATCGCGTGCAACAGCGCCCGCGTAGCCGGTCAGAACCTCGCCCTGTGGGCCACGCACTGAATAAAAAATCCGATCATCCGCCGCCAGGGACAAAAGGCCAAAGGCCGAGACCGGAATATCCGCAATCGGCGCGCCATTCACGATGTCGATTGATTCCGCGATGTCATTGGCCGCACCCAGTAAAATCCGATCAAAGGATTGCCGCGCTGCGTTTTTGCCGTAGGCAAAGGCGGCGATCGTCACCAAAATGCCCCCCACTGCCAAAAGCGACAAGACCCCGCCCATCACCCGTGACAGCAGTGTGCGTTGACCGTTCAGTGCGACCATGTGGCTATTCATTCTGGAAAATCCGATAGCCGACACCGCGTTGGGTTTCGATCTTCACAGAGGAGGCTGCGAGCTTTTTGCGCAGCCGCGCGATGTAGAGTTCGATGGCATTTAGTCCCACATCGGCGTCATCAAAGGCGAACAACCCGTCATACAGGCGTTTCTTGCTCAGGGCCACCTTTTGATTGCGCAACAACAGCCCCAAAAGCGTGGCCTCGCGCCGGGTCAGATTCAGCGGCACACCCTCAAGTGTCGCATTCAGGGTTGCGAGCGAAAATGTCAGCGGTCCCAAAGAGATGGCATCCGATTTCTGATCCGCTTCACGCCGCACAAGGGCGCGAAGGCGGGCTTCCAATTCGCGTTGATCAAAGGGTTTGACCAAATAATCATCGGCCCCAAGATCAAGCGCGGACACCCGGTCATCGACGGAAAACAATGCGGTCAGCATCAACACCGGCGTACGGTCACCGCGCGTGCGCATGTCGCGCAACAGCTCGGTGCCGTTGCGGTCGGGCAGGTTGATGTCGAGCACAATCGCATCATAGCGCTGCACCGCCAGAAAATCCTCCGCCGCCTCACAACTCTCGGCGATGTCACAGGCCATGCCGGATTTGTCCAACCGAATGGCCACGGCTTCGGCCACATCGGCCGCATCTTCAACGATCAATATCCGCATGGTCCTCCGATCCTCCCGCGTCATAGGCCCGCGTGATCTGCCGTGACAGGTTCATGACAGCTTTGCAGTCTACACATCCTTCATAGCCATTCGCGAGGAGACCGCAAACCTGCGGTGCGTTGGCTTTAGGACTTCGGGCGGCCTTACAGCCCGACAGACATGAATGTGGAGGAAAATACACATGATCATCAAGGCCACTCGCCTCACCGTTGCCGCAGCTTTGCTTGGCGCATCCACCTTTGGCGCATTTGCTGAGGGTTTCACCCCAGAGAACCCTGAATGTATCGCCCCCGCCAACCCCGGTGGCGGCTGGGATTTCACCTGCCGTCAGGTGGGGAAAGCACTGCAAGACCTCGGCCTTATCGAGAAAACCATGCAGGTCGTGAACCTCGCCGGGGGCGGTGGTGGTGTGGCCTATGCCGAAGTCGTCAACAAGCGCGCCGATGACAACGATCTGATTGTGGCCGCCTCCTCTGCAACAGCAACCCGTCTGGCTCAGGGCGCATTCCCCGGCAACACCATGGACCAAGTCCGTTGGTTGGCCTCGATTGGTGCCGATTACGGCGTGATCGCCGTCGCCAAAGACAGCGATATTGCCGATCTTCCGGCGCTGCTTGAGATGATCAAAACCGATCCGCGCTCTGTGTCCGTTGCGGGCGGGTCCGCCGTGGGCGGTTGGGACCACCTCAAGGTCCTGATCGCGGCCAATGCTTATGGCATCGACGATGTGCGTACCGTGAAATACATCGCTTTTGATGGCGGCGGCGAGGCGGTGACCCAGCTTTTGGCTGGCTCTGTTCAGGCCTTCACCGGCGATATTTCCGAGGCCAAAGGCTTTGTCGACAGCGGTGACATCCGTGTGCTCGCCGTGCTCTCGCCCGAGCGTCTTGGTGGTGAATTTGCCGAATTCCCGACGGCAAAAGAGCAGGGTGTGGATGCCATCGGTGCCAACTGGCGCGGCTTTTATGCGCCGGGCGACATGAGCGACGAAGCCTATGACGCATGGGTCTCAAAAATCGCTGATCTCTATGCCACACCTGAGTGGAAAGAAATCATGGCGAACAACGGCATGGCACCGCTTGACCTGCAAGGTGCCGCCTTCGAAACATTCGTCTCCGAGAGCGTTGCGCAAATTCAGGCGATTTCGAAAGACATCGGCATCATCAAATAAGCCATTTGGTTTGTGATGATGTGACGGGCGCCGCATCTGTTGCGGCGCCCAGCTCATATCCCCACCGGTCCGTTTCCACATCCTCCAAAGGAGATCCCCATGAGTGATCGTATTTTTGGTTTGGTTGGCCTGCTTATTGCCATCGGCTTTGCCTTTGCCGCCTTGGCGATTGAGGAAAGTTTCCTCTCCGATGCCGTTGGTCCCAAAGCCTTTCCGCTGATCATTGCCACCATCCTCGGCCTCAGTTCCATTGCCATCGCACTTAAGCCCGACGACGCGCCCACTTGGCCAAGCCTCGGTCGCTTCGCGGAAATTCTCGCGGCGGCTGTGGTTATGATGCTGTATGCAGAATTGCTTCCCGTCTTGGGCTTTGTGATCGCCACGGCCTTTGCCGCCGCCTATCTGACATGGCGGCTTGGATCGGGCATGGTGGCCACCGTGCTGACCGGTGTCGGCACCTCGGTTGGGATTTATGTCATCTTTCACCTCGTGCTTGGCCTGTCGCTCGCGCGCGGCCCGCTTGGGTTTTAAAGGACCACCATCATGGACACTTTCATGTCTCTCGCGGACGGTTTTGCCATTGCACTGACGTGGCAGAACATCCTTTTGGCCCTGTTGGGCTGTTTTCTTGGCACCATCATGGGCGCGCTTCCGGGCCTTGGTCCGTCAAACGGCGTGGCGATTTTGATCCCGCTGGCCTTTACCCTTGGTCTTGGGGCCACGCCCTCGCTGATCTTGCTGACGTCTGTCTATTACGGGGCGATGTATGGCGGGCGGATTTCGTCCATCCTGCTCAACATTCCCGGCGATGAACCGGCGATGATGACCTGTCTCGACGGCTATCCAATGGCGCAAAAGGGCATGGCGGGGCAGGCGCTGTCGCTTTCTGGTATCGCCTCTTTCGTCGGTGCGTTTTTTGCCACTTGGGGCCTGATTTTCCTTGCGCCGCAGCTCGTTAAAATTGCGCTCTTGTTTGGCCCTGCCGAATATTTTGCGCTGTTCGCCTTGGCTTTTATGACCTTGGGCGGCGTGTCTTCGACCAACCAAGCCAAATCGGCCTTCGCCGCAGCACTCGGTCTTGGCTTTGCGATGATTGGCGTTGACACCCAAACCGGCGTGCCGCGCTTTACCTTTGGCGAAGTGCACCTCTATGACGGTTTGGATTTCCTCGTCGCCATCGTTGGCCTGTTTGCGCTCTCCGAAGTGTTCATCTTTTTGGAGCACCGTCATGGTGACGCAGACGGCACGGCGTCGAAAATCAAAGTCGGACGTCTGACGCCGCCACTTTCAATGCTCAAACAAACCACGCCGACGATGATCCGCTCCACGCTCTTGGGCTTCTTGGCGGGGGTCTTGCCGGGGGCAGGGGCCTCGCTCGGGTCTTTTATCGCCTATTCGTTTGAAAAACGGTTGGTGGACAAGGACGGCAAGACCTTTGGCAAAGGCGATCCGCGCGGCGTGGCCGCGCCCGAGGCCGGCAACAACGCTGCCGCCGGTGGCGCGCTTGTGCCGATGTTGGCGCTGGGTGTGCCGGGGTCAGGCACCACGGCCGTGTTGTTGGCGGTGCTGTTGTCGCTCAATATCACGCCGGGCCCGCTGTTGTTCTCGCAAAACCCGGATGTGGTTTGGGGTCTGATCGCGGCGCTTTTCATCGCCAACTTCATGCTTTTGGCGATGAATATCCCGATGGTCGGCCTGTTCACCCGCGTGCTGATGGTGCCGCCGCGTATCTTGATGCCGGTTGTCGCCATGGTGTCTTTCGTCGGCATCTACGGCATTTCGGGGTCGTCCTTTGACCTGTTGGTCATGGTGGGGTTCGGCATGTTGGGTTGGATCTTGCGCAAATTCGATGTGCCTCTGGTGCCGATCATCCTTGGTACCTTGTTGGGCAATGCGATGGAAAACAACCTGCGCCGCGCGATCACCATCGACAACGGCAATTGGTTGACCTTGGTCGATAGCCCGCTGTCGATCACATTGTGGGTGATCGCCATCGTCGGGTTTATTTTGCCGCTGATCATCGGTCGCAAAGTGAAATCGAAAATGCACGCCCGGCGTGACGAAGAAGGCTCTCTTGCCGACTGAAGCAAAAGACTGGCGGGCGTTTGTGCTCAAATCGCAAACGCCCGCTTCTTCCTACGGCTCTGTTTTGCCGCAAGACTGAAATCACGCCTCTAGGCTGGAGTCCTCCAGGCGGGATTAAAGGGCGAGGCCCTCCCGGCGGGTTTTGAAGTCCATCACATGTTGATCCAGCACGCTCCGTGATGGTGCTGACACTTCCGCCAGCGGCATCCGCACCAAAGCGGTATAGAGCCCGGCATTGGACAGAACGTATTTCACCGGGGCGGGGCTGTTTTCGATAAACATGGCATCGGCGATGTCGCGCAGGGCCTCGTGAATGTCCAAGGCGCGCAAGCGATCCCCTGCCTGCCAGGCTTTGTACAGCTCAACACAGATTTCCGGGTCATAGTTCGAAAACACCGAGGTCAGACCACAAGACCCAAGCGCGTAAAACGCCAGCGCCAGACCGTCATCGCCACAGTGAATAGCCAGACCGGGCGCGGCCGTGCGCAGATCGGTCACGCGCGACGGCGCGCCTCCGGCTTCTTTGATCGCGACGATGTTGAGGTGACGCTGGGCCAGGGCACCGGCGGTGTCCGGGGCAATCTCGACCCCCGCCCGACCGGGCACAGAATAGAGCACGACATCGGCTGTGGTTGCATCGGCCACCGCAGAGAAATGGTTGAGCAACCCCTGTTGTGAGGGCTTGTTGTAATATGGAGTGACGATCAAAACGCCATCGACGCCAAGTTCGGTTGCGCGCTGTGTCGCGGCTATCGTTTTGGCTGTGGAATTGGACCCGGTGCCGGCCAAAACATAGGCTTTGCCCTTGGCGCGTTTGACCGTATGCGCGATGAGCGCATCGGCTTCCTTAGAGGTGAGGGTCGCCGCCTCGCCTGTGGTGCCGACAGGTACGAGGCCAGTGATGCCAGCGGCCAGTTGGCGGTCAATCAACCTGTCAAAAGCGACCCAGTCGATATCGCCGGATTGGGTGAAAGGGGTGATGAGGGCGGTGAAAACACCGTCAAAGCGAGACAGATCGGACATGGGATTCTCCATTAGGATGCAAGCAAATCTTTGGGGGCGTAAAGGCCATTGGCGCGTCCAACGAGCCAAAGGGCGGCCTCAACCGCACCGGCGGCATAGGCGGCGCGGGTGCGCACATTCAGTTCAAGGCGCAGCGTGGCGATTTTGTAATCCAGAACAACGGTGGTGATACCAGCCGTATCCCCGATGCGCTGGATGTCGAGATCGACCTCTTTGCCGGTGATCTCAGCAAGCTCGGCACTCAGCCGTTTGGTGGTGCCGGAGGCGGCCATTTTCTTGTCGGCTTTATAGACCTCTCCCACCGTAATCGCGGCCTCTGGCAAGGCTTTGCTCAGGGCAAGGGCTGCGGCGGCGAAGGCTTCAAACCCTTTGGTGAAATTGGCGCCGATCAAGAGGGCGCGGTGGTTCGCTTCGGCGTGAAGGCGCGCGGTTTGATCGGCGGAAAAACCTGTTGTGCCAATGATCACTGGCAAAGAGGTGCCTTGAAGATGGTCCAAAAGTGTCATGACCGCATCCGGTGTGGAAAAATCAATCACAACATCCGTGCCTGTGAAATCGGCTTCGGCCAATGTCAAAGTGGAGCCTGTGCCAGAGGCCGATATCGCCTGTGCCAGGGTGGCGTGGTCTGTTTCCGTCAGCAGGGCGCAGACCTCGCGCCCCACTTTACCTGTCGCGCCAAAAACCGAAATATGTGTCATCTGCATCCTCAATCTATCACAACCTTGGTTTCGCTCATTTCGCGCAGCGCGATGCGGACCCCTTCGCGGCCAAGGCCGGATTTGCGCACCCCGCCAAACGGCACATGTTCGACCCGGAAATCGGGACCTTCGTTGATCATGACGCCACCGACTTTGAGCTGACGCGAGGCCAGTTTGATCGCCTTATGATCATTGGTATAAACCCCGGCCTGAAGCCCAAATCCCGCCGCGTTCACTTCGCGGATCGCGCCCGAGAAATCGGTGAAGCTGCGGATGGAAATCACCGGACCAAAGGTCTCTTCGCTCATCAGTTTGGAGCGCGGATCAACGCCATTCATCACCACCGGATCAAAATGGGTGTGCTGACGTCGGCCTCCGGTCAACACATGCGCGCCTCCGGCCACGGCCGCCTCAATCCGAGCTTCGATTTCAATCGCAGAGGCGGCGTCAATCACCGGCCCCATGATGGTGGCGGGATCAGAGGGGTCGCCCATGCCGACATTGGCCACCAGCGCCAAAAGACGGTCGGTGAATTCGGCTTCAATCGCCTCATGCACATAGAGCTTTTTGACCGCAGCACAGCTTTGCCCAGCGATTTCATAGCGTTGCGCCACAGCGGTTTTCGCCGCCGCCTCAAGATCGCCATCGGGCAGGACAAACAGCGGATCGTTGCCGCCCAATTCCATCAAACACCGGACAAGGCCAGAGGCGTTTTTGAGCGCAAGGCCCGCGCCGGGGCCACCCGTGAAACTCAACAGGTCAATCGGGGCCTTGGCCAAGGCGGTCGCGGCCTCTGCGCCACCATGGACGATCTGAATCAGGTCTTTCGGTGCGCCCGCCTCGTCGCACAGGTCCATCAGTATCTGTGCCGCAAGCGGGGCTTTGGGTGAGGGTTTGGCGATCACTGCATTGCCTGCCGCGATCGCCGGGCCGAGTTTGTGACACAACAGGTTCACCGGGTAATTGAACGGTGTGATCGCGGCGACGACGCCGACCGGCTCATAGGTGATCACGGCCTGACGATCAGGGCCGCCTGCCACGATCCCGGTGTGCAAGACGTCGCCATCCAGAAACGTCGCCGCATCGCCCGACAGGCGCAGCGTGTTTTGGGCACGGCGGATCTCATTGCGCGCTTCGGTGATGGTTTTGCCCATTTCCTGCGACACCGTCTGCGCCAGGTTTTCCGCATCTTGTCCCATCAGATCGGCGATCCTGTTCAACAGGGCGCGGCGTTCATGCGGGGTGGAAAACCGAAAGGCGTCGGCGGCTTTCGTGGCGTTGGCGACGATTGTCTGGATCTCTTCGGCGCTGGTTTCATGCACCTTGCCGACGAGGCTGTTGTCATAGGGATTGCGCACTTCAAACTCTTGAAGGGCCGCGATGGAGGGAGATTGTACGTTCATCATTTGAGGTCCTGGTGAGAGGGGTCCGCGGTGAAATCGGGCGCATCAAGGATGTCGCGCACGCGGACGGGTTTGATGGGCCAGCGATTGCCGCGAAGATCGGCAAAGCTGGTGGTGTCGGGAGTGAGGGCTGCGACCCAATCGAGGCATTGACGGCCTTGACAGGGCCCCATGCCAAACCGTTCGGTGAGGCGCAGGGTGCGGGCCGTTGTTTGGGTTTGCTCTGAGGCTGTCTGAAGCGCCTGTTTCAGATCACCCAGACTGCGGTTTTCGCAGCGGCAGATGACGGTGTCGTCTGGCAATTCGGGAGCTGCAAGCGCGGGCGCACGGGCAAAGAGTTTGGCGAGCAGGGTTTGCGTTTTGATAAATCTCTGATCAGGCGCAATCGCCGCCCGACCTGGCGTCGCGTTCAAGGCGTGTAGGACCTGTTCAGCGGCACGTTTGCCATCTTCTTCGGCGGCCCAACGCCCCAGAACGGATCGGCAATCTCCGGCCTGAAATACGGGCGTTTGCCCCGTCATTTCGGCACTGATGCCAAAGTCATTGCGTGCCAACCCGTCATGCAAACCAATGTGGTCCACACTGATTTCGGCCCAGCGACCCTGACGGCTGGTGTGAGCGATCAACGCCCCGTTGCGCGTCTCAATCCGGGTCAAATCCGTCCCCGAAAGAATCGGAACGCCTGCAAGCAGAAGTTGCCCGATATAGCGCGTGGCTTCGGTCAAAACGCGGGCGGGCAAACGCAGAGCCATCAGAGGGTGGCGCAGCGGGTTCCCGGTTTCGATCACCGCGACAGGCGGGCGATCTGCCGCCACCATTTGAGCTGCGATAGCATACAGCAGTGGGCCGGTGCCGGCCAAAAGAAGACGCCCCAAAGGCAATGTGCCTGTGGTTTTAAGCGCGATTTGCAGCGCCCCGGCACTGCTCACCCCGGCCAGGGTCCAACCGGGACGGGGCTGAATGCGTTCGCGCGCGCCGGTGGCGAAAATGACGGCGCGGGGTTTGAACATCATGCCAGCCTGCCCCGTCAGTAGGGCTGTGCCCGTCTGATCGAAGGCGGCGAAGGCGGTCGACAGGCGTAGATCAACACGCGGACGAACGCGGTCGAAATCCTGACGCAAGATGCGGGCTTCTCGGGTCAGTTTCGGCGTCAGATTTGGTTGGGCGCGCAAATTGGCATAAACGGCCCCGCCGATGCCCGGTGCATGGTCGACCAAAACGGGGTGAAGCCCCGCGTCGGACAATGTGATGGCGGCCCGCAACCCGGCGGGGCCAGCGCCGACAATAAGGGGGCGGGTGTCAATCATGGGCGCTCTCCGTCAGGCGGTGATCGGACAGGCTGCGCACGGATTGCTCCGCATCGCAGAGGGTCAGACAGGCTTCGGCCACACCGATGCCTTCGATTGACACCAGACAATTTTGGCACTGACCAATGCCGCAAAAAATCGCGGCGGGCAGCGCGGTTTGGCGCAGGCCAAACTCAGTGATCCCGGCCCGCGACAGTGCCGAAGCGATTGTATCGCCGGGGAGAAAGGCAATTGGAGTGCCATTCCAAAGGATGGTTTGGACGCTCATGCTGGGATCGCCTCTTGTGATGAAAAACGTCCGGGGGTGAGGGCGGCAAGATCGGGGCTGGATTGCCCGGTTGCGAGGTGTGCGGCGATCTCGCGACCGATCAGGGCGGACAGGCAAATCCCATCGCCTTCAAATCCGGTGGCGCAGATCACATTCGGCTCTTCCGGCAGAGCACCGACAATCGGCAAACCATCGAGAGACGCGCTGCGCACGCCCGCAAAGACCCGAATGATCCGGCGCTCAGCCAGCCGTGGCAGACAGCCGACAGCGCTGTGCAGCAGGCGGCGCACGATGGCGATGTCTGTTTGCCGCTCCGTCCCATGATCTTCGCGGGTTGAGCCGATCAACACCTGCCCTGTGCGCAGGGGGTCGATGACGACGGGGAGACCGGCGTCACCGCGCCCGTTTGCCGTTTTATCAAGGAGATACGCGGCAGAGGTCAGCGGGCCGGGCAGGTTGGGTTCAGATGCGGGGCCTCTGTCAGAGACAATCAACTGACCGGAGCGCGCGATCATCGGCACGTTTGGGAGGAGTCCCATGGTGCCAATGCCGGAGGCGATCACGAGCTGTGCGCAATTCATCTCACCCGCCGAGGTGAAAACCCGCACACCCTCGGGACCCGGCTCATAGGCTTCCAGGCTGCGCGGCCAAAAGAGATCGCATTTGGCGGCGCTCAGATAGGCATGGGTGGCTTGATAGCCGAGCATATGCGCCTCACCTTGCAGTTCGATCACCCGCGTGATGTCTTTGCCAAGGCCAGAAATGGCCGAGGTTTGCGCGGCCCCATCTTGGTGGATGGAGACGGAGAGGGACTGGTCGTGCAGCATGCGCGTCAGACGATCAAGTGCTGCGCTTTCGGGGGCGGAACGGGCAAAGATAAACGTTGGCCGAGGGTGAAAAATGCCTTTTAAAATGCCGTTGTGTTGTGCCATCTCTCGCGCATAGCAAAGCGAGGCGTCGGCAAGGTTGGCCATGAGGCCTGGGCGTTTGGACGCGACCGAGACGGCCCCATCCGACGCGCCTGAGGCCGCGGCCGCCGGGCCCTTGGCGTCGATGACGGCGACGCGGAGACCCCGTTGGGTCGCGTGCCATGCCACGGAGGCGCCGATAATGCCGGCTCCGGCAATCACGAGGTCATATGAGTCTGTCGGCTGCACCAAGGTTGCTCCAATTTGGTTTGATCCAAGGTTGGGCAATTCCGGGTCTGATTTCGATGCAAATATATGCGGTTAAGATACAAAAAAAGTTGGAACAATTCTGTGTGCGCCCGATAAAGATCTGTGACATGTAAATTATTTTGTATATTTGCAGGATGATCTTGTATTGCCTGACGCCCCGATAACGGGTGCTTTGTAGCAAGGAAGCACGGGAACGCCGTTTTCTCAAAACGAAGTGGCAGCGCAAAAGCTGCCTTGTCCAACAAGGAGATCAGAATGAAGCTCAAGGCTTTTATTGGTGGCACGCTTGCAGCACTTGCCACGGCTGTGTCGATTGGCTCGGCGCAGGCACAAGACAGTAAGATTGATGAGATCCGCGAGCGAGGTACGTTACGCATGGCGGGGATTCTCAGCGAAGACCCGTATTTTGCGAAAGACCCGCGCACCGGCGAATGGCGCGGCTTTGCCGTGTCTATGGCGCGTGATATTGCCGAAACGCTTGGTGTGGAGTTGGAAGTTGTTGAAAGCAGCTGGAGCAACTCGATCCTTGATGTGCAATCGGGCAAAGTGGACCTCGCCTTGGCGCTCACCGCTTTGCCGAAACGCGCGATGGCGATTTCATTCTCTGACCCGACCTATTACAACAGCTTCGTGATCATCTCCCCGAATGAGGCGCTTGCCGACAAGGGGTGGGCGGAGTTGAACGATCCGGCCTATACGATCGCGGTTGATCTTGGTTCTGCGCAGGACAATATCGCGCGTCAGTATCTTCCGAACGCAAATGTTCTTCGGTTCAAATCTCGTGATGAGGCGGTGATTGCGGTCACCACGGGCAAAGCGGACGCGATGATCAACACCGTGTTGAACTCTGTTGTCATGTCCAAAAAGAACCCGGCGCTTGGCACCGTTTATGTCCCCGAACCCACCCTGTCATCACCCTCTGTGATCGGTTTGAATTACGACACAGATGAAACGTGGAAAGCCTTTATTTCCGCCTGGGCCGATTACAATCGCCGTGTTGGCAACAACCAAACATGGATCGTCGAAAGCCTTGCCCCCTTTGATGTGACCCTGGACGATTTGCCTGAAGGGTTCGACATCGGCGGATAAGCCTGTCTTCACCACTCACTCTCGGCGCGCTTTTTGGCGCGTCGACCTTACCTATATTCGAGGACCTCCATGTATAACTGGGACTTCTACACGGTCTTTCAGTCCTTTGATCTCTTCTGGCACGGGCTGCTCACCACTTTCCTTTACACCATCGGCTCGATTGGCTTTGGCATCGTCATCGGACTTGTGACCGCCTTTGCCCGGCTGTCTAAATGGCGGCTGTTGCGCGGTGCGGCACGCACGTACCAAGAGGTGTTTCGCTGCACCCCTTTGCTCGTACAAATCATGTGGGCCTATTATGCTTTGCCGATGTTGCTGGGGATCAGCATACCGAACTGGATCGCAGGGCTGGCGACGCTCTCACTCTATGTCGGGTCGTTTTACGGTGAAATCTTTCGGGGTGGCATCAATGCAATCGACAAAGGTCAGCGCGAAGCGGCCATGGCGGTTGGCATGTCTGGCGGCCAAGCGATGCGCCACATCATCATGCCGCAAGCCGTCAAAAAGATGCTACCTGCGTTCATCAACCAGTCGGTTATTCAGGTCAAAAACACATCGCTCCTATACGCCATTTCCATCGCGGAACTGACCTATATGACTTACATCGTAAACAGCGAAACCTACCGCCCGCTCGAAAGCTATTCGATTGCCGCGATCATGTATTTCGCCATGCTTTTCCCGCTCACCCAATTCGCCGATTATTTCGAACGCCGTATGCGGCGCAGCGACTGAACCGCAAAAAGGACCCTGTTATGACCACGCCTTCTATTCTTTCTGTGCGCGCGTTGACAAAAAGCTATGGCGAGCTTGAGGTACTCAAAGGCATTGATCTGGACATCACGCCGGGTGAGGTGATTGCCATCATCGGCCCGTCTGGATCAGGCAAATCCACCTTCATCCGTTGTCTCAACATGATGGAAGTGCCTACCTCGGGATCGTTTAAATTTCGCGGCAGCCATGTGTTGCCAGAGTTTAAGGACAAGGCGGGAACGCTTGGAGCGGGCACATTGAGGCGCAAGGTTGGGATGTGTTTTCAACACTTTAACCTGTTTCCCCATTTGACCGTTTTGGACAATGTCACCAAGGGTCCAAGGGTAGTTTTAAAAGAGAGCCAAGTTGAGGCCGAAGCTCATGCGCGCGCGCTTTTGGCCAAGGTCGGTCTTGCCGATAAGGAAAACTATTATCCCAGCAAACTCTCCGGCGGGCAAAAACAGCGGGTGGCGATTGCGCGATCTCTGGCGATGCGCCCGGATGTGATGTTGTTTGACGAGGTGACCAGCGCGCTTGATCCCGAACTGGTGTCTGAGGTTTTGCAAGTGGTGCGGGATTTGGCCGAGGGCGGGATGACCATGGTGTTGGTCACGCATGAAATGGCCTTTGCCGCGGATGTCGCGGACCGGGTGATTTTTATCGACAATGGTGTGATTGCCGAACAAGGCCCGCCGCAGGAGGTGATGCACAGCCCACAATCCGAACGGCTTCAACAGTTTCTTCAGCGATTTCACGCATGACCCGCCCCATGCCGCCCGCTGAAACTTGCAAAATCGTCATCGTCGGCGGTGGGCGCTCCGGCACCGCCATCGCGCGGGTGTTTGGCGCGGATCGGGCCTTTTCGCCTCTTGTGCTGGATATCGACTATGACCGCGTGCGTCTTTTGCAGGCGGAGGGCCTGAATGCCGCACAGGTCAGCGGCACGGATTTAGACGGGATGGGGCGGGCTCTCAAGGGGGCGGCGGCGGTCATATGCGCTGCGCCGCCCTCCGTTGTGCCCAGCACCGCAAAAGCTGCGCGCGCGGCGGGTTGCGTGTATTTGGATCTGTGCGAAGACCCAAAAGCATTGCGCGAGGTGTTTGAGATCGCCGCAGGGGCGCAAACGCCCTTCGCGCCGGGCTGTGGTCTTGCGCCGGGGCTGATTTCACTCATGGTGGACGACCTTGTGGCTCGCAGCGGTCCCGAGGCAGAGATCACCGCCTATGTTGGTGTTTTGCCGGCCCAAAAAACCAATCGTCTCGGCTATGGCAATATGTGGGACATTGAGGCGTTGATTGCGGAATATACCCAGCCCTGCGCTGCGTTGGCGGACGGTAAGGTGGTCGGCTTGCCGCCACTCGACAATCTCGAAACCGTGACCATTTCCGGCGAGACCTTTGAAGCCTTTACCACTTCGGGCGCATTGGATGCTTTGGTCTCGCACTATGAGGGCCGTTTGAAGGGGTTGACGTTTAAGACGCTGCGCTATCATGGGCACCTCGATTACATCTCGTTTCTGCTCGATGATCTGGGCCTGTCAAAGCGGCTTTACCTTTTGCGCAACCTGCTTTTGACCGGGCTTGAACGGATCGAGGATGATCGGGTGATTGTGCATCTGACCTGCTGCGTTGGTGCGCAGGAACGGACACAAACGCGGCTGTTCTCACCGCCAACACTGTCGCGGCAGACGCCGACGTCCGCCCTTGCGCATATTTCGGCGCATCATGTCTGTTCGGTGGCGGACATCCTCATGCGTGGTCTTGCGCCGCGCAAGGGTCTGTTGCACCATGGCGATCTTTCACTTGAAATCCTTTCGAACTCTGCCTTTTCAAAGGCACTCTTCACCAACGCCTAGGGTCGCAAGGCTCTCACCGGGGAGCAAACCATGTCCGAGAAACCGCGTATTGCGCAGACTCAAAAAATCGACATTTCGCTTTTGCAGACCTTTCATTTGGTTGCAAAAATCGGGTCTTTTTCCGGCGCGGCGCGTGAACTCAATATTTCCTACCAATCCGCCGCCAATCATGTCCGACGGCTTGAGCAGCTTTATGGCACGCAATTGGTGAAGGCCGAAAAAGGCTCGCGCGAGATTGTTTTGACGGCTCCGGGGCGCGCTCTTCATGCTTCATTGGGGGCGGAACTTGACACGATTTTCGCGCGGCTGTCGCTTTTGCTGCGAAATGTCCATTCGGTGATGCGGTTTGGTGTCCCGCAGGCGCTGTTTCATGCGTTCTTTCCCGAAATTGTCAGGCAGGTGAAAGAAACCCATCCCGATATGGAGCTGAATTTTTTTGAGCGCGACACGGTTCTGTCGTCGATGATGGTCAACGGCGAATTGGACGCCTGCGTTTGTGAACGTTTCTTTGGCGATGCCAGTATTTCGCAGGTTCTTTTGGGGCAATACCGTCTCGCCTTGGTCTATCCGCAACATTGGGCGCGCGACTACGCCTCAAGCAATGACCTCGCCTCTTTGCAACAGGAGAATTTTATCACCTACGAGCCGGGCCAAACCCTGCGCTCGCGGGGGATTGATTTCCTCACCAAGAAACTGGGCAAAGCGCCACAAAACATGACCACCGTCTCGGGTTCGACCTCCGTCATGGAGCTTGTCAGGGCCGGGATCGGGTATGCCATTGTGCCCGAATGGGTTGCCGAAGCGGCGGGAGAGAAGGTCAAATGGATCATTCTCGACGAGATGCAGACCGTAAAGGTCTATTTTGCCACGCCGGTTTTCTTGTCCGAGGACCCGGTGCTTGTCTTTACACGAGAAATTTGCCGCAACGTGATGGGGTTTCGGGTCTGACACAGGAAAAGGCCTGCCGCTTTAACCCAACGCGCAGCCGCCATGGACATCCCTCATACCCCCACCTCACTGGGCGTTATTTATTCCTATTTTGCTGTGCGAGATACGCCTCAAACGCCGCCAAAGTGCCCTCGGAAACGTGGTGTTCGATCCCTTCGGCGTCAAGTTCGGCGGTGGTTTCAGGCACGCCCACGGCGATGAGCAAGGCCACAACGCTGCGATGTCGCGCCCGCACCCGATCCGCCAGGGCCGCGCCGTCGTCGGTTAAGAAAACGCCGCGATAGGGGCGAGACGTCGCCAAGCCTTCGCGTTTCAGCCGGGCGATGGCTTTGGTGGCCGTGGGTTGCGCCACGCCCATGCGCTCGGCAATATCGGCCACGCGGGCTTCGCCATGCTCAGCGATCAGATCGCCGATCATCTCGACATAGTCTTCCAGCAGGGCCACGGCCTGAACTTCGCGGGCGCGGGTGAACCGATCGGCCTGCGAGGCACTCTGCTGTTCTGGTGGAAGATTGGGCGAAAGCGATGGGGCCATAGCGCCTCTCCTGTTCTGTTGGGAATTCTGTATAGCCTAGGGATGACTTTTTCACCAGCGTTTAGATGGAGTGCCAAAGGCGCGCGGGCCTGTTGCAGAGGGCATCGCCATTCAGGTCAGCTTTACTGTTGCAATAAGTATAGCGAAGGCTATAAATCGGCGTGACATTTATTTGTAAGGCGCGTTCATGCCCTCTCTCACAGATCGCACAAAACAAGGCATTGCCTCTGTTCTCGCCGGGGACCGTGGCGGTTGGCGCGCGCGCCTGCTGTTCGCCGGGCCCGCCATTATCGCCTCGGTGGCCTATATGGACCCCGGCAATTACGCCACGAACATCCAAGCCGGTGCGGGCTATGGCTATACGCTGTTATGGGTTGTGCTTTTGGCCAATCTGATCGCGATGCTGTTTCAGGCGCTCTCAGCGCGGCTGGGCATCGTGACTGGCAAAAACCTGGCGGAACTGTCACGGGACAATTTCCCTCGCCCGGTGGTTTGGATCATGTGGGCGATCAGCGAAGTCGCCGCCATGGCGACCGATTTGGCCGAGTTTTTGGGCGGTGCCATCGGGCTTGCGCTGTTGTTTGACCTGCCGTTGATGGTCGGAATGATCATCACTGCCATCGTCACCTATGCGATCCTGATCTTTGAGGGCAGAGGCTTTCGCCCGATGGAATTGATCATTGGGGCGCTCGTAGCCGTCATTGGCCTGTGTTATTTGGCCGAAATCATCATCGCGCCAATTGATTGGAGCGGTGCGGCCATGGGGATGATCACGCCGGAATTGCCCGATGCGGCGGCGCTGACCATTGCGGTCGGCATCATCGGGGCCACTGTGATGCCTCACGCGATTTACCTGCATTCGGGTCTGACGCAATCGCGTGCCAATGTGCGCAACGCCGCCGAGCGGCGCAGGGTTTTGAAATTTTCCAACACCGAAGTGGTGGTCGCGCTTGCGGTGGCGGGCATGGTCAATATGGCGATGGTGATGATGGCGGCTTCCGCCTTTCACTTGGGTCATTCGGATGTGGCCGAAATTGAAACCGCCTATCATACGCTCACGCCGCTTTTGGGCGCGGCTGCGGCGGGTATGTTCTTGGCCTCTTTGATTGCCTCTGGCATTTCAAGTTCGGTCGTCGGCACCATGGCGGGTCAGATGATCATGCAGGGTTTTTTGCATTTTCGTGTGCCGATTTGGATTCGCCGTTTGGTGACCATGGTCCCGGCCTTTGCCGTCGTCGCCGCAGGCGTGAATGCCACCGACGCTTTGGTGATGTCGCAAGTCGTGCTCTCCATCGCCTTGCCCGTGCCAATGATCGCGCTGATCATTTTCGTGTCGCGCCGTGAGATCATGGGAGAATTTGTGATCCATCCGGGTCTGCGCATCTTGGCCGGAGTGGGGGCCGTTGCGGTGCTGGGGTTGAACTTCGTGCTGTTGGCAGAGTTTTTTGGCCTCAGCATGCCGTTTCTTGCGGGATAGCGCCGCGGGCAGTGTTTGCCAAAAAATTGATCGTTTGCCCGATTTTTCCCCGCCAAATCCCGATCCAAGGCGTTTTGCCCGTGAAGCTGCGGCGAAGCACTTATAGTCTGATAGGGATCGGGCATTCGGGCAAAGGGCGAACATATCATGGCGATTTACGCATCCATCCATCACGTCACCCATTATAAATATGATCGCAATGTCGAACTTGGCCCGCAAATCATCCGTCTGCGTCCCGCGCCGCATTCACGCACGCGGGTGATTTCGCATTCGCTCAAAGTTTCGCCCGCCAATCATTTCGTCAATCGCCAACAAGATCCCTATGGCAACTGGCAGACCCGCTTTGTCTTTCCCGAACCCGTGCGGGAATTCAAAATCGAGGTCGATCTTGTCGCTGATATGACCGTCTATAACCCGTTCGATTTCTTCATCGAAGAAGAGGCCGAAGAGTGGCCGTTTGAGTATCCGGCGGACCTCAGGGACGATCTTGTGATCTACCGCACCCCCGAACCCGAAGGCCCGCTTTTGGCGCAATTCATCGGCACGCTCGATCTCAAAAAGATGCGGACGGTGGATTTTCTGGTTGGGCTGAACGCCAAGATCGCCAATTTTGTGAATTACACCATTCGGATGGAAGCGGGGGTTCAGACGCCCGAAGAGACGCTTGAAAAACGCTCCGGCTCATGCCGCGATTCCAGTTGGTTGTTGGTGCAGGTGCTGCGCCATCTGGGCTTGGCCGCGCGCTTTGTGTCGGGCTATCTCATTCAGCTCAAACCCGATGTCGAGGCGCTCGATGGTCCTTCTGGCACGGATCATGATTTCACCGATCTTCATGCCTGGTGTGAGGTGTTTATCCCCGGCGCGGGCTGGATTGGGCTCGATCCGACCTCCGGGCTTTTGACCGGCGAAAGCCATATCCCGCTGGCCGCCACCCCGCATTATCGCAACGCCGCGCCGATTTCGGGCGGCTATACCTCAGTCGGCGCGCCTGAGGTCAGTTTTGATTTCCAAATGGAGGTCAAACGCGTCTCCGAACATCCGCGTATCACCAAGCCTTTCTCGGATGAGGCATGGGATCGGCTCAACGTGTTGGGCCATAAGGTGGATCAAGCCTTGGACGAGGGTGACGTGCGCCTGACCATGGGCGGCGAGCCGACCTTTGTGTCGATTGATGATTTTGAAAGCGCGGAATGGAACACCGAAGCCGTGGGCCCGCAAAAACGTGCCCTCGCCGACGAGCTGATCCGGCGGTTGCAAATGCGGTTCGCACCGGGGGGCTTTCTGCATTACGGCCAAGGCAAATGGTATCCGGGCGAAAGCCTGCCGCGTTGGACCTTTTCGCTTTATTGGCGGCGCGATGGCAAACCGGTTTGGAAAAACCCGGACTTGATTGCGAAAGAGGACGTGCCGACGCCCGCAGGGGCGCCAGAGGCCGGGGCATTTATGAAGAAATTCGCCGAAAACCTCGGCGTCGATCCGGTCAACGCCCAACCTGCCTATGAGGACCCGGCGGAATGGATTTTGAAAGAATCCCTGTTGCCGCCCAATGTGAACCCGGAAAACAGCAAGCTGAAAAACCCCGAAGATCGCGCCCGCTATGCGCGGGTGTTTGAGCGCGGGTTGACCGAACCCTCGGGCTATGTCCTGCCGATCCAGCGCTGGCAATCGAAAGCCGGGTCGAATTGGATTTCGGAACTGTGGCAAACCCGGCGCGGGCATTTGTTTTTGGTGCCGGGCGACAGCCCCGTGGGCTTTCGCCTGCCTTTGGGGGCGTTGCCGCATATTCCTCCTGCGAGTTTCCCCTATTCCTATCCCTCTGACCCGATGATGGATCACGGGCCTTTGCCGGATTTTCACGAAAAGCTGTCCGAACGGCGCAAGCGGGTGGAGGATGAAATCACCCGATTGGCCGCCGAAGAAGAGGCGCGTGCGGCACAGGAGGCCAAGGAAAAAGCCGATCTTTTGCCTGAGGAATCCGAGGGTCACAGCCAGCCCGTGAGCCAAGCCAAAGCGTCAGAGGCCGAACGTCAGGCGCTTATCGCACAGGGCATCGACCCATCCACCAGCGAAGTGCGCACCGCGATTGCGATTGAGCCACGCGACGGGCGGTTGTGCCTGTTCATGCCGCCCTGTGAGGCGCTCGAAGATTACCTTGAACTTTTGGCCGCTGCCGAAGACACCGCCGAAGAGCTTGGCCTGCCGATCCATGTCGAAGGTTATTCCCCGCCCGAAGACCCGCGTTTGAATGTGATCCGTGTCGCCCCCGATCCCGGCGTGATTGAGGTCAACATTCACCCGGCGCACAACTGGGACGACTGTGTTGCCACGACTGAGGCGATCTATGACGAGGCGCGGTTGTCGCGTCTGGGCGCGGATAAATTCATGATCGACGGGCGTCACACCGGCACGGGCGGCGGCAACCACGTTGTTGTGGGCGGGGCCACGCCTGCGGATTCGCCCTTCCTGCGTCGTCCGGATTTGCTCAAATCGCTGATCCTGATCTGGCAACGTCATCCGGCGCTGTCTTATCTGTTCTCTGGGTTGTTCATCGGCCCAACGTCGCAAGCGCCGCGTATTGATGAGGCGCGGCACGATACGCTCTATGAACTTGAAATCGCCCTGTCGCAGATCACGCCTCCCACCGAAGGGCCGGTGCCACCCGCGTGGTTGGTCGACCGTCTGTTGCGCAATATGTTGACCGATGTGACGGGCAACACCCACCGCGCCGAGATTTGTATCGACAAATTGTTCTCCCCCGATGGTCCCACCGGGCGGCTTGGTTTGGTCGAATTCCGTGGCTTTGAGATGCCACCGCATCCGCGCATGAGCCTTGCGCAACAGGTGTTGTTACGCGCCATCATTGCGCGTTGTTGGAACGCGCCTGTTGAGGGCAAGCCCGTGCGTTGGGGCACGGTGCTGCATGATCGGTTCATGTTGCCGCATTTCCTGTGGGAAGATCTTTTGTCGCTTCTGAATGATCTCAAATTGCACGGATTCGAGTTGGACCCGGAATGGTATGTCGCGCAGGCCGAGTTCCGCTTTCCGTTTTGTGGTCAGATCGAGGCCGAGGGCGTCCATCTTGAAATCCGTCAGGCGCTTGAGCCATGGCATGTGTTGGGCGAAACGGGAGCGATTGGGGGCACCGTGCGCTACACCGACAGTTCGGTCGAGCGGCTTCAGGTCAAAATGACCACGCTGCACCAGGATCGCTACCGCATCATGTGCAACCAACGCCCCGTCCCGATGGCGCGCACCGCGACGTCCGGCACCTCTGTCGGCGGCGTTCGGTTCAAAGCCTGGCAGCCGCCAGAGGCCCTGCATCCGGTCTTGCCGGTCAACGCGCCGCTGACCTTTGACATCTATGATGACTGGACGGGTCGGGCCCTTGGCGGATGTACCTATCACGTCGCCCATCCGGGCGGGCGCAGCTATGACACGTTCCCGGTCAATGGCAACGAGGCCGAAGCGCGGCGTCTGGCGCGGTTTGAACCTTACGGCCATGCGCCGGGCACATACACCCCCGTCACCGAGGTCCCGCATCCCGAATTTCCCTTGACGCTTGACCTCAGGCGGCCCATCGGTCTGCTTTAAGCCTTGTTTAGGGCGTTTCACGGTAGTCTACTCGATGAAACGCCGAAATCAGGCAAAGGCACCGTTTAGGACATCCGAGCGACATCATGCAGACCCCAACCCAGCCCACGGATGTTCCGTCGGATTTCTTTTCTGCGTATCTGCAACGGCCGGGCGTGGCCGATGAGTTGTTTGATGCCAAAGGCCAGATGCGCCCGGTGTGGCGGCGCTTTGTCGATCGCTTTGCCCGCCTGACCCCTGCCGAGATTGAAGCACGTTTTGAGCGTGGCGATCAATATCTGCGCGATGCGGGCGTGTTTTACCGCCAATATTCCAACGATCCCTTGGCCGAACGCGATTGGCCGCTCAGCCACATCCCGGTGATCTTGCACGAAGATGAATGGGCCACGATCTGTGCCGGGCTGACGCAACGCGCCGATCTTTTGGAACGGGTCATGGCCGATCTCTATGGTCCGGGCCGTTTGGTGGCGGACAATCACCTTCCGGCGGCCTTGATTGCGCGCTCGCCGCACTGGCTGCGCCCGATGGTGGGGGTGGAACCGCGTGGCGGGCATTACCTGCATTTCATCGCTTTCGAAATCGGGCGTTCGCCGGATGGCACATGGTTTGTTCTGGGTGACCGGACACAGGCCCCCTCTGGTGCGGGATTTGCGCTTGAAAACCGGATGGCGACGGGGCGGATTTTCCCCGAACGGTTTCCGCGCGCGCATATCCACAAACTGTCCGGCTTTTTCGGCACGTTTCGCAACGCGATGGAACGTTTGGCCTCGCCACAATGGGAACCGCATCGGGTCAGTGGCATTCTGACACCCGGCCCCTCCAACGACACCTATTACGAACACACCTATATCGCGCGCTATCTTGGGATGATGTTGCTTGAGGGCGAAGACATCGTGGTCGAAAACGCCCAAGCCATGGTGCGCACGATTGAGGGCTTGCAACCGCTTGGCATGTTGTGGCGTCGGATTGATGCGGCCTTTGCCGATCCGATTGAGTTCAATCCAACCTCGCATATCGGCACGCCGGGTCTTATGGAAGCCGTTCGGGCCGGGCACCTTGGCATGGCCAACGCGCTTGGCTCGGGTGTGCTTGAGATGCGGGCGATGATGGCGTTTTTGCCGCGCATGTCAAAGGTGCTCACCGGGCAAGCTTTGGCCCTGCCCAACATCGCAACATGGTGGTGTGGCGGGACGCGGGAGCGGGCCTATGTCCAAAAGAACGCACAAAACATGCTGATCAGCCCGGCGGATGCGGTGGATCTACCGTTTGATCTTGGGGCGACAACGGCGCTGGGCGGTGAATTCCGTGGCACTGCCATGGGGTCGATCTCCGATTGGCTTGAGCGCGAAGGCGACCGGCTTGTGGGTCAAGAGGCTGTGACGCTTTCGACCACGCCCGCATGGCAGGCGGATGGCGAAGGCAGTGGCCGGGTTGTGCCGCGTCCGATGACCGTGCGGGTCTTTGCCGCACGGACCCCAGAAGGCTGGCACTTCATGAAAGGCGGCTATGCCCGCATTGGCCGAAGCGAAGATGTCACCGCCCTTGCGATGCAACGTGGTGGGTCGGTGGCGGACGTCTGGGTGGTCTCTGATCGCCCCCTGCCGCACACAAAATCCGCCGTCCCGTCCGATGGTAATTTTCGCCGTGCCGCTCCCGGTATTCTCCCGGCGCGTGCCGCCGACAACCTGTTTTGGCTGGGGCGTTATGTGGAGCGCACCGAAGATGCGGCGCGTTTGATCCGGGCCTATCATTTGCGCCTCGCCGCCACCGACAATCGCAATGATCCGCGTTTGAAAGCGCTGCGCAGCTATATGGCAGGATACGGGTTTGATCTGTCCCAAACCGTGCCCGAGGCGTTGATTTCACGCATCAGTACGGCGCGCAATTGTGCCTTTAACGTGCGGGATCGGTTTTCGACTGATGGCATTTCGGCGCTGAGCGATTTGTTGAAAACCGCCACGCGGATGACGAAAACGGCCCAGCCCGGCGATGATTGCGCGCGGGCGATGTCGGTTTTGGTCCGCAAAATTGCCGGGATCACCGGGCTTGTGCATGAAAATATGTACCGATTTGCCGGTTGGCGGTTTTTGAGCATTGGGCGGGCTTTGGAACGCTCGGATGCGATGGCCTCGCTTTTGGCGCGGTTCACGGGCGAGGATGCGCCCGAAGGCGCGCTCGATTTGGCGGTTGAAGTGGGGGATTCGATCATCACCCATCAGCGCCGCTATCGGGTCGAAACCAGCCGCGACACCGTGGTGGATCTTTTGGCTTTGGACGCCGACAACCCGCGCGCGCTGTTGTTTTTGATCCGTGCCCTGCGCCAGCATGCCGAGGCTTTGCCCAACGCCCATCTGCATGGCCGCCCGTCCGACTTGTTGCGCACGATCCTGCCGCTTGAGACCGGGATTGCCTGTGCCATGCCGGTCGAGATGACGCCGGAGCGGCTTATGACCATTCGGGCAGAACTGGCGCGGATTTCCGATCTGATTTCCGCGACCTATTTGAGGTAAGCGATGCTGTATGACGTGAGCCTGACCATCGAATATAATTATGCCGCCACCTCGGATCGGGCGCGCAATTTGGTGCGGCTTTTGCCCTCCGATATTGCGGGCGTGCAACAGGTCCGGCAACGTCTGCTTCAGGTCACGCCCCGGCCCGATGAACGCCGCGATGGCGTTGATTTTTTTGGCAACGCAATGAGCATGGTGGCGTGGCACCATCCGATTGACGCCATGTCTCTCAATCTCACCGCCAAAGTGGAGCGGTTTGACACCATCGTGCCCCTTGATTTTTCGCCGCGTCTGGCGGAGTTCGCACGGGATCTGAGTGCGGTGCACGGGCTTGGCCCGGATGCCCCGCATCACTTTGCCTCGGCCTCGCCGCTGGTGTCGCCGTCGCCCGCGATGACGGCCTATGCCCGCGATCTTGTCGACCCGGACATGACTGCGATGCAGGGTGTCGAGGCGCTGGGCCGGGCGCTTCACCGCGATATGACGTTTGATCCCGAAGCGACCGACGTGAACACGCCGCCCGAAGAGGCCTTTGAAAACCGTCATGGCGTCTGTCAGGATTTCGCCCATGTGATGATCGCCGCCCTGCGCGGGATCGGCATTCCGGCGGGCTATGTCTCGGGGTTTTTGCGCACCTTCGCGCCCCCCGGACAACCGCGCCTTGAGGGGGCGGATGCGATGCATGCGTGGGTGCGGGCCTGGGTCGGTCAGGAGACCGGCTGGATCGAATTTGACCCGACCAATGACCAATTTGCCGGAACGGATTACATCACCGTGGGCTACGGGCGCGATTATGGCGATGTCGCGCCTGTGCGCGGCGTGATGCGGACCTCAGGCGGGCAAGAAAGCCGTCAGGCGGTGGATGTGATCCCGCTTGAGGGTGCCTAAAGCGTTCCGCCTTCCCCTGTCTCAGGTGAAAGGCGTGACGCTTTAAGCGCGGTCAATAATAGACGAAACTGCGCATCGACACCGAGGCGATGTCGATGGAGGAATTCATGAACATCACCTCATCTTTGGCGTCGGAGGCCCCGGCGATGGTCAGCGCCGGAAGGTAGTGATCCAGCGACGGATGCGCCAGTGTCAACAGGTTGCCAAGCCCCTCACGATCCGAAAGCGCGGCATGGTCGCGTGTCAAAAGGCGTTCGGCAAACATCCCGTCAAACTCCAATGCCCAGTCATAAGGCTTTGCGCCATATTTCATTGTGCGCAGGTTGTGAACGATGTTGCCGGAGCCAAGGATCAACACCCCGCGATGGCGCAGCGCGGCAAGCGCCTGACCAATCTCAAGGTGATGCGGCAGGTCCTTGGTCATATCAATCGACAGCTGAAACACCGGGACATCGGCCTCAGGGTAGAGCCATGTCAAAACCGACCACGCGCCGTGATCCAGGCCCCATGTGTCATCGCCCTCGGCGTGGTGGCTGGCGAGGAGGGAGACGACCTCTTTGGCCACATCGGGTGCGCCTTGGGCGGGGTAGTGTTGGGCAAACAATTCCTGTGGGAAGCCGTAAAAATCATGGATGGTCTTGGGCATCCGCGACACATCCACCAGAGTTGACCCCCGTGTCATCCAATGCGCCGACACCACCAAAATTGCCTGTGGGCGCGGCAAAGAAGACCCTAACTCGGCCCAACTGCGCGAATAGGCATTGTCTTCGATGGCGTTCATCGGGCTGCCGTGGCCCAAAAAGACGACGGGCATCCGATCCGAGGATGTGAGGCGGTCTTTCAGGTTTTGCAGGTCTTGTGCGAGGCTCATGGTGATGTCCTTTGCTGTGCGAATACTGTGCGAATACTGTGCGGGGGGCCTTTGCCCCAATGCTTGAGCCAAAGATGGTGCTTGATATAAAGGAATGAAATAGCGAATATATGGAATGACTAAGAACAAAATATTCCCAATGGCTGCGTGATGGACCTGATTGACGGGCTCAAAGCCTTTGTGGCCACGGCGCAAACCGGGTCGTTTACCGCGGCGGCGGACCGGCTTGGCATGTCCAATCGGTTGACGTCAAAATATGTCGCCGAGCTTGAACAGCGCCTTGGGGTGCGGGTGTTGCAACGCACCACGCGCAAGGTTGGGATCACCTCGGCGGGCGAAGAGCTTTTGGCCCGTGCGCCCGCGCTTTTGGACGAACTCGACGCGATGCTCTCGGCGGTGACCGAGGATAGTCGCGGGTTTTCCGGCACGTTGCGGGTGTCTGCGCCCGTGACCTTTGGTGAAACCTATGTGCAGGGTCTGATGCAACGCTTCGCCGCCCCGCATCCTGACCTGACCATCGACTTGCGGCTCAACGACAGCTATGTCGATCTGGCCGCCGAAGGGGTCGATTTGGCGTTTCGGATCGGCACTCTGGATCAGCCGACGTTAAAGATGCGCAAACTGGGCGAAATCCAAAGCGTCGTTGTTGCCTCCCCGGCCTATCTCGCGGATCACCCTGCACCAAAGCGGCCCGAAGATCTGGCACATCACAGCTGTGTCATCGACACCAACCGCCGCCGCCCGGCGCACTGGGTGTTTGTGGACGGTGCACAAGAGATCGCAGTCACCGTGCGCAGCCGGTTCATGGTCAACAGTGCGCGTGCGGCGCGGGATTTGGCCGTCGCCGGGCAGGGGATCGCCTTTTGCCCGCGCTTTGTCTTGGGGGATGATCTTGAGACCGGGCGTTTGGTGTCGCTTTTGGACAGGTTTGATCGCCCCGGCCATCCGATCAGCGCGATCTATCTTGAAGGGCGCACTTTGCCCCTTAAAGTGCGTGCATTGATTGACTTCGCCCGTACCGACATTCGCCAAGCGGGCATCGCCTGACACTGGCACGTTCAACAATTCTGTCTCAGTTTGACCTGAACCAAGGCCGAGCGCTACGCTGGGGCGTAGTCTTATCCCCAATCACGCTTTTTGACGTGTAGCGTAAAGCACGATGACCCGGAGGATTCCCGCATGAAAACCGTCACCATTTTAGGCCCATCTCAATCAGGCAAATCAACCTTGGCCAAAGCGCTCGCGGGGCTTGAGACGGGCACATCCCGCTCTTTGAGCCTGTTTGGCGAGGCTGCGGTCACGATGTTTCGCTATCTGGATGAAGATTGGGCCGTGCTGGAGTGCCCTGGCGGGGCGGAGGGATTGTCACTGACCGGATCGGCCTTGGCGGGCAGTGACGCAGCAGTGCTGTGCGTGTCGGCGGATGTGGACGCGGCGGTTTTGGCCGCGCCTTATTTGCGCCTGCTTGAGGCGGCCAATCTACCGACGCTGATTTTCGTCAACAAACTTGATGTCGCGGTTGACCGCATCAGCGATGTGGTCGCCGCCCTTCAGGCCTATTCGGCCCATGGCATCGTGCTGCGCGAAGTGCCGATCCGCGAGAATGGCGAAATCACCGGGGTGGTGGATCTGATCTCTGAACGCGCTTGGGCGTTCCATGACGGCGCGCGCTCGTCCTTGATGGAACTGCCGAAAGATATGCGCGCGCGCGAACAAGAGGCCCGCGCCGATTTGCTCGAACATCTGGCGGATTTCGACGATGCGCTGTTGGAGGAATTGATCGAGGACCAACAGGTGATGAGTGACGAGATCTATGAGGTCTCAACCAAAGTACTTCAGCATCACGACCTGATCCCGACCTTTTTGGGCGCGGCCGCAAAGGGCAGTGGTCTGACACGGTTGATGAAAAGCCTGCGCCATGAGGTGCCGGGGATTGAGGCGCTCTCAGATCGGTTGGGCCTGTCTCCCGTGGCGGTCGGGATTTTTGCCGATCAGGTCAAACATCTTGGCAAAACCGTATTGATCCGCGCCGTGGGGGCTGAGATCACTGCGGGCGCGCAAGTGGCGGGTGGCAGTATCGGCAGCCTCGTTGACATTGATGCCAAAACCCCGGTGAGCCAACTTGCCCCCGGTGCCCTCGCGTTGACGGTGAAAACCGATCACCTGTCCCTGCGCGCGCCGATTTATGGCGCGAGTGGGCCGATGGAGACGCCGGTTTGGGTCATGGCACATGCGCCGAAACACAGATCGCTGATCTCGCCCGTCAATGATCGCGATGACGCGCGGCTCTCGGCGGCTTTGACGAAACTGGCGGAGATTGATCCGGGGCTGAGCGTTGAGCAGGACAGCCAAAGCGGCAAGGCAATTTTGGCGACCCAAGACCAGCTTCATCAACGCCGCGTTGTCGCAAAACTTGATGAGGTGTTTGGCGTCGCGATCACCCTTGAGGCGATCCCTCCGGCGCTGTTTGAAACCATCACGCGGCGGGTCGAGACCCAGCACCGCCACCGCAAACAATCCGGTGGCGCCGGTCAATTTGCCGATGTGGTGATCGAGATCGAACCCTTGCCGCGTGGCGATGGTTTTGTCTTTGCCGAAACGGTCAAAGGCGGCGCGGTGCCGCGCAATTACATGTCGGCGGTTGAGGCAGGGGTGTGCGATGCGCTGGCCGAGGGGCCGAATGGTTGGCCGGTGGTGGACATCAAAGTCACGCTCAAAGACGGCAAGCATCATGCGGTGGACAGCTCTGATCATGCCTTCCGCACCGCCGCCAAAGGCGCTGTGCGCGAGGCGATGGCGGAGGCGAAACCCATCGTCTTGCAACCGATCCACCGGATCAGCATCCATGTGCCAAGCCCGTTTTCAGGTGGATTGGTGCCTTTGGTGACGGGTCTCAAGGGACAGGTTCTGGGTTTTGAGGCCGAAGGCGACGTGGCCGGATGGGATGTGTTTTCTGCCCTGTTGCCTGCGGCATCCGAGGCGGAGTTGTTTCAGGCCTTGGGCAGCGCCTCGCGGGGCACAGCGTGGTATGAGGCGGAACTGGATCACTATGAAGAGGCCCATGGCGCGATCGCGACGATGGCCCCGACGTCCTGATTGAGCTAACCCGTACAGCAAATTCAAAAGAGCCGCCGGGCATCCTTCGGCGGCTCCTTTAAGTTTGCCCCCTCAGACAAAATAACCCGACGGAAATCCCAACCTCCTGCGTATCATGGGTTCAAATTCGCTGCATTGCGGCATCTGAAAGGTCCGACATGAAAACCCCCCTTCGTCTTTTGATCGTCATTCTGCTCCTTGGAGCGGCCTATTGGGGCTGGACCCAATATGCAGGTCAGGACGATCAGGCTCCGCCTCAAACGGCACGGGTGACGCGTGGGTCCGTATCAGAGACCGTACTGGCCTCTGGAACCATCGAGGCCAAACAATTGATCAGCGTCGGCGCGCGCACCTCGGGGCAAATTGAAACCATGGCTGTCAGTTTGGGGCAAACCGTGGTGGCGGGTGATTTGATTGCGCAGATCGACAGTCAGGACCAACAAAACGATGTGCTTCAGGCCGAAGCGGAACTGGCCAATATCAACGCGCAGATCGCGGCAAAAAACGCGAGTTTGAAAAAGGCGCAACTGTCCTTGAATCGGTTGAATGAGCTGAACAAACAAAATTACGCCTCGCAAGAAGATGTCGAAAGCGCGATTGCCGATCTGGCAGTCTATGAAGCCGAACTTGAGGCGCTGGATGCGCAAAAATCGAGTGCTGAGGTCAACGTGTCGACCGCGAAAATCGCGTTGGACCGCACCACGGTGACCGCGCCGATCAGCGGCACGGTTGTGGCCGTGGTGGTCGACGAAGGTCAAACGGTGAATGCCAATACGACCTCTCCGACCTTGGTGAAATTGGCCAATCTCGACAAGATGCTCGTCAAAGCCGAAATTTCCGAGGCCGACGTGGTGCATGTCGCGGCGGGTCAAAAGGTCAGTTTTACCATCCTTGGTGAACCCGACAACGCCTTTGCCGCCACCGTGCGCAACATCGAACCTGCCCCCTCGGAGATTGAGGACAGCGACACGATTTCGAGCGATGAGGCGATTTATTACAACGGGATTCTTGAGGTTGATAACCCGGATCATGTGTTGCGGATCGGGATGACGACGCAGGTGTCGGTGGTCTTGGATGAGGCGCTGAATGTATTGACCGTGCCTGCCGCGGCGTTGAACACGGGCGCGGAGGGGCAGCCGTTTGTCATGGTGTATGACGCCACCAGCGGTGCAGAAAAAATGCAGCCGGTTGAGGTGGGTCTGAACGACAAAGTGACGGTGGAAATCATCTCTGGTTTGAACGAAGGCGATTTGGTTGTAACCGGGGCAGCCGTTGCGGCATCCACAGGCAGTGCTGGCCGCATGGGTCCGGGAATGGGGTTCTGATATGACCGATGCCATACGGCTCAGCCCGCTTATTTCCGCGCGCGGTTTGACCCGCAGTTTTCCCGCAGGGGAAGAGGTCATCACCGTGTTGCGCGACGTGGATATCGACATTTATCCCGGCGAAATGGTGGCCATTATCGGCACCTCGGGCTCAGGCAAATCGACCCTGATGAACATCCTCGGCTGTCTCGATCGCGCCAGTTCCGGGACCTATATGTTTGATGGCAAGGATGTGGAGGATCTTGATCCTGACGAACTGTCGCGGCTGCGGCGCGAACATTTCGGCTTTATTTTCCAACGCTATCAATTGCTGTCCGATCTGGATGCGGTCGGTAATGTCGAGGTGCCGGCGATTTATGCCGGGGTCGGGCGCACTGCACGGCGAGAACACGCCAAAGAGCTGTTGACCCAATTGGGCTTGGAGACGCGCTTTGATCACCGCCCCACCGAACTGTCCGGCGGCCAACAACAACGTGTCTCTGTGGCGCGTGCCCTGATGAATGGGGGCGAGGTGATCCTGGCCGATGAACCGACCGGCGCATTGGACACCAAAAGTGGTGATGACCTGATCGCGTTGCTTCTTGATCTCAACGCCAGGGGCCACACCATCGTCATGGTGACACACGACCCGAATGTGGCCAAACATGCCCATCGGATCATCGAGATCAGCGATGGACGGATCATTTCGGATCAGCGGCAAGACGGCCAAGACCCCAAAAACAAGACCGCCTATAAGGCGCAAATCCCGCCCGCCAGTGCCCATATCGGCGCGGCGTTGCAGCGGTTGGGGGAGGCGTTCAACATTTCGCTCAAGGCGATGTTGGCGCATCGCACCCGCTCTTTTCTGACCATGCTCGGCATCATCATCGGCATCGCCTCCGTCGTGCTGGTTGTGGCGCTTGGCAATGGCACGCAGGAGAAGGTGCTTGAAAGCATCAGCTCGCTGGGCACCAACACGATTTCGGTGCGCGCAGGTTCGGGCTTTGGCGCGCGCGATTCCGGGCGGATCGAAACGCTGATGCCCTCAGATGCCGATGCCCTGTCCTTGATGCCCTTCGCCGACAGCGTCTCTCCCGCCGTGTCCACGCAGGCCTCGGTGATCTATCGCAACACCGAAGCCTCCGCGACGATCAGCGGGGTGAGTGGCGATTACTTTCAGGTCCACGCCTATGAAACCGTCTCTGGCACCGTGTTCAGTGACAGCGATGTCACGAGTTACACGCAGGTCGCAGTGATTGATGAGGACACGCAAGGCACGTTTTTTGACACAGGTGTCGATCCTTTGGGGCAGGTGTTGATATTAGGCCATGTGCCGGTCCGGGTGATTGGCGTGGTGCGTTCGACAGGGGCCACGTTTGGTCCGTCTTCGCTCAATGTCTGGGTGCCCTACACCACGGCGATGGCGCGGGTGTCGGGGCAAAATAACCTCGACAGTATTGGCATTCGGGTCATTGACGATTTCGATATGGCCGAGGCCGAAGCCCAGATTTCCGCACTTTTGACCGCGCGCCACGGCTCCAAGGATTTCTTTTTGACCAACACGGACACGATCCGTGAAACCATCACCTCAACGACCGAAACACTGACCTATCTTGTGGCGATGATCGCGGTGATTTCATTGATCGTCGGCGGGATTGGCGTGATGAACATCATGTTGGTCTCTGTGACTGAACGGACCAAAGAGATCGGTGTGCGCATCGCCATCGGTGCGCGGCGCTCCGATATTGTCAGCCAGTTTTTGCTGGAGGCCGTGATGGTCTGTCTCGTGGGCGGGGTGATTGGGATTGCGGCGGCGTTGATTGGCGGGGTTTTGGTGGAACGCTTTGTGGACAGTGTGCGGTTGAGTTTTTCTCTCACGGCCATTGTCGTGGCGTTCCTGTCCTCGACCTTGATCGGCGTCACCTTTGGCTTTCTTCCGGCACGCAATGCCGCGCGTCTCGACCCTGTGGTGGCGCTCAGTCGGGAGTGAGAGGGTGGTTTTCGGGACTGGTACCTTGGCGTGCGGCTCGGTAGCATGGCGTAAAACATGAAAAGGACGACACTGGAGCATGCCAGACCACCGCGCCGCATTCATCGGGGCCTCTGGGCGGATCGGCGCGCTGTTGCGGGCGGCATCACGGGCGGACCCTGCGGAGCATGTACAGATCACTTGGCAATTTCGCGTGCCCCCGCCTGACCCTGAGGTCGGTTTTCACTGGCCTGACCTCACGGACCCGCAGCCTCTGATCCATGAGGCCGCGCGGCGGGGCGGGCTGGATGCGCTTTTGGTCTTTGCTGGTGTGTCCCAAACGGGGCGCAAAGACGATCCGGCTGAGATGAAAGCCAACGTCGAGATCGTGGATGCGGCGATCTCTGCGGCCCAGTCAGCGGGGATTTCAAAACTCATCGTGGCATCCTCTTCTGCGGTCTACGGCGCGGGGATGGGGTGTCCTTTTGTCGAAACCGATGCGCTTCACCCGCTCAACGCCTATGGTGCGGCGAAAGTGGCGATGGAGGCGCTTTGCACCCGGCGTGCGGATGCGTTGGGGTTTGAGATCTGTTGCCTGCGCATCGGCAATGTCGCGGGGGCGGATATGCTTTTGGGCAATGCCATGGCGCGGGCGACAGACGATGCGCCGTTGCGGTTGGATATGTTCCCCGATGGTGATGGTTCGCGCCGGTCTTATGTCGGACCTCTGAGTCTGTTTCGCCTGCTCTGTGCTCTGGTGGCAACGGATCGGCGTTTGCCGTCTGTACTCAACCTAGGGGCGCGTCACCCGGTGGCGATGAATGCGCTCTTGGATGCGGCCGGGGTGCCATGGACGGCCGTGCCCGTGTCTGCCTCGGCGCATCAAAATATCACGTTGAACTGTTCCGCTCTTTTTGACCTGTGCCCACAGGTCCCTGTAGGCGCTACCGCCGCAGACATCATTGCAGAATGGCAGCAGGTGCGAGGCGCATTATGACGGTTCGAAAACGGCTGTTTGATATCGTCTTTGCGCTTGCTTTGGCGGCTCTGCTTTGGCCGGTCTTTACCGTCGTGGCCCTGTTGATCCTGATCCGGGACGGGGCGCCGATTTTCTACGCCTCCGAGCGCATGAAAACCGCAGACTCCGGCTTTCAACTGATCAAATTCCGCACCATGACCGTGGCGCAAAATGACAGCGGCGTGTCGGGCGGCAATAAGGCCGCGCGGGTGACGAAAATCGGGCGCTTTCTGAGGAAAACCCGGTTGGATGAACTGCCGCAGCTTTGGAACATTCTGCGCGGCGATATGTCCTTTGTCGGTCCGCGCCCGCCGCTTAGAGCCTATGTCGAGCGGTTTCCCGATCTCTACAGAGACGTTCTAAAAAACCGCCCCGGCGTGACGGGTTTGGCGAGTTTGTATTTTCACACGTACGAAGAAACCCTTTTGTCCAAATGTGACAGTTTTGAGCAAACGGATGATGTCTATGCCCGCCGGTGCGTGCCCCGAAAAGCGCGTTTGGATCTGATCTATCAAAGACATGCAACTGTCTGTTTCGACGTCAAAATATTGGTCATGACCTGCGCTGCCGTTCTGCGGAGGCGATGAGGCCCGGCGGTTCCTCGGCGGTCCTTCGCTGATCAATCTGGTACTTTTTTACACAGTTTCGGTTTTAATGCACATACGCCCTTTCCCAAGCCCATGCTTTTTGCAAGGTAGAAAGGGAAAATACACTTTATGAGCGAGTAACCGAGTGTACAGAAGAGTTTTAATCGTTGGTATGACCTCCCTGCCTGTGCATGTTGTGCGCGCTGTTTTGATGGCAAACGACGTCGGGGTTTTATTCGCGGCACTCACGATGACACATATCTTGCTCTTTGGTGCGGATTTTCCTGCGTCCTATCCGGGCATGTTTTGGCTTTACCTTGTAGTGGGTCTGTTTGGGCTGGCCATGATCATGGGGTTCCGTCTTCAGCGGATTAAACTGGTGATGCTGAACTCTGGCGATGTGCTTAATATCGCCAAGGCCAACCTTGCGATCATGCTGAGCCTGATGATTGTCTCTCTTGGTCTCGGTGTGCCGCATATGCTGGCCAACACTTTGACTTTTGGTGTGTTTTCTTTTGCTGGCATGGTCGGAACCCGCGCCACAGCGGTGTCTGTGTTTGGCCACCTTCGAGAACATCTGCACAAACGCCAAACGGTCGCCGTGTTTGGCGCCGGACCCGCCGGGGTGCAATTGGCCTCGGCATTGAGCCAATCGTCGGACATGCGCCCGGTGGCGTTTTTTGACGACAATCCCACCATGCATGGGATGGAAATTGGCGGCATACCCGTGTGCTCGCCAAAAGATTTGGTCGCCGACATGTTTCGCCAATCCATCTCAAAGCTGATCATCGCTTTGCCCGATAGCGCCAAGGCGCGGCAGACAGCGATTGTCGATATGTGTATTCGCGCCGATATTGACGTGCAGATTTTGCCATCCTTCATTGATTTGCTGGCGGATCGCGGCAATGAAAAATTGCGCACGGTTGATCCGCATGACATCTTGGGGCGCGACAAAGTTGATCTTGAGACCCCTGAGGTGGCCAAAAGCTATGCCGGGCGCGTGGTGATGGTCACCGGGGCGGGCGGGTCTATTGGTTCTGAATTGTGCCGTCAGTTGATCGCCTGTCGCCCAGCCAAAATCGTGTTGTTCGAGCAAAGCGAATACAATCTGTATATGGCAGACCTCGATCTGGCCAAGCGCACCCAATCATGCGCTGTTGAGATTTGTTCCCGGCTTGGCTCGGTCACCGACCCCGTGCGCTTGCGTCAGGTGATGGCCGAGGAGAAGGTGGAAATCATCCTTCACGCTGCCGCCTACAAGCATGTGCCTTTGGTCGAGGGCAATGAACTTGAGGGCGCGCGCAACAATATTTTGGGCACGAAAATTTTGGCCGATGCCGCCGTTTCCGCGGGCATTGAGCGTTTTATCCTTGTGTCAACCGATAAGGCTGTGCGCCCGACCAGCGTGATGGGGGCGACAAAGCGTTTGGCGGAATTGATCGTTCAGGATGTGCAAACCCGCGCACCGGACACCAAATTTGCCATGGTGCGCTTTGGCAATGTGTTGGGGTCGTCCGGCTCTGTATTGCCACTGTTTCAGGCGCAAATCGAAGCGGGCGGGCCGGTGACCGTCACCCATCCAGAGATGAACCGGTATTTCATGACGGTCTCTGAGGCCGCGCGTCTTGTGCTTTTGGCCGGGGCCTATGCCGAAGGCGGCGATGTGTTCGTATTGGACATGGGGAAACCGCAAAAAATCATCAATATTGCCCGCAAACTGATCCGGCTGTCCGGGCGTCGGGTCAAAGATCCGGTGACGGGCGAGGGTGACATTGAGATCAAAATCACGGGCCTGCGCCCCGGTGAAAAGCTATTTGAAGAGCTGTTTGTCGATGAGGACAGCCTGTGTAAAACCCCGCATCCGAAAATCTTGCGCGCCGAGGAGGCGCGGCTGAGCGAGATTCAAATTGCGGGAATGTTGCGCGAAGTTCAGGTGGCCATCGACACGGCAAACCCGCAAAAATTGCGCAAGGTGGCGATGGAGCGAGTGGATGGCTACCAGTCCGAGCAATTTTCACTCAAGGCTTGAAACACCGCAGAGATGGACCAAAAGGGGGCAAAAACGCCCCATATCATTGCGCAGCGCTCAGGCCGCATACGGGCTAGGCCACAGGTTAAATTCTGATATGGTGAGTAAAATTTCGGGGAATAAAGTGGGTTACAGGACGATGCAGGGACGACGGGCGAGAGCTGAACGTCAAGGCGGCAAAGCTTTGCTTTGGGCCGTGGTCGGGGGCGTGGCGCTGTCAAGCACACCGATGATGGCCGAGGACCTGCACACCTCTCGTTTCGGCCTTTATGGCTCCGCAGGTCTGTTGGATATGCCCACGGCAGAGACGGCCCCGGATGGGCAATTGAGCCTGTCGCACACGCGTTTTGGTCCCGTGCGCCGTACCACCTTGGCCTTTCAAATCCTGCCGCGCCTGTCTGGCAGCCTCAGCTACAGCGGCACGGACAATCTGACCGACGAATTCGACGTCTATTGGGACCGGACCTTTGATCTCAGCTATCAGCTTTTTGACGAGGGGACTTATCGCCCCGCCGTTTCCATCGGTCTGCGCGATCTGATGGGCACAAGCCTTTTGGGCAGCGAATATATTGTGGCCACCAAATCCGTCGGCGAGCGCCTGCGTGTGACCGGGGGGCTTGGTTGGGGCCGTTTGGCGACGCAAAGCGATCTTGGCTTCTCCATCGGCAATCGGGATGGCGACCTTCGGGACACTGGCGGCACGCTCAATTTTGATCAATGGTTTCGCGGGCCTGTTGGGGCATTTGGCGGGGTCAGTTACGATCTCAATGACAAGTTGACCGTTTTGGCGGAATATTCGTCTGACGCCTATCTGGCCGAAACGGAGCGTGGCATCGTCACGCATAATTCGCCTTTCAACGTCGGTCTGAGCTATCACATCACCCCCCATATCACCGCCACCGCCTCTTATCTCTATGGCGACATGTTCGGGTTTGGGATCACCGGATTTCTCAACCCGAAAACCCCGGCGGTGAAAGGCGGGCTTGAAACCGCACCGACTCCGGTGATGCAGCGTCCAAGCCGCTCGGCTGATGCGCTTGGTTGGTCCGGTGCATGGATCGAGGATGGCACAGACGCGCCCGCGATCCGCAAAGCCTTGGCGGGGGCGATGGCCAAAGAGGGGCTTGAACTCGAAGCCATGTCTTTGACCGCGACCCGCGCCGAAGTGCGGTTTAACAACACCCGCTTTGCCGCCCGCGCCGAGGCGCTCGGCCGCCTGTCGCGCCTGATGTCGCGGGCCTTCCCGCCGTCGGTCGAAACCTTTGTGATGACCGAGGTGGTTGAGGGCGTGCCGACACAGTCCACAATCGTCCCGCGCACCGGTGTCGAGCGGCTTGAATTCGAACCGGCTGGCAAGATGCTGGCCGTGACGCAATTTGCCGATCCCCGCGCGCTGCCCTCCGATCCTTTGGTGCGCCTCGAAGATGTCTATCCGCGCCTGCATTGGTCTGTGTCACCCTATCTGACAGCCTCTGTCTTTGACCCCGAAAGCCCATTGCGTGCCGACATCGGATTGCGTGGCAAGGTCAATTACGAACTGATGCCCGGCCTGTCTTTGCGGGCGTCAACCTCGGTTCGTCTCAGTGGCAATATTGCCGATGAGGATGTCAGCGTCGATGACACCACCCTGCCGCCTGTGCGCTCTGAAGCACCGTATTATTCCAATCAGGTCCAACTCGAAAACCTGACGGCCAACTGGTATGGCCACCCGGCTGAAAACATCTTTACCCGCGCGTCTGTCGGCTATCTTGAACGGATGTATGGCGGTGTGTCCGGTGAGGTGCTTTGGAAAAAATCCGCCAGCCGTCTGGCTCTTGGCGCCGAGGTCAACTATGCGCTCAAACGCGATTTTGATGATCTGTTTGGCTTTGGCGACTATGATATCGTGACGGGGCACGTTTCCGGTTACTACGACATGGGCAACGGCTTTCATGGTCAAGTGGATGTGGGTCGTTATCTTGCGGGCGACTGGGGCGCGACGTTCTCTGTGGATCGTGAATTCAACAATGGTTGGCAGGTTGGGGCCTATGCGACCTTGACCGATGTGCCCTTTGATGAATTTGGCGAAGGCTCGTTTGACAAAGGCATTCGGATTTCCATGCCCTCGGACTGGTTCGCCGGAACACCGACCACCGAACGTAATGATTTCCTGTTGCAATCGCTCACCCGTGATGGTGGTGCGCGCCTGAATGTGCAGGGACGGCTGTATGAGCGCATCCGCGGCACCCAACAACCAGAGATCGAAGACCGTTGGGGGCGGTATTGGAGATGAAACAGCGCAAGATGACGCGTCTTGCCGTGGCTTTGGCTGTGTTCGGTTTGTCGTTTGGCCTGATGGGCTGTGGCAATGATCAGTCTGCCAAACGGGCCAGCGCAACGATCAAAGATCTCTCGTCCATGGCTGTGGAGAAACTGGGCGGCAAGGGCAAAGCCGCGCCCCCGGTTGATCCGCGCGTGTCGATTGAGACCACCATGAGGGAAATCCCAGGGGTCCCGCTGCAATTTGTGATGCAAGAAAAAACAAGCGCCTATGCGGTGACCTCGATCTATGGCCAAAACGGTTCTGTGGTCACTTGGGTTGGGGCCGATCGCAAAACCACAAGCCTTGATCGGGGAGTGCTGACGGCCACCCGTGGCTTTGGCAATGATTTGATGTCGGTGGAAGACGGCGGGGCTGTGCGGCTGATCACCACAAAACAGGCCGGGACGGTGACGAAAACCTATCGGTTTCTGGATGGGTTGGAGCGCACGACGCGTTTGACGCTGACCTGTGCAATCACTCCGGGGGAAACCCAATCCGTGACATCTGGTGAGATTTCGACCTCTGCAAGGATCGTGCGCGAGACCTGTCAGACCGCGACCGGGGGATTTTCTTTCACCAACACCTATTGGATTGATGCGGGAGGCCGGATGGTGCAATCGGTGCAATGGGCCAGTGCCGAGATTGGCCAATTGGTGTTTCGCCGTCTGAGATGAGCGCGTCATCGGCGCTCAAAATCATCCTCTCACATTTGAATTTACTCAAATTTGAATTTGCAAAGAAAAACGGCGGCCAAATGACCGCCGTTTTAAAATTCGAAAACGGGTCGACTTAGGAGTCGAGAGCAACTGCGAGGGCAGCAGCGCCGAGCAGAAGCAAAAGAGCGTTACCACCCATGGAACCGTTGGAAGAGCTGGAGCTTTCCTCAACGATCACGGTGGGGGCCATTTCGGGCTCAGAATAGCCACCTGCAAAGGAAGCGGACGCTGTTGCGACAACCAGCATAGACGCGAGGGTAACTTTTTTCATATTGGTATCTCCGTTACAACAAATCACTCAGCATCCAAAGCCAAGTTCAGATCGAATTTTGCATACTCACCTTGAGCGGGAAACCCCAAACTTTGCGGCAAGTCTGTTTTCGGCGAAAAAAATCCACATCGTGTCGTATTCAACTCACTTACTGATTTTAAGAGAAGAATTTAACAAAAACACACACTAAAGCCTTTTGCGTGTTTCTGGGTCAGCAGGCTTGCAAAAGGACCGCGTAGCATCAATGTTACGGGCGTTTTGCAACTGATCTGGTTCCGGCCAAATGCAACACGCTTAAATGGGAACGAATAGACCAAATCCTCTCGGTTTGGCGCGTCAATCTCTGGGAGGGGATCATGGTCAAAGGCATTGTCTGGCTTGTGCTGGCCTATGGGCTGAGTCAATTTTATCGGGCTTGCCTTGCGGTGTTCGGCCCCGTTCTCAAATCCGAAATCGGGTTGGGGCCTGAGGACACGTCCATGGCGCTGGGGCTGTGGTTTTTGACCTTTGCGGCCATGCAAATCCCCGTGGGCTGGTTGTTGGACCACCATTCCCCCAAAGCCACGGTGACGGTGCTTTTGTCATTTGGCGGCGGCTTGGGCGCTATCGTGTTTGCGATGGCGCAGGGGCCTTTAGGGGTTAATGTCGCAATGATGTTGATCGGTATCGGTTGTTCGCCGGTGTTGATGACCTCGCTTTACATCATCGCCCGCACCGCGCCGCCTGCACGTTTCGGTACGCTGACCGGACTTGTGCTTGGCATTGGGTCGCTGGGCAATGTTGCTGCCGCCACCCCTTTGACATGGTCGATGGAGCTGTTGGGCTGGCGCGGCACGTTGGTGGGTTTGGCTGCTGTGACGCTGCTGATCGCCGGCGCGCTTTATCGTTTTGTCCAGGACCCGCCCCGTCTTGTTCATGCCACGGAAGGGCCGCGCAAAGGGATGCGCGATCTGTTGAAACTGCGCGCGCTCTACCCGATCTTATTGATCGCTTTGGTCGCCTATGCGCCCGGCGCTGGTCTGCGCGGCAGTTGGATTGGCGGCTATTTGTCCGATGTGCATGGGCTGAGCCCGGCACAGGTCGGAACGGGCACGCTCGTCATGGCGCTGGCAATGATCATCGGCAGCCTTGCCTTTGGCCCGATTGATCGGTTGATCAAAAGCCACAAATGGATCGTCGGCGGCAGTGCCGCGTTGACGCTTGTGCCCTTGGCGATGCTGTGGTGGGGCTTTGGTGACGCGACAGTGACAGCGGCCATTGTCTTGTTTGCGCTGGTTGGATTTTTCGCCTCCAATTATCCACAGATCATGAATCACGGTCGCACGCTTTTGCCACCTGAACTGGTCGGGCGCGGGGTGACGTTGATCAACCTGTTCTCCATTGGCGGTGTCGGCCTGTCACAGATTGCCTCCGCGCGCTTGTTTGCCGCGCAGATGGGGTCTGAGGGGGCAATGGCGGCGTCCTATAATGGTGTCTTTGGCTTCTTCACCGTCACGCTGGTGATTGGCCTTGTGGTCTATGCTTTTGGCGCGCGCGATCCCCGATAGCTGGCTTGTGACAGGGCGGCGCCTGTCCTAAGACATTTGGGGTGCAACACCTGTGGCACCGAGGCTTGATCTGGAGGCATCCGCGCGATGATCGCATATCTCAAAGGCTGGTCGACCAAAAAGGACAGCTTCTTTGCCTCTGTCGCCAAGGCGGCGGGGGGTGGCAAAGCCTTGCCGTTGATTCCGCTGTCGTTTCACGGCTTTCCCGAAAGTGACGCGCGCGCCAAGGCGGCGATGGCCGTGGCCAAACGCCAGCCCAAAAGCGCGTTGGTGCGGAGGCTGAAATTTCGCCTGATTTGGGCACAGTACAACGGCGCGCGCCGCTATTTCACCCGCCACCCGGACAGGATCGCGATGTGTTGGAATGGCATCACTGGCTCTCGCCGGGTGTTCATGGAGGGCGCGCGCGATGCGGGCGTGCCAACGCTTTATGGCGAACTCGCGCCCTTTCCCGGTCGGATGCAACTTGATCCGAAAGGCGTCAATGCACTGGGCACCGTGCCGCGCGATCCGGGGTTTTTTACCGCATGGGCGGCGGGGCGTGCGGATCGTCAGGGCGACGCGTGGCGTGAGATGGGGACAAAGCTCACCGCGCGGCTGTCGCGGCGCGCGGATGTGGGGCAGGCGGAGGCCGATCTGTCCGATGAGCCGTTTCTTTTCGTGCCGTTGCAAGTGCCCAATGACAGTCAAATCACCATGTTTGGCGGCTGGGTTGGCTCTGTTGAGGGGATGATCGCGGCGCTGGCCGAGGCGTCCGAGGCCCTGCCAGAGGGCTGGCACATTCGGATCAAAGAACACCCCTCTGCCAAGACCTCTTTGGCGGAACCGCTGGCCCGCGCCATGTCTATTGCTCAAGGACGTCTGCGCCTCGACAACCAGACCGACACCTTTGCCCAAGTCCGCGCCAGCCGCGGCGTGATCACCATCAATTCCTCCGTCGGGCTGCAGTCGTTTTTCTATGACAAACCGGTGATCGTGTTGGGCGAGGCGTTTTTTGCGCTGCCCGGTTTGGTGCGCGTGATCGGGGACCAAATGGCGCTCCATGCGGCCATGGCGGAGGCGGAATCGCTCGCCTTTGATCCGGCCTTGCGGGCTGCTTTCATGAATTATCTTGATCAGGTGCATTTCCCGCATGTATCGGAAGGCCCCGATGGCACCGTCGAGATCGACCAAAACGCCGCAGTACAGCGGATAATGGCGGCAAAGACCGCCATCGGGCACTAAACCCTCTTTCCTCCAAACGCCCTTTCGCGTAAGGCTCCGCGCCAGTCAACCTGGACTGATGAGGAGACCCAAATGGGCTATAAAGTCGTCGTCGCAGGCGCCACGGGCAACGTGGGCCGCGAAATGCTGAACATCCTCGCCGAGCGCGAGTTTCCTGTGGATGAGATCGTGGCGCTGGCGTCGCGTAAATCTCTCGGCACCGAAGTGAGCTTTGGCGACAAGACCCTCAAGACCCAAGACCTCGACACTTTCGATTTCACCGGCTGGGACATGGCGCTGTTTGCCGTGGGCTCGGATGCGACCAAAATCTACGCGCCGAAAGCCGCGAAAGCGGGGTGCGTTGTGATCGACAACTCGTCGCTCTATCGCTACGACGCCGATGTGCCGCTGATCGTGCCGGAAGTGAACCCGGACGCCGTGATGGGCTATGCCAAGAAAAACATCATTGCCAACCCGAACTGTTCGACCGCGCAGATGGTTGTGGCTTTGAAGCCGTTGCATGACCGTGCCAAAATCAAACGCGTTGTTGTGTCGACCTATCAATCGGTGTCTGGCGCGGGCAAAGCCGGGATTGACGAGCTTTGGGATCAAACCAAGGGCATGTATGTCCCCGGTCAGGAACGTGCGGCAGCGAAATTCACCAAGCAGATCGCCTTTAACGTGATCCCGCATATTGATGTGTTCATGGATTCCGGCGACACCAAAGAAGAATGGAAAATGATCGCCGAGACCAAAAAGATTTTGGACACGTCGATCAAAGTCACCGCGACCTGTGTGCGTGTGCCGGTGTTTGTCGGCCATTCTGAATCGATCAACATCGAGACCGAAGAGTTTCTGGACGAGGATGAAGCCCGTGAAATCCTGCGCGTTGCGCCGGGGATCTTGGTGGTCGATAAGCGCGAAGATGGCGGCTATGTCACCCCGGTCGAATGCGTTGGCGATTACGCCACCTTTATCTCGCGCATCCGTCAGGATGTGAGCATCGAGAATGGTCTCAACCTGTGGTGCGTTTCTGACAACCTGCGCAAAGGTGCGGCACTGAACGCGGTTCAGATTGCCGAGCTTCTGGGCCGTCGGGTTTTGAAAAAAGGCTAAGGTAGGAGGCCAAAAAGGCCTCTGATCTTTGGTTGCTAAAGTCTTAAAGAAAGGGCGCTTGCGGGCGCCCTTTTTGTTGGCGATTCGACCCCGGATAGGGTGCCCCCGCCGTCTTTTTATTGGATTTAGGGACCAGTTTTGCCATCTTTGCGCCCAAAAGACCGAAACTCAGAGCGCTCACAGAGCAATAAAGTCAGGTTTTTATCTATTTATGTTTTTGAAATAAAACAGGAATTTTGAAAATTCTTCCTGGAGGCCGCATTAACTTTAAAGTTTATTTATCAGCGCGGAGAAATTGTGGCGCTGTTATGTTCTGATTGACTTAAGACACCGCCACATAGAGAGGGAGGTCATTTATGTTTCGAGTGAAGATCAATCTCAGCGCCATCCGGCACGATCATTGCGCGCCTACATGTGACGCCGAAGATCGGATAGGCGATTGGGCCGAGGAAATGGTGAATACCGAGCCCCGCCTGACGCGTGAGGAGTTATGCCGCACCTTTGGGGATAAATTCGGAGGTGTTGCGGGTAAGGGATATAAAACTGTGGCCTGATCAGGTGCTGATCGGCGGGCTTTTGCCGCGTGCGCTGCAAAGGTCCTTCGTCGCGGGAATATGACTTGCGTCTCGCGCGCCATCATTGGACCTTTCCTCCGATCGAACAGGAGGAAACGATGTTTTCAAACCCCATTGCCAAACAATCCATTTGGACCACATCCGCGCTTGTGCTCTGCGCGATGACTGTGCCCGGCATGAGCTTGGCCGATAGTTTTTCCGCCCAGTCGGATGTCACCGAAGTGACGCTTTACCCGCAAAGCGCCACCGTGACCCGAGAGGGCCAGATCAGCCTTCCCGCTGGCCAGCATGAGGTGACCTTTACCGACATTCCCGCAAGCTCAGTCGACGGGATCATTGCCAGCCTGCAAAGCACGGTAACGGGTGCCGCGTTGGGTCCGGTCACCTATGCACGCACAACCACCATTGGCGATGCAGAGCGCTACCGCACGCCAGAGGCCAAGGCCGCGAAAGCCGCATTGGATGCGCTTGAGGCGCAGTTGCGTGACGAGACCCGTAAAGCCGCCGCAGTGCGCCTTGAGGTCGCCGCCGCCGAGGACACTTTGGCCTATTTGGGCCGCCTGTCGGCAGGGGAGGCCACGTCTGTCGACACCATGGCCGCCACGGCTGACATGATCCGCGAACACTCCTTGTCCGCCCGTCTTGCCATGGCTGACGCGACCGCCCGCGCCGAGGCCGCAGACCGAGACCTTGAGGCCCTCAAGGACAACATCACCCGCGCCAAAGCCGCCTTGGACCGTCTTGCCCCGTCTGAGGGCGATCGCCTGTCGATCACCCTCGCGCTGGATGTCGCTGAGGCGGGCGATGTGACGGTGGATTTCAGCTATAGTGTGGACGATGCCTATTGGCGGCCGATGTATACGGCGCGGTTGAACACGGAAACCGGCGCGCTGGACCTTACCCGCGCGGTGCAGGCGACTCAGGAGACGGGCGAGAACTGGCAGAACGTGATGTTGCGCTTTGCCACCGACAATCCGGCGCGACGCAGCGATCCAAATGAGGTCTACCCTTGGGTACGCCGGATCTATGAGCCACAGCCGGTGCAGGAGTTGATGCGCAGCGCGGATGCAGACATGGCGGGCTACGCAGAACCCGTGATGTCGGCGCCCATGGCGATGGACAAACAAATGGCCACCGCCAATCTCACCGGGTTGAGCCTGACCTATAGCTATCCGACGCCAGCGACGCTCTACTCCAATGAGGGAATGAGCGAATTCGCCCTCTCCGAAGTGGCCCTGACGCCGGAGCTCATGGTGCGGGCTGTGCCGCTTTTTGAAGACACTGGTTATCTCATGGCACATTTCACCAATGACACGGGCGAAATGTTGGTGCCTGGTTCTGTGCGGCTGATCCGCGACGGGGTGAGCCTTGGCGAGACCCGTTTGGACACGGTGGTGGACGGGGCCGAGGTCGATCTGGCCTTTGGTGTGGTCGATGGCATCCGTGTGAGCCGAACGGTGCTGGCGAAAAACGAAGGAGACCGGGGCGTGATTTCGAAATCGAATGAAATGTCCTCTGATGTGCGGATTTCCGTCGAAAATCTTACGGCGAAGAGTTGGCCGATGGAGGTGATCGACCGGGTGTCCGTGTCGGAACAAGAAGACCTTAAGGTCGATTGGTCGGCCACACCGATGCCGGATGTGACCAATCTGGACGACAAGCGCGGTGTGATGGCGTGGCATTTCGATCTGGAGGCGGGAAAAACCCAAGACATCACATTGAAGGAAAGCCTGCGCTGGCCCGAGGGGATGGCGCTGGAATGATCCAGGGATGACACACTCTATGCGGGTGGCGCACAGTTGTGCGCCACCCGCGCTGGACTGGCGATTCGTTCGAGAGTGGGGAGAAACAGGGGAGGTCACAAAGCCGCCATAAAGCTGCCGCGGGCTTGCCCGACCTTCGCCCGACGCGCGTCATGGACCTTTGGCGAAATTAACCATCCCTTAGGGGTTGCACTAAATTTTAACTTTCACAAACAGACCCTTAACCCCTGTTTAGGTGTTTGATAACACGCAGATATTGTTTTTCTGCTTTGCCGAAAACCAGCAAATATCTCAAATTGTTTCCATGCTTTCCTACCGTCAAACCGCGGTCTGTGGTCCCTTTATCTCAAGGGGTCCGGGGGCGCGGACCGAAAGGATGGAACGATGATCATGCTGATGAAAACAACCGGCCAATCTGGCACCATATACGGCGCGATGTCTTTCAACTGGGATGTGCAGGTGTTTGAGGCGACGTGTCGCCCGGCGAACCATAATCTGACCCGTGATGCACGCCGCTCCAATGTTGTGCTTTTGGGCGGATGTCACGAAACCCCCGATTTTCGCCCGGACCAAGGCGCGCGCATCGCGCTTGCCGCCTGATCCAAACCGACCGCCACACTGAAAAAGGAAACGCCATGACCCGTTATTTCGACAAAGCCCGCCAAGGTCGCACCATCGCTCTGAACTTGCATCAAAGCGGGGCCGTTATGTTCTTTCCCGAAGAGATTGAGGCAATGGATCTGAGTGAGCGCCCGGTCATCCGTCAGACGATCACGCAAATGAGCAAACCCATGTTCGTACGCTCCAGTTCTGTTGAAACCGGGGCAAAGATTGGTACAGCGCAGGCCGGAAACAGTGGCGATGCGCCCTATCTTTTGACCAATGCGCTTGCGCTCAACGACGACACGATTGAAACCGTTCTGCAGTTGGTGGCTTAAGCGGATCAGATTGGCGAGAAGCTGTTGGTCTCGGGGTCGTACTGATGCAAATCGCCCTCACCAATGTCGGTCCAAAGCCCATGAAGTGTCAGGTCACCGGCTTCGACGGCTGATTGGACAAAGGGGAAAGTCATCAGGTTTTCAAGCGACACAAGGATGGATTCTTTTTCCAATGCCCGCTTGCGCTCGCCTTCCGGCTTGTCGAGGACGCGCTCATATCCAGGACGCAAGATGTCCATCCAGCGGCCAATAAACGAAGACTTTTCCTCAAGCTCAGGCGCATTGCCCGAACACATGTCGTAACAGCCCTGAACGCCACCGCAATTGGAATGGCCCAAAACCACGATATGCGCCACTTTCAGCGCGGTGACGGCATATTCAACCGCCGCCGAGGTGCCGTGGTGGTCGCCATCGTCGGCAAAGGGTGGAACGAGATTTGCGATGTTGCGGTGGATGAAAAATTCGCCCTGATCCGCGCCAAAAATGGATGTCACATGAACCCGCGAATCACAGCAGGAAATGATGAACGCGCGCGGACGCTGACCGTCTTCGGCCAGACGGCGATACCAGGATTTATTCTCAGCAAACGTGGTCGCCTTCCATCCTTGATACCGTTGAACCATATAGCTTGGGAGGGGTTTTGCATATTTCATCGCGGAGAAACTCTCTTGAGGATGCCGTTAGCCAGTTTGGGCGAATGTAATGAGAGTTTTCAAGGAATTCGAGGGAAAATCAGCTTGGGACTAAACCTTTTCTTGAGGGTCTTGAGTCAAAGTCAGGTCACGGCGCGTGGGGGCGCTCAAATATGTGGGGTACTAAAATGGTGGTGGTAAAGCTGCGGCCCGATGGGGCTGTGCAAGTAGATCGAGACCGTTTGGATCAACTTTATGGTCAACTTGGCACGTCAGGGGCCGATGGTGTCGTGTCGCGCGCCATGGAAGAACTGGCGGTCAGATTGGCCAAAGTGGAGAGCAGCTATAGAAAGGGTCAGTTCGAAGACTTACAGCGAGCAGCACGTTCGATGGTCGCAATTTCCGAACAGATCGGGATGGTCAGTTTCGCCCGCGTCGCAAGTGACGTGAATGAATTGGCGCTGTCCGATGATGGAACGGCCTTGGCCGCTTGTGTGGAGCGGTTGATGCGGATCGGGGAAAATTCCCTTTTGGCGGTATGGGACCTTCAGGGCGCATCGCTCTAACCCGTTTCGACAAGCGCCGGATCAAAAGAGGCGACAGAAAAGACTTTGGTGCGCCGGACAGCCGTCCCGCGAACCAGCTTGCAGGTGGCATCGGATCGGTTAGTCTTGGCGCAACGCCAATGAAAGGCCCGTCTGATGCCACTTTCTTTTGTCTCACCCACAGAGTCCGCTGTTCCTGTGTTCCTGATCGGCGCTGACGATCTTGATGCTTTTCTCGCAACCCGATCCGACGACGATAAGCTCTGGCTCAAAGCCAATGGGTTTTCCGCCGCATTGGGAACTGTCTGCGTGATTCCGGCAGGCGGGAAAATTGCGGCGGTTGTCGCGGGGTTTGGCACAAAAAAAACGCGGGCGCGGGATAGGTTTGGCTTTGGCGCGGTGCGTGCAAAATTGCCGGACGGCACCTATACCTTGCACACGGTGCTGACGGGTGAGGCTTTGGAAGAGCAGCTTTTGGCTTGGCTTCTGTCCGGTTATGCTTTTGATACATATGCCAAAAAACCAAAATCCTCCGTCCATCTTGTGGCCCCCGAGGGTGTTGATATCGCTCGGCTTGAAGCCATTGCGGCGGGCGAGGCCCTGACCCGCGATTTGATCAACACGCCCTCTAATGACATGGGCCCCGCCGAGTTGGAACAGGCGGCGCGCAGCTTGGCGCAGGCGCATGGTGCCGAGATTTCGGTGACGATGGGCGAGGGGTTGTTGGAGCAAAACTTCCCGATGATTCACGCCGTGGGCCGTGCCTCGCCGCGCGCCCCTGCCTTGATCGACATGCGCTGGGGCAAGGCGGGGCCGACGCTGACACTGGTGGGCAAAGGCGTGTGCTTTGACACCGGCGGGCTGAACCTCAAACCCGGCGCTTCCATGGGCTTGATGAAAAAGGACATGGGTGGGGCGGCGACCGTTTTGGGGCTGGCGAAAATGATCATGGCGCTGAATCTGCCGCTGCGATTGCGGGTGTTGATCCCGGCGGTGGAAAACGCGGTGTCGGGCAATGCCTTCCGGCCACAGGACGTGTTGACCTCGCGCAAGGGATTGACGGTTGAAATCAACAATACCGATGCCGAGGGGCGTTTGGTTTTGGCCGATGCTCTGGCGCTTGCGGATGAAACCCCGCCGGATTTGTTGATCTCGATGGCGACCCTCACAGGGGCGGCGCGCGTGGCCGTTGGGCCGGACCTCGCGCCGTTTTTTGCCACTGATCCGAAGGATGCCTTGGTGCTGTCAGCAGCGGCAGCCAAGGTGGCCGATCCGGTCTGGCAACTGCCCTATTGGGAGCCATACGAGAGCATGATCGAGCCGGGGATTGCCGATCTCGACAACGCCCCCTCGGGTGGCATGGCCGGGTCGATCACCGCCGCGCTGTTTTTGCGGCGCTTCGTGACCGAGACCCCGCGTTACATGCATTTTGACATCTATGGGTGGAACCCGACGGCTGCGCCGGCCCGGCCCAAAGGTGGGGTCGGCCAAGGGGCGCGCGCGCTTTTGGCCGCTTTACCGGAGCTTTTGCCGCTATGACGGATCGCCGCCTGACTCCGGCCAATGCCCGTGTGGCGCTTGCGGGATATGCCACCCGAGGCCAGAGCGAGGTGCGTCCTGAGCCCGCCACCGTCCGCGTCCCCGTTGCCGATTTGCGCGCCGCACCCGACGGTGCGCGGGATCGACAAGTGTTGTGGGGCGAGGGGTTTGACGTGCTGGAGCGCCGAGACGGATGGGCCTTTGGCGTCGCGCGGCGCGATGGCTATGTGGGCTATGTGGATGAGGCCGATCTTGGGCCGAATATGACGCCAACCCACCTGATTTCCGTGCGCGCCACCCATCTTTATCCCATCGATGATTTCAAATCCGAAGCGGTGGCAAGCCTGTCTTTCGGTGCGCGCATCCGTGTGGTGGATGAGCGGCGCAAATTTATGGAGATCGAGGGCGGGCTTTTCGTGCCCAAACCGCATATCCGGCCCATTGAGCGTCCGTTTTCCGATCCTGTCACTGTGGCACAGCTGTTCTTTGGCACGCCCTATCTTTGGGGCGGCAATTCCGCCTTTGGCATAGATTGTTCGGGCCTGATTCAGGCGGCATTTTTGGCCTGTGCTATGGACTGTCCGGGCGATAGCGATATGCAAAGGGACATGGGCGCATCCGCCTCAGCGCCCTACAGGCGTGGCGATTTGTTGTTTTGGAAAGGCCATGTGGCGATGTGCGTTGATGACGAGGTTCTGCTTCACGCCAATGCCCATCACATGGCCGTGGCCTATGAACCGATCTTGCGGGCGATTGCGCGGATCGAGGCACAGGGCGACGGTCCGGTCACGGCGCATCGTCGGATGTAAGGCGGAGCTACTCGACTGCGCGGATCAGTTTGCGGTCCAGTATCCGCAGCACCGCGCGCAAATCACCGCCGCGTTTGAGAATCTGGCCATCCATGCCGATGACCGAATACATCCCCTGTTTGCCGCGCAGTTTTGGACGTTTCTCAATCCGGTAGATCGGATGTTCAGCGGTGCGTCGAAACACCGAAAACACGGCGACATCTTTGAGAAACGACATGCCATAATCGCGCCATTCACCTGCGGCAACCATCCGGCCGTAAAGCCCCAGAATCGTGCCAAGTTCTTGGCGATCAAAGGCGACCCTGTCGTGTTGAGACGCGGGGCCGGGAAAAGGAGTTGGTGCATTCATGCTCTGAGCTTGGTCATAAATCTGTCAGAAATCAAGAAAACTCATTTCACAATCGACTGCCATCCCCGGTCGCCTTATTGCGGCCATGAAATGGTCCGTGACTTTTCTTGTTTCATCCCTTTTTTGGCCAAGGTGTTGGGGCAAAACGATAGGCAGAGCGAGAACGCTTTGCCCCGGTGTTACGGTTTAACAGCCCCCACCCAGTTCGTGACTCCGGGGATCTCGCTCAAAATCAACTTGTAAGGCCGAGGCAGCTTGCTGTCTCGGCTTTTCCTTTATCGGACGTTGCGTTGGTAGATGTGCTGCGTTTAGCCGCACCAAATGCGGATGATCTGTCCCGTCGCATCCAGATCAATATTCGTGCGCTCCGGGCGGAAGTCCTTTGTCACCATGCGCCCCGGAGGGATGATGCGGGTGCCTTCAGGAAGATCAAACGCGTCAAGCGCAGATTTGTCTTTTCCGATCAAGGGGGTAAGTAGCTCTAAAGCGCATTCTGTTGCTGACATGGGGATTGGGCCTTTATTGGAAACATGGGTGTCTTCTTTGCATCCGATCAGGGTGAAGGCCCCGAGGATCAGGGCGATAACAGTGGGGCGGATCATTTGCGTACTCCATAGCAGCATAAAAACATGTGAACTGCGCCGTCGATGACCTTTTGTTTTTCAGAATCGTCGATGTCACAACAGGCCTGAAACAGGCGCCTGGATTGGAGGCGGGCTTTGCACAATTCGCCAAATTGCTCGGCGGCCAGTTCAATATCGTCAATCTCCAATTCGCCGCGTGCGGTGCAGCTTGCAAGATATTGCGAGAGGCGCTTGGCCACCAAGGCCGGGCCGCTTTCATAATATTTGCGGCCCAATTCGGGGAAGCGGTCACTTTCGGACACCGCAATGCGAAACACCGCCTGACCAAAATCCGAGAGGATGAAATCAAGGATTTTGCGTCCGACATTTGGCAAAAGCGCTTCAGGCGAAAGGTTTTCGTCCATGCGTTCTTCAAACGCGTCGGCTTGCCGCTTGGTTTCCTGTGCTGCGATTTCCAAAAACAACACGCGTTTGTCGGGGAAATAACTATAGAGCGTGGCTTTGGACACGCCGGCCTCGCGGGCGATGTCATCGACTGATGCGCCCTCGAACCCGTCGCGTAGAAACACAGTGCGCGCCCCTTCGACAACCTGATCGAATTTGCGCCCCTTTTTGATCGCGGGATGTGTATCGCTCATGGGTCCCCTCCGTGTCTGGTTATAGTAGAGCGGTTTTTGGGTTTTCTGAATCACGAAATAAGAAAACAAAGTGCCCTTTTGTGTTCTGGAGTGATACAGAAAAAAGGCAGGCCCTATGGCCTGCCCAGTGCTCGACAGGGATGTCGATCGAAGGCCGTACAACACACGGGCCACATTAATATCTAAACGGATCGGTGCAGTTGAGCAAGCATTTCTGAACTCAACAGTTTAGTTTAAAGCGTTCCGCCACAAACCTGAATCACGGGTTTATGGCGCAGCGCCCACAACATTGATATGTCTGGCTGCGTCACGCTTTAGAGTAGAATTGGTGGTTGCGAACCATCGGCGAATTTTATAATTTAGAACCATTCTAAAAGAGAGGCCCAAATGATCCCCGGTTTTGCCAATCGCCGCCGCTTTTCTGATCTGACGGAACAGGAAATCCTCGCTCTCGCGATCTCTTCCGAGGAAGATGATGCGCAGATTTATCGCATGTATGCCGAACGGTTGCGCGAAGAATTCCCCAGCAGTGCGGCTGTGTTCGAGGCGATGGCAAAAGAGGAAGACGGCCACCGCATCTCCTTGATTGAATTGCATAAAAAACGGTTCGGGACTGTCATTCCGCTGATCCGGCGCGAACATGTGTCGGGCTATTACGCGCGCAATCCGGTGTGGTTGATCGAAAATCTCGGGCTTGAGCGGATGCGGTCCGAAGCGCAGGCGATGGAACGTGGCGCCGAAGAATTTTACCTCAAAGCCGCGGCACGCACCACAGACGCCGACACCCGCGCACTTTTGGGGCATCTGGCCGCAGCAGAGGCCGGGCATGACAAAAAAGCCGGGGAATTGGAGAAAGAATTTCTTGATGGGGACGAGCGTGAGGCCGAAGACAAGGCCGCGCATCGTCAATTCGTGCTCACTTGGGTGCAACCCGGCCTCGCGGGCCTCATGGATGGCTCGGTCTCGACCCTTGCGCCGATTTTCGCCACCGCCTTTGCCACCCAAAACACCCACACCACCTTTCTTGTCGGTCTTGCCGCCTCCGTGGGCGCAGGGATTTCCATGGGGTTCACCGAGGCTGCGCATGACGATGGCGTCATCTCGGGGCGTGGGTCCCCGATCAAACGCGGCTTCGCCTCCGGCATCATGACGATGGTCGGCGGTTTGGGGCACGCGCTGCCTTATTTGATCACCGATTTCTGGACCGCCACGATCATCGCCTTCATTGTGGTCTTTATCGAACTTTGGGCCATCGCCTGGATCCAAAACAAATTCATGGAAACCCCCTTCCTGCGGGCGGCTTTTCAGGTTGTGCTTGGCGGCGCGCTGGTGTTCGCTGCGGGGGCATTGATCGGCGGCGGTTGATGCGGATTTGACCTATAAGCCAGCGCCTCGGAGGCATTTGTGACCAAAATCTACATTGATGCCGATGCCTGTCCGGTCAAAGCCGAGGCCGAAAAAGTGGCCACCCGGCACCAAATCCCCTGTTTGTTTGTGTGCAACGGTGGGCTGCGACCCTCGCCCAATCCCTATGTCGAGTTGGTTATCGTCCCAGATGGCCCGGATGTGGCTGACATGTGGATCGCGGAGCGCGCGGGCCTGGGCGATGTGGTGGTTACGGGTGACATTCCCTTGGCGGCCAAGGCGGTCGAGGCGGGGGCGCGGGTGATCAAACATGATGGCGAGGCGTTCACGCCCGCGAACATCGGCAATGCGTTGGCGACCCGCGATTTGATGTATGATCTGCGCGCGGCGGACCCGTTTCGCCAAGGCGGCGGAAAACCGTTTTCAAAGGCGGATCGTTCGCGGTTTTTGGATGCTTTGGAGCGCGCCGTGCAAGGTGCGAAAAGGGATGCCCTATGACAGTCGAAGCGGTGATTTTTGACATTGGCAACGTGTTGATCGAATGGCAACCGGAGCGCCATTACGACGCGGTGATCGGCGAGGCGCGCCGGCGCGCAATGTTTGAAACCGTCGATTTGCACGCGATGAATGATCTTGTCGATCAGGGCGCAAGTTTCCGCGAAACGATTGCGGCAACGGCGGATCAATATCCTGAATTCAAAGACGACATTCTGATGTGGTATTTCGATTGGATCAAAATGGCAGCGCCCGCAATCCCTGGCTCTGTCGCGCTTTTGCGCGCTCTTCGGGCCAAGGGTATTCCGGTTTTTGCGCTGACGAATTTTGGCATTGAAAGTTTCGAATTTGCCGAAACGAAATATCCGTTTCTGATGGAATTTGACCGCCACTATGTCTCTGGGCGCATGGGCTGTGTCAAGCCGCATTCCCTGATTTATGAGATGGTCGAAGCAGACTGTCACATCGCACCAAAAGCGCTTTTGTTCACCGATGATCGCCCTGAAAACCTGAATATGGCCGCCAGCCGGGGCTGGCAGACGCATCTTTTTGAGGGGCCAAGGGGCTGGGCCGATCGGCTTGGCGCTGAGGGGCTTTTGACGGCGCAAGACCTCAGCGCCGTCGGGTTTTAGGCCAAGGCGTTCGCCATGCGTTTGCCCAGAGGGACCTCTTTGATCGGCAAATGTACGATGGCGGAAAACGCCCCGATACCAACGCCAACCCACCAGACGGCGGTGTAATTGCCGTAGACGTCATAAAGCCGCCCGCCCAGCCAGACGCCAAGAAACGCGCCCAGTTGGTGGGAAAAGAACACGATTCCGTAGAGCGTTCCCATATAGCGCAGCCCATAAATATGGGCGACGAGCCCGGAAGTGAGCGGCACGGTGGCCAACCATAGCGCGCCCATGACGACCGAGAAGACCAACACAGATGTCGGCGTGATCGGGAAGGCAATAAAGGCGGCAGCGGCCAAGGTCCGGCCAATGTAAATCCCGGTGAGCAAATACTTTTTTGAATAGCGTTTGCCGAGGTATCCGGCAAACAGCGTGCCACAGATATTGGCCAATCCGATGAGCGAGATCGACACGGCGCCCAAAGCCGAGGTCGAGGTCACGCCCAGTGAGGCAAGCGTGCCCGACGGGTCAATCGCGCCGCACATCTCCGTCACCAGCGCGGGGAAATGCGCGGTGATAAAAGCAAGCTGATAGCCGCAGGAGAAGAAGCCCAAAAAGATCAACGTGTAGCTTGGATCGCGAAAGGCTTTGCCAAGGATCGCGCCGAGGCTCTCCTCCAATTCGGCTTTGCTGGCCATTTCCGGCGAACGCATCAGCGGCAGTGCCAAGAGCGTCAACAGAATGGCGGCGGCGAAGAGGATAAACACGTTTTGCCATGCCATCATCCCCAAAAGCCATTCCGCCAAAGGCGCGCCAAACACCTGTCCGGCGGACCCCGCCGCTGTTGCAATGGCCAAGGACATCGACCGGTTTTCATCCGAAGACGCCCGGCCCACGACCGCCAAGATCACGCCAAACCCCGTGCCGGCGATGCCAAATCCGACCAGCACCTCATAAAGCTGATGCGCCTCAGGTGTGACCGCGAAGGACGAGAGCACAAGCCCCGCCGCATAGATCAAGGCGCCAAGGATGATGGCTTTTCGATCGCCAATCCGTTCGGCCAAAGCGCCAAAAATCGGCTGACCGATGCCCCAAAACAGGTTTTGCAACGCAATGGCCAAGGAAAATTCCGACCGGGGCCAGTTGAACTCGGTGGCAATCGGGATCTGGAACACACCAAAGGAGGCCCGGATCGCAAAGCTGACGATGATGACGATGCACCCAGCCAAAAGGACGGGGGTGAGAAGCGGTGTGCGTGCGGTGGACATCTTTGGTCTCCTTTGCCTTAGCTTTCGGCAAAACCCGCGCGCGCGTCAATTGAATGATTGGCATGAAACGCATCATCTTTTCTTATGATCCGGGACGCAGTATGGGGAGGGCATGGATACGCTTATGAATATTTATGCGGCCCGTGTGGCCGAGGGCACGCTGCGCGCGGATGCGGCGCAGGAATCTGTGCTGCCGATGCTGGAGCGGGTGCGGGCGCAACTTGCCAGCCAACCGACTGGGAAAAAAGGGCTTTTGTCCCTGATCGGCGGGCGCAAGAAACCCGAACCGATCACCGGGTTGTACCTTTGGGGCGGTGTTGGGCGCGGCAAATCCATGTTGATGGATCTGTTTTATGACCATGCCCCGGTGCCCGCGCGCCGCGTGCATTTCCATGCTTTCATGCAAGAGGTCCAAGACGGCATCAACACCGCGCGCAAGGCCGGAACGCCGGATGCCATTGCCCCGGTGATCGAAGAGATCGCCAGCGAAATCAAACTCTTGTGCTTTGATGAGATGCAAATCACCGACATCGCCGACGCGATGATCGTGGGGCGGTTGTTTGAGGGGTTGTTTGCCAAGGGCGTCACCGTGGTGACCACATCGAACCGGGTGCCCGATGATTTGTACAAAGACGGGCTCAATCGTCAGCTTTTTTTGCCCTTCATCGCCATTTTGAAAGAACGGTTGGAGGTGCATCATCTGCATTCTCCGGTGGATTATCGTCAGGGCCGTTTGACCGGAACGCCGGTGTATTTTCAGCCTGTGAACGCAGAGGCGCGGGCGACGATTGAGGATATTTGGACGGATTTGACCGGCGGTGCGACCGAGTCGCTGACGCTCAAGGTCAAAGGCCGCGATGTCGTCTTGCCCAGGTTTCACAACGGCATTGCGCGGGCGAGTTTTTGGGACCTCTGTGGTCAGATGTTCGGCCCCGGCGATTACCTTGTCATCGCGGGCGCTGTTAAGTTACTGATATTGGAAGATATTCCGCGCCTGACCCGGAGCAATTTCAATGAGGCCAAACGGTTTGTGACCCTGATTGATGCGCTTTATGAGGCCAAGGTGCGGCTTGTGTGTAGTGCGGTGGATGAACCAGAGAGCCTTTATGTCGAAGGTGCCGGGGCGTTTGAATTTGAACGCACCGCATCGCGCCTGCGCGAGATGCAGGACGCGACCTGGGGCGAGACCGAAGACGGCGCGTGACTTAGGTCGTGAGGCCCAAAATCGCGCGCACCTGTGGCACAACCTCTTCGCCATAAAGCCGGATGCTGTCCATCAACACCTCATGGCTGACCGGACCGGCGGAATATTTGAGATCAAACCGCTGCACATCGAGTGCCTTGACCGTGGCCGCAATTTTGCGTGCCACCGTGTCGGGCGAGCCAACGTAAAGCGCGCCGTTTTCGACCTCGTGTTCAAATGCGTCACGGGTCAGCGGCGGCCAGCCACGTGTGCGCCCGATGCGTTGATGCATCACGCGGTAGCCGTCAAAAAACCGATCCCGCGCCTCTTGGTCGGTGGCGGCAATATGGCCCGGCGAATGGCAGCCAATGGGCAAGGGTGCCGCATCCATTTTTTCGCGCACTTCGCGGTACAGACCGGCGTAGGGCGCAAAACGGGCAGGTGGGCCGCCGATGATGGCCAAAGACATCGACATGTTGTTGGTGGCGGCGCGCACCACGGATTCGGGCGTGCCACCGACACCGACCCAGACCGGGATCGGCTTTTCGGGACGCGGATAGACCGCCTGCGATTTCAGCGGGGTGCGGTGGCGACCCGACCAACTGATTTTCTCCTCACTGGTCAGTTTGGAAAAAATCTCAAATTTTTCTTCAAACAACATCTCATAATCGGAGAGATCAAAGCCAAAGAGCGGGAAAGATTCGGTAAATGAGCCGCGTCCAAGCGTGACCTCGGCGCGGCCATTTGAAATGGCTTGGATCGTGGAAAACCGTTGAAACACCCGGATCGGATCGTCAGAGGACAACACAGTGACCGCAGAGGTGAGTTTGATCTTTGAGGTCACGGCGGCGATGGCGGCCAAAATCGTGTCCGGGGCGGACACCGCAAAATCGTCGCGGTGATGTTCGCCCAGACCGAAAATATCGAGGCCAACCGCATCGGCCAGTTTTGCCTCTTCGATGACGTTGCGGATCACTTGGCCGTGCGACAGATCGCGGCCCTGAGCGTCCCATGTGACATCGCCAAACGTGTCGATTCCGAATTCCAAAGACATGATGCATCTCCTGTGCTTGGCTTAGAGATACTGCCAAATCACCCGCGCGCCTACATGCGCGAGCGCACAGAGACTGTTCAGATCACGCGTTGTTTTGCAGGATATGCCCGGCGAGATAGAGCGAGCCACAGATCAATATACGCGCCTCGGGGGCGGCGCTGACGATCTCTTGCACTGCGGCCAAAACACTTTGGGCTTCAAGGGCCTCCATCCCAACTTCGCGCGCCGCATCGGCGGTGACAGAGGCGGGAAGGGTGGCTTGGGCGTCGGGGATCGACACCGCATAAAGCCGCTCGGCATGGCGCGCGAGCGGGTTGAGATAGCCACCCACGTCTTTGGTGTTCAGCATGCCGCAGATCATATAAGTCGGACGGTTTGGCAAACGGTCCAGAGCCTCGGCCAAGGCGAGCCCTGCGGCGGGGTTGTGACCGCCATCAAGCCAAAGCTCGGCTTTCGGGGCGGCATCAATCAGCGGGCCGGTGGCCAGGCGTTGCATTCGGGCGGGCCAATAGGCGTCGGTCAACGCGGCCTCAAAGGCGGCATCGTCAAAGCCAAGGTGGCGCAGTGCGGCAATCGCAGCGCCTGCGTTGATGACTTGGTGATGGCCGATCAGACGCGGCAGCGGCAGGTCGCGCAGCCCGTGTTCGTCCTGATAAATCAAGCGACCGCGCTCTTCCCAAACATGCCAGTGTTGACCATAGGCCAAAAGCGGCGCGCCAAGACGGGCGGCGCGGGCTTCGATGACCTCCATCGCCTCGTCGGGCTGCGGGCCGACGATACAGGGCACGCCGCGCTTGATGATCCCGGCTTTTTCCGCCGCGATTTCGGCCAGAGTTTCCCCCAGATATTGAGTGTGATCAATCGAGATCGGGGTGATGATGGTCAGCGCCGGAGACTCGATCACATTGGTTGCATCCAACCGCCCGCCAAGGCCCACCTCAAGCAAAGTATAATCCGCAGGGGTGCGCGCCATGGCGAGGATGCCCGCAACAGTGGTGATTTCGAAATAGGTGATCGGCGCGCCGCCATTGGCGATTTCACATTCTTCCAACACCTGCATCAGTGCGGGTTCGGAAATAAACGCACCCGCCAAACGAATGCGTTCATGAAACCGTGCCAAATGCGGCGAGGTATAGGCGTGAACCGATTTGCCAGCGGCCTCAAGCCCGGCGCGGATCATCGCCTGGGTTGAGCCTTTGCCATTGGTGCCCGCGATGTGAATCACCGGGGGCAGATCGCGTTCAGGGTGATCCAAAGCGTCCAGCAAACGCCAGACACGGTCCAGCACAAGATCAATGATCTTGGGGTGAAGCGACATCAACCGATCAAGGATGATGTCCGACGAGGAGGATGTCACTTTTGCGCGTCCTTGGCAGGGGTCGTTTTGGGCTTTGCACCCTCGGGGGTTTTTGCGGCCTCAAGAGGTTTGACCTCGGGAGTTGGTGCCGGAAGATCACCCGCAACGGCCGGGGTCATTTGTCCCAACATGCGCAGGATCGTGACCAATTCGGATTTCATCTGACCCCGGTGGGTCACCCGATCCAACATGCCGTGATCCAACAGGTATTCAGCGCGCTGGAACCCTTCGGGCAGTTTCTCACGAATCGTTTGTTCGATCACACGCGGACCCGCGAAACAGATCAACGCATTGGGTTCGGCGATTTGCACGTCGCCCAGCATGGCATAGGAGGCGGTGACGCCGCCAGTGGTCGGATGGGTCAAAACAACGATATAGGGCAAGCCCGCCTCTTTGAGCATCTCGATCGCCACAGTGGTGCGCGGCATTTGCATGAGGGAGAGAATCCCCTCCTGCATCCGGGCGCCACCTGCGGCGGAGAACATCACAAACGGACGTTTGAGTGCGATGGCGCGTTCGACACCGGCGATGAAAGCATTGCCGACATACATGCCCATGGAGCCAGCCATGAACGAAAAATCCTGTGCGGCGGCGACAATCGGTGTGCGCCCCATCTCGCCCTCAGCCACCAACATGGCTTCTTTTTCGCCGGTGGAGCGCTGTGCCGCTTTCATCCGTTCGGGATAGCGTTTTTGGTCCCGGAATTTCAAAGGATCTTCAATCGGTTCGGGAACCTTGATCTCAGAAAACACCCCGCCATCAAACAGCGCCGAAAAGCGTGCGCGCGGCGTGATATGCATGTGGTGATCGCAATTGGTGCAGACATTGAGATTGTCCGCCAATTCGCGATGGAACAGCATGGTGTTGCATTCTGGACATTTGGTCCAAAGGTTGTCCGGGGTATCGTGTTTGGAAAACAGCGAATTGATCTTTGGACGGACGTAGTTGGAAATCCAGTTCATACGGGGAGCCTTTGGACGTAACATTACTGGCCCTCAGATAAGGCCATGGGAGAAGAATTGCAATCAACGCCTGATCGCAAGCCTTGCGGTCAGCCATGTTGCCAACAAAAGCAGCGTTTGAAAGGCAATCACTTTTGGGTCGCTATAGGCGTCGGTGAGATCAAGCGTTTGGACCATGCGACCAAAGCCAGACATGATGTCTTGCTGCGGGGCGATCACCATGGCGGTGGCGTTGTTCATCAGATGTAATGCGCAAGCCGGACCAATTGTGCCCGAACGTGCGGTCAGATCGCCCGCCAAAAGCCCAAACAACATCGCCCAGACAACCGGGAATATCGCCGCCGTTCCTTCGACCGCGCCGCTGATATGGCCCAGTCCGAACAAAACGGAGGCGGCCAACACCCCCAGCGTGTAGGATTTGGTCGAGGCGATCAGTTGGCTTTGCAGATAGCCGCGAAAAAATACCTCTTCGGCGGTGATTTGGATCATCAGGCCCAAAAGCGCAAAGGGCATCCAAAACAGCCACATCCCAAGATTGAGGTTTTCAGACAGCGCGGAATCGGTGCTGTCCCACGGCAGGAGCATGGTGACAAAGCTCAGGAGTGCGACCCATTTGAGGGTTGCGAAAAACTGACGGCGCATCTTTTTGGCGGGCCCGGTGATGTCGCGCAGGCTCCGGTTGTGCAAGCGGCGCGCCAAGAGGACACTGCCGACCAAAAGCACCGCATAACCCGCCAGCAACACAAACATCCCGCCGGGCGTCGCCCCAATGACGACCCCGCTCGGACCAAAATGAACGGGCATCAACGCGGGCGCCATCCGCCCGATCAGCCCGTAGAGCACAGGTGTGACCAAGGCCCCAAGCGCCAAAGCGGCCAATATCTGCACCGCGATGCGCCAAAGCTCGGGGCGGCGCGCCGCAGACCGCAGGATCGCATCATAGGGATGAGGGCGGGGCGGGATCATGGCGTTCTTTCTATGTGCGAGCTGCGTGCAAGCTATGTGCAAGGCTGTGTCTTGGCCCAACCGATAGCACGGCCCGTGGTGGTCCGAAAGCCGCTCGGCGTAGTGCCGCCAAGCCGCGCAAGGATGGCTTGCAGGCAGGGCGGCATCCCTTGTATGCCAAGCGCGGTTGCAACGTGACAGCCATTGGATTTTCGGGATTTTGGTAAAGGTAAGGCATCATATGGGCCGATACAAACAGGGGCTTTGGAACGGCTTTATCCTCAGTCTGGCTTTGGTCCTGTCGGCCTGTCAGATGGCGGTGCCGACACCCGTGACACCCACACAAGCCGCGCCGAAAGAAATCCGCCTGTCCAGTCGTGGTCTGACCGTGGCCGGACCAACGGGATTTTGCATCGACCCCGGCTCGGTGAAAGACGAGCAAGGCGGAAGTTTCGTGCTTTTGAGCAGTTGCACGGGTCTGAGCGGCGGCTCCAATCTTGGGCGCACAGCCAGCACGGCGGTTTTGACCCTGTCTGTTTCTGGCCCATCGACAGACGCGGCGGCTTTTGATGCGGCGGGCGTTCAGGCCTTTTTTGCCTCCGACGCAGGCCGCACCGCCCTGTCGCGGTCTGGGAACATGGCAACGGTCACAGTTTTGGGCAGTGTGATCGAAGATGGCACGGTTTTTGTTCATGCCCGTGACACGTCTGCCCCAATGATCAATGGGCTGGGCGACGAATACTGGCGCGCGTTCTTTGTTTCGGGCGGGCGATTGATGACAGCGACGGCAACCCCCTTTTCTCAGGCTCCAATGTCGTCTGGCGGATTAAAAACCGCCCTGAAACAGTTTGCGGTGGTTTTGGCGCGTAAAAACCCGACGTAATGGGCGGAAATTATTGCCAAAATGGAACCAAACACTGGATTTATTGGGCGTTTGTTGAGATGAAACCTGTGTCGGTCATAATTGGCCAAAGTCAAAGGCACGTCAAAGAACGTCATGGTCTAAGGCTGGTGCCACAGAAAGGTTTCTTAAGGGTATGAGCGGTCGGGTCAGTAAACTGTTTGAAAAACGTCTCAACAAAGCGTCGATAGCGCGTTGGGCGCGCCGTGTCCGCACAGCCGAAGGGCTTGATCTTGCGACACTGCGGTGGTTGCGTGCTCAGGCCCGTAGTCTGCGATGGGAGTTGGACCAATTCCTTTTCATTGCGGAAGGCCGTTTGGCATTGCCACTGATCGGATCGAATGCGATGCAATTGCCGCTTTATACCGAATGGTCGTATCGGCCCGAATTATGGCGCGGTCCGATTGCGCCACAAGGGGCCTCTGCGGTGCCTTCGAAAACATCCATCGGGTCCGAGGCAACCTTGTTTCACGATTGCCAAATCTCTGAACTGACCTACCGCCAGGTCCGCAACAGTTCAGAAGCAGACCTTGCCCCCTTTGGTCTGCGCCTCGATGTGTTTCGCTTTGACGGCTCTTTTTTGTCCTTGTCGGTCAATATCCCGGATGAGGTCTGTCATGGGTTGAGCCTGCGCCATGTGCTGCGGCTGGATTTCGCGGTGGACCTTGAAAAACCAATTGAAATTTTCGCCCGGCTGAATGTGAAACACGGCCCGAACCTCGAACAATTGGTGCGGGAATTGCCGTTGCACTCCGACGAAGGCTTTGTCGATTTCGATCTGGCCTACACCAAGTTGAACGAGAAGCGGGTTGAAAAACTTTGGGTCGATTTGATCTTTGAAGGCCCCGAAATGAACCAAATCGTCCTGCGGGACCTGACCCTGTCGCGCCGTCCGCGCGCGGAACTTTGACGGAGAGCAAGATGGACAAGGTGACATTGGTCAAAACGCGGCTTCAGGCGGGGATTTGGGAGGGGGAATTGCATGTGCCCGATGCGGTCGACCGACTGCCTGAGATTGAGGTGAGCTATCTCGATCAACCGCTGCCGGGGCACACCCTGTCCGAAGACCCGGACCGCGCCGGGGTTTGGTTTTTCCGGTTTGCCGTGCCTTCCGAAGTGATCAGTGACGGGGTGCAGACCTTTGTCTTTACAGATCGGGACACCGGACAGGTGCTTGGCTCTTTTGCTTTGATCGCGGGCGATGGCTTGGCCGATGACATTCGCGCCGAAATGGATTTGCTGCGTCAGGAATTGGACATGCTCAAACGGGCATTTCGACGGCATTGCCTTGAGGTTGGCGCAAACTGAGGCCGCGCATTCGTGGCCCTGACGCCGCGTTTCGAGTGACATCTCTTACGGCTCGGCGCATTTTGGCGCGGGCAAGGGAGGCCCTCACATGACGCATGAACTTTATCCGCATCTGCTTGAACCGCTTGACCTCGGCTTTACCAGCCTGCGCAATCGGACCCTGATGGGGTCGATGCACACCGGGTTGGAAGAGCGCGGCGATTGGGCGGCTGTGGCCGAATTTTACGCGGCGCGCGCCAAGGGCGGGGCCGGGATCATTGTCACCGGCGGCATGGCGCCGAATGCCGAAGGCGGGGTGTTCCCCGGCGCAGCGGGGCTGTTCTCCGATCAAGATATTGCCAATCACCGCCGTGTCACCGACCGTGTCCATTCTGAGGGCGGCAAGATCGCGATGCAGATTTTGAACGCCGGGCGTTATGCCTACGGGCCAGATTGCGTCGCCCCCTCCGCGATCAAATCCCCGATTTCGCCGTTCAAACCGACCGAATTGGATGCGGCTGGCATCGAAAAACAAATTGCGGATTACGCCACCGCCGCTCTGCGCGCCAAAGAGGCCGGCTATGATGGCGTCGAGGTGATGGGGTCCGAAGGCTACCTGATCAATCAATTTTTGGTCACCCACACCAACAAACGCGAAGACGAGTGGGGCGGCTCCTATGAAAACCGGATGCGCTTTGCCATTGAGGTGGTGAAACGCGTGCGCGCCGCTGTCGGGCCGGAGTTCATCGTGATCTACCGCATTTCGATGATTGATCTGGTGCCGAACGGTTCGACCTGGGATGAGGTCGTCCTGTTGGCGAAAGCGGTCGAGGCGGCGGGGGCGACGATCCTCAACACTGGCATCGGCTGGCACGAAGCCCGCGTGCCGACGATTGCGACCTCTGTGCCGCGCGCGGCTTTTGCCTCGGTGACGCAACGGATGATGGGCGAGGTCTCGATCCCGGTGATCACCTCCAACCGCATCAACCACCCGCAAGTGGCCGAGGATGTGTTGGCCGAGGGCTGCGCCGATATGGTGTCGATGGCCCGACCTTTCTTGGCCGATGCTGAGTTTGTCAACAAAGCCGCAATGGGCAAAGCGGATGAGATCGCGCCTTGCATCGCCTGTAACCAAGCCTGTTTGGATCATACATTCGCTGGCAAGCTCACCTCTTGTTTGGTCAACCCGCGCGCCTGTCATGAGACCGAACTGACCTATTCCCCCGCCGAGACGTCCAAAACCGTGGCCGTCGTCGGCGCAGGGCCTGCTGGTCTGATGGCTGCTTTGGTCGCCTCCGAGCGCGGTCATGCGGTCACGCTGTTTGACAAAGCCGATGCGTTGGGGGGGCAGCTCAACATGGCGCGTCAGGTGCCGGGCAAAGAAGAATTTCACGGGCTGGTCGATTGGTTCAAAACCATGGTCGCCCGGTCCACCATCACCGCACGCCTCAACACGGAGGCAACGCCCGAGGTGCTCGCGGGCTTTGACGAGGTCATCATCGCCACCGGCGTGCGCCCGCGTGATCCCGAGATCCCCGGTCAAAATGAGCATAACACGGTGGTTTCCTACATCGACGTGCTGCGCGGCAAGGTCGCGGTCGGCCCGCGCGTGGCGGTGATCGGTGCTGGGGGCATTGGCTTTGATGTGGCTGAATTCCTGACCACAGGCGATAGCCCGACTTTGAACCTCAAAGAGTGGAAAGAGGAATGGGGCATCACCGATCCAACGCGCGATCGCGGCGGTCTTTCACCCGAGGGGCCAAAACCAGAAGCGCCGCTGCGTCAGGTCACTTTGTTGCAACGCAAGGCCGAGAAACCCGGCAAGCGTTTGGGCAAAACCACGGGCTGGATTCACCGCGCCACTCTGGCGATGAAGGGTGTGAAGATGATCGGTGGGGTGTCCTATGACGAGATCACGCCCGAGGGGCTTTGGGTCACCAAGGCCGATGAGCGGCAATTGATCGAGGCGGACACCATTGTTTTGTGTGCCGGGCAACTGTCCGAGCGCAGCTTGGCCGATGCGCTGGCGGCGCAGGGCGTGACCTGTCATGTGATCGGCGGCGCAGATGTGGCCGCCGAACTTGACGCCAAACGCGCGATTGATCAGGGCGCGCGGCTTGCCGCCACGCTCTGACGCGGCGTCTTTTTGACCCAAACGCTCCCGCCGGAGGCGCGCTTTCGGTGGGGCAAAAATGCCGTTTGGGGAGTGTTTCCGCGTTTCCTGACGCAGGACGATCCTTGAAACACCACGCTATTGTCTCCCATCTTCCCCATTCTTGCCCGAATTGGCCGTCATTGATGTGGCTTGTAGGGTCAAGATTGTAGGTAAGACAGACATGGATCGACTTACGGAAATGGAAGCCTTTGCCACCGTTGTGGACCAGGGCGGTTTCACGGATGCAGCAAAGAAGATGGGGATTTCCAAATCCGCCGTTTCCAAACATGTATCTGCCCTTGAGGCGCGTTTGGGCGCACGGTTGCTCAATCGCACAACGCGCCGGGTCAGCCCGACAGAGATCGGTCTGGCCTATTATGACCGCGCCCGCCGGGTTTTGAACGATGCGGGCGAGGCGGACGCGCTGGTCACCTCAATGCAAAGCGCGCCCTCCGGCCTGTTGCGCATCTCGGTGGCAACCGATTTTGGCGTCAATCATCTGTCGCCAGTGCTGGGCGAGTTTTTGTCTGAATTCCCTGACATCACCGTCAATATGGTGCTCAACAACCGCTATGTGGAGTTGATTTCCGAAGGGTTTGACATGGCCGTGCGCATCGGCGAGCTGGAAGACAGCACCCTGCGCGCCCGCAAATTGACCGAAACCACCAAACGGATGGTCGGCGCCCCGGCCTATTTTGAAAAATACGGTCGGCCCGAAAAGATCGACGATCTGAATGATCACAAGCTTTTGCATTATTCCAACCAATCGAATGGGGCGGTGTGGAAACTGACCGCGCCCTCTGGCGAAAAGCGGCAAATCCGTACCGCTGGCTGGTTGACCGTGAATGATGGTCAGTCGCTGCTCAACGCCTGTATTTCGGGTCTTGGCATCGCCTATCTGCCGTCTTTCCTTTACGCGGATGCGATGGAAGCGGGCCTGATCGAAGAGGCGATCCCCGAGTTGCCGTCAGAGACCCAAGGCATCTATGCGGTCTACCCGCCGGGCCGCTTTACCCAACCGAAAGTGCGCGCATTCATTGATTTCCTTGTGCACTCCTTTGCCGACAAAGGGCCAGACAAGTGGTGATGTGACACAGTCACAGCCATGATATTCTCGTGGAGAGAAGGCGAAAGCCATTACTGGGTCGAGGCGATCACCGCTTCGACCCTTCTGTTTGTCTCACGGCCTTTGGGCGTCGCGTTTGACACCCGTGGCGCGAGATAGCCGATGCCCTCGGCGCTGACTTGATCCGGAGACACGCCATGGGCCGAAATCATCCGTGCCCGCACCGCCTCCGCACGTTTGCGCGACAGGGAGGTGTTGTTGGCCAGTCCGCCCACGGTGTCGGTGTGACCGACCAAAACGATTTTCGTCAACGGATGGGCGGTCAAATAGGCCGCGATCTGCGTCAGTGACGCAAAAGGCCCCGCCCCAAGCTCGGTCGCTCCGGTTTCAAACGACAGATCATCCAAAACCACCCGACCCCGCGCCTCAAGTGTGGCAATCACATCGCGGTTGGGTGGCAGGGTGCCTGCGGGGGTCTCGGGCCCGGGCGAGGGGGCAATCAATTCGACGTCTGGCGTATCGCTTGGCGTCACCGTGCTGATATGCACGAACCCGGCACTGGTCGCGCGGCTGGTGACAATGGCGATGGTGCGCCCGTCTGGGTGTTGGGCCAAGAGATATTGAAAATTGCCCAGATCGACATGCATTGCAGGTTCCGGCAAAAGATCCAACAGATAGCGAAAATCAAAGCCACCACAGAGGTTGTCCGCGCAGGCAAAAGCGATGCGGAATCCGGCGGTTTCCAACTGCTTGCGCAGAGGGTCTATCAATTGAAACGCCGTCAGACTTGTGCCGGGTAGACGGTAGGCATGGTGCATCACCGCGCCTTCGGCCATGACCATTTGGGTGGCGTCACCTTGATAGGTGCTGGTTGGAAACGGCTGAGCCGAGAGGGAATCGTCGCGTGAGGCGGTTTCAACCGAAGCCCCGGGCAAGTCGAGATCAAGTGCGCGCGCTTCATCCCCCCCCACAGACAGAACAAGGCTGAAGGACAGCAAAAGCATGCGTGGGAAGGATAAGAGCATCAGGCCTCGGTCATTGGTTTGGTTCTATAGTGGTACTGGCCAATTTCACGCAGTCCAAGCGAAGAATAAAGCGCAAGAGCGGCGGTATTGGCGCGCGTGACCTGAAGCGCAAGCGTGGCGGCGCCTTGGGTGCGGGCCCAATCGGCGGCCAGTGTCACCAAGATGCGGGCCATGCCTTTGCGCCGCTCGGTTGGCGTGATTTCAAGTGCGTGAAGCACGGCGACGGAGCCGGACAGTGCGACAAATCCTACCCCGGCAGGGCGATCTTTGATGCGGCCAAGCAGGGAGGTTTTCGGCGCGCAGGCCCGATCCATGACGGCAAGTCGCGCCGGACCAATACCACCTTCGGCCCAAATCTCGCGCTGGATCGAGACGGGCGGCCAAGACACATAGCTGCATTTTGGGTCAGAGGGTGCAAAGGCCTCAATCGGAGCGGCAAGGCATATGGTTGGGTCAAACATCGTATAGCCGCGCTCGATGAGCAGGGCGTCAAACGCGGCCTCACCCGTGCGGATTTGAAACAACGCGGGGCGGGCATCCGCAGCAAAGCGGGATTCGATCTGATCCAGCGCGTCCGCGGAAACATCGCCCGTGGAAAAATTACCGTCAAGTGTGGCCGCCGAGGTGCGGCTGCCGCCACCCGCGCCGTCACGATAGATAAAAGGGCCAACGGGTTCGCGACGAAGCGCAGGCCAAGTTGCCTCGAACGCCGTGATATATGCGTTGGGATAGCAAGCGGACTCAGCCATTTTCATGCGCAGGAAACAGGGCCGCAAGTTCCAGAATGGCGGCATCGACCATCGCCCCGTCCTGGCCGCGAATGACGATATTGGTGCCAAAAGCGCCATTGTTGGTGAACGGATAAGAGCCCATCGACAGATCAGGGTATTTTTGCGCCAACACGCCCAAAGGTTCGGCCACGGTGCTTTCCGCGCGATTGATGCGATAGGTCTGCGACAGCAACGGCTTGCCACCCGTGAGCGTCGGCAGGATCGAGGCGACCATGGCGGCGAACACATTGGGCACCCCGGCCATGACATGGGTGTTCTCAAGGCTGAACCCCGGCGCAATCGAGACCGGGTTTTCGATCAAAGTCGCGCCCTCTGGAATCCGCGCCATCCGCATCCGCGCCTCGTTGAAATCAACCCCACGGGCTTCGTAATGCGCGCCCAAAAGCGCACGGGCATCGTCGCGCACGCCAATGGAACGACCAAAGGCCTCGGCGACACAATCGGCGGTGATGTCATCATGGGTCGGCCCGATGCCGCCAGAGGTAAAGACATGATCGTAAGCGTCTGAGAGTGCGCGCACCGTGGTCACAATCGCATCGCGATCATCGGAAATCACCCGCACTTCCTTTAAATCAATGCCGATGCGGGTCAATTCGCCCGCAAGCAGATACATATTGGCGTCGCGGGTGCGTCCCGACAGGATTTCATCCCCGATGATCAGAATCGCGGCGGTTGGGTTGGGCATCAGGACCTCCTTGAGCGGCTGTTGCTAAGGGTATAGTCCTGTGATCATGCGCTTTCAAACCGAACTGATCCCCGCGACACTATTACGTCGATATAAACGCTTTTTGGCGGATATTCGGTTGCCCGACGGGCGCGAGGTGACGGCGCATTGCCCCAATCCGGGCTCAATGATGGGCCTCTCGAAACCTGGCACACGGGTCTGGGTCGAACCCAATGACGATCCGAAGAAAAAGCTCAAATACGGCCTGCGGATTGTCGAGCTTGCGGGGGCGATGGTGGTGGTCGACACGGGCGTTGCCAATAAGGTCGTAGGCGAGACTTTGCGCGCGGGATTGATCCCGGATTTGATCGGGGTGGTCCACGCTGAGGTCAAATACGGTGTCAATTCGCGCGCCGATTTCATGGTTGTACAAAATCAGAATAGAATTTGGATCGAGGTTAAATCAGTCACCCTGTCACGCGACGCGGGCTTGGCGGAGTTCCCGGATGCGAAAACCGCGCGCGGGGCAAAGCACCTTGGCGAATTGGCGGCGCGCGTGGCGGAGGGCGACCGGGCGGTGATGCTTTATCTGGTGTCGCGCGATGATTGCAATCGCTTCGCCCCCGCCAGTGATATTGATCCGGCCTATGCCAAAGCCGAGGCAGAGGCGCGCGCTGCAGGTGTGGACATCCGCGTCCATTCGGTCACCATCACGCCCGAACAGGTGCGTTTTGACACGGGTGGCTTTGCATAAGAACTCCGTTCGAAGCACTGGCCCTTCGCGGCTGAACCCCTTATATCAGTGCCGCAAAGAGATGGAGTAGACCCTTGGACGAGACGCATCGCGGCCGCATCACCAAAGACGGAATTCGGATTTATGAGGATGCCGATTATGCTGGCATGCATGCGGCGGGCAAAATTGCCGCGCAAATCCTTGATGAGGTCGGCCCACTTGTCGTGCCCGGTGCAACCACCGAGGAGATCGACGCGTTTATCACCCGCCGGGTGGTCGAGCTTGGCACCGTGTCCGCGACCATCGACTATAAAGGCTATAAACACGCCTCCTGTATTTCGGTGAACTATGTGGTGTGTCACGGGATTCCGGGGGCAAAAATTCCCGGCCATAAGGACGACAAGCTGGTCGATGGGGACATCGTCAATATTGATGTGACGGTGATCAAAGACGGTTGGTTTGGGGATTCAAGCCGGATGTATTTCGCCGGTCAGCCCAAGAAATTTGCCGAGCGTTTGGTGCAGGTCACTCACGACTGTCTGATGTTTGGGATCGAGCAAGTGAAGCCGGGCAACACGTTTGACGACATTGCTGGTGCCATTCAGGAGCACGCCCATAAGAACCGCATGTCGGTGGTACGCGATTTTTGCGGGCATGGCCTGGGCCGGGTGTTTCATGCGCCGCCAAATGTGCTGCACTACGTGCCGATGCGGCGTCCGGGCGACAGCGCCCCGGTGCTCGAAGAAGGCATGTTCTTTACCATTGAGCCGATGATCAATCTCGGTCGTCCAGAAACCAAGGTCCTCGCGGATGATTGGACAGCCATCACCAAGGATAAAAAACTCTCCGCGCAGTTCGAACACTCCATCGGGGTGACGGCGACCGGATGTGAGATTTTCACGCTTTCCCCGGCGGGTTTGTTTTATCCGAGCTTTGGCGGCTAAGGCAGCAAAGAGTTGTTTTTTAAGAATGGTGTTTGACTTCAATAGCCTGACCAAAGAGTCAGAGAAATCTTCACATCCTCCTGTTGCGAATGACTTGCAGCAGCACTAGCAAGACCCTACGTCAACTGGGCGCGGACCACAAAAGGCCCGCATGAGACAGCCCATAAGGAGGACTGCCCGTGAAACACCTGCTTAAAACCGCCGCCGCCGCGGCTCTTGTTGCAGCCGTAAGCACCACATCTGCCTTCGCGCAGGAGGTGACGCTCCGCTTTCAACATTTCGTGTCGCCAAACTCCGGCTCACCGATGTATTTCATGGAACCTTGGGCCAAGAAAATCGAAACAGAATCCCAGGGCCGCATCAAGATCGAGATCTATCCGTTGATGCAATTGGGCGGCAAAGCACCGGACCAATATGACCTGATCCGCGATGGCGCGATTGATGGCGGCTGGGTGATTCCGGGCTATCAACCTGGGCGTTTCCCGGAAGCCGAGGCGTTGGAATTGCCGTTCATGACCGAGAAATCCGGTGAATTGGCGTCGATTGCGGCGTGGAATTTCACGCAACAGCACCTGATGGATGATTTCAAAGACGTGCATGTCCTCGCGGCGCATATGCATGGCGAAGGCTTGATTCACAAAAAGGGCGGGCCGGTTGCAACGGTTGAGGATTTCAAAGGCCTCAAACTGCGCGCGCCGACACGAACCTCGACGCTTTTGCTGGAAAAACTGGGTGCAACACCCGTAGGTATGCCGGTTCCGGCCTTTCCTGAAGCCTTGGCCAAAGGCGTTTTGGACGGCGGTGTGATCACCTATGAAATGGCACCTTCGCTCAAGCTTGATGAGTTGACCGACAGTCACACCGACGTCGACGGGCATCAGTCGTTTTACAATCTTTATTTCATCTGGGCGATGAACAAGGCGAAATACGACAGCCTGCCCGATGATCTGAAGGCCGTGATCGACAACAATTCGGGTTTGATGGCGTCTGAATGGGCAGGTGCCGCCTATGATCAGGGCGATGAAGATGGCGTCAAAGTCATGGTCGCGTCGGGCAATCCGATCAAGGTGATGAGCAAGGACGAGACCGACAAGATCAAAGCCTTGGGGGATGAGGTGATTGCCGAGTGGATCACCGAGATGGATGGCAAAGGCTATGACGGGGCAAAACTGGTAGAAGATGCGCGCGCCGATATGGCCGCGGCTTTGAGCCAACACCCGTGGATTGACACCTTTGGGGCCTCCTATCACGTCATTGAGAAATGATCTGACCCTTCGGTGTTGGAATAAACTGGGCTGCCTTTTGGGGCGGCCCTTTTATGTTTGCATGGGTCACAAGCCGAGGCGGCGTGGCAGATCGTGCATATCTGAGAGGTGTTCGGCCCCCTCAGAGATCAGTCGAGCGCCATCGCGGTGCGGATCAAAGCCGAAACACCGCATTCCGGCCCGGCGCGCGGCGATACAGCCCGACGGGCTATCGTCCACAACCACGCAGTCTTTTGGGGCCACGCCCATGGTTTCGGCGGCGATCAGGAAAAGTCCGGGATCGGGTTTGGCCACGCCATAGGTATGGGCGGAATGGATCCTGCCTTTGAGGCGCTCAAACACCAAAGGGTGCGCGCCCAAGGTAACGTCCATCTTTTCCATTGGCCCGTTGGAGCCAACGCAATAGGGGATGCCTGCGGCGTCAAGTGCATCAAAGCTGGATTCGATACCAGGAATAAGCGGGACGCCCGCGCGCAGCATGTCAAACACGCGCGGATAGACATCGACTTCCCAAGCGTGAGGCAAGGGCACACCTGAGGCGCGGGCACGTTCGGCCACGGTTTTCATCGTACCGCCAACATATTTGGTTTCCAACTCATGCAAGGTGATGTCGAGCCCATAGCGGGCGAACTCATTGCGCAAAAAGTCCAAAAGCGGCGGCTCGCTGTCAACGATCACACCGTCACAGTCGAAAATTACAAGGTTCGGGATCATTTTGGCTCCAGGATGTTGATTTTCGTCTCGCCATATTTGCGCTGATCCAAAAGGGTCAGCGCCTCTGGGATGATGATGTCCGTACTGTCTTCCCACACAATCAAGGCGCGTGGCGTGAGCCACCCACCGGTGATCGCGGCGGCCATGGCCTTTTCACCCAGAGCCTTGCCATAGGGCGGATCGAGAAAGATCAGATCATAGGGCGCGTCTGGATTGGCGGGTAAACGCGTGGCGTCCGCGCGCATCAGGGTGGTGCGATCTGTGGCTTTGCACAGGGTGATGTTTTGCATCACAAGGCTCTGTGCCTTGCGTCCGTCATCGACAAAAGTCACATGCTCGGCCCCGCGTGACAGCGCCTCAAGCCCCAAAGCCCCGGTGCCCGCAAACAGATCAAGCACCCGCGCTTCCGTAATGGGATCATCGTATTTCCCGCCCATCAGGACGTTGAAAAGACTTTCGCGGACACGGTCCGTGGTGGGCCGCAAATGTGCGCCCACGTCACCTTTGCCAACGGCGGCCAATGTCAGCCCACGAAACGCTCCGGCGATGATCCGCATCAGCCGCGCATCAGCGCTTTGAGGTCGGTCGCAGGATCGGCCACCACAGCGGGATCGGCGGTTTTGCCCGCCTCGATCAACCGCTTTGCCACCATATAGCCGCGCGGATCGTTCATCGCATCAATCGCAATCAACGCTCCGTCTTTGTAATACCAATGCGAGCGCGTGCCTTCTGTTTCGCGGATCACGACCTGATCATGGCCGGTGGACAGCCCGGCGATTTGCAGTTTGACATCAAATTGATCCGACCAAAACCACGGTTTCGGCGTATAGTCCACCGCTTGGCCCAGCATATTTTTGGCCGCAACAGCGCCTTGGTCAATCGCGTTGCCCACGCTTTCAAGCCGCATCTGATGGCCCATATGCGGAAAGGAGGCGCAATCGCCCGCGGCGAAAATATCCGGGTTGGAGGTGCAGCTATGGCGGTCCGTCATGATGCCGTTGTCCAGCACCAGCCCCGCCAGTTCCGCCAGTTGCGTATTGGGGGTGATGCCCACGCCGACGATGACGAAATCCACCTCCAGCGTGGTCCCATCGGTCAGCTTCGCAGCATGCACGCGACTGTCGCCCACAAGGGTTTCAAGCCCCACACCTTCGCGCAGGTCAACGCCATGGCTTTGATGCAGAGCGCGGAAATAATCGGAGGTCTCTTTCGAGGCAACGCGTTGCAAAATCCGGTCGGACATCTCGACCAGCGTCACCTTCAGCCCCTTTTTCGCAGCGACGGCTGCGGCCTCAAGCCCGATATACCCACCGCCCACGATCAACACCGACGCGCCCTCTTTGAACTCTGGTTCAATCGCATCGGCATCGGACAGCGTGCGCATGGTGTAGACGCCTTGCAAGGTCCCGCCGATGGAGGCGGGCAAAAGCCGGGGCGCAGAGCCGGTGGTCAGAGCGAGCTTGTCGTAGGATAGCTGCTCGCCATCCACGGTGATGGTTTTTGCCACCGGGTCGAGAGCCGTGACAGACGCGCCCATGCGCAAATCAATAGTCTCATCGGCATAGTAACTCAGCGGGCGCAGATACAGCCGGTCCAAATCCATATCGCCCAAGAGATAGGCCTTTGACAGCGGCGGACGCTGATAGGGGGGCACGGGTTCGTCGCCGATCAACGTGATTTCACCGTCAAATCCCTGACCGCGTAGGGTGGTGACGATGCTTTGCCCGGCTTGTCCGGCGCCAACGACGATAAAATGGCTCATGCGTGCTCCTTTTGCGCTTTCAACTGGTCTGAAAACGCCCTGACCCTATATCGTGAAGAGATCAAATGACAACGCGAAGAGGATCAAGAATGACAATTTCTGTTGGAGACACGCTTCCGGGCGGCACCGTGCTTGAGTTGGGGGCAGAAGGACCGGCTTCCGTCGATCTGGCCACCAAGTTCAAAGGCCGCAATGTGGTGCTTTTCGGCCTGCCGGGGGCCTATACCGGCGTTTGCACCACGGCCCATGTGCCAAGTTTCATCCGCACCAAAGACGCCTTCGCGGCCAAGGGTGTGGACGAGGTGATCTGTGTCTCCGTGAATGACCCGTTTGTGATGGGTGCATGGGCCAAGGACACCGGCGCAGATGTGGCCGGACTGTCGATGTTGGGCGATGCGGAGGGCACGTTTATCAAGGCACTGGGCCTTGATTTCACCGCCCCGCCTGCGGGCCTGATCGGGCGTTCGAAACGCTTTGCGCTCTATGCCGAAGACGGTGTGGTGAAGGTGCTGCAAGTCGAAACCAGCCCCGGCGAATGTACGGTTTCGGCCGGTGAATCGCTTTTGGAAGCAATCTGATGAGAGACGCCCGGAGGCCCGTGCCGCCCGGGCGTTTTTATTCGGCCGCGTTCACCAAGGTGCGCGTCGGGAAGGGGATGTCCACGCCCGCCTCATCCAATGCTTCTTTCACCTGACGTTTCATGTCGGCCTGATATTGAAAGAAATCACCGGATTTCACCCAAACACGGACCAAGAAATCCACCGAGAAATCGCCCAGATTGTTGACCTGAATAAACGGCTCTGGCTCGGCCATTGAGCGCGGATCGGACATGATCACTTTGCGAATGACCTCTTCGGCGGTTTTGAGATTGGCGCCATAGCCCACCCCAAACGTCCATTCGGCGCGCCGGGTTTGGTTGGTGGAAAAATTTGTGATGATATTGCCCCAGACCTGAGAGTTTGGGACGATGACCTGAACATTGGACAGATCGGCCAGCTCGGTGAAGTTCAAAGAGATGTCTTTGACTGTGCCCATTTTGCCCGCAACATCAACGAAATCACCGATTTTAAACGGGCGAAACAGGATGATCATCACGCCGGCGGCAATATTTGACAAGGTGCCTTGCAACGCCAAACCAATGGCCAGACCCGCAGCACCGATGACGGCGACGATTGAGGTGGTTTGGACGCCAAAGGTGTTGAGAACAATCAGCGCGGTAAAGGTCAAGATGACGTAGCGGGCGATATTTCCGAGGAAATTGAACAGAGTGTTGTCGAGCTTCTGATATTTGGACCCGATACCGCGAATGCGCCGTGCCACCCATCCGGCAATGACCATGCCGACGGCCAAAAGAAACAGCGCACCAAAGATCGAGCCGCCGACCCCCAGCAAAAACTCCAGAGACAGGTAATCCCCGACCGTCTGTCCGTTATAAATTGGGTAGTTCAAAATCTGTTCAATCATCTGCGGCCACCTCGTCCATTTTTCGGGCTAGTTTGATATCTTTCTCGGTCAATCCTCCCGCGTCATGGGTGGACAGGATCACCTCGACCGAGCGATAGACATTGGTCCATTCCGGATGGTGATCCATTTTTTCCGCAATCATCGCCACGCGGGTCATAAAACCGAACGCCTCGATGAAATTGACGAAGGTGAAGCGTTTTGAAATCGCGGCACCGCCTTCGGTCTCGGCCCATCCTGTGGCAAGAAGGGGCGCAAGGGCCTCGGTGCGGGTTGCGTCTGAGAGCAGCAGTTCAGTCATGATCGTCCTCTCTGTCTGTGCGTTTAAATGGACCGTATGAGGTGAGAAATTCGGTTTCCTCATCCACAGCGGCACGTTCGGCCACAAGGAAATCGTCCACGGCGCGGGCAAAGCCCGGATCAGCGATCCAATGCAGCGAATGGGTGATGTTGGGGAGATACCCGCGCGCCAGTTTATGTTCGCCCTGCGCGCCCGCCTCGACCCGCGACAGGCCGTGGGCAATGGCGTAGTCGATGGCCTGATAATAGCAAATCTCGAAATGCAGGCAGGGGTGATGTTCGGTGCAACCCCAGTAGCGACCGTAAAGCCGATCTTGGCCGATGAAATTCAGCGCGCCCGCGATGGGCCGCCCCTGATCCAGCGCCAAGATCATCAAAACATCGTCACGCATGGTCTCGTGGATATGGTCAAAGAAGGCGCGACTGAGATAGGGCGTGCCCCATTTGCGCGCGCCCGTGTCTTGATAAAAGGTCCAAAACGCATCCCAATGGTGCGGCTGAATCTCATCACCCGTCAATTGCACGATCTCGCCGCCAAAGCCCTGCGCCTGCGCCCGTTCCTTGCGGATGTTTTTGCGCTTGCGCGAGGAGAGCGCGTCCAGAAAGCCGTCAAAATCGGCGTATCCGGCATTGTCCCAATGAAACTGTTGCCCTGTGCGATGCATCAGGCCCATGGCCTTACCCGCCTCAGCCTCAGCTGCGGTGCAAAAGGTGATGTGCAAGGATGAGAGTTGGTTTTGCGCTGCGACCTCGACAGCCCCTTGGACCAAAGCCGCTTGGCCGATCTCCTCAAATCCGGGACGGGTCAAAAGTCGCCGCCCGGTGACCGGGGTAAAGGGCACCGCGACTTGCAGCTTTGGATAATAATCGCCACCCGCGCGCTCATAGGCCTGGGCCCAGGCGTGGTCGAACACATATTCGCCCTGACTGTGGGTTTTGGCATAGATGGGTGCCACGGCGATGATTTCACCCGCCGCTTTGGCGATCAGATAACGCGGAAACCATCCGGTGCCCGGACCAACAGAGCCGGAGCGCTCCAAGGCCAAAAGAAACCGATGGGTGACGAAAGGATCATCGGGTCGCCCGTCCGACGAATTGGCACAGGCATCCCAATCCTCACGGGCGATCTCAGTGATCGTCGTGGTCACACTGATCTCGATCTGATCTGTCACGCCCGGCTCTCCAACATCGCTATAGAACTGGGGCTTAGCCGCGATGCGTCAAGTCGGAACATAGCCTTCAAAGGTGATATTATCTGCGATCTGCCGGGCTTGCGCCTCTTCTTCGGGTGATTTGATGGTCCAGCACAGGATATGCGCGCCCGCTGCTTTCAGTTCACGCACGCGCGGTGTGGTCAGGTCGGACCATTGATGCGAGATGAAAGACGCGCCCACCCGGTCAAAATCGACAATACCGCGCAGCGCCGGACGCAACGCCGATGGGATCAAGCCCGCCTCGCCATTGGTCCAATCGCAAGTGGTGATGCCGCGCGGCAGATGCGGGCAGGCTTCGGCCAATGCGGCCACTGAATGCGGGTTAAAGGACATCAATGCGACCGGACCGTCATAGGTGGATAGGGCGGCGGCGGTGGCGCGTTCAAGCGCGCCAACGTTCGGCCCCATGGCCCCGTCCTGATCCTTCACCTCAATCAAAAGCGGCACCCGCCCGGCGACATGCGCCAAAACGCGGGCCAGAGGCGGAACGCCAATTTCCCCAGTCTTAAAGCGCACATTCGCCAGGTCATCCGCCTTGCGCAGCGCAAAAGCCCCCGCGTCCAGCGTCAGCCGGTCCAGCGCATAGTCATGAAACACCATGGCCATGCCGTCGGCGGACAGTTGCAGGTCAATCTCAATGGCAAACCCGCCCGCGATGGCGGCGTCAATTGCGGCAAAGTTGTTTTCGGCGCGGGTGATGTTGCCATCATGCAGGGCGCGGTGAGCGATCGGAGCGCCTAGAAAGGCGGCTGGCAGGTCTGGCATCAATTCAGCTCGAAAATGGCCTCGATCTCAACCGCGACGCCCAAAGGCAGGCTGGCGGCGGAGACGGCGGAGCGGGCATGACGACCCGCCTCGCCCAAGACAGCGACCATAAGATCGGAGGCACCGTTGACGACTTTGGGTTGCTCGGTGAACTCAGGCGTCGAATTGACGAAGCCCACGAGTTTCACCAGCCGTTTGATTTTGGAAAAATCTCCGCCCACGGCGGCATTGGCCTGGGCCAAAAGCGCCAAAGCACAGGTCTGAGCCGCAGCCGCGCCCTCAGCCGTGGTCATGTCTGCGCCCAATTTGCCAAGGATCAACCCGTCTGGCCCATTCGAAATCTGACCGGAGACAAAAAGTTGTGCACCGCTTTGCACATAAGGCACATAATTGGCAGCAGGTGCAGGGGCATCGGGCAGAGTCAGGCCGAGGTCGGCAAGTTTGGCCATAAGGTCAATGGACATAGAAGGCTTCCTTTGTGTCAGGGTCGCTTTTTAGGGGCGACATGTTCGGGTCGACTTGGGGAGGTCGAATTTTGGTCTTGGTACGCTCAATCTTCACGGAACGCACGGATGAAATAATCCGCCAGTGGTTTGGTCAGATAGGCCAAAGGCGAACGTTCGCCAGTGGACATATAGGCCTCCACCGGCATACCGGGAATAAGCACCGAGCCTTTGGGGAGCCGGGCGCGTTCTTCCTCGGAAATATTGATGTCGACGCTGTAGTAGCTGGCGCGGGTCGCCTCGTCGATAAAGGCATCGGGTGACACCCGTGTGACCGTGCCCAACAGCTCGGGCGTGGTGCGCCGGTCAAAGGTTGAGAACCGCAGGCGCACGGGTTGGCCGGGATAGACCCGATCCACATGCACCGGGCTGATTTTTGCGGTGATGATGAGCGGGCGGTCTTGCGGTACGATGTAAAGCACGGGGGTTGCAGGCGACACCACGGCACCGGGCCCAAAGACCGTAAGCCCGTAGACCACACCAGAGACGGGCGCCCGCAGATCAAGCCGTTCGAGCTTTGACGTCAGGCCGCGCACCTGTTCGCGTAAGCGCCCAACAGAGGCCTGAATGTCGCGCAGCTCGGTGATTGCCGCCTCCCGCCGATCGGAACCCGCCTTGAGAATTTGCAGATCAATTTCGGTGATCTGAACCTGCGCTTGCGCCTGTGCGGTTTCCAGTTCGCCGATGTCGGCGGCCAATTGCACCGTGTCGCGGCGCAGGGCGATCACCCGGCTTTGTTGGGTCAGACCGCGGGTGAGCAAATCGGCCTGTGCGGTCAGGTCCTCTTTCAGCAGCGCGGCCTCTTCGGAGAGGGCTAATTTTTGCGCCTCCAAGCCACGGATCTGGACCTCGATCAGGCTGCGTTTCTTGTCAAGCTGACTGACCTCGGCCCGCGCCGTAAGTTGGCGCGCGGCGAACAAATCCCGTTGGCCTTCCACGGCGCGCGCGACCTGTGGGTCGGTTTCCATACGGGCGATGAGCGCCTCAGAGAGGGTGATCTTGGCCGCCCCGTCGCGTTCAGCTTCGAGGCGGGCGTTGCGGGTCAACAATTCAAAAAGTTGGGTTTCGAGCACAGCGATTTCGTTGACATACTCATCGGAGGACAGTTCGAGCAACAGATCGCCTGCGGCCACCTGCGCGCCCTCTGTGACATGCACGGCGGCCACTTCGCCGCCATCGCGGTGCGCCACAGCTTGACGGTTTTGTTCAACCTGGACCTGACCGGCGGCGACCACAGCCCCGTCAATCCGCGCCAGAAACGTCCATCCGCCAAAGCCGCCGATCAGCAGGGCGACAAAAAACAGGCCGATCCAGACCGCGCGGCGGGCAGACCATTTTTGATCGGGCTGCGTCATTGAATGCCCCCTTGGCCAGCGTTTTTGCGCAGGATGTCTTTGGAGTTTTTGACCATTTCGATGAGCACCGCGTCACGCGGCCCAAAAGCACGGCGCAACCCGCCATCCAGCACCAAAAGCTTTTCACATTCCTGAATGGCCGAAGGGCGGTGTGCCATGATCAACACGGCCCCGCCTGCCGCCTTGTGGCGGCGGATCGCCGCGTTGAGCGCCAAAGAGCCGTCATTGTCGAGGTTCGAGTTGGGTTCGTCCAAGATCACGATCACCGGATTGCCGTAAAAGGCGCGAGCCAATCCGATACGTTGCAACTGGCCACCCGACAACAGCCCGCCAGCAGAGGCGACTTGGGTGTCATAGCCCTCTGGCAGCGATAGGATCAAATTATGCGCGTCGGCTTTTTGGGCGGCAAGCACCACGGCCTCCGCATCCGGGCTGAGGGCCAGTTTGGCGATGTTTTCGGCGATGGTGCCGTCGAACAATTGCACCTGTTGCGGCAAGTAGCCGATGTAGGAACCGAGAACCTCCGGCGCATAATGCGACAGTTTCGCGCCATCCAGACGCAGCGATCCGGTGTTGGGGGGCCAGACGCCCGTCAACGCGCGCGCAAGGGTCGATTTGCCCGCCCCCGAAGGCCCGATCACGCCAAGCGCCTCGCCAGGCAAAAGATCAAAGCTGATGCCACGCAGCGAGGCTTGGGTTTGGCCCGGCGGTACTATGGTGAGGTTTTGCACCGTCAAAGCGGCCTTTGGGCGCGGCAATTCGGTGCGCTCGGGCAGCGGCGGGTTGGCGCCCAACAGTTCAGAGAGATCGGCCCAAGCGCGTTGGGCATGTTGCGCGAGATTCCATTGGCCGATCAAAATGTCGATCGGTTGCAACGCGCGCCCCAACAAGATCGAACTGGCGATCATTGCACCGGAAGACACGTCTTTTTGCAGCACCAGCCACGCGCCAAGCGCCAGCATGGCCGATTGTAAAAACAACCGCAGCGCGCGGGAGGCGGCGGTAAACCCATGGGTTGTGTCTTCGCTGGTCACGGAGCGGGCAAGGGCGGTGCCGCGCGCCCGCATCCAGCGGCGATAGGCGGCCTCTTGCATCCCGAGCGCCTGAAGGGCTTCGGCGGCGGTGGTCATCCGGCTGGCCATTTGCGCGGCCTCTGTTTCGGCCTGAAGGGCAGCGCCCTGTGCCGGTTTGGCAATGGCGCGATGCAGTAAGGCGAGAGCGACCAAAACCGCGCCGCCGCCGACGGCCAATATGCCAAGGTAGGGGTGAAACAATCCGATGCCCAAAAGGAATACTGGCGTAAACGGCAGATCGTACAGGGCGGAAAACGCCGGCGAGCCGAAAAAGCGGCGCAGGGCCGCGAGATCGTCCATGGCGCGAGACTGGCTTTTGTCGCGGGGCCTGCGTGCGGCACGCGACATGGCGGCATGAAACACCCGGGTTTCGAGGTCAGATTGGAACCGCGCGGCAATCCGCGACAGGACGCGGCCGCGAATGCCATCAAGCAGCCCCATCATCAGATAGAGAAAGGCGACAATGACGAAAAGCGCGACCAACGTGGCCTCAGAGCCCGAGCCCAAAACGCGGTCATAGACTTGGAGCATGAACAACGGGCCGGTGAGCATCAACAGGTTGACGCAGACGGAAAACACCCCGGTGGCCCAAAAGAGACCCCGGGAACGGCGGCGGACCGAGGCGAGTTCATGTTGGCCTTGGCGGGTTTGCTCTTGCGTCATAGGGGAGTCATTTGCTCAATTTACGTCAATCTGCCGATTTTGAGTGCTTTATCGCCGGTCTGGCGTCACCACCTGTTGAATCTTTGTCACATCTCGATAACACAAACAGTGTTAACATTGGGCTTTCGCCGCAAGACGATTATGTGGCGGGTATAGCGTTCTCATATGGGGCTGTCACCAGATCAATCCATGATAAAATTCAACGTAATCCGCCTGGCGCCGATTTTGATTGTTGCCTTTTTGGCCGCGTGTTCCAACCCAAACAGCATGGGCGGGATCAACGACCCCTATGAGGAGACCAACCGCAGCTGGCATGACACCAACGTGGCGCTGGACCGTGCGGTGATCAAACCGGTCTCAACGGCCTATGGCACGGTGGTGCCGGACCCGTTGCGCAAAGGTTTGGCGAATGTGTCTGACACGCTGTCAATTCCGGGCACGGTGGTCAACGACGTGTTGCAGGTGCAATTTGGCGATGCCGTTCACAATTCGGCGCGCTTTTTGGTCAACGCAACCGTTGGGATCGCGGGTCTGTTTGATCCGGCCACCAGCATGGGGCTTGAACCCCGCGACAGTGACTTTGGCGAAACTTTGCACCGGTGGGGTGTGGGCGAGGGGGCTTATGTTGTGCTCCCGGTCTATGGGCCGTCGACCGAACGCGATGCTTTGGGTTTGGTTGTCGATATCGCGCTGGACCCGATTGGGCATGTGTTTGGCACACCTGAAAAGAGCTATAAAACCGGGCTGAAAGTCGCGAAACTGGCCGATACACGCTATCGTTATTCGGACCTTTACGAGTCCCTCGTGTATGACAGCGCCGATGGCTATGCACAGATGCGCCTGACCTATCTCGACAATCGCCACTACGCGCTTGGAACTCCCATCGGAGCAGGCGACAGCGCCGAAGGTCAGGCCACACCCTACGACATTTATGAGGATTTCTATGAGTAACTTTGCGCGTAACTTTGGGCTGTCCCGCCGGGCGCTTTTAACCTCTATGGCGGCCGTTGCCGCTTTTCCAACGGCCGGGTTTGCGTTCTCGGAAAGTCAGGCAGAGGCGCTGATCGACAAGGTCGTGGGCGACATCAACGCCATCATCAACTCGGGCAAATCCGAAGCGGCGATGTATGTTGATTTCGAACGCACTTTGGTGCGCTATGCCGATATGCCAAACATCTCGCGCTCGGTGGTCGGCCCGCCGGCGCGGTCGGCCTCTGCGGCGCAAATGGCGGCGTTCACCAAAGCGTTTCAAACCTATATAGCGCGCAAATATGGCTCGCGCTTCCGTGAATTCATCGGCGGTAAGATCGAGGTCAACACCACGCAAAAGGTCAATTCGATCTATGATGTGCGCTGCACCGCGATTTTGAAAGGCGAGCCGCCCTTTGCGATTTCCTTTATCGTGGCCGATAAATCCGGCAAATTCATCGACCTGACCATCGAGGGGATTTCTTTGTTGAAATCCGAACGCGCGGAAATCGGTGCGATGCTCGATAAGGTCGGTGGCAGTATCGACAAGCTGACGGCCTCTTTGGCCTAAAGCGTCTCAACTCACTTTGAAAAGCGCGCCCTGTTTGGCGCGCTTTTCTTATTTCGGAATGCTTTAGTTGTTCCCACCCCCAAAGATCGACCCCAGCAGATCAAGCAGCACATTGTCGGCCTTGTCGCCAGAGCGGCTGTTGGACGACGTCGTGTTGCCCGGAAACTGTGGATTGACCTTGGGTGGGGCGGCGGGGCGGATCATCGGCAGGGGTTTTGGTTCAAGCCCCTCCTGCACCTTTTCCATCGTTTTTTGCCAGATTTCGGCCGGAAGACCGCCGCCTGTGACCCCGGTCAAAGGCGCGTTGTCATCATAGCCCATCCAAACCCCCGCGACATAATCGGCGGTGAATCCCATGAACCACGCATCGCGCGCCGCCTGTGTCGTGCCGGTTTTGCCCGCCACTTCGACGCCCGGAATTTGCGCGCGCGCGCCGGTGCCGGATTGGACCGCGTTATACATCATGTAGATCAGCTCCTGTGCCGATTCGGGCGTGATCACCCGCTCGCCAAGACCGCCATCCTGTCCCATCAACGGCGTGTTGTCGCCTTTCAGGCGCAGGGATTTGAGGCCATAGGGCGACACAGAAGAGCCACCGTTGAGGATGCCGGCATAGGCACCGGTCATTTCCAAAAGCGTGGTTTCCGACACGCCAAGCGCCAAGGCGGGGCCTTGCGCCAGATCGCTTTCGATGCCGAACATTTCGGCCACGGTGCGCACGTTTTCCAATCCCGCATCCATCGCGAGTTTCACCGCCGGGATGTTGTAACTGTGGCGCAGCGCGTCGGTCAGCGTCACGGTGCCGTGGAATTTACGGTCATAGTTTTGCGGCGACCATGGCCCGGAACCGGGGATGTTGAGTGTGAGAGGCTCGTCGACGATTGGGCTGTCATAGGACCATCCCATGTCCAACGCCGTGGCATAGACAAAGGGTTTGAACGAGGAGCCGGGTTGGCGTTTGGCCTGAGTCGCGCGGTTGAACGCGCCCGAGACCTTGAGTTTGCGCCCGCCCACCATGGCGCGCACGGCACCATCTGCGGACATGACGACAATCGCGGCTTGAGCTTTGGAGCCTTCGCGCACCTTGTTTTCAAACACCCATGTCAGCGCGTCTTCCGCCGCTGTTTGGATGCGTTGGTCGAGCGTGGTGTCGATCACCACGTCTTCGGTGGTGTCGCGGGTCAAAAAGTCCGGGCCCGCCCCCATCACCCAATCGGCAAAATATCCGCCCGCGCGTTTTTCGGCGGTGTCAGACAGCACGGCAGGATGGGCCTTGGCATAGGCGCGTTCGTCATCAGAGATGTAACCCTGTTGGTTCATCAGCAACAACACGATGCCCGCACGATCCTGAGAGCGCTCCAGATTGCTTGTGGGTGCGTAACGGGACGGCGCTGTCAAAAGCCCCGCAAGCATGGCGGATTCCGCAATGTTCACCTCGGCTGCGGATTTGCCAAAATACCGTTGTGCAGCGGCTTCGAACCCGTTGGCTCCGGCACCAAGGTAAGCGCGGTTCATGTAGATCGAGAGGATTTCATCCTTGGAATAGCGCACTTCCATCGCAAGCGCATAGACCGCCTCTTTGATCTTGCGAGTCAGAGACCCCTGACGACAATCGGCTTCGTATTCGGTTTGGTTTTTCCATTTCGCCGGATCGAACGGCACGCCGAGGCACAAAAGCTTTGCCGTTTGTTGCGTCAGCGTTGAGCCGCCGTGGCCGGACAAGGCGCTGCGGCCTTCGGACAGGTTGATCTTGATCGCCGAGGCAACCCCGCGCGGGGAGACGCCGAAATGCTTGTAAAACCTGCGGTCCTCAGTGGCGATAATGGCCTCTTTGAGATCGGGCGACACCGTGTCGGCGGTGATCTGGCCGCCGAATTGTTCGCCGCGCCAGGCAAAGACCGAGCCATTGCGGTCCAAAAGCGTGACCGAGCCGCGCGCGCGCCCGTCCAAGAGATCAGAAAACGGCGGCAGGGTTGTATAGATGTAAAACACCGCAATCCCAAGCACGAGTGCGCCGATCAGCGCCACCCGCGATGTCACGATCCAAATCAGACGGAACACCCATCCGAACAGCCGCATGAACAAAGAGGGGGAGGGCTTTCGGGCCGGTCTGCGTGATCTTGCGGATTTAGACGCTTTGGCCTTTTGAGGCGCAGTCTTTTTTGCCTGTGCCTTTGGGGCCTGCTTTTTCGCAGGATAGCGGCGCTCCGCGACAAGTTTACTCTTGCCCCGTCTGGGTTCGGTCATGGGCTTTGCTCGATCATTGCCGTTTTTGATTAGGGACCAGCTTACAGAGCGCTTGCCGGAATGTTGAGGGGAAACGAGTCGCTGTGATGGCTTTATTTTCTGCCTAAAAAATGGTCTCGTCGCACAAAATGTATAATTTTTGTGCAGAGGTGCCCTGAAAACACGCAGTACCAACGATGCCTTTCCTTGTGAAGGACCTCCTAACGTCGTTTTGCTTCATGCGTGGCCCTCCCTGCAGAGGAGGTCACCCGCTCAAACGGAAGGGGAAAAACGTGAAACTCATTATTGCTGCAATCAAGCCGTTTAAGCTTGAAGAAGTCCGTGAAGCGCTGACGGGTATTGGCGTTCGGGGCATGATGGTGACCGAGATCAAAGGCTTCGGCTCGCAGTCTGGTCACACCGAAATCTATCGCGGCGCAGAATATGCCGTGAATTTTGTGCCGAAGGTGAAACTTGAGATCGTCGTGGGTGATGCCATGGCCGAGCAGGTTGTCGAAACCATCGCATCCACTGCCAAAACCGACAAGATCGGCGATGGCAAGATTTTTGTTCTCGACGTGGAAGGCGCAACACGCGTCCGTACCGGCGAAACCAACGACGACGCGATCTAAGTCGCGCTACCCGAGACGAAAGGGACTTGAAACACATGAAACTCACCAAACTCATTCCGGCCTCTGTGGTGGCGACTTTGCTTCCGCTTGTGGCTTTTGCGCAGGATGCCGAAGTGGCGGCACCTGGCTTTGACGAAATCGGCCCGTACATCATGACCACGTTGCTGTTCCTCATTGGCGGTTTCCTCGTCATGTGGATGGCTGCGGGCTTTGCGATGTTGGAGGCGGGCCTCGTGCGCTCCAAAAACGTGACCACGCAGCTGTTGAAAAACGTTGTGCTGTTTTCCATCGCGGCCGTCATGTACTGGCTCATCGGCTATTCCCTGATGTATCCGGGCGACGCCTGGATCATTCCGGGTTTCCTTGGTGCTGTTGGTACTGCCACAATGGAGCCTGTTGGCTTGGCTGTGGCAGATGCCGATTTGGGCTATGCCTCTGTCGCATCCGACTTTTTCTTTCAGTTGATGTTCTGTGCGACCACCGCGTCCATCGTGTCCGGTACTTTGGCTGAACGCATCAAAATCTGGCCGTTCTTTATCTTTGTTGTCGTTCTGACCGGTTTCTTCTACCCGATCGAAGCCTCCTGGCAGTGGGGCGGCGGTTTCCTCTCCGAAATGGGCTTCTCCGACTTCGCTGGGTCCACCTTGGTGCACTCTGCTGGGGGTTGGGCTGCTTTGGCTGGCGCGCTGGTTCTTGGCCCGCGTATTGGCAAATACAAAGACGGCAAAGTCACCGCGTTTCCGGGGTCCAACCTGGCACTCGCCACCTTGGGGACATTCATCCTCTGGCTCGGTTGGTTCGGCTTTAACGGTGGCTCGCAGCTTGCTGCTGGCACCATTGGCGACATCACCGACGTTGGCCGTATCTTCGTGAACACCAACATGGCCGCTGCTGCAGGGTCCATTGCCGCTCTGATCTTGACGCAAATCATCTACGGCAAAATCGACCTCACCATGGTGCTCAACGGTGCGCTGGCTGGCCTTGTGTCCATCACCGCTGAACCGCTTGCTCCGTCGCTCTTCATGTCTCTGATCATCGGTGGCATCGGCGGTATCATCGTGGTCTTCGCTGTTCCGTTCCTCGACAAGCTGAAAATCGACGACGTTGTTGGCGCCATCCCGGTTCACCTGCTCTGCGGTATCTGGGGCACCATCGCGGTTCCGTTGACCAACGCTGACACCTCCTTTGGCACTCAGCTCGTCGGTATCGTTTCCATCGGGGCCTTCACCTTCGTGGTCTCCTTGGTGCTCTGGCTCGTGCTCAAAGCCTTCGGTGGCATCCGCGTCTCCGAAGAATCCGAGATCACCGGTCTCGACAAAGCTGAGCTCGGCATGGAAGCCTATCCTGAGTTCTACAAAGGCTAATCGCCTGTCCTAGATCAAACAGATTGGCCCCGGCGCGATAGTGCCGGGGCCTTTTCTTGTTTTGGTGTCCGCTTTGATGCGTCTAAACCGAATCTAAACCAGTTTTCCCTATCCCTTGTCGGGCCTTCTCAAAGGAGGCCAGCCGATGAGGATGATATGTTTCGCAAGAATTGCGTTTGGCGTTTTGTGCCCCGTTTTGTGATGTCTGTGATGATGCTTGCGGCCTTTGGGGCGGGTGGCCATGCGGAGCCTCAATCTCTGTTTGCGGATCGCGCGCCTTTGATCGGAGTGACTCCACAGTCGCTGCTGCCCGTCTCTCTTGGCCAAGACCCCGCCTTTGGGCCAAGCCTCTTTGTCGGGCGTGTGTCTGGGAGCCTGTTTGATCCCGCCCCGCCGCGCCTGCCCGCCACGCCGTCTATCTCTGTGCCGAACGATGAATCCGGGTATCTTGCGGTGATCCGCAATGTGATTGGCCGCGCCGAATCGCGGCGCGACGGTTATGACGCGATCCAACATGCGGCAAAGATATTGCCGCGCAAACGCCCAACCCAGATGACTCTCGGCGAGATTTTCGCATGGATTGATGCCACGCCGGGTCAGCCCCATGCCATTGGTCGCTATCAATTTATTCCCAAAACACTGGCCCGCCTTGTCACCGAATTGGATTTGGGGCCGGAGGTGGTCTTTACCCCCGCCGTTCAGGACCGGTTGTCCGACATGTTGTTGAGGGAAGCGGGGCTTTATGAGGCGCGCCAAGGGCAAATTCCCCGGCGCGAATTCATGAATAATTTGGCCAAAATCTGGGCCGGACTGCCGACCTCGACGGGCAAATCTCACTACCATGGCTATGCGGGCAATAAGGCGACGATGAGCTGGGCCGAATTTGATCGCGAAATGGCGCGCATTTTTGCCGGTTAAATACAAAAGGGCACACCGAAGGATGCCCCATGCTCTTGTTCAAACGCGCAGTTACTTCGCGGCAACTTTCATTGGTGCGCCAGAGGCCATGTCGGTGCCCATATAGGCCTTGCCCGCGGCCTTCCAGCCGCCAAAGCCACCTTCCATATGTGCGATGGGCCTGATCCCCGCTTTGGCACAGGCCGTGGCGACGCGCGCCGAGCGCACGCCGGAGCCACAATGGAACACGATCCGTTTGCCGTCTTGGCTCGGGAGTTTGGCGGCGGCGAAAAATGACATCGGAAACAACAGCGCGCCTTCGATGTGCTCAAACATATATTCTTGCGGTGTGCGCACGTCGATCAGGACGACCTCATTCGCGTCAAAGGCCTTTTGGACCTCGTCCACGGTCCAAGTTTCAAAAGTCACGCCGTCTACGGTTTCGGTTTTCATGCTGAGTCCTTTGGAGGGAGAATTGAACAGTCTGACATATAGATAGGTCTGATTATGATCTTTGAAAGTGTGCCCAGTGTGACAGGTCGCAATCGGCTTTGTGAGGGGGACCAGCCCAGAAAAAAGAGCGCCCCCGCAGGCGCGCTCTTTGATGTCGTTCCGGGATCAGGTCCACAGATTATTTACAGATTTTCGCCACAGCCGCCGCCAGGATTGGCACAGTTTCGGCGTTCAATCCGGCGATGTTCAAACGCGAATCCCCGACCATGTAGATGCCGTAGTCTTCGCGCAGTTTCAAAACCTCTTCGGGTGTCGCCCCGATGCGGGAGAACATGCCGCGGTGATTGGCGATGAAATCGAACCGATCCGAATTGGTCAGACGGCGCAGTTCATCGGCGAGTTGCGTGCGCAGACCCAACATGCCCAAACGGACCTCTTCAAGTTCCGCCATCCAATCGGCTTTCAACGCCGCATCGTCCAAGATCATCGTCACCAACCGCGCGCCGTGATCGGGTGGGAAGGAATAGTTTTGACGGTTGAGGAAGTTCAACGTGCCTTGGGTCACGGCGGTCTGTTCGGCTTTCTCGGAGATTGCCATGAGACAGCCGGTGCGCTCGCGGTAAATCCCGAAGTTTTTCGAACAGCTCGACGCGATCAGCATCTCAGGCAGTTTTGCGGCCAAAAGACGGGTCGCTGCGGCGTCTTCTTCAAGACCGTCGCCGAAGCCTTGATAGGCGATGTCCACCAGCGCCATCGCGCCTTTTTCAAGGATCAGATCGGCCACCAGATCGAATTGCTCCAGCGTCAGGTTCGCGCCCGTTGGGTTGTGACAGCAGCCATGCAACAACACCACGTCGCCGGATTTCACCTCTTTGAGGCTCTCCATCATCGCATCGAAATCGACGGTGCAATTGACCTCATCGAAATAGGCATAGGATTTGTTGGTCAGGCCCATGAATTTGATGATCGACACATGGTTCGGCCAGGTCGGGTTCGACGTCCAGATGGTCACATCCGGGTTCACCAATTTCGCCAATTCAAATGCCTGACGGATCGCACCGGTGCCGCCCGGCGTCGCAATCGCGCCGACGCGGGCGTGATCCACGCTATCCGCCAAAACCAGCGTTTTCATCGCCGCGCCAAAGGCCGGATCGCCGGAAAGGGCGGTGTATTTTTTGGTGGTCTCGACCTCCCAAAGCTGTTTTTCGGCGGCTTTGATCGCCCGCATCACCGGGGTTTCGCCATCAGCGTTTTTATAAATGCCAACGCCAAGGTCGATTTTAGTGTCGCGCGGATCGTCGCGATACAGCGCCATCAGTTCGAGGATTTTATCCGCAGGTTGCGGTTTCAGAGTGCTCAGCATTACGCTTCTCCAGTTGCGACACGCAGGTCGCCGTACATACCCCATTCTGCCCAAGATCCGTCATAGAGCGAGAATGTCGCCCCAAGACGGGTGAGCGCGAGGCCCAAAATGGCGGCGGTTATCCCCGATCCACAGGTGGTGATCGCCGGTTTAGAAAGATCGACCCCCGCGCCCACAAACACGGCACGCAGATTGTCAGTGGATTTCAACGTGCCCTGCGGGGTCAAAAGTTCCTGAAAGGGCACGTTGCGGGAATTCGGGATATGGCCAGAGCGCAGACCGGGCCGGGGCTCAGAGGCCTCGCCTTTGAACCGTGCGGCGGAGCGCGCATCAATGATCGTGTAATCGCCCAGCTTCGAGGAGGCCGCGACCTGTGTCACATCGCGCAGAAGCTCGGGCCGAATCTCGGTGATCATATGGCGGTCGCGGATGGTCGGCGGCTCGGCCGTCACAGGATGGCCCTCGGCCTTCCATTTTGGCAGACCACCATCAAGCACGGCCACATTGTCTTGGCCGAAATATTTGAACATCCACCACACGCGCGGCGCGGAAAACACGCCCGCCGTGTCATAAACCACAACCTGATGGCCATCACCGATGCCAAGCTCGCGCATCCGGGACATGAATTTTTCAACGGGCGGCAGCATATGCGGTAGATCGGAGCGCAGGTCCGCGACCTCATCGACATCGACAAACCGGGCGCCGGGGATGTGCTCGGCCTCATACTCGGCCCGGCAATCGCGATTGTCGGCGGGCATATACCAGCTTGCGTCAATAAGACGAAGCTCGGGAGATTTGAGATGCTCAGAGAGCCACTTGGTCGAAACCAAAGTTTTCGGGTCGCTGTAGGGCATATGATTTGCCTTTCCGGTCTTGGAGGGCGGTCGGATTTGCCTTAGCGGTCCCGGCGCGTGCGCGCAAGCGATCCGGTGGCTCTCGGGCCGATTGCAGCCACGAAAATGCGCCGGCATCCGCAAAACTGGCACAGACAAGTCTTAACCTCGGGGTCTCAATCCCCGTGACGCAACAGCCGCTGTTTTTGCCGACCCCAATCGCGCTCCGCTTCGGTGGCGCGTTTGTCGTGGTTCTTTTTGCCCTTGGCGATGCCGAGTTTGATTTTAATGCGGCCCTTATGGTTGAAATACATCACCAAAGGGACAAGCGTCATGCCTTGGCGACCTGTGGCCTGCCAAAGGCGTGCCAACTCGCGTTTCGAAACCAAAAGTTTACGCTTGCGGCGTTCTTCATGCGGGAACATCGCCTGTTGGTAGGGCGCGATGTAGGAGTTGGTCAGCCAAAGCTCGCCATCATCGACCGAGGCATAGCTTTCGGCGATGTTGGTTTGCCCGGTCCGCATGGATTTGACCTCGGAGCCAGACAACACAATGCCGCATTCTATGTCACTCTCGATGGCATAGTCATAGCGGGCCCGCCGATTTTCGGCGATGACCTTGTAGTTCTTTTCTTCGGGTGTTTGTTTTTTATTGGCCATGGTAGAGCGTCAGATAAGCACTCAGAGGCGATCTGTCCACTGGCCTGCGTGGCTCAATTCTGCCAAGTTCGCCGAAATTCGACATGAATTCGGCTTGGAGCGCAGATGTTTCTTCAGATTTTCGTAGGCACGGGCCTGATCGTCCTGTCCGTTTTTGTCGCCGCCTTGGGGTTCTTGCTGCTCGAACTGGTGCTGCAACGGGCGCATAATTGGCTGACCCGCGAACCGCATGGACCAAAATTGGCGCTTGTGCTGATGGCGGCGGTGGTCGCGGTGTTGTGGATGATCACGGCGGGCGTGTGGATTTGGGCGATTGCGTTTCGCATGATCGGCCTGTTCGCGCATTTCGAAGAGGCGCTGTATTTCTCGCTCGTGGCTTTTACCACGCTTGGGTTTGGCGATCTTTTGCTGCCCGAGGAATGGCGGCTTTTGGCTGGAATGGCGGCGACCAACGGGTTGTTGAACATCGGGATGATGACGGCGCTGTTGATGGAAGTGCTGCGCCATGTGCGGCGCAACCAATTGGAAAGCCGTCATCGGATGTGAGGCACAAAGGGACCACGAAAGGTCCCTTTGTGTGAGAGTGTAAGGATGGTTAGAGCAAACCAGCGTGTTCCATCGCCTCTTTGATCAGGTCTTTTGTGTCCTCATAAAGCGGGGTCAGCGGCAAACGCACCTCGTCTGAGCACAGGCCCAAAAGCGACAGGGCATATTTTGCGCCGACCACGCCGGGTTCGGCAAAGATCGCGATATGCAGTGGCATCAACATGTCGGTGATCTCCAAAGCCGTGGCGTAATCGCCCGCCAAAGTGGCGGCCTGCATCTGGGCGCAAAGTTTCGGCGCAACGTTGGCGGTCACGGAAATGCACCCGACGCCGCCATGGGCGTTAAAGCCAAGCGCGGTGGCATCTTCGCCAGAGAGCTGAACAAAATCGGTGCCACAGGCCAGACGGGTTTTCGGCACACGCGACAGATCGCCGGTGGCATCCTTGACGCCGATGATACGCGGCAATTTTGCCAATTCGCCCATGGTCGCAGGCGTCATGTCAATCACCGAGCGGCCCGGAATATTGTAAATCACGATGGGCAGATCGGCGGCATCATGCATGGCGGTGAAATGCGCGATCAGGCCTCTTTGCGTCGGCTTGTTGTAATAGGGCGTGACCACGAGGGCGGCGTCGGCCCCCACTTTGGCGGCATGTTCGATAAAACCGATGCCTTCGACCGTATTGTTCGATCCCGCGCCCGCAATCACCGGAATGCGGCCCGCTGCGGTTTCCACCACGATCTCGATCACGCGTTTGTGTTCGTCATGGCTCAGCGTCGGGGATTCGCCCGTGGTGCCCACCGGAACAAGCCCGTTCGACCCCTGTTCGATATGCCACTCAACGAGGGTCTTGAGCGTCTCGACATCCAGTTTGCCGTCTTTAAACGGCGTCACCAGTGCAGGAATGGATCCTTTGAACATCGAACGCTCCTTTTCGTCTTTGGATAAATTGGGCGTGAGTCGCCCGTGAATTGTCCGGCGGAAACTAGCCGTGTTCGCGGCCAATGCCAAGAATCAGTATTGCTGCGGATTGTGCGGTTGTTAAGCTATGGGCAAAAGCCCGAGCAGCCTCAAAAGACTTAGACCATATCATGTTCCGTTTTCCCCCGACAAAGGCAGTCTATGCCTTTGGAATAGCATTATTTTTCGCAACATCTTCCGAGGCGTCACCGCAGTCGGAGGCCTTGGTGCGCGCCTATGAGGCGCAGTGGTCCGGCGATTGGGATCTGGCCAAAAGCGAGGCACAGGGCGTTGGGGTCGACATCATTGAATGGAACCGGTTGCGCGCCGGGCGGGGGAGTTTCGCCGAGTATCAGAGCTTTTTGAAGCGCAACCCCGATTGGCCGGGTCTGCCGCTTTTGGCGCAAAAGGGCGAGGCGACGATCCCGGTGGATGCCGACCCAAATGCGGTTTTGGAGTATCTCAGTGCCTATCCGGCGCAGACCGGCGTGGGTGCGGTGCGGATGATTTCGGCCTATGAGGCCCGTGGCATGAATGCCGATGCACAGGCGCAAACGGTTCTGGTGTGGAACACATTGCCGATGGATGCCAAATCCGAAGAGGGGTTGGCGGCGCGCTATGCCTCAATTTTGGCGCCGCACCATGTTGCACGCACCGAGATGTTGTTATGGTCCGAGCGGTTTGACGATGCCGCCCGGATGATCCCGCGTTTGCCGACCGGATGGGACAAATTGATCACCGCCACGCGCAAATTGATGCGCGATGAGGCGGGCGTGGATGCGGCGCTGGCCGAGGTGCCGGGGGTGCTGGCTGACCATCCGGTTTTGGCCCATGCGCGGTTTGAATGGCGCGTGCGGCGTGGCCGCAATGAGGATGCGATGACGCTTTTGCTGCAACGCTCTACCGGGCGCGAAGGTTTGGGCAACCCCGAAGACTGGGGCAACCGTCGCCGTACTTTGGCGCGGCAAATGATGCGCGATGGCAAGGCGCAAATCGCCTATGCCGCCGCCTCCCGCCATGGGCTGAGCGCAGAGGAGGACCATTACGCCGATCTCGAATGGCTGTCGGGCTATATCGCTCTGCGCTACCTTGATGACCCGGCGCTGGCGCTCGATCATTTCAATCGCTTTCGCGTGTCTGTGACGACGCCGATCTCATTGGGTCGGGCGGGCTATTGGGAAGGCCGCGCCTTGGAGGCGATGGGGGCCGCGGATGATGCCGCTGCCGCCTATGCCTTTGGTGCGCAGTTTCAGACCGCATTTTACGGCCTGTTGTCGGCGGAGAAAATTGGCCGAAGCCTTGATCCGGCCCTGACCGGAGAGTTGCGTTTTGCCGATTACAAACAGGCGGCGTTTATGGGCTCTTCGGTGCTTAAGGCCGCGGTGTTGTTGGATGAGGCCGGGGACGCGCCCTTGGCCGCGCGGTTCCTGCGCCATTTGGGCGAAAGCCTTTCGCCGCAGGAATTGGGGCAATTGGGGGATCTGGCGCTGGACCTTGATCCTTACTTGGCGGTTTTGGTGGCGAAATTTGCCGCCGATCAGGGCATTGTGTTGAACCGGGCCTATTATCCGCTTCATGCCATGGCACAGGCGGAGTTGCCGGTGGAACCGGAACTGGCCTTGGCAATTGCCCGGCGCGAAAGCGAATTTTATCCGAAAGCGCGCTCCGGTGTGGGGGCGCGCGGGCTGATGCAATTGATGCCGCGCACCGGGGCGGCTATGGCGGAGAAATTGGGCATTACGGGCTTTGAAGAAGCCCAGCTTGATGATCCGATCCTCAACGCGCGGCTTGGCTCGGCCTATTTGGCGCAGCTCGAAGAGGAATTCGGCCGTAACATCCCGCTCATCGCCGTCGGGTATAACGCCGGTCCGTCGCGGGCGCGCGATTGGATCACGCGGTTTGGCGATCCGCGTGGGGGGAAGGTCGATCCGGTGGATTGGATCGAACATCTCCCCTTTCGAGAGACGCAGAATTACGTGATGCGGGTGGCGGAAAGCCTACCTGTCTACCGCGCGCGTTTGCATGGTGAGACCGGGCCGATCACCCTGTCCAAAGATTTGGCGTCAAGGTAAAGCGACTCAAGCCTGTTTGCGGCTCTTCATTTGACTGCGCAAAAAGGTGAATATCCCGGCGGCGACCACAAGGCTGGCCCCCACCGCAACATTGATCCGTACCGCATCGCCAAACACCACCACACCCAAAATGGACGCAAAGGCCAGTTGGAAATAGGCCAACGGTTGGATCGCTGAGGCCTCAGACAGCTCATAGGCGCGGATCAGTAAATAATGCCCCGTGGTTGCGGTCGCGCAGAGCAATCCCATCCACGCCCAATCGGTCAAGGTCATCGCCTCCCAATGCCACATGCCGATCAAGGTCGTGACCACCGCCCCTGCGATCCCGGTGTAAAAGAAGGTCACAGACGCGGGGTCTTTGCGCGCGACATAGCGGTTGAGCAGGCCGTAGAGCGCAAACAAGACCGCAGAGGCAAGCGGGAAGATCGCGGCGGGGGACATCACGCCGCCACCGGGATTGAGGATGATCAACACGCCGACAAAGCCGATCAGCACCAAAAGCCAACGCCGCCAACCGACCTTTTCGCCGAGGATCGGCGCGGACAGTGCGGTGATGATCAACGGGTAAGACGCAAACATCGCATGGCTTTCCACAAGGCCAAGTTTGACAAAACCGATCACCATGATGATGACCTCAAAGGCCAAGATCGCGCCGCGAAAGAATTGCAATTTGGGCTGGGCGCTGCGTATGGCCCGGCGCAATCCGCCCTGCGCGCGCATCGACCACAAGATCACAAAGCCCGCGAAGACCCAGTAGCGGATCATCAGCACCATATAGACATTGTATTCGCCGGCGAGGTGACGGGAAATACCGTCCTGCATTGCGAAAATGAACATGGTGAGCACCATGAGCAAGACGCCAAGGCGCGGGTTGGTTTCTGACTTGGTGATGCTCATGATTTTACCCCGATGCTCATATGACGTTTGCGGCCATGGCCGGGAACACGCGATACAGTGAACCCGGCATCGCGTAGTTTTTGCCGCACATGTCCGGCGGCCGTATAAGTCGCGAATGTGCCGTTTGGTGCGGTGTGACGACCGACTTCGGCCATGATGTCCTCGCCCCAAAGTTCGGGATTTTTCGCGGGGGAAAACCCATCCAAAAACCACGCGTCGGCCTGTCTGTCCCAGCCGTGTAGCGTGTCGCGGGCATCACCGATTTTGACGTCCACCTCGATCTGTCCCAGCCGAAATTGCCGCGCGCCTCTGTGCCATGCCGTCAGGAACGGATCGGCAATGACGCGCGCCTCGGGAAAGGCATTGAGCGCCGTGGCAATGTCGGCGCTGTCCATCGGAAACGCCTCAAAGGAGGTAAACCGCACCACGCCCGGCCCATTCCAAATCAAGGCCAAGGCGAGCATGTTCAGCCCGGTGCCAAAGCCCAGTTCCGCCACATGAAACCCGTCACCAAGGCGCGCAGGCAGGTCATTACCCGCCAAAAACACATGCCGCGTTTCCTCAAGCCCGGAGGCGAGCGAAAAATACGGATCGTCAAAGCGGGTCGAGACGGGAATGGTGCCGTCGCGCCATTCGATTTGGGCTGTCTGGTGGTCGGTCATGGGATGGCTTATGAAAGGGTTGATTACGCGCGACCATGAAGATCGGCGCGCGCGAGTACAATGGATAATTGCGCACATGGGCAGAGCAGAGATCACCATTTACGGGGCCGGTGCCTTTGGCCTGTCCTGTGGCTATGAGGCGGCGAAACGTGGCGCGACCGTGCGGGTGATTGATCCGAACGGGGTTGGGTTTGGCTCCTCTGGTGGTGTTGTCGGCGCTTTGGCCCCGCATACGCCGGAGCGCTGGAATGCGAAAAAAGAGTTTCAATTTCAAAGCCTGATCATGGCGCGCACCCATTGGCCCGAGGTCGAAGACATCGGTGGCGTCTCGTCGGGGTATGGCCCGATGGGGCGGGTTCAGGCCATCGCAGATGCACGTCAATTGGGCCTCGCCCATGAGCGCGCGGAACAGGCGAAAATGCTGTGGCAAGGTAAGGCCCTGTGGCGGGTTATCAGCCAAGGCGAGACCGGATATTGGGCCCCGATCAGCCCCACCGGCTATCTGATCCATGACACCCTGTCCGCGCGGCTGAACCCATGGCGCGCTTGCGCGGCACTGGCGGCGGCGATCACGGCGCTGGGCGGCGAGGTTGTGCGCGACGGCGCGGCGGAGGGCGCTGTGATCCATGCCAGCGGTTGGTGGGGATTGCAGGATTTGAACGCGGCCTTTGGGCGCGAGGTTGGCAATGGCGTCAAAGGACAGGCGATCCTGCTGGATTTGGCTCTGAACGATGCGCCGCAGCTGTATGGGGAAAGCCTTCATGTGATCCCGCACTCAGACGGCACCACGGCGATTGGATCGACCTCGGAGCGGTTTTTTGACACTCCGGATCAGACCGACGAACAGGCCGATGCCTTGTTGGAAAAGGCGCGGGCGCTGATCCCGGCTCTGCGCGAGGGGCGCGAAATCCGGCGGTGGGCCGGGGTGCGCCCCCGTGCCAAATCGCGCGCGCCGATGTTGGGCGCCTGGCCCGATCGCCCCGGTCATTTCATCGCCAATGGCGGCTTTAAAATCGGTTTTGGCATGGCACCAATGGCGGCCAAAGTGCTAATGGATTTGGTGCTGGAGGGGCGCGATGCGATCCCTGATGAGTTTAAGGTTGAAGCCTCACTTTGACGCCACGGCCCTCAGCACGCGCATCAGATGCCGAGAAGCTTGCGGGCCATCGGGTTTAATATTCCACGCCAATCTGGGCTTTGATGCCAGAGCGAAACGGGTGTTTCACCAGTTCCATTTCGGTCACCAGATCGGCTATTTCGATGAGTTCATCCTTGGCATTTCGTCCTGTCAGAACGACATGGGTGAGCGGCGGTTTTTCGGTGCTCAGAAATGTCACCACATCGTTGACGTCAATATAATCATAGCGCAGGGCGATGTTGATTTCATCCAAGAGTACCATTTTATTCTCGGGATTGCGGATCAATTCCTTGGCCTTTTCCCAAGCGGCCCGCGCCATTTCAATGTCGCGCTCTTTGTTTTGGGTTTCCCAGGTAAAGCCTTCGCCCATCGTGTAAAATTCACACAGATCTGCGAATTTGGCAGTGATCAAATCGCGTTCGCCACAATCCATGCCGCCCTTGATAAACTGCACCACGGCGGATTTCATGTCATGGGCGATACAGCGGAAGATCATCCCGAAGGCGGCCGAAGATTTGCCCTTGCCCTTTCCCGTGTGGATGATGATCAGACCCTTTTGATCGGTCTTGGTGGCCATGATTTTATCGCGCGCGGCCTTTTTCTTGGCCATTTTGCTGGCATGGCGTTCACTGTCGGATTGGTCGACCATAGGGACCCCCATTTACATGAAAAGTTGGACAAAAATTGGCGCAAGAAGCGCCGTGAGAATGGCGTTCAGGACCATACCGATCCCGGCAAAAGCGCCTGCGGTGCCTTGGACCTGAAAGGCACGGGCGGTGCCGATGCCGTGGGCGGCGACACCTGTGGCAAAGCCGCGGGCGCGATAATCCCGCACGCCGATGGCATTGAGCAACGGGGTTGTCACGACCGCGCCAATCACCCCGGTGATCAACACCAAGGCGACGGTGAGAGTTGGCAAGCCACCGATGGCTTCGGCCACACCGATGGCGACCGGCGAAGTGGCGGATTTGGGCACCAGAGACAAAAGCACATCCCCACGCAGGCCAAAGGCTGCGCCTATGGCGACCGCAGAGGCCATGGCGACAAAAGAACCGGCCAGGAGCGCGGCCAACATTGGCACGGCGGCGTCTTTGACCTTTTGCCAATTGGACCAAAGCGGAACGGCAAGCGCGACGGTCGCCGGGCCGAGCATAAAATGAACGAACTGTGCGCCCTCAAAATAGGTTGAGTAGGCGGTGTCCGTGACCTTCAGCAAGACGGTCAAGAGGATCATCGCAATCAACACCGGGTTCACAAAGGGTTTGCGCCCGGCAAGCCGAAAACAGCCCTCACCCACCAAATAGGCCACAAGCGTCAGCGTGAGCCAAAGCAATTGCCCCTCGGCCAGATAGCTCCAAATGTCGAGAATATCGGTCATAGCGGCGTCTCATCGGCAACCCCCAACAGGCGGTTGACGTATTTGAATGTCAGAGCGCCCGCAGCAATGGCCAGAACAGTCGAGCCGACAAGGGCCACGGCCAAGGGCAGGCCGATTTCAGACACTTGATCAAGATATTGCACGATGCCGACGCCCGCAGGCACATAAAGCAAGGACAGATGCGACAGAAATCCGGTCGCGGTTTTCTCAATGGCTGTGCCGATTTTGGGGCGCGTCAAAAGCAGCACCGCCAAGAGGATCATGCCGATCACCGGGCCGGGCAAGCGCAGCGCAAAAATCCGGGCGATTGCTTCGCCCATAAGCTGAAAACCCAGAAACAGTCCGAAATGTAGGATCACGTTGCGCCCTTTGTTTTATCTGTGCTGCAAAGGGTATCATCGCAGTGCGGGCTATGGGGTGCAAGCGGGATGACTGGACACAAGAAACCTGGACACAAGAAACTGGACACAAGAAAAGGCCGCACTCTCAGAACGTGTTTTTTCGGAGGGCGGGGAATACTGATTGCGTAGGTTTTGGTCGTGGAACGTTTCGTGCGCGGCCAAATTGGCGTAGGGTTCAAAGGAACGATTTGCAGTTGTGTCGGAGACGCCTGTTGACGCCCAAGGTCATGGGTCCGCCTGTCTTTTGAGCCAACTGCTCTTTCGTGAACGAATCACTTATGAGTGGGCCAATCTTGAACTGGCGACCTGAGGAGCCAATGAAACTTGCACGTATCACAACCTACCCTGTCAAAAGCGTCAGCGGCACGGATATGGCCGCGGCTCAGGTGCATGGTTTGGGCGTCGAAGGCGACCGGCGCTGGGCTGTGGTCTATGCCAATGGCGTGGTTGCGACCCGCCGGGAGTTGCCACGGTTGGCGCATTTGAGCGCGGTGACCACGCCGCATGGGATTTCGATCTCCTTTGAAAGTGACCGTTTTGATATTCCGGTTCCGTCCGGCGCGCCCTGTAAGGTCAAAGTGTTTTCGACCGGGATTGATGGGGTTGAGGATGCTGGCAACTACGCTTCGCATTTCCTCTCCTCCGCGCTCGAACGCGAAGTGAGGCTGGTCTATTTTCCTGACACGGCACAGCGTGTCGTGGACCGTGCCTATGCGCCGGGTGACCATTTCACGGCACTGTCCGACGGGTTTCCCGTGCTTTTGACCACGCAAGCCTCGTTGGCGGAACTCAATGCGGAGCTTGAAACCCCCGTTGAAATGCGCCGCTTTCGCCCAAATATTGTTATTGGCGGTGATATCGAACCTTGGTCCGAAGACACATGGAAAATGATCCGCATCGGGTCGACGATTTTCCGTGTGGTCAAGCCCTGTGAGCGCTGTGTCATGGTCACGCAGGACCCAAGCACCGGCGAGCAGACCCATCGCAACGAACCGTTGGCAACGCTGCGCCGTATTCACCGGGCAGTGACCGGAAAAATTATCTTTGGCCAAAATCTTGTGGTCGAAGAGCCGGGCAGCATCGTGCTTGGGGATGAGGTTGAAGTGCTGGAAGCTGGCCCCTCGAACCTTTTGGACCCCAAACGGGGCGACACGCAGTCGTTTTAGCTCTCTACGCTGTGTGATTGCGTTTGATAGGGACGTTTAACGCTCTGTTAACCATGTCCGGCCAATCTGGGCGGATGAAACACATCCGCGCCCTTTTGCCGTTTTTGCTCCTCCCTGCCTGTGTCGCCGACAGCCCGGCCTTGGGCTATTCCCGCGCAGGGTTTTCCTCCGTCGAACTGGGCGGAAATACCTATCGCGTCTACACCGAAGAGACCCGAAATTGTGTTGAGGTGCATCGGGTGAACATGGTATTCCCGCTGCCCTCACGCCTGCAAATCCTGTTGGAAATGGAAGAAGCTGCGGTTCAGGTGACGGGCTGTGCCCTCAAAAAGGGGACGTTCGTGGGGGATCAGGCCATGTCCAAGGGGCAGTTGGAGTGTAGCAAAGGGACTGCGGCCAAAGAGTGGGTCGCGGGGACCTGTAACATCAAACCTTGGCGGTGGCGCTGAGGCGTTTTTGGAACGTGATCGAGGTGGGTCGATCATATCCGGCATGTGCCGTACGCTCACGCTCCTCAAAGCCCAAGGCGCGGAAGGTGGCATGGTTTTCGACCAATTCCACCCGCGTCTGAAGCTCCAAAACCGCAAGCCCCAAGTCCAAAGCCCGCACTTCGGCATGATGCATGAGGTGACGGGCAAGTCCCGTCCCGCGCAGAGGTTTTGCCACCGCAAGCTTGCCGATATACAGCCGCCCGGGCTTTGGCGTCAGGATCACACAGGCACCGGGCGGCGTACCCATGGCCCAGATTTCATCCGTCTCTGCCTCCGTCGCAAGAGAGTCCAAAGTGAGGCGATGCATCGAGGAGGGTGGATCAATCCGCCCATCCATATCGGCAAATTCCGTTTGGATCAGCCGCAAAACCTGAGGCAGTCGTGGATCATGTGCTAAAATCCGTTCCGGGATCATGTGAGCCCCTCCAATCTCGCGCGCGCCGAATTGGATCGAGGCCGCCACAGCCCACGCTCTATCGCTTCCATCAGTCGCTCTGCGATCTCTTTGAGCGCAGGCGCGTTGTGATCGGCAATAAACATACGGGTCTCGTCATCCTCAATGAAGGCGCCATACACCAAATCGAAATGGTGGTCCTTGACCGCATGGGTGGTGGCCGAAAAGGCAAAGAGGTAATCGACCGTTGCGGCGATTTCAAAGGCGCCTTTGTAGCCATGGCGTTTGACCCCGTCGATCCATTTCGGATTGACCACACGCGATCGGATCACCCGGCCGATTTCTTCGTCCAATGTGCGGATCACCGGGCGTTCCGGGCGGGAATGGTCGTTGTGATAGATCGGTCGATCTTGCCCCTGCAATGTCGCGACCGCCGCCGCTGCGCCACCCTCAAATTGGTAGTAATCGTCACTGTCCAACAGGTCGTGTTCGCGGTTGTCTTGGTTTTGTACGATGGCTTCGACTTCGGACAGGCGTGCGGCAAATCCGGCGCGGTCTTTGACGCCCTCTTGCCCCGCGCCATAGGCATAACCGCCCCATTCCAAATAGGCATCGGCCAGATCGGATCGGTTGTCCCAAATCCGCTCATCAATCATCGCCTGAAGCCCCGCGCCGTAAGCGCCGGGTTTCGACCCAAACACCCGTGCCGTGCTTTCGCCCCTGCGCGCCCGCGCCGCGGCGGGGTTGTCCGCATCAGATTCGTCCAAGGCCTGAACCGCGCGCGCAGCACTATCGACCAGCGCGATCAGTTGCGGAAAGGCATCGCGGAAAAAGCCAGAGACCCTGAGCGTCACATCCACGCGGGGACGGCCCAAAACGGAAGCCGGCAGGATTTCAAACCCGGTGACGCGGCGCGACATCGCATCCCATGTCGGTTTGACCCCCATTAGCGCCAAAGCCTGTGCAATGTCATCGCCGCCCGTGCGCATATTGGCCGTGCCCCATGCGGTTACCAACATCGCACGTGGCCAGTCACCTTGGTCCTGTAGATGTCGTTCAATCAAAAGATTGGCCGATTTCCATCCCAGTTGCCATGCGGTTTGTGTTGGCACGGCGCGGGCATCGACAGAGAAAAAGTTGCGCCCGGTGGGCAGAACATCCAACCGTCCGCGTGTGGGCGCACCTGAAGGGCCGGGGGGAACAAAACGCCCATCGAGGCCGGTCAAAAGCGCGGACATCTCGGCCGGACCACAGGCAGTCACCATTGGCAAAACGGTATCGCGCAGATGCGTCAACACCACAGCCGAGGCGGGACCGGGAGCCTCGGTGCCCGCATCCAAAAGGGTTGCACAAAACAGCTCCAGCCGCTCAACCGTGTCGCCATGACTGCGCCAATTTGAATTGCTGACTTTGGTCAGACAGTCCGGTGTCGGTCCCTCCCAAGGCGCGGCCATGTCACAGTCGAGCGGATCGAATTTGAGAGCCAAATCCAACGCTAAAGCCCGCATAAAGGAGGCATCAGCCCCCGTGCCGTTGCCCCGTGGAACACGCACCAAAGCCAGACCCAAATCTCGTGCCAAACGGCCTTCGGGGGCGGTGCCAAAGATGTGTAAGCCATCGCGAATCTGCGCTTCTTTCAGTTCGCACAAATAGGCATCCAACTTGGCCAGATCGCCATCTTCATCGCGTCCGGTCATGCCGACGTCGTGGTCCAGACCGGTCACGGAGGAGAGGCTCAAAATCTCTTTGCGCAGGCTGGCGATGCGGCGCGGGTCGACGCCCGCGGCTTCGAAATACTCGTCCACCAAGGCCTCAAGATCGCGCAGTGGGCCGTAGGTTTCGGCGCGCGTCAAAGGCGGGGTGAGGTGATCCAAAATCACCGCTTGCGCGCGGCGTTTGGCCTGTGTGCCCTCACCCGGATCGTTGACGATAAACGGATAAAGATGCGGCATCGGCCCCATGATCACTTCAGGGTAACAGGTCTCCGAGAGAGCAAGCGCCTTGCCGGGCAGCCATTCAAGGTTGCCATGTTTGCCCATATGGACCAGCGCATCGGCGCCAAATTCAAACCGCAGCCAAAAGTAAAAGGCCAAATAGTTGTGCGGCGGAACAAGGTCCGGGGCATGATAGGTCTCGGTCGGATCAATGTTATACCCGCGCGCGGGTTGGATGCCGACGACTGCGTTGCCATAGCGTAGCACAGAAAGCGCAAAGCCATCTTGGCCCACAAATGGGTCGTCTTCGGGGGGACCCCAACGCGCCTCAATCTCTTGGCGGACTTCGTAAGGCATAGAATTATATGCACTTTTATACGCGTCGAGCGACAAGCGCACGCCGCCATCGCGTTTGGCGCGATCTGTCAGCCAATTGGTTGGCCCGGCCAGAATCGCCTGCATCAAGGCATCGCTGTCATTAGGTGCGCCCTCGACTGAGTAGCCCTCACAGGAGAGCGCTTTGAGGGTGTTCACCGTGGCGGCGGGAGTGTCCAGGCCGACGCCATTGGCCAGTCGTCCGTCTTTGTTTGGATAGTTGGCGAGGATCAGTGCGAGTTTGCGATCCGCCTTGGCGGTGCGGCGCAGATGGGCCCAGCGAGCGGCCAGTTCAGCGACAAAAGCGATGCGCGATCCGTCCGCATGATAGGTGGCGATGGTACATTCTGTGGCGGCGTCAAAATAGGCCTCCCCTTTGAACGACACCGCGCGCGACAAGATGCGCCCGTCGATTTCGGGCAGGGCCACGTTCATCGCAATGTCGCGGGCCGACAAGCCGGTTGTGCCCTCCTCCCATGTGTCATGCGACGAGCCTGCAAGCACGACTTGGAACACCGGGGCCTGATTGGCCGAAGGGGCGGCGAGGGGATTGTCCGGGCCGCCGCCCTCGGGTGTGCCGACCGCAAAGGCAGTGCAATTGAGAATGACATCCGGCGGCGCGTCTAAAAACAGCGCTTCTAATGTGGCGGCAGAAATCGGGTCTTTCAGTGAGGCGACAAAAATCGGCATCGGGTTGAGACCCTGACGCAACAGCGATTTCACCAAACGGTTGATCGGCGCAAGCCCCGCGCCCTGTACCAGCGCGCGATAAAAGATCAGCGGCACAACGGGGGCATCCTCTTGCCACTGTGATTTTAACTGATCTAGGTCAGCTATCCCGTCGCCGGGCCAATAGAACCCCGCGCGCAAGAGCGGTTTGGCGGGGCCGGGTTTGTCACTGCCGTCAATCAAGGCACGCGCATAGGACAAAAACGCCACCGCATTTTCCGCGCCACCTTCGGTCAGATAGGCCCAGAGTTGGTGATAGTCTTCTGTTGGGATTGTCGACAAAGCCGCCAGTTCCGCATCGGGTTTGTCATCACCGGGCAGGGCCACAAAAGGCACGCCCGCCTCATGGAGCCGCGCGGCATATTGCTCCAAGCCGTATTTCCAATAGCCCGAGCCACCCAAAACCCGTGCAATCACCAGTTTGGATTTGGTGGCGCAGTCATCCAGATGCATGTCGACCGACATCGGGTGACGCAGATGCAACATTGAGGCCAGGCGCATCGTTGGAGGCGCAGCCATCATGGCGCGCGCCTCAGAGAGCAGGGCAAGTTCCGTATCGGCGGCGGAAATCACCACCAGATCGGCGGGGGTTTGACCCAGATCGACCGCGTCTTTGCCGTCATCAATGGAGCCGGGGGTGGCCGCGAGCAGGTGCATCGCTTTCTCTTTCCTTGTCTTACCGCGCGTCTTGCGTCATGAGCGGGGAAACTCGCAGGAGACCCCTCAATGGATTATGGTAAAATGGGCGCCCCAAAACGTGGCAAGAACGCACCGAAGCATGATGAACACAATGCCAAGGGGACATCGAAAAACCCCTATGGGACTAAGACGCCCAAGGCGGAGCTTTTGGCCCGGATGAAAGCGGCGGCTGAGGCGAAGAAGAAAGCCGATTGAGCCGCCGCACATGGGTTAGGCACTGAGGTTAGGCACTGAGCGCGGCTTCGATTGCCAACTGATCCAGACCCGCTTCGCCAATCACAACCAGCCGCGTGTCGCGGGGGGCCGCGCCGAAAGGCTGGTCGAAATAGTGATCGACGCGGGGGCCAACGGCCTGAACGGTGAGGCGCATTGGTTTGCCCTCGACCGCCACAAAGCCTTTGAGGCGCAGGATGTCATGGGCGCGGATCACCTCGGCGATTTGGCTGGCAAAGGCCTTGGGGTCTTTGATCTCGCCGCGTGTCACCACAAAGCTTTCAAATTCGTCGTGGCCGTGCTCGTGGTGATGGTGATCGTCGTGGTCATCATCGTCATCGTCATGATGATGGTGATGCACTTCGCCACGCGCGTCCATGTCGCCCTCTGATCCGATCCCCTGACCCAAGAGCACATCAATCGGCAACACGCCCATGCTTGCACGGACAACCTGAACGCCGCCGCGTGCCTCACCTTTGAGTTTGGCAACCAAAGCGTCGGCGTGGTCTTCGCCCAAAAGATCGGCTTTGTTCACCACGATCATATCGGCACAGGCGATTTGATCCTCGAACAGCTCGGACAGCGGGGTCTCGTGGTCGAGGTTTTCGTCCAGTTTGCGTTGGGCGTCGACGGCGGCGACATTATGGGCAAAGCGCCCCTCATCAACCGCCTTGCCATCGACGACGGTGATTACACCATCGACCGTGACTTTGGTCGAAATCTCCGGCCAATTGAACGCGCGCACCAAAGGTTGCGGCAGGGCAAGCCCGGAGGTTTCAATCACGATGTGATCGGGTTTATTGTCCCGCTCCAACAGTTTTTGCATGGTCGGAATAAAATCCTCCGCGACCGTGCAGCAGATGCAGCCATTCGAGAGCTCCATGATGTCGTCTTCGGTGCAGGTCTCGTCGCCGCAGCCTTTGAGGATGTCGCCATCGACGCCCAGATCGCCAAATTCATTGATAATCAAAGCGATGCGTTTGCCGCCCGCGTTGGCCAACATGTGGCGGATGAGGGTGGTTTTGCCCGCGCCAAGAAAGCCGGTCACAACCGTTGCTGGAATTTTCGCAGCCATTTTAGATGTCCTTTATGAAAACGCCGGGGCCACAGGATGTCCCGAGCCCCGGCGCGAAATCATTGAAATGAGCGGTCTCAGGCGGCCAAGGTGCGCGGCGACACGAGGCCGGTGTTGCCCAGACCTTTGATCGCTTTTGCCCCGGCCAAAACGGCCAAATCCACCAGCGGTTCGATCAGGATGACGGTCATGTAAGCCGCGCCAAATGTACCGACGGAGGCCAGTGTGGTGGCGGAGACCCCTTGGCCGTAAAACGCCCAGAAACCGACCCAAGCCACGATCCCGGCCTGATAGGTGGTCGAGAGCGCGAGGGCTTGTTTATAGCTGATATCGGCATAGGCGGTACCTGGTGTAATGATGCGATCTGCGACGGCTTTGATACCAAAGAGCGGCACGAGCAGGGTGGTGACATTCATGCCATATTGCGGCAGATCGAAGGGAGCAAAGAACAGGCCCTGCGCCAAAAGGCCAAGGGCCAAACCAAGCGCGGCAGGGGCCGCACCGAACAGCAAGAACAATGTGGAGCCGAGGATCAAATGGACCTCAGACACACCAACCGCGTGATGTGGCAGCACTTGGAAAAAGGTGAACACCGCCGCCGTTGACAGCGTGGCGCGGGCCGCAAAAGAGGCCATGCCTTTTTCGCCCAATGCGGCGATGGATTGTTTGAGAGTGTAGAGACCAGCGCCAGCGGCGGTGGCATAAGACAGCGCAATTTTTGCGCCAGTGACGATTCCGGGTTCGATATGCATCGACAAGTCCTCCTAGGCCGTCATCCCCGACGGCGGGTTGGTATGAGGTCACGGCAGGTTTCCTGGCTCGCGGGTCAAAGCGCCTTCGTCACCTTCCCAGAACAGGGTGTTCCAGTGGCATGTCGACGGGCACTCACCGCTTACAGTCGCGGGGGCGGCTGTGGTTTTGCGCCCCGATTTGGGTCTCGCGCACCACATTCCCATTTCTCCCCTAAACGCTTGGCGTCGTGATGGGGAACCATAACGCCTCTATTTGGCGCATCGGCTTGCGTAGGGTCAAGCGCTTTGATCCTCTGCATCGACTTTCTGTGTCCATGCACAAAGAGAGTGAGCGCCAAACCGCAATATTTTGTGGATAACTCGGGTGTTTCGCCCAGATGTCGGTGTCACCCGGTTGACACATCCGTCGCAGTCCCAAACAGTTTTATCCACAAAGGAATCAACACCGAGGCCCCATTTGCGTTTCACCCGCCTGCGTCTCAATGGCTTTAAAAGTTTTGTTGACCCCACCGATCTTGTGATCGCGGATGGGCTGACGGGGGTTGTCGGGCCGAACGGCTGTGGCAAATCCAACCTGCTTGAGGCGCTGCGCTGGGTCATGGGGGAAACCCGTCCCAAGGCGATGCGTGGCGCGGGAATGGAAGACGTGATTTTCGCCGGTGCGGCTTCGCGTCCGGCGCGCAATTTCGCCGAAGTCATGTTGATGATCGACAACTCGGATCGGTTGGCCCCCTCCGGGTTTAATGACAGCGACACGGTTGAGATCATCCGGCGGATCACCCGCGACGCAGGGTCCGCCTATAAGGTGAACACCAAGGACGTGCGCGCACGCGATGTGTCGATGTTGTTCGCCGATGCCTCCACCGGCGCGCATTCTCCGGCACTGGTGCGTCAGGGCCAGATTTCCGAATTGATCAACGCCAAACCAACCTCGCGGCGGCGCATCTTAGAGGAGGCGGCGGGGATTTCGGGCCTTTATCAGCGTCGCCATGAGGCGGAGTTGAAACTCAAAGGCGCGGAAACCAATTTGGCCCGCGTCGATGATGTGATCGAACAGCTTGCGGCGCAATTGGCCTCACTGGCGCGTCAGGCGCGACAGGCCGCGCGCTATCGCGAGATCGGCATTGAATTGCGTCAGGCCGAGGGGCTTTTGTACTATCGCCGTTGGCGCGATGCCGACCACGCCCGCGTTGAGGCCGAGGATGTGTTGCGCACCCGCCTCAAACAGGCGTCTGAGGCCGAACGCCTCGCGCGTGATGCCGGAAAACAACGCGAAGCCAAAGAGTTGGCCCTGCCACCCCTGCGCGAAGAAGAGACCATCGCCAGCGCCGTGTTGCAGCGGCTCACCGTGTCGCGTGACCAACTTGCCGATGAGGAAAAGCGCGCCCGCGATATGATCGAAACCCTGTCACGCCGGATTGATCAATTGGTCGCCGACATGGCCCGCGAAGAGCAACTCAACCGCGATGCGGTGGAGACGATTTCACGGCTCGAATGGGAGCAAAAGGAACTGATCAAGGCCTCCGAGGGGCATGGCCCGCGCCTGACGCAATCGAGTGCGGAGGCGTCCGAGGCCAGTCAAATTTTGGCGGATCGCGAAACCACGCTGACCGAAATGACCGAAGATGTCGCCCGGCTGGCCGCGCGCCATCAATCCGCAAACCGTTTGGTCGAGGACAATCGCAAGACCTTGGAACGGGCGCGCGGCGATGCTGACCGTGCGAAAGCGGCGGTTGAAGACGCGAAATCGACGCTGTTTCGTTCAGCGGATGCGTTGGCCATGGCGGAAGAGGCACAAGCCGAGGCAAGCGAGCGGGCGGAATACACCGAGGCGGCGTTGATTGAGGCGGATGAGGCGCGGACCGAAGCGCAGACACGCGAATCCTCGGCGCGTGCGGCGCGGTCCGAGGCAGAGGGTGAGGTGGGTGCCCTCAAGGCCGAAGTTCTGGCTTTGGGTCGGATGCTCGATCGTGATCAGACTGCGGGTACGCAGGTGCTTGATTTGATCCGCGTGACTTCGGGGTATGAAAAGGCGCTGGGTGCTGCGCTGTCGGATGATTTGCGCCAACCCGCGATTGAGGCCTATCAAGCCTCCGGTTGGGTCACTTTGCCAGACTATGCGGACGAACAAGACCTGCCTTACGGCGTAGAGCCGCTGAGTGACTATGTCACCGCCCCTGCGGTTTTGGCGCGGCGCTTGTCACAGATCGGGCTTGTGCGCGCCGAAGATGGCCCGCGTCTTCAGGCCGATTTGGAGCCGGGACAACGGTTGGTGTCGGTCGAGGGCGACCTGTGGCGCTGGGACGGCTATCGTGCCGGGGCCGAGGATGCACCCTCAACGGCAGCTTTGCGCCTACAACAACTCAACCGTTTGGAAGGGTTCAAACAGGACCTCGTGGCCGCCGAAGCCAAGGCGGCAGGCGCGCTTCAGGCGCATGAGCATTTGAAGGCGGAATTGACACGGTTGAGCGAGGCCGACCACGCCGCCCGCGAAGCCCGCCGTGCCGCAGACCGCGCCCTGTCCGAGGCGGCGCGGGCGTTGTCTCGTGCCGAAAATGACCGCACCTTGGCCGAGGGCAAGGTCGAGAACCTCGGGCTGGCCGTGTCCCGCCACGAAGAGGATGCGCGCGGCGCAGAGGTTCGGTTGCGCGAGGCGGAAAAAACCGTGTCGGAATTGCCGGACCTGAGTGCGGCGCGCTCAGATATCGAAGAGGTCAAACTCGCGGTTGAAGCGGCGCGGATCACCATGATGACGAAACGCTCGTCGCATGACGAAATCCGCCGCGAAGGCGAGGCGCGCACCCGGCGTTCGCAAGAGGTGACCAAGGAGTTGTCCGGTTGGCGGCACCGTCTTGAAACCGCGGGTAAACGGGTGGCGGAGCTTCAGGCGCGCAAAGAAACCTCTGAGGAGGAACTGTTTGAGGCGGCGGCGCAACCCGAGGAAATCGCTGAGAAACGCGAGGCGCTTTTGGAGCAAATTGCCGAGGCCGAGAGCCGTCGCAAGCAGGCATCCGATGCCTTGGCTGCGGGGGAAACTGCGCTGCGCGATGCTGTGACAACCGAGCGCGAGGCGGAACGCGTGGCCTCGGAAGCGCGAGAAATCCGCGCGGCCTCCGAGGCCCGCCGCGATGCTGCGCGCGAGATGGTCGACGCCGCCGTCGAACGCATCCGTGAGGAGTTGAACAGCACACCTGTTGCGCTGCTTGAGGAATTGGATGTCGATCCCGATACGATCCCGCCGCATGAGACGATTGAGGTCGATGTGAACCGCCTCAAACGCCTGCGCGAAAGCCTTGGGGCGGTGAACCTTCGGGCCGAAGAAGACGCTTTGGAGGTCCGCGAAGAGCACGACAGTTTGGTGAGCGAAAAGCAAGATTTGGAAGAGGCGATCAAAACCCTGCGCTCGGGGATTGCCTCGCTGAACCGCGAAGGGCGCGAACGCCTTTTGACTGCGTTTGAGCAGGTGAACGAGAATTTTTCGATGTTGTTCACCCATCTGTTTGGCGGTGGTGAGGCCAAGTTGATGATGGTGGAAAGCGACGATCCGCTGGAGGCCGGGCTTGAGATCATGTGCCAGCCACCGGGCAAGAAATTGTCGACCCTGTCGTTGCTCTCGGGGGGGGAACAAACGCTGACGGCTCTCGCGCTGATCTTTGCGGTGTTCATGGCCAACCCGGCGCCGATCTGTGTGTTGGACGAGGTCGACGCGCCTTTGGACGATGCGAACGTCACGCGGTTTTGCGATATGTTGGACGAGATGACCCAACGCACCGACACGCGGTTTTTGGTCATCACCCACCACGCCGTCACCATGGCGCGGATGGACCGCCTGTTTGGTGTGACCATGCAAGAACAGGGTGTGAGCCAGCTTGTGTCGGTGGATTTGAAAAAGGCAGAAGCTTTGGTCGCTTGATATTTACCACGACCAAAGCCGATTTTTAAACCTTTATATGATCAGAGCTTGGCCAACAGCGCAGGTGTCGGCCAGGCATCGGCAGGCATCCCAAGACGCTCTTGCTCCTTCTGTACGGCCTCGCGGGTCTTTTCGCCCAAAATGCCATCCACGCCGCCCACGTCATGGCCCCGGCTTTGCAGTTTTTGTTGCAGCTGTTTCATTTGCCCGTCGGACAATCCGGTCTCGGGAGACCCCGCATTAAAAACCGGTGCGCCTTCGAGGCGGGTGGCGAAATAGGCGGCGGTGGTCACATAGACAAAGCTCTTGTTCCACTCAAAATAGACCTCGAAATTCGGATAGGCGAGAAACGCCGGTCCTTTGCGCCCCATCGGCAACAACACGGATGCCTGAAGCGACGGGGCCCCGAGCGATCCTGCGCGGGGTTTGATCCCGAGTTTTGCCCATTGCGCCACGGTCATTTTGTGATTCAGTCCGGTTTTGGACCAATCGAGATCGGTCGGAACAACAATCTCCTGAAGCCACGGCTCATTCGCCCGCCAGCCCAAATGTTTGAGCATTTTCGCGCCCGACATCAACGCATCAGGAGCCGAGGTTTTCAGGCGGACATGGCCATCACCATCGCCATCTACACCGTTTTGCAGGATGTCTTTCGGCAACATTTGCACCATGCCGATTTCCCCTGCCCAGGCGCCTTTGGTTGTGGTCGGGTCGAAATCGCCATGTTTGTAAAGCTCAAGCGCGGCCAGGATTTGCGGTTGGAACAGTTCGGGGCGGCGACAGTCATGGCCCAAAGTCATGAGCGCATTCAATGTGTTAAAGTCGCCCTGCACCTGACCAAAGTCGGTTTCCAGCGCCCAAAATGCCAAAAGTACGCCGCGCGAGACGCCGTAGTCGCGGGCGATGCGGTCAAAGGTGGCATTGTATTTCTGCGAATGCTTGCGGCCATTGTCGATGCGGTTTTGGCTGATCACGGCGCGGGAAAAGTCGATAAACGGCTTTTGGAAAAACCCCTGTGCACGGTCGGCTTTGAGCACCGATTGCGTCTGCTGGGCGGAGGCGAAAAACCGATCCACCGTGGCTTTGTCATAGCCTTTGGACAGGGCTTCGGATTTTATTTTACCGACAAAGGAGGAAAACGACCCGCCGCAGGGTACGTCAGCGACGGCAGGGGCGGCGAAGGTCAGGGCAAGAGCAAGGCTCAGAAAACGCATGGGTTTACCTTTTACATTGAGTTATGCGCCACGATAGCGATCAGGCGCAAGTTACGCAAATGACAGCGTGATGACGCAGACGAGAGTAAAGGCCCAAGCGACCCAAAGACGCGCGCAGGCCATGTCGATGTCGCGCGGGGTGGCGTTGGGGCGACCTTGCGGATTGACCCAAGGGTAGTCACGCAAGGTGCCATGATAGGCGCGCGGACCGGAAAGCGCCACGCCCAGACTGCGTGACAGGGCGGCTTCGGGCCAACCGGCATTGGGCGAGCGATGGCGGCGCGCCTCTGTGGTGATGCTCCGCCAAAGCGACAGAGGCTTGCCCCATGGGAACAGCAACACAGCGGTGAGCCGCGCCGGGATCAGGTTCAACAGATCGTCAAACCGGGCCGAGGCCCAGCCGAAATCGCGGTATTGATCGGTGCGATAGCCGATCATGCTGTCGGCGGTGTTGACGGCTTTGTAGATCAGGATGCCGGGCAGGCCGAGCAGCAAAAACCAAAACGCGGGGGCGATCACACCGTCTGAGAAATTCTCAGCGGCGGATTCGATGGCGGCGCGGGACACGGCGGGCGCGTCCATGTCGGCCGTGTCTCGACCCACGATCATTGCCACAGACGCGCGACCATCGGCAAGCGAGGTTTCAAGCGCGCGGGCCACCGCTTTGACATGTTGGATCAAAGACTTATGCGCTAAAAGGATTGCGCCCAAGACGATGTCGACAACGGGAATTTGCTCAAGGATGAGACCAAGGGCCCCGCTACCGACCACCAAAGCGAAGAGTAAAATCACACCCTTGGCCTTGCGCCCCGCCCCATGGTTCATCCGCCGATCCGCCCAGCCGATGAGCCGACCGATCAGTACCGCAGGATGGGGCAGGCGATCCCAAAGCCATTTCGGTTCACCCAAAAGCGCATCAAGGATCATGGCCAGAGACAGCGCAAAAGCCGTGGTCACAACGCGGCCTCAAATTGATCCCAACGATCCGGGGCAGGCAAGCCAAGGCGGACCCATCTTTCGGAATAGGGGAAGATGCGCGACCAAACCCGACCTTTGGCCAAATGATCCTGAAAGGCACGGGCATTGTCGACCTCATAAAGGCGAAAGAGATCGGTTCCGCCGATCAGTTTCGCGCCTTTATTTTGCATTAGTCTATCCATTTTTGCCGAAGACTGTGCCAAATTGATACATGTCTGCAGCGCCCATTCCGGGTCATTCAGCGCCCTTGTGCCAATCGCAAGCGCCGGGCCGGAAACCGCCCAAGGGCCGGTGAGGGTTGAGAGCCGATTGATCCATTCCGGCGCACCAATGGCAAAGCCAAGCCGCAGACCGGCCAGCCCCCAGAATTTGCCAAAACTTTTGAGCACAATCGTGCGCCCATCGGTGACACGCGCAATATGGCTTTTCTCTGGCATCACATCGCAAAAACTTTCGTCGATAACCGTGATCGGCGCGGTCAATTCATCCGCGCGCCAAAGCCGCCCATCCGGGTTGTTGGGATGAACGGCGACCTGAACGGATGGGTCGGTATCGCCCACCGTCCAACCATGCGCCTCAAAGGCGGCGGCATGTTCGTTATAGGTTGGCGTTCTGATCTCAACGCGGGCTTTGGGCCAAAGCGCGGGCAGACGGGCGATGAGCGCAGAGGCACCGGGGGCGGCTAAAATGGAGGCCCCGCGCGGGACGTTCCAAAATGTACGCGCGGCTTGGATCAACGAATCCTGCGCTGCGGCATCGGGCAAGGTTTCCCAGGCACTTGGCGGCATTTCGCCTATTGAATAGGCGGTCGGGTTGATGCCGGTGGAGAGGTCGATCCAGTCGGATTTCTCGCCGCCAAACCGCGCCACGGCGGCATCAAGGCCGCCGCCATGATCCCGGTGCCGGCTCATGCGTCCTCTGCGGGATCAGGGGGGGGCGGCAAGTGGCGGGAGACGAAATGACCTTTGACGCCTTGCGGCCAGTCGCGGAACGGAACCTGCCCAGACGGAGAGGCGGCATGTTGTGTGGCGTAGCTGACGATAGCATCCGCGTCCGCGTCATTTCCGTCAAACTTTCCAAGGGAATAGCCGATTTTTCCCGCGCCCTGAACGATGATGTTACAGGCGCGTTCACAGCCCATCGTGCAGGCCACGCGGCGGGTTTTGATCCCGGCGGCCTCGGCGCGCTGTTCAATCGCTTCGGCCAAAATTTCGCCATCGGTTTTATCCATCCCGCGCTCTGCCCAATCAGGCAATTTGCAGGTTTCGCAGATGGTGATCCAGGTGGGGGCTTGATGTGTCATGCGCTCTGTTTTGCCTTAGCGCGGGCGGAGTGCAAGTTAAAATCTTAGCTTTTTCTCAGGGCTTTGTTTCGGCGGCTTTGATTGACCCTGATCTTAAGGGTTCGTAAGGGTGTCTTACAAAAGGTTTAAGGTCGGATAATCAGTGCAAAACGCGCTCAGTTGATGGTCACGATTTAGGAAGAGTATGCGGGTATTGATTGTTGAAAGTAACCCTGACCTGGGGCGGATCTGGATGCGCTATCTTGAGCGTCAGGGCATGAATGTGGTCTTGGTGTCGGGGCAGGACGCAGCGATTGCGCGCATGCAACAAGAGGCCCCGGATCTGATTGTTCTGGATTTGGTTCTGAACAATGGCTCCGCCTTTGCCGTCGCAGATTATGCCAATTATCGTTGCCCGAGTGCGCGGGTGATATTTACCACCAACGCCAGTTTTTTCTCGGACGGTTCCATTTTTCAACACGCGGCCAACGCCTGTGCCTTTGTCACCAAACAGGTCGACCCAGAGGACCTGTCGGCCATGGTCGAACATTACGGCAAAGCGGCCTCATAAGGCGCGATTTTCAGCGACGCCTCAGTCTCGCCCATGCGGCGCATCAAAATCCAAATCCGGCGTGATTGGCACAATCCGATGCGGGTTGATCGTGTCGTGGCTATAGTAATAGTGCCGCACAATATGATCGAAATTCACCGTCTCGCGCACCCCCGGCCATTGATAGAGTTCGCGGGTGTAGGCCCAAACGGCGGGGTAGTCTTTCACCATGCGTTTGTTGCATTTGAAGTGGCCGTGGTAGACCTTGTCAAACCGGATGAGCGTGGTGAACAACCGCCAATCGGCCTCGGTCACCTGATCACCCATGAGATAGCGGGTCTCTGAGAGATGCGTTTCAAGCCAATCGAGACTGTCAAACAGAGGTGTGATTGCGGCGTCATAGGCCTTTTGAGACGTGGCAAATCCGGCTTTATAGACGCCATTATTCACCGTGTCATAAACGCGGGCATTCACCACGTCGATCTTGTCACGCAGGGCGAGGGGCCAGAAATCATGAGTGTTTCCGGTGATCGCGTCAAAGGCCGAATTGAACATGCGGATGATTTCAGAGGATTCGTTTGAAACAATCGTGCCTCGTTTTTTGTCCCAGAGAATCGGCACAGTGACACGGCCCGACACGCCAGGGTCGGCTCTGGTATAAATGTCGCGCAGGAAAGGTTTGCCAAAGAGCGCATCCCCGGTTGCACCGGGAAAATCCTGTGCAAAGGTCCAGCCGTCGCTCAACATATCCGGGTGAACGACGGAGACGGAAATCAGCTCTTCGAGGTCTTTTAAAGCCAGAAAAATCAGAGTGCGATGGGCCCAAGGGCAGGCGTAAGAGACATAGAGGTGATAGCGCCCCGCCTCGGCCGCAAAGCCGCCCTCGCCAGACGGCCCCGCCGCGCCATCGGGCGTGATCCAGTTGCGAAAGCCCGCTGTGCTGCGTTCGAAACGACCGCCTGACGTCGATGTGTCGTACCATTCGTCATGCCAGATACCGTCTTTTAAATGTCCCATAGGGGCCTCCTCATGTTCCGTGTGCACCCTAAACACCCTAGGTCCGCGCGCAAACTGGTGTGAGAGCGCAGGAATGGTGCGCTTGCGCACATTTGTCCCACCGCCTTGGCGCTAAAGCATTTGCGCGCCTTCTGCCCCCGGCCTATAGATGAGACCTATGACGACGCCCCGATATGGGGCCGGAGAGGTTGGCAGTGGCGGATCGACCCAAACCGGGGATTGCGCGCAGCATCGTCAAGTGTCCCAGCCTCCTTGAACCACGACCGCCCCATTCGGGCATAACGACAAGGATATGACATGTTTCGCGCTATGACGCTCACGCTGACGTTTTTTGCCACCCCCGTGTTGGCTCATCCCGGCCATCTTGCCGAGGCCGCAGGCCACAACCATTGGCTTGCGGGTGTTTTGATTGGCGGTGCGATTGCGGCCGCCATTTGGGGGGCGATCAAAGGCAAAAAACAAAAGCCAGAGCCGGCAGAACCCGAACATGAGGCTGAGCCGCAGGAGGCATAATTTAAGATGAAAACTGGTGTGATGATTTGTGGCCATGGCTCGCGCAGCCAGGCCGCCGTGGACGAATTTGCCGTTTTGGCAGAGAAGCTTCCCGCCCTGTTGCCCGCCGATTGGATGGTGGATTACGGCTATCTTGAGTTTGCCAATCCGGTGATCCGCGACGGGTTGGACCGTCTGCGCGAGGCTGGATGCGAGCGCATTCTGGCCGTGCCCGGCATGTTGTTTGCCGCGATGCATGCGAAAAATGACATCCCGACCGTGCTCAACACCTATGCCGCCAAACATGGCATCACCGTCAGCTATGGTCGCGAATTGGGCGTTGATCCCAAGATGATCGCCGCCGCCGGGGCGCGCGTGTGCGACGCCGTGGAGCGCGCGAATGCCGAGCTTGGGGACATGCCGCTGCATGAGACCGCTTTGGTCGTCATCGGGCGCGGCGCGTCTGATCCGGATGCCAATGGCAATGTCTCGAAAATCGCGCGGATGTTGTGGGAAGGCATGGGGTTTGGCTGGTGCGAAGTCGGCTATTCCGGTGTCACCTTTCCGCTTGTCGAACCCTGCCTGCAACATGTCACGAAACTCGGCTACAAACGCGTCATCGTGTTTCCATATTTCCTGTTCACGGGCATCCTGATCGACCGGATTTATGGTTTCACCGACCAAGTTGCGGCCCAGCACCCCGACATTCAATTCGTCAAAGCCGGCTATTTGAATGATCACCCCAAAGTGTTGCAAACCTTTGCGGAACGGGTGTTGGAACAGGACGGCGACGTGCCGATCCCGAACTGTGGCATCTGTGCCTACCGCACCCAAGTGCTTGCGATCGAAGGCTTTGAGCCCCGCAAAATCACACCCGAAGAGCGCGCCGCTGTGCGTGAAAACGGCAAGGGCCATCCGGCTTTCGGCGATGTGCCGCCGCCGACTTGTGTGCTGTGCAAATACCGCACGCAGGTGCTTGGGTTTGAGGCTGAGGTCGGTGCGGTTCAGGAGAGCCATCACCACCATGTCGAAGGCCAAGGCGCGTCTGCCCCCGGCTCGAATGTGGCCGATTGCGCGCTTTGCGATACGTTCTGTACGGGGCTGTGTCGTTTGGAAAACGCCGTGCATGTGCACCATCACCACGATCACACCCATGATCATGACCATAGCCACGATCATGCGCACAGCCATATCCACGGACATGACCACGATCATCATTTTGACCATCACGACCATGGCCACTCCCATGATCACGTCCACCCGGAATACCCCCACGCCAAGCATCCGCACGGACCCGAATCCGCGCGCAAGTCTAAGGTCTGATCCCGGTGCGCCCCTATGACAAAGACCCGCAGTCGATCTATGCCCAAAGCTTTGCCACTGTGCGAAAAGAGGCGCGGTTGGATCGGTTTGACGCCGGGATGGAACGCCTCGCGATCCGTCTGATCCATGCCTGCGGCATGGTTGAGGTGGCGGACCGTTTGGCCTTTTCGCCCAATGCCTATGCGGCTGGTCATGCCGCTTTGAGTGCGGGAGCGCCGATCCTATGTGATTGCGAAATGGTCGGCGCGGGCATCATCCGGCGCTACCTTCCCGCCGACAATCAGGTGATCGTCACGCTCAATGACCCGCGCACACCTGAGCGTGCCAAAGAGATCGGCAACACCCGCTCCGCCGCCGCTGTTGAGCTATGGGAACCGCATCTGAAAGGCGCTGTTGTTGCCATTGGCAATGCTCCGACCGCGCTGTTTCACCTGTTGGAATTGATCGACCAGGGCGCGCCCAAACCCGCTGTCATCCTCGGGTTTCCTGTGGGTTTTGTCGGCGCGGCAGAATCCAAAGCCGAACTGGCGGGTAACCCGCGCGGTTGCGATTTTGTCGCTTTGCGCGGCCGTCGCGGTGGATCGGCCATGGCCTCGGCGGCGGTGAATGCGTTGGCCGTGGGATTGCCGGAGATCGGCGAATGAGCATGGCCAAATGGCTTCACATCATCGGCCTCGGCGACGATGGTTTTGAGAGTCTGAGCCCCGCCACGCGCAGCGTACTTGCGGATGCAGAGGTGATTTTTGGCGCGGAGCGTCACCATGCGCTGACCCCGTCGCTTACAGGGGAACGCCGGGCTTGGCCTTCGCCGTTCGATGCCTTGATCGAGGAGTTGAAAACCCTGCGGGGGCGTCGCGTGGCGGTGCTCGCAACGGGAGATCCGCTTTGGTACTCAGTCGGTGCACGGATCGGGCGCGAGATCGACCCGGCTGAAATCTTGTATCATCCGCAACTGTCCGCCTTTCAACTCGCCTCGGCGCGCATGGGTTGGTCGCTTGCGGATGTGGAAACGCTGACGGTGCACGGACGCCCGGCAGAGCAAATCATTCCTTTTCTCAGTCCCGGAAAAAAATTGCTCATTTTGACAAAAGACCAAAAAACACCGAAAGAAATATCCACTATTTTGAGTAATCTCGGTTTCGGACCTTCGCATTTGACTGTCTTGGCCCACATGGGAGGTGCGAACGAGGTCCGCTTTGATGGTTCCGCCGAAAATTGGTCCCATGAGGTGCCGGACTTTCACACACTCGCGGTCGACTGCATCGCCGAGGAGGACGCAAGGCCTTTGCCCCGTTTTGGTCTGCCCGACAGCGCCTTTGTCTCTGATGGGACTATGACCAAGCAAGAGGTCCGTGTCATCACTCTGGCCAAACTCGCGCCAAGGCGTGGCGCGCTGCTTTGGGACATCGGCTGTGGTTCTGGCTCGGTCGCGATCGAATGGATGCGCGCGGCGCGCGATGCCCGCGCCATCGGGATCGAATGCCGTGCCGATCGCCGCGCCCTTGCGGTGCAAAACGCGCTGGCCCTTGGCGCGCCGGGTCTCAAACTGATTGATGCCACCGCGCCTGAAGGGCTTGCCAATCTGCCAATGCCGGATGCGGTGTTCATCGGCGGCGGTTTGACGCGCGCGGTGTTTGAGGCCGCATGGGCCGCACTCGCACCATTTGGACGTTTGGTGGCCAATGCGGTGACGCTTGAAGGTGAGGCCATGTTGGTTGCACTGCGCAACGAATTTGGCGGTGACTTAACCCGCCTGTCGGTGTCGCGGGCCAAACCTGTGGGCGCTCTTTCGGGCTGGAAGCCATTCATGCCGGTCACCCAATGGAGCCTGACCAAAGGAGGGTGCGCATCATGAGTGGGACTGTGTATGGCATCGGTCTTGGCCCCGGCGACCCGGAGTTGATGACGCTCAAAGCCGCCCGCCTGATTGGTTCGGCCAAAGTGATCGCCTATCCAACCTTAGCGGGCGGCGCGTCTTTTGCCCGCTCGATTGCGGCGGCGTATATCCCCGAGGGCACACGCGAGATTGTCATGGATGTGCCGATGACCGTGGACCGCGCGCCCGCACAGGCGGCCTATGACATCGGCGCGGATGCGATCCGATGCGCGTTGGATGCGGGCGAGGATGTGGTCGTTTTGTGTGAAGGCGATCCGTTTTTCTACGGCTCTTTCATGTATCTTTTTGCCCGCCTCAAACGCGACTATGCGGTCAAAGTCGTGCCCGGCGTGACCTCTGTGACCGCCTGTGCCGCCGTCGCCGGATTGCCTATGGCGGCACGCAATGAGGTGGTCACCATCCTGCCCGCGCCGGAACTTGTCGCACGCATGGAGGGTGGACATCCTATGGATGTGCTGCACAGCTCCGACACTCTTGTGGTGATGAAACTTGGCCGCCATTTCGCCCGCGTGCGCGCGGCGATTGAGGCGGCGGGGCTGACTGAGAAAGCCGTCTATATCGAACGGGCCTCAACGCCTCATGAGGTGGTCCTGCCACTGTCGCAAGCGCCCGAAAAGGCACCGTATTTTTCTATGATCCTCATCGTGAAAGGGGCTGATCCATGGCTGTGAGCCCGGTAGTCATCGCACTCAACGCGTCTGGCGAAAAGACCGCCGCCCGCATTGCCGTCGCATTCGGGTTTGAACTCCATGGACGCGAGGGGCGCATAGAGGCAAAGATCAGCTTTGCCAATGCGTTAGACCATGTGCGCACATTGTTTGCGGCGGGCGTTCCGGTGATTGGAGTGTGTGCCTCGGGCATCTTGATCCGCGCCGTGGCCCCTTTGCTCTCAGACAAAAAGACCGAACCACCGGTGATTTCGGTCTCTGACGATGGGTCCGTGGTTGTGCCGCTTTTGGGCGGGCATCGCGGGGCCAATCGCTTGGCCTTGGAGATTGCGCAGGTGCTGGACGCCAAAGCGGCGATCACGACGGCGGGCGACGTGTCGATGGGCATCGCTTTGGACGAACCGCCGCTTGGATGGCGCTTGGGCAATCCAGAAAATGCCAAATCGACCATGGCCGCAATGTTGGCCCATGGCGGCGCATTGGTGACGGGCGATGAGGCGGGCAAGGCGGCGTGGTTGGCGGATGTTCCACTGGCCGAGGGGGCGGAGTTGATCTGTACCGTGCAGGACACGGTGCAGCAGGTATCTGCACCCGGTGAGACGACCCTCGTGTATCACCCGCAACGCTATGTTCTCGGTGTCGGTTGTTCTCGCAACTGCCCATCTGAGGAGCTTGCCAATCTGGTTGGCACGCTGTTGCAAAAGGCCAATATTTCACCCAAGGCATTGGCCGCGATCGCGACCGTGGATGTGAAGGCGGATGAACCGGCGATTTTGGCATTGGCGAAATCCTTTGATGTTCCGCTGCGCCTGTTCACGGCGGCAGAGCTTGAGGCCGAAACGCCACGCTGTGCCACCACGTCGGAGGTGGTGTTTGCGGAAATTGGCAGCCATGGCGTGGCCGAAAACGCCGCTCTGGCCTGTGGTGGCGCTTTGGTGACGCTTGATCAGCCAAAGATCAAAAGCGCGATGGCCACGGCTGCTTTGGCGGTCTCGGGTGAGGTGATCGCGACGCTTCATGGCCGTCCGCGTGGACGTCTGTCCGTGGTTGGTATCGGTCCGGGGCAGGCGGCATGGCGCACGCCGGAAGTGTCCAAACTTGTCGCGGAGGCCGAAGAACTCGTTGGTTATGGCCTCTATATTGATCTTTTGGGTCCATTGGCGGTTGGAAAAATCCGTTCCGATTTCCCGTTGGGTGGCGAAGAGGATCGGTGTCGCTATGCGTTGGAACAGGCCGCCAAAGGCAAAAATGTTGCACTGGTCTGTTCGGGCGATGCGGGGATTTATGCCATGGGCGCATTGGTGTTTGAGCTGTTGGATCGTGGACCGAAAGACCATGGCGTATCGGACGCCGCGCATCGGGTTGAGGTGATCTGTTCGCCGGGTGTTTCGGCGCTGCAAGGGGCCGCTGCGCGTGCAGGTGCACCTTTGGGCCATGATTTCTGTGCCATCTCGCTGTCGGATCTTTTGACTCCACGCGCGGATATTATTCGCCGTCTCAAGGCGGCGGCAGAGGGCGATTTTGTCATTGCCTTCTACAACCCGGTGTCGAAAAAACGCCGCACGCTTTTGTCTGAGGCGCGGGATATTTTGCTCCAGCATCGCCCAGCAGACACACCGGTGATGTTGGCGTCGAACCTTGGACGGCCGACAGAATATGTCCGCTACCGTCGCTTGGAGGACTTGCGGGTGGATGAGGTCGATATGTTGACTGTGGTTCTCATTGGCTCGTCCAACTCTCGCCTTGCCCAGCTTGGTGAAGGCCCGCGCATGTACACGCCGCGTGGCTATGCCCGCAAAATTGATGGAGACCTCGCATGACTGTTTTCTTTATTGGCGCAGGGCCGGGCGATCCTGAGCTTTTGACCAAAAAGGCCGAGCGGATCATCGGCGAATGCCCGGTTTGTTTGTATGCGGGCTCTTTGGTTCCGGCGGAGGTGGTCGCCTGTGCCCCCGAGGGGGCGCGGGTTTTGGATACGGCACCGATGACGCTGGATGACACCCATGCGGAAATCAAAATGGCACATGAAAAGGGATTTAATGTTGCGCGTGTGCACAGCGGCGACCCTTCTTTGTACGGCGCAATTGCCGAGCAAATTCGTCGGTTGCGCGCCGATGGGATCGACTATGAGATCATCCCCGGCGTGCCCGCCTATGCCGCCGCTGCCGCCGCTTTGGGGCAGGAGTTGACCATCCCGGAGATCGCGCAGAGCATCATCCTGACCCGTGTGTCGATGAAATCCACGTCGATGCCTGCGGGCGAGACGCTTGAGAATTTCGCCAAAACCGGCGCGACCTTGGCGATCCATCTGGGCATTCGCAACCTGCGCGAAATCGAACGGCAATTGGTGCCCTATTATGGCGCGGAATGTCCCGTTGCGGTGGCGTATCGCGTGGGTTGGCCGGACCAGATGTTGATCCGTGGCACGTTGAGCGACATTCGCGAGAAAGCGCGCGAGGCGAAAATCACCCGAACCGCCTTGATCCTTGTTGGGCCAGCCTTGGGTGAGGTCGCGGATTTCAAAGACAGTGCGCTCTATGATCCTAAAATGCCGCATGTGCTGCGCCCGAAAGTGACGCTGTAAACTGCGGCAATCAGGTGACTCTTGGGGACGGGATGCAATCTGCCGTTACGGTTAACTTGACCGAAACCAATCTAGGTCCATCTTTAGACTATCACTCAACCGGTGAACCGCTCGGGAGATTTGAGATGTCTGATTTTCTGCCCAAAGAAGTCCGTGAAGGCTTAGAACAGGCACGTAAGGCCAAGCTGAAACGCCGCTCTCGTTTGCGCGTGCGCGTGGGGGATATGACCTATCCCATCCTGCGGTCTTGGGAGACGGGGTTTGCGCTGGATCGTGAAAATTCCACGCATTTGCGGGGGCTTGTGGATGTGTATGACGGCTCAAAGTATCTCTATCAGGCACTGATCGTGGCCGCGCAGGAAGACGGTCAAGAGATGAGTTTTGATTTTAAACGCGCGACACTTGCAACCGACAAGCCGCCTTTGGATTACGACCGAGCCGATGACGCCCCGGTCGCGCTTTTGCCGATCTTTCACTGAAGATCGCTGAAGGCCTCGGTCAAACGGGTACAGGCGGTTTCGACAATGCTGCGCGGCGTGGCCAAATTGAAGCGTAGAAAGGTTTCACCGCCTTTGCCAAAGGTCGGACCATGGTTTGGCGCAATGCGGGCGGATTTTTCGACCCGCGCGGTGAACTCTTCGCGGCTCATGCCGGTGCCGGAAAAATCCACCCAAGCCAGATAGGTTGCTTCGAGTGGCATCGAGGTCAGGCCGGGGATCGCGGCGAGGGCCGCATCGAATATTGCACGGTTGCCGTCCAAATACTCCACCAGCGCGTCAACCCACGCCGCCCCTTCGGGCGAATAGGCGGCGGTGGCCATTTCCAAACCAAAGGAGTTGGGTGAAATACCCAAGGCACCCATCCGAGCCGCAAAGCGCGCGCGCAAGGCGGGATCGGGGATGATCACATTACCCGAATGCGTGCCCGCGATGTTAAACGTCTTGGTCGTCGCCGTCATCATCACCAAACGATCCGAAATCCCGTTGATCAAGGCCATCGGCGTATGCGTCTGGCCGGGCATCACCAGATCGTGGTGAATCTCGTCTGAGACAAGGATCAAATCATGGCGTTTGCAAAACTCTGCGACGCCTTCCAACTCGGCGCGGGTCCAAACACGACCGCCCGGATTGTGCGGTGAGCACAACACCAACATGGTCTCGCGACCCGTCATCTGCGCATCCCAAGCGTCGAAATCGAGGGTATAGCGGCCATCATTCAGCGCCAATTCACATTCAACAACCTCGCGCCCGGCGGCTTTGATCACGCGGGCAAAGGCGTGATACACAGGCGTCATCAAGACCACACCATCGCCGGGTTGGGTGAAGGTATCAACGCAAAGCCCGGTGCCATTGACCAAACCATGAGTGGTAAAAATCCAATTGGGCTCAATGTCCCAGCCATGGCGGTTTTTCATCCACCATCCAATGGCGGCCCGGTAGTCGCTGTCATCACCGAAATAGCCGTAAATGCCATGGGCGGCCATTTTTTCTACCGCCTTTTGTACACAGACGGGCGGGCGGAAATCCATGTCGGCCACCCACATCGCAATCCCGTCTTCTTTCGGCACACCGTAGAGCGGCTCCATCATGTCCCATTTCGAACAATGGGTGCCAAAACGGGGGATCACGTCGTCAAAAAATGGCTGGGTCATGGGGGCTCCTGATCTGTTGCGTTCAGGGTAATCAGCACAAGAGGGGAAGGGAAACCACAATTCTTGATCAAGGGCGTTGCGCTCTTTGATGGCGGGGAGTTGCGCGGGCGGCGCGGTTTGACTAAATGCATATTCATGACCCTGAAACCGATCCTCATCCACCCCGACCCGCGCCTGAAAAAGGTCTGTGACCCTGTGACCGAGTTCGACCGCGACTTGGCCCGGTTTGCCGACGATATGTTACAGACCATGTATGAGGCGCCGGGTATTGGCCTTGCCGCGCCGCAGGTTGGTTTGACCAAACGCATGTTGGTGATGGATTGCGCCAAGGAGGCCAATGGCACGCCGGAACCGATGGTCTTGGTGAACCCGGCGGTGACCTGGTCGAGCGAGGAAAAGAACGTCTACGAAGAGGGCTGCCTGTCGATCCCCGGTCAATATGCCGATGTGGAACGGCCGAAAAGCGTGCGGGTGAGTTGGCTTGATGTCGAAGGCAAGGCGCATGAAGAGGAATTCGATGCGCTGTGGGCCACCTGTGTTCAGCATGAAATCGACCACCTCGACGGCATTTTGTTCATTGATTATCTCAAGCCGCTCAAACGCCAGATGATCACCCGCAAAATGCAAAAACTCAAACGTGATCGGACGCGGGCCTGATGGCCGTTTTGGAGATTTTGCTTTGGCCGGATGCGCGGCTGAGTACGCTCTGTGCCCCGGTGGATCAGATCACGGACACGATTCGCAAGCTGGTCGCGGATATGTTTGACACCATGTATGCCGCTCCGGGACGCGGTTTGGCGGGACCGCAAGTCGGCGCGATGCTGCGGTTGTTTGTCATGGATGCGACGTGGAAAGAGGGGGTCAAATCGCCCCTCGTGATGATCAATCCCGAAATCCTGTCCCACTCTGATGATCGCGTCGAAATGGATGAGGTCTGCCTGTCCATTCCCGGTGTGGAAGCGCCCGTGACCCGACCCACTCGAATCACGATCCGTTGGATGGATTTGGACGGCGAGACACATGTCCGCGAGATGGACGGGGCAGAGGCCCGCATCGCCCAACACGAATTCGATCACCTCAATGGCCGTGTGCATTTTGATCGTCTCGATGCCAAAGCCCGCGCCCATTTGGAGGCCGCATATCTATGACCCAGCGCCCGTTTATTCCCTATCCCGACAAGCGCCTGAAAACGGTGGTGCCACCTGTGACGGAGATCACCGACGAGATCCGCGCGATCTGGGACGACATGATTGAGACCATGGATGCGATGCCGGGATACGGGCTTGCCGGACCGCAAATCGGGGTGATGATGCAACTCGCCGTGGTCGATTGTTCGGACGAGCGCGGCAAGGCCGTGCGCATGGCCAACCCCAAAGTGCTCCACGCCTCGGTGCAGCCGCGTGACCACGAAGAGGCCTCGCCCAACCTGCCGGGTATGTCGGCGGTCATCACACGCCCGCGCGCGGTGACGGTGCAGTTTCTCAATGAGGCGGGAGAGATCGAGGAGCGCGATTTCGTGCATCTTTGGGCCACCTCGGTGCAGCATCAGATCGACCATCTGAACGGCAAAATGTATTTCGACCATCTCAAGCCTGTGAAACGTCAGATGTTTTTGAAAAAGGCGAAAAAAGCGGGGGCGATGACATGAGGGTGATCTTTATGGGGTCGCCGGAGTTTTCGGTGCCCGTGCTTGAGGCTCTGGTGGACGCAGGTCATGAGATTGCGTGCGTCTATTGCCAGCCGCCGCGCCCGGCGGGGCGGGGCAAAAAGGATCGGCCTACGCCGGTTCAGGCGTGCGCCGAAGCGATGGGTCTGCCCGTGCGCCATCCGGTCAATTTCAAGACCTCCGAAGATGTCGCCGAATTTGCCGCGCTCGATGCCGATATTGCCGTGGTCGTGGCCTATGGGCTTTTGTTGCCGCAGAGCATTTTGGATGCACCGGAACAGGGCTGTTTGAACATTCACGCCTCGCTACTGCCGCGGTGGCGCGGGGCCGCGCCGATCCACCGCGCAATTTTGGACGGCGATGATGAGACTGGCGTTTGCATCATGCAGATGGAGGCGGGTCTCGACACCGGCCCTGTGTTGTTGCGCCGTGAAACGTTGATCTCGGCGGAGGATACCACGGCGAGTTTGCATGATCGGCTTTCGGAAATGGGTGCTAAGGCCATCGTTGATACGCTTGCTGATTTACCGAATTTAATCGCGGTGTCACAGCCCGAAGAGGGCGTGACCTACGCCAAAAAGATCGACAAATCCGAGGCTAAAATTGACTGGACTCGTCCGGCCACCGAGATTGACCGCCAAATTCGCGGGCTGTCGCCCTTTCCCGGCGCTTGGGCGGACTACCAAGGCGAGCGGATCAAATTTCTTTCCTCGCGTCTGGCCGATGGAGCGGGCCAACCCGGTGAGGTGATGGGCACGTTTACCATTGCCTGCGGTGACGGCAGTGTCGAAATTCTCACCGCGCAGCGCGAGGGAAAACGTGCTATGGCTGTCAGCGACATTCTAAAGGGGATGGATGTCCCAAAAGGCAGCCATTTTGTGTGAGGTCACCCGATGTTTCCAGTTTTGATCGGCACAGTGTTTATCGCCGGGATCGTTGGCTATGCCGTTGAAAAAACGGGATTTACCAATAACGGCTACCTGCCCTCGATCATCATCTGTATTGGTGGCGCGTTTTTGGCCTATTTCCTCAAACTGATGTTTGGCATCGGGTTAAACCCGCCCGGCGTGAATGCCATCGTCTCCTCGCTCGGCGCACTGATCATTGTGCCGACCCATTGGCGCAAGCGCCGTTAGGAGAGTTGCATGTTTGGGCTTTTGGCACTTCCGGGGATGGTGGTACGGCTGTTGTTTGGCCTCTGTCTTTGGCTGATGTTTCGCCCCGGCGGATGGTTTGTCGTCTGTTGCATCGGCATTGCGGCAACGTGGTACATCAAGGCCTAAAGCGTTCCGCCATAAACCTGAATCACGGGTTTATGGCGGGGCGCTTTAAGACCGCGGTGGACGCGATTTATAGACGGGCAGGGACCAGCCAAAAATCAGGCTTCCGGCGCGCAGGCTGAATGTCAAAACAGCACATGAAATATAAGAATAAATTGGCGTAAAATCCAAATAAGATGTGATGATCATCGCGACCGCACCAGCCAAAGCCGCCGAGGCGTAAAGCTCGCCTTGGGTCAAAACCAACGGGACTTCGTTACAGACCACATCGCGCATCAAGCCGCCAAAACACCCGGTGGCCACGCCCATCAGCGCAATGATCACTGGCGGTTGTCCCAGTTTGAGCGCCACCCCTGCCCCTGCCGCCACGGCGACGCCAAGGGCAATCGCATCAGCCCACATCAGCGCTTTCAAACGGCTTTCAAACAGATGCGCGGTGAAAAACACCACGGTGGCGATCAGCGTGGCAATCAGGATGTACGCGGGATCGGAGATCCAAAACACCGCATCGCGATTGAGCAACACATCGCGGATCGTGCCGCCGCCGACCGCCGTCAAACAGGCGACAAAGGCAAAACCGACGATGTCGAGCTGGGCGCGTGAGGCGGCCAAAGCGCCGGAAATCGCAAAGACGATCACCGCAGTATAATCGAGTGCGGAGAGCACGCTCATTTTGCGGCTTTCTTAAACGGGGCCATCCCGGCGCGGGCAAGCTCGTCGGCCTGTTCATTTTCGGCGTGTCCGGCGTGGCCTTTGATCCATTTCCACGTCACGTTGTGTGTGTGTTGCGCCGCATCAATGCGCTGCCACAGATCGACGTTTTTCACCGGCTTTTTGTTTGCGGTTTTCCAACCGTTGCGTTTCCAACCATGAATCCAACCCGTTACGCCGTTTTTGACATAGGCGCTGTCCGTGGTGATGGTGATGTCGGTGGGGCGGGTCAGGGTTTCGAGCGCATTGATCGCCGCCAAAAGCTCCATCCGGTTGTTGGTCGTATCGGGCTCGCCGCCTTTAAGCTCACGTTCCTTAACGATCGTCTCCCCGTCCATCGCCCGCATCACCACGCCCCAACCACCGGGGCCGGGGTTTCCAGAGCATGCGCCATCGGTCCAAGCGTGAATTTCGGGCATGTTGTTCCTTTTCGTGAAGTTTAAGGTGACGCGTTACGTCTTGGTCAACGCCGGGGCAAGGGCAATTGCGCGGGCGCGTCGTTCGTGGATCATGCCAGTTCTCGCAACACGCGCGGCACTTTGAATTCGACGTTTTCCTGTGCGGTTTCGACCAATTCGACGGTGACATCATAGCGGGATTTGAAAGCGTCGATCACCTCATTGACCAAAAGCTCCGGGGCGGAGGCACCGGCGGTGATGCCGACGGATTGGATACCCGTCAAGGCGCGCCAATCAATGTCGGTGGCGCGTTGGACAAGTTGAGAATAGGCACAGCCATTGGCCGAGCCAACTTCGACCAAACGTTTGCTATTTGAACTATTGGGCGCGCCAATGACCAAAAGAGCGTCGATATGTGATGAGATGGCTTTGACCGCCGCTTGCCGGTTGGTTGTGGCGTAGCAGATGTCTTCTTTGTGCGGGCCGATGATGTTCGGAAACCGCGCGCGCAGGGCGGCGATCACATCCACAGTGTCATCGACCGACAATGTGGTCTGGGTGATAAAGGCCAGTTTTTCAGGATCACGCACAGAAAGCCCGGCGACATCTCCCGGCGTTTCGACCAAAAGCACCTCGCCCACGGGCAATTGCCCCATGGTGCCGATGGTTTCCGGGTGACCGGCGTGGCCGATCATCACCATTTGAAGCCCGGCCTCGAAATGACGCTCGGCCTCGATATGCACTTTGGACACCAGCGGACAGGTGGCATCGACATAGACCATCTCGCGTTTGGCGGCCTCGGCGGGCACGGCTTTCGGCACACCATGGGCCGAAAAAATCACTGGGCGATCATCGGGGCAATCGTCCAACTCTTCGACAAACACGGCTCCTTTGTCGCGCAGGCTATCCACGACGAATTTGTTGTGAACGATCTCGTGGCGCACATAGACGGGCGCACCCCATTTTTCAATCGCCAGTTCAACGATCTTGATGGCGCGATCTACACCGGCGCAAAAGCCGCGGGGGGCGGCAAGGTAAAGGGTCAAAGTGGGTTTGGTCATGGCGCGCTCCTGTTGTCACAAGAGGTAGGGCGAAATGGGGGCGGGTGCAATGTTTCGGGATGCGTCGATGCCAATCGTCTCAACAAAAATGGCCCGAACATCTGTCCGGGCCATGATCCGTGTGACGTTGTAATCAGCGGGCTTATTCGTCGAAGGCACCGTCTTCGCGCGGCTCGCGTGCCGGGCGACCGATCACATTGCGCAGCTCTTCGAGTTCGATGAAATTGTCGGCCTGACGGCGCAGTTCGTCGGCAATCATCGGCGGTTGCGAGCGAATGGTCGAGACCACGGAGACGCGCACGCCTTGGCGTTGCAGGCTTTCGACCAGCGGGCGGAAATCGCCATCGCCGGAGAAAATCACAATGTGATCAATCCGGGGCGCAAGCTCCATGGCATCAACGGTCAATTCGATGTCCATATTGCCCTTGATCTTACGACGGCCCATGGAATCAGTGAATTCCTTGGCAGGTTTGGTCACCATCGTGAAGCCGTTGTAATTCAGCCAATCGACCAGCGGGCGGATCGGAGAATATTCATCGTTTTCGAGCAGAGCGGTGTAATAAAACGCACGCAGAAGTTTGCCGCGGCGCATGAATTCCTGTCGGAGAAGTTTGTAATCGATATCGAAACCCAGCGACTTGGCGGCCGCATAGAGGTTCGATCCATCGATGAACAAGGCAAGCCGTTCATCTTTGTAAAACATCAAAAGGTCCTTTTGGGTTGTTTTTTGTTGGGCCGTCCCGAATGGGTGACCAAGTGTTCGTGGCTTTCTGGCGCAGTCAGTAGTACGAAACGCATCAAATATGAACTTGTCTAAAAATATAGGGTGGAGGCGTCCGTGTCGCGAGGTGTTGATGAAAAATGCGCGAAAATGCGCGCATGGGTTGCATTTGGTGCCAATTTGCCCTCGAAAACCGGGGAGCCGGCCGAAACGCTGTCTGTTGCGGTGCAGGATCTGCGCGATATGGGCGTGACTGTCAGGAGGGCGAGTCGTGTCTTTGAGACGTCGTGTTTCCCTGTTGGGGCCGGCCCCTCTTATATCAATTTTGCGATTGAAGTCGAAACAGCGCTGACGCCTGAGGCGCTTTTGGCTTTGCTGCATCAGGTAGAGGCCCGGCATGGTCGGGTGCGCAAAACGCGGTGGGCGGGGCGGTCGATTGATCTTGATCTGATGGCGATGGAGGGCGAAGTGCGCCCCAATGCAAAATCTGTTCAGGCCTGGATGGATTTGCCGATGAGCGCGCAGACCACGCAAGCGCCTGATACGTTGATCCTGCCACATCCGCGCATTCAGGATCGGGCGTTCATGCTGATTCCCTTTGCCGATCTGGCACCAGATTGGACCCATCCGTTGATCGGCAAAACTGTACAAGAGATGTGTGATGCCCTGCCCGATGTGGATAAATCCGAGATAAAAGCGCAATCTGGTCTTGAAATCCCCGTGAATTAAGGGGAGAGGGCGCTTGCCAATGGGACGCCTTGCGCCTAAATAGGGCCTTTGTACCCCATCCGTCCAACGATTGGAGATCCACATGGCCCGCGTCACAGTTGAAGATTGCGTCGACAAAGTCCCGAACCGTTTCGAGCTTGTGATGCTTGCGGCTCACCGTGCGCGTGAGGTTGCGGCGGGTTCTGCACTGACCGTGGATCGTGACAACGACAAAAATCCGGTTGTGGCTTTGCGTGAGATTGCTGAGGAAACTCAGTCCGCCGACGCGCTGCGCGAGCGGATGATCGAAAGCCAACAGACCCAGATCGAGGTCGACGAGCCGGAAGACGATCAAATGGCTCTGCTCATGGGCCAAGAACAGGACAAGCCGGTCGAAGACGACATGTCCGAAGAGAAACTCCTGCGCGCCTTGATGGAAGCTCAGGGCCAAAACTAAGGGCGCCATGGCGCCCCTCAAAGGAGTTTGCGGACCGAAATGATCGACGTCGAAGACCTGATCGCCCTGGTCCGCAACTACAACCCAAAGACAAACGCCGATCTCATCCGCGAGGCTTATGCCTACGGGCGGGAGATGCATGAGGGGCAGTTTCGCCGCTCGGGCGAGCCGTATTTTACCCATCCCGTTGCCGTTGCCGCGATCCTGACCGAACAGGCGCTTGATGATGCCACCATCATCACCGCCCTGTTGCATGACACGATCGAGGACACGAAATCGACCTACAGCGAGGTCGAGCGCAAATTCGGCACCGATGTGGCCGAACTGGTCGATGGGGTGACGAAACTCACCAACCTGCAACTGTCGAGTTCCGAGACCAAACAGGCGGAAAACTTTCGCAAACTGTTTATGGCGATGTCGAAAGACCTGCGCGTCATCTTGGTCAAACTCGCCGACCGCCTGCACAACATGCGCACGATCAAGTCCATGCGCCCGGAAAAGCAGCTGCAAAAAGCGCGCGAAACCATGGACATCTTTGCGCCGCTTGCCGGTCGGATGGGGATGCAATGGATGCGCGAAGAGTTGGAAGATCTCAGCTTTCGCGTGATCAACCCGGAGGCGCGCAATTCGATCATCCGCCGCTTTATCACGTTGCAGCGCGAGACCGGCGATGTGATCCATAAGATCACCAACGACATTCGTGCCGAACTTGAAAAAGAGGGCATTGAGGCGGATGTGTTTGGCCGCGCCAAAAAACCCTATTCGATCTGGCGCAAAATGGAGGAGAAACAACAAAGTTTCTCCCGTCTGTCAGACATTTACGGCTTTCGCGTCATCACTCGCTCAGAGGGCGATTGCTACCGTGTTTTGGGGGTGATCCACCAACGGTGGCGCGCTGTGCCGACCCGGTTCAAAGACTATATCTCGCAGCCGAAATCCAACGGCTATCGGTCGATCCACACCACCGTGTCGGGTCGCGATGGCAAGAGGGTCGAGGTGCAAATTCGCACCCGGCAAATGCACGAAGTGGCTGAGTCTGGCGTGGCGGCGCATTGGTCCTATCGCGACGGTGTGCGCGCCAAAAACCCGTTTGCGGTCGATCCGGCCAAATGGCTGGCGCAGCTCACCGAACGGTTTGAAAACGCTGAAGATCACTCCGAGTTTCTCGAACACGTCAAACTCGAAATGTATTCGGACAAGGTGTTCACCTTTACACCGAAAGGCGAGGTCGTGTCCTTGCCGAAAGGCGCGACGCCTTTGGATTATGCCTATGCGATCCACACCCGGATTGGGAACAGCTGTGTTGGCGCCAAGGTGGACGGCATCCGTGTGCCGCTTTGGACCCGGTTGAAAAACGGCCAGTCGGTCGAAATTCTCACTGCCGAAGGGCAGCGCCCGCAAGCGACGTGGATCGACATCGTTGTGACCGGACGCGCCAAGGCCGCGATCCGTAAATCCCTGCGTGAAGAGGACCGCGAACGGTTTATCAAACTGGGCCGGGAATTGGCGCGCGTCGCTTTTGATCATGTCGGCAAAAAATCCTCGGAAAAGGCATTGGCGACGGCGGCCAAACAAATGTCTCTGGTGAGCGCCCAAGAACTATTGGCGCGGCTGGGCTCGGCCGAATTGGCCGCCTCCGATGTGGTCCGCGCGGTCTACCCCGAATTGGTGCGCACCAGCGGGGCGATTGATTCCAAACGCGCGGTTCTGGGTTTGTCCGAGGGCGAAAGCTACAATCGTGCACGATGCTGCCAACCGGTGCCCGGCGAGCGCATCGTTGGCATCACCTATCGCGGCAAGGGCGTGGTGATCCACGCGATTGATTGTCCGGCTCTTGAGGAACTTGAGGCGGAAACCGGGCGTTGGGTGGATTTGCAATGGCACGCCGGCCCTCATGCCGCCGAACACACGGTGTCACTCGACATCACGATTTCGAATGACACTGGCGTTTTGGGCAGAATTTGTACCTTAATCGCCGAACAAAAGGCCAATATCTCTGATTTGCAATTTGTTGATCGCAAACCGGACTTTTACCGTTTGATTGTAGATGTCGATCTGCGAGATGTAGAACATCTTCATGCTGTTATGCTTGCACTTGAGGCCGAAAGCGACGTTGCGCGCGTTCGGCGATACAGGGATTTGACCAGAAAGCCCTAAAACACGAGATCCACGGGGGATAATGTGGTCTTCAAGCGCCGGGAAAAACTGACGCCATTGAAATGGCTGTCGCAGGCGATCTGGCCGAAAGGCGGTTGGTCCCGCGCTGCGCGCTATCTTCAACACCGTCTTCACCGCCTGCCAGACACGCCGCATAAAATCGCGCGTGGGGTGTTTGCGGGCGTGTTTACCGTGTTCACCCCTTTGTTCGGATTTCACTTTTTCATTGCCTACGCCATTGCCAAACTCACCCGTGGCAATGTGATTGCCGCCTTGCTTGCCACCTTTGTCGGCAATCCGTTGACCTATGTTCCGATTGGCGTGATCTCGATGAAAATGGGACATTTCATTTTGGGCACGCGGTTTGATCACGAGGCGGAGCGCTCATTGGTTGGCAAATTCTTTGATGCTGCTGATGATTTCTGGCAAAACTTTCTGGCGCTGTTCACCGAACACGACACCAATTGGGACGCGCTCATTCGGTTCTTTCACGAGATTTTTCTGCCCTATCTGGTCGGGGGGATTTTGCCGGGGATCGTCGCGGGTTTGGCGGCCTATTACGTCACTTTGCCGATGATTGCCGCGTATCAGAAAAGCCGCCGCGGGCGCTTGAAAGCCAAGCTTGAGGAACTCCGTCGCAAAAAAGCCGCCGCCAAAAAGGGTCCGCCAAATCAGGTGTGAACAGGATGTGATCGGTCTGATCAAGAATTCGCGGTTTTCTTTCGACACAGGCGCGGTATTGTCAGCCGCAAACCGAATAAACCGTCAAGGACACTGAATATGACTGCGACAAGCGTGCTGCGTCTTGGGATGAACATCGACCATGTGGCCACCGTGCGCAATGCGCGTGGCTCGGCTTACCCGGACCCGATCCGAGCGGCTAAATTGGCCGAAGAGGCGGGGGCGGACGGGATCACGGCGCATCTGCGCGAAGATCGCCGTCATATCACCGACGATGACATTGACCGCCTTGTCGCCGCGCTCTCTGTGCCGCTGAATTTCGAAATGGCCGCGACAGATGAGATGCAAGCCATTGCGCTCCACCACAAACCCCATGCAGTCTGTATCGTGCCCGAAAAGCGCGAAGAACGGACCACCGAAGGCGGGCTTGAAGTTGCGCGCGAAGAGAACAAATTGGCCCATTTCATCGCACCCTTGCGGGACGCGGGCTGTCGCGTGTCAATCTTTATCGCGGCGGACAAACGCCAAATCGAGGCCGCGCATCGGATCGGGGCCGCCGTGGTCGAACTGCACACCGGGGCCTATTGCGATTTCCATGCAGAGGGCGATTTTGCGGCGCGTGACGAGGAACTGAAACGCCTCGCCGAGATGGCCGCGTTTGCGGCGGATTTGGGTCTGGAAGTCCATGCGGGCCATGGCCTAACCTATGACACCGTCGCGCCGATTGCCGCCATGCCGCAAATCGTAGAGCTCAACATCGGCCATTTCCTCATCGGTGAGGCGATTTTTCGCGGCATCAAACCGGCGATTGCCGAGATGCGGCGGCTGATGGATGCGGCGCGTGCTGAGGCATCTGCGTGATCCCGTTGTCTGACCTCTGGCCGATTTTGCTGGGCTGGGCGATTGCCGTTGGCTCTCCGGGTCCGGCGATTTTGGCCATCGTCGGGGCCGCCATGGGCGGCGGGCGCGCCAATGGATTTGCCGTGTCCACCGGCGTTTGGTGCGGCTCGGTGTTTTGGGCCCTTCTTGCGGGCTTTGGCCTTGGCGCTGCGATGATGACCCATGCCTGGGTGCTCGACGCGCTGCGCTATATTGGGGCCGGGTATCTTTTGGTCCTCGCAGTCAAATCGGCGCGGGCCGCGATGGCAAAGGGTGAGGCCAAGGTCCGCGCCGTCAACGAGCCGCTGCGCGTGTCCTTTCTCAAAGGTCTGACCATCCACGTCATGAACCCGAAAGCGATCCTGTTTTGGGGCGCGTTGTTCGCGGTCGTGATCCCCGAAGGCGCAGAACCCATCGCGCTTTTGCAAGTCGGCGCATCCTGTCTGGCGGTGTCATTCACGGTCATGTCCACGATGGCCTTTGCGTTTTCGACCCGCTTCATCGCGCGGGGCTATTTGCGCCTTCATCGTGTGTTTGAGGGGGCGTTTGCGGCTCTTTTCGGCTTTGCCGCCCTCAAAGTTTTGACAGCGAAAGTGGTGTGACATGACGGGCATTCGAGAGTTCTTTGCGCTTTTCATCGCAACCTTGCCGCTCATGGCGCAGGCACAGGAGGCCACGCCCTGTGACTGGCGCGCCTCAGCTGCCTCTGTGGTTGAACCTTGGGATGAAAACGCCCGGACCTTTGCCAATGGCGCGGTGCGGCTGGCGCTTTTGGATACGATTGAACCCGCCGCTGCCGCTTTTCACGTTTTGGTTCTGTCGCCGCCCTTTGACGAGGTCGGTGGGCGGCAGTGCCGGATCATTTCCGCGGATGCGGCAGGCTCCGGGTTTGAAGCAATAGATTTTGCTGCCCTTGAGGCCGATTATGAGCCTTCAACGGGGCTTTTGTTCATGATGCCCGCCCGCCTGTATGATCCCGAGGATGGCCCGGTCAAAATGGGCCGGCTGAGTTTTGCGCTGAATCAGGCCACGGGTGAGATCGCCACGTTGTTTGAGGCCCCGAAATGATCCTTGGGATTGGCACCGACCTTGCCAATATTGACCGTATTTCCGGCACGTTGGCGCGCTTTGGTGATCGGTTTAAAAACCGTGTGTTCACCGAAACGGAGCAACGAAAAGCCGAACGTCGGCGCGATGTTGCGGGCACCTATGCCAAACGCTGGGCCGCCAAAGAAGCCTGTTCCAAAGCCTTGGGGACGGGGCTTGCCATGGGAATTTCGTGGAAAGACATGGCGGTCAAAAATCTCGCCTCCGGGCAGCCGGTGATGGAGGTCACTGGATGGGCCAAAGAGCGGCTTGAGGCGATGACCCCGCCGGGGCATGAGGCGATCATCCACGTCACGCTGACCGACGATCACCCTTGGGCGCAGGCCTTTGTGGTGATCGAGGCGCGCCCGACCGCGCTGTGAGCGTCGCAAAAGCCGCGAAAACCCACTCATTGCGGGGGTTTCACGGGGCTTTGCCTTGACTCCAATCGCGCCGCCTTCCATGTAGCCGGGGACCGGTATCCAAATCTCCGCCAACGCCCCCAAAGGACCTGAATTCAGATGAGCAGCACCAAAGACAGTGTGGTCGAAACCATCAAAACCATCGTCTACGCCCTTTTGATCGCGGGGATTTTTCGGACTTTCTTTTTCCAGCCGTTTTTCATCCCCTCAAGTTCGATGAAAGACACGTTGCTGATCGGCGATTTCTTGTTCGTCAATAAAATGAGCTATGGCTATTCGAAATGGTCCTGCCCGATGGCCTTTATGTGCCCGGTGTCCGGGCGCATCCTGTTCACCGAACCGGAGCGTGGCGATATTGTGGTGTTTGAACACCCGACCAAACATGTCACCTATGTCAAACGTCTGATCGGCCTGCCCGGCGATCAGGTTCAACTGAAAGACGGTGTGGTCTTTATCAATGGCGAAGAGGCTGTACAAACGCCCGATGGCGTGTTTGTCGAGACCTTTGAGCCGCAAGGTGCCGCAGGCAATCCGCCGCGCTGTGCCAACCCGGCGCCGGGGCTTGGCGGCGACTGCGTCAAAGAGAAATTCATCGAAACTCTGCCCGGCGGGCGTCAGCATTCGGTGCTCAATGCCGCCGTTACGGGCGTGGACAACACCAATGTCTACACGGTTCCAGAAGGTCAGTATTTCTTTATGGGTGACAACCGCGACAACTCCGTCGACAGCCGGATTGCACAGCCATCGGGGGTGGGTTTTGTGCCTGCGGAATATCTGCTCGGTCGAGTGGATCGGGTGATCTTTTCATCCGCGGGCAAACACCTTGTGTATTTCTGGACATGGCGCAAAGATCGTTTCTTTAAGGGGCTTCAGTGAAGATTTCGACCGAACTCCAAGCGTTTCAACAGCGCCTCGGCTATGAGTTTTCTCAGCCCGAGCTTTTGATGCGTGCCGTGACCCACAGTTCGATTTCTTCGGCCACCCGCCCCGACAACCAACGGCTTGAATTCTTAGGCGACCGGGTGCTTGGGCTGGTGATGGCGGAGGCGCTGTTTGAGGTCGACCGCAAAGCGTCCGAAGGTCAACTTGCACCGCGTTTCAACGCGCTGGTGCGCAAAGAAACCTGTGCCGATGTGGCGCGCGAGATTGATCTTGGGGCTGTGCTCAAACTGGGCCGGTCCGAGATGATGTCTGGCGGACGCCGCAAAGAGGCGCTTTTGGCCGATGCGATGGAAGCCGTGATTGCCGCCGTCTATCGTGATGGTGGGTTTGCCGCGGCCAAGACGCTTGTGCGACGGCTGTGGAGTACGCGGATCGACATGGTTGAACATGATGCCCGCGACGCCAAAACCGCGCTGCAGGAATGGGCCCAAGCGCGGGGCCAGAAGCCGCCAAAATATACCGAAATTTCTCGCAAAGGCCCCGATCATGCGCCCGTGTTCACCATCGAAGTGACACTGGAAAGCGGTGAGACGGCGCAATCCGAGGCAACGTCCAAACGTCAGGCCGAACAAGCGGTCGCCAAGGCGCTTTTGACCAAACTGGAGGCCAAATAACATGGCTGAGACACGTTCTGGCTTTGTGGCTCTGATCGGCGAACCGAACGCCGGCAAATCGACCCTTCTCAACCGGATGGTTGGGGCCAAAGTGTCCATCGTCACCCACAAAGTGCAAACCACCCGTGCCCGCATTCGCGGCGTGGCGATTGAGGGGGATGCCCAAATCGTTTTCGTCGACACGCCAGGCATATTCAAGCCCAAACGCCGCTTGGACCGCGCCATGGTCACCGCCGCATGGGGTGGGGCCGCGGACGCCGATGTGGTCGTGTTGCTGGTCGAGGCTCATCGAGGCCTGACCGAGGGCGTCGAGGCGATCCTTACAGCGCTTGACGAACAAGACGCTCAATACAAAGGTCCGCCGCGCAAAATTGCTTTGGCGATCAATAAGATCGACATGGTGCCGGTCGAAAAACTATTGGATATGACCAAGGTTTTGAACGAACGCCGTGCCTTTGTGGAGACCTTTATGATTTCTGCCGAAAAGGGCCGTGGCGTCGATGATCTGCGCAAATGGTTGGCCAAAGAATTACCCGTCGGCCCTTGGCTATACCCCGAAGATCAGATCGCCGATCTGCCAATGCGGATGATCGCGGCGGAAATTACCCGCGAAAAGCTGACGCTGAATCTGCACCAGGAATTGCCCTACCAGCTCACGGTCGAGACCGAAGCCTGGGAAGAGCGCAAAGACGGATCGGCGCGTGTCGATCAGATCGTCTATGTGTCCCGCGATGGTCACAAGGGCATTATTTTGGGCCACCGGGGCGAGACGATCAAACGGATTTCACGCGCGTCGCGGGAAGAGTTGGCCGAGTTTTTGGGTCGGCCTGTGCACCTGTTTTTGCAGGTCAAAGTGCGCCCGAACTGGTTGGAAGAGGCCGAACGCTACGGCGAGATGGGTCTTGATTTCAAAGACGGAAACTGATGGCGCGGCTGACCGCAGATGTCTGGGTTTCGGCCTATTTGACGCGGTTGCGCTTGGCCGACATTCCGGTGTTTGTGGTGAAAAAGGGCGACCTGACCGCAGGGGCCGTGATGATCAAGCTCAACACGCTGGATGGCAAAGCCAAAGCGTTTCAGCGCGAATTTAACCTGATGGAGGACCGCCGCGATTGGGCGGTCCTGTCCGAGGGGGACGAGCGCGATGTCGATGCGGCGTTGATGAAACAACGCAGTTTTGACCCCGATCTTTGGATCATCGAGGTTGAGGACCGTCTGGGACGCACGCTTTTGGATGAACCCGGTTTAAGCGATTGGGCCTAAGCGATTGAACCTGTCTGATTGACGCGGGGCGTGTTGCGGGGCAGGGTTCCATGAGTATTTTTGCCAAAAAGAAGCAGGGGCGCGCGCATGATTGAATGGCGCGATGAAGGGGCGGTTTTGGCGGTGCGCAAGCATGGCGAAACCTCCGTGATCGTTGAGGTGTTCACCGAAAACCATGGCCGCCATGCCGGGGTCGTGCGCGGTGGCATCTCGCGCAAAATGACACCGCATCTGCAACCCGGTGGGCAAGTCAGCGTGACGTGGAAAGCGCGGCTTGAGGATCATTTGGGTGCATTCACCTTTGAACCCGTCAAAGGACGTGCCGCCGCCGTGATGGATGATCCTCTGGCGCTTGCAGCACTCAATGCGGTCACCGCGATGTTGGCCTTTGTGTTGCCGGAACGCGAGGCGCATGGCTATCTTTACGTCGACAGTATGCAGCTTTTGGACCGTCTCGGCACGGACCCGATGTGGCCTTTGGCCTATCTGCATTGGGAGGTGTCCCTGCTCGAAGAACTGGGGTTCGGCCTTGATCTCTCGGCCTGTGCAGTGACCGGATCGCATGAGGATCTGATCTATGTTTCGCCCAAATCCGGTCGTGCGGTGTCGCGCGCGGGAGCGGGGGAATGGGCGGATCGGATGTTGCCGTTGCCGCAATGTTTGCTGGGGCAATCTTCGCTTGATTTCGTGGAGATTGCGCAAGGGTTGACCACCACCGGGCATTTTCTGACCCGGATCGCGGCGGAACTGTCTGATCGACCGATGCCCGCCGCGCGCGACCGGTTTTTGGACCGGATCGCCAAAAAGGCGGCGCAGGAGGCACCGCCTTTTTAAAGCTGGTTCAACAGCGGGTTAACCCAAAATGCGACGGGCGATCACCTGAGCCTGAATTTCCCCGTGCAGGGGAGGAAACTGTCCCCCGGACACTTTCCGAGAGCATCAGCCGAGGAGCCTTCGTGCGATCACTTGCGCTTGGATTTCCCCTGCACCCTCAAAGATGTTGAGAATGCGCGCGTCACAGAGGATGCGTGAGATTTGATACTCAAGCGCAAAGCCGTTGCCACCATGGATTTGCAAGGCATTGTCGGCGGCGGCCCAAGCGACACGCGCACCCAAGAGTTTCGCCATGCCTGCTTCAACGTCACAGCGATGCCCGTGATCCTTTTCCCAAGCGGAGAAATAGGTGAGCTGACGCGCGACCATGATCTCGACCGCCATCATCGCCAGCTTGCCGGAGACGCGGGGGAATTCGATCAGGGACTTGCCAAATTGCTTGCGGTCCTCGGCGTATTGCATCCCAACTTCGAGCGCATTTTGCGCCACGCCAATGGCGCGCGCGGCGGTTTGGATGCGGGCAGACTCAAAGGTCTCCATCAGCTGTTTAAAGCCTTTGCCCTCTTCGCCGCCCAACAGGTTTTCGGCCTTCACTTTGAACCCGTCAAAGGCCAGCTCGTATTCCTTCATGCCGCGATAGCCCAAGACCTCAATCTCGCCGCCGGTCATACCGGGGGTCGGGAAAGGGGCCTCATCCGTGCCCGGCGTTTTCTCCGCCAAGAACATCGACAGGCCTTTGTAATCCGTGGTGTTCGGATCGGTGCGCGCCAAGAGCGTCATCACATGGGTGCGCGCGGCGTGGGTGATCCAGGTTTTGTTGCCGGTGACGGTATAGGTTTCGCCCTCTTTCACCGCACGGGTGCGCAAGGAGCCGAGGTCCGAACCGGTGTTCGGTTCGGTGAACACGGCGGTCGGCAGGATTTCGGCGGAGGAGAGTTTTGGCAACCAATTTTGCTTTTGCTCTTCGGTGCCGCCGCTGAGGATCAATTCGGCCGCGATCTCGGAGCGTGTGCCCAAAGAGCCGACGCCGATATAGCCACGCGACAGTTCCTCGGAGACCACCACCATTGCCGCTTTCGGGAAGCCAAAGCCGCCGTATTCTTCGGGGATGGTCAGGCCGAACACGCCAAGTTCGGCCAACTCTTCGATGATTTCCATCGGGATCAATTCGTCTTTGAGGTGCCATTCATGGGCGAAGGGCACGACTTTTTCGTCGGCAAAGCGGCGGAACTGTTCGCGCACCATTTCCAACTCGTCATCAAGGCCGGAGGCGCCAAAAGTGGCGTGGCCCTGATTGTCGCGCATCAAAGCGACAAGGCGGGAGCGCGCGGCAACGGTGTTGCCCTCCAGCATGAGTTTGACGACATCTTTATGGCTTGGCTGTACGAGGCCAAGACCCAGATCGGCCAAACGACAGACCTCGCCTTGGTTCATCGGAATGCCGCCATAGATTTGATTGAGGTATTCGCCAAAGGCGATCTGATGGATCAGCTGTTCCATCTCGCCAAATTTACCATCATCCGTCAGGGCCAAGGCCCATTTTTGCATCTGACGCAGCGCCTCGACATAGGTCGCAAGCCACGCAAGGCCATGGGCCGCCGTTTGGTTGGCCTCAAGTTTGGTGCCGGAGATGCGATCTCCGTCCAAAAACGCGGTGCGCAGCGACGCGCGGGCGCGATCCAAAAGGGCCTCAGCGGGGGCCACTGCAGCGCCGGTCAACGCCAGAAGATCGGGCAATATGGGGTTCGACATGGTCATCTCCTGTTGATCAAGGGCCATGGGAATCTCTCCTTCTCGGGGTCATGGGACTGTCTAATCCCTTCGCAGTTGCAGCGCAATATTATTTTGCATTGGATCGCATTTAGGACCAAAAGTGTCGCGGGCAAGCTAAATTTGCCTGTGGCCCTGAGAAAGTTTTGGACTGGCTGCATCGGGTGGGCGCGAATTCTCTGGTCACACGGGGATCACAGGCCCTATGACAAACCCATGGATTTCAACGCGCTCTTCTCCCTGCTCACCCTCCCGCAAATGGCGGTTTCCCTCGCCATTGCCCTGCTCGCCGGTTTCGTCAAAGGTGCAACGGGTTTTGCCATGCCGATGATCATGATTTCGGGGCTTGGGTCATTCCTGTCGCCGGAAATGGCATTGGCGGGGCTGATCCTGTCGACCGTGGTGTCCAATATTTGGCAATCGCTGCGTGGCGGCGTGGCCGAGGCGGTGCAGGCGGCGAAGGTCTATAAACTCTATATCGCAGCGCTTTTGGTGATGATCCTCCTGTCGGCGCAGCTTGTCGTGATCTTGCCACAATCGGTGGTGTTTTTGACGCTTGGGATCATTGTGATCGTCTTGGCGAGCTACCTTTTGATTGGGCGGGCGCTGCATATCCCGGACCATCATCGTGGCTTTTACGATCTTGGTCTTGGTGCGGTTTCGGGTGTGATCGGCGGGGTTGCGGGGATTTGGGGGCCGCTGACGGTGGCCTATTTGACGGCGGTAGACACGCCGAAAAAAATGCAGATCAAAATCACCGGCGTGATCTTTGGCGCGGGGGCTTTGATGCTGTTTATGGCGCATCTGCACTCGGGTGTGCTTAACGCGCAAACGCTGCCGCTGTCCTTCGCGCTGTTGTTTCCGGCGCTGTTGGGGATGGTGATTGGCCATCAGGTACAAGACCGTTTGGATCAAAAGAAATTCAAACGCGCGACCTTGTTTGTGTTGCTTGTGGCCGGGGCCAATTTGGTTCGACGCGGGCTTTTTTAACACTCTGTTTTAACGGGTGATCTGGGCTTCAAACCGCAGTTTTTGCGCGGCGATCTCGGGCGCAAGTGACATGAGGTAGGTGGCAATGGCCTGCTGCTCCGCCTCGCTCAAGTCAATCTCCGGCATTTGATCCATCCCACGGGTGGCGATCACGACATCGTTCAGGGTCGACCCCTGAATGTCCGGTCCGTTGCCCCCAAGCGCATGTAGGCCATGACAGGCAGCGCAATGATCGGTAAATTGCGTCTGGCCCTGATCATCCGCCCATAAGGGCAGAGGGGTCAAAGCGAACATACACAGTGCAAGTAGGAGCAAAGGGCGCATATCGCCTTATCTCAGCTCTGGGTAAAATCCGAGTGACAGCAGCGAAAAGAAAACGCCCCAAACCATAAGGCTTGGGGCGCTGTACTCAAAGATAAAGAGAAGGGGCTTAGCCGATGGCTGCCGCTTTCACATCTTCGTCAATGTAGGGCAGGTACTGTTCAAAGTTCGCGGAGAACATTTTGACCAGCTTCTCAGCCTGTGCATCAAAGGCGTCTTTGTCGGCCCAGGTGCGGCGCGGGTCCAAAAGAACGTCCGCCACGCCCGGAACGGACACAGGAACTTCAAAGCCAAAGTTCTCGTCCTTGCGGAATTCGACCTCGGCCAAGGTGCCTTCTAGCGCGGAGTGCAACAGGTTGCGCGTGGCTTTGATCGGCATACGCGAGCCAGTGCCAAAGGCGCCACCGGTCCAGCCGGTGTTAACCAACCAACAGGTCGCGCCATGTTTCGCGATCTTTTCGCGCAACAGGTTGCCATAGGCTTCCGGGCGACGCGGCATGAACGGTGCGCCGAAACAGGTGGAAAAGGTCGGGATCGGTTCGGTCACGCCCACTTCGGTGCCCGGTGTCTTCGAGGTGAAGCCGGAGAGGAAGTGATACATCGCCTGTGCCGGGGTGAGACGCGCGATCGGCGGCAAGATGCCGTAAGCGTCACAGGTCAGCATGATGATGTTTTTCGGATGACCCCCGAGCGAGGTCGGCGACGCGTTGGAGATATATTCCAACGGGTAAGCACAGCGCATGTTGTCGGTCAGGCTGTTGTCTTCGAAATCGAGCTCTTTGGTGTGCGCGTCATAGACCATGTTTTCGATGACAGTGCCGAACTTGGTCGTGGTCGCGTAGATCTCAGGCTCGGCTTCGGCCGAGAGATTGATCGTTTTCGCGTAACAACCGCCTTCAAAGTTAAAGGTGCCGCGCTCGGACCAGCCATGTTCGTCATCGCCAATAAGGACGCGCGACGGATCGGCGGAAAGCGTGGTTTTGCCGGTGCCCGACAGACCAAAGAAGATCGCGGTGTCGACCGGATTGTTCGGCGCGTGGTTGGCGGAGCAATGCATCGCCATCACGCCTTTGCCCGGCAAGATGTAGTTCAAAAGCGTGAATACGCCTTTTTTGTTCTCGCCCGCATATTCGGTGTTGCCGATCAGGATGATCTTTTTGTCAAAGTTCAGGGCAACGACGGTTTCCGAACGACAGCCGTGACGCTCTGGGTCGGCTTTGAAGCTCGGGCAATTGATGATGGTGAAATCTGCGGTGAAATCGTCGAGTTCTTTCAACTCAGGACGGCGCAACATGGTGCGGATAAACAAACCGTGCCACGCCAACTCAGTGACCATGCGCACGTCAAGACGGTGGGCCGCATCGGCGCCGCCATAAAGGTCTTCAACGAAAAAATCTTTGCCTTTCATATGCTCAAGCATATCGGCGTAAAGAACATCAAATTTGGCCGGGTCCATCGGCTGGTTGTTTTCCCACCAGATCGTGTCTTCCACGGAGGGGGTGCGCACAACGAATTTGTCTTTTGGGGACCGGCCAGTGTGTTTGCCTGTGGTCACAAGGAAAGTGCCGCCTTTGCCAAGCGTACCTTCTTCGCGTTTCAGGGCTTCTTCGATGAGCGCAGGCTCAAGAAGGTTGTAATAGACATGGCCAAGCCCTGTGATGCCTTGGTCGTCAAGTGTGAAAGCCGGGTTCACGCGTCCGGTTGTCATAGTGCAAACTCCCTGCCGTGTCCTTGACGGCGTCTCTGAAACATGAATTCTCGCGAAAGGGCCATTCGCGGCCGGACAGTCCCTCTCGTCCGACGACCGTGCTATAGCATGCTCGCCGCGTCCGTAAACAGGACCCAGATCAAGAGTTAGCGCAACCATGTTGGAGTTAGCGTAAACAAGCCGAAGTGCAGAATGTGAAACGGCCAGACTTAAGGCGTTGTCGCAAGAAGGTGAGACAAATTAGCCATTCCTTGAATCTTTTCGTTTTGGATTGTCATAGCTGATGCATGTGATTCGCGGTTTCGCTTGATTTGGCTTGGCGAAACGCGGATTATGCTAAAAAAAATGAACCAGTTGAGCAGTTGAAGGAAACGGAACATGTCCCGCATCGCATTGGTTGACGACGACCGGAATATTCTCACTTCCGTCTCCATGACCCTTGAGGCAGAAGGGTTTGAGGTGGAAACATATAATGACGGGCAATCGGCTTTGGACGCGTTCAACAAACGTCTCCCCGATATGGCTGTTTTTGATATTAAAATGCCGCGTATGGATGGGATGGACCTGTTGCAGCGTGTGCGGCAGAAAACCAATATGCCGGTGATTTTCCTCACCTCGAAAGATGATGAGATTGACGAAGTGCTGGGCCTTCGCATGGGCGCGGACGATTACGTCAAAAAACCGTTTTCCCAGCGCCTTTTGGTTGAACGCATCCGCGCGCTTTTGCGTCGTCAGGAAGTGATCGAAGGCGGTGAAGTCGGTGACACCGAGGAAACCAAGGTGATTGTGCGTGGTGAATTGGAAATGGACCCGCTGCGCCATTCCGTGTCTTGGAAAGGCCGCGATGTCACGCTGACGGTGACGGAATTCTTGTTGTTGCAAGCTCTTGCCCAACGTCCCGGTTTTGTGAAATCCCGCGATCAGTTGATGGATGTGGCCTATGATGATCAGGTCTATGTCGATGACCGCACGATCGACAGCCACATCAAACGCCTGCGTAAGAAAATGCGTACCGTTGACACTGAATTCTCCGCCATCGAAACGCTTTACGGTATCGGTTACAGGTACAACGAGGAATAATGGCCTTTTCTTCGCGCATGGACATCTCGGGAAAGCGCCCGTCTGATGACGCAGACGTCGTTCTCGGGGATGACTGGATTGCGCCGCGCATTTCGGATGCGGATTTGCGCGCCAAACGGGAGCGCCGCCGCTTTATCGCGATCAATCGCTCTCCTCTGGCGCAAAAGATCATAACCTTCAACCTTGTGGCCATCATTTTGATGGTGGCGGGCATCCTCTATCTCAATCCGTTTCGCGACAGTCTTGTGACCCAGCGTGAAATGGCCATGGTGACAGAGGCCGTCCTGATCGCTGACATGTTGGAAGTGACCGCAGGTGTGGATGGTGTGTTGGATGCGACCGAAGGCTCCTCTGATGCACAATCCGTGCTGAATGTGCTTGAAATCCCGCTGCGCGAAAATGTCTTTATCTACGACGCCGAAGGGGCTCTGATTGCCTCTACCGAAGGGATGCCGCGTGTGCGCCCCGCCAATGTGGCCGGGTTGCGTCGGGATGGGCGTTCCACGATGATTTCGGATTTTTTGACCGGGGTGTGGTCGATGATCACTCTCACAAAATCCAAAGAGACCGGCGATCCCAAGGATGCCGCCGCGCATGTCTCGCCTCTTGTGCCTGGCGCTTTGCAAAATGAGATCCATGTTAAAACCGGCAATGATGCAAATGGCTCGGCCCTCTTTGTTGTCGCCGCGCCGATCACCATCGACCTGGAGGGGCAGACGCGCACGCTGGGCGTGGTTGGGCTTGCCTCGGGCGAGGGTGAGATTGATGAACTTGTCCGGGTTGAGCGCGAACAAATCCTTCAGGTTTTTGTCATCGCCATCCTTGTGTCCATCGGCCTGAGCCTTGTTTTGGCATCGACCATCGCCAATCCTTTGGCCGATCTGGCCGCTGCCGCTGAAATCGGACGCGACAAAAACAGTCGCAAAGTTGCTCCGGGTCGTGTGCGCATCCCGGATCTCTCCGGTCGCCCTGATGAGATCGGGCGTCTGTCGTCTGCTTTGCGCGGGATGGTGTCGGCGCTTTATGACCGGATTGATGCCAACGAACAATTCGCGGCTGACGTGGCGCATGAAATCAAGAACCCGCTGGCCAGTCTGCGCTCTGCCGTTGGTTCACTGCGGATGATCAAGAAAGAAGAGCATCGGATCAAATTGCTCGATGTGATCGAACATGACGTGCGTCGTCTGGATCGTCTGGTCTCTGATATTTCCAACGCGTCACGGCTCGACAGTGAATTGGTCAAAGAGGAAGAAGAGGAATTCAACCTCATCAAAATGCTTACCAATTTGATCGAGTACCTGTCGCAAGAGGCGCAGGAAAAAGGCATCGAATTCATCGCCGATATGCCCGACAAACCGATTGTCATTTCCGGCCTTGAGGCGCGTTTGGCACAGGTTTTTGTCAACCTGATCACCAACGCCGTCTCGTTCTGTGAAGACGGCGATGCGATCCGTGTTTGGGTGCGCAAACGTGACAGCCGCGTTTTGATTGTGGTCGAAGACACCGGTCCCGGCATTCCCGATCAGGCGCTGTCCAAAGTGTTCAAACGCTTTTATTCGGAGCGCCCTGCAGGTCAGTTTGGCAACAACTCCGGCCTTGGCCTTGCCATCTCGAAACAGATCGTCGAGGCCCATGGCGGTGTGATCTGGGCCGAAAACATTCGCCCAACCGATGCTGATATCACCTCCGATCCGCTGGGGGCCCGCTTTGTTGTGGGCTTGCCAGTGTGAGTGGCCAGGAGACAGACAAAGATCAAAGGTCGGCGCAGGACAGCACCGGCCTTTTTTGCGACGCCCCAGAGGTCGCGCCCCTGAACCTGCATGCCAGTTGCGTGGCTTTTGAGGACACCAGAGCTTTGCTGATCCTCGGACCTTCTGGCAGTGGCAAATCAACGCTGGCGCTTGAACTCATGGCCTATGGCGCCACTCTTGTGTCTGACGATCGCACGATCTTGACCAAATCGGAAGAGGGCCTGATCGCGACCGCCCCGGCGCCGATCCGTGGGATGATCGAAGCACGCGGGATGGGGTTGCTTGCGGCTCAGACGATTCCCGCCGCGCGGATCTGTGGCATTGTCAACCTGTCACAGGTCGAAATGGAGCGCTTGCCCCCACGGCGGGAACGGGCCTTAATCGGGGTCCCGATTCCCCTGTTTTTCAAAGTCGAAGGCCGCCATTTTGCCCCGGCTTTGGTCCAATGGCTCAAAGGAGGCCGATGCGCGTGACGAGCTCTGACGACAGCCCTTTGCCACAGTCGAAATCCCAGCGCCGCGTGGTCTTGATCACGGGACCGTCGGGGGCGGGTCGCTCGACGGCCATCAACGCGCTTGAGGACCTTGGCTATGAGGTCATCGACAACCTGCCGATGTCGATCTTGCCCCGCTTGTTGCAAGCGCATGGGCTGACGCGGCCTTTGGCGCTTGGTTTGGATGTGCGCAATCGCGACTTTTCAGTCAATGCACTCATCGAGGTGATCGACGAATTGACCCGCAACCCCGATCATGACGCTGAGGTGCTTTATCTCGACAGTTCGCCTGAGGTGCTGATCCGGCGCTATTCAGAAACCCGCCGTCGTCACCCGCTTGCCCCTGCGGAAACAGTGCAGGACGGTGTGGCGCGGGAGATCGACCTTTTGGCACCGATCCGCGCGCGGGCGGACATTTTGATCGACACGTCCGAGATGACGCCGCATCAGCTGCGTGACGAGATTGAACGCTGGTTTGCGGAGGGGCATCAGGCCGATATGGCCCTGACGGTGCAGAGTTTTTCCTACAAGCGCGGGATGCCACGGGGCGTCGATATGGTGTTTGATGTGCGCTTTCTGGCCAATCCCTATTGGGAGCCAGAGCTGCGTGCGCTGAATGGCATGGACGCAAAGGTCCAAGACTATGTTCAGCGAGACCCGCGATTTGCGGCATTTTTCGAAAAAGTGTTGGAATTGACCTTGCTTTTACTGCCGGCCTACCGTGAAGAGGGCAAAAAACACCTCTCCATCGCGTTTGGCTGTACCGGCGGACAGCACAGATCGGTGACGCTTGCTGAAATTCTATCCAAAGCCCTTGCGGAACATGATTGGCAGGTGTCAATTAGGCATCGGGAATTGGAACGCCGCCATAGCGGCCTGTGATCGGGGAATCTCGCGTGATCGGAATCGTCATTGTCGCGCATGGTGGATTGGCCAAGGAATACCTTGCGGCCGTCGAACATGTGGTGGGCAAGCAAACGGGCGTTGAGGCAATTTCTATTGAGCCGGATCATGACCGATCGGCCAAGCAAAAGGAAATTTGCGGCGCGGCCGATGATGTCGACACCGGAGATGGTGTGGTGGTCGTAACCGATATGTTTGGCGGCAGCCCGTCCAATCTGTCGTTGATGGCGTGCCATCATGACAATCGTAAAATCATTTACGGCGCAAACTTGCCCATGTTGATCAAGCTGGCAAAATCGCGTCACAAAACGGTCAGCGAAGCGGTTAAAAATGCCTTAGAGGCGGGCCGTAAGTACATCGACAGTTTCGACGTGCTTGGCTGATAACAATAAGAAAAACGACAGGAAAACGGCATGGCATCGACTACGAGAACGCATGAGATCATCAATGTGAAGGGTCTTCATGCGCGCGCTTCGGCGAAATTTGTCGAGACGGTAGAAGAATTTGACGCCAGCGCAGAGGTGTACAAAGACGGGATGAGCACCTCGGGTGATAGTATCATGGGGCTTTTGATGTTGGCAGCCTCCAAAGGAACCACTATTGACGTGTCAACGAGGGGACCCGATGCTGATGCCTTGGCAGATGCGTTGGAGGCCCTGATCAAGGACCGATTTGGCGAGGATATGTAAGTGGCTCACCCGCAAGACCAAGCGACCGAGACCCACGTGCCAAAGCCCGGCGACGCGGATTTCATCAAATATGACGGACGGCGTCTGTCATATGCGGGGACCTATTCGGATCCCTCAAAGGTGGTGGTCATCCGTACCATTGAATGGATCACCGGCAAGCTGCCCTTGTTGCGTCGCATCCGTCGGTTCGAACGTATGGGCACGCCCATGGGGCAGCCATTCTTTAGTCAAGCTCTTGAAGTTATGGGGATTAAAGTCACCACCCCCGAGGAGCAGATAGCCAAAATACCGGCCACAGGCCCGCTTGTCGTCGTGGCAAACCACCCGCATGGCTTGGTCGATGGTTTGGTGATGGCGGAACTGATCGGCAAGGTGCGCACGGATTACAAAATCCTGACGCGCTCACTTTTGACCGGCATTCGCGAGATTGATCCCTTCATGTTGCCGGTACCTTTCCCGCATGAAGAGGACAGTCACCGCAAATCCATCCTCATGCGCAACGAGGCGATGGACACATTGAAGGCGGGCGGGGTGATCATCCTGTTTCCGGCGGGGGCCGTGGCGTCGTCTGAAACATGGTTTGGCCCGGTGAAGGAAAAAGAATGGAACCCGTTCACCGCCAAGATGGTGTTGAAGTCGGGGGCGACGGTGTTGCCGATCTATTTTCCGGGCCGGAACACGCGGTTGTATCAAATTGCCGATAAAATTTCTGCGACCATCCGTCAGGGGCTTTTGCTACATGAAATCGTCCATGCACTCAACAAGCCGCAATCGCCCATTATCGGCGACCCATTGACCCCGGATGATTTGAACGATTGGCAGAAAAAGACCCGCGAATTCATGGCTTGGATGCGGACGCATACTCTGGCGCTTGGCGGTCGCACGGACTGACCCAAACCCGGAACAGATGCGAAAAAGGGGCTTTGTGGCCCCTTTTTATGTCGAAACCTGACGTTCTATCGGGTCGGAACGGGCGTCTCGCCACGATAATCATAAAATCCGCGCTGGGTTTTGCGGCCCAGCCACCCCGCCTCAACATATTTGGTCAAAAGCGGGCAGGGCCGGTATTTCGTATCGGCCAGACCATCGTGCAGTACATTCATAATCGCCAGACAGGTGTCCAGACCGATAAAATCGGCCAACTCCAACGGCCCCATCGGATGGTTTGCCCCGAGTTTCATCGACTCATCAATGGATTTGACCGATCCAACGCCTTCATAAAGCGTATAAACCGCCTCGTTGATCATTGGCATCAGGATGCGGTTGACGATGAATGCGGGGAAATCTTCGGCGCTGGCGGCGGTTTTCCCAAGCGATTCGACCACTTTTAAAAGCGCGTGATAGGTGGGTTCATCCGTCGCGATGCCGCGGATCAGCTCCACCAGCTTCATGACAGGCACCGGATTCATGAAATGGAACCCCATGAATTTTTCCGGCCGATCCGTGCGTGAGGCCAAGCGGGTGATTGAGATCGACGAGGTGTTCGAGGTCAGGATGGTCTCTGGTTTGAGATGGGGCAAAAGCCGTTCGAAAATTGCATTCTTCACATCTTCGCGCTCAGTCGCCGCTTCAATCACCAAGTCACTGACCCCAAGCTCCTCGAGTTTGAGCGTTGTTGAGATCCGAGACAGCGCCGCATCCATTTCAGATTGCTCAATTTTGCCGCGTGACACTTGCCTCTCAAGATTGCGCGAGATGGTGACAATCGCCTGATCCAGCGCGTCCTGAGAAATATCGTTGAGCAACACGTCATAGCCCGCCAGCGAAAACACATGCGCGATGCCGTTGCCCATTTGTCCCGCACCGACGATGCCTATGTTTTGGATGTCCATTTTGTTACCCTTGGGATGTGTCGCCAGTCTGTGTGCCAAAGTTTACGCATGCGCAGCGCGCCGGTTCAAGGGGCAAGGTGGGGGCGTCTTCCTATAAAATTTATGTTGAATTGAAGGTTTAGCGATTTCGCAACTTGTATCTGCAACTCTGCTCTGTGGGTGAAATAACGAACCAGTGGGTGGACACATGGCTTACCAAAATAGGGGCGAAGGCTCCCTCAATTACTATCCGTGCCGCTATGGCAAATCGAAACTTTTGTTCCGCGGCCCGCCAAAGGACCTTGAGGAGGCCTATGTTGCCTTTCTCGGCGGAACCGAAACCTATGGCAAATATGTTGAGTTTCCCTTCCCGGACCTTGTTGAATCCGGGCTTGGGGTCGAAACCGTCAATCTGGGCTGCGTTAACGCCGGCGTCGACGTGTTTCTGAATGATGAGACGGTTTTGGACCTGTGCCACCATGCGAAAACCACAGTGGTTCAAATCGCGGGCGCACAAAATATGTCGAACCGATTCTATGCGGTTCATGCGCGCCGCAATGATCGTTTTTTGCGGGCCTCGACCCTGTTGAAAACGATCTACCGCGAAATTGATTTCACCGATTTCAACTTTACCCGCCATCTGCTTCAGACCCTTGAAGCGGTGTCTGAGCAGAAGTTTGAAATGGTGCGACAGGAGTTGCGCGGCGCGTGGGTGGCACGGATGCGGACGATGGCGCAGAAACTTCAGGGCGATCTGGTGCTGTTGTGGCTGTCGGATCATTCTCCCGATGATGAGGACGCCTGTGCCAAAATCAGTGGCGATCCGCTTTTCGTTAATCGAGAGATGCTTGAGGACATTCGTCCTCTGGTCAAAGATATTGTTGAGGTGGTGGCGACCCGCGCAGAGGTTGAGCAGGGCTACGACTTGATGGCCTATTCCGACCTTGACGCTCCCGCTGCCCGCGAAATGCTGGGCCCGGTTGCCCATTCCAAAGCCGCGACTGCCGTTCAAGAAGCGATTGCGCGTTATCTTTGAAGCATTAAAATGCGTTCAATACCCATAAAAAAGGCCCGCCGATTGGCGGGCCTTTTGTCATTCTAATGCGAGGCTCAGAGCTTTTCAGTCAATTCGGGGACAGCGTCGAAGAGATCCGCGACGAGGCCGAAGTCGGCGACTTGGAAGATCGGGGCTTCTTCGTCCTTGTTGATGGCGACGATGACTTTGGAGTCTTTCATGCCCGCGAGGTGCTGGATCGCGCCGGAGATGCCGACGGCGATGTAGAGTTCGGGGGCGACGACTTTGCCGGTTTGGCCGACTTGCCAATCGTTCGGGGCAAAGCCCGAATCGACCGCCGCGCGCGAGGCACCGACGGCGGCGCCGAGCTTGTCCGCCAGCGCCGAGATGATCGCAAAATCCTCTTCGGAGCCGACGCCGCGCCCGCCGGAGACGACGACCTTGGCGGAGGTCAATTCCGGGCGATCATTGACCGCGACCTTGTCCTCGACAAACTGTGACAGGCCCGCATCATGCGCGCCGGAGACGTCCGACACCGCGGCCGCACCCGACAGGCCCGCCGCGTCAAAGGTCGAGGTGCGGAAGGTGATAACCTTTTTTTCATCTTTCGAGCGTACCGTCTGAATCGCGTTCCCGGCATAGATCGGGCGCGTGAACGTATCGGCATCCACAACGGAGGTGACATCGGTCAAAATCATCACATCCAAAAGGGCTGCAACCCGCGGCAACACATTTTTGCCCGTGGTCGTGGCGGGCGCGGTGATATGCGCGTAATCGCCCGCCAAAGACACGATCAAAGCGGCCAGGTTTTCGGCCAGGCCATTGGCATAGGCCGCGTCATCAGCGACCAAAACCTTGGTCACGCCGTCAATTTTGGCGGCCTCATCGGCAGCGGCCGCAGGACCACAGACCAGAACCGTCACATCGCCCAGTTTGGCGGAGGCGCTCACCGCCTTGGCGGTGGCATCCATCGCAACTGCGCCAGAGGTGACTTCAGCAAGACACAAAACAGCCATCAGACCAGCCCTCCTTCTTTCAGTTTCGCGACCAGTTCATCGACCGATCCGACCTTGATGCCGGCGTCGCGGCCCTTTGGCTCTTCGGTTGACACAACGGTCAAACGCGGCGCGGTATCGACGCCGTAATCCGCGGATGTCTTTTCATCCAAAGGCTTTTTCTTCGCCTTCATGATGTTCGGAAGCGAGGCATAGCGCGGTTCGTTGAGGCGCAGATCGGTGGTCACAATCGCCGGGAGCGGCACGGAAATGGTCTGCAACCCACCGTCCACTTCGCGGGTCACAACCGCGTGGCCGTCTTTGATGTTCACCTCAGAGGCAAAGGTCGCCTGACCCCAACCCAAAAGGGCCGCGAGCATCTGACCCGTCGCATTCATGTCATTGTCGATCGCTTGTTTGCCGAGAATGACCAGTTCAGGCGCCTCTTCAGCCACGATCCTGGCCAGAAGTTTGGCCACGGCCAGCGGCTCGATCTCGACGCCCTGTTCCTCAACCACAAGAAGCCCGCGATCCGCCCCCATGGCCAATGCATTGCGGATCGTGTCGGTGGATTTCTTCTCGCCGATCGACACAACGACGATCTCACTGGCCACGCCGGCCTCTTTCAGGCGAATGGCCTCTTCAACCGCGATCTCATCGAACGGGTTCATCGACATCTTCACATTCGCAAGATCAACTCCAGTGCCATCGGCCTTCACTTTGACCTTCACGTTGTAGTCAATCACGCGTTTGACTGGTACCAAAACCTTCATT
>NZ_FNBL01000005.1 GCF_900102315.1 Celeribacter baekdonensis
ATGCCGCGATGACCCATAAATACGTGTTCGATTACCACGACGGCGACGTGTTTTGGTGCACCGCCGATGTCGGTTGGGTGACGGGGCACAGCTACATCGTCTACGGCCCGCTGGCCAATGGCGCGACCACGGTGATGTTCGAGGGCGTGCCCTCCTACCCCGACGCCGGCCGGTTCTGGGCCGTGTGCGAAAAGCACAAGGTCAACCAATTCTACACCGCCCCCACAGCCCTGCGCTCGCTCATGGGGCAAGGCAACGAATGGGTTGAAAAATATGACCTTTCCTCGCTCAAACTGTTGGGCACGGTCGGCGAACCGATCAACCCGGAGGCGTGGAATTGGTACAATGAGGTCGTCGGCCGCGGCACTTGCCCGATCGTCGACACCTGGTGGCAAACCGAAACCGGCGGGCATCTTTTGACACCGCTGCCGGGCGCGATCCCGACCAAACCGGGCTCTGCGACCGTGCCATTCTTTGGCGTGCAGCCGGTGATTTTGGACCCGGCCACGGGCGAAGAATTGACCGAAACCGCGACCGAGGGCGTGCTGTGCATCAAAGACAGCTGGCCCGGCCAAATGCGCACCGTCTGGGGCGATCACGAGCGGTTCCAGGAGACCTATTTCCAGCAATACAAAGGCTATTATTTCTCCGGCGACGGCTGTCGGCGCGACGCAGACGGCTATTACTGGATCACCGGCCGCGTCGATGACGTGATCAACGTCTCCGGCCACCGCATGGGCACCGCCGAGGTCGAAAGCGCGCTGGTCGCCCACGCCCAGGTCGCCGAAGCCGCCGTCGTCGGCTATCCGCACGACCTCAAGGGCCAGGGCATCTACGCCTATGTCACGCTCATGAACGATGTCGAACCGACCGACGCGCTGCGCAAAGAGTTGGAAAAATGGGTCCGCACAGAAATTGGCCCGATCGCCAAACCGGACTTCATCCAATGGGCCCCCGGCCTGCCCAAAACCCGATCCGGCAAAATCATGCGCCGCATCCTGCGCAAAATCGCCGAAAACGACACTGGCAGCCTGGGCGACATCTCAACCCTCGCCGAACCCGCCGTCGTCGAGGAATTGATCAGGAATTCGTTGTATCAAAAAACTGCGTGAATTTTACGCAGATATGGTAGAGTAACGCATCGCCCCCACCAAATGAGGGGCGGTGCTACACATCCCGGATCACACGCACAACCCGTGTTGATCCATCTGGGAAGGGAGCCCGGGCCCCACGAGGAGGTGGGACCCGTAACGTAAAGGACCCACGATGCTGCCCGGAACAGGGTGCGCGTGGGTCGGGGACAAAAGGGAGGACCGCACATGGCGGACAACTCAGAAAACAATGCCTACTGGGCCGCGAACAAGCGGATCATCGTCATCTCGCTGGTGATTTGGTTCATCTGCTCCTTTGGCTTTGGCATCCTGCTGCGCCCGATGCTTGCGGGCATCAAGATCGGCGGCACGGATCTTGGCTTTTGGTTTGCACAACAGGGCTCGATTCTCGTGTTCCTGGTGCTCATTTTTACCTACGCGATAAAAATGAACAAACTCGACAAAGAACACGGCGTCGACGAATAAGGAGCGCATGGAATGGACCAGTTTACCCTCAACTTGATCGTTGTGGGCGCGACTTTTGCGCTCTACATCGGTATCGCGATCTGGGCCCGTGCGGGTTCCACATCTGAATTTTATGCGGCTGGCCGGGGGGTTCACCCTGTGCTCAACGGCATGGCCACCGGCGCGGACTGGATGTCTGCTGCATCGTTCATCTCGATGGCCGGCATCATCTCCTTTGGCGGCTACAACACGTCTGCTTACCTCATGGGGTGGACCGGCGGCTATGTGTTGCTCGCCATGTTGCTTGCCCCTTACCTGCGCAAGTTTGGCAAATTCACGGTTCCGGAATTTATCGGTGACCGTTTCTATAGCCAAACGGCACGCACCGTGGCTGTGATCTGCTTGATCACTGCTTCTCTGACCTATGTGATCGGTCAGATGACCGGCGTGGGCGTGGCCTTCTCCCGCTTCCTCGAAGTGGAAAACACCACCGGCCTGTTGATCGGTGCAGCCATCGTGTTCTTCTATGCGGTTATCGGCGGCATGAAGGGTATCACCTACACGCAGGTGGCACAGTATGTCGTGTTGATCATCGCCTACACCATCCCGGCGATCTTCATCTCGCTGCAACTCACCGGCAACCCGATCCCGCCGCTGGGCCTGTTCTCGGATGCAAAATCCACTGGCCTGCCGTTGTTGGAAACGCTGAACGGCATGTTGAAAGATTTGGGCTTTACCGAATACACCAAACAGACCGACACAACGCTCAACATGTTCCTCTTCACCATGTCTTTGATGATCGGGACCGCGGGTCTGCCGCATGTGATCGTGCGTTTCTTCACCGTACCGAAAGTGTCTGATGCACGCTCCTCTGCCGGTTGGGCTTTGGTGTTCATCGCGCTTTTGTACCTCACCGCTCCGGCTGTGGGTGCGATGGCCCGCGTCAACTTGATCGACACAGTCTACCCGAATGGCACGACCGAGGCCCCGCTTGCCTATGAAGCACGCCCGGATTGGGTCAAAAACTGGGAATTGACCGGCCTTTTGGGCTTTGACGACAAAAACGGTGACGGCCTGATCGACTATGTGGCCGACAAAGACGCAAATGAGTTCACCGTGAACAACGACATCATCACGCTTGCGAACCCGGAAATCGCCAACCTGCCGGGTTGGGTGATTGCGCTGGTGGCCGCCGGTGGTCTTGCCGCCGCTCTGTCCACCGCTGCGGGTCTTTTGATGGCGATCGCATCGGCTGTGTCGCACGATCTCATCAAGTCGCAGATCAACCCAGCCATTTCCGAGAAGGGCGAACTTTTGGCCGCTCGGGTCGCAATGGCTGTGGCGATCGCTGTGGCAACCTATCTGGGCATGAACCCTCCGGGCTTCGCGGCGCAAACGGTGGCTTTGGCCTTTGGTTTGGCAGCGGCGTCGATCTTCCCGGCCTTGATGATGGGCATCTTCTCGAAGCGCATCAACAACAAGGGCGCGGTTGCGGGCATGATCACCGGTTTGGTTGTGACCATCGTCTACATCTTCTTGCACAAAGGCTGGTTCTTCGTGGCCTCCACGGCGTCCTTCTCTGATGCTGAGCCGATGATCTTGTCGATCAAATCGACCTCCTTCGGGGCCGTCGGTGCAGTCCTCAACTTTGCGGTTGCTTACATTGTCTCGAACGCAACAGACGAGCCGCCGGTTGAGATTCAAGAACTGGTCGAAAGCATCCGCGTCCCGCGCGGTGCTGGCCAGGCGGTCGATCACTAAGCCTGTCGGTTTCGGGCTGGCCTCAGGGCTGGCCCGTCGCCATAGTACAGGGGCGCGGGGGCCAGTGGCTTTCGCGCCTCTTTCAATTTTACTTTGGACAGTCGCGATGGAAACCACCGCAAAGATCATCAACTTTCTCCACACCACCCACCCTTACGATGTTTTGCCCGAAAGCGAATTGGCGGAGCTGTCCACCTCCTTTTCCCGCAAAAAATTTAACGAAGGCGATGTGATCTATGCCCATGGCGACTTGCTTGAGGGGCTGTATCTGATCAAGGAAGGTGCGGTTGAGATCATCGACATCAACGGCGCACAGGTCTCCCTGTTGCAAAAATCGAACCATTTTGGCGAACGCGGCTTGTTGCGCGACGGGCATGCGGCGACGACGGCCACGGCGGCCTCCGAGTGCACGGTTTTGGTGCTCACACCGGAGGCGTTCAAAACCGAAGTGGCCGCGAACCCGGCCTTTGCCCGCTATTTCAACCGCGGCCAAGCCCGCCCCAAAGTCGCCACGGGGCTGATGACCCAACATGTCTCCGACCTGATGGCCCATGCGCCTGTGACCTGCTCGGAGACCACCACAATCTCCGATTGCGCGCGGATGATGCGCGATCACATGGTCTCCTCTGTGGCGGTGACCGAGGGCACGCGCCTGACTGGTCTGGTGACTGTGCGCGATATGACCAACAAAGTTTTGGCCGAAAGCCTTGATACCACCCTGCCCGTTTCCACTATCATGGCGCACGATCCGATCACCTTGGACCCCGGCGCACTTGGCACTGATGTCATCCATGTCATGTTGGAAAATCACATCGGCCACCTGCCGATTGTCGAGGGCGGCACATTGGTCGGCATGGTCACCCAAACCGACATCACGCGGTTCTTTGGTTCGTCGCAAACGCAAATGGTGTTTGATCTCTCAAACGCAAAAACCATCGCCGATATGGCTGCGGTCACGGCCCGCTTGCCCGAATTTCTCATGCAACTTGTCGGCGCACATCTGGCGCATGATGTGGTGACACGAAAGATCACCGACATCGCCGATATCGTCACCCGGCGCCTGTTGAAAATGGCTGAGGATGAATTTGGCCCCGCTCCCGTGCCCTATCTGTGGGCCGCCTGTGGCTCGCAAGGGCGGCGTGAACAGACCGGCGTGTCGGATCAGGACAACTGTTTGATCATTGATAATGCCGCGACAGAGGCCGATATGGCCTATTTCCGCAAGCTGGCAAAATTCACCTGCGATGGGCTCAATGCCTGCGGCTATGTCTATTGCCCCGGTGACATGATGGCGATGACGGAGCGGTGGTGTCAAAAACTGTCGGTCTGGGAAGGGTATTTCAACAAATGGATCAGCGCGCCCGACACTGAAGCGCAAATGTTGGCCTCCGTCATGTATGACCTGCGACCGATTGCGGGCGAACACCGCCTCTTCACACCGCTGCAGGACACGGCTTTGAAAGCCGCCGCGAAGAACTCGATCTTTGTTGCCCATATGATCGCCAATTCGCTCAAACACACCCCGCCCTTGGGGCTGCTTCGCGGCTTTGCCACGATCAAATCCGGCGAGCATCGCAACGCTTTGGACATGAAACACAACGGCGTTGTGCCGATTGTTGATCTGGGCCGGGTCTATGCGCTTCAGGGTACATTCACCGCCGTAAACAGCCGTGCGCGCATTGAGGCGGCGATTGAGGCCCACGTGATTTCAGAAAGCGGCGGCAAGGATTTGCTCGCCGCCTATGACACAATCGCCACCGCTCGGTTGGAACATCAGGCCGCACAGGTACGCGATGGCACCCCGCCCGATAATTTCATGAGCCCCTCGGCCCTTCCGGCCTTTGAGCGCTCGCATTTGCGCGATGCTTTCGTCATCGTGCGCACCATGCAATCCTCGCTCGGCTCGTCCGCCGCGCGCAGTTGACCAAACCTGAAAGAAGGGACCAATCCCCATGCTTCTCGAATTCATCGCCACCATCACCGCCGGCGTCGGCGCTGCCGGATTTATCCTTGGTCTACAAAAACTCACCCGGATCAAATTCCCGAAATGGGCCATGCCCGCCGCCGCAGGGGCCGCGATGTTGGCCTTTGCGATCTGGAGCGATTATTCGTGGTACACCCGTGCGTTGGATGGCATCGGCGAAGGCAAAGTCGTCGCCACCACGATTGAGAAAAGCCAAGTCTGGCGACCTTGGACCTATCTCGTTCCGGTCACCACCCGCTTTATCGCCCTCGACAAAGATGGGGCAACTGTTGAGGACGGCACGGTTTTGACCGACATGTATCTGATGGCGCGGCGCGGCGATGCGGCCATCGTCCCCACCGCCTTTGATTGCATCCTAGGCCGTCGTGCTGATTTGGTTGGTCTTAAAAAAGGCCCGATCAAAGAGATGCTGGCACAGGCCGATTGGTACGCCATGCAAAGCGACAATCCGATCCTGCGCACGGCCTGCGATGCGTTGAGATAACACCACGGAGGGGAGACCGTAAAAGATGCAAGGCAAACCGCGCATTCTTTTGGTGGAAGACGAGGACAATATCGCCATTGCCATCACGCTTTTGCTGTCGCGCGAAGGCTATGACATCCTGCGTGTCGCGGACGGGTCCCAAGCCATCCCCAACATCCGCGCGCAACAGCCCGATCTGGTGATTTTGGATGTCACATTGCCGGGAAAATCCGGCTATGAGGTCTGCCAAACCATGCGATTGACCCACGATCTGACCGCGATCCCGGTGTTGATGATGTCCGCGCGCGCCTCACAGGCCGAGCAACGCAAGGGGCTTGCCATGGGCGCCAACGCGTTTTTGACCAAACCCTTTGCGATGGATGATCTGCGGTCCCGCGTGGCCGAGCTGATCACGGGAGATCGAGATGAAAATTGAACATTGGTCGCTGCGGCTCCGGGTCTTTCTGTTCTTCGCTGGCCTTGCGGGCGGCGCGATCATGGCGGTCGTGGCGGGGCTTTATCTGGGATTTTCTCGCCTGCATGTGCCTGAGGCCCGCGATGGTTTTGTCTTTGCCGGTGCGATTGCCAGCTTTGCCATCCTCGCCATGGTGGTTTGGATTTGGCTGATGTTTGACGACAACGTCGCCAAGCCAATCCAACGTCTGGCCGGCGGCATGTTGGCGCGGGCGCACGCCGATGTCGATGAGGCGCTGAATGAAAAAACCGCGCGCTACCTGGGCGATCTTGCTCCCGCAGCACATGCTTTGACCGAAAACCTCGTCAGCACCCGCAACAAACTGGCCGAGACCGTGGCGATGGAAACCACCCGTTTGGTCGACGAAAAAGAGCGCCTCTCCACCCTCTCCGCCGAGATGCCACATGGCGTGGTCTTGCTGTCCGGCCTGCATAAAATCGCCTTTTACAACGGTGCCGCCGCCAATCTTTTGTCCGCCGACCATGCACCGGGGCTGGACCATGAAATCTTTGACTTTCTGCGCCCCGCACCGATCCGGTCCGCCTATGCCCGGCTTTGCGCAGGCGAAGGTGGCGAGGGGCATGTCCTTCCCCTGACTGTGGCCACGCGCCATGGCGGGCAAATCCTGTCGGCCCGGATGCGGTTGATGCATGCGCCCAATGAGGGCGACGCAACGCCGCCCTATGTGTTAAGTTTGGATGATGTGACCGACGACCTCGCGATCCATGCCAAACGCGAAAAGCTGCTGTCGCGGATGTTTGACCGCCTGCGCCCATCCATGGCCTCTTTGCAGACCACTTTGGCGGCACGTGAGGCGGATGACACGCTGCGCAATGATCCCCGTTTGAACACTGCACTGGTCAACGAAATGCAGGTCCTGACCACGGCCATCGCCACGTTTGACGCCGAATATGAGGCAACAAAGGCCGATTGGTGGCCGATGGCCTCGGTGCGTGGCTCCGAACTTTGCGATGCTTTGCGCGCGCAATTGGCGCAAGGCGACACCGCCCTGACCGCGGATGTGGTCGAACCGCTCGCCCTCACCTTGGACGCGGTTCAGATCATCACCCTGATCGCCCACATCGCTCGTTTGGTGACCCAAGACGGCGGCCGGGCGTTGTCGTTTTTGATTTCCCGCGAAGAGGACGGCGGCGCGATGTTGGCGCTGGGGTGGTCGGGTGCGCCTTTGTCCGTTGATCGGCTGGAAACATGGCTGACCCAGCCGCTTGACGTGGGTTTGGCTGATATGACCGGGCGTGACATCCTTGCGACTCATGGCACCGATATCTGGCCGGAATTTGGCCGCGCCTCCCGTGCCGTCCTCAAACTGCCGATCCGCTCCGCGCGCCCTGTGCGACGCGCCCCGGTCGATGGGCGGCGCACGGTGAGCTATGACTTTGATCTATTAGCGCATCGACCATCGAAAGAGGTGATGGAAACCCCCCTCTCTCACCTGACCTATGTGGTGTTTGACACGGAAACCACCGGGCTTTTGCCCTCGCAAGGCGACGAGATATGTCAAATCGCGGCGCTGCGCGTGGTCAATGGCAAGGTCCGCAATACGGAAACGCTCGACGCGCTGGTCAATCCCGGACGCCCCATCCCCGCCTCGGCCACCGAAGTTCATCACATCACCAATGCCATGGTCAAAGATGCGCCCCCGATTGATGTGGTCGGGCGGCAACTTCACAGCTTTGCCCGCGGTGCCGTTTTGGTCGCCCATAACGCACCGTTTGATTTGGAATTTCTACGCCGCCACGAGGCTGGAATTGGTGCGACGTTCAACAACCCGGTGCTCGATACCGTGCTGCTCTCCGCCATTGTCTTTGGTCAATCGCAAGAACACACGCTCGATGCAATCTCCGCCCGCCTCGGTGTCAAAATCCCACCCGAGGCACGCCATACCGCCATGGGCGATACGGTGGCGACCGCGCAAGTGTTTATCAAAATGCTGCGCATGGCCGAGGAACGCGGGATTGTGACCTTTGGCGATGCTTTGACGGAAATGCGCAAACACAAGCGCCTGTTACAAGATGCCAATCAGCCCGAAAACGCGTGACGGATTACAGCAGAGACCGAATTTGTCCCACATCAGAGCGATGATCATAAAACGGCACATGCTCTGGCGGCAACGCCTTGTGTATCGCCGCTTCGACCTCGGCCAAAACCACCCGCGTGACAAAGGGCAGATCAAAACCGCGCGCGCCCGCAAGCGTCACCCATTGCAAATGCGACAGCTCGTCTTCGGCTCTTGAGAAATCATCCGGGTCGTTGGCCAAGCGTGCCGCATCCACCAGAAAAAACCGCGCATCAAACCGACGCGGACGTCCCGGCGGGGTGATGGCCCGGAACACGAAATGCAAATCCGTAACGTCCGGCAAAATCAATCCGGTCTCTTCGCGCAACTCGCGCAAAGCCGCATTGGGCAACGCGCGTATCATCTCAGGCGGGGAGTCGGCGGCCAGTCGGCGCGCGCAAACCGGCGTCAACTGGCCGGGCGGATCACGATCAAAATCCTCCGCATCGACAGCACCGCCCGGAAAGACAAATTTGCCCGGCATGAACACCGCCCCATGACCACGCTGCCCCATCAAAACGCGCGGCACCTCCGCGTCCTGGCGCAGCAGGACCACCGTTGCGGCGTCGCGTATGGGGATATCTTGGCTCATACCGTCACTCTACGCGCAACCCTATGGCTCACGAAAGGCCTCGCGTGATTTGTAGAGCGGTTTCAGCAGATATTGCAAAAACGTCTTTGACCCGGTGTGTAATTCGACCTGTGCGCGCATACCGGGGCGGATCTCGATTTGTTGTTGCCGCTCGGTCAGACTGCTTAGATCAACCGTCGCCGTCACCCGGTAATAAGGCTCCGCTTTCGGGTCGCGCTCGTCTTTAAATGTGTCCGCCGACACCACCTGAACCTTACCCTTGAGAGACCCAAAAATCGTGTAATCATAAGCAGATAACTTGATCGTCGCGTCTTGACCGGGTTGCACATGGGCAATGTCTTCGGGGCGCACACGCGCTTCGACAAACAGTTCTTCGTCCACCGGAATGATCTGAACCAACTCCTCACCGGGCCGGATCACGCCACCGATGGTCGTCACCATCAGGCTGTTTACGATCCCCCGCATCGGCGCGACAATCACTGTGCGTCCGAGTTGATCATTGGCCAAGGTCAGCGCCTGTTTCACTGAGGCCAGTTCTTTAAGCGTGTCGGAATAGTCTTCGGCACGCTGCAATTCCGCCTGTGTGACGATCTCGTTGTATTTGAGTTGCGCGTCAGAATGCGATTTGCGCGCGCGGGTCACTTCGATCAGCGACACCACGTTTTTCGTCAGCATATCCTCCATCAAGGACCGCTCGGTCTCCGCCTGTTTCAGGACCGCCATCGCGCCATCTTTGCGGGCCAAATAATCGCCAACCCGCGCTTTCAAAAGCGCCTTTTCCGAGGCCAGAACCGTCGCAGCCCGTGCAGCAAGATCATCAGCCACGACAAACGCATCATTGCCTTCAAGCTCCGCCTCAAGCCGCAAACGCCGCACCTCTAAGGCGTCGATTTTTTCCTGAAGATCATCGACGGAGGTGCGAAACTCCGTGCCCTGCAATTTGGCCAATACCTGACCCTGTTCGACCTCCTGGCCCTCATGCACCAAGAGCTCGGACAAGATGCCGCCCTCAAGGTTCTGCACAATCTGCGGGCGCGATGAGGAAATCATTTCACCATCCGAACGCACAATCTCATCAACCCGCGCAATCGCCGCCCAGAGCAAAAAAATCACAATCACAACGGCCGAAATTCGAATGATCCAACCCGGACGATCCATGTCCTTGTCGAGCATGTCGTCGAACGTGGCCATCAGCGCGCTCTCGCTTTTTCGAGATGCGCCATGACCTGTGCACGCGGTCCGTCAACCACCAGTCGCCCGTCTTTAAACACCATCGCCCGATCTGCGAGGGCAACGATAGGCAAGCGGTGCGTGGCAACGACGACGGTGCGGCCCGAAAGCCAGTCTGTGAGCCGCGCCACAAGCGCGGTTTCAAGCGTCTGATCCAAGGCCGCGGTCGGTTCATCCAACAGACAGACAGACGGGTTTTGCAGCCACATCCGTGCCCAGCCAATCGACTGTCTCTGTCCCACCGAAAGGCCTTCACCACCATCGCGAATTTCAAGGTCCAGCCCGCGGTGATGCCCGCGCACAAAAGCGCCAAGCCCGGCAAAATCCAAGGCGGCAAGCAGGCGATCATCATCACGCTCCATACCGCCCAAGTTCAGGTTGTCACGCAGTGTCCCGGCAAACAGCCGCACGTCTTGGCCAAGGTAACCGACAGAGCGACGAATGTCGCGCGGATCAATTTGCGACATCTCCGCACCGTCCAACAAAATGCGCCCTTGCGTCGGGGCATAAAGACCGGCGAGAAGTTTCAGGAAGGTGCTTTTACCTGATCCATTGGCACCTAATACTGCAATTTTCTGCCCCGCTTTGATATCGAGTCCCGGCAGATCAAGCGTCGGTGCACCCTCTGTATCATAGCGGAACTGCGCCTCACGCAGCACGAATGCGCCGTTGATCTGTGGACGACGGAGAAAATTGCGATCCCCGCCATTGTCCTGCGGCGCGTCCGCGATGGCGTCCAACCCATCGAGCGCCGTTTTGACATTGGTCCACCGCGCCATTGTCGTCGAAAGCTGGGTCAGCGGCGCAAGCGTACGGGAGGTCAGGATGCCGGTCGCGATAATGGTCCCAACGGTAAATTCACCGGCAAAAACCAAATAGGTTCCGGCGACCACGGCCAAAACATAGGTCAATTGCTGCACGCCTTGGGACCAAAAGGTCAGCATGCCGGAAAGTTTGCGCTGTTCCGACGATTTCGCCGCAGACAACAGGTTCAACTCATCCCAAATCCGCCGCACCCGATCTTCGCCGCGTTGGGTTTTGATCGTGTCGAGTTCAAACACCGCCTCATGTAAAAGCCGCGTCGATTTGGCCGATGCCCCTTGGGTCTCTTGGGTCAGGCGCATCATCCGTTTTTGGAACAGATAGCCGGGCACCACCATGATGATCGCGCCCGCGACCAGAATCCAAACAATCGGGCCAGCAATCGAGGCCACGAGACCAAAGAACAAAAAGATAAACGGAATGTCAGCGACCGATCCAATGGTCGACGCGGTGAAAAATTCGCGCACCGAACCGAATTCACGCATGGCGGAAAACAGGCCCGTCGGCGTTGTCGGCCGCGCATCAGACCGCATCCCCAGAAGCCGCTCCATCAACATCGACTGAACCCGCATTTCAATTTGACGCCCGGCCCCATCCATCAAACGCGAGCGCGCGAGTTTCAAAACCGCTTCTAACGCGATGGCCAAAACTGCGCCCAACGCCAGCACCCAAAGGGTGGCTTGGGATTGATGCGGGATCACCCGGTCATAGACCTGAAGCGAAAACAGAGCGACGGCCACGGCCAACATATTGGCCACAAGCGAGCCCAATGCGATCTCGCCAATCTGCCGTTTGAACGCCCCGAATTGACCCCAAAACCAATGCTGTTTTGACAAAAGCGGCACATGAGTGGCAGTCAATGTGTCCAAAGTTTTCCCGGCGCGTACGATGGTCCCGGTGAAGAACGGTGCAAATTCATAAAGCGGCACTTCGGCAACCTGATCGGTGCCGGTGTGATCAAAAACGGTCAAAACCTCGCCCTTTTGCGACCACACAAGGACGATATGCCCGGACGACATATAGGCCAATGCGGGCCAGGCCTTGGGCGCGATCGCGGCCAGATGGGTGACTTCGGCGGAGAGGCCCGTCAGGCCAATCGCACGCGCCATGGCGGCGGGGGCGACATCTTCGCCAGTTTGATCCGCAAAACTTTCGATCAGGTCAGAGATCATCGCACGTTGACCAAAACGCGCGGCAAAGGTCGCGACCAATTCGGCACGTTGCAGGAATTTGCGCGAAAACACCGCTTGGTCCGGGCGCGGGGTCGGTTCCGGCTGCGGGATCTCGACCTGTTGCTGAGGCTGCGGAAAAATATCAGCAGGTGCAACTGGGGCTGTGACCTGCGCCTCTTGGTGCTGTGTGACCGTTTCGTCCTGCGTCATTTGCGGTGCAGGCGGCACGTCACGGGCCGCTTGGCGCGCCTTGGCTTCGGCTTTCACCTCCGCCGCATCGCGTTTGGGTTTGCGCGCGGCTTCTGCGGCTTGGCGGGCCTTTTCAACGCGAAGCGCCTTGGCCTGTTCACGCGCCTCTCGTTCCTCAACGCGCAGCTTTTCCGCCGCCTCTTCGCGCAACCGTGCCTCGCGCGCCGTGTCGGCCACCTTGCGCCGCACGGCCTCGGTCGCTGCGCGTTTCTTTTCCACCATGGGATCAACAACTGGCGCAGGTTTATGAGCCGCAGGTGCCAGTTTCGTTTTCAGAGCACCCCGGCCTTGAGAGCCCAGATGAACGGTCAAAGGGGCCTTTGGAGCCTTCGGACGATTAGACACATCTTCGGGGGTCTCAGGCTTGGCCGAGGTGACAGTAAAAGCGAGCTTTGGTGCTTTCCTCATATGTCCACCCCATCGGCCAAAGCCCCTGACACGCGCGCGATCTCAAGCTCGGTCAAGGCAATTTCATATTTTAAATCAATGTGTTTCAACTCATCGCGGATCATTTGCTCATAGACGTTCAACACGTCCATGACGCTTTTTTGCCCGGCTTCGAATTGATCTTGGAAAATGCGGTAATTGGCGCGGGTTTGTTCGACCAAATCGGCGGCATCGCGTTCTTGACGGCGCAGGGCCGAGAGGTGGCTATCCAGGCGCGCACGTTTGCGCGCGGAGGTTTCGCGCGCCTTTTCGACCTGTGCGCTGGCGGCCAATTCGCGCGCCCGACTGGCCTCCATTTCCGCGCCCGTACCAAGCCCCAAACCCGCCCCATCATAGGCAGCCCCTGTGCTGTTTTTCTGGCCCAAAAGGGTCGAAGCGGACAGCGTTGGCAGCATCGCGGCGCGTTGTGCTTTGGCCTCGGCGATGGTGCGTTTGGCCTCGGCTTCGGCACGCAAAACGTCGAGCGTCGTCACAGACCCAGTCGGCAGGGAAATTCCCATGGCCTGATCAAGAACCGGGAGCTTGGCCCCCCCCGTCAGCGTGTCCAACTCCGCCCATGCACTGTCTTCGGCCTCACGGTGGGTGCTGGTTTCATGCTGCATCTCGGAGAGGGTCGAGCGCACGACACGTTGATCCGACAGGCTCGACGCGCCGCCTTTGACCCGCTCGGTGACAACCCGATTGAACTCCTGCATCCGGCCCAAGCCACGCTCGGCCATGCCTGATTTCTCATGGGCTTCAGCGGCGGTGATATAAAGCGTAAGCCCTTCGTAAAGCCGGTCATTGACGTCTTGCGACAGTGCCACAGCGGAAACTTCGACATCGGCGGCGGCAAATTCGCGCTCGGCCTTGTGTTTGCCGTTGTCATAGAGGGTAACGTCCACCAACAGGCCCGCGACCACTTCGCCCAAAGAATTGAGCGTGATCGACGGGCCGATGGTCGGCATCCAATTGGTGGAGCGGGCAATCGCGCGCATTTTGGAGGCGCGCAATTCGGCCTCGGCCACGCCCGACGAGGTGGCAAGCACAGCGGTTGCGACCTCGTCATAGGCGGAGCCGGGCGTTAACACCGAACGGCGCGCGATCAGATCAGAAATCAAAGGCGAGGCTTCACCGGAATTGGCGGCAGAGAGGCTTGGGGTTCCGCGGTCTTTGGCTTCGGCAACCGTTCCGGCTTTCGCGCCTGCACTGCCCTTGAAAAGGGCCACAGGCTTGACGTCAAACAGATTTGATACCCCTGGCGAACCGGCGGTGCAGCCAGTCACAAACACTGCCGCCCCCAATAGCGCACTCAATTTACCCAAAGACTTCATAACACCCGTCGCGCTCCCCCGCCTCCGCGCTTTCTTTACGAGTGCGGGCACAGAAACGCACCCGCACCCCATTGTTTTCACCGTTACGGCAGGACCACTTCGATGTGGTGATCAATCATCACTTGATCATCGCCAAGCGTGTAGATGTCGTAGGTCGCGCCATCAATCGTTGTGGTGTCCCCCGTCAGCGCCCCACCTTCAAGCACCACACGATCGTCTGCGCCACCATGAATGGTCAAAACGCCATCTTCCCCCACGATCCGGTCCAAATCAGCCGTAGACAGCGTGACTTCGCCGCCGTTGACGAATTGAAGATCAATCGCGCCAAGATCGAATTGATCAAGCCCGGCGTTGTCGATATCCACCTCGAAATAGGCCCCATCGGGACGTTCGTTTGTGGTGTCAAGCACGAGCAATGTATCGGACTGGTTGCCCGCGACATCTTCGAACGCGATGACAATCTGGTCGCCGTTCGACACATGGCTGCCAAAGTTGAGCAAGGTCTGCGACCCAAGGTCATAATCGGTGTGCGAAATCTCGGTCGAGGAGCCGCTTTCATCAAGAGAATAGACCGACACATCCTCCCCCATCTCACTGACGGAAATCGAATGCACCCCATCCGTCCCGCGTGTCACGGTTTCGATGAAGGGCGACGAAATCACCGTGTCGATGGTGACCTGCGCCGTTTCGGTGCGCGTGTTGCCAGCGGCATCAGTGGCCTCAATCTGTACATTGGCGGCATAGGTTCCTTCGGGAATTTCACCAGGCGCGTAGCTCACGCTCCAATTGCCCGCCGCATCGACAGAGGCCAGATGGCGCATGCCATTGAGGGTCACATAGACGGTCGATCCCGGCTCGACGAACCCGGTCAGAGTGGCACCAGAGTGCACCTCGGCGAGGTTGATAAACATGTCGCCGCTGGCATCACCGTTCAGGCCCAAAGAGGTGACCAGAGTGTCGTAGGTGATGGTTTCCGACAGCGACGCGGTGTTGCCCGCCGGGTCTGTCGCGTTGATGATGACGTTGGCGGAGCCTTCGCCGGAGGGCAGCGCAGAGGCCGGAATGGTCGAGGACCAATTGCCCGCGCCATCGACGGCGGCCATGTAATTTTGGCCCTGGAAGGACAACACAACAGTGGACCCCACCTCAACCGTTCCCGCAAGTTGTACGCCCGACTGGGCCTCGAGGCCGTTGACCACACCGTCTGACCCGCCTTGTTGGGCGGTCTCGGCGAAGTTGCTGACAAACGTGTCGACTTCAACGGCGGTTTGCACAGTTTTCGTGTTGCCTGCCGCATCGGAAATCGTCGCCGACGCACCGGTGTCATATTCGCCCGGAGTGACGTCGGAGGCGGCAAAGAAGGCCGCAAACGTCCCGGCATTGGTCGATGTGACCGAGTGGGTCACGCCGCCCAAAGTGACGGTGATCGTGTGGTTCGGAGTGGCCGTGCCGCTGACCCAGACCCCATCGGAGGCCTCGACCGCGTTGATCACATTGTCGCCCTCAATCGGGTTGGTGGACAGCGCGATGTCGCCCGCAACCGTATCGACATGAACCGTGCTTGTGGTGGTCGCGGTGTTGCCCGCGGCATCGGTGGCAACGGCCGTCAGCGTGGTGTCATATTCACCGCCCGCCAAACTGCCCGCTGCATAGGTCGCGGTCCAATTCCCTGCCCCATCGGCCACGGTGGTCACGGAGACACCCGAAAGCGTGACAACAACGGTCGCGCCCGGCTCAGCTGTGCCAGCAAAGCTCATGGCCTGCTGGCTTTCAGAAAGGTTGATGGTTTCGTCGCCGCCCGAATGTCCCGCGTTGATCGCCACACCGGTTTCGGTGTCGATCGAGAAGGTGCCCGTCGCAGAGGCGGTATTGCCCGCCGCATCGGTGGAAACGGCGGTGACTTCGGCGCTATAGCTGCCCTGCGGCAAGGAGCCGCTTTCATAAGTCACGGACCATGTGCCATCTTCGCCAACGGTCGCGCTGCGCGAGACGCCCGCCACGGTGACAGTGACCGATGCGCCCGCTTCACCCAGACCTGTCAAGACGACACCGCCGTTCATTTCGGACAGGTTGACCATGCCATCCCCGCCCGCGGCTCCGGCATTCACCGACAACGACGCCTCAAGGTCAATTGCGATCTCATGGGTGTAAGTCGCAGCATTGCCATAAATATCCGTCACGGTTGCTGTGACGGTACTGTCATAGGTGCCAGCAGGCAGTTGAGTGCCATCAAAGGTGACGGACCATGTGCCATCTGCACCCACCACGGTCTCGATGGACTGACCTTCAAGCTCGACCACAACGGTCGCCCCCGCCTCGGATTGACCCGAAACAGGAATACCGTCGCTTGCCTCAGAAATATTGACGATATCGTCGCCCTCGACGGTGTCAAAGCTGAGATCTTCGGGGGCTGTGTCGACCAAAAGCGTGTCGGTGACCGTAGTCGAATTGCCTGCCTCATCGGTGGCCACGACGGTCACGTCAGTGGTATATTCACCGGTCTCAATCGCCTCGCTGTCAAAGACCGCCGTCCAAGTGCCGTCTTCACCGACCGTGACGGTTTCCGTGGTGTCATTGATCGTGACCTCCACAACGGTCCCCGGCTCACCGCCACCCGTGATCTCAAAGCTGCCACTGTCGTAAATCTCACCGTTCACATAGTCGCCAACGCTTTCAACGCCGGTCACGATAGAAACATCGGGGGCGGTCGTGTCGCCTTCGCCTTCGCCACCACCATTACCAGTGCCGCCGCCATTGCCGCCGTCTATCAAAATGACGCCAGCCGCCGCCGCTGCTGCGGCTCCTGCGCCACCAAGACCAAGCCCTGCAAACGCCAGAGGCGCCACAACCGGCTCGATACGCTCCAGATCGAGAAAAGCAAGCTGATCGTATTCGCTCCACTTCCCCGTCAAGTCGATGTCCTGATAGGAGGCGACGAGATCGCCCTGACTTTCATCCACGAAATCGACTTTGGTCATCAAGCCGCGTTCAGAGAGAAAGAGATCGTGATCGCCCCCCTCAAAGAAGCCCTCAAGAACAATAGACTTGCCCCCGATCAACTCGACAACAAGGTTTCCGCCTTCACGAGAATACCCCGAAACTGCGGCAGCCGACATGTTCAAAGAGATATCTTCGACGCCCTGAACCGAGATCGCTTCAACATTTTCGGAGAGGGAGAGAGTGCCCGTGTCTACATTGCCCGCGAGATCGCGGATTGAATACTGAATGCCCAACATTTTACCAATTCACTTCTGCTCGATGTACCGTTGCGTACCCAAAAAATGGTCGCAACTTGTTACTAGTTCTCCCTGCAAACTATAGGATCGAGGATTCTCCCGCTAGAGGATAAATGTCACACCGCCGCAAATTTGCCCCATTTTTCCACCAGATAGGCGACCAAACTCACCCTATACGTGTAAATGTAGCGTCTTATGCTATATCTAGAATACAGGTAAAGACGCCGCTGAGCTTAAAATGCCGCCCGCAGTCCGCGCAGCCGCAATGCGTTTGACAGCACAAAAACCGAAGACATCGCCATCGCGCCCGCACCCAACATCGGCGACAATTGAATCCCAAAGGCAGGGTAAAGCGCGCCTGCCGCGACCGGAATGAGCGCGGCATTATAGGCAAACGCCCAAAACAGGTTTTGCCGGATATTGGCCATGGTTTTGCGACTGACATCAATGGCGGTGACCACAGCCCCCGGATCGCCCCCCATCAGCACCACATCCGCCGCCTCAATCGCCACATCTGTCCCGGTTCCGATCGCCACGCCCACATCGGCAGAGGCCAGGGCGGGGGCGTCATTGATCCCATCACCGACAAAGCCGACGGAGCCAAAGCTCTCTTTCAGCGCGGTAACGATTTTGGCTTTGCCTTTGGGCAAGACCTCGGCCTCGACATGATCAATGCCAAGGTCACGCGCGATGGCTTCGGCCGCTTTGCGCGTGTCGCCGGACACCATCGCAACCTTGATCCCGCGCGCATGCAGCGCCTCGATGGTCCGGCGCGAGGTTGGGCGGACCGGATCGGAAATCCCCAGCACCAAAGCAGGCACGCCATCCACCGCCACCAAAACCGGGGTGCGGCCCTGCTCGGCCAGATCAGACAACGGCGTTTCGAACGCATCTGTGGCAATCTTTTCCCGGCTCATCAGGCGCATATTGCCGATCAGGATGTCTTTGCCCTCCACCTCGGCCTTCATCCCATGGCCCGCGACAGCGCGCGCTTTGGTGACCTCCGGCAAGCGCAACCCACGCGCCTCGGCGGCGCGTTCAATCGCGCGGGCAATCGGGTGTTCGGACTGCGCCTCGGCGGCGGCGACCATGGCGAGGAGCGTGTCTTCGTCCCCCTCTAAAACCACCACATCGGTCACATCCGGGCGGCCCTGCGTCAGCGTGCCGGTTTTGTCAAAAGCGATCACTTTGACGCCCTGAAGCGCCTGTAACGCATCGCCTTTACGGAACAAAACGCCCAGTTCGGCGGCGCGTCCGGTGCCCACCATAATCGAGGTTGGCGTGGCCAGACCCATGGCACAGGGGCAGGCAATGATCAGCACCGCAACCCCCGCGACAAGAGCATGGGCCAAAGCCGGGTTCGGCCCAAAGACCACCCAAATCAACACCGTCAACAAAGCCAGCGCCATCACCGCAGGCACGAAATACATTGTCACCTTATCGACCAGCGACTGGATCGGCAGTTTCGCCCCCTGCGCCTCTTCGACCATGCGGATGATCTGGGCCAACATCGTATCGGCACCGACTTTTTCAGCGACATAGGTCATGCTGCCTTCGCCATTGACCGTGCCCGCGATCACAGCCGCGCCCTCGGCCTTGGCCACGGGGATTGGTTCGCCAGAAATCATCGCCTCATCGACATGGCTTTCGCCAGAGATCACCCGACCATCCACAGCGATTTTTTCACCCGGACGCAGGTGCAGGACATCACCGACCTTGATCTCTTCAATCGGCAGTTCCACAACCGCACCGCCGCGTTCGACCCGCGCCACTTTGGCACGCATCCCGGCAAGTTTGCGGATCGCTTCGCCCGTGCGACCCTTGGCCCCCGCCTCCAACCAACGCCCCAACAGGATCAGCGTGACGATGACGGCGGCGGCTTCGAAATACACATTCTGTGCGCCCATCGGCACGGCTTGTGGCCAAAAGGTCACGACGGTGGAATAGACAAAAGCGGCACCCGAACCCAGCGCCACAAGCGCGTTCATATCTGGCCCACCGCGCAGCAGCGACGGGATGCCTTTGCTGAAAAACACCCGGCCCGGTCCCGCCAGCACCACGAAAGTAAGCGCGAATTGCACCATCCGCCAAAGCCATTCCGGCACTGTCATCATCCACCAATGATGCAGAGCCGGGATCACATGCCCACCCATCTCGATGATGAAAATCGGCAAGGTGAGCGCGGCGGCCAAGATCAACCGCTTGCGCAACAAACGTGCTTCGTCGGCTTTGCGGTTTTCCGGCGCGGCCGCGCGATCTATCCGCGCACGCGCCTCATAACCGGATTTGGCGATGGCTGTGGTCAGGCTTTCGACATCCTGAACGCCAGCCAGATAGCGCACCTGCGCGGTCTCGGCGGCCAGATTGACAGAGGCCTCACGCACACCCTCAAGCGCAGCAAGCGCCCGTTCGACCCGGCCCACACAGGAGGCACAGGTCATGCCCTGAACGTCAAAGATCACCTCTTCGGTCCGCGCCGGATAACCCGCCTTGTCTAAGGCCGCGACCAACCCTGCAACATCCGCCGGGGCGTCAAATGCCACCTCCGCCGTCTCTGTGGCAAGGTTCACATTGGCGTTTGAAACACCCGCCGTGCCGTTTAAGGCGCGCTCAACACGGCCCACACAAGAGGCGCAGGTCATGCCTTCGACGGATAAACGGGTGCTGTGCATTTTTGTCGCTCTGGCTTTTTGATCTATAGAGGTTAAGTAAGAGTCTGATACCATGAGGGCAAGGCACCACGCCGTGACATAGCGCCCTATCCCTCTTTCCTGTCTGCACGAGGTCAAATGAATGTCAGTCTTTTCCGTCCCCGATATGAGCTGCGGCCATTGCAAAGCCGCGATCACCGAAGCGCTTGAGGCCGTGGACGACACGGTTGAAATCTCTGTCGATATGGACGCGCGCCAGATTGACGTGTTTTCTGATGCGGGTGATGAGGCCATACTGAGCGCGCTGAACGCGGCTGGGTATCCGGCCATGTTAAAAAGCTAATCCACCGCCATTGCACCCTATCGCTCTGCGCGCTAACGCTGAGGTGAAGGGCAAAAGCATGGGGATGACAATGACCACGCCAGACTGGATTGCAGTCGATTGGACCGCGCTCGGTTTGACCATTTGGGGCATGGACGCAGAGGGCGCGGTTTTGACCAAGGCCAAGGCAGAGGCACCAGCCGACACCGCCGGGTTTGACGCCGCCCTCGCGACCATTTTGCGCGGGTGGGACATATCCCCCGACACGCCGATTGTGGCCGCTGGCCGCTTCGCCCACGCTCCCCGCGCAGTGCCCAATTTGGCGATGCCGGAGCATTTTTCCACCACCTCGCCGCTGTATTTTCCGGCCCTGTCCCAACAAGAGCCGCGCCATGTGACCCTTGGCATGGAAGCGGCGATTGCCGGGTTTGTGACCCAAAACCCCAAATTCGATGGCGTTTTATGCCTGCCCGGTGCGCGCATGACGGTTTGGGCGCATATCTCGGCCGAAGAGGTCGTGTCGTTTCGCTCGGTCGCAACCGGGCTGATCATGACCGGGCTGGCGCAGCAATCTGGATTTGACACGCTCCTGTCCGGCGATACCTTGGACGAAGCGATCTTTACGGATGCCGTTTCGGATGCAATGTCGAGACCTGAACAGGTCAGCTACCGCATCGCTTCGCTTGAAGCCGAAACCTATTTGGGCGATCTCCCCCCCGCCCGTGCCCGTTCCATCGCGCTTGGGCTTTTGATCGGGGCAGAATTGGCGGCGACCCGACCCTATTGGTTGGGCCAACCGATTGCACTGATTGGCGATGCCGATCTGCGCGCGCCTTATGGGCTGGCCTTGGATGCGCAATATGCCATGGTCAATGCCTATGACCGCGCGGGCATGGTACACGCCGGGCTTTACGCGGCTTTTAGGAAGGCATTCGGATGATTGCACCCTTTGGCACCACAAAAGCGGGGCGTCCGGTCGACCTCATCACCCTCAGCGCCGGGGATTTAACCGCCAAAATCCTCACCTTTGGCGGGATCCTGAATGATCTCCGCCTCAAGGATGTGCCTTATGGGCTGACGCTCGGATCGCCTGATCTGGCCGCTTATGACGGCGGGCCGATGGGCTATTTTGGCGCTTTGGTCGGGCCCGTGGCCAATCGGATTTCGGGGGCCTCTGCCACTCTGGACGGGCAGGTGTTTACCTTTGACGCCAATGAAGGCGGGACCACGCTGCATGGTGGTGCAAATGGGATGCATACCGAGATTTGGCAGATTGCCGATCACACCGACCGTTCGGTCACGCTGACGCTCACCCTGCCCGATGGCAAAGGCGGCTTTCCCGGCACGCGTCAGATCACCGCACAGTTTGAGATCGACGCCCCCGCGACCCTGCGCCTGCACCTTTCGGCCACAACAAATGCGCCGACCTTTATGAACATCGCCAACCATTCCTATTGGTCGCTGGATGGCCGCGCCACCACCGAGGGGCATTGGCTGAAACTCAACGCGGATCGCTATACGCCGGTCGATGCGCGGCTGATCCCGACCGGGGTGTGTGATGTGGCGGGCACCGGGTTTGACCTGCGCGAGGGCCGAGTTTTGCGGCCCTCAGACACCGAGCGTTATGATCACAATTTTTGCCTCTCGGATCAGCCGGGCGAGATGAAACAAGCCACTGTTCTCAAAGGCGAAACCGGGGTGAATCTGGTGATGGAGACGACGGAGCCGGGGCTACAGGTGTTTGACGCAGCGCCGATTGGCAGCGGCGATTTCCCCGGTCATCGCGGCGTGCCCGAGGTGGGGTTTTGTGGCCTGGCCTTGGAAGCACAACGCTGGCCCGATGCGCCGAACCAACCGGCGTTTCCTTCGGTGATTTTGCGCCCCGGTGAGACCTATACTCAGGAGACCCTTTGGCGGTTTTCGAAAGAGTGAGGCGGGATTAGCCCTCAAGCCCCGCCTCATACCATTTGCGGATCATCTCGCGGCTCTCGTCATCCATATAGGTCAGATTGTTCGGCGGCATGGCGTGAGTGACCCCGGCCTGAAGCCAAATCTCTTTCGCCATCGTCGCGATCTCTTGCGAGGTTTCCAAACGTACCCCTTTGGGCGGAGAAGCCATGCCCTGCCACACAGGTTCGCGCGCATGGCACATGGAGCAGTTGCCCAATACGATGTCATGCACCTCCTCGAACCCCTCTGCGCCCGCGAACCGCTGTGCCGCCGGGCCAAACACGGCGGCCTCGTCGCCATCCTCTTTGTCCTGAAGGAAAATCCCCGCCGTCGACAACCACATGATCGCCACGAACAAAGCCGCCGTCAGCCCCCATGTCCACCACAACATGCCACCGCGTTTGTGCATCGTGTTGAAGAAATGGCGGATCGTGACCCCCATCAAAAACACCAGCGCCGCGATGATCCAATTGTATTTGGACGCGAAGGCCAGCGGGTAGTGGTTGGACAACATCATGAACAACACCGGCAGCGTGAGGTAATTGTTATGGGTCGAGCGTTGCTTGGCGATTTTACCGTATTTCGGGTCCGGCGTGCGGCCTTCGACCAAATCTTTGACCACGATTTTCTGGTTCGGGATGATGATAAAAAACACATTGGCGGTCATCACCGTGGCCGTGAAGGCGCCAAGATGCAGGAAGGCGGCGCGCCCCGAGAACACTTGGGTGTAACCCCACGCCATGATCACAAGCACGACATAGAGAAACAGCATCAACCGCGTGTTGTCGTCGCCAAATTTGCTTTTGCAGACAAAATCATAGGCGATCCAGCCAATCGTCAGCGACGCCAGAGACAGCCCGATCCCGGCCCAAAGCGGCATGTCGAGCACATTGGGATCAACCAGATACAATTCCGCGCCGAGATAATAGACCACGAACATCAAGGCGACGCCCGACAGCCATGTCGCATAGCTTTCCCATTTGAACCAGATCAGATCGGCGGGCATGCGCGACGGTGCAACCATGTATTTTTGAATGAAATAAAAGCCGCCGCCATGGACCTGCCATTCTTCGCCAGACACGCCCTGACGGCGATCCGTGGAGGGCCGCAACCCCAAATCCAGTGCGATGAAATAAAACGACGAACCGATCCACGAGATCGCCGTGATCACATGAACCCAACGCAGGGCGAACTCGGCCCATTCCCAAAAAATCGCCATGAACATGCGCTCAGCTCCCCCGATAGGTCGAATAGCCAAAAGGTGATAACAACAACGGCACGTGGTAATGCGAAGTGGGGTCACTGATGCCGAAAAAGATCGGGATTATGTCCAAAAACAACGGCTCTTCTCCGCCCTGCCCTGAGGCGCGCAAATAGTCGCCCGCCAAAAAGATCAGCTCATAGGTTCCGGTTGAAAACGACTCTTTGGGCAGGATGGGACTGTCTGTTCGGCCATCTGCGTTGGTGATCATTTCCGCCAGAAGCTTGCGGTCACCACCACCCAAGTCATACAATCTGATCGTCAAGCCCGCGGCCGGAACACCGCGTGCAGTGTCCAAAACATGGGTGGTCAAAAACCCGGAAGTCATGTGTTTTTTGCTCATTTTCAATGCGTTTCTCAAAAAGGCTGGCCTATGATGGAGGAAAGGGCAATCAATCTTTTGCGCTTCCCCGACGGCAAACGTAGAAAAAACGAGCGAAAGCCTACCAATTAGTCAAAATTCACGAAGGCCTCTCAAAATGCAAAAAAATCCGCCGCGTTATGTCCGAAATATGCAGGGCTATGGGGCCAACGCGCCCGATCCGCAGTGGCCCGGCGGCGCGAAAGTCGCTGTACAATTTGTACTGAACTATGAAGAGGGCGGAGAGAATTGTGTGTTGCATGGCGATGCGGCCTCTGAGGCGTTTTTGTCTGATATTGCTGGAGCCGCCATGTGGCCCGGTCAGCGCCATTGGAACATGGAAAGCATCTATGAATACGGGGCGCGGGCCGGGTTTTGGCGGCTGCATCGCCTGTTCACCGGGGCCAACATCCCGGTGACGATTTACGGCGTCGCCACCGCCTTGGCGCGCAGCCCGGAACAGGTCGCAGCGATGCAGGACGCCGGTTGGGAAATTGCCTCGCATGGCCTCAAGTGGGTCGAACACAAGGACATGCCCGAAGCCGACGAGCGCGCCGCCATTGCCGAAGCGATCCGCCTGCACACAGAGGTCACCGGAGAACGCCCCTATGGTTGGTACACCGGACGCTGTTCGGAAAACACCGTGCGTTTGGTCGCCGAAGAAGGTGGGTTCGACTATATCTCGGACACTTATGATGACGACCTGCCCTATTGGATCGAGGTCGGCGCACGTGATCAGTTGATCATCCCCTATACGCTCGAGGCCAATGACATGCGCTTTGCCACCGCCCCCGGATATATCACCGGCGAACAGTTTTTCACCTACCTCAAAGACGCCTTTGATGTGCTCTATGCCGAAGGATCTGAGGCGACGCCGAAAATGATGAACATCGGATTGCATTGCCGCCTGATCGGCCGCCCCGGCAAACTCGCAGGCCTTAAGAAGTTCATTGACTATATCCAAGGGTTTGATGGCGTTTGGACGCCGAAGCGCATCGACATTGCGCGGCATTGGGCCAAGACCCATCCACATGCCCGCACACCCCGTCCAAGTCAGATGACGCGCGAAGAGTTCGTTGGCACATTTGGCAGCATCTATGAGCATTCCCCATGGATCGCCGAACGCGCCTTTGATCTGGAACTCGGGCCTGCTCATGACAGTGCCATTGGGATCCATTCCGCACTGTTTCGCATGTTCCGCTCGGCCTCTGAGGCGGAGAAACTCGGCGTTTTGACGGCGCATCCTGACCTCGCCGGAAAACTCGCCGCCGCCAAACGCCTCACGGCGGAAAGCACGGCAGAGCAAGCCTCCGCCGGATTGGATGCCTTGACCGACGATGAACGCACCACTTTCGAACGCCTCAATTCGGATTACACCGAAAAATTCGGCTTCCCCTTTATCATCGCCGTGAAAGACAATACCAAAGACAGCATCCTTGCGGCGTTCAAAACCCGGTTGAACCACGCACGTGACACCGAATTCTCTAGGGCCTGCGCCCAAGTCGAACGCATCGCTTGGCACCGTCTGGTCGACCTGTTTAACACCATGGAACACCCTGAATGACCTACGCCTTCCCCCCCGGCGGCTTGCCCTCTCAACGTGAAAACCCCGAAAGTGTGGCCATCTTTACAACGGCTTACGCGGTCATCCCCGCCTCAGTACAACGCGATATTGTCACCAGCTTTCTGCCGGGATGGAATGGTATGCGCATGTGGATTTTGGCGCGCCCGATGACGGGCTTTTCCGAAACCTTTGCCCAATATGCGGTCGAATTGGCCCCCGGCGGCGGCACCTCGGAACCTGAGCCGGATCGCTCAGCCCAGGCGGTGATCTTTGTGGCCTTTGGCGAGCTGCGCCTCTCGATCGGCGGCGCGCGCTCGACCCTCACGGCGGGGCATTTCGCCTATATCCCCGCAGGCGCGGTTTGGGAGATTTGGAACACCTCCGAAACACCCTGCGGCTTTCACTGGATCCGCAAACGCTTTGAACATATCGCAAGCCTCAACCCGCTCGAAGCCTTCACCGTGCACGAAACCGACGTCCCCAAAAGCGAGATGCCCGATTGCGATGGTGTATGGGCGACACAGCGGTTTTTTGACCCTTTCGATCTGCGCTACGACTTCCACGTCAATATCGTCAATATCCTGCCCGGTGGCCGCATTCCTTTTGCCGAAACTCATGTGATGGAACACGGGCTTTATGTGCTCTCGGGCACGGCGAAATATTTGCTAAACAAAGATTGGGTCGAGGTCGGACCCGGTGATTTCATGTGGTTGCGCGCCTTTTGCCCGCAGGCCTGTATTGCCACAGGCGATGCGCCGTTTCGCTATCTTTTGTACAAAGACGTGAACCGCCATGTCTCGCTTGAACTTGCGGGCCACCGCTGATGAGCCGCGAGATCACAATCGCGCCTTTGACAACCGTGGCTTTCGCGCCCTACGGCGATGTCTTGGAGGCCCGCGGCGCGCCCGACAAACTCATCAACGCGGGTAAATGCGGGCGATTTCACGACCGCGCGAAGGTGGACGTTTTGGAGGCACGCGTTGGCATCTCGATCTTCAAAGCTGATCTGCGCGCTCTGCCCTATACGTTTGATTTGATTGAAAGACATCCCGAGGGATCACAAGCGTTCATCCCGATGTCGGATGATCCGTTTTTGGTGATCGTCTCAGATGGGCCGGAAGCCACGCCCAAAGCGTTTCTGACGGATGGTAATCAGGCGATCAATTTTCACCGGGGCACATGGCACGGGGTTTTGACGCCACTGTCCGGTAATGGGTTGTTCGCCGTGGTCGACCGCATCGGGGAGACGCCGAATTTGGAAGAACATTCCTTTGAGACGCCTTGGGTGGTGACGCGCGGCTGAGGGTCGGGCCTCCGGCGCGAGTATTTTTCTGCAATGAAAACAGGGGGCGGCTAGGCACCAAAGCCCCCGCCCCCCGGCGTTTCCATGACAAAGATTCCGCCCTCAGGCAGATCAATTTCATCGTTGCCTTGCAAATCGACGCGGGTGCCATCGGGCAGTTCGGCCCAGTTGCGGCCCACCTGCCCCGGCGCGCCCCCCGCCACACCAAAAGGCGGGATGACCCGGTGTGAGGACAGCGTTGTGACCGTCACCGGCTCCAGAAATTGCATCCGCCGCACCGCACCATTGCCGCCATGATGCGCGCCCGCACCCCCCGATCCCGCACGGATGGAAAACGCCAACAGCCGGACGGGAAAGCGCGATTCCAACACTTCGGGATCGGTCATTCGCGTGTTGGTCATATGGCTTTGCACCGCGTCGCACCCATCAAAATCCAGGCCAGCGCCGGTGCCGCCCGCAATGGTTTCGTAGTTTTGAAACCGGTCATTGCCCCAGACAAAATTGTTCATCGTGCCTTGTGATCCGGCAATCACGCCAAGCGCCCCAAACAGCGCATTACAGGCGGCTTGCGACACTTCGGTGTTGCCCGCGATCACGGCGGCGGGGGCGCGCGGGTTGAGCATGGACCCCTCGGGCACATGGATCGTCAGTGGCGTGAGACAGCCCTCATTCAGCGGGATATTTTTGCCCACCAGCGTGCGAAACACATAAAGCACAACGGCGCGCGAAATCGACAAGGGCGCGTTGAAATTACCCCCTTGTTGCGGCGAGGTTCCGGTAAAATCGACGGTGGCGGAGCGGGTGTCACGATCCACCGTGATGGCCACCTGGATCTGTGCCCCACTGTCCATCGGATAGGTGAATGCGCTATCCGAGAGGCGATCAATCACGGCGCGCACAGAGGCCTCCGCATTGTCTTGGACGTGCTGCATATAGGCGGTGACAGTGGCCGCGCCATAGCGTGAGATCACCCCCATCAAGGCGCGTTTCCCGGTCTCATTGGCGGCCACTTGCGCCTGAAGATCGGCGATGTTTTGATCCATGTTGCGCGCCGGGTAGCGACCAGAGGCCAAGATGCGGCGCAGATGCGCCTCTTGGAACACGCCGCCTTTAAGCAGGCGTGTGTTCTCAATCACGACGCCTTCATCTTCGAGGCTGTGACTGTCTGGCGGCATCGAGCCGGGGGTGCGGCCACCGACATCGGCATGATGCCCGCGCGAGCCAAGCCAAAACGCGGGTTTTCCGTCCAAAAATACCGGCGTAACCACAGTGATGTCGGGCAAATGCGTACCGCCACGATAGGGAGAGTTAAGCACGAAAGCGTCGCCCTCCGCTGCGTCTGGATTGAGCCGCATGACGGTTTGGATGCTGTCGGACATCGACCCCAAATGCACCGGAACATGCGGCGCGTTGGCGACCAAATGGCCCTGTGCGTCAAAGATGGCACAAGAGAAATCGAAGCGCTCTTTGATGTTCACCGACCATGCGGTGTTGGCCAAGGTCGCGCCCATTTGATCCGCCACGGACATGAACAAATTCGACATGACTTCGAGCAGGATCGGATCGGCGTCTGTGCCCACAGCGGCCACGCGGGCGGCGGCAGTGTCGCGGGTCAAAATGAGGTTGCCGAGCCGATCCAAACGCACCGACCAACCGGGCTCGACGAGATTGGTTCCGGTTGGTTCAGAAACGATAGCTGGACCAACGACAACGCTGTCTTGGGCCAGCGTTTGACGGTCATACAGCGGCACCTCGCCCCAACCTTCGGCACGGACCGTGACATGTGCTTTGGCTCTGACCTCACCAGTCGGCATCGGCAGTGCCGAGGGCGCTTCGCCGGTGTCACCGATGGCTTCAACAGCGATCATATCTAGGATGAGATCACGGCCCGGAGGCGCAAATCCAAAGCGGGCTTTGTGCGCCTTTTCAAAAGCTTGTGACATATCTGAAGCGGCGCCAAAAGGCACATCAAGGGTTTGATGTGAACCTGTATAGCGCAGGTGGGCGCGGGTGAGGGTTCGGATGTTTGACAGGCCTTGGGCGGCGACTTCGGCCTCTGCCTCGGCCTGCAACCGAGCGACTATGGCCTCAGCCGGGGCAAGCTCCGAGAGCGGACAATCCGCCTGTGCCTCCCGCAGGGCGCGAATGTCGGCCAAGCCCATGCCATAGGCCGAAAGCACACCTGCAAACGGATGGATCAGCACCCGCGTCATGCCCAAAGCGTCAGCCACCAGACAGGCGTGTTGCCCACCCGCGCCACCGAAACATTGCAAGGTATACTCGCTGAGATCATGACCCCGCTCGACCGAAATTTTCTTGATCGCATTGGCCATATTATCGACCGCAATTTTTAGGAAGCCTTCGGCGACCTGTTCAGGGTTCAGCGATTGGCCGGTGGCGGCGTTGATCTCTTGGGTCAGGGCCGCAAAGCCGCGCTGGGTCGCCGCCAGATCAAGCGGCTCATTGCCATCCGGGCCAAAGACATGCGGGAAATGATCCGGTGACAGTTTGCCCAAAAAGACGTTGCAATCGGTGACTGTCAGCGGCCCGCCGCGACGGTAAGAGGCAGGACCGGGATCGGCCCCGGCAGACTCTGGTCCGACCTGAAACCGACCATCACGAAAGGTGCAAATCGACCCACCGCCCGCCGCGACGGTGTGAATGTCCATCATCGGTGCGCGCATTCGAACGCCTGCGACTTCGGTCTCAAAGGAGCGCTCATAGAGCCCCGCGTAATGGGACACATCGGTGGAAGTGCCGCCCATGTCAAAGCCGATGAGACGATCAAACCCCGCCGCCTCGCCCGTGCGCACCATGCCAACAATGCCGCCCGCCGGGCCAGAGAGGATGGCATCGCGGCCTTGAAACAGGGCGGCATCCGTGAGACCGCCATTCGATTGCATGAACAACAACCGTTCACAGGCGTGGCCCAGAGAAAGCGCCGATGCGACCTGATCGACATAGCGGCGCAGAATGGGCGAGAGATAGGCGTCAACCACAGTGGTATCACCGCGCGAGACCAGTTTGGCGAGGCGGGACACCTCGTGAGAGGTGGAGATTTGCGTGTAGCCAATGGCGCGGGCAATGTCGGCCACGCGAGCCTCGTGATCGGGGGTCAGATAGGCGTGGAGAAAGGCGATGGCGACCGCACGCAAACCCGCGTCATAGCCTGCTTGAAGCGCGGCGCGTGTGGCCTCTTCGTCCAACGGAGTGACCACGCCGCCATTGGCATCAAGGCGTTCGGGAACCTCAGCCACCTGTTCGTACAAAAGATCAGGCCGCTTGATATGAAGGGCAAACAGATCGGGTCGGGTTTGATAGCCGATCCGCAGAAGGTCGCGGAAACCTTCGGTCATAAGGAGTAAAACCCGCTCGCCTTTGCGCTCCAAAAGCGCGTTGGTGGCAACCGTTGTGCCCATTTTAACGGCGCGAATGCAGCCTTGGGGAATCGTGTCATCAAAGCTCAGGCCAAGCAGATCGCGAATGCCCTGTTCCGCCGCATCGACATACCGTTCGGGGTTGTTGGACAGCAGTTTATGGGTGTGCAATGTCCCATCCGGTGCGCGCCCGACGACATCGGTAAACGTGCCGCCGCGATCAATCCAAAACTCCCACTGTGCCGCGCTCATCCGTCGAAATCCCGCCCTGATTATCGTCCTTTGACCGAACCTATTGGATCATCTCCCAGGCAACAAGCCGACAGCGCAACAGACCGTCACGGATCCCGAAAATCAGATCGGGATTGGAATGCACAATTTGTTCGGGATCCGGCGCAATTTCCCTCTTGACCCCCTGCGCCCGACCGACTAACTACGCGGCACTTCGGCGGTGTAGCTCAGTTGGTTAGAGCAGCGGAATCATAATCCGCGTGTCCGGGGTTCGAGTCCCTGCACCGCCACCATCCCTCCCAAGTCAAAACTTATATCAACCACCCGATAAATAGGGGCCAGGCCCAAAATATCACGACGCAGGACAAAGCCTGCCTCGTCAGCCTGACCCGCCTCAGGTCTAGACTTTCATAAAAACCTCTGCTCAAACACTATGATGTTTTTCATATGTGGAATGGGTCTTTGGAAGCTTTACTTGTTATTCTTGCTGTTTTGGTTGCCGCAACGCCAATCGCCGTTATTTATCTTTTGATCTCTAACGCCAATTTGAAAAAGCGCCTCACAGCTCTTGAAACGCCCCTGCGCAACGGCGAGGGCACCGCTTTGGTCCAAGCCACATCTGCGCCCCATGATCTTGCGCCCACGGCCTCAAACGCACCGCTGGGCCCTAAAAACTTAGTCGAGCCACAAACAGACACGGTCGCCTCAGCCGAAGCTCCGGTTCAACCGGCCGCCGAAGCCCCCTCGCAAGCCGTCGTGTTTAATGCGGAAAACGTGCAGGCTTTGGTCACATGGGTCACGAAAAACTGGTTCTATGTGGCCTCCGCCGTCTCCTTGGCGTTGGCCGGTATTTTCCTTGTGATCTACAGTGTGGAACAGGGCCTTTTGCCTGCCTCCGTGCGGATCACCGCCGCCTTTGTGTTCGGCGGAGCCTTGGTCGCGGCCGGAGAATATATTCGCAGGCGTCATGGCGACGATGAAAGCAGTAGCACCGCCTATTTGCCATCGACCTTCTCGGGCGCGGGGATTGTCACCCTCTTTGCCTCCGTGCTTGCCGCCCGCCTGTTGTACGATTTCATCAGTCCAGAAGTGGCGCTGATTGGCATGGCGATCGTTGGGGCTTTGGCGCTGATTTTGGGGTGGTTTTACGGCCCGTTTTTGGCCGCTGTCGGCGTGATTGGGGCGATGATTGCGCCCTTTATCATCGGCGGGGCCTCTGACACCCCGTCCTTCTTATTGTTGTATTTCTTCATCATTTCAGCCGTTGGGCTGGCGATTGACACCCTGCGCCGCTGGGCGTGGGTGTCGGTCATCTCCTTGGTTGCGGGGTTTGGCGCAGGCACGATGCTGATGCTTTCAGCCGGTTGGCCGGTGCCACTCTATTTCACGATGTACTGCGCGGCCTTGGCGGGGATCGCGATTGCCATTCCCGTGCGCAAATGGATGCCAGATCATGCCGGAACCCTGCTTAGCCTGACCGTTTTCTCCAGAGAAAACGACATCGCCTGGCCCGAATTTCCTGTACGCCTTGCAGGCGGCGCAGTCCTCGCGGCGAGCAGCCTCATTCTCTTTACCGCACTTGAAACCGCGCACACCGATCTGTTTTGGGCGGCTGTCGCCATGCTGTCTCTGCTCACGCTTGCGATCCTGATTTGGGCCCGCAAAGCATCCGCACTTGTGGACTTGGCCGTTCTGCCCGCAGTGGCTCTGATTGCGATTGTCGCCTCGGGCGCGCCGCTGTGGCAGATGTCGCAAGACCTAGGCTCTGACTTTCAGGCACCTCAAATGTCCCTCATGGCAAGTATCATCGTGGCCATCGGGCTTTTGCTGTCGATCTCTGGCGCGTGGCGATCACTGCAAAACGGTCCGGCGCAGATGTTTGTCGCCTTGGGGGCTGCCACCTTGGCCCCCGCTTTGGCCATCGCAATGGAGGTGTTTTGGCACCCCGCCGACAGTCTGGGCACCTATGCCTGGGCGCTACATGCGATGATCATTGGCGCGGTCATGATCGGCATGGCGGAACGGTTTGCCCACGCTGACGGCCCCGAGCACCGCGAACGCATGTCCTTTGCCATCCTGTCCGCCTTGGCCTGTATCGCCTTTGCGATGATCATTATGTTCAGCTCCAGCGCCCTGACCACCGCCATCGCACTGACGATTGTGGCGGCGGCTTGGCTGGATCGGAAATTCAACCTGCCGCTGATGAGCCTCTATAGTCTCGCGGGCGTTGTCTTCGTCGGCTATCGTTTGGTGGTCGATCCGGGCAAAGACTGGGCGATTGAAGCCCCGCTTGCGGATATGCTGTTGTCCCATGGCGGCGCGGTTGTGGCCTTTGCTGTGTCCTATGTTTTGGTGAAAGCCGCACAGCGTCAAAACGCCATGATCTTGTTGGAAAGCGCCGTGTTTTCCTCGCTTGGCATCCTTGTGTCGATCCTGCTCTATCGCGCCATCGTCAGCCTAAGCGGCGTCAACGATGTGGACAGCCATTGGGCCTTTGGCATCGGCGCGACGATTTGGATTGTGCTGGGCATGGCGCAACTGCACCGGGTGCAAATCGGCGGGGCTTTTGCCATGGTTCGTCTCGGCCTTGGGAGCCTCTTTGTGTTGCTCGGTGGCTTCCTTGTCCTGCTGGCAATCACCGTATCAAACCCGCTGTTTGACTCCTATTCCAACCTCATTTTGGGACCGAAGATTTTCAATACGCTGATCCCGGCCTACCTGTTGCCAGCCCTCGCCCTCGGCGCCGGAGCATGGCGTTTGCGCATGATCTCAAAGCCACAAAAGAGGGCAGTCCTTGGCACCGCTTTGGCGCTTGGCGGGTTGTGGTTGGTGCTGACGATACGCCATTTCTGGCGGGGGGCTGTTGGAATGGAATGGCCCGGAATGGATCAACCGGAACTCTACAGCTACACCGTCGCATTGCTGGTGATCGGCGCGGGCGTGTTTTATCAATCCCTCGCCCGCCCCAACGCCACGCTCCGCAAAGCCGGATTGGTGTTCATCGGTCTCGCGGTGGCCAAGGTTTTCTTCTTGGACATCAGCGGCCTCGGGGGTCTCATCCGCATCTTCTCATTGCTGTTCTTGGGACTTTCCCTGGCGGGTCTTGCCTGGCTCAACCGTTGGGCGGCGGCGCGCACTGAGACCGCCCCTCTCGCCAAGGACGAGTAGGGGCGTCGCCAGTGTGCGGGCACCTTAGCGAATGGCAAGCCCCTCTGCGTCAAACAGATGGGTGCGGCCTTCGGCGAATTTCAGACCGACCTTTTCACCCGGTTGATGCGCCGCATCGCCCAGATCGCGGATGGTCATTTGGCCCGCGCCGTTTTCGGCGTCGATGATGACATAGGTGTCGGCCCCCAGATATTCGACCACATCGACCACACCGTCAATGTCGCCCTGCCCTGCGGGCACGATGGTGATGTGTTCGGGGCGCACCCCGAAATCTTTGGCCGCCTCCCCCAGTCCCACGGCGGTGGCCGGGATCACATTCATTTTGGGCGAGCCGATGAATTGCGCCACGAACAGGTTGCCGGGGCGTTCATAAAGCTCTTTCGGCGATCCGACCTGCGCGATTTTGCCCGCTTCCAAAACCACGATGCGATCCGCCAAAGTCATGGCTTCGACCTGATCATGGGTCACATAAATCATCGTCGAGGCCAGCGACCGGTGCAGTTTCGCCAATTCATAGCGCATCTCGACCCGAAGGGCTGCATCCAGATTTGACAGTGGTTCGTCAAACAAAAACGCGGTCGGATCGCGCACGATGGAACGCCCGATGGCAACCCGTTGACGTTGACCCCCGGAGAGGTCTTTGGGTCGCCGGTCCATGTAATCGGTCAGCTTGAGCACATGCGCGGCCTCATCGACCTTTTGAGCGATGAGGTCTTTCGGCTCGCCCGCCGATTTGAGCGCAAAACCCACATTATCGCGCACCGACATATGCGGATAAAGCGCGTAGGATTGAAACACCATGGCAAGGCCACGCTTGGACGGGGGCTCCGACGTGGCATCGCGATCGCCGACAAAGATTTTCCCGCGCGAGGTTTCCTCCAACCCCGCAATCATCCGCAACAGAGTGGATTTCCCGCACCCTGACGGGCCGACGAAAATGATGAATTCGCCCTCTTTGATTTTAAGATCAACACCTTTGATCACCTGAATAGTGCCGAACCATTTCTCGACGGCCTGAAGTTCGATGCTTGCCATTACTCTGTCTCCTTGCCTGCCATCTGAACATGCGCGCGGCCTTTGCCGCACCATGTCAGCCAAACCGCGGCGGTCCAGCCAAAGGACGCACCACCACAGGGCGTGCCGTCCAATGGGTCATAATATTCCCAAAATCCGCCCGCCTCGATCAACGCGGCGGTCTCGTTGCGCAGGCGTGTTTCGGCCTCATTCCGCCCCATGTCGGTCAACCCCATGGCGATCAGGGAATTGACCACCGGCCATGTCGGCCCGCGCCAATACCGCCTTGGATCAAAGCGCTCCGACTCCGGGTCGGCGGAGGGCACACCAAATGTCACCTTGTCCCAAATCCGGGCAAAATGCGCATCCAGGGCCGGGCGAGACACCCCCGCGAAATAGGCCAGAAACGCGCCTGAGCCGAGCACATTGGCGGACTGGCCCGTGCGCAGGTCATAGGCGTCAAACCACCCTTTTTCGGCGTTCCATAGCTTTGAAGCTCCCTCGCGAAGCTGGTCTTGTTGCGCGCTCAAATCGGCGGTGTCTTCGCCCAAAATCCGGCCAATTTCGATCAGATCAGAGAAAGCCCGCAACAGCACAAAGGTGATGCCGGGATCAGCCATCAAAAACGGCCCGTCCTCATACATCGCGCGATCATCCCAGTTGACAGAACGGCCAAAGGCCAGGATCGCGAGATAGCGGTCATAATCCCATTTCAACGGGCGTTCATCGGCATTCACATGGCCAGTGTCGCGGCGGGTGTAGGGATCATCTTCATTGATCTGAACCCCTTCCATGCCAATGTCCCAATCCGGGCAATTGTCGCGCCCGGATTCCCACGGATGGATGATGGCCACCGGCCCATCTTTGCAGCGCTCGCGCATCCACCACGCGTGCCACGCGACCAGCTTTGGGTAGAGCGTTTTGAGATGCGGCAGGCCCGCTTTTGGGTCCATCTCGTAGAGTTTCAAAATCAATGTCGCGGCCACGGGAGGTTGCGAAATCCCAGAGGTCGGCGGCGTCTGCGTTGCGCCCCAAACGACCGGACCGGGAAAGTAATCCGGGTCGGGATTGTGGAAAATGATATGCGGGACCATGCCCGTATCCCATTGAGACGCAAACAAAAGATTGACCTCTTGCCACGCGCGCACACGGTCAAACGTGCCATAGCCCCAAGCCGAAAACATGCTGTCCCAATTCCATTGATAAGGGTACAGCCGCGCCGTTGGAATGGTGTAGCCGCCACGATCATTGCCCAAAAGGACAGCGCGCGCCGCTTGATCAATGGGGTTTTCGATTGCCGATGTCATCCTTTGACACTCCCTGCCGTGAGGCCTTTGGTCATGAATCTTTCCAGGCCTAAAAACAGCGCCATGATCGGCACCGTCGCGATGACCGACCCGGCCATCAGGTGTTGGCGCGGAATTTCAGACGAGTTGAGCGAGGCAATGCCGCGCGTGAGGGTGAATTTGGATGGATCATCCAAGAGCATGAAGGCCAAAAGGAATTCGTTCCAGGCGATCATAAAGACGTAAAGCGACACCGAAGCGAGCGCGGGCAGCGAGAGCGGCAGAGTGATTTTCCAGATCACCTGAAGCCGCGACAGACCGTCCATCAACCCCGCCTCTTCGATCTCTGCGGGCAGACCACGAAAATAGCCTTGGAGCATGTAAAGCGCCACCGGGATGGTCGTGACCGGATAGATCATCACGATGCCGGTGATCGAATTGCGCAGCCCCATCATCGAAAAGCCGATGTAGATCGGCAGCGCCAAAACGATCATAGGCACCATGTAAATCAACAAGATAGAGCGCGAAAATGCCACTTGCCCACGAAACCGAAGTCGCGCCACAGCATAGGCGCCGGGAATGGCAAAGGCCAAGGTGATCAGAACCGTGAGCACCGAAATGTAAAAGGAGGTCCACATGTAAGAGCCGAAATTGAACTCTGTCATCAGCTCGGTATAGGATCGAAACAGCCCCCAGCCCTGCGACAGATCAATCGAGAAATCGAGCGGATTTTGCATCAGCTGCGATTGATTTTTGAGGCTGGTCATCACCATGACATAGAAGGGAATGACGACGATGGCGGTGAAGAAAATATAGCCAAACCCTTTGAGTGCCATGATCACAGCGCCCTCGAATTCATGCCGCGTGAGCGCCCCCATGGGCAGGTCTTCGAGAAAACGCACCATCGGCCAGCCGATCCCAACGCCCAAAAACAGCGCCGCAGCCAGCCGCGCAATCAGGGAGACATTTCCGGTCAAAACCGGACCGATCCCGAGGCTCAGTGCGGCGAAATAAACGACGCAAAATGCCGCCACGACAACACGCATATGCCCCCGCCCAACCAGTACAAACCCGGTGAGACCGCCAAAGAGCAGGGACCACAACAGCGACGGGCGAAACGCCTCGCCTGTGACAAAACTCATCGCCACCGCAACCGTGACAGCAACGACAAAGGTCCAAAGCGCGCCCAAAAGCGGGCCGGTGAGAGATCCGAACCGGAGCATCTTCATAGCCCTTCCTCCTTTGAGATGACTTTGAAAAAGAACACGGAGAACAACAGAAGACAGGCGAAAATCACCACGGCCACCGCCGCCCCCGCGCCGATGTTGGACACGGCAAAGGCCTGTTCATAGACATTGACGGTCAAAACCCGCGTGCCGGCATTGCCGCCCGTCAAAAGGAAAATGTCATCGAATTTGTTGAAGGTCCAAATGAAGCGCAACAGGAACAGCACCGAAAGAATGCCCAACAGTTGCGGCATCGACAGATACCAAAACTGTTGAAACGGTGACGCGCCATCCATGTCAGCCGCCTCATACATATCGGTCGGGATGGATTGCATCCGGGCCAAAATGAACAGGAACGACAGCGGAAAATAGCGCCAAATCTCAAACAAAGTGACCATGATCAGCGCCAAAGGCCGCTCGCCAAAGAAATTGATCGCGCCTTCGGTGACGCCCATTTGGATCAAAAGCGCATTGGCGGAGCCGGAGAACGGATCAAACAAAAGAATCCACGCAAAGGCCACGGCGATGACGGGCGCTACATAGGGGAACAGGTACAACCCGCGCAAAATGCCTTGGCCCCGGAACGAATGATTGAGCAAGAGCGAGGCAAAGAGCCCCATGATCATCGCGCCCAATGTGCCGAAGATGGTGTAAAATAAGGTCACTCCCAACACCGACCAGAATTCGCCACCGTCAAAGACGGATACAAAATTCTTAAACGTAAAATCACCATTTGTGAGGACAAAGGAAGCCTGTCCATCCACCTTAACGGGGCTGGCCTCAACGTCGGTGGCTTGGTCAAAAAACGCCTGTTCGGTCACGACGGGGATGGTCAATGTGTCACGAAACCCGCCGTCCCAATCGCCCATATCACAGCGCAGCATCTCGTCCGAAACCGTACAGCGCGGATCAAGATCACCCACAATGCTCAGACCTACAGGCCAGCTATCGGTAAGCGTGACCCCGGTGATTTCAGATTTGGGAGAGGAGTTGCGCAAACGGTAGCGCAACGTCGCTTCATCCCCCGCCACGCTGGGTTTGCCGCGCAAATCCTCGCGCACAATGGCCTCTGGCGCCCGCAAATCGGACAGCGAGACGGGTTTGACCGAAATCCAGAAGATTGCCAAAAGCGGCAGGATCACCACAAGAGAAACGGCGGTAATGGTTGGGGCCAAAAGCCCCCAGGCAAGGCGCGCCTCGGTCCGGGCCAATGGTCCGGCCCCGCGCGGAGGTCCGATGTCCGACATGGTGTAACCCCGTGTCCGGTGTAAGAAAAAGCGGGGCAATCTGGCCGCCCCGCAGGAGATCAAAGAAAGCGCTTATTCGATCGCACCAAACTCTTTGTTCATCTCGGCCACGGCGGTGGCTGCATCGACTTTACCGTCGATATATTCGCGCACAACGCGGTTGATGACCTGAGAGTTGATCATTTTGGACGCCAATGCGAGTTGGCCGTCTTTGACGCCCCAACGCTGTGCCACATCCAGACCGCCGACGATTTCGTCGATCATGTCTTGTGCATAAAGATCACCCAAAGGTGCCTTGCGATCAACGCCGACGGGCAGCTCTGCCCAGGCTTTGGAAAACGCGTCCGGGTCTTCGGCATTGCCGCGCCGCACCGGGAATTTGCCCTCTGGCGCAATCGACAATGTTTGGGTGTAGCCTTCGTCCATCGAATATTTCACGAACTCTTCCGCCGCATCCGTGGACGCATCCGAGGTGATGCCGAAATAGCGGATGTCACCCCATGCCGCGCCATCGGGATTGGAGGGGCCGGAAAAGGTGGTGACGATGCCCGTTTTGGAGGCCAATTCCGGCGAGGTCGGATCATCGTTGATCGTGGGCGGGGCGCTGTCGCGCAGGCCCGCCAACTCATCAAGAACAAAGGGCGACCAGATGATCATCGCCGCATTGCCAGAGAAATACAGCGTGCGCGATTGATCCCAATAGAGATCGCCCGGAGGCGACGCATCCGCAATGGCTTTATAGAAATCAAGCACTTCGGTGGTTTTCGCCACATCGAGCGGTTTGAACCCATCGGGGCCAACCGGGCTGACGCCATTGGCCAAAAACACGTGCTCAAGCACCTGAGACATAAAGTTTTCGTCGACCTTGGTCGCGGCGACGAAGCCGTACATTTCGGGCGGATTGTGCAATTTGGCCAAAGCGGTCTCAACCGCAGCATAAGACGTCGGCGCGGCAAGGCCCGCCGCGTCAAACAGGTCCTTGCGGTAGATAATCATCTGGGTCCAGCCATCGACCGGCACGGAAGCATAGCCATCGTCAACCGCCGCCATGGCGAGCGCGCCGGGGGCAAATGTGTCGACGCCCAACTCTTCGATCACGTCGGCGGCCGCGTCTGTATCAAGGATACCGGCCTCAGCCCAAGGCAGCGCATATTGCAGCGGATGGTAAATCACATCCGGCAAATCACCGGCGGCAAAGGCCGCGGTGGCGCGCGTGCCGAGATCAGATTCCGTGACCGGGATCACTTCGACGGTATGGCCGGTTTTGGCCTCAAACTCTGCGGCCATCGCCTCTTGCCGGGCCAAACGTTCGGGCTGTTCCTCGGTGGTCCAAAACCGCAGCGTGTCGGCCGATGCGCCGAGACTGGACAACGCCAAGGCGGTGGCCGCCGTTGTCATGAGTGTCAGTTTGGTAAGTCGCATGTCTCTCTCCCTAGATGAGTTGCGTCACGTGTTTTGTGTGGCCCGTCGTTGAGCCAATGTGCGCACCAGTTGCTCTGATGTCAGTTTTGGATGTCCTGTAGAGCCGCCGGGGCGGAACTCCGCCCGGATCAGATGTTGGGCCACGGGGGCGTTGGGCTCGCGGATACGTGCGATGAACATTTCGCCCAAACTGGCCCCGGCTTTGCGGGTGTCGACGGCGAAACTGGCCAATCTGGGCCACATGGCGGAGGCTTCGGGCGAGCCGTCATAGCCGATGACCGACAGCTCGGTGCCAATGGCAAGTCCCAGTTCATTGGCGACGTCATAGACCCCACGCGCCAAGCTATCCGTCGCACAAATAATAGCGGTGGGCGGGGTATCGAGCGCCAAAAGGCGGCGTGTGGCGGCACTTGCCTGCTCTGGGGACAGCGCGCCCTCCTGCATCAGATCGGGATCAAACCCAAGCCCCATCGCGTCGATGCCGGCCTTGTAGCCATCGCGTCGCATATGCGAAAAAGCATAATATTCGGCACTGCCAATATAAGCGATGCGCCGATGCCCGAGATCGGCAAGATAGCTGACCGCTTCGGCCATGGCAGCTTCGCCTTCGACATCAAAATAAGACATGTCTTTTGAATTTCTTGGCCGCCCATAACAAATAAACGGTGTATTCTCGCGGGAAAGGCTTGCGATGCGCGGATCGTCCCAGAGCACACGCGGCAAGATAAACCCATCTGCTTTTTGATGCACAACCAGATCGCGCATGATGCGCAGCGTGTCAGCGTCATTTTCCGCCGTCGCAACGGTCAGGGTCCAACCCTCTTTCGAGGCGGCTTGGGTCAATCCGGCCAAAAACTCCGCCAAAAAGGGTCGGTGCGCATCATGTTCGGACAATTGGATGACAAGCCCCAAAGAACAGCTGCGCCCGGTTTTGATCGCTTGGGCGTGGCTGAGCGGGCGATATCCCATCGCATTTGCGGCGCGAATGACGCGCACACGCGTGGTTTCAGCAATGTCAGGATACCCGTTGAGGGCACGGGACACGGTGCCTTTCGTCAGACTCAGCGCCTGCGAAAGATCACTGATCGTCACCCGCCCATTGTCGCGGGAGCGTCGATCTAATTTGACGTCTGACCACACCTGATTCGCCTCCTGGGCCCCACACTGAGCCTCCGAAACCGGTTTCGGCAACGGCTTTTTATCAAACAGTCTGATTTTGCGGCGCGGCATGAATGCTGCGTCGCAGAGCCAGAAGTCTTTGATTGGCGGAGAAAATCTCAGGCGATGCGGAAGGTTTTGGCAGCCTCTTCTTTGGAAATCTCGGATTTTGAATGGCGAGAGGTCACCCGACCGCGCTCCATGAACACAAGCTGATCCGCGAGGTCATAGGCAAATTCAAAATACTGTTCGACCAAGACAATCGCCATGTCGCCCCGATCGCGCAAAAGCGCAATGACGCGGCCGATTTGTTGAATGATATTGGGCTGAATGCCCTCGGTCGGCTCATCCAAAAGCAACAGTTTCGGTTTGATGATCAACGCCCGTGCAATGGCCAATTGCTGTTGCTGCCCACCCGAAAGATCACCACCACGACGGTGCATAAACTCTTTGAGAATAGGGAACAGTTCAAACACCTCATCGGGGATGAAATGTTCGGATTTTGGCAGGCAGGTGAAACCAGATTCCAAGTTTTCCTTCACCGTCAAAAGCGGGAAAATCATCCGGCCTTGTGGCACCACCGCAAGTCCCTTTTTGGCCAGTTCATGCGCCGGGGCCCGCCCCACGTCTTCGCCATCAAGCATCATGGTGCCACCGGAGCGCGGATGGGTGCCACAAATGCCTTTCAACAGCGAGGTTTTGCCAACGCCATTGGTGCCCATCACACAGGTGACCTCACCCGCGCGAGCGGAAAGATCGACATCGTAGAGGATCTGAGAGCCACCATAGTGCAGCGAGAGATCTTTCACATCGAGCATGGTATTCTCTCCTTTAGCGGCCAAGATAAACGTCAATCACGTCTTTATTTTGCGTCACGTGATCAAGTGACCCTTCGGCCAAAACCGATCCTTCGTGCAAAACCGTGACCTTGCATTCTAGGCGGCGCACGAAATCCATGTCATGTTCAACCACCACAACGGCACGGGTTTTGGCGGCCTCTTTGAGAATGTCGGTGGTGTGTTCACGCTCGCCCAAGGTCATGCCAGCGGCCGGTTCATCAACCAGCAAAAGCTGTGGATCCTGGGCCAAGAGCATACCAATCTCCAACCATTGTTTTTGGCCGTGAGACAGCTCGCCGGATTTGCGCTCAAGCTGATCGGAGAGGCCGATTTCGGAGGCAAGCTCTTCGACCTTGGCGAGGTCCTTGAATTTGGGTTTGAAGAACAACACCGACCACGGCGAGCGATCATTTTTCACCGCCATGAGGAGGTTTTCAAACACGCTTTGATCCTCAAACACAGTGGGACGTTGAAATTTACGACCAATGCCGATGCGGGCGATTTTGGCCTCGTTCATCCCAATCAGGTTTTTCGACATATCGCCCCAAAGCACAGAACCTTCGTCGGGTTTGGTTTTGCCCGTCACGATGTCCATAAAGGTGGTTTTGCCCGCGCCGTTCGGACCGATGATGGCGCGCATTTCCGCGGGACCGATGGAAAAGGACAGGTTGTTGATCGCCTTGAACCCGTCGAAAGAGACGGAAACGCCGGAGACTTCTAAAAGCTGGCTCATTTTTCGGCCTCCTGTTCGCGCAAGCTGCCTTGGTCGGGACCAAGCGGCGCACCTTTGCGGCTGGGGGACAAACGCCCGGAGATCAGATCAAACAACCCGCCAATGCCTTTGGGCGCGAACAATGTGACGAGGACAAAGGAGAGGCCCAAAAGCACCTGCCACCAATCGACCCATTTGATCGTATAGAAACCAAGGTTGATATTGGGGGCTTGACCGCCCGTGAAATAGGTCGAGACAAGCGAGACCACGCCCGCGCCAATCACCGCGCCGTAAATGCGGCCCCTGCCACCGATGGCGACCCACACCGCGAGGTAGATCGAGGCGATGGGCGCGATTTCAGCCGGGTTGATGATCCCCGCTTGCGGATAATAAAGCGCGCCGCCGATGCCCGCAATGATCGCGGTGAGGACAAAGACGAAGAGTTTGAACCCCTCCACCGAATAGCCCAAAAACCGCACCCGCGCCTCGTCATCGCGAATACCGCGAATGACCGAGCCGAATTTGCCGGAGACGACGAAATTGGCGATAAGATAGGTGACAAGCAGCGCAAAGGCCGATGCCCAGAAGAACCAGATCGACACCGCGTCTTGGGAGACCGCATCCAGTCCGGGCAGGTTTTGCAGGCCGGAAAGGCCGTTGTTGCCGCGCAAGCCGCTGTCGTTTTGGAACAGGTAGAGCGAGAGGGCGAGGGTCATCGCCTGTGTCAGGATCGACAGGTAAACGCCGGTGACGCGCGAGCGGAAGGCGAGCCAGCCAAAGACCAGCGCGAGCAGGCCCGGAACCAAGACGACCAATGCGATCTGGGCCCAGAAACTATGGGCAAACATCCAGACCAAAGGGAAATCGGACGAGCCGACGACACCAAAGATTTGCGTGCCAACGGCGTCTTTGATCTCCATAGCCGTGGCAGGAATGTCGGCGGCGGCCATGCTTTCGACCACGATAAGTTTCGTGCGCGCAAACATCAGCCACATGCCGATCATATAGCCACCAAGGCCAAAAAAGGCGAAATGGCCGAGTGAGAGAATGCCCGTGTAGCCCCAGACCAAATCCATCGAAATCGCCACCAAGGCGAGACACAGTGTCTTGCCCAGCGTTTTGACGAAAGAGGTCGACATCGTGCCCGTGCCATAGGCCTCGGACAGGAAAGTGACCGCAAGGGTGAAGATCAGCAACGTGGCGATAAAGGCCGGAAGCGAAGGGTGTTTTTTCACGAAATCCATGGATTAATCCCCCGCCGCACGGCCCTTGAGGGCGATGATGCCCTTGGGACGGAACTGAATGAAAATGATGATGAAGATGATCATGTAGGTCTGCGCCGCCAAAGTGTTGGACGGGTTGAACCATTCGATGCCCTTTTGCAGGAACCCGATGCCCAATGCGCCCAAAAGCGTGCCCCAGATATTGCCAACACCGCCGACGACCACGGTCATGAAGCTTTGCACAATATAATCTGTGCCCATTTCCGAGGTGACTTTGGCATAAAGTCCGATGGCCACGCCCGCGACACCGGCGATGCCGGAGCCAAGGCCAAAGGTGAGCATGTTCACACGGTCCGGGTTGATCCCCATCGAGGCCGCCATACGTGGATTTTGGGTGACCGCGCGGGTCTCAAGGCCAAGGCGGGTTTTCTTCATGATAAAGAGGAAAATGCCAAGGAAAATCAGCGCAAGGACGAAAATCGCGATGCGAATGTAAGAGATCGCCAACACATCGTTGAAGACCAAAGCTCCATCAAGCCAACCGGGAGAGGTGAGCGGGCGGGCTTGGGTGCCAAAGATGTTTTTGGCGATTTGTTGAAGCGCAATAGAGACGCCGAAGGTGGCAAGAAGCGTTTCAAGCGGCCGATTGTAAAGCCAGCGGATGATCAGCCGTTCCATCGCCACACCAGCGGCAAATGTGACCGCAAAGGCCATTGGGATCGCGACAAGGATTGAGATGGTGTAATCCGGGATGATCTGTTGCACCACATAGCCAGTGTAGGCGCCCATCATGATAAATTCGCCATGCGCCATGTTGATCACCCCCATCACGCCAAAGGTGATGGCAAGGCCAATGGCGGCAAGGAAATAGATCGAAGCCAGCGACAGACCGTCCAATGAGAGATCGAGGAATTGGTTGACCCCAACGGCGCGATTGATGGTGTGAAGCGTCTTTTGCGCGGCATCGGTGACCGCAGCGGAAGGTTCGTCATAGACCTCGGCAAAGCGCACGCCTTTGACGGCGGCCTCCATGGAGAAGGCGGGATCGAATGCGGGCACCAACCCCTCGGACGCAAGGGCTTGGTAGGCGTGATCGCGGGCGTCTTGGCGGGTCAACTCGGCCACGGGGACGCCGCCAACCTTGCCGTCGATGATATGCTCTGTGAGAGCAGATTTTCGTTCTGAAAGAGTGGGTTGCGCTGTTGCGGCACCGGCAGAAACCATAAGTGCGAAGGCATCAGACACCGACAGCGCCTCTGATCCGGGCTTGATCTCGCGTTTGATGTTTGCCGTCTCTGGCAGATCCTCCGCATAGACCAGCTTGGCACTCAGAACCGGGTTGAGCGCGGCGCGGGCATCCAGCGAAAGGGAGGCGGCAAAGCCCTCGATCGCAGCAATCCGCCTTGCGTCATCCTTGTCGAAAGAAATGGTCAAAAGCCGCTCCGTGACCTCTTTAAGCGCTTTGATGTCTGGATTGTCCTCGGTTTCGATCGAGGCGCGCAGAGGGGCCAGGTGGGAAGCTTCGCCATCGCGCTGAATCGCCAAAAGCGCTTCACGACGTCGCTCTGCATCAGGGTCGTTCAGTTGAAATTGAACCAAGGCCGCACCAATCATCGCCCGAATACCGGAGTTCGGTTTGAGCTGGGTCACATCCCCTTTTGCCACAGTTGCAACAATGTCCCCCGTGTCAAAATCCGTCAAAGTGATCTCGGACCCATCGACGGTTGCAGCATAGAAAAACCCGTTTTCCGACCACTGCCACATGTCCTTGTTCTGCCATTTCTGCAAAACGGTTTGTGCCGAAGGCTGGCCGGAATTGGCCACGGCCTCAATCGCCGGGCCGATGGTTGTGCGCGAGGATTTTACGATGGCCTCGGCATGCTCTTGCAGCACATCTTGGATCGTCCGGTCCTGAGCCTGAGCGCTCAGCGCAAGGGTCAGAAACACCAGACAAGCCGCGAGAATTCGTCGGATCATGAGCAATCTCTTTTGGCTGGAAAAGAAGGGCGACAGGAGCGCCGCCCTTCATGCGTTAAATGATGGCAGCTGAAAGCGTTTCGGGATCAAATAGGTCATCGAGATGTCCCGAAACGCCCACGGCCTAAGTCAGATTTCACATGTTCCGGGTTTACGTCATCTCTCAACTTAAACCCGAAACGTTTTAGTAGTTGGATTTGATCTGAACGCAGGTCTTGGTTTCGGTGTTGTACATGCCGCAACCGAGATCCTTCCAATCCGACATCAACACAGCGGATTCCGGCAAGAAATCGGTCCATGCATCGCCCGGAACCTCAGCGGTTTGGGAGATGATATCGAACTGACCATCGGCCTGAATTTCACCAATCAGAACCGGCTTCGAGAGGTGGTGGTTGACGTTCATCACAGCGGTGCCGCCGGTGAGGTTCGGGAACTCTTGACCGTACATTGCCGTGCGCACAGCGTCCACATCGGTGGTGCCGGCGGCCTCAACGGCGCTCACCCACATGTTGAAACCAATGTAATGGGCTTCCATCGGGTCGTTGGTCACGCGCTCTTCGCCCATTTTGGCTTTCCATGCGGCAATGAACTCATCGTTAAGCTCAGATTCCGCGGATTGGAAATAGTTCCAAGCGGCCAAGTGCCCCACAAGGTTGGAGGTGTCGAGACCGGAGAGCTCTTCTTCACCGACCGAGAAGGCCACAACCGGGATGTCATCGGCGGAAATGCCAGCCGCCGCGAGTTCTTTGTAGAATCCGATGTTGGCATCGCCGTTGATGGTCGAAATCACGCCGACTTTTTTACCGTCTGCGCCCAGCGCCACAACGTCAGAGACGATTTTGGACCAATCGGAGTGACCAAACGGGGTGTAGTTCACAAAGATGTCCTCAGCCGCGATGCCTTTGGATTTGAGGTAGGACTCAAGAATGTTGTTCGTGGTGCGCGGGTAGACATAGTCAGTGCCCAAGAGCGCGAATTTCTCGACCCCCAGCTCATCGAGGAAATAATCCGTCGCCGGGATCGCCTGTTGGTTCGGCGCAGCGCCGGTATAAAATACGTTTTTGGAGGATTCTTCGCCCTCATATTGCACCGGGTAGAACAGAAGTCCGTTGAGCTCTTCGATCACCGGCAGCACAGATTTGCGCGACACGGAGGTCCAGTTGCCGAACATCACGTCCACATTATGCACGGTCAAAAGTTCGCGGGCTTTTTCAGCGAACAGCGGCCAGTCGGACGCCGGGTCCACAACCACAGCTTCGATTTGACACCCCAGAACGCCGCCTTTGGCGTTTTGTTCGTCGATGAGCATCAACATCGTGTCTTTGAGCGTGGTTTCGGAAATCGCCATCGTCCCCGAGAGCGAGTGCAACACACCAACTTTGACCGGGCACTCGGCGAAGGCCGCAGAGGCCATCGCGGTGCTAGCAAAAAGAGCAGTCGCCAGAGTGGCTTTGAGTTTGGTTTTCACTTCCATGTTCCCTTGTTGGAAGCCGCAGGATTGCGGCGTCTGCCTTTAAAAGGCGCCCATTCAATTGATTGAATTTTTGGACAAAACGCCTACATTCCCCTTTGCAGCGTAATTCAGTTGCTGTGAATGCGGTGGTGGCTACCGGCAAGTTCGTCGCCACCGCATGTCCTCTTTCGCACCTCAGATGTCGGGATGTCCCTCGGCAATGGCGCGCAGGGTTAGTCTGTGTTCTCAGAAAACGCGCACACAAGCCTGTATACAAATGCACAAATGCCCGCGGATCAAATCCAGTATGTTTGATTATTTTTTAGGCATGTGTTCAAAGAATTGTCATATTGATGCGCGAAAGATAAAGGTATGGTGTTTGCTTTGCTCACGGCAAACACTGTCTGAGGCCAAGTGATTCCGCCGCCTCCCGCACTCTAAAATATATACAACTTGAGTGATTCCGCGCCGATCAACCGAATATTAGCACCTTACTGCAACCTTACCCGTCAAGTGACACAGGACCCTTTCACAGTTCGGGTTCGGAAAATGACGGAACGGAGCGCAGTATGAAGACGAAAATCAGGACCCTCCTTGGATCGGTCGCGGCCAAAATTTTGGTAATTATGCTGGCGCTGGCTGGAACCACCGCCGCTGCGATCCTCGTGTCTGGTTCACTGATCTCAACGATCAATGATGAGGTTGAAACGCTTGTGGACGATTCTATTCCGCCACTTGAAACGGCCTCTGGTATCGCCAATTCCGTGTCCAGCCTCAAAGATGCAATCAACACGCTGCTGACCACAAACTCACATCTCGCCATCGAATCCAATTCCGACACCGTGCGCGAAACGCGGTCACGTCTTTTGACTCAGATCCAGGATCTGGATCTCGATAAATACGCGAATGTCGAGACCGAAATGAGTGCTCTTACCTCCGACATTGATACATTGATGGCCGCCCGTAGCGCCGAATTGATGGCCCAAAGTCGCAACATGAAAGCGCTCTCAACACTCAACCAGCAATCGCGTGAATTGAGTGAAACCCTACAGGGCCGGATTGACCGCGCCTCATTTGCGCTGTTGCTGGCCGGGAATAATGCCAGTTCGAAATCCAACCAAAGTCTCAAACATCTCCTTAAACGCGAAGTTGATGCTCTGAAACTCGCATTGCTACTCAAGGCAGAATTGAATCTCACAGTTGGGGCAACCCAGGCGCTTCTTGAAACCAACGATTTCGGAACCCGCTCGGACCTTCAGGCGATGGCCGGCGAGGCACAGGCACGGATTGATGCCCTGCTCGTGGAAATGGAACACAACACGTCTTCTGCTGAGTTCGTGCCTTCCATTCGCGAAGCCTCCGCTTTTCAGGCCGAATTTATTACTTTGTCACCTTCCGATATGAAGGTCCGCGCCCGTCTTTTGCGCACGTCCCAAGAGACCCTGAACGAAGTGACATCGCAGGCTGTGGAACGTGTTCTTGCGGGCCTGGATACCGAAAGCACAAATACGCTCGCGCAAAACGCCAAAGTCGTCAAAGACCTCCTCGACACTGACGTCAAGAACATCACCGATCTCGCGCGCCTCGATACCTCGCTCAAATCCATCTTGATCAAAGCTCTGCAAGGTGCGGCCTCCATCAACGCGGGGTATATCCATGCCTTGCAGTTTGAAATTGATGGCGAGACCCCACAGATCCGGGAGACGTTGCAAAATCTCCCGCCTGACCTCGCAGAAAAAGTGGTCTTGCTTCTTGAGGCCACCAATGCCGAAACCGGTCTCTTAGCCACCCGGATCGAAGCTCTGGAGGCACGTGGTTTGGGCCAAATCGCAACCGACTCTGTCTCATCGGGCCTTTTGCGGATCAGTGACATTGTCATGAGCATTTCAAAAGACTCCATCGTCGGCATCTCAGACGCGAGCCAAACGTTGATGGGAACCGCCAAACAAGCTTCTGTAACAATGAATGGAATCGCCTTGATTGCTGCGGCAATTGTTCTTGGCGCACCAGTTTTGACTTTCCTCCTGATTATGCGCCCCCTGTCCGCCGTGACAGCAAGCACCGAACGCCTTGCCATTGGGGACATGTCAGAAATCAAACGCGTTGGGGGCCGATACGGAGAAATCGCGAGACTGTTCTCCGCCCTCACAGTGTTCCGCAACAATCTGGTCGAAAAAGACCGTATGGAAAGTGAAGCTACCGAAAATGCTCGGCGTGCAACCCAAGTGCAACAAGAAGCTGCACGCGAAAAAACGGAACGCGAAGCAGCAGAACTTGAACGGCAAAAACAACAAGCCGCCCGAGACCGGGAACGCGAACTTGCCACCGAACAGGAGCGACGCGCACTTGAAGATGCCGCAGAGTCCGAACGCAAAGCCCGCCACGCCGAACAAAGCGCTGTCGTCGAAGCACTCGCGGAGGGGCTCCGCCGCCTGTCCCAAGGTGACGTTCGCCAAACGATTGATCAACAATTTCCAGAGAGCTACGAACAACTGCGCATGGATTATAACGCGGCGGTCAGCTCTTTGCGCTCGGTGGTCGAACGCCTCTCCGAAACAGCTCAAACCATTCACTCGAACTCGGGTGAGATTTCAAACGCCGCTGATGATTTGTCTCGCCGGACAGAGCGTGCTGCATCAACACTCGGCGAAACCGCATCAGCGTTGACGCAATTGACTGCGGCCGTCAAATCTGCCGCTGACGGAGCAGCCTTGGCAAACAAAACCGTTGGTGGAGCAAAGATGAATGCTCAATCTGCAAGCACGGTGGTGAAAGAGGCGATTTCTGCTATGGATGCTATCTCTGAATCCTCGGAAAAAATTTCCAAAATCATCAGTGTGATCGACGATATCGCCTTTCAGACCAATCTCCTTGCACTCAACGCAGGCGTCGAAGCCGCCCGTGCGGGCGAGGCAGGCCGTGGCTTTGCGGTTGTTGCATCCGAAGTCCGCGCTCTGGCCCAAAGATCCTCAGAGGCCGCGCGTGAAATCAACAACTTGATTTCAGAATCCGGGCAAGAGGTGGGTCGTGGCGTTTCCCTCGTCGACCAAACGGGCGAAGCCCTCCGCTCGATTGTGCATGATGTTTCCGAGATTGCCACCCATATGTCAGAGATTGCGACCTCTGCTGAGGAACAATCCGCTGGGATTTCCGAAATCAACACGGCGGTCGCCAACCTTGATCAAACCACTCAACAAAACGCGGCTATGTTCGAAGAGACAACAGCCGCAAGCTTTTCACTGGCTAACGAGGCTGCGACGCTCAGCGAGATTGTTTCACAGTTTGTTTTGAAAGAAGACGCTTCTGTGCCCTCCACCAAACCAATCCCCGCCTCAAGCAGTAAAGTTGACTTCAGCATCGCGTCCTAAACCGCGCAAGGCGCTCAAATGGCCACGCGCCGATTTGAGCGCCTTATCCCGCCTCCGGCTCATTGAGACAGCTCTGACTGTTCTCGCGGGCAATTTGGCAGCCGGAAGTGGTGCACGACGATTATCAACATGATAAAAGTGTTCAAGTTTCATAAAACCTCAGGTTTGCATTGATATGGCTCATAGAGCCGCACCACTTTATGTCACAAGTGTAAGGCAACTGAAATTCCAGCACAGCAAGGATTGCACGTGACTGTATTCCAAAATGTTCCATTCGATCAGCTTGAGATCGGCATGGAGGCCGAGACCCGGCGTTTATGCGTCGCCGATGATCTATATGTTTTTGCCCATGCTTCAGGCAATTTGAATCCAATGCATCTCCCGCATGAGGATGGCGACAAAGACGGAAAGCCTGAAGCCGTTGCGCCCTCATTTTGGGTTGGTTCTCTCATTTCATCAGTCCTTGGAAATCGTCTTCCAGGTCCGGGAACACTCTACAAATCTCAGAGCCTTCGGTTTCTCGGTCGCGCCCATGCCGGGGACAAGTTGGTTGCCCGCGTCAAGCTGATCCGTAAAGAAAATGACCGTTGCGCGGTTTTTCATACAACAGTGTCCCTCGCAGATGGAACCCTGTTGGTGGACGGCGAGGCCGAAGTTATTGCGCCAGATAAAAAAGACAGCTTTGATGCGCATGACGTGCCAGGCCTCACTGTCGAAAGCCATCGTCATTTTGATAAGCTGTTAGAGATGGCCGAGCCACTGCCAGCAATCAGAACTGCCATCGTCGCGCCCGAGGATGTCAATTCATTGCGTGGAGCGTTGCTGGCAGCAGAGCACACAATTATCATCCCGATCTTGATCGGAGATCAGGATAAAATCACCCGTACGGCGCAAGAGAATGGCCTATCCCTCGACGGCATCGAAATCATACACTGTACAAATCACACTGAGGCGTCTCAGATTGCAGTCAACATGATTCACGAAAAACGTGCGGCGGCCATTATGAAGGGGCACCTGCACACAGACGACCTTTTGCGACCGATTTTACGATCAAACGGCGGATTGAAAACGGGACGCCGCATCAGCCACATTTTTGTCATGGATGTCCCCGGCCTTCCGCATGTGTTGATGGTAACGGACGCGGCAATCAATATTGCACCTGACCTCCCCACGAAAGTGGATATCGTTCAGAACGCCATCGACCTTGCGCAAAGTCTTGGAATCAAGCTCCCGAAGGTGGGGATCTTGTCCGCCGTTGAGACTGTGAACCCAAAAATCCCGTCAACACTTGACGCCGCCGCCCTATCGAAAATGGCGGAGCGCGGTCAAATCACCGGCGGAATCGTGGATGGCCCTCTGGCCATGGACAATGCAGTAAGCTTGGCTGCGGCGCGGACAAAAGGCCTAAAAAGCCTTGTTGCCGGATGTGCCGAAATCCTTGTTGTACCCAATTTGGAAAGCGGAAATATGTTGGCCAAGGAGCTGTCTTTCATCGCCCATGCAGAAGCAGCGGGCGTCGTCATGGGCGCGAGCTGCCCGATCATTTTAAATTCGCGTTCGGACAGTGACAAATCCCGCCTCGCCTCTTGTGCGGTTGCCGCGCTGCACGCCCACCGGATGCAAGGCCTTCTCTAATGGGACAACGCATTCTGACGGTGAATGCCGGATCGTCTTCGGTCAAATTTGCCCTCTATACATCTGGTGAAGGCCCCAAAATGATTGCGCGCGGTCTCGTACAGGGCATCGGATCAAATCCAAGTTTCAAGTTCAAACATGGTGGGCCGGACAGCACACACCCCATCAAAGCATCCAATCAAACCGACGCCCTCGCGGTGATCCTTGAGAAAATCACACCGCTTTTGGAGGGCCAGGAGGTCGCAGGCGTTGGGCACCGTATTGTTCACGGCGGCCCTTTGCGCGCCACGCCGACCGAACTCACCGACGATGTGATGGCCGATCTTGCGACCTTCAATCCACTTGCCCCACTACACCAACCGCACAATCTGTCGGCGGTCGAGGCGGCCAAACGCGCCTTTCCCTATGCGCTGCAAATCGGCTGTTTCGATACGGCGTTTCACCGCAACCACCCTTGGGAAAACGATATTTATGCGATCCCGAGGCGGTTCTACAAACAGGGGATCAAACGCTATGGCTTTCACGGCCTGAGCTATGATTACGTCTCTCATCAGATCGTCCGAGAACGCCCGGAGTTGCGCAACAAGCGCTTGATCATCGCACATTTGGGCAGTGGTGCCTCCATTTGCGCGGTAAACAACGGGCACTCGATCTCATCCACCATGGGGTTTTCGCCGCTCGATGGGCTCCCGATGTCGACGCGTTCCGGTCAGCTTGATCCCGGCATTCTCCTGTACCTGATGGAAACGGAAGGCATGAGCGTGAAAGAGCTGACACATATGCTCTATCACGAATCCGGGCTGTTGGGCTTGTCGGAGCTCAGCGCGGATATGCAAGTTTTGGAAGCCTCAGACGCCCCCGAGGCCAAGGATGCGATAGAGTATTTCGTCTATCGTGTGCGGCGTGAAATAGGGGCGATGGCGGCAACGCTATCTGGCATCGACGCGCTGATTTTTTGTGGCGGGATCGGGGAAAATTCGGCCAGGATTCGCGCCCAAATCATTGATCGACTTGGGTATCTTGGCATTGAGCTGGATGGGGACGCCAACGACTGCAATGCCCGAGACATCGGCAAAGGCCCGACGCCTGTGATGGTCATTCCAACGGACGAAGAACAGGTGATCGCGAATGCGGTGGCACGGGCGTTAAACCCGCACCACTGAGCAGAGGCCGTTTTCCCATTCAGACCTTCCTATCCGCATTAGCCATCCGCACTGCGCAACACCCGTGCAGGCCGGACCAACATGGCACGCCATGAGAACAACAAAGAGGTGATCAGCGTGACGCTGATCCCACCGACCACGATCCAGAGCGCCGAGAGGATGGACAGGGTGAACGCTGCCTCCATGACAAAATGGATCACGGCCCAAGCGGCCAAGGCCCCCGCCCCAAAGGCAACAAACCCCGCAGCGGCCCCCAGCAAGAGCGACCTCAGGGCAAAACTGGCCAAAATCCGACCCCGACTTGCGCCGAGCGTTTTTAATATGGCCGCCTCAAACCGGCGGCGATCCTCGCCCGCTGCAGCGGCCCCGACCAACACAACAGCCCCCGTCACCAAAGTGGCCATAGCCCCCAAAGTGGTGGCGGCCGCAATGCTTTTAAGGATGGAGCTGACCCGTTCAATCGTATCCCGCACACGGATCGTGGTGATGTTGGGATAGGCCCGCGCCAGATCCCGGATCAAAGGGGCCTCCGCCTCAGGCGTGGCGTAGATCGTAGCAATATGGGTGTGCGGCGCGCCGGACAAAGCCGCCGGATTCATCGTCAGAACAAACCCCATCCCCGCGCTGGAAAAATCAACATTGCGCAATGAAGTGATCGTGCCGGTGATGTCGCGACCAAGAATATTCACCGTCATCTCATCGCCGAGCTTTAGCCCCATTTCGGCGGCTTCTTCGGCGGCAAAACTGATTTGCGGCGACCCCTCGTAATCCTCTGGCCACCATGCACCTTCGGTCACTTTCGCATTGTCGGGCTTTTGCGCGGCGTAAGTGATGCCCCGATCTCCACGCAACACCCAATGTGGCCCGGCCACGGTTTGAGCGTCTTGGCCATTGATGCGAGTGATGATGCCCCGCAACATCGGTGCGGTCTCAAACCGGGTGACACCGGGGTCCTCGGCCAAGCGGTTCAACACGCCGTCGATCTGATCTTTTTGAATATCGACCACATAATAGGAGGGCGCGGCGTCCGGCAGATCACGGCCAATCGCACCGCGCAAATTGGTGTCGATTTGACCGATTGCGGACAACACGGTGAGGCCCAGCCCAAGCGAAAGCACCACGGAAATGGTTTCGCCGCCCGGTCCCCCGACCGACCCCAGTGCCAATCGAAGGGGCAAAAAGCCACGCAGTGCTTTGAGCCGTGCCAAGGGGCGCGCGAGCGCAGCCATGCCCCGACCGGCCAAAACCAGCGCGCCGAAGGAAAGCGCCAATCCGGCCCCCGCCCAAAGCACAAGTCGCGCACTGTCCGAAAAGAGAACTGCGGCGCTTACAAGCGCGGCGATCAGGACGAAAATGGTCAAAAGATAGGGCCAGCGTGGCAGGCCTTTGAGGCCAAATTGCGCGTCTCGATACAGGGCGGCGGGGCGGATTTTTTCGGTGAGAGCCAAGGGCCAAAGCACGAAAATGGCGCTGGAGAGCAGACCATAAAGAGCCGCTTCAAACAACGGGCCGGCATGAACGGTGGCGTCCATCGGAACAGGGAGACTGTTTTGCAAAAACGGTGCCGCGATCAGCGGGATGAGCGCGCCAAGGATCACCCCGCCGACAATCGCCAAAAGGGTCAGAATGCCCACCTGAAACAGATAGATCATCAGGATTGTGGCGCGATCCGCACCGAGGGTTTTGAGCGTGGCGATGCTGGCGATTTTACGGTCGAGATAAGCACGCACTGCAGAGGAAACACCCACGCCGCCGACCGCAAGGCCAGCAAGCCCCACGAGCACCAAAAAGGAGCTGAGCCGTTCGACAAACCGATTCACACCGGGCGCACCATTGCGGGAATCCCGCCAGCGAAATCCACCCTCCGCAACCTCGGATTCTGCGCGGGATTTGAGCGTGTCGAGATCGGTTTGCGGCGGAAGTTTGAGCCGATACGCCGCATCGAACAAGGAGCCGGGCGACAAAAGCGCGGTGTTGCGAAGCGCCTCGCGCGACACAATGCTGCGCGGGCCAAGGGTGAACCCGGCTGAGGCTCCATCTGGTTCGCGTGTGAGTTCTGCCATGACAACAAAGGCGACATCGCCAAGGTGCACGGGATCACCAAGAGCAAGGCCAAGCCGTTCGCTCAACATCGGATCAAGAACGATACCAGGTGTGCCATCCCGACCCGCAAGCGCCTCCGCGAGCGGCATGTCCGGGCGTAAACCGACAGTCCCGACAAGAGGATAGGCTGCATCGACGGCTTTGACTTGGGTGAGCGCGCGCTCGTCTTTCCGGCTGAGCATGGAGCGGAAATCGGCGATCTCGGAGACCGCAACAGACTGCGCCATCATCCAATCGCGTTCCTCTGGGGTGGCAAAGCGATAGGTGAATGTCATCTCCGCATCCCCGCCCAGAAGAGCGGCCCCTTCGCGGGCGAGGCCCAAAGAAATGCTTTCGCGCACGGAGGTGACGGCGGCGATGGCTGCCACGCCAAGGATGAGACAGATCAAGAGGACACGAAAACCGTGCAAGCCTGCGCGCAATTCACGTCGGGCAATGCGCCATGCCAGACGCAGTCTCATGCGGCAACCTCAGACAAATCCAATTGGCCATCGCGCAGACGGATGATCCGATCGCAACGTGCCGCCAATTCCGGCGCGTGGGTGACCAGCACCAATGTCGACCCGTGCCGATCGCGCAGCCCCATCAGAAGATCCATGATCGCCGCGCCCGTTGCGCCATCAAGGTTGCCTGTCGGTTCATCGGCCAAAAGGATTTCGGGACGCGGTGCGGCGGCACGGGCCAGTGCGACCCGTTGTTGTTCGCCGCCTGAGAGTTGCGCCGGATAATGCCCGATGCGCGCGCCAAGCCCCACCGCCTCAAGTTCCTGCCGTGCCCGATCAAACGCATCGCTCAGCCCCGCAAGTTCGAGAGGGATTGCGACATTTTCCAAAGCGGTCATAGTCGGCAGAAGGTGGAAGGATTGGAACACCACCCCCATATGATCCCTACGGAAGCGCGCGAGTTGGTCTTCGTCCATCGTGGTCAAATCGCGCCCGAGCACCGAAATGCGCCCGGATGTGGCCTGTTCCAGCCCGCCGAGCAACATCAGGAGAGACGATTTGCCAGATCCCGAAGGTCCGACCAGCCCAAGCGTTTCACCACGCGCGACATCGAGGGAAATCCCGCGCAGGATCTCGACCTGCCCGGCGTTGCCATCAAGCGTCAGACGGGCATCGCTTAGCGAAATGATCGGATCGGGCATGAGGAACATCCTTGTGTCTTTACCCTTTGGATATGGGGTGTTGCGGCGGATCGGCAAGCGGCTTGCCCAGACATTTACCCTTGTTTTGGTTCAGATTTGGATGATTTGCGCGACGCATGCGGCCGTGGCCGAGCCCTTGCGGATCGCAGCCCTCGGCGACAGTTTGACCCAAGGCTACGGGTTGATGCAGCAAGACGGGTTCACCGCGCAATTGCAGGGCTGGCTGGCGGCGCATCATGTCGACGCAACCATCATAAATGCAGGCGTATCGGGGGACACCACGGCGGGCGGGCTGTCGCGTGTGGACTGGACCCTGACCCCGGACATCGACGCGATGATCGTGGCCTTGGGCGGCAATGATTTATTGCGTGGATTGTCGCCAGAGTTGAGCCGCACCAACCTGAAAGGCATTTTGGAGGTGGCACGGGCGAAAAACGTCCCTGTCCTGTTGGTCGGGATGCAAGCACCGGGCAACTATGGCGCCGAATATAAAGCGCATTTCGATGCGATATACCCGGATTTGGCCGAGGCCTATGGCACGCTGTATTTTGAGGGTTTTCTCAAACCCCTCACCGATTTGGGCCTTTGGGAACAAATGCTCACCACGCATATGCAGGCGGATGGGGTGCATCCCAATGCCAAGGGCGTATCGGTGATTGTCGAGGCCATGGGACCGACGGTCGAAGATTTGGTAAACCGTGTGCTCGACAACTCTGTCGAATGATCACTCTTTCGGATGATCGTCATAATCGCCCGTCAGGATGCGCCGAGCATCGCCTTGGGGGTCATCATATTGGCGCGTGCGGAGCGACCAGAAGAACGCAACAAGCCCAATCCCCCCGAGCAAAAGCGAGATTGGGATCAAATAGACGAGAACGTTCATGATTTACCTCTAAGGCGCAGCGCATTGAGCGATACGGTGATGGAACTGAGCGACATCGCGAGGGCGGCAGCCAACGGAGTGGCAAATCCAGCCAAAGCGATCGGAATGGCGATCATGTTGTAACCTGCCGCAATGGCAAAGTTTTCTTTGATGCGGCGGGTGGCGGAAATCGAAACGCGCGTCGCCTCGCCCAACGGTGCAAGCGATTTGCCCAAAAGCACCATATCGGAGACGACCCGCGTGGCCTCAAGGGCGGAGGCCGGTGAAATCGACACATGAGCGGCGGCCAAGGCGGCGGTGTCATTGAGACCATCCCCGACCATCAACACTTTGCGGCCCGAACGGGTGAGTTCGGCAACGCGCAGGGCTTTGGCTTCGGGCAAGCAATCAGCATCCCATGCGGCGATTCCGACGCGATGCGCAATGTCGGCCACAGCCGCAGCGGTGTCACCCGACAACAACACAACATCTTTGCCTTGGCGTTTGAGCGCCGTCACGGCCTCCGCCGCACCTGCGCGCAGGTGATCGACAAAGGTAAAAGCCAAAGGGGCCTCATCGCCGATTTTGAGGTAGGTGGCGGTTTGGGCCTTGGCCACCGCATTGAGCCAACCCGCCCGGCCAAGCCGCACCGAAATGCCATCACAGCGTGCCTCGATCCCCTGCCCCGGCACTTCGCGAATATCGGTCAGTTTGGCGGGGATGACATCGGCGGCGCGGGTCGCGGCAAACAACGCGGATGACAAAGGGTGAGCGGACCCAGATGCCAAAGCCATCGCGATGCCACGGGCACGCGGCGGGATTTCGGCCAGATTGGACAGTTCGGGACGCCCCTCGGTCAACGTTCCGGTTTTGTCGAAAACAACGGTGTCGACCTCAGCCAGCCGTTCGAGTGCTGTGGCGGATTTGATCAACATCCCGGCGCGGAACAGGCGACCAGAGGCGGCAGTGGTGACCGCAGGCACGGCAAGGCCCAGCGCACAAGGACAGGTGATGATCAACACGGCCACGGCGATGTTCAGCGCATGGCGAACGTCGCCGCCCGTTGCGATCATCCAGCCGATGAACGCGCCCAAGGCCAAAAGATGAACCGCAGGCGCATAAATGCGCGCGGCGCGGTCCGCCAAAGACGTGTAGCGGTTGCGTGACGTTTCGGCCATGGCGACCAAATCGGCCATGCGGTGTAGCGAACTGTCTGCGCCCGCCGCCGTGACTTTGACCACCAAAGGCCCGGTGAGATTGACTTCACCCGCGGACACGATCGTGTCCACTTCGGCCAGCGCAGGAAGGCTTTCGCCGGTCAACCAAGAGCGATCCACCTCGGATGCGCCCTCCATGACAATGCCGTCCACGGGCACGCGCGCGCCGGGCACGACGCGGATCAACGCGCCCTTTTCGACCTCTGTGATGGAGATCACCCGGCCATCGGCCAAGGTCACACGCGGCACTTCGAGGGCGGCGAGTTCTTCGGCGGCAGAACGGGCGACGGAGCGGGTGCGGTAGTCCAGATACCGGCCCGCGAGCAAGAAGAAAGTCAGAGACAAGGCGGCGTCGAAATAGGCATGTGCGCCGGATTCGAAGGTCTCATACAAAGACATGCCGCCCGCCAAAAGGATGGCCAGGGAAATCGGCACATCCATGTTGAGACGCTTGGCTTTCAACGCCGTGAACGCGGAGCCAAAAAACGGCTGACCCGCATAGGCAATGGCCGGAAGTGCGATGGCGGCCGAAATCCAATGGAACATGTCGCGGGTGACATCCGAGGCCCCGGACCAAACCGCGACCGATAACAGCATGACATTCATCATGGCAAAGCCGGACACGGCGATGCGGGTCAGGATGGCACGGCCCCGGCGGTCGGTTTCGGTCGCCGAAATCGCACCCGCGTCAAGTTCATAGGCCTCATAGCCCGCTTGGGTCAACGCGCTGACAAGATCGTCAACAGACACGTCTTCGTCCGCGTCAATATGTGCGCGTTTGAGCGTCAGGTTCACCCGCGCGGCGCGCACGCCGGGCTGTTTGGTCAACTCGCGCTCCACGCCGGAAATACAGGCCGCACAATAAATCGCAGGTAAAGAGAGCACAAACCGGGTGTCACGCACATCGCGCGCATGAGCCACATCTTTTGCGGCTGGACCTGCCACACAGGCGGGACAGGCCGAAATCTGAACCTCAGACATCCGGGGCCTCTTTCTCGTTAGCGTTTGACGTGAATGATAACACGCTGTTTGAATGGCGTCCCATCCTGTGCGGTGGCCACCATCCGGTAGTTCCAATTGCCCTCGGCAAGCTCGCCCGTCTCGGCCACATAGGCCTCACCGTTGAAGGTAAATTCAGGCGTTTGATCTTCGACAACATTGGTGGCCCGGCCCAAAGTGCCGCCCATTTCGGCGGCTTGCACCGGGTTACCATTGGCGTCGCGGATAAAGATGTACAGTTTGCCATCTTCATCATTCGCCTCGATGGTCCACCCCAGCGCCTCTTGCAACGCCTTGTCATGATCAAAGGTCTGTGAGGCCACATAGGAGTTTTTGACCTCGAGACCGGGGAATGTCCGCACGGCCTGAACTGCCATGAAGACATTGACCCCGATGATCACGGCGAAGGCGGACACAGTCCCGATGAGAACATGTTTACCAGTGATTTCGCGCATGATTTAGTTTCCTTTGCCGTTAAAGACGGAGTCGACGGAAACCCGTTCGGAACTGGCCACATCTTCGACCCAGAACGAGAACTCTTTCCGTTCAGAATTTGCGGCCTCGGACCCAGCAGGTGCCTCGACATAGGCCCGCACGATACGCATTTCATCGGCGTTGACTTCGATGGTATCACTCGCCGTATTGTCGCCGCCCTGCAACGTCACCGTCAAGTCGGCGTCGCCAGAGACGCTCACACGGAACTCGCGCGTTTCGCCATGTTTGTTGCGCAACCGCAGGTCGTAAATGTTGCGGATCGCACCATCGGATTGCATCACATAGGTCGGGTTGCGCACGGGGGCGACGGTCATGTCGATGTCCGAGCGAATAAAGAGAGCAAAAACCAGCCCAAATCCAACAGCGGCCCAAAGCACGGTGTACAGAATCGTGCGCGGGCGCAGGATGTGTTTCCACACCGGTTTCGTCGGCGCGCCCGAAATTTCGCGTGGCTCATCGGTCAGCGCCATGTAGTCGATCAGACCGCGCGGCTTACCGATTTTGTCCATCATGTCATCACAGGCATCAATACAGAGTGCGCAGGTGATACATTCGAGTTGCTGACCATCGCGGATGTCGATGCCCATCGGACAGACGTTCACACAGGCCATGCAGTCAATGCAATCACCCAGTTGATCCGCGCCTTCGCCCTTACGGTGTTTGCCGCGCGGTTCACCCCGCCAATGGCGATAAGCGACGGTCAGCGTGTCTTCGTCCATCATCGCGGCCTGAATCCGCGGCCAGGGGCAGGCGTAGATACAGATTTGTTCGCGCGCGATGGCACCAAAGAAGATCGTCGTGGCAGTCAAAACGGCCATGGTCATATAAGCGGCCGGATGGGCTTGGCCGGTCACGAGATCTTTCAACAGCGTCGGCGCATCGGTGAAATAAAACACCCAAGCCCCACCGGTTGCCAGACCAATCACGACCCAGGAAATGTATTTGACGATCCGCAGCCGCACCTTGCGCAGGTCCCATTTTTTCTGACGATGCAACCGCAGACGGGCGTTGCGATCCCCTTCGATCCAACGTTCGACAAGGATGAAAAGGTCAGTCCAGACGGTTTGCGGGCAGGCATAGCCACACCACACACGCCCAGCCGCGGAGGTGAACAGGAACAGGCCAAGCCCCGCCATGATCAACAGGCCAGCAATGAAATAGAATTCATGCGGCCAGATTTCGATCCAGAAGAAATAAAAACGCCGACCGGCAAGGTCGATGAGAATCGCCTGATCCGGCAATTGCGGACCACGGTCCCAACGAATCCAAGGCGAGAGATAATAAATCCCCAAAGTAACCGCCATAATGACCCATTTGAGAGTCCGGAAATAGCCTTTCACACGACGTGGAAAGATCGGTTCACGGGAGGCGTAGAGTTTGTCTTCGGGGGGGGTATCGGTAGAGCTCATGGAGCATTGCCTTTTCGCACGGTTCGCGTTTTCCCCTTAATGGGGCGGAGACCTTTATGGAGCCTTGATGTGGATCAAGATTTTTAGACTCGATCCTAAAGATGCATCAAAAAAGTTTCTTTTTCCTGTGACATCCTGCCGCCCCCGGCAAGGAGCAGAACGCCATCCGAATTGAAACAAAGCCGCGATCCGTCAAGAGCGCGGCTTTGTTGTCGTTTGTTGGCACCAACCCTGAAGAAACGCGCGAACAGGATCAAGGGTCAGTGCCGCAACCCGGACGTTGCCGCCCGGATTCCTATAGCTTATTGGCCGCCGCCCAACTGGTGGACATAAAGCGCGGCTGCGTTGACCTCAGCCTGAGACAGACGCTGACCCCAAGCCGGCATCACACCAAAGCGGGCGTTGGTGACGGTTTCCTTGATGGTGGCACGATCGCCACCATAGAGCCAAATCGCATCGGTCAGATTCGGCGCCCCTTGGAAAAGGTCGCCCGTGCCGTCCTCAAGGTGACAAGCCGCACAGTTGTCTGCGAACACAACAGCGCCTTCGGTGGCCATGGCCGCGTCGTGGTCCTGACCGGACATCGACAGGACATATTCAACCACTTGGTCGATCTGAGCCGGTTCAAGCAACTCGTCAGCGCCGAATTTCGGCATCTCGGAGTAGCGCGCCTCATCGGTTTCGTTGCGCACACCGTGTTGGATGGTGTAGGCGACCTCGTCAATCGTGCCACCCCAAAGCCAATCGTTGTCCAAAAGGTTCGGATAGCCGACGTTGCCGGCAGCACCGGAACCGTGGCACTGGGAACAATTGGCCCGGAACACGGCGGCCCCCATGTTGACACCGTAGTTGTGCAGATCCGAGTTCACGTCGATTGTCGTGACATCGGCAGAGGCCAACTCGGCGTTCACGCCCGCATTCATCTCCTCAAAAGAGGCGATGTCTTTGGCCACTTCTGCCCGAGTGGACCAGCCAAGCATCCCGGCTGTTGCGGTTTTGATGCCCGGCCACGCAGGCATCGCGATCGAATACGCGATGGCCCAAATGATACAGGCATAGAAGACCATCAACCACCAGCGTGGAAGGGGGTTGTTGAGTTCTTCAATCCCATCCCAGGAGTGGCCTGTTGTTTCCACATCTTTTTTGCTCATGTCCTCGCCTCCTTTTCGGCGGGTGTGTCTTCGTTGCGAAAGATGCTGGTCGAGACGTCTTGATAGTCTTTGCGCGCGCCCGGGCGGAACACCCAGACAATGACCGCAACAAAGAACACGAACATCGCAAGCAGCACCCAGCTGTCAGCAAATTCCCGAAGGATATGATAGTTCATCACATACCCCCTTAGCGTGATGCGTCAGGCGTAAAGGTCGAAAAGTCGACCAATGTGCCAAGCATCTGCAAATAGGCGATCAGAGCATCCATTTCCGTGACACCGGGTTGACCGTCGAAGTTGGACACAACGGCTTTGGGATACCGGGCCATCAACCCGTCATAGTCGCTGTCGGGATCGGCCTGCGCAGCAAAGTCCGCTTGCGCCACTTCGATCATTTCGTCGGTGTAAGGCACACCCACGATCCGATGGGTCGACATCAGGTCCTGAATGTATTCCGCGTCGATATAACGATCCGCAAGGAAGCCATATTTCGGCATAACCGACTCAGGCACCACCGATTGTGGATCGGTCATGTGATCGACATGCCACGCATCGGAATAGCGACCACCCACACGGGCCAAATCCGGGCCGGTGCGTTTGGACCCCCACTGGAACGGGTGGTCGTATTTACTCTCCGCTGCCAGAGAGTAGTGACCGTACCGTTCCACTTCGTCGCGCATCGGGCGGATCATCTGAGAGTGACAGACGTAGCAGCCTTCGCGGATGTAGATTTCACGACCGGTCAACTCAAGCGGGGAATAGGGGCGCACGCCTTCGACATCCTCGATGGTGTTTTCGAGGTAGAAAAGGGGTGCGATCTCTACGATCCCGCCGATGGTGACCACCAAAAGTGCGCCAACCATAAGGAGGGTGCCGTTGGTTTCAATGATCTTATGCTTGTCAATGAGAGCCATTGTTTAAACCCTCCCTTATTCGGCCGGAGCCATGGCCGGAACGTCTGCTTTTGCAGGGCTACGACGCACAGTCATGATCAGGTTGTAGCACATGATGATCGCACCAGTGAGATAGAGAACCCCACCCAGAGCACGAACCACATACATCGGATGCTTGGCGGACACGGTGTCTGCAAAGGCGTTCACGAGGAAGCCTTGGCTGTCGACTTCGCGCCACATCAAGCCTTCCATGATACCCGTCACCCACATGGAGGCCGCGTAGAGCACGATGCCGATGGTGGCGAGCCAGAAGTGCCAGGACACAAGGCCAAGCGAGTAAAGACGATCCCGGTTCCACAGGCGCGGAGTGAGGAAGTAGAGAGCACCAAAGGTGATCATACCGTTCCAACCCAAAGCACCGGAGTGCACGTGGCCAATGGTCCAGTCAGTGTAGTGAGACAGCGAGTTCACCGCGCGGATCGACATCATCGGACCTTCAAAGGTCGACATGCCGTAAAAGCCCACGGAGATCACCATCATCCGGATGACCGGGTCAGTGCGCAACTTGTCCCATGCGCCAGACAGCGTCATCAGACCGTTGATCATACCACCCCAGGACGGCATCCACAGCACGATGGAGAACACCATACCGAGGGTCGAAGCCCAATCCGGCAAAGCGGTGTAGTGCAGATGGTGCGGGCCAGCCCAGATGTAAAGGAAGATCAAAGCCCAGAAGTGAATGATCGACAGTTTGTAGGAGAACACCGGACGCTCGGCTTGTTTCGGCACAAAGTAGTACATCATGCCAAGGAAGCCTGCGGTGAGGAAGAAGCCCACAGCGTTGTGACCGTACCACCACTGTGTCATCGCATCTTGGACCCCAGACATCACCATCACGGAGCGCGAGCCGAGGAAGGAAACGGGGATCACCAGGTTGTTGACGATGTGCAGCATCGCAATGGTCACGATAAAGGACAGGTAGAACCAGTTCGCCACATAGATGTGCTTTTCTTTACGCTTAAAGATCGTGCCCATGAAAGCGACGAGATAGGCGACCCAGACAATGGTCAGCCACAGGTCGATATACCATTCCGGCTCAGCGTATTCTTTGGATTGGGTCACACCCAAGACATAGCCTGTCGCCGCCAGCACGATGAACAAGTTATAGCCCCAGAACACGAACCACCCAAGACCGCCACCGAACAGGCGCGCCGCAGAGGTGCGTTGCACCACATAGAAAGACGACGCGATCAAAGCGTTGCCGCCAAAGGCGAAAATCACCGCAGAGGTGTGCAGCGGACGCAAGCGCCCAAAGTTGCCGTGACCTTGCAGGAACTCGAAGTTGAGGCTTGGAAAGGCGAGCTGGAAGGCAATGAACGTCCCCACCAGAAAGCCCACAACGCCCCAGCCGGCAGTTGCGATAACACCGTAGCGCACGACACCATCAAAGTAGCCCTCGGGCTGTGCTTTGACGTCGCCAGTCATACGCAGGGTGTAGATGAAAGTAATGGCCGCCGCGGCCATGAAAATAAGCGCATGGATTTGATAGCCAAAATCGCGCCCGTAGTTTGCGGCAAGGCCGAATAGGACCACGGCGATCCCCAGCACTGCCAGCTTAATGTAGTTCCACATGTTGCGTCCCTTCGTTCTGATGCCCATTTACGTTAGGCATGTCGCCCCGTGTTTGGCACAGGTCTCGACAGTTTGCGGTTTGAACGACATCCGGGCGACCCTCCTTGATCTGAGTCAAAATATCGTGAGAAAGGAGTTTCTCGCCCAAATTTCGTGTAATGTCCGCATGCATCCCTCAATGGGCTGAATACCACAGAAACAGCCCCGCGTGCGCCCTTAGTGTGTGCGCCCTTAATCCTTTTACATAGTTAATTTTAAATGAACCCCCGCGCAAATCGCCGCGCCCCTCAAATTTGTTGATCTCAATCAAAGCCCATTTGCGCGCACAGGCGCATTGTGTAGGTCGAAATGTCGCAATTCCTGAACGGAGGTCGCCATGCCTTTTAAAACCATCACAACCATCATTTGTAATATGGATGCGGATCGCCATGCCCTTGAGGCCGCAACCGCTCTTGCCCGGCGCGAAGAAGGGCATCTTGACGTGATTTGTCTGGGTCTCGACCGCACACAGCCCGGCTTCTACTATGCCGGCACCAATGCGATGGCCTTGCAAGACAACCTGCAACAGGCCCAAACCGAGAGCCGCGAAATTGAGTCTCAGGTCACGGAGTTCTTGAAAGTCCAAGAAATTTCATGGACGACCAACCCCTTAACCGCGCAAATGGCCGGTCTGACGCCCCAACTCGCGCATTTCCTGCGCTTCTCTGATCTCGTCGTCCTGCCCCGCCCTTACGGTCCGGGCCGCAGTCACGAACACGAAGAAATCTTGGAAGCCGCACTGTTCTCAGGTCATGTCCCGGTTCTCGTTGTGCCCGACACCGCCGATGTGCCGCAAAACATCGAACGTGTGGTCGTCGCCTGGAATGAAAGCGCCGAAGCCTTGGGCGCTGTGCGCTCCGCTCTGCCGATTCTGCAAAAAGCCGATATTGTGGACATCACCATCATCGACCCGCCGCAGCACGGCCCTGATCGCTCTGATCCGGGTGGCTCGCTGTGCCAAATGTTGGTGCGTCACGGTGTCCGCGCCGAAGTGTCGGTTTTGGCGAAAACCATGCCACGCGTCTCTGATGTGCTCTGCCGTCAACTGCGTGACAAGGACGCCGATCTCTTGGTGATGGGGGCCTATGGTCACTCCCGCTTCCGCGAATCGATCCTTGGCGGCGCAACCCGCCACATGTTGGAATTGGCGGATATCCCGGTGTTGATGTCGCACTGAGTTGATGTCACTCTGACACCCAACGCCACGAACGTATCGCAATCCGGCCCGCAGACAGGACGATCTACGGGCCGGAAAACATTTATGAATTTGACTTGGCCGATGCCTAAAGCAAGACTGGCCTCAGGCCATCATCCCACCGTCCATGTCGTCACCCGTCTCGATCTGCAACCGATCGAAATCCGGGATGATCACTCTGCGTTTGCCTTCCAGCGTAATGATTCCCTCGCGTTTGAGCGCCGAAATCTGCCGCGACACGGTTTCAAGCGTCAGACCAAGGTAATCCGCCATCGCCTCGCGGGTCAGCGGCAATTCAAACATCATGCCATCGCCCGTGCTCTTCAGCGCCAGCGAGGATTCGCGCCGGGCAATGATCGCCATCAGCGATGCAATTTTTTCCCGCGCAGTTTTACGACCGAGGATCAACATCCACTCGCGTGCCGCATCAAGTTCGTCCAGCGTCATCTCCAAAAGGCGCTGTGCGATATGCGGCGTGCGCGTCATCAGCGTCTCAAAAGGTTTGCGGCGAAAACAACAAAGTGTGAGGTTGGAGACGGCAGACACATCATATGGGGCAACATCGCGCCCCGGACGCCCCAGAAAGTCAGAGGGCAACAACAGCCCAACCATCTGGGTGCGCCCGTCTTCCATGGCTTGGCTCAATGAGGCCACACCGGTGACCACGGAGGCCACAAAATCCATTCTATCCCCGGACCAGACAATGGGCTGGCCGGCCTCATAGGAGCGATAATATTTGATGGAATCGAGCTCTTCGAGCTCGTCGGTCTCGCACCGGGCACAGACAGCCCGGTGACGGATCGGACAGGACCCGCATTCTTTGTGGTCGAATACAATGTCACTCATAGGTGCGCTCGCGTTTTTTGATCTGGGTCAATGCGCCCAATCTTAGTTCCACTAGATCGTATCCCCATGAACACGCACACGCAACTCCGCAAGCTCGGCCTTTTTGACGCTCGTGTCCCCCGGTACACGAGCTATCCAACCGCGCCCCATTTTTCCGACGCCACAAGCGCCGGGGATGTGGAAGGTTGGCTCAGGGCTCTGGACCCGTCTCAGCCGATTTCACTGTACATCCATGTGCCGTTTTGTCGGCGCCTGTGCTGGTTTTGTGCGTGTCGCACGCAGGGCACAACCACAGCTGGCCCTGTGGCCGCCTATGTCGAGACGCTCAAGACCGAATTGTCGCTTTTGAAAACACGCATCCCCGACGGGATTCAAATCGGCCATTTGCATTGGGGCGGCGGGACGCCAACGCTGCTTGGCGCTGAAATGATCGCCGATCTCTCCGCGGCGATCCATGATCTGGCCCCTTTTAGCGAACGTTATGAATTTTCCGTTGAGGTTGATCCCAACGAGGTCGATGACGCGCGTTTGGACGCGCTGGCCGCCGCCGGGATGAACCGCGCCTCAATCGGGGTGCAGGATTTTGATCCCGCCATTCAGGAAACCATCGGTCGCATTCAGTCCTATGAGATCACCAAAGCCGCCGTAGATGGGCTGCGCGCGCGTGGGATTTCCTCGCTCAACGCCGATATTTTATACGGCCTGCCCGGACAGACCCCGGAAAAAATCGCCGAAAGCGTTCAAAAGCTCCTGACCCTCTCGCCCGACCGTGTCGCCTTGTTTGGCTACGCCCATGTGCCTTGGATGGCGCGGCGGCAAAACATGATCCCAACCGACCAATTGCCCCGCCCCGAAGAGCGGCTGGACCTGTTCAATGTGGCGCGGGATCTGTTTGTCTGGGACGATTACGTCGAGATTGGCATCGACCATTTCGCCAAGAAAGGCGACGGCCTTGAGGTCGCGTTGCGCACCGGGACATTGCGCCGCAACTTCCAAGGTTACACCGACGACAAATGCCCGACCATGATCGGCGTGGGAGCCTCTTCGATTGCCAGATACCCGCAAGGATTCGCCCAAAACCACCCCGCCACGTCAAAATATCAAGCCGATGTGCGCGCCGGGCGTTTGCCGATCGCCAAGGGCCATACCTTCAGCGCCGAAGACCATTTGCGCGGGCGGATCATTGAGGCCTTGATGTGCGATTTCCGGGTCGAAGCCGCCGAATTGATCCAAAACTATGGCTTGTCGCAAGCCGAATTTGATGCCTTTGCCAAAAGCGTAAGCGACGCGTTTCCCGGCATGCTCGCAACCTCGCCGGAGCGAATTGTCATCCTTGACGTGGCCCGCCCGCTCACCCGGATGATCGCCCGCCATTTTGACGCCTATGACATGACACAGGCCAAGCATTCATCAGCCGTCTGATCGCAACCGACCCTGATGTGTCCCAGATCCGTCCTTGCTCCCCCGCAGGGACGGATTTTGTTGGCGCGGGGTTTGGCGCAATATTTGACAGCGTCCCAGACTTGCCAAACCGCGCATTTTCCACGACACCGCGAGGACCAAACACCGGAGCGACCGATGGACCTCATAGACCGCCTGCGCGCGATCACACCGCATGTTTTGACCGGGCCTGACGCCCTGCCCTATGGCCGCGACTGGGTTGGCAAATATGTGACGACGCCTTTGGCCGTGGTGCGCCCAAACACGACCGCTGAGGTTTCCGCCATCATGGCGCTGGCGCATAACACAGCCACGCCCGTTGTACCGATGGGCGGCAACACCGGATTGACCGGCGCAACCGCCGCCGAGGGCGCCTTGATCCTCTCTCTGGAGCGGATGAACCGCATTCGCGAGATCCGCCCAGAAGCCCGGATCGCCGTGGTTGAGGCCGGGGTGATCCTGCAAGAGTTGCACACCGCCGCCGAGGCACAGGGTCTCAGCTACCCGATGACATTTGGCGCCAAAGGATCGGCGCGGATCGGCGGCACATTGGCCACCAACGCCGGCGGCTCCAATGTTTTGCGCTATGGCAACACCCGCGATCTCTGCCTTGGGCTTGAGGTGGTCTTGGCCGACGGGCGCGTGCTTGATCTGATGAGTGAGCTGCACAAGGACAATTCGGGGTATGATCTGCGCGATCTGATGATTGGCGCGGAGGGCACATTGGGCGTGATCACTGCTGCTGTGTTGAAACTCACCCCCCTGCCGCAGGCCTATGCCACCGCCATGGTCACCGTGCCGTCACTGCCGGATGCGTTGCAGCTTTTGAACCGGTTGCAAGAACACACCGGCGGCATGGTCGAGGCGTTTGAATATATGCCGCGCGATTACATGGCCCGTCTGGCGCAGTTTCGCGCCGATTTGATTCCGCCATTGGGACATGACGTGGACCACACGATTTTCTTGGAAATCGCCTCCACCGTGCCGCGCGATTGCATCCTTGATGAAACCGGCCAAGTGCCGCTTGTGAGCGCGCTGGAAGAGATATTGGGCGAGATGTTCGAAGCCGGATTGGTCTTGGACGCCGCCTTGGCCGGGTCCGTGGCACAGCGCCGATTGATGTGGGAAATTCGCGAGGCGGCGGCGGAAATCTCGGTCAACACCAAACCTTTGGTGATCAATGACCTCTGCCTGCCCGTCGATCAGATCGAAACCTTCCTCAGCCGTGCCGAAGCGCGCCTGAAACCCCTTGATCCCGGCGTGACCTCTTGCACGGTCAGCCATCTGGGCGATGGCAATGTCCATTATACGATTTACCCGTCGACTGCCGCGCTGTGCGCGCCGTTGATGGAGGCGGTGGAGGATATTGTTCAGGACATGCGCGGCAGTTTTTCCGCCGAACATGGCATCGGCTTGGGCAAACTCAGCTCGATGCAGCGGCGCAAAGACCCTGTGGCTCTGGACATGATGCGGGCGGTGAAAGCGGCGTTTGATCCGAAAGGGATTTTGAATCCGGGCAAAACCTTGCCCTAGTCCAAACCCTTTATTTCCAGTCGAAAAATCCTTCACCCGCTTGCTCAAGCAGCTTGGTCGCCATCTCAACGGCCATCTCTGGACCGTCCGAAACCGCACCAGACACATCATCGCTGAGGGATTCGGAACCATCGCTGCGCAGGATTTCCCCACGCAGGCGCAAGCTGCCGCCAACAATCTGGGCCAGCCCGGCAATCGGGGTTTGGCACGACCCGTCAAGCTTGGCCAAAAACGCCCGTTCACAGGCCAAAGCCTGCCCCGTGGGCGCGTGATGGATGGCGGCAAGCATATCGGCGATGTGATGATCTGCCGCACGGCGCTCAATCGAAATCGCGCCTTGGGCGACGGCGGGCAGCATCTCTTCGGCGGTCACGGCCACGCGCGGCACATCGTCAAAGCCCAGACGATTGAGCCCCGCCAGCGCCAAAAACGTCGCATCCGCCACACCGTCTTTGAGTTTTTGCAACCGGGTTTGCACCGAGCCGCGAAATTCGATGACCTGAAGATCGGGGCGTTTGTTCAACAATTGCGCTTTGCGGCGCAGGGACGACGAGCCGACCACAGCGCCTTTCGGCAAATCCGCAAGCGCGCGCCCATCGAGCGTGATGAACGCGTCAAAGGGGTTTTCGCGCGGCAGATAGGTGTCAAGCACCAGCCCCTCGGGCTGTTCCACCGACATGTCTTTGGTCGAATGCACGGCAATATCGACTTCGCCATTCAAAAGCCGATCTTCGATCTCTTTTGAAAACAACCCCTTGCCGCCCAACTCACGCAGGGCGCGGTCTTGGACCCGATCGCCACGGGTCGAAATGCTAACGATCTGAAATGCCTCAAGCGGCAAATCAAACGCCTTCGTGAGGCGCGCGCGCGTCTCATGGGCCTGCGCCAGCGCAAGCGGGGAGCCACGGGTGCCGATTTTCAGCGGTTGAGCGGGGGTCGGGAGTGTGAGTGTCATGGCAAAGCCATACCTGCGGCGGATCATCCTGACAAGTCATGGCCGCTTGACAAAAGCCCGCAGGAAAGGGACCAACGCGGGGACACACAACCGGGAGGCCGAAGATGTCCGAAAAAACGATCCTCAAAGCGCTCAAAGGCGAGACGCAACAGGTTCCGCCGATTTGGATGATGCGGCAAGCCGGACGCTACCTGCCGGAATACCGCGCCACGCGGGCACAGGCCGGGGATTTCCTCAGCCTGTGTTACAACCCTGAATTGGCCGCCGAAGTCACTTTGCAACCGATCCGCCGCTTTGGTTTTGACGCGGCGATCCTGTTTGCCGATATTTTGCTTTTGCCACAGGCCTTGGGGGCGGATCTTTGGTTTGTCACCGGCGAAGGCCCGCGCCTGTCGACCATCACCTCAGAGGCCGATTTTGTGCCGATGAAGGGCAAGGATGACATCCACGAGGTGCTCGCCCCGGTCTACGAGACGGTTAAAATCCTTTCGCGTGAATTGCCGAAAGAGACCACATTGATCGGCTTTGCCGGCGCGCCCTGGACGGTTGCAACCTATATGATCGCGGGTCGCGGCACGCCGGATCAAGGCCCGGCTCATGCTCTACATGAAGGCAATAACGACCTCTTTGAAAAGATCATCGACCTGCTGACGGTCAGCACGATCGAATATCTCGACATGCAAATCCAAGCCGGTGCCGAGGTCGTCAAGATTTTCGACAGCTGGGCCGGGAGCCTCAAGGGTGAGGCGTTTGAAAAATACGCCGTCGAACCGGCGCGCCGGATCACCGCCGAGTTGAAAAAACGCCATCCTGGCATTCCCGTCATCGGATTCCCGCGCGAAGCGGGCGATGGGTACATCGGCTTTCACGCCAAAACCGGCGTCGACTGCGTCGCCTTGGACAATTCTGTGACGCCTGAATGGGGCGCGGAACATGTCCAAAAAGACGGCTGCGTTCAGGGCAATCTGGCCTCGCGCCACATGGTCACAGGTGGCCAAGACCTGATCGACGAAGTACGCCATATCCGAGAGGCGTTTTCCAAAGGTCCGCATATCTTCAACCTCGGTCACGGCATCACACCAGACGCCGACCCGGATAATGTGTCTTTGATGATCGAGACCCTTCGGGAAACGCGTTAGCACAGCTCCCGATTGATTTCGCACATTGAGAAGCATCTCAAACGGGATATTCTCTCCTCAGATTTTAAATCAATTTGAGGAGATCTCGATATGATTACGGAATCCATTACGGTGTCATTGCCCCTGGGTGAAGCTGTCACCAAAGACCATTTCGGCGTGAACTTCGTCGACGCCTTTGATCGCGTCCAACACGAGGGCAATGCCGCAGGGCTCTCGGATTTTCTTGAAGATACTCAAAATGGGACTGAAGGCCTGAATGGTATGGGCCTCACGTCCCTCCGTTGGCCGGGTGGTGCGGATATCGAAAGATATGCGCTGAACGTGGACGCCAATGGCGCCGTCGATCTGGTTCCCAAAGAGGACATTACCGGACAAGAGCAACTGAACATCGCGCTTTTGAAGGACTTCCTTGAATTTTGTGGGGACAACGGGGTGTCCGCAAAAATCATCATTCCAACCGAATGGTTGACCGACAGCCAATATGCCAGCGGAGCGGATGTCGCGAGTGGCATCACGCAGGTGGAACTTGACGCCGTCGCGGCCTTTGTCACCAAAGTGATTGAGATCGCGCAAAACACAGGCGCAACCATCGACGGCTTTGAAATCGGCAATGAATATCGCGGCGTCTACACCGCCCAAGGCTATGCCGAAGTACTCAACGCGCTCGTTCCCGTGATTGACGGTGTTCTAGGTGACGGGGCCGATGCACACGACATCATCGCCCAAATGTCGATCAATACCAAAGATGGCGGCAATGTTTCCCTTGATGATTTCGCAACTCAAAATATCAACGGCGTGCTTGAAAAGCTTGATGCGGGGGTCGCCAATATGATCGACGGCCTTGCCTCACATTTCTATTACCAAGACGGTCAACAGTCCGCGACGGATACAACGGGCGAGTGGGGTCACAGCTACGACAACATAGACGATCTTGTGGCAAAATTCGCAGATATGGCGGCCGAGTGGGGTGAGGACATGGATTTGCATCTCAGCGAATGGGGCGTGCAACACACCGCCCTCTCTGAGGATGCGCGCTATTGGGGCTTGATGCAGTTGGCCCCAACATTGGAAATCTTCTCCGCGATGATGAAACATGGCATTGACAGCGCCGACATGTGGCCCCTTCTGTACCACACGACAGCCTTGGCCAATAACGGTGGCAAGCTCCGCCCGATTGGCATTCTGGGTTGACCTGATGAATGACACTCTTGTGGGAAAAGAGGTGTTGGATGTGACAGCCGAGGGCGGGTCCAGCTTTGACATTCACGGGTTTATTGGCGGCGGAGAGGGCGCTGTTTTCCTGTCGTCCCTGTCCGAAAGTCAGGACCAAGTCATAACCATCAACCTCGCGGATATGTACGCAATCGGGTACGGAACCGTGACAGTGCAAATCATTGGCGTTGATTACGCCCAAACCGACGGTGTCTACACGGGCGGCCACTATAACGAAGTTGATTTGGCCGCGTGGCAAGACCCCAACACGCGTGGGACATTGAGCAGTGAGACCTACTTTGATCTCACCGAGATTTCAATCACCTTGGACGCCTACGAGGTCGCAGTGATCACCTATACCGCATATGACGTGGTCGAAGAGGTCTCGGTTCAATTTAACGATGCCACATATGGGACTTCCTACAAATATTTGGAGGAAGCCGCGACCAACGACTATATCATTGGCTCTGATCTGCACAACTGGATCAAAACCGGGGCGGGCGATGACTATGTCCTCGGCGGTGACGCAAATGACAGCCTAAATCTCGGCGATGGGAACGATAAAGCCGAGGGCGGTGACGGCGCTGACTACATCTCCGGCGGATACGGCGCTGACCTGATCGTCGGGGGCCTCGGCGCAGATACTCTTCTTGGCGGTCACGGTGATGACAACATATTGGGAGGCAACGGCGGCGACAAATTACATGGCGGCAACGACAATGATGCATTGAACGGGGGAAGTGGCGCCGATCTCCTGGAAGGGGACGCCGGAGACGACCGTCTGGTCGGAGAAGATGGCAATGACACCCTCAATGGCGGCGATGGGGTGGACACGCTTTATGGCGGTGTTGGGGACGATACACTTTCCGGCGGCACCGGGAATGACACCCTGATCGGCAACGGTGACAACGACATCCTGCATGGGGACGCGGGCAACGACGTTCTCAATGGCGGGCTTGGATACGATAACCTCTACGGCGGCGACGGCGATGATCGCCTTGTCGGCGACAATGCAAGCGACAAGCTTTGGGGCGAAGACGGAGACGACACCCTTTATGGCGGGGCCGGGAACGACCGGCTTGATGGCGGGGCGGGCGATGACACGCTTGACGGTGGCGCAGGCAATGACACGTTTGTTTTTTCCGGTACGTTCCAAGTGGATCACATCACCGACTTTGACGATAACGGGAATGATATCATTGATCTCAGCAATGTGGCCTCAATCACAAGTTGGAGTGATCTCAACAACGCGCATATGACTGAATCTGGCTCAAGCGTCATCATTGATGCAGGCGGCGGCAACATCATCTACTTGGATAGCACCGCCCTGAGCGATCTCAGCGCAAGCAATTTTGTCTTTTGACACCCAAAGGGCCCCTTTGGGGGCTCTTTTCAATTCCTGCTCTACCGACCTATACCCATTTCGCCATCGGCGGCAGGGACATCAAGACGGCGTTGGCGTCATGGCCCGTTTCCAAACCAAACTTGGTGCCACGGTCATAGACGAGATTGTATTCGGCGTAGAGGCCGCGATGGATCAGTTGCGTGTCTTTGTCGGCCTCCGTCCATGGCGTATTCCGCCGCTTTTCTGTCGCGCCTAAGAAGGCGGGCAAAAACGCCCGGCCCACGTCTTGGGTAAAGGCAAAATCCGCCTCCCAATCGCCCGTGTTGTGATCATCAAAAAAGATGCCCCCTACACCGCGCGCCCGACCACGATGCGGGACATAAAAATACTCATCCGCCCAGTCTTTGAAGCGCGGATAATAGTTCGGGTCATGGCGATCACAGTGATGCTTTTGCACAGCGTGAAACGCGGCGGTATCTTCGGCATATTCGATGCAAGGGTTCAGATCCGATCCGCCCCCAAACCACCATGCATGGGGTGTCCAAAACATCCGTGTGTTCATGTGAACGGCGGGCGTATGCGGGTTTTGCATATGCGCGACAAGCGAAATCCCCGCCGCCCAAAACCGCGGATCGTCTTTCATCCCCGGAATGCCCTTGCGCGCAGCCATCGCCATTTGTGCCCGCTCACCAAGCGCCCCGTAGACGGTCGAAATATTCACGCCAACCTTTTCAAACACCCGGCCCCCGCGCATCACCGACATCACACCACCCCCCGCATCAGAGCCATCATCCGAACTGCGCTTGGTCTCGGTGACCTCAAAACGCCCGGCGGGCAACTCCGCGAAAGGGCCTGTGGCTTGGCTGTCTTCGAGCGCCTCGAATGCAGTGACAATCTGATTGCGCAAATCCCGAAACCAAAGGGAGGCACGGGATTTTTCGCCATTCATCTCTGGGCTCATCTCTTCGCGGGTGTCTTGGCTCATTCGGGCAGTCCTTTCCGGCGCATCATGTTGCGTCCAGAGGTAGCAGGAATGCGCTAAGAGCAGCAAGGTCCCTTCCCCCGCGCCCAAAAAAGCCTATTGTATGGACAGAGTTGAAATGGAGATTTTCAAATGCGTTGGCTTGCTCCCCTTATGCTTTTGCCGCTTGTCGCCGCCTGTTCCGAACAACAGATGTGCATTTCCCGCGCCACCAAGGATTTGCGTCAGGTTCAAAGCTTTATTTCCGAAGCCGAAGGCAATCTTGCACGCGGCTATGCCTTGGTCGAAAAAGAATACATCGACTACGACATTGAGCGCTGTGGTGAAAATGCGGACGGCACACCCATTTACTGTCGCGTTCCCGACGTCGAAACCCGGCGCGTTCCGAAAGCCATCGACCTTGATGCCGAAGCGGCAAAACTGGCGGCGCTGAAAAAGAAAGAGGCGCAATTGGCAGCACAGGCAGAGGCCGCGACTCAAGCCTGTGTGCGGCAATATCCGAGCTGAGAACAGTGACGGCGTTTCGAATTTAATGCGTGGGCGCGTGAACCGGATCAACCAGTGTGCGCCCGCCATCCAAGGTCAGGATTTGCCCGGTCATAAACCCGGAGGCCTCAGACACCAAATATTGCACGGTCTCGGCAATTTCTGAGGCCTGTGCGACCCGGCCCAACGGCGTCTTAGAGATAATCTCACTTCGGTAATCGGGGTTTTCGGCCAACATCCCTTGCAGGCTTGCACTCATCACCGACCCAAACGCCACGGCATTGACCCGAATGCGATTGGGCGCCAGGGCCACCGCCATGGAGCGGGTCAGTTGATCGACGGCAGCGGAGGAGACCGAAAAGGCCAAAAGCTCCGGCTGAGACCGGCGCGCGGCAATCGAGGACAGGTTCACGATTGAGCCGACAATGCCCTCGTCTTCGCTGGTTTTTTCAGATTGTTTGATCATCCACTTCGCCACCTGCTGTGTCAGGCGCAGCGATGTCATCAGGTTTTGCTCGATCAAATGGGCAACATTGTCTTCCTCGACGCACAAAGGATCGCTCATCGCCACCTGACGCGAGGCGTTGATCAGGATGTCAACGCCATCAAAGGCATCAATCGTGGCAGACAACAGGTTGGCGATGGTCAGCTTTTCGCGCAAATCTCCTGCGAAATATGCGATATGGCCATCATCCACGTTGGCCGCCTCACCGTATTGCTCAATCAGGCTGGCCTCGTCGATATCGGCGCACATCACCCGCGCGCCTTGAGATTCGAAATGCCGTACAATCGCCAGACCAACGCCATTGGCCGCCCCGGTCACGATGGCGGTCTTGCCTTCAATCGAAAAGCTCATCAGTCGTCTCCGCAATGTGTTAGCGCCATCTTAAGCTGTTTTACCGCTCATGCGAAGCGGTTTTGCGGCGTGAAGCACCTTAAACCCACCCGTATCGGCAATCTGTTGGCATGTGCCGAACATCTCGGCAAGCGTTGCCTCATAGGGCAATTGCCGATTGGCCACCAGCCAAAGCTGACCCTGAGGTGACAGCATCCCGGCGGCGGCGCGGATAAAAGCCTGACCCAGCCCCGGATCAGCCGCGCGCGAGGTATGAAACGGTGGGTTCATGATCACCGCATCCAGTTTTGTCGGCGGGATGAATTTGGTCGCATCCTGCCAATGGAATTCCGCGCGCGGATCGGTGACATTTTCGCGCGCACAGGCAAGAGCCGCGGCCTCTGCCTCGACCACATGCAGGAGTTTCACCCCCGGATGATCCAAAATGTGACGCGAGAGATAGCCCCAGCCCGCGCCAAGATCGGCGATTTTCGACGGCAGTTTCTCAGGCAGCGCGGCCAGAAGCGCCTGCGAGGCTTTATCAATGCGATCCACCGAGAAGACGCCAAGCCGGGTGGTGAACCCGTCGATCAGATGCAGCGCACCAGGATCGGCCCAATCGGTGAAATCACCACCAGAAAAGGCGAAGGCCTTGCCATGGGCCTTGGACACGACCTGCGCCACCTCGACCCGTTTGCGCACGTCCTTCAAAAGACTGTCGATACCATCGGTTTTCTGCCCATCCACGATCACGCGCGGCGCCCGAGCGGCCGCATCGGCGATCAACGCCCGCGCCTCCGCCTTGGACCGCGGCACGGCAACAATGGCCAAATCGAATGCGCCCTCAGCCACGACACGCGTGTCAAACCCGCGCGCTGTGAACGCATCGAAATCGGGTTTAAACCCCTGAACGATCTGAAGATGTGCGTCAGAAAGATCCGACAGGTCGGCATCAAGCGTGGGGCTATAGACCACGACACGCGCAGGCACAGGGTCAGATAGATCATGGCCAGACAGATCGTGACCTTCGAGCAAAAGAGGGAGACGAGAAGAGATCATGAAGCGGCGAAACGCCTATTCCTTTTCCATCGTGCATTGCAGCGGATGTTGATGGCGGCGGGCGAAATCCATCACCTGCTGCACTTTGGTTTCGGCAATCTCAAACGGAAAGACCCCAACGACGGCCAAGCCCTTTTTATGCACGGTCAGCATGATCTCGGTCGCATGACCATGGCCAATGCCAAAAAAGCGTTCCAGCACCAGAACGACAAATTCCATCGGCGTGTAATCGTCGTTCAAAAGCATCACCTTATACAAAGGCGGACGCTTGGTTTTCGGCTTTGTTTTAAGCGCAAGATCGACATCGCCGTCGTCGAAACGGTCGTCTTTGTCGGACATCATGTGAGGCAAGAGGGTCACTCTGGCGTCTCCGATTTTTGGATTTTGCACAAATTAAGGTCTTGATTGGCGTTATATAGCCCCTTTTTCGCATGAATAAAGAGGGTTATGCCAAAAGCAGTAAAGGGAGCATAGCATATGTCTGTCAAACTCGCGACAATCGCGTTCGATGCGGATGACACGCTTTGGGAAAACGAGGCGTTTTTCCGCATGACCCAAGACCGATTCGCCGATCTTTTGGCCGATTACACCGAGCGCGATCACTTGGCGGGGCGGCTTTTGGCGGCGGAGCGACGCAACCTTGGCCAATATGGATTCGGCATCAAAGGCTTCGTCTTGTCGATGATCGAAACGGCGATTGAGGTGACGGATCAAAGCGTTCCCGCCTCGGTGATCGCTGAATTGATTGCCGCCGGACAGGAGATGTTGCGCCACCCGATTCACCTGCTCGATGGCGTCGAAGAGACAGTGCGCGCACTGGCCGAGCAGCATGAAATCCTGCTGGTGACCAAAGGCGATCTGTTGGATCAAGAGCGCAAATTGGCGCAATCCGGTTTGGGCGATCTGTTTGATGGGGTCGAAATCGTCTCCGCCAAGACACCCGAGGTCTATGCAGGCATTTTCGCGCGCCATAATGTCGCCCCCGAGGCCGCGATGATGGTGGGCAACTCGATGAAATCCGATGTCCTGCCGCCGCTTCAGGCCGGGGCGTGGGGCGTGTTCATTCCGCACAATTGGACGTGGGAAATCGAACATGCGGAGGCGCCCGAAGATCATCCCCGATACCGCCAACTGGGTGATTTGGGGGCGCTGCCTACGCTCATCGAAACACTCGGCCTTTGAACCGCCTTTGAACAGAGCCTCCACAGATTTCTTTTTCATACTGCAAACTTCACCATATGGTGGACAATGCGACCATAGCCACCAGATGTGGCGTTGCATCTCTGCACCCTCTCAAAGTCTTTGAAAATTCGCGGTTTTCTCAAACGAAAGGCTGTGCTACGTTTTCAAAATAAGCTGGGCGAAATGATCCGGCAGGACGAGGCAGATTTATCATGATGAGCAACGTGCAAGCGCGGGGTGTCCTGCGTGCCGTATCAAGACGCATTTTCCCTCTTGTTTTGATCGCTTTTGCGATGACCATCGCAATGTCGGCAAAGATGATGGCAGCGGAATATGCCGCGTTGGTGATGGATGCGCGCAATGGCAAAGTATTGCACGCGACCAATGCCGACACCCGGTTGCACCCGGCCTCCCTGACCAAAATGATGACGCTCTACATCGCTTTTGAGGCGGTCGAACATGGCGAAATCACTCTCGACACCCTCGTCACCGTGTCACGCAATGCCGCCTCCGAACCGCCGTCCAAATTGGGCCTCAAGGCCGGTCAAAAAATCAAACTGCGCTATCTCATCCGCGCCGCTGCCGTGAAATCCGCCAATGATGCCGCCACGGCTATTGGCGAGGCCATCGAAGGTTCCGAGGCCGCCTTTGCCCGGCGGATGAACCGCACCGCCAAAGAGCTTGGCATGTCGCGCACCACGTTCAAAAACGCCAATGGTTTGACCGAAGAAGGCCACCTGTCGACCGCACGCGACATGTCCGTTTTGGGGCGCCATGTGTTTTATGATTACCCAGAATATTACAACATCTTTTCGCGCAAAACCGCCGACGCTGGCGTGACCACCGTCACCCACACCAACTCCCGGTTTCTCAGCGCCTACCCCGGCGCAGATGGCATCAAAACCGGCTACACCGCAGCGGCAGGGTTTAACCTTGTGGCCTCGGCACAGCATGGCAATGAGCGGATCATCACCACCGTTTTTGGTGGCCGTTCGACCGCATCGCGCAATGCCAAAGTGACCGAATTGATGGACCTTGGCTTCAAACGCGCGCCGACCAATGTCTCTGTCAGCAAACCGAAAAAACCACCCTATTTGGGTCAGGTTGGCGGCGGTGCCGTTATGGTCGCCAAAGGCGAAACCGCGCCGAAAGTGGCGTCGAAAATCGTGCGGGTGAGTGTCAATATGACCAAAAGCCCGATCCCGAAAGCCCGGCCCATGCGCGAACTGGCGCCCGAGGATGAACAAATGTTACTGGCCGCGTCAGATGACGTGTTCTCCGCTTTGGAAAAAGCCAATCAAGAGGCCGCACTTTTGGCCGCTGCGACCGAAGCCACGGTGGAAGCCAGCACAATTTTGGCCGCAGAGGCTACGCGCGCGCAAACGGCGCCCGTGATGCCCGCTATCGCGCCAATCCTGCGTCCCACGCGCACCGAAGCACCTGAAAAATTGCAACTCGCCTCGATCGAACCCACCTCTGCCGTCGCCGCCGATCCGGTCCCGACAGGGCCCGAAGTGGTGACGCGGATTTCGACCTCTGGCAACCGCCATTGGGGCATCAACATCGGCACGTATGGCTCGGAATATGAAGCCCGCAAGGAGCTGTTGCGCACCGCGTTGACAGAGATTGAAATGCTCGACGGGGCGCTGCGCAAAGTGGTCAAATCCAAACGCGGCTATGACGCGAATTTCCTTGGGCTGACCGAGGATTTGGCCGCGATGACCTGTCGCCGGCTGGAAGCGCGCGGCACGGAATGTGCCCCCATCGGCCCGTCCTGAACCGCAAGGATATGAACAATTGTCAGAGGGCGTGCGGCTTATAGCCCTGCGCCCTCTTCGACTTTAAGGTCAAACGCCGCCGCCACCAAAGCGCGGGTATAGGCCTCTTTCGGGGCGTCGAAAATCACATCGGCATCGCCCGCTTCAACCACATCACCGCGTTTCATCACCATAACCTTATGGCTGAGCGCCCGCACAACGCGCAGGTCGTGGGAGATGAACAGATAGGCCAATTTATGCGTCACTTGCAGCTTGCGCAAAAGCTCAACGATCTGCACCTGAACCGTCATGTCGAGGGCCGATGTCGGTTCGTCCAAGACCAAAAGACGTGGCCGCAGGATCATCGCGCGAGCGATGGCGATGCGTTGACGTTGCCCGCCGGAAAACTCGTGCGGATAGCGATGGCGGGTTTCGGGATCAAGCCCGACTTCGCGCATGATGTCGATCACCGCCTCCTCAGAAGAGGCATAGCCTTCGACCTTATGCACGCTCAGCCCCTCTGCGATGATCTGCGCCACGGTCATCCGCGGCGAAAGCGACCCAAACGGGTCCTGAAACACAATCTGCATATCGGCACGCAACGGCCGCAACTGGCGGTTGGACCAACCTTGAATGTCCTGCCCCAAAACGACCACAGGCCCCTGTGAGGAAATCAACCGCATCATCGCCAGTGCCAACGTGGTTTTGCCGGAACCAGATTCGCCCACGATGCCCACGGTTTCGCCTTCGCGTACCGAAAACGATGCGGCATTGACCGCTTTGACATAGCCCACCGTTTTGCGCAGAAACCCGCGCTGAACCGGGAACCAGATGCGTAATTTCTCGGTTTCGGCCACAACTTTGGCGTCTTCGGGCACCGGGTCCGGGCGACCCGTGGCGGCGGCGGCCAAAAGCATTTGGGTGTAGGGGTGTTGCGGATTGTCGAAAATCAACGCCGTCGGGCCGGTTTCGACAATCTCGCCGTCTTTCATCACACAGACCCGATCGGCAATTTTGCGCACGATGTTGAGGTCATGGGTGATGAACAGCATCGACATGCCAAGCCGATCCTTAAGCTCGCGCAACAGCTCCAAAATCTGCGCCTGAATGGTCACATCAAGCGCCGTGGTCGGCTCGTCCGCGATCAAAAGCTCGGGGTCATTGGCCAGAGCCATGGCGATCATCACGCGCTGACGTTGCCCGCCCGAAAGTTGGTGCGGATAGTCTTTGAGACGGCTTTCCGGGTCATGGATGCCGACCTGTTCCAACAGTTCAATCACCCGCACCCGCGCCGCAGTACCGGTCATGCCGTGGTGGATCAACAGCACCTCTGAAAGCTGTTTTTCGAGCGTGTGCAACGGGTTGAGTGAGGTCATCGGCTCTTGGAAGATAAAGCTGATGTCATTGCCACGCAGTTTGCGCAGCTCCTTCTCAGACGCCCCGACAAGCTCTTGGCCCTGATAGGTGATCGAGCCCGTGATCTCGGCCGTGTCGGGCAAAAGGTTGACGCTGGAGAGCGCTGTGACCGATTTGCCGGAGCCGGATTCACCCACAAGGGCGACGGTTTCGCCCTTTTCAACGGAAAAGGACACGCCCGTCACGGCCTCAACCACGCTGCCATCCTGACGGAATCCCACGCGGAGATCTGTGTAGCGCAAAAGGCTCATCGAAAGGTCTTTCTCGGGTCAAAAGCATCGCGCACGCCTTCAAAGATAAAGACAAGCAGCGAGAGCATGATCGCGTAGGTGAAAAAGGCAGTGAAGCCCAGCCATGGCGCCTGAAGGTTCTGTTTGGCCTGTAGCGTCATTTCGCCCAATGAGGGGTAGGATGAGGGTAAGCCGAAGCCAAGGAAATCCAGCGAGGCCAGCGTGCCGATGTTGCCCGTCACGATGAAGGGCAGCATCGTCAAAGTGGCGACCATGGCGTTGGGCAACATGTGGCGGAACATGATGGTGCCGTTGGAGACGCCAAGCGCGCGGGCCGCACGGATGTATTCGAAATTGCGCGCCCGCAGAAATTCGGCCCGCACCACACCGACCAATGCGGTCCAGCCAAACAGGATGGTCACCATCACCAAAAGCCAGAAACTTCGGCCCAAAATGGCAAACAGGATGATGATCACATAGAGCGACGGCATCGCCCCCCAAATTTCCAAAATCCGTTGGAAAATCAAATCAGTACGCCCGCCAAAAAATCCCTGAAGCGCGCCAGCGATGATACCCACGAAAGACGAGAGCACCGAGACGATCAAGGTGAAAAACACCGACAGGCGGAAGCCATAGATCACGCGGGCGACGACATCACGTTTGGTGTCATCCGTACCCAGCCAGTTTTGCGACGTCGGCGCAGATGGCGCGGCCCCCGGCCCCTCGACTTGCGTGTTGAACGAATAGCGGATCGGCGGCCAAAGCATCCAGCCTTTCTCGATCTTGTCCCCGTTGATGACGCCGTCTTTGGCATCTTCGATCAGGGTGTCGGGGTCGTCGAAACAATCCACCATGCCGCCGGTTTCCACCAAACATTGCACCTCGGCATAGCGATAGACCGCCTCGGTTCTGAAATCGCCACCGAATTCGGTTTCCGGGTAGAATTTGAAAATCGGCATGTAATAGCCGCCGCGATATTGCACGAGGATCGGTTTGTCATTGGCCAGAAACTCGGCAAAAAGCGACAGGCCGAACAGGATCGAAAAGATGATCAGCGACCAAAACGCGCGGCGATTGGCGCGAAAATTGCGCCAACGGCGTTGGTTGAGGGGGGAAAGTGTCATGTGTCCCTCTTTTCAAAGTCGATGCGCGGATCAACAAAGACATACATCAGGTCCGAGAGGATGCCGATCAACAGGCCGATGAGGCCAAAGAAAAACAACGTGCCAAAGATCACCGGATAGTCGCGTTCAAGCGCGGCTTGATACCCCAAACGACCCAAGCCATCGAGCGAGAACAGCGTTTCGATAATCACCGATCCGCCAAAGAACACGCCCAAAAACAACCCCGGAAAGCCCGCGATCACAATCAACATCGCGTTGCGGAACACATGGCCGTAAAGAACGCGGGATTCGGAGAGGCCCTTGGCCCTGGCGGTGACCACATATTGTTTGCGGATTTCATCAAGAAAGGAGTTTTTGGTCAACAGCGTGAGCGTCGCAAAAGACGAGATCACCGAGGCCAAGACCGGCAGGGTGATATGCCAAAGGTAATCCAACGCTTTGCCGACCAGCGTCATGTCGCTCCAATTTGGCGAGGTCAGCCCGCGCAGGGGAAAAATTTGCCAATAAGAGCCACCCGCGAACAACACCAACAGCATGATCGCAAAGAGAAATCCGGGGATGGCATAGGCCGCGATGATGATGCCGGAGGTCCATGTGTCAAAGTTCGATCCATCCCGGACCGCCTTGCGGATGCCCAAAGGGATCGAGATCATATAGGAGATCAGCGTCGCCCAAAGCCCAAGGGTGATCGACACGGGCAGCTTGTCCCACACCAGATCCAGCACCGTCTCGGATTTGAAATAGCTCTCGCCAAAATCAAACCGCATGTAATTCCACATCATCGACAGGAAACGTTCCAACGGCGGCTTATCAAGGCCGAATTGACGCTCCAGATCCTTGATAAACTCGGGCGGAAGGCCACGCGCACCGGCATATTCGCTTTCATAGCCGTTGCCATCGAGCACATCCATGTTTTGACCCGCATCGCCCTGACCGCCGGTAAAGGAGGCAAAGGCATCGCCTTCGCCACGCATGTTGGCCAGCACCTGTTCGACAGGGCCGCCGGGCACGAATTGGGTGAGCGCGAAATTGAGGATCATGATGCCGAGCAACGTCGGAATGATCAACAAAATGCGCCTTAAAATATAGGCTCCCATGAGGACTGTCCTGACTGGCTTATTTCAACGCGCCGGCGGCTTTGAGCGCCTGCTCTTTGTCGGCATTGACCCACCAGAAATCCAGATACCCCAGATCAAGCGGCGGCATTTTATCCTCAGACGGATGCTCATACATGTTGTAATAGGCCACCCAGTGTTTGTCGTTCATATGTGCGGGGACGATGAAATAATCGTAGCGCATGATCCGGTCGGCGGCGCGCACAATGGCGGCCATGTCATCATAGCTTTCGACCTCAAGCACCCGTTTGCCCAGATGATCAATCGCCGGATCAGACAGGCCCGCCGGGTTGAACACGTCGTTCACGTTGTCAGACCCGTATTTCTGATCAAAGCTGGAGCCTTCTTCAAACCCGTTCGTATACCCGCTGTAGATCATGTCGTAATCAAAACTTTGGGTTCGGGCTTGGTACTGGTTCGCATCCACGCGGTTGTAGCGGGCGTTCACGCCCAGCGCGACGAGGTTTTCGATATAGGGGTTGATGATGCGATCCCAGGCCGGATTGTAATGCAGGAATTCCACGTCCAGCGTCTCGCCCTTGGCATTGCGCAATTTCCCGTCAGCGTCGGGCGTATACCCAGCCTTTTCAAGCAAAGCCAATGCTTTGCGCAGGTTCTTCCGATCCAAAGAGCGTTCACCCGATGTGTGGGGCACGAACGCCTCTTCGGTGAAAATCTCAGGCGGGACCATGTCGCGGACCTCATCGAGATAGGCCAATTCTTTGCCCTCCGGCAGGCCAGTGGCCTTGAGCAAAGGTGTTTCCCAAAAGCTTTCGCGCTGTTTGAACAACCCGTATTGCAGCGTGTCGTTGGTCCAAGTGAAATTATACATCAACCCAAGCGCCAAACGCACATTGCGATCTTGGAACTTTTCGCGGCGCAGGTTGAACAAAAATCCCGCCGCACCGGGCAACGAGCCATCATGAAGCGCGGCTTTGATCACCCAACCCTTTTCCAAGGCCGGGAAATCATAAGCGGTGGCCCAATTCAAAGACGAAGTTTCTTGGCGAAAGGTGATTTCACCAGATTTAAACGCCTCAAATGCCGCAATCGTATCGCCAAAATAGATCACCTTGATGGTGTCGAAATTCTCGCGCCCCACTTTAAGCGGATGTTGCGCGCCCCAATAGTCGGGATTGCGTTTGTATTTCACCCATTGGCCCGCGTCATAGCTGTCCAACATATAGGCCCCTGTGCCGGGAGAGACATCGAAACGTTTCTCATCCAACTTGGCGTCATTGGCCTCAAACCACGCCTTTTGCATCACCAAGGTGGCTCCGGCCTGTCCGATCAACCCTTTGCGCGGGATGTTCGGTTGAAAGGTGAATTTGACGGTATAGGGATCAAGCGCCTCGACATTCGCAATCATCGCACTGACACCCGCGCGCCAAGACGGCGTGGCTTCGGCAATGAATTTGTTATGGGTGAACACCACATCCTCGGCGGTCATCGGCGTGCCGTCAGAAAAACGCACGTCCTTGCGCAGGTGGAAAATCACCCAATTCTGACTTTCAGGATATTCCAATGTTTCACACAAAAGACAGTACTGCGCGCCGGTGAACTCATCCGCCGTCCCGTCCATCAGCCGCTCATACGGGGTCGACGACAAGGCGGCTGGCGTCCCTGAAAGGGTCGAATAGGGGTTCATACTGTCAAAGGTGCCCACCGTGCCCAAAACGATGTCGCCGCCTTTGGGCGCATCTGGATTGACGTAATCGAGATGGTCAAAGGGTTCGGAATATTTCACCGTATCCCAATCGGTGAACCATGTGCGCGTGATCGTGTCCTCAGCTTTCGCGGCTCCACTCAAAAGGGCCAACAGGGCCAAGATCGGGAAACCTGTGCGAAAAGCGGGGCGTGCGAACATATGGAACCTCCGAAAGTGTTGTGAGGCGCAGTTGGGCTGCGCGTCTTGTCTGTGCGACGGTAATGTGTCGGAGCGCCCACATGCAAGTTACAACACATCGAAAAACCGTGATCAAATCACGCGCGTAAGAGTTTGCATAAGAAAACCCCCACTGGCACGCGGCCAATGGGGGCTTGTGATGCAATCAGGCGCGATCTGTTGAGATCAGCCAGAGATGGACTGAAGATAAGCCACGAGATTGGCGCGGTCTTCGATTTTCGGCAGGCCTGCGAAAGACATTTTTGTGCCCGCAACAACGCCTTTCGGGTTGAGCAGAAATTCGTTGAGCGCCTCGGGTGTCCATGCGCCGCCATGGGCCACCATGCTGTCGGAGTAGGCAAACCCATCCACGCTTGCAACCACACGTTCAAACACGCCATCAAGATGCGGGCCGGTGCCGTTGCTGCCGTCCACTTTGTGGCAGGCTTTGCATTTGGAAAAGACTTTTTCGCCTTTCGCAACATCCGCAGAGGCCAGAAGCTCGTCAAAGCTCACTTGGACCACCTCTTCTGCCGGGGCGGCATCTTCTTCGCCCGTGGCGATCACATAGGCTTGGGCGTGTTCGCCCTCATGGCCAGCGCCACCCATGGAATAGATGGAAGTCGCAGCCCAATTGCCGAAAAGGAAGATCAAGAAGGTGCCGCAGAGGCCGCCGACGACCTTGGTGATGGTCATAGTGTTGAACATGTCGCGTTCCGTTTATATGCATTTGTCGCGCGCTATCTACCCGCTTCCCCTACTGCATTTCAAGGTATAAGACCGTCACCCACGCAAGTTAGCGCAAAACTATGAGACAAAAGGGGTCGAGAATGACCAGACGCATCGCATTTCAGGGGGAACCGGGGTCATATTCCCATCAGGCATGTCGCGAAGCACGTCCCGAGTTTGAGCCCCTGCCCTGCCCGACCTTTGAGGATGCGATGGAGGCTGTGCGCTCGGGGGCGGCTGATCTGGGCATGATTGCGGTTGAAAATTCGACCTACGGACGTGTGCAGGATGTTTATCATCTTTTACCGGAATCAGGTCTGCACATCATTGATGAAACCTTCGTGCGGGTGCATGTAAACCTTTTGGGTCTGCCCGGCACAAACCCCTCCGACATCAAACAGGTGCGCGCCATGTCCGTGCTTTTGGGTCAGGCGCGCGGCTTTGTGCGCGACCACAGCCTGACCACGGTCAATTGGTCCGACAATGCCGCCGCTGCGCGTTCCGTGAAAGAAGAGGGCAATCCACAGATCGGCGCTTTTGCCTCGGAACTTGCCGGTGAAATTTTCGGACTCGACGTGCTGGCCCGTCATATTGAGGATCACAAACTCAACACCACCCGCTTTTTGATCATGGCGCGCGAGGCCGATTATACCCGCCGCGCAGACAAAATGGTCACTGCCTTTATGTTCCGCGTCCGCAACCTCCCCGCCGCGCTCTATAAAGCGATGGGGGGCTTTGCCACCAATGGCGTGAACATGACGAAACTTGAAAGTTACATGGTCGACGGGGTGTTCACCGCGACACAGTTTTATGCCGATATCGAAGGTCATCCCGACGATGAGAACGTGCGTCGTGCCCTGGATGAACTGGGCTATTTCACCGAAATGGTTGAGATTTTAGGCGTCTACCCGGCCGATCCGCGTCGAACCTAAGCACACACAGTTTGAGGCGCGTCCCGATTATTTTCTGGGCGCGCCTTTGTATTCATCCGATAAATGGTCGCAAAATTTTGACACCCGCGTTTCGAACCGCTTTTGCAATGTGCTCTTGGCGAATTTCACTGACTGAACCAAAATCCGTGCCGACAAGGTGTTTGGAAGCACATCGTAGCCAAGTGTCATGCGCGTGCGTTGCGGCGAAAGCGCCATAAGATCAGCGGTCAAAATCATGTCCAACCCGCCTGATTTCGCATCGGCCACCAAACCATTGGGCGCATCATAGTCCCGGATTTCAACGGCCAAATCGCGCAATTTGCCCCGGAACGGCACTTTCAGCGTCCATCCGGCGCCAACCCCACGCGGCTGACTGGGCGATTTGCGCTTGACGTCAATGCCGCGCCGCATTGCCTGACGTTCCAGGCCTTCAAAATCAGCGAAGCGCTCAAACACAAACTCTGCCGGTGCTTCAATGTCCTGACGGGTCGAAAATTTCATGCCAACTCACTTGTGATCAGTGCCCCAGGACATGTTATCCTGTTATTCCCAACAGTCCGCAAGCCACTTGGTCAGAAGAAATTGCGCCAATGCGCCCTTTCGGGCAGGCCGGATTTTATCAGACAGACCCGCCATCGCTTTTGCAAGCTCTTCGTGCGTCAGCCAAAGCGCATCCTCAAGCTCATTGGGGTCCAGCGTGATCTCGGTTGTCAACGCCTCAGCGCGACAGCCGATCATCAAAGAGGCCGGAAATGGCCAAGGCTGGCTGGCGACATACTCGACGGGGCCGACTTTGATCCCCGATTCTTCTAAAACTTCACGCCGCACAGCGGCCTCAATCGGCTCGCCCGGCTCCATGAAACCGGCCAAAAGCGAATACATCCCTGTGGGCCAGGCCGCATCGCGCCCCAAAAGCACAGAATTCCCATGCGTCACCAGCATGATCACCACAGGATCAGTGCGCGGGAAATGTTGCACCGAACAAGCCGCGCAATCGCGCCGCCAACCGCCATCGGACATCGCCGTGGGCGCTCCGCAATTGGCACAGAACATATGCCGACCATGCCACTCCAAAATGCCGCGGGCCGTGGCCGCAATCTCTGCCTCCCACGGAGTCAAAAGCGTCATCAGAGATCTTAGGTCGCGAAACTCCGATCCTTCAATCTCTGCACATGGCACTGCGCCCCCCATCCACGGCAAAGCCGCCTCTTCTGTCGGCACAGCGACCTGCCAATGATCGACATCGACCGCAAAAATCGGCGCATCCTCGTCCGAAAGGCCCAAGAACAGATAGGGGTGTTTACCGGGATCATATGCGGCATGTTCGGTTGTGCAAAACGCAAGCCCGCCCGTTCGCCACATCAAGGGCATTTTGTGCCAAAAGGGGAGGGCCAAAGCATTTTTTTGCCCCCAAAGCCGCTTGGCATCAGGTCGCAAATGGGCCTCGCGACGCAGCGATCCCGCTGCAAAAACCACAGATTCTTTTCTCATGCGTTCAGCCATATGTTGATATTTGACACGCAGCCAGCGTTTCCAGCCACACTCTCTGTGCAAAAAGCACATGATTGTGTTGCATCTGTGCGACAATAAATGGAAATGCAACCCAAGGTTGTTGGTTCGATTGAAAAGCCCCCCAAAAGGGTTTGTTTCACGTCATAGGGCTGATAAATTTACATCCGTCACACCAGTGTCTTGTGGCGTGTAAATGTTTGCGCCATCGTTAGTCAAAAGGAGGCGCATCATGGGCCGTTTGAAAACAAATATGAATCGCCGTGGCTTTATGTCCGGCACAGTCGCAGGATCTGCCTTGATTGCTCTTCACCCTTTTTCTGCGCGCGCGGCCGTAAACCAAGCGCATTTGCGGATTATGGAAACGACCGACCTGCATGTGCATGTCTTTCCATATGACTATTACTCCGACAAAGCGATCGACACTGTCGGGCTTGCCCGCACAGCCGCGCATATCAATAACGTGCGTGCCGAGGCGACCAATACCATGCTGGTGGACAATGGCGATTTCCTTCAGGGCAATCCGATGGGTGATTTCATTGCCTATGAGCGCGGGATGAAAGAGGGTGACATGCACCCCGTCATCACCGCGATGAACACCGTGGGCTTTGACGCCTCCACCTTGGGCAACCATGAATTCAACTACGGCATTCCCTTTTTGATGAAAGCCTTGGCCGGAGCCAATTATCCGGTGATTTCCGCCAATGTCGTCTCTGAGATGGGCGCCAACCCGCGCGCCGATAAAACGCTTTTGCCGCCCTATGTGATTTTGGATCGCGAGCTGACCGATGGTTCTGGCGAGACCCACACCATCAAAATCGGCCTGATCGGGTTTGTCCCGCCGCAGATCATGATGTGGGACCGCAAGAACCTTGAAGGCACCGTTGAGGCCCGCGACATTGTCGAAACGGCCCGTGCTTATGTGCCTGAAATGAAAGAAAAAGGCGCGGATATCATCATCGCGCTCAACCACTCCGGCATCGGCTCTGCCGATCACAGCGACAAGATGGAAAATGCCTCCGTGCCCCTGGCCGAGATTGACGGCATTGACGCGCTGATGACCGGGCATTCCCACCTTGTCTTCCCGTCCGCGACCTATGATGGCTATGCGGCCGTCGATGCGCAAAAGGGTCTGATCCACGGCAAACCGGCGGTGATGGGCGGCTATTGGGGCTCGCATCTGGGCGTCATGGATTTGCTGTTGGAGAAAGATGGCAACGCGTGGCGCGTGGTGACCAATACGGTCGAAACCCGACCGATTTCCCAGCGCAACGAAGACCGCTCGATCTCGCCTTTGGTCGACAGTGTCGAACCTGTGCTGGCCTCGATCTTGGACGTTCATGAACAGACGCTGGCCTATGTGCGCCGCGCCGTGGGCAAAACCAACGCGCCGCTACATTCCTATTTTGCCCTCGTGGCCGATGACCCGTCGGTGCAAATCGTCTCCAACGCCCAGCTTTGGTACATTGCCGAGATGATGAAAGGCACCGAACATGACGGTCTGCCAATCCTCTCCGCCGCGGCACCCTTTAAGGCCGGTGGTCGTGGCGGGGCTGAGTATTACACCGATGTGGCCGTGGGCGATGTGGCGATCAAAAATGTCGCCGATCTTTACCTTTATCCAAACACGATCCGCGCGGTGCGGATCAACGGCGCGCAACTCAAAGGTTGGCTGGAACGCTCCGCTGGCATGTTCAATCAGGTCGAAAAAGGCGCGAAAGATGCGCTTTTGCTCAACCCCGATTTTGCCTCCTACAATTTCGACGTGATCGACGGCGTGACCTATCAAATCGACATTTCGCAGCCGTCGCGGTTTGACACCAATGGCGCGCCTGTGAACCCGGACGCCTCCCGGATCGTCAATCTGACATACAATGGCGCGCCGGTGACTGCCGATATGGAATTTATCGTCGCCACCAACAATTACCGCGCGGGCGGCGGCGGCACCTTCCCCGGCGCTGATGGCTCGACCGTGATTTTCGAAGGCCCGGACACCAACCGCGACATCATCGTACGCTATATCGTGGACCAAGGGACGATCAACCCGACCGCCGACAACAATTGGTCACTTGCGCCCTTAGGCGACACCACGGTGTTGTTCGAAACCGGCCCCGCCGCACGTCAACATTTGGCCGACCTCAAAGGTCTCGCCATCGAGGATGCGGGCGAAGGCCACGATGGGTTCGCGCAGTTCCGCATCACGCTTTAAATATCAGGGGTCGGGTTGGGTTGCTCTGACCCGACCCCTTGAGTCGCGTGGAGAGTCGCGCAGAGCAAAACTGCCGCTACGTCACACAAAGAGCGGCCTCGCCAATATTGCGTTATATTTAAGCACAAACGACTTTATATGGCGCATTTTTATGCGAAATTAAGGATTGTATACATCATTGTGAACCTCGGCCTCGCGGTCAAAATACCTGTCAGCCACACTGAGCCGGAACGACACGAGGGAAATCCATGTTCTATAAACCAATGACAACTCTGGCAGCCTTTGCGCTGACTGCAACCGCAGCCTATGCCGAAACCGCGCTGCCTTTCGCGCTGGATTGGAAATTCGAAGGCCCGGCCGCCCCGTTTTTCACCGCAATTGAGGCCGGATATTTTGCCGATCAAGACCTGTCGGTGGAAATCTCTGCCGGTCAGGGTTCGCTTGACGCGATCCCGAAAGTGGCCACCGGCGCCTATCCCGTTGGTATGGCCGACATCAACAGCCTGGTGAAATTCCTCGACCAAAACCCCGGCGCGCCTGTCACCGCGATCATGATGATCTATGACGCCCCGGCGTTTTCGATTGTGGGCCGCAAATCCTTGGGGATTGAAGCGCCGAAAGACCTTGAAGGTCACGTTTTGGGCGCGCCGCCGCCCGATGGCGCATGGGCGCAGTTCCCGATTTTTGCCGCCGCAAACGATCTCGACATGTCGAAAATCACCGTAGAGCCGGTGGGTTTCCCGACCCGCGAGCCGATGCTGGCCGAGGGCAAAGTCGATGCTGTGACGGGTTTCAATTTTTCGTCCTATCTCAACCTCGTGCGTCTTGGCGTGCCAGAGGATGATATTTCGACCATCATGATGAGCGATTTTGGCGTGAGCCTTTATGGCAACGTGCTTTTGGTCAACACCGACTTCGCCGCCGAACACCCCGACGCGATCAAAGGCTTTTTGAGCGCGGTTGTCGCCGGTTGGAAAGACGCGGTTGTCGATCCGAAAGCCGCCGTCGAAAACATGGTGAAATACAACCCGGCCTCTGATGTTGATCTCGAAACCCGCCGCCTGGAGCTTGCGCTCGAAGGCAATGTGTTGACCGATTACGTTGTGGCCAACGGCTTTGGCGGCATTGACGCCGCCCGTTTTGAAGGCTCTTTGGAGCAGCTCGGCATGGTCTATGAATTCAACGCCGCACCAGATGCCAGCCTCTATTTCACCGACGCCTATCTGCCTGCCGCTGCGGACCGGATGCTGAAATAAGCGCCTGAACTGAATGATGCGGGCGCGGGACCTTTCCAAAGGCCGCGCCCGCTTTTTATGGCAAGACCCAACTGAATACGGTCGCCAGATACGGCCCAGATACGGCAGAGAGTCAGATGACAAACCTCATAGACATCAAAGGCGTGACCCACGCCTACAAAACCGAAAACGGCCCCTTGCCCGTTCTCGAAAATCTCAACATTTCGGTGCCTGAAGGCGATTTTTGCGCCGTGGTTGGCCCATCTGGTTGTGGCAAATCCACGCTGACACGCCTGATCGCCGGGCTGATGAAACCCGATGAGGGTGAGGTTTGGCTGCATGGCGAACGGGTCACCTCGCCGCGCTCGACCGTGGGCATGGCCTTTCAAAATCCGGTGCTTTTGGAATGGCGCACGATTTTGGACAATGTGTTGTTGCCGCTCGAAATCGTCCCCAACAGCATGAGCAAACGTCAAAAACAAGATCGCGCCCGCGATCTTTTGGCTTTGGTCGGCCTTGAAGGATTTGAGGACAAACGCCCCTCTGAACTCTCCGGCGGGATGCGCCAACGCGCGTCTCTGTGCCGCTCGATTGTGCACAAACCCGATGTGTTGATCATGGACGAACCCTTTGGCGCGCTTGATGCCTTTACCCGCGAAGACCTGTGGCAAACCATGCACCGTTTGCGGGCCGAAGAACCGTTCACCGGCGTGTTGATCACCCACGATCTGCGCGAAAGCGTCTATTTGGCCGATGAGGTGATTGTGCTGTCCGGGCGGCCAGCAACGACCCAACATGTTGAAAATGTGAAACTTTCAGGGCGCACCGATTTGGAAGTGATTTACACGCAGGAGGCCACAGATATTCTGCATCGTCTGCGCCATCAGATCGAAGTCGCGCAGGGTCGCGCACCGGAGGTGGCACAATGAAACATTGGAAAAAAGTCGCCACGCCAACACTCGCCATTATCGCTTTTCTGGCGTTTTGGGAGTTCATCGTCTGGTTCAACAACTGGCCGAATTACAAAATGGCCTCACCATCCGATCTCATACCGGCCTATGGGAAATATTGGAACTTGTTCCTCATTTACGGCTGGCAAACGCTCTGGCGCACTGTTGTAGGGCTGATCGTTGCGGTGATTTTTGGCACTTTGATCGGTATGATCATGGGCTTTTCGCGCGCCATGCGCGACGCGCTATACCCGCTTTTGGTCGGTTTCAACGCCATTCCGAAAGCCACTGTTGTCCCGGTGATCGCGCTGATTTTCATCGGTCAGCATGATTTCAACACCATTCTCATCGCTTTCATGATTTCGTTCTTTCCGATCTCTGTGGCGGTCTCCATCGGTCTTTCGACCCTGGAGCCGGAGTACCGCGACATCTTGCGGTCTCTCGGGGCCTCGAAATGGACGATTTTCTGGAAGATCGCCTTGCCAAAAACCCTGCCGGAGTTTTTCGGCGCGCTGAAAGTGTCGGTCACGCTCGCCTTTATCGGCACCAACCTGATGGAGATCGTCGAACCGCATGGGCGCGGCCTTGGCCACCTGTTTGACAGTGGAAAAATCAACGCCGATTACCCGTTGATGTTCGCGGTTCTGATTGCTTTGGCGTTTTTGGGGATCGTCCTTTATTACATTGTTGTGGCGCTTGAGAAAATCTTTGCCGGTTGGGCGGAACGCCCACAGGGATAAACAGGCGGAACGCCCACAGGGATAAATGTGCGGAGCGCCCATAGGGATAAAAACACCATCAAGTGGGCGAGGATCATCCGCCCTCTTGCGAATCCACCCTGTGACGCTTATGTAACCCCTTGAGAGGTTGGCGCGGGCGAGCGCCTCGCCAACCCGGTCAGATCCGGAAGGAAGCAGCCGTAACGAGTCCAGCTTGGGTCGTTGTCCAGCCTCTCACCCTACGCCACCCGGTCGCAGCTTTGAAAGCGTGGCCCGCAACCGCCAACCGAGGAGGACTTTGATGATTGTTGTGTCTTGCACCCCTCGGGCTGTTGCCGTTTAAGGCGTTTCCCATTTTCGGACTGCCCGAGACCGAATGCCCTCGCCGCCCCATCGGCGCGAGGCCCTTTTTTGTGTCACACTTTTTGTCATTTGGGGCAGACCAATGACCCAAGATACCACATCTACAGACCTGAAAACCCTTGGCTGGAGCCAGTTTTTCACCAGCCAACTCAGCATTGAAGAGCTCGAAACCCTCACCCCCATGCGCCTGTCCGAAGTGCGTCGTCGCTCCGTTGTGGCGCTCTCCGCCGGGCTTGAACGGCTCGACATTTCTCTGACCGGGGATCATGTCGCCACCGATATGGCGGTGGGCGACTTTGTCCTCTCGGACGGCGAACGCATCATCCGGCGGCTGGATCGGCGCACGTTGATTTCGCGCCGCGCCGCAGGCGTCGCCGCCACTGCGCAATTGATCGCCGCCAATATCGACACGCTGTTCATCACCACATCGTGCAACACCGATTTCAACGAAGCGCGCCTTGAACGCTACCTCGCAATCGCCATCGAGGCCGAAGCGGCACCCGTGATCGTCATCACCAAGGCTGATCGGCCCGAAGACATCCCGGTCGAGGCCTATGTGGACCGCGCCAAGGCGATTTACGAACGCGCGGAAATTTTGGCGATCAATGCCAAAGACCCGGCCGACATCGCACGTTTGGAGCATTACTGCGGCACGGGGCAAACCCTCGCGCTGGTCGGCTCATCAGGGGTGGGCAAATCCACCATCGCGCGCGGGCTGACTGGCGAGGATTTGGACGTCGGCGACATTCGCGAAGACGATGCCAAAGGCCGCCACACCACCACGGCACGCTCCATGCACCGCATGCACGCCGGGGGTTGGTTGATCGACACGCCGGGGATGCGCGAATTGGCGTTGCACGATGCGATGGAGGGGATTGGCACCCTGTTTGAGGACATCACCGATCTGGCGATGACCTGCAAATTTTCTGATTGCCAACACCGCACCGAACCGGGCTGTGCCATCCGCGCGGCGATTGACAGCGGCGTGTTGGATGAACCTCGGGTCGAACGCTGGCGCAAGCTGATGGAAGAGGACAGTCGCAATTCGGAAAGCATTTCCGAGACACGCGGACGTGGGCGGAAGTTCTCCAAAATGGTGAAACAAGCCAAAAAGGTCAAAAGCGGCAAACGCGGCGAGTGAGCCCAATCGCAAAGATCGCATGAAACAAGGTTGCGGGGTTTGCCTCGCAGCCTTACCTTAGCCGCAACGCATCACTTGGGAGAAAACGCATGTCTGACACCGACGCAGGCTATAAGGTTCTGGCACGCAAATACCGCCCGGAAACCTTTGCCGACCTCGTCGGTCAGGACGCCATGGTGCGTACACTCAAAAACGCCTTTGCGGCGGATCGCATCGCCCAAGCCTTTATCATGACCGGCATTCGCGGCACCGGCAAAACCACCACCGCGCGGATCATCGCCAAGGGGATGAACTGCATCGGATTGGATGGCAATGGCGGACCGACGACCGAACCTTGCGGCCAATGCGAGCATTGCGTGGCAATCACCGAGGGGCGTCATGTCGATGTGATGGAAATGGACGCTGCCTCGCGCACAGGCGTGGGCGACATCCGCGAAATCATCGACTCGGTGCATTACCGCGCCGCCTCTGCGCGCTATAAAATCTATATCATCGACGAAGTTCACATGCTCTCTACCAGTGCGTTCAACGCCCTGCTCAAGACGCTCGAAGAACCGCCCGCCCACGTCAAATTCATCTTTGCCACCACCGAAATCCGCAAGGTGCCCGTGACGGTGCTGTCGCGCTGTCAGCGCTTTGATCTGCGCCGGATCGAACCCGAGGTGATGATCGCGCTGTTGCGCAAAATTGCCGGCGGCGAGAACGGTGAGATCACCGACGAAGCGCTGGCGCTGATCACCCGCGCGGCCGAAGGCTCGGCCCGTGATGCGACCTCGCTATTGGATCAGGCCCTGTCTCATGGCGCGGGCGAAACCACGGTCGAACAGGTGCGTGCCATGTTGGGGCTGGCGGATCGCGGTCGGGTGTTGGATCTGTTTGACATGATCATGGCAGGCGACGCAGCGGGCGCTTTGGGCGAGATCGGCGGGCAATATGCCGACGGGGCTGACCCTTTGGCGGTGCTGCGCGATCTGGCCGAAATCACCCATTGGATTTCGGTGATCAAGATCACGCCCAATGCCGCAGATGATCCCACCATTGGCCCGGACGAACGGATGCGCGGGCTGGCCATGGCGGAGAAATTGCCGATGCGCGTGCTCTCGCGGATGTGGCAGATGTTGTTGAAAGCCCTCGAAGAAGTCTCCGCTGCGCCGAATGCGATGATGGCCTCAGAGATGGCGATCATCCGGCTGACCCATGTCGCCGACCTGCCAATGCCCGAGGACTTGGTGCGTAAACTCAACGAGCAAAACCCGCCGCCACGCCCGCCCTCTGGGCCTAGTGGCGGTGGGGCCGCGCCCTCCGGTGGCGGCTCGGTCTCGGCCCAAGGCGGTCCTATGGGCGGCGGTCACGCCACCCACGGGCCGACGATGATGGGCGCTGGCGCATCGGGTGCCGCCACCGCTTTGGCGCAGGCCCCGGACACCGCTTTGGCGAAATATCCGCGCTTTGAGGATGTGGTCGACTTGATCCGCCTGCACCGTGACGCGAAGCTTTTGATCGACGTGGAGAACCATGTGCGACTGGCGAAATACGCGCCCGGCCGGATCGAATTTCAACCCCATGATGAGGCCCCCGCCGATCTGGCCCCGCGCCTGCAAAGCCGCCTGTTTGCCTTTACCGGCCACCGCTGGGGCGTGACGATTGCGGAGGCGCCAGAAGGCGTGCGCACGATCCGTGAGGTCAAGGATGCCGAACGCATCGCCTTGGAGATCGAAGCCAAAGCCCATCCGATTGTCGCCAAAGTGTTTGAACTTTTCCCCAACGCGAAAATCGCCGAGGTGCGCACACCCGAAACCAAAATGCAGGCCGCCCAGCTTGAGGCCCTGCCCGAGGTTGAGGATGAATGGGACCCGTTTGAAAGCGATTGACCATCGCGGACCTCACCCCCAAATCAGATCAAGTCAGAGATCAGGAGAACAACATGCTCAAAGGCCTAGGTGGGCTCGGCGATATGGCCGGGATGATGAAAAAAGCCCAAAAAATGCAAAGCGACATGGCGGAGCTTCAGGAGAAATTGTCGGAGATGACCGTCATGGGCGAAAGCGGGGCGGGGCTTGTGAAAGCCACTGCGACGGCCAAGGGTCAGTTGATCGGACTCGACATTGATCCGTCTATTTTTCACCCCGACGAAAAAGAAGTGGTCGAGGATTTGATCCTTGCCGCGGTCAAGGATGCGCAAGCGAAAGCGTCCCAACGCGCCGAGGCCGAGATGCAGAAACTGACCGAGGGCCTTGGGCTTCCGGCTGATTTCAAACTGCCGTTCTGAGCCGCTTGTGAACGAGGATCGTCAGGATATTGAGGCGCTGATCGACCTCATGGCGCGCTTGCCGGGGCTTGGACCGCGCTCGGCGCGGCGCGCGGTGTTGCACCTGATCAAAAAGCGCGGACGCCTGATGGCCCCTTTGGCCACACAGATGCAATTGGTGGCCGATACGGCACGCGAATGCATCACATGCGGCAACATCGGCACCGGCGATCTCTGTGGCATTTGCGCCTCTGAAAAGCGCGCCATAGGCGAGATTTGCGTGGTCGAGGATGTATCCGATCTTTGGGCAATGGAACGCGCAGGCGGGTTTAAAGGCCGCTATCATGTGCTGGGCGGAACCCTGTCTGCGCTCGATGCCATTGGCCCTGAAGACCTGCGCATTCCGGCGCTGATCCAACGGGTGATCGACGAGCAGGTGCATGAAGTGATCTTGGCGCTCAATGCCACGGTCGATGGCCAAACCACGGCGCATTACATCAGTGATGAGCTGGCGGGACGCTGTGCAGTGACGTCTTTGGCGCAGGGCGTGCCGATAGGCGGCGAGTTGGATTATCTCGATGACGGGACGATCAGCGCGGCGCTCAAAGCGCGTAAATCCGTCTAAATCCACACCACCGCATCAACACCCCGGCCAAACACGAAAAAACCCAGACCGACCGGCCTGGGTTTTCTTTTTCGACTGGATGTCAGACGCTTACTTGTCGTCGTCTTCGTCATCATCGTCATGATCGGGCAGGTTAAAGAAGCTGTCCGCATCTGGCACGGCCTCTTCTTTTTCCTCTTGATGGTCACGACCAAAGGAAAAGGTCTCAAGCCCGGAGATCGAAGACGGCATTTTCGGCTCTGCGTCCATGCCCAAGGATTGCTCCGTGGACAACAATTTACGCCGTTCGTCATCGGTCATTGCTTCGCCATTGGCGGCGCGTTTCTGGGCGGCTTTTTGCACGGCCGTGTCCAGTTCGGATTGTTTACACAGGCCCAAGGCAACCGGGTCGATCGGCTGCATGTTGGCGATGTTCCAATGAGTGCGCTCGCGGATGGATTGGATCGTCGGTTTGGTGGTGCCCACCAGTTTGGCAATCTGACTGTCCGCCAATTCCGGGTGGAATTTCACCAACCACAGGATCGAATTCGGGCGATCCTGACGTTTGGACAGCGGCGTGTAGCGCGGGCCACGACGTTTTTCTTCGCCTTGAGCAGCGGCATTGTATTTCAACGACAGACGCGCCATCGGGTTTTCTTCGGCCGCTTTGATTTCCTCTGCGGTCAACTGATTGTTGGCCACCGGGTCAAAGCCGCGCACGCCAGCCGCCACATCGCCATCGGCAATGCCCTGAACTTCAAGCTCATGCAGGCCGCAAAAATCGGCAATTTGTTTAAAACTCAGCGTGGTGTTATCGACCAGCCAGACAGCGGTGGCTTTCGCCATGATCGGTTTTGCCATAGGACACACTCCATAAATAGGTCTTGCCCGAATACAACTTCTCCATCGCCTGGAAGGGCTTTCCCGGGGGCCGGGACGGTTCACGTTGTCGGGGAACTTGGCGGCTGTATACTGTGGATCGAGAAAAGAGGGAAGAGAAAATGCGCAAACGGATCGTGAGTGCCCTGTTGGGCTTGGTTTTGCTCATCGCATCTCCTGCGATGGCAGAGGGCGAGCGGGCCGGGGATTTCGACTATTACGTGTTGTCTCTGTCTTGGTCCCCGACATGGTGTGCCCTTGAGGGCGAGGCACGCAATTCGCCGCAATGTGATCGTGATCTGGGATGGGTATTGCATGGGCTTTGGCCACAGTACGAACGGGGCTATCCCTCCTATTGCAACACCACCGCACGCGACCCGTCAAAACGCGAAACCGCGACGATGGAGGACATTATGGGGACTGATGGCGCGGCGTGGTATCAGTGGAAGAAACACGGACGCTGTGCAGGGCTGTCCCCGCAGCAGTATCTTGAGACCGCGCGCGAGGCCTACGCAAAAATCACCCGCCCCGAAGTGTTTCGCAAACTGACCAAAGACGTCAAACTCCCCGCCGCCTTGATCGAGGAAGCGTTCATGACAGAGAACGCCGGATTGGACAAAAACGAGATCACCGTGACCTGCAAAGACCGCCGCATCCAAGAGGTGCGCATTTGCCTGACCAAGGATTTGGAGCCACGCACATGCGGCGCGGATGTGATCCGTGATTGCACCTTGGATGACGCGTTGTTTGAAGCGATAGAGTGAGTATTTGACCTGCAATGAAGGCGCAAAACCCTTCATTGCAGGTCAAAATACTCAGAGTTTCAAAACGATCTTGCCGATATGGGCGTTGGTTTCCATCAAGGCATGGGCACGGCTTGCATCCACAAGAGCGAATTCGGAATGCATCACCGGGCCAACCTGCCCCGCCTCGATCAACGGCCAGACTTTCGCCAACAGAGCCTCGGCGATTTTCGCCTTGGCCGCGTCCGATTGCGGGCGCAGCGTGGAACCGGTCAGCGTCAGCCGCCGCATCATCACTTGGGCAAAGTTCAACTCGGCTTTCGAGCCTTGCAAGAAGGCGATGTTGACCAAACGGCCCTCCATGGCCAGAGCTTTGACATTGCGCGCGATGTAATCGCCGCCGACCATATCGAGGATCAAATTGGCCCCGCCCTCGGCTTTCAAAACCTCGACGAAATCCTCATCGCGGTAGTTGATCGCGCGCTCTGCGCCCAATCCCTCACAGGCTTTGCATTTCTCGGCGGAGCCCGCAGTGGCAAAGACCCGCGCACCGAAAGCGCGTGCAAGCTGAATTGCCGTGGTGCCAATGCCGGACGAGCCGCCATGGACCAAAAAACGCTCCCCGGCCTGCAAGCCGCCACGCATGAACACATTGCTCCAAACGGTGAAAAACGTCTCCGGCAAACAGGCGGCTTCTTTCAATGACAGACCCTTGGGGACGGGCAGAGCATGAGCTGCCGATGTGGCCACATAATCGGCATAGCCACCGCCGGGCAAAAGCGCACAAACCTGATCGCCAATCCGCCAATCAGACACCGCCGCGCCCACCGCCACAACCTCGCCCGCGCCCTCAAGTCCGGGCAAATCGGACGCGCCAGGCGGCGGATTATAAAGCCCTGCGCGTTGCAAAGCGTCGGGACGGTTGACCCCGGCATAGGCCAGTTTGATCACAATCTCATCGGCTTTGGGTGTCGGCACAGGACGTTCACAAAGCGTCAGACCTTCGGGGCCACCCGGAGTGGAAATCTCAATCGCGCGCATGATGGTTGGCAGGGAGGTCGGCAGGGTCATTCAGTCGCTCCTTGCGTGCTCTGTTGGGTTCCGGGGACATCTGTGCGGCCCGCGCCCGCAGGCGCTTTGATCATCCCGAACAGCGCGTTAGGCACAGCGAAAAGCGCAGACAGCGCCTTGTTGTCGCGCACCGTGGCTTTGGCTTTTTCCACTTTCATCACATCCTCGATGCGCCGGTCGAGAAAGGCGCGGGTGTCGGTGAACCCTTCGCTGTCATCGCCCAGCCAAAACAAAACCGTGGAGGCAAACACGCCCGACAACGTCGCGCGTTTGGTGTACCAATTCACATCGCGCGAGGTATCGCCCAAAGCGGTCCAGATGGCATCCGCCGTTTCCCAGACCAATTTCGTGCCCTCAGGCGCATGAAGCGGCAGGGAAAACAGCGACATGCCACGGCGGACCAATTCGCGGTCCACCGTCTGCAAGCGCAGCCATACGGCATGGGTGACGCGGTCGGTGAAACGCATGGCTGAGAGATCGGTTTCTGCGAGCGCCTTGACCATCTCGCGGTCGCCGCGTTTGTGATAGGCACTGGCAAGATCAACGGAGCCACGCGGGGCGGCGACGCGCGCCAAACCTTCGGACACACCCGAATCAGCAATCGCCGCTTTAAAGGTCTCAGACCCCCAGCCATCAAACACCACATGAACAAGGGCGGCATCGAGCAGTTTTTCACGGGTCGGATCGGGATAAGCGGTTGTTGTCATCGGATACGTCCTTTTGCGGCTTACGAGCATAGTAGACAAGCTAGGGTGACTTTGCTATATGGCCACTTCCTGCAATTCATGCAAATCTAACTAGGAAGGTGGTGACACCACATGCAGGTTAGCGTTCGTGATAACAACGTCGATCAGGCCCTCCGGGCTCTGAAGAAAAAACTTCAACGTGAAGGCGTTTTTCGTGAAATGAAGCTGAAGCAACATTTCGAAAAGCCGTCCGTGAAGAAAGCGCGCGAGAAGGCCGAGGCCATCCGCCGTGCCCGTAAGCTGGCTCGTAAAAAAGCTCAGCGCGAAGGTATGTCTCTTTAAGCCGTCAGGCCCCGAGAGGCTCGACGTTTCGAGCGGCCCTTGTCCGCAAGGATGATGGGACATAAAAATACGACCCCCGTGGCGCAAGCTCCGGGGGTTTGTTTTTGCACAGTTTATTTTTGTTCAGTGAGTTCCGCCGAGACAGACGAGGATCAGAGCGCCAAAGCCGCCGCTTCGTCATCGCTAAACAGGCGCGATCGCGACAGGAAACATTGCCCACGCCCGGTGTCGAGCGAAAATCCCGCGCCATGGCCGGGGGCTGCATCCAAAACCATCTGACTGTAGCGCCAAATTTCAAACAGAGACTCGGAGATCCAAACCTCGGCCCCCTCAATTTCGCCCAGTTTCACATCGCGCAACCCAATCAAATAGTCGCCCTTCTTATAGCACATCGGCGATGAACCATCGCAACAGCCGCCCGATTGCACAAACATCACCGGACCATGGTCCGTGACGATCTCGGCCAGCAAAGCCCGTGCGGCAGGGGTCGCAATCACACGATCAGGAATCATAAGAACCTCCAAAGCAAAACGCCAAAACGGGGACAGGGCGCGGCCAAAGCCACGCCCTGTAGGGTGAGGGGACACGCATAACGTGCCCCCACGGGGAGGAGTTCAGAAGAACCCGAGTTTGTTCGGGTTGTAAGACACCAGCATGTTTTTGGTTTGCTGGTAATGGTCGAGCATCATCTTGTGGTTTTCACGTCCAACGCCGGACTGTTTGTAGCCACCAAATGCCGCATGCGCCGGGTAAGCGTGGTAGTTGTTCACCCAAACACGACCGGCCTGAATGTGACGACCGAAGCGGTAGCAGGTGTTCATGTCACGCGACCAAACGCCAGCGCCGAGGCCGTACATGGTGTCATTGGCGATTGCGAGCGCTTCTTCTTCGGTTTTAAAGGTGGTCACGGAGACGACCGGGCCAAAGATTTCCTCTTGGAACACACGCATTTTGTTGTGGCCTTTGAGGATGGTCGGCTGGATGTAATAGCCGTCTTTGAGATCGCCACCAAAGCGCGCAGCATCGCCACCGACAAGAACTTCGGCGCCTTCTTCGCGACCGATGGTCAGATAGGACAGGATTTTTTCCTGCTGCTCGGCAGACGCCTGAGCGCCAACCATGGTGTTGATGTCGCGCGGATCGCCTTGTTTGATGGCTTTCACACGAGCAATACACCGCGCGATGAACTCTTCGTAGATGTCTTCCTGGATCAAAGCGCGCGACGGGCAGGTGCAGACTTCGCCTTGGTTGAAGGCAAAGAGAACAAAGCCTTCGACCGCTTTGTCGAGGAAGGCGTCATCTTCGCGCATCACATCGGAGAAGAAGATGTTCGGCGATTTGCCACCTAACTCCAAGGTCACCGGGATCAGGTTCTCGGTGGCGTATTGCATGATCATCCGGCCGGTTGCGGTCGAACCCGTGAAGGCGATTTTCGCAATGCGCGGCGAGCGTGCAAGCGGCGCACCGACTTCGGCGCCATAGCCGTTGACGATGTTGAGCGTGCCAGCCGGCAGCAGATCGGCGATGAGTTCCATGAACACCATGATCGCAGCCGGGGTCTGTTCTGCCGGTTTCAGCACGATACAGTTGCCAGCGGCCAGAGCAGGCGCAATTTTCCAAGCGGCCATCAGGATGGAGAAGTTCCACGGAATGATCTGACCGACAACGCCCAGAGGCTCGTGGAAGTGGTAGGCGATGGTGTCAGCGTCGATTTCCGACATGGAGCCTTCTTGGCCACGCAGAACGCCCGCGAAGTAACGGAAGTGGTCAGCGGAGAGCGGAATGTCCGCGGCCATGGTTTCACGGATCGGCTTGCCGTTGTCCCAGGTTTCCGCCGTTGCGATGGTTTCGAGGTGCTCTTCGATCCGGTCGGCGATTTTCAACAGGATGTTGGCGCGCTCTGTGGCGCTGGTTCTGCCCCATGCGTCTTTGGCGGCATGAGCGGCATCCAGGGCCAACTCGACATCGGCCGCGTCAGAGCGGGCCACTTCACACACTTTCTGGCCGGTGATCGGCGTGGTGTTGTCGAAATATTTGCCGTGGACAGGCGGGGTAAATTTACCACCGATAAAGTTGTCATAACGGGCTTTGAAAGGCGATGCGTATTGTGCGCTCGCGTCAGCTTGAACGTTCATTGTTTTCCTCCTCAGGGTGCTGGCGTCTCCCACGCCAACATATGAAGAGACTGTGAACGCTCCCTTAAGCTGCGGTCACCCCCTGTTTCCCACGCCGCAGCGCGGCAATGTCTCAGGGGTGAGACAGGTAGGGATCAGTTTTCGCCGTTCTCACCAATCCCGAGGCGCTTCATCCGGCGATAGAGCGTGGCACGACCGATTCCAAGTTCACGCGCCGCCGCAGACACATTGCCACCCGCGCGCGCAATCGCCCGTTTCAAAGCCGCCCGCTCGGCCCGCTCCAAGGCCGACACTGTGCTGTCGCGCCCCAAAATATCCGAAGCTGGCGTGGGCACGATATGCGTCCCCTGCCCCAGTCCAAAAGCACGGCGCGCCGCACGGGTGGCACCGATGATCAAATCGTCATGATCCACCGCCAAAAGCACCGCCCCATCCGGGCGATCTTCGGGGGCGGTGATGATCCGGGCCTTAGGGAAGGCGGCGCGAAAAGCATCTGTTTCTATTTGCTTGGCGGTTTGGGCCACCACATTGGAAATCAGCCGCGCGTAGGCTTCGGTCTGATCGGCGCGGCAGGACGACACATCAAGGGCGGCGATCAATTCGCCATCGGGGCCAAAAATCGGGGCATCCATGCAAGACATCACCGTGTTGCGGCTTAGAAAATGTTCGTCGCGGTGGATCGTGATCTGACGCGCTTCGGCAATACAGGTGCCGATGCCATTGGTGCCCTCGGATTCCTCCGACCAATCGGCACCGGTCCAAAGCCCCCAGGATTGAAACGTGTCAGAATCGGCATCTTTGGAACGCTGATCCAACACCACCCCATCCCGATCTGTCATCATCACCGAACAGCCGGTGTTGCCGACCATTTGAAACAGTTGATCGAGCTTTGGCGAGGCAAGATCCATAAAACCGCCAAGCCGTTCACGACGCTCCGAGATTTCCGCCTCTGAGAACCGCCGCGGCGTCACCGGGCGTTCGGGATCAAGCCCATGTTTTTTCAAAGACCGCCGCCAACTGGCCGTCAAACGCGTGCCAACGGACCCCGATTCGACGGTAGAAATGACGTGTTCTGCGTGGTTTATGCGTGCCATGATGCCGCCTCCTCCCAAATGCGACAGGTCGTAGACTTACCACAGGGTCGGTCAATCGCCAAACCCAGACCTTTAGACAGGTAAAGCCGTGGTTTTGAACACGGTGCGCATGGCAAAAGACGATTGCATGGTTTGCACACCGGGCAGCGCGACAAGGCGGCGGTGGATTTGGGCAAAGTGATCGGTGTCGGCGGCGACGACTTTGAGGATATAATCCGCCTTGCCCGCCATCAGGTGACATTCCAACACGTCGGGCACATTGCGCACCGCTTTTTCAAAGGCGTGTAAAATATCGTCCGCTTGGCTGGTGAGCGTGACTTCGACAAAGACGGTGGACCGGCGGTCCAGATGACGCGGGTCCAAAAGTGCGACGTAATCGCGGATCAACCCTTCGGCCTCAAGCCGCTGCACCCGGCGATGACAGGCGGAGCTGGACACATTCGCCTCTTGCGCAAGATCGGCGTTTGAAATGCGCCCCTTGCGCTGCAAAATCCGTAAAATCCGCCGATCCGTTTCGTCAATTTTGATCATTTCGGCAGCCTCTCCCGGTTTTCTACGGCAATTCGACCCAATCTCCCACAGATTATTTTTTTCGGCAAGCGGCGACGGATATGGCCGCCTGTTGCGTATGAAAGAGGTGTCCCCGAGACGTGATGCCTCACAGCATCACGCGAAAAGGCCCGTTGGTGCGATCCAACGGGCCTTTTTGATGTCTTCCGAGTTGATATCTTCCGAGCGCTCGCGCCGTTACTTTTTCGTCGTTACTTTTTCAAAGAATCGCGAATTTCGATCAGGATGTCGAGTTCGGATGGGCCAGCCGGCGCTGCGGGGGTCGCTTCTTTTGGGCCCGTCGCCGCCGCTTTGAGTTTGTTGACGTAGCGCACCAACATGAACACCACGAAGGCGATGATCAGGAAATTGATGACCGCCATGATAAAAGAACCATAGGCAAACACCGCCGCGCCCGCTTCGCGTGCCGCGTCGAGAGAGGCCCCCGCGGGCACCTCGCCAGACAGCACCAGATAGTTGTTGGTGAAATCCAAACCTCCGGTGAACAGCCCGATGAACGGATTGATCAGGTCGGCGACCATGGAACTGACGATCGCAGTAAAGGCGGCACCAACGATGATACCAACCGCCATGTCCATGACATTGCCTTTGGCGATGAAATCTTTAAATTCTTTGAACATTCTCTGTCCCCGTTCTTCCCAATTCCGCCGTGTCCATACGACGCAGTGACGCACATTGCGTAGCACATTGACGCACATCCTTTAATGGTTTTCTTTCGGCACTCCAGCAATACCTTAGGGGAGATTAACCAGCCCTTCCCCCCAATCCTCGCATGCTAGGAGCCCCGATGACCCAGACTGTCAATCACCTGATTTCCACCCGCTGGCCCGCAACCGAGCCTGAAAAAATTCAGCTCTATTCTTTTCCCACGCCAAACGGGGTCAAAATCTCCATCGCGCTTGAGGAAATGGGGCTGGCCTATGAGCCGCATTTGGTCACCTTGGCCGATGCGGATGTCAAAAGTCCTGAATTTTTGGCGCTCAACCCAAACAACAAAATCCCCGCCATCATTGATCCGAACGGCCCGGATGGGGCGCAGATCGAGCTGTTTGAATCTGGAGCAATCCTGATTTATCTGGCTGAAAAATCTGGTAAATTCCTCTCAAAAGACCCAAAAACGCGTTATGAAACGATCCAATGGCTGATGTTCCAAATGGGCGGTCTTGGCCCGATGTTTGGTCAACTTGGGTTCTTTTATAAATTCGCGGGCGCCAAGATGGAGGACCCAACCGCGCGGGACCGTTACATTGGTGAGGCCAAGCGTCTTTTGGCCGTTGTGGACGCGCAACTTGAGGGGCGTGATTGGATCGTGGGGGAGTATTCGATTGCCGATATGGCCATCGCCCCTTGGCTCAATGCGCTTGATTTCTATGGCGCAAAAGAGGTGACAGGCTATAACGATTTGAAAAACGTGCCCGCCTATGTTGCCCGCTTTTATGCCCGACCTGCGGTGGCGCGCGCCAAAAACATCCCGGCGCGGCCGGAGTAATCCGCGCCCATCGAACGCAGAGACAGAGGACCCATGCGGCAAGATCGGCTCTTCATCTGGATCATCGCCGCCTATTTCGCGGCCCATACCGTGCTTAGAACGATCCTAGGCGGGTCGTTCGAGGTTGATGAAGCCGAAATGTTCGTCATGGCGCAAGAGGTCCACTTGGGTTACGGGCCGCAAGCGCCGCTTTATAATTGGGTCCAAGCTGGGGCGTTTGCGCTGTTTGGGGCCAATACATTCGCAGTCGCTGCGACCAAGAACCTCTTGCTTTTTGTCACCTATGCGTTGTTTTTTGATGGTTTGCGGCGGGTTATTCCACCTCAAACGGCGGTCCTTGGCACGCTTGCGCTGCTGCTCTTGCCCAATGTGTCCTGGGAAGGGCAGCGCGCCGGATCGCATAGCATCGCCATGCTGACCACGATGGCCGCGACCTTCTGGGTGATGGCGCGTCAGATTGAGACTCCAAAGCCATGGCACCCTATTGCGCTTGGCGTGGCCCTTGGGCTGGGCGGAATCGCCAAGTTTAACTTTTGGCTCTTCCCGCTGACGCTTTTCCTATCCGCCCTTACAGTGCCAAGCATCAGAGCCCGATTGATGTGGCGCACCCTCTGGCACACCGGGCTTGTCGCAGCCCTGATCCTCATCGCACCGATGGCGTGGATGATCCTGCACTCGGATCAAACCATGGCCTCGGCCTATAAATTCTACTATCCGCCGAAATATGAGACCCTGCCCACATGGCTTGCGGGTCTGGTCGAATATGGCGTTCAAACGCTCGCAGCGCTGGCATTGTTGCTCTTGGTCCTCATCGGGGCGCGCTTGGCGCAAGGCCGCGCCGCTTTGCGCTTTGGCCCCGCGATGCCTGTAAGCCTTTGGCTGATGCGGGCCGGGATGATCGGATTGGGATTTGGCGCACTGGCCGTAGTCGCATTTGGCGTCACTGATGTGCAGCCACGTTGGCTGTTGCCGATGTTGATGCCACTCTCCATCGGCTTGATGATCTGGGTCATGCAAAACCTTGGTCCGCGCACGAAACGCGCGCTTTTGGGCGTTTGCGCTGCCTTGGCCGTCCTGATCTTGGCCGCAATGGCCGATACAAGACTGCGCGGTGCGGGATCAGATTCGATGCGGGTGGATGTCCTGGCCCAGGCCATTGCCGCAGACCTGCCCGAGGGCCCTGTCGCAGTGATCAGTGGCAATTACTACTTTGTGGGCAACCTGAAATATCACCGCCCAGACTGGCAAGCCCTCGCCCCGCTGCCCAACCGCGTCCCCGCGCCGGGCACGGTGGCCGTGGTTCTGGTCGGTGGCGACATGATCGCGCGGTCTGAGGCGGTTTTGGCCGAACACGGCATCACACCGGAAACTGTCGCCAAGGTCACAGAACACAGCGCCATCCTGCCCTATCGGTTCGAGGACGTGAAAACCATCGACGTGCCCTACGCGATTGTCGAATTGAAAAACGGCGCCGAATAGACGCCGCTTTCCTCACATTTCAAAACGATCAGCCGCGCAATGTGCCGCCCGTGGCCTTTTCGACCTTGGCGACGATCTTGGCTGAAATCTCTTCGAGATCTTTGTCTTTCAACGTCGCATCCACAGGCTGAAGCCGCACAGTGATCGCCAGCGATTTTTTGTCTTCGCCCAAAGAACCACCGATGAATTCGTCAAACACGCGGACCTCTTCGATCAGCACCTTGTCGACGCCTGCCGCCGCATTGACCAAATCCAGCGCGTTGACGGATTTGTCGACGACAAAGGCGAAATCGCGTTCGACCGCTTGCAGGTCATTGGTGAAAAACGCCGAACGCGCCACTTTGGTGCCGCGCGGCAAAGGTGTCTCTTCGAGATAGACGGTAAAGGCCACGGCTGTGCCTTTGACACCCATTTCCTTGAGCACTTTCGGGTGCAATTCACCGAACTGCGCCAAGACCTTTTTCGGACCGAGGCAGATTTTGCCCGATCGACCGGGGTGGAACCACGGCGAGGTGTCGCGCAGGATTTGCGCCTTGGCGGGCGCACCGATGGCGGCCAAAACCGCCTCGGCATCGGCTTTCGCATCATAAAGATCCATCACCCGGCGTGCGCCATGGACGTCTTTTGGACCAGAGGCTCCGACCAAAAGCCCCGCCACTTGCAGATGCTGTTCACCCGGCTCGCCGCCATGAAAAGCCGGGCCGCATTCAAACAGCGACAGATCGGCAAAGCCACGCGCCTGATTGCGTGCGGCAGCTTGCAAAAGGCCGATCAAAAGATCGGGGCGCATGTGGCTCATCTCGGAGGAAATCGGGTTTTCCAATTTCACCGCATCGGTGCCACCGCCAAAGAGTTTGGCGGATTTTTCATCGACAAAGGAATAGGTGACGCATTCGTTATACCCCAAAGCCGCCGCTTGATGGCGTACAGAGCTTTCGCGCACCTGCATCGGCGTCAGGATCGGTTTGGCGACACCGGCGGGGCGTGCCATGGCCTTTGGCGCAAGGTGGGTGAGGCTTTCAACACGTGCCACCTCTTCGACCAAATCGGCCTCGCCCAACACGTCGGGACGCCAGCTTGGCACCTTGGCCATATCGCCATCCATGACAAAGCCAAGACTCTCCAAAATGGCGACCTGACGCGCGGGGGCGATGTCCATGCCGACAAGGCTTTGCACCCGGTCGGTATCAAGGCGATAGGCGCGCGACACGTCGGGCACGCGACCTGCCATAACCACCTCAGAGGCCTCGCCACCACAGAGCGCAAGGATCATCGCGGTGGCATCATCGAGGGCCTGCATGTTGTAGGCCGGATCAATGCCGCGCTCATTGCGATAGCGCGCGTCCGAATTGACTTTCAACGCACGCCCCGCCTTGGCGATGTCGAGCGTGTTCCACACGGCGGCCTCGACAAACACATCCACGGTCTCGTCGGAACATCCGGTCTCTTCGCCGCCCATGATCCCGCCGATGCTCTCGACCTTGCCGCCCGCGAAAATACACATCGCGCCCTCGGGCATTGTGTAGGTCTTCTCGTCCAGGGCCAAAAGCTCTTCGCCGCCTTTGGCGCGATCAATCACCAAACCACCTTTGACCGTGGCCGCGTCAAAGACGTGCAGCGGGCGGTTGCGATCATAGGTGAAGAAGTTGGTCACATCGACCAGAATGGAAATCGGACGCAGACCGATGGCGGTCAAACGGTCCTGCAACCACATCGGCGAAGGGCCGTTTTTCACGCCGCGAATATAGCGCCCGCCGAAGACGTAACAGCCATCCTTGGCCGCCTCCGTGATCTCAACCGAGATCGGATTGGCGAATGTGGCCTCCACAGTTTCCACCTTAAGCGGCTTCAACGTGCCAAGGCCACGCGCCGCGAGATCGCGGGCAATGCCATGCACGCCAAGCGCGTCGGGGCGGTTCGGCGTGATCGCAATCTCGATCACCGGATCGACTTTCGACGGGTCGGTCTGGGCCAGATAATCGGCGAATTCCATGCCGATCTCGCCGCCCTCCAACTCGATGATCCCATCGTGATCTTCGCCCAGGTTCAGCTCGCGCATCGACGCCATCATGCCGTGGCTTTCAACGCCGCGAATTTTGCCAACCGAAATGGTGATGTCGAGGCCGGGAATATACATGCCGGGTTTGGCGAGCACGGCGGTGATCCCCGCCCGCGCATTCGGCGCGCCGCAAACGATCTGAGTCATGCCCTCATCGGTTTCGACCTTGCACACGCGCAGCTTGTCGGCGTCCGGGTGTTGCACGGCCTCTTGAACCTTGACCAATTTAAACCCCTTCAACGCATCGCGGGGGTTTTCGACGCCTTCGACCTCAAGCCCCAAATCGGTGAGCGCATAGAGGATGTCGTCAAGGGAGGCGTCCGTTTCCAGATGCTCTTTGAGCCAAGAGAGGGTGAATTTCATGTCGTCATCTCCTTTGCCTGCTGTCTTTTGTGCGGGCGTGTCCTGCGATGGGAGGGGGGCGTCAGCGGACGCTCAAATCCTCGACCAGTTCAAATGTTTCAAACACCAATAACGTGTCGCGGTCCAACACGCCTTTCGTGCCAAACGCCTTGGCGGTGCGTTTGCGCCAGGCGTCTATGTCTTTGTCCTCACCCTCGGCCATGGCCAGTTGCGGGGTCACATGGCGGAACTTGATCTTTTCCACGCTCACCGTGCGCACGACCATGGCGGGGCTGCCGTCCCAGTTGGCGATGATGTCACACCGACCCTTTTGCGGCAGGGCACCTTGGTCGTTTTCAAACTCCGACCACGGCAGGCAGGTGGCGGTTTTTTGTTTGGCCGCGACCAACCTGTTGAGATGCTCAACCCGGCCTTTCGTGTCGGCCAATTTAAACGTCCCCGCCCCCGGATAGGTGACTTGGAGGTCTTCCATGTTGTCGTTTGGGTTGGTCATTTTATGTCCTCGGCGCCCAGACGCTCTTTGAGCCAAGTGAGAGCAAATGTCATTATTTCAGCCCCAAAGATTTCAGAGCAAACATAACAAAGATGCTAGCGATCACAGAGGTAACAATCGAAATTACATTTCGATTGATTTCTACCCACACTCGCGTCCATAGGTTTTGACCGTACTGAAGCGAATACTGATACCCTTTTTCTGTGATCGTTACATAGGTTGTGTACCCATCAGGCACATCGCTTGGATCACACTCATCATCATGCGTAGAGAATTTCAGGTACCCCAAACGTGAGGCTAAACGTACTTTGCTCGCTTCGTCTTGCGTCCAATCTAATAACGTTTCTTCCAGTTCGTCGCATTCGTACTGAGGATGATAAGATCTCCAAGCGAACTTTTGTTGCCCATCCCCTTCTCTATGCACTCTCGAAATTACCTGACCAAGTTTTCTGCTGCCTAAACTCACCCGTGAATCCCCCCAGCCAGCGTCGGCACGCCGAGCGCACTAAACCCATAGTGACGCAACCAGCGCAGGTCTGAGTCAAAAAACGCCCGCAAATCGGGGATGCCGTATTTCAGCATCGCCAAGCGGTCGATCCCCATGCCAAAGGCAAAGCCTTGCCATTGTTTCGGGTCAATGCCGCCAGCTTGCAACACGTTCGGGTGCATCATGCCGGAGCCCAAGACTTCGAGCCAATCGTCGCCCTCGCCCACAGTCACAGACCCGTTTTCCCAGCGGCATTGCACGTCGACTTCGGCGGAGGGTTCCGTGAAGGGGAAATGCGAGGCGCGGAAACGGGTTTTGACCTTGGTGCCGAAAAACGCGGTGTAGAATTCTTCGAGCACCCATTTCAGGTTCGCCATGGAGATGTCTTTGTCGATGGCCATGCCTTCGACCTGATGGAACATCGGCGTGTGGGTTTGGTCATAATCCGAACGGTACACCCGACCCGGCGCGATGATGCGGATCGGCGCGCCTTGGTCGATCATCGAACGGATTTGCACCGGGCTGGTGTGGGTGCGCAAGACGTGGTTCGGGCGATCATCACCCTCGGCACGGTGCATGTAAAACGTGTCATGCTCTTGGCGCGCGGGGTGATGCGGCGCGATGTTGAGCGCGTCGAAATTGTGCCAATCGTCTTCGATCTGCGGGCCCTCTGCGACGGCAAAGCCAAGATCGGCAAAGATGGCGTAGATTTCCTCGGAAACGCGCGAAATCGGATGAATGGTGCCTTGTGGACGGGCGCGCGACGGCAATGTCACGTCCAACCATTCCTCGGCCAAACGCACGTCCAAAGCGGCATCTTCGAGCGCGACCTTTTTGGCGGCCAGCGCCGAGTTGATCTCGTCCTTGAGGGCATTGAGTTTCGGCCCCATCTCTTGGCGCTCTTCCGGGGTCATTTTGCCCAGTTCGCGCATCTTGAGAGCGACTTCGCCCTTTTTGCCGACGGCCTGAAGGCGAATGTCTTCGAGCGTGGCTTCGTCCCCCGCCGTCAGAATGGCGGTGAGGTATTTGTTTTTCAGATCGTCCATCCCGAACCCTCTGTTTCCTAAAGCGTCACGCCTTTAACCTGAGACAGGGGAAAGGCGTGACGCTGCCAGACATATCAATGTTGTGGGCGTTCCGCCATAAACCCGTGAAACAGGTTTATGGCGGAACGCTTTATTCCCCGCTTGGTATCACGGGAGGCCCAAAAGACAAGAAGCCGCGAGACCCTAAGGTCCGCGGCTTCCTAAATAATTCAACTCCGGTGGGAGTGAGCTTACGCGAGCGCGGCCTTCGCCTGATTGACGATGGCCCCAAATGCATCCGGCTCGTGGATGGCGAGATCGGCGAGGACTTTACGGTCCACTTCGATGCCAGCCAGGGACAGGCCGTTGATGAATTTGGAATATGTCAGGGACTCGTCGTGGCTACGCACAGCGGCGTTGATCCGCTGAATCCACAAGGCGCGGAAGTTACGCTTACGGACTTTACGGTCGCGTGTGGCGTATTGGTTGGCCTTGTCGACAGCCTGTGTGGCGGTGCGGAAGTTACGCGAACGCGCGCCATAATAGCCTTTTGCGGCTTTGATGACTTTGCGGTGACGGGCGTGGGTGACGGTACCACCTTTGGTGCGGGACATATCTGTGTCTCCCTATTAACGGTTGTACGGCATATAGGATTTCACGATCTTCGCATCAGGTGCGGAGAGCGTGGTTGTCCCACGTGCGTCACGGATAAATTTCGTTGTACGCTTGATCATGCCGTGGCGTTTGCCGGCTTGACCCGCTTTGACCTTGCCAGTGGCGGTCATTTTGAAACGCTTTTTAGCGCTCGACTTTGTCTTCATCTTTGGCATTTCCATCTCCTTATTCGAGTGATCGGATGGTTATACGCGCGACTCGGCATGCCATTTCGCCGGACGCGCACCATGAGCGCGTGCAAGTACAGGCCAATTCGGGTGTTTGCAAGCCTTGAGTTTCAGATGGGCTTAGAAATAATGCCCGATCACCCGCATCACGGCATCCGGGATGTCGCTGATGGCATATCCGCCGGGGTGTTTGATGACGGCGGCAACCAAAAGCCCGCCTCCGATCATCACCATGATCGCCGCCCCCCGTGGGGGACGGCTGTCGGAAAAGGCACTGACAAAGGCCGGAACGGCGAGCACACAAATCGCGGTGCCCAGCACAAGAAAAAGATCCGTATCCATCATGCCGTTCCTTTGAAAGGCCTTACGCTGTGGCCATTATTCGGGGTCGGTGTTGAAAATCAAGCGTTCCTCGCAGGGCGCGACGCGCAAGATGTTGGTCGATCCCGGTTGGTTGAACGGAATGCCTGCAATAACGACGATTTTGTCGGCCTCTGTGGCAAAGCCCGAGGTCCGCGCCGCACGCGCCGCATTGACCACGGCCATTTTAAACCGTTCGACTTCGCCGGTCATGACACAATGCATCCCCCAATAGAGGCACAGCTTGCGCGCGGTGCCCCGGCGCGAGGTCATGGCAATGATCGGCACATGTGGCCGTTCGCGCGCGGTGAGCGCCGCCGTGGTGCCGGATTCGGAATAGCACACAATGGCTTTGATCTCGGTGGTCTCGGCGATTTCGCGCGCCGCGGAGACCATAGCATCGGCCACGGTTTTCTTTTTGGTGCCAGAGCGGGACGCATCCAAAACATCGCGGTAGACCGGATCGTTTTCGACCTCTTTGGCAACGTTGCTCATCGTGGTCACGGCCTCGACCGGGTAATTCCCCGCCGCAGATTCCGCCGACAACATGATCGCATCCGCGCCCTCATAGATGGCGGTCGCCACGTCAGAGACCTCGGCGCGGGTTGGCATCGGGCTTTCGATCATGCTCTCAAGCATCTGGGTCGCCACGATCACCGGCTTGGCCGCGGCGCGACATTTGCGCGTCAGGCGTTTTTGGATCGGCGGCACGGCCTGAACCGGCAGTTCCACACCCAAATCGCCACGCGCAACCATGATGCCATCAGAGACAGCCAGAATATCGTCAAACCGCTCCACGGCGGAGGGTTTTTCGATCTTCGCCAAAACCGAGGCACGACCTTTGATCAGATCTTTCGCCTGAAGCACATCTTCGGGACGCTGCACGAACGACAGGGCCACCCAATCGACACCGAGTTCGCAGACGAATTCGAGGTCTTTCAAATCTTTCGGCGACAGTGCGGCCAGCGGCAGCACCACATCGGGGACGTTCACGCCTTTGCGGTTCGAAATCGTCCCGCCGACCATCACAACGCAATTGGCGTAATCTGCGCCACAGTCCTCGACGGTGAGGCGGATTTTGCCATCATTGACCAAAAGCGAGGCGCCGGGTTTGAGTGCTGCAAAAATTTCGGGGTGCGGCAGTTGTACGCGTTTGCCGTCGCCATCCGCCGCGTCCAGATCGAGGCGGAACTTGTCGCCCTCCTCCAGATCATGCGCGCCGGAGGCAAATTTACCCACCCGCAATTTCGGCCCCTGAAGGTCGGCCAAAATGGCAATCGGGCGACCAAGATCGGTTTCGATCTTGCGAATGATCGCATGGCGGGCACGGATTTCTTCGTGATCGCCATGGCTCATATTCAAACGAAACACATCCGCACCGGCCTCTGACAGCGCGCGGATGGTGGTATAGTCATTGGAAGCGGGGCCCAAAGTGGCCACGATTTTCACATTCCGAAGGCGTCTCATTATGCCTTAAATCCTCTCGGTTTTTGTAGGTTCGCGGCGGGCCACCCCCTCTATGCCGCAAATGGCCTTGCGGCACAACTGGCCCTTTCCCATCAAAGCGCGTATTGGGGGCATGACATGGCAAGGTGACGTTAAAATGACCGAAAAAGCCCCATTTCACATCTTTGGCGCGGATCGTCCGGGCCGCTTTTTGGTGACCTGTGATCACGCAACGAACCGCGTGCCTGAGGAATTGGGCGGCGATCTTGGCATCGCGTCCTCCGACATGAAACGCCACATTGCCTATGACATTGGCGCGCGCGGGGTCACGCGTGAATTGGCGCGGCTCTTGGACAGCCCCAGCATCGAAACCGACTTTTCGCGTCTTGTGATCGACCCGAACCGTGGCGAAACCGACCCGACTTTGGTGATGAAACTCTATGATGGCACGATCATTGCCGGCAATCGCCACGCCGATACCGCAGAGATCACGCGCCGGATCATCGCCTATCACCGCCCCTATCACGCCGCTTATGAAACGCTTGCCGCACAGCGCGACGACGTGGTGATCTGCGCCATACATTCCTTTACGCCACAACTCAAAAGCCGCCCGCCCCGCCCGTGGCAGGTCGGCATCCTGTCGGCCTATGATCGCCGCTTCACCGATCCGTTTATCAAGGCGCTGGAGGCTTCGCCGACGTTGAAAGCCGAGGTTGAGCAGCGCGGTGAACGGTTGGTGATTGGCGACAACGAACCCTATGATGGCCACCTGCCCGGCGATGCGATTGACATCCATGCGCTCAAACACGGGCGGCTCAATCTGTTGATTGAACTGCGCTCCGATCTGATCGAAACTGAGGCGGATCAGCTCCGGTGGGCGGGGCTTTTGGCACCGATTTTGACCGAGACCCTCAAAGCAACAGGATTGTAACCCATGCCCCATGTCGTGATTGATTTTTCCACTGGTTTAGAAGACAGCTATGACATGGATTTGCTCTGTAAATCCGTGTTTGACGCGCTGATTTTGGACGTCGAAATCAACGCCCCCGCGCTGAAAATCCGTGCCCGTCCACAGCCCTATTTCCACATCGGAACCGAACCGCAGACCTTTGCACATGCCACGCTCTACCTTTTGGCCGGGCGCGCCGATGACACCAAGGCGCGATTGTCCGACATCGTGCTGCACGCGATGGACACCGTGCTGCCCAGCGTCGGCAGCCTCTCTGTCGATGTTCGCGACATGAACAAAACCGCCTATGCAAAACGTGTGAAAGGATAAGTCAAATGGACCAGATCGACGCAAAAACCATGATCGAACTTGAAGCCGCCGCCTTTCGCACCCTGCGCGCGCATTTGATGGAAAAACGCACCGATGTGCAAAACATCGACATGATGAATCTGGCCGGGTTTTGCCGCAACTGCCTGTCGCGCTGGGTGCAAGAGGCCGCCCAAGAGCGCGGCATTGAAATGAGCAAAGACGCGGCGCGTGAGCTGTATTACGGCATGCCCTATGAGGACTGGAAAGCCCAGACTCAGACAGAAGCAAGCGCCGAACAACACGCCGCCTTCAAAACGGCTTTTGCCGAAAACGTAGGCGAAGCTGACAAATCATAGCTTTCCCCCGCGCAACAATCCCGCGAAATTTGAGATATTGTTGCGCGTAACCCAGTGTAATATTAATAGTTTATTGACCAAAACACCCCGCTCTGAAATAGCAGAGCGGGGTGTTTTTCGATTTTTCCAACACCGAATTTTTACAAGCTCAAGGATTTGAACATGCTTCTTGCACTGCTTGCTTTGCCAATGCTGATCGGCGCGGTTTACGCTTTGGATCTCGGGGACTCGTCTGATGACACAGAGACCGAGACGGACGACGATCCTCTAGAGGATATGCCAGAACAGCCCACACCGGAAACGACGGTCGAAATGGACCCGGCAGACGATGCCTACGAGGGCACCGATGAGGGCGAGGAGGTCATTGGCACCATGGACGGCGAAGAGATTGTCACCAATGGCGGCGACGACCTTGTTCAGGCCTACGACGGCAACGACACCATATCGCTTGGCTCAGGCAATGACTGGGCCCATGCCGGGTCGGGTGACGATTATATCGTAGGCAATGGTGGCGATGACGTGATCTATGGCGGCAAGGGCGATGACTCGGTCGAAGGCGGCTATGGCAACGACTATTTGTTCTTGGGCGAGGGCAACGATTATTCCGGCGTCTCTTCGGGTACATCTGACGTGACTGGCTCGCAATACCTTGAGACCGGAGATGATTACATCAGTGGCGGCGACGGCGATGACATTATTCTGGATCGCCTCGGCTCCAATACCTTGGCGGGCGATGACGGCAACGACATCATCTATGGTGCGGATGACGATGACAGTACGCCTGACGTGCTTTTGGGTGGCGCGGGCAATGACCTGATCTTCACCGATGATGGCGATACCATCACCGGCGGCACAGGGGCGGACGCCATCGAACAAAGCTATGTCAGCGGCGATGATCCGGTTGTGGTCACTGATTTCGATCCGGCCGAGGACGCGTTGAACATCTATGTTCAGGATCTCACCGATGCGGAAGTGACCGCCGATGCGGTGGAGACCAGCCAAGGGGTCACACTGCTCATCAATGGCGAGCCCGTGTCGATCATCCAAGGCGTCACCATCGCGGAGCTGGCCTCATCCGACATCTATTACATCACCAGCGCGTAATCTCGACAGAACCGCGGATCCAGATACCAAAAACAAAAGCCCGCCAAATTGGCGGGCTTTCTTCGATCTGGTCAACCGGATCAGATCGCGGTTTTCAGCATCTCCTCGACGTAAATCTCACGCAGGCGTTTGGCGATCGGGCCCGGTTTGCCATCGGCAATCATCGCGCCGTCGATCTCGATCACCGGCTGGGAGAACCCGGTCGCGGAGGTCACAAACGCCTCATCCGCGTCCTGCGCCTCTTTGATGCTAAAGGGGCGTTCCTCGACCTTGATCTGTGCTTCTTCGGCAAAGCGCAGGATCGCGGCACGGGTGATGCCGTGCAGAATGTCCTTGGACAGTTGACGGGTGATGATCGTGCCATCTTTGACGATATAGGCGTTGTTGGCGTAGCCCTCGGTCACAAAGCCATCTTCAACCAGCCACGCATCCGAACACCCGGCGCGTTTCGCCTGCATCTTGGCAAAAGACGGGTAGAGAAGCTGAGTGGTTTTGATGTCGCGACGGCCCCAACGCAGGTCTGGGGCAGAGATCACCTTGATGCCTTCATCCATGGTTTTGGAATTCAAAAGCGGCTTGGCGAAGGTAAAAAGCACGATACCGCCCGGCACCTCTTCGGGGTCCGGCCAGACGAAATCACGGTCAGAGCCAGCACCACGGGTGATCTGAAGATAGACACCGCCCTCGTCGATGTTATTTTTCACGATCAATTCCCGGTGGATCGCCAAAAGCTCGTCCATGGTGACCGGAGACCCCATCTCAAGCTCAGACAGCGAGCGTTCGAGACGCGCGGTGTGGCCCGCAAAGTCGATCAACTTGCCACCAATCACAGATGTGACCTCATAGACCGCATCCGCCATCAGGAAGCCGCGGTCGAAAATGGATACTTTGGCCTCGGTTTCCGGCAAGTATTCGCCGTTCACATAGACGGTGCGCGTCATCATGATCTCCTTAAATGACGGGGTTTAGCCCCAAAGCGCGCGAACAGGCGGGTGAACGCCCTCCGCGTCGAATTTTAATGGTTCGGCACGGTCTTCGGCCAAAAGCAAAGGTCCGTCAAGGTCCACAACGCGCGCGCCTTGGGCCACGATCACCGCCGGGGCCATCGCCAAAGAGGTCCCGACCATACAGCCGACCATGATGCCATAGCCCTCAGCCCTTGCGGCATTGCGCAATTCCAAGGCTTCGGTGAGCCCCCCGGTTTTGTCGAGCTTGATGTTGATGACATCGTATTTGCCCTTCAAATCCGGGAGACTCGCCCGATCATGACAGGATTCGTCGGCACAGACCGGAAGGGGTCTCGCAATCTCTGCCAACATATCATCCTGCCCCGCAGGCAAGGGTTGCTCCACAAGCTGCACGCCAAGCCGCACCAAATGCGGCGCAAGGTCTGAATAAACCTCGGCGGACCACCCCTCGTTCGCGTCCACAATAATTTTCGATGTCGGCGCACCGCGACGCACCGCCTCAAGGCGGGCCATGTCATCCGGCGTGCCGAGTTTGATTTTCAACAACGGGCGATGGGCATGTTTGGCGGCGGCGGCCTGCATGCTTTCAGGCGTGCCGAGCGAGAGCGTATACGCGGTGATCATCGGGATCGGCGCAGGCAAATCCAACATCTGCCACACGCGTTTTCCGGCCCGTTTGGCTTCCAAATCCCAAAGCGCACAATCGACCGCATTGCGCGCGGCACCGGGATGAAGCGCCTCTTGCAGGGTCGCGCGGGTGATGTCCTCGGGCAGGGCCATGATCTCATCCGTGACGCTCTCAAGGCTCTCACCATAGCGCGCATAGGGCACGCATTCACCCCAGCCCATCAGATCGCCATCCGTGGCGCGCACGGTCAGGACTTTGGCCTCGGTGCGCGAGCCGCGCGAGATGGTAAAAACCTCGGCCAGACGGAAACTCTCAGAGGTGACGGTGAGCTTGGTCATGATCTCTTCCCTGAAAAATATGAGGGCCTACAAATGAGGGCGCCCAAAGACGCCCTCGTTGACATTTAGAGGTTCGCCAGCGCTTCGACCAGACGTGCAGCACCATGGCGGAACGGATCGACCGCAGGCAGGCCCATCTCGGTTTCAACCCGCCCGAGATAGGCGACAGCCTCCTCTTCGGACATATGTTGGGTGTTTACGGAGATGCCGACCACAACACAGTCCGGGTTTGCCACTTTGGCCAAGGTCAGAGCCACATCGCGCAGCGCTTCAAGCGTTGGCAAAGCATATCCCGGCAGACCGCGCATATGCTCACGCGTCGGTTCGTGACACAGGATCAACGCGTCCGGTTGACCGCCATGGACCAAAGCCATGGTCACACCAGAATAGGACACGTGGAACAGGCTGCCCTGCCCCTCGATCAAATCCCAATGATCGTCGTCATTGTCGGGCGTCAGATATTCGATCGACCCCGCCATGAAATCGGCCACAACCGCGTCCAAAGGCACGCCGTCGCCGGTGATCAGAATGCCGGTCTGACCCGTGGCGCGGAAGGTGGATTTCATCCCCTGTGCGCGCATTTCCGCATCCATCGCCAGCGCGGTGTACATTTTCCCCACCGAACAATCGGTGCCAACAGCCAAACAGCGTTTGCCGGACCGCTTTACGCCATTGGCAATGGGGTATTTCACCGAAGGGACACGCACGTCATGCAACGTGCGACCGCAGGCTTTGGCCACGGCGGCGAGGTCTTCCTCGTCGCGCAGCAGGTTATGAAGGCCCGATGCCAGATCGAACCCCTCTTCCAGCGCCTGGATCAGAACTTTTTTCCAAGCCGGGCTGATCACGCCACCCCGGTTGGCCACCCCGATCACCAGCGTCTTTGCGCCCGCCGCTTTGGCCTCATTGAGGTCCATGTCGGGCAATTTCATATCGGCTTTACAGCCCTCCATACGGAATTGACCAAGGGCAAATTCCGGGCGCCAGTCCTTGATCCCCTGTGCCACTTTTGCGGCCAGTTGGTCAGAGGCGTCACCGAGGAAAAGAAGGTATGGCGTTTCAATCATGGCAGCTCTCCAGTTGCGTTTGGATGAGTGTGTAAGTGAATCGCTGCAAAGTGCTTCGAAAATTGGGCAGCAACGCTGTCCTTTTGGGAGAAAAACTCCATTTGGTTTCTATTTTCGGGAGAAATTCTCTTATGTACACAAAATAGGCAGAAAATAAACTTGGTTTTCGGAATGACTCGGGATTTGCCGCAGGAGCAAAATGACTCTTGCGGATAATTGCGCAAGATTATATCAATGCGAACAGAAATTTAGAAACATCATTACCGAAAGGAACCGACATGTCCTTCCGCCTTCAGCCCGCCCCCGTGGAACGGCCAAACCGGTGCCAACTTTTTGGCCCAGGCTCAAACACCAAACTGTTCCCGAAAATGGCAGCCTCTGCGGCGGATGTGATCAACCTTGATCTTGAGGATTCTGTCGCACCTTCCGACAAAGACACCGCCCGCGCCAATATCATCGAAGCCATCAACACGATTGATTGGGGCAAGAAAACGCTGGCCGTGCGAATCAACTCGCTCGACACACCGTATTGGTATCGCGATGTGGTCGATCTTTTGGAACAAGCCAGCGAGCGTCTGGATCAGATCATGATCCCGAAAGTCGGTTGCGCCGAGGACATTTATGCCGTTGACGCCTTGGTCACCGCGATTGAGCGCGCCAAAGGCCGGACCAAGCGGATCACTTTCGAAGTGATCATCGAATCGGCGGCGGGTATTGCCCATGTCGAAGCGATTGCAAGCGCCTCCCCGCGCCTTGTCGCCATGAGCCTTGGGGCCGCGGATTTTGCCGCCTCCATGGGCATGCAAACCACCGGTATCGGCGGCACGCAGGACAACTATTACATGCTGCACGGCGACACCCGGCATTATTCCGATCCGTGGCATTGGGCCCAAACCGCCATCGTCGCCGCCTGCCGCACCCATGGTGTCCTGCCGGTCGATGGTCCGTTTGGCGACTTCTCCGATGACGAAGGCTATCGGGCACAGGCCCGCCGCTCCGCCACCCTCGGCATGGTCGGCAAATGGGCAATCCACCCGAAACAGATCGCCTTGGCCAATGAGGTGTTCACCCCTTCGGACGAAGCCGTGGCAGAGGCCCGCGAGATTTTGGCCGCAATGGACGCCGCCAAAGCCAATGGCGAAGGCGCGACCGTGTACAAGGGCCGCCTTGTTGACATCGCGTCGATCAAACAGGCTGAGGTCATCGTCGCCCAGTCCGAATTGATCGCCAATAGCTGATCTCCTCCGGGTGGGGCGGGGAGGCCCTGACTGTTGAGGTGACGCGCGCCCTGGGGAGCAATCCCCAGGGCGTATTTTTACTGCAAAGGCACACAGATCAGCGTGACCAAATCCTCGGGTGCTGTGTCCATCGGCGTGTTTTCATAGAGTTCATAGGGCGGCGCATCGCGGGGCACTTCACCGCTTTGCGGCAACCACGACCCAAACAACGTGGCATAGGCCTTGGGCAAGCCCTCATAGGGGCCAACATAGCGTAAAACCGCATATTTGCCGCCGACCAAAGCAATCTCCTCCAATGGCTCTTCGATCAAGGCCCCCTCCGGTACACTCATCCCCGCATAGGAGCGCAGCGCGTCCAAAGGCACCGATGAGGGATCGTCCAGATAGACGCCAATCATCGGCCCCGCCTGTTGCATCATCCCGCGCGCGCCGAGCACGGCACCGGCTTTGCCAAAGGCTTGATTCACTTTCATATAATCACCCAGATGCGCAATCGCGGCGAGGCGATGGGCGGGCATATCGCGGATGTCGATGTCGTACATTGTAAACTCCTTTTGTCGTGGCAGTGTCTCGGACAACGGCTGGGGCGTGACAAAGCCACGCTCCCGAAACGCGCCGGGGCTCATTGCATTTTGATCGCGAAAGGCGCGCGAAAAACTGGACAGATTGGGATAGCCATGCCGGGCAGCGATTGCCTCAATCGGCTCACCCCCGCGCAACAATTCAGCCGCCGCAGCGCGCAACCGCACGCGCCGCACCGCCTGTGCGACGGTTTCCCCGGTCATCGCGCGAAACACCCGATGAAAATGGAATCGGCTGAGCGCGGCCACCTCCGCCAATTGGTCCAGCGATAAATCCCCCTCCAAATTGGCCTCGATATAGGTGAGCACACGCAACAGTCGATGATCGTAATCTTGTGCCATTCTTTGCCCCTTTCGCTCCTCGTCCTCGCATAGATGCGCTTTGCAAATCTTGCCGAGTTGCACCGGCGCGCGAAAATCGCCATATACAGACAAGACCAGTGTCGGAGTACAGCATGACCCATTATCTCGAATTCGAAAAACCCCTTGCGGAAATCGAAGGCAAAGCCGAAGAACTGCGCGCCTTAGCGCGGGCCAATGCGGAGATGGATGTGGAAAAAGAGGCCGCGGGCCTTGATAAAAAAGCTGTCGACATCTTGAAAGACCTCTACAAAGGTTTGAGCCCCTGGCGCAAATGTCAGGTCGCGCGTCACCCGGATCGTCCGCATTGCCGCGACTATATCGAGGCGCTTTTTACCGAATACACCCCCTTGGCGGGCGACCGCAATTTCGCCGATGACCATGCGGTGATGGGCGGGCTGGCCCGGTTTAATGATCAACCCGTTGTGGTGATCGGTCAGGAAAAGGGCCATGACACCAAGTCGCGCATCGAACGCAATTTCGGCATGGCCCGCCCCGAAGGCTACCGCAAAGCCATCCGTTTGATGGAGCTTGCGGATCGGTTTGGCCTTCCGGTCATCACTTTGGTCGACACCCCCGGTGCCTACCCCGGCAAAGGCGCCGAAGAACGCGGTCAATCCGAAGCCATCGCCCGCTCCACGGAGAAATGCCTGCAACTCAAAGTGCCGCTGATCTCAGTAATCATTGGCGAAGGCGGTTCTGGCGGGGCTGTGGCGTTCGCCTCGGCCAATAAGGTCGCGATGTTGGAACATTCGGTCTATTCGGTGATCACCCCGGAAGGCTGCGCCTCGATCCTTTGGAAAGACGCGGAGAAAATGCGCGAAGCGGCTGAGGCTCTGCGCCTGACCGCGCAGGATTTGCAAAAGCTCGGCGTGATTGATCAGATCATCCCCGAACCTTTGGGCGGTGCGCAGCGCGACCCGCAAGCAACCATCGCCGCCGTTGGCAAAGCGATTGAAGCCCTGCTTGCACCGCTGAAAAAGAAAAAACCCGATGCGATCCTGAAAGAGCGTCGCAAGAAGTTCCTGGACGTGGGGTCAAAAGGGCTCGCGGCCTAACACATTTATTTCAGACAAAAACGCCGCCTTCACGCGGCGTTTTTACCACATGCTGTTCGCGGCGCGCTCCGGCCATTCTTCGTCATAGGCTTTGCCGCCGACACGGCCCTCGGTCAGCGCCGCCAAAATATCGCCCACACTCGGCAGTCCCGCGCTTTCGTCCCCCGCGGCCCAAAGCCCGGAGCGCATCAAAGCGCGCGCGCATTGGGTGTAAATCTCAGCAATCTCGATCACGATCACTGTCCGGGGATGGCGTCCGCCTTTTTCAAAAGACCGACACAGATCGTCATCGCCGGTGACAAACGCCCGGCCATTGATCCGCACCACGTTGTTGGACCCCGGCACAAAAAACATCAAAGAGACCCGAGGATCGCGAACGATATTGCGCAGGCTGTCGATCCGGTTGTTGCCGCGCCAGTCCGGCAAAGCCAGCGTTCCGGCGTCCAATTCACGCACCACAGCGCCATCGTCGCCGCGCGGCGAGGCATCGGTGCCTTCTGGTCCCACCGTTGAGAGAATGCAAAACCGCGACCGGGCAAGCCAGATGCGAAACTCCGGTGTGACGCGACGCGCCACCTTTTGCGTGGCGGCGGGTCCGGGCGCGCCATAAAGCGCCTCAAGGTCTTCGATGGTTTTGATCGGCGTCATCTTGCATCTTCCTTTTACAGGCGGCCTAACCCGAAAGGATGACACAACAATGACGGATTATGTCGCACGCGATGGCAACGTAAATCCAGCCTCAGCCATCAATTGATCCGAGGCGGTTTCAATCACCTCTTCCAGCTCTTTCATGACCTCTTTGATCGGCTTTCCCGGCGTGATCCGAGGCAAGAACTCGACCACGGCCAAACCGCGCGCGCGATACACGCCACGGCGCGGCCAGAATACGCCCACATTGGTGGCGGCGGGCACGATGCCTTGCCCGGTTTGTTCATACAGAACACCCGTGCCCACTTTGTACGGCATATGCACCCCCGCAGCCACTCGGGTGCCTTGTGGGAAAATGATCAGTTGCCCCGGCAAAGATGATCCGGATTTCACATCCGCGACCATCTTTTTGATCGCCTGCCCGCGCTTGCCACGATCCACCGCGACACAGCCGATCCGCTTGGCGTAATAACCAACGATCGGGGTCAAGGTGAGTTGCTTTTTCATGATGAATTTTGGCCGCGGGACGACCGAAACGATCATGATGATGTCGAAAAAACTTTGGTGTTTGGAGGCGATCAAAACCTCATCCGTAGGGATGTCGCCCCGAATTTCGGAGCGCAGCCCAACCAACCAGCGCGCCGAAAACCGCACCCAACGGCAATAGGTCCGACACGCCGCATAGGCATAGACCCGGCTGATCATCGCAAAGGGTGCAAAGACAAGCGCCAGAACGATCATCGCCAGATACATCTGAACCACGAAGATCAAAGAGAGGAACCATTGAATCGGATAGGGCATCACATCAATCTCCGTAGGGTTTGCAGAGCAGCAAACCGTGTGGCCAGAAACGCCACAAAACCCGCCAGCGGCGGGATCACACAGGGCCAGAACCACTGTAGCCCGGAAAAGCCGAGCCCGGTGAGAAATCCGCCCTCCAGCTGCGCACTTGGCAAAAGCGCTACGGCAACGGTGCCAAAAAACGCACCGATCACAGCCCCGGTAAAGCCACGCAGCGTAAAGCGGCGCTCAAAGGCGCGGGCGATATAGCTGTCCGTGGCCCCGACAAGGCGCAGGGTGCGGATCACTTGGGCGTTGGCGGCAAGTGCGGCATTGGCGGCCAGGGTGATCATCCCCGCCGTCACCCCTGCTATCAGGATCAAGGACACATAGCCTAAGAACCGAAGCCGACTTGCCGCCTTGATCAGAGGACGGCGCCAGCGGCTATGGTCATCGAGAACAGCGCCGGGGGCTTCTCCGGCCAAGCGCAACCGCAGGCCTTCGCCATCATACCCCTCCGCCGTTTCGATCACTTCAATCAGTGCGGGCAAAGGGAGGGTATCGACTGGCAAGGACGGGCCGAACCATGGCTCAAGCAGCGCCATCTCTTCGTCCCGGCTCAAAACCCGCGCCGAGGCGACGCCCGGTGTGGTGTTCAACACATCAAGCGCGGCTTTGATCTGAGCGTCAACCTGATCTTCGGGCGCGGAAATGCGCACCGTGGAAGCGCGGGCCAACTCATTGCCCCAACGTTCGGCCAAACGTCCGGTTGCCAAAGACAAAGCCAGTGCAAACACTGCCAAAAACGCCATCGCCGCCGCGGTCAGCACCGTCAGGCGCGCGGTAAAACCCGAAGGCGGCACAACGCGGCCTTGCGCGCTTTCGGAAAAGGTAAGGAACGGCAAAAGAATGGTTTTCACAGATCTGCCCCCGCCTGTTGAATGCGGCGATTGGAAATCCGCAACACCCGTGCGGGCACCTGAGATTTCGCCTGCCGAATCAAATGCATATCATGGGTCGCAATCACCACGGTTTTGCCCATGCGATTGAGTTCGATCAGCAATTGCAACAACCGCAATGACATCTCCCAATCGACATTCCCCGTCGGTTCATCGGCCAAAATCACATCGGGGGACATGATCACCGCTCGCGCCAAAGCCGCGCGCTGGCGTTCGCCGCCGGAGAGTTCGGGCGGCTTGGCTTTGATCTGTTCGGTCAATCCGACCCAGGCCAAAAGGTCCACCAAATCCTGATCGTCGCGCGGCCGGTCGGCCACCGTCAAAGGCAGGGCCACGTTTTCGCCCAGACTCAAATGATCCAGAAACTGGCAATCCTGATGCACCACCCCGATCTTGCGTCTGAGCTGTGCCACCTCATCACGCCCCATATCGCGGGTATCCTGACCAAGGATCGAAACCCGCCCCGCCGTCGCCTGTAGCTCGCGGTAGCATAGTTTGAGAAACGTGGTTTTGCCCGTCCCCGACGGGCCGGTTAAAAAGTGAAACGACCCCGGCGCAAGCGAGAGCGTCATCTCCGTAAGAAGCTCTCGCCCCCCGTAGCCGTAGCCAGCATCATGAAACTCGATCACACCCAAACCCCTGTTCTCTGTCGCGACAGTTTTGCCTCACTGGTCAAAAGCTTTCAATGCAACTGTCGCAAAAACATGGACAATCTGGCTTGGGACGTTAACAATTCCGTCAAACTAAACGTGCTAAGCACGGATTTTGCTGTGGCAGGGGAAAAAATGCGGCTTATTTGTCCCAATTGCGGAGCGCAATACGAAGTTGACGCACGTGTCATTCCCGACACGGGGCGCGATGTTCAATGCTCAAACTGTGGTCACACTTGGTTTCAACAGCCCGCGCATCAGGACAAGGATCTGGCCGAAGAGCTGGGATACGAGCATCCTGAAGAGGCCCCGGAGCAACCCGGTTTCGACGCCACGGCACCAGCCGCCGCCGAGATGCCCAATTTTGACACGGAGCCTGAGCCCGAAGTCGAGGCAGAGCCAACACCAGAACCGATTGCCACTCCTGCGCCAGAGGTCACACCCGAGGCTGAGCTAGAACCTGAGCCGGACATCGACGATGGCGCGGATGACACAGCCCCGGAAGATGAAACCACTCCAATCGACGAGGCCCGGCGGAGTTCTGTGCTCAAAGACAGCGTGCGCGACATCCTGCGCGCCGAGGTCGAATTTGACCAAACCATGCGCCGCCCGGAAAGTGATCCGCTTGAATCCCAACCTGATTTGGGACTGGAAGAGCCATCCCAAGACGCCGCCAAAAAGAGCCTTCGCGACCGCATGGCGCGGTTGCGCGGACTTGATCCGGCGGATTCGGGGATCATTGCAGGGAGTGCCGCCGCTGCCACCGGCAAACGCCGCGATCTGTTGCCTGACATCGAAGAAATCAACTCCACCCTCAGCGCCTCATCAGACCGAGACGAAGACGGCACAGTGCCCGACGAAGACACCCGCCGCGCCCGCGCCGAACGTTCCAGCTTTCGCACGGGCTTTGGGCTTTTGGTGCTTCTCACCGTGGTCTTGGTCGGGCTCTATCTCTTTGCGCCGCTGATCGCGCAAAAGATCCCGTCGCTTGCGGGCGTGATGGACGCCTATGTGACGGTGGCAAATGGGTTCCGCGCCTGGCTGGATCGCGCCATGTCGGCGGCAAGCACGCGCCTCAACGCGCTTTTGAGCCAACTCAACAGCTAAAGCGTTCCGCCATAAACCTGTTTCACGGGTTTATGACGGAACGCCCACACCATGGATATGTCTGGCAGCATCACTCCTTTCCCCTGTCTCAGGTTAAAGGCGTGACGCTTTAAGTGAGATCAACACTCTCGCCTCAAAACCGATCCAAAAGACGGTTGAGATAGTCACGTTCGTCTTCTGGGCGGTCTTGTTCGGCAGAGCGGCGGCGGATTTCATCGGTGAGTTCTTCTGCTCGGCGATAGACGTCCTCGCCTTCGTGAAGCGGCTCGTCTGACCCAAACTGCCCAGTGTCCCCAGCCGCGCGCCCAAGCGGATCACGCCGCATTGGATCACTGCCAGATTGTCCGCCCGCTTCGCCCTGCTGGCCCTCTTGCTCCTGCTGCGATTGCGCCTGTTGTTCGCCAAGCTGGCGCATCCCGTCGCGCAGGGCTTCCATCGCCTCGGCCTGACTGTCGAGCGCGCCGGACAAATCGTTTTGGCCAAGCGCCTCTTCGGCCTCATCCATCGCCCGATCCGCCCGATCCAAAGCGCCGCCAAGCCCCTCCTCGTCGCCACCACCTGCACCATCCATCGACTGACGTTGGCGCGCCAGTTGATCGCGCAAGGCCTGTTGACGCTCGGCCAAAGACTGACCATTCGGCTCCGTGCCCTGCCCTTCGTCTTCCTGTCCTTCGCCCCCCTGACCTTCACCCGTCTGGGGTGGCTCGCCCTGATTCCCCTGTTCACCTTGGGGCTGACCACCGCCGAACTGTTCTTGCAGGTCAGAAAACGTATCATCATTGAGCTGTTGTTGGTCGCGCAGCATGTCTTGCAAGCCTTGCATGCTCTCGCCGCCTTGGCCCTGCCCCTCGCTTTGCGTCACACGCATATTTTCAAGCATTTCGGCCAGCATGTCCAAAAGCTGCTGCGCCTCGGCCATCCGGCCCTGCTCCATCAATTCCTGAATGCGGTCCATCAATTGTTGCAACTGATCGCCGGTGATCTGCTGGCCGTCTTGCTCGCCTTGATCGGGCATATCGGTGTCATCACCCTGCTCGCCCTGTTGCTCGGCCAATTGCTGCATATAATCGCGGGTCGCCTCGCGCAGCTCTTGCATCAGCTTTTGAATTTCCTCCGGCGTCGCCCCGTCGCGCATGGCTTGACTCAGCCGTTCCTGGGCCTGGTGCAGCCGCTCAAGTGCGTCTTTCAACTGTCCATCTTCGAGCAAAAGCGCGACTTCCCAAAGCGCGTCCGTCACCTCACCAAGCTGTGCATCAGACATCGGGTCCTCGCGCCCCTCGATCATACCGACCACCTCGCGCAGGCGGAAATAATGGCGCATATCATCGAACATTTGCGTCGGATCAACCGTGACCGCGCGGATCACCTGGGCGGCGCGCGCGGCGTTTTCGCGGTTCCACAACAACTCTTGGCGGACATCAATCAAAGCCGCGGCCAGCGGGTCAAAAAACCGCCGCGTCGGCAGGATGGCCTCGCCAATGGCCTCTTCGCTGGCCTGCCCGGCCTCATCCCACGCGGTGAGGGAAATCTGAACCGGCAAGCCCGCAAACGGATGTTGAGCCAGATTTTCGCCGATCATGCCTTCGATCTCGTGCCGATCCCCGATCTGCGGCAGCGGCACCGTGACCTCAAGCACCGGACGATCCTCAGGCGGCAACACATAGCCATAGCGTTTTTCCACCGCCTCCGGGTCGCGCGTGATCGTCAGCACCGCGCGCGCCACACCGAAATCATCGGTGAGGCGGAAATTTTGCCGGGTTTCACCCGACGGCGCACGGGTCATCGGACCGATCAATTCGGCTGTGGGGGCCGCGTCGGGCTGTAGCGCCACATCCCACAAACGCCCCGTTGGCCCATCAATTTCGATCTCGCCCGGTTGACGCACGGCAAAATCCGGCACCGCACTTGCACCCGTAATCGGCTCGCCGGACACGGTTTCGGACAGGGTTAAAACCCCGTCCTCACCATAAAAGCGCACGGTCACGTTGGAGCCTTTCGGCACATCAAACTGGTCTTTCAGATCCCCCAGATACAGCGTCGGCTTGCCCGAATAGGCCGGGGGTTGCACCCAACCTTCCCAATTTGGTCCAGCAGCAATGTTCGACCCGGAAGCGCCCAAATCGGTGGTCGTGCGGGCCTGTTCAAGAGAGCCAAACAGGCCCCCCATGCCCAGCGCGGTCAGCGCCATCAAACGCAGCGCGTAGGGATCGGCGGCAGACAGGCGCAGGGTCGGACCGACCGCGCGCACATCTTTGAGACGCATCAGCATACGGGCGCGATGCGCGGCCCAAAGCCCTTTTGACGCCGGATCATTGGCTCCGACCAAGGGCGTATCGGTGAGCGCCTGCAACGGTTGTCCCGGTAGCGCGGCATCCACCCGCGCCAAGGCCGCATGCGGCGCGGGACGGCGGAACCGCCAGAGACCTAAGGCAAAACTGCCAATCAGCGTCAGCGCCGCCAACGCCAAAACAACGATCCGCGCCATAGTCGGCAAAAGGTCATGCAGCCCCAAAAGGGCAAGCCCGCACATCGCCATCAAGACGGAGAAAAACGGCCAAAAGACCTGCCCGATACGTTCCAGCCAAAGCCCGACAGCCGTGGCAGTCAAAGCAAAACGCACCCGGCGCGCCAAAGGCCCGTTCAGGTTGAGGGTTCGTTTTTCTTGGTCAAATCCCATAACATTTGCCCGATCCAGCCCGTTTTGCCGCGCCGGATCGCGCGGGTGTCAAAGCCATTGAGGAATGGTATCGCGATTTATCATCTCGTCAAAGCTCGGACGCGGGCGGATGACAGCGAATTGATCGTCTTTCACCAAAACCTCGGGAATGAGCGGGCGGGAATTATATTCCGACGCCATCACCGCGCCATAGGCCCCCGCCGAACGGAAAGCGACCAAATCGCCCTCCGCCAAAAGCGGCATGTTGCGCGCCTTGGCAAATGTATCGCCGGTTTCGCAAACCGGACCAACAATGTCATAGGGCAATTGCTCAACCCCTGCACCGGGTTCGATCACTGGAATGATGTCGTGATGAGCGTCATACATCGACGGCCGCACGAGATCGTTCATCGCCGCATCGAGGATGAGAAAATCGCGGCCTTCGCCATGTTTGAGATAAATCAGCGAGGACACCAAAATCCCGGCATTGCCAGAAATCAGCCGCCCCGGCTCGATCTCGATCTCACAGCCCAGATGACCGACGGTTTTGCGGATCACATCGCCATATTCCACCGGCAGCGGCGGAGCCTCATTTGAACGCTCATAAGGAATGCCCAGACCGCCGCCGAGATCAAGCCGGCGGATGTTGTGACCATCGGCGCGCAGGGCTTCGGTCAGTTCCGCCACCTTGGTAAAGGCCAATTCAAACGGCGCAAGCTCGGTCAATTGCGAGCCGATATGAACATCAATACCGACCACATCGATGCCCTGCATTTGGCCCGCGCGGGCATAGACGTCGCGGCATGTGGCAATCGGAATACCGAATTTGTTTTCGGATTTCCCAGTGGCAATTTTTGCATGGGTTTTGGCGTCCACATCCGGGTTCACCCGCAAGGCAATCGGGGCTTTGACGCCCAAAGACATCGCCACCTCATTGAGCGCCTCAAGTTCGGGTTCGCTTTCAACATTAAACTGACGAATGCCGCCAATCAAAGCCTGACGCATTTCATCACGGGTTTTGCCCACGCCGGAAAACACGATCCGATCCCCCGGCAGGCCCGCCGCCTTGGCCTTGAGATACTCCCCGATCGACACCACGTCGATCCCCGCGCCCAGCTCACCCATGAGTTTGAGCACGGCAAGGTTCGAGTTCGATTTCATCGCGAAACAGACCAGATGATCCATCCCGCCCAAGGCCTCGTCGAACAGATTGTAATGGCGCGTCAATGTGGCGGTGGAATAGACATAAAACGGCGTGCCAACCTGTGCCGCGATGTCAGACACGGGCACGTCTTCGGCGTATAAAACACCGTCTCTATAAAGGAAATGATCCATGTAGGGTCTTTCAGATGCCGGGCCAGAGGGCCCTCAGTCAGTTCAGCGGAATGTGAATGTTAACCGAAGTGTCAGTGTAACTTCCGCGTTTGGAATTCACGCCCACGGTGGTCGACACGCCCACCTCCGGCTTGACAGGGTCGCCATCCACACCACACCCCACAAGGCCGATCATCGCCACAGCACATATAAAACGGATCATCCGAGCACCTCTTTCCAACGCGCAATTTGTGCACGGACCTGCGAGGGCGCCGTGCCTCCGTAGCTTGTGCGAGACGCGACCGAATTTTCAACTGTTAAGACATTATAAACGCCTTCGGTGATCGCTTCGTGAACGGATGTCATCTCCTCCAAGCTCAAATCAGGCAAATCACAGCCCTTTTTCTCGGCCATCGCCACCAAAGCGCCAGTGACATGATGTGCATCGCGGAACGGCAGGCCCGCTTCGCGCACCAACCAATCGGCAAGATCAGTCGCAGTGGAGAACCCAGAGGCGGCGGCAGCGCGCAGATTGTCGGTGTTCGCGTTCATATCCGACACCATCCCGGTCATCGCGGCGAGGGCCAACATAAGGTTGTCGGCGGCGTCGAACACCTGTTCCTTGTCTTCTTGCATGTCTTTCGAATAGGCCAAAGGCAGGCCTTTCATCACCATCATCAACGCGACATTGGCGCCAAAAATCCGCCCCACCTTGGCGCGGATCAACTCAGCGGCGTCGGGGTTTTTCTTTTGCGGCATGATCGAAGAACCGGTGGAGAACCGATCCGAAAGCGCGACAAAGCGGAACTGCGCCGAGGACCAGATCACCAATTCCTCGGCAAAGCGCGACAGGTGCATGGCGGTGATGGACGCGCAGCTCAGAAATTCGAGACCGAAATCGCGATCCGCCACAGCATCCAAAGAGTTGGCGGTCGGACGGTCAAAGCCCAAAGCCTCGGCGGTCATGTGGCGATCAATCGGGAAACCCGTCCCCGCCAGAGCCGCAGAGCCCAGCGGGCTTTCGTTCATCCGGGCGCGCGCGTCTTTGAACCGGGACATATCGCGGCCAAACATTTCGACATAGGCCATCATGTGATGACCCCAGGTCACCGGCTGCGCGGTTTGCAGATGAGTAAAGCCGGGCATGACCCAATCCGCGCCTTTTTCGGCCTGCGCCATCAACGCGCGGATCAGCGCCTCAAGGCCGGAAACCGCCGCGTCCATTTGATCGCGGGTCCAAAGTTTGAAATCGGTGGCAACCTGATCGTTGCGCGAGCGCGCCGTGTGCAACCGCCCGGCCGGTTCGCCGATGATCTCTTTAAGCCGGGATTCGACGTTCATGTGGATGTCTTCAAGCGCTGTGGAAAAGACGAACTCTCCGGCTTCAATTTCTGACAATACCGTGAGAAGGCCTTCCCGAATGGCCTGCGCATCGCTATCGGTAATGATGCCCTGTTGCGCAAGCATCAAAGCATGGGCGCGCGAACCTGCAATATCTTGGGAGGCCAGTCGTTTGTCGAAACCAATGGACGCATTGATCGCCTCCATAATCGCGTCAGGTCCGGCGGCGAAACGCCCGCCCCACATCGCGTTTGATTTCTTATCGGTCATGGACACACCCACATGTTGAAAAATCTGATTGCCGCCACCCTTTATACGGCCCTGAGCCTTGGTGCAATTCCTGCTGCCGCACAGGACATGCAAAGCGTGATGGAGCTGCGCGAGGACAGCTTGCAAAAATTGGGGTTTCACACTGACCCCAAAGAGGTGAGTGCGTTGCCGTTCACGGCGATGGATGGTGCTGAGGAAACGCTTGCGGACTATGCGGGCAAACTTGTCCTGCTCAATTTCTGGGCCACTTGGTGTGCGCCGTGTCGCAAAGAGATGCCAGCGCTTGATGCGCTCTCCGCCGAGTTTGGCGACAAAGGGTTTGTGGTTCTGCCCATTGCGACCGGACACAACCCCACACCCGCGATCGAAAAATTCTTTGAAACCGCTCAGATCAAGGGGCTGACGGCGCGGCTTGATCCCAAAGGCGCAATGGCGCGCGATATGGGAGTGCTTGGCCTCCCTGTCTCGATCTTGATTTCTCCGCAAGGCCAGGAAATCGCACGTATGACCGGAGATGCGGACTGGTTCTCGCCCTCCGCCCAAGCGATTGTGACCGAACTGTTGAACAAATACGACCTCACGAATGATAGCAGTGCAGTGACCCATTAGTGGTGCGCGGCATCGCCGCCTCAACCAGTGTTTTCACCCGCTCCGAAAGATGCATGATCCGCTCCAAAGTCGCATCAATTTCGATGTGGAATTTATCGAGTTGATCAATGACAGGCATGAGCGACACCGAATTCGCCCCAAGACGCCCAGCTTCGACGCGACACAGCACCCGGATGGAATCAAGCCCCGTCACAAGTTGGCGCAGATCCTTTGCAGAGCGCGTGAGCCCGGTCACATCGTTGAAGACGGACACCAAAACTGCCCCCGAATCAATGGAATAGGCGTCGAGTAAAGTGGTGAGAACCTCCACCTCATGTTTGAAATCGTCACCTTCTGCCGCTGTCAAGAAAGCCTCTAGCGCAACCATTTTCACTTCACGTTGTAGCCGTGCCGCGGCCATCATGAAAATACCATGGTGCACTCGCGACAGGACCGATTCGGTCATACTTTGAGCGCCGTTTTCGACCCTGAATCCTCCAAGATGGTTGGTCACTTCGTCCGACATCAACCTATAATTTTGAGAGATTGCAGAGATCGGCCCTCCCGCAGGTTCCAACCGCGATGCAACAATGCGCATATTCGAGGGAATCCCACGAATTTTGGCAAAAGCCGTGAACAGTTTCTGTTGCTCTGCTTCAAGGTCATGCAGCCGCGGCAAAAGCTCTTTCATACTGCGCAAACGCCCGTCTTCGACCCGAGCGAGTGCGGCGTCGCGGGCCGCCATCTCTTGTGCAATCGCAAACGAACTGAAAGCCGCATAGGTTGGGAACCCGAGACCCCGCAATACTTCGCGAATTTTCGCAGCACTTTCTTCGGGAGTAAGCCCTTCATTTTCTTCTAATTTTAAAGCCTCCGCATAGGCGACCTGAGCCTGAGAAAAGACTTTCGAAGAGGGTTTCATCCGTACGGAAACATAGCCGCCCTCAATCGGCGAAATGACCGCGTAGACCCAATAATATCGGCCATCTTTCGCACGGTTTTTCACATAAGCGCCCGTGGCCAGCCCTTTTTTGAGCCGCTCCCACAGAATATAGAAAATCCCTTTCGGCATATCGGGATGTCGAATGATCTTATGGGGGGCACCAACAAGTTCTTGCCAGGAATATTCGGAAATCCGGCGAAAAACTTCGTTCCCGGCCGCGATCACACCGCGCTCATCTGTCCGTGAAAAGAACAGTTCGTCGATTGAGAACGGTGCCTCTTCACGGTTTGAGGAAAAGGCTGTTGCAGAGTTTTGAAATGACATGTTGTGCCCAATTGTCTGATTTGATCGCAGTTGAGCAAAGGTTACTTTCAATATGGTTAAGCCGTTTCAAATCGATCCTGTTTTGTCATTCGATATTTATGCGACATTTATGCGACGGCAGTTTTTGCCTTGGCCCGCAAACCCGCGCCCTTTTAGAAAGAAAAATTCAATGTAAATACCCCGGATTTTTGGACAATTTCACGTTTTCCCTTAAATTTACAAATCGCATCAATGCTTTATGCAATTGTTCAAAATTTCTCTAAAGTCTTGGACAAATTTGAAAGTTTACCTGCCGTTATCCCAACTCTTTCAAAGTCGGTCTCACAATACGGATGCTTTAAGGCAAGGTGACGGGATGAATGCCTCTTTCTATGGCCACGATGATTTTGGTAGCCCACTGTCGGCTGCGGTCGCAGAGCGCGATCAAAACACAATGGATATGGTGCATTCGGCCCTGCGTAAAAAACAGGTGATGCTGGCGTATCAACCTATTGTCCAAACGTTGCGCCCGGACCGTCCCGCCTTTTTCGAAGGCCTCATTCGTGTTTTGGATCAAACCGGACGGGTGATTCCAGCGCGCGAGTTTATGGAAGTTGCCGAGACCACTGAGACCGGTCGCCAACTCGACTGTCTCGCGCTTGAACTTGGGCTTACGGCCCTTAACGAACACCCGACATTGCGCCTTGCGATCAACATGTCGGCACGCTCTATTGGCTATCCCCGCTGGAAAGAAACGCTTCACCTTGGTTTGGCCAAAAACGCAACCGTCGCCGAACGTCTTATTTTGGAGATCACCGAAAGCTCCGCCATGGTGATGCCTGATCTTGTGTCTGTCTTCATGAAAGAGCTGCAATCTATGGGCATTTCCTTTGCTCTTGATGATTTTGGCGCGGGCTATACCGCCTTCCGCTATCTCAAAGAATTCTATTTCGACATTGTCAAAATTGATGGCAGCTTTATCCGCGGCATTGCAACAAACCCCGACAATCAGGTCCTGACACAGGCGCTCGTCTCTGTCGCCAAACATTTCGACATGTATACGGTGGCCGAATTTGTCGAAACCGAAGCAGATGCCCAATACCTGAGTTCAATCGGGATCGATTGCATGCAGGGCCACTACTTCGGCGCGGCCACAATTGATCCAGCGTGGCAAACCAAAGAAACACCCCGAAAAGCCAGCTAGCCGGGCGTCAAACCGCCTCATCCTGGGATTGATGGTTGAAAATGCTGCGCGCGCAGCCTACTGCTTTGGTGGGGAGCCGCGCAATATTGTTGCAAAAAATCCAGCCATTGGGCAATCTCCCCACAACCATTCTGGGAGAGAAGACCATCATGACCAATGTCGTTATCGCATCCGCAGCACGAACTGCCGTCGGCAGCTTTTCGGGCGCTTTCGCCAATACCCCGGCCCACGACCTCGGCGCCGCAGTCCTTGAAGCGCTGGTTGCGCGTGCCGGGATTGAAAAAGGCGAGGTGTCTGAAACCATTCTTGGTCAGGTGCTGACTGCGGGTCAGGGTCAAAACCCGGCACGCCAAGCCCATATCAACGCCGGTCTGCCGCAAGAATCCGCCGCATGGAGCATCAACCAAGTCTGTGGCTCGGGCCTGCGCACCGTCGCCCTCGCCACCCAACACATCATGTTGGGGGATGCCGATATCGTCTGTGCCGGCGGCCAAGAAAACATGTCCATGTCTCCCCATGTCGCCAACCTGCGTGCTGGCCATAAAATGGGCGATATGAAATTCATCGATTCGATGATCAAAGACGGCCTTTGGGACGCTTTTAACGGCTACCACATGGGCATCACCGCCGAAAACGTTGCCAATCAATGGCAGATTTCCCGCGACATGCAGGACGCCTTTGCCCTTGCCTCGCAAAACAAAGCCGAAGCGGCGCAAAAGGCTGGGAAATTCTCTGATGAAATCATCCCTTTCGCGGTGAAAACCCGTAAGGGCGAAATCATGGTTGATGCCGACGAATACATCCGTCACGGCGCGACGTTGGAGTCCTTGCAAAAACTGCGCCCGGCCTTTGATAAAGAGGGATCTGTCACCGCAGGCAACGCCTCGGGGATCAACGATGGTGCGGCTGGCGTGCTTTTGATGTCGGCAGACAACGCGGCCAAACGCGGCATCCAACCGCTGGCCCGCATCGCCTCCTATGCAACCGCCGGTCTCGACCCGTCGATCATGGGCGTCGGCCCGATCCATGCCTCCCGCAAAGCGCTCGAAAAAGCGGGCTGGAAGGCTCAGGATCTTGATCTGGTCGAAGCCAACGAAGCCTTTGCCGCACAGGCCTGTGCCGTGAACAAAGACATGGGCTGGGATCCGGCCGTGGTGAACGTAAACGGCGGGGCGATTGCCATCGGCCACCCGATCGGCGCCTCTGGTGCGCGTATCCTCAACACGCTTTTGTTTGAGATGCAGCGCCGCGATGCCAAGAAAGGCCTCGCCACACTTTGCATTGGCGGCGGCATGGGCGTTGCCCTCTGCGTCGAACGGGATTGATAGCCAATCTGGGAGGGGCCTCTTCGGGGCCTCTCCCCTCTTGCTTGTCTCAAACAAGCCCAAAGCCTACAAAATGGTAGCGCAAACACCCCCTTTGCAAAATAGCTCTTGATCCCGCACCGCATTCAGTTTGTCATGAATGGGCGGTACAGTGTTCATGTCCAAAATATCGGGAGCCATGTCATGGGACGATGCCGTCACGCCAAAAAATTTCTGCATCGGCTAAGTAATATTGTTGCGACTGCAGAATATTTTGGATAACAAGATTTCCAACAGAAGATTTGATAGGGAGGAGTATCATGTCCAAAGTCGCAATCGTGACCGGGGGAACGCGCGGGATTGGCGCCGCCATTTCGAAGGCCCTGAAAGACGCAGGCTACACCGTGGCTGCAAACTATGCGGGCAATGACGACGCCGCTGCGAAATTCACCGAGGAAACCGGCATCAAGACCTTTAAATGGTCCGTGGCAGATTACGATGGCTGTGTTGAGGGCATTGCCAAGGTCGAGGCCGAGCTTGGCCCGGTCGACATCCTTGTCAACAACGCGGGCATCACCCGCGACGCGCCGTTCCACAAGATGACCCGCGAGCAGTGGCAGCAGGTGATGGACACCAACCTCTCCGGCGTGTTCAACATGACCCATCCGATCTGGCCGGGCATGCGCGAGCGCAAATTTGGCCGGGTGATCAACATTTCCTCGATCAACGGTCAAAAAGGTCAGTTTGGGCAAGTGAACTATTCGGCGGCGAAAGCGGGCGACATCGGGTTCACCAAAGCCCTGGCCCAAGAAGGCGCGCGCGCTGGCGTCACCGTCAACGTGATTTGCCCCGGCTATATCGCGACCGAAATGGTCATGGCCGTGCCGGAAAAAGTCCGCGAGTCGATCATTTCAACCATCCCGGTCGGACGCCTTGGCGAACCCGAAGACATCGCCCGCTGTGTGGTGTTTTTGGCCTCTGATGAGGCTGGCTTCATCACCGGCTCGACCATCACGGCCAACGGCGGCCAATACCTCGCCTAAGGCGTTGAGATAAAGTTTGAAAGGGGTCACAGGCGTGGCCCCTTTTTATATTGCGCTGCTTCAAAACTTACGGCTATCTCGCGCAATGACACGTCAAACCGCCACATCCATCGGCTTTCTCGCCGTCCTTCTCTGGGCGCTTTTGGCGCTGTTCACCGTGGCCAGCACGCCGGTTCCGGCGCTGCAACTCAATGCGATCAGCTTTGCCATTGGCGGCGGGATTGGCCTGATCTGGATCGCCAAAAACCGCGCATGGCGGGATTTGAAACGCGTTTCGCCCTTGGTCTATGGCTTTGGAACGCTTGGCATTTTTGGCTACCACTTCCTGTATTTCTCCTCCTTGCGCCTCGCCCCTCCGGCGGAAGCGGGATTGATCAACTACCTCTGGCCTTTGCTGATCGTGCTGTTTTCCGGTCTTTTGCCCGGCGAACGTCTACGCCCGCTGCACATCTTGGGGGCCGTGCTTGCGCTGGTGGGGGCCGTCCTCGTCATTGCGCGTGGTACGTCCTTTGCGGGGGACGCGGGGCTTGGCTATCTTTTGGCCTTGGCCGGGGCCTTCACATGGGCCGGATATTCGGTGATCTCGCGCCGGATCGGCCATGTCACCACCGCCTCTGTCGCGGTGTTTTGCCTTTTGGCCGCACTGCTGTCACTGATTTCGCATTTGGCCTTTGAACAAACCGTTTGGCCCGCAACTCACATAGGATGGGGGGCGCTGATCGCATTGGGACTGGGTCCCGCAGGCGGTGCGTTTTACTTGTGGGATGTGGGGATGAAAAAGGGCGACATTCAACTGCTTGCAACAGCGGCATATGCCGCGCCGCTTTTGTCAACGGGGGCTTTGATCCTTGGAGGGGTGACTGAGCCGCGTTTGCTGCTTTTGCTCTCGGCGGGAATGATCACCGCCGGTGCCGGACTGGCCGCTTTTGCAAGCCGCCAGACCGAATGATGATCCGTATAGGGACGCTTGATGGCCCTCTTTAGGTCGTACTCAAACGGGCGATCTCTTCCTTGATCCGAAGTTTTTGCTTTTTCAGGTCTGCGATCCGAAGGTCGTCTGCGCTTGGCGAGCGTTGCGCAATTTCGACGGCTTCAGAGAGGGATTTGTGCTTTTTCTTCAATTCCTCAATGTGGGAAATCAAGCTCATGTCTTCTCCTCTTCGTTTGATTTAGCTTCAATGTAAAAGCTATGTAACAAGTGCACCATAGATTTTGAGTCGTGTCACGGGTTTGTTTTGGAACAAAATGGCGTGATCAGGGTTGCGCGCGAAATATTGCCAAAGGATTAATGCCCCCAGGGCAAATCCCCACCTTCGCGCAAAATGGTTAACACCTGAGCCGTGTAGCTTTCGCCATCGCGCAGGTGTCGCTCGCCCTCATGCAGGATCAGCGGCGGTTCCATCACAAACGCCGCCCGCCCGCCCTTGCGCGCCTGAACAATCACCAGTTCGGCCAACCGCCCCACACGCGGCTGAATGGCCCGCACCCGGACAGAGCCAAGCCGCGCCATCAGCGGTGTCAAAATATCCGGGAGGCGATCCGCCTTTTGGATCATCGTCAGATAACCTTTGGGCGCAAGCCGTTTCGCGGCCACATCAATCCAATCGCTCAGCGGCGTGTCACCCGCAAGGGCCATATCCCGCCCGGCATTGATGGAGGACGTCGAACGGGCGCGGTCATAATAGGGTGGATTGGCGATCACATGATCAAATCCGCGCGCCTTTATATCCGACGGCAGATGCCGCAAATCGGCGTCCACAATCCTCATATCAGCACCGTTCAGAACCGCATTGCGGCGAGCAAGATCGGCGTAGAGTGGCTGCATCTCGACCCCGGTCAGCGACAGCCCTGTCACCCGCGCATGCAAACACAGCGACGCGGCCCCGGCACCACACCCCAATTCCAACACCGTCTGGCCCGGCTGCGCAGGCGTTGCCGCCGCCAACAAAACCGGATCGACGCCGGCACGATAGCCGTCTGCCGGTTGGTAAAGTTGCACCCGCCCGCCCAAAAACGCGTCACAGGTCTCCGTCGCCTCCGAATTCACAGATCTTCCAATTCAAAATCATGATCGCGCAAAATCCGCCGCGCCTGATCAAGATCATCATCCAAAACCATCAAACGACGCGGCAATATGCCAAGACTGCCTTCAAGGACGCTCATATGGACGTCCATTTCAAAGCAGTCTATATCCTCCCCGGACAAGATGGCTTTGGCATAGATGATCTGGGTCAGGTCGGTTGTGCGCAGGAGCTGTTTCATCACTTGATTTAAAGACAGACCGAGGGGTTTGTCGAGACAAGGAGTGTCCCATGAGTTTGGGTGAGGCGACAAAACAAGCGGCGATCAAACCGCATGAGCAATTGGCCGCGTATCTTGCGCCCGAGCTTGCGGCCGTCAACGCCCTGATCCGCGAACGCATGTCCTCTGAACACGCGCCGCGCATTCCCGAAGTCACCGCGCATTTGATCGAGGCCGGCGGCAAACGGCTACGCCCAATGCTGACCTTGGCGGCGGCCAAGGCCTGTGGCTACACGGGCCCCTATCACATTCACCTCGCCGCCACGGTCGAATTCATCCACACCGCCACGCTGTTGCATGACGATGTGGTCGATGAAAGCGCGCAGCGGCGTGGGCGCCCCACGGCGAACCTGTTGTGGGACAACAAATCTTCGGTGCTGGTGGGCGATTACCTTTTTGCCCGCGCATTTCAGTTGATGACAGATGCCGACAACATGCGTGTGCTGCAAATCCTTTCCAACGCCTCCGCGACCATCGCCGAGGGCGAAGTGTTGCAACTGACTGCGGCGCAGGATTTGAAGACCGACGAAGGCGTGTACCTGCAAGTCGTGCGCGGCAAAACCGCAGCGCTGTTTTCGGCGGCGACCGAAGTCGGTGGCGTTTTGGCCGATGCCGATGACGCGGTGATCAAGGCGCTGTTTGACTATGGCGATGCGCTTGGGATTTCGTTTCAGATCGTCGATGATCTTTTGGATTATTGGGGCTCGGCGCAGACCGGAAAAAACATCGGCGACGATTTCCGCGAACGCAAACTGACCCTGCCGTTGATCAAAGCGATTGCCAAGGCGGACGAGACAGAGCGCGCCTTTTGGGTGAAAACCATCGAGAAGGGCAAGCAGGACGACGGCGATCTGGACCATGCCATCGCGCTTTTGAACCGCCACAACGCACTCGAAGAGACCCGCGACGTGGCACTGGACTGGGCGGAAAAAGCCAAGGCGGCACTGTCTGTGCTGCCTGCGAGCGAGGTGGTTCAGATGCTGTCGGACATCGCGGATTATGTCGTGGCAAGGCTGCGCTAACATAAACATGTGGCAAGGCTGCGCTAATTTAGCATGTGGCAAGGCTGCGAGAAACGATAGCGCGCCTTAGCCCGGCAGCGTACTGGCCGATTTGACCCACCACCACGGATTGCTCGCGGCCATTTGCGCCGCCGCTGCATCCGCAGACAAACGATCCGCAAACAGGGCAAAACAGGTCGCACCGGACCCCGACATCCGCACCATTTGCGCCTTTGGAGCCAGCGCCAAAGCCGCCAACGCCGCCGCAATCTCAGGCACAAGTTTCACCGCAGGCCGTTCAAGATCGTTGCGCTGGGTGCTCAGCCAATCAACAAAGGCCAAACTGTCCGGCCAGCGCGGCAGCTTATCGGGCATCGGCATATTGTCTTTGCGCTCAAGGCGGGCAAACACATCCGGCGTCGACACTTCGACCCGAGGGTTGACCAACACCAGATGCAGCGCGGGCATGACGACGGGGGTCAGCGCCTCGCCAATCCCCAACATGCGCACCGGTTTAGAACGCAAACAGGCCGGGACATCCGCGCCCAGCGACAGCGCCTGATCGGCGGTCACCGGCTGAGTCCCCAAACGGGCCGCCGCACGCAATGTCGCCGCCGCATCCGCCGATCCGCCACCAATGCCGGAGGCTGGCGGCAGATGTTTATCAAGCGTCAACGCCATCGGTCGCCCAGCCAAAGCCGCCGCTTTCAACACAAGGTTGGTGCCATCGGTGGGCACGCCCTCGGCAAAGGGACCCGTCACGGTCAGGGACGATTGCACGGCAGGCTCAGCGATGATCTGATCGCCGAGATCGACAAAGGCCACAAGGCTGTCCAACAGGTGATAGCCATCCGACCGCTGCCCGGTGACATGCAGGGCAAGGTTGATCTTGGCCGGAGCAAAAATCTTTGTGATCATAGGGTATTAGCCGTCATCCAAGGGGCGTGTGGGCGTTAGCCCCTCCTCACCCAACACCCGGTCCAGCCCGACCTCCAATTTGCGGCGAATACGCTTGGCCTCATCCTCTTCGGGATCAAAGGACAGCGCGCGTTCCCATTGAAACCGTGCTTCGCGTTCGCGCCCCACGGCCCAATAGACATCCCCCAGGTGATCGTTCACCACCGGATCGACCGGCATCAAAGCAGCGGCGCGTTCCATTGGATCGACGGCTTCATCATAGCGACCCAAAAGATAAAGACCCCAGGCAAGACTGTCGGTAATATAGCCATCATTCGGACGCGCGGCAGAGGCCTTGCGGATCATCCCCATGGCTTCATCAAGGTTGGTTTTCATCTCAAGGAAAGAATAGCCAAGGTAATTCAGCACCTGTGGCTGATCCGGTTCCAACGCAAGCGCCTGACGCAGATCGGCCTCGGACTTGTCCCAAATACCTTCGCGTTCATAGGCGATGCCACGGGTGAAATAGAGCGGCCATTGCGCCCGGCTGGGCGGCTGATTGAGATCAATTGCAACAGTGTAGGCCTCGGCCGCTTCCGCATAGCGTTCATGACGGCGCAACGCATCGCCAAGCGCGATATGCCCGTCATCCAGCTCAGGATGGGATTTCGTCAACTGACGCAAAACCTCAAGCTCGGCATCGTCTTTGCCCCCCGCCCGCAGCGCTTCGGCGCGGCCAAGCGTTGCCATCGGATAGGCCGGATCATCGACGGCGATCGCGTCAAAGGCGGTGGTGGCAAGATCGTAATTGTCGAGCCTCTCCAAAAGCGCGGCGCTAAACAGGGCGTAATTGGCCTCATCCGGGCGCAATTCCTGGGCAATGCGCGCGTACAAAAGCGTGTAGCCATCATCAAGCCCGCCATCGAGAGCGGACGCCACGGCGAAAAACACATCGGCCATACCATCGCGCGCGCTGCGCACCATGGTGAAGGGTACGCTTTCGCCCGCACTCAGGGCGGCTTTGAGCGCGTCGATTTCCGCATCGCTGGCCGGGCCGAAACTGTCATTGATCAGGGTAAGCGCTTCGTCATTGCGCTCCAATTGGCTAAGAATCTGGGCTTGTGCGATGACGGCAGAGCGGGTGGCGGGCATGCCGACCGAAGACAGTGTTTCAAGCGCCCCTTCGTAATCCCCCACGAGGGCGAGGGCCAAGGCTTTGTTATAAGGGCCAAAAAACTCAAATCCCTGCCCCGCATCAACCGTGCTGTCAAACAGGGCCAGAGCACTTGACATATCGCCTTTGCCGACGAAAGCCCAAGCATGCACCATCCCGTCGACGACGGTAGAAATGCTTTGTCCCTCATCAAGGGCCGCAATCACACCGTCATAATCTTCATCGCGGGCCAGTCGCGTCAGGGTGCCCATGGCCGCAATTTGATTGCCGGGTTCAAGGTCGCGCAACACGGTGATATAGCCTTTGATCTGATCAAAGTTGCCCATGGAGATATGGCCCGAGATCACGGATTCGAGCAGGACCGGGTTTTGAGGATCAGAGGCCAGCGAGCGCGTGGCATAGCTGACGAGATCACGAAAGCTGCGATCCATTGTCGCCTGGCGCGCCGCAAGATAGGCCCCGGCATCCGCCGAGACAGGAGACGGGTTGAAAAGCCCGACGCCTAAAATCAGGCCGATGGCGGTCAGGGCGGAAAGCGAAAAACCCGCGCGGTGTGTCACCAGAAATCTCCTTCGCGTTATCTGCGCAAAGCCTATCGTTCAAACCGGGCGGCTGCAACGCAAACGGGGACCGCCTGGGCCCCCGTTCTTTCATTTACGTCAACACGTTGGCGTGAGAGCCTTACATATTCGGATAGTTCGGGCCATCGCCGCCCTGCGGCACGGTCCATGTGATATTTTGGCTCGCCTCTTTGATGTCACAGGTTTTGCAGTGCACGCAGTTTTGGAAGTTCACCACAAATTTCGGCTCTTCGCCCTCAGGTGTCAGATACTCGTAGACCCCTGCCGGGCAATAGCGCGCGGACGGGCCGCCGAATTGTTTGTAATCCACATCAATTGCGACCTTCGGGTCTTTGAGTTTGAGGTGGCTGGGCTGGCTTTCTTCGTGGTTGGTCGCGGCAAAAGACACATTGGTCAGCCGGTCAAACGAGATCACGCCATCGGGTTTCGGATAGTCGATCGGTTTGAATGTATCGGCCTTTCCGGTCGATTGTGCATCGGTTTTGCCATGTTTCACCGTGCCAAACAGCGAGCCACCAAACAGGGTGTTGGTCCACATATCAAAACCGCCCAACATCAAAGATGCGGTCAGGCCATATTTCGACCAGAGCGGTTTGACATTGCGCACACGTTTCAGGTCCTTGCCGACAGCGCCGGTGCGCAGCTCGGTTTCATAGCCTTCCAACGTGTCGCCAGATCGGCCCTCTTTGAGTGCCGCCACAACATGCTCGGCCGCCGCTTTGCCGGACAGCATGGCGTTGTGGTTGCCTTTGATCCGCGGCACGTTCACCAGACCAACGGAACAGCCAAGCAGGGCACCACCGGGAAAGGCCGCTTTCGGCATCGACTGATAGCCGCCCTCGGAAATCGCGCGCGCGCCATAAGCCACGCGTTTGCCGCCCTTCAAAAGCTCCGCGACGAGCGGATGATGTTTAAAGCGTTGGAACTCCATATAGGGGAAGACATAGGGATTTTTGTAATTCAGATGGACCACAAACCCAATGAAAATCTGATTGTTTTCCGCGTGATAGATAAATCCACCGCCGCCCGCATTTGAATTCAAAGGCCAGCCCATCGAGTGCCACACCTTGCCCTCTTTGTGCTTGTCCGGGTCGATTTCCCAGATTTCCTTCATGCCGAGACCGAATTTTTGAACGTCACGGCCTTTTTGCAGGTCGTATTTGGCGATGATCTCTTTGGCCAGCGAGCCACGCACGCCTTCAGAAATCAAAACATATTTACCGTGCAACTCCATACCCGGCTCATAGGCCTCAGTCGGCTCGCCATCCGGCCCACGGCCAAACTCGCCCGCAACCACGCCTTTGACTTCGCCATTCTCACCATAAATCAGTTCAGAACAGGCCATGCCGGGGAAAATCTCGACGCCCATTTCTTCGGCCTGCTCCGCCATCCAGCGGCAGACATTGCCCATGGAGACGATGTATTTGCCATGGTTCGACATGAACGGCGGCATCGGCGTATTTGGGATACGAATGGAACCCGCTTCCCCCAAAAGGTGGAAATGGTCTTCGGTGACCTTGGTGGAAATCGGCGCACCGCGCTCTTTCCAATCCGGCATCAGCGCGTCAAGACCACAGGGATCGAGCACCGCACCGGACAGAATATGCGCGCCCACTTCGGAGCCTTTCTCCAACACAACAATGTTGAGATCCTCATCCAGCTGTTTGAGGCGGATCGCAGCGGAGAGACCCGCAGGTCCGGCACCAACGATAACGACGTCATATTCCATCGCCTCGCGTTCGACATTCGACATAAAATTTCTCCCTGATCCGAAAGCTCTCCGGCGCTTACCTAACCGCTAAGGCATGGCCGGGTCAATTTCAGATGGTGTTTTCCGTCGCGTCTGTTGGACACAACCGTCACGAAAACGCCGCAGCGCCGCATCAAAAGGAACCGAAAGCCCAGATCATCGCTCAAATACCGCCAAAAGGTACAGGCACGGCGGGCAAACCTGGACCCAAAGAATCGCCCCCTTCAACCATGCCAAACCACCCAAAACCACGCCATGCCAGGCATCATGTCGGGCACCGCGCAACTGAGCCCTTGCAATCTGCCCCTATTCCGGGTCAGTTGGGACTATAAATTGTGATAACCAAAGCGCGCGGAGGGTCCGACCTCGCAGCGCTTTTTTCGTGCAGATGAGTGGCCTGATGGAAAAAATTCTCATGACGCGCGCGGGCAACACCGCGTTGAGCAGCGAGCTGAAAAAACTCAAGTCGGTGGAACGCCCGGCTGTCATTCAGGCGATTGCCGAAGCCCGCGAGCTTGGCGATCTGTCAGAGAATGCCGAATATCATTCTGCGCGTGAAAAACAGAGCTTTATCGAAGGCCGGATCAAAGAGCTCGAGGGCGTGTTGTCCCTGGCCGAAGTTGTTGATCCAAAAACACTTTCCGGTGCTGTGAAATTCTCCGCCACGGTGACAATCGTGGACGAAGACACTGACGAAGAGAAAACCTTTCAGATCGTTGGCCAACACGAAGCCGATATCGAAAACGGGCTTTTGAACATCGCATCGCCTTTGGCGCGCGCTTTGATCAATAAGGAAGAAGGCGACAGCGTCGAAGTGCGTACGCCCGGCGGTGAAAAGAGCTACGAAATCCTCAAGATCGCGTATATTTAACCTTATAGACGCGGTCGTGGAGGCCCCTTTGGCAGACGAAGGTCCCAAAAAAATTGAACTCGGCGTGTATCAACGTCCTGATGACGCCCCTCGGATCACTGCGACAGAAATGATCGCGGCGGTCCTGTCGTTGTTTTGGCTGGCGCTGACCATTGGCTATTTCCTGATCGTCGGCAAAGGCACGGATGATTTTGACAGCATCCGCTTTGTGATGATGTTGATCGCGATCTTCATGCCCGTGGCGATGATTTGGGTCGGCGCCTTGGCGGTGCGGGCCTCTGTCACGATGCGTGAAGAGAGCCGTCGCCTTCAGGCGGCGATTTCCGCCATGCGCCAATCCTATCTGGCGCAACAACACGGCGGCACGGCATCCAGCAGCGTTGAGAAAAAACTCGAAGAGATTGTCGCGGCTCAGCGCAAGACCGAATCCACTCTCGCGATGTTCACCTCAATCCGCCCCGGCACCACGCCGCCGGAGGACAAATTGGCGATCCCCTCGCCCGCGCTGATCGAAGAACAGGCCTCGCTGGCGCTTGGCACCCCCTCCGAATCCCTCGCGCCGCCCCTTTCGGTCGCGGATTTTATCAAGGCATTGAATTTCCCCGAAACCGCCGAGGACAAAGAGGGCTTTCGTGCCCTGCGCCGCGCCTTGTCTGACCGTAAGGTCAGCCAATTGGTCCACGCCGCACAGGACGTTTTGACCCTGCTGTCACAAGACGGGATTTACATGGACGACCTGCGCCCTGACCGCGCCAAGCCGGAAATTTGGCGCCGCTTTGCCACTGGCGAACGCGGCCATACCGTCGCACCTTTGGGCGGCGTTCGCGATCGGTCGTCCTTGGCTTTGGCTTCGGGTCGAATGAAACAGGATGCGGTGTTCCGCGATGCGGTGCACCATTTCCTGCGCAAATTTGACAAGACCTTTGCCGAGTTTGAACACACCGCTACAGACGAAGAAATCTCCGCCCTCTCCGACACCCGTACCGCACGCGCCTTTATGCTTTTGGGGCGGGTTACGGGGACGTTTGATTGATCGACCCCGCCTGATTGATCGACCCAGTCTGATCACCATTTGCAAAACCCATATTCACAAATCGACATTGGTCATGCGCGAACACATGCCTTAGGCTGGCATGACCCCAAAAGTGACAAATCCATGTTTAAATCTCCCGCGTCGCGACAGTTCCTCATTGGCATCAAAGACGGTTTGCCGTTTCACATCGTACTCTGGCCCTTTGCCGCGATTTTTGGCGCAATTGCCACGCAAGCCGGGCTGAACATCGTTGAAGTCATGGGGTTTTCCGTGCTTGTCATCGCCGGATCGGCGCAATTGGCCGCCTTGCAGTTGATGACGGAAAACGCCCCCACGGTGATCGTCATCGCCACCGCTTTGGCCGTCAATCTGCGCATGGGGATGTATTCCGCCTCGATCACCCCGCATATTGGCAAATCCTCGCTGCTGACCCGCGCCTTTGCCGCCTATATGCTCTATGATCAACCCTATGCGCTCTCGACGATCAAATTCGAAAAAGAACCCGACCTGACCGTCTCTGAAAAGCTCGGCTACTTCTTTGGTGTCGCCATCCCGCTTGGCATTGGCTGGTATGCGCTGACCTTTACCGGCGCGGTTTTGGGCGAGAAAATCCCCACCGATCTCGGCGTCGATTTCGCTGTCCCAATCACCTTTTTGGCCGTGGTCTCACCGATGTTGAAAACACTGGCGCATTTGGCGGCGGCGCTCACCTCTGTCGTGTTGGTGCTGGCCCTGAGCTTTATGCCCTTTGGCTCCGGGCTTTTGGTCGCTGCGGCGGTTGCTTTGGTCGTTGGCGCACAGGTTGAGATTTGGATGGAAAAACGAAAGGCCGCATTATGATCGAAGCCACGACAGGTCAAATCTGGACCATCATCCTGTCTATGGCGGCGGGTACGTTTTTGATCCGCTTTGCGTTTTTGGGCTTTGTCGGTGACCGTCCTTTGCCCGATTGGCTCTTGCGCTTGCTGCGCTATACGCCTGTGGCGGTGCTGCCCGCCGTGGTCGCGCCAATGCTATTGGGGCATGGTGAAAACGCCTTTGACCCACTCCGGTTGGGCTGTGCAGCGGCCACCATTGCCGTGGGCATTTTAACCCGCAATGTGCTTTGGGCGATTTTGATCGGGCTTGGGCTGTTTTTCGGCCTTGGCGCGTTGATAGGGTGACTCAGGCACCCTGCCTGTGACGTAGCAACAGCGGCGGGGCTTCAATGAGGCGGCCGTTCTCATCCGGGCTGTCGTCATAATGCTTTTTCTCGGTGACGCCTTGCAGTTCACCGAACCAAGTCATCAGCTTTTTCGGGAACATCGTGTTGGGCGCACCGGCAAACCCCGGCAGATCAGACAAAATACCCGAAATACTATCGGTACAATGTGCCTTTGCCACCGCGCCATGGGCCTGAATTTTTGACAGTGCGAGCTGCGCGACTTCAGGGCTGACCACAATGGTCTGTTCAACCACATGGTACGTCACGCGCGCATGGTAATCTATGTAAAAGGCCATGGCGGCGTCACTCATGCCATAATGCACATCGTTACGCTCGGGCAAATGCGGGTGGTAAAACGTGCCTGCAGGGTCAAAAATCGCACGCTCGGACGGCGCATTGACCAACAAGGCGGAATGTGCCCCGCCGCCGCCGCGATTGCCAATCACCGTGAACAGGGTCAGCGTGTAGGGCGCGCCATGCACATAATGCGCGCGCGCGACCTCATCGTCAGGTGCCCATTTGGGCTCGGCGGCTCCACAGGCCGTCAGGATCAAAAGGCTCAGGAGCCAGAAAACGCGAGAGAACATCCGCAACTGTCCGACTCCTAAACAGGGCTTAGCTGTTGAAAACAGCCATAAAAATCAGAGCGAAAATCGAAGCGCCTGCCACCCAGGTGGACCATTTGATAAAGCCTGCAAAGGTCTTTTCCTGAACCGAAGTATCCATTTCGCCGTGTTTATACTCAGCCATTGTGCGTGTCCTTTTATCTTCTTTGGCATTGAATTAGACGATTCAGATCGCCCTGTCACCCGTTGCTTGCATCCAGAGGGTGCGATCAGGGCACAACCTGTTTCAGATCAGCCACAAGTCATTCCGCTTTCGCCTGCCACAGGATCGCCCCATCCTCGCGCAGATGTCCGATGGCCAATCCCTGAGCTTCAAGATGGCGGCAATGGGCCATGGCTTCGACCATCGCAAGGCCGTATTCACCCTCTTTGATCTTGCGACGAAACAGCGCATCGAAACACTCGCAAGCGGTATGTGGATCTTTCAACGTCTCGATCAGACGCGCAAGCGCATGATGGTGATTGTCAAGCAATTGCCGCATCCGTGCAGGCAGGCCCGTGTAGGGCAATTTATGCCCGGTCATCACAAGGTGGCTGTCCCGCGCATGGGGCACGAAGCTCTCACACGATGTGATCCACTCCCCCACGGGATCGGCCAAAGGTTCAGTGGCGGAAGCGCCGAGATTGGGGGAGATCGCGCCCAAAAGTTGATCCCCGCCAATCACCAAATCCCCTTCCCGGCTCCAAAATGTCGCATGTTCCGGCGCATGGCCATTGCCACAGCGCACGTCCCAGATCCGTCCGCCAATTTCGATTTCATCGCCCTCACGCAGGCGGGTATACCCAAGTGGGATTGGCGTCACCGCATCGGCGGTGTTGAACGGGCGTTCGTTCAGGCGTTTGTCATAGACCTCGGACGCCATGCCGCAAGACCGCCAAAAGGCACACATTTCAGGCGTCGGAGCCTCTTGCACATCAAGCTGAAGCATCCGCGCCATCAGATAGGCGGTGCGGGTGGTGGTCAGGCCCGCGCCATGTTCGGACATGAACCAGCCCGCAAGACCGATGTGATCCAGATGATGATGGGTGGCGATGACGCGGTGGATCGGCTTGCCACGCAGCGCCCCGTCGATCAGCCCCTGCCACAGGCGCCGCGTTTTGGCGGTATCGACGCCGGTGTCGACCAGAGTCCAGCCATCGCCCTCATCAAAGAGGTAGCAATTCACATGCGCCAAAGGGATCGGCAAAGGCATCCGGGTCCAAAGCACGCCTGCCGCAATCTCAACCACCTCGCCCATCTCAGGCGGGTCAAACGGCGTGCGTATGGGGGCAATCATCAGGCGGTCAAATCCTCAGAACTCAAAGCATAGACATCCGCCGCGCCAAGGCGCGCCTGCGCCAAAAGAGCGGTGTGTTCGGGCAGCATACGTTTAATGTAGAAGGCCGCAAGACGCGAGCGCTTGCCCTCGCCGCCCTCGGCAATCGCCGCTTTAAGGTGATAATGACCGCCGAGAACGCGCGCAAAAGCCCGCAAAAACGGCACAGCGCCGGCAAAACGGTCATTCATCGGCAGCGCCAACATGGTTTCCACCCCTTCGCGCAGGGTCTCCGCCGCATTCCACACCGCAATTGCACGACGCGGCAACACCGCGCGCGCCTCTTCGGCAAAGGCTTCGATCTCGTCCAAAATGGCAAAGGCTGCATCGCCCCCATCCATCAACTTACGCCCGACAAGGTCCATCGCCTGAATGCCGTTCGTGCCCTCATAAATCGAGGTGATGCGGGCATCGCGGGCATATTGCGCCGCACCGGTTTCTTCGATGTAGCCCATGCCGCCATGGACCTGAACGCCGGTTTGGGCGACCTCATGACCAATGTCGGTGGAAAACGCCTTGGCGATCGGGATCAAAAACGCCCCGCGCGCCTGTTGGTCCGGCTCCGTGCGCCCAAGATCGAGCGCCACGCCACAGGCCAACGAAATGCACCGCGCCACAAAGGTCTCGGCGCGCATCGTGGCCACCATCCGGCGCACATCGGCGTGATCCAGAATGGGGCCATTTTCGCGCCCGATCGGGGACGCGCCTTGCACCCGGTCCTGCGTGTAGGCCAGCGCCTTTTGCGTTGCGGCCTCGGCAATGCCGACACCCTGAACGCCAACGCCCAGACGGGCGTTGTTCATCATGGTGAACATGCATTTCATACCTTCGTGCTCGCGCCCAACAAGCCAGCCTTTGGCCTCTTCATAGGCCATCACACAGGTCGGAGAACCGTGAATGCCGAGCTTATGCTCAAGGCTCACAACCTTGAGGCTATTGGCCTCACCCAACGTGCCATCGTCATTGGGGATGATCTTTGGCACCATGAACAGCGAAATGCCCTTGGTCCCCTCAACCCCGTCCGGCAAGCGGGCCAACACAAGGTGACAGACATTTTCGGAAAAATCATTGTCGCCCCAAGTGATAAAAATCTTCTGACCGGTGATGGCGTATGACCCGTCCTCATTGCGCGTCGCCTTGGTCCGCAGTGCGCCCACATCAGAGCCCGCCCCGGATTCGGTGAGGTTCATCGTGCCGCACCATTCGCCCGAAATCAATTTCGGCAGGTAAAGCGCTTTGATGTCGTCACTGGCGTGATGTTCCAACGCCTCGATTTGCCCCTGTGTCATCAGCGGATAGAGCGACAAAGACAGGCACGCGCCCGACATCATTTCATTCACGGCGGTCGCCACCGTAAGCGGAAGACCCATCCCGCCATTTTCCGGGTCGGCCAACATGCCGATCCACCCGCCTTCGGCCACTTGCGTCAAGGCATCGCCAAACCCCGGAGAGGTTTTGACCACCCCATCCACCAAAGTGGCGGGCGTCACATCCCCGCCCCGATCCAGCGGTGCAATCACATCGCTGGTGAGATTGGCCGCTTCATTCAGAATGGCCGCAACCGTGTCGGCATCAATCTCGGCAAAGGTGTCCGTTTCCAGAACAGTCGCAAAATCAACGATGTGATCAAAGATAAACTGATACTCTGAAACCGGGGCGCGATAGGTCATGTGGGTCTCCTTCTGCACGCAAATCACCGACAGGTTGCGGCAGATTTTTGTCAAGCCTAGGTCGGGATATCCCGACGATTGACGAGAAGCGTAACGAAGCCGATGCCGGCACCCAACCCAAACGCTGCGTCACGCGCGGCCCGCATTTGATGACAAAACCGCCGGGCTCACGCCAAGTGACTTCAGCGCCGCCTGCCATTTGGCCCAATCCGGCGTAGAAAACACAATCTCCGGGTCCGCATCACAGGCCAGCCAGCCGTTTTTGACAATCTCCTCCTCCAACTGGCCCGGCCCCCAACCCGCATATCCCAGACACAGCAAGCGCTCATCCGGCCCGGCACCGCGCGCCATATCGCGCAAAATCTCGCGTGAGGCCGTCATGGAAAACTGTTCCCCCACATGCATCGAGGCATGATCGGCGGCATAATCCGTACTGTGCAACACAAAGCCACGGCCCAGTTCAACCGGGCCACCAAAATAGACCGGGATCGGTTGCATTTCAGGTGTGGCGCGAATGTCGAGTTGCTCAAACACATCGGAGACGTCGATCTCGGTTGAGGTCTTGTTGATGATCAACCCCATCGCGCCATCAGACGAATGAGCACAAAGAAACACCACGGCATTCTCAAAGCGCGGATCGCCTATTCCCGGCATCGCGATCAAAAGCTTTCCAGTCAACTCTGAGGTCTCTATGGGAGCGGGGTGTACCATGCCCCCACCTCACCTGAACCCAGCCCTGAACGCAAGTGGGCGCGGGGCATTCCCCGCCAAAATCGCGGTTGCGCAGCAACACAAAGCCGCGCGAGCGGTGCTGTCTCTCAAATGTGAGTTTGTGTGACCGCATCCCGTGTCTATATGGGTGCCATGACACACCCGATCTCAAACACATTCGCAGCCGCCTGTTTTGGTTTGGCCAGTCTTGGTTTTGCCAGTCTTGGATTTGCACCTGCCGCCGTGGCCGAAAGCCCGGCAGATATGGCGCGGATCGAGGTTCTGCCCGGATGGCAAATGGACAATGGTCATCAGATGGCCGCCATTCGCATCACATTGGCCCCCGGCTGGCACACCTATTGGCGCGCGCCCGGCGAGGCGGGTATCCCGCCGCAATTTGATTGGAGCGGGTCTGAAAATATCTCTGCCGTCACTGTGCACTGGCCGGTGCCCGAACTCTTTTCCGAGAATGGCATGTGGTATCTGGGCTATGAGCGCGAGGTGGTTTTGCCCATCGAGATCACGCCAAACGCGGCGGGAGACATTGCTCTGGATGGGGTGATGGACCTTGGTGTGTGCAACGATATTTGTATGCCCTTACAGGCCGCAATCGGCGCAACATTCGCGCAGAATGCCCGGACTGGTTCTATTGCGGACAGCGGCCAGATCCGCAAAGCGCTGGCCGATCAGCCGCAAAAGGTCACGGGCGCGCGCTGTAACGCGACCCCCCTTTCCGACGGGATGCGCCTGACCGCAACGCTCAATGTGCCGCATTTGGGCACGCGCGAAGTGGCGATTGTTGAACACCCGGACCGCTATATGTGGGTGTCGGAGGCGATGGTCACCCGCACCGGTGGTTCGGTTTCGGTGCAAAGCGATCTGGTCCCATCTGACACGCAACCGTTTATGGTGGACCGCTCGGCCTTGACCATCACCGTCATCGGCGGCGGGCAGGCCTATGAGGCACAGGGCTGTACCGGCGGATCATAAGCGATCAGCTCGCTTTATGCCGACGCAGCATCAGCCCCGCGATACCGACATAAAGCAGCGCGAAGCTTACACATAATCCGCCAAGGAACAGCGTCAAAGCCGCGCCAATCCCGCCACCGCCCAAGAGCGGTGACAGCGCACCAAAGACCATCACCTGTCCCAGCGTCAGCGCGAACCACAAAGCCGCGAAAGCCCCCGCAGCCAAGATCGCAGAGCCCACAAGCCCCGCCCGGCGCGGATGGCGCACAGCGCGGCGCAGGGCCGCCATTTGCCGCGCCACATCCAGTTGCATCGCAAGAATCGCAGGCACCAGCATCAACACAACCACCATGCCAAACCCAAGCCCATAGGACAGTGTGACCACCGTCGGTTTGAGAAACTGCGCATCGGCGGAGCGTTCGTACAAAAGCGGCGCAAGGCCCAAAACCGTGGTCATGGTCGTCAACATGACGGGGCGCAAACGATCGGTTGCGGCGTCAATGATCGCCGGAAACAGGCCGCGTTCTTTGGCATATTCATCCACGGTCGAGACCAAAACAATCGAATCGTTGATGATGATCCCGGTCATGCCAATCAGGCCGACAACGGAGAACATCGACAGGGGAATGCCCCAAATCGCATGGCCATGAATGGCACCGATGAGGCCAAAGGGAATGACCGACATGACCACAACAGGCCGCGTCCAGCTTGAGAAAATCCACGCCAGCGTCAGGTAAATCCCGATCAACACGCCGCCCAGACCCAACATCGCATCGGAGAGGAATTGGTTCTCTTGCTCTGAGAGGCCAGAGACCCGATGGGTGATGCCGAACTCTTCGTCCAAGGTGGGCAAGATCTCATCAGTGATCGCCGCTTGGATGTCTGAAGCGCGGGCCGGGTTGTCTTCGCTCAAATCACCTGAAACCGAGACAAGGCGCAGACCGTTTTCGCGTTGTACCGTGGAAAACCCGGTCTGGCGCGTCACCGAGACAATATCAGACAGCGGCACATAAACGCCCGAACTGGCGCGCATTTGGGTGCGGTCCATGAAATCGGCGGTCAGCTCGCCTTCGGGCAATTCGACCCGCACCGCCGCGGTGCGCACGCCTTCGGGATAGGTCGCGGCCTCGATCCCGCCCAAACGATGGGTCAAGGTCGTGCCCAATGTGTCGATGGAAAACCCAAGCGCCTCGCCCTGTGGCGTCAACTCCAAGATCAACTCTTCCTTGTCATAGGCGAGGCTGTCCTCCAATGCCGAAACTTCCGGGAACTGTGCCAGCCGGGTTTTGAGCGCCTCTGCCGCCGCCTTGAGTGTGGCCGAATCCGCACCATAAAGATCAACATCAATCGCGTCACCTCCGGGGCCAAAATGGCCACGCCGAAAGGACACGGTTTCCGCCAAAGGATGGTTCACCACCTCGGCTTGCAGGTCCTCAACAAAGGCATAGGACGAATAGGGCCGCAGGTCCGCGTCGATCAATTCGATCGACAATCCGCCAAGCTGATAGTCCTCTTTGGTGTCCGTCCCAGACAATCCTCGCCCGGCATTCGACCCGATTTGCGCCACGGCATAGGCGACGGGATTGGTGCCATATTGCTCTTCATAGCGTTTGCCTACGGCCTCGGTGGCGCGTTGTAATTCGCGCATCATGGCAAATGTGTCAGCGCGCTCCGCCGCCGGGGCCATGGCGAAATTGCCAGAGATCAACGGCTGTTCCGGCGAATTGAAAAACCGCCATTGAACCTGTCCGGTGATCACCAAAGACACCTGCATCGCCAGCAAAAGCACGATCCCGGCAAGCAGCGGATAGCGCAACTTGACGGACCAACCGACCAAGGGCCGGAACAGACGTTCGCGAAAGACACGAAAACCCTTGTCGACCTGACGCGAGGGCCAATCATACCAATGCGATTTTGCAGTGGAAGCGATGGAATGGCTGAGGTGATTGGGCAGAATGATGAAACATTCCAAAAGCGAGGCCATCAAAACCACGATCACCGTAAAGGGAATGTCAGAGATCATATCGCCAAAGCGACCGGAAATCACCGTCAGGCCAAAAAAGGCGATCACCGTGGTGATGGTTGAGGAAAACACTGGCGCAAACATCCGTCGCGCGGCATTTTCCGCCGCCTCAATCGGTCCTTCTTTCAACCGCCTGACGCGAAAATCCGCATGTTCGCCAACGACAATCGCATCATCGACGACGATACCCAAGGTTATGATCAGCGCGAACAGCGAGATCATGTTGAGCGTCAGCCCGGCCAAATACATCATCGCAATCGCCGACAACATCGCCACAGGAATGCCCGCCGCCACCCAGATCGCCGTGCGCGCGTTCAAGAACAAGAACAACAAGATCACGACAAGCCCAAGCCCCATCGCACCATTGGACAACAACAGATCAAGCCGTGCCTGGATTGCATCGGCGCGGGTCCGAAACAGATCAAGCGTCACCCCGTCGGGCAGGGTCAGCCCCATCTCGGCGCTGACCTCTTCGACGATCCGTTGAATTTCAATCGAATCCCCTTGATCCGAACGCGCGACTTGCACCGAGACCGAGGAATTGTTGCCAACAAAAAACGCCTCATTGCGGTCAACGCCATTGACCCGGACCGTCGCCACATCGCCGATGGTCAATTCCGACCCATCCTCATTGCGGCGCAACACGATGGCGGAGATGTCAGAGGCCTCACGTTTCTCAACCCCCGCACGCACCCGCGCACCGCCATTGCCGACATTGCCCGCCGGGCTTGTGTCGGTCTCGGCCGCAATCGCGCTGGCGATCTCGGCCATGGAAATGTCGTGCTGGATGAGATTGAGGGTCGGCACTTCGACAATCATTTCGGAGGCGGCGACACCCGCAATGCTGGTTTTCGTTACACCGCGGGCAAAAAGCCGCGCCACCAATTCATCGGCAAACCGCGCCAGTTGATCAAGCCCGACAGGCCCGGTGATCACCACATCGGTGACCGAATCCGTCCACCCGCCCCAACGAATGACCGGATCGTCCGCGCCCTCGGGCAAATCGGTCTCGGCATCAATCGCGGCCTTCACATCGTCGGCGGCGCGCTGCATGTCCCAGCCGGGTTCGAAATCTAGGCTGATCGACGCGCGGCCCTCGGTTGAACTCGCGCTGCTTTCAGTGACACCTTCGACGGCCAAAAGCGTGGGTTCCAAAAGCTGGACGATGGCATTGTCGACGTCTTCCGCCCCCGCCCCTTTCCACGCAACAGAAACCCGCACCGTATCGACCACAACGTCGGGAAAATACTGCGCTCGCATCCGCGGCAGCGCGGCCAGACCCGCAACGATCAAGATCACCAAAACAAGGTTCGCGGCCGTACCGTGACGGGTGAAATACGACAGGATGCCTTTGGCTTTGCCCAATGTGGCGCTCATGTTTAGCTCCCCATCCGGTCTTCGAGGCGGGTGATCAGCTCAGTCGGCACTTCGTCGGCGGCCAGTTGTTCGGTGATCCGGGCGCGCACCTCTTCGGGCATCCGCGTGTTGCTTGCGACATAGGCCAAAAGTTTTTCTCGGTGTTCCGGGGTGAGTTTGACCATCGTGGCCTCCTCTCCCGTTTGCGGCGCGGAGGCCCCGCTTTGCGCGCCATTGACTTTGACGCGGATGCCCGCGCCCAAAAGCGGCGAACGCTCCAAAACGACCTGACGCCCGGCAACCCCACGCGCATCGACGATCACATCGTCGCCCTGACGGCGCAAAATGGGGGCGGACACCTCTTCGAGACGGCTTTGATCCGTAACGGCAAGCACCGTGCCATTGGCCGCAACCGCACTTGCGGGGAGGAGCGCAACATCGCTCACATCAGGCTCCTGCACCTGAACCGTCACGAAATCACCGGGCCGAAATCCGGGGGCCGTATCCAAGCGTGCGTAAAGCATCCGCCCGGTTTGCCCCTCGGCCACGGCGGCACTTTCACGCGTGACCGTGCCCATGGCAACCAGATCAAGCCCCGACACATCAAGCGTCGCGGTCACGGCCATATCGGGCAGCGCACCGCGGTCTTGCACAAGGCGGGCATATTGTTCGGTGGAGATGCGAAAGGCGACTTCAAGCTCATCCGGGGCAATCAGCGTGGCGAATTGTTCATTGCTGCTCAACAACGTGCCCAATGCACCGGAAACATCGCTCAGAACCCCGTCAAAGGCGGCAGTGACGGTGGTGTCATCCAAGCGACGGCGGGTTTCGTCCAGATCAATCTGGGCGCGCAAAACGGCGGTATGCGCCCGGTCCACGCTGGCCTCGGCATCGGCCAAAGATTGACGTTTGGACAAAACCGACTGACCCGCAGAGGCATGGGCCAAGGCCGCATCTTCGACGCCGCTCGGGCTGCCAACACCACGCTCCAACAGGTTTTGTTGCCGCTCAAGCGCGGCCAATCGCAAATCGCGCTGTGCCTCGGCTGCGGCCAAATCATCCACTGCCAAAAGCTGCGACCGCTCGGCCTCGCGCAGGCCCGCTTCGGCCTCGACAAGATCGGCTTCGGCCACACGCACCGCCGCCTGTGCATCCGCCGGATCAATGCGCAAGATCACGTCGCCGGCCTTGACCGCACCGCCCTCTTGAAACCCATCGGCCAAGGCGACGATCCGCCCCGACACCGGCGCGCGCAACTCCAAGGTTTGCCGGGCCGCGATTTGGCCATAGCTGGTCAAAACCGGGCTCACCGTGGTCGGCACCACCTCGATCACATTGACCGAAAATTGCCGCTCGCGCGCCTGTGGCGGTACGTTTTCCGCCGCAAGCCGGGCCTGAAAGGCCGCATAAAACCGATAGCCCGCCCCGGCCAGCAAGGCCAGCGTTAGGGAGACAAGGAAAAGACCGATCAAAGAGCGGCGGAAAAAGCGCATTCCGTAAAACCTTTGGTTCATGCCCCCGAGAGGCGGATTTTGAATAAAGTCAGGCCTTGGTCCGGCACAGTCCACGACACATTAATCATACGCACAAACGATAAAAACCCGTCGCGCTCATTTGTCACTTTTCTGTCAGGGCTCATTTGCGTCGCAGATGTTCATCCAAACGCGGCAGGATCTGCACGAAATTGCAGGGCTTGTGACGATAATCGAACTGCCATTTCAGGATCTCGTTCCACGCGTCTTTGCAGGCCCCTGTCGAACCTGGAAGCGCAAACAAATAGGTGCCGCCCGCAACCCCGCCCGTGGCGCGCGATTGCACGGCGGAAGTGCCAATTTTTTGCATCGACACAATGGTAAAGACCGTCGCGAAGGCGTCGATTTCCTTTTCATAGACATCGCGGTGCGCCTCAACCGTGACATCGCGCCCGGTCAGTCCCGTTCCGCCGGTAGAGATCACCACATCGACCTCTGGACTGTCGATCCACGCCTGAAGCTGATCGCGGATCAGGGGGCGATCATCGGTGACGATTTTGCGATCCGCCAAAATATGCCCGGCCTCGGTGATCATCTCGACCAAGGCGGCACCGGACCGATCGTCCTCAATCCCGCGCGTGTCTGAGACGGTCAAAACCGCGATGCGGATGGGGATAAAGTCAAGGCTGTCGTCAATGCGGCTCATGCGCGGCGCTCCATGGTGAAATCTAACGGGTAAAATCGAGACCAAGTTTTAAGGCGAGGCCACCAAAGATGCTGGCCGAGACATAGCGTAACACACGCTCCATCACGCGGCTCCGTGCCAAAACGCCGCCCAACCCGACCGCGAACCAGCCAACAAGGCCATTGATCACAAAGCCCCCGAGCCCGATCACCGCGCCAAAAATGAGGAATTGCCCCAATACGGACCCACGTGTTGGATCGACGAATTGTGGGACAAAGGCGAGGATAAACAGGATGACCTTGGGGTTCGATACATTGACGATCACCCCGTCACGAAAAGCACGCGCATGGCTTTTGAGGGTGATGTTGGAGCGCATCTCGGGCAGCGGGGTCATCATGGTCTTGAATGCAAGCCAAAGCAGATATGCGACCCCAATCCAGCGGATGACCCCAAAAATCGCCGGGCTTGCCGCAACCAACGCGCCGAGGCCAAGCCCGGCTAAAGTCACATGGATCATGCCACCGACAGAAATCCCGGCACTGGCGGCCACAGCGGCGCGCCGATCGCCGCGCAGACCTTGGGCCAGACAAAACATCATATCTGCACCCGGCGTCAGATTGAGCGCCAAAGCCGCTGGTACAAAAGCCGCGAGGGTCAGCGGATCGACGATCATGTGAGGCTACGAAGCCGCGCCTGGATGTCCAAAAGATCGGCCCATGCCTCGCGTTTGGCCACGGGTGTGCGCAGCAAATAGGCCGGGTGGGTCATTGGCATGGCGGGCTTGCCCAAAATGGTTTGCCAAGTGCCCCGCAGCCGGGTGATCCCGGCCCGACCCAACAGCGCCGTGCAGGCCCAATTGCCCATCAACACGATCACATCCGGGTCGGCCAATTCGATATGGCGGATCAAAAACGGTTTGAGCATGGCAATTTCCGCAGGCGTCGGATCGCGGTTTTCCGGCGGACGCCACGGGATCGGATTGGTGATGTAGAGCGCATGTTCAGTGTCGGGCGAGGTCCGGTCCATGCCGATGGCAGCAAACATTTTGTCCAAAAGCTGGCCTGAGCGACCGACAAAGGGTTTGCCCTGCTGATCCTCTTCGCGCCCCGGCGCCTCGCCGATGATCATCACCCGCGCCTTGGGATTGCCGTCGGAAAACACCAAATTGCGCGCGCCGCGTTTGAGATCACATAGATCGAACCCCGCCATCGCCTCACGCAAAGCATCCAGGCTTGTGGCAGATTTGGCCAGCGCCATTGCCGCCTCAATCGGATCGACCTCCTTGGCCGCCACCACAACGGGCGGGGCGGGGCGGCGGGCCGCAGCGGGCGCGTCAGGCACAGGCGTGGGCGCGGCGGCCGCAACCTCATAGCGATTGACAGGCACCTCCGCGATCGCCTCGGTTGCGCCGAGTTCGATCTGCCACTCCAAAAGAGCATGTGCTTGCCAATAGTCGATCTGAGTCTCCATCCGCCCACGCTACAATGCGCGAACGCCAAGGTAAATCGGTGACAGAGCCACAGCAGCCATTGCCCGCCCGCGCCCCCTTTTCTATAAGCACTGCAAAGGCGCGATCAACTGGGAGAGGGCATCATGGCATTCCGGCAAAAACACCTTTTGGGGATCGAGCCGCTTCATCCCGAAGAGATCAAAACCGTTCTCGATGTGGCGGATCGCTATGTTGAGCTGAACCGTCAGGCCAATAAGCATTCCGATGCGCTCAAGGGCCTCACCCAAATCAACATGTTCTTTGAAAATTCGACCCGCACGCAGGCCTCATTCGAATTGGCGGGCAAGCGGCTTGGTGCCGATGTGATGAACATGGCAATGCAGGCCAGTTCGATCAAAAAGGGCGAGACGCTGATTGATACGGCGCTGACATTGAACGCCATGCATCCCGACCTGTTGGTGGTGCGTCATCCGCATTCGGGGGCTGTCGATCTTTTGTCACAAAAGGTCAATTGCGCGGTGTTGAACGCCGGTGACGGGCGGCATGAGCACCCGACACAGGCGTTGCTCGACGCGCTGACCATTCGCCGCGCCAAAGGGCGGTTGCACCGCCTGAACATCGCGATTTGCGGCGATATCGCCCATAGCCGCGTGGCGCGGTCTAACCTGATCCTTTTGGGCAAAATGGAAAACCGTGTGCGCTTGGTCGGCCCGCCGACCTTGGTGCCCGAACAGTTCCGCGAATTTGGCTGTGAAATTTACGACGACATGCGCGAAGGCCTGAAAGATGTCGATGTGGTGATGATGTTGCGGCTGCAAAAAGAGCGGATGGATGGCGGGTTTATCCCGTCCGAGCGCGAATATTTCTATCGCTACGGATTGGACGCCGAAAAACTGGCCCATGCCAAACCCGACGCGATTGTCATGCATCCTGGCCCAATGAACCGTGGCGTCGAGATTGACGGCACCATCGCCGATGACATCAACCGCTCGGTGATCCAGGAACAGGTCGAAATGGGCGTGGCGGTGCGCATGGCGGCAATGGACCTTTTGGCGCAAAACCTGCGCGCCTCACGCGAAACCTCTGACCAAGGGGTGATGGTGTGAGCGACCCCTTTGAGATCCCCGGCGGTGAGACGCGGCGTGTTTGGGTCTTTGCCTTTGACGGGCCGCTCGACGAGCTTGATGCCCTCACGCCCGAGGCCTTGGCCGAGGCTTTGGGGCTTTGGAGCGCGCCTAAACTGGAGGCGATGGAGCGGTTTGATCTCTCAAACCTCGAAGACTACGGCTTTGCGCGTTACCTCAGCGAAGCCAATGGCATGGCCGTGGGCAACGATATGGCGATGTTGAATGCGCTCACCGGCCCGGTCTTGGTGGTGTTTTCCCAAGGTCTGGCCGAGGCCGAGCGCCGTTTTGACCCCGATGCACCGTTCCGTTTGATCGGGCGCTATGGCTTGACCACGGATCTGACCTTGCCCGAGGACATCACATCCAAGAGCGCCCTTGGCCAATTACCCGAAGGCAAAGCTCCGATGTCGTCTGCGCGCATGTCGGGCATGGTTGCGACTGTTGTGTTGCTGTTCCTGGCGGTGTTTGTCGCCGCCTTTGTCTGGGTCGGCAAATGATGAATGGTTGGCAGGATATTCTGGCACCCGGCGAACATGTGCTATGGCAGGGACAGCCGTCTGTGCCGCCCCGCCTGTCGCCGCGACAGATTCCGGTCTTTTTGTTCGGCATGATGTTCGCGGGATTTGCGGTGTTTTGGATGTCGATGGCGATGCGGGCGGGGACGATTTGGGTCTTTGGCCTGATCCATCTGTTTGCCGGGCTGGCCGTGGCGATCGGGCCGATTTTCGTCATGCCGTTTGTGGCCTCGCGCACATGGTATTCGCTGACCAATCGTCGGGCGTTTTTTGCCACGCACCTGCCCTTTGTCGGCCCCACCCTCAATGCGCTGGACCTGACGCCCGCGCTTGGGATCGAATTCGACGGCAAGGACCCCGGCACATTGCGGTTTCAAGACAAAGCCACACCGCTTGTAGGCACGCGTTTTGATGGCGCGCCCATGTTTACCAAAATTCAAAACGCCCGAGATGTGTTTGGGCTGATCCGCGACATCCAAAGAGGCAAAGCATGACGATTTTCACCAATGCGCGTCTGATCAATCCCGAAACCCTGACCGATGATCTGGGCTGGCTCCGCATGGAAGGCAATGTGATTGCAGAAACCGGCACGGGCACACCACCACGGGGCGAAAGCATTGATTGCGGCGGCAAATGTCTTGCGCCAGGGATCGTGGACCTTGGGGTGAAAGTGTCGGAACCGGGCGAGCGTCACAAAGAAAGTTTCGCCTCCGCCGGACGCGCGGCGGCGGCAGGCGGTGTGACCACGATGATCACCCGCCCCGACACCCAAAGCGCGATTGATACCCCCGAAGTGTTGGAATTTGTCAGACGCCGCGCGACGGAAGACGCCATTGTGAAGGTCAAACATATGGCCGCGCTGACCAAGGGCCGCGCGGGCCGTGAGATGGTTGAAATCGGTTTTATGTTGGATGCGGGCGCCGTGGCCTTTACCGATTGCGATCATGTGGTTGAGGATACCAAAGTATTGCAGCGCGCGCTGACCTATGCCCGCTCCTGTGGCGCGCTGGTCATCGGTCATCCCCAAGACCCCGGCCTCTCAAAAGGGGCCGCCGTGACATCCGGCAAATTCGCCACCCTGCGCGGCCTGCCCGCCGTATCGCCCATGGCCGAACGGATGGGATTGGACCGCGATCTGGCGCTGATCGAGATGACCGGCGTGCGCTATCACTTTGATCAATTGACCACGGCACGCGCCCTGCCCGCTTTGGAGCGAGCGAAACACAACGGGCTTGATGTGACGGCGGGGGTGTCAATCCACCACCTGACGCTCAATGATCTCGATGTTGGCGACTACCGCACCTTTTTCAAAGTCAAACCGCCGCTCAGATCCGAAGATGATCGTTTGGCGATGGTCGAGGGTGTCGCCTCCGGGCTGATTGATGTGATCTCGTCGATGCACACACCGCAGGATGAGGAAAGCAAACGCTTGCCGTTTGAAGAGGCCGCGTCCGGTGCTGTGGCGCTTGAAACACTGCTGCCCGCCGCGCTTCGCCTCTATCATTCGGGTCAACTCAGCCTGCCGCAGTTGTTCCGCGCGATGGCGCTCAATCCCGCCACTCGCATGGGGCTTGCCTCGGGGCGGCTCTCGGAGGGCGCGCCCGCCGATCTTGTGCTGTTTGATGCGGATGCGCCTTTTGTACTGGATCGGTTCAAACTGCGCTCGAAATCGAAAAATACCCCCTTTGACGGCGCGCGGATGCAGGGCAAAGTCATCGGCACCTGGGTCGAAGGGCTGCGGGTGTTTGAAGGCTGAAACGCCGCCAAGCGATCCCTAATTTTCCACGGAGAACACCGATGACGCTATTGATGCTGATTGTCACCGCGCTTGTCGCCTATCTTTTGGGGTCGATCCCCTTTGGCATTGTCATGGCGCGCCTGTTTGGGCTTGGCGATTTGCGTCAGATCGGGTCGGGCAACATTGGTGCCACCAATGTTTTGCGCACGGGCAATAAATTGGCCGCCTTCCTCACACTTTTGGGCGACAGCGGCAAAGGCGCTTTGGCGGTGGTTCTGGCGCGTCTTTTGGTGGGTGAACAGGCCGCCGGGATCGCCGGGCTTTGCGCGATGTTGGGGCATCTCTACCCGCTTTATCTGCGCTTCAAGGGCGGCAAAGGCGTTGCCACTTTCCTTGGGACCCTCTTGGCGCTCTCGCTCCCGGTCGGGCTTTTGGCCTGTGTCACATGGCTTTTGGTCGCCGTTGTGACGCGCTACTCCAGCCTGTCGGCCTTGGTCGCGGCCCTCATGGCCCCGATTTACACGGCGGCCTTTTACCACCTGCACGGCGCGATCCTTGTTTTGGTGCTCACCGCGTTGATTTTCTACAAACACCGCGAAAACATCACCCGCCTGAAAGCCGGTACAGAAACAAAGATCGGCAAAAAGGGCTGATTTCCATGAAATCGGACCCATTCTTGTTCCTATTTGGCGTCAATTTAACCATGATGGCATCGGGTTGGGACGACCAGTATGGCTCGACCCTTAAAAGCAATTGAGAACGGCTATTTCTGGGCCTTCACCATTTCGGGGCGTGCATCGCGGATGTGGGCGGCGGCACGTCCGAGGAGTTTGAAGACGCCCGCCGCCGGGACATCCAAGAGTATTACAAAACGCGGGTTTTGGGCAAAGCCGGGTAAACAGGCGCATTTTTCCCCTTGTTGGGCCAAGTCAGATCAGAAAAAGTCACGTCAGGCCCTATTTGGAAAGATGACATGACTTTTTTAACTGCAATCAAAACCTGTTTCTCGAAATACATCACATTGCAAGGCCGTGCCCGCCGGGCGGAGTATTGGTGGTGGGTCTTGTTCACCATCATCGCCGGCATCATTCTTGGCGGCGTTGACATGATCTTTTTCGGTGTGCCAGAACTCACCGGACCGACCTCTGGACTGTTCTCGCTCGCCACTTTGCTGCCCGGCTTGGCCGTGTGGGTGCGCCGTTTGCATGATGTCAACCGCTCCGGCTGGTGGGTGTTTTTGATCCTTATCCCGTTGATCGGCTGGCTGGTCCTGCTCTATTGGGCGGTCACCAAAGGCACATCCGGTCCGAACCGGTTTGGCCCTGACCCGATCACGGGCGAAGAGGCTCCGCTGAGCTACACAGATAGTGCGATCCCGCCGGTCAACCGCGGCGAATAAGCCCCCCAACCAACAAAAAGGCGGCAGACCCATCCGGTTTGCCGCCTTTTTCATGTTTGAAACCTCAGAGGCCTCAGTAGGAATATTCGCCAAACACTTTGGTCACATCGCCATCCCACTCGCCTTCGAACTTCTCAATAAGTTCGTCGGCCGGAGCATGTCCGGTCTCGATGCTCTCTTTGAGCGCGTTCAGGAAATGGGTCTCATCCGGCACCAATCCGCCCGCACCGGGGCAAGCGCGCGCCTTCAGCCCCGCTTCGGCAATCGACACGCATTCCCGCGCGAGATCAAGCATTTTGACCCCATCCACCTCGGCCTGAAGCCCCTCAACAGAGGAGGCCACCCGCAGGTTTTCACGGAACTCAGTAGTCCAACCTTTGATCAGGTCGGTGGTCGCATCCAGCGCATTTTGATCATACATCAAGCCGACCCAGAAGGCAGGCAGGGCACATAAACGCCGCCAAGGCCCACCATCGGCACCACGCATTTCCATATATTGTTTGATCCGCGCCTCGGGAAACAGTGTGGTGAGGTGATCCGCCCAATCGGAGAGCGTCGGTTTTTCACCCGGCAGCGCGGGCAATTTGCCCTTCAAGAAATCGCGGAAGGACATGCCCAGCGCGTCGATATATTTGCCATCGCGGTAGACGAAATACATCGGCACATCGAGGGCATATTCGGTGTAGCGCTCAAAGCTCATCCCGTCTTCAAACACAAACGGCAACATGCCGGTGCGCGACGGGTCGAGATGACGCCAAATATAAGACCGCCACGATTTATGACCGTTGAGTTTGCCTTCCATAAAGGGCGAATTGGCAAACAAGGCGGTGGCGACGGGTTGCAACGCCAAGGCCGTGCGGAATTTTTGCACCATATCGGCCTCAGAGGAGAAATCGAGGTTCACCTGAACTGTACAGGTGCGGCGCATCATCTGGGTGCCGGTGGTGCCGACCTTGCCCATATAAGTGTCCATCAATTTGTAGCGGCCCTTGGGCATCAACGGCATCTGGTCATGGGTCCAATGCGGTGCCATGCCCAGACCGATAAAGCGCGCACCAAGGTCGTCGGAGACCGATTGCACTTCGCGCAGATGTTCGTTCACCTCGTCACAGGTCTGGTGGATGGTGTCCAAAGGCGCGCCGGACAATTCCAACTGCCCGCCCGGCTCAAGCGAGATATTCGCGCCATTCAATGTCAGACCAATCAGATGTTCGCCCTCAAACACCGGGTCCCAGCCAAACCGGTCCTGCAAGCCCTCAAGCAGCGCTTTGATCGAGCGATCGCCTTCGTAGGGCAAAGGCTTCAGCGTGTCTTTGCAATAGCCGAACTTTTCATGCTCGGTGCCGATTTTCCAATTTTCACGGGGTTTACAGCCCTCTGCGAAAAAGTTGACCAGATCGTCATGGCTTTCGATCAAACCTCCGCCGGATTGGGGAATGGACATATGGGGCTACTCCGGAGCGTTGAATTCAGTGCGGTAGACTTGGGTCAAGAGGATCATGAAGTCAATGCGAAGGCCATCATTCGGTTCGCATCTCAGCGCAGAAGCGCTGTGCGTTTCCGCCAGATCACAACTGGATGATCGGGCGTCTGTTTGATTTGTCGCAGCATTTTTTCGGTCTCAATCCCATCGAGCGTGACGAATACGTCAAACAACCTGTCCGCGCCGAACGCATCCAGAGGGATCAAAAGCGGCGGCTGCCCGGGTGCGTCAAATTGCCAATGGGCCGGGCCTTTGACGGCGGGAATCAAGGTCACGCTGGTCATCGCATCAATCTCGACCTGACCGCCGGTGTAGGGGGTGAAATAGCTCACCACGCCCTCGTCCACCTCGACCGAGCCATAGCCATCGCCCTTATGGGCAAATCGCGCGCGCTGCACGGCGGCGACGGCGAAAATCCCGGCAAGCCCGGTAAATCCCAAGGCGATCCACCGCATCACACCAAAGGACGCCACCGACCACCAGCCCAAAAGCGCCACAACGGCGAGCGCCACGGCGACCTCGCGCCAGCGCCACAACATCGCTTTGACCTCGGGTCGCATCAGGACCAATCCCCAAGATGGGTTTGCCAGATCGTCAAGGCGGCGACGGCGGCGGTATCTGCGCGCAAGATGCGCGGACCAAGCGAGACGGCATGGCTGAAGGGCAGCGCATGAAGGCGTTTGCGCTCGGCCTCGGAAAATCCGCCCTCAGGCCCAATCAAAATTGCCCATTTGCCGCTTTCCACCGCTTGCAAAGTCTGCGCCGCCCCCACGAGGGTTTCGTCACAAAACATGATCTGGCGCTCCGGGTCCCAATCGGCCAAAATTCGGTCCAGACGATGAAGCCCCGCCACTTCGGGCACATAGGTCCCACCGCATTGTTCGGCGGCCTCAATGGCATGGGCTTGCAGACGATCCTGACGGATGCGCTCCGAATTGGTGAATTCGGTCTGTACCGGTACAATCCTCTGCGTGCCCATCTCGGCGGCTTTTTCGACGATAAAATCGGTCCGCGCCTTTTTGATCGGCGCGAACAACAACCAAAGATCGGGCGGCAGGCGCAAAGGTTTGCTCTGAACCCGACAGGTCAGTTCCCCGCCGCGTTTGCCCGCCTGCGTGATCTCGGCCACATATTCGCCATCGCGCGAATTGAACAACGCGACATACGCCCCCTCGGCTAAGCGCATCACCCCAAAAAGGTAATGCGCCTGATCCCTCTCAAGAGGAATGGATTGCCCCTCGGCCAGAGGGTGATCTACATAGAGGCGGATCTTCGCCTGAAACTGTTCTTGGCTCATGGAGCAAACATATGATCGACACACCGAAAGCACCAGAGACGAGTGGACAGGTTTTTGACGCTGTCAAAGGCAATTGGGTCGATACCCGTGCGCCCGCCTGGACCCGGCCCTATTTGCGCCTCTCAAGGGCGGATCGGCCTGTTGGCACATGGTTGCTCCTGCTCCCCTGTTGGTGGGGCGCGTTGTTGGCGGCGGCGCAAACCGGAACGTTTGGGCTGCGCACGTTGTGGATCATGATCGGCTGCGCTTTGGGCGCGTGGTTGATGCGTGGCGCGGGGTGCACCTGGAACGACATCTCAGACCGCAATTTTGACGGCAAAGTCGAACGCACCAAAAGCCGCCCGATCCCCTCGGGTCAAGTCACCGTCAAACAGGCGGCGATCTGGATGGTCCTTCAGGCTCTGATCGCCCTTGTGATTCTGTTGAGCTTTGGTGAGTTGGCGATCCTTCTGGGAATACTCTCGCTTATCCCGGTGATGATTTACCCCTTCGCCAAGCGATTCACATGGTGGCCACAGGTGTTTTTGGGCCTCGCCTTCAACTGGGGCGCGATTTTGGCCTATGCCGCCGTATCCGGCCGCCTGACCCCCGCACCGTTCTTTTTCTATTTTGCCGGGATCGCGTGGACGATTTTCTACGATACGATCTACGCTCACCAAGACAAAGAGGACGACGCGATGATCGGCATCAAATCCACCGCACTCCTGTTTGGCGACAACACCGCCCTTTGGCTCAGACGGTTTTTGGTCATCACCGTTGTGTTGATGGGCGCGGGCGTGGTTGAGGCGCTTGTGGACCGTTCAATTTTGGCGCTTGTCGTCGCCTTGGGTGCGCCTTGGGCGATGGGGCTTCATATGACGTGGCAAATGACCAAACTTGACACCGCGAATCCGGACATGTGCCTCAAACTGTTCCGCGCAAACCGCGATACAGGGCTTCTGGCTGCGCTGTTTCTTGCCGTATCTGTGTTCCTTTGATTGCAGCAAAGGCCATATGCCCCTAAGACAAAGGCCGAATTGAAAAAATAGGCCAGCGCAGCCCATGCGGATTACACAGTTTTTACCCATCCTCGCCGCCATTCTCACCGGAGCCGTCCTAAGTCTGGCGGCCGCTGCCGTTGGGGCCCGTACGATTGAAACGATGTCGGCCCATGCGGTTGAAAATCAAATGAACCTGCGTGGCTATGAATGGGTGGATGTGCAAGGCGATGGGTTGCAAATCGTCCTGACAGGCACCGCCCCCGACGAGCAAACCCAATTGGCCGCACAGAGGGCCGCAGGCCATGTGGTCGATCCGGCGCGGGTGATGAATGTGATGAGCGTGGTTCAAAAAGAAACCATCCCAGCCCCGCGATTTTCCATTGAAATCCTGCGCAATGACGATGGGATTTCTCTGATCGGGCTGGTGCCGTCGTCCTGGGATCATCCCGACTTCATCGAACAGTTGAAAAAGGCCGGCGGCACGGGGTCGATCGCTGATTTCCTCGAAAAGGCAGATTATCCAAGCCCCGAACATTGGGACGTAGCGATGGAATTTGGACTGGAGGCCATCGGCCTTTTGCCACGGTCCAAAATTTCCTTGGCCGCAGACAAAATCACCGTCACGGCCCTTGCCGACAGCAAGACGCAAAAGGCGTCGTTTGAAAAAACCCTCAAAGAGGAACGCCCAAAAACCATCCCCGTGACGATTGAAATTTCGGCCCCGCGCCCGGTGATCACGCCGTTCACAGTGCGGTTTTTGATGGATGAGACTGGTCCGCGTTTTGACGCCTGTGCTGCTGAAACCCCGCAAGGTCACGCCCGGATCATCGCCGCCGCGCGCGCCGCAGGCATTGCCGATCCTAATTGCACCATCGGGCTTGGTGCCCCTTCGGCGCAATGGGCGCAGGCGGTCGAAACCGGGATGCGCGCGCTACAAGAATTGGGCAGCGGATCGGTGACCTTCTCGGACGGCGATGTCAGCCTGATCGCGAGTCAAGGCACCTCAGAAGCACTGTTTGACAAAGTGGTTGGCGAATTGGAAGCGGACCTGCCGCCGACCTTCACCTTGCACAGCATTTTGCCAGAACCGGAAGTAGCCGAGGCAGAAAACGCCCGCCCCGAATTCACCGTGACCCGTTCGCCCGAAGGGCAAACCCAATTGCGTGGGCGGATCGCCGATGAACGCAGCAAATTGGCCACCGAAGCCTTGGCCCGTGCGGCCTTTGGGGCACAGTCCGTCTATTCGGCGATGCGCGTGGATGACAGCCTGCCAGAGGGCTGGTCCGTGCGCGCGATGGCCGCCATCGAAGCGCTCTCGCAACTCAGCCAAGGTGCCGTGACCATGACCGCCAATACCGTTGATGTGCGTGGTCAAACCGGCGACCCCAATGCCAAAGCCGCCATCGCCGGGCTGTTGTCGGAGAAGCTGGGCGAGGGGCAGAATTTCAACATCTCTGTCGACTATATCCGCAAACTCGATCCGGTCCTGAACCTGCCGACACCTGCGGACTGCGTCGCAAACGCGAACCAAATTTTGGCGGCCTCAAAGATCGTGTTTGATCCAGGCTCCACTGAATTGAACGCCGCCGCCAATGAGACGGTGGATCGCATCGCCGAGACGCTGAAAGATTGCGAAAACGTCGACATGGAAATCGGCGCCTATAGTGACAGTCAGGGCGGTGAGGAAATGAACCTCAACCTGTCAGCACAGCGCGCAAACGCCGTTTTGGACGGGCTATTGATGCGGCGCGTGGCCGGGGTGAGCTTTACCGCCAAAGGCTATGGTGAGGCCAATCCGATTGGCGACAATGAGACCGAAGAGGGCCGTGAGGCAAACCGGCGCATTGAGTTCAAACTCATCGGCGATGAGGCCGCAGAAGCACCGACAGTGGGCGCGGATGCGACAGATGAGACCCCCGAGGCGGCCCCTGACGACGCCCCCACAGACGAGACTGCGGGTGAGGCCCAGGCCGATACAACGGACGAGACAACGGACGACACAGCGGACGACACAGCGGACGGAACAACCGAATGAACAGAATTGAATTGATCATCGCCACGGCGATTGTGCTTTTTATCGCCTTTTTGATGGGATGGTTTGCGCATTGGCTGATCCACCGTTTTGTGCGCGTTGGCCAAGGCGAAATGAGCGATCTCGACACAATGGCGCAGCAACTTCACGAAGCCGAAGAGGTCCGCGACCAAGCGATCACCTATTACCAGCAACGTGAATCCGAGCTGATCAATCAACAAAACCAGACCGAAGCGGAGCTGCGTGCGGCGATGGACGGGCTGCGCGAGGCACGGCAAGAGGCCGAAGAACTGCGCGCCTATATCGAAAAACACAGCGCAGGTTGATCTTTCACAGAAAAGCCTATGCGCCGTCTTCTACCAACGGGTCAGCGCGTTCTCGTCACTGTCTTTGGCGGCGACCCATTCGGCCCCTTCGCGGGTGACTTCTTTTTTCCAAAATGGCGCGCGGGATTTGAGATAATCCATCAAAAATTCAGCGGCGGCAAAGGCCTCTGATCTATGTCGTGCGGCAGTGGCGACCATCATGATCTGCTCACCTGGAACAAGGCGGCCGTAGCGGTGGATCACCAGACAATCGGTGAGCGCCCAGCGGTTTGCAGCCTCGTCGGCGATCTTGCGGATCGCGTCCTCGCACATGCCGGGGTAATGTTCAATTTCCATGTGCTGCAACGCGCCCGTGTCATCGCGCACCAGCCCGGTGAAACTCACCGTTGCGCCGGTGTTGGGCGTTCGACCAAAGCCACTGAGTTCTGCGGCAAGGTCGAAATCCTGCGTCTGAACCGAAATGCGCACCGGAACTGCCATGCTCAGCCACCCGTCATTGGCGGGAAAAACGCCACTTCGCGCACGCCTTCAAGCGGCGCATCAAACTCCGCCAATTCCTGATCCAACGCCACCCTAAGGGAGGCCAGATCGGAGAAGGCCAAATCATAGCGCGGCTCACGGGCTTTCAACTCGGTCACAAGGTCCATCACCGTCGCGGCTGAGGTCTCGATGGTCTCGCGTGGCAAACCGATGCGTTCGCGCACCCATGCGAAATAGAGCAGATTAAGCGTCATGGTCATCTCGCAAATAGGGCAGAGCTTTGCTTAGGTAATCCCATCCCGTCAACAGGGTCAAAACAGCCGCAACCCACAGAATCAAAATCCCTAAGGTGAACAGCGGCGGGACATCCAAAGCACCATAGCCAAACAGCGCCGCAATCGCCACCATCTGTGCCGTGGTTTTCCATTTGGCCAGTTTGGTGACTTTCAATGTGCCCGCCGTATCGCCTAAAAATTCGCGCAGCCCGGAGACAAAGGTTTCGCGCAACAGGATAAAGGCCGCCGGGATGACAACCAACGCGTTGATGCCATGCAACATGGTCAAGACCGCAAGGGCGGTGACCACCATGGCCTTATCGGCAATCGGGTCCAACATCGTACCGAACTTCGACATCTGGTCCCATTTGCGCGCCAAATAGCCGTCCAGGAAATCGGTGGTAGAGGCCGAGACAAACAGGATCAGCGCCGCCCAATCGGCCAGCGGGCGCGGCAGGATCAAAAACACCAAAGCCACGCCGGGGGCGCAGAGCAGGCGAAACACAGTGAGAATATTGGGAATGTTCCAGGTCATAGATGTCTCTTTATCCGCTTAGCGCTGTTCATGGAAGAAGTCATAGATGGTTTGGGCGATGGTCTCGGAAATGCCAGTGACGGCTTTGAGATCTGCCAGATTGGCCAGTGACACCGCCTTGGCCGAGCCGAAATGCGCCAAAAGCGCGCGTTTGCGCGTGGCACCGACGCCGGGGACATCGTCAAGTGGCGTGGCAGAGATGGCTTTCGACCGTTTGGCGCGGTGGGTGCCGATGGCAAAACGGTGCGCCTCATCGCGCAGACGTTGGATGAAATACAGCACCGGGTCATTGCGTTGCAGCGCAAAGGGGCGTTTGCCCGTGCGGTAGAATTCCTCTTTGCCTTGGTCACGATCAATACCCTTGGCCACACCGACCATCGGGATGTCGGTCACGCCCTGCTCCACCATGATTTCGCGCACCGCAGACACCTGCCCCGCGCCACCGTCGATCAACAACAGATCGGGCCAAAGGCCTTTGCTGCGATCCGGGTCGTCTTTACGCAGCCGTTTGAAGCGCCGCGTCAGCATCTCTTTCATCATGCCAAAATCGTCGCCCGGCGTGATCTCATCACCCTTGATGTCGAATTTGCGGTACTGATTTTTCATGAATCCTTCGGGACCTGCCACGATCATCGCGCCCACCGCATGGGCGCCTTGAATGTGGGAGTTGTCGTAGACCTCAATGCGGGCGGGTAGGTTCGGGAGATCAAACGCCGCCTGCACCCCGGCCAAAAGTTTGGCCTGCGCCGCCGTTTCCGACATTTTGCGGCCCAGACTTTCGCGCGCATTGCGCACGGCCCCCGCGACAATCTCGGCCTTTTCGCCCCGTTGCGGCACAAGGATTTCGACCTTTTTCCCGGCCTTTTCCGACAGCGCCTCCTGGATCAGTTCCCGCTCTTCGAGATCATGCGACAGGATGATTTGGCGCGGCGGTTCCTTTTGATCGTAAAACTGACCGATGAAGGCGCTGAGCACCTCTTCGGCCTCTGCCCCATTGGTTCTCGGGTAAAAATCGCGGTTGCCCCAGTTTTGATGCGCGCGAATAAAGAACACCTGAACACAGGCCTGCCCGCTTTCCATATGCAAGCCGATCACATCCGCCTCGCTGATGGTGCGTGGGTTGATGCCCTGCGCGGTCTGGACTTGGGTCATGGCGCGGATGCGATCACGCAGACCGGCCGCGACTTCAAATTCCATCGCATCAGACGCCACTTGCATCTCTTCCGCGAGGCGCTTTTGCATCCCCGAATCCTTGCCCTGCAAAAACCGCTCGGCGTCATTCACCAGGGTGGCGTAATCCTCTTTCGAGATTTTGCCAACGCAAGGCGCGGTGCAGCGTTTGATTTGATATTGCAGGCACGGCCGGGTGCGATTGGCAAAATCACTGTCGGCACAGGTGCGCAGCAAAAACGCCTTTTGCAATTGATTGAGCGTGCGATTGACCGCTGTCGCATTGGCAAAGGGGCCGTAATAGGCACCTTTGCTGGACTTGGCACCGCGATGTTTGGTGATCTGAGGAAAGTCGTGATTCTTGGTCACGAGAATATTTGGGAAAGATTTGTCGTCGCGTAACAGCACGTTGTAATGCGGTTTGAGTTGCTTGATCAGGTTTTGCTCAAGCAGCAGCGCTTCGGTTTCCGTGCGCGTGGTGAGAAACATCATTTGCGATGTTTCCGAGATCATTTTGGCAATGCGCGCGGAATGGCCACTTGGCCGCGCATAGTTCGACACCCGGTTTTTCAGGTGCTTGGCCTTGCCAACATACAGCACCCGATGATCGGGATCGAGCATCCGGTACACACCGGGGGACCCATCCAACATCCGTAGATAGCCCTCGATCACGGCATGACCGCGCGGGACGTCTTTGTGGGGGTCGCTCAGGGCGGTTATGTCGTCTTTTTCGCTCATGTGACTCTTTGTCTGATTCCTACCTCTGGCTGCAATCTTATCGCTTTAAGGGCAAGAGGAAACTCATCCACCATTTCTGTGGATAACTGTGCTTATAACTTTTCGTGAACAGGAGTTTTCCTTTGAAAACGGGCTGCTTCGCCCAAATGCATAAAAAATAGTCAATTTATCAAGGCGCTGTTTTTGTTGTATTTTTTTTCAAACACCGTGCAAATCATTGAATTTATTTACATTTTGGTAACAAAGCTGAAACAAATCAGCGCCCCGTGCAAAACTTTTGTCGCACCCGTTTGATTTGGATCACTCAGGCCCCATAACATCTGGCGTTTCCCAAGCCAAATGTTGTCCGCCGTCAACGCAGATCAACTGTCCCGTCACCGCCTCGGCGGCGATGAAATACGCGAGCGCTGCGGTTACGTCGGCGGGCGCAGATCCCCGGCGCAAAACTGTGGCATCCTGTTGGGCGGCAAAGCCTTCGGGCGACTGGCGCGCGCCTTTGAGGGTCGGCCCCGGACCGATGGCATTGACCCGAACACGCGGAGCAAGCCCCTGCGCCGCCGTTTGGGTCAGGGTCCAAAGCGCGGATTTGGCCAGCGTATAGGACATGAACTGCGGCGTGAGTTTGCGCACGCGCTGGTCGATCATATTGACCACAAGCGCCTGTGCAATGGGATGGCCTGCGTCGTCCATGACCGGATCAGGTGCCTGTGCCGCCAAGTCTTGGATCAACACAAACGGCGCGCGCAGATTGCTTTCGAAATGCCGATCCCAACTGTCGCGCGTGGCGGTGTCAATCTCATCGGGTTCAAACACAGAGGCGTTGTTGACCAAAAGCGTCACCGGCCCGCCCAGGACTTCGCGCGCCCGCGCCATGAGGCCCTCCACCTCGGCCTCCAACAAAAGATCGGCCTGAACCGCCTCGGCCCGCACATCCATCGCGCGCAATTCGGCAACAACCGCGTCGGCCTCCTCTTTTGAGCGATGGTAATGCACGGCAACGTCATAGCCCGCCTGCCCCAGCGACAGCGCAATCGCCCGACCAAGCCGTCGAGCCGCACCCGTCACAAGCGCTTTTTTCAAAGCCATGATCCTCTCCTCTGTCGCCTGCGGCCCTCTCGTATCAGGCCTTTCCTGAGCCGCGTTAGTTCAGCACAGCCAATATGTAGAGGACATATAGGGCGGAAAGGACAATGCCCCAGAGCCGCGTGATATTGATCCGGCGCAGCACGAAAATCCCAAGCAGGACCGACACGGACAACATCACCCAAATGTCAAACTTCATGATTTCGACATCGACGGGGATTTTGCCAATAAGGCTTGATATGCCGATAATGCCCAGCAAGTTGAACATGTTAGACCCAATGACGTTGCCAAAAGCCACATCCGCCTGTTTGCGCAGCGCCGCCATCACAGTGGTCGCAAGCTCCGGCAAAGAGGTCCCCAGCGCCACCAAGGTCAGCCCGATCACCGTCTCAGACACGCCATAGGCGCGGGCGATATTGGTGGAGGCGTCCACCAGAAGCTGCGCGCCAATAGGCAGACCGATCAAGCCAACAATAAGAAAAGTGATGACTTTCCACCATGGCATGTCGGGGTCGGCGCCTTCGACCTCTGAGGGTTCACAGGCAACAGACGCCGCCTCTTTGACCGCAACCCGGTGACAGCGCGCTTCATAGACCGCATGGCCAAGCATGGCGGCCAGTGCCGTCAACAGGATCACACCGGCGATCCAATCAAACTCGCCGCGCAGCGCGAGCAGGATGAACAACACCGTCGCAGCAAGCATTTGAAGGTATGACGCACGAGTGGAATTGTCGATCACATGCAGCGTTGTGATCATCGCCGGAATGCCCAAAACCAACAGAATATTGGCCGTGTTCGACCCGATCACGTTGCCAAGCGCAAGTCCGGGTGCGCCATCTAGAATGGCGGACACGGAAACCAGCAACTCAGGCGCGGAGGTGCCAAAGGCCACAACAGTCAGAGACACGATCAGCGCCGGAACACCGAGGCGCAAGGACAGGTTGACTGCTCCGCGCACCAAAAGGTCGCCCGCCACCAACAACAGAACCAGCCCGACTACGGCCATCAAAAAATCCATCAGCGTCTACCTTTTCCACAGGCGCACGCGCCTTTGCCAATTTTATAACGCCCGCACCGTGGACATTTCATATTTTTGAGTTTGTCTTGTCCGGGGAAACGCAAGCGCCCGAAAATGGCCAGAACCATCATGAAGATCAAAAAGACCGTGATGATTTTAAACACCATGTCAGAGCCCGAACCGTGACCAAAGCGCCTGTTCTTCGACCGAAGCGACAAGCCCCGCCGACAATTCGGCCCCAAACCGGCGCAACAGCGGACGTTTTGGGCCAAAAACTGACAGGCGCAGTTTATCGCCATAGATGTCTTTGAGCGTCGGGACCAAATGACCGATCCCATCGGCCAGCCCCAAATCCACGCCTGTTTTGCCGGTCCAGAAGGAGCCATCAAACAGGTCGACCTCTTTGCTCAGCCGCTCAGAGCGCGCGGCGCTGACATGGGCGATAAAGGCGTGGTGAATCTCTTCTTGCAAGGCTTTGATCCGCACCACATCTTCGGGGTTTTCCGGGCGAAACGGGTCCAGCATGGATTTCGAACGCCCAGAGGTATGAACCCGCCGCTCGACCCCATGTTTGGCGATGAATTGATCAAAGCCAAACCCCGCAGAAATCACCCCGATGGAACCGACAATCGAACTTGGATCAACGAAAATCTTATCGGCCGCACAGGCCAGCCAATAGCCACCCGAAGCCGCCACATCTTCGACAAAGGCATAAACGGGCAACTCCTTTTCCTTTGCCAACCGCGTGATCCGCGCGGCAATCAGCGAGGATTGCACCGGCGAGCCACCGGGCGAGTTGATCGACAGCGCCACGGCCACAGGTTTGCCTTTGCGAAAGGCGCGCTCAATGGAGGAGGCGAGGCTTTGGTCATTCAATCCGCCCTGACGGGTCATGATTGCGCCATTGAGGCGCAGAACATTGACCCGCGGAGGGGTGTTGAGAAAGGGGATGCGTGTTTTCATGCCTTGGGATGTAAATCCCCGAGGCCAGTCAAACAAGGGCGCGGCCCCATGCGCCGCGCCCTTTTTTTACTATTCTGCGGCGCAGCTGGCAAAAGCCGCCGCAACCTCTTTGATCAAATCGCCGTAAAACCCCGCACCGGGGGTGATTTCAACGCCAAGCGGGTCGATCACGGCGGATTTGGCCGACGTACCGTCCAACACGGTTTCGACCAAAGCGGCGCTAAATTGCGGCTCAGAAAACACGCAGGTGACGTTTTGCGCTTTGATCTCGTCCTGAATCTCGCGGATGCGCGCGGGGCTTGGCGCCGTGGCATCGCCCAGTGAAATCGCCCCGGCGGCAGAGAGGCCAAACCGGTTTTCGAAATACTGGTAGGCATCGTGGAACACGATAAAGTTCATGTCCTGCAAAGGCATCATCTCGGTAGAAATGGTTTGGATCATCTCATCCAACTGCGCTTGCGCTGCGGTGGCATTGGCGCGATAGGTCTCGGCATTGTCCGGGTCGAGGGCCGCCAGTTGCGTGGCAATTTCGCCCAACCAAATGCGGCCATTCATCGGGTCCAACCAGCTGTGTGGATCATGGCTTTCGCCCGCGTGGTCATCGTCTGCATGGTCATGATCCGCGTGGTCATCGTCTGCATGGTCATCGTCTGCGTGGTCATCATGTGCATCGTGGTCGTCGTGATCCGCATGATCATCATGCCCCTCTTCCCCATGCACATGCTTTTCAAACGTCGCCCCCTCGCGGAACGGCAACTCAACAGCCCCGTCAAGTTCCGCCAAAGGCACAGACACGGCTTCCGGCGCGACCTTTCCGACCATTTCTGCCAGCCAGGGCGCAAGCTCCGGCCCGGTCCAAAGCACCAGATCGGCGGATTGCAACGCCTCTGCATCAGAGGGACGCAGGGCGTAATCATGCGGCGAGGCCCCTTGGCGCATCAACGCGACGGGCGCACCAAGATCGCCCATGACCAGCGCTGCAAGCGACTGGATCGGGGCGATGTCAGTGACAACATTGGGAACCTCGGCCTGCGCGGCCGTGGTGGTCACGGCGGCGGTGGAGCAAAGCGCCAAAGCAAAAAGGGAGGGGCGAAGGGTCATAATAGCCTCAAACGTTATGTTATTACATTCTTCGCCTTGATAAAGGCCATGCTATAACATATCAAGCCCTCACAGCCAGATTCTTAGAAAAGACCGCGCCATGGACCCGAACACCGTTGGATTTACCAAACACGATCACAGCCATTGTATCAGTGATGCGATCACCGCCGCCGACCGGATGTGCCGCGACGCCGGATTGCAACTGACGCCTGTGCGCAAACGTGCACTTTCCATCTTGTTGGAAGAGCATCGTGCGCTTGGGGCCTATGATGTGTTGGCGCGCCTCTCCGAAGAGGGATTTGGCGCGCAGCCTCCGGTGGCCTACAGAGCGTTGGATTTTTTGACCAAACATGGCTTGGCGCATAAAATCGAGCGCCTGAATGCCTTTATCGCCTGCGCCCATCCCAACGAATTGCACACGCCTGCCTTTTTGATCTGCACGACCTGTCACGCCGTGGCGGAGGCGGAAACCGACCCGTCTCACAGCCTGCTCAGCCAGATCGCCGAAACCACCGGGTTCACGATTGCGCGCGCCGTTTTGGAGGCCGAGGGCACCTGTCCAAACTGCCGTGAAAAGTCCGCCGCATGAGCCTGATCACCCTTGTGAACGTCAATGTGCGCCTTGGCGGGCGGACGGTGTTGGAAGACGTGTCTCTGGCGCTGGAACCCGGCGAGATTGTCACCATCGTTGGGCCGAATGGGTCGGGCAAGTCGACGCTCTTGCGGACCATCATTGGCGCGATAAAGCCCTCTGGCGGCACGGTTTTGCGCAAAAAAGGGCTGAAAATCGGTTATGTGCCGCAAAAGCTGCATATTGATCCCACCTTGCCCCTCACCGTGCGGCGGTTTTTGTCGCTGCCCAAACGTGTCAGCAATGATGCGGCTCACGCAGCACTTCACGACGCGGGCGCCGGGCATCTGTGTCACCACCAAATGACCGATCTCTCCGGCGGGCAATTTCAACGTGTCTTGCTGGCCCGCGCGCTCCTCTCAAAACCCGATTTGTTGATCTTGGACGAGGCCACGCAGGGGCTTGATCAACCGGGATCGGCGGATTTTTACACCCAGATCGAATCTGTGCGCCGTGACAAAGGCTGTGCCGTTTTGATGGTCAGCCACGAATTGCATGTCGTCATGGCGGCCTCGGACCGGGTGATTTGCCTCAATGGCCATGTCTGTTGCCACGGCACCCCCGAACATGTGGCCTCTGCCCCGGAATACCGCGCACTCTTTGGCAACGGAACCCATGGCGCGCTGGCCCTTTATCGCCATGAGCACAGCCATGATCATTGCGATCACGACCACGCCCATCAGATCGGCGCCCACCAGATCGGCGAACACGCACATGAGGACCAAAGCGCATGAGCCTGCTTGATGATTTTATGGTCCGCGCCATCCTTGCGGGTCTCGGCCTTGTGATCGCAGCCGCGCCTTTGGGCTGTTTCGTGGTCTGGCGGCGGATGGCCTATTTTGGCGACGCCACAGCCCACGCCGCCATTCTGGGCGTCGCCTTGGCACTGGCATTCAACGTGTCGATTTTCGCCGGTGTTTTGGTGGTGGCCCTGATCATGGCCCTGGCGGTCTCGAGCCTGAATGGCCGCGGCTTTGCCATGGACACACTCCTGGGCGTGATGGCGCATAGTTCCTTGGCCTTTGGCCTTGTCGCCGTGTCCTTTGTCCATGGCGTGCGGGTCGATTTGATGGCCTATCTGTTTGGCGATATTTTGGCCGTGGGGCGGAGCGATTTGGCGGTGATCTGGGTCGGGGCCGCTTTGGTCAGCGGGCTTTTGTATTGGCGTTGGTCGGCGCTTTTGACCGCAACGCTGAACCCCGATCTGGCGATGGCCTCCGGCGTCTCGCCCAAACGCGAACAATTGATCCTGTCTCTGGCGCTTGCCCTTGTCGTGGCGGTGGCAATCAAAGTGGTCGGCACTCTGTTGATTGCGGCCATGTTGTTGATCCCGGCCGCCGCCGCCCGCCCTTTCGCGCGCACGCCCGAACGCATGGCGGTGATCGCCATGGTGATCGGCGGCATCGCGATTTTTGGCGGGATCGAAGGGGCCTTTGCCTTTGATACACCAACAGGGCCAACCATCGTTTGCGTGGCGGCCCTGTTGTTTGTCTTGGCAAATCTGGTGCGTGTCTTGCGCACTTACTCCGCGAGATAGGTGGCCAAGGCCGCCTCTGTTCCTGCGTTATAAATCAGCGTCAGCCAACGGGTGAAGGCCTCAGCAAACCGGGGGGCCCCGCCCAGAACGCCATAAATATGGCGCATCGACAGCCAGACCGCCGGGTCAGATTTCGCCTTGGCCGCCATGGCGGTGAGATCGGCCCAGAACGGATCATTCGCGGCGATCTCCGACCCGTCTTCGCGGGTGCCAAGGCAATAGCGCGCCCAGAGAGCGCTGACGAGGGCAAGGCCATTGACCGGGGTGCCCTTGGCCAAACCATCGCGGATCGAGGGCACGATAAAGCCCGGATGCCTTGAGGAGCCGTCAAAGGCCACGCGCCGGGTGGTGTCGATGATTTTCGGGTTGGAAAACCGCGCTTTGATCAGATCGACATAGGCTTCAGGCGTGAATTCCGGCACCGCATGGACATGCGGCATGATCTCCTCGCGCTCGACTTTTTCAAACAGCGCCGAGATCAGCGGATGGGCCATACAGCCGGAAATCGTCTCAACCGAAAGCAAGTCTCCGGGGTCTGAAATCACCTGATGACCGCCATTGAGAATGCGGATTTTCATCGTCTCATAGGCATGAACATCCTCGGAAAACGTCGCCCCCGCACGGTCCCAATCCGGGCGTCCGGCGCAAAACGCATCTTCGATCACCCATTGGCGGAAATTTTCGTGGCTGACCGGCACGGCATCATCGACGCCAAACCCCTGCGCCAGTGCGATCTCCTTTGGTCCGGTCGCGGGCACGATGCAATCGACCATGGCATTCGGAAAGGTGCAGTGGGTGTTGATCCAATCCGCCAGCGCCGGGTCAGACAGGCGCGCCAATGAGACCACCGTTTGCCGCAGCACATGACCATTGCCTTGCAGGTTGTCACAAGATTGCCCGGTGAAAGGGCCAATCCCACGATCCCGGCGCAGTTTCAAAGCGGCGACCATCGCCCCAAAGGCCGTGCGCGGATGCCGCGGGTTGGCGGCGTCATGGACGATGTCGGGATGGCTGGCGTCAAAGCCCTTGGTTGCCGGGTCGATGAAATAGCCGCCCTCTGTGACTGTCAGCGCCACGATGCGAATGTCTGACTGCGCCATGCGTTCGATCAAGGCGCCATTGCCCTCTTCAATTGGCACATAGTCGATCATCGCGCCAACCACCTCTGCCGACGACCCGTTCGGGTCCAGTTCGATCAGCGTGGTCAGGTAATCCTGCGCCGCCAATTTACGCCGCATGTCTTCGTCATAGGGCCGCACGCCCGCGCCGACGATGGCCCAAGAATGCGCCAAGCCCTGTTGCATCAAACGATGCAGATACCACGACTGATGTGCGCGGTGAAAATTACCCAGACCAATGTGAACGATCCCGGCCGACAGGCGCGCGCGATCATAGGTCGGGACCGTGATCGCATCTGGCAAAGTGGCAAGCGTTGCGTTTGAAAGTTTCTTCATCTGGACCTCAACTCATCCATTGGCCGCCATCGACGTTATACGTCTGGGCGACAATGTAATCGGCCTCTTTCGAGGCGAGGAAAATCGCCATTCCGGTCAAATCAGAGGCCCGGCCCATACGTCCATAAGGCACCGCATCGCCGACCTCTTTTTTCTTTTGACCCAAAGGCTTGCCCTCATATTTGGCAAAGAATGCATCAACCCCGTCCCAATGCTCGCCGTCAACCACGCCGGGGGCGATGGCGTTGACGTTGATGCCATGGGAAATCAGATTCAGCCCCGCCGATTGGGTCAGCGAAATCACCGCCGCTTTGGTGGCGCAATAGGTGGCGACAAGCGCCTCACCGCGCCGACCAGCTTGCGACGCCATATTGATGATCTTGCCGCCTTTACCGCGCGCGATCATATGTTTGGCGACCGCCTGCATGGTGAACAACGTACCGCCAACATTGATGTCAAACAGGCGGTGAAAATCGTCGCGGGTGATCTCGACCAAGGGCGCGGCAGAAAACAACGCAGCATTGTTGATCAGGATGTCGATCCCGCCCAGCGCCTCAGCTGCCTGTGCGACCGCCGTGTCAATGCTGCCTTGCGAAGCCACGTCCATTTCAACCGCCACGGCCCCCTGCCCTAACTCTGTGGCGGCCTCACGCGCGCGGGCGATGTTGATGTCCGCAATGGCAACGCGCGCGCCCTCCGCCAGATAGGCCTTGGCGAATTCATAACCGATGCCGCGCGCCGCCCCGGTGATCAGCGCGGTTTTTCCAGAGAGCCTGTTCATGCGATGCGAAGCCCCTGTGCGTCAAACCGATGCAGATGGGTCAGATCCGGCGTCAGATAAATCGTATCGCCATAATAAAGCGCCACTTCGCCCGACGCCCGCACGGTCAACGGATCATGGAACCCCTCAACCGTGACGTGGAAAAACGTATCCGACCCCAAATGTTCCGACACGCCGACGGTGCCTTTCCATGTGCCAGAGTCCGATGAAATCGCGATATGTTCCGGGCGGATGCCGATGGTGGTTGCGCTGTGTTTCTCTGCCTCAAGCCCGGTCAAAAGGTTCATCTTGGGCGAGCCGATAAAGCCCGCCACAAAGACGTTGCGCGGGGTGCGGTACAGCTCCATCGGCGAACCGACCTGTTCGATCCGCCCCGCTTGCAGCACGACGATTTTATCGGCCATGGTCATGGCTTCGACTTGGTCATGAGTGACGTAAACCATGGTTGTGGTCAGACGTTTGTGCAACTCAGAGATTTCCAGCCGCATCCCGACCCGAAGGGCTGCGTCCAAGTTGGACAGCGGCTCATCAAACAAAAACGCATCCGGTTCGCGCACGATGGCGCGGCCAATGGCAACACGTTGGCGTTGACCACCGGACAATTGCCCCGGCCGACGGTCGAGATAATCGGTGAGGTTGAGCGCCTTGGCCGCCGCTTCGATCCGGCGGTCCTGTTCGTCCTTTGGCATGCTGGCCATGCGCATCGGAAAGGCGATGTTTTTGCGCACCGACATATGCGGGTAAAGCGCATAGCTTTGAAACACCATCGCCAGACCGCGTTTGGCCGGAGGCGTTTGCGTGGCGTCCTGACCGTTGATGCGGATCTCGCCGCCAGAGACATCTTCAAGCCCTGCGATCAGGCGCAAAAGGGTGGATTTGCCACAGCCGGAGGGTCCGACAAAGACCACAAATTCGCCGTCTTCAATCGTCAGATCCAGTGGCGGAATGACTTCGACATCGCCAAAGGCCTTGCTGACTTTATCAAGTGTAATGCGTCCCATATGTCCGCTCCTTCTGTCGATTTTACTTCACGGCACCAAAGGTGAGGCCGCGGACAAGTTGTTTTTGGCTGAACCAGCCCATGATCAGGATCGGCGCGATTGCCATGGTCGAGGCCGCCGAAAGTTTGGCGTAAAACAGGCCTTCTGGGCTTGAATAGCTGGCGATGAACGCGGTCAGGGGCGCGGCTTTGGCAGCCGTGAGATTGAGCGTCCAAAACGCCTCATTCCACGCCAGGATGATGTTCAAAAGCACCGTCGAGGCGATGCCCGGAATCGCCATGGGCGTGAGCACATAGAGGATTTCCGAGCGCAAAGTCGCGCCGTCCATCCGTGCGGCTTCCAAGATTTCACCGGGGATTTCTTTGAAGTATGTGTAGAGCATCCAGACGATGATCGGCAGGTTGATCAGGGTCAGAACAATGACCAAACCAATCTGCGTGTCCAACAGGCCGAGGTTGCGGAAGATCAGATACATCGGCACCAAAACCCCCACTGGCGGCAACATTTTGGTAGAGAGCATCCACATCAAAATGTCTTTGGTCCGGCGCGACGGCACAAAGGCCATGGACCATGCAGCCGGGATGGCGATGATCAGCCCCAAAAGTGTTGAGCCACCGGACAAGACCACCGAATTCCAGAAATGGCGGAAGTAGTTTGAGCGCTCTTGCACCGTGACGTAATTCTCCAAGGTCCAGTGGAAATTGAAGAAAATCGGCGGGTCTGCGATGGCCTGTGCCTCGGTTTTGAACGAGGTCAGGATGGTCCAAAGGATCGGAAAGAAGATCGCGAGACCGACAGCCCAGGCGAAAAATGTGGTGACGAGTTTGCGGTTGGTCGAAACAGAACGTGCCATGATCGCCTCCTTACGCGTCGAGGTTTTTGCCGATCATCCGCATCAGGAAGATCGCAACAATATTGGCGAGAATGATGGCAACGACGCCACCGGCGGAGCCTCCGCCCACATCGAATTGCAACAAAGATTGCATGTAGATGAGGTAGGTGAGGTTGGTCGACGCTGTGCCCGGACCGCCGTTGGTGGTCACAAGGATTTCGGCGAAAACCGAAAGCAAAAAGATGGTTTGGATCAGGATCACCACGGTGATTGCGCGCGACAGATGCGGCAGCATGATGAACCAAAACCGTTTGATCCACGGCGCGCCGTCCATTTCTGAGGCTTCCAATTGCTCTTGGTCGAGCGACTGAAACGCAGTCAAAAGGATCAGCGTGGCGAAGGGCAACCATTGCCAAGACACGATGCCGATGATTGAGGCCAAGGGGGCTTGTGCGAGGAAATCAAACGGCTCAAGCCCGAAGAATTTGAACAGATGCGCGAACAGCCCATTCACCGGGTTCATGAACATGTTTTTCCACACCAGGGCGGAGACGGTCGGCATCACGAAAAACGGCGCGATGACCAGAATGCGGACAATGCCCTGACCGAAAAACGGCTGATCGAGCAACAGCGCCAAAAACACACCACCAATCACCGTGACCAAAAGCACGCCACACACCAAAAGGATCGTATTGGTGAGCGCTGCAAAAAACGCGGGGTCAGTGAGGAAGTATTTGTAATTGGTCAGCCCGGTGAACTCCTCCATGCCCGGCATCAACAGGTTGTAGCGCAAGAAGGAGAAATAGAGCGTCATGGAGAGCGGGATCAGCATCCACCCGAGCAGCAAGATCACTGCGGGGGAGATCATAATCCGGGCGCTGGCGCGAGAATGTTTCGTGGCCATGGGGTGCCTCGGTGTCTGCGTGAGGGAAATGGACGGGCCGGGATTTGAGGAACCGGCCCGTCACTGGGAGAAGCGTCAAGCGGGCGCGGTTACTTGATGTAACCGGCTTTCATCATTTCGCGTTCTGTGAGTTTTTGAGCATTATCAAGCGCTTGTTCTGCTGACATTTGCCCAGCCAATGCGGCGGAGAACTGTTGCCCCACGGCGGTGCCGAGGCCCTGGAATTCGGGGATGGCGACGAATTGCACACCCACATAAGGCACCTCATCCACGGTCGGATGTTGCGGATCGGCGGAGAGGATGCTTTCCAGCGTCATTTTCGCGAAAGGCACTTTTTGGTACTCTTCGTTCATGTAAAGCGACTGACGCGTGCCCGGAGGAACGTTGGCCCAGCCTTCTTTAGACGCAACCAAAGCGGTGTACTCTTTCGAGGTGGCCCATTCGACAAAGGCTTTCGCCGCATCGATTTTTTGGGTGCCGGCCGGGATACCGAGGTTCCACGCCCAGAGCCAGTTGCCGCGTTTGCCAAGCCCATTGTCGGGGGCAAGTGCGAAACCAACGCTGTCCGCAACCGAGGAGTCGTTCGGGTTGGTCACGAAAGAGGCCGCAACCGTGGCATCAATCCACATGCCGCATTTGCCGGTTTGGAACAACGAGAGGTTCTCGTTAAACCCATTGCCGGATGCGCCCGGAGGACCGTAGTTGTTCATCAGGTCAAGGTAGAAGTCGAGCGTGGCTTTCCACTCTTCCGAGTCGAATTGCGGTTTCCAATCCATGTCAAACCACTTGGCGCCAAACGAGTTGGACATGGCGGTCAGGAAGGCCATGTTTTCGCCCCAGCCCGCCTTGCCACGCAGACAGATACCGTAAACTTCGCCCTCTTTGTCAGTCATCGCGGCCGCAGCCTCTTTGATGAAATCCCAAGTCGGGGCTTCGGGCATGGTCAGACCGGCTTTTTCCATCAGGTCGGTACGATACATCACCATCGAGCTTTCGCCGTAGAACGGTGCGGCATAAAGTTCGTCGTCCACAGTCAGACCATCGCGGATCGCAGGCAAAATGTCGTCAATGTCGTAGCTGTCCGGCAGATCATTGAGCGACACGAGCCAGCCACGTTCGCCCCAGATCGGAACCTCATAGGTGCCGATGGTCATCACGTCGAATTGGCCGCCTTTGGTGGCAACATCTTGGGTCACGCGCTGACGCAGCACGTTTTCCTCAAGGGTCACCCATTCAACCTCAATATCCGGATGTTTGGCGTAAAAATCATCCATCAGACCCTGCATTCGGATCATGTCGCCGTTGTTCACGGTGGCGACGGTGATGGTCTCGGCAGAAGCGCCCGCTGCCAACGCAGCAAGAGCACACGCCCCCATGAGGGTGCGGAATGTGGTATTCATGGTATCCTCCCTTACGATCTGAGCATTTGCTCATTTCATGGACCAATGCTCACTCATAAACATGGATTCTGTCAAGAGCGTTTAACAAAAGCCCTTTGGAAGGTATTTCTTATTGAGATATGAGAGCCTTAGCTGTCCACTCATCGGTGAACAATCCGTCGATCAATCCACCTCGCAGTGCAGCATTCAGCGCCGCAAGCTTACTCGCGCCTGCGCCAATGCAATAAACTGGCATGTCTCCTTCGGGCACACGCACCCCCACCATCCGGTCATTGACGGGGTGATCAAGGTATCGGCCCTCGACGTCAAAAATGTGACCGCAGATCTCGCCAACGCCTCCAGACGCGCGCAAAGCGGTCAGTTCATCGGCGGTCAGAAACCCGTCCACATAAAGCGGCGCGTCATCCCCCATTTGACCAATCCCGACAATCGCAAGATCGGCAGATTTCGCCAATTCGCGCGAGGCCGCGACATGTGGCAAAGAACGATACAGGTTCAGTTCAACATCATCGCGCGCCGCAACGGGCACCGACATCGGGTAATGGCGGGCCTGAATCTTTTCGGCAAACCGCATGATCACCTCGTAAAACGAGGCCGAACTGTCGGGCGCAACATTGCCAATCAGAGACACAAGTTTGTGGCGCGAGCCATCGACCGCGCGCAATTGATCAACCACAGTTTTAAGCGTCCGCCCGGTGCCCAAGGCAAAGACTTTCGGCTCCTCAGAGGAAAACAGCCGCTCCAACACCGGAGCGACGAAAGGCGCGAGGCCCTGAAGCGGGTCGACCCCGGCACCAAGCCCCGGCGACACCCAGGCCGCAGTCAGGCCAAACCGCGCCTTCAAGGCCCGTTCCAATTCGAGACATTCGGCAATTGGGTGTTCGATGCGTACCCGGATCAACCCCTCAGAAGAGGCCCGCGCCACAAGCCGCTGCGCCCTTTGCCGCGAAATGCCAAGCTCCTGCGCGATCTGATCTTGGGTCAGCCCACCGACAAAGGACAACCATGCCGCGCGCGCTGCCAAATCGCGCGGCGAGATGTCTGTATCGTCGACATTGCCCTTAGGTTTAGCCTGCGGTTTAGCCTGCGTCATGGTCGGACATGTCCTTCATAAGATCTTCGGCAGAATGAAAAAAGTCGCCATAGGATACAAATATACGATGGGCCAGCGAAGGTGCGGACGCCTCAAGATCCAGTCCCATCAGGTGACTTCCGCCAACAAACCGCCACACGGTCATCCCCGCCGAAAGCCCGGCCTGAACCCCCGCCAAGGAATCCTCGATCACCAAACAGCGCTCGGGTGCGACCCCGTTTTTCTGAGCCGCCAAAAGGAACATATCCGGGGCGGGTTTTCCGCGCGACACTTCTTTGGAGGTCGTGGTACGGCCCTCAAACAGATCGGTCAACCCCACCATCGACAGCGACTGTGCCAGCCGCGGCGGGCTTGAACTGGTCGCCAATGCATAAGGCACGCGCAGCCGTTCGATCACCTCACGCACCCCCGGCATGATTTTCAAATCCGCCTCAAACGCCGCCATTAAGCGGGCACGATACTCGGCCTCAAACCCATCGGGCAAGACAATACCAAATTCCTTTTGGATTTGATCCAGAACCACGGGATAGCTGCGACCAAGGAAATGCTGGGCAACATAGGCGGTGTCGATGCTTACGCCATAGCCCTTGAGTTCTGAGATCAACATCCGCGCGGAAATGACTTCGCTGTCAATCAACACGCCGTCGCAATCAAAGATCACCAAATCAAACATGTTGCCCCCTTCTTCCAGCCTCTCAGCCCAACACAGGGTAGCGAGGCGGGTGCGGGGAGACAATTGCAAACCGACTTTCAACCCAGTTCCATCGTCGCGATACCATACAGCGTCTGCGCCGCGGGGGGATTGGGTGGCGTGCCGCGATACATGCGCGCGGTCTCAAACGTCGCCTCAAAGCCTTGGGCGATGAGTGCCTGTCGAAAATCCTGTTGCAGATCAGGGACATCGACGATGACATGTGAGGCCCCCAAGGCCTGTGACGTACCGCTCATCAATGCCAAAGCTGCCTCTTGATCCGGGGCAATCACCGGCCCGATCTTGCAGCCGTGGTGACACAAACGCGCCGTGGCAAAGCCGGTGATCTGACCGTCGGTCTCGCAAACAAAGCTCTGCCGTGTCTCGGTTCCCAGAAGCCATCCAGACAGGAAACGCGGGCGCATATAGCCATTGGCCAGCCGATCCAGAGTGGCAATCGCGGCAAGATCATCCTGCGCCGTGGGACGCAAGCCGGGTTTGATCAGATCAGGCACTCCACCCTCAAACCGTGCCGTTGCGCCGGTTTTGACAAAGCCGGATTTGGCATAATTGGCTTCTTGCGTGGCCACCCCATCAAGACCGACGGTGCGTGATCCCGCGTGTTTCAACGCCTCTGTCCAAAGTGCATAGCCAATCCCGCGCCCCCTGAATGCAGGTTGGCACAGATAGAGGCCCAGAAAGGCAAAATCCGCATCGTGATTGACCACAGAAATCGCCGCGACGATTTGATCGTTGACCTCTGCCACAAAAAAACCGTCCTGATCCGCAGCCCAAAACGCCGATGCATCATCAAGGCCGGGGTTCCACCCCTCAGCACACGCCCAGTCCAGGACGCGCACCAAATCCCGCGGTAGCGCTAAGCGCAGCTTCATTTCAACGCGTCTTTGAGGGATTTCGCGACGGAGGGTTGATCGCGCAAATCGAGTGAGGTCAAAAGATCGACCAGATGGTGTTTCATCAATTCCTCTGCCGCGTCAGGATCATTGCGCCCAAACGCCTTGATCAGCGCATCATGGGCGTGGCTTTCGCAAAGTGCCGTGCGGCGTTGCCAATAAAGCGCGATGATCAGCGAGGAGCGCGCCACCAATTGGGCGATGAAATCAGCGATGGTCGTCTGATCGGCGATCCGGGCGATTTCAATGTGAAACATCCCCGACAGATGCAGCGCGCGCCCCGTATCACCCGCACGCAGCGCCGCGTGTTCGGCATCTATATGCTTTTGCAAGACCTTTACATCGGTCGCTTTGGCCCGTTCTGCGGCGGAACGTGCGGTACGCGGTTCCAAAAGTGCGCGGGCTTCAAACACCTCGCGCGCCTCGCGCACGGAAGGCTGCGCGACAAAGGCACCGCGATTGCGTTTGAGTTCCACAAGGCGTTCATGGGCAAGCTGTTGCAACGCGGCACGCACAACCGTGCGACTGACGCCGTAAATCTCGCCCACCTCATCTTCGTTCAGCTTCATACCCGGCGAAAGGCGGTGTTCGTGAATGGCTGTCGCCAGACTGTCTGCAACTTTACCGCTGCCGCTGCCGCTGCCACCGCCGCTGTGCTCCACCATAACCTGCATCACCAATATCCTTCGTGTCTTTGTGTTTGGAGCTTTTCGCCGTGCGACCTGATTCTCAAGCCCGTTGATTGAATTATATCGTCCACAAGATTGTATACGAATTTGGCGCATAATTAATGCACCTTTATGTACAGAGCGCCCAATCCATGGGCATTTGATGTGCGCACCCGCTGCAACTGCGAAAAAATCTTCTGCCCTGCACAAAACTGGACAAGCGTGAAGATCATCGACCCTCAAAGGATGGATAGCTCATGCGCTCTGGCAAAGATCTTGAACTCGTCACTCTGACAAAGCGCTATGGCACCACTGTCGCCGTTGATCGCATCAATTATGTCTTTGAGAATGGCAGCTATGTCTGCCTTCTCGGACCATCAGGGTGCGGTAAATCCACGACGCTGCGAATGATCGCGGGGCATGAAAGCGTCTCTGACGGGTCTATCCTGTTGGACGGGTTCGATATTTCTCATCTCCCCCCGGCCAAACGCGGCACCGCGATGATGTTTCAAAACTACGCGCTGTTCCCGCATTTGAACGTCCGTGACAACGTGGCCTTCTCGCTGCGGATGAAAGGTATTGATAAGCCCGAGCGCCACAAGGCCGCCAATGAGATGTTGGACCTGGTGCACATGACCGCCTTTGCCGACCGCCTCCCGGCGCAGCTTTCGGGCGGCCAACAGCAACGTGTCGCTTTGGCGCGGGCTTTGGTGACCAAGCCGCGGGTGTTGTTGCTCGACGAACCGCTCTCCGCCCTTGATCCGTTTTTGCGCATCAAAGTGCGGGCCGAATTGAAACGCATTCAGCGCGAGCTGGGCATCACCTTTTTACACGTCACCCATGGTCAGGACGAAGCGCTGGCGCTGGCCGATGAGATCGTGGTGATGAACAATGCGGTGATCGAACAGGCGGGGCCTGCGCGCAGCGTGTGGAACGGCCCGCGCACCGAATTTGTCGCCCGATTCATGGGCGGGCATAATGTGATTTCGCTCGATGGCGCCAAGGTGGCCCTACGCGCCGATGAGGTGACATTGGGCGAAGCCGGACTGGCCGCCACGGTGATCTCGGTTGAATATCAGGGCGCACATGTGGCGATGACCTCGATGACCGACGCGGGCGAAGAGGTCTTGGCCCTCGTGCCCGAAGAGCAATTTTTTCAAACCCCGAAAAATCCGGGCGATGCCGTGCGGCTTGCCTGGGACGAGGGGCGGGTTCACCGCCTCCAAACCTAAACCCCATCAAAACCTCTCCAACAAGGGAAGATTGTCATGTCTAAAATGCGTTATTCGCGCCGCGCGGTGCTTAAGGGCGGAGCAGCAGTGGCCGCCGCCTCTGCACTCCCCGCGCCCATGGTCTGGGCACAGGAAATCAAGGATATCACCCTGCGCCAATTCGGCACCGGCGTGTCCAACCTCAATGAAGTTGGGCAAAAAGTGAAAGAAGACTTGGGCTTCACGCTTGAGATGACCGCGCTTGATTCCGATTCCGTAACCCAACGCGCCGCGACCCAACCGGACAGCTTTGACATTGCCGATATCGAATATTGGATTTGTAAAAAGGTCTGGCCGACGGGCAATCTTCAAGCCATGGACACGTCCAAAATCAAGAATTACGACAAGATCGTCGGCATTTTCAAATCCGGCAAACTGACTCCCGAAAGCGTGATCGCCCAAGGCACCGCGCCCTCCACCGTGGGCTTTGTCGAAGGTCCGGGCGCAACCGCTTTTGCCACCGAAGAAACGGGTTGGATGACCCTCATTCCGACGATCTATAATGCCGACACGCTGGGCATTCGCCCCGATCTGATCGGTCGTCCGATCGACACATGGGCCGAGCTTTTGAACCCGGAATTCAAAGGCAAAGCCTCGATCCTCGACATCTCCTCGATCGGGATCATGGACATGGCGATGGTCTGTGAAGCGATGGGTGAAATCCAATATGCCGACAAAGGCAACATGACCAAAGACGAGATCGACAAGACATTTGCGATCTTCACCGAAGCCAAGAAAGCCGGCCAGTTCCGCGCATTTTGGAAGACCTTTGACGAGTCGGTGAACCTGATGGCCTCTGGCGAGGTTGTGATTCAATCCATGTGGTCGCCTGCGATCACAGCCGTGAAATCGCGCGGCATCGACTGTGTGTATCAACCGCTCAAAGAGGGCTATCGCTCTTGGGGTGGCGGTATTGGGCTTTCGAAATCGCTCACGGGCATGGCCCTGGATGCGGCTTATGACTACATCAACTGGTATCTCGATGGCTGGGTCGGCGGGTTCCTGATGCGTCAAGGCTATTACTCCGCCGTGCCTGAGACCTCGAAAGACTATATGTCCGAAAATGAATGGGGCTATTGGTTTGAAGGCAAACCGGCCACAGGCGACATCACCTCGCCGTTTGGCGACGTGTTGGCCAAAGCGGGCGAGACCCGCGATGGTGGGTCCTTCTACGACCGGATGGGGTCCGTCGCCTGTTGGAACGCGGTCATGGATGAGAACCAGTACATGGTCCGCAAATGGAACGAATTCATCGCCTCCTAATATGAGGGGGCGCTGCCCCCTCCGGTGCTGCCCCACGGGGCCGCACCTTCCTCCCCCGGGATATTTTCAGACAAAAGAAACGCGTGGGCCGGGCCCGGTGTTGAGCGAGGACAGATGTTGAAAAACCGTCACATCCAAGGTTGGCTACAGGCCTCTCCCCTGACGCTTGTCCTTATTGGATTTTTGATCTTGCCGATCATCACCATCGTTGTGGTGAGCTTTTGGCAAGCCACGGAATTTTCAATTATCCCGGCATTTTCATTAGAGAATTACGAATTTCTGTTTGGCTCTCATGTGACCTACAAAGTGTTTTATGCCACGTTGAAATATGCGGCGATCACATGGGCGCTCACACTTTTGATCGGCTTTACAGTCGCCTATTATCTGGCCTTTCACATCCGCAGCCAGACCATGCAGATCGCGCTGTTTTTGCTGTGCACGATCCCGTTTTGGACCTCGAATATCATCCGCATGATTTCATGGATTCCCTTCCTTGGCCGCAATGGCATCGCCAATTCAGCGCTGCAATCCTGGGGCGTGATTGATCAGCCGCTTGAGTGGCTTTTATATTCGGATTTCTCGGTGATCCTGGCCTTTGTCCATCTCTACACCCTGTTCATGGTGGTGCCGATTTTCAACACGATGACGCGGATTGATCACAGCTTGATCGAGGCGGCGCGCGACAATGGCGCAAGCGGATTTCAGACGCTTCGGCATGTGATTGTGCCGCTGACCAAGCCGGGAATCATGATTGGCACCATCTTTGTGCTGACGCTTGTCATGGGCGATTTCATCACCGTGCGCTTCATGTCGGGGTCGCAAAAAGCCAATGTCGGCCGGTTGATTTCCAATGACATCGCGCTGTTGCAATACCCCTCTGCCGCCGCCACCGCCGTCATCCTGTTGATCACAGTGCTGATCGTGATCGGCATCCTGTTGCGCTTTGTCGATATTCGGAAGGAGCTTTGATCATGGGAAAACGGCCCGGTTCCTTTTATGTCCTCAGCGCGGTCTTCGCCCTGTTCATCCTGTTCCTCTATGGCCCAACCCTGACCATTGGCATCCTGTCGTTTCAGGGACCGACCGGGGGGTTGACCTTTCCGATGCGCGGCCTGTCGCTGCATTGGTTCCGCGATCTGTTTGAACAACAGGCGGTGGGCGATATTTGGGGCGCTTTCCGACGCTCTCTCGCGCTGGGGTTGATGGTCATGGTGACGACTGTCGTCGTCTCCGTCATGGGCGGTTTTGCCTTTCGCAAACGGTTCTATGGCTCCGGCATTTTGTTTTACCTGATCATCGCTTCGCTGGTGATCCCCTCGATCCTGATCTCGCTTGGCGTCGGTCTGATCTTTAGCCAACTTGGGTTTAAAATCCATTGGGCCACCTCGGGTTTCGGTTCGCAACTGACATGGACGCTGCCCTTTGGGTTGCTGATCATGTTTGCCGTGTTCAACCGCTTTGACAAATCCTTTGAAGAGGCCGCGCGCGATCAAGGCGCCTCGCCATGGCAAACGGTGCGCTACGTCGTTTTGCCGATCATCGCGCCCTCTCTCATTGGCGTGGGTCTGTTTGGGTTTACCCTGTCCTATGACGAATTCGCCCGCACTTTGTTGACGGCGGGGTCGTACAACACGCTGCCACTGGAAATCTTTGGCATGACCACCAATGTGACCACGCCGGTGATCTACGCGCTTGGCACCATGACCACGCTGTTTTCGCTTTTGATCATCGGCGCGTTTCTTTTGACCGTGTGGATTTTGGGCAAACGCCGCGCGCGGCTTGGGTCCGATGCGGGCAAAGGGGTCTAAAGTGAAGATCCTTTTTCTCAATCCGAATTCCTCCGCCCATATGACGCAGAGTGTTGTGGCGACCGCGCGCGCGCTTTTGCCTGAGGCGGAGATTTTAGGCTGGACCAACGCGGACGGCCCCGCCGCCATTCAAGGTCCTGAAGATGGTGCGGCGGCGATCCCTGGCCTGATGGCATTGTTACCGAAAGCGCGCGAAGAGGGCGTTGAAGCCATCGTCATCGCCTGTTTCGATGACACGGGATTGGAGGCCCTGCGTGCGGCGGCGCATTGTCCGGTGATCGGGATCGGCGAAGCGGCCTATCATTTTGCCCTGCTCAAAGGCCAAACTTACGGCGTGGTGACGACCCTTGGCGTCTCTGTCCCGGTGATTGAGGGCAATATCCGCCGTCACGGGTTTGAGGCCGCCTGCCTCGCGGTTTCGGCCAGTGGCATTGCGGTTTTGGAGGTCGAAGAGGGCCGCCCCGAGGTCTTGGATCACCTCACAAACGAGATCAAAGCCATGCGCGCGCGCGGGGCACAGACGGTGATTTTAGGATGCGCGGGCATGTCCACGCATCACGGCACATTGACGAAACGCTCAGGCGTGGTTCTGATCGACGGGGTCCGGGCGGCAACGCTTTTGGCGCAGGTGTTGGTGGTGGACCAGCACTCAGTGTGATTTGATCCACGCGGCGTTGCTTTGCGTCAAAAGCGCCTCACCCGGCACCACAGGGCAAACCACCGGACGCGCCGCAATGCGCGTGGCCTCGTCTGGCACGACCCCCAACATGCGCAAAATCGCCGCGACAAAGGCCGGAACATCGACCTCTTCACCCGCCACGATCCGGCGCATAAGCGCGAGCGTTCCGACCTCCAAGAGGTCCGTCACCATTGCCTCGGGCATCGGGCAAAAGTCACCCGCCATGATTGAGTCGCGCACGAAACAGGGCGCGACCTCATCCAAGACCTGACCAAACCCATAGGCATGTCGGCCGATCCGCGCCGTGAATTCGAGGAAAAGCGGATGCGCGCGGGCCAGTTCGACAAAGGCTTTGACGCCATAGGCCAACCGTTCCGCCGGGGGCAAATCCTCATCAATCGCATCAAAAATCAGCGAGACAATTTCGCGCGCGAGGGCCCGTTTGGCCGCAACCAAGACATCATCAATCGTGTCGAAATAGTTGTAAAACGTGCCGCGCGATACGCCCGCGCGGCGCACGACATGATCAATCACCGTGCCATTCACCCCACGGTCGGCAAAGACCATGGTGCCCGCTTCGACCAGACGATCATAGGTGCGCTGACGGCGCTCCTGTCCGATCCGGGTGCGGTAATCGACGGGTTCTGTTTGACGGATCTCTTCGGTCACGTCGCCTCCTTCGCCTCCGGTTTGACCCGGAACACAAGACAATAGAGCGCCGGCGCGAAGAGCAATGTGATCAATGTCCCGGCGATAATTCCGCCCATCATCGCAAAGGCCATCGGGCCCCAAAACACCTGACGCGAAATCGGGATCAAGGCCAAAGAGGCCGCCGCTGCGGTCAACAGGATCGGACGCGCCCGGCTGTCAGAGGCCTCAAACACGGCGTGCCAACGCGACTTGCCTTCGCGGCGCAGATCTTCGATGGCTTGAATGAGGATGATCGAATTTCGGATCAAAATGCCGACAAGGGCGAGCACCCCGAGCAGGGCGACAAATCCCATTGGCGCACTGGCGCTCAAAAGTGCCGCAACAACACCGATCAGCCCCAATGGCGCGACCGCGATAACGACGAACATCAGTCGGAAACTTTGGACCTGAATCATCGTCAGCGTCAGCATGATCAACACCATAATCGGCATGACGGCGGCAATTGGACCCTGACTTTCGGCGCTGCTTTCAACCGTACCGCCAACCTCGACCGTATAGCCGCGTGGCAGGGTTTGTTCAAAGCTGGCAATCGCCGGTTTGAGCGCATTGACCAAGGTTGCGGGCAAATCATCAGAGGCAATCGCCGCCTTCACGGTGATCACGGGCGCGCGGTCCTCTTGTCGGATCAGCGGCTGTTCGGTCACCCAATCCAATGTCGCAATCGAGGACAGTGGAATGGACACGCCTTGCGCATTGGCAAATTGCAGATTTTCCAGAGCAGTCAAGGTTTTGCGATCTTCCTCGGCGCCGCGAATTTCAACATCAATCAATGTGCGCGCATCGCGGATTTGGGTCACTGTGGAGCCCTCAAACAGGCTCGACATCACCCCCGCCACATCCGATTGGGTCAACCCAAGCTGACGCAACCGCGCCTGATCCAGATCGACGCGCACCACACGGCTTGGCTCATTCCAATCAAGCGAAATCGCGCTCAACCGCTCCTCTTTCGACAGGACAGCGGCAAGTTCACGTGCGTGGTCACGCAATTCAGCGTAATCAGGACCGGAAATCCGGTATTGCACGGGCTTGCCAACCGGCGGCCCAAGCTCAAAGGTTTTGGGATAGAATTCGACGCCAAGCCGGGCCTCGGAATAGGTCCGTACTTTGGTCAAAAGGCGATCACGCGCGTCAAGGTCGGTCGTCAGGATCAAGAGCTGACCAATGTTTGGCCCAGGCGTCAACGCCTCCAAGGTCAACACAACCCGTGGCGCACCATTGCCAATATAGGTCGTCCAAAACTCGACCTCCTCCTGAGCGCTCAGCCATGTTTCAAACTGCGCAATCTCGGTATCGGTTGCATAAATACTGGCGTTTTGGCGCAGAGTCACATCGACCAAAACCTCTGGGCGATCCGAGCTTGGGAAAAACTGTTGTTCGACCTTGCTCATGCCGACCACAGCCAGTGCGAAAGCCGCAAATGTGATGACCACCGTCAAAAGGCGGAACCGCATCGCAAGCCGCAACAGATGATGGAACCGACGACGCAACCATCCCGGTTCGCCATGCACATGTTTCCACTGTTTCGGCAAAAAAGTCGCCCCCAACACCGGCGCAAACAACACGGCGACAATCCAGCTCAGGACCAACGAAATGGCAATCACATAGAACAAGGTGATGGTGTATTCACCGGCGTTACTGCTGTTGAGACCGATGGGGATAAAGCCAGCGGTGGTGATCAACGTCCCCGTCAACATCGGCCACGCGATGGAAGTCCAGGCATAGGCGGCAGCCTTGCGGCGGCTTTCGCCCAGTTCGAGGCGCGAGATCATCGTTTCAATCGCGATCATGGCGTCATCCACCAAAAGACCCAGCGCGATGATCAAAGCGCCCAGTGAAATCCGCTGAAGCGTGATACCCAAAACCTCCATGAACACAAAGGTCAGGGCCAAAACCAAGGGGATCGTCAGGCTGACGACAAACCCCGCGCGCACACCGAGAGACACGAAGCTGACGGCAAGCACGATCACCACCGCCTCGATCAGCGCTTTCACGAAATGCCCCACCGACTCCTCAACCACTTTCGGCTGGTCGGCGACATGGTGGACATTGATACCCACGGGCAATGTCGTTGTGAGTTCAGCCATGGTCTCATCCAAAGCCGCACCAAAATCGAGCACATTGCCGCCATCGCGCATCCCGATTTTCAGACCGATTGCGGGCGCGCCATTGTAACGAAACAATTCGGACGGCGGATCATCGTAGCCCGAGGTCACATTGGCCACATCGGCCAGCGTGAAAAAGATGTCGCCAGACCGCAGCGGCGCATTGGCGAGGGCGTCTACACTGTCAAATTGCCCGGTGACCCGCAGCAAGATGTTTTCATCGTCGGTGCTGATCATCCCCGATGGGACGATCTGGTTTTGCGCCGCAAGAGAGCCCAAAACGGTTTGTCCATCCAGACCGAAAGCGGCCAAACGACGGGCGGAAAATTCGATATGGATGACCTGATCGCGGGTGCCAAACACTTCGACTTTACCAGCATCATCAAGACTTTGAACCACGTCGCGGACGTCTTCGACATACTCTTTGACCTCCTCGGGCGCATAGCCATCCGAGGTAAAGGCATAGACCGTTCCAAACACATCCCCAAAGTCATCATTGTAGGCAAAGCCTTGAAATTCCTGTGGGAACTGGCTTCGGATATCCGACATCATTTGCCGCACGCGGGTCCAGGACGGACGCACTTCGGAGGCGGGAACATTGTCGCGCAGATCAACATAGACCATTGCGATCCCCGGATAGGTCACCGAGCGTGTGCCATCAAGGGTCGCGAGTTCTTGCAGTTTGCGTTCAATGCGATCAGTCACCTGCGTCACGGTTTCCTCGGCGGTGGCCCCCGGCAAACTCGCGGTCACCACCATGGTGCGGATGGTAAAAGACGGGTCCTCTTCGCGCCCAAGCCTCATGTAGCTAAGCGATCCGGCGACCACAGCAATGATCATCATGAACCAGATAAAGGAGCGGTGCCCCAGTGCCCAATCCGACAGGTTGAACCCCTTCATTCGAGCCGCTCCCCAACTTTTTGTCCGTCCTCAAACGCATGTACACCGCGCACGACGATTTCATCATTCTCAGAAAGCCCTGCGGAAATCACCACCCGGTCGCCCACAATGGCGCCCAGCGTCACAGGCACAAATTTCGCCACACGATCTGGCGCGACGCGCCAAACGCCAGGTCTGTCTTGCGTCCCCGCAATGGCGCTTATGGGCAGGGTCATAGCAGGGTCCGCACCACGATTATAGGCCGCCGTAATCAAGGTGCCGATACGGTAATCCTCGGGCGGAGCAAGCAACACAAGCTGCAATCTCCGTGTCTCAAGACTGGTATCGGCGACGGGTTCAATCACGCTCAGCCGTGCCATCACCGGGGCAACGCCCCCCGAGCGGTGACGCACCACGAATCCCGCACCTTCCGGCATGATCGCGGCGACAGAGGCGGGCACATCAATGATCGCCTCGCGTCCCAAAGGATCGGCAATCTCCATCACACTCACGCCAGGGCTAACAAGCGTGCCGGGATCGACTGAGGTGGACAGGACAATCCCATCCCGTGGCGCGACAAGACTACCGTAGCGGGCCGCCTCCGTGGTTTGGGCCAGATCGGCACGCACGCTTTCGAGTTTGGCCGCCGTGGCATCGCGATTGGCGCGCGCGGCTTCGAGTTGGGCGGTGGTGGCCACATTGCGCGCCACAAGCGCCGAAACACGTTCATATTGGGTCTGCGCAAATTCGGCCTGCGCCTGTACGCCCGACACGGCGGCTTCGGCCACGGCAACATCTTGCGCCAATGTGATTTGATCTAAGGTTGCAAGCACCTGCCCTTTGGTCACGCGATCCCCGGCGGCAACATTGAGCGTCGCCAAACGGCCGCTGGTTTGGAACGCCAAAGCGGATACATCCTGACCGCGGATCACCCCGGAGTATTGACGTTTGACCACCGGATCGGTTGACACAAATTCGGAAATCACCGGGCGCAGCGCCGGAGTTTCACCCATATCGGACTGAGCCAACCCCACTTGTCCCAGACCCGAAAAAACAAGCATCACAGCCAAGAGCCGCATCGGTTTGATCATTGCATCGTCTCCCCTGCGACCACCGGGCGGCCGTCGAACAACATTTGCGACCCGGCCCCGACCACGAGATCCCCCTCGACAAGGCCCTCCGTGAGTTCAACGGTCTTATCGTTATAAGAGCCCACCCGCACAGATTTGAGTGACACGGTGGAGGTCGCAGGATCGACCACCCAAACGGCGGGGCCTTTGGAATCCGCCGTCAACGCGCTCCACGGCAAAACAATGCGTTGGTCGACTTCGATCGTGGAGCGACCTGAGATCGACGTGCCGATCGGGATGTGCATCGACATCTCTTCGGGAATGTCCGCATGGATTTCAACCGTTCCGGTGGAGGTCAAAACCGGCAAGACTTCGGTGATCGTCGATGGAAATGGTGCCTCTGTGCCGCCGGGATCAAGCTCGACCTCATGGTTGAGAATTTTCGACAGTCCCGCCGCATCCGGGGCCAAAAACACCGCCTGCTTTTTGCCCTTCAACGCGAGGGTGGCAACCGGAGCTCCGGCGGAAACGATCTCGCCCAGATCGACATATTTTTCGATCACGGTCACGTCCTCTTCGGCACGAATCTCTGTATCGTCAAGCGCTTGTTCGGCGGTTTCCAACATGGCACGGGCCTGATCGCGACTGGCCTGCGCCGCCAGAAAGGCCTGCTGCGCCTCATCATATTGCGCCTGCGTGCCCACGCCGCGCGCCAAAAGCGTATCCATTCGGGTGCGGGCTTGTTCGGCCTGAACCCATGCGGCTTCGGCAGCATTCAAATTGGCCCGGGCCGCATCAAGTGCAGCGGAAATATTGGTCGCATCAATGCGTGCAATCACCTCGCCGGCGCTCAATTGGCGCCCGACCTCGGCATCCAGATAGTCGATCTGACCGCCTCTGCGAAAGGCGGCCGGAAAGCTGTCTTTCGCCTCGACAGCGCCAACAACCTTGATCTCATGGACGACTGTTGCGCTTTTGGCGGAAATAATTTCGACCGCCAAAGGCACTTCGGCCAAAATTTGCATCGGGGTTAGGATGAGCCAGATCAGACCCAAGAGCGTTGGAACTTTCATGAATATCCCTGACATATCGAAAAGCTAAGCCTCTCACTTAGCCGAATTGACAGTTTTGTCAAATCTAACTTTACGGTTCGTACAGATTCCCTGATTTTCGGCCATATTGGTGTAGTCTTCCTGAAGACCGAAGATATGTCGCGTGTTTTTTCTGCACATATTTTGGAGTCTAAAATTTTGCATCCATAACTTGCATCCATAAGTTGACAAAAAGACTAAGATTAATTTATCCTCCCAGAGATCGCGCCGTCCGGCGCCTTGAACCGCGACATCCAATGGCACGCCATGGCGCAAAGCCCAGCCAGTCTTGGTGTTTCAATTACTGACACACCATCCGCCTCCCTCAGAGGGGCGACAGGCCCTTGGCCTGGAATACGGACATGACAAAAGGCAAGCCAATGACCCTACATGTAACGAAAATGGAAGCGGCCGAGACGCCGCTTCCCCCGATTGATGCCCGCAGTCTGATTTCAGACGGCTCAACCCGACAGATCATCCTTGATGGCCAAACCTACACCCTGCGGATCACCCGCGCGCAAAAATTGATCCTGACCAAATAAAGGCCGTTCAGCCTTTAAAGTGTTTCGGATTCAAGTTGAGTCACGACTTAAATCCGAAACACGCGGAACTTAACTTAGGGAGTGGGCGTTTTCGAAACAAACGCATTACGTGCGATTATCGCGAAACGCTTTAGCGATAGGTGCGCAATTCTAAATCAACGGATGAAAGCATCTCGTCGCACATGGTCAAAAACCCGGCCTCGGCTTCGGACAGCTTGCGGCGCGGGTTGGTCAAAAGATAGATGCTCACCAAAGGCAGGGCATCATAGGGTGGCAATTGACGCAGCCGCCCCAAATCGACATCGCGCTTGGCCACATGTAGCGGCAGCGCGCCGATGCCGATATTGGCAACGATCATGCGCCTGAGTTCATGCAGGTTCGAAGACACCCCGCTCCACCCCGTCGCGATTTTGGCGCGTGTGCGCAGCTTTGCCACGGGCGCCAAAGGCCCGCCATCGGTTTCCGTTTGAAATGACACCGATCTCTCGCCTTCGAGTTCGGACAGGGGAATCATACCACGCCCAAACAGCCGATGTTTCGGCCCGCAAAACAGGCCGAAATATTCACGGTACAACACGTCCGCGTTCAAACCTGCCGGAATTTTATGCAGCAAACAAATCCCAAGGCTGGCGCGATTTTGACTGACACGGCTGACAATTTCGTCGCTTTCCGCGACTGTGAAAGAAAAGCTGACCTTTGGATGACGCGTGACAAAGCGGTGAAGCACCTCATCAAAGTGATCCGAAATCACATGAGATGTGGTGACAATGGAAATATGGCCACGCAAGTCTTCGGTGCCCGTTTCCAACAAGGACGGCAATTGCGAGACCGCGCCAAAGATCGACGAACATTCGGCATAAAGCAACTGCCCGGCCCGCGTCACTTTGAATTCATTCGATTTTCTAACGATCAACTGATGTCCGGCCGTGTCTTCGAGACGCTTGAGAGCGGAGGAGATTGTCGGTTGCTTCAGACCCAAAAAATCAGCCGCGCGCGAAATGCCGCGTTGTTCAACCACCACCATGAAAGTGCGCAACAGGTTCCAGTCGAGATGCCAGGGAAAGCGTTGTTCGTAAGGTTTAGCCATAAATATTATCTATGTTGAACATTCTTATTATTTATTTGCGCAATGTATTCACACATGCAAGCCTTTTCACCAAGGTGGCCAGAACCACCATGCAAAACCATCCCTGCCGAGAGGCTCACCCTCAAAGGCGATTTGGATCCAACTGGAGAAGACGATGACCAAACGTAGAAACTTCCTGAAAACCGCTGTCGCTGTTTCGGCCTTCGCACTGACCGGGCTGACCCTTGCTGCCCCCGTGGCCGCAGAAGAACTTGAGACCCTCAAAGAAAAAGGCGTGATGCGGATCGCCATGTCCGGCGCCTATCCTCCGTTCAACTTTGTGAATGACAAAAACGAAGTCGTGGGCTTTGATCCGGCCATCGGGACCGAGATCGCCAAACGCATGGGCCTTGAGACCGAAATCGTCACCACGGCATGGGACGGCATCATCGGTGGGCTTTTGGCCAATAAATATGACGCCATCGTTGGCTCAATGACCATCACCGATGAGCGCGCCGAAGTGGTTGATTTTGTTGGACCCTATTACACTACGGGCCGCGCTATTTTCTCCAAACCCGGCAGTGGCATCGAAACCCTCGCCGATCTGGACGGCAAAAAAGTCGGCGTGACTTTGGGCGAAACCCACGAGGAATGGGCCAAGGACAAAGGCTACACCGTACGCACTTACAAAGGCCTGCCGGAGCTGATCATGGAGTTGGAAAACGGTCGCGTTGATGTGATCGTCAACGACTCCATCGCCGCGATTTTGGCACTCAAAGAAAACGGCTACGCCTACACGAGCTTTGACGACCCGGACACCGAACCCTTTGGTGCCGGGATCGCCATTCGCCAAGGCAACCCCGAGTTGAAGGCCGCAATGCAAGCCGCCCTTGATGAGATGATGGCCGATGGCACCTACCTTGCCATTGCCGAAGAGTGGATCGGCGAAGACATCCGCTAAGCCGCACAGGGTCTCGATAGGGGGCGCGTGATCTGCGCGTCCCCTTTGACCTCTCGTTTGTGCCCCTTCTTTCCCTGACCCAAAGAGACCTCTGTCGCTATGGACATAGAGCTTATCCTCAAGGTTTATCCCTATTTTCTCGAAGCTGCGGTGGTGACCATTGAGCTGTCCGTGCTCACGGTTCTGCTTGGGCTGATCTGTGGCGCGCTGGCGGCTGCGGCGCGGATGTCGCGCTTTCGCCTGTTGCGCATCATCGGCGCGGTCTATGTCAGCGTCTTTCGCGGCACGCCTGCGCTGATCCAACTGTTCCTGTTGTATTTTGGCGGTCCGCAAATCGGCATCCAACTCGACGCGTTCGAGGCCGGGGTGATTGGGCTTGGCCTGAACATCGGCGCCTATATGGCGGAAACCATGCGCGGGGCGATTGTCTCGGTCGATGGGGGACAAACCGAGGCGGCGCGCACGCTGGGTCTGTCGCGCGCTCAGGCGTTTCGCAAAGTGACATTGCCGCAAGCCATGCGCCTGATGATCCGGCCCTTGGGGGTCAACATCAACGCCCAGATCAAAGGCACAGCACTTGTTGCCGCGATCTCTGTGGTCGAACTGACCTACACCGCCCAGCGCTATATCGGCTCAACCTATAAGCCGTTCGAAATGTTCTTTTTGGCGGGTGTGCTTTACATCATCATCATCACCGTGACGGGCAAAGGCATCACTTACCTCGACCGAAAGGCACGTCTGCCATGAGCCAGTTCCCTGCCCTGAAATCCAGCATGAAAGGCGCGCGTCATGGGTCTTGATTTCACCGTTGTCCCCGCCTATCTCGACACGATTTTGATCGGTGTGTTGTGGACCATTGCCATCACCGTCTGCGCCGCGATCCTGAGCTTTTTCGGCGGTATCCTACTTGCCGTGATCGCGCTTTACGCGCCGTGGTTCCTGCGGCTTCCGGTCCGGTTTTTCGCATGGCTCTTTATGGGCACACCGTTGTTGTTGCAGTTGTTTTTGATCTATTTCGGCCTTGTGCAATTGGGCATTGATTTGCCCGCTTTTGTCGCCGGCGTGATCGGGCTCGGCCTGCACTTTGCGGTCTATAATTCGGAGTTGATCCAAACCGCGATCTTGGCCGTGGATAAAGGTCAGATGGAAGCGGCGCGCACCCTTGGCTGTTCACGCTCGCAAGCGTTGCGCAAGGTGGTGATCCCCCAGGCCGTGCGCGATGTGATCCCGCCGATTGGCAACAACATGATCGCGCTGTTGAAAGACTCTGCACTGGTCTCCGTGATCGGCGTGTCGGAACTGACGCTCTCGTCGCAACTTGCCATCGGTCGCACCTATCGCCCGTTTGAATTCTACGCCGTCGCCGCCGTGTTCTACTACATCGTCAATCTCGGCATGGAGGCCGTCATGCGCCGCATCGAACGTAAAACCTCCCTCTCCCGCTAAGCCTTAAGGACCTGACATGACCGAAGCTCATAAATTCGTCGACATCCGTCACGCCCAGAAAGCCTATGGCGATCTTGAGGTGCTCAAAGACATTTCTCTCACCGTGGACCGTGGCGAAATCGTTGCCATCATCGGCCCGTCCGGGTCGGGCAAATCCACGCTGTTGCGGGCGATCAATGATCTGGATTCGCTCACGGGTGGCGAGGTCTGGCTCGATGGCGTGCAGATCAACAAAAACCTGCCCTACCGCCAATATGAGAAACATATCAACGCCATGCGCCAACAGGTCGGGATGGTGTTCCAGCATTTCAACCTGTTCCCGCATCTCTCGGTGCGCGACAACGTCACCATGGCGCCAAAACTGCTCAAAGGTCTCTCCGACAAAGAGGCCGACAAGCTGGCCGAAGAACAGCTCAATCACGTCGGCATGTTGGAGCGGATTGACTACTATCCGTCGCAGCTTTCCGGAGGTCAGAAACAGCGCGTCGCCATCGCCCGCGCCTTGGCAATGCAACCGAAATTGATGCTGTTTGATGAGGCCACATCGGCGCTCGACCCGGAACTGGTCGAAGAGGTCAACCTGGTGATGAAACGTCTCGCCGAAGAGCACATGACGATGATCATCGTCACCCACGAAATGGATTTCGCCGCCTCGGTCTGTGACCGGGTGATCTTTATGGACAAGGGCGTGGTCGTCGAACAAGGCCCGCCCAGCGTCGTATTTCAAAACCCGACCGAAGAACGGACGAAAGAATTCCTGCGCAAACATCTTGCCCAGCATCACGCCCAAAACGCCGCCGAAGCCGCGGCCCTCACTGCCGCACAAACCAACGAAGGTGCAAAATGACCGCCGAGCAGTCCAACCTGTTCTACCTCGCCACCCAACCCCGACCGTTTCTGGAGCATGGCGAGGGGATTTACCTCTATGACGAAAGCGGCAAGCGCTACATCGACGGCTCATCTGGCGCGATGGTGTCCAATATTGGCCACTCAAATCCGCGCGTTTTGGCCAAGATGAAAGCGCAGATGGACAAGGCCACCTTTGGCTACCGCCTGCATTTTCGCACCCACCCGTCCGAAGATCTGGCCACCAAACTCGCGGGCCTGATGCCCAAAGGGTTGGACCGGATTTTCTTTGTCTCTGGCGGCTCGGAAGCGGTGGAAACCGCGGAAAAACTCGCCCGCCAATATGCGGTGACCCAAGGCCAAAGCAGCCGTTGGAAAGTCATCGCCCGCACCCCCGCCTACCACGGCGGCACCTTGGGCGCGCTGGCGCTCACCGGTGGCAAACTCTTCGCTGGCCCCTTTGCGCCGATGTTCCAAGACATGCCCCATGTCAAAGCACCGACCTGTTATTTGGATCGTGACAATCTGACCGACGAAGAGCGCGGGATCAAATACGCCGAAATGCTGCGCGAGCGGATCGAGGCGGAGGGCGCGGACACGGTTTTGGCCTTTATCATGGAACCCGTGGGCGGGGCATCAACCGGCGCTTTGGTCGCCCCTGACAGCTATTACAAACGCATCCGCGAGATTTGCGACGAATATGGCGTGATCCTGATCTTTGATGAGGTCATGACTGGCGCGGGTCGCACGGGGACGTTTTTGGCCTGTGAACATTGGGGCGTCACCCCCGACATCATCGCCATGTCCAAAGGCTTGGGCGCGGGCTATGCGCCCTTGGGCGCGGTCGCTGCGCGCCGTGAAATGGTCGATGCTTTGATGGGGGCCGGCGGATTTTTACATGGGTTCACCTATGCCGGAAATCCCTTGGCCTGCTCTGCGGGTCTTGCCGTTTTGGAAGAGATGGAAGAGCAGAACATCGTTCAGAATTGCGCGGCGATGGGTGAGATTTTGCACGCCCGGCTCAAGACCCTGATGGACCGCTATCCCTTTATCGGTGATGTGCGCGGCAAGGGTCTATTGCAGGCCTTTGAACTCATGTCGGATCGCGACACCAAAGATCCCCTACCGAAAGAGATGAACGCCCATTCCGAGCTGGTCGAACTGGCGTATGAGCGCGGTCTGATCCTTTATTCGCGCCGCACCCGTGGCGGCACGGAGGGCGACCACTTCCTCGTCTGCCCGCCGCTGATCATCACTGAGACGCAGATTGACGAGATCATGACGATCCTGACCGACAGTTTGGACGCCTTTGCCGCCAACCACGACTTGCCGGTGGTGGGCCGATGAGCCTGCCGGACAAAACCACCACCATCGAGGCGGCCGTGGCGCGCATCCCCGATGGGGCCACGATCATGGTCGGTGGCTTTGGCGTGCCCGGCACACCTTTTACGCTGATCCGTGAACTGGTGCGCCAAGGTCAAAAAGACCTCACCCTGATCAAAAATGACGCCAATGAAACCGGGATGGGCATCGACCTTTTGATCGCCAATGGGCAGGTGAAAACCCTGATCTCGACCCATATCGGCCTCAACGCCAATGCCATCTCGGCCCTCAATTCGGGCCGGATTAGGGTCGAATTTTGCGCCCAAGGCATCTTGGCCGAACGCATTCGCGCCGGGGGGGCGGGGCTTGCGGCGATTGTCACCGACATTGGTCTGGGCACGGAATTGGCCGAGGGCAAGCAGGTGGTGGAGATGAACGGCAAACGCCTTTTGGTCGAAAACGCGCTGCGTGCCGATGTCGCCCTCATTCATGCCGACCGCGCCGATCCCTTTGGCAATCTCACCTATGCCGCCACGGCACGGAATTTCAATCCGCTGATGGCCATGGCCGCAAAGATGGTGATTGCCGAGGTCGAAACCCTCGGGCCTTTGGGAAGCCTCTCACCCGAAGCCGTCGAAACCCCCGGAGCCTTTGTCGATCACGTCGCGGAACTCTTTGAAATTTCTGAGGATTACGGCATTGTCAGACGCTAAGCCCCTTGACGCACGCGCCCGCATGATCGCCCGTGCCGCCCGTGAACTCACCGCTGGTATGGTGGTCAATCTTGGCATCGGCCTGCCAACGAAAGTGATCAATCACCTGCCCGCCGATTTGCCCGTCTGCCTTCATACCGAAAACGGCATGACCGGAATTGGTGCGACCCTGCCCTATGAGCGCGCCGACCGAAACCTGATCGACGCAGGCGGAGCCTATGTCTCGCCTATCCCCGGCTCCGCCTATTTCGACAGCGCCGTGTCCTTTGCGTTGGTGCGCTCTGGGCGGTTGGATTTGACCATGTTGGGGGCATTTGAAGTGGCGCAAAATGGTGATCTGGCCAATTGGAAAATCCCCGGAAAATTCTCCCCCGGTGCGGGCGGTGCGATTGAATTGGCGCAAAAAGCGCGGCGTGTGGTGGTGATGACCACGCACACGGATCGGCATGGCAATCCCAAGCTGTTGCAACAGTGTACGTTGCCCCTGACCGCCCAGCGCCGCGTGGCACGGATTTTCACCGATCTGGCGGTGATCGACGTAACGGCACATGGATTTGAGCTTTGCGAATTGGCGACGGGCGTCACCGTCCAAGAGGTCACCGAGGCCACGGGCGCGCCATTGATCGTACCTGACACTGACATTCCTACCTTTTGAGGCATCTCATGGATCAAGAGCTTTCCACCCGCATTTTGTCAGCGGTCGATGACCTGTTTGATCAGGAGATCGCGTTTCTGACGGAACTGACATCGCACCCTTCGACACGCGGTTTTGAGCAAACTGCGCAGGCCTTTATGGCGGACGCCTTAAAAACACGTGGCATGGCGGTCGATCAGTGGCAGATCAACGTCGATGAGATCAGCCACCTGCCCGGTTTCTCCCCGGTGCTTGGCCCGTATGAGGATGCCCAAAACGTCGTCGGCACCCATAAAAGCCGAACCCAAAAGGGCCGCTCTTTGATCCTCAACGGTCATATTGACGTGGTGCCCGCCGGACCGCTCGACATGTGGGACAAACCACCGTTTGAACCGCATGTGGCGGACGGCTGGCTCTATGGTCGCGGTGGGGGCGATATGAAGGCGGGACTGGCCTCAAACCTTTTTGCGCTTGATGCCCTGCGTCATCTCAACCTCGCCCCCGCCGCCGATGTGTTTTTTCAATCCGTCGTCGAGGAGGAATGCACCGGCAACGGTGCGCTGGCCTGTTTGGCGCGAGGCTACACAGCCGATGCGGCACTGATCCCCGAACCGTTTGAGGAAAAACTCGTCACCGCACAGATCGGCGTGATTTGGTTTCAGGTCCACCTTAAAGGCCTGCCGACTCATGTTGCCTATGCGGGCAGTGGCGCAAATGCAATTGAGGCGGCGATCCCTTTGATCCATGCGCTGCATGAGATGGAAACCCGCTGGAACGCGCCAGACTGCCGTCACGCGGATTTCGCGCATCACAATCACGCGCTGAACCTCAACATCGGCAAAATCCAAGGCGGCGATTGGACCAGTTCCGTGCCCGCATGGTCGGTCATGGACGTGCGCATGGCGATCTTTCCCGGCCAAGACATCGAGGCCGCAAAGGCCGAGATCGAACAGACCATCTATGAGGCCGCGCGGCAAAACGCCTTTCTCAAGAATGCGCTGCCGGAGGTGATATATCACGGCTTTATGGCCGAAGGATATGCGCTCTCCGAAGACACATCCACCACGGCACGGGCCGCGATTGGGGCATTAGAGAGCGCGCATTTGATCACCACAGGCAAGACCTTGGACCCTGCGGCGATCACCGCCACCACCGATGCGCGGTTCTTTGGCCTCTACGCCGACACGCCCGCGCTGGTCTATGGCCCACGCGCCGAAGCCATCCACGGATTCAACGAACGCGTCGAATTGGACAGCATCCGCCGCATCACCGGGGCCACCGCCCTGTTCATCGCCGACTGGTGCGGCGTCGAAAATATTTAAGGACCAAACTCATGCGCGAAGCCGTTATCGTTTCCACCGCCCGCACACCGATTGGCAAAGCCTATCGTGGCGCGTTCAACAATCTCGAAGGCCCGACCATGGCCGCCCATGCGGTGCGTGCCGCCGTCGCCCGCGCGGGTCTTGAAGGGGGCGAGATTGAAGAGGCCATTTTCGGCTCTGCCCTGACCCAGGGCTCCACCGGCATCAATGTCGCGCGCCATATCGTGCTGGCCTCGGGGCTGCCCGATACGGTCGCGGGGGTCACTCTGGATCGGCAATGCGCCTCGGGTCTCAACGCCATCGCATCCGCCGCGCATATGGTCATGGCCGAGGGCGTCGATGTGGCACTTGCAGGTGGATTAGACTCTATTTCTCTGGTTCAGAACACTCACTGGAACGGCTACCGCTACCCATCTCCGGGCGTGCCGGATGCCTATTACATGTCGATGATCGAAACCGCCGAAGTGGTGGCCGAACGCTATGGCGTCCCTCGCGCCGCGCAGGATGCCTATGCTTTGGATTCTCAGAAAAAAACCGCAATGGCGCAGGATTTGGGTCTGTTTTCTGATGAAATCGTCCCTGTTGAGGCGGTCAAAACCGTGACCGACAGAGCCACGGGTGAAAGCCACGAGGAGGCCGTGCGGCTTGTGGCAGATGAATGCAATCGCCCCGGCACGACACTTGAGGGGTTGAGCAGTCTCAAGGCGGTTCTTGGCCCGGACAAATCCGTCACGGCGGGCAACGCCAGCCAACTCTCGGATGGGGCCTCCGCCTGTGTCGTCATGTCGGCAAAAGAGGCCGAAAAGCGTGGATTAGAGCCGCTTGGCGCCTTTCGGGGCTTTGCCGTGGCGGGGGTTGCCCCCGAAGAAATGGGCATCGGTCCGGTCCATGCCATTCCGCGACTTTTAAAACGTGCAGGCCTGACCATCGACGATATTGATCTTTGGGAAATCAACGAAGCCTTTGCCGCGCAGTTGCTCTATTGCCGCGACACGCTTGGCATCCCCGATGAAAAACTCAACGTCAACGGCGGTGCGATCTCCATCGGCCATCCTTACGGCATGTCGGGCGCGCGCATGGCCGGGCATATCTTGCTTGAGGGCAAACGCCGTGGCGCGCGGTATGGCGTGGTCTCAATGTGCATTGGCGGCGGTCAGGGCGCGGCGGGATTGTTTGAAATTTTTTAATTCACATCCCGGCACCCAATCTTTCGTATAGAGTTATACGAATATCAGATTCGGACACCGGGGGCATCATGGCACGATCAACCACACTTCTTCTGCGGGCGTTGGCCGTTGCACTGCCAACGGCCCTTGGGATCACCAGTGTTTTGTACTCGGACACCCTGCGACAGGCCCCCGCCGTCGCAGGGGTCAAACGCCCGCCCACCGCCGTGCGCGTGATCACAGTGAAACCGATCGACATGGTGCCGCATGTGATCGGCTATGGCTCCGTTGCCCCGGTGCGGGAATGGCGTGCCGTGGCGCGGGTTCCGGGGGACATCATCGAGACGGCGGAAGGGCTTGCCCCCGGCGCGGTGATGCCCGAAGGCGCACTGTTGTTTCGGATAGATGACAGCGATCTGCGTCTGGATCTGGCGCAAATCGACGCGCAACTGACCTCCTCCCGGCTGCAAGATGACACAATCAGCGCCAGTCTTGAATTGGCGCAGGCCGATCTGAGCCTGATGCAAAATGAATTGGCCCGACAGCAAACGCTGGCCGAGCAGGGCGTGGTCACCCAAGCCACGCTTGACTCAACCCGACGCCAAGAATTGACGGCGCGTACCAAACATCTTGAACTGACAAATCAACGTGCGCTCAATGTCGCCAATCGCGATGTGCTTGCCACCCAACGCGCCTCTGTCGAACGTGCCCTTGGCTTTACCGAAATCCGCGCGCCTTATGAGTTGCGCCTCACGGAGGTGACCGCCGATCTGGGTCAATTTGTCGGAGCGGGGCAGACGCTTTTGTCCGCAGAGGGCACCGAGGCCGTGGACATTGCGGCACAGTTTCCGATTGGCCGCATTGGCCCACTGTTGCGACTGGCGGGAGAGGGCACGAGCGTGCTCGATCTGCGCGCACAAGTGCGCATCCCCGCGCCGGATCATACCGTGATCTGGCCTGCCAAGGTCGAACGTGTCGGCGAGGCGATTGATGCCCAAACTCAAAGTGCGGCCATCGTTGTGCGAGTCACTGATCCGCTGGGGCAAAGCGTGGCCGGGGAACGCCCACCTTTGCGCCGCAATATGTTTGTGGAGGTGGTTCTGTCCGCCCCCAGATCGGCGCAGATTGTTGTGCCAAGTGACGCGGTGCGTGATGGCACGGCTTTGGTGGTCTCCGCCGAGGGCACGCTTGAAAACCGCAAAGTTGTGGTTGGCTTCACCTCGGATGACATCGCGGTGGTCACACAAGGCTTGAGCGCGGGCGACGTGCTTGTCGTCACCGATCCGACCATTGCGGTGCCCGGCATGGCGGTCAAACCCGTCGAAGACACGGCGCTGATCGCCAGCCTCACCGCCGCCGCTTTGGGGCAACTTGTGAGCGCTCCCGGTTCGGGTGGCGGGTCAGGCACAGGATCGGGCCAAGGAGCAGGCACGGGTAAAAAACCGGAGCCGCAGGAATGATCCGTCTTTTCGCCACGCACCCGACGGCGGCCAATATCCTGATGATCATCCTCATGGGGCTGGGCCTTTTGGCGCTGCCGATGTTGCAACGCGACACCTTTCCTCTGGTCGCACCGACGGAGGTCGAAATTCGCATCCCCTATCCCGGTGCCGCCCCTTCCGAGGTCGAAACCGGGATTTGTAGCGTGGTCGAAGAGCCGCTTTTGCAAATCGACAATCTGGATGAGCTGACCTGCCTGTCCCAAGAAAACGCTGCCGTCTTGACCGCTGTGATCCTTGAGGGGGCCGATATGACGCGGTTCCACAATGACATCAAAGACGCGGTGGACGGCATTTCCACCCTGCCCGACAAGGCCAATGATCCGGTCACCCGCGTGGTCGAACGTGTGGCCTCGGTCGCCTCCGTGGCGGTCACCGGGCCGGATGATCCGGCGGTGCTCTTTGCCTATGCCCAAACATTCGCGGATCGCCTGCGCGCCGATCCCGAGATTTCGCAGGTCACCGTCAACGGGTTCTCGGACCGCGAAATTGCCATAGATTTCGATGCCGCCGCGCTCGAACGCTTCGGCCTCGACATGTCAGAAATCACCACCCTTTTGGCCAAACACAGCCTCGATATGCCCGCCGGCACGCTCGAAAGCAGCTCTGGCGATGCCGCGATCCGTTTTTTGGCCGAAAAGCGCACACCTGCCGAATTGGAAACCATCCCATTGATCAGCAGCGCCGGCGGCGGAGATGTGCGCCTCGGTGATGTGGCCACTGTGCGCGCGGGCTTTGATGATCCGTCTCAGGCCAGCTATTTCGGCCAAAACCGCGCCGCGATCGTGGCCGTGAGCAAGACCGCGAGCCAAGACGCACTCAGGGTCAAAGCCGCGCTCGACCGTCAAGTTGCAGAGGCGCAACGCGACGCCCCCGGCAACATCACCCTCGCCATTTCACAAGACTCAACAGGCAATATTCGTGATCGGCTTCGGATCATCGGCGTCAACGGGCTTCAAGGCCTGATCCTGGTGTTTCTCACCATGTGGCTGTTTTTCGGATTTCGCATGTCGTTTTGGGTCGCCATGGGGCTTCCGGTGTCCTTCCTCGGCGCGATCTTTGTGATGCAGCTTTTGGGCTACACCATCAACATGATGACCATGGTGGCGCTGTTGGTCGCGGTCGGGCTTTTGATGGACGATGCGATTGTGATTTCCGAGAACATCGTGCGACGTCGCCAAGCCGGAGAAACCGCTCGCGATGCCGCCGTCAATGGCACACGTCAGGTGTTGCCCAGCGTCATCGCCTCGTTTTTGACCACGGCCATGATCGTTGGACCGCTGGCCTATATGGCGGGCAGCATTGGCGCGATCTTGAAATACATTCCCATCGTGTTGCTGATCACACTGACCGTCAGTTTGGTTGAGGCGTTTTTGATCCTGCCCGCGCATATGCGTCATGCGCTGGATCGCGATATGCGTCCGGGGCGGATCAGCCGCTGGATCAACCTCGCATTTGAGCGCCTCAGAGACCGCGCCATCGTGCCTTTGGCCGAACTGACGCTGCGCTATCGTTACCTGACGGTGGGGCTGACGCTGTTTGTCATCCTGTTTTCCGTCGCGCCCTATACCGGCGGTTTCATCAAATATCAAAGCTTCCCAACGCTTGAGAGCGACACGGTGGAAGCCCGGCTTTTGCTCTCGCAAGGCGCGCCGCTTGAGCGGACCGAACAACGGGTCGCCAAGGTCGTCAAAGCCCTTGAACAGATGAACGCGGACTGGACCCCGGATCAACCGGATGGGCAGGCCTTGGTCCAAAGCTATACGATCACCTATGGCGTCAATACGGATGCGGCGGGATCGGGCGCGCATATGGCCACCGTCAGCGCCGCGCTTTTGCCCGCAGGTGTGCGCACAACGGCGGTCGGTGACATCCTCGGCCAATGGAAAAAACTCACCGGGCCGATGCCAGACATGGCGGCGTTGCGCTTTACCGACAAAGAACGCGGCGCGGGTGGCAAGCCGATTGATCTACGTTTGACCGGCGATGATTTGGATGAGCTCTCCGTCACTGCGCGCGAAATTCGGCGGTTTTTCCGGGACTTTGACGGTGTGCGCGATGTGACCTTTGATCTGCAACCCGGCAAGCCCGAAATCGTTGTGACCCTGCGCTCTGAGGTCGCCAATGCCCTTGGCGTCACGCCTCAAGTCATCGGGAACGAACTGCGCGCGGCCTTCAAGGGCGACAGTGCCGTGAGTTTTGTCGATGGGTTCGGTCAGGTCGATGTGGTCGCCCGCCTTGCCGCCACCGATCGGCGCAGCCTGTCCGATATTCTTGACCTGCGCGTCCCCGGCGCGAATGGCACGCGGGTGGCGTTGAGCGCCGTGGCCGATGTGCGCCTGACCCGTGGCTTTGACACGATCACGCGGGTGAATGGCACGCGTACGGTGCGGGTTCAGGGCTCGATTGATCCGGCCATCGCCAATGCGCGCGAACTGATGGTTGCGCTCAAATCGGACTACCTGCCGGAGCTGCCGGAACGCCATCCCAGCGTCTCTGTTTCGATCCTGGGCGAGGCCGAAGATACGGCCACAACCGGGGCTTCACTGGGCCGCAATATGATCGTCGGGTTGATCGGTGTTTTCCTGCTTTTGTCGTTTCATCTCAAAAGCTTCCTGCGCCCCGTCGCCATTCTCGCCGCCGTCCCTCTTGGGCTGGTCGGCGTGGTTTGGGGGCATATGGCCTTGGGATTGCAACTGTCGCTACCGAGCCTTGTGGGACTGGCGACACTGGCCGGGATCGTGGTCAATGACTCGATCCTTTTGGATGCCTTCATGCAAGACAAACGTAACGCAGGGAGTGGGATCATCGAGGCCGGGCGCGAGGCGGTACGGGACCGGTTTCGCGCGATTTTCCTCACGTCTTTGACGACGGTGGTCGGGCTTGGGCCTTTGCTTTTTGAGCAAAGCACACAGGCGCAGTTTCTGCGCCCGATTGTTGCGAGCCTTGCCTTTGGCCTGACGGTAGCGACGGTGTTGTCGCTGTTTGTAACGCCCGCCGTGGTGGCCGTTTTGGATGATCTGCGGTTTAGACAAAAACGCCCAATCCCGCATGAGAGCGTGGATCAGGCGTAAGATTGGGGCCTCTTTGAGTTTGGTCAAAGGGAGCGGTTTAAGATTACGCTGCGGTCTCTGCATGACGCGCGGGCAAAATCTCTTTGCCAAAGGCGCGCATTTGGTCCTCGGCCCAGAACCGAATGTCCTGGGTGCGCACCTTCTCACGGTTTTTCGTCATCCGACCACGGCGTTCTTCTTCTGGCATCTCCAAGGCAAATTGGATCGCGCCATCCATCGACTTATGCGAGAACGGATTGGTCGGCACGGCTGAGGCCAATTCCACCGCAGCCCCGGCAAATTCGGACAGAACCAGCACCCCGTCGCCATCGGTGCGCGCCGCGCAATATTCCTTGCACACAAGGTTCATCCCATCGGCCAAAGGCGTGATCCACGCCACATCCGCCGCGCGGTAATAGGCCACGAGATCGGTGAATTTCACCGGTCGGGAAATCAGCGCCACGGGTTGCCAATCGAAACTGCCATAGCGGCCGTTGATCATCCCCGCCTGATGTTCAAGATCGCGCTGGATTTCCTCATAGGAGGTCATTTCGGAATTGGCCGCCGCCGAGACATGCATCAAACGCACCTTGCCGCGCAGGTCAGGACGGGTTTCCAAAATCCGCTCAAAACTTTGCAGCTGTTCGATCCCACCCTTGGTGTAATCGGTGCGCCCGACCGAAAGGATGAGCTGTCCGTCGCCGATTTCCTCTTTGATTTCTTTGACGCGCTTGGCCGTTGCCTCATTGGCCACCACCTCTTCGATATAATCCACATCGACACCCACGGGGCTGGCCTGAAGGCGAATGGTGCGCCCCTCAAAGCCGATCTCGGTGACCACGCTTTGCTCAGAGAGCGCCGAGGTTTCCGGCACCATATCCGGGTGAACCTTTTCCCGTTTCAACGTGTCAACCTCAAGCAAAGAGCGTGCGGAGGACACGAAATTGTTCACATAGCGCGGGATGTGGAAGCCGATGACATCACAGGCCAAGAGGCTTTCCAAAATCTCTTTGCGCCAGGGCAGCACATTGAAAATATCGGCGTTCGGGAAGGGCGTGTGATGGAAAAACGAGATTTTGACATCCGGGCGCAGTGTGCGCAAATAGCCCGGCACCAGCCAAAGGTTGTAATCATGGACCCACACAACCGCGCCTTCGGCGGCTTCGGCAGCGGCGGCTTCGGCAAAGGCCCAATTCACCTCGCGAAAGGTCGGCCAATCGACGGGGTCGTAGTTATAGCGCTCTTTGAACCCGTGCAGGATCGGCCAAAACGCCTCTTTCGAGGAGACGTGATAGAAACTTTTGACCTGTTCCGGCGTCAACGGCAGACGCGAGACGGTATAGGTGCCATAGGCATCGTCGATTTCAATCACCCGCTCAAACTCGGGATTGGCGGGGTCTTTCGCATGTTTCCACGCGATCCACGCGCCTTTGTCGACACGCCCGAAAAAGCTTTTGAGCGTGGGGACGATGCCATTGGGGCTTTTGTTTTCGCGGTATTCGATTTTTCCATCCACCTCGACCTCTTCATAAGGTTGGCGGTGGTAAACGATGACAAGATTGGACGACATATCAGACTCCTTTTGGGATATCGTGAAGCTCGAACGCGGCGATGGCTTCCAAAATACCGGCGGCCCCATGGGCCTTGGCGTGATAAACGGTATTTATGTCATGAAGCCGCTGCATGAGCGCGGTTTCCGAATTGCCGACGGCCACGGATGGAAGGCCAGAGATCAACATCGACAGATCGTTCATGGTGTCCCCGGCGCAAAGAACGCGCTCTTCAGCTATGCCAAGATGATCAATCAAGCGTCTGATCGACGGGCCTTTTGACACGCCCTTTGGCAGCACATCGAAATAGCGATTGTCGGAGATGAGCCAATCGAGCCCCATCGCTTCGACCTTCGCTTCGGCCGTCACGTCATAGCCGGTCGGTGTCAGATCGTAACTGACGCGATAGCGAAATTCGGTGGGCTGAAGCTTGAGCCCCGGATGATCGGCAAAGGCCTCGCGCACGGCTTGGCCTTGGTCATTCCAACGCGCGGCGATGTCCTCTTCAAGCGCGGCAATCGGCGCGATGGACCCGTCGGCATGCACCTCCGCAATCGTGGTGCCGACATCGCCGACAACAAATTCCGGCCAAGGCAGGCCCTGTTCCCGGCACATCTCCATGATAAATTCCGGGTCGCGGCCCGTGACAAAGATCAGGCCGACGCTGTCGCGGTTTTGTTCGATCCAAGTGTAAAGACGGTGACGATCCTCAGGCGTGCCGCCCAAGAAAGTGCCATCAAGGTCGGTCGCAAGGGTAAAGCGGCGCGCGGCGATGGCCGGGCGCGATGTGGTGTGTACATTCATGACTCAAACGGCTCCGAATTGTAGCGGAAGATCGGGGGAAGGATGATCTATTGAGAGATCAAGCGCATAGGGTTCGGCCTCAATCGGGCGAGACCACAATGCGGTGAAGGCCTCACGCAAATCGGCCCCTTTGTGTAACACCGCATTCACCGTCTCACAGATCGGCATGGACACCCCAAGACGACGTGCAAGATCGGTCACTGAGGCGGCGTTGACCTCGCCTTCGACCACAACCGGACGCCCCTCAAAACAGGACGGGCGCGCAATGCCCTGACCCAATTGATAGCCCAAGGACATGTTGCGCGAAGTGGTTGAAGAACAGGTCAGCGTCAGATCACCCGCCCCGGACAGGCCGGTGACGGTTTCGCGTTTGCCGCCAAGCGTCTGGGCCAAAAGCTTCATCTCATCGGTGCCACGGGTGATAAACGCCGCACGGGTGTTCTCGGCAAAACCCGCGCCCGACATCATCCCACAGGCAATGGCGATCACGTTTTTAACCGCCCCACCGACTTCAACCCCGACAAGATCGTCCGAAACATAGGGTCGAAACCCACCGCCAGACAATGACATTGAGAGGCGGACAGCCGGGCTGCTTTCAGGTGTCAGTCGATCCTGATACGCGAAAGGGAAGGCCACTGTGGCCGCTGTCGGATGATCCAAAGCGGTTTCATGGGCAAAGGTCGGCCCGGAAACCGCACCAACCGGATGGCCGGGCAGTTCCTCGGACACAACTTCGGACAAAAGGTATCCACTGCCACGCTCAACGCCTTTACAGGCCAATGCGATCGGAATGCCCGCTGGCAGATGGCTTGCTATGGCCTGACACATCGGACGCAACGTGGCCGAGGGCGTAACCATCAAAACGGCCTCAGCACCCGCAAGCGCATGAGCCAGATCGGCAGTGGCGGTCAGACCGTTTGGAAGGTCGACCTCGGGCAGGTAGTCAGAGTTTTGACGAGTGAGATTGATCCGTTCCGCCAGATCGGGACGGCGCGCCCAAAGGCGCACCTCACGTCCATTGCGGGCCAAAACGGTAGCGAGCGCTGTCCCCCAACTGCCTGCGCCAAGCACAGCGATGCGGTTATAGGGAAGCGACGGGGTATGGGACATAGAATCCTTGATGGGGAGCTCCTTTTGGGTGCTCTAAGGTCGGTTCTGTTCTTCAGGTTCTGCGCGCCCCACCCGCCTCATCATCAAGGCAGCGCGGCAAGGAGCAAAGACCAGCCAGAAAGGCGTCGCGCTCTACGGGTCGATCTATGAGAGACCGAACGGGTCCGCCGCGTGGACCACTTTGCATAGATAGTCTTTTTTGAGAGTTTTTTCAACCCACCACGCCGCATTGCAGAAAATAGCATTGATATCACAACAAAATCTTTCCAGATCCGCAGGATCAATCGCAGCAAAGAAGCCACCTTCAATCATCGATTAAAACGGGCACAGGGTCTGTCGTTTTTTTTGCAAAGCGGGAGCCATCCACACAGAACCATTCGCCGTTCGAGGTGATGGTGGAGCGATCCAGCTTTTCGCGGCGTTCATTGCCACAAAACGTGGCTTGGCGTCCACGCTCCATGCTGACAAAACCTCTGGCAAAGGCCTCAGTTTGTGAAGCTTGGAAACAGCAGGCTCATGCTGCCATTTCGGCCGAAATCTTTGGTCCAGAGACTGGAGCGGATTTGGACCGTCAGCCTTGCTGAGACGACAAAAGCTCCAAACGCGCGCGGTAGCCAGATTTAATATGCACACGGGCAGCGTGTTCTGCGGCATCTCCGTCATGCGCCGCAACCGCGTCAATGATCGCTTGATGTTCATCCTGTGCTTGGATGCGCCGTTTCGCAATGCTGTAGGTTGAACCGGGCAACAAGCTAAGATGAATACGCAGGTTTTCGAGCGCATCAATCATATAAGCATTGTGAGAGGCGCGCACAATTTGCAGGTGGAACTGTTTGTTGTGAGTTTTGAGCGTGTCGGGATTGTCCACCCCGACATCCAAGCTGACAAGTTCTCGCAACAGGCTGATTTCGGCAGGGGTGGCGTATTCTGCAGCAAGCCGCGCGGCCATACCTTCCAAGCCTTCACGCACAGCAAAAAGTTGGCGCAAATGGTCGTAATCCAGATGTGAGACGATCAACCCCCGCTGTGGCCCATGTTCGGCCAGTCCCATCGCATGAAGCCGGTGCAGGGCTTCGCGTACGGGAGTGCGTGAAATCCCAAGTTGCTCGGCCAATTCGGTTTCCCGCAGCCGAGTGCCCGGTGTCAGTTTTCCATCTTCGATGGCGTCCAGGAGTTGTTCCAAAGGCGTGCCGCGATGTATGTTTTTTTCCATTATGGCTTTCATGACCGATGAAACTTTCTTTTGAGGCACCCTAAACGCGGCCCGGTAAGGAATGGGCCGCGCGCCAAGTCTGTATACATAAGGTCCCAATGAAAGCCAAGCTTGACCTCAAGGACACCATGCCGCACAGCGCATCACATGCGCCACAAGCGCGTCTACGCATCATGCAAACGATCAAATCCCGTCCGCAGGTCACGGATCAGGTCTTTTGGATCCTCAAGCCCCACATGAATGCGTATGGTTTGACCCATTGGAGTCCAATCGGTGGCGGTGCGATAAACTGTCGGGTTTGTGGGCACAAGCAAGCTTTCGAAACCGCCCCAGCTCGATCCCATACCAAAGAATTGCAGGCCATCGAACAGCCGGGCGAGACGGCCGCGATCCGTTTCACTGATCACAAAGCCAAACAAACCGGACGCGCCAGAAAACTGGTTCTTCCAAAGCGCGTGATGCGGGTCTTGTGGACGCGCGGGATGCATCACCCGGATCACCTCATCTTGTTGCGCGAGCCAATCTGCGATGGCCAACCCACTGGCGTGGTGCTGACGCATCCGCAGTGGCAGGGTCCGCAATCCACGCAAGGCGAGATAGGCGTCATCTGGGCTGACGCAAAATCCAAACCGCAGATAGGTTTCACGCAAACGGTCATAAATCTCTTCTGTGCAGGCGATGGTGCCCAGCATGATGTCGGAATGCCCGGAGATGTATTTGGTGCCAGCTTGCATGGAAATGTCGACACCACGTGTCATCGGCTGGAAAAAGTAGCCAGCGCTCCATGTGTTGTCGATTGCTGTCACAACGCCATGTGCGCGTGCAACAGCAACGATAGCATCGACATCCAGGACCTCAAAGGTCTGCGATCCGGGAGATTCCATCCATATGAGTTTGGTTTCAGGGCGGATCAATTCGTTGATCCGCTCGCCAAGCGTGGGGTCGTAATAGGTGGTTTCCACACCCAATCCCCGCAATACGAAATCACAAAATTTCCGGGTTGGGCCATAGGAACTGTCACTTACCAAAAAATGGGCACCGGGTTCTGCAAAGCTCATCAGAATATTCGAAATGGCGCTGACACCAGAGGGAGTCACCAGAGCGCGTTCGCTTTGTTCCAATGTGCAAACGGCATCTTCGAGAGCATGGGTAGTGGGCGTGCCACGACGTCCATACCGCAGGCGCGCGCCCTCTTTGGCATCCAGTGCGGCGAGAGTGGGAAAGAGGATCGTTGAAGCACGGTAGACCGGGGTATTTACGGCGCCAAAGTGCTGATCTGGGTTGCGCCCGCACTGCGTGAGTTGGGTGTCAAATTCCATGTCATCAGAGGTCATAAACGAGGGTTCCTTGTCATTTTCGGCATGCGCAGCGTCTTTGCGAAGCTTTTGCTCGCTGTTGCACTCTACTGAAAACATTTGTATACATAGAATCAGAAGGCGTCAACGACATGACTAAATCCGTCACTTGAACGAACCCAAGAACGCCAGAGACCCAACAGATGAGGACTAAAAATGAACAAAGATTTCAAACTGAAAACCGCTTTGTGCGCCATCGGCCTTGCCACTTTTGGGGGCGCTGGTTTTGCTGATTCGGGCGATACGCTTGCAAGCGTCAAAGAGCGTGGTGAATTGCTGTGTGGCGTGCATCCGGCACGTCACGGCTTTGCTGCGCCAAACAGCAAAGGGCATTGGGGTGGTTTTGAAGTGGATTACTGCCACGCCATTGCCGCTGCGGTTTTTGGCGATGCGGACAAAGTGCGGTTTGTCGCCCTGTCATCGCAGCAACGTTTTCCTGCCATTCAGTCTGGCGAGGTCGATGTTTTGGTGCGCAATGTGACTGCAACGCTGGGGCGTGATACGGCACTTGGCCTGAACTTCGCGCCACCGATTTTCTACACTGGTACAGGCTTTCTTGTGCATGCCGACTCTGGCGTGAAAACGGTCGAAGATCTGGATGGGGCCACCATTTGTGTTGCCCCCGGCTCAACCACAGAGCGCAATGTGGCGCAAATTTTTGCGACCCGCGGTATGGGCTACACACCTGTTGTGATCGAAAACAACAAACAACTTGTCGATGCCTATGTCACCGGGCGGTGTGACGCCTTGACCAAAGACAAGGCCGCTCTTCCGGGTGTGCGGGCCTACGACACCGAAAACCCGGCTGAACATGTGCTTTTGCCCGGCATCTTTTCCAAAGAACCGCTGGCCGCCGCTGTGCGCCAAGGGGACGACCAGTGGTACGATTTGGTGAAATGGGTGACCTATGCCACGTTTAACGCCGAAGAGTTGGGCGTCACCTCTGAGAATGCTGACGACATGAAATCTTCGGACAACGTGGATATTCAATCGCTTTTGGGGGTCACGGGCGACTATGGCTCCAAGCTCGGTGTGAGCGAGGATTGGGCCTATAACGTCATCACCCAAGTCGGAAATTATGCAGAAATCTATGCGCGCCATTTTGGCCCGGGCAGCCCGGTGGAATTGGATCGCGACCTGAACACACTTTGGGTCGATGGGGGTCTGCTTTACGGTTTCCCAATCAAGTAACCCGCTTGCGGGAGCTGTCGCCCGGCTGTGACGTTTTGAAGTCCGGCGACAGCCGTATGAAGCATGATATCCTAAATCTCACGGGAGCACTCAGTGACACATATTGATGGGAGTGATCAGCGCGGGGCCAAACCGCGCCAGACGCTCAGTACTCTCCTCTATAGTAAGAGTTTTCGAACGGCTGTGACCCAAGTGGTTATGGCGGCAGTCGTTATCTTTATCGGTCTCTTTCTTTACCAAAACGTTGTCGAAAACCTGCGGGCGCAAAATATCGCGACGGGATTTGGATTTCTGGAACAGACATCGCAATTCGACATTGGCGAAAAGATGATCACATACAGCGCGCGCGATAGCTATGGCCGCGCCTTTGTTGTTGGGCTGTTGAACACTCTGTCGGTCTCCGCAGCCGGAATCTTTTTGGCGACCCTTATCGGGTTCACCGTCGGGATTTCGCGGATCTCAAGCAACTGGTTGCTGTCCAAAGTGGCGACAGGGTATGTTGAAATCGTTCGTAATATCCCGGTGATCCTGCAGGTGATCTTTTGGTCGGTGCTGTTGCGCAACCTGCCAAATGCGCGCAATGCGGTTGAGATGTATGGCGTCGGCTTTCTAACCAATCGTGGTCTGACCTTTGCTGTACCCGCAACGCATCCGATCCATTCTACGATGGGAATTGCGCTTGTGGCTGGTATCGTCTTGGCCATTCTCGGGTCGATTTGGGCCAGACGCCATCGTGAAAGCACCGGAACATACGTAAATATGCTCTGGCCCTCTATCGGACTTATCATTGGGCTTCCGGTTCTGGTTTGGCTGTTTGGCGGCGCACCCACCGCCATCAGCTATCCTGTACAAAAAGGCTTTAACTTTCAAGGCGGGGTCACCATCTCGCCGGAGTTTACCGCCCTTTTGATCGGGATCGCACTCTATGCCTCTGGGTTCATCGCCGAAATCGTGCGTGCCGGTCTTCAGGCCACGCCAAAGGGACAGATCGAAGCCGCCCGTTCGATGGGCTTTCGTCCATGGTTTGTGACGCGCTATGTCGTACTGCCGCAGGCCTTGCGTGTCATTGTTCCGCCTTTGACCAGCCAATATGTGAGCCTGATCAAAAACAGCTCGATTGCGGTGGTGGTCGGGTATCCTGATCTCGTCAATATCGGCAATACAGTCATGAACCAAACGGGGCAGGCCGTCGAAGCGATTGCCGTAATGATGCTCGTCTATCTGACCATCAGCCTGATCACATCCACCTTTATGAACTTTTACAACCGCCTCGTGGCGATCAAGGAGCGTTAAAAGATGACAACACAGTCTCAACACGCGCCGAAAGTGGCCACCCCCCTTGAACCCATAATGCAATTCGATCCGAATGCAAAAGTGCCCTTTGCCAAATGGATGCAAAAGCACCTGTTCAACTCCGTTTGGCAAAGCCTCATGACGCTTGTCGTTGCGGCGCTCCTGCTTCGTTTTGCCTGGTTTGTGCTAAAATGGGGAGTGATTGACGCCGTATTCTACACCCCTGACCCGGACGTCTGCCGCGCGGCGGCGGGGGCCTGTTGGGCCGTGATCGTGGAAAAACACCGTCCGATGCTCTTTGGGCTTTACCCCTATGACGAACATTGGCGTCTGGTGATTATGATGGTGGTCTATCTCACCACGATCGTGGCGTCGTTGATGCCAAAGCTTTGGAACTTTAAAATCCTCATCCCACTGTGGATTCTTTCCGTGACCTCGATTGGCATCCTGATGTTCGGCGGCGTGTTGGGTCTCGTTTACGTTCCGACGTCTGAGTGGGGCGGGCTGCCGCTGACGATGATTTTGTTTTCCGGAACGGTTCTGATTGGGATGCCCGTTGCCGTTGTGCTCGCTTTGGGGCGGCGTTCGCCGATGCCTGTGGCGCGTGGCGTCTCCGTGGTTTTCATTGAGGCGCTCCGTGGCGTGCCGCTCATCACCATCCTCTTTGTCGCGGTCAACGTGTTTCCGTTGTTCCTACCGGCTGGGGTTGAGGTCAATAAGCTGTTGCGGATCACTGTGGGCATTGCGATCTTCTTTGCCTGCTATCAGGCGGAGGTGATCCGAGGCGGGCTACAGGCCATTCCCACCGGCCAATATGAAGCCGCCGCATCGCTCAACATGAGCTATTGGCAAACCACCCGCAAAATCATTTTGCCGCAAGCGCTGCGTATCAGCCTTCCGGCGATCACCAACCACATCATCGCGGCCATGAAAAACACGTCTTTCGTGATCATCATCGGGCTTTTTGACATTCTTACGGCGACCACCGCCGTGATGCAGGACCCACTATGGCGCCGCTATTATATCGAAGCCTATCTATTTGTCGCCGCTGTCTATCTCTTTTTTGGCTACGCGCTCTCCCTCTATGCGCGCCAAGTCGAAAAATGGATCAACTCGGGCCGCATCTGACTGTGCCCGGATAGGAGATACTCATGTCCAATATCATCGCCCAAACTCAATCCTCCTCCCCCTCTCAGACGCTTGACCAGGAACCCATGATCAAGCTCAGGAATGTGTCCAAATGGTATGGCCATTTTCAGGTGTTACACGATGTCAGCCTTGATGTCCGTAAAGGCGAACGAGTGGTGGTCTGCGGCCCTTCCGGGTCGGGAAAATCCACGCTTATTCGCTGCATCAACCGGCTCGAAGAACACCAGCAAGGCGAGATCATCGTCAACGGTATCGAGATGACCGACAATGTGAAAAACATCGAAAAAATCCGCCGCAACATTGGCATGGTGTTTCAGTCGTTCAATCTCTTTCCACATCTCAATGTCCTCGACAATTTGACCATCGGGCCGATGCTTGTGCGGCACATGAAAAAGAAGGACGCCGAAGAGTTGGCGATGCAGTTCCTTGAAAAAGTTCGCATTCCAGAGCAGGCACAAAAATACCCGCTTCAGCTTTCTGGCGGCCAACAACAACGTGTCGCAATTGCGCGTTCGCTCTGTATGCAACCCGAAATCATGCTGTTTGACGAACCAACCTCTGCGCTTGACCCTGAAATGATCAAAGAGGTGCTCGATACCATGATTGAACTGGCGGACAGTGGCATGACGATGATTTGTGTCACTCACGAGATGGGGTTTGCCCGTACTGTCGCGGATAATGTGATCCTTATGGCCGATGGAAAAACGGTCGAAAGCGGCGCACCAGAAGAGTTCTTTGGCAATCCCAAGAACCCGCGGACGCGCTTGTTCCTTGAACAAATCCTCAAACATTAAGGCTTCCCCGGGGCGGGTTATCCCCTGACCTGCCCCACATTTTTACAGTCCACATACTCTCTTGGTTAAAGGAGATCCCCCGTGTCCGCTTTGACACTCGACCTTGCGCGCCTCGCGTCAGGGCTCAGATTGTGTGACCTCTCTGACCCTGTTCAGCACTGGGCCAAACGCGCCATCACAGACACGCTGGCCTGCGCTTTGGCCGGGGTCAATGAGCCTGCGGTGCGACTGGCTATGGGCGTTTTGCCCGCAAGCCCCGGCCCCTCCTTGGCATTTGTAACCGGGGACAGGCTGCATCCTTTGGACGCCGCGCAAATCAATGGCATTGCCGCTCATGCATTGGATTTTGATGATTGCAACTTGGAGATGGACGGCCATCCGTCCGTGTCCATTGTCCCCGGCCTTTTTGCACTGGCCGAAGCACGCAATGCCTCCGGTGCACAGGTCCTGACCGCCTATGTCGCCGGGGTGGAGACCGAAATTCGCCTCGCGCGGATCGCCAACCCAGCCCATGCGGAACGTGGCTGGCATCCGACGGTGACCTTTGGTGTGATCGGGGCCGCTGTGGCCGCCGCACATCTCATGCGCTTATCACCGGAACATTCCGCCACCGCCATGTCGATAGCAGCGTCTTCTGCGGCGGGGCTTCGGGCCAATTCCGGCACAATGACCAAACCGTTTCACGCCGGACAGGCCAATCGCAATGGTGTTCAGGCGGCTTTGTTGGCCGAAGCGGGCTACACCGCGCGCCTGAATGCGCTTGAACATAAATTCGGTTTCTTACGGGCCTTTGGTGACAGCTTTGATGTTGATCCGGGCCCCGCATTGGACGGCTGGGGCAAAGACTTTGCACTTTTGTCGCCAGGGATCGCGATCAAGCAATATCCGTGTTGTGCGTTTATTCACTGCGCGATTGATGCCGCCGCTCAGCTGCGCGGTGACATCAAGACCGCTCAGATTGAACGCATTGAGGTGGCGCTCCATCACAAACGGCTCAAAAATATTGATCGCCCAATGCCAAAAGACGGGCTGGATGCCAAATTTTCAACCCAGCACCTCACAGCCCGTGCCCTGATCGACGGCACCGTCGGCTTGGATGATTTCCGTCCAGAACGGGTGTTTGACCCAACTGTGGTCGCTTTGGCCGCCAAGGTCGCTTTGGTCCCCCACGAGGAGGGGCTTTCGATGGGCCGTGTTCACGTCTGGCGCGCGGATGGGCGGCATTTGTCCGCAGAGGCAACCGTGGCCATGGGACGCGACCCGTCCAACCCGATGACGCAATCACAGGTCCGCGCAAAATTCCACGATTGCGTCCCGCCCTCGGATCAAAGCACCGCGCTGTTTGACGCCTTGATGCAGCTTGAAACCTTCCCCTCGCTCGCGCCGATCACCGCTGCGATGTGCCCCCCGCCCCCCAATTAAAGACCGGAGGAAACCATGTCTTTGTCTTTTGAGCTTGCCACGCGCGCGCAAGCGCTCGATCCCAAACATTTCGACCCAGAGGCTTTGGGTTTTGCCCGTGTGGCGATTGCCGACATGATCGGTTGCGCTTTGTTGGGCGCCCAAAGCCAAACCACACATTCCGCGCTTTTGACCGGCGTTCAAGGCACTGGACCCTGCCATGTTTTGGGTCGTTTTGAACGGTTAAGCCGCCTTGATGCGGCCTTTGTGAATGGTGTCTCAGGTCATGCGCTTGACTACGACGACACCAGCAAATCGCTTTCAGGACATCCGACCGTCATCATCATTCCGGCCATTCTTCCACTGGCGGAAACCATGGGCACCACCGGGCGCGAGTTGCTTGACGCTTATGTGATTGGCGTCGAAACCGCGACCCGTTTTGCACGGGGCGTAAACTTTGCCCATTACGAAAAAGGGTGGCATCCAACCGCCACGCTTGGGATTTTTGGCGCCGTGGTTTCGGCGGGCATTTTGTTGAAACTTGACACAACAAAAATGGCCCATGCGATTTCCATGGCCGCCTCTTTGGCATCCGGCATCAAGGCCAATTTTGGCACAGACACCAAACCCCTTCACGCAGGGCTGTCTGCGCGAAATGGTCTTTTTGCCGCCTTAATGGCGGCAGACGGTGTCAACGCCTCCCCCACCGCAATGGAACATCCACAGGGCTTTTTGGAGGTCTTCAACGGCAAAGGCCATTACGAAATTGAGCGGATGCTGACCGGCTGGGGCGCGCCGCTTGATCTGATGAGCCCCGGCATTTCGATCAAAAAATACCCCTGTGTGTACAGTGTTCATGCGGCGATTGATGCGGTGATCGCGCTGCACAATGGCCCTTTGAGCGACAGCACGCAGGTCGAGGATGTCGTGGTGCGGATGCACCCGCGCCGACTTTTGCCCCATGTTCGCAACGCGCCAACCAGCGCACTGAATGCCAAATTCAGCCTGCCTTATGCCGTCGCGCGGGGGCTGGTGAACGGTGCAGTGCGACTGGAGCATTTCGAAGAGCGCGCCTTGCATGATCCCGAGGTCACGCGGGTGATGGACCTCATTCGGATGGAAGAAACCGGCCCCGAGTTTTCCGATTATGGTGCCGAGGTGCAGGTGTGTCTCAAGAACGGCAGCACAGTCCGCGCGTTTGTCGACGTTCCGCTGGGGCGTGGACCAGAATCCCCACTGCCACAGGAAATGCTTGAGGCCAAATTTCGCGATTGTGCCAGCCGCAGTCTGAGCGACGCAGGAACCGCAGAGGTGTTTGACATGCTGATGCGCCTCGACTCGTTGCCCGATGTGGCACAGCTCACAACCACCATCGCCTCCGCCACGCTGTAGATCAGAGGAAAACACTATGAGTTTCGCAAAACATCTGTCCGAGTGCGCCCTGTCGATCCGGCTCGACACGCTGCCAAACGCAGCCCTTCACATCGCGCGCCGCGCTGTCGCAGATACGATTGGCGTTGCCCTTGCCGGCCGCTCCGTTCCATATCTGACCGCTCTTGAGGCAACGCTTGAAATCACCTCAGCTGTAGGAGAGGCCACGCTTTGGGGGGCGGGTGGCGCAAAGGCTTCCGTCCTTCATGCGGCGATGGTCAATGGTACGGCAGCGCACGCGTTGGACTTTGACGATTGCTCGACAACGATGGGCGGGCACCCGTCGGCCCCGATTGTGCCTGCGGTTTTGGCCCTGTCAGAGCGCCTTGATGCCTCCGCGGGACAGGCCATTGAAGCTTATGTGACGGGGGTCGAGGTCGAAACCCGTCTCGCCCGCGGACTTTTGCCGCATCACTACGAAAAAGGCTGGCACCCGACGGCCACGCTTGGGGTCTTGGGCGCAGCGGCCGCCTCTGCCCGCATGTTGGGCTTTGACGCTGCCGCCATGGCCAATACTTTGGCCATGGCGGCATCAATGGCCTCAGGGTTAAAATCCAATTTTGGGACCCCGGTCAAACCGATACATGTGGGGCAAGCGGCACATAACGGCGTCTTGGCCGCCCTGTTGACACAACAGGGCATGAGCGCAAATCCAGAAGCGTTTGAACATAATTACGGTTTTTTCAACCTGTTCAACGGTGCAGGCACCTATGACATTCAGGCGATTTTGACGGGCTGGGACGGGCCGTTGGAACTGCTTGATCCAGGCATTGCGATCAAACAACACCCCTGTTGCGGCAGTGCCCATTCGGCCATTGATGCCGCGCTGGCCTTGGTATCCGAACATGGCACTTTCGCACCCGAGCGCATCGCTTCGATTGCCACTCAGACCCACGAACGCCGTTTGGCGCATACCAATCGCCCCAATCCAAAGTCCGGTCTTGATGCGAAGTTTTCAGTACAATTCCTCACCGCCAAAGCCTTGACGGCAGGGCGTTTGCGCCTTGGGGATTTTGCGGATGACAGCTTTTTAACCCCTGAATGTGCCGCCGTTTTGCCAAAGATCACCTCGACAGGACATCAAAAGGAGGACGCCTATTTTGGCCAAGTCACTGTGACCTTGACGGATGGGACAATTTTACAAGCCGACGCCTCCACCCGATTTGGCCGCGGCCCGACCAACCCGATGAGCGACACGGAACTGAAGGAAAAGTTCACCGATTGTGCCGCAGGCACTTTGGGCGAACAAGGCGCGCGCGCGGCCTTTTCCGCCTGCCTTGCGTTGCAACCTCAGGACAGTTTCGTGGACCTCCTTCAACGGGTTTCCGCCAAGGAGGTTTGCTGATGCTCACCTTATACGCTCGCCGCGATTCCTCAAATTGTGCCAAAGTTTTTTGGCTACTCGATCTGCTTGATCTGCCTTTTGATCTTATCCCTATGGGACGCGGATCTGGCGCGCAGGACACTGTCGCGTTTGAACGCCTTACCCCGTTTGGCAAGGTTCCCGTGATCACCGATGGGGCGCTGATCGCGTGGGAATCGAACGCGATTCTGCGTGCTCTTGCCAAACGCGCACAGCCCAACACCGTGTGGCCCGAGGATCAGAGGCAACAGACCCGGATAGACGGCTGGATGGACTGGGCTTCCCTGTCACTGACGCCACCTTTGACTCGGCTGCGCAAAGTGCGAGCGGCAGGTGGCGAAGGCGAATTGGCCGCGGTGATCGAGGCGGCTACTCTGCTTGATTGGCAATTGGGCCAAAGCCCGTTTATCGCAGGCGACACGTTGAGTCTGGCAGACATCACGGCGGCCCCCTCAGTGCATAGACTGGGGCTTTTGAGCGCACAGGAGCCACGCCTTCCAAAGCTGCCACATCTTTTGGCCTATCGCGAAAAGCTTGAGTTAGACCCGCTTTATCGGCTGCATATTCGCGATGCACTAACCTGAGCGCCCAAATGGGTGCCCCTCAGCGCCCATTCCCTGCCCTTTCATGACCAAACGGAGCGCACCCTGTGACGCTCTGACAGGAGAGCTTTGCCATGTCACAACATCCCCTCCCTTTTCTGTTTTATCGTGGCGGTACGTCGCGCGGGCCTTTTTTCAATCGTGCGGACCTGCCCGAAAACCGCAAGCAATTGGCCGAAGTCTTGATCGCGGTTATGGGCGCGGGGCAACCCAACAACATTGATGGGATTGGCGGTGGTACGGCCGTCACCACGAAAGTGGCGATGCTGTCGCGGTCAGACGATCCCAATGTCGACATCGACTATTTCTTTGCCCAGGTTTCAGTAGAGGAGCGGCGCGTCGATTTCAAACCAACCTGCGGAAATATGTTGGCGGGGGTTGGCCCCGCAGCCATTGAGATGGGATTGATAACGGCGCAACAGGGGGAAACCGCCGTGAGGGTGCGCGCAGTTAATACTGGGGCGTTGATTGACATTGTGATCCAAACGCCAAATGCGCAGATGCGCTATGAAGGCACTGCTGCGATCGACGGTGTTCCCGGCACTGCGGCCCCTGTCTCATTGATGTTTCGCGAAACCGTAGGCGCAGGCACCGGCATGATGTTGCCGACCGGTCAGCCCCTTGATGTGATCGACGGGGTTGCAGTCACTTGTCTTGACGTTGCGATGCCAGTGGTGATTGCACGCGCCGAAACCTTTGGCCTCACAGGCTATGAGACGGCACAAGAGCTTGATGACAATGTGGTTTTCACGGCACGCCGCGAAAAAATTCGCGTTCAGGCAGGGGCACTGATGGGGATGGGAGACGTGTCCGGTAGCGTCACGCCCAAATTTGCCCTCATCGCGCCAGCACAGCAGGGTGGACAGGCGTCAGTGCGATATTTCATGCCTTCACGCTGCCATGGGACACTGGCAGTGACCGGCGCACAATGCCTTGCCAGTTGCCTTTTGTTACCCGGCTCGGTGGCCGAGGGTCTCTGTTCTTTACCAGAGCGGGGGCCTTTGGAGATTGTGTTAGAACATCCCTCAGGTCAGATGCTCGTTAGCGTGAACTACTATAAGAATGAGTTGGGCCTAGAGCTGATTTCTGCAGGCATAATGCGTACTGCACGTTTGTTGGCACGTGGCGAGGTGATGGTGCCTGCGTTGGTTTGGGCGCATTAGGTTATGGTTTTTTGTACGGGAGCGGAGGTATCTGAGTTGGCGGGTGTGTCTTGCTTACGTGGCGTGCTGTTGCTGAGGGAGCCAGTCGCTTGCATTGCGCCTATGCCACAGCGTTGAGTTCGCTCTTGTTGCTTCCAGCGTGCTTGCAGCGGGGAGATACAAACGCAACCGGCCACCCGGGGGTGGCTTGTAAGACTTTGATGTTGTTTGGTGATTTTGGTTGCGGGGACACACAACAGACGATCTCTGTGGAATGCCGGTGCGAACGCAAAAACCTCCGCGGCGGGGCCTGCGGAGGTTTCGCAAGTATCGTTGGTTGCGGGAGGGCGCAAACCACGATTCCTGCGATTGATCGAACTGGTGGTGCCAAGACTGGTGGCGTAGAAAACGCGGCGTCCGGAAATCGCAGCGTACCGGAGGGTATGAGCAGGTGACCCGATCCCTTCAGTCATATGGATAGAGCGTCTGATACCTTTCAGTCGGCGCGATCCAACCCTCCAGGAAATCGAGCGGATCGAGTGTGCCGACCATGGATCGCGCCAAGGCAAGACGGGCTGCGAGTCTTTCCCGGCGATCTGGTTCAGCGCGCGCAATGCGGTCTTCCGCTTCTCGGAAGAACTGCTCGACCGACATGGCGACCGACCATCGTTGGATGATTTCCGAGAGCTGTTTGCGGCTGGCGTCAGCTGCAATGGTGATCTGCCGCTGGTCTTCCTCCCGGCGCCAGCGCTCGCGCTGTTCCTCCCACTCTCGTTGTCGCTGTGCTTCCGCTTCATCGGCCGCGATTGCTTTCCGCGCCAAATCTCCGGCAACACCCTCCAATTCCCGAACAACTTCCGGGATCGTGCCTGCAAGCGCTCGCTTCCGTGTTTCCTGCTATGACAACCGGCATGTCGTTCTTCAGGCTGAGCGGAACGGCGATCACCACGAAATCCCCGCTTTCGGCGGCCTCGGCTGCGGTCGCGGCCCGGGCGGACGGGCCCAGCTCCGACACCAGGTCACCCAGCGTTTCTGGCCCCCGCGAGTTCGCGATGACCACCTTGTAGCCCTGCCTGACGGCGGCGCGGGCGATCTGACTCCCGACCTCTCCGGCACCGATGATCCCGATTGTTTCCATCTCTGTTCTTTCTGAAAGTGCCCCGCGGAGCGACCCCGTCCTGCCAGGGCAAGGGATGCCCGGACAGGACGGGGTCGCGGCTCAGGCGCCGAAGGCCCCATCGATTGTGTGCATGGCACCGGTCACGAAGCCGGCTTCCGGTCCGGCGAGCCAAGCGACCAGGCCCGCGACCTCTTCGGGCCGACCGTGGCGCTTGATGGCCATGAAGCTGTGCATCAGCTCCTTCATCGGCCCCTCCGCCGGATTGGCGTCGGTGTCGATCGGGCCCGGTTGCACCACGTTGACGGTGATGCCGCGCGGCCCGAAATCGCGGGCGAGCCCCCGCGCCAGCCCTTGCAGAGCAGACTTGCTGACCGCGTAGGAGGCCATGCCGGGAACCGGCATCCGGTCACCGTTGACGGAGCCGATCACGACAATCCTGCCGCCTTCTGGCATCTGCCGCGCGGCCTCGACCGACGCGTGGTAGGGTGCGTGGACATTGATCTGAAACAGCCGGTCGATCGCGTCCGGGTTCTGGTCCAGCGCATCGCCGAAGATGCCGATGCCGGAGTTCACCACGAGGACGTCGAGCGGGCCGCTCTCGCGCACACGGGCAATGACCGCATCGCGGTCGGCGCTGTCGGTGCAGACGGCCGTGCTGCCGGTCTCGCCAGCAAGCTGCTCGGCCGCCTCACGCGAGCCAACATAGGTGAAGGTCACCTTGTCGCCCTCCCCGGCAAAGCGTCGCACGATCGCCGCGCCAATGCCCCGGCTGCCGCCCAGGACCAATACGGTTCTTGCTTCTGACATGGATCGATGTCCTCTCTTGAGTTTTTGTAGTGAGAGATACATATTAGCCTGAAGGAGCCAGTCAAGAGGTTTTATAGTGTTCACTACAAAAAACAGGCGCACCGCCGGTCGCCCTAGGCAATTCGATCCGGATCAGGCCGTCGCGACGGCCCAGGGACTGTTTCATGCGAAGGGCTACGACAGGGTGAGCCTGGCGGAACTGACCGATGCCCTGGGGATCAAACCACCGAGCTTTTACGCGGCCTTTGGCAACAAGCACGGGCTCTATGCCCGTGTGCTGGACCGCTACGCTGAAACCGGTGCTATTCCCTTCGCGGAGATCCTGCGCGATGACCAGCCGGTTGCGCATGGCCTGAAGACGCTGCTGGAAGAAGCGGCGCGGCGCTACGGGGCAGACCCCGGGGCACCGGGGTGCCTGGTGCTGGAAGGGACACGCTGCCACGACGCGGACGCACGCGCGGCGGCGGGTGTCTTCCATTGCGCGGCCCAGGATCTGATCCGCGCCTATGTCGCGGCGCGCGTCCCGGAGGCGGCAGACCGCGTCACCGATTTTGTCGCCACGGTCATGGCCGGCCTTTCGGCCAAGGCCCGCGAAGGGCATGACGCGGACAGGCTGCTCGCATCGGCGCGCTTAGCCGGACAGGCGCTCACGAAGGAATTGCCCGGATAAGGCTGTCGAGGACAAAGACCTCCATGTGTGTTCGCTTACTCGTTATCGGGTGTAATCATACGGTTACCCCAGAGTTTGGTTTGATAAATTGCGTTTTTACTCACCATAGGTTACATAATGCGGCCGACATCAAACCAATGTCGGTTTATGAAAATCCAGAATCACCAACCATGAGTACGCAAAGAGGCCAAAAGCTGAACTCACTCCAGCACCTCCTGCCGGAAGGCTTGGTGGTGAGTTCGCGATGGCTGGATGAGGCAGGATACTCAAGCGCGCTGCGCAGCAAGTACGTCGCGAGCGGCTGGCTGGAACAACCTGCGCGCGGCCTCTACAGGCGCCCTAGAGCGGAAACGCAATGGCAACACATGGTTGTCTCGCTGCAGTCTCTGATGCGAATGCCGGTCGCCGTCGGGGGACTCACCGCGCTCGAACTACAGGGGTACGGTCACTACGTCCCGATGGGGCACCTGCGGAGGGTGTACCTCTACACGGAGGCCCGCCTGCCCAAATGGCTCAACGAAATGGGCCAGACGATACAATTCCTGCCGCGGAATGCCAGAAAGCTGTTCAGCTCCGGTGCGATATCCAAGACGATTAACGCTCTCCCTCCCCTGGCGTCCACCAAAAACGACGAGACAATAGAAGGCCCAGCCAACGGGCTCAGAATCCATGTTTGGGGCGACCGCTCCTGGCCGATGATGATCTCCCGTCCGGAGCGTGCGATCCTGGAATTCTTGGATGAGCTCCCGGACAACCAGTCTTTCCAGCACGTTGCCGACCTGTTTACCGGCCTCTCGAATCTCAGTCCAAGGCAGCTTCAGGAGACGTTGGAAAGCTGTGACAGCGTGAAGGTCAAAAGGCTTTTTTTGTGGTTTGCCGAGCGCAGTGGCCACTCCTGGGGCAAGCGCCTCGACCTCGATGCCATAAACACGGGGAGTGGCAAGCGGGTGATCGCCAAAGGCGGCAGGCTGGACCCGAAGTATCACATCACCGTGCCGAAGAACCTGGATGGCCATTGAAGAGCGGTTCCGGCAACAGGTCGACCTCCTGGTCCGTGTCCTGCCCTCCGTCTCACGAGAAGAGGTGTTCGCGCTAAAGGGCGGAACGGCGATTAACCTCTTCGTGCGGGACCTGCCACGACTGTCCATCGACATTGATCTCACCTACCTGCCCCTGCGGGCGAGGGAGGGATCCCTCGCCGACATCGACTCGGCGTTGGGGCGGATATCATGATCCATTTCGGCCTCTCTGCCGCATGCGAAGGTCCTTCCGAGCCGTTTGCACAAGGAAGGCATCGTCAACCGCCTTGTCGTTAGGACGCAGGAAACCCAAATCAAAATCGAGGTGACGCCGGTGATGCGCGGCTGCGTGTTTGAACCCCGAACGATGCAGGTCTCGCGGACCGTCTCAGACGCATTCGGATACGCCGAAACCCAGGTCGTTTCGTTCAACGACCTCTACGCGGGCAAACTTGTCGCGGCGCTTGATCGTCAGCACCCCCGCGACCTTTTCGATGTCAGGGATCTTCTGGCCAACGAGGGCGTGACCGAGCCTTTGCGGCAAGCATTCCTCGCCTACATCGTGAGCCCAATCGACTGGCGATCGAGGTGCTTGCGCCAAACCGACGCGATATCCGTGCAGATTTCAAGGAAAATTTCCGGGGCATGACTGCAGCACCAGTCGCCCTGGACGAGTTGATTGCCACGCGCGAGAAAATGCTCGAGATCATGGTTGCGCAGATGCCCGAGGCACATCGTGCGTTCCTCGTAGGTATCGAACGCGGCGATGTGGACTGGGGACTTTCCGGACTCACAGACGCGGCAAGCCTGCCCGCCGTCCGATGGAAACTTTCCAATCTCGGCATGCTCTCCGCAGACCGCCGTGAAACACAAGCAAAGAACCTTGAAGGCATCTGGCAATGACCGACACCGTATTCTGGTCATGGCAAAATGACCTTCCCGCGAAATCAAACCGAGCCTTCATCCGGGATGTCTTGGCCGTCGCCGTCGACCGTGTCAGCCAAACACTCGAAGTCGAGGATGTCGAACGTATCGCTCTCGATCATGACACTCGTTCCCGAGAATGGCGAGTTGGCCATCGTCCTGCGCGGTGATCTTGGCGCCATCCTGCGGTTTGCCGCCGGAAAGAAAAACCCCGACTTCCTTACGGAAGCCGAGGCTTTGGACAATCTTCTAACGCGGGTATATTTGGTTGCGGGGACAGGATTTGAACCTGTGACCTTCAGGTTATGAGCCTGACGAGCTACCGGGCTGCTCCACCCCGCGACAGTTTGTTTGTGCTACCGGCTGTTCAGCTACTTGAGCACTTTGTTTGTGCTACCGGCTGTTCGGCTAGTTGAGCACTTTGTTTGTGCTTTGTTTTTGATCAAAGCACGGTCTTTTCAGAACATGTATGTTCTGGATATTGCCCGAGGGCTGTTTTAAGCGATCGGGGATATTTAGATATCGTCAGAGAGATTAAATATGGCTCTTTATTAGGTTTGGCGGTGACCTACTCTCCCACGACTTAAGTCGCAGTACCATCGGCGCAACCGTGCTTAACGGCCGAGTTCGGGATGGGATCGGGTGTTTCACTAGTGCTGTGACCACCAAACCGAATAAAGAGCCACGACCGGGTTTGATCCCGGCCATTGTCCAAGTCAGATACATTATACTGTGTGTTGGTATGTATGCTTCTGTTTGTCACAGTGAGTAAAACTTTTCAGTTTTGCTTTTACTGGATCAAATCAAGCCTATCGAGCAATTAGTACTGGTCAACTGAATGCATTACTGCACTTACATCTCCAGCCTATCGACGAGGTGGTCTACCTCGGCTCTCAGGGATACCTTGTTTTGAGGGGGGCTTCCCGCTTAGATGCCTTCAGCGGTTATCCTTTCCGATCATAGCTACCCAGCACTGCTATTGGCATAACAACTGGTCCACCAGTGGATCGTTCACCCCGGTCCTCTCGTACTAGGGGCAACTCCTCTCAAGTATCCTACACCCACGGCAGATAGGGACCGAACTGTCTCACGACGTTCTAAACCCAGCTCACGTACCTCTTTAAATGGCGAACAGCCATACCCTTGGGACCTGCTCCAGCCCCAGGATGAGATGAGCCGACATCGAGGTGCCAAACACTGCCGTCGATATGGACTCTTGGGCAGTATCAGCCTGTTATCCCCGGCGTACCTTTTATCCGTTGAGCGATGGCCCTTCCACTCGGGACCACCGGATCACTATGGCCGACTTTCGTCTCTGCTCGACTTGTCAGTCTTGCAGTCAGGCTGGCTTTTGCCATTGCACTCAACGAGCGATTTCCGACCGCTCTGAGCCAACCTTCGCGCGCCTCCGTTACTCTTTAGGAGGCGACCGCCCCAGTCAAACTACCCGCCACACAGGGTCCCGGAACCGGATAACGGTCCGCGGTTAGACATCAAGCAGAACAAGGGTGGTATCTCAAGGGAGGCTCCACAGGGACTAGCGTCCCTGCTTCAAAGCCTACCACCTATCCTGCACATGTTCGGCCTAATGCCAGTGTGAAGCTGTAGTAAAGGTGCACGGGGTCTTTCCGTCTAACCGCGGGAAGCCTGCATCTTGACAGGCAATTCAATTTCGCTGAGTCTATGTTGGAGACAGCGGGGAAGTCGTTACGCCATTCGTGCAGGTCGGAACTTACCCGACAAGGAATTTCGCTACCTTAGGACCGTTATAGTTACGGCCGCCGTTTACCTGGGCTTCAATTCGGAGCTTGCACTCCTCCTTTTAACCTTCAGGCACCGGGCAGGCGTCAGACCCTATACGTCGTCTTACGACTTCGCAGAGCCCTGTGTTTTTAGTAAACAGTCGCCACCCCCTGGTTTGTGCCCCCAGCTCCAAGTTGCCTTAGAACCGGGCCTCCTTCTCGCGAACTTACGGAGGTATTTTGCCGAGTTCCTTCAACATAGTTCTCTCAAGCGCCTTGGTATTCTCTACCAGTCCACCTGTGTCGGTTTAGGGTACGATCTTATGTAAGAGCTATTTCCAGGAACCTCTAAGCAGCCCATTCAATCCGATAAGGATGAACTACCCTCGAGATCCGTCACTTCTTACTGGCCCAGGAATATTAACCTGGTTCCCATCGACTACGCCTTTCGGCCTCGCCTTAGGGGTCGGCTCACCCTGCTCAGATTAGCTTTAAGCAGGAACCCTTGGACTTTCGGCGACAGGGTCTCTCACCCTGTTTGTCGCTACTCATGTCATCATTCTCACTAGTGATCTCTCCACGGGATCGCTCACGCGCCCGCTTCACAGAAAGCCTCTTGTGTCCAATGATCCCGAAGGATCGAAAGACACATGAGACTATGTCACACTACGCTCTGCTACCATGCCTTACGGCATCCTCAGCTTCGGCTCATGGCTTGAGCCCCGTTACATCTTCGCCGCAGGACAACTTATCTAGACCAGTGAGCTGTTACGCTATCTTTAAAGGATGGCTGCTTCTAAGCCAACCTCCTGGTTGTTTTGGTCGTCCCACCTGCTTTCCCACTTAGCC
>NZ_FNBL01000021.1 GCF_900102315.1 Celeribacter baekdonensis
GGGCGTATTTTGTTGAAAAACTCGTGCTTGATCGAAGCGTAAGTTGCTGATTCAATTCTTCTGACGGGCGGGAGGGTTTGACGATGATGGGGCCGAGACAGGAAGCACAGGCAGCACTTTTCTACGAGTTCTCGCTTGAGGATCATGTCCCGCAAGACCACCTGCTGCGATCGATCGACCGGTTTGTCGACCTGAGCAGCATCCGTGCCCATTTGGCGGATTTCTACAGCCACACCGGCCGTCCCTCCGTCGATCCCGAGCTGCTGATCCGGATGCTGCTGGTCGGATACTGTTTCGGCATCCGGTCGGAACGACGGCTCTGTGAGGAAGTGCATTTGAACCTGGCTTATCGCTGGTTCTGCCGTCTCGATCTGAACGATCGCATTCCAGACCATTCGACCTTCTCAAAGAACCGCCATGGCCGTTTCCGCGAGAGCGAGCTGCTGCGCCATCTGTTCGAGACGACAGTTGCACGTTGCATCGAAGAAGGACTTGCCAGCGGGCAGCGCATGGCAGTGGACGCCAGCCTGATCGAAGCGGATGCGAACAAGCAGAACTCAACCCCGAAGGAAGAATGGGATGCGTCGACCATCGATCCGGCAGACGCGGGGCGCGCGCGCGGTCCGCGAGTATCTCGACACGCTCGACGATGCCGCATTTGGCGCTGCCAGCGATGTCCAGCCCAAGTTCACCTCGCATTCCGATCCGGCCAGCCAGTGGACTGCGGCCCGCAAAGGGCCTGCTTTCTTTAGCTATTCCGACAATTACCTGATCGACACGGATCACGGTGTTATTTTGGACGTCGAAGGCAACCCCTTGTGCCAAACGACATGATCGCCATCCCGCTCGGGCCTGCGCGGCGCTACGCGGTCGTTGCGACACCCACCTATTTCGAAAGCCGGGAACCGCCCAAGGTGCCTTCCGATCTGATGGCGCATGCTTGCATTCGGACACGCCTGCCGAATGGCGCGCTCTTTCGCTGGCAATTCGAAGCCGAGGGGCAGCCGGTTCACGCCGATGTCGAGGGGCCGATCACGCTGGACGAAGCCAGCCTCGCGCGCATTGCCGTGCTTGATGGTCTCGGGATCGGTTTCTTTATGGAGTCGGACGTGCGAGAGGATATCGAGACGGGGCGGCTGGTGCGTGTTCTCGACGCCTGGACGCCGCCGCTGGCGCCGCTTTGCCTATACTATCCCAGCCGGCGCAATCCGCCGGCGGCCTTCAAGGTCTTTGTCGACCTCGCACGGGAACTCGCGCGATCCTCGAGAGCGAGTTGAAGGCGTCGTGCTCATCCCGTCGCAAAAGCACCCAGTGGGAGTCCAACATCAGTGCAGCGAACGATTAAGAGGCCTCTCACCGCTGCCCTTCGCGCATCCGATTTTGCCGCGCAATGTGCCGAAAGGCTGGTCCGGGGAAGCTGCGTTGCAGCGATGATCACCTGGCGAATGTCGCCTGTGGGCCGGGCTCGCCGCTCGTGTCTCCGCAGGATGTACCATTTTGGATTGCTGGAGGCAGGGATTCGACAAGAATAGATCGGCGCTTGGGTAAGCCAAGACCTAGCAGCTTTATCGGCTAGATCTCGGCCAATCATCCTTTTAATGCTCAAGTTGTGTGGCAGGCATTTGCGCAGTAGAAGCACCCATTGGCGTTGTAGCCTTTAGCTTTTGCGGCAGAGACAGCTGAGTGGCAGTCCGAATGCCAGCCGAGCGAAACCCTGTTCCACGATGAAGCTGGATTCTGACAGCCTACTTCATCGCTCCGATGCACTTCATTGTCGCCATTAGCTTGAGCGTTTGAATTTACATAATAATCAGGCAATTTATATCCTCCCTGTTGGTAATGACATCGATGGTCACCTTCAGGAAGATTCGAGTCCAGTACTTTCACCTAAAGTGATAGCAGGCGTCCTCTGTAAAGAGCTGGGACCGCTCGTCTGTCATGCCTGGGGCAAAGGTCCGCGAAGGGCAGTCAGCGCCCGAAGGCCTGGCCCGCCAAGTTGAGGGGCCTGCTGCGCCGCCGCAGGTCTGCTTCGAGCCCGACCTACCTCCATTGCACACCAACACAATGTCTGCTTCAAATTGGTTCGAAGCGCGGAAAGGGAATCCATTGTTCAAACGACTGTTCGGCAAACGACAATTTCAGTACAAGTGCAACGAGTGTGGTGAACTTCACCAAGGATCGCCGTCGTTCTCGTTTAAGTTTCCAACATACTACTTTGACGTCCCCGAGGCGGAACGAAAAGATCGGACTGTCGCTTCGGATGATCTTTGTCACATTAGGCCTGCAAAGGATGATGACGAAGGCAACGAGATTTTCTGTATTCGTGTCGTCCTTGAGATCCCGATCAAAGGTGCCGATGCCCCATTTACTTGGGGAGTTTGGGTTACTCAGTCGAAAGATAGCTTCGAAAAATACGTCGAAACTTTTGGTCAAGATCAGTCGTCGCTCGGGAGCTTTGGGTGGTTGCCCGTCGACATGCCGTTCTACAATCTTTCTGATGCGGGCACTCCTCTTGAGCACCTTGAATGTGATATTCAATGGAGCGCGAAGGGACAAAGACCAAAGGCCTATCTTTGGGAAGGGTCCCATCCACTTTCAGTTGATCAACGCGAAGGGATAAGCTGGAGAAAGGCAATAAAAATTGCCAATCTCGCAAATCACGCTTTCTCAGGGAGAGACCATCTCGTTTAACATAGAAAAGCCGACATTCGCGCAGCTGTAGCGAACGGCAGGAATGTCCGCATACAGGACATTGGTCTGCCAGCGCGTGTAGCCGAGGTCGCGGTTGACCGGACAGCAGGAAACCGCACAGGAGCGTCGATCTCCTCAGTGAGGTTCCGCCCTAGGTCGAGGTGGTGTCCTCGTGGCCTCGCTATACAGGTCGGGGATTCTAGGCGGGGTCATAGGGATAAATTTTGCAGGTCCAATCAGTCGAATTTTGAATCATGGCGTTGTCAGGGTGCCTACCTCAGGTGCTGGGCCTGCTGATTGTACAATCTTTTGTCTCATCGACGCCTTAGGGAACTCCGTGTCGACGTTCCCAGGCAACCCTAGGCGCTTCCCCCACCCAACGCTCGTGAGGCTTCAATATCATTATTTATATATATTTATCAGCCTGTTGAGCTTGCCTCCGGGACCCACTGCAAAAACTTCTTGACACGACGTGCATGAAAAAATGCCATTTTGCGCATTCATATGCGCCATCTTCATCTTCACAATAAGAAAAAATGGCGATCCCGGGAGGACTCGAACCCCCAACATCCTGATTAGAAGTCAGGTGCTCTATCCAGTTGAGCTACGGGACCGTGGCTCTGTGATAACGGTTCGAAAAACGGTTCGCAAGCCCGAGCCATTTTCCTATCCGTCTGTTCTCGTTCGTCTTTTCAACAGATCAGTGCGACCAAGGCTCGCGGCGGTTGGTTGCGAAGTTTTCGCCATAGCCGCCGGGACGCACCACGGGGGCGCGGGTTTTGGGCTCTTGCACGACATAGTCGAGACCATGATGATCGGCATAGGCGATGGCGGCCTCTTTGCTGTCGAAGCTCATGCGCACTTGGGCTTGGGTATCATTGGAAGATGTCCAGCCCATCAACGGGTCAATGTCGCGCGCCGATGCGGGCGCGTAGTCGAGAAGCCAATGTTTGGTCTTACCCTGCCCGGATTGCATAGCATTTCGGGCGGGCTGATAGATACGAGCGCGCATCGGGAGACTCCTTTTTGCCTTGCTGCCTTATCCCCGTTTCCGTGCGCCGTTTCAAGCCCTTCGCACATCTGCCGCCACAGGGACAAACAGGTAACGCGGCTCAGGCGAGAGCTGTTGCACACAAACCAAGCAAAACCCGCCCACTTAAAGAAAGGGGACGGGCTTGGAGGGGGGGTGACTGCCCGGCCAAGGGTGGAGAGCGAGGGGTGGGGTGGGTGGTGCACCCAAGGCCGGGACAGTCTGTTCTGCTGCTTGCAAGATCAGACTAGAATCCGCACAGGCCATACGCAAGGATTAATATCCTTAAGGTTGTTTTTAATCTCATAAAAATCTCCCTAAAGTGGTAACTTTTTGTTAACCTTTCCGCAGTGCCCCCCACGGAGCCACACGGAGCCACACAAAACCCGCCGTTCTGCCCTGCGAGACTTGAAACGTGAACAAAAAGGGATCATTTATTCACCTTACCGCATCTCGAAACAGGCCTTGTCGAAACTTGCTTTTGAAATGCTCACGAAACGGAATGGACGCCAAGGAGTTCCGCCCCAATGCCGATGGACACGCCAATCCTGCACAGCCCGAACCCGGAACTAAAACTGCGCCCGAAATTGGAGGGCGGCAAACGGTTTGTGTTGCACAGCGATTTTGAGCCCTCTGGGGATCAACCGACCGCGATCAAAGAGCTGTCAAACGGGTTGAATGCGGGCGACCGTGATCAGGTGCTGTTGGGTGCAACGGGCACGGGCAAGACCTTTACCATGGCGAAAGTCATTGAGGCGACGCAACGCCCGGCGATCATCTTGGCCCCAAACAAAACCCTCGCCGCCCAGCTTTATGGCGAATTCAAAGGGTTTTTCCCGGAAAATGCCGTCGAATATTTCGTCTCCTATTACGACTATTACCAACCCGAAGCCTATGTCGCGCGCTCCGACACGTTCATCGAAAAAGAAAGCCAGATCAACGAACAGATCGACCGCATGCGCCACGCCGCGACGCGTGCGCTTTTGGAGCGGGACGATGTGATCATCGTGGCCTCCGTGTCCTGCATTTACGGTCTGGGGTCGCCCGAACTTTACATGGCAATGACGATGGATTTGGAGGTCGGCAAAGAGTACGACCAGCGTCAGATCATGGGCGATTTGGTCGAACAACAATATCGGCGCAACGATCAGGCGTTTGAACGTGGCTCGTTTCGGGTGCGCGGTGACAGTCTTGAGATTTGGCCCGCTCACTTGGATGACCGGGCGTGGAAACTGTCGTTTTTTGGCGAAGAGTTGGAGGCGATCACCGAATTTGATCCGCTCACCGGCAAGAAAACCGACAATTTCGACCAGATCCGCGTCTATGCCAATTCGCATTATGTGACGCCGAAAAAGACGATCAAACAGGCGATCCAAGGCATCAAGAAAGAGCTGCGACTGCGGTTGGATCAGTTCAACAACGAGGGCAAACTCTTGGAAGCGCAGCGGTTGGAGCAGCGCACCAATTTTGATCTTGAGATGTTGGAAGCCTCGGGATTTTGCAACGGGATCGAGAACTATTCACGTTATCTGACGGGCCGCGCGCCGGGTGAGCCGCCCCCGACCCTGTTCGAATTTATCCCCGACAACGCCATTGTGTTTGCTGATGAGTCCCACGTCTCCGTGCCACAAATCGGCGGCATGTATCGCGGTGACTTTCGGCGCAAAATGACGCTTGCGGAACATGGGTTTCGCCTGCCGTCCTGTATGGACAACCGGCCTTTGAAATTCGAGGAATGGGACGCGATGCGGCCGCAGTCGGTGTTTGTGTCCGCCACGCCGAAAGACTGGGAATTGGAACAATCGGGCGGGGTGTTTGTCGAACAAATCATCCGCCCCACCGGGCTTTTGGACCCGGTGATCGAAATCCGTCCGGTGGATACGCAGGTCGATGATCTGATGCATGAGGCCAAACGCCAGGCGGCCAAGGGCAACCGGGTTTTGGTCACGACGCTGACCAAACGCATGGCCGAAGACCTGACCGAATACCTCCACGAACAGGGCGTGCGGGTGCGCTATATGCACTCGGATATTGATACGATCGAGCGGATCGAAATCCTGCGCGATCTGCGGCTTGGGGCGTTTGACGTGCTCGTCGGGATCAACCTGTTGCGCGAGGGGTTGGACATCCCGGAATGCGGGCTTGTGGCCATTCTGGACGCCGACAAAGAGGGCTTTTTACGCTCTGAGACCTCGCTGATCCAAACCATCGGCCGCGCCGCGCGCAACGTCGAGGGTCGGGTGATTTTATACGCCGATAAAATCACCGGCTCGATGGAACGCGCTATGGGGGAAACCGAACGGCGCCGCGAAAAACAGATCGCCTATAACGTCAAACACGGCATCACGCCGGCGACAGTCAAAAAGAATGTCGAGGATATTTTAGCCGGTCTGTACAAAGGCGACGTGGACATGAACCGCGTCACCGCCAAGGTTGACAAGGCGCAGGCCGGGCAGAATTTGCAAGCCGTGTTGGACGGGCTGAAATCCGACATGCGCAAGGCGGCGGAGAATTTGGAATTCGAAGAAGCGGCCCGCCTGCGCGACGAAATCAAACGACTGGAAACTGTCGATCTGGTGCTGCACGACGACCCCATGGCGCGGCAAACTGCGGTGGACCAAGCGGTCGAAGGCGCGAAGGCCGCGAGTGGTCGGAGTACCGCTGGCCGTGGCGGGATGCGTGGGGGGAATGCTGGTCGGCGGGGGAAGCGGTGAGGGACATGCGTGTGCTTCACGAAATGAATATTTCTGAACATCGCATCCCAGTTCTTTTTCCGCAACTCGCCCTGTCTGTACCTCGTCCCCAATTTAAGCCTGTGCAATCCGACCCCACCTGAGATCAAGGCACGCATAGCGGGTTCCGGTTATACTCCTTTCTGTTTCAAGGGAGGTTTCTATGAGCAATTATATTTTCCAACTTACACATCCACGGACTAAAACGACGATCCGTATCCGAATGTACGTCGTCTGGACAATAAATGACGAGGGCGAAGAAATAATGATCATGCGCTGGGAGGAATTGCCCGAAGGCAAGCCGCCCTACAAGCTGATGCTTCAGGGCGGCTTGGTCTACTGGCTCCCGGCTTCAGGCGTCTGGACGCTTTGCAAAGACGTGATGTCGCAAAATTTCATCCTGAAAATCGACGCACCGTCCTATATCGGTCTTGATGACATGACCGAGGCCTACCATGGGTCGGTCCCGGGCAAAATCCAACTCAATCTCGATGCAAGCGACAAACACAAGCTGCCCAGCACCGGCTGGGAATGGCATTTTGTCGGCGATTAATACACTCTCTAAAGAGGTGGAGACTTGTACATCCCCTCTCGGTCACGATTGAAACGTCCTTCTGGGCGTTTCTCATCCCCCCGTCACCGTCAGCCCCAGCATTCGCCAGACCTGCATTCCGCCGCGGTAGTAGAAAATTTTCTCCGCCGGAAAGCCTGCTTCGATCATGCGGCGCGCGGCAGTGGGGGATTGGCCGCACCATGGGCCGTTGCAATAGAGCGCGACGGTTTTGACTTGATCGCCGTCGCAAATGAAGCCTTCGAAATCTGGTTCACAGCCCAGTTCGCCCAGCCGATCCGCCGCTTCCGTGTAGGGCATATGCACCGCTCCCGGAATGGCACCGCCGTCGAAATCCGGTTTGACCCGGCTGTCGAGCACCATGGCATTCGGGTCCTGCAACATCGCCATGAGTTCCAATTCGCCAATGGTGGTCACGCCCGGCGCTGGATTCATCGGTTGGATGCAAAAATTCGGACAAGGCCGCGAGGTTTGCGCCCATGTGCCGGAGAGTTCATTGGCATTGTCCTGAATGCGCGAAATCTCCATCGGACCGGAGGGGGTTTCGACCGTGATCGCCATCGTGTCGGGGGTGATCCCGACAGGCTCCGCAAAAGCCGCCCCAGCCATCAGGCTCATCATCATTGCCAAACGCATCAATAAATTCCTTCTACTTCATACATGACGGGTTCAAATGTTTTGCACATGCCGTTGATCACCCGGTTGCGTTTGCGCATCTCGTCGGTGCGCAACATCGCCTGATAATCCTCGCGCTTGGTCCATTGTGAATAATTGGCGATCCGGGTTTGGGCGTCATTGATATGAAGCGCCGCCGAAATGAACCCCGGCTGTTTGGAAATCACCTCCGCATAGGCGGATTGAAGCGCCTCCATCAGGTCATGCGCTGAACCGGGCGTGGTTTCAAATGTGGTCAAGACGGTTTGACAGGCATTGTCTTTGGAAATCGTTGGCATCGGATCCTCCCTGATCTGTCGCTGCGATCTCACTTAGCCTAACACGAATGTATCGGGTTGTAGCAACAGAGCTGTGGAGAATCATATTGCACAGGGGCTAAGATCAAAGCGCGGATGTTGTGTTTTGCAACGTCGATCCGGTCCAATTAACCACGGTTTTTGCACCATTCTCCCCATAGCTTTCACCCTCTCGCCCCACCTCTGCCGCATTCTATGAGGTGCGCCATGTTTTTTTGGATTTTCTTTTCTTTTCAGACATTAACCATAACAAATCCTTGCCAAAGCCCCACCCAAATTAGCTAAAATTAGATCAACCTCACAACAGCGCGCCAAAACGCCCGCCACAGTCGTCCAGAACGGACCCATCTGAGCCCCCGACCTCAAAGGGCGGCGAACAACAAAAGGGTCGAATATGCGTGTGCTTCTCTCTGAAACGAACTGGAATTCCATGGCGGCCGCCGCCGGGCTCGTTGACGCCGGTCTTTTGGTGACGCGGGTCAATGACGGGCGCGAAATGATGGATTTTGCCGAATTTGGCGAACAAAGCGCCATCGTGCTTGATCTCGACATGCCGGACATGGATGGGTGCAAATTGATTGAACATATGCGCCAGCGTAACCCTTTGATCCCGATCTATGTTTTGAGTGAAACCGAAAATTGGGACGTGCGCAAAAAGGCCTATGCCATGGGGGCCGACGATGTGATTTACGGCCCGGTCAATGCCGCGGCCCTTGCCGCACAAATCAAAGCCGCCGTACGCCGCACGGCGGGTTATTCAAGCAAAGACCTGACCATTGGGCCGCTGATCCTCGACACCCATCACGGCATCGCAACCCTGAATGGGCGGGCGCTGCATTTGACGCGCAAGGAGTATGAAATCCTTGAAATGCTGTCGCTGCATCGCGAACGGTTGGTGACGCGTGAGGCCTTTATGAACCACCTCTATGCTTGGGATGATGAACCCGATGCGCGGATCATCAACGTCTATCTCAGCCGCATTCGCCAACAGATTGACCTGAGCGGCGGCGAACCGGATATGGTGCAAACGGTTTGGGGGCTGGGGTACCGGATCGTCTCGCAACCTGCCGCTCAGCAGGCCGCTTAGGGGTTGACTTCCCCCTCTTGAGAACAACCGCCCCGCCACCATATTCAAGATTGGCGGCGCGGCAGTTAGGGGCTAGACAGAGGTATGACACAAGATGCCCCCTCCCCCTTTCGTGACACAGATGATGCGGCCCGGCGCTTGGCACAGGACGTGATTGGCGCGGCACGGCTCGCCGCCCTGGCTGTGCTTGACCCGACCACCGGCGCACCGCATGTCACACGCATCGCCTTTGGCTTGGCGCAGGATGGCACTTGGATGACGTTGATCTCGGATTTGTCGGCTCACACCCAGGCGCTCAAGGCCGACATCCGCGCCGGGGTTTTGCTTGGCGAAGCGCCGGGCAAAGGCGATCCTTTGGCCTTCCCGCGTCTTTCTGCCAGTGTCGATGCTCATTTTGTGCCCCGAGACGATCCGCGTCATCGCGACCTGCGCGCCGCATGGCTTGGCCATCACCCAAAGTCAGCGCTCTATGTCGATTTTGCCGATTTTTCCTTTGTCACCTTCACCCCGCTCTCTGCGGATTTGAATGGCGGTTTTGGCAATGCATATCGGTTGAGCGTCGCCGATCTCACCCCGATTCAGTCATAAAAAACCGGACAGCCTCAACCGCCCGGTCCATTTCCTTTTGCCACACTGTGCTTGAGACAGAGCTTGAATCAGGGCTTAAATCGGGCGGTCCATACGTGAAATCATGTTCACCGTGCCCTTTGTCGCTTCCGGGAAGGTCAGGCGGATCTGATTCGACGACGCACCATAGTTGACCGTCACGTAGGGGGTGTGGAACACGGTTGCGCCCGTGGCATTCGTCACCGCATTGCGGAACACAAGGCTTTCCACCCCGCGCGCCCAGCCATCAAATGGCAAATAGGCCGACGGGTCCAAAACCCAATTGGTTGCCGCTGTGCCTTGCGTAAACTCAAGCGCCACCGGGTTGATGGTGTTCTGGCTGACACCATTGAAGGTGTTGGCCTCAAAGGTGATGTTGCGCATCATATTATTGTCCAAAGTCGCAAAGGTCGTATCGACCTTATCCACCCGGTCGATATAGCCATTTATCGACTTAAAAGAGTTGTTCTGAACCGACACACCCTGGATGAAATGCCCCGGACCATAGGGTTTGACCACGATCCACGAGAACCAGCTTGCACAGTCACTTACGGTGAAAATATTGCCCGTGATCGTCAAGCCACCAAAGGAGAACTCGGAATTGAAATCCGGGGTTGCGTCATGCTCGTTGGTCATTTCGATAAACGAGTTATCAATGTAGTTGCCGGTGACGACCGAGTTCACATTCGGATAGGTAAAAACCAAGCCGGCCTTGCGCGGACTGTCGGAGTCGTTGTCGCCTTGGAACCAATGGTTTCCGACGAACATATGACCCGTGCCGTAACAAATCGCGGTATGGCCAAAGCGCTGGAACCGGCTGTCGCGAATTTTCGAATCATTGGCGTTTACGTTAAAGGCAATCGACTGACGATCCTCTGCACGCAGCGATTGTTCGTTAGACACAAAGGAACAGCGGTCAATATGCAAATCCTGACAGCCCTCCCCAATCGAGGTCACACCCCGGTTCAGTGGCGATTTGACATGGCAATCTTTGAGTTGGAAATTGTTGCCCGACGGTGCCAGCATCACCGCAGAAGAATGACCGTTGCACAGGAATTCCACGTCAGAAATCTGAAACTGGGACAGTTTCGACAGACCTGAAAAATCCAGCGCATATTTGAACCGCGTGAACGTATAGGTCTGGGTCGCATTCGGCGCATAAAGCGGTTGGCTCAAGGTCAAGGTCTGCGCCCCAACATTGACCGCTTGAACATAAACCTCGCGGCCAACTCCCGTCCCGGTCACAAGGCTGCCGACCTTGATGTTGGCGATGTTTGTCACATTGGTCATCTGGCGCGGCGAGGCGGCATTGTAGCTGCCCTCTGAGGTCATCACCTCAACGTCCCAATTGCTTGAGGCTTGGATGTTGATCTGACCGTTGCGGATCACCCGGCGCACCTCCAAAGTGCTCGCCCCGGAGACCACGGCCACATCAATCGGTTCGTCGATTTCAATCCGACGACCGCACAGATCGAGGCTGTCGTGATCCGAGAAGTAAAACAGCGCCTGAATCGCCTTTTTAAGCCCCAAAACTTCGTCGCCAAACGCATCAATATAGGTGTTGAGGTGAAACCCATGGCGCAGCGTCAAACGTGCTGCGTCTGGCATCGTGACCGTGCCATCAAACACCACTTCATTGATCATGGAAACCGTATCGGAGATGTAATACACTCCCTCCGGCACAAGAATCTGACGCCCATCCGCCGCCGCATTCGCCGCATTAAAGGCGGCTTTGCAATCGGTCACACCGTCGCCCACCGCGCCAAAGTCGCGAATGTCGATGCGCCCGGAACTGTCGCCCAGAAAATAGGAGGTCACATCCTCGATCACGATGTCCTCGATCCGAACTGTGCCGCCATTGGCCCCCGTCAAATCCAAACCAAAATGACCGTAAACCGCATCAAGCCCCCAAGGCATATCCACGCCGCCACGCGCACCAGAGCCGACAATGGCGGTCACTTCGACCACCTCACCATAGGCCGTCAGCGCCACAGTGGACCCGACCTCCGTCAGTCCTGCCACATTGGCAAAGCTGCTGTCCCCGGCCCAGCCTGCAATCCGCACAGAGGGCAAATTGCCCGAAATCGCTTTCACTTTTGCGGTGATCTGTAGATACATCCCCGGCAAAAGCGGTGTTTCGCCCATAAAACGTAGTTTCGTTGTCGTGGTGTTTTTGACGATTTCCAGACAGCCGCCGAAATCCGCGTCCGCTGCGACCAAAGCCGCGTTTGCGGCCCCGTCATAGGTCGCCGAGCCCGGCGTGCCGTTCTCGCTGGACCAAACGTTTAAACCGTTCGCAAAAGCTGGTGGCATCAGCGCCAGCCCGTCAGTAATGGCCTTGTTCATCCGAACCCCTTTCACATCTTTCAATACATGCGCGACCGGTGCCCGCCGAACCCTCACGGTGCGGCACGCTCTCTCATGGTCTCTCGTCATGGAAAGTCCGGGCGCATGACCCGAGATGTGAAAGCTCTACAGCAGCGAAGTTAACGCCGCTGTTAACCCTGCGCGCGGCTCAATTTGCCCCCGCGCAACGCGCGCCATCTCTCAAAAGGGCTCGTCAAACGGCAATATCCGGCAAGTCAATCGGGCGCACCCCGTTCACCTTCCAACCGGCATCCGTTTCAATCATGTCGTATTCATAGCCCTGCGTTTGGCCCGTCTGATCGGTGACAATCACCGTCTGACGCACCCGCCCCTCTTTGGCCATGGCGATGCCAAACCGCACCGTGGCGTTGTTCCAAATCGGGCCGTAGCCCTGTTCGACGATATGGGCAAAACTGCGCGGGTCGACAAACTGGCCTTGGATCATCGGACTGGCGTAGTCCCACGCCGTCCCGACATCGCGCTTTTGAAACGCCTGTAGTTGATCCGAAATCACATCCGTCATCTCGTCCGCCACAGCCACAAGCGGGGCAAAACTCATGACCGTTGTGGTGATCAGTGCTTTAAACATGTAAAAACCCTCCGTCTGTCTGCTTATCATACGCAGCCAAACGAAGGGTCGGATCACATTTGCGTCACATGTCGTGGCTTAGGCCAGCTCGCCCGCCAATCCTTTTGCGATCAGATCAATGGTTTCATTGACGCCGTAAAGAGCCGCAAAAGACCCAAAGCGCGGGCCTTCAGATTGTCCCAAAAGCACCTCGTAGAGCGCTTTGAACCAGTCCCGCAGATTGTCAAACTCGTGGTTCTTGCCCACGGCAAACACCACCGTTTGCAAGAAATCTCCATCGGTGAAATCCGCATCAGGCAGCGCCTCATCAAGACCATCCGCTGCGTTTTTCTTGGCGATCTCGGCCAAGGCCAGATCCGCCGACCCAAAGGCCGCCATCAAATCCGTCATTGCCGCCCGCTCTTGCTCTGTCGGCGCGCGGAAGGTCTTTTCGGGCTTCACAAAGTCATTGTAATACCGCACGGCATAGCCCGCCGCCGCATCCAATTGTGGATGGGTTTCGGCCAAGGCCTCCGGCGCATAGCGTTTGATATAGCCCCAAAGCTGATCCTTATCCTCGGCCCCCGCCACTGAGGCAAGGTTGAGCAACATGGTGAACGGCACGACCATATCAGAGGCCGGAACATCCGCCCCGTGAATGTGGAACACCGGGTTGTTGGCGCGTTGGGTGACGTCCTGTTTGGCATAGGCCCGCAGCTGTTGGTGATACTCGTCCATCGCCCGCGGGATCACGTCAAAATGCATCCGCTTCGCCGTTTTGGGCTTTTGATACATGAAATAGGACAGGCTTTCAGTCGAGGCATAGGTCAGCCATTCATCAATGGTCAAACCATTGCCCGACGATTTCGAAATTTTCTGACCGCTCGAGTCCAAGAACAATTCATACGTGAAATGCTCCGGCTTTTTCCCACCCAGAATTTCACAAATCCGGTCATAGATCGGCGTGTTGGTGCTGTGGTCTTTGCCATACATTTCAAAATCCACATCCAGCGCCGCCCAGCGCGCGCCAAAATCCGGCTTCCACTGCAATTTCACGTTGCCGCCCGTGACCGGCAGGGTCCACTCGCGGCCCTCTTCATCGTCAAAAGTGATCGTGTAATCGTCGCGGTTGACCGATTTCATCGGCACATAAAGCACCCGCCCCGTCTCCGGGTGGATCGGCAGGAAAATCGAATAGCTCGCCGCCCGCTCATCGCGCAGAGATTTCAACATCACCGCCATCACCTCATCATATTTGTCGACGGCGCGTTTGAGCACCTCGTCAAACTGACCCGATTTGTAAAACTCCGTGGCCGAATAAAATTCATACTCAAAACCAAACGTGTCAAGGAACCGCCGCAACATCGCATTGTTGTGATGACCAAAGCTCTCAAACTCGCCAAACGGGTCCGGCACAGAGGTCAGCGGCCGCTGCGCGTTCTCTTTCAACATCTCTTGGTTCGGCACATTCCCCGGCACTTTACGCATCCCGTCCATATCGTCGGAGAAACAAATCAGCCGGGTCGGAACGTCGGAAATCACCTCAAAGGCGCGGCGGATCATCGTTGTGCGCAAAACCTCGCCAAAGGTGCCGATATGCGGCAAACCAGACGGCCCATAGCCGGTCTCAAACAGCACAAATCCCTTCTTGTCCTTGGACTGCTCATAGCGCTTGAGTACCTTGCGCGCCTCTTCAAAGGGCCAGGCTTTCGAACTCATACCAGCGTCACGCAGGTCAGACATGGGGACAATCCTTATATCATTTGACAGCAGGCATCGGCGCAGACGCCGCCCGCAAACTCGTCGTCTATTGCCAGTCACGCCAAGGGTCAAGAATTACTGGGCAATTTGCGGCGTAATCCTCTGGATTTTCCGACCGCCACGCCCGGCCTGATCAGAACAAGACTTGCCCCCACCCAACGCCCCGCCTATCCTTCCTCCAACCGCCTTTGGGCCCCTATGAAAAGACCGTTCCGATGACCGATATGCCCCATTCCCTCACCCCACAGGACTGCCTCGTCGCCGTCATGATCGCGCAATCCATGTCTGACGAAAACATCCGCACGGCGGAATTGATCACGATCGAGAATATCGTCAACCACCTGCCGATCTTTGCCGATTATGATCCAGACCGGATCAAAGTGGTCTCATCAACCGTCTTCGACCTCTTCTCCGAAGAAGACGGTCTTGACGCGCTCTTCGGCCTGATCCGCGACAACCTTCCGGGCTATCTGTTTGAAACCGCTTATGCTTTGGCCTGTGATGTGGCCGCAGCCGACGGAAAGACCTACGAGGCCGAGTTGCGATTGTTGGAAGAAATCCGCTACGAACTCACCATAGACCGCTTGCATGCCGCCGCCATCGAACGCGGGGCTCGGGCACGCTATACCGTCGTACACGAAACAGAAAACGCCTGAGCTGCGTTTTTCAAATCCGCTCCACAACAGCCTAAAGCGTTCCGCCATAAACCTGTTTCACGGGTTTATGGCGGAACGCCCACACCATTGATATGTCTGGCAGCGTCACACCTTTCCCCTGTCTCAGGTGAAAGGCGTGACGCTTTAGCTCTGATACGCCGCTGCCCAGCGCGCAATCAACGCCTGTTGCAGTTTCTTTGCACCTGCATTGAAGCTCCTCGCCCCCTGCGGCACGTCCTGACCCGACAGCTTCGCGGCCTCACGCTTTGGCACATCTGCGGCAAAAATCGCAAAGGCCATCCTCTTGCCCCCCGGCGCCTCAAGATACCCGGCCAATGTGGACACAAAATCCAGCGTCCCGGTTTTGGCGACCACTGACGCCGGCGCATCCTTGATCACCTCGCCCTGCGCATTCTTCATCGGAATCGACTTCAAAAGCGGCGCAAGAGTTGCCTCAACGCCGGGCGTCGTCAGCATATGCACCATGTCAGACGCGGATATCTGTGACGCCCCACCGAGGCCGGAATGATCCACAAAAGACATATGCCGCAAGCCGAACCGTGCCTGTGCCCATTCGGTCATCGCCTGCGCGGAGGCCTGCAAAGACACCGGCTTTACCCCTCGCGCCTGTGTGGTCAAAAGCCCCAAAACCTCCGCCGTCAAATTGGTCGAATATTTCAACATACCCTTTACAATCAAACTCATAGGGGCACTCTCAAGACGGGAAATCTCGACAGCCTCAGGGATGACATTTGCCCGCTGCGCCTGTGGCAATCGCAGGCCAAGCTGTGCGGCAACCGTCTGAAACACTTCGCCCGCATAGAGCGTTGGCAAACGCACCGGCAACCAGCGCGCCCCGCCACTGCCAAGTGCGGAACGCGCCACCGTCCATTCGTCCCGCCCCTGCCCCGGCTCGTGATCAAACACCGGCTGGTCGCGCAGCGCGACGCGCATCTGGGCAATGCGCACATCAGGGGCAAATTTTGCGGCGCGCGCGTCCATTTTAAGGCTGTAATCCTCGCCCTGACGCCGCCATTCGAAATGCACCCGATTGTAATTCAGGTTCAGCCCGGTGATCGCCGGATTATAGCCCGCATATTCGGTCTGCGCCCCATCGATCTGTTCAATCCGCGGCAAGGCGCCATCATGGACCAAAAACCGTCCAGACACGCCCGAAATCCCAGCGTCGCGAAGCTGGCTCGCCAGTCGTGCCAACGCATCCGTGTCCAGGGTCGGATCGCCGCTGCCGATCAAAATCAAATCGCCCTGCACCACGCCGTTGCTGATCGGACCCGTCGCCAACACCCTTGTGGCAAACCGAAAGTCAGGTCCCAAATGTTCAAGCGCATAAAGGCTCGTCACCGTTTTCGCCACCGAAGCCGGCGGCAGTCGCAAAAGCGGGCCGCGCACCTCCAGCATCTCGCTTTGCGCCACATGCGCCACGGCAAAGGCGACCTCCCCCGACAGGCCCGCCCGCTCGACAAGCGCATCCCCCGTTGGAAGCCCCTGTTTATGGAGATCAAGCGGACGCGGTTTCGGAATCGGCGAGACCATCGTCTCTTGCCCAAACGCCGCCCCGGCCACACCGCCCAAAAGCAGCCCAAGTATCGCACGTCTGTTCAGACTCATACCCCAATCTCCCCTGATAAGCCGGAGTTAACCCTGTGGCAGAGATCCGAGCAAGACGGGAAAACATGACCAGGGTCAGGCGTTGCAAAATCGCCCGCATAAAGTCTTTGCCTGCAAGCGCTCAGACCCCGCCCCACTCGCCATTTGCGCGAATTTCGCTTGAGGACGCATCTGACATCGGGACATTGATGAAACACCAACTGGGGACACCACGTCGCCCCAAAAGCCGTGAAGCCCGCGCCGGAAGCTTTGCATAGTCAAAGGTTTGGGCCGCCACCGAATTGCGCGCCGCCCCGCGCGTGCCGGGTCGGGCGATCACCCCCACAAGTGTCGTCGCCATAATGCCTTGCCAATCTTGCCAAAGATGAAACTGGGCGAGGTTATCCGCCCCCATCAGCCAGACAAAGGTCACACCGGGATAGAGCGCCTTCACCGCATCCAGCGTGGCCGCAGTATAGCGGGTTTTGGTGTGGCTCTCGAGATCGGTGATCTCGACACGCGGGTGATCCATTATGGCACGGGCATGGGACAACCGCTTTTCCATCGCCGCCGGACCTTTTGATTTCAATGGGTTGCCGGGACTAACCAGCCACCACACCCGATCCAAGTCGAACCGTTTGAGCGCCATTTTAGTGATATGCACGTGGCCTTCATGCGCGGGATCAAACGATCCCCCGAGCAGGCCAATCACTTGGCCCGGACGAGCATATGGCAGGTCATACCGCATGACGTCCTGAATGGCGGGAAGGCAGGCGGCTGTCAATCTGTCTGGCTTGACAGCCGCAATTACATGACTAAAGTCAGGCAAAATATCAGACTAAGGTCAGCCTTTAAAATGTCCCTCAATCCCGTCTCCCGCATCCGCCGATTCAATCGCGCCGTCACCACCGAAACTGGCGCTTTGGATCATAGCTTTCTGGGGCGTGGACGCCCGCTTGGCGCCGCGCGCGTGCTCAATGCCATTGGCCCAACGGGACGATCCATCTCAGACATTCGCAATTTTTTGGGCCTCGACACCGGCTTGTTGAGCCGCCTTTTGCGCGGGCTTGAAGACGAGGGCCTGATCCATGTCTCTGAGGACAAGCACGACAAACGCCGCCGTTTCGCCGTTTTCACCCCCAAAGGTCACGCCGAATACGAGGCCTATGAAACCCTCTCCAATGACCGCGCCCAAGCCCTCATCGACCGTCATCCCAACCCAGAGGCGCTTTTGGCCGCGATGGATTTGGTTGCCTCCGCCTTGGGCCGCGACCGGATCGAAATTGCCGCAACAGACCCACAAAGCCCGCACGCGATGCACTGTTTATTGGCCTATTACGGCGAATTGGCCACCCGTTTTTCGATGGGTTTTGACCCGTCCGAAGCCGCCCCTTTGGATGCCACCGATATGCGTCCGCCACGCGGCACATTCCTGATCGCCATGTCCGACGGCCTGCCCTCCGGCTGTGTCGGCCTCAAAGGCACGGACAAAGGATATGCCGAAATCAAACGCCTCTGGGTCGCCCCCTCCGCGCGCGGGTTGGGATTGGCCAAACGCCTGATGAGCGAGGCAGAATCCCACGCGCGCGCCTTGGGCATCTCCACGCTCAGGCTCGACACCAACTCCGCCTTGCCAGAAGCCACCGCCCTCTACCACCGCACCGGCTGGACCGAAATTGACCGGTTCAACGACGATCCCTACCCGGATTTGTTCTTTGAAAAGCGGGTGTAGAGCACAGCGTTCAAGGACATTTCACGTAGGTCTCAATAACATCACGCCACGCGGCTTTTGCTGAAAAACCGTCGACCAACCCCGTGCCCGGCTTCCCCAACACGACATCCATCCCATGTTGGATCATGTAGCTGGGAATGTAGGATGGCGGCGGCGAGGCCCGAAGAGATGTACAAAATTCAATCTTCTTAGAACTCCCATCGACAAAAAACGCCGCAAGCTCATCCTGCAACATGCGCGCGTACCTCTGCCCCAACTTACTTTCCAAATTCATCGCGATCACCGTCACGGCCTGATGCGCGGTCCGGTCCTTCACGCGCTTGGTGTCGAAATATCCTCTCACCTTCAGCAAAAGGAACAGGCCTGCCATGTCCTCGCCCCGCTTCTTGCGAAAACAATCTCTGGCTCCCAAAGCAAGATCAGCAGGGCTTAGGTCAGGCCCTGCCTCAGCAAATCCAACGCATGTCATTTTATGGGTGGCGGCAAGGTTTCCCTCGGTTTCATATTGAACCACTTGTGCCTCTGCCGTGAGGCCTGTCCCAAAGACAAAAGCCGCACTCAAAATAGAAATAATATAACGCAATATGTGTCCTCCAAATCGTGCGAGCAGAATTGCCATTTCCGCCCGCCTTGTCTAGACCAGACCCCAAACCTATTCCCTCCCAAAGGAGCCCGCACAATGGCAGCCTATCAATACGTCTATTTCATGGACGGCGTGTCCAAGACCTATCCCGGCGGCAAGAAGGTGTTTGAAAACATCCGCCTGAACTTCCTTCCGGGCGTTAAAATCGGTGTGGTCGGTGTCAACGGCACCGGTAAATCGACCCTCATGCGCATCATGGCCGGTCAAGACAAAGACTTCCAAGGCGAAGCCTGGGCCGCCGAGGGCGCTAAAGTCGGCTATCTGCCGCAGGAGCCGGAACTTGACGCCTCATTGGACGTGCGCGGCAACGTGATGCTGGGCGTGGCGGAGAAAAAGGCCATTCTGGATCGCTACAACGAATTGGCGATGAATTACTCGGACGAGACCGCCGACGAGATGGCCAAGCTGCAAGATGAGATCGACGCACAGAACCTGTGGGACCTCGACAGCCAGATCGACATCTCGCTTGAGGCTCTGCGCTGCCCGCCCGATGACGCCGATGTCACGACGCTTTCAGGCGGTGAAAAACGCCGCGTTGCTTTGTGCAAACTGCTTCTTGAAGCCCCCGACATGTTGCTGCTTGACGAACCGACCAACCACTTGGACGCCGAAACCATCGCCTGGCTGCAACAGCACCTCATTGATTACAAAGGCACAATCCTGATCGTCACCCACGACCGCTATTTCCTGGATGACATCACCGGATGGATTTTGGAACTCGACCGTGGCGCGGGCATCCCCTACGAGGGCAACTATTCCGCGTGGCTTGAACAAAAGGCCAAACGCCTGTCGCAAGAGGCCCGCGAAGACAAATCCAAACAAAAGACGCTTGAGCGCGAACTGGAATGGATTCGCCAAGGCGCCAAAGCCCGCCAGGCCAAACAAAAGGCCCGGATCAACGCCTACAACGAACTCGCCGGTCAATCCGAGCGCGAAAAAGTCGGTCGCGCCCAGATCGTCATCCCCAACGGTCCGCGCCTTGGCTCCAAGGTGATCGAGGTCAACGGGTTGAAAAAACACATGGGCGACAAGCTTTTGATCGAAGACCTGTCCTTCTCCCTGCCACCCGGCGGCATCGTTGGCGTGATCGGCCCCAACGGCGCGGGTAAAACCACCCTGTTCAAAATGCTCACCGGCCAGGAACAGCCGGACGAGGGCACGGTCGAATATGGCGATACGGTCAAACTGTCCTACGTCGATCAGAACCGCGACGATTTGGACCCGAAAGCCAACGTGTTTGAAGCCATCGCCGACGGCCAAGACATCATCAAACTCGGCGACGCCGAAGTGAACGGCCGCGCCTATTGTTCGACCTTCAACTTCAAAGGCGGCGATCAACAGAAAAAGGTCGGCATCCTGTCAGGCGGCGAACGCAACCGCGTCCACCTCGCCCGCCTGCTCAAATCCGGCGGCAACGTGTTGCTGCTCGATGAGCCGACCAACGATTTGGACGTCGAGACACTGCGTGCCTTGGAGGACGCGCTCACCGACTTCGCAGGTTGCGCCGTCGTAATCTCCCACGACCGTTTCTTCCTCGACCGGATTTGCACGCATATCCTGGCGTTTGAGGGTGACGCCCATGTCGAATGGTTCGAAGGCAACTTCGAGGATTACGAAGAAGACAAGAAGCGGCGGTTGGGGGCTGAGGCGTTGGAGCCTAAGCGGATGAAGTATAAGAAGTTTAGTCGGTGATCGGGATCGAAATTGCCCCGCCAGTTCGGCGGGGCTTATTTCTTGAAAGAGGATAAAATGATTTCAAAAAGCAAAGTTGATAAAGCCGGTCGTATTCTAAGCGATAAAGACAGGAATTATGACGAGCTTTCGCTTGAACTCGATTATGTTTTTGAAGAGTTTCGCAAATCATACCTCGCACCACTGACCAAACTTACGCTTAGCCTCCAAGAGTGGTTACAAACCTATGGCCAGCAAAACTACATAGCCCAACGCCTAAAAAGAAAACCTCAGATACTCCGAAAGCTAAGGCGCTTTAGTGTACGCCTTACTCAGCTACAAGATATTGGTGGCTGCCGCATTGTAGTAGACAACAATGAGGCCGTTGATGGTCTCGTCAGCTTTCTTAGAACTAAGCTAACGGACTCCGGAGATTACACAATCGAACGAGAAACCGATTACCGTGATTGGGGGCGCGACGACTCCGGATACAGAGCATACCATATTATTTTGACCACGAGTGGAATACGGCTAGAGCTTCAGCTTAGAAGCCAACTTCAACACTACTGGTCCGAGAGCATTGAGAGGACATCCGTTATCTACGGCTCAAGGCTTAAAGAGAATGAGGGCGATAAAGAGGTATTAAAATATTTCAAGAAGTTTTCAGACGCACTGCACTTCCTTGAACAGGAGAAGAAGCTGTCTTCAGAACACGAAATTGAGCTTCAAAGATCAAGAGAACTTGCTGAAGCCATAATTGGTCAGGCATCGCCCAAAGCACTCGCAAGTTATGTGAATGAAAATATTATCAAAACCATGAGTGAGGCCGAGAAGAACTCTCAGAGCTCTTTAAATAACTGGATCCTGGTTTTTGACTGGAACGACGGCAATTTCGTTACTTGGGATCTAGTTGGTAGAGACCCCGACGAAGCAACTGAAGCATATTCAAACTACGAATCGCAATATCCAGAAGAAGATAAATACGAGGTTGTAATGATTGGCTCTTCTGAAATTTCCTCGGTCAAGCACACGCACAGCCACTACTTCGGAATCGAGCACCATAGCTCAGCTTTGGAAGACATGGAGCAATCGATCATTGGCCTTACAAGCCGAATGTCCATGGATGTAGGAGCGCGTAGGATACTATCTACATTGAAACGTCAAGGAAGATGGGGCAAAAAAGCAATCAAGATTGATACTCTGAAAAACCATTTCTGCCTTAATGTGGCGACATTCCATGAATCTCTCGAACTGCTAATGGAACGAGGGTTAGTTGTCGGATCTGACCCAGTGTCATTAAACATAAAGAAGAACAAAGAAATCTCCGAGCTTGTATGACGCTATTGCCAAACTGATCGGTGGGCACGTGAAACGCGCCCTCCCATGGGGGAGGGTCAGGCGCGTCACAGATGCTTTGCATCTGTGAATGGTCCCAATCTAAGAACCACCTGTAAACCACACCCCCAAATCCCCCCTCAAACATTCCCCTATGCAAGCGCATAGAATCCTGTCATAAAGGTCTTGCTACGTTACCTCTATCGACCCTTCTGTTCTCCTTCATCGGCTACAGTCTTCGATCGATCCCTGACTACGCCGGGTTGCCGCACTTAAGCGGGCAACATCTAAATTTAGGAGACACACGATGGCTAATGGCACCGTGAAATGGTTCAACTCTACCAAAGGTTTTGGCTTTATCGAGCCTGAAGGCGGCAAAAAAGACGTGTTCGTGCACATCTCTGCCGTCGAACGTTCTGGCCTGTCCGGTCTTGCCGATGGCGCGAAAGTGACTTTCGACATCGAAGCTGGTCGTGACGGCCGCGAAAGCGCAGTCAACATCGAAATGGCGTAAGCCCTTTTCGAACAGAATTCTAAAACGCCCGCAGATTGAATTCTGCGGGCGTTTTTCATTTTAGGCCCCGAGTAAGACCTGAGTAAATTAACGCTTCTTCACGAACTCGGTCAGGATCACGATCCGCTGACCTTCGACCCGGCCTTCGATATGCCCGGCGTTGTCTTGCACCAATGAAATCCCACGCACAGCCGTGCCGCGTTTGGCGGTAAAGCCGCCGCCTTTGACCGGAAGATCCTTGATCAACACAACCGTGTCGCCAGAGGACAGGACCGCCCCCAAACTGTCGCGGTGAATGACCTCGGGGCCGGCCGCCTTGGCCCAGTCTTCAACCTCGGGTTCAAGATAGAGCATCTCAAGCGCATCGGAGGCCCAAGCCTCTGACTTATAACGATTCAAAAGCCGCCAAGACAGCACCTTCACCGCATCGTTTTCCGACCACATCGACGTGGTCAACGCCTGCCAATGCCCCTCTGGCACCGCCTCGCCCTTGATCCCGCCCGCACAGGTCTCGCACAGATGCGCCACCTCCGTTTTGGGCGCGACGGTCACGTCCACCAATGCCGCATCCGCACCACATATTTCACATTCGGCCATACTGCCCTCCTTTTATTCCCGCGGACCCTAGGCCTCGCCCCCAGACCACGCAAGCAACAAACCGCCACCTCATCACAGCCGCGTGAAAAGACTCGTGCTGACACTGGAAACAATGCTGGGAACACCGCATAGTTGCTTTATGTAGAGGGCGAATGACCACGTCAAAGAGGAAGGCCAAGCGGTGCTTAGAGGGACTATGTTTGTGGCGGCTGCCTTGCTTTACGCAGGGACCTCGAATGCCTTTGAGGCCACGCTTGAAACCACGGCAGAGGGTGAGGTCAAAAATCGGCTGGAAAACGCCTCCGCCATTCTGGAAGCCGCCAAAAACGACGTCACAGCCCCCGAAGAAATCATCGCTGCCGTTCAGTCCGATTACCGCGCCCTGATCGGTGCGTTGTACCGCGAAGGCTATTACGGGCCCAGCATTTCAATCCGCGTGGATGGGCGCGAAGGGGCGGATATGTCCTTGATTTCATTGCCATCGACGATCAACACAGTGGTGATCAATGTCGCCCCCGGCCCAAGGTTCCGCTTTGGCAGCGCCACCGTCGCCCCGCTCGCCCCCGACACGCAATTGCCCGAAGATTTCGCATCGGGGGAGGTGGCTAAATCCGGTCTGGTCGGTGAGGCAAAAGACGTGGCCATCACGGCATGGCGACAGGCATCGCACGCCAAAGCGGCCCTGGAAGACCAACAGATCATCGCGGATCACAACAGCCAAACACTCGACGTCGCCCTCGCCATCGACCCCGGTCCATCCGTGCGCTTTGGCCGCTTGAAATTTGCAGGAGACACGCGCGTGCGCGAAGATCGCCTGTCGCGCATCGCCAACTTGCCGATGGGCTGGGCCTATGACCCTGATACGCTCGATCTGGTGACCAAACGGTTGCAAAAAACCGGCACTTTTCGCTCGATCACCTTGCGAGAGGCCGACGCTCTGAATGCCGATGGAACCCTGGACATCACCGCAACGCTAGTGGACGAAAAAAAGCGTCGCCTTGGCTTTGGTGCGGAACTGTCATCGCTCGAAGGCGGCACGATTTCGGCCTACTGGATGCATCGCAACCTCACCAAAAACGCCGACAGATTGCGCTTTGACGCCGAAATCGGCGGTCTCGGCGGCACCACAGGCGTGGATTACACCCTTGGCGCAACCTACCGCCGCCCCGCCACGATTACCCGCAAAACCACCCTTGTTCTGGGCGCTGAAATTGAACATTTGGACGAGCCGGATTTCCTTTCGGATCGCGGCGAATTCACCATCAGCGCCGATGTGGAAACGTCTAAAAACTCAACCTTTTCCTTTGGCCTCGGCTACCGCTATTCCGAGGTCGAGGACTCGCTTGGATCGCGCTCTTTTTCGCATGTGATTTTCCCGATCAACGGCAGCCGCGATGGGCGGGACAATGCGTTAAACCCGAAATCCGGCACCTATTTCAACGCCGACATCCTGCCCTTTGTCGGCGTGAGCGGATCGGCCTCCGGCGTGCGGGTTATGGCCGATGGGCGCGGTTATCTCTCTTTTGGGGACGAGGATCGGTTCACCTTGGCCGGGCGGCTGCAACTGGGGTCGATCTCGGGCGCGGATTATGCCGAAGTGCCGCCCGATTTACTGTTTTACTCCGGCGGCGGCGGCACCGTACGCGGGCAACCGTACCAATCCCTCGACGTCGATTTGGGCGGCGGCAATGCCACAGGTGGCTCAAGTTTCCTTGGCCTCTCAACCGAATTGCGCGCCTTGGTCACGGGCAAAATTTCCGTCGTGGGCTTTTATGACCTCGGGGGCATCGGCACATCGGCTTTGCCGGGCGACGCCGCAGAATGGCATTCGGGCGCAGGCCTTGGGTTGCGCTATGACACTGGCTTTGGCCCGATCCGCCTTGACCTTGCCGGACCTGTGACGGGCGACACGGGTGACGGCATCCAAATCTACATCGGCATAGGGCAAGCGTTTTGAACAAATTTCTTCCGGTCATGACCGCCATCTGCATCCCACTGACGCTGATGGCGCAGGACAGCACCGACACGGCACAAACGGACACGGCACAAACGGACACGGCGCAAACCGCCCGAGACCGCTCTGTGATTGTTGGCTTTTTGGAAGACAACCTGTCGGGTGCGGGCCGTGACATTCGCATCGAAGGCTTCAAAGGCCTGTTGTCTTCAAACGCCACGCTCGACGAGTTGACCATCGCAGACGACACCGGCGTGTGGTTCACCCTGCGAGATGTCGAACTGGACTGGAGCCGGGCCGCCCTTTTCTCCGGTCGTGTTGAAATCAACCGCATTACGGCGGGCGAAATCCTGTTTGACCGCCTGCCCGTGACGGAGGCCACGACCGCGCTCCCCGCACCCGAGGCCACACCGTTTTCCTTGCCGGACTTGCCCGTGTCGATCGACATCGGTGCGATTGAGGCCAAGCGTGTCCACCTTGGAGCCCCGGTGTTGAAACTGGGCAAAGCGGTGGATCTGAGCCTCTCTGGCAGCGCCAATTTGGCCGGAGGATCGGGTGCTGCGATGCTGGGCATTCAACGCCTGGATGCGGCGGAGGGGGCCTTTGCGGTCGATGTGTCCTTTGATGGACCGACCGAGGTGTTAGACCTCGATCTGTCCCTGACGGAAGGCACGGGCGGACTGATCGCCACCCTCGCCAATCTGCCCGGCGCGCCCGCACTGTCGCTGACGGCCAAGGGCGCGGGTCCGTTGGATGATTTCACCGCCAATATCGCCTTGGCAACACAGGGAAAAGATCGCCTCACCGGCACAGTGGCCCTCAAAGCCAAGGTCGATCCAGATGCCCCCAATGCCCCCACCCCACGCGCGTTTACGACCGATCTCTCGGGCGACCTCACCCCGCTGTTCAGCGCCGAATACGCGCGGTTCTTTGGCCCGTCTTCAACCCTGCAAGCCCGCGGCCTGTCCTACCCTGCGGGCGGGTTTGAGCTTGAACAATTCACCCTCTCGACCCAAACGGTGTCGATGGTTGGGGCGGCCAACATCGGGGCTGATGGCCTGCCACAATCCTTCGCCCTCTCCGGGTCGCTCAAAAGCCTCGACGGCCGCCCGACGCTGTTGCCCTTCGGCTCGGCGCGCAGTCAGGTCAACAAAGCCCTGATCATTGCCAATTACGATGCCGCCACAGATGACAGTTGGACCGCGCTGATTGATGTGGACGGCTATACGCAGGACGGGCTGCGCCTTGGCAAAGCGGCGATCAATGCGGGTGGCACCATCGCGCGACTGACGGGTGACAATGGCCTGACCACATTGGGCGCGGTGAGTGCCAAGATTGAGGCCACCGTCACCGATTTCGCCTCTGATGACCCGGCGATGCAAGACGCCATTGGCGCAAACCCCAGCCTGCTGACCCAACTGACATGGCAAGAGGGGCAGGACATCCTTTTTGAGACTTTCGAGCTCAAAACCGATGCGACCACCGTTGCGGTCCAAGGTCGGCTGGCCGGGTTTGACGCAGGGCTTGAATTCACCGGCGACATGCGCCTCGACACCCCGCGTCTGGCACGATTTGCCCGCCTGTCCGGCCTTGATCTCGCAGGAGCTGTTCAGGCCACAGGTTCGGGCAGCTACGCGCCACTGAGTGGGATGTTCGACCTGACCGCCGAAGCCAAAGGCACCAATCTGCGCTTTGGCATCGCGCAACTGGACGCGCTGACCAATGGCGCCAGCACGGTGAGCCTCTCTGCCAAACGCGACGAAACCGGCCTGACCCTGCGTGCGGCCGATTTGTCCACCGGGGCCGTGACCGCCTCCGCCAAAGGCACGTTGTCCTCTGAGGCGGGGGCGCTGACGCTCTCCGCCCGTCTCGATGACGTCGCGCGCCTTGGTGTTGGCCTCTCCGGTCCGCTGACCCTTGCCGCCGATGTCTCCCGCGCAAGCGTCACAGCGCCGTGGCAAACCGAAGCCAATATGACCGGCCCCGGCGGCTCGACCGCGCGGGTCACTGGCACCCTCGCCCAAGATGCGAGCCAAGCCAACCTTGCGCTGACCGGCTCCGCCCCTTTGGGCCTGTCCAACCGTTTCACCACCGCCGCACTGACCCAAGGCAACGCTGGCTTTGACCTTGCGCTCAACGGCCCGCTCGCCCTCTCGTCCCTGTCCGGTCAAGTTCAAGTCACCCCCGGCGCACGAGTGGTGGTCTCCGACGCGGGGCTGGCACTGACAGTGGAACGTGGCACCGTCACGCTTTCGGGCGAGCGCGCTCAGATTGACGTGGCAACCAATGCCGATACTGGCGGTAGCATTTCCGCCTCTGGTCAAATTGGCCTCACCGGCGCAGTTCCCGCCGATATGACGATGATTTTCAATGGCCTAACCTTGGTGGACCCGGCGCTTTACAGCACCTCTTTGAATGGCAGTTTGGCCATCACCGGCCCGCTGTCCGGGGGCGCTGCGATTGCGGGCAATCTCACATTGGGCCGCACCGACATCACCGTGTCGGCCTCGGGCCTTGGCGGCAGCGGCGACATCCCTGAGATCACCCACACCGGTCAAACCAACGCCGTTCAGACCACCCGCAAGCGCGCCGGACTGGTGAGCACCGATGCGAATGGTGGCCCAAGCGCCTCCTATGGCCTCAATGTCACCATCGCCGCGCCCAACCAGATTTTCATTCGCGGTCGGGGTTTGGATGCCGAACTCGGCGGGCAACTGCGCCTGCGCGGCACGACCCAAGATGTGATCCCGGTGGGGCAATTCTCGCTGATCCGGGGGCGGCTGTCGCTTTTGGGCAAACGCATTGTGATGAAAGAGGGCACTTTGACCTTGCAGGGCGAATTGGACCCTGTGGTGCGGCTTGTGGCGGAAACGCAGACCCCTGATCTGAACGTGCAATTGGTCACCGAAGGACCGCTGAGTGCGCTCGCCTTGACTCTCAGTTCCTCCCCCACCTTGCCGCAAGAAGAAATCCTCTCTCAATTGTTGTTCGGTCGCGGTCTGAGCCAAATTTCCGCTCTGCAAGCCGCGCAAATGGCCTCGGCTGTGGCCACATTGACCGGCGGCGGTGGCGGGCTTGTCGGTTCGATCCGCAACAGTTTTGGCCTCGACGATCTTGACCTGCAAACCTCAGAAGAGGGCGGCAGTTCGTTGAAACTTGGCAAATATATTTCGGATAAAATCTACACGGATGTGACCATCGACAGTGATGGGAAATCGGTGATCAACCTGAACCTTGACGCCACCGACAAAGTGACCGTCAAAGGGTCCGTGGCCTCGACCGGCGATACCGGCATTGGGGTGTATTTTGAAAAGGATTATTGAACCGCCATTGTGCCAAAATCGGGGCTGCTCCCCCCTCTTTCGACCCGCAAGAGCGTCTTTTGATCTTGGTCCCCTCGCATCCGGGTTGGATCCATGGGATCAAGCTGCAATTGGCGACGCAAAACAAGTTCCCGTGGCGTAAAAGAGCGCACGAAATTCGAAACCCGAAATCGAATCATCAACAACATACTGTTTTAAATTTATAAATTTTTACAGATTCAGATTTAACCACAAGCACAGACGTTTGAAGCATAACCGCGCAGCATTGGCGGGGATACTTCAAACCCCGAACCCGAGCGGTCACCAATACCGAAGACCATCACCGCCCCATCCATCTGGCCAACCGAAACCTGTTCCGGCTCCGCGAGGCCAAGATCACAGCGGCTTCCACAGTGGCTGCAATTCCTTGCGTTGAGAGGTTGAGATCACTCAGAGACGGGGCGGTCAGTTCCGAGTTCGCGCTCAGATTGCGGAGCCAGTCGGGCGGTGCATTTGGCTCTTCCGGGTCGGTCGTGAGAATCCGGTCTGCCGGAATGCCTTCTGCTTCAAGCCGCGCAACGACGGCCTCCCGGTCTTCCGCGCTTCGTAGTTCAGAGATCACGCCATAGCGATTTTCGGGCATTGGGGACCTTTCGGGGTTTCTGGGAGTGAAGTGTGCCGTTACGACCCGGCAGAGTTGGTGCAGAACCGACACTACATCTTGTGTTTTAGAATTTTCTTGACACTGAGGTGCATGTTTATGCTCCAAATATGCACTCTTATGGTCCAGTGATGTCAGTGGAGCAAAAGAGTGCACGAAACTCAGAAACTGAAATCGAATCAATCATAAGCCTCTGTTTTAAAATAAAAATTCAACCAACAATTTAGTTCGGACCCATAAACATGCACGTTTGGAGCATAAACGCGCAGCATGCACTGGGTCACCCAAACTCCAAAAACCATACGCTGCCGCCCCGAAAACAAAAAGGCCCGCGTAAATGCACGGACCAATTTGGCTCAAAAAGCTTATGTTTCTCAGGCTGATCTACCGAAATACCCCCACCTAATATTTTGCGAAACCAGCTGAACCTTCTCGTCAGCTCGAAACCATTTCAGCCTCCTCTCCCTTTCTTCTCACTCCATAGATCGAAAATCTTGCTCGCCTTGAACAACGGCTCAAAATCCTCGACCGAAAACGGTGAATACCCCGTCGGCAAGGAAGTTCGGTCAGTAAACGCACGGCAGAAATGACGGGTATCCAACCGAACCTCCCTACTGCGGCTTGCTTCCACCAGCGCGTCAATCAGCAGCTCAATTACCAGCCCCCAGCGATAGGAACAGGCGCAGGAAAGACGTCGATAGAAATCCATCGAACTGAGCGGTGTGAAATCGAACCCGGCGGTGTCGGCATAGGCAAAACAGAGCCGGTTGAGTTCCTGAACATCCTCGTCTCGCGTCAGAGAGATTTCGCGGAACGGCACGGGCCGGAGCAGATAGGCCAGTTGCTCTTCGCTGTTGATGTGACCAGCAAGTTCGTCAACGCCCGACAGGATCAGCATCAGCGGCCAGTCGGGCTTTTTGAGGAGCGATTTGAAACTGTCGAGGATCATCGCCCGCCCTTCGGCGCTTTTCTTCGGAAAAATGTGCTGACACTCGTCATAATGAATGCCGTGCACACCCTGTTCACGCGCGTGGAAGCCAACCATATCCCAGATTTCGCGCTGCGTCATACGGCCCGATGTTGGCAAGCCAAATCCCTCTCGCAGGGTGTGAACGCCAAGGTCCTTCCATGACATGGTTCCTTTCAGCATGACGCTGACGATACGCGCGGGGCGCCCATCTGGCATGACGGTTGATCCATCGTTGAGCATTTCAAGTTGGTGCCGGATTTCTCCGGTTTTGCCGATCCGCGATGGTCCCGTCACCATCAGGCCGCGCGCCTCAAAGGTCTGGCCCGCAGAGGCTTTGGCCCAATAGTCAGTAATCATCCACGAGATCCCCGCGCGCAGATCGTTTGCACGCGGGAAGTCATAATGCAGGGCTTTGAGGGCTGCGATTTTCGAGGCCACGGCTGTATCTAGGAAACTCATTTCAGCTTCCCCGCTTGTTCCGGGCGACCGAACACGGCGCGCCCGTCCTGAGTGCCGGACGTCAGATCACCCTCAATCGGCGGCTCGAACCCATCGCCGATGTCAAATGCAAAGGGATCACACTCCAGATCAGCGAGTGTGCCGGGCGCAACCGTGCCCACAGTGATTTTCGGTTCTGACGACTGCATCCCGGTCGTGAGCACGGCGGCTTTCTTTTCGGCCTCCGCCCGCGTCATGTAACTCCGGGCAAGGCCGTTCTCGATGGCCTTGCTCTTCAGATAATCGAACCTTTCCTGGCGCAAGCGCGCCAGGCGAACACGCGTGTCCTTCAGATTGGCCGGATCGTTCCTGCGCAGTTCCTCGTAGTGCGCCAGAACCTCAGGAATGGTCATATCGCGCATTTCTGTCCAGCTCAGATCCACGCAAATTGGGGCCGGATGCCCCTCGACAATAACAGTGACTTCATTCACGCAATCAGGGTCACAAAACACGGCAACTTTGCGCTTGGTGCTATCCCGGAATTTTTGAAGCTCGGGGGAGTTATACGGCAGGCCGAAGACTTTCACGCCTTCGTCAGTGATCATGGCTTCCTTGCGCCACCCAAGATGCAGCCGCCGATCCTGCGGAGACGGAACCGCGATGGCCCAGCCTTCCTCTGCAAGCTGGGTCGCGACGTGGATCGGTGAGCGCCCGAACACCGTTGTCCCATAATGATTTTGGTATGGGTATTCGTCGATCAGATAGCGCGTGATCAGGCGAAACAGGTCCTCGCGGAAAATCACTGCATTCTTCTTGGCATCGTAGCCTTTGAGATGGCCCGCCGTGCGCCCCGTGTAGCCATGAAGCAGATTGATCAGCTGGCTTTCCATTGTGTTCCACATCCGCTCGACGAAGGGCGTATCGCCAGAGTGATACGCTCTGACATCGACCACCTGAGCCCCCGCTCCTAAAAGCGCCGTCTTCACGGCCCCATTGCGCAGGCCGGAGCCATTGTCATTTGGGACACAAGCCAACCCGACCGCAGGCATTGGATCGCAATCGCAGCCACACATGATTTTCTCGCGCTCTTTGCTGCGGGTCGCCATCCGCAGCGCATCCAAAGTGGCCTCATGGTTCGGGGCGTCGGTCAGCGTCCAGCCGAGCGGCATGCGCGTCGCAACGTCCAGCACGAGCACCAGCCATAACCGTGACGTCACATAGTCCTCGATCTCTTCGAGCGCCTCTTTGTCCTCCGCGCTCAGCGCCTCCCAAAATCCGGTTTTTCTCACTGGGGTGAGCACAGATAATTTGCACTCATCAGTTTCAACGTCTTCGCCAATCATGAGAGCGCGGGCATCGGTGCTACCTCGTGTGCGCGCGTTTGTTGCCGCACGCTCACCATCTCGCGCAATGGCGAGCGCCGTCGCGTTGATCATGTCGACATGGTTAGAAACCGTCTTGTGTGTGACGCAATTCAGCTCACTCTGTTCGCGCACAGCGCGCCGTTCATTTTCCGAGGTTATGAGCGTGTCCAGACGACTTAGGGCCAAAGAGACCTGCGGCTTTTTCAGATCGAGATGCACCTCATCAATCGCCTGATCAATCAGTTCCCGGACACGCCAATGGATACGTGGGGTGCGATTGCCTTTCAGCCAGTTTTGATCGGCCAGCGCCATTTCATCAAAGCCCGCATCGACATAGCGCGTCCAATAGTCTCGCAAGATACGCCCGGAGGGCATGATCGCACACTCTCGCGTACTCCCGCCGCGTGGTGTGATCCAGATCGGTCGATCCGGATAATGCGGCTGCGCGAAATCACGGATCTTTCTGCGGTTCTTCAATTTGGCGAGAGCGGGTCCCGTGATCTTCAGCCCCTCTGCGGCAAGCGCTTCGACACCTACCATTAATGCTTTGCGCAGTTTGACCGTATCACGCCCCTTCGCGTTCAACTGATCCCGGTGGAAAAGCCCACCCGCCTGGATGCGTGCGGACGCGCGACTTCCGCGCACATTATGGTATGAGCGCGACGCGTCACTTCGGCTTGAACGGTCCAGAAATTGACCCGCCGTCCACGTCTCAGACCGCCCCGTCGCAATGTCTTCCGCACGGTATCTTCCACCTTTTTGCGGGTAGAGAAAAAAGGACCTGCCGCCGGTCATCAACTGGGTACCAGCGGGCACATGATAATTCAGACGCACACTCATTTTGCAGCACTCCAGATACGGGATTGAGCCCCGATCACAGCGTTCATATTGGCCTTGAGTGCGCCCCGCGCGATGAGGCGGAGGCAGGATTTCATGATCGTCCCATTTGGCAAGTCCACGACATTGAACAAATCAGACACGCGCCAGAGCGTTTTGAGATCGTAAGCCGCTGCTTCCACAAGCGCATCTGCGCTTGGGTCGGGTTCAAAACAGGCAAAATGATGCATACGGCGCAGATTGTCGCGGCGCGCGCGATTGTAACCATCGGCATCGATGACAATGAACTTATGCGCCTCGGCCCGTGGCGCAGCTTGACGGATTGCCGTGATCTCAGCGATGGTCTGCGGCTTCAACAGGCTGGTCGCATTCCTCACGAAGCCAAAGCACATGAGCCCATTGGGAAGCGTGAACCTAAAATCAATCGTATGCCAGTGCATCCCTCCATCCGGATGTTCGTAAGGAAAACGCACGGGCTGGAATTCCACGTCGTAGAAACGCCCGGATGAGAGCGCTTCATGCGCGACAGCGGCCTCAGCCAAGCTCTCTGCCGCGCCGACTTTTGGGACAAAATTATTCGCGGCTGTTCTGTAGGTCAGTGCAACTGACTGGCTCGTGCTGCTGGTGGTCAATGGATTGCGCACGCCGGAGAAAGGAAGGACCCCCGGAATGTCTCCGATGGTGATCTTACCTGCCGTCCGGGTTTTGGGCAGGTTGTAGGCCCAGCTGTCGTGCTCGATGATTTCGATTTTGTCGGTCATTACTTTTACTCGTTGTTTGGGCCTCTGGGCCCTGTTCATCTAGGGGATCAAAACACGCCGTCAGTGAGGCGCGGGTGCATCTCGTCAGCGGCCAAAAGGCGCGCAAGCGCATGGCCTCCGGGTCGGTAGGCAAGCCGCTCAATCTCAACGCGCTTGAAGAACTTTCCGGCTGTCTCACCGAGTGGAAGCGGCTCGACGCCCTGCTGTGCAAGCATACCTTGAAGAGCCTCAAAATCGGCGCGCCGCGTTCCGCTCAGAGCGCGCAACAAGATGTAGTCGCGTTCAAAAGCCTCCAAATCCGCGAGCGAAATCAGACGCCGTTTGCGGTTGGACAGTCGCGCATCCTGCAACTGCGAGCCGATAAAACCGTCATTTGCGAGAGCATGGATCGAAGCCACATTACAGCCCAACAACTTCGCAGCCTGAGCCGCCGTCACCTGCCCGTCGGGGAGCTGATCCAGTTGGTCCCGGACCTCTGATAGCGACACGCAGAAATCGGGCAGTCGAAACGGTTCTTTGAGCTTTGAGACGAGCCGGAGATTGCCTGATAGCGCTTGCACCAAAATCCAATAAATTGTGCAGTGGCATTGACGCGAAGCGCCCGCCAGCGGCAGATCATCATCGCCAAGGTCCGGCCTCACTTCGGTTACAGCTTGCAGACGCGAGACAAAGCTCAAGATTTGATCCCGGTGAAGCATCGGCAAACTGCCCTCGCCCGCCGGGAAATGCAGGGGCATCATCCCGCTCTCGATGAGGCGTTCCATCGTATAACGGTCGCAGCCAAGCACCTCCCGTGCGATCTTGAGAGAGGTGAGCTTTTCCGCCTCAGAAATGGCCGCATCCATCACCGTAGCAGACACAAGCATCGCCCGGTCACTCAACCCGTTCTTCATCTCCGACGTGAGCTCTCCACTGCGTTTGAGCTGACGCGTAAGCGTGGAAATCGGAATGCCTGATCGCTTTGAGGCCACCCCCACGGTGAGAACACGCGGTGCCCCGCAGGTTTCGCCCAAGAGCGACGCGCCTTCAGCGACATAGAAACGATCCAAAACGTACTCACGCATGTGGTACCGCAACACATCGAAATCCGGATCGTTTCGCCGTGCCCGCAGTTCCACGATCACCGGGCCAAAGATTTTCGAATAATCAGGCTTTTGGGATTGGGGCGCCGACGTCCGGATGGTATCGAGCGCATTCCAAATGGCCTCCGGCCCGTGTTTCGCAACAGCATACCCCGCCGCACCGGCTTTGATCAGATCGGGAGCGGTAAGTAGATGCGGACGCGCTTTTGACCCGAATTGCAGCAGGGTTCCGAGTGCTTCGCAAAACGAAGAGACAACGTGAAACTTGAACTCGTCGAGCCAAGCCTGTTTGCGCCCCAGCCTGATCCGATCTGCAAGGTAGACTTCAAAGCCAAGGTCTTCATCTGTCACCTTGGTGATTTCGCCCGGCGCCCAACCTTTGATATGCTGCGCAAAGTCATGTGCTGATTTGCTATTGCCCGAGACCTCCAATGGGACAAGTACCACCTTATGTTTTAGGCAACTGTGCAGGTTTGAGACCTGCCAGACGCCCTTTTGAAAAGCGCCGTTGCGCGCATCATCCGCGCGGCCTTCGAGCACGCAAGCGGGACAGACCTGTCCGCCTGAACGCGTGAACGCCGTGGCTTTGATCCGCTCTGCCCCAAGCCGGAACCAACCTTGCTGATTGAGGCAAGGCGTATTGAAACGTAATGTCTCGAACTCAATGCCGGTGAGCTCCGCAATATGCGCCACTTCGGCATCAAAACCGTTACAGAGGTTCAAAACATGGATACGTTGGTCGCTGCACAGGGCTTGCAGCGATGCATAGCCGTTGTTTTGGGCAGCACGACTGGCCCGCGACGTGGCCGTTTCGCCATCCGCCAATCTCGTCGCAATCGGCAGGGGTGGTCGACACCCGCGCACGACCGCATCCCGCCCGCCTCGCGCCGGGGATTTCCTGATATTTTCCATTATTGATGAGCAGTCATGTCAAACGCGCGCAAGCGCTGCGCCGCATCCGACATCTGCAGTCCCTTCATTCCGTTTCAGACAGGCCTTCCGGCAGCGCAGACGCCGTCGAAAGGTTGACAATTCGTTGGATGTGGGAGATGAATAGGGAAATCGGCGCTAATCGATTTCACGAGGCCTTGGGTTCGTAACACCCAAGGCTTCAACTTATTCAGGCCACATGCATGGAGGCACTCACTCTATCGTCACGATAGGGGATTGCTTTCGATGCTTTTGGATGATTAATATCTTACGTCTCTAGATCATTTTGATCTCCGTACCTGTCGGCGAATAAAGTTTCGACGGGGGTCGACAAAGCCGTCGCAAGCGCGTGCTCGACGCGCCTTGAGCGCGACGTGCCCAAGCTGACTTCGGAGACAGAACTAGGCTTGATCCCCAATTCTGCCGCGACGTTAGAAAAGTTCGTTCCGGCGATGCGCAAAGCACACTTGATTTGCTCATGGCGAACCCTATCTACGCGCATTTTCAGCCTCCTTCCCACCCTTCTTTATAGGTGGAGAGAATCACTGATATTGCGAATCGGGTCAAGCATAAAAATGGAATACCAAGTAACTGATTTTAAATTGAAAATGAGTTTCAACGCAATACTCAGTTTGACCCCCAAAACGGAGTTTTAAAGTGAAAATCAGTCTCATTTCATAACTCAGTTTGCCCTCAAAACTGAGTTTTGAAATAAGGCCAAAAAAACGACTATAAAACTGATAGTTCGCTAGATTTCGCTTCGAGACAAAATGACGAAGACCAAATCCTCTCGGGTTAAAACGAGAGAAACTCTGCTTACATCCGATTACAAATGAGTGCCGTAATGGTCGCCAAGTTTGGTGTTTGCATGACAGTTCCTCCGATCCACCACGCCCTCCCACATCGACAACCCGACGCTGACAGCGCATCATATCACGAAATATCACGAAATGCTGCGATGCATCCGAGGTCGGCTTCGAGCCCATTTTGTCGGATGCTGCGTCGTGCATGAATGTCTGGCTCCAATGCAAGCAGGATGCGTTGCTCTCCGCAAAAAAGTTGCGAACGGTGGTCTTGGGCTTTCTTTACCAATTGTGAATAGAACATTTCCGGCACGCTTTCGGAGATTCCATGCAACACAGTTTCAGCCACTTCCTAAGGCACGGCGGTGACGGCCAGTACGAGATCGTGCAGCGACACGGTCATCTGATTGGCCGCCGCGTAGGATTGTCGCTCAAGTCGACATTTCCTAACTACACAGCTCTACGGGCCGATTTCAGCGAACGCCTCGACCAGGTGATTTCCGAAAACACTCGGATGCTCCTGAACGCGCTGACCCCGCCTGACACAGTGCCAACTGTCTCCGAAGCTGAGTTGCGGGATGTGTCAGACGCAAAGTCAGAAGCGCTCGACGCCTGGGACGCGCGCCTTGAGATTATATTCGGCGAATACCAAAACCATCCGCAACGGTTGCGGCCACTGCGAACAGTCATGGAAGAACGTCTCGTTCGGGCTTTTGCGGGATTGATAAATCAGCTACGGCAGGAAAACTTGGGGATTCAGCAATACATCTGGCGCTCGCGAGATGATGCCAAGGTGCGTGACAGCCATGCGGCCTATGACGACCGCGTACTCCACTGGAACAATCCACCGGAGGGCGGGCATCCCGGCGAGGCACACAATTGCAGGTGCTACGCCGAGCCTGTGTTGCCGGGCGTTCAGAGCAATGTGGTGCTTGCTGACTTTGCACCCACGGCAGATGGTGTCCCTGCTCTCGATCTGACGGAGGCGATGCGTGGCTTGCGCGCTCTGACGGGCTTTGGCGCGGCGCTTCTTGCGTCTGATGCGCTGCAAAACTGGACGCAAGCCATGCGTGATCGGCGCGTGGACGACGCTGGCGCGCGACTGGGGGTCGATGTAACAACTGTCGAAGGTCGCTTGGCGGCGACAGCCTATGCCCTCGTGCAGGAAGGGATCAGCAGCGGCGGGTATCCGGTCCTGCCCAAGAACCCCGAATTTGCACGAATAGGGGCCGAAGCGGCAGCGCTTTATGAGTTGCTGAATCCCGGCACCATTCTTGAAACGGGCGTTGGCGGTGATCCCGCGAAACAGCGCGCTTTGCAGGATTTCATCGCAGCCGCCGGGGCAGCGTTCGCGCGTGGGGAACTGCGGCTTCAGGATGGGGAACTAGCGCAAGGCTGGGTCGAAGTCTTTCCTGAGCTTACGGAGGATGAACGCCGCTTGGGGCAACTGCCGGGCTTCACTCCGGAACGGGTCGAGCAATGGCTTGAAACCTATCCGATTGAAGAGCTTGGCCTGCCGAACCACACCGGATCGCCAATTCCTGATGATCCGACCGACAACATTGTCTCAACGCCGATCCCGGAAGAGGCGGGGCCGAATATTGTCGAAGCCCGACCTGGGACCACAACGACACCTGACGGCAACAGAATTCTGCCCCATGGTGGCAAAGGGGACGGGCAAGAATACATCGCCGGCAAAGGTCACACAGTTGAGCAGATCGACGATATCATTGTCAACCCGAACCCTGAGCAGAGCGGCTTTATCGAAGGTCGTGGTGTCCGTAGGGGGCAGGATGTTAAGCTATTGACGGGGCCGGACGGCCACTGGGTCAAAATAGATGAAGAGGGAAATGTCTTGGCTACAAGCAATCGAAACCTACCATTGCGAGACAACGAAAACGAGCCCGGCACGATCATTAGGCCTCTGGAGTGAAGATGAACAAACGGTTTGAACAGCTTATCCTGCAATCCGAAACCGGATGTGGCACAGAATGGCTTTCTGAGGCTGAGCTGCTGGAATTTAATGAATATCTGGCTGAACGCGGCTACGGCATTTCTCGAATGGAAGTGAAACGCGCAGAAGGAGGAACCCAGCCGCCAAACTTTGGCTACGAGGTTTCACCGCAACCATTTCGCGGCGATGATGAGCATTGGATGCATCATTTTGATCCCGCACGTTCCGCTGCTTACGTTCGCAGGCAGGTTCAGTACGCCAAAGAAGACGGGGCACTGTTCGACTACAAGGTCTGGGCAGAGCAACCCTGACGATTGGGCGATCCGTAGCCAAGGTTGTTAAAAGCCGCAGAGTGGGCGTGCCAGCTCGCGGCAGACGCCTTGGCCGCGTTGGACGCATACCTTCTTACCGCGGTGGATGGCGAACTGGCGCAGGGCTGGGTCGAGGTTTTCCCGGAACTTACGGAAGACGAGCGCCGCTTGGGGCAACTGCCGGGCTTCACTCCGGAACGGGTCGAGCAATGGCTTGAAACCTATCCGATTGAAGAGCTTGGCCTGCCGAACCACACCGGATCGCCAATTCCTGATGATCCGACCGACAACATTGTCTCAACGCCGATCCCGGAAGAGGCGGGGCCGAATATTGTCGAAGCCCGACCTGGGACCACAACGACACCTGACGGCAACAGAATTCTGCCCCATGGTGGCAAAAGGGGACGGGCGAGAATATATTGGCCACAAAGGCCACACAGTTGAGCAGATCGACGATATCATTGCCAATCCGCGTCCCGACTTGAGCGGCTTTGTCGAAGGGCGTGGCAGATACAAAGGGCAGGATATGACCCTGTTGACAGGTCAAGATGGCCATTGGGTTCTTTTGGACCCCGATGGTAACGTCATTGCTGTAAGCAACCGCAATGTCCCGCTCGGCGACAATGAAAACACCCCGAGAGACATCATTCGACCACTGGAGTGATCATGAACGAACGATTTGAAACTCTTATTGCACAGGCTGAGACGGGCGGTGGAACGGATTGGATATCCGAGGCCGAGCTTCTGGAATTCAATGAATATCTTGCTGAACGCGGCTATGGTATTTCCCGCATGGAGGTGGCCCGAGCTGGGGCTGAGGGCCGGCAGTCTCCAATGGACGTTACCTACGGCATCTTGCCTGCCCCAATCGGCGACGACCCCGAACACTGGCTCAATCATTTCGATCCCCAACGTTCCGCCGCATATGTTCGCGAAACTGTTCAGTTCGCCAAGGAAGACGGCGCCCTGTTCGACTGCAAGGTTTGGGCTGAACAGCCTTAAATCACCGAGAAGCTTGGTCAAAAAAACCATACGTTTCTGCCCTGCCAACCCTGAGCCGCCATTGGTGCGACCGCAGCGAAATGAGGCTTTGTCCCGCGTTGCGACCATTCACGGCCAGCGCGGCGGATGAGTGCTTTCAGTTCGCTTGAGTACCGCAGAGACAAATTCTCTGACCAAAAAAGGCAGAACTATCTGGTACTTTTCAGAGGCTGGTCCACAAGCGTATCGAGGGCCGAGGCTTCATCTCGCCGAATGTGCGGAACCGTATGATCAGTCCGAGAAAGGCGCAGTTTGACGCCCCGCGGTGGCCTCTGATATTTCTGGAACGAAGCAAACCATCGAAGGGGATCGGATTTGACCAAACCAAAGAATGATACACCCACCGGAAGTGCCGGCCCCAGCGAGCAGACCTCTTCATTCGAAGAACGCATAAGGGCAATACAATGAAAAGTGAAAGAAATCGGGACAGGTAAGCCCCTGACAGAAGCGGAGCTGAAGGCGTTTATGGACGAATTGTGGGGCGAATAGCATTCTGGCGCCACGCCGAATGAAGGGCCCGCCTAGATTTGAATTCCGTTGTCCTCACTCCACGCACAGCCCTGCGTCTGATGAATGCGAACGGGAGGGCTACACAAAGAAGAATTAAGGAAGAATTAAGAATGGTTGATCTGACGATATCTAACATCCCAGACAATGTGATGATCACGCTAGAGACGATGGCAGTCAGTCGGAATATGACGGTGGAAGATCTCGTGCTTGAGATGATTTGCCAAGAGGTCATAGTCGCCAAGCCAGCACAATTAATTGAAATCACCGAGGAGCAATTTCGACAGAATATTGACGTGCTGTTGGCAGCCTATGACCGACAGCCGATAGCCATCGTCGATGAAAAAGGGCGCCGCTTTGTGATGATGCCTATAGAGAAATATAAGGCAGGTTTTGATTGATAGTTGGCGTCCTAAACGCCGACAAATCGAAGCGGCTGTATTTCCCGTCCTCAGGCAACGACGACAACACAAAGAACTAGGGTCAAAATCTGGGTGAATGCTGTTTTCATAGCAGCACCCCTTCATGCTTGAGAAGAAATTCCTTCACCGGCAACCCGCTGCCAAAACCCGTTCGGAAGTCGTTTGCGCCGATGACGTGGAAGGATGATTGGCAAGGGATTGTTCCCGTTCGCTGCGCCAACAGCGCGGCTCGCATTCCGGATTTCATGATGTATGATCGCAAACATGACTGAATTCAGGACCCATTTCCCACCCGTGAATGCCCGCACCCATGAGGTCTGCGGGCCGTCTGCTCTGTCCTTTGCCTTGGCTTTGGCCGGGCAGCTGGGAGGCACGGTGCTGTGGCTGCGCGAGGCATGGTGGGGAGATCAGATCAACCCGGTCGGATTTGCCCCCTATCTCGACCCGCAAAAGCTGCTTTTGGCCTTGGCCCCATCACATCTCGACCTGCTCGCCAGTGCCGAAGAGGCGCTGCGCTCTGGCTCCGTGGCCCTTGTGGTGATGGAGATCACCAAACCCGTGGGCCTGACCGAAGGGCGGCGTTTGCAATTGGCGGCGCAAGAGGGCAACGCCACGGGCCTGTGCCTTTTACCCGAGGGCATGGGCAGCAATGCCGCGCAAACCCGGTGGCACTGCGCCCCGGTTTTTGATGCCGCGCGCCCGGCGACAGACTCGACTCTGCAGCGCTGGGAAATTACAAAGAACAAATCAGGAACACTTAAGGCTTGGACAGTGAAGTGGGATGCACAAACGCGTCGTATCAGTGTGGTTTCCGAGGCTGCCCAGCGATAGGGCTCTGCGCGCACGCGCGGTCGACCGCACCGCTTGTGCGGCCGACCTCCCCCCTTTCGCACTCACCCTGCATGAGAAAAACACTGATCGCATCTATTGCCTGAACCACGCCGCCGAAGCGCACGGGCTGCATCGTGGCATGGGCCTGTCTGATGCGCGCGCCTATTGCCCCGCTTTGGAAAGCCGCCCCGCCAACCCAACCGCAGATGCGCGATTTTTGACCATGCTCGCGCGTTGGAGCAAACGCTACTGCCCTTGGGTGGGCTTGGATGGGCGCGACGGGTTGATGCTCAACATCGCCGGATCTGCACATCTTTTTGGCGGTGAAGCGGGCCTGTTGGAGGATATGCGCGCGCGGCTGGCACGCGCCGGGTTGACCGGTCATATTGCCGCCGCCAACACGCGTGGGGCGGCCTGGGCCCTGACCCATTTTGGCACATCGCACAAAGATGGCGAAGGCATCGCCGGGTTGCCCGTCGCCGCGCTGCGCCTTGATCCCAAGACCGACACTGCGCTGCAACGGCTCGGCCTGCGCCTGATTTCTGATCTCATGGCCCTGCCCCGCGCCACGCTCGCCCGTCGCTTTGGCCCCGACCTTGTGCTGCGCCTTGATCAGGCGATGGGCACGCAGGACGAGGTGATTTCACCGCTGGGCGAAACACCCCATTACGGCGTGCGCCTGACCTTGCCGGAGCCGATCGGTCTGCGCGACGATGTCATGGCGGGCACCGCGCGCCTGTTGGAGCGGCTCTGTGCCAAGCTCAAAGACCAAGACATGGGCGCGCGCCGTCTCACCCTGATCCTGCGCCGCGTCGATCAGGGGGCGCAGCAGGTCGAGCTGCGCCTTGCCGCGCCAATGCGCGAGGCGGCCCGGATCTTGCCGCTGTTTGAACGCGGTGTGGCCGAGGTCGATGCGGGCTTTGGCATTGACCAAATGCGTCTTGAAGCCACCCAAGTCGAACCTTTGCTCAAAAGCCAAATCACCCATGCCACAGCGGCGCGCCCGGAGGGCTTAGATGATCTGATCACCCGGCTTGGCAATCGGATCGGGCTCGACAATATCCAACGGTTTCTCCCCGCCGACAGTCACATCCCGGAGCGCAGTTTCAAACGGGTTGTGGCCGCTTATAGTGCCCCCGAAGGCCCTTGGGGCAGCCTGCGCCCCCGACCCATCCGGCTGTTTGCGTCCGAACCGATTTCTGCCACGGGCCCCCATCCGCCGGAGCGGTTTCGGTGGCGCAACATGTCCTTCACCACCGGGCGTGCCACAGGACCGGAACGCATCGCGCCGGAATGGTGGTTGCCGGAGGACACATGGCGCACGGGTCTGCGCGATTATTGGAAAGTGGATACCACACAGGGGCGGCGCCTGTGGTTGTTTTACACGCCGCAAAACCCCGGCTGGTTTGTGCAGGGGGAATTTGCATGAGCGCACGCAACCCCGCCTTTGATCCTGGCTATGCCGAGCTGTGCGTCACCTCAAATTTCACCTTTCTGCGCGGTGCCTCGCATCCCGAGGAGCTTGTGACCCGCGCGGCGGAACTGGGCCTGAGCGCCATTGCCATCACCGACCGCAATTCGCTTGCGGGCGTGGTGCGCGCCTATTCTGCGCTCAAAGAATTACGCCGCGAGTTCGGCGATGAGGCCCCCCTGCCACGTCTGATCATCGGTGCGCGCCTTGTGGTGCGCGACAGCGAGACGCATTGGATTGCCCTGCCCCATGACCGCGCGGCCTATGCCCGCCTCACACGGCTTTTGACCCTTGGCAAACGCCGCGCCCCCAAAGGCGACTGTTATCTCGACCTGCGCGATCTGTGTGCGGGCTGTGCCGGCATGTCCCTGATCGCCCTGCCGCAAACCCAACCACACAACAGCCGCTCCGACATTCTCGTGCTCAAGAAGCACTTTCCGGCCCATGTCTTTTTGGGCGCTGTGCCACGCTATGATGGCAGTGATCAGACGCATTTCGATGCCTGCGCCCACCTGGCACAACGCAGCGCCGCGCCGATGGTTGCGGTCGGGGATGTGTTGATGCATCACGGATCGCGCCGCCAATTGGCCGATGTGTTGACCTGTCTGCGCCACCACATCCGCATTGATGACATCGGCACCCGCGCTCTGCCCAATTCTGAGCGCCGCCTCAAAGGGGCCGCCGACATGCAGCGGCTCTTTGCCCGCCATCCCGCCGCCCTGCGTCGCACGGTAGAGATCGCCGCCAAATCGAGCTTTTGCCTCTCAGAGCTCAGTTATGAGTATCCCGATGAGATCGCAGGCGATGAGCCGCCACAAGAGCGATTGACGCGATTGGCGCGCGAAGGGCTCAAAACCCGCTACCCGAAAGGCGCACCAGATAGCGCCATCGCGCAGATGGATAAAGAGTTGACGCTGGTCAAATTGCTCAATTTTCCGGCCTATTTCCTGACCGTGCATGACATCGTGCAGTTCGCCCGCGCGCAGGGGATTTTATGCCAAGGGCGCGGCTCTGCGGCCAATTCGATCCTGTGTTATTTGCTGGGCATCACCGATGTCGGCCCCGAAACGATCACCATGGTGGTGGAGCGGTTTGTCTCGGAACATCGCGGTGAACCGCCCGATATTGATGTGGATTTCGAACATGAGCGCCGCGAAGAGGTGATCCAACACATCTATGCCAAATATGGCCGCCACCGCGCCGGGCTTTGTGCCACCGTGATCCATTTTCGCACCCGCGCCGCGATCAGCGAGGTCGGCAAAGTCATGGGCCTGTCTCAGGACGTCACCGCCAATCTGTCGGGGCAGATTTGGGGCACCTCAAGCGGGGGCGCGGACCCGGAGCGGGTCAAGGAACTTGGCCTCGACATGAGTGATCCGCGTTTGGCGCTGACCCTCAAACTCATCGGCGAAATCATCGGCTTTCCACGTCATCTCAGCCAACATGTCGGTGGCTTCATCATCACCAAGGGCCGTTTGGATGAACTTTGCCCGATTGAAAACGCCGCCATGGAGGATCGCACCCTAATTGAGTGGGACAAGGATGATATCGACGCGCTTGGCATTCTCAAGGTCGATATTCTCTCCCTCGGGATGCTCACCTGTATCCGCAAAAGTTTTGATCTGATTGCGCTGCATGGTGGTCCTGCGTTGTCGATTGCCACTGTGCCCCAAGCCGATGCACCGACCTTTGACATGCTGTGCGTGGCCGATGCGATCGGCGTGTTTCAGGTCGAAAGCCGGGCACAGATGAATTTCCTGCCCCGGATGAAACCGCGCAAGTTTTATGATCTGGTGATCGAGGTCGCCATCGTGCGCCCCGGCCCGATCCAGGGCGGCATGGTGCATCCCTATATCAACCGCAGGCAGGGCCGCGAGCCGGTGAGTTTTCCCTCCGCCGCCTTGGAAAACGTGCTGGGCAAGACCCTTGGCGTGCCGTTGTTCCAAGAGCAAGCCATGCAAATCGCGGTGGTCGCCGCCGGATTTACCCCCTCCGAGGCCGACAAGCTGCGCCGCTCAATGGCGACGTTCCGGCGGATGGGCACCATTGGTCAGCTGCGTGACAAATTCATCTCCGGCATGTTGGCGCGCGGCTACACGCCAGAGTTCGCCAACAGTTGCTTTTCGCAAATCGAAGGCTTTGGCGAATACGGTTTCCCCGAAAGCCACGCCGCCGCCTTCGCCATGCTCGCCTATGTCTCCGCCTGGCTCAAACGCCATCACCCGGCAGCCTTTGCCTGCGGTTTGCTCAACTCACAACCGATGGGGTTCTACGCCCCCGCCCAGATCGTGCGCGACGCCCGTGAGCATCAGATCGAGGTGCGCCCGATCTGCGTCAACACCAGCGCCTGGGACAACACTTTGGAGCGCCGATCCGATGGCAGCTTGGCGCTGCGCCTCGGGTTTCGTCAGATCAAAGGCTTTCGCGAAGAGGACGCCGGGTGGATCGTCGCCGCGCGCGGCAATGGCTATCCCGACCCGGAGGCATTGTGGCTGCGCGCAGGCCTCGCGCCCGCCGTGCTCGAACGGCTGGCCGAAGCGGACGCTTATGCTGGGCTTGGGCTCGGGCGGCGCGATGCGCTTTGGGCCGTGAAGGCCATTAAAGGCACCGCGCCCTTGCCGCTGTTCAACGACCCGATTGAAGGCGAAGGCATTCATGAGCCACATGTCGATCTCCCGGCGATGCATTTGGGCGAGGAGGTGGTTGAGGATTATGTCGCGGTGCGCCTGTCGCTCAAAGCCCATCCGATGGAGCTTTTGCGCCCAAATATCCCCGGCCTCACGCCCCATGCCGCTCTGCCCAATGTCCCTTTAGGGCGCCTCTCGGTCTGTGGTTTGGTGATCACACGGCAACGTCCAGGCACCGCCTCCGGCGTGGTGTTTTTGACCTTGGAGGACGAAACCGGCATCTCAAACGTGGTGGTTTGGCCGAAGGTTTACAAACAGTTCCGTCGCGCCGTCATGGGCGGGAGACTCTTGCGCATCACCGGGCATGTGCAACGCGAAGGCATCGTTGTCCACCTCATCGCACAAACTGTCGAAGACGTCTCGCATCATCTCAGCGATCTCGGCCACCCGATGGACGACGCCGTGGGACAGACGATGCCGCAGGCCGACGACGCGCCTCGCCCTCGCGCCCAACCCCGCGCCATGCATCCACGCGATCAGGCCAAGCGATTGTTCCCCAGCAGGGATTTCCATTGAGGGTAGAGAACGGCCCAAAGCCGCCTTCCACCCGTGACGCCGAACCCGCAACGCAGCTTCACCAGACCGGACATTCGTGCATCGTGCAGCATTTTCGGAGGGTGAAGGTCAGATAAACCCCTATGCCAAGATCACGGCTGAAATGTTCTCGATGCGATAGGTAGCTGAAAATCGATTTCCAGGCGGACAGGCGAGGATGGAACGCTACCTATTATATCCACGCCGTCGGTTACCAAGCGGTTCAAGTGCTCTTTCTGCTTGTCGCCTAAGCCTTCGTACCAATTCGGATTGAAGAAGATGTTCTCTACGTGCTTCGTCACGATTTGAAATAAAGCGGAGGCTTGTTGATCAGCGGCAAGCGCCTTGATCTGCTCTGCGATGACTTTCCCGGGCGCGCCGCCAATATCCCGCCAAGAAATACAAACCATCGCACGTTCGTCTCCTGCAAATGAAGAAACAAATATCTGCTGAAGAAGCTCTTCCGAATACCCGTTCTGGAGCTCATTGCCGTAGAAGTCGGTAAAGGGCGACCAAGCACCTGCAAACATGAACGGCAATGGCGATTCAAATTCAAAGACATATGAACCAATGGTTTCTGGTTGATTGTTGACCAGCGCGGAGGTCAGCACATCATGTGTAACCTTCGCCTCACGCCGAGCAGCCTCATTTCCTGTGTTTATGTCGTCAAGCATCTTCTGGAACATAAACTGTTCAAAAGGTTGCATTCCTTTGTCGGCTCCGCGCAACGTCTCACGCAGATGGGCTGCCGCGTCCTTCCCATAGAGTTCCCGGCTAATCGTGCGGTAGGCCACTGCAAGGCATTGGTCTGGGCGGCCTGCAAACGGCTCATTTTCGATGCAAGAGAAGAGCTCGCGGTCGTGCTTGCCGCAAAAACCATAGAAAACCGACGCATCTTTGATACCGACCTTTTTGACTGACAGTTTGCCGCCATTTTTGTTCAGATCCTGAACGGTCGCAGTATAGTGAAGCACATGACCATTCTCGGCGATCTTAGCCAAATTGGGTCCGCGTGAAACTGTGTGGGCTTTGATCACACCACCATCACAAGGGCCCAAACCTACGTCGCGCGCACAGCATTTCTTCTTGGCAAAAGACTTCCGATTAACGTCCACGGCGGACCAGGGATTATCCTTCGGCTGATCATCTCGGTTCAGGTGGCATTTCTTGTATTTCTTGCCTGAGCCACACCAGCAGGGAGCATTTCGATCTCTTCCTTTCATCGTTCGAAACTCATCAGATTTTCCTGTCCAATTTCTCAATGATAGTCTTTGATCCACATCGCGGCTGGAGATTGTCGGTCAAACTGGAGATTGTCGGTCAAAGGCTGTCTTCCGCATCGGAAAGGACGATTATTTGTTTCGCAAGCAGTGACTTGGCAGCTCGAAACACCATCATGAACGACTTTTTTCCTGCAATGACTGATCTGTACTGAATGCGAGCGTAAATGCAAGGCGCAGCATCCGTCAAATTGGGCTCTTAGCCTGAAATCGCCGCGCTCAGAACGAATGGCCTCTGTGGGTGGCTCCCGCATTGCAAGCGTTTTCTGGCAATTTCTGCGGTTATTTTCGTCAGTACCGTCGTCTGTCCGGCCTGTTTATGTTTTGGCATTGCCTCCACTGGCCCTGATGAGTTCCGCAAGCGAGGTTCCAATCGGCTTATCGACCTCAAAGGGCCGCTGCCATTCCCGGAGTGTCCTTGCTCTTGGTTGACTTAATTCCGCATCATCACTTCAACGTCTTGCATCTCGTAGGCAACTGGTGCGCTTAGAACGCGGGTTGCCGGTATTCCTGTTTCTTGGTGAGCATCGCCCAGACGGCCCGGGCTGCCTTGTTTGCCATTGCGACTGTTGCCAGCCGGAAG
>NZ_FNBL01000038.1 GCF_900102315.1 Celeribacter baekdonensis
GCCCTCTAAGGGACGATGACACCATGGGATCGGGCGGCACACGCGGCCCGATCGCAACCAAGACGGATGTCGAGGGCGCAAGACATCCTGAAATCGCGCTTCGGCTGACAGCTGACAGGAGCGCGTAGGAGCAGTTAGCCCAACGAGCTGCTCCGAAATGGAACGCCTCGGTAACGCGGCGTTCTACTACCTGAGAGGCGGGTTATGTCACCCCATCACCACTCACCCAGCATGATCTGCCTCTCTCCTTACTTGAGCAAAGCGAACACATTATGAATGATAATCAAGACCGCTTAGAGATTTTGAGCCCCGAATCAAGAGATTTGGTGACTGAGGCCCTATACGCAAGCTTGATTGCACAATCTTCTGGTTTTCGCGCAACAGCGCATGCGTTGAAGCAGGTTGCGTTGGAACAGAACAAATTAATCCAATGTAGCCCACTCACACCTAAGCAGAATTCAGCCTGAGATTTGTTTTCGTGGCGCGTTTATAGGCGCTTAACGTGCTGCGGCTGAGATATGCCTCACCTGTGAGCAGGCGGTGGAAATAGTCCTAAAGATCATTAAAAATCTCTAGATAATATACTTTAGTTTTAATATACAGCCATAAGATATAGTGTACTTGGTGGGCTCATAAGCCTTTGGGAAATTGGGAGAGATGAACGATGGTAACCACCTCCATTCAGGCCGGTCCTGAAATTAGTGTCAAAATCGACGTGATGCGGGACGAAGTGCTGCGTTACTCTAAAAGCGGAGACAATTTGATCATTGATCTTAAGAGTGGTGATCAGATTGTTGTGAACGACTTTTATACTTTTGCAGAGAACCAGTCTCTTCACAGTTTAGTTTTTGGTGATGGAACGCCCAGCGGCGTTACGGGTGATCCTGCGACCGCGGCCGGTTTGGGCATGGGATTCTCAGAAGAGGGCGTTGCTGCTGCCGTTTTCGGTGGGCTCGGTCTTGCAGCTCTGGCAGCAGGCGGCGGCAGTGACGGTGATGCCGACGCTGATGCGGATGCAGATGCCGACGCTGACGCGGATGCTGACGCCGATGCGGATGCCGACGC